>NZ_WMEZ01000002.1 GCF_009856415.1 Halobacillus litoralis | reverse complement strand
AACAACTTTCTTCTTAACTTCTTCAGGATAATGAACTTTTTTACCCATAAGAAAAACACCTCCAAGTGTAAGTAGTATTACAACTTTGAAGGTGTTTTATTAAGTCTCATTTTATTAGGTCACTCTATATAAAGGAGAGAGGGTTTTTATTATACAATCATCCACGGTTGATCTTAAGGAGGTAAGTCCCCTGAAAAGGTATACCTAGTCCAGTCCACTTGATCTATTCTAAAAGGAAATTGTTTAGAGAAGTCTACTAGGATTAGACTTGCAATTACAGCGTTAAAGAAGCAGTCTTGTGTCCAGGGAGTATTCAGGAGGAAAGATATAAGCATACAAAAAGAGCAGAGCTCCTTAGGAGTCCTGCTCTTTTTGTATGCTCAGTATTAGAAGATATCCATCCATACTTTGATTGTCGTCCCTAAGATCAATAGGGCAAGGACGGTTTGTAGAATCTTTGTGTTTACCTTCTTTCCAGCCATCGCGCCAAGGGGTGCAGCAATTAAACTGGCTACAACCATGATGGCTGCTGGGAAGTATTCAACCTGACCTGTCGTCACTTTTCCGACTGTCGCTCCGATGGATGAAATCAACGTAATAGCAAGAGATGATGCGATCGTCATCCGTGTCGGGATCTTAAGCACAACAAGCATGATCGGTACCAATAAGAAAGCTCCTGCGGCACCCACAATCCCTGCTCCTATTCCTACAATCAGTGCGAGAATGGCAGCTAGAGGTTTGTTAAAGGTGACTTCATCCAATGGCTTGTCATCAATACCTTTTTTCGGTACGAACATCATAACGGTCGCAATTAAAGCAAGAACACCGTAAACAATATTAATGCCGTCTTCAGCCATGAACCTTGATCCATAACCACCTATGAAGCTACCGATCAAAATACTGACACCCATATATAAAATGAGCTCTTTGTTCAGGAAACCGCCTTTACGGTAGGCCCAAACACCACCGATGGTCGCGAAAAAGACCTGCACGGCACTGATGCCGGATACTTCATGGGCGGTGAAGGCTGTAAAACCAACAAGCGGCGGTATATAAAGCAGCATTGGATATTTGATGATGGAACCCCCGATGCCGAGCATTCCGGATATATAAGATCCTATGAAGCCGATAAGAAAGATCGTGATGATTAATCCGAATTCCATAGTCTGTTTACCTCCTATAAAAAAGGGAACCGTCCTAGGTTCCCTTTATTCCATAATGTTCTTCAGGTGATTCCTGATTATTCGCCCTTTTTAATCCAGAACTTGAATACACCGTTATCTTCTTCTGTTTGTAGAAGTTCGTGACCTCCGGACTTCGCCCATGCAGTCAAATCTGCCTTTGCACCTTGATCTGTTGCGTGGATTTCAAGTACTTCTCCAGCTTCGATGTCCTTCATTGCTTTCTTTGTTTTCACAATTGGCATTGGGCAAGCTAGTCCTGTTGCATCAAGTGTTTTTGTTACGTTCATAATTAAATACCTCCAAATGTTTATTAATTGATTGTAGGGGAGCCTGGATTCGCAGGCTCATGAGTTTTTATCTTACAGCACAACGGTTCGGGCCGATTTCCATTTCACGCTGTTCTTCATTGTCCGGGCTGATTTTACCCATGTTTGTTTCACGGATCTCTTGATAAGCATTCGGTTGAGGTGGCAAGTTTTCTGTCACCATTTTTCTAAACTCATCTTGATCATCGATGTTCAATCCGTGGTTCTTTTCAAATAGAGTTCCCAGTTTTTCTGCAACAGTACCGTCTTCGTTCAACTCATCCATAATCATGAAGTGAGCTGGAAGGACGATCAGTTCGTCAGAAAGCTCTTTATAACGTGTATAAAGGGTCTCTCTCAGGTCCATAACCCAGTCATCTGCTTTTCCAGCAAGGTCTGGACGTCCGATAGAGTCGATGAAAAGAATATCGCCTGTCATCAAGTATTGATCATCCACGACGAAAGAAGTAGATCCTTTTGTGTGGCCAGGAGAATACAACGCATGAATATCGATGTTTGTATTTCCTACAGTGACATGGTCTCCATCACGAAGGGGTTGGTAATCGAATGTCACTTCACCAGCATCTTCTGGAGGGAGCCAGTACGTGGCACCTGTTTGTTCTGCAATCTTGCGTCCACCAGAAATGTGATCGGCATGCAAGTGCGTATCAAAAACGTTTGTGATTTTTACACCTAGTTCTTTAGCGAAATCAACATACACATCTGTCATTCTTGTAGAGTCAATGATTGCTGCTTCCCCGTTAGATACAACCATGTAGGAAAGGCAGCCTTTACCGATACGTACGAACTGATAAAGCTCGCCGCCATCTTTCAGGTCATTGACTTTGATCGGCTCCAAGTGCTCACTCCAGGCTTTCATTCCGCCTTCTACGGAGTAAACATTTTCGAATCCTTCTTCTACAAGCATTTCAGCAACCATTTGAGAAGAACCGCCTTTGGCACAAACGACAGCAATTTCTTTATCTTTTGGCAGCTGATCTGCGATTTCTTCGACACCATCAAGGAGATCGAAATAAGGAACGTTCAAGTAAGAAAAGTTTTCTCCTTCGATTTTCCAGTCTTGGTACGCATCTTCTGTTCGAACATCAAGAAGAAATAGCTCTTCATTATTCAACACTTTATTAGTAATTTCTTTTACCGTCATGTTTTTAACAGTCATCTTATTACCTCCTAGGGTATTAATTTTAATAAAAAAATATAGAATTAAAGCTTTGTCGTTTCTCCATTCCAGTCACTCATGCCTGGAACGACATTGTAAACATTCTCGAAACCTTTTTCTGTCAGTTTCTGTGCAGCAAGGTCACTTCGGCTTCCTGTACGGCAGACGATATAAACGTTCTTCGTACGATCCAGTTCGTCTGCACGTTCCTCAAGTTCACCAAGTGGAATAGATGTTGCTTCAGGGATATGCTCAAAACCATATTCAGCAGATTCGCGCACATCTAAGACAAGGACGTCATCGTTTTTGCGAAGTGCATCTAAGTTTTCATTGTTTACAACATTCGGGTGTTTTTTCTCCTGCTCTTCTTCACCGCTTGATTTGCGGACATAGTGCTTGAGTACGTCTCCCTCTTCGATCGTACCCAAGTACTGATGGCCTGCACTTTTCGCCCATGCTTCAAGGTCTGCTTTAGACCCTTTATCTGTTGCTTGAATCTCAAGGACTTGACCAGCTTCGATGTCTTTCATTGTTTTTTTTGTCTTCACAATCGGCATCGGACATGCTAATCCTTTGGCATCTAACGTAAGATCTGTTTTCAATTCCATTCTTACATTCCTCCTCTACCCTTGCAGGTGTATTGTTCATTTATTTATTTAGTAGGACCTTCCCAGCTCATCATGCCGCCTTCCATGTTCGTCACATCAAATCCTTTTTCGTCTAGGATCTGTGATGCACGACCGCTGCGACCGCCAGAACGGCAAACCATAATATAAGATTTATCCTTATCCAATTCACTTGCACGCTCTTCGACAGTACCTAGAGCGATGTGTTTCGCACCAGGAATCATTCCTTCAGCTACTTCTTCGTCTTCGCGTACATCGATAATGTTCAGTTCTTTACCTTCAGATAGTTGTTGTTCTACTTCTTTTGCTGTCATTGTTTTCATAAATGATACCTCCTAATTAGATAAACAGGTTAACGTTGCCATCTTCTGCATCCGCTAGATATGCAGCAACGCCTGCGTATTGAATGTCATCAAGCAATTCTTCTTTTTGCAATCCTAGAAGATCCATTGTCATCGTACATGCCACCAAGTTGATTTCCTGTTCTTGAGCCATTTCAATAAGATCCGGCAATGGCATCGCATTATGCTTTTTCATGACGTCTTTAATCATCTTAGGACCGAAACCAGCGAAATTCATTTTGGAAATGCCCATCTTGTCTGCTCCACGCGGCATCATTTTGCCGAACATTTTCTCCATGAAGCCTTTCTTCACTTGGATATTTTCATCCTTACGTAGAGCATTCAGCCCCCAGAATGTGTGGAAAATCGTAACTTCGTGATCATAAGCGGCTGCTCCGTTCGCTATGATATAAGCAGCCATTGCTTTATCATAATCCCCGCTGAATAAAATAATATTCGTCTTTTTTGTCTCAGACATATTTTCTTCCTCCTAATAATATATAGTTATACGTGTATGGGTATAATTCATTGTAAAAAAATTTATCTGCTTTTGACAAGCAATTGAACAGCTTCATTGATCGAAGCTTCTTTGTTTTCCTGATCGTCAGCGTCCTGGATGCACTCCACAAGGTTGGAGCTTACCACGAGCCCGATCGCACGGTCAATCGCACTTCTGGAAGCGGAAAGCTGCGTAATGACATCTTTGCAGTCTTTATTTTCTTCCATCATTTTCAGAACGCCTCGTAACTGACCTTCAAGACGTTTCATTCTGTTCTTCATTGCGTCATTGTATTCCATCGAATTGACCTCCCTTGTGAAGTTTTTTTCTGTCGCTGTTGAACAGTACATGACTAATAATATACCCCACAAGGTATAATGTCAACACCCCGACACGTATTTTTTTTGGATAATGGATCACTACCCGTGCAAAGCTAAACCAGAGGTGATCGATATGGATATGTGGATGGATACACTAAAAGTGATAGGAAGGATCCTGACAATCTTGCCATTACTTCTAGGGGTAGGGTTATTTATGGGCAAAAGGTCGATTGGAGAATTGCCGGTATTCGACTTTTTAGTTGTGCTCGTATTGGGCTCTGTAGTCGGGGCAGATATTGCCGATCCAAAAATTGACCATATCCATACCGTGACGGCTATTATTTTCATCGCACTTCTACAAAAATTCATCGTTTGGCTCAAGTTGAGAAACAGGAAGATAGGGAAGGTCCTGACGTTTGAGCCGACTATCGTTGTATTTGATGGGGAAATGATTGAAGAGAATATCTCACGCATCCAATATTCTCTGGATAACATTACACACATGCTCAGAGAACAGAATGTTTTTGAGCTCGACAGTGTCGAACTGGGTATCATTGAACCGAATGGCCAATTATCCGTCAAACTGAAAAACGCGAAAGAAGCGGTGACCCGGGAAGATATGGGCCTTCCGTATAGGGGCGGGGGTTATGACATCCCTCTCATTTTGGATGGTCAACTTCAACAAGATCTTTTAAATCGAGCAGGGCGTGACATGGAGTGGTTACATACCTGTCTGGGTACCTATGATGTCTCTGATATCTTTTATGGTGCGCTTACCAGTCAGGGGGAATTTCACTTTTCATTAAAAGGGAAAAAAATTGAGGCTTTACCTCCCATTGAACATTGATGGGTTTTTGATAAGGAAGTTAAACGTTGTACGTGAAATAAAGAAGAATAACTGTCAATTAAAGTGTAAAGAGCCGCTAAAGTTAGCGGCTCTTTTATATAATTATACGCTTTGATCCATGCATTTCTTCAATCTTTCTTCAATATCACTGGCCATCTCTTGAATGTTGTCATCCTCAACCATCTGAGTTAAGGAAGTCGGCTTGGGCATACCGATTTTCGTCTTATTTCCATCTTCATAGACCACCATTTTACAAGGAAGGAAATAACCAGCCATGACGTTTTCATTTAACACACGTTGCGCTTCTTTAGGATTACAGACTTCCAGGACTTTAAATTCTTTTTCAAATTCCAGTCCTTTTTCATGAAGCTTATCTTTGATGTCAAAGTTCCATAACACGCCAAACTTCGCTTCCTTCAGATTGGCCTCAAGACTTTCAATCGCTTCATCCAAACCTTTGTCCGTTTCCACCGTATAGTGAAACATGAAATACCTCCTTGAAAATTAGTTCTCCTTATCCATACCCATTAAGGTATAAAAGTAATCATCTGAATGATGGGTTCCTGTAAGAGGTCTCTTTTTAGGAAAAGATGAATTCATGATCATAGAATATGAAATTAAGCCGAACCTCCACAGGTGCCTTTTGAATTGTGTATGGAACTTCCTTATATTAAAATAGGTACATTAGAGAGAGGACGTGAATCACATGACAAGAGACATCAAATTGATTGCTTTGGATTTAGATGGAACCACCGTCAATCATGAAGGCGAAGTATCCGAGGCCAACGCAGCAGCTATAAAAAAAGCCAAGGAAAAAGGCATCCACGTTGTATTAAGTACTGGAAGGTCTTTATCTCGGTGCCGTAACATCGCTGAAGACCTCGGCCGCTCTTCCTATATTGTAACAATCAATGGTGGGGAGATTTATGACCATGAATTTAAACTCGTAGAACAAAATAGGCTCGAACATAAACATGTGGAACGTCTATGGGAATTGAAAAAAGAACATGACCTTTATTTTTGGTCCTCGACCGTGCAGGGCTTGTACAACACCCAGAACCCATTCGACCAAGAGATTGTAGACTACGATTGGTTGAAGTTCGGCTTTGATATACAAGATGACGAAGTAAGACAAGCCATTCTCGACGAAGTCAATGCAAATCAAGACTTGGAAGTAACCAACTCCAGTCCGACAAACATTGAAATCAACCCTGAAGGTGTAAATAAAGCAGCAGCCCTGATGAAAGTTTGCCAGTGGCTTGATTTAGAAATGGATCAAGTGATGGCGGTTGGCGACAGTATGAACGATATCGCGATGATTCGCGAAGCAGGGTTCGGTGTCGCTATGGGCAATGCCCAGGAGCCGGTGAAAAAAGCCGCAGACTTTGTAACAGCGTCCAACAAAGAAGATGGCGTCGCCTTTGCCATTGAAAAAGTTATAGACTAACACCCAAAAACCAGCCCAATACAGGCTGGTTTTTTGCATCAATTATTCAACTGAAACTCCTACTTTACTATCCATTTTTCGCGCCGTAATGGTTAGTGGCAGTACTAGAGTGTGTCGAAATGCTTCTAAATACATAAAAATGTAAGCGTTTTCTGTTTGTGGCAGGAAAGAGAGGAGTAAAGAGAGAATTACATCCAATAGCGAAGAATGCTCAGGGAGGAAGATTATGAAGGCATCATACATAACAGAAGAACATGAAATACTCCGTCAATCTTTACGGAAGTTTTTAGAAAAAGAAGCTTATCCTTATTACGATGAATGGGAAAAGGCAGGGGAAGTTCCCCGTGATTTCTGGAGAAAGCTTGGAGAACAGGGATACCTATGTCCTTGGCTCGATGAGAAATATGGTGGTTTTGGAGCAGACTTCGGCTATTCCGTTGTCATCAATGAAGAGATGGAAAAAGTGGGGACAGGACTGATTGGAGTCGGTTTGCACACTGACATTGTCGTTCCTTATTTAGAAACTTACGGGACCGAAAAACAGAAACAAAGGTGGCTTCCGAAATGTACGACGGGAGAATGTATTACAGCGATCGCGATGACCGAACCGGGAGCAGGGTCGGACCTTGCATCTATACGTACGACAGCAGTAGAAAATGAAAAAGGATTCACACTGAATGGTGAAAAAACATTCATCACGAATGGGATCCACGCGGATTTAGTTGTCGTTGTGTGTAAAACGGACCCTCATGCATCTCCAGCGTATAAGGGGATCAGTCTGATGGTCGTTGAAAGGGACACGCCTGGTTTTTCCCGCGGTAGAAAGCTCGATAAAATCGGCCTGAACAGCCAGGATACTTCTGAGCTGATTTTCGAGGATGCAGCCGTCTCTAAGGACAACCTTCTTGGTAAAAAAGGCGAGGGTTTTTATTATTTGATGAACCAGCTGCAACAGGAGCGTTTGATTGTCGGGATAGGGGCGATTGCAGCCTGTGAACGGATGCTTGAGTTGACGGTTGCATACGTGAAGGAGCGCAAAGCTTTTGGAAAGTCGATTGCTTCTTTTCAAAATACTCAATTCAAGCTCGCAGAACTTCAAACGGAAGTGGAAATCGGGAGGACATTCCTGGATCGAACGATTGAAGCGCACATGAACGGTGAGGACGTTGTGAAAGAAGTATCGATGTCCAAGTGGTGGACGACCGACCTTGTGAAAAAGGTGGCGATGGAATGTATGCACCTTCACGGTGGCTATGGCTATATGGAAGAGTATGAAATTGCGAGAAGGTTCCGTGATGCACCAGTCACTGCGATTTATGCGGGATCCAATGAAATTATGAAAACGATTATCGCCAAAAAGATGGGCTTAGTATAGGAGGAAAAGTTATGAATGAAGTCGTCATCGTAGAAGCAGTAAGAACCCCTGTGGGGAAAAGGAATGGAGGGCTCAGCGAAATCAGGTCGGATATCCTATTGGCAGATGTACTTAAAGAACTGGTCAATCGAGCTTCTCTCGATCCTGTAGAGGTGGAAGATGTTATCGCAGGTTGTGTGAGTCAGGTGGGAGAGCAGGCAGGAGATATCGCTAGAATTGCTGCTCTGACTGCTGGCTTTCCTATGGAGGTTCCTGGAGTAACGCTCGATCGCCAGTGCGGATCAAGCCAACAGGCGATTCATTTCGCTTCTCAAGCCATTGCTTGTGGGGACATGGAAGTCGTCATTGCAGGCGGCGTGGAAAGCATGTCACGAGTGCCGATGTTCTCAAACATGCAGGGCATATCTTTTAATGAACGTTTGACGTCAAAATACGAGATGATCAATCAAGGCCATTCAGCAGAAAGGATTGCAGACCAGTGGCAATTGAGTAAAGAAGAGCTTGATGCTTATGCAGCTGAAAGCCATCGAAGGGCACTGATGGCAATTGATGAAGGCCGGTTTGAAAAAGAAATTATGCCTGTGAGCACAGGTGATTCCAGTGTAATTAAAACAGATGAAGGTCCCAGGGCAGGAACATCTGTTGAAACCCTTGCCACACTGAAAACAGTTTTCAAGGAAAACGGAAAAATCACTGCCGGTAATGCGAGTCAAATTAGTGATGGAGCGGCAGCCGTCCTTTTAATGTCACGGAAAAAAGCGGAGGCCCTGGGGTTGAAGCCACGCTTTCGGATTGTCTCCAGAGCTGTTGTCGGTTCCGACCCTACACTGATGTTGACAGGTCCGGTTCCTGCTACGTATAAAGCCTTACAAAAAGCTGGACTGAGCCTTGAAGATATCGATCTTTTTGAAGTGAATGAAGCTTTTGCTCCTGTGCCTTTGTTTTGGATGAAAGAGACAGGCGTGCCGCATGAAAAACTGAATGTGAATGGAGGAGCCATTGCTCTGGGTCACCCGTTAGGTGCCACTGGAGCGAAGCTTATGACCACCCTCGTTCATGAATTAGAAAGGACAGAAGGTAAGTACGGGCTGCTTGCCATCTGTGAAGGACACGGAATGGCGAATGGCACAGTTATTGAAAGACTGGAGGGATAAGTATGGATGTCCATGAGGTTGTAGCGGTTGTGACAGGAGGAGCGTCAGGGCTTGGTGAAGCGACGGTAAGGAAGATTGCCAGAAATGGTGGCCGCGTAGTGATTGTTGACCAAAACGAAGAAAAAGGCGGAGCGCTTGCAGAAGAATTGGGCTCTTCTGTGCTGTTTGCCAAAACGGATGTCACTTCTGCTGAAGAAATTGAGCGCATGCTTCAAACGACTGTCGAAACTTTTGGGCAGGTAAACACGGTCATCAACTGTGCCGGCATCGTAACTGGTGAAAAAGTGGTCGGAAGAAATGGGCCCCATCGTTTGGAGTCTTTTTCTAAAATCATTGAAGTGAACTTGATTGGTACGTTCAATGTCATCCGTTTGGCAGCTGAAAAGATGCAGGAAAATGAGCCGAATGAATATGGGGAGCGAGGAATCATCATTAACACAGCTTCAATCGCTGCCTATGAAGGGCAAATCGGTCAGGCGGCTTACAGTGCGTCCAAAGGTGGCGTCGCCGCGATGACGATGCCGCTATCAAGGGAACTCGCCCGTCACGGCATCCGTGTAATGGCTATTGCACCGGGCTTATTTGAAACCCCTATGTTTGAACAGCTCCCTGAAGAAGCAAGGGATGCTCTTGGAAAAGCTACACCATTCCCTTCAAGGCTAGGTAAGCCTTATGAGTATGCGAAGTTAGCTTTAAGCATTTTAGATAACCCAATGCTTAATGGGGAGGTGATCCGTCTAGACGGAGCGATTCGATTGCAACCCAAGTAAATGATTGTCACTGCGGTATGCCCTATTACTTAGAAGGTAAGGAAAAAGGAAGGCGCACCTTTCTCTTTACACAGAAAAAACCTGTCTAAAGCACTCCAGTATTAGTACGTTCAGTAAGCTCTTGGTGGATCGAGCACGTTGGCTAATGGGATTTTATTAAAAAAATCAAAAGGAGTCGATGAGAAATGGGACCAACACTTAGGAGTATGTTTGAGCAGACGGTAGCGAAGTACACCGATAAAGAAGGATTGGTGGATCTACGCCTTGGTACACGCTGGACTTACGGGGAATGGGACCAGGAAGTGAACCGCACAGCGAATGCGCTGAAGGCCTCAGGGGTGGAAAAAGGGGATAAAGTATCAACGGTCCTTTTTAACACAGCTGAATATGCGACGGTGCTGTTCGCTTGCATGAAGATTGGAGCAGTATTCAATCCGGTGAACTTCCGTCTCATGGAAAAAGAAATCGAGTTCATTTTGAAAGATGCCGATCCGAAGGTGGTCGTGTTTGAAAAAGCGACGGCAGCTCACATCGCTCCGGTAGCGAAAGAGATGACAAGGATTGAGTTCTGGTCCATCGACGAAGAAAACTTGCCTTATGCCATGAACTATTATGAACGTATTGATGGAGTGACGACCGATCGACCAGTGTGTGAACTGGACGAGAACGATCCTTATGCTATCATGTACACTTCTGGAACCACTGGGCTTCCAAAAGGAGTCATCCATACGCATAGAGACATGGTCGACCAAGCGCTCATCATGACCGCTTGTTTGAGACTGACGGAAGATGACCGTGGACTGACTGTTGCTCCGATTTTCCATTGTGCAGAGCTTCATTGTGCGTTCTTCCCGAGAGTGATGATTGGGGCGACAAACGTTCTGCTGCACCATTTCGATGCACCTGAAGTAATTGGAACGGTCAGGGAAGAGCAGATTACATCCTTCTTTGCAGCTCCGACAATGTGGAACATGATGTTGCAAGAGGAATTTACTAAAGAGGATTTCCAGACATTGAGACAAGGTCTCTACGGAGGAGCACCAATGGCCCCTGCTTTGACGATGAAGCTGCATGAATCCTTAGGGGTCCAGCTCTTACAGGCTTACGGTATGACGGAGATGGGACCCGCAATCACCGCACTTACAGAGGAAGAACAAGTCACGAAAGCAGGATCGGCAGGAAGAGCGCTGTTGAACCATGAAGTGCGAGTGGTGAGGACGAATGAGCACGGGCCCGCAGAGCCTGAAGAGATTTGTAAACCGCACGAACTCGGGGAAATTATCGTACGAGGGCCCAGCATGATGAAGGGGTATTACAATAGGCCGGAAGCGACAGAAGAAGCCATGTACAAAGGTTGGTATCATACGGGTGATATAGGATCGTTTGACGAAGATGGATACCTCTGGGTCAGTGATCGCGTGAAAGATATGATTATATCAGGCGGCGAAAACATCTATTCAAGAGAAGTGGAAGACGCTTTGTTCGATCACCCCGGGGTCATGGATGCAGCCGTTGTCGGTGAGCCGGATGATCTGTGGGGCGAGAGGGTGGTCGCCTATATTGTTAAAAAGGACAGTGGAGTCACGGAACAAGAACTGGATGAGTTCTGTACGTCAGGGAATAGGCTCGCCCGATACAAGCGGCCGAGGCGTTATGAATTTGTAGATGAACTTCCACGAAACGCGAGTGGGAAATTGCAAAAGTTCAAGCTCCGGGAACGAAGCAAAACTTTATCAGAATAAGCACAGATTGAAAGGCTGCCGGTGACGACTGGCAGCCTTTTTTTGAACGCTTTTTCAGGAAAATGGTGCTACATTTCCCGGGCAATATTCGACAGGTTATTGAAGCAATTGTTTCAACTTTTTAATGGGCTGGTGGTCTCGGGCCACTTCATACATAGAAAAAGGGCAACCGAACTTAGCGATACGGGCAGGTACAGTATGAATCGTAAACGACTCCGGGCGCAAATCTTCCGTCACCTCTTCCCAATGAAGTGGCGTAGCAACGGTTGCCTTTTCAGTTGCTCTCGTTGAATAAGGGGCAATAATTGTTTTGCCTTCTGCATGTTGGACATAGTCAATATACAAACGATCTCCACGCTTTTTCTTCAATCGTTCTATTGTAAAAAGGTCAGGTGCTTCATTAACGAGGAGTGTGGCCAACGTTTCCGTTATTTTCCTTGTTTCCTCATAGCTTAAGTCTCCTTCAAGGATAGGGATGTGTATCTGCATGCCTTTATTACCGGAAGTTTTGACAAAGCTTTTGACTTCAAGCTCATCAAGAAGATGCTTTAATAAACGGGCAGCCGTAATCGCCTTACTGAAGTGATCCCGGTCTTTTGGATCTAAATCAAGAACAATTTCATCGGGCCTTTGACCACCGGCCTTTTCAAACGGGACATGGTATTCCAATGCTCCCTGATTGGCAAGCCAAAGAAGTGATAGAAGTTGATCACAAATGATAAAAGGCTCCCCATCCTCCATCCACATTTTAAGAAAATCGGGCGCGTGGTCGGGGAAGTGCTTTTGGTAAAAGGACTCTTCGTATATGCCATCGGGGTAACGGATCAGCGTTAGCTTCTTTTCCTGTAGGAAAGGGAGGATGTGGGGAGCTATTTGCCTGATGTACACGAGGAAATCCTGTTTAGCAATCCCTTTCCATAAAGGCTTAGCCACATTGGTCGGTTCAAAATTGGCAGGAAACAAGGAAAGGTTCCACTGTTTCTTAGATTCTGTGCAATCTTCAGGAGTAAGATCAAACCGGAACTGATGAAAGAGAGGTTCACGAAGTTCCCCTTCCTCAGCGCTGAGACAGTGCACATCTACACATGTGCTGGGCTCAATATGCCAGGTCCCTTTTCTCTTCTTCCCATTTTCTTTAAAAAATGTACGGAGGGTTTCGCTTTCCTCATCTGTTAAACCGTGTTTGAACTTTCCGAGAGAGGTTGAGCTGTCGTCCTTGTAGTAACCAATATCATAATACCCATTCTCAGCGTCGTACTTCTGTAAAAAGCCGGTGACTGTCCTCCATTGTTTCCATTTCAACCATTGTCTTCCACGTTCACCAGGCTGATACTTGCTCTTTTTCATTTTCGCAATGATCCCCTCAGCCATGTGCAGTTCAGCGATAGTTAGAATTTCCTCTATTTCCTCATATATATCAATACTTCTAATTTGGGGATGCTTAAGCTTTCCTAGAAGATTGTTCATGTTTTCTTTTCTTTTTAATAGAGGAATCGCTTTGTTTTCTATTTTGTCAAAAGCTAAGAAGGTAGCAGGTCTTTGTTTAGAAGAAGCCTGTATTTTTTCTTTATTCCGCATTCTTCCTCTTGTTTGTAATGCCTCGAAGTTTGCCTGGTAAGGAGTGTTCAATAGGACTAGCTCGCCATCAAGCGTAAAAGGAAGAAGCTTATTAGGGATTTCCACCTGAACAATCTCAGGAAAACGGTCGCTCAGGTCTTTCCCATTCCGGCTCCAGAGCTTGATCCCCTTATCGCTTGCTTCCAAAATGGCTCTAAACCCATCATACTTCACTTCATATACCCACTCCTCGCCCTCGGGGAGTTCCGTCGTCCCTGTCAAAAGCATCGGCTTCATCTCCACCAACTCCTTTCAATTCAGCTCTCTTAAACAAAAGCTCCCTATTCTTGAAGACTCAGTTTCGAGACTTTTGTTGAGTGGATGGGGGCTGCGGGGAATAGCTCGCTTTCCGCGGGAGCGCGGTGAGCCTCCTCGGACTGCGTCCTGTGGGGTCTCACCATGCACTTTTTTCCCGCAGGAGTCTCGCCATCCCCCTCCGCCCCTTTGCCATATTCAGTGTCTCGAAACTACTACTACGAATAGCGGAGTTCCCAAGCTCTGTCGAAATGCAAAAGTCTGCGGATCCCCTATTGAAATGCTGTTAAAGCGCGCTTTATGACTCCTGGACAAGGAGGTTGGAAGAAGCTCCTTCTAAGTGTAGGGGTTCGTTTTTCACACTCATCGAATGGGGTGGTTGGGAAGCTGCGAGACTCCCGTGGGAGAAGGAGATAGGCGAGATCCCGCAGGACGCAGTCCGAGGAAGCTCGGCGCTCCCCCACAGGAAAGCGAGTTGCTTCCCAACCACCCCTGACGCTTAACTCAGCAACGAACCCCGAAACATCTCGAATCCAAGTCTTCCACAATACTGCCATTTTGTTGAATAGGTTGGGCTTTTTTATGTAGTTTATCCATGGATGAGAAACATATTTTTCGAAGATCTCGTGAAACCTATAGGAAAAAGGAGTGGTCGGTATGCACACGATGTGGAAAGGGACCATCAGCTTCGGATTAGTGAATATTCCGGTGAAACTGCATGCAGCAACAGAGAACAAGGATATTAAACTGCGTCAGCTTCATGAAGAATGTAAATCACCGGTCGAATATGAGAAACGTTGTCCGGTATGTGAGCGGGAAATTGAGAGTGAAGAAATCGTCAAAGCTTATGAATATGCGAAGAATAAGTTTGTTGTTTTAGATAAAGAAGACCTGGAACAATTGAAAAAAGAACAGGAAGACAAAGCGGTGGAGATCATCGATTTTGTGAAGTTAGAAGAGATCGATCCAATCTATTTTGAACGGAGTTATTTCATCTCCCCAAGCGAAGGAGGGTCAAAAGCTTACAGCCTACTTCGTCAGGCGCTCGGAGATACCGAGAAGATCGGGATTGCTAAAATCATCATCCGCTCCAAGGAACAACTGGCGATTGTCCGGGTGTATGAGAATACGCTGGTCATGGAAACGATTCATTATCCTGATGAGGTCAGATCTGTTCAGGATGTGCCGAATGTTCCGGAAGAAACGGAATTAAGCAAGAAAGAATTGAGTACGGCTGTTACGTTGATCGATCAGTTAACGGCTGAATTCGATCCTGAAAAATATAAAGATGAATACCGAACAGCACTTATGGAACTGATTGAAGCGAAGAAAAACAATGAAGAAGTTACGACGGCCAAAGATAAGCCGAAGCCGGATAATGTGACGAACTTAATGGATGCTTTGGAAAAGTCGTTGGAGAAAACGAAAGGGTCGAAGAAGAAGAAAACAACGAAGAAAAAGACGACAACATCTGGCAAGAAAAAGACTTCCTGACAGGGTTTCATCGTCTATAAACCCTCCATATGTAGTATAATGGAATGTAGAGGATATCATTAAAGTTCGGAGGGATTGGATGACCGTACGTTCCGAGGAAGAAGTCGAATTACTTATGCGCCCGGCCTTGGCTTCTCTTGCTGTCGAGGGAGACCGCTTGAGTAAAAAGCAGAAATTGCTTGTGAAAAAGTGCCTGACAGGAGAGATCTCTCATGAGGAGTTCGTCACACGGGCGTTGGAACTGGCTCGTCATGCCTGACACGAGGTACGGGAATGAAAAGTCGAAGTATTGTTATCCGGGGTCAAACGTTTTAATTAATCATTATGATATTAAGGATGAAAAACAATTGACAGCCTTGGAGACGATGTTTACAGCCCAAAGGCTTGCGGAGCTTCAATCTACCCCGGTTGAAGGGGATTTCGACTTGCGTCATTTACAGAGGATCCATGCGCGGCTATTTTCAGATCTTTACCCGTTTGCTGGAGAAATACGAACAGAAAACATTACGAAGGATGGATTTTCTTTTGCTCAAGCCAGGTTCATTTACGATGCGGCTGAGCCCATATTTCAACAGTTGATGAGAGAAGATTGGAAAAGGATGAACAGGGTCCTGGTTGTAGAGAAATTGGTTTACTACATGTCAGAAATTAATGTTCTCCATCCTTTCCGAGAAGGGAATGGGAGGAGTTTGCGGGAGTTCATTCGCATCTTAGCATTGGAAGCGGGGTACCATCTGGATTGGTCAGCGGTACCGCCTGAGGAAATCTTTCAAGCCAGTGTTCAATCTGTCAAAGATGTGCGTCCACTTGCTCAAGTGATCAGTCGTTCCTTATCTACTTATCAAAAACCTTCAGCATAAAACGAAGCTGGAGGTTTTTTGCATGAAGATAGAGGATTCCACCTGAATGAAGGTCCATTCCACGAATGTCTATTCTATCTGTCTCCTTTTTCTGGATTTCGCTTGTTTTGCTTTCATTTGCTTGCAAACCCGATTTGATGAACACACAAAAAAAGCGTAGCCTGAGTCGTATGCCAATCATGCATGCAAACTTAGGAGGTCTTTAATACTTATGTGTGGGATTTTCGTGACACAAGGAGAGATGAGTGAAAAACAAATGAATGAGGTGCTGGAACTGCTTTACCATCGTGGTCCAGATGAAGGAAAGTCAGTGGTTACCGATCGTGTTCATCTTGGGCACCGCCGCTTATCGATCATCGGACTTGAGGATGGCATCCAGCCGATTCATAACGAAGATAAAAAACGTTGGATCGTCTGCAATGGTGAGATTTACAATTATGCCGCCATTAAAGAGTCCTTAGCGAAGGATGTCTCTTTTCTCACAAAGTCGGACAGTGAAGTGGCTCTGAAATTAGTCGAAAAACAAGGGCCAGAAGCTATTCATCAACTTGATGGCATGTTCGCGTTTTTCATCGCAGATGAGGACAACGGTTCGTTTGTCGTAGCCCGTGATACGCTTGGGATCAAGCCGCTTTATTACGGAAAAGATCGCGACGGGCAGTATGTTTTTTCATCGGAATTGAAAGCAATCGAATCTTTTGTGGATGAGGCGAAAGAGTTTCCTCACGGCCATTATTTCACACCGGAACATGGTTTTGTATGCTACCGGAAAATCCAGTCCCCGCAGAAGTCTTACACAGAACATGAGATGACTGAAGTGTTTACTTCTATAAAAGAAACCATGAACGAAGCGGTTCGAAAAAGACGGATGGCAGATGTTGAAGTAGGCGTACTGCTTAGTGGTGGTTTGGACAGTAGTTTGATTGCCGCCATCGCTGACCAGCAGAAGGAAGGGGACAAGCCTTTAAAATCCTTCTGTGTGGGAGCTGAAGGCAGTGCAGATATTATCAACGCTCGTACGGTTGCTAAAGCGCTTGGCACCGAGCATTATGAATATATTTATACAGAAGAAGTATTAATTGAGGCTGTTTCAGATGTCATTTATCACCTGGAGTCTTACGAGCCTTCCCTTGTGCGTAGTGCGATCCCAAATTACTTTGTGTCTAAACTCGCATCCCAACACGTAAAAGTGATTTTATCTGGAGAAGGAGCCGATGAATTATTCGCTGGATATGCGTATATGGAAAAATATCAGGATACCGCATCCATGAACAAGGAGATCATTCGTGTATTGAATACTCTTCACCACGTTAATCTGCAGCGAGCCGATCGCATGAGCATGGCGCATTCCATTGAACTTCGTGTGCCATTTCTCGACTTGGATGTTGTGGAAAATGCCCTGCAGATCCCTGCCGGCTTGAAAGTTCACAAAAAAGACCGCATGGAAAAATGGCTGCTTCGAAAAGCATTCGATGGTATCATTCCTGATGAAGTATTATGGCGTAAGAAAGCGGAATTCTCAGAAGGAAGCGGTGCATTGGACTTGCTCGAGCTTCATGCTGAAAGAACAATTACAGATGAAACATTTGAAAAGGTGCAAGCCGAAGCACCTGTTGATCTACGATCCAAGCAGGAAATGTTCTATTATCAAATTTTCAGAGACCATTTCCCAGAAGAAAAAATGCTCCACACCGTAGGCAAATGGGCTACAGCATAATTAGAAAGAACAGATGCACTCGGCATCTGTTCTTTTTTTTACCTTTTATTATCAAACGGTACACGCCAAAAAGTGGCGCATAACACCACATATAACCGCTTAGCTAGAAGATTCCCTCAAATCCCTAGTGAAAATTATTATCTCTTTAAAATTAAGGGGTTGTTCCACTATAATTAAAATAACTGAAAATTCAAAAACTGGTTTCCATAAACTTACTACAAGGGGGACGTTAGGAATGACCGTTCTTTCTTTTAAAGAGGTTTGGGAAGCGAAGAAGCGTATCTCTTCGTTTGTTCAATCCACTCCTATCCTGTACTCAGAACCACTTTCCGAGCACACAGGAGCTCGTGTTCACTTGAAGCTTGAGCATACCCATCCTACAGGTTCATTTAAGCTCAGAGGGGCTGCCAATAAGATTTTATCTCTCACAGAGGAGGATCTGAAAAAAGGGGTGACCACTTTTTCAACAGGGAACCATGGCATCTCTGTCGCTTATGTTGCGGCAGAGATAGGTATTCCTTGTACCGTGTGTATATCGAATCGTGTTCCAAAGGCAAAGGTGAATCGTCTTGAAAAGTTGCAAGCGTCTGTGGAAGTCGTCGGCAGCAGCCAAGATGAAGCGGAAGAAAGGTGTGCTGAACTGGAAAGAGACGAAGGAATGACGGTAATCAAACCTTTTGATGATCGGGAAATCATTGCCGGTCAAGGTACGATTGCGCTTGAAATCATGGAGCAGTGTCCTGAGGTCGATGAAGTGATCATTCCCTTGTCTGGTGGTGGATTGTTGTCGGGCATTGCTTTTGTGATGAAATCAATAGAATCTTCTATACGAGTGACAGGTGTGACGATGAAGAAGGGAGCGGTCATGCAGGAAAGCCTCGCGAAGGGGAAGCCTGTCACTCTAGAGGAGTCTTATACCTTGGCAGACAGCCTCCTTGGAGGAATTGGGACCAAGAACCGTTACACATTTCCAATGACGAAAGCTTATATGGACAAGGGAGTGCTTTTGGAAGAGGCGCAGATTGAAGAAGGACTGATCTTTACCCTTGAGCATCATAAGATGGTTGTGGAAGGAGCGGCGGCAACCGGGATCGGGCATGTGCTTCATTGTAATGATCTACGCGGTAAAAATGTCGTTGTCGTCATGACCGGAAACAATATCGACCATGATGTGGTCACAAGTCTTTTGGCTAAATTGTAGGTGGGGGAGGAGTGGAGATGGGGGTTGCTGTGGAGGAAGTCTTAAAACTTCCCGTGCTCGAAAAAGCGAAAGTGCAGACGGATATGTATCATCGCCAGGTGGACTGGATTTCAGTGATTGAAACACCTGTAGAGAACTTTGTAAGAAACAATGAATTTGTGTTAAGCACAGGGGTTGGGTGTGGGGATGATGTAATAGCACTTGAAGAATATGTAGAGGACGTCATCCGCTCGGAAGCATCTGTGCTGGCCTTTGCCACAGGGCGTCATCTGTATAAAATTCCGGATCGGGTGTTAAAACTCGCGGAGAAACATGAGTTGATCGTGATGGAAATACCATGGGAGGTAAGGTTCGGAGATATTTTACAGGACGTTTTACGGTTGATCAGTGAGGAGAACCGCCAGGAGCAGCAACGGACGGAAGAGATACGACAGGAGTTGATCAACTGTGTCCTGAACGGGAAAGGGCTGCAGGAGATCACATCAATCATCTACCAGAACACAGGCATTCCGACGGCCATCAGTGATCATAACAAACAGATCCGGGCGAATCAGTATTTTGATCGATATTACATCGATGTCTTGAATGGGCATGAGCTTTCACAGGATGGCATCCTTGTAGAAACGGAAATGGACAGTGATCACCCGCTCCGCCATTACATTGAAACTTATGAAATCGGTGATCAGAAATGCTACCAGCTTACCATTTTATCGAACTATAAGAAACAGGGATATATCCTGTTTAAGCCTAAGGAAGAAAAGGATTTAACGTGGGTAAACCTTCACATTTTGGAGCATGCGCTTACCGCTTGTGCGCTATATTTTGTAAAAGAAAACGCCATTGAAATGACTGAAATTAGACTCAAGGATAACTTTTTGCTGGATTTAGCCAAGCAGGAAAGGGAGATGGACAGAGCTCTTTTATCAAAAGCGCAGCTGCTTGGTTATGACTTGGAGAAGCCTTACATTTGTCTCGTCGGCCACATCCGTTTCGTACAGCCGGAGGAGGAGCGCACCTCTTCAACGGTGCACCAGGTCAAGTCGTCATCAATCAACAGTCGAAATTATTACATTCAGAAGGAAGTCACCCATGCAGGAGATGCACTGCACAGGAGGACGATGACAACGTTTGATGAAGGGGAGGTGATCGTTTATTTGGAAACGGATCGACCGGATTACGGGGAAACCGCGAATCAGTTTCTCGATCTGATTGAGCGGAGGCTTCATGAGTTATTGAAAGGGATTACGATCAGTTGGGGGATTTCCTGTCATAAAGGCGGTTATCAGGTTTTTCATAAAAGCTATGAAGAGGCAGAAACAGCACTGAAAATCGGTCAGCAGCATGAAGAAGGGGAGCGGACGTTTTTCAGTGACACGAGAATGAACCGCCTGCTTATGGCGCTGTCCCACGAAGAAGAAATTGGAGCCATTGTGTCGGATACACTGGAGAAGCTGATTGATTATGACCAGAAACGGCAGACCGAACTGATTCATACGTTTATGATCTACAACAAATACAACAGCAATGTCAGTCAGACGGCCCGTGCCTTGAATCTGCACCGTCAATCTTTACTGCATAGATTGAGAAACATTGAGCATTTGACCGGACTCTCTCTTCTCAATGCAGACGATCTTTTTTTGCTGGAGTTGAGTGTAAGATTATGGCTTCTGAAAAAAGTCGATGCATAGAGCGCTCCCTTGGGATGGCGCTCTATTTTTCATCTTTGACGGTCGTTTTCCATTCGCCCTCATTTGTCCCGCGTCGATCCAGCTTGACGGTCCACTGGTCGGATTCTTCATCAAAAGAAAGCAGAGAAACAATCAGCACATCGGCCTTTTCTGGTTCTTTTTCAGATAATGCAGTAGAGAGAGCTTCAGAAGCTTTTAAATCTGCTCCCTGGACTTCGCTCATTTCAAGCTCCTGGACTTTTTCAGCTGTGGCTTGTTCAGGGTAGGACTCTGCAATATCCCCGTCTACCCACACCTCGACCTGTTTGCCGACCCATAGACCTTCAGGAGCTCCGGAGACCCACATCGCCCGTCCTTCATCCCCTGACCCATCAACCATCGGTGTGACAACCAGGATACTGTCCTCATCCTGATCCATGACAAATCCGCTCATGTCCGGATCGGATGCTTCTGCTTCCACTTCATTCTGGTCTACTTCTTCTGTCTCTGAAAGTCCACAGGCACTGAGGAATAAAACAAAAGCTGTCAACATACCAAGCATCCACCTTATTTTCATCATTCCCACACTCCTTGTCTATTAATGTTGACGTTTGAACGGGAGGAAAAGTTTCACATGACAGAAACATCCAACTTTGTTATGATGAAAATCACCAAGCGAATAAGTTTATGAAACTACTAGGGGAGCCTGAATGGGCTGAGAGGAAAGCGAGCAAGCTTTCTGACTCTTACGAACCTGATCTGGTTAATACCAGCGGAGGGAAGTAGTCAGACGATACGTGTATCGACTTACTGCATACCAGGCCAGGTCCTCTAAGGATCTGGCTTTTTTATATGGACCCATTCAGCTCCTGTACAGAAAGGTGGTGAAAAATGAGAAACACAAAATTAATCACAACGATGGCTGGGCTTGTTGCCATTGGTACGCTTGGGGCTCAATTTCTCTAGTTTCCGGCTGGAATTGCGAAAGCTTATCCTGTTCAGCATGCGGTTAATGTGATCGCGGCGGTGGTGCTTGGACCCGTCCCGGCGGTCATGATTGCTTTTGTCATCGGGCTGTTACGTTTGTTATTAGGTCTCGGCACCTTTCTTGCTTTTCCGGGCGGAATGTTTGGTGCATTGTTGGCAGGGCTTTGTTACCGAATGTATGAAAGAAAAAGGTCTGCGGTGATTGGTGAAGTTCTAGGCACTGGAGTCATGGGGGCTTTGGCATCTGTACCGATTGCACACGTCTTAATGGGAAGTACAGCTGGTGTTTTTGCGTTTGTTCCTTCTTTTGTCGTAAGCAGTGTCTCGGGGGCTTTCATTGCTGCCTTCATTTTATCACGAGTGAAAGTTGAAAACATGATCTTACAACCATAATACACGGAAACTGCTAGGGGCGCGAGTATTCGCTGAGATAAGGAGACATTCCTTGGTCCCTCAATACCTGATCCGGGTCATGCCGGCGGAGGGAAGTAGTAAGAATCCCCTTCTGTCCTCTAGTAGCTTCCGAGAATAATAGGAGGCTCCATCATGTCTTTTTCCAATCAATTAAGAAAAGAAAATCAGGATATCTATCAAAGTATTTTTTCCCATCCCTTTATCCAAGGTATTGGAAAAGGGGAGGTTCCAAAAGAAGCATTAATTCACTATATCAAGGCTGATTATGAGTATTTGAACGCTTTTATGCACGTCTATGGAATTGCCATTTCCAAATCTCAGGGAAGGGATGATATACAGCTGTTCAATGAACAGATCGATTTTGTGCTGAACAGCGAAGTCCATCCTCACAACAACTTTTGTGAACAGATTGGCGTTTCCTATGAAGAACTGCAAGGATACCCATTGCCGCCAACCGCTGATCACTATATTAAACATATGTTATTTCATGCCCATCAAGGAGGCATCGGAGAAATATTAGCCGCCTTGCTTCCGTGCCCGTGGACGTATTATGAAATTGGAGTCGAGCTGATGAACGGTTATCTACCAGGGCCTGATCATCCCTTCTTCCCGTGGATCGAGTTTTATGCCGATGCGGAAGTGAAGGGTCTGACAGCGGTGTTATGTGAGAGGCTTGATCAGTATGCGGAACGTGCGTCGGAATCGGAAAAGCAGCGGATGAGAGAAGCCTTCCGTAAAAGTTGTCAGCTGGAATATGCCTTCTGGGATATGGCATACACACAAGAGCGATGGCCTTGTGAAAAGGAGGGTGTGAAATGAGAAAAGTATCGTGTGCGTTGACGATCGCTGGTACTGATCCAAGTGGCGGTGCCGGAATTCAAGCAGATTTGAAAACCTTTCAGGAGCTGAAGAGTTACGGCATGAGCGTTGTGACCTCAGTTGTTTCTCAAAATACGACAGGAGTGAAGGGTGCTCACCACCTTTCAGAAAACTTCCTTCTGAGTCAGCTGAAAGCTATTTCTGAGGACATGCCTGTTCATGCACTGAAAACAGGCATGATTGCTAATAAGAGTATGATGAAAGTCATCAGTGAATGGTTGGGTGAAGTGGATGCTCCTTACGTCATGGACCCTGTCATGGTTGCCCAGAGTGGAGATCCGTTGATTGAAAAAGAAGACCAGCGTTATTTGAAAGAGTATCTTGTACCAAAGACATCGCTTGTCACTCCCAACATTCCTGAAACAGAAGTGCTTGTCGGAGGAGAGATTAAAACAGAAGCAGATATGAAAGAAGCTGCCGAAGTGATCGTGAGAGACTTAGGTGCGGGTGCGGCCCTTGTCAAAGGTGGCCATCTCAATGGGAGAGCGGTTGATTTTTTATATGATGGTAAACGATTCTATGAATTTGAATCAGAACGCATAGATTCTCCAAATACGCACGGCACAGGGTGTACCTATTCAGCAGCCATTACGGCTTATCTCAGTCAGGGACACGCTCTGCCGCAAGCCGTCAAAGAAGCGAAATACTTTGTAACAGAAGCCATCCGCCACTCCTTCCATTTAGGAAAAGGAAGCGGACCGACCAATCATTTTGCTTTACGTGAGGAGGTTTTCAACCAATGGTTGTAAATATGATCAATCGAGTGAGAGAACAACGCCCATTGATTCATCACATCACGAATGCGGTGGTCATGAATTTTACAGCAAACGGACTTCTTGCCTTCGGGGGATCACCGATTATGGCCAATGCCAAACAGGAAGTTGCAGACGTCACACGATTATCTCAAGGGCTTTTATTGAATATAGGGACGCTTCATGAAGACCAGGTGGAAGCGATGATTCTTGCCGGAAAAGCGGCCAATGAAATCGGCATTCCTCTCGTCCTCGATCCTGTTGGGGCTCCTGCAACCCGCTATCGTTCAGATGCATGTCAGCGGATCTTGCAGGAGGTGAAGCCGACCGTCATTAAGGGAAATGCGGGAGAACTCGCCCATCTTGTCAATCAGGATGTGGAAACGAAAGGCGTAGATTCTACAGGAGAAGCTGATCATGAAGCCATCGTTCGTCTAGTAGCGGAGAAATATCAGACCGGAGTCGTCTGTACAGGAGAAAAGGATGTTGGATGTATGGAAGACGAGGTCTTCGTCAACGAAACGGGCCACCCTTACCTTGCTCAAATTACAGGGTCCGGCTGTTTATTGGGTTCCTTGCTCACAGCAAGCCTAACAGTCGAAGGAAATCCTGAAGATCATCTCATGGCAACACTAAGCCATTATGGCCGGGCGGCGGAAGAAGCAGCGGCTCACCCTGATGTCGAAGGACCTGGGACGTTCATTCCAAGATTTATAGATGCTTTAGCTATGGAGGTTGAAACATGAAAGCTTCTATCCTTAGAAAATACTTCGTTATGGGCAGCCAAAACTGTAACAAAGATCCATTGAGTATTTTGGATGAAGCGATCGAAGCTGGTATCACGTGCTTTCAATATAGGGAAAAAGGTGAAGGCGCTCTAACTGGAGAAGCGAAGTACAGCCTCGGTCATAAACTCCGCCAACGTTGTGCGGAAGCGGGCGTTCTATTTATCGTCAATGATGACGTCGAACTTTTTGATGTGCTTAAGGCTGATGGCATTCACGTAGGGCAGAGCGATCGGAGTGTGAAAGAAATTCGTTCAAAATATCCGGATACGATCATTGGATTATCGGTATCTGATCGTACAGAATTGGAACGGAGTCCGGTCAATCTTGTCGACTATTTAGGTGTTGGACCGATGTACAGGACAACCACAAAAAAAGACGCCAACCCTGTAGCGGGCCCTGAATGGGTAAAGACCGTCAAACGAGAGTATCCAAAAATGCCTGTTGTCGGGATTGGTGGCATTCATCCTGAAAATGCTTCTAAGGTGATGGAAGCGGGGGCGGATGGTGTCGCCGTCATATCAGCTATTACACAGGCAATAGACATATCTGCTGTTGTAAAGGGTATATGAATTAAAAGGAACTCATGCCAGCCATGAGTTCCTTTTTCTTTATCTAATGGTTTTCTTGGTTTGCAGACTGTCCCCGGGCTGAAGGACAGGAATTTCAATGTGGACGGTATCTGGATACTTTATTCCCGCCCCCGTATTGAGTACAACCACTTCATCCTCTGCGGTAATCCAGTTTTCTGCTCTTAACTTTCTGGCAGCAGCAAATGCCGCAGCTCCTTCTGGACAGACGAAAGCCCCTTCTTTTTGTGCGATTCCTTTTTGTTCTTCCAGAAGTTCATAATCGCTGACGGCTACCGCACATCCGTGAGTATCATATAAAGCATCAAGGACGAGGAAATCCCCAATCGCTTTCGGAACATTGATGCCGAACGCAATCGTTTCTGAATTCTTCCAGAATGATGATTCCCTTTGCCCTTGCTGCCATGCTTCCACAATTGGAGCACAACCTTTGGATTGAACAGCTACAAGCCTCGGCATCCGGTCTTTGGAAATCCAGCCGAGCTCCTGTAATTCTTTCAGTGCTTTATGAATGCCGATCAAACCGACGCCGCCACCTGTCGGATAGAGAATGACATCCGGAACATTCCATCCTAATTGTTCGGCTATTTCCAGCCCCATCGTTTTCTTTCCTTCAATTCTGTACGGTTCTTTTAATGTGGATACATCGTAGAGCCCGGATTTTTCTACAGCTTCCGCCACGATTTTACCCGCATCGCTGATGAGTCCATCCACGAGGAAAAGGTTGGCTCCTGATAACGCACATTCATTCCGAGTGATTTTCGGAGCGTCTACGGGCATGACGATGGTCGATTCCATCGATGCTCTTGACGCGTATAGAGACCAGGCGGCTCCTGCATTGCCATTGGTCGGCATGGCGAGTTCTTTCACTCCCAGTTCCTTTGCTTTGGATACGCCGACCGCAGCTCCTCTCGCTTTGAATGATCCGGTAGGGATGATGCCTTCATCTTTCATATGCAGTTTACGGATGTTCATATCTGTCTGAAGAGTGGGGAGGGGGATCAACGGACTCATGCCTTCTCCCAAAGAAGTTTTGTATGTAGGGTCCTGGAGTGGTAGGAGTTCATGGTAACGCCAGAGGTCGGGGGTTCTCTCTTTCAGATGCTCAGGAGACCACACTTCTTTCAGTTTGTCTAGATCATAGCTTACGAGTAAAGGAGATCCACATGTACATAGATGCTGAGGTTCGCTTGCTTTATAGGTTTCCTGACATTTCGGGCAGTACAAATGAGATAAGTAACTGTATGTCATCTTCATCATCCTCCTTCTTTTCAGTTATTCGTATCTTAACATAAGAACTTGAATGAGAGGTTCATGGCGACATTGTATTAAGGACATCTTCAAAACTTCATACACTTTTTACATTACAAGAAAAAATATCTTTGAATACAATGAAAGTACAGTCGTTTAAAAATTCAGATAACTATTGCGGAGGGGATGAAATGGTTCTTCCTTTTGACATTTTAGAGTATCACCAGCGTTTGCAGAAAACGAAGAAACGTATGGCTGATCAAGGAATTGACGTGCTTTTGATTACAGACCCGGCAAACATGAATTACCTTTCTGGTTATGATGCCTGGTCTTTTTATGTGCACCAAATGCTTGTGATTATCATTGATGAACCGCAGCCGCTTTGGATTGGTCGTTACCAGGATGCAAACGGTGCACGGGTGACGACGTGGATCTATGATGAGAATGTCATTGCTTACCCGGACTACTACGTTCACTCAGATGTTTATCACCCGATGGATTTTATCGCAGATATTCTGCTTCAGATCGGTCAAGGGAAAAGGAAGATCGGCGTTGAGATGGATCATTACTACTTTACGGCGAAAGCCTTGGAAAGATTGAAAAGGGGGTTGCCGAACGCCACCTTCGAGGATGCGACCCTGCTTGTGAACGGTGTCCGAATTGTTAAGTCTGATCAGGAAATCGAGTATATGAAAAAGGCGGCCCAAATTGCGGACCTTGCGATGACTAAGGGAGTGGAAAGTATTTACCCAGGCGTCCGGGAGTGTGATACAGCGGCCGAAATTTACTATCACATGGTCAGGGGGACTCCGGATTTTGGTGGAGAATATCCGGCTATTGTTCCACTGCTTCCGACCGGGGATCATACATCCATTCCTCACCTTACATGGTCAGACCGTCCTTTTGTAAAAGGAAATGCTGTCATCGTTGAACTGGCCGGGTGTTATAAACGTTACCATGTTCCTCTGGCCCGTACCGTTTCCATCGGAGAACCCAATGAAAAAATGAAACAAGTCGCTCCGGTTGTGTTGGAAGGTATTCAGGAAGTTCTCGAATTTGCAAAGCCCGGGGTGACCTGTGGAGAACTTGAAGAAGTGTGGAGAAAGAGCATTAAGAAACATGGGTTTGAAAAAGAAGCCCGTTTAGGTTATTCCGTCGGTCTCAACTATCCACCGGATTGGGGAGAGCATACAGCGAGCATTCGAAGAGGGGATCCAACTGTACTGAAGCCGAACATGACGTTCCATTTAATCCCGGCGTTATGGTTCGATACGGACGGGATCGAAATCAGTGAAACTTTCAAGGTAACAGAAACAGGCAGTGAGCGTTTCACCACTTATCCGCAGGAGTTAATCATACGTGATCATATGGATTTGAGCGGCCAAATCAGCTGAAGGGGGTATGGAAAATCAGGCTCTTTGAACGGAAAGACATTGAAAAAGTGATTCGTCTTGATACCGACCTTGTGGGAAAAATCGAAGCAGCCTTCACCTCGCTGGTGGAAAAAGAAACGACGATGCCACCGATCATGCGTGTGGATGTGCCGGATCATAATGGCGAAGTGGATATCAAATCCGCCTATATCAAAGGCGAAGACAGTTTTGCGGTGAAGCTGTCTTCTGGATTTTTCAATAACCCAGACCTAGGCCTTCCGAGCGCGAACGGGTTGATGATTCTGATCAATAGTCGTACAGGAGAGCCACTCGCGGTGTTGGCTGATGAAGGGCGACTGACAGATTTAAGGACGGCAGCCGCCGGAGCTGTGGCTGCAAAATACGGCAGCAGGGAAAACAGTCGGATGGCAGGCATCCTTGGGACAGGGGCTCAAGCTCGTCTTCAGCTGCAAGCACTTATGCTGGTTCGTCCGATTGAGCAAGTGTTCGTTTATGGAAGAAATGGTGAAAAAGCCGTTCAGTTTAAACAAGAGATGGAACAGAAAACAGGTCTTCATCTGACGGTATGTGATTCAGCTGAGCAAGTCGTGCGAAAAAGCGATCTTGTAGTAACGACGACACCGTCCAAAGAACCGTTGATCTATGGTGACTGGGTGAGGCCGGGGCTTCACATCACGGCTATGGGCTCAGATGCAGAGCACAAGCAAGAATTGGATGCCTCTGTCATTGAGAAAGCGCACGTCATGGTCTGTGATGTGAAAGATCAGTCCGTCCGTTTGGGAGAGTTGCGTTCGTCACCGGAGCAGCAGGAACGTGCGATAGAACTTGGAGAAGTGACAAGTAGAAGGCGTTCTTTCCGACAATCAGATGATGAAATTACGATTTGTGATTTAACAGGAACAGGTGTCCAAGATACAGCGATTGCAAGGCATGTGTACCATCGACTATTAGCTTGGGAGGGCGTTAAGGATGAAAGACGCGAAGTTTAGCACCAAATCAATATGGGCCGGTGAGAAAGAACAACTCGCTTTCGGAGCGACGCAAGTGCCTGTCGTTCACAGTGTATCCTTTGGTTATGACGACATGGATGAATGGTATGAAGTAGCCGTCGGAAATAAACCGGGTCACATTTATGGACGAAATACAAATCCAACCGTTCAGGCTTTTGAAGAGAAAATCCGTATTTTAGAGAATGCAGAAGCGGCCACTAGTTTTTCAACAGGGATGGCGGCGATCAGTAATACCCTCGGTACACTGCTTTTCCCTGGAGACCGGGTGGTATCGATTAAGGATACGTACGGAGGAACGAATAAGATTTTCACAGAATTTCTCCCTAAACAGCAAGTGGAAGTCGTCCTGTGTGAAACAGGGGATCATGAGGCATTGGAAGCTGAAGTGGCTAAGGGATGCAAGGTGCTTTATTTGGAAAGCCCGACAAACCCGACGGTGAAAATCACCGACATCAAGCGGATGGCTGCTGCCGGCAAGGCGGTAGGGGCGACGGTTGTAGTTGATAATACGTTCGCCACGCCAGTCAATCAAAACCCGCTGGATCTTGGGGCGGACCTTGTCGTTCATAGTGCGACGAAGTTTTTAGGTGGTCATGCCGATGCTTTAGGTGGAGCTGTATGTGGCAGAAAGAGCTTAGTCGAAGCGATTTATCACTATAGAGAAATTAACGGGGCGACTCTTGATCCAATGGCCGCTTATTTACTATTAAGAGGCATGAAGACACTGAAGCTTCGAGTGGAACAGCAAAACAAAAATGCCGCAGCGATTGCGGAACACTTGAAAACCTTCGACCTCGTAGAAGGAGTTTTTTATCCGGGTCTTCCTTCTCACCCGAACCATCAAATTGCAAAACAACAAATGAACGGGTATGGCGGGATGCTCAGCTTTGCTGTAAAAGGCGGAGTAGCTACTGTCCGCGACCTTTTACCGAAGCTGCAATTCGCCAACCGTGCTGCCAACTTAGGTTCAGTGGAAACCGTTGTTGGACCTTCGAGAACGACGAGTCATGTGGAATGCACCCCTGCAGAGCGTGCAGCCATGGGCATTCCAGAAGGTTTGATCCGTTACTCCGCTGGCATTGAAGATATCGAGGACTTGAAAAATGACCTTTCACAGGCTTTCCAATCGTTACACACTTATGTGAAAAAGTGAGGAGGGAAGATGTGAAGACCGAAAAGTCGGATCTTGCCTTGCGTTCAGACCAGATTTTGAATGATTTAGTGGGGTGGCGGAGGGATTTTCACCGCTTCCCTGAACTCAGTTTTCAGGAAAAGCGAACGAGTGAGAAGGTGGGAGAAATATTAGAAAGCTTCCACACGTTTGAAATCGAAAAGAATATCGGAGGCTATGGGATTATCGCTACCGTCAGCCGGGGAGAGGGTCCTGTCATTGGGATCCGTGCAGATATGGACGCCCTCCCCGTCACCGAAACGACGGATGCCCCCTGGGCTTCCCAACATCCGGGTGTGATGCACGCGTGTGGGCATGATGCACATATGGCCATCTTGCTAGGGATCGCAAGGTTATTGGCGGAAGACACAAAAGCTGGACGTTTTCATGGAACAATGAAACTGATATTTCAACCAGCAGAAGAAAGTTGTGATGCAGCAGGGAAAACGGGAGCGATGAAAATGCTGGAGTCCGGAAAGCTGGATGGTCTGGACGCCGTTCTATCCCTGCACATGTGCCCATGGAGGAAATCCGGCGGTATCCAATGGAATGACGGTCCGAGCATGGCAAACAATGACGAGTTTCATTTGAAAATTCAAGGGAGCGGCGGCCATGCGGGATATCCCCAGCATGTAAAAGACCCGATCTGGATGGCGACTTATGTATTGCAAGCGTTATACAGCCTGAATGGTCGAAAAGTAAACCCTCTGGATGTCGGGACCATTAGTGTCGGGCAGGTACATGCCGGGGAGGCCAACAATGTCATTCCAAGCACTGTAGACATGAAAGGGACCATCAGATCTTATAAAGATGATGTAAGAGATGAGTTATACAAGGAAATCCATCAGGTGGCCAATATCGTCACAGCGCTCGGCGGGGAATATTCACTTCGCATCCATCGCGGTGAACCCTCTTTGATCAACGATCCTGTTATTAACCGGATCATAAAGGAAGCGGCATGCGGATTGAACATGTATGAAGAGCCCTTTGGGATGGGGAGCGAAGACTTCAGTCATTTCACTAGAAAAATACCCGGGGCGATGTTTTTCCTTGGCTGCGCTCTGGAAAAGGAACGGAGTCTCCATCAATCGGATTTTGATATCGATGAACGATCCTTGCCGATTGGTGTAAGGGTGCTTTTGGAGAGTGCATACTTATTACTTAAGCGAGGAGGAGTCCATTCAATATGAAAATAGCCATGATCGGATTTGGAGGCGTAGGTCAGTCGTTTGCGGAAATTTTGGAGGAAAAACATCAGGAACTTCAGCAAAATTACGGACTTGATGTGGAGATTGTGGCCATATCGGACGTCATGAAAGGCTCTATTTTCCATCCGGGTGGTTTGAATATTGCAGAGTTATTAGAGTGTGTAAAACGAACGGGCTCTGTAGAATCCTATCCGTCATCCAGTCAGACGATCAAAGGGTGGAACAGTATAGAAACGATAGAGAAATCACAGGCGGATGTCGTCATAGAAGTCACCTACACCGATGTCAAAACAGGCGAGCCTGCACTCACACACTGCCATCGTGCTTTTGAAACAGGAAAAAGTGTCATAACGACAAACAAGGGCCCTGTTGCCCTCGCCTATCAAGAATTAACCGAAAAAGCGGATCACCATGGCGTGTTTTTCGGATTCGAAGGAACGGTCATGAGTGGTACGCCGGCTTTAAGGCTGCCTTTAGAAACCTTAGCTGGCAATGAAATTAAAGAAATGAGAGGAATATTGAATGGTACGACCAATTATATTCTTACAGCTATGGAAAGTGGAATGACTTTGAAACAAGCGTTGGAAAAAGCCCAAGCCCTCGGTTATGCAGAGGCAGATCCGACGAGTGATCTTGAAGCCTATGATGTCAGGTATAAAGCTGCAATTCTATCCAATCATGTATATGGCGTTCATCTCGACCCTGATGAAATTTTCTGTGCCGGAATTACTGGTTTATCCGTAGAAGATATCAAAGAAGCTGAAAAGGCCGGCGAAAAATGGAAGCTGCTTGCACGTATCTCTCAAAACAACGGAAATGTGAAGGCGACGGTCCGCCCGGAGCGTATTAAAGAGGATGATCTATTAGCACGTGTGAGTGGTGCAACCAATGCAATCGTCTATGAATGTGATCTGTCCGGGCCGATCATGCTCACAGGAGCAGGGGCAGGGTTGAAGGAAACGGGATTTTCTCTATTGATCGACTTGATCCATTGTCACAAACAGAAGCAGGGAACCAAAATCGGAGGAGGGAGCCACTCATGACGACGAAGGTGAAGAGTTATAAAATGCTGATCGGGGGAGAATGGCGGGAAGGCTTCAGAAGTTTTGATGTAACCAACCCTCATGACAATGAAGTGGTGGCCACTGTCCCCTCTGCCACTAAAGAAGAAATGATGGAAGCCATTGAAACCGCCGATCGTATTTTTCAAATGAGGGATCCTATTCCCACACATGAAAGGATCCGCGTATTAAACAAAGTTGCTGATTATATGGAGGAGGATCAAGAAGCTTTTGCTGCGATCATCGCAAGTGAAGGCAGTAAGACGATTACGGAAGCTCGTTCAGAGGTCTCACGGGCCATTCAAACCATCCGGATCAGCGCAGAGGAAGCCAGACGGATGAAAGGAGAGACCATCAACTTCGATCAAAATCCGGGCAGCGAAAAAAGGGTCGGGTATTATCAACGTTTTCCTGTGGGAGTCGTAGGAGCCATCACTCCTTTTAATGACCCGCTCAATTTAGTCGCACATAAAATAGGGCCAGCCATTGCTGCAGGGAACGCGATTGTCGTCAAACCAGCTTCTGCCACGCCTCTCAGTGCATTGAAGCTGGCGGAAGCCTTTGTGGAAGCTGGACTTCCTGATGGTTATCTATCCGTAGTCACTGGGCCGGGAAAGGAAGTCGGAGATCCGCTGGTTACACATCCGGCCATCAAAATGATTTCCTTTACGGGAGGACCCGATGCCGGGGAAGCGATCACGAGAAAGGCAGGAACGAAAAAAATCAGCATGGAACTGGGATCGAACTCGCCAGTCATTGTCCTTAATGACGCAGATCTCTCCAAGGCTGTTCATGCTTGCTGTTCGGGTGCTTTTTCGGCGGCGGGGCAAAATTGTATTGGCGTTCAGAGGATTTTTGTAAGCGAAGATCTTTATTCCGATTTCATTGATCTTCTGGTGGAAGCGACTGCAGCACTGAAAGTCGGGAATAAAATGGATGAAAGAACGGATGTAGGTCCGATGATTAATGAAAAAGAAGCGGTCCGTGTGTCCGAATGGGTCGAGGAAGCGTTGGAAAAGGGAGCCCAAATAGAAACGGGAGGGGTCCGCGACGGAGCCTACTATTCACCAACGATTCTGACCCATGTACCTTCAGATGCGAAAGTGATGGTGGAAGAGATCTTTGGACCTGTAGTCATTGTAAACCCTGTTGCTGATTTAGAGGAAGCTATTGAAAAATCCAATGCCGTCAATTATGGACTGCATGCAGGAATTTTCACAAACGACATCAATCAAGCTTTTAAAGCCATAAGGAAAATGGACGTAGGTGGAATTATGATCAACGACAGCAGCGATTATCGAATTGATGAAATGCCGTTCGGAGGGACGAAAGGATCGGGCATCGGTCGTGAGGGAGTACGTTTTAGTGTTGAATCCATGACTGAACAAAAAGTCGTATGTTTCCATCTTGATGACTAGAAAAGCCGGCTCAGCCCGCCGTTTTGTGTTTGTCATTCATCTGGTAGGGGAATGCCTCCACAAAAGGAGGTATTGGAATGGCACAATTTTATGTGAACCAGAACCAGCAGACAGGTGGCGAACACGAAGTGCATGTCGAAGGCTGTGATTTTATGCCCTTCGAGCAGAATTTATTGGAATTAGGTGGTCACGAGGACTGCGCAGCAGCACTCGAAGTTGCCAGAAATACTTACGACGATGTCAACGGCTGCAAACACTGCTGCCCCGATTGCCATACAAAATAGCATCCCCCAAAAACCTGGACTTCCATAAAAGGAACCGTTCAGGTTTTTTTATTTGAGTATATTCGGGGTTCGTTGCCGTTGTTGGGCGTCAGGGGTTGTTGGGAAGCTACTCGCTTTCCTGCGGGGATGACGGCAAGCCTCCTCGTGACTTCGCACTGCGGGGTCTTGCCAGCCAATCCATTCCCGCGGGAGTCTCGCAGCTTCCCAACAACCCCATTCGATCAGTGTGAAAAACGAACCCAGGAAGAGTGTCTTCCATTATCCTGTCCTAGGTTGATAAAGCGCTCTGTAGCAGGCTTTCCATAGAAAATGTACACTCTTTGGTATCTAAACGTAATATTGGAAGCTCTGTTATTTGTGGTAGTGGTTTCGAGACACTGATATGCAAAGGGGCGGAGGGAAATGGCGAGACTCCTGCGGGAAAAGAGTGCTTGGTGAGACCCCGCAGAGCGGAGCTCGAGGAGGCTCACCGCGCTCCCGCGGAAAGCGAGCCATTCCCCGCAGCCCCATACACTTTACAAACATCTCGGAACTTAATTTTACACGATAGGGAGCGTTTATCGAATAAAGAGGAATTGGTGTGCTGAAATGGTACTTCTTCTCAGGGATATTGTTTGCTGTCATGCAAATAGTAAACGTGAAGATTAATCCTGAGGAGGATGCATGATGAAGAAAAAGTGGTTTATTTTATTCGCAGCGCTCATGATGATTGCCATGCTAGCTGCTTGTAATACATCAGAAGAACGCGCACGTGAAAGTCAGCGTAACAATTTAAATCAAGTTAGTTTTGGTCCCGAAGACCAGGGAATGCAGGGGGACGGGAATGAACCGCGGGAGATGGACCCGGGAAGAGATGGCCAAAATCGTTTTGAACAAAACCGTTTTGATGCCAACATTCCTTTTGAAGGCATAAACCCAAATGGAACGAATGGTTCCATGCAAGGTCCATACTTTTTTGACCACGATGGCCGTTACACACAAGATCCACAAGGTGGAGATCCAGCACAAAGACAATCCCCGAATCAACCTGAACAAAATCGTGATAATACTGCACGAGAGAGTGATGAGGCAAGTGGGGATTTTCAGCAACAGGTGATTGATTTAACGAACAAAGCTCGTGAGAAAAATGGTCTGAAACCACTAAAGAATAGCAACGATGTAGAAGAAGTGGCTCAAACGAAATCGGAAGATATGGCGAAGAATGATTATTTCTCCCATACGTCTCCGACCTACGGAAGCCCTTTTGATATGCTGAAGGAATTTGGGGTCGATTACTCAACAGCAGCTGAGAACATTGCTGCTGGGCAGCAGTCTCCGCAATCGGTTGTTGATGGTTGGTTAAATAGTTCAGGTCACCGTAAAAACATTATGAACAAAAATGTCACGCACATTGGCGTCGGTTATGCAAAAGACGGCAATTACTGGGTGCAAATGTTCATTGCAAAATAAATGAAAATGACGCTTGGTTAGTATCAGGCGTCATGTTTTACATACAAATCAAGGCAGGGGTAGAGAATGAAGAATATATGGATCCTGGTCATGGTGTTCACTGTCATTCTGGCACCTTCTGACCTAGCAGCTTTTAAAGAAGAAAGATTGGTCGCCATCGGGGATTCCATTCCATTTGGTTATAATTTGGATGGAGAAAATAAAAACCCTCCAAAAGGGTCGTTCCCTTCTTTGATTGGAATGAAAAAAGATATGGAAGTGACCAATTTAAGTATTCCTGGGCTGACATCGGCCGAATTGCTAACAGCCGTTCGATCCAACGATACTTTCAGAAAAAGTCTTAAAAACGCCGATTTTGTCATTGTGTATATTGGTGGCAACGACTTATTGAATGTTGTCAAAAAGAATGGGGGACTGGATGGATTAAAAATGGAGGAGGCCGCTCCGGTTATTCGAGATCTCATTTATAATGTTTATTCGACCATTCTTGAAATTGACGAATTAACGAACGGGAAGATCCTCGTTTACAACATATACAATCCTTACCCTGCTGCCGGTGACCAGTTGAACACGCCGCTCGCTTATATTAACCAGCAGTATGCTTCCTTAATCAAGCTGCTGAAGCACTTTGCTTCCGTGACGCTTGTCGATGCCTATAAGGCCTATCATGGACACCCTGAGTACATTATTAAAGGGGATGTTCATCCAACGGAAAAAGGCCAACAGGTACTGGCTAAGATCGCCTTGAAACACATAGATTAGGCAAGCTTCTGCTGTGGGTGTTTCTTCCATGTTCATGTATAATGGGGATACGGTTATTTTGGAGGTGACTTACATGGTCAGATTTGGAATTATAGGAACCAATACCATTACTGAAAAATTTATAGAAGCAGCTAAGCAGCATCCTCAATTTACACTGCAGGGGGTGTATTCTCGTACAGAAGAGAAAGCAGCTGCATTTGCATCCAAACACGGTGCACCTGAAACATACACGGATATAGAAGAGATGGCGGCAAGTTCAAATGTGGATGCCGTTTATATTGCAAGTCCTAACGCTTTTCATGCGGAGCAGGCGAAAATCGTCATGAAGCAAGGGACGCATGTTTTATGTGAAAAACCGATGGCTTCCAATCAGCAGGAGATCGCTTCTATGATAGAGGTAGCCAAAGAAGAAGGCGTGCTCTTAATGGAAGCTGTAAAGTCTACACTTATGCCAGGCTTCCTAAGTATTCAGGAACATCTACATAAAGTCGGGAATGTGCGACGCTTTGTCGGGAACTTCAGCAAGTATTCATCCCGTTATGATGCATATAAAAGAGGAGAGGTCCTGAATGCTTTCAAACCGGAACTGTCGAACGGTTCTTTGATGGACCTTGGTATTTATGGCATTTATCCGATGGTTGTCCTATTCGGTGCCCCTAATCATGTCCAGGCTAATGCTATGTTTTTGGAGTCTGGTGTGGACGGGCAAGGCTGTGTGGTCGCAGCGTATGATGGAATGGAAGGAGTGGTGATGCACTCCAAAATCGTTGATTCCCATGCTCCATCTGAGATTCAAGGAGAAAAAGGCACGATGCTCATTCCGAATATTTCTGAACCGAAAGATATAAAAATTATGTATAGAGATGGATCTGTGGAAGAGCTTTCTTTCGAAGATGAGTTTTCACCTATGTATTATGAAGCGGCTGAATTCATCAGTCTGGTGGAGAAGGAAAAAGATCGGTCGGAGAATAATTCGTTGGAGCATACGCTGATTACAGCGAAAGTCATGGAGGAAGCCCGCCGGCAAATCGGCCTGGTTTATCCTAACGACCGCTCTTAGGGTCCTGCAAAAAGAGGCACTCACTTGCGAATGCCTCTTTTTTTCTATTGTTATTTTAGTTGATTCGATACGTCTATGAGGCTGTCTTGTTGGCCTGCCCTTTGCTTATGGTAGATGCCCCATTCGTTCATTTTCTCTAAGAATGAGGCCGTTGTTCGCCCGTAAGGCGTTACTCGATACTCCACTCTGGGAGGCACGGTTTCATAATCGATACGTTCGACTAAACCGTCCTGGATGAGCTTCTTCAGTTCTCGGGCAAGGATTCTGGAAGAGATGTTTCCATCAAGGGACCGACGCAGTGCATTGAACCGCAGATGATTCTCGTGGATAAGCTTCCAAAGAATTAACCCTTTCCACTTTCCGCACACGACTTCAAGAGTGACATCAAGGCCGATCCCATCTTCCTTCATCTGCTTTCACCTCACGTTATTTTTTTGTGGTTTGTCCTTGTTTTTGCATGGCTTTTTCGTAGCCTTCCAATACTCCCTGGGCATAGACTTTGTTCAAGACAGTCATGGTCTGAGGGATGACTTTTTCTTCTTCCGATTCCGAGACTTGGTTTAATAAGTCAACGAGTTCTAATAATTCTTCAGTAACGGGAAAAATCGGTTTTATGTTGTCCAAAAAGGATCACCTTCCTGTTTGTTCGGAAAAACACTATTAATATAATTCTATTTGCTTTTTAAATGTGTCACAAGTACTTACATATTTGTGCGTGTTACATTGCCTATTATGACGTAAACTTGTGTAAATAATCAACAATTAAGTCCGTGGTTTTGGCTCAGTGGCGCACATTGGTAGAAGGATGAGTGTTATACAAAAGTTATACTGAAATAGCTGGTCTTGGTATTTTTGTATAACAGAAAGGTTCCTGATTCTCAAACTATGCATCAACATCATCTTTTTTATTAATGAATATATTTCTATTTGTACAACGGGTCTTTAGACTGACACACGTTTGGAGGATTTTGTATGCGTGCAATTTTTTCTTACACCTTTCCTTATAAAAAGTCTGCATCGATTGCTCTTTTTCTTATGTTCATAGAATTATTGGTTGAACTGGCTCAGCCCATCCTCATGGCTAAAATCATAGATGATGGAATCATTGCTCAAGACTTTAACGCTGTTCTGTTATGGGGTGGGGTGCTTTTAGGGTTGTCATTACTTGCCTTTACCGCAGGTGTGACGAATTCTTTCTTTGCTGCCGACCTGAGTCAGGGGGTCGGTTATGACCTGAGAAAAGATTTATTTTCAAAAGTTCAGAAGTTTTCGGATCGTCATTTCCAAAACATCTCCACTCCAAGCTTGGTCACAAGAATCACCAATGATGTGATTCAAATTCAAAACTTACTATTCATGTTTGTAAGGATTGGTCTCAGGGCACCACTTTTTATCATTTTTGCATTAGTGATGGCTTTTACCATTGATGTGGAACTTGCTCTCCTTCTACTCGGTAGTGTTCCTGTATTTTTATTGTTTTTATTCTTCCTTCTTACAAAAGGGATTAAGTGGTTTAAGAAAGTTCAGCATAAGCTTGATGGACTCAATACGATTATTAGAGAAAATATAGCTGGGATTCGTTTGATTAAAGGTTTTAATAGAAAAGAACATGAAGAGGAGAGATTTCAACAGGCGAATGAATCATTGGTTCTTCAGAATAAAAAAGCGCTGTGGCTCATGGAAGTGGCTATGCCAGTCGTCATGTTCGGGATGAACATCATCATCCTTGTCCTCCTTTTGGTTGGCGCACAAATACTTAGCAGTGCAGGTGTGGAAGCGGGTGAACTGGTCGCCATTATTAACTACGCGACAAGAATTTTATTTACTTTTTCTGTTTTTACATTCCTGATCATGGTCATCTCAAGAGGGCAGGCCTCGGCGGAAAGGATTGCGGACGTGCTGCATCAAACCACAGATGAGGGTGCCTCAGGTAAAGGGAAAGAATTAGGCGGTGCGGTCCGTTTCCAAAACGTTTCTCTTGAAAGAGCAGGTTACAACGTGCTTAAGAACCTGAACTTCCGTGCAGTGCCTGGATCCACTATCGGTATTATTGGGGAAACAGGGGCCGGAAAGACCTCCTTGCTTCATTTAATACCCCGATTGTATGAAAAAAATGCGGGTCAACTCTTTTTGGATGAAGTAGAAATTGAAAATCTTGATGTGAAAAATATAAGAAGACAAATCAGCCTGGTCCCTCAAGAGGTTCATTTGTTTTCAGGTACAGTGAGAGAAAACATTGCCTGGGGCAAGAAGGATGCGACACGTAAAGAGATTGAGGTGGCGGCCAAACAGGCGCAAATTCACGACTTTATCAGGGACCTGCCAGACGGTTATGATACGCAAATCGGACAGAAAGGAATTGTCTTCTCTGGCGGACAGAAACAGCGTCTTTCCATAGCTCGTGCCCTTGTGAGGAAGCCGCGGATTTTGATTCTGGACGATAGTACGAGTGCACTGGATGCTCATACGGAGAAAAGACTTCTACGAACGCTGGAGGAACAACCATCTACCGTGTTTCTCGTTGCTCAAAAGGTAAGTTCAATCCAGAAGGCGGACCTCATTCTCATTCTTCATCAGGGAGAAATCATTGCTCAGGGTACGCATGACGAACTGCTTCAGCAAAATGAGTATTATGCCGAAATTCATCAATCTCAACAAGAGGGGGTGACATCGTGAGTGGAGGTACTAAACCTAGAATGGGTCATCCTCATGGGGTTGGTTCAAAACCCCCGAAAGTTGAAAATGTCGGAGGTACGCTCCGAAGGATATGGCGTTATATGGTGAAGGAAAGAGTAAGATTTATCATCGTGTTAGCTGCCATCCTGATCAGCTCCGCTTTATCCTTACTGGGTCCTTATCTTCTGGGGTTGACAGTCGACATAGTCATAGAAAGTCCTGAATCAGATACCCTTCTCACCATGCTGGCTGGCTTGCTCCTTGTTTACTTGTTTCATTCGCTTTTTCTTTGGCTGCAGAATTATTGGATGATCGGAATTGCTCAAAATGCAGTCCAATCCATGAGATCGCATCTGTTTTCACATGTCCAACTGCTGCCTGTTCTCTTTTTTCAAAAAATGCAGCAGGGGGAGTTGATGAGCAGGCTTACGAACGATATTGAAAACGTAAGTCGGACTTTAAATACGGCAGTCGTTCAATTTTTTACAAGTTTATTGACGATCATCGGTACAGTAATCATCATGCTCTGGTTAAGTCCCATGCTCACATTGCTGACATTGACCATTATTCCTGTCATGTACTTTGGAATGAAATGGATCACAAACCGAACCGGTCCCTATTTTAAAAAGCAACAAAAGGACCTTGGTGAAGTGAATGGCTATGTAGAGGAAATGTTTTCTGGGCAGCCCATTATAAAAATGTTTTCCAAAGAGGAAGATGTCATAGATGAGTTCAGAGGAAAAAATAAAGCGTTAAGAGAGTCAGGCTACTATGCGCAAGTGTACACAGGGTTTATTCCAAAACTGATGAACATGTTGAATAATGTAAGCTTTGCCATTATTGTCGGAGCAGGTGGGCTGCTTGCTCTTAATGGCTCAATATCAATCGGTATTATCGTCACGTTTACAACCTATTCCCGCCAATTCACACGACCTTTGAACGACCTGGCCAACCAATTCAACATGATTCTCTCAGCCGTAGCTGGCGCAGACCGGGTTTTTCAGGTCATTGACGAAAAAGAAGAACGACTGGATGAAAAGAATGCAGGTGAGGTGGGAGAAATCCAAGGGGATATCCAATTTCAGCATGTTGATTTCTCTTATGAAGATGAACAGCAGACGCTTTCGGACATCACCTTTGAAGCGAAATCTGGTCAAACGGTGGCGCTGGTCGGTCCTACAGGTGCGGGGAAAACGACCATTATATCTTTACTGTCACGATTCTATGATCCGGACTCCGGTCAGATTTTGTTGGACGGTGTAGACCTGAAAAGCGTGAAAAGAGACAGTTTGAGGAGCCGGATGGGGGTCGTTCTCCAGGATGCCACCATGTTTAACACGACCATACGGGAAAACATTCGTTATGGACGATTGGATGCTACAGATGCTGAGGTTGAACAAGCGGCCAGGTCTGCTATGGCTCACGATTTCATCACCCAGCTGCCAGGCGGATATGAAACGGTTCTTGATTCAGATGGAAAAGGGGTAAGTCATGGACAACGACAATTGTTATCTATTGCACGAGCCATGATTGCAGATCCATCGTTGCTTATTTTAGATGAAGCGACAAGCAGCATCGATACGGTCACAGAAATGAAAATCAATGCCGGTCTTACGAACCTAATGAAAGGCCGGACGAGTTTTGTCATTGCACACCGCCTGCATACCATACGCTCAGCCGATGTGATTCTAGTACTCCAGGGCGGGAAGATCGTTGAAAAAGGAAACCACCGGACGCTCATGGAGCAAGGGGGAGAGTATGCAGCTCTTATTCGAGCTCAGACATCAGAGCGTACCGAAAGAGGATACGGATAAGTCTCACACCTCCGCCCATCCTCCCGCATAAGATGAGGGAAAGGGAGGGGTGACCATGTCACTAAATCAACCGTATCCTTACTGGACCGATTTGCCTTATGCCGGTGAAAGCCGCCCACCATCAACGAACGAAGGGGTGGAGTTTGAAGCAGGGAAATGGAAAACCTATTTTATTGAACACAGCCGGAGGCACGGGTTTAATAAGTTGGATGGAAGCCCGATACGATTAGCCATCAAAGATCCAAAGACCATTGACTGGCATAGAGAACTGAAGGTAGTCAAAGAAACCCTAGCCAATTTGACAACCGACCAAAGAAAAATTGCTGTGTACTGGGGAGAGGGGCCAGCCTCAAAACAATGGGTACCCATTGTTGACCGTCTGATTGATACTTATGGTGTGGAAGCTCCAAGGGCCGCTCGTATGTTAGGAGCCGTTTTCAGCGGCATGAATGATGCATTCGTCGTATGCTGGTCATTGAAATACCGGTGGCTGGTCCCGCGTCCCAACCAGTTGGACCCTCAATTACGCACCGTCATCTGTACACCGAAGCACCCATCCTACCCATCCGGCCACGCAACGATTTCCGGAGCTGCAGAAGTCATCCTCAGTTATTTCTTCCCTTCCGAAAGAAGGAAGCTGAGGGAGTTGGCTGAAGAGGACGCCCGCTCAAGACTTTATGCCGGCGTACACTATCCTGTGGATAATGACGAGGGGCTCCGCCTTGGGAGACAAATCGGCCGCATCGTTGTAGAAGAGTTGAAGAAAGACAATATCGATGGCCGCCCGCTTGATCGCCCCTTTACAGAATTTCGAAACGCAGATATCTATCCTTCCGACTATAGGCAGGCCATACCTTTTCGATTTGACCAAAAATGCGGTTCCTTGCTCCTGGACTCCACGGATCATGAAGAATCTTCTCCTTATACGGATTGGATCGACCCAAAAATATTCTATTAACCAAAAGAACCACGCCCCAGGTGTGGTTCTTTTTATTCTTTACAATGGCAGGACTATGGAAGACTCAGTTTCGAGATAACCTGTGTTCGTTTGCCGTATTGGGAGTCAGGGGTGGTCGGGAAGCGAGCTATTCCCTGCAGCCCCCATACACTCAACAAACATCTCGAAACTGAGTCTTACACGATCGGGAGCTTTACTTTAAAAAGTAGACAAGTTTTCGGTGCCCCTATGCATATAAATAAACTAACGAAACGATAGGAGGGGTATGGCGTGGATGCGTGGATTTTGTCTGCACGAAAAATTGGTCTACTATTAGGTGCCATTATTATCGCTTTTGCTGCTTACTACATCGGAAGTTTTTTCTGGAAAGGAGCCGTCTCGACCTCAACAGAGCCTGTGAATGGTGAACCTCGAGTTATCAATCTAGTTACAGGGGAATTCAAAGCAGAAACGGCGGATGGAAAAGAAATTGAAGCTTACCGATGGGATCCGGGAACGATCTTTGTGGAAAAAGATGAACCATTTAAACTGAGTATATACGGCGTGAATGGAAAAGAGCACCCTTTCTACATTGAAGGTACGGATGTCAAAGGCATGGTAGAGCAAGGGAAAGAGACGGTCTTAGATCTTCAATTCAAAAAGGAAGGCATTTACCGTTTGATCTGCACCACCCATTCCGAAATCGCTACGGATGGTCCGATGATTGCTTACATCGTGGTTGATTAACCAGAAATGAGGGACGGGCTCATCGTCCCTTTTTTTTCAATCTTTTTATAAAAAGGGGGGAGGGTGTGGTTGTCTTAGTTGTAAGTTCTATTGTACTGGGTTTATCCATTGCCGCACCTGTCGGACCGATAAATATAGAAATCATGAGGCGGGGGCTTACTTATGGGTTTTGGTCTGCATTTTGTGTAGGGCTTGGAGGAATGTCTTCCGATTTTTTGCTGATGGCGGCTATGTTCTTTGGAGCCGGTGTATTTTTGACGTGGACATGGGTGCAAGTCATATTAATGCTCGTTGGGTGCGTCGTCTTGGTCCACGCAGGTTGGACGAGCTTGCGTGCCAAAGAAGAATGGAGGGTGGAGGAAGGTTATGAACGGCACAGTAAAAAGCAAGCTCTACTCTCATACATAAGAGGTGTGGTCATTGCAGGGACGAACCCAATGAATCTATTGTTTTGGATTAGCATTTATGGATCGGTTTTAAGCGGGGCTTTACAAGAAGAAAACATGTTTCGCTCGTTTATCATCAGTTCTATGGTTTTCCTTGGAATTGGTTTGTGGAATGCGAATTTAGCATTTTTTGTACATTTCGGAAGGTACCTCGTAAACTCTTCCCTATTAAGGTGGATCCAGGGGATAGCGAGCCTGGTTCTTATCTATTACGGTCTCAAATTTGGATGGATCGGTGTAAGTGTCCTTTTTAATAGTTTAGCTTTGTAATAGAGGAGGGATCCATAAACCGTTGATCAATGACAATTTTGATTGATATAAGGATCATTCAATCGATATACCGAATGACATCGCTAAAAAAGGAGTTCCTATCCATCAGGAACTCCTTTTTTTTGTTTTTAATCTTTTTCAGATAAACTCCCTATTCTTGAAGACTACGTTAAAACTTAGAGGATATTAATGAAAGACCGCATCCTAAGAAGCGTTCGACTCTTTTATAATGCGGTTGATTTCATTTTTGTACAGGTCGGAGCGACCTCCGAAGATGGCCTGTATATTGTGGTCTACTTTAACGACACCTGCAGCTCCAAGTTCTTTCAAGCGGTCTTCATTAATCTGACCTACTTCAGAAACTTCGACGCGTAATCTTGTAAAGCAAGCGTCGACGTGCTTCAAGTTTGATTCTCCACCAAGAGCTTCCATGATGGCAGCGGCCGTTTCTTTCGTTTGGTTCCCTTTGCCGCCTTTCTTCTGCTCGTTGAAATCTTTACGGGTGTAGAGCTTGTTCTCTTGTCCTCCACGACCTGGTGTAGCGAGGTCCCACTTTTTGATGGCAAAGGAGAAAGAGAAATAATAGATGACGAAGAATACAGCACCTGCGACAAGGTTCATCCACCAGTTTCCTGTTCCAGGCAAAGCGTTGACGAGGATGAAGTCGATCAACCCGGAACCGCCTGCCCAGCCAAGGTGAACATCAAGCATGTACATGACGGCAAATGAAATACCGGCAAGAAATGCGTGGAAGACGAACAGCAGTGGAGCGACGAATAAGAATGTGAATTCGATCGGTTCTGTGATTCCTGTTAAAAAGGCTGTACCTGCTGCGGCAATAAGCATTCCTTTTACGACAGGCTGATTCTTCTTATCAGCGCGGCGGTACATCGCTAGGGCAGCTCCTAATAGTCCGAACATGATGACAGGGAATTTACCTGCCATGAAGCGGCCGGCTGTAACTTCGACACCTTCTGCAATTTGTGCAAGGAAGATGTATTGGTCTCCGGACACGGCACTGCCAGCTACTTCTGCCGTCCCGCCTAAGGATGTCCATAGGAACGGAGCATACCAGATGTGGTGCAGACCTGTCGGAATTAACGCACGTTCTAAGAAGCCGTATAGTCCGATGTATAACGGGTTTGTCGCACCGTTGGCAATGACGTTTGCAACCGCGTTGATGCCCCCTTGAATCGGTGGCCATACGACCATCATAGCGAGTGCAAGAAAAATGGACGAGAAGACCATGGCGATCCCAACAGAACGATCACCGGCAAAAAAGCCGAGCACTTCTGGAGGATCGAATTCATGGAATTTGTTATAGATCCAAACGGCTAATAGTCCGACGACAATCCCGCCAAGGACACCTGTTTCCAGGGTGGGAATGCCGAGTGCCATTCCATATTCTCCGCTTTCACTGATCATTTCAGGGGTGATCCCTAAGGCGAAGGAGATGGTTTTGTTCATAATGATGTAACCGAGCAGGGCTGCTAGAGCAGCAATACCCGATCCACCTGTTAAGCCGATGGCAACCCCGATGGCGAAGATGACTGCAAGGTTGTTGAAGATGCTGATTCCGATATCAGACATCCCGCTGCCAATCAGTTGAATGATGTCATTTTGTAGAAAAGTGAGTGTATCAGCGAGTGGTCCTGTCAAGGCAGCTCCAAGCCCGAGTAAAATACCGGCAGCAGGGAGCAACGCGACGGGAACCATCAGTGACTTTCCGAACTTCTGTAAGCTTCCAAAATATTTCTTCACTTCTGATCCTCCTTTATGGGGAAACGCTTTCTTATTTGATGTAGGGGAGACCCCGGAATGGGCCGGGGCTCCTTTTTGTTATTTTGATGTCACAAGCTGCTTGTTGGCGTGTAATTCAGGCCAGTACTCCTGGTTTGCTTCAATCATGTCATCCAAGATTTTGCGGGCACGAGGTGCGTCTACAACCGTTCGGTTCAACGTCAAAGCCTGGAGTGCTTTTTCGTAACTGTTCTCATAATACGCATCGACGACAAGCTTCTCATAGGCAAGCTGCCCTTCAATCAACCCTTTATAGAAGGTGGAAATGTTTCCGACGGCGAATGGCTTCGGTCCACGGCTTGTAATCATCGCAGGAACTTCAACCATTGCATCATCTGGAAGGTTGGCAATCGTACCATTGTTTTCAACCATGACGATGAAAATGTCACCATTATTGTAAGCCATTGATGCGGCGACGCGAATCATGTAACGTCCATGGATGTCCACTTCAAGTTCGACATTTTCGGTAGTATCATCTGCAATGATTTGATCTGCTAATGTGTGTACACGTTTTTCACGGCCATTGATGACTTGGCGGGCACGAGTATTCGTCACGTCTTCTTTTTCTACCATTTGAGAAGGGTAGAGATAGTATTGCAAGTACGTGTTCGGCAAGTATTCAGGGAAGTCTGTGACCATTTGCTCCACCTGCTTGAACGTTTTGATCCAGGAAGGATCGTTGGCAATCTCTGCATCTTCAGGAATAAAACCATCTTCGGTGATGGCACGTTTGATTGTATCTGTGTGATCATTTCCATCTTTATCTAGGATCTTCGTAAACCAGCCGAAGTGGTTAAGTCCGAAGTATTCTGGGACAAGGTCGAAGACGTCTTTTCCAAGGATGCCTGCATAGCTGACCATGATCGCTGCCGGCATATCGCAGATGTTCAATAGTTTTTTATCTTCCGGGAACTCACGGCGCAGTGCTTCTGCAACAATCGCTGCAGGGTTTGTGTAGTTTAAGATCCAAGCATCTGGAGAATAATGACGGATATCATTGACAAGGTCAATCATATCTCCAATGGAACGTAACCCATAAGCCATTCCACCAGGTCCACATGTTTCTTGACCAACAGCTCCGTGGTTTAGAGGGATTTGCTCATCCTGCTCGCGCATCGCAAGGCCACCTGTACGGATTTGAACGAAAACGAAATCTGCATTTGTCAAAGCTTCTTCTTTATCTGTCGTGTAATGGAAGCTCTCCAGTTCCGGATACTTTTCACGAAGGATGATTTCTGATGCTTTCGCAATTTTCTCCTGACGTTCTGCGTTCGTGTCATAAAAGGTAATCGTTTTCAAAGGAAACTGTTCTTTTTCGGCTACGAGACTCATAATCATACCGATCGTGTACGTGCTGCCGCCACCGACAACGACAAGGTTTTGTTTTTTCATATTTATGACCTCCAATAAAGGTATTATATTTGTTTTATTTTTAACTTAATATGAATATAATACATATTATTGAAAGCGTCAACATTTGTATCGTATTTTTTCGTACATTTCGTTATAATGTTGGTAGAGATAGGTATTGGCTTGGTTGGAAATGTGGGGATGGGACGCCATATCCCCGCATCACACAGGTCATTAGTAATGGGAGGAATAAAAAATGGCTGCACCTTTGTATCGTAGAATTGCTCAACAAATCAAAGAGGAAATCCAATCGGGTATATGGAAAGAAGGAGAAGCGATTCCGACAGAAATGCATCTATCCGAAAGGTACGAGGCATCTAGAGTGACGGTTAGACAGGCCATTAAAGGTCTGGTCGAGGAGGGGCTTCTCGAGAAGGTACAGGGGAGCGGTACCTACGTGAAAGAGCAGAAGATTGAACATAACATCTTTGAACTGTTGAGTTTTACAGAAGAAATGAGAAGTTTAAACAAAGAACCCGTAAACAAAATCCTCCATTTTGAATTGAAAGAGGCCAACGATCAAGTGAAACGAATGCTTAAACTTGCCGATGGAGAAAAGGTTTTTTACGTCCGCCGTCAAAGGCTTGTTGATGATGTACCCTATGTGGTGGAGGATACGTATTTGCCTGTTTCCATGTTTCCTAATCTCTCCTACGGGATCATGACTGGATCGAAATATGATTATATAGAAAAAGAAGTGGGGATGAAGATTAAAGACAGTTTCCAGGAAGTCATTCCAGTACTGCCATCACCAGATATAGCAGAAGCACTCACTGTCGAGACATCCATGCCAATCCTTAAAATCCAATCTTACAGTGTTTTTAGTGATGGAACGATCTTTGAATATAGTGAGAATCATTTCAAGAGTGATGAATACAAGTTCACACTCAGGGCTTCAAGACCTTGATTATTTGTTTTATGAAAAGCACAGGGGACTTATCTCCCGTGCTTTTTTGGTTTCATCAAGTTTGAATGGTAAACAGCCTTCTGGTAAGGAGCCTTTCACGATTCTGAAGGTACGCTTCCTAACGTTTAATCAATTGGCAGGGGGAGCCCATTGTTAAAAAGTAGGAGAGGAATGTGATGGTGGATCACCCATTAATTGGATGAGTTGGATGAAGATCAACGGTATCCGATGCTCCATCATTCGACAGCCGCTTCTATTCTGGTAGCCATTGTCGATGGGCTGGTCATTCAATACTTTACCAATGTATATAGTGTCGAAGATTTGCAGTCGTTGACACAACAGTTGAAAAAAATCATATTAAATGCTCTTAAAACAAAGGTTTAAATGTAGGCAAACCCGGTACAGGAAAAGAATAATACAAGCTAAAAAAAGACTACTTCATGAAAGGTAGTCTTTTTTTAGCTTACAAGTATTAACCAGGCTGAATACAACCCTAAATGTTTTGCTTTTGGTTCCCTATTAAGGGGTTAGCGGTCTGCTGAAATAAATCATGTCCATTCCTCTTATCCCATTTTCATAAAACGGCTCCGAGTATTTCAGAAAAAAGTCATGATGAATTTCATGAAACCGGAAGCCAGATTTTTGATAAAAGGCTAAGTTTTCAATACTGGAATTAGAAGTTCCAACGAGCATTTCTTTGTACCCTTTCTTGTGAAACAGAGAACAGGCAGCGAGGATCACTCGTTTCCCCAATCCTCGTCCTTGGTAGGCTTCTTGTATGGCGATGTTCTTAATTTCAACCGTGTGTTCTTCAGGGAACACGAACAAACAGACACCGATATGTACATCGTCCAGGTAAATGGTATAGAACAAACCATCATCGATATAGCTTTCAATAATGGCTTCAGATTCATCAGCCAGCAGAAGGTCTGCCATGAAACGGCGTCGGTCGTTCGTTTCCACTAAATGAATATGGTCCATTAGATTCTCCTCCTTCATGTTCGGCTATTATCGTAAGGGTGTGGTTATGATAACATAAGAGCAGGACATCCTTTTCAGAAATCGTGAATTTTTCTGAAAAGATATCATCTATGGAGCGTAAGGGCTCCGGGTGATTTTTTTATAAAAAGACTATTTCCCTAAACATTTGAGGAACGTGACATAAAGGAGTCGTCGATGATGGAACAACGAAAAAAGATCTATGATTTAATCGGTGTAGGTGTAGGGCCTTTCAATTTGAGTCTGGCTGCTTTGCTGGATGAAATAGACGAAGTCGAACCCCTCTTTTTTGAACAGAATGCTGCTTTCGACTGGCATCCAGGTATGTTGATCGAAGGGACAAAAATGCAAGTTCCTTTTATCGCTGATTTGGTGACGATGGCGGACCCGACGAACAAATACAGCTTTCTAAACTATATCAGCAAAAATGAGCGGATGTATCAGTTTTACTTTTTGCAGCGGCTTGACATCCCGCGAAGAGAATACAATGACTACTGCCAATGGGTCGCTCGACAGCTCGACAGTTGCCGATTCGGGAGAAGAGTTACGAACATAAAGCATTACAAGGATAATGAAGAGCTTTTCGAAGTAGAAGTGACGAATGTAGAAAGTGGAGAAACAGAGGTTTATTGCACGAAGAATTTAGTAATGGGGACGGGAAGTGTACCGGTCATGCCACGCACTTTCCGAGATGCCCCTTCCGAAGACGTTTTCCATACAGCAGACTTTCTTCCGAACCAGGACCGCTGTCGTAAAGCGGACTCGATTACGGTTGTCGGATCTGGCCAAAGTGCTGCCGAGACCTTCCGCGAACTGCTGAAAGAACAACGCGATTGTGGCTACCGTCTTGATTGGATTACACGCTCGGCGAGTTTTGAGTCGATGGAAGAATCCAAGCTGAGCCTTGAACACTTTTCACCGGACTACGTCAATTATTTTTACCAGCTTCCACAAAAGCAAAAAGATGAGATATTCGCGAATCAAGGATTGTACTATAAAGGAATCAGCAATCATACAATCAATGACATTTACAACCTCCTTTACGAGTATTCGGTCGGACGAGAAGATTTGAATGTCGGACTGCAGGTGTTGAGTGAAGTGAAGGATGTTCGTCCAAAATCCGATGGTGGTTATGAACTCGAATGTTACCACTATCAGAAAAAAGAGACATTCACTCATCAAACGGATCTTGTAATTGCAGCAACCGGTTACAAGCCTTTTGTTCCAGACTTTGTCCACCACTTAGAAGATTTCCTTGAATGGGACGAAGAAGGAAGATACAAGGTGACCGCAGATTATCGGCTTGTCACCACGGAAGAGACAACGAACGAAATTTATGTTCATAGTGGGATTTCCCATACCCACGGTGTAGGTTCCACCAACCTTGGACTGTCCATCCATCGGAATAAAGTCATTATCAACCAACTTGTGGGACGCGAAGTCTTCCCAATGAACGAAAAAAACATTTTCCAGTCTTTCACCGTCTAAGCATCAACACCCCAGCCATCACGGCTGGGGTGTTTTTGCATGATTTATTAAAGAATCTGGAGGATTGTAGAAGACTTGATTACGAATTGTTCGGGGTTCGTTGCTGAGTTGAGCGTCAGGGGTGGCACGGAAGCAACTCGCTTTCCTGTGGGGGAGAGCCAAGCTTCCTCGGGCGGGCTGAAGCACTAAGGGATCTCGCCTATCTCCTTCTCCCACGGGAGTCTCGCAGCTTCCCTACCACCCCTTTCGATGTATGGGTGAAACGCCCCCTTTACCGAGTATGAGTGTCTTTCACAATTCCTGATCTATAGTAATAATGCCCTCTATAGCAATCTTTTTTATCAAGAATAGCGAATATTGCTTCTTATTCCGGAAGTGGTTTCGAGAAACTTATGTGGCAAAGGGGCGGAGGGGAATGGCGAGACTCCTGCGGGAAAAAGGTGCATGGTGAGACCCCACAGGACGCAGTCCGAGGAGGCTCACCGCGCTCCCGCGGAAAGCGAGCGATTCCCCGCAGCCCCCATCCACTCAACAAACATCTCGAAACGGAGTCTTTAAGAATAGGGAGCTTATATGGGAGGTAATAGAGGAGGGGGTACTGTTGATAATGTGTATAAAATTGTGCATATGTGAATAAAAGCATAGATTGTGAGAAGGGATCACCACTTATCCACATGTGTATAAATGGTGATCCTTTTTTTCGTTTCAAAATCCGCTTTCGTTAGGAACTGTTGAGATTATGCAGTGTTTCCATTAAGAATCTGTAAAACTAGCAAATTGTAATGGGAATCTATTGACATCTGGTCTCTAAGGGTTAATAATATTGTAAATATACAGAGTAAATAATAAATATACATAGAGGTGGATTTAGAGTGAAAGCAGGGATCGTAGGTGCGACCGGTTACGGCGGAATCGAATTGCTCCGTCTATTAACAAATCATCCACAAGTTAAAGCCATAACCTTATTTTCATCTTCCCAAGCTGGGGAGAAATTTGAAGGCATTTACCCTCAATTTCAAGGGGGAGAATCTTATGTGTTACATGATTTAGAACCGGAGAAGATGAAGGAAGATCTGGATGTCATTTTCCTTGCGACTCCGTCCGGGGTTTCAAGTAAATTGACACCACAACTGCAGAGTGGCCATGCAAAGGTCATTGATCTTTCTGGTGACTTAAGAATGAAAGAGTCTGGTTCTTATGAACAGTGGTACAAAAAAGAAGCAGCTCCCAATGAGACGCTGGAGAATGCAGTCTATGGACTTCCGGAGTGGAATCAGGAGCGAATAGAGAAGGCAGACGTTATTGCCAATCCAGGGTGCTATCCGACCGCGACATTACTTGGTTTGGGACCAGTAGTCAAAGAAGGATTGGTGAAGCCTGACTCGATCGTGATTGACGCGAAGTCAGGGGTGTCGGGGGCTGGGAAAAATCCAAACCCAATCACCCATTTTGCTCATGCCCAGGAAAATTTTCAAATCTATAAAGTGAATCAACACCAACACATCCCGGAGATTGAACAACAATTATCCATTTGGGACGACCAAACAGAGCCCGTCACCTTTTCCACGCACCTCGTTCCGATGACAAGAGGGATTATGGCGACCATTTATCTTCAGTTAAAAGAAGAGATGAGTGAAGAGGACTTGCGGCAGAAGTTTATGAGCTACTATGAGTCACAACCTTTCGTCAGGGTCCGGGAATCGGGCGGGTTTCCATGCACGAAAGATGTGTACGGATCTAACTATTGTGATATCGGCCTTACGATTGATCCCCGCACGAAGCGGGTCACCATTGTAAGTGTGATTGATAATTTAATGAAAGGGGCGGCCAGTCAGGCGGTCCAAAATATGAATCTTGTATTCCAATATGATGAAAGAACAGGGCTTGCACCACTACCTGTTTATCCTTAATGAAGAGAGGGAGAGATGGTTTGATACAAGCGAAGAACACCCAAACAATCGAAAAGATAGCGGATGGATCCATTCTTACGCCGAAAGGCTACAAAGCAGGAGGGATTCATAGCGGATTAAGATACCGAAAAAAAGACTTCGCTCTTCTTATGAGTGAGCGACCGGCTTCTGCAGCGGCTGTATACACTCAAAGCCATTTCCAGGCCCCGCCTCTCAAAGTGACGCAGGAAAGCATTGCGGAACAAGGGAAAATTCAAAGTGTCGTCATCAATAGTGCAGTTGCAAATGCATGTACAGGGGAAGAAGGCCTGGCCAATGCTTATGAGATGCGCCGCATGATTGCAAAAAGGTTTGATATTCCAGATGAATATGTAGCCGTAGCCTCAACGGGTGTAATCGGGCAGCAGCTTCCGATGGAAAAGATCGCCCATGGCTGTGAGAATGTGGAGCCTTCTGGGACAGGGTATAAAGATTTTCAGCAAGCGATTCTTACGACAGACACTTGTCAAAAACATGCGTGTTATCAGGTGCAGGTGGGAGGAAAGACCGTATCCATCGGTGGAGCAGCCAAAGGATCGGGAATGATTCACCCGAATATGGCGACAATGCTTGGTTTTATCACGACGGATGCAACCATTGAGTCCAGTGATTTAAAACGCGCGCTAAGTTCTTCTATCGATAAATCCTTCAACCAGATTACGGTTGATGGAGAGACTTCAACGAATGATATGGTGCTGACGCTTGCCAATGGTGAAATAGATCATGAACCATTGACAGAAGAACACGCGGATTGGGAAGCTTTTCAGACCGCTCTTCAGCTCGTTTGTGAAGATCTTGCCAAACAAATCGCCAAAGATGGAGAAGGGGCCACAAAGCTGATTGAAGTAGTGGTCACCGGGGCGCGCACAAACGAGGAAGCGCGAATCATCGGTAAGAAAGTGGTCGGTTCGAGCCTGGTGAAGACTGCTGTTTATGGGTTGGATGCCAACTGGGGGAGGATTGTCGGCGCAATCGGCCATAGTGAGGCTGAAGTGGATCCGAATCAGTGTGATATTTACATTGAAGATCAACTGGTATTCAGTAACGGTACCCCGTGTCCATTTTCTGAAGAACAGGCAACCGAAGACTTGGACAATGAAGAAGTGAAAATAACCATCCGTCTTCGTGAAGGAGATGGGGCAGGCACGGCGTGGGGGTGTGACTTGACTTATGACTACGTCAAAATCAATGCAAGTTACAGAACCTAAGCCTGTTATTGTCATAAAGCTCGGAGGAAGTATGCTCGATCAACTCACCGATGATTTTTATAACAGCTTTCAGGACCTGCAGAAACATTATCAAGTGATCATTGTTCATGGTGGAGGTCCTGCAATCACGAGGTTGCTGGATCAACTGAACATCGAAGGTGAATTTTATGACGGGTTACGAAAAACGACTCCGGAGACGCTCGAGGTTGTAGAAATGGTTCTTGGGGGTTCTGTGAATGGAAAGATCACAGGTCATCTGATGAAAAAGGGAATGAAAGCCGTCGGAGTCAAAGGATCTGAAGCCTCATTGTTGCAAGCCGATTACTTGGACAAGGAAAATCTCGGACTTGTAGGAGAGGTTAGAGATGTGAACCCAGCGCTCCTCCAAAAGCTTCTTAATGAAGGCTATCTTCCAGTGGTTGCCCCTTTTGGGAGAACGGATGATCATCAGACGGTGAATATCAACGCTGACGTGGCTGCAGGAGCTATTGCTACAGCTGTCGGTGCTGAAAAACTCCTGTATGTGACGGATGTCCCAGGCATACTCGTCGAAGATGAAATACTTGCGCTCACAACCCCCGAAGAAATTGAAGGAATGATCGATCAAGGAACCATCTATGGTGGAATGATTCCGAAAGTCCATTCTGCAACGGAAGCCTTATCCGACCATTTAGAAGAAGTTAAGATAGTAAGTGGAAAAAAGCCTTTGATGGAAGGTGACATGTTGAATGGCACATCCATCCGAGCGAAAAGAAAGGAGCCCGTTGAGTGAGTTTATTTCCTACGTATAATCGTTTTCCGTTAACCATTGTATCCGGTCAGGGAACAACGGTGACCGATGATCAAGGTAAAGACTATTTAGATTTCGTTTCCGGAATAGCTGTCTGTAACCTCGGACATCGACCTCCAGAAGTTCAGGAAGCGTTACAAGAACAGTTGAACCAGGTTTGGCATGTATCAAACCTGTACCAAATCCCCGTTCAGGAAGAAGCGGCGAATTTATTGAGTGAAGCGTCTGGACTCGATTACGTCTTTTTCTGTAACAGTGGGGCAGAAGCGAATGAAGCGGCAATCAAGCTCGCCCGTAAACATACGGGGAGAGAGAAAATTATTACATTCAAGCAATCGTTCCACGGACGGACCTTTGCTACGATGAGTGCAACCGGGCAGGAAAAGATTCATGAAGGCTTCGGTTCCCTACTTCCGACTTTCGAATACTTCCCTTATAACGATGTAGAAAAAATAGAGAAGGTGCATGACGGCCACGTGGCTGCGATTATGGTCGAAGTCATCCAGGGAGAGGGTGGAGTCGTACCGGGGACCAAGGAGTTTCTGAAAACGGTCGAAGATAAATGCCGGGAATTAGATGCTCTTTTGATCATTGATGAAGTACAAACCGGAATCGGCCGTACAGGAAAAGCCTTTGCCTATCAACACCATGGACTGGATCCTGACATCGTGACAGCTGCCAAAGGACTGGGGAGTGGGTTCCCTGTCGGGGCTATGTTAGGGAAAGCTGAATTAAAAGATTCCTTCACCGCTGGATCTCATGGTTCTACGTTCGGTGGCAATCCGTTAGCGTCAACGGCGGTGAAAGCGACGCTTGAGAAAATCTTCGTTCCTGATTTCCTTGAATCTGTTACAGAGAAAGGGTCGGTATTCAAGGATAAACTTAAAGATTCATTGGCGCGCTTTAACAGTGTGAAAGAAGTACGCGGCGAAGGATTGATGCTGGGGATTTCTATATCCGGTGAAGCGATCCAAATCGTTCACTCATTAAGGGAAAAAGGACTCCTGGCTGTGGTCGCCGGCCCGAATGTTTTGAGGCTGCTTCCTCCATTGACTGTGGAATATGAGGAGATGGACCAAGCTGTCGCTTTAATTACCGAAGCGATCCAACAGCATGAAGACAGTCTGCAAAAAGCATAAAAAATGTATAGGCGGTGATGTGCACCTTCGTGTTCAGCACCGTCTTTCCCAGAAGTTAAATGTATAAAAATACGCAATATATAATAAATATTCATTTTGTGGGGTGATGGAATGAAAGGATATCTATGTTTACAAGACGGAACTACATTCGAAGGGAAGGCTTCCCAGCACTTTGACCGAAACGTCCAGGGGGAGGTTGTATTTTTCACCGGCATGACGGGATACCAGGAAGTTCTCACAGATCCTTCTTATAAAGGGCAGATTGTCGTGTTCACGTATCCATTGATAGGAAATTATGGGGTTAACAATGAGGATGGAGAAAGCCAAGAGATTCAAGTAAGTGGTGTGATCATGTACCAATGTGCGGAGATTCCTTCACATTTTCAGGCAAGGAAGTCTCTAGGTGCTTTTTTGAACGAGCAAAACATTCCGTACATGACTGAAGTGGATACAAGAGAAGTGACCAAGGCCATCCGGGCAGAAGGAACGCAGCAAGCCGCCCTTTCTCTCGAGACAGATTATTTGTTCCAGCCGACAAAAACCCATCAAATCGAGCAGGTGAGTGGTGAAAAAATAGATACTTATGGTGAAGAGGGGATGCATGTGATACTCATCGATTTCGGTTGGAAGAAATCGATTTTGAATGCCCTTCTTGAAAGAGGTGTCCGGGTTTCGGTTCTTCCTTTTTCTAAAATCGAGATGCTGGATGCGCTTCAACCGGATGCTATTGTACTATCCAATGGACCAGGAGATCCGAAAGATACCGTAGACGTTTTACCGCTTTTGAAAAAGGCTTTGGAGAAGTTTCCGGCTTTCGGAATTTGCATGGGGCACCAGGTCATTGCTCTTGCTTTTGGAGGGGATACGACGAAATTGACGTTCGGTCATCGTGGAGCGAACCATCCAGTCAAAGACGTGGTATCAGGAAAAGTGTTTCTATCTTCGCAGAATCATAACTATGTGGTCAAAGAAGACAGCCTGAATGGGACGCCGCTCGTACCAAGGTTTTACAACGTCAATGACGGTTCCATCGAAGGTTTGATGCATGACACGAAACTAATCATGTCCGCACAATTCCATCCAGAAGCCCATCCCGGGCCGAAAGATGCGGAATGGTTGTTTGATCATTTTCTAACACTTGTGAAGAACAAAGGGGTGAAGACGCATGTCTCGTAAAGTATTAGTCATTGGATCAGGTCCGATCATGATTGGGCAGGCAGCAGAGTTTGATTACTCAGGTACTCAAGGATGTCTCGCGCTGAAAGAAGAAGGATGTGAGGTTGTCCTCGTCAACAATAATCCGGCAACCATCATGACAGATCATGACGTGGCAGATGTCGTTTATTGTGAACCATTGACGGTCGAAAGCTTAACGAAAATCATTGCTCTGGAAAAACCGGATGCACTCCTTGCTGGACTCGGGGGACAGACCGCTCTCAATCTAGCCGTTGAACTGGAAAGAGAAGGGGTGTTGCAGGAGTATGATCTTGAGTTGTTAGGGACGAGTGTCCATTCCATTCAAAAAGGAGAGGACAGAGAATTGTTCCGCGGGTTGATGCATGAATTATCCCAGCCAGTCCCAGAAAGTGAAGTAATTACGACGATCGAGCAGGCGGAAGATTTTGCTGAAAAAGTCGGTTATCCAATTATCAGTCGACCTGCTTATACGCTTGGTGGACGGGGTGGTGGAATCGTTCACAGACCGGAGGAGCTGGAAGAGTTGATTGCGACGGGGTTGAAAGCGAGTCCAATCCGCCAGGTCATCGTAGAAAAGAGTATCGCAGGCTTCAAGGAAATCGAGTATGAAATCATGCGGGATCACAATGGAACATGTATTTCTGTTTGTAATATGGAAAATTTCGACCCCGTAGGTGTTCATACCGGGGATTCAATCGTTGTCGCTCCCTCTCAGACCTTGTCGGATAATGATTATCAAATGCTCCGGACAGCGGCGTTCAAGATTGTTTCTGAACTCGACGTCATTGGAGGTTGTAATGTTCAGTTCGCGCTTGATACAGAGAGCCGTCAATACTATGTCATTGAGATTAATCCACGTGTCAGTCGTTCGTCAGCCCTGGCTTCGAAAGCCACGGGTTATCCGATTGCGAAAATGGCGACAAAAGTGGCTCTTGGTTATACGCTTGACCAGCTCGAAAATCCGCTTACTGGTTATACGTACGCAAGCTTTGAGCCAGCGCTTGATTATGTCGTTGTTAAATTCCCGCGCTGGCCATTCGATAAGTTTTCAGAAGCAGACCGAAAGCTCGGAACGAAGATGCGTGCGACAGGGGAAGTCATGGCCATTGACCGGACGTTGGAGGGGGCTTTTCAAAAAGCTGTCCAATCCCTGGATACGAAAATACCTGACATTCAGAATCCGTGGCATCACCTGGACAAACCAACCGACTTGCGTTACTTCGCTATTCTCCACCTTTTAAGAAAAGGGGAAAGTCTGGAGACGATTCACGAAAAAACGAAGATTGATCGCTTCTTTTTACACGTACTGAAAAATTTGGTCGATTTAGAAAAGTGCCTGCACCAGGAGCCTTTGGATGAGGAGCTTTTGAGGCAAGTTAAAATTTGTGGTTTTTCAGACCAGGAGATTGCTCACCTTTCCGGGATATCTGAAAAAGAAGTGCAGAAAAGGAGAGAGGATTTCGGGATTCTCCGCCATTTCAAGCTCGTCGATACGTGTGCAGCGGAATTCGAGGCAGCCACGAACTATGTGTATAGCACATTTGCGGGTGTGAATGAAATATCGCCACTGCGCGGGAAGAAAAAAGCGTTGATTCTAGGGTCCGGACCGATTCGAATCGGCCAGGGAGTTGAATTTGATTATAGCGCGGTGAAAGCCATCCAAAGTTTGCAAAAGCAAGGATGGACGACAATTATGGTGAACAACAACCCGGAAACCGTCAGTACCGATTATGAAACAGCGGATCGCCTCTACTTCGAACCGATACAAAAAGAGATCATTACATCCATCGTTGATCATGAAGACATTGACCTTGTATTTACTTCATTCGGCGGCCAGACCGCCATCAACTTAGCTGCAGATCTAGAGGCGGAAGGGATGCCACTTGCAGGAGTTGGTACAGACGTTCTGGATGCGCTGGAGGACAGAGATAAATTCTATACGGCTTTAAATGATTTGAACATCCCATATGTTTCAGGGACCACGTGTCATACAAAGAATGAAGCTCTAAAAGCGGCAGAACAATACACGTTTCCGATTCTATGCCGTCCCTCCTATGTCATCGGCGGCCAGGGGATGGTCATTGTAAAGGATATGAACGAGTTGAAACAGTCACTGCAGGAAGCGGATGATCGTCACTATCCAATCGTCCTGGACACCTTTATGCAAGGAAAAGAAGTAGAGGTGGACCTCGTGGCGGACGGTGAAAATCTCTATCTTCCCGAGATCATTGAGCATATAGAACCAGGAGGCGTCCATTCTGGTGACAGTATGGCTCTTTTTCCATCGAAGCTTGGTGATGAAGTCAAGAAAACCATTGAAATGTACTGCTATAAAATCGTAAGCCACTTTAGTTACAAAGGGATCATGAACATCCAGTTTTTACTGAGCGGAGAAGCAGTGTATGTGCTGGAAGTGAACCCGAGAGCGAGTCGTACGGTACCGATTGTGAGTAAGGTGGCAGACATTCCTCTTGTCGATCTAGCTGTTCGTGTGTTGGCGTCTGATGAAGTCGATTTGACGTCCATTCCGAAACCAGTGTTTGATCAAACAGCCGTGAAGTATCCTGTTTTCTCCTCCTATGCTTTGACGGAGGTGGATCATAAGCTTGGGCCGAATATGAAGTCTACAGGTGAGGGGATGTGCCTTGGGAAGACCACAGAGGAAGCCTTACGCAAAGTATTCTCCCATTTACCGAATGGGCATGTGGTAAGAGATTCTTGTTTTGTCGAAGGGGATTCTACTTTTTCATCTAAGGACTTTGACGAGTGGCTCAAGCTTGAGGAAGCCTCTATTTATGTGAATGATGGATCAAGTTCAGAGGATAGTGAACGCAGAATACAGGCTGTGAAGAATGGAATGACGGTTTTCAGTGAAAAAGCAACGTTCGAAGCCTATCTTCAATCGTTAAATTGTAAAGATTTCGTCCCCGCCCCTCTGCCGGGTAATAAACGTGAAGGAGTGCGATCGTAATGAATTTGATGGAACAAATGTATTCAACAGATGGTTCAATGCATGGGAAAGACGTTTTGACTTGGCTTGATTATAATCAAGCAGAGGTTTCACAATTGTTAGCGCAGGCTCAACACTTAAAAGAGAACCCTTATTCCCAATCTTTGAAAGGGAAGAACCTGGCGATGATTTTTGAGAAATCTTCGACAAGAACACGCGTTTCCTTTGAAGTCGGTATGGTCCAAATGGGCGGCCATGCCCTTTATTTAAACACGAGAGACATCCAGGTCGGCCGCGGTGAAACCATTGCCGATACAGCGCAGGTGCTCTCTGGTTACGTTGACGCCATCATGTTCAGAACGACCTCACATGGAAAATTGAAGGAGCTTGCTGAACACGCCTCTGTACCCGTCATTAATGGCTTATGCGACATCTACCATCCGTGTCAGGCTTTAGCCGATATCTTCACCATTTTAGAATTGAAAGGACGCCTATGCGGAGTGAAGGTCGTTTATATTGGAGACGGAAACAATGTGGCTCATTCACTGATGATTTTAGCGGCTATGATGGGCATGGAAATGGTCGTCTCAGCCCCGGACGGATACCAGCCTGATCCTCTGATTACCGAGAAATCACAAGCGTTGGCGAAGCGGTATGGTGGATCAGTCGTACTGGAAGAGAATCCAGAGAAAGCCGTGAAGCATGCGGACGTCATTTATACAGATGTGTGGACGAGTATGGGGCAGGAAGAAGAGAGTGAAAAGCGCCTGTTGGATTTTAAAGACCATCAAGTGAATGAAGCTTTATTAAACAAAGCTAAAACAAACGTCTCCTTTTTGCATTGCCTTCCTGCCCATCGAGGGGAAGAAGTGACAGCAAGCGTCATTGACGGGAGTCATTCGGCAGTTTTTCAGCAGGCTGAAAATCGTATGCATGTCCAAAAGGCTATATTACAAGCGGTCATCGGATGGAAGTGAATTTATGAGCATAATTCAGACCAAACCAACAATAGGATATAGGAATAGGACCTCATAAATAAAATCATGTAAAAAGAAGGTCGAAAGGCTACGAATTTCATCGAACACACAAATTTTACAAGGAAATCTAGGATCGATGTGGAAGTAGTTAGGGAGAATATTCAAAACCAAAAGGAGTGGCCATGCAATGAGTAAGCAATTGACAACCGCTGTGGAACCCCAGGTTGTTCGTAGGTCCAATATCAAGGTCGTGGGTGTCTCTTGTCAAACCATGATGGATGAACGGGATTATAAAATTCCGCGATTGATGGAGCAGTTTCATACGACCAATTTGCCGAAAGTAAGAAACAGGGTCAACGCGCCACGTTCCATCGGAATGTTCGTCGATCCGCCAAATTGGAATGAGATGACCGATGCCTTTTATTGGATTGCTGCTGTAGAGGTCGATAGCTTCGAGAAAATTCCGCCAAACATGATTACAAAGACCATCCCTGCTCATACGTATGCCATGCTTGAATATGACCCTTCCATTCATGAATTCAACCCTTACGCTTATTTGCATAAGTGGATCAAGGATGAAGGTTATCAACAGGTAGAAGGATTCGGCTTTGAGGAATACAAACCATATACAGGTGCTGAAACAAGTTATCGCTTATTCCTTCCAATCAAATAACTGAAAAAAAGCAAGGGAGCACGTTAGTGTGCTCCCTTGCTTTTCTTTTTGAACGGGGAAACTGTAGTGTACCGAGCGGCGACAACATGTGAAATGGTTTGTTAGAACCGTATTATCTTATCTGAGACGATTTCCATCCACATCCTCATCGAAGATCCTCAAAGGTCCGCTTGTCTTGCACTTCCGTATCTCTACAAAAAAAACGACAAACCAAAGTAAATGACAGAAGCGAATCCGGCTGCAATGAGAGCTGGTTTCAGCTTGAATTTGGCATATTTAATCGGATTCAAATTCAAGATTCCGGCAGTTGTATTCGTATCATCACTCAAAGGTGATGCAAAGGCCCCGAATGTTCCACTGGCAAAGACGGCGCCGATGACAATCGGCAGGGAACTTCCAGCTACGGTGGCGATTGATATCCCGACAGGCATGAGAATCCCCCAGGTTCCCCAGGAAGATCCGATGAAATAAGAAAGACCACAGCCGACAATGAATAGGATGACGGCAACAAATCCAGCGGGGATCCAGTCAAAAGACTTGGAAATGGTATCTGCGAATTTCAACGCTTCTGATCCACTGCTCAATCCCCATACCATGGCAAGAAGTACGATGACACTCATCATTTCGTTTCCTCCATCGATCAGCGTGTTCATCATTTTCCTAAGTTCCTCGTTACGGAACTTCAAGTAAACAACAAATCCAATGAGGGTCAGGACAACTGCAAGTACCATAGCATCAAGTACATTGGCATTGATCAGAGCATCAAATCCTGATTTTCCACCTCTGATTCCGACCATATACATGAGAAAGAACGTCAAGACGATGACACTGATCAACGGAACTATCAAATGCCATGGTTGAGCGGGAAGATTTTTCGTAACGGCCGGATGGCAGTCTTCCCATTGGTCATCATCTTCTCTTTTTTCTTGGTCCATGTTCTCAGCATCGGTTGCAGGCTTTTTGTTCTTATGGAAAAAGCTCATATAAAAACCGACAGCCAGCATAGAAAACGCAAAAAAGTTAAACGGAATGCTGCTGATATATAAGGAATAAGCATCTCCCTCTGTACCCGCCTGCTGTAAGGAAAGTTCAATGACCGATGTCATATATCCAACAAACGCTGTGGCAATAGGAATCAGGACGACGAGAGGAGAGGCTGTTGTTTCAATGACGAACCCCAGCTCCTGTTTTGTCATCGGGATGTTCCTTCTCAATGCTTTCATCACAGGTCCAATGGTCACAATCCGAAAGCTCGGGGCACTGAACGTCCCTAAAGAAGACAACCAGGTTAGGATGAACGCGCCTTTTTTATGATCGATCCGTTCGGTTGCTTCTTTAACGAATCCTTTGATACCCCCTGACATTTTCACAAGTCCGATTAAAGCGGAGAAGGCATATAGGAAAAGGATGATCTTCAAGTTGGCTTCATCCCTTAATCCTTCGATGATGAATCCTAAGGCTGTCATCATCCCTCCTAGCCAGTGCGGGTCGATAATGTAACCGGCCACGACAACAGCGAATAGTAAACTAGGAATGACTTGTTTGGTCCATATAGCTGCAATAATGACCACGATGAAAGGAACAACGGAGATCCAACCCATATAGATATACCTCGCTTTTCTTGAGTGCTTCCTTTAGCTTGTGTGTGTTTTGCCAGGATATTCTTGTCATGTAAAAAAGGAGTCGGAGCGTAGAAAGCGAATATAGGGGGTAGAGCTTTTAACAGAGGAGGATGCATATGGCTTTTATGAATCAGTCCGTCATCATAGAAAAACCTGTAGAAGAAGTTTTTGAGAAGGCGACGGATTTCAGCAACAGCACTGAAATAATGGATACAGTCATTGATGTGCAACTCTTGAGTGAGGGACCTGTCAAAGAAGGGTATAGGTTTCAGGAAACTCGTGAAATCAGAGGCAGAAAAGCACGCTCGATCATTGAGGTCACCGACTTTGATCCCAATCGAAAATACTCTGTACGCAGTCATCAGCATGGATTGGATTTACGCTACCATTATGAATTTGTACAGACTTCAGAGGGAACAAGGGTAGACTTCCAAGGGGAGCTTCACACGGAGGGTTTACGAAACAAATTGATGAAACCGCTCATCAAGCAGATCATTAAAAAGGAAGATCAGGACCACCTTCAGCATTTGAAGAAGTTTATCGAATCTTCTTCTTAATGGTGGTATAATAAGAATAAGCTATGGATCATGTATGAAAGGCCTCTCCATTATCCAATATGGAAAGAGGTCTATTTTTTATATACAAAACTCCCTCTTAAACTAAATAGCAGGATTGTGTAAGACTCGATTTCGAGACTTTTGTTGAGTGGATTGGGGCTGCGGGGAAATGACTCGCTTTCCGCGGGAGCGCGGTGAGCCTCCTCAGGCTGACGCCTTGTGGGGTCTCACCAAGCACTCTTTTCCCGCAGGAGTCTCGCCATTCCCCTCCGCCCCTTGCTATGGAAGATTCTCGAAACCACTTCTAAAAGATCAGCTTTTTTCATTACGATAGTGGATATATAAACCGCTCTACAGAACGTAAAAGCTTGATATAGAGCGCTTTATGCATGCTTAGGAGGGGAGAGTAGCAGACACTCCCTCTTGGTATAGGGGTTCGTATCTCCCATACATTGAATGGGGTGGTTGGGAAGCTGCGAGACTCCCGTGGGAGAAGGAGATAGGCGAGATCCCGCAGGACGCAGTCCGAGGAAGCTCGGCGCTCCCCCACAGGAAAGCGAGTGGCTTCCCAGCCACCCCTAACGCTCAACCAGGCACCGGACCCCGGAAACATCTCGAAACTGAGTTTTTAAGAATAGGGAGCTTTAGTTGAAGGGTGGGGTGGGTAATAGAAGGGTATAGTAGGAATTCTAAAGATATATGGAAAGGAAAGATATAGATGACAGATATCAACCAATCGTGGCTTGAGGAATTATCCCCATCTACGAAAGAGGCATGGCAGGTTTCAGGATATGAAAGCTTGACGAAAGTTCAAGAACAGGCCATTCCTTTCATTTTACAAGGTACAGATGTAGTAGCTGAGGCGCCTACAGGCAGTGGGAAAACGTTGGCTTATGTACTGCCGCTGATTGAAAAAGTGGACCCCGAACAAAAGCATACACAAGTGTTGATCATGGCTTCATCCCATGAACTAGTCATGCAGATTCACCAGGAAGTCCAGACTTGGACAAAAGGAAGCGGCATCACCAGCATGACGATGATTGGTGGAGCGAATATTAAGCGACAGATGGATAAGCTGAAGAAAAAGCCGCACATCGTTGTTGGGACACCAGGTCGTGTGTATGAACTGATACAGAAGAAAAAATTGAAGGCGCATGAAATTAAGGCAGTCGTTATGGACGAAGCAGATCAATTACTTGTTCCAGAACACATCCATACAGTGGAAGATGTGTTGAAAAGTACAATTCGTGATACGCAAACGTTGTTGTTTTCTGCTACATTGCCTGATGAGGTTATTGAAATAGCTCAAACGTTCATGGATGAAGAGGCAGAAGTGATTCGGGTTACAGAAGAGCTGAAGAAACCGGATGTGACTCATACCTATATTGTTTCTGAAGACAGAGATAAGATCGAAACATTAAGAAAACTGGCGCGGATGGAAGCATTCAAAGGTCTTGCCTTTATGCAGGATATTGCCAAGCTGAACATCATGGCCGAGAAACTTACGTACAAACACTTGGATGTCGGTCTGTTGCACAGTGATGCCAAAAAAGAACAGCGGGCGAAGGCGATTAAGGAATTCCGAAAAGGGGAATATCCATTACTACTTGCAACAGATGTGGCTGCCAGAGGACTGGATATTATTGAAATTAACCATATCATCAACCTTGATGTTCCTAAAGATATGACTTCCTATATTCACCGTGCAGGTCGGACTGGGCGAATTGGATCTCAAGAAGGAACGGTCGTTTCCCTAGTGAACCCTGTAGAAGAGAAACGTTTGAAGAAGTTTGCACGTGATTTGGAGCTGCCCCTTCATAAAGCGGAGATTTATAAAGGGAAATTAAGAATCTCCCAGCGTTAAATATTGCCGTTTGCCTTTGGAGCGATGCCATGGAATACTGGAAGAGAGTACTTCTAGCCTGAAGTGAGGAGAGAATCGATATGATTAAAAAGTTCTTTCTCTTTCTTGTGGCCTTGTTTGTCATCATTGTCATTGCGACACCAGTTTCTGCCCAGGACTTTTGGAAAGAAGGGCCGCGGGCTTCCTATGAGAGGGTATCGCAACATGTGCAGGGCTTAGTAGAGAATACAAATATAAAAAACGAGTTTCAGAATTTTGCAGTAGATGTCCAGTCCTTCTTCAAATTTCTTGAAGATGTGGAATGGAAATACCCTGATGCTCCTCCAGAAGAGCAAGTAACTACAGATTCACCGAGTGAACGGGTATCAGAGGATTCACTCTCTGGTTATGAATTGAAAGAGTTCGAACAAGAAGTTGTTGCACTGGTCAATAAAGAGCGGGAAGAGCGAGGGCTTAAGCCATTACAAACCCATAATCGTTTGAGTGCATTAGCGAACGTAAAGTCACAGGATATGGCGGACAAACGTTATTTCAGCCATACCTCACCGACTTACGGATCGCCATTTGATATGATGGACGAATTCGATTTTCGTTACCGTGCAGCAGGGGAAAACATCGCCGCCGGTCAACGGACACCCGAAGAAGTCGTAGAAGGTTGGATGAACAGTGACGGTCATAGAGCCAACATTCTACACGAAGACTTCACCCATATTGGTGTAGGGTACATGGAAGGTGCAGGACCTTATAAAAGATACTGGACACAACTATTCATGACTCCTCGTTAAAAAATCCGGATTCCTAATTAGGAATCCGGATTTTTCTAGTTATATAGGATTTTAAATGTTTTGGTTTCCAGATGACTGAAATAACCACAGGAAGAATTTTCTTGGACATTGAGTTCTCAAGAACAGAGAGCTTGGAAGATTAATTTTTAGAGACGGATTTGAAATATCCTTTGACGTTAATGGGATCCGTTCCTTTCTCTGCTTCGGCCCACTCCATGATTAAGGAAAACAGCTGAATAATCATGATCATCACACCTGTGTACAAAAAGGCCTCAGCATCAGCTCTTTCACTGAAATAGAAAGAAGCTTCATGATAAAGTACAAATAATAAAGATGTCAGCACTAAATAAAGAAAGCGCCTCATGTAGTTTTGGAGCTGGATGAAAGAGCACTGCAACAATAGAGGTGCCCAGTAAATCAAAGACCCGAACCCTAGAAGAAACAAGTGAACAAAATTACTAAGCGGAAGGTGAGAAATCAGGTCTATGCTTGCCAGTACACTAATTATGAAGATGAATGAGCTTAAAATGGGACGACGGCTCAGTCTTATGACCCAGCGGAGATTGGAACGGAACCAAAGTTGTTTGTGATTTGCATAAAGAATGCAAGCAGGGACTAGTCCGAAGCAGATGATACTTCTGACATATTGAATAGGGGCGGGCGATAAAAAAAGATGGATCGCCAGAGCAGTGAGAATGAATATAAAATAATGGAGGAATGGGACGGTATTTTTGTAGACCTTCATTTGTGACTCATCTCCTGAAAGCTTTCGGTTCATTTACCCTCCCCCTTTTCAAATAAACCTATGTAGAAAAATGTTTCCAGTAGAGAAAAGGAAATCAAACACATGATTTGCTTGTGGGAATAATTGAGAAAAATGTAAAAAATCTGTTTATAAATGGAAGAGGATGATGAACTAGTGTTATAATTTTTTAAGTTAAAACATTATTTTCTAGTTCTTTTCACCTTATTATTAACAGGAAAGAAGTGCTTATATATGAATGCCATCCATTCCTTGATCAACCAACCATCGATATTAAAAAACTTGTTTCATCATTTAAGTGACGCGGTAGCCATCATTCAGAATGTAAAAGGGAACATGACCTTTACCTACATCAACGCAACCATGAAGCGGGTATATAGCGATCTTCAAGGTTGTGCATTGAAATACCTTTATTGTGAGGCAAAAAGGAACCATATCGAGGAGACGATGGAAAGGGCAGATTATTTTCGGGAAACTTTAGTTGAGAGCTCTGACCGTTCTCCTAATCCGTTTCAAATATCATACGCTATACAATCTTTAGAAAATAGAGAGGCTTATCTCCTATACATAAAAATGGGATCTACCCAAACGATGAAGTTAATTGAAGAGAAAGAACGTCAACGCGTAGAAAGTGAGAGCCGATATGAATCGGTAGTCGAAACTTCACCGGATTCCATTTTTCTGCATGATGAAGAAGATCGCATCATTTATGTAAACCAAGCAGGAGTGGGCTTGCTGGGAGCGGAAAAAGCGGTAGAGTTACTTGGTCAGGATATAAAGAAATTCCTTTACAATGAACCGTATGAAGATGTACGCGAACGTCTGAACACCTTACTAACAGGGGGATATGTGAAAGGTCCGATCGAACGCCAACTTCAAAGAGTGGATGGATCCATCATTGATGTTGAGCTGCATGGAGGTCTTGTGGAATACCACCAAGTAAAAGCGGTGCAGACCATTTGTCGTAATATTTCGGAAAGGAGGAAGCAGCAGCATCAATTAGAAGAGATGGCTTACCACGACCAATTGACAAATATTCCGAACAGGCGGTACTTTTTCGAGAAGCTGGAGGATGAGCTGAAGCGGGTGAAACACCAGGACTCGATTTTTGCTTTATTATTTTTTGATCTGGATAATTTCAAACACATCAATGATCGCTATGGACATCAAATCGGAGATGAATTACTTGTGATCTTTACGAAACGTCTCAATCAAGGTTTAAGAAAAACGGACACGCTCTCTCGCCTGGGTGGCGATGAATTTGTTATTCTTTTATCAGACTTAGCTGACACCAATCACCCGCGTCAAGTGGCGGATCGAATGCTGGGTCGTGTGCTCCAACCGATCTATCTGCAAGGTTGTGAAATTGAAATCAGTGTGTCGATTGGAGTTTCCATTTATCCTGAACATGGGGTGGATCAGGGAGAACTCCTCACCAAAGCCGACCGGGCGCTATACAAGGCAAAAGAAAATGGAAGAAGCTGTGTGTCGGTTTACACTTATGGTTCATGAAAGGAGAGTCAGCCTTGGAAATCCAAGAGCTTCATCAGTTTGATGCCATTGCATTAAAGGCGAAACTAGAAAGCAGGGAATTGAACATATCAGAAGTCATTCGTCACTACAAAGCAGTGATGGAACGTAAGAATCCTCAATTGAATGCTGTCGTTCACTACATAGAGGAACCTGTCAATACAGACGGATATTTTCGGGGGCTTCCTTTTCTTATCAAAGATTTAAATGCCGTCCAAGGACATCCATTGTCCTATGGATCTAAAGTGATGGAAGGCTTTGAGGCGAAGGGTGATGATGAAATCGTCAAGCGCTTCAGAAGGGGAGGACTTACCTTTATTGGGAAAAGCAATACACCTGAATTCGGCTTCACGCCTGCAACGGAATCTGTCCACCTTGGATTCACGAAAAACCCTTGGAACAAGAAATATTCACCTGGAGGTTCAAGCGGTGGAGCAGCTGCAGCCGTTGCAGCCGGTATGGTCCCTTTTGCACATGCCAGTGATGGAGGGGGTTCCATTCGCATCCCCGCTTCCAACTGTGGTTTGTTCGGATTGAAACCGACGAGGGGAAGGACGCCTTTTTCCATGCATCTGAACAGTCTTGCCGTCAGTCATGGGGTAACAAAATCAGTAAGAGACAGCGCCGCACTTCTTGATCTACTCGAAGGCCCGCAAAAAGGGGATCTGTTTGCAACCCCAGCCAAAGAGGATCGTTACGCCGGGATTTCTCATGATAATCTCGGATCATTGAAAATAGCTTATATGGCCGACTTTGGAGAAGAGATGCCTATACAGACAGATGTGCAACGCGCCATTCGTCATACAGCGGAACTTTGTGAGTCACTCGGGCATGAAGTGGAAGTTGCTTATCCAGATTTTGATCTCCATCGCTTCATGGATGCGTTCGTTACGGTATGGGTCGTCGGTGGCGCTTTAGCTGTTCAAGGGGCAGCTAAAATGAATGGGGTCAAGCCTAATGATCAGAATTTGGAAAAGATGCTTTCGACATTGATTAAAAAGGCGGAAGGTTACACGGCGATGGAATACGAGCAAGCACGCATGTTTCTAGCGACGGAAAGTGTGAAATTCCACTCGTTCTTTGATCAGTATGATGTCCTGTTGCATCCCGTCAACTCCAAGTCCGCTTTACCTTTAGGTTGTTATAACGGAGAAGAAAAAACGATCGATGAGATATTGGCTGTTTCTGCCGAATATGCCCACCTTTCCCCGGTAGCGAACGTAACGGGGCAACCGGCGATGAGTGTTCCTCTTTACTGGAATGAAGAAAACGTTCCAATTGGTTCTCACTTCACCGGGAAATTTGGTGATGAGCGAACGTTGTTGAAGTTAGCCTCCCAGCTTGAAGAAGCACGCCCCTGGTGGCAAAAATATAACGAGATCATCTAAAGAACCAGAAGTCCCTGCAAGGGGATTTCTGGTTCTTTATCTATGTCCCTTATTGAACAATAGGGCAGGATTGTGGAAGATTTGATTTCAAGACTTTTGTTGAGTGGGTGGGGCTGCGGGGAATGACTCGCTTTCCGCGGGAGCGCGGTGAGCCTCCTCAGGCTAACGCCTTGCGGGGTCTCACCAAGCACTCTGTTCCCGCAGGAGTCTCGCCATTCCCCTCCGCCCCTTGCCATGGAAGATACTCGAAACCACTTCTGCAATAATCAGGTATGTATGATAGTAGGAAGATGATCGTATTAAACGCTCCAGATTACGTGAAAGCCTGATACAGAGCGCTTTATAGTTCTAACAGTGGGGTAGTGGGATACAATCCAACTTGGTACAGGGGTTCGTTTCTCCCTTTCATGGAATGGGGTGGTTGGGAAGCTGCGAGACTCCCGTGGGAGAAGGAGATAGGCGAGATCCCGCAGGACGCAGTCCGAGGAAGCTCGGCGCTCCCCCACAGGAAAGCGAGTTGCTTCCCAGCCACTCCTAACGCTCAACCAGGCAACGAACCCCGGAAACATCTCGAAACTGAGTCTTCCAGAAAAGGGACTGTTAGTTTAGAAGTGTTTGTGGAGCCAGTCGATGGCTGCTTTTTCAACGTGGTCCAGGTATCCTTCGAAGCTGTGGGGAGCCCCTTCAATCACTGTCAATTGTGAGGAGGACGGGAGCCACTTTATTCCTTTTTGAGTTAAAGGCAGCAAAATTTCTTCTTCACCCTGATCGCCATGCACAATCAGGACAGGGCATTGGATGGAGGACAACAATCTCTCCTGATTTACTTGTTCAAAGTCTACTAACATTTGTTTTGATATCACAATCTCTTCACGGTAGGGGTCTTGTACGGGTTGTTTCAGATATCCGGTCTCTTTAAGTTCTTCTAGTTGAAAGGAAGTGAATTCCTCTGGCCAATCGTAGGTAACGGGACCGGTTCCTGCTCCTGTAAGGATCATGGTTTTAATATAAGTAGGTTGATAGCTTTCGAGGCAAACGCGTGCTCCTAAGCTGTGGCCGTAAAGAGCGATATCGGTAAATCCTTTGGAAACCGCATAATCAATGGCAGCGGTAAGGTCACTGACTTCAGCTTCAAGGCTCAACGGCCGGTCTTCACTTTCTCCACACCCCCCGAAATCGAAGCGCATCACATGGTATCCGAGGTTTTGGAAGCGTTTTGCAAATCGATCGAACCGCCCGCGTGATGAGCGGTTGGAACGAAAGCCATGGCACATGATTATCAGTTTGTCATTGGTCCCCTTTTGAAAAACTCCTCTTAGTTTCAATCCTTGGGTATTCCCAAAAGTAATCTTCTCCATTTCCTTACCTCCAAAGCTTTTCTAACAGCTTACCATAAAATGGAGGCTGGAATTTCTAATTTTAAACGTAATTAAAATTTCTTTTTAAAGTAAAATATATTGCTTTTTAAAGTAATTAGGATTACTATATAAGGTAACGAAGGAGGTAAATGATGGAATCTATTCACTTGAATGTCGCGCTTTTAAGAAGGCGTGTGCCAAACTTAACGAAAGCAGCAAGGTCTGTCGGTTTAAGGCCTGCAACAGTTTCGAATCTTTGTACAGGTAAAATTGCGTTGGGAAGAACCGAAGTACGAACGTTAGTCGCTTTGGCAAGCTTAGCAGAATGCAGTGTAGATGAACTGATTATCAGAGGGGAGAAATTCGAAATGATTGAAACAGGAATTAAGACAATCGACTTGTTCGCACCCTTAGCTAAAGGTGGCACAGCTGGCTTAGTAGCAAGGCCGGGGATGGGGCAGCTAGTGGTTTTAGCAGAAATCTTTCATCGGTTGAAAAAGGAAGGATATTCTATCGTCATGCTTCAGCCGGAAGGAGATCATCCGGAGATTTCGGACATTACAGCTGATGTAGATTCCGTTCACCTCACCATAAACGAAGCAGAAAAGGCTGTTATTCAAGCAGCGAAAACGCATGAAGTCATTTTTGTATCGGATCGTTCTCATGTGCAGAATGGAAGTATCTATCAGCTTCAGGAAAAATGGGCTGGAGAGGCGTCGGTCACTACATTTCTCGTAGATCTGAAAGGAGAGGCTGTGGATGAAGATTTACCATACGGACCTCTTGAGACCTTATGGCAGTTTGATATGGATCTATCTGCACGGCATATGTATCCCGCTATTCATCCGATCTACTCCACGTCTTCCGTGTTAGAAGGGGCAAACTTGGATCAGGAGCATTTTTCAACCCAACAAAAAGCTCAAAAGCTGTTGCGCCGGTATCGTGAATTGAAATCTATCGTCCGGGCGAGCGGGATGGAGCCCCTGTCAGATACCGATGCGCAGCTGTTCAAGCGTGGAGAGAAATTAGAGTCTTACTTAACTCAACCATTTTTCGTAGCCGAAGCCTTTACAGGTGTAAAAGGGACTCATGTTCCAATGAAAAAGATGCTTACAGACGTAAGAAAAATTACCGATGGTGGTTACGATCACAAAGGGGTCGAAGAATTCGCTATGGTCGGCAGCCTCGACTAATTTCAAAAGTTGTATATCGGGAAGGGCATCCACTTGTGTAGAAAAATAAAAGGACGAAAAAAATTTTCATGAAAAAACGTTTACATGAAAAAATGCAGTTTTAACTAGAATACAGCGGGGAATCTCCTGAAAATGTTCCGATTTACACAAATTTCAGGAGGTACCCACATGACAAAGGGAAAAAGTATACATGCATTAATTATTCTTATGTTCACCCAATTCATTTCGGGTGGTGTCACCAATACAAAAGGGATTGTACTGGATCAAGTGGAAAATGATCTAGGGCTGGATATGAGTGAATTCGGTCTGGTCGTTTTCATTTTCCAACTCGGCTTCACGCTTGCCAGTGTCGTTATCGGTTACTACACCGATAAAAAAGGCCTGCGGACAATGACGATTATCGGGTCGATCATTATGGGACTTGGTTTTCTTGGCACAGGCCTTGCGCCTAATATTATGTTCTTCTTAGGTTTCTATATGATTGTAGGATTCGGTTTAGGAGCGCTCGGTGTCGCTTCCAATGCGATCATTCCTGCGGCTTATCCTAAAAAGCAAAATCAGATGTTTAACTTTGCAATGGGAGTGTATGGGTTGGGAATGGTGCTATTTCCACAGTTTCTGAACTACATGTTCCAATTTGCATCATGGCGTTATTTTTATATAGGGATTGCCGTGAGCTTGGTAGCTGTTATTATCTATATTACTAGCGTAGCTTTTCCATCAGGGAAAGCAGAAAAAATCGATTTGAAAGCATTCATTCCTATGTTGAAAGATGCGCAGTTCGTATTTCTCATGATCTTCCTTGTATTCCAGGTGTCTGCAGAAGTATCATTCATGAATTTCTTTCCGACATACTTGAAGTCACTGGATCTCGGGGGAATGTCAACGGCTGATAAGGAGGATATGGTGGCGACCATCCTGTCTGTCTTCTCCATCTTCTTCATGGCGGGACGCCTTGGTGTCGCCTACTTGACTAATTGGATTAATGAGCGGATCATTTTAATTACGTTTTCTGCCGGAGCCTTGTTGATGGTAGGAGCCAGTTTCCTAGTCGCTGAAAATTTCCCATACTTGTTCGCTGGGGCAGGGTTGTTCTTCTCCACATTGTTCCCGACCGCGACAGCGTTTGGTACTCAGTTATCTAAAACAGGGGGTTCAGCGCTTGGACTCATTTATATCGCTGCGGGAATTGGCGGCGGTCTTGCCGGTTACATCGTTGGCCTAGCTTCCGAAGCTTTCGGAATGACAGGCGGTTTCAGTATCGTGATTGTTTTCCTTGCTCTCATGTTTATCACAACATTCTTCCTGAATAGTAAGAAATCTAGTCAGACCCAAGCATAGATGTAAAAACTCCGTCACTTATGGCGGAGTTTTTTTTGTGGGGTACGATCTTCCAAAAGAAATAAAATGGTTTGCTTTCATCTTGTTATAATTTTCCTTTATCTCTTGTAAAATGATAGATATGAGGGAGGATGACGATGAGAAAGCTACTTATGTTAGGAATCGTACTTTTTATATTTACAGGCTGTAACGATAAAAATGAGGAAGCGGAGAGCCAAGGAAATAAAGAATTGGAGGGTCATTGGGAGGGGGAGATTCAAATTCCCAATCAACCATTGAACATTTTGGTCGATTTTCAGTCTGGAGAAGAGTGGACAGGGACAATCACCATTCCTGCACAGAATGTTACGGATTTTTCATTAACCGAGATCGATACCAATGATGGAAGTATCTCTTTTCAAATGCCTCTTCCTGGGCAGTCTGTTCAGTTTGATGGAGAAATAGAAGGAGAACAATTGAGCGGCACTTTTACACAAAACGGACAAACGTTTCCCTTTTTACTGAGAAAAGGGGAGAAAGAAACGAAGGAAGATGAAGGCGAGTTCTTATCCATTGAAACCTCGACAGGCCTATTATATGGCGAGTTATTGCTACCTGAAAAAGAAGGGCCTTATCCTGTTGCTTTAATTATTCCAGGTTCAGGACCGATCGATCGGAATGGAAACTCTCAAGGTGCGGGAAACAATAACAGTCTTAAACTTTTGGCAGAATCCTTAGCAGACAAAGGGGTTGCTTCCTTAAGATATGATAAAAGAGGCGCAGGCAAAAATATGAATGCTGTAACCGGCAACGGTGAAATGAGATTTGAAGTTTTTATTGATGATGCTAAACAGTGGCTGGAAACGTTAGAAGGTGATAAACGCTTTACAAACATAGCTGTGATTGGCCACAGTCAAGGTTCCCTTGTCGGAATGATGGCGGCAGGTGCTGAAACGACAGAAGCGTTTGTTTCCTTGGCGGGCGCCGGTCAGACCATTGATCATGTATTAGAAGATCAACTCGGTGATAGTCTACCGGACGACTTGTTCAAAGAAAGTCAAACGATTCTTAGTGAAATGCGGGAAGGGGAGACGGTTCCTGATGTCAGTCAGTCTCTGCAAGGGGTGTTTGCTCCAGATGTCCAACCTTTTCTCCTTTCATGGATGGCTTACGATCCTGCTGAGCAATTGGCTGAATTGGATGTTCCGACATTAATTGTGAATGGGACGAACGATATTCAGGTACCAGAATCAGAAGCACAGCTGTTGAAAACAGCAGAGCCAGAGGCGGAACTCATGCTTGTGGAAGGGATGAATCATGTGCTGAAGAAAGCTCCTGAGGATAGAGATGAAAACTTGGCAACCTACACAAACCCTGACCTGCCTCTAGCGGATGGACTTGTCGAAGGCATCATGAATTTCCTAAACCAACATGGTTTTGACCAGTAAAGGATTCATCTTTGAGCGGAGTCTTCGGCATAAGGAGTTTGAATAGAGAAAGAAAAGAGAGTGGCCTCCTGTGTCAGGGGGTCACTCTCTTTTTAAGCGTCTAGCGTCTGAGCTTTTGAAGAAGGCGGAGAATTTCGATGTATAACCAGACGAGGGTTACGATTAAGCCGAAAGCTCCGTACCATTCCATGTGTTTAGGTGCACCGCGGTTCACGCCTTTTTCAATGAAGTCAAAGTCGAGAACGAGGTTCAAGGCAGCAATCGCCACAATGATGAGGCTGATTCCGATCCCTATAGGTCCACTGGAATGGAGATAGGGAACGGTCATACCGAAAAAGTTTAAGATAAAGTTCACAAGATAGACGAGGAAAATTCCTAAAGTAGCAGAAACAACCATCAGTCGAAAGTTTCTTGTGACCTTAATGACTCTTGTTGCATAAAGGATCAATAAAGCTCCCATAACGGCGAGTGTTAAGCTGACCGCTTGAATGACAATTCCGGAATAAGCTCCCTCGACGAAGGCGGATATGCCGCCGATGAAAAAACCTTCGAGTGCCGCGTATATCGGTGCAGTTACTGGCGCAGCTTTAGGAAAGAAGGCAGTAATCAAAGCAAAGATAAGTCCTCCAATGGCACCGATGATCATCATGAGCGTCACATCGACTCCCAGTGAGTATTGGTACCATGTGTACGCCGCTGTTCCTAATAAAAATAAAAACAGAAGGGTTATTTTTGCTGTCGTACCGCCCAAGGTCATCGTCTTTCCAGATGCTGCAGAACGCTGAAATATATCATCTTTTAAAACGGGGTTTCCCGATCTCATTTGACCACTCCTTCTCTATGCATCTCTATGTGGTATACCCTTCCTGAACATGAGAGACACTTAATGGGCATACCACTTGTAAAGCTTTTTTGGTCGGCCGATTCTCTGATGGCTGACCACTTGCTTGACTTTGCCTTCCTCTAGTAAATGCATGAGGTATCGGTATACGGTCGGGTAGGCAAGGCCGATGTCTTTTGAGATGACGTCCACAGGATAGGCATCACGATTTTCCTGCAAGTAGTTGGAAATGGAACTTAATGTTCCTTTACTGATTCCTTTGGCGGTGAATACATCATCATCGTCATCCTTCTTGTTTTTCATATTAGCAATTTGTGCATGCAGCTTGATTCTGGAAATGAGGTCGGGGGCTTTTACTGGTTTTAAGGCAAAGTCGGTGGCGCCTTCTTCCAGGAAGCGATCCGCCACTTCCTGCCGTTCGTCAACTGTCAGCACGAGAATAGGGACGACGGTATTGTGTTTACGGATTTCCCTGACCGTTTGAAGGCCATCCATTTCGGGCATGTGATAATCGACCAGGATGACGTCATACGTTCCTTTTAAGAACATATCAACACCTTCGCGACCGTTCACTGCCGTTTCCGATTCCCACCCGGCATGTTTACAAAACTCTGTCAGCATGTAACGTAAGGATTCGTCATTATCCATGATCAATATTTTCATCTTGTACTCTCTCCTTCGGTAAATGGATCCAGAATGTCGTTCCGACTCCTTGTTCGCTTTCAATAGATAGCTCCGCACCATGCTCTTTGACGACATTTTTAACGAATGTCAGCCCAACACCAGGATGGGATTTCGTACTGTATCCTGCATTCCAGATTTTATTGATATTGGATTGGCTGATGCCATGGCCGTTGTCTTTTACACCAATGAGAATGCCTGATTGTTCCACTTTTGTAGCAATGGTTACTTTAGCGTCTTTTTTTCCTTCCACCGCATCACTGGCATTATCAATCAAGTTGACAAGCGCTCGTGTCATTCTAATTTTATTAATATAGATTTCAATATTTTCATCGGCGTCTAGATCGAACGCATAGATGGTTGCTGAGTCCGATAGTTTATTCGCGCGTACATATTCGATGAACGTTTTCAATGTGCACCAATTTTTCTTCTCGTGATACAAGATTTCAGAAACCATATCGCTGGTCGCCTGAATGGACGAGGAGATTTTGTTGGTGTATTGAAGGATTTCGTCATCCTTTGTTTTCATTTGAATAAGACTGTTCAGCCCCTCCATCAGGGACAATGGAGTTTTCAGGTCATGGACGAGATGTAACGCTTCTCTCCCAGAGCGTGACTCTACCATGTCCAGCCGTGCGATGTCCAAGTCCTGTCTCATTTTCGCTTTTTGTTCAGCAACAGTTAAGTACACGGCAAGGAAAGTAGCATTTACGATGAATACAGCAAAAAAGACGAGGCTGTAAAAACTCAAGGTGCTTCCGAACCCTAACTCCGCGGCCGTTCTTTTCACTTCCATAGAAATTTCCCCGCCACCGAATCCGAAAGCGCTTAGGAAAAGTACTGTATCCAACCACTGGAAACCGAATAGCAATTGGGCGAGAATGAAAGCTTTGAAAACCGGGCGTAATTGACCATTTCCTAAAAAATGAAGAACGGCGATCGATAATAAAAGAAAAATGGCCGGGCCTCCGAAATGATAGTTGATTGAATTGTACCCGTTAATCATGGCGTAAACCAACGGGATGATTATTACAGGGACGGCAACTTTCAACCAAGGCCGATTCAACCTTACTCCAAGTTCATCTCCGAGCAGAAGAGCACCAATGTAATGGGGGAGGGCTCGCACAGTGTTTAACATGACGAGTCCGAACGCAGCCATCATCAGTGTGGACCCTGATGGAGCAGTCTGAAGCCTTTCGATTATAGCTGCAAGGCCTGATCTCTCAACACTTAGCCAGAGTGGCATCGTCATGCCAATCAATATGAGAACGATTTTAATCCATATACTCTTCGACTTTAGCAATTCTGATTTCATGACAGTCACCCTAACGACGATATCTTTCTATATATTCTAATATATGAGACTGATATTTTCGATGCTTTTTTCCTTTGAAGCACTACAAAGTGATGACTTTCCATTCTTATCTTCTATGGAAAACGTAGCAGGCGGTAGTATAATAGACATATATCAAGGATGAAAGGTGTCCGCAACTATGATCATAATCATCGATAACTATGATTCATTCACATATAATTTAGCTCAATACTTCAAACAGATGGATTCGGAAGTCGTCGTAAAACGAAACGACGAATGGCAGATTGAAGAGATCCGTTCGCTCGAACCGAGTCTTATTGTTCTTTCCCCAGGACCGGGGAGGCCGGAAGAATCAGGGATTTGCAAGGATGTCCTGGACCATTTTGGGGGAGAAATTCCCTTATTAGGCATCTGTCTGGGCCACCAACTGATGGTTGAACATTTTGGTGGAATCGTCGTCAAAGGAAATCAACCGATGCACGGGAAAGTCACGACAATTACGAATGATGGCCGGACCCTGTTTCGCAAGCTCCCCGGATCATTCCGAGTCACCCGTTACCACTCTCTGCAGGCAGATTTACCTTCATTGCCGGAAGAGCTTGAAGTAACGGCCCTTTCTGAAGATGGGGTCATTATGGGTGTACGCCACCGGAATAAGATGATGGAAGGTATCCAATTCCATCCGGAGTCCATATTGACGGAACACGGGTATGATCTGCTTCAAAACTTTTATAACCGGGCTGTTCGCTGTAAAGCAAGCAGAAGAGAGGAAGTGGGCGTATGACAACCTCCCCTTTTTTACAATTTGAATTCACAAATGCTCAAGGAGACCCGGACCCTAAAGTGTTTCAACACCCTGTTGAGATTCTCACTACCGATGATGTGAACGAGGTGAAAGCAGTCTTCAAGCGAGTGGAAGAAAGGCTTGAAGAGGGGTACTATGTAGCTGGTTATGTTTCCTATGAAGCTGCCCCAGCTTTTGATCAAGCCCTCCACGTTCACCCTCACCCTGAATGGCCGCTTGTGTGGTTGGGAGTGTTCGATGGATGTGAAACCGGTCAGCAGCAGGCAGATTCTGCGCCTTTTCAAGTATCCAACTGGAAGTTGCGTGGGGATTATGCTTCCTATCAAAAAGGAATAGAAGAAGTGAAAGCGGGGATTGAACGAGGCGATACGTATCAGGTGAACTTTACAACCAGATTGGAGGCCTCTTTCACTGGGGATGATTACACTTTTTATAGAAAACTTGTGAGGAATCAGCAGTCCTCCTATAGTGCCTACTTGAACATGGGGGAGAGGCGGATTCTTTCTGCTTCTCCGGAATTGTTTTTCCGAGTGGATGGAAACCAATTGAAAACAAAGCCGATGAAAGGCACAGCAGCAAGAGGGCGTAATGGAAAAGAGGATGAATCCTTGCGCCGGCATCTTCAGTCATCAGAAAAGGAACGCTCCGAGAACCTTATGATTGTTGATTTGTTGAGAAATGATTTAGGTAGAATCGCTGTACCTGGCAGTGTCCATGTCCCTAATCTCTTTGAAGTGGAAACCTATCCAACGGTCCATCAGATGACTTCGACTGTGGAAGGACGTTTACCTGGAAATTACACGATGTACGAATTATTTCAAGCGCTGTTCCCGTGTGGGTCGATTACGGGAGCTCCCAAAGTAAGGACCATGGAATATATTCAAAGGCTGGAAGACTCCCCTCGTGAAGTGTATTGCGGAGCCATCGGTTATATGACGCCAGCCAAAGAAGCTATTTTCAATGTCCCTATTCGTACGGTCATGATTGATCAAAAACAAGGAAAAGCCGTTTATGGTACAGGCGGGGGCATTACGTGGGACTCTACTTCTGAAGGAGAGTTTGAGGAATTGCAGACGAAGGCGCGTCTCCTCACAGAAGATCGACCAAGATTTCAACTTTTGGAGACGATGAAGTTGGAAAATGGATCGATTGACTTACTTGGCGACCACCTGGACCGAATGATGGCATCGGCTTCGTATTTTGCCTATCCCATTAAAAGAAGTGATTTAGAAAAGAAATGTTCTCTAATAGCTAACGCATATCCAAATGGTCTCTATAAAACTCGCATGCTCGTTGACGAAGAAGGGAAAGCTGATATAGAAGTCTATGGTGTACAACCACCCGTTTCATGTGTAACCGGGATTTTATCTAAAGATCCTATAAATGAAGAGAATCCTTTTCTGTATCACAAAACGACTCATCGTGATGTCTATCATCGTCATCAATCCGATGAAGCGGAAGCGACGTTGCTATGGAATCGAAGAGGTGAATTGACGGAATTCACAATAGCTAATCTCGTCGTTAACATCGAAGATCAATACTACACCCCTCCTGTTGAATGTGGATTACTAGCAGGAACGTATAGGAAAAACTTATTAAGATGTGGAAAACTGAAAGAAAAGATTCTCTATAAAGAGGATATCCACAAGTTCGATGAAATATGGATGATTAACGCAGTTAGAGGCTGGGTGAAGGTTGAACTACAAGAGAACGCTCAATAATTCAAAGGAGTGTTTGGTTTTATGAAAAAACATATCGTTTTTTATGACGCACAGTGTCCGTTTTGTTTTTATGTGAAGAAAACGTTCCGAACGTTTGACTTCCTTCATCAGATTAAATGGGTAGCTGTCCAGGAAACAGAAGGGACGGGGAAGTATCCTTACTTGGAAGGGCGCAATACGCTGGATGAGATTCATATGCTGACAAAAGAAGGAGAAGTGAAACAAGGTTTTGAAACCATTCGGAAACTGCTTCTTTCTTTGCCTTTATTCACTGTGATCGGCATTCTTCTTTCCTTTCCGGGAGTTGACCGGATTGGTTCTCCGTTATACCGCTGGTTTTCTGATCACAGACACCAATGGTTCGGCCGCTACGACCTTCCTAGATACGCATAAAAACCCTCATCAACGAGGGTTTTTATTATGGTAAATGGCAGGATTGTGGAAGACTCAGTTTCGAGATTTTTATTGAGTGGATAGGGGCTACGGGGAATAGCTCGCTTTCCGCGGGAGCGCGATAATCCTCCTCAGGCTGACGCCTTGCGGGGTCTCATCTAGCACTCTTTTCCCGCAGGAAAGCGAGTAGCTTCCCAACCACCCCTTATGCTCAATCTGGAAAACGAATCCCGGTGATCTCGAAACTGAGTCTTCAACAAGCGGGAGCTATTGTGGGGAAGAATTATTTTTGTTTTTTTCTCAACATGCTGTATGAACCGAGGGCGATAACGGTGATGGCGAAGGTTAGGGATGTCCACTGGTCATTGGCAACCCCTTGATAAAGACCATGAGAAAGAAACAATAAACATAAAATCAGAAACAAGACGAACGATACTTTATTCATAGTGTCCTCCTATGCGTAAACTTCCTTTATCATACCGGAGGACGTTCGTTTTATCTAGTGTTCTGTGTTACATTATTATTGGATAATAATATGAGTTGAGGGGTTTCCAAGATGAGAGAAGAAATTACATATATCGGCGAAAAGATCGCAAAAAACTCGGACAACCTAGCTAATCGAGTGCGAGAATTAAAAACAGAGGAGTTTGGATCTGCTACCATCCGAACAGCGAATTGGGAAGAGCTTTTCTCCTATATTGGTGAAGTGATTACGGGGGATGGTCCTTCTTCCATGCATCACATTGAAATGTGGGCAGATCGTGAAGGGGAGCAGAAGGTAGAGGCGGAAGTCGAGCTGGATCAATCCCTTCGAACGATGAACTTTGTTCGTCGAGCGATTTGGGGGATATTTTCTGAAGAATTATCCAACGATCAATTTTCTTCTTCCACGGTTGTCCACATCTGCAAAACCATTAATGAAGTATTAGACGAAATTACGAAACACTTCAGTCAAACGTACTCCAGAAATATCCGCTTGGAATGGGAAAGAAAGGAAATGCGGATGGCTGAACTGTCTGTGCCCGTTGTACCAATCACAAAGGGAGTGGCTGTGCTTCCATTAATCGGAGAAGTGGATACCAATCGAGCCCAATTAATCATGGAAACCTCATTGAATAAGAGTTCGGAATTCGAATTGGATTACATTTTTATTGATGTATCCGGTGTTCCGGTGATTGACACGCTCATCGCTAACTACATTTATCAGGTTGTTCATGCCCTTGAACTTGTTGGTGTTCATGCGACTTTAACAGGATTAAGGCCGGAAACAGCAAAATCTCTTGTAGATATGGGTGTCGATTTCACTCACGTACATACGAAGGCAGGTTTGCATCAGGCTTTAGAAGAGATCGGCATTTACATTCATCATGGTGAGTCTTAATATAATTGAAAAAGGACGGGGAAATCACGTTTCCCCGTCCTTTTTATTTTGATTTTTATCGGCTATTACTTTTGAGAGGGTTCTGCAACTTTGACAAGTTGTTTACCTAGGTTCGCTCCTTCAAATAACCCGAAGAATGCATCTGGAATATTTTCAAATCCTTCTGTGATCGTTTCTTCATATTTCAAACGGCCTTCCTGTAGCCATTGAGCTAAGTGGGAAAAGCCTTCCTTAAATTGGTCCTGATAATCTCCGACTGTGAACCCTTTGATGAGGGCGCTGGATTTAATTAAATGCATCTGCATCCGTGGTCCTTGATCGTTCGGGACGTTGTAGGATGCGATGGCTCCGCACTGGGCGATGCGCGCGAATTTGTTCAACAATGGATAGACAGCATCTGAAATATCGCCTCCGACATTATCAAAATAGATGTCTACGCCATTTGGACAAGCTTCTTCCAGACGGTCAGGCACGCTTTCAGTTTTGTAGTTGATGACTTCGTCAACGCCAAGTTCATTTTTCAAGTAGGCTAACTTTTCATCTGAACCGGCAATGCCGACCACATGACAGCCTGATATTTTACCTATTTGTACAACAGTAGAACCAACGGCTCCGGCAGCTCCTGAAACGACTAATGTTTCGCCTTCTTTTGGCTGTCCAATATCCATCAGTCCGAAATATGCTGTTAATCCAGGCATACCTAGGATTCCTAGAGATGTAGTGACGGGTCCAAGACTTGGATCAACTTTTCTGAGCGTGTCTGCTGGAGCTGCTGCATACTCTTTCCACGGGAGCATGCCTGTGACAATGTCACCTTCCTGTAGAGCATCTGCTTTCGATTCCACAACTTCCCCAACAACCCCGCCTTCCATAGGTTCGTTCAATTGGAAAGGAGCGATATACGATTTAGCGGCGCTCATGCGGCCTCTCATGTAAGGATCGACGGAAACATAAAGCAGTTTGACGAGGACTTCCCCTTGAGATGGGACCGGACGCTCCGTTTCTGCGATTTTAATATGTTCATGCGTAGGAGCGGCTTCTGGTCGTTTAACTAATTGAATTTCTTTGTTCATTTTTATCACTCTCCTTGCTTGTATCATAACGGGTCCATTCCTTTATTGGGAAATGATATGTTTGAAAATGTAAGGTACGATAGATGAAAGGGAGGCGGAAGAATGATGGGTAGACTTTATGAAAAGGTAAAATTCGTTGAAGGAGAAAATTTCGTAACCATTGAAGAGACACGGGATCTCACAAATGAAGAAATGCAATCACTGGCTCTTAAATTTGTAAGAGATCCAAAGTATGATGGAGTGAAAAACCGGACAATCCTTGTTTCCTCCACCTTTAAAGAAGAAACAACCCAATACATAAAAGGTCTTGGATTCAAACACCATGATGACGTTTATTTTGTCCGTTGTGGTTTAGACGAGATAGGTATGGTGAATGAGGAAGCACGAACTTTTGAATGCACATCGCTCAGACAGGAAGAGGAAGTCGTTTTCAAAGAAACATGGCGCAGGTCGATGGAAGGGTCCTTGAACGCTCCACAATCTTTAAATATGGACGAACAAATGAAGACCGTCAAAAAAGAATTGGGACCAGGCTATGTGGATACCTGTTTGACGGCTTATGAAAATGGTATCCCTATAGGAGTGATCATGCCACATATTGAACCAGGAACAAAGGAGGAAGGGAGAATTTTTTACTTTGGTTTGGTTCCGGAAGAACGAGGAAAGAACAAAGCAACGGCCTTATATAAGGAGGGGTTGAACGTCCTTAAAAACCGTTTCCATGCGTCCTATAGTGTGGGGGCAACAAGCGTCCATAACAAGCCGATGTTGAAAGTTTTTGAGAACTGCGGTTGTACAATGACAGAAAAAGTACGGGTGTACAAATACTCAAAGTAATCGTAGAAGACACTTTCGGTACAGGATAAGGGGAGAGGTATTCCATGAAGGAGAATTGGACGTCACGGGCATCGTTAGCCTTATCGCTAAAATATGATTATGTAAAAATCGATTCTACGGCTCACTATGGAGAGGTCAACATCATCGACATGGAAAAACAACAGGTGCTTATACAGTTATTCATTGATCTGAAAAGGAACGTAGTAAGAAAAAGGGGTTCATTAAATGGAGGCGGGATTGAAGAAAATGAGCTCATTTTAGAGGTCAAAGGAAATCTGGCTTATTGGGATCACCAAACCATAGAGAAAAACCTTGGTTAAAGAGTAAGAAACGCCCAGGACTTATCCTGGACGTTTCCTTTTTATGAATCTATGGTTTCCTTCAGTTCTTTGTACTCTTCATCTGTAAACGCGCGCGAGCGAGTGAGGAATCTTTTTCCTTCGACACCTTCCAGTGAAAACATTCCACCGCGTCCATCCACGACATCAATGATCAGCTGTGTATGCTTCCAGTAATCATACTGCTTTTTATTGATGTAAAAAGGGGTATCTCCGATTCTTCCAAGTAAAACATCTTGACTGCCAATCAAAAGATCTCCTTCTTCATAGCACATGGGCGAGCTGCCATCACAGCACCCACCCGATTGGTGAAAAAGAAGGGATCCGTGCTTTTCTTTCAGCATCTCGATCAGCTCAAGAGCGGCGTCTGTTGCTTTTACACGTTCAACCATCTTTTCAGCTCCTTTCGTTGTGCCGAAAATCAAGCAGTTTCACACGCTTTTTTTAAAAGAATCCAAGCTTCTGCGGGCTGTAGCTGACGAGCATATTTTTCGTTTGTTGATAATGGCTGAGCATCATCTTATGGTTTTCTCTTCCGACACCGGACATTTTATATCCGCCGAAGGCTGCATGAGCAGGGTAGGCGTGGTAACAGTTGGTCCAAACACGACCGGCTTCGATTCCGCGACCAAAACGGTAGGCTGTATTCATATCACGTGTCCACACACCAGCCCCCAAGCCATAAAGCGTGTCATTGGCGAGCTTCATCGCTTCTTCTTTATCTTTGAATGTCGTTACAGATAGGACTGGACCGAAGATTTCTTCCTGGAAAATTCTCATGCTGTTATCGCCTTTAAATACGGTCGGCTGCACGTAGTATCCTTCTTTGAAGTCACCTTCCATTTGATTGCGTGCTCCTCCAGTGAGGCACTCGGCTCCTTCTTCTTTACCGACTTCAAGGTAAGACAAGATTTTCTCCAGTTGTTCAGAGGAAGCTTGAGCACCCATCATCACTTCAGGGTCAAGCGGATTCCCTGTCTTGATTTCTTTGACGCGTTTGATAGCCCGTTCCATAAACTCGTCATAGATGGACTCCTGAATGAGGGCACGAGAAGGACATGTACATACTTCACCCTGGTTCAGAGCAAACATGACCATTCCTTCGATCGTTTTATCTAAGAAATCGTCATCTTCACGCATGACATCTTCAAATATGATGTTCGGTGATTTCCCACCAAGCTCCAGGGTGACAGGAATGATGTTTTGAGAGGCATATTGCATGATCATTCGTCCGGTCGTTGTTTCCCCAGTAAAAGCGATTTTACTAATGCGAGGGCTTTGAGCTAACGGTTTCCCAGCTTCTAAACCGTAACCGTTGACGACATTCAATACCCCTGCAGGCAACAAATCTTCAATTAGTTCCAGCAGGTACATGATGGATGCTGGTGTCTGTTCCGCAGGCTTCAGGACAATCGCGTTCCCAGCAGCGAGAGCGGGAGCTATTTTCCATGTCGCCATCAACAGTGGGAAGTTCCATGGAATAATTTGACCGACGACTCCTAGTGGCTCTTGGAAATGATAGGCGATTGTATCGTTATCAATTTCACCGATGGATCCTTCTTGAGAACGAATCACCGAAGCGAAATAACGGAAGTGATCAACAGCAAGGGGAAGGTCAGCGTTCAAAGTTTCACGGACAGCTTTTCCGTTCTCCCACGTTTCCGCAATAGCCAAACTTTCGAGGTTTTCCTCCATACGGTCTGCAATGCGGTTAAGAACCAAAGAACGTTCCGTCACGGATGCTTTTCCCCAGGCATCCTTCGCTTGGTGTGCGGCATCAAGGGCAAGCTCGATATCCTCCTCCGTCGAACGTGCAACCTGACAAAACGTTTGTCCTGTTACAGGGGTGACATTATCGAAGTATTGTCCTTTGACAGGCGCTGTCCATTCACCGCCAATGAAGTTGTCATAACGTTTCTTGAACTGAACTTTAGATCCTTTTGTATTAGGAAAAGCATATACCATAAAAAACATCCTCCTAGTAATTTACTTATGCAACCGCTTACAAAAAGTTTTATGTAAGTAGGCGCGCTTACTTTTTAAATTATCACTTGTACAGAATATTGTCAATTTACAGACAAATATGTGAAAATTTCTAGTACGAACACAGGAGAAAGATTGTTATAATGGAACTATTCATAGGCAAAAGGAGTTAGTAAATAATGACAACAACGAATCGAGTGATGCTCGTAGACGGCATGGCGTTGCTTTTCCGTGCGTTTTATGCGACAGCTATGAGCAATTATTATATGATCAACAGCAAAGGTATGCCGACCAATGGGGTCTATGGCATGATGAAACACATGTTCACGGCAATAGAAACCTACCAGCCCACACACGTGATTTGCTGCTGGGATATGGGAAGTAAGACGTTCCGTAATGATCTTTTTCCCGACTACAAAGCGAATCGGGGAGCTCCTCCAGAAGAATTGATTCCACAATTTGATTTAGCCAAAGAAGTTGTAGAGTCTCTCGATATTCCTAATGTTGGGCAAGTCGGTTATGAAGCGGATGATTGCATGGGAACGCTGAGTCGAGCGTACAGTGAACATTCTCAAGTCTTCCTGTTAACGGGAGATCAGGACCTTCTACAATTGTTGCAACCCAATGTGCATGTCGTGTTATTGAAGAAAGGGTATGGCAATTATGCAGAGTATCAAGAGGAATCCTTTACAGAAGAAAAAGGAATTACGCCACAGCAAATGATTGATTTGAAGGCTCTCATGGGGGATTCAAGTGATAACTACCCTGGTGTAAAAGGAATCGGAGAGAAAACCGCTCTGAAGCTTCTCCTTAAATACGGATCCATCGAAGGAATCCTGGAGAATATCGAAGAACTGACGAAGGGGCAGCGTACGAAGATTGAAGACAACTTGGATATGCTGCATCTATCCAGAAAGCTTGCTGCTATCCATTGTGAAGCGGATGTGGACTGTTCATTAGAAGAAGCTCTGTTTTATATTAATGATGAAAAGATGAGCGCCAAGTTTGATGAGCTTGAATTTAAAAATTGGGAGAAAAATATTGTACGAATGTAAAAAAGGTCGGAGGCATGTGCCCTCCGACCTTTTTTTCTACAGAAGATCTTTCTTTTGAGTATCACGATAATTATTTGATTCTTTGTAATACATAGCAGCCTTTTTGTACATACGTTTTTCATAAAATAGATTTCCTAGCATTTCTGTAAATTCTTTGTAATCTTTATATTCATTAAGCCTTCTGAAATCAGGAATAATTATGTCTTCTAGTTTTTTAATAAACTCCTCATTTAGGGTTTTTTCATTAAGCATGTACTTTAAAATATAAAACTTATGCTTATATTTAAGGTAATTATTTTCTTCGGCTATCTTTTCTCCCTGGTGAATATACTCCTCACACAATTGTTTTTCCCTATTATGGAAGCTAGCCAATGCAAGCATATATATGGTAGCTGCTTTGAAGGGAGTTTCCTCTGTTTCGATGTCATATGCTTTTTGGAGGTAATGGTATGCTTGGTCGTATTTTTCTTGGTTGATATAATTACTTCCAAGGTTGTGGTATATTCGGCGGGTTTCATGGATGGGAAGATGGTATTTTGCTATCCTTAAAACTTTCAACAAATATTCTTCAGCAATTTGCAAGGCGCCTAATGAATTATAATTGATGGCGATAATGATATAGGAATCGACCATCCGTGAATAATGCAATGTAGATTTATATAGATCTAATGCACGGAAAGCATAATGGGTAGACTCGACATATGCTCTTGACTTTGAATAAGTGAGAGCTAAATGCATGTAGACTTCACCATCGTCTATTGGTAATTTTTTCATTAGTTTCTCAGTATCATTGAAATGGTGCAAAGCTTGAGGTAATTCTCCTAAGAACAGGTGATGAACTCCTACTATTTTGTGGAAGAAAAATTTATATTCGTTTGTTGCACCTTCATAAGTTGTACGAATTTCTTTCAGTTTTTTCTCATCAATGGGTTTTCTTTCTTTAGTCATGATGTGACGTACTTCTATAATTTGATATAAATTAACGAGTTCAATGTTTTGGTTGTCTTCTAAAGATGTTTTACATTTTTCATATAATTCATCCATTAGAGGAAAGTCTCTCATTTGTGCAGCATAATTCCATTCAAGGAGGGCGTTATGAATCTGTTCATCAAACTCTTCGTTGATGTCGGTTAGCTTAATGTTCAGTCTTTCTCCAAGAAGACGGTATATATCATCGCTGGCACTAATGATATCATGCTCAATTTTACTCAAGTAGGATACGGAGCAAATACCGGATGCAAGATCTTCTAATGTTAAATTCTTGAATTTGCGGTGTTGTTTAATTAACGAACCTTTCATATTCACTACTCCTTTAAAGCGCCAATTACTTACATTATAGCAAAATACCTTCATGTTCAATGTATATAATTTCCTTTTGAGGGTTTTATAGGAGTGTAAGGGAGAGGGATATGTAAAAAGCTCAACCACTTGAGGTGGTTGAGCAGTCTGATCATGATAGTGTCTTCAGGGCTTCTTCGATTTGAGTATCTCCTGAAATCATCTCAAATGTTTTATGGTAAGCGTTTGGTTCCTGCAGGGATGCAATCATTGTCTTAGCTACGTCTGCGCGAGGAATTGTCCCTCTTTCAACAGTTTCGCCGACTTGTATTTTGCTGGTCCCTTCATCGTTCGTCAAACCGCCTGGGCGTACGATGGTGTAATCAAGCTCGGTGGACTTCAGGAAGTCATCTGCTTCCCCTTTCATTTCAAGGTAATGCTTCAATTCTTCAGGGCCTCGTTCTGGATCTCCAGCCCCCATGCCGCTTAACATAATGAATTTCTTAATGCCGAGGTTTTCTGTTGCTTTCGCAAGGTTGATGGCTCCGTCACGATCCACGGCTTCTGTTTGCTCAGCACCTGTGCTTGAGCCTGATCCAGCAGCAAACATGACAGCGTCCATTCCTTTGATCGCATAACCGACATCTTTTGTCAGATCTGCCAGTACGGGGGTACCACCTAACTTCTCAATCGTCCCTTTTTGTTCTTCTTTCCGTACCATGCCGAACGGCTCGTGACCATCAGCTTTTAAGTTTTGAATAAGTAGTCGTCCTGTATCTCCGTTTGCTCCTGCTACGAGTACTTTCATCTATAATCACGACTCCTTCTGGTTAATAAGTTTACAATACTTATTTAGCCCGTTTCCGTATTTGGTAAACATACGGACCTGCCATCAAGAAGGGAAGCAAAGCTCCTGGTAGTTACAACGTGCACAGACCCTGGGGTCATCCTGCATAGGGAATTGATCGATAGGGAGGGGTTCATTTTTCACTGCATCTTCTAAATAGAGTTTCATCTGCTCCATACTGATCTGGTACAGATGTTGGACATTGATCAGGTCCTGCTCTGTTAATTGATGTTCGACATGTGTACCATCAACTAAATATTCGTTTCGAATGATGATATCGTCAAGGGATTCAATTTCGTGCTTGTTTTGCAAATAAAGGGCATAAAGGGCAAGTTGGTTCCGGTCCTCATCGGATGCTTTTCCCGTTTTCCAATCGACAATAATCCACTTGTCATGATCGAGATCTTTGTACACAAGGTCCATCACAATATAAACTTTGGCTTCATCCGTTTTGAGGAAACGGAAAGTTTCAGATTCCATGAACTTCATTTGTTCCTTGTTCTGCACATCTGTAAAGGTTTTACTTGAATAAAAATTAGAGACCGTTTTCTGTAGGCGATCGGTAATTTTGCGCACTTTGGCTTCTGGCAGAGTGTCTGTCTGACTGTAATAAATTTCGTGAAGCATCGTATAATGCTTCGGCCTGTTCATCCATAAATGTTCTTTCTTCGTAGATTCGATAAACCCGCGGTTCAAATGATGGCGGACTTCATCCATGAAATCTTGTTCAGTCATGACCGGTTGGTTCTTCAATACGCATTGAATGGTCTGATAGATCAAATCGTGGACCACACTTCCGAAGTGCATTTCCAAGTTGGTCATTTTTTTCAATCGGTACGCTTGTTTGGCCAAAGTATCGGCCGAACGGAGCCATCCATTATGGGATACATAATAATCGTACGCATATTTCCTTAGGCAGGATAACATCGTTTTATGCCTGGACAGAGACCAGGATAATTCCGGGTAGGGTTTCACTTCGAACATGAGTAACATCCTTCGTTAGTTTCATAGATTTAATGTTTCCATTTCTATTCTTCAAAACAGAGTGGATCATCGTGTTGGTATTCTCTCATTGATATTTTATCATGAATGACTACAACGCCATCCATTTCTAAGAGCTTTCGTTGTCTAGAAGGATCCTTCACAGCAATCTCCCCTTTGGCATTGACGACACGATGCCAGGGAAGGTCGTGTTTATCACTCATACTGTGAAGCGCACGGGCCACTTGTCTTGCTGCTCGGGGGTTCCCAGCACATGCCGCAATTTGCCCGTATGACATGACACGTCCTTTTGGAATACTATGGATGATTTGAATGATACGTTGAGTGAATGGCTGCATAAATCGGCCTCCTTACTTAAATTTTACAAGATGAAAAGGCTTTTTGAATAGAAGCATGTTTCTATAATTGATACAATTTCTATAGATGAAAGAGAGGGGACAAGCAGGATGAGTATACCAAAAGTTTTAACAATCGCCGGTTCAGCTGCACAGGGAAGTGCCGGCATTCAAGCAGATCTTAAGACGTTCCAAGAATTCAATGTATATGGAATGAGTGCTGTTACAGCTATTGTAGCGAATAATAAACAAACAGAAAGAGGGATTTTCACGCAGCCAATGGATGCCATAGAAGCCCAAATCTATGCTTCATTCGAACATGTCGGAGTCGATGCTCTTAAAACAGGCATGTTGTTCACCGAGGATATTATAAAAAAAGTGGCTGGTCTGATTAAAGCGTCTGAAGTCACGAATGTAGTGGTGGATCCTGTAATGATTGGGAAGATGGGGTCTCAGTTATTAAAAGATGAGGCGATTGAAACCCTGACACAAGAACTTGTTCCTCTGGCAAAAGTCGTCACCCCTAATTTACATGAAGCAGCAAGGATGCTTCAATGTGAGGTTCCTGAAACTCCTGAAGATATGAAAGTCGTGGCAAGGGACCTGTATCACCTGGGGGCAGAGTATGTTCTTGTAAAAGGAGGGAGCTTAAAAGGATACCCGGCGGTCGACATGCTTTATGATGGATCAAGTATCACCGAACTTGAAACCGAAAGAGTGGAGACCATTCATACGAGTGGGGCAGGGTGTACGTATTCCGCTGCCATTACGGCAGAACTTGCCAATGGATATTCTGTCGAAGAAGCGGTCAGACGGGCGAAGTCATTCGTAACAAGTGCCATCCGCCACGCCTTATCTTTCGACCGCGGCATAGGCTCCACCTACCACGCCGCTCATAGAGTAATCAATGATTAAAGGATATAGCATTATTCTTGAAGACTCGAAATCGATACGTTTCGAGGTTCGTAGCTTATTTTGAGCAGCAGGGGTGGTTGGGAGCTACTCGCTTTCCTGCGGGATATCGCCTACCTCCTTCTCCCACGGGTGTAACGCAGTTTCCCAACCACCCCATTGGATGTGTGTGTGAAAAACGTTCCCCTTATCCCAAGGGTGAGAGTCTTCAACTTACCGCTTTCATATAGACAAAATCACTCTTGTTGCAGGAGTGTTGGAGAATATACCCTTTTTAGCAGTTGCACCCTAATATAGTATGCTTCACTATTTTCTGAAGTAGTTTCGAAATACTTATATGGCAAGGGGCGGAGGGGGATGGGGAGACTCCTGTGGGAAAAAGTGCATGGTGAGACCCCACAGGACGCAGTCCGAGGAGGCTCACCGCGCTCCCGCGGAAAGCGAGCCATCCCCCGCAGCCACACCCACTCAACAAAAGTCTCGAAACTGAGTCTTCAAGAATAGGGAGCATATGTATGATATAAGAAATCCCCTCTTCACGGATGTGAGAGAGGGGATGAGAGTTAACCGTTAATGCGGTCATATTTATCAATTTGTTTCTTGCGGACAACGTCCCAGCGGTTTTCTGGGTGTTCTTTACATTCTGCTGTACATGCGGCATGTTGCTCTTCTTCACACTCTTTACAGCATACATATTGACGGTTACACACCGGGTTACTGCAGTTAATAATACGATCTTCTGCTTTTCCACAATGTTCGCACTCTGAAATGACCTTTTCTTCTACTTGGTTGATCGGAACAGAGATACGCTCGTCAAATACATACATTTTTCCATCGAAGAGCTCGCCTTTGACTTCTGGGTCTTTGCCGTAAGTGGTAATTCCACCTTCAAGCTGATAGACATCTTCGACTCCGTTTTTCTTAAGAATACCTGTCAGTTTTTCGCAGCGAATTCCGCCAGTGCAGTAGGTGAGGACTTTCTTATCCTTCCACTGGTCGGCATTTTCGGCGATCCATTCAGGGAACTCACGGGAGTGGTTAACATCCGGCTGGATCGCATTGCGGAAGTGTCCGATGCGGTATTCATATTCATTACGTCCGTCGATGACGATGGTGTCATCATCTTTCAGCATTTCATTAAACTCTTTAGGTTTTAAGTGTTTACCACCGAACGTCTTGGGGTCAATATCGTCTTCTTCAATACTCCAGTTGACTAGCTCAGGCTTCACGCGGCAATGCATTTTCTTGAAAGCGTGTCCTTCATGCTCATCAATTTTGAAGTGGATATCTGCAAAACGCTCATCAGAGCGTACATAGTTCATATATTCTTCCACTTGTTCAACGGTACCTGAAACCGTTCCGTTAATCCCTTCGTGAGAAACGATGATACGTCCCTTCAAACCAAGGTCTTTACAGAAATTCAGATGGTTTTGGCAATATTCTTCATAGTCAGGAAGGTCGACATACTTATAATACAGCAGAACTCGGTAATCTTTTGAGCTCATAAGTGATTCCTCCTAATATTTATATCTATACAGTAGTAAATAACAGAAATGTCCATACTCCATCATATTCGATTTATATCCGGATTTCAAATATCAGTTTTTTGAACAAATTCCAACCGTCTGATCTTGTATGAATACAGCCACAGAACCAAGGTGGAGGCCGTCATTAAAACGATGAGGGAACCGAACGGTAGGATAAAGTTCTTGGCGGTATAAGGTTGAGCACTAAACTCTAATAGTATACCGGCAAGGACAGAACCGGTCGCACTACCGATGAATTGCATCTGTTGCTTAAGACCGATTCCGGCACCGATCTGTTCTTTAGGCAGGATTCGGGAAACTTCATTGGTCGAACTTGAAGATAAACTGGAGAACCCGAAACTCGTAAACATATAAGCAATCATAATCATATACGGACTCTTTCCTGCCAGGAAAAAGAAAATGAAGGCTGAAATCATCAGTAGGACTTGAGATAAGAATAAAATTTTGATGTTACCGTAGGCATCTATCAGTCGTCCTACGTAAATCGCGGCAGCTGCTGATAGCATAGCGCCAGGGAAAATGATAAATCCGATGGCGGCTGCCCCGCGTCCATACACTTGCTCCAGCATGATCGGCATTAGAAAAAGCACAGCGAAATGCAAAGTAAAGCCAATGTAGCTTGTAAAGACAATGCGGCGGTAATGGCTGTTTTTTACAAGTTCTGGTTGGATGAAAGGCGATTTCGTCCGATTGATTCTCCACCATAGGAGAGAAGCAGACAGGAGTCCACCCAGCAAGTAGTAGGATGTTAATGTTGAAATATAAAGCAAGAACATGGTGGCGCTGATTCCGGATAACAAAGCTCCGATGACATCAAAATGCCCTTTCTCAGCTTTTTCAACAGGCATGAACTTGTACAAGACTGGAATGACAATGAAAACCATAATCGTCACGATGAACAGGTAGTTCCAATCGAGGTAGTCTGTAATCAACCCGCCAATAACGGGGCCTAGTCCAAACCCTAAGGAGGTTGCAGAGGCAATCAGTGCATAGGCGCTTCCTCGTCTCGTCATAGGGATATACCTTCCGGCAAAGACCATGGATAAACCAGGAATCGATGCCGCTCCTGCAGCCTGACATAACCGAGCGATCAACAACCAGAGATAACTGTCTGCTAAAAATCCGATAATGGAAGAGAGGCTGAAAATACAGATCCCTATCGTTAATAATGTCCGGATTGGCAAATAGTCAGACAAGCGCGTAAAGGTAATTGTGAAAATGGCTAACACAATCGAATAGCCGGAAACAATCCAGGCTCCTTCTGAAGGCATGAGCGAGAAATCTTTTAATATATTTGGTAAAGCGATGTTGAACATCGTTGTGTTCATAACAACAATTAAGATTGTAGCAGCTAAAATGAATACTGTACGAAAATGTTCCTGGGAAGGACGAGAGGTCAGTGGCATATCGTCTCTTCTTCCTTTCTATGATTTCATTAGACACTCGAAATACTATACCACAAGTTTCCTAGAGAGAAAAATAACGAGCACAAAAACACCCGTTGACGGCATCAACGGGTGTTTAATTATCATCTGGGAATGGTTGGAATTCTAGTTTTGAACCTATTGCTCTATAAAGCGGCCTTCAGTCAGGGGATTTAGTGTTATAGAATTTTCGCCCCCAGTGTGGACTCAAAGTGTGATAGAGCCCATGTGTGGCCGGCTTCATTAAAGCTTGCCACTCCATCTTTGTGGACATGGATGTGATAACCAAGGTTATAAGCATCGATTGCTGAGTGGAGCACACAGATATCTGTACAGACTCCAACAAGGTGGAGTTCGGTGATTCCGCGTTCTCTCAGCTTTAAATCCAGATCAGTTCCAGCGAAAGCACTGTAACGGGTTTTATCCATGTAAAGGGTGTTGGGCTTATGCTTATTTTCTTTATAGAGCCTTTGAAGTGATCCGTACAACTCCCGTCCTTTCGTTCCACGGATGTTATGGGGAGGGAAGAGGTCTGTCTCGGGATGGTAAGGGTCCCCTTCTTCGTGAACGTCTACTCCGAATACGACAAGATTTCCTTCATTCATAAATGTCTCCGTTACATCATGAATGTACTTTTCCAGAACTTGTGCGGGTGGTCCGCAGGTCAACGCCCCATCATTTTCTACAAAGTCGTTCGTATAATCGATGATGATTAAAGCACGTTTCATTCTATCCCCTCCAAGTGTCTTTACACTTATCTTAACAGATGCAAGGCGGAAACGCGTGCTTAATAGCCAGGAATATGCTTCGTGGAGGTGACACTTCTATTCATAGCCATGAACAAGAGTGTGCCAGAGATGACCAAAAGGGCACTTGTAACGAAAAATACCATAGAAAACCCATAAGCTCCTGCAATCATTCCGCCCATGGACGGACCAATAATATTCCCAAGGAAACGGATGCTTGTATTATAACCTAATACTTCCCCTTGCATAGCGACGGGAGCCTCCTGGCGAATGTAAGCGGTACGGACTGGAATAATGCCACCAATAGATACTCCTAATAAAAAGCGGAGGACAACCAGTTGCCATATGTTCGTAACGAAGGCAGCGGGGAAGTAAACGATTCCTGCCATGAACAAAAGGAAAACGAGGATCTTCACATAACCGATCCGATCGGCGATTTTCCCCCACTGTTTGGACATCATCAAGTTCCCAAGACCTGCAGCTGAAAAGGCGATTCCTGAGAATAAGGCTAAATTTTCCGGCCCGTGTAAATCACCAACGAATAAGGACAGAATCGGTTGAATACTAAAATGGGCGATTTGAACAAATAAAGAAACAATCATAACCATGAACAGCATAGGGTGCTTGAAGATATGCGCAAGGACCTCTCTGGATTGATAGCTTGTTTTTTCATGGTCTCCTTCTTTTTTAATCCGCTGTTCATGAATACCGAAGAAAACAATGAGAGCAGATAGGGCGACTGTGATGGATACATATTGAAAAGTGGTCGCATAACCAATGGAATCTGCAATCCAACCTCCGAGCAACGGCCCCATTAAACTTCCGGTAATGCTTCCTGTCTGCAATGATCCTAGAACTTGACCGGCGATATTTTTAGGGGTTTGGGTAGAAATCAATGCTTGGGACATGGGGATAAATCCTGTGAAGATGCCCATGAATAAACGAAGGAGAAAGAGCTGCCACACGGATGTGACGAATCCCATAAGAAATACGGAAAGCGCGAGCCCTGCAGCAGAGATGATCAAAATATTCTTTCTTCCATATCTATCTCCAATTTTCCCCCAGATTGGGGAACATAGAAAAGCAGATACGAACGTGATGCCGAAAACCCAACCAGACCAGGACTGGACATAGGCATCTGTATAATTTCCGAGTTCTTCTATATATAAAGATAAAAACGGCAGAACCATCGTAATACTTCCGGCTATAAAAAAATTGGCAAACCACATGATCCACAGGTTCCGTTTCGCCCGAGATTCGTTAGTAAGGATAATATCCCTTCTTCCCATTTATTTCGACACCCTAAATACATAACACAATTCTTAAAAAAGGGGAACCATAAACCACTAAGTTCCAACAATTTTTTAACATTTATAAGTTTCCAATTGGCCAGGAAGGGAATTCCAATTATATCGCCGGATTGTTAACGGTTGCAAAACATGTATATACAAATTATAATCATAGTTAATTGATGTATATACAAGTCACAAGAGCTTCAATGAAAGCGTTTGAGGAGGAGAAACATATGTTTAAGAAATTGTTTGGAAATAAAGAGACAGAATTGAAAATGGCGTCACCATTAACTGGAAAAAAGGTAGCTTTGGAGGAAGTGCCGGACCCGGTGTTTTCTCAGAAAATGATGGGGGAAGGAATTGCAGTCGATCCAAAGGACGGCGAAGTACTTAGCCCTGTAGAAGGTACGATTGTTCAATTATTCCCAACGAAGCACGCAGTAGGCTTGGAAACGAAAAGTGGTGCAGAAATTCTAATCCATATTGGACTTGAAACCGTTGCAATGGGTGGTGAAGGTTTTGAAGCTTTTGTGTCACAAGGGGACAAAGTGAAAGTAGGAGACAAACTGATTGCCTTCGACTTGGATCTTGTGAAAGAGAAAGCGAAGAGTACGGTAACACCAATCATTGTCACGAACAGTGATGACTTTGATGTACAAGTAGCTGAGGAAGTTGAATTGAACGCCGGTTCTACACCATTGATGACTGTGAAGAAAAAGTAAAAAAACACGCCGGGAGGTAGAAAAAATGAACCATAAGAAGCAGGCCGAGCAGATTTTAGAAGCGATCGGCGGAAAGGAAAACTTGTCTGCTGCAACCCACTGTGTCACACGTTTGCGTTTGGCGTTACATGATGAAGGCATCGTCGACCAGGAGAAACTGAACAATATTGATGCTGTGAAAGGATCTTTTTCAACAAACGGTCAGTTTCAAATCGTTGTCGGACAGGGGACTGTTGATAAAGTTTATAAAGAGTTCGTAGCTCTTGCTGGTGTAGGTGAATCTTCTAAAGAAGAAGTGAAAGAGGCTTCCAAAGGAAATATGAATCCTATTCAACGAGCAATAAAAACGCTTGCTGATATTTTCATTCCGATTCTACCAGCGATCGTAACCGCTGGTTTGCTGCTTGGTATCAATAATATCTTGACAGCGCAGGGGATTTTCTGGGACGAACAGTCCATTATTGATGTGTATCCACAGTGGTCAGGCATAGCGAACATGATTATCATCATAGCCAATACTGCCTTCGTGTTCTTACCCGGACTCATTGGTTGGTCCGCGGTTAAAAAGTTCGGTGGTAGTCCAATCTTAGGTATTGTCATAGGTCTCGTGCTTGTACACCCTGATCTATTGAATGCCTGGTCTTACGGGGATGCCGTAGCTGAAGGGTCTGTACCAACCTGGGATTTATTTGGATTAACCGTTGAAAAAATCGGTTACCAAGGACAAGTCCTGCCTGTACTTGTTGCGTCTTATTTATTGACTAAAATTGAACTATTCTTACGTAACCGTATTCCTGATAATATACAATTATTGTTCGTCGGACCGATTTCCTTGTTAGTGACTGGTTTCTTGACGTTCATCATCATTGGACCAATTACATTTGCGATTGGTAACTGGATCACAGATGGCCTTGTCGCCACTTTTGATACTTTTGCTTGGTTAGGTGGTCTTATCTATGGTGGTTTATATGGTGTGCTCGTCATAACAGGGATGCACCATACATTCCTTGCTGTTGATATTCAGCTGGTTGGGAGCACGGGAACAACATTCTTGTGGCCGATGCTTGCTCTATCCAATATCGCTCAAGGTTCTGCTGCATTCGCCATCTGGTTAGCTTCCAAAGATGATAAGCTCAAAGGTTTGAGTGTATCTTCTGGTATTTCTGCATGGCTAGGGATCACAGAACCAGCATTATTCGGGGTGAACCTGCGCTTTAAGTATCCATTCATTATTGCGATCACCTCTTCCGCCCTTGCCGGCCTTTATATCTCAGCCCAAGGTGTATTGGCAAGTTCCATCGGTGTCGGTGGTGTGCCGGGGATCTTCTCGATCGTTGCGGAGTACTGGCTGGACTTTGCCATCGGTATGGTCATCGTCATTGTTCTTCCGCTAGTAGGAACGTATCTCTATGCGAAGCGTAAAAAAGACGTATAAAAATTTAAAAACGGTGGTGCTACAATGATTGAACAACCTTGGTGGAAAAAAGCTGTCGTTTATCAAATTTATCCGAAGAGCTTCAATGATACGACAGGAAACGGTGTCGGTGATATCCAGGGAATTATTGGAAAATTGGATTACTTGCATAAACTCGGGGTCGATGTCCTTTGGCTGACCCCGATGTACAAGTCTCCTCAAAACGATAATGGATATGACATCAGTGATTATTATGACATCCACGATGAATACGGGACGATGCAGGACTTCGAAAGGCTGCTTGAAGAAACGCATAACCGTGGCATGAAGCTCATTATGGACATCGTCGTCAACCACACGTCTACGGAACATCAATGGTTCCAAGAGGCTAAAAAATCAAAAGACAATCCTTATCGCGACTATTATATCTGGCGTGATCCTGTGAATGGGGAAGAGCCGACGAATTGGCAATCTAAATTCGGGGGCAATGCGTGGGAGTACGATGAACAAACAGGTCAGTATTATTTGCACTTGTTCGATGTCACTCAAGCCGATTTAAACTGGGAAAACGAACAGATGCGTGAAGATATCTATGAAATGATGCGTTTCTGGGGTGAAAAGGGAGTGGATGGCTTCCGTCTTGATGTCATCAACCTGATCTCCAAAAATCAGGAGTTTCCGAATGATGATGGAAGTGTCGCACCTGGAGACGGGCGTAAATACTATACCGACGGACCGCGCGTCCATGAATTTATGCAGGAAATGAATCGTGAAGTTTTCAAGCCTTATGACCTGATGACCGTAGGAGAAATGTCTTCGACGAGCATTGAACATTGCATAAAATACACGGCCCCTGACCGCGATGAATTGAGCATGACGTTCAATTTCCATCATTTGAAAGTGGACTATCCAAACGGTGAAAAATGGACAGTCGCTGATTTCAATTTCCATGAGTTGAAGCAGATCCTTTCGAAGTGGCAGCGGGAAATGAATAAAGGAAATGGTTGGAACGCTTTGTTCTGGTGTAACCACGACCAGCCTCGTGTACTGTCAAGATTCGGAGATGATGAAAACTATCCTGAAGAATCTGGGAAAATGCTGGCAACCACCATCCACATGATGCAAGGAACGCCTTACATTTACCAAGGAGAAGAATTTGGGATGACCAATCCTAAGTTCGAAAGCATCGAGCGTTACCGTGATGTCGAATCACTCAATATGTATGAAGAGTTCAAAGCCAAAGGGTTCAGTGAAAAGGAAATCATTGAGATTTTAAAACAGAAGTCTCGTGACAATTCTCGTACTCCTGTACAATGGAATAGAGAAGAAAATGCCGGCTTTACTGAAGGAACCCCATGGATTGATGTAGCGGATAATTATAAAGAAATCAATGCAGAAGTGGTGATGAACAAACAAGAATCCATCTTCAACCACTATCAAAAATTGATTGAATTACGTAAGTCTCACGATATCATCACCCATGGCGATTACCATTTGCTTACACCAGACCACGATCAAGTATTTGCTTATCTCCGTGAATGGAATGGGGAACAGTTGCTGGTTGTGAATAACTTCTACGGCGAAGAAACGACGTTCACAGTACCAGAAGATGTCCAGGTATCTGGTGAGGCTGACATCCTTTTGAGCAACTATGATGATTCTCCAAAAGATTACCGTGAAATCAGCCTTCGCCCATACGAGTCGGTTGTTTATCATCTTACCGATTAAAAGGTGAGGGGGCGCAAAATGAAAAACAAATATGTCGAGATTTATCATAAACTCGTGAAAGATATTCAGAAGGGAGAGTACACAGCAGGTGGTACTCTCCCTTCTGAGCACGACTTATGTGCACGCTTTGAGACATCCAGGGAGACGATTCGGAAAGCTTTGAACCTGCTATCGCAAAATGGTTATATTCAAAAAGTACGTGGAAAAGGATCTGTTGTCCTTGATCGTGATAAATTTGAGTTTCCTGTTTCAGGTTTAACGAGTTTCAAAGAGCTCTCCGAGCGATTAGGCCAAAGTTTTCAAACCCATGTGCATGAGCTCACTCTTGTCAAAGAGGCGGGAGTTTGCCGTCAACTCAACTGTCCGGAAGGTTCTCACCTTTGGAAAGTCGTACGTTCCCGGGAAATTGGTGGAGAACGAATCATACTGGATAAAGACTTCCTAAGACAGGACCTAGTGTATGACCTAACCAAAGAAATTGCTCAAACGTCGCTTTATCATTATATAGAAAATGAACTAGGGCTCGATATCAGCTTCGCGAAAAAAGAAATCGTCATCGAGCCGGTGACGGCTGAAGACGAAGAATTTTTGGATTTGAACGGTCATGACCAAGTCGTTGTTATTCGAAGTTATGTCTATTTAGGAGATACGACAGCCTTTCAATTTACAGAATCCAGACATAGACCCGATAAATTTCAATTCGTTGACTTTGCACGGAGAACAAAGGTGTAAGAGGAAGGGGAGCCGGTTTTTGGTTCCTCTTTGTTTTTTTATCGTTACACGTTAAAATAAGGATACGACTAGTAAGGACGAGGTGGAAAAATTGTTCGTTATCGGAGCAACAAAAAAGTTACAAAATGAAATCGATCAACCGATAGAAGAGGTCGAAGAATATACGGATGTACCGGAAATATACCAGTGGCATGCAAACATCGTCACCATCAATCGAAGGAAATGTCTACTGTTAATGAACAATGCAACAGGATTGAACCTGACGTTGTTTGGATTGAGAAAACAGCAATTTCAACATCTTGACAGCGTAATTAAAGGTTCACTAAAGCAATTGTTTCAATTGTTAGGGGTAGAAAAGGAAATTGTCGATCAAATGTTGGGAGCAGCCGACGAAATCGTTTATACGAAAACGAAAAGTCGTAAAGTACTCGGAATGCTGAATGAAATTAAGTTCTTCTCTGAGGATATGGCTGCAGGAAAAGCTTACGAAGACATAGATGCTGCGGAAATTAATGAATATAATAATAAAGAACTCGTATTTTCTAATTTGGATCAGATCACTCCTTATAAAGAATTTGCTCGTTACTTTGAAAAGCAGTAGTGCCTAGGCATTGCTGCTTTTTGTTTTTTTCGTCGTTCATGAACTTGCATACGTCTCCTTTATGAAGGATTTTATAGCTGATATGGATAATAATAATAAAAGGTTATGTTTCTTTAATACGCATAAGGGTATATTACATAACAAGGACTATTAAAATGGAGGGTTATTGAATGTTTTTTAAATCGTATTTTGACGAAGAGTTAGCTCAAATGTCTTACATGATTGGCTGCCAAAAGACAGGGGAAGCCATAGTCATTGACCCTGCTCGGGATTTATCTCCTTATTATGAAACAGCCAAAAAGGAAGGGTTTCATCTGGCTGCAGCTGCCGAAACCCATATCCATGCAGACTTCCTTTCGGGTGCGAGAGAACTGGCAAACGCTGAAAAAGATTTGAAATTGTATCTATCAGATGAAGGTGACGATGATTGGAAGTATCAATACCTTAATGAAATCAATCACCAACTTGTTAAAGATGGCGATGAAATATATGTAGGAAATGTCAGGCTCGATGTCATTCACACACCTGGTCATACCCCTGAGAGCCTTTCATTCTTATTGACGGACGAAGGGGGAGGTTCTAGTGTACCTATGGGAATCTTCACAGGAGACTTCGTCTTCGTTGGTGATGTAGGACGCCCGGACTTACTTGAAAAATCAGCCGGAGCCGAAGGAACAGCAAGTAAGGGAGCTGCGGATATGTATCAGTCTGTTCAGCGCTTCAAAGAACTGCCTGATTACGTGCAAGTATGGCCTGGACACGGAGCAGGTAGTGCCTGCGGGAAATCATTAGGAGCCGTTCCTTCCTCAACGATCGGGTACGAAAAAGAAAACAATTGGGCATTAAAACACACCAATGAAAAAGCATTCGCAGAAGAATTATTGGATGGACAACCCGAACCGCCAAAATATTTCTCCATGATGAAAAAACTGAACAAAGAAGGCCCGTCTCTAGAAAAGGGAAGAGAGGTAGAGGAAGTTTCCCTGTCAGATACGGATCGTTACATGTCTGAGGAATATATGATAGTGGATACAAGGCCATCATCTGAATTCTCGAATGGACACTTAAAAGGAACAATCAACATCCCATATAATCGTTCGTTTACAAATTGGGCAGGTTGGTTGGTCGAATATGACCAAAAAATCGTAGTAATCGCCTCTAAAGAAAACATCCCTGCGATTAAACGATCCTTAGAGTCGATCGGGTTGGATGATCTTGTCGGTTATGTGGATGAAGTAGAAATTAATGGCTACGGTGGATTAGAAACGTATGCAAGTATTACAGCAGAAGAACTCGAAAATAAATTTAGAGGGCACGATGATTATGTCATCATTGATGTAAGAAATGATAGTGAGTGGGACGATGACCATATCGAAGAAGCCCAGCACATCATGCTTGGGAAGCTAAAAGAAAGCATGAAAGATATACCTTCCAATAAAACACCGATTGTCCATTGCCAGTCAGGCATGAGGTCAGCAATTGCCGCAAGTTTACTACAGGCCTTTGGATATAAGGATGTTCTTAACTTGAAGGGCGGATTTTCAGCCTGGAAAAAGCATAAAGAAAAAGTGAACTCTTAGTCATACAGAAACCTGCCCTGATATCCAGGGCAGGTTTTTTAAGCAAAAAAAAGACCTCTACCATAAAGATAGAGGCAAAAGTTTGTATAGGTATAGGATTAGGGGAGGTGTTAATTATATAAAAATTGAATTAACACACAAAATTAAAAAACTAAAAATAAATGTTGCAAAATTAAATTTGATCCACAACTAGTGGTTGGGGATGCCTTTCATCTGCAGTGTCAATGTAGTTCACACCTGATGAAACTGATAAAGCAATTCCCAATGCAACAACAACACCAATAAGCTTTTTCATATAACAATGCCTCCTAAATTGGAATATTTATTTAACAAATCAATTGCTAACCTTAAATATTTAGTAGATTTTTTATAACTTCGTTCAGCTTCCAATAGTTCAGAAACAATCATGCAATAACGAATAACAAATCTATGGTGCTTCTTTTCTAAGAAATGTGGAATAGCAACAGTTTCTAAATAATCGCTTGTGTTTTTGTCCTGATCGATAAGCATTTTATATATAATAAGGTGAATTTCATCAGTGGTAGTGTCTGATGTTGAAGATTTTAAATGTGAAAAACCTTCATCAATCCAATTTTTACAATCATCTAACTCACCTATTTTATATGTTTCAACCACTAAACAATATATTGTTTCAAATATTTCGTGGTCGGATGCAGTTTCTGTCCTATATGAAAGGCATTTTTTGTAATTTAATATAGCTGACTCGAAATTACCAAGCCTTGATTCAATAACGCCAATGTTATGGTATATAACACCTAATTGGTAATGGTTGTTTGTTTGAGTAGCAATTTTGCTGACTAAGTGGTAATTTTCTAATGCTTTACCATAATTTTTGAGTCGACCATAGTTGATTCCCAATAATATATGGCAGTTTGCACTTTTAAATAAATTATATTGCTTTTGGTATATTTCAAGTGCATGTTCTGCATTAAAAATAGAGGCAGATATGTTATTGGCTTGACTTGCACTTAAGGCCAAGAGGTAATATAAATCACTTTCCTCCCAACCTTCTAAATTAATGGAAACGCTGTAATTCTTAGCTTCCATTAATTCAAAATAGGACTCTTCGTAATCTTCGCGATAATAACTTATAAGGCCTGAACTTAAATGGAAATAATACTCCATCTCTTCATCAAATGTATCCTCATGTTGGCGAATATTTTTCCATGCTTCGTAAGCCTCCTCCACCTCGTTTTCTAACAGCAGATGGCGAATGCGGAACAGCTCGAAAAATATATACAAGTGATGATTATTCAGCGTATCTTTTTGTTGTTTGAGTTCTTCTTTTAATTCCCTGGCCTCTTCTTTCCGTTTAAAGACGATCATCTCATACCATTCCTTCAATTTTTCCTTCGAAGGGTGATGATAAGAAGAGTCATGGAAATCGAGTCCTAGACGTTCGTAGAGGTGTTCAAGTACCTCGAACGCGGGAACGGTTTGGTCGTTCTCAATCTTAGACAAATACGCCGGCGAGATTATCCCATCTGCGAGCTGGTTCTGTGTCAAACCTTGCTTCACGCGATGGAATCGAAGCACTTTACCATATTCCATTTTTCTCACACCTAGTTGATCAACTGTTGATTTTTCAGAGTGTTTGCTCTTTCAAATCTATATTTAGAATACATGTTCGTCCTGGGATTTTCAACAAAATTCACTAGTTTCCCAAGTCGGGAAAATTTTATGGCTTTAAGGGGACTTTGGAAGGGGGACTTTCATAGATTTCCATTTAATGGTTTGATCAATCCTTGTAAAGGAACTTTTTGGAACCTATGAGTAATCATACAACATTAAGGGTATAAAAGGTATAGGAATTTTATAAAAAGTATCATCAAGATCGTCATCAACTACAAGTGAGAAGGAGGAATAGATGTGGGATATAATGTCACACAAAAATTGATTAAGGATCACTTAGTAGAGGGGGAGATGAACCCGGGTTCGGAAATTGGATTGAAAATTGATCAAACGCTTACACAGGATGCAACCGGGACAATGGTTATGCTCGAACTGGAAGCGATGGGTATTGATCGGGCAAAAACGGAAGCTTCCGCGCAATATGTGGATCATAACTTAATTCAGGAAGATAGTAAAAACCCCGATGATCACCTTTTTCTTGAGAGTGCCGCAAAGCGATTTGGACTGCATTTCAGTAGACCGGGAAATGGCGTGAGCCACCCTGTTCATATGCAGCGATTAGCGAAGCCTGGGAAGACGTTGCTTGGTTCAGACAGCCATACATGTGCGAATGGTTGTATGGGGATGCTTGCCATGGGTGCTGGCGGGATTGACGTAGCCATGGCTATTGCCGGTGAACCTTTTTACGTGAAAATGCCAAAAGTCTGGGGCGTGAAAGTGACTGGAGAGCTTCCGGACTGGGTCAGTGCGAAAGATGCCATTCTGGAAATGCTCAAAAGGCATGGAGTCAAAGGCGGGGTCAACCATGTCTTTGAATACTATGGTCCTGGTTTGAAGAACTTAACAGCCATGGATCGTCATGTGATTGCCAACATGGGGGCTGAGCTTGGAGCCACAGGCACGGTCTTTCCATCAGACGAAGAAACGAAGCGTTTCATGAAGCTTCAAGGGAGAGAAGATGAGTGGCTGGAACTAGTTGCGGATGATGATGCGACGTATGACGTTCATGATGAGTTGGATCTGTCTGTATTAGGTCCAATGGTTGCCAAGCCATCCAGCCCGGGAAATGTCGTTCCTGTAGAAGAAGTAGAAGGGGAACCGATCTACCAGTCGTATATCGGTTCATCAGCGAACCCTGGGTATCGGGACTTTGCGATTGCTTCGAAAATCGTAGAAGGACGGCACATTGCAGATGGGGTATCCTTTGACTTGAATCCTACTTCGCGGCAAATGCTGATCGACTTGTCTCAAGAAGGTCATATTGCTAACTTCCTTCAAGCAGGAGGACGATTGCACCAGGCCGGCTGTAACGGATGTATTGGAATGGGACAGGCACCAGCGACGGGGAGGAACAGTTTGCGTACCACTCCACGGAACTTCCCGGGGCGCTCCGGGACGAAAGAGGATAGTGTTTTCTTATGCAGTCCTGAAACGGCTGCCGTATCAGCTCTGACAGGGGAAATTACGGATCCTAGAAAGTCAAACTTTGATTTTCCGAAGGTGAAGGACTTGGACAATCCAACGGTGGATACACGATTACTTGATGAACCTTTACCTTTTGAGGAAGCGAAGGATGTAGAATTAGTCAAAGGTCCGAATGTAGCTTCCATCCCAGAGATGGGTGAACTCCCTGATGACATGGAACTACCGATTTTATTGAAGATGGGGAACGATATCTCCACAGATGAAATTCTAGCAGGTGGTGCCCGAGTGCTTCCTTATCGAAGCAACTTGCCGGAAATCAGTAAATTCACGTTCGAAATTGTTGACGAAACGTATTATGATCGTGCAATGGAAGCAAGAGATGACGGTGGTCACGCTGTCGTCGCCGGTGCAAACTACGGACAGGGATCCAGTCGTGAGCATGCAGCTCTCGCACCGAAATATCTTGGACTTAAGGTTGCTATTGTCGAAGACTTTGCACGTATTCACTGGCAGAACCTTGCCAACTTCGGAGTATTGCCATTGACATTCACCGATCCATCTGATCTCAATGATTTAGAGCAAGGGGATGTGCTTGTGTTTAAAGGCCTCAGAGATAAAATCAAGCAGTCTCCTCAAGTGGAAGTTGAAGTGAAAGGGAAAGATAAAACCCTTAAACTTGAGCATGCCCTTTCTGATCGGCAGATTGAAATTATGCAAATGGGTGGCTTAATCAACTGGGTGAAGAATAGATTGGAATCATAAAAGAAACTCCGGCTGGGTTTATCCCGCCGGAGTTTTTAGTATCTATCCATTTAAGATCTTGATGTGTCCAGTGGGGTCAAGCTTTCTTCAATCTCCTGGCGTTTGTGCTCTAGGAAAGGAGGAAGAGCAAGGCTCTCTCCAAGACGATCCACGTCCTCATCTGTAGCGAACCCAGGTCCATCTGTAGCCAGTTCAAAAAGGATGTGATTAGCCTCCCGGAAATATAGGGACTTAAAATAGTAACGATCAACAAGACCGGAGTTAGGGTAACCTGCAGCCTGGATGATTTCCTGCCATTTCTTCAGTTCGTTTTCATCATTTACACGGAAGGCCACATGGTGAACGCTTCCGCGGCCAGGTTTTTCGGGCTGACCATCGGGCACTTCCTCAACATGAACTTCTGCGCCGGTTCCTCCCTCGCCGGTTTCATAGACGTCCCATTGTTCATAGGTTCCTTTTTTCCGAAATCCTAAGAGCTCGGTAAGAACTTTTTCTGTTTTAGCTGCTTCATTTACGGTAAGGTGAACAGGACCAAGTCCGGTAATTCCGTATTCCTTAGGAACGGAAGAATGTTCCCATGCTTGGCCGGCTTCCACACCGTTATTGTGTTCATCAGAAATGAGAATGAGTCGTTGTCCTTCAGGGTCTCGGAAAGAGAGCGTCTTTCGCCCGAATCTCTCTTTTATACCCTCTTGTTCAACGGAATGTTCTTCGAAGCGTTTCTTCCAATACTCCAAAGCTTCATCGCTTTTCACACGGAGGGATGTAGTAGAAATGCTTCTCGTGCCAGGATACGTATGTCCTGCTCGATGGATTTCGAAGAAGGTCAAGTCCGTACCAGGTCGACCTTTCTCATCAGCATAGAACAGGTGGTACATGGAGGGTGCATCCTGATTGACTGTCTTTTTGACTAATCGCATGCCCATAACATCTGTATAGAAATCGTAGTTGTTTTTTGCATTGGCGGTTATAGCTGAAACGTGATGAATGCCCTTGAGCTGCATGGTCATTCCTCCTTGTTTTCGATTATCTTGAATTCAAGATAATTATATAATTCTTACTCAAAACTGTCAAAGTTTCTGTTTCAGGCTTTTCTTTCAAAAGGGAAGATTCTAGTATGCAGGGATTTTGAGAAATAAGTGATAGGCTTTGTTGCAAATATAGAAGGGGGAAGGAAATCCACCAGTTGGTTGATTTGGATATCGGCTTCCGCTTTTTGGAGCCTCCAGTTCTTATGAAGAATAGGACCTTTGTAAATCTTAGAACGGCCTTTCATCACCCACAAGGCATATCTCTCTGTTAACCAATAAAGGAGGGATCCTGGCTGAGCGTGTATTGGTTCTGATACCGTATGAAAGCTTGCGTGAAAATGAGAAGCAGGATACCCTTCATGAATGCGCCTGCTCGTAAACTGATATCCTGATTCTGTTTGGTCCATTCTCATTTTTGCATGTACATATGGCAGTCCAAACAGCGTGCGGGCTAAAAATACACCAAGGGGGTGGTTGGCATCAAGAGTGATGAAATAGACCCCTGGTTCACCATTGAACGTAACATATGTTCGGACATTCAATTCAAGGAATTGATTTCCAAACGGGAGAGAGGGGAGGGTACGAAAGCGGATATTCTGCATGCGGAAGGGAACGATGGCAATCCAGGCGGAATGGTCATATTCGTCAATAGTAAAAGCAGATGGAATGAAAGGGCGCAAAATTTCTGCAGGAACAGGCCAATGCATAAAAACTAAGTCATTCCATTCTTGATGCATAATCCAATGATTTCGGTCCATGTGTATCACCTCTATCATGGTTTACCCCCACGATCATTGAATCATACATCTCAGTGTTTTCATTATGGTTTATGGTGAGGAATTAGGTCACAGTTTTTCCATCATCTTCTCTTCCTTTTCCCTTTTTGAAATTTCCGTTTTTAAAAGATAAATGAAGTCGTCTTCCAACTTTAAGTCTATAGCTCTTAAGAGTGTATCTTTTAATAATCTTGAAGAGAGCTGTTCAATGATCAAATTTTTGCCCCCTACTTGAGCGGTTTCATCATTTCCATCGCAACACTTGCCGTTCCTATGATATGGCCATTGGAATCATATATCGGCTTGCAAAATATATCATAGTCGATGGACCCTTCTGATAGTGGGAATGATACCACTTTTCTTATTGGTTTCTTTTCTAACACCACTTCTTTCTTTATGTTCAGTAATTCCTCTGTAGCTTCATTTTGAAAGATTTCATCCACCCTTTTCCCAATGACTTTACTCATAGTAAAGTCAGGATGATTATTGAAGAGCCATGTATAACGATGTTCAAGATCACAATGGGCGATTGTAATGGGGGAATCTGTGAGTGCTGTTTCAAAAGGTTCACTCAAATGTTCGGAAAAAAAGAGTGAAGGATTAATATGAAGGTAGGAAGCAATGCGAGAAGCGACCGTCATGCTTGGGTTTCGTGTTCCGTTTTCGATTTGAGCATAATAGGCCCGGTCAATGTGGGCTCCTGCTGCAACATCTTGTTGTGTTAATTGTTGTTCTTTTCTTAATTGAATTAGCCATCTTCTCATATTTTTCCACATCCTGATTTCTGTTTTCATAATAATTAGTTCGTTTTTCTTAGCTCGATTCCTTGTGGCAGATTGCTACAATATTATGGATTTTTGTTGAATTTATCAATATACTTTCCATTAAAGGTGATAAAAGGAACATGCATGGGTGTATTCTCGTCTATTCTCTTTCTAGCATTAGTATTCTAGCAAAAATATAAAAAAACGCCTATTTAATTGCTGAGAATTTGTTATAATCAATCAGTCTGAAATAAACGGAAAGAATTACAAAGAAAAGCATCTTCAGGGAGGAGGTAGACCATGACATGGGAAATATTGAATATACTAGCCGTTTCGGCGTTTGCTTTTAGTGGAGCGATTGTAGCATTAAATGAAAGATATGATATATTTGGCACATTTATTCTTGGTATTGCGACACCCTTTGCGGGAGGGATCATCAGAAATATTGCCCTGGATGTACCGGTGGTCCATGTTTGGGAACAAGGCTATCTCTTTTATGTAGCCCTCGGTACGATTGCCATTGTCTATTTCTTCCCTAAGACGTGGGTTATGACCTGGGACCGTTGGAACATATACCCTGATGCCATTGGCTTATCTGCATTTGCTCTTCAAGGAGCGTCTTTTGCTATAGAAAATGGTTTTCCACTTGGAGGGGTTATCTTCGCAGCTATCCTGACAGGCGTAGGGGGAGGGGTCACAAGGGATGTCCTCGCTCAGCGACGTCCTATGGTTATGCACCAAGAAATTTACGCTGTGTGGGCATTGATGGCAGGGCTCCTTATAGGATTAGGTTGGATCGATATTGAAAGCGCCTGGCAGACCTATATGATCTTCCTTCTCGTCATCATCTGCCGTGTCGCTTCCTTCCACCTTGGGTGGCATTTACGCTTCAGAGATCTATACCGCCTGTAAATCACTGTAGCTTTTCTTAAGCTAAATGGCAGGATTGTGGAAGACTGGATTTCGAGACTTTTGTTGAGTGGGTGGGGCTGCGGGGAAGATTCTCGAAACCACTTCCGCAATAATCAGTATTTATGATTGAATAAGCGGATCGTATAAACCGCTCCAGAGTACGTAAAGGCTTGATACAGAGCGCTTCATACTTCTAACGGTGGGATAAGTGGGGAGACAGTCCAACTTGGTACAGGGGTTCGTTTCTCCCTTACATGGAATGGGGTGGTTGGGAAGCTGCGAGACTCCCGTGGGAGAAAGGAGATAGGCGAGATCCCGCAGGACGCAGTCCGAGGAAGCTCGGTGCTCCCCCGCAGGAAAGCGAGTGGCTTCCCAGCCAACCCTAACGCTCAACCAGGCAACGAACCCCGGAAACATCTCGAAACTGAGTGTTCCACAATCGGGAGCTATAGTGGAAGAAGGATATAAAAAAGCACTCAGAGTTTGGAGCTCTGAGTGCTTTGCTTGTTTTAGTAGCGGAATAAGTCTCCTGAGAGGTAACGCTCTCCGGTGTCGGGGGCGATACATATGATCACTTCACCCGGCTTTTTCTTTTTGGCAACCTGAATAGCTGCCCAGCAGGCAGCTCCGCAAGAAGTTCCAAGCAGCAAGCCCTCTTCACGAGCAAGCCTACGAGTGATGTCATAGGCATCTTCATCTGTCACTTTGAAAATCTCGTCGTACACTTCCTGATTCAAAATCGAAGGAACAAAACCTGGGCTCGTCCCTACAAGCTTATGCTTCCCAGGCTTTCCACCGGAAAGTACAGGAGAGCCGGCGGGTTCGGCTACATGGATGGTTAGATCTTCGTAACGTTTTTTTAGCTCTTCACCTGTGCCTGTTATGGTACCGCCTGTTCCAGCAGTAGAAACAAAAGCAGATAAAGGTTTGCCGAGCTCATCCATAGCTTCTATAATTTCTGCGGCCGTTGTATGGCGGTGGGCGTCTGGGTTGGCCATGTTTTCAAATTGCATAGGCATAAAGCTTCCTTCAATTTCCTCAACCAGTTCTTTCGCTTTGGCGATGGCCCCTGGCATTTTTTCATCTCCAGGTGTCAGAACGATTTCGGCACCGTAAGCCTTCAAAAGGTTAATCCGTTCTTGAGTCATTGTATCTGGCATGACAAGGATGGCTTTATATCCTCTTGCAGCAGCATTCATAGCAATTCCGATACCTGTGTTCCCGCTGGTCGGTTCGATGATCGTTGCTCCTTTTTTAAGGTGGCCATCCTTCTCCGCCTGTTCCATCATGTTGAAAGCAGCACGGTCTTTGACACTTCCACTTGGATTGTATTTTTCCAATTTCATATAAATATCGGCTCCGCCTTCTGGCGCTAGACGATTCAATTTAACTAATGGTGTATCTCCAATTAAATCGGCAATATTGTTAACGACGCGCATATCTGTCACTTCCTTATCATTGGGAATGGTAGTCCAATTTTATCATAGTTGAATGAAGGCATTCATCTGCTTTGCTTGTCACTCTATATGTTCATTTACAACTCGTTGTGCGAATTGGAAAGAGTTGCTCGGTACAGCAATTTTGAATGCTAGCTGATTGGAGTTCAAGTTGAACCGGTCGACTTTCACATTGAAATTGCTTGCCGTGTCCATTTGAGTGACCGCAACATAGATGTTTTCTTCATTTGGATTTACGATGACCCATTCAGGTAAGTTATAGTTATCTTTTACAAATTCCAATACCTTTTTATTGGGGAGGGGAAGTTTCCCTAAGGAGATTTTCTCTTGTCTTAAAATAAGGTCTCCATTTTTCTGCACTTCAGGATGTAATTCTACATTAATAGGAATGACCTGATCAAAGGCCTTGATGTTCCCTGATAATGTAACATTTCGATCCAGGGTGATCGAGTAATCGAAAACGGTCTGGGTTGAAAGCTCTGAAAGATATTCATTGGCGAGTTGCTCCATATTCTCCTTTGTAGAAACGATGGTGAACTCTGCATCAGGGCTTTCTTTTTCCTGATCCACATTAACGATGGTATAAGAGCTTGGTAAGAAAACTAAAGCGACAAGCCAAATGACAACCCCTACATTGATTAGAGCCAAAAGCCAAAAGGATGTTCTCCATTTATTATTTAACAATAGTCGTTTCATCTTATACATTCCACCTGTTATTGTTCGATGTCTTCTCTAATGTATTGTAACACGCGCTCCGCCATCTTTTTATAACCTCTTTCATTGGGATGGAAAAGGTCTTCTTCCCAAAGGAGCTCTTCTTCGTTTCCTTCAAATAAGTCTCTAATGGGGATGAAGGTGGCCTGCTCGTAGTCATCGGTGACTCGCCGGCTGATGGCATTCCAATCTCCCATGATTTTTCCAAGTTCGGGAATGTTCGTGAAGTATTGGTTAAAAGGATTATAGAGCCCCAGTAGATACACAGGGGCATCAGGATTCAATTCCTGAACCCGATTGAAAATATCACGTATTCGGTTTTCATAACCTTCCTGTTCCTCGACAAAGTCCTGATAATTCAAGCTTGTAAAATTATTTTTCACTACTTTCATCACATCGTTAGCGCCGATGGTAATCAGGATCAGGTCTGCTTCTTGCAGGGAATCGGCAATTTCTTCATCTTCCATCCGTTCCAGCATTTGGTCTGTCCGATTTCCTCGTTTTCCGTAGTTTGTTATATTGAGGGTCTCTGTATCCGGATTTGCATTGAAAGTTTCCTCAAGGATCCCAATGTATCCACCATTTTCTGTAGAATCTCCTACACCTTGGGTCAAAGAGTCGCCAATAGCTACGATATTCAGGTCGTCCTTAATAAACACGTCACGGGCACTTTCAATCACACTAGTAAAGACCTCGCGTAATCCTTCACTCAGCTTCCCTTCTTTTGCTTCACTTTCCTGTTCAACCTCTTCGGGTTCTTCGGTTTCCATTTGTTCTTCTTGATCGGGGATGGTTTCCGCTGTTTGCTGTGAGTCTTTCGATTCAGTCGACGGTTCTTCTTCCGGGGTATATATAAAGGCTGCTATGATGAAAAAGGCGATCAAGAAGGAGAGTGCGACGGCTGCCATCCATCTCCATTTTTTCAAGGCTGAATCCCTCCTGAAGGGTAATCTCACTTCTATTATATGTGCTTCCCATCTAATGGGAAATGAAAAGTTTTAACCACAATTATATCATGGTCCTATACAATAGACATACGGAAAAGAGTGTAAGAAGATGAGGGTAAGAAAATAAAACCGCTAAGCAGGAGGGGAATCGATGGACACACAAATGACGATTTCCGTTCGAGACCTTGTCTCCTATGTGTACAGGACGGGGAGTATTGACGAACGTTTCCAAACGAATACAGCGCTTGTGGAAGGAACGGCCATCCATCAAGAAGTTCAAAAGAAGTATAAAGAAAAGGACGAATCCGAAGTATTTCTGGAATATGAGTTTTATCAGGAAGGGGTAAACCTTAAGGTCCAAGGGCGGTGTGATGGATTATTGGACACGGAAGAAGGACCGGTGATTGATGAAATCAAATCTACCTCAAGGGATCTTGATGAAATTGATGGTACCACTTATCCTCTCTACTGGGCTCAAGCCAAAGGGTATGCCTTTATCTATGCAGCAAAAGAAGAGCTTCAGAAAATTCAGGTCCAGTTGACGTATGTTCAGAAAAGAACAAAAGAAAAAAAGCGGATTTTACGTACATTTACATACGAGGAATTGCATCAATTCATGCATGAAACCGTTAGTGAATACACATCTTATGCGCGAATTCTCCTTCATATACGAGAGCAAAAAGAAAAAACAGTCCCTGATTTGAACTTTCCATTTCCAAGCTATCGTGACGGTCAGCGGAAACTAGCAGGAAGTGTTTACCGCACGATAGAGGAAAAAAGAAATCTGTTCGCTCAAGCTCCGACAGGGATTGGAAAGACGATATCGACCCTTTTTCCAGCGATTAAAGCGTTACAGTTGGAAGGTTTGGAAAGAATTTATTATTTAACAGCAAAGACGATTACAAGAGCGACAGCTGAAGAAGCTCTACTGAAGATGCAGGAGATGGGACTTAAGCTTCGTTCGGTTACATTAACAGCAAAAGATAAAATCTGTTTCCAGGAAGAAACGATATGCCAGCCGGACTACTGTGAATTTGCTGACGGTTACTATGACCGAATCAATGGGGCAATTGTCGATATTCTACTCCATGAAACACAGATGACACGTCCGGTTATTGAATCCTATGCAAGGAAACATAAAGTTTGCCCCTTTGAATTTTCACTGGACCTTACAGATGTTTCGGACGTGATTATCGGTGACTACAATTATATCTTTGACCCTCGGGTTTCGTTGAAGCGGCTGATGCCTGATCGGAAGAAAAAAACAGCACTGCTCGTGGATGAAAGCCATAACCTTGTCGAGCGTGCTCGCGAGATGTATTCGGCCTCCATTACCAAGCAATCCTACGAAAGCGTTGCGGCTGAATGGGAGGGGGAAGAAGATCACTTAGTCAAAGTGGCTGAGGCGATTGGTAAAGATTTAGAGCGTTTTTATTCACCTACGGAGGAATTCCTCCAATTGGAACAGGTGCCAGGGGAATTGGAAGAAAATATGGAACGCTTCTTGTCCGAGGCAGAATCGCTTTTACAGGAGAATACGGAAGGGGAAAGATCTGAACGGCTGGTGGATGTATATTTTCAGTCTCAGAGGTTTTTAAAAATACTCGAATATGTGGACGAACACTATCGTTTGTTGGGAGAGAGTACAAGAGAGGGAGACTTCGTATTGAAACTGTTTTGTCTTGATCCTTCTCACGTTCTAAGGGAAACGACGAAAACGTTCAGGTCAGGGGTGTTTTTTTCAGCGACCCTTTCACCCTTTGCTTATTATAAAGAGATGCTTGGGGGCACGAAAGACGATTATATCTTACATTTACCTTCCCCGTACGACTCATCGCAAATTGATGTGATGATCACTCCTTTATCGACGAGGTATAAGAGCAGGGAGAAGACCGTTGGTGAACTGACCAAGCGACTGTATGATCAGGTGGAACTCCACGAAGGGAATAACCTTTTCTTTTTCCCTTCGTATCACTATATGGAAATGGTCTATCGTGAATTCAAAAACGTCTTTCCTGTGGATGCGGTTATGCAGGAGCGGGGGATGGATGAAGAAAGAAGAGAAGACTTCCTTGCTCAATTCGAGGAAGGAGGCCGACTTGTTGGTTTCGCTGTGCTGGGAGGGATATTTTCTGAGGGTGTAGACCTTCGAGGGGATCGGTTGAACGGTGTGGCAGTAGTAGGTATAGGGCTTGCTCCCAGAAGCTTTGAAAAGGAGTTGATCAAAGAGTACTTTAACCAAAAAGGGAGAAACGGATATGATTATGCCTATGTCTATCCTGGAATGAACAAGGTGTTGCAGGCAGGGGGGCGGTTGATTCGATCAGAAGAAGATCACGGATCCATTCAGCTTGTCGATGATCGCTTTCTTTCGCGCAAATATTTGCAGCTTCTACCTGATGATTGGGGAAATTATCGAATTATAAAATGATTTGATTTCCCAGGAAATATTGTGCCGGAAAATGAGAGGGGAGGTGGAGAAGAGTCAAATCTTCTCCATAATGTCATGGCAGAAATCATGGACTTTCGAACGACTGGACTTCGATATTCCATAGATTTCATAAACGGTTTGATCCACCAACATCTCCCATTCACCGGTTTGGAAAGTTGGATCTTCTTTTTTCTTCTCAACGATACTCCGAGCTGTTTCAATCATTACCTGTTTTTGTAGAGGATCAGGTTCTATGTAAGGAATCTTCTTGATGTAGCCGGACGTGATCATATTGGTTCGGTTGAGAACTTTTCTTACCATGTATTTCATCAACTTGCTGTTTAGCAGCCCGAGGAAGTAGTACAAGTCTTCCTCATGTTCTGGAAAAAGGTTGGCGTTCACACCGAACAAGGAGCCTTCTGGAAGTAATGCTGCCGAGAAATCCACCCCCATGGACGAACAGGTAATGCCTCTCTTGTAAAAATAGGCTCGGTTCCGTACCGTGAAGTTTCCTCCACTGTCGACATAGTCCGGCCAATCTTTGTGGATGTAGTATTTCGGTTCATAAAACCAGGCGTCTTTTCTCCCGCCATTTTTATAAAAAGGAATCCAGTCCGAGGGTGCATGCCCTTCTTTAAATGGCCGTAAGAAAGAACGATCATCACCGGTAGATATGCCTGTCCCTCCTTTAAGAACACTTCCCAGCGCCTGGTAGGGAGCTTCGAAATGTCTCAATATGTCTTCAGGAACATTGATTGAAAAGTTATAAGCAGGCATCTGCTCAAACGTTTGTTGGGATAGATACTGGATGGTGCCCTCTGGTGGATGATCGTAATTTTGCTCATTCAGACGGTCAACCAATCTCATTTGTGTGGAGACGGGTGCTTTTAGGTCTCTTTTCTTGAGAGTTATGATGGCTGTACGTACATCAGCCTTCCCTTTATGAAAAAGGCGTCTGGGAGCGAGGATGATTTCTTTGATTTCGGTCTCTTTTAGTAGAAATTCACGAAAGTTTTTGTAGTAAATGTTCGTAAGAAATGAGTCCTGTACAATCATGGTCATCACTCCACCGGGCTTCAAACATTGTATGCCTTTGTGAATGAAGAGGGAATATAAATTATGAGTGCCGATTTTTCCAAATTCGCGTTCTATTCTTTCGCGGTTTTCGGAAAAGTAAGGGCTTTGTCGTTTGGATTTATAGGGAGGATTGCCTATAATTGCGTCATATTGCCCTCGTTGATCAACCTTTAGAAAATCTTCATAGTAGAAATGAACTTCAGGGTGAGGAGACGCTGTTTTTTGGTCGATATCAAAGGCATAGAGGTTTTCTGCTGTAAGGCCTTCTTCCAGCAACGTATGGATGAAGATACCATCCCCGGTCGCAGGGTCGAGAACCTTAAGAGTGCTTTTCTCAGGAAGTTCAGATAGGAGCTTCCGAGTCATATATTGCACTGTTTTTTTAGGGGTTGTATATTGCCCCATCGTCCTTTGAGGAGAAAACATAATACTCCCCCTCCTACTTTTTGAGTCTATATTACTATATCTGTAGGGAAAAGTCACCATTTAATAGGTTTTTAATACTAGTCAAATAGAATGATGAAGGAGCGGTATAGTGATGCCATGGATTAAACCTGTAAAACAAAAAGAAATGAAGGAACTAAATGTACAAAACAATATGCCCAATCCAGCCCCTCTGTTTGATCGGCTGCTGGCGAATGATGAAAAATTGTATGAAGCTTTTCTTCCCTTGCAGAAAGCGATTAAAGAGACAGACTTTCCAGACGATTTGAGAGAAGTGGTTATCACGTTCGTTTCTATGAAGAATGGCTGCAAATACTGTACCGATAGCCACTCTAAATTGCTTGAAGAATTGGTGGATCAGGAGGATGTGCTGAACTGGCTTAATAATTATAAGGAATCCGACATGAGTGAGGAATGGAAAGCTGTGCTCACGTACGCGGAGCGCTTAATTGCTAAACCGGTGGAAGTGACGAAAGAAGATGTGGAACGTCTGAAGGAGCATAGGTATGATGATCAGAAAATGGCAGCGTTGAATCAAATCGTTGCTTATACAAGTTATACGAACCAACTTTCAATGGGGTTGGGACTATAAAAACAAAAAAGAACTGCCGATTCTAACGGCAGTTCTTTTTTGTTAACTATAAAAAAACTTAGTTGACATTAAAGGTGTATTCTCTTATCTTAATAATAGTTAAAGAGATTTTATATGTAGGAGGACACCGTAATGAAATCATCTCGTTTATCGGCTTACGATATTACCTTGGGCAGCTTGTTCGTCGCTCTCATGGCGATCGGAGCCAACATCACTGCATTTATGCCATTTTTACAAGTTATGGGCGTACCGCTCACGCTTCAAACATTCTTTGCTATCCTGGCAGGACTCGTCTTGGGTAGTAGGTTAGGCTCATTCTCTGTTCTTGTTTATGCCCTTCTAGGGCTGGTAGGTGCACCCATTTTTGCTGGATTTAAAGGTGGAATATCCATGCTCATATCCCCAACATTTGGATTTATTTTATCTTTTATTATCGTTGCTTACGCTGTTGGAAAGATTGCAGAGTCTAAACGGAACCTTCGTACTTATATCGCCGCAGCCCTTGTCGGAATTGTGTTGAACTATTTTATTGGTGTCAATCTATTCTATCTTGCTATGAACTTCTGGGTTGGAGGGGATGGTATTGGTTTTGTTTTGGCCTGGTCAAGCATGGTGCCATTTTTAATTAAAGATATCGGCTTAGCCGTCGTGTCCGCTTTTTTTGCGATCCGACTAGAAAAGTCGTTGTTGCACCGTACACCGCTAAGGCAAGCTGCATAAGAAAAAGAGATCCGCTATGGAGAGCGGATCTCTTTTTATGCGTTTTCTGAAATTTGTTTTCCATGAACGAAAGTCATAATCGCAAATAAGACGAAAGCGATGAGAAGGACGGTCCCTCCAACGATGAAGAAAGTCGTGTTGAACGTGCTCAACCCTGGAATTGGTTGGGTATAATACAGCCACATACCAACCGTCAAGCCGAAGACACCAAAGAACGATGTCCATACGTGTGCTGTCGCGAGCTTGGAATCCTTGGGGATAGAGAATACTCTATAATAAACACCGAAAGCAAAAAGGGAAAGCCATCCAACAACGAGAATGTGAGCGTGAATCGCGCTCAATTGCAGACCCCCTCCGCCGGCCATATGGGAACCCATAAATGCGCCGATCAATGCATAGATTGCAGCTACCCGCACAAAAAAACGAGTACGGTCCATATTTGTTCACCTCCTAAAATTTAATCACCTTTCGCCATTATATCGAATGCTCCCCCTATTGAGAATGAAAAAGATAAAAGTGTCGTTAAACGTTCACTCCCGTTTTCGGACTTTTGTGTGATTTGGATTGCTTGAAAGATTGAGCTATGATGAAAAAAGAAGCGAAGAGGAGTGATGAATGTTGGAACATCGATTGGAACAATTTTCACAATACCTGAAAGATACAAACGTTGATGCAGCGTTTATTAATTCAACAGAGAACTTTTTCTATTTGACGGGATTTCATACAGACCCACATGAAAGGTTGCTGGGGTTGCTCGTTTTCCCTGAAGCAGATCCGATTGCTATCCTGCCTGGAATGGAGAAAGGTCAAATCCGTGATGCTGGGTGGACGAAGGAAGTGATTGGTTATGCCGATCACGAAAATCCATGGCAGATGATGGCAGACAAGATGAAAGAGAACGGCATCGTCAATGTAAGAACGGTAGGGATAGAAAAACAAGTCCTTTCTTATGGCAGAAGTGAATCGTTTTTCGAGCTCTTTGAAGATGTGAAAGTTGAAGACATCGAAGGAGAATTGAACAACATGCGGGTGGTCAAAGATGATCACGAAATCAGCATTATGAAAGAAGCAGCTGAGCTTGCAGACTTCGGTGTGAGCGTGGGAGTTGAAGCCCTGGAAGAAGGAATCACCGAAATGGAAGTGCTCGCGAAGATTGAATATGAACTGAAGAAGAAAGGCGTTGCGGAGATGTCCTTTTCTACGATGGTCCTGTTCGGTGAAAAATCAGGCCAGCCCCATGGGAATCCTGGTGACCGCCGCCTGAAGCCAGGGGACTTTGTCTTATTCGACCTTGGCGTCGTATGGAAAGGGTACACGTCCGATATTACCCGTACGTTTGCCTATCGCTCGGTAAATGAAGAACAGAAGGCGATTTACAATAAAGTGAAGGAAGCCCTGGACGCTTCACTAGCCATCAGTAAGCCGGGGACACGGATCGGTGACCTTGACCAAGTGGCACGTGACATCATTACAGATGCAGGATACGGAGACAAATTCCCACACCGCATCGGTCACGGTCTTGGAATCAATGTGCACGAATTCCCTTCCATGAGTCATTTGAATGATGGCGTCTTGAAAGAAGGGATGACGTACACGATTGAGCCTGGCATCTATGACCCGGAAGTCGGCGGCGTTCGCTTGGAAGACGATGTACTCGTTACGGAAAACGGGTATGTGACATTGACAAAAACACCCAAAGAACTGCGTATTATTGAATAGAAGAAAGGCCGCCTTTTTTGGGCGGCTTTTTTTGTTATGGGGGGCGGCGCCCTCGTTCTAATTGTTTACTATCCTCTACCATTAGTTCCATCTCCACATTTTCTTATCCTACGATACGCCTCTGGTCTTAGTTGAAAATATATCTCTGGCTCATTACGCCAAAATTCTATTATCGATATGATAAAGACAAGAAATCAGCAAGGAGGGAAAAACGATGAAGAAATTTTTACTATTCCTGGCTGGATTAGTCGCCCTTACCGTATTGCTCGTCAATTTAGGACCGATGATCCTCCTGGGTGTAAGTGTCTGGTTGCTTTATGTCGTGTTCAAACAGTTCATGAAGACTGACTCTACGGCAGCGAAGATCGGCTGGGTCGTTGTCGGACTGATCATCCTCAGTATAGCCGTCTCCAATGTCTATGCCGTAATCGGCGTAGCCGCTGCTTTTGTGCTGTACTGGATCTATAAAAATTGGACAAGCAAAAGCGAAGAGTTACGATCTACCAAGTCCGATGATCCTTTTACCAACTTTGAACGCCAATGGGCAGAAATGAACAAATAAACCAAAGGAGAGATACACAATATGGCTAATTTATTTACGAGGTTGAAAGATTCCATTACCGCAGACTTGCACGAGGCGTTGGATCAAAAAGAACAAAAGAACCCGATCGCAATGTTAAATCAGTATTTGCGTGAAAGTGAAAAAGAAACCGAGAAGGTCAGGAAGCTTGTGGAGCGGCAGTACCGATTGAAAGATGAGTTTTCCCGTGAGGTTCAGAAAGCACAGGATATGGCGGACAAGCGCAGACGCCAGGCTGAAATTGCTGAAAAAGCCGGAGAAACCACAATGTATGAATTTGCCGTCAAAGAGCAGCAGGAATATGAGGCAAGAGCTGATCGCCTTCAAGCATCAAGAAGGGATAGTGTCGAACAACTGGAAGCGCTAGAGCGCAAATATGAAGAAATGAAACACAAGCTGAAGGACATGCATTTGAAGCGGATGGAACTGATGGGGCGTGAAAATATCGCTCGTGCTCATCACCGCATGAATCGTGTGATCGAGGACGCAGCGGACAAGCCTTACTCAAGATTTTCAGAAATCGACCGTTATATTGAGGACCTCGAGTACAAGGTAAACAGTGCGTACGATCACAATACCTTTGACAGTAAAATGGCTCATTTGGAGAAAGAAATGGAGAAACGGGAGGAAGTACCCGCTAAATAGAAAACATGGTATGATGAAGGCGCAGATTTCTGCGTCTTTATCGATTTAAGAGAGGGGGATGACCTTTATGCTTAAAAAGCTTTCAACCGATACGATCAACACGATTTTAATCATAGGGGTGATTCTCCTCGTTGTGGAAATTGTCTTTTTCAACGGAGGACTTGTATTTTCTGTCGTTTTTTCCGGAGTCCTTATGTATATCGGATGGAAAAACTATCGTCCATTATGGAGGAAAATCCTTTTCTGGATTGGGTTGATCAGTTTAATCTTCACTGTATTAAGTATGATTGCTGTAAGATTTCTGGTCATCGCATTGATTCTCATGTTCCTAAGGGATTACTTCAAATCAAGAGAAAAGCCGGAACACATCCAACCCGAGATCATTGATTACCACCAGGAGCTCCCGGAGCAGGAACCATTACTAAGGCAAAAGTTTTTTGGAGATGATGCTACACCAAAAACTTCTTACGAATGGAAGGATATCAACATCCATGGTGGGTTTGGGGACAAAATCGTGGATTTGAGTCAGACGGTCCTTCCTCACGATGAGGCCGTCATTTCCATACGCCAATGGATTGGGAACCTGACCGTTTATGTCCCTTATGAAGTAGAGGTAAGTATTCATCATAGTGCTCTCATTGGACGTGCTGCCATCTTTCAATATAAGAAGTCGAAAGTGTTCAACCAGGTGATCTCCTATCAAACCGAAGGGTATCGAAAAGAAAAGCCACGCGTGAAAATTATCACGTCTATGGTTTCCGGAGAACTTGAGGTGAAGCGCGTATGAATGTATGGCAGAGACAATTGTTGTCAGGCACCCTGACTTTTTTGGGGTTCACCATTCTGTTGCTGGCCATTACGTTCTATGCCTTTCCTTTTGACTCGTGGGGAGATCTCCTGGAAAGGGATGTTTTTGATCTTCCTTATATTTTCTTTGTTTTATTCATTTCTTTATCTTTTGGATTTGTAGTCGGCGTCATCCAGGGGTGGTTTTGGCGCAGGCAGCTCTTCAACATCGAACATCGCGTGTCAGAATTGACAAAGGGAAATGAACTTGTGGAAGAAGAGGTTGATTTGAAAGAGATAGAGCAGATCGACATCGCTCTTAAACAACTGGAAGAGAGAATGACGAAACAAACAGAGCTTGCTCAACGTATGGTTACAGAGAGAGCGGAAGAACGTGAGAAGAGTCTGCAGGAAGTGGTGATCCAGGAAAGGAACCGGCTTGCGAGAGAACTTCATGATTCCGTCAGTCAGCAATTATTTGCAGCTTCCATGATGATGTCTGCCATTAACGAAACCGATTCGGATGATTGGCAGGCAACGAAAAAACAAATGCAGATGGTTGAACGCATGATTCATCAGTCTCAGCTTGAAATGAGAGCTCTACTTCTGCATTTAAGGCCAGTAGCCCTCAAGGATAAGTCTCTATCGGAAGGAGCAGAAGAACTGCTTTATGAACTCACACAAAAAGTACCGATGGAAATTGAATGGTCCGTGGAACCTCTGAACCTTGAAAAAGGCATCGAAGATCAGCTATTCCGGATTCTTCAAGAATCGGTTTCAAATACCTTAAGGCATGCAAAAGCTCATTCCTTAAATGTCATGTTGATAGAAAGGGATCAAAACGTCATCCTGCGTATCGTGGATGATGGCATCGGTTTTAATGTAGAAGAAGCGAAGACAAGCTCATATGGACTGCAAAACATGCAGGAACGAGCGTTTGAAATTGGAGGGACATTAAAGGTGGTAAGCGTGAGGGAACAGGGCACTCGGCTAGAAGTGAAGGTTCCCCATCGGATAAAAGGAGGCGAAGAAGAATGATTACCGTTTTATTTGCTGATGATCATGAAATGGTGCGCATCGGTGTATCAGCATACTTATCTGCACAATCAGATATCGAAGTTATTGCGGAAGCAGACGATGGAAAAGCAGCTGTGGACCTTGCATTGGAACATCGTCCTGATATCATTTTGATGGACTTGGTCATGGACGAGATGGATGGTATTGAAGCGACGAAGCGGATTACTGAACAATGGCCGGAAGCCAAAGTCATTATCGTCACAAGTTTTCTAGATGATGAAAAAGTGTACCCGGCACTCGAAGCGGGAGCGACGAGCTATATGCTCAAAACTTCAAAGGCAGAAGAAATCGCCAAGGCCATTCGTTCTACATACGCAGGCCAGTCCATCCTAGAACCTGAAGTGACAGGGAAAATCATGACAAAAATGCGGACGCCAGATGGCGCTGAACTTCACGACCAACTTACGGGAAGAGAAAAAGAAGTTCTTCTATTAATGGCGGAAGGGAAGACCAACCAGGAAATCTCCGATCAATTGTTCATTGCCCTGAAAACCGTAAAGGTACACGTCAGCAACATCCTTGGAAAACTCCAAGTTTCCGACCGTACCCAGGCGGTCATCTATGCCTTCAAACACGACTTAATCAAGTAAAACCTCGACCATGGAGCGGTCGAGGTTTTTTGGATATATAGAAAACTCAACATTAATTAAACGCTTGTTCAACAATATGGCAGGATTGTTGAAGACTCAATTTCGAGATGTTTCGTGGTTCGTTGCCATGTTGAGCGTTAGGGGTGGCTGCGAAGCAACTCGCTTTTCTGTGGGGGAGCGCCGAGCTTCCTCGGACTACGTCCTGCGGGATCTCGCCTATCTCCTTTCTCCCACGGGAGTCTCGCAGCTTCCCATCCACCCCTTTAGATGTAAAGGAGAAACGGACGCCTTTACCGGGGAGAGTGTCTTCCACTCCCATGGTATTATATGCGTAAAACGCTATATAGCAAGCTTTACGCACCTGAAATAGTCACCGTTGTAGTTAGTTATTCTTTTGTTTTTACTAGGATAAAAGCTGCTTATTTTAAATGTAGTTTCGAGACACTTATATGGTAAAGGGGCGGAGGGAAACGGTGAGACTCCTATGGGACGTGTGGGACAGGTGAGACCCCGGAAGGCGTAGCCTGAGGAGGCTCACCGCCCGCCCCATGGAAAGCGAACCTTTTCCCAAAGCCCCTAGAACCTCACAATTGTCTCGAAACTGAGTCTTCAAGAATAGGGAGCTTTTATGGAGGAGTATGTTATTGATTTAGTGTGACGAGTATGATGGCTGAGATGAGGATGAGATAGAAGATGAACAACTTCCAGTACACTCGTTTCAATTCCATCCCCTTCTTTCTAGAAAAATGGATTACCTTATATTTATGTGAAGAATACGTTAAGAATGACAAAGTTTTGGCGTTGAGAGGAGAAGAGGCTTCTTGATCTGATACACTTTCTTTACCACCCATGCTTGTTTTCCAAGTCATTCGGGAATACCAAAGAAAGAGGTGATACCTGTGAAATGGAAGAATAATCTCGCTGAACAGCCAGTGTGGTCAGGGGAGATATCAAATCGTGATCGAAAAGATGAAGTCGCTCAAAAAGTGAGCCGTTTTGTAAAAGATGGAGATGTCATTGGCATCGGGTCAGGTTCGACATCATTTCTTGCTCTCGAAAAGATTGCCGAAAGAGTCGCTGAGGATAGGCTGGAGATCCTGGCAATTCCTACTTCTAAAGAGGCAGAAATGAACTGTAGTTACTACGGCCTGACGATCACTTCCCTGCTAAACCATCAACCGGATTGGGGATTTGATGGGGCAGACGAGGTGGATGGGAAACAACGTCTCATCAAAGGAAGAGGGGGCGCTCTTTTTGCTGAAAAGCTTGTGATGGCAAGTGCGGCAAAGACGTATATTTTAGTAGATGAAAGCAAGCATGTCGAAAAGCTTGGGAAGAAGTTTGCGGTTCCATTAGAAGTGGATCCACGAGCAGTCCATCTTGTAGAAACAGCCCTTCAAACTTTTGATTGTGAACACGTGCAGCTGCGTATGGCGACAGCGAAGGACGGGCCGGTATTGACCGAGGCCGGCAATGTGCTGATGGATGTAAGGTTTGCTCATATACCCGATACGTTGGAAAAAGAGTTAAGTGCGATCCCGGGTGTCATAGAAACGGGGCTGTTCATTGGGTATTCCGTGGAAATTTTAACAGTATGACGCCCATTTTACTTATATTTATTGGTACATCGTAATACTTTTTCTATAATAGTAGTAAATCCTTATTCAAAGGGGAATCATTATGGGACTGCCAAACAGGATTGCTTACCAGGATCAACGATACCCGTATGTAGTACTTGCACCGATCGGAAAGAAGAACAAACAAATCCGGTCGATCGGACATAAAACTGAACGGGGGTTACTATCCAGGCTTAACGACGCAATCGTGGATCAAATCAACGACAAATCTCTTGATGTTGCGAAAATTCGCCCCTTCCTAGGGTTGTCAGGAAGAGCTGTCCTACCGGTTTCTTTTGAAAAAGAAGAGACGATTCATCCACATTTGTTGCGCCCAGAATTGTTTTTATGGAGGTCCTTGCCAGAAGATCATGGACTACCTTTAAAAGAAGAGTTTTTATATAGTACAGATTTTACTCAACTCTCCGCGGAACAACTTTATGAACACGTTGGGGAAGTACTTGAGGACTATCTGTTTTTATCACATATAAGTGAGAACGACCGCAAAGATTGGATTGATAGAATATCTGCTGCTTTTCACAATCATCCGATTGTACGATTGTTCCATGAAAAAAGGGACGTCATTGATGCGGTTGAGGTCATGAACCAATCCGCTCTCCTTTCTGTTCTTAATTACCCGGAAGATGTGGCTTATTGGCGTCATAGAGTCAGCATCGTTATGCGTCCTTTCCGCACTTTACCGGCAGATTGGTTGGAGGGGAGGGGAGAGAGCTGTTCACATACTAAATCTCTCACCTTTCTTTCGAAGGAGCGCTGCATCTGTTGTTCTTGTGAACGATGCGATTATACTCTGCATTATTATATCGATGAAGACAGGGTTGCTCTTGAAGAGGAATTCGATGTAGATCGAGCCACAAAGCGCGTCATGACCATTGAGAAACAGTTCAATGAGATCGCTGAACAAAACCAGCGCCTCCTTGATCAACTGATTCAGTTAAGGGGTTTGAAAAAACAGTTGACTGTCGCCAGGAAAACGCTCGATGAGAGTTTAGATCTTGTCAAACAGATTCAACGTTATCAACGTAAAGTAGAAGATATGGAAACGCACCCACTTCTCTACATGTACGATAAGTTAAATCGGAGTCGGATCCCGGACCGTACGTCTGAATCTGAGCTGATATGGCTTTCTGGAATTCAGCTCGACGACGTAAGAATGTTGAAAGAACTACGGGATTGGCAAAAAATTGTTCCAGAAAATGTATATCCGATGACAAGCCATGTTTTAGAAGAGTTGAAAAATAAGTTGAGTGAGGTTCGTTATGAAGAGGATGACATCATCATTACCGTCAAAGGGAGAACGCTGACGTATGCAGAAACTCAACAGGTGCTGGACTTGATCTATTATTACGGAACAGATTATCCAGCCCATACCTTGGTACAAGTGCTTGCTGGGAAAGCAACCAACAAGCTGAGGAAGCTTCATTTACACGAAACACGATGGTTTGGCATCCTCTCAAATTGGCCTGAAAAACATATTCAAAAACTTTTCAACCAGCTCGAAAAACAAGGATGGCTTATGAAACAACAAAAAGGCTACTCCATAAGTGACTACGCAGAAGAAGTCATGTAATTGTGTTTCTGCAGGGGGGAGGACGGGATGCACAAGTAAAGTCGTGGGCGGGTAGCCTTTACTGAATCTCAGAGCGGCTCATGTTACAAACGTCTGCACCCCTGGCACTCTTCGAATGAAATGCGGAAAACATTTTTATGGAACCATTGCTATTCCTCAAACACAAGCTTAAAGACCTGCTGAAAGGCAGGTCTTATTTCGTTGCATGTTTAATGGGAAGCGGTTACTTATGCTATAATGCCATTACATACATCAAAGAAAATAGGTTTCTAAATGAAACCATATTCTGATTTGAATCCATTCATACCTTTTTTATTTACCCAGTTTAAATATGGAACGTTACATAAATGGCACGGGGTAAATATTTGATAACCATCCACAAATAAAATTGGATGGCAGCCTGATTTAGGAGGAGTTTTTCCATGAAGTCGATTTTTTATCGAGCACTAGGTGAGCAATTCCATCATCTTCATCCCGAGCTTCAAAAGAAGTACGGTTTGACAAGTAAACAAAATCTAATGATTCTTGGGCAAGGGAGAATGACGGAGATCAGAGGGACTCATCCTTTACTGCGTCCTTTCCTTCAGGTGGGAACAAAAGATCACCTTGTCTTTGCAGAACGAGGAAAGGATGTCCCGTTCACCCTTGAGAATTATATTTATGTAGATGAAAGAGGACGTGAGACGATCAGCTGGATTCGGAGATTTTTCTTCCCTTACTCTATTCGGGGTTTTGATGCAGCGATGCGGTTTGATGAAGAGAAAGGTTGCATCGTGGATGATCTAGGAAAGACAGGACTCATCCAAACCGAGCTGGAGCTCCATGTCACAGCTGAAGGTGGACTATATATGGAGTCGAAAGCAATAAATGTGGATGGTCTTATGTCTATGGCCAATCCGACTACCAGCGTGTACGAACATTATGATGAAGAGGAACAAGCTTTTCGTGTCCATGTGCACGCAGAGCACCCTGTTTTAGGAACGCTTCTTATGTATGAGGGAACGGTACATACGGAATTCTTACCGATGACTTTTTCCAACATTCCTGAACGTGGCGTATTGGATTGAAGGAGGGACACCAGTGACCAATCATAAAAATGATAGCAACGAGAATATCCATACTGATTTTTCCAGCCGGATGACCTATGGTGAATACTTGAACTTGGATGAACTGCTTTCTGCGCAAAATCGTTTATCCTCTCATCATGATGAGATGCTTTTCATTATCATTCATCAAGTCAGTGAACTGTGGATGAAGCTGACTTTACACGAACTTCATGCAGCTATAGAAGCCATCAGAAAAGATCACATGCAGGCGGCTTTTAAGATGCTGGCGCGGGTATCGAGCATACAGAAACAGATCATCCAAGCGTGGGATGTCCTATCAACATTGACGCCTTCAGAATATATGGAGTTCCGTGATCACCTAGGACAAGCTTCCGGCTTCCAATCCTATCAGTACAGAATGATTGAATTTGCACTGGGTTATAAAACCCCTCACGTGTTAAAAATATACGAAAAAGATCCCGATCTACACCATCGACTTGAATCGGCTTATCGTGCACCAAGCCTTTACGATGCTGCCATTGAGAAGTTATCGGATTCCGGTTTTCCGATTTCAGAAAAATTGTTGGACCGCGATTACACACAGCTGTATGAAAAAGACTCCAGCGTAGAAGCTGCCTGGACGAATGTCTATAAAGATGTGGAACAATACTGGGATTTGTACCAATTAGGGGAGAAGCTTGTTGACATTGAAGACAGCCTCCAGCAATGGCGCTTCCGTCACATGAAAACCGTGGAACGGATCATCGGTCACAAAAAAGGTACAGGCGGCTCTTCAGGGGTCGGCTACTTAAAGAAAGTCCTCGATCACCGTTTCTTCCCCGAACTATGGGACGTCCGCACCAACATCTAGAACTTTCCTTATTGGAAAGTTCTTTTTTTATTTCGCTAAATGGCAGGATACTTGAAGACTCAGATTCGAGATGTTTTTCGGGTTCGTTGCTTTGGATGAGCGTCAGGGCTGGCTGGGAAGCTACTCGCTTTTCTGTGGGGGAGTCTCACAGCTTCCCAGCCAACCCGTTCGTCGTATGTGGGTAACGAACCCTTACACCGGGGGAGAATGTCTTCCACTATCCTGGTGTTATAAGCATAAAGCGCTCTATAACAGGCTTTATCATTCAGAATAGCGGTTGGAGAATCCATATTGCTTCACTTTCCTCAGGAGTAAAACCTTCTTTTTTCGGAAGTGGTTTCGAGAAGTTTATTTGGTAAAGGGGCGGAGGGGAATGGCGAGACTCCTATCTTAAGTGTGGAGGCGCCTCGTTCAGTGGCGTATGGACTGGACTGAGCTGGCGGAGATAAAGGAAACACGAAGAACGGAGTGATTCGATGTTGACTTATCGTACAGAAGCGAGGGAAGTCTTACTAGCCGCTAGGTGCCGGAACCGGATATCAAAGAGGAAAAAATGCATGGTGAGACCCCACAGGACGCCGTCCGAGGAGGCTCACCGCGCTCCCGCGGAAAGCGAGCTATTCCCCTCCGCCCCATCCATACAACAAATGTCTCGAAACTGAGTCTTCAAGTATAGGGAGCATTTCTGAAAGAGGACTTTGTTGAATTAATTTAATTTACTGAATATAACTTAGTGATTAAGTCATTGTTACATTTGTGTTACAATAGATTGTGTAACTATGAGATAAAGAGGGAAGAGCATGAGACAACCGATTATATATACCATTTTGTTTGTTTTGTTGACGGCGTCCGGCTGTTCTTTCATTGCAAATGCTAATGAAGAGTCGGGAGAGAAGACGGGTAATCAGGCGATGTATGACGTAAGTATAGAAACAGATATCAGTGAATTTGAAGAGTATCATATGACCGCACATTATCCACAAACACCGAATAACCAAATTGACCAAACCATTATAGATTACGTGAATCAGCAGAAAGCTTTGTTCAAACAAGAAAGCTATAAAAGTAAACAAAAAAGTGCTGGAAGCCAGTCGCATGAATTGCACATTGATTTTGAAGTGATTCATCAAAATGAACGTTTCTTTGTTGTGAGGTTTATAGAAACGATCGACCTTGGGAAAGACGGAGTCGTGACCAATCAAACCGTCATGAATTTCGATAAGAAGAAAGGCAAAGCCTTGTCGCTTGAAGAATTATTCAAGGAAGATATCTATTATGTCGATCGTCTTCACGATTGGACAAAAGAGAAAATGATAGATACAGGTGAAGAAAACTCGAAGCTTCTGGATAAGCTTGAGGCTAGACCTGAATTCTACGAAGATGTTGCTTTGACGGGGGAAGGTATCCTTGTTTTTATAGATGATTCAGCTAATGAGGAACCAATCCGTGTGATGATTGAGAGGGATAAAGTATCCAAACTGCTTCGTTCAGAATATACCGATGCCTTTAAAGAGGTGCCTGAAGAATTAGCTGAGCCCATATTAGAGGGGCAGGGAAGCGACGATCATTACAAGGACTTTTCTTTAGATAACCATTTACACGAAGGGAAAGAAGTGGCTTTAACCTTCGATGATGGCCCTCACCCTGAGGTGACCAGAAAAATCCTTGATGTACTAGACAAGTATGAAGCCAAAGCCTCTTTTTTCATGATTGGAAAACGGGTAGGTTACTATCCTGAAGTAGCTCGGGAAGTGAGTGAACGCGGGCACGAAATCGGTAACCATACGTGGAATCATGCTCGTTTGGGACGCTTGTCGGATGAGCGGGTCAATCAACAGATTTCATCTACTCAAACGATCCTGGAACAAGTGACCGGTCAGAAGGTGGATTTATTGAGATTGCCTTTTGGAAATCTGCCTTCTGCTAACTATCAAGAAGAAGGCTATGTAGTTCCGTGGACGATCTATTCCGAAAAGTGGGAAGAACTAAAACCGGATGCGGTGGCTGAAGATATTCTTTCAAAAGTAGAAGAAGATTCAATTGTTCTGCTTCATGATCTTCAACTTTCTACTGTGGAAACTGTAGATCTCTTATTGGAAAAGCTGTACGTTAAAGGGTATAAAGTAGTTCCTGTCAGTCATTTGATCAATAAACAAGAAAACCGTTCCGTTTTGAATTAAAAACGGAACGGTTTTTGTTTTTTATAGGTAGAAAAGCATCGCCAGGAAGTTAGGTTAGTTGTTCTTCCACCCATTTACCCCAACGGTCAAACTCTACGAGGAATCCATCATGACCGTAGTCGGTGGAAATGTGGTGATGCTTCCCTTTATTACAGGCTGTAGAGAATGGCTGGATCAAAGCTTCTGGATAAAGAAGGTCATGTTCGAAACTGAAAGTATGAACCTCTGCTTTGTATTGATTCGCTGCTTGAGGCCATCCGTTTCTCCCGCGTCCGATGTCATGGTTGTTCATCGCCTCAAGAAGGTAAAGATAGCTATTGGCATCAAACCGTTCTTTAATCTTATCGCCCTGGTAATCCAAATAAGATTGGATTTCATACGAGGTATCCGCGTGATAAGAACGGTCGAACCTTTTCTCAAATAAGGTGCTGCTTCGGTACGTGACCATCCCGGTCATGCGCGCAATTTCAAATCCCCTTAGGTCTTCATTTGAGTGGTAGTCTCCATTTCGGAAATGAGGGTCACTCTTTATGGCTCTGGCACCAATATGATTAAAAGCAATGCCGTAATCACTTAAGTAAGGTGTGGCTGCGAGAATGAATAATTTTTTCATGAAGTCAGGATAAAGAAGTCCCCATTCGTACGTCTGCATACCTCCAAGTGATCCGCCTGCGATCGCATGGACATGTGTGATGCCTAAGTGCTGTAAAGCTTCATATTGAGCGTGGACCATATCCCTAATCGTGACTTTGGGAAAGGTTTGACGGTATGGTTTGCCTGTGTCCGGGTTAATGCTCGCAGGGCCAGTGGATCCGTGACATCCACCTAGAACATTGAAGGTGATCACTTGATAGCGATTGGTATCGATTGGGCAGTCTTCGCCAATCAAACCGGCCCACCAGCCACGTTCATCCCTTGAACCGACGGCGAGCTGGTTGCCCGTTAATGCGTGGCATACGAGAATGACGGGAGCATTTGTCGGCCCGTATCTTTCGTAGGCAAGTTCGACATCCGAAAGCACTTCACCAGACTCGAAGGTGAAAGTGCCAATCGATATCGATTGATTGGTTCGTGGGTGGCTGGTGGGGTTTCTTAATGACATGCTTTTCATTCTCCTTTCTTTCACTAGACTGATACGAGGGAAGTGGAAAAATCTTTCCCTGACCGGATATTCACGACAGCTTCATAAAGGCTAACCCCGGAAATGATGGCTGCATCTTCGTGAGTGATTGGTTTTCTTGACCAGAGTAGTGTCGGCTTTATTTCTTTTGCTCTGTTCAAGACATCCTCATTCGCTTCTTCAACATAGACGATATCCCAGTTGACATTCGTTTCTTTTTGAAGGTCCTCAAGGTGAGAGAAGGTAAGAACTTCAAACCCTAACCTTTCCAATTTGTTTTGCTCCACAAGAAGAGTACTTGTGCCTACAATTCCGATCACTCTTTTTCTCAAGTCCCCGTTCGAACGGTCAAGGGATGAGGATAAAACAGGCTCTGCTACATGCTTGCTCTTACCATATGATTTCCTATATCCTGTGGCATGGAAGATGGCGTTGTCCAGGTCCTGAATTAAATCTTTTACAGACTCTAACCCGACAGACAAGCGGACAAGTTCTTCTGTTACACCAGATTTACTCAAGTTTTCGTCGCTTAATTGCTGGTGAGTCGTAGAGGCTGGATGGATGATTAAAGATTTGGCATCCCCGACATTGGCTACATGCGACCAGATTGTGCTTTGATCAATCAGTTTGCGACCTGCATCCCGTCCTCCTTTAATTCCAAAGACAACAATGGATCCATGGCCGTAGTGGAAGTATTTTTGCGCTAAAGAATAAGTTGGGTGGTCTTTCAATCCCGGGTAATTCACCCATTCAACACCATCGTGATGGTTTAAGTATTCAGCGATTTCTAATGCCTGATCCGCATGTGTTTTCACACGCAAGTGTAAAGTTTCCAGACCTTGCAAAAGTAAGAACGCGTTCTGTGGGCTTAGACAGGCACCAATATCTCGAAGCAGCTGTACGCGCAGTTTTATGGCAAAAGCGGCAGGGCCTACATCTACCCCGAATCGGATCCCGTTATAGCTTTCATCCGGTTCTGTGAACCCTGGGAATTTCTCATCATTCCAGTCAAAACGTCCACTGTCAACGACAACACCGCCAATGGCCGTTCCGTGTCCACCAATCCATTTCGTGGCAGAGTGCACAACGATATCTGCTCCCCAGTCGATGGGTCTGCACACATACGGAGTAGCGAATGTGTTATCGATGATGAAAGGAATATGGTGGTCATGCGCGACATCTGCGATGGCTTCAATGTCCAGTACATTCAAACTCGGGTTCCCGATGGTTTCGGCAAAAATCGCTTTTGTATGAGGAGTGATCGCCTTGGCGAATGATTCGGGATCCTCTCCTTCTACAAAATGGACATTGATTCCATAACGAGGGAGGGTGTGGACAAACAAATTGTAGGTCCCTCCATAAAGGTTCGTCGAAGTGACAATGTCATCTCCGGCTTTAGCGACATTCAGTATGGCCATCGTGATGGCCGACATGCCTGAGGCTGTCGCCACCGCCGCGGCACCGTCTTCAAGAAGGGCCATTCGTTGTTCGAATACATCGACGGTCGGGTTTCCAATGCGTGAATAAATATTGCCAGGTTCCGCAAGCGAAAAAAGATTTTGAGCATGTTCCGTATCATTGAAAACATACGATGTCGTCTGATAAATCGGGACAGCACGAGAACCTGTAGCGGGATCAGGCTCTTGGCCACCGTGAAGCAAATTCGTTTCAGGACCGAACGTATGGAATGGTAAAGTCATAGAAAAGTTCCTCCTCAGATTTTTTCTAGGTCATCCACTTTCTAGAAGAGAAAAACGAAAAAGCCCTCTTCTGTAAGTAAGAAGAGGGCTTTATGTATCTCATACCTCCCCTTATCTTTCAGATCATGTGATCTGTAGGATGTAGCACCTTTTCAAGGGTTTTCCTTGAAGGTTGCCGGGCGTCGTAGGGCCTAGTCCCTCTGCCGCTCTCGATAAGAGTTGTTTTTTATTCAATTTTTCTGACTTGTTTGAAATTATAAAGCCGTCCTTTCTCAATGTCAAACAATTTCGATACGTTTGAACCCTCCTTGCTGTGGGAATGGTTAATTAAGTCTATGAGATAGGAGTGAAGTTCATGAAACAATATAGTGTTGTACCTAATAAAGATGTAACCGGTTGGTTTGTAAAAATCGAGGATGTCGCTCCGACAGACCTTTATGATGAGCGTGATACTGCTGTTGCGAAAGCAGAGGAAATCGCAAAAGAAAACAAACCGAGTAAACTTCAAATCATGGATCAAAACCATGAAGTTGAAGAAGAACGCACCTACTAATCAAAACTCCCCATCGCGGGAGTTTTTTTATGTTCATAGATTGATTGGTTATTAAAGTAAATGGCAGTATTGTGTAAGACTCGATTTCGAGACTTTTGTTAAGTGGGTGGGGCGGAGGGGAATGACTCGCTTTCCGCGGGAGCGCGGTGAGCCTCCTCAGGCTAACGCCTTGCGGGGTCTCACCAAGCACTCTGTTCCCGCAGGAGTCTCGCCATTCCCCTCCGCCCCTTTGCCATGGAAGATTCTCGAAACCACTTCCGCAATAATCGGTATTTATGATTGAAAAAGCGAATCGTATAAACCGCTCCAGAGTACGTAAAGGCTTGATACAGAGCGCTTCATACTTCTATCGATGGGATAGTAGGGAGACAGTCCAACTTGGTATAGAGGTTCGTTTCTCCCTTACATGGAATGGGGTGGTTGGGGAGCTGCGAGACTCCCGTGGGAGAAGGAGATAGGCGAGATCCCGCAGGACGCAGTCCGAGGAAGCTCGGCGCTCCTCCACAGGAAAGCGAGTTGCTTCCCAGCCACCCCTAACTCTCAACCAGGCAACGAACCCCGGGAACATCTCGAAACTGAGTGTTCCACAATCGGAAGCTTATCTACAATAAAACCAACGTAGCTGCCTCTAGAGTTTTCATGGTGCTCCAGTTATGATGGAGGTAAACGATCCATGAAGGTGTGTGCTATCATGAATCATCATTATGATGTCATTATCGTCGGTGCACGAGTAGCCGGCGCAAGTTTAGCTATTATACTAGGAGAGATGGGGAAGAAGGTCCTCCTTGTTGATAAAGCCAGTTTTCCGAGTGATACATTATCCACCCATTTTATGTCCCACACAGGATTCTTAGAAAAATTAGGCGTGCTTGAGCAGCTCGAGGAGTCGGGTTTGAGAAAAGTAACGAGGATGAGGACCTATATCGGAAGCAGTTTCGTTGAAGGACCAAGGACGTCCTATACGATCATACCAAGAAGAGACAAGCTCGACTCCATGTTGATTGAACGAGCGCTTACTTTCCCATCCGTCCATTTCAAACCCGAAACATCGGCCAGAGAATTAATATGGGAAGAGGAGAAGGTCGTTGGCATCCATCTAATAGAAAAAGGGAACTCGCAAGATGTCTATGCTGATTTGATTGTTGGGGCAGACGGGAAGAACTCGAACATGGCTCATTGGACAGGGGCAGAGAAATATGAAGAAACGAAGCCATTACGCCCGGTCATTTATGGATACTTTGAAGGAATAGCCCCGTTACCAGAACCCGCCACAGAGATCTTCCTTCATGAAGGACGTATCGGCTTTGTGTTTCCGATGGAGCCTAACCGCGACTGCCTGGGCATAGAAATCCATCCAGAGGAATTCAAAACGATGATGAAGAATCCGGAAGAATCATTTAAACAAACGTTTGATCAAATGTATGGCATGAAAGAGCGAATGGAAGGTGCCCGGCTTCAAGGAAAGATGATTGGAACACCCGGTATGCCGAACTTCTTCCGGACGGCCTATGGGGATGGATGGGCATTAATCGGCGACGCGGGTCACAGCAAAGATCCCAGTACAGGTTTAGGAATCAATGATGCCTTTATGCAGTCATTCTTATTGGCCGATGCATGCTTGAAAATGGATGAAGGAATCTCCAAAGAAGAAGCATTGGAGGAATTTGCAAGGAAGAGAGACGAGCAGCTTCTCCCTGGTTTCCAAATGACGCTTCATTATATCCAGTCCTTAAGAAAATGGACAGATAATGAAGTAGCTCTGTTTCAAGCGATGGCAGCAAATCCAATGGTATGGAACAAACTTGTCCCGAATTTATCCCGTCATTTAAAAGACGATGCTGCTGATTTTCCTCTTCTTCATACAGCGATGGAAATGGAAGCGGAACAGTTTGGTTTTAAAAAGGAATCCTAGCAATAAAAGTCGAATGTAGTAATGAGGTGATCAAGGTGGAATGGACGAAAGAAACCGCATTTACAAAATTGCAGGAAATCTATAATGATAAAGTCATGCAAGATGAAAAACGGAGAGTCTTCCAACAAGTGCATAACCATTTGCAACAGCATCTCGATGATCTTGCGGTCCAATCGGGATTGAAGGAAAAAGCGCAGGAACAGCTGAAATTCTTTAAGGAATATACGTTCATGCCAGGAGACAACCTGTTTCAATCGATGCGCTACGTATTCTTAATTGCCCGGGGTGAAAAAGAAAGGGATCCGGAAGAGACACGCCAACATTTGAATCGGATCTACCGTTCGCTTTATCAGCCGGCAGGGCTTAAAAATCCTTATATTCCTGATTCCTTTTGGGAAACCCCGCTTGGTGTAGCTTGTTTAGTAGCAGAAGAGGGAGTAGACGCTGTCTATCCAATTCTCGATGAAGTACTAGAAGCAGAACGTGTATAATAAAAAAGCTCAGGCCGCGCCTGAGCTTTTGTTATATCCATAGGATGGTGAACGAATTTCTTATAATTGATAAAACTGTTTGATTCTAGCAATAGTTATGGTGAAATGGGAGGTGCCTTCGAGGTTTCCGATCATTCCTTTTAGAATCGCCGGGCGAGGCTGATCTCTCTTCATCTCTTCCGTCAGAACATGAACGGTATCTTTAATATCCTGGTTCCCTTCATGAGCTAGTTCCTCTAAACTCGATAGCAATTGCTCTTTTTCTTCTCCAGAGAAGTCAGTAGGTAGGAGCTGGTGCATCATTTCTCCGGTTATGACTGGTTGGTCACCACTCTTTTCAAATCCTTCGACAATGTAGTCTGTCCTACGTAACATCGCTTCCGCCAGGGACTCAAGGTCCAAATCAGCCCCTTCGATTATAATTAAATCCATATATCCTTTGAACATTCCCTGCAAAATTAGGCTTACCTCCCATAGGACTTCATTCACTCGATGTTGGTAGATGTTTTGCAAGTGACCTTTGTAGAAAAGGTAGGAATTCACCCGCATTTGGGTGAGAAACTCTTCGATATTTTCATTGAAGGGAATGGCTTGTTCCCGGATTTGCATGATAATGAATTCGCGGTGATCGGCTAGTTCTTCAAATGTGACTTGCAATTGTTTTTTGAACTTCGTGCGGTCATCAGCATGGAGCTTTTGAATTTCGTCAATACGCGTCTGGATCCGCTGATAATAATAATTGAATATGTTTAACAGCAAAGCATCTTTCGATTTGAAATGAAGGTAAAAAGCCCCTTTGGATATTCCGCATGCACTTGCGATTTCCTGCACGGAAGTAGAGCTGAATCCTTTTTTCGCAAATAGCTTGATGGACTGTTCGATAATATATATTGATTTTTGTTCCATGGTTGTCGCTCCTTCAAAATTGGAGAAGTTAATGATTTTTTTCTTGACCTCTGACCAGTTGGTCATTTATATTTTATAGTGTTGTGACTAACTGGTCAATAAAGGGGAGAGTTGAGTATGAAAAGAATCATCGATTTTTCGATGAATAACAAATTTGCGATTTGGCTTATGACAATCCTCATTACCGCTGCAGGATTATATGCAGGATTGAATATGAAGCTTGAAACGATACCGGATATTGAACCACCGATCATTACGGTGACAACAACGTATCCAGGGGCTACACCAGAAGAGGTGGCCGATCAAATATCAGAACCACTAGAAAAGCAAGTGAGCAATTTGAGTGGAGTGAAAACGGTCAGTTCTTCCTCATTTCAAAATGCTTCTTCGCTTCAGTTGGAATATAGCTTTGATAAAAGTTTAGACGAAGCAGAGGATGAATTGCAAGAAGCCGTCAGTCAGGTGACTTTGCCAGAAGGAGCAGAAGACCCTTCCGTATCACGTTTGAACTTCAATGCTTTTCCTGTCGTGAGCTTAAGTGCCATCAATGGAGATGGGTCTCTTGAACAATTGACGACAACAGTAGAGGAAGAGGTTGTTCCAGCTCTTGAGGGGCTTGAAGGTGTCGCGGATGTGCAAGTTTCCGGCCAGCAGCTTGAAGAAGTCCGAATCGATTTGGATGAAGAAGAAATGAATGAACGGGGTCTTGATCAAGAAACCATCACAAGTTTCATTCAAGGGTCGGATGTATCCTTCCCATTAGGTTTGTACACGTTTGACGATACGCAGAAATCTGTCGTCATCGATGGCAACCTTACAAGTGTAGAAGAATTAAGAGAATTGCAGATCCCGGCTATTCCATCTGCAGGAGGGGCTCAATCAGGTCAACAAATGCCTTCTCAAGGAGCGGGTCAGACCCCTCCACAGGCGCAGCAAGGAGGCCAGGGACAGGGAGAAGCGAGTGGTGACATCCCTGCCATGGACGGCATTCCGACCGTTACCTTAGGTGAAATTGCTGATGTGGAGGTCGTTGGAGAAGCTGAATCCATCTCCCGTACGAATGGGGAAGATTCCATATCCTTGCAGATCGTCAAATCTCAAGAAGCGAATACGGTTGACGTCGTAAATCTTGTAAAAGAAGAAACAGAGTCTTTTAAGGAAGAACTGGATGGAGTAGAATTCGTTTACTCCTTCGACCAGGGCGAGCCGATTGAAGAGTCGGTCAGTACGATGCTTAATAAAGCGTTGTTTGGTGGGATTTTCGCTGTCCTCGTCATCCTGTTGTTCTTACGTAACATCAAGACGACACTCATTTCAGTCATTTCCATTCCACTATCCTTACTGATCGCCATTCTATTCTTGAACTGGATGGATATCACGTTGAATATCATGACCCTCGGAGCCATGACGGTTGCGATTGGACGTGTGGTGGATGACTCCATTGTCGTGGTCGAGAATATATACCGGCGCATGTCCTTATCGGAAGAGAAGTTAAAAGGAAAAGCACTGATCCGCGAATCGACGAAAGAAATGTTCATGCCGATCCTTTCTTCGACGCTTGTAACGATCGCTGTGTTCCTACCACTGGGCCTTGTTGAAGGTACAGTCGGTCAAATATTCTTGCCGTTTGCATTAACGGTTGTTTTCGCCTTGTTAGCATCTTTACTTGTGGCCGTTACCATTGTCCCTATGCTGTCACATTCTCTATTAAAAGAGTCGAAAATAAAAGGCCGTACACATGAAGAAGGGGCAGGTAAACTCGCTCTCTTTTACAAAAAGGTGCTAAATAGTACGCTGAATCATAAAATCATTTCAAGCATCATTGCTGTCTTGGTTCTTGTCGGAAGTATCGCTCTTCTTCCACTTGTAGGAACAAGTTTTCTTCCTGAACAAGAGCAGAAGATGGTCGTTGCAACCTTCAGTCCAGAACCGGGGCAGACGTCAGAAGACGTGGAACGTATTGCTGAAGATGCACAGCAATTCTTTATGGACCGTGATGGAGCGGAAACGGTTCAATACTCTGTCGGTGGCGAAAACCCGATGAACCCTGGCGCTTCCAACCAGGCGATGTTCTACGTGGAATATGCTGATGATACCGAAGAATTTTCGGAAGAAACGCAAGCCGTCATAGACAGCCTGAATGAACAAACGGAAAAAGGCGAATGGATGAGTCAGGATTTCTCCGGTGCAGGATCGAGCAGTGGTCTTGAACTGCGTGTGTACGGAGATAATACAGAAGAAATCAAGCCGGTCGTTGCTGAAGTTGAAGAACTTCTTGCAGATGAAGGGAAGCTGAGAAACGTCGATTCCAGCCTTTCCGAATCCTACGAGGAGTACACGCTCGTAGCCGACCATGAACGTCTGAGTGAGTTAGGTCTTACAGCTGCACAAATCGGCATGGAGCTCGGGCAGAATCGTCAGGAGCCTGTGATTACGACGATTGAACGGGATGGAGAGGAATTGAATGTCTATCTCGAAGTAGAGAAAGAAGATATTACTGGAATTGAAGACTTAACAGGTAAAGAAATTACTTCCCCAACGGGTCAGACAGTCGCCATCAGTGAACTTGTCGAAGTCGAAGAGGGAACAACAGCTGATACAATTACACGGAGAAATGGACGCGTGTATGCAAGTGTCAGTGCAGAGATTACAGTGGATGATGTAGGTGCCGTTTCACAAGAAGTCAATGAAAAAGTACAGGAGATTGACACGCCGTCCGGTATTGAAATTACTCAAGGCGGGGTAGCGGAAGATATCAATGAGTCCTTCTCCCAATTAGGATTAGCGATGCTCGCGGCGATCGCGATCGTGTACTTGATCCTTGTCGTCTTCTTTGGCGGAGGACTGGCGCCACTAGCGATCCTATTCTCCTTACCGTTTACCATAATCGGAGCGGTTCTTGGACTATTGATCAGTGGAGAAACGCTTAGTATTTCAGCCATGATCGGTGCATTGATGCTCATCGGAATTGTCGTAACCAATGCGATCGTTCTCATCGACCGGGTCATTTATAAAGAAAAAGAAGGCTTCTCTACACGCGAAGCTTTACTCGATGCAGGAATGACAAGGCTGCGTCCAATCTTGATGACAGCCCTTGCCACAATCGGCGCCCTGCTTCCGCTGGCGCTTGGATTTGAAGGTGGTTCGATCATCAGTAAAGGTCTTGGAGTTACGGTTATCGGAGGGTTAGCGAGCTCTACACTCCTAACACTACTCATTGTACCGCTCGCGTACGAAACATTAATGAAGTTCCGTAGACAGAAAAAGACAGAAACTACGAAATAGGTTTTGGTAGAATAAGAACATCCCCACGTGGCGGGGATGTTCTTTTTTAACATTAGGAGAAAGTTCATTGTTTTATTTATATGGCAGTGGGAATGGACTATAAACCGTGTAATGGAGGGGTTAGGATGGAACATTATGAAATTATGATCGTAGGTGCTGGACTGGCTGGCATAACCGCAGCACGTAGATTGAAGAAACAGGGAAGAAGCAACCTATTGTTAACAGATAAAAGTAAAAGTGTCGGTGGACGACTGGCAACAAGAAGAGTGGCAGATGGACGAGCCGATCACGGGGCGCAATTCTTCACCGTAAGAACAGGTGAATTAGAAGAAGAAGTACAGGAGTGGCTCGCACAAGGATGGATTAAACAATGGTTTGGAGAGAAATACCCACGCTACACCGCTGTTCAGGGCATGAACGGCCTTGCCAAACATTTAGCTGAAGATCTGCCTACTTCCCTACATACAAAAGTAGTCAAAATGCTTGAAGTGGAGGGAGGATACCGCCTTTATAGTGAAGACGGGAAGGAGTGGCAATCAGATAAAGTGCTACTGACGATGCCGGCCCCTCAAATCATTGAACTTTTGAAAAAAAGTGAGGTGGAGGTGGATGAAGAAGAATTGAAGCAGCTCAAGAACATTTATTTCGAACCGACGTATGTGGGCATTTTCCAATTCACAGAAGAGACGGAACTGCCGGACGGTGGCCATGTAGACGTTGGCCTGCCTGAAGGAATGGAACGGATGGTCGATCATCGGAAAAAAGGGATATCGGATGGTACGGTTGTAAGCGTCTATATGGAATCGGAATGGTCACGGAAACATTATGGTGAAGACTATGTGATGTCTTTAATAAAAGAAAAAGCAGCTGGTTACTTGAACTGGAAGCAGCTCGAGTCTGAACAGTTGAAACGTTGGAGATACGCCCAGGCCAAAAAAGTGATGCGGCAGCCTTATGTCGATCTCTCCGGGAATGGACGCTTGGTAGTCGCCGGTGATGCATTTTTGAGACTGAATGATGAAGCAGGACGCACGCGGTTTGAAAGTGCTTATCTATCAGGGAAGGATGCGGCGGCCTACTTGAGTTGGTGAGCTTACTTTAGGCGTTTTGCATAACAAGCGAAAGGGTCCCGGTGAAATGGGAAAAGGTTGGGCAGCATACACGCAGCCCAACCTTTTTTAACTTGCTTTCGCTTCATATTTTTTCAATCGTTTCACTCTCGTGACGGTATAAACCGCAAGTCCTGCCCAAATAAGGGTGAAGGATACAGCGTGTACATCGGTAAATGGTTCATCATATAGGAAGATGCCTATAATCAGCATGATGGTCGGTGCGAAATACTGAAGGAATCCCACCATCGATAATGGGATCCTTTTGGCGCCTGCCGAAAACAAAAGGAGAGGGATAGCTGTCACGATTCCTGCTCCGAAAACGATGGCCGTCGTCCATGACCAAAAGTCAATCGTGGACCATTGGCCTGTCTGTTGTTGAAAAAGAAAGACCATAGCAATGGGGGTGACGATCAGTGTTTCAATCGTCAAACCGAACATCGCATTCAGAGGCACGAGTTTTTTCAAAAGGCCGTACGACCCAAAACTGAAGGCAAGCAGCAGGGCAAGCCATGGCACAGAACCGAAGTTGACTGTCATATAGATCACCCCTAGTGCGGCTAGTAAAAAGGCGAGCCATTGGGCTTTTGAAAATTTTTCTTTTAATACAATCATTCCAAGCAAAATACTGACGAGCGGATTGATGTAATAACCGAGACTCGCTTCAACGACGTGATCGGTGTTGACCGCAAGAATGTATGTGACCCAGTTGATGCTGATCGTGATGGAGGCAAGGGTGATGCCGATTAACTGTTTTTTATTTTTTACGATTTGTCGGCATTCCCGCATAAATTCTTTCTGTTTCCTTGCAATCATGATTACAATTCCCATGAAAAGAAAGGACCAGACGATTCGGTGAGCTAGGATTTCGAAAGCAGGAATCTCTTGAATCATCTTCCAGTAAATGGGGAGCACACCCCACAATATGTAAGCTCCGGCCGTATAGAAAATACCGAGTTTTTCATCATTGATCATGGTGAGGACCCTTTCGTTAGGCGAAATATTTGTTCATTCGCTTCATTATATCACCGTTCGAAAGGGGAAGCTTGAAAAATGCATGGCCCAAAATGAGGGCCATGCATGTTAAGGTTGTTCACCGTGTTCTTCATCATTGCTTTCTCCTAATGGAGCGTGCATATCGTGGTTTCCTTCCAATGCAATCTTCATTAGAGGCTTGTCAGCAGGTCCTTCGACAACCGCTCCATCATAGGAAAATCGGGATCCGTGACAAGGACAATCCCAGGTATGCTCACCACTATTCCATTCGACTTCACACCCCATATGTGTGCAGGTTGTGTCCAGGACATGCAGTTGACCTTCGTCATCTCTGTAAGCACCGGCTCTTTCTCCGCGCCACTGGACGACCATCCCTTCTCCTTTTTTCAGTGAATTCGGACGATCGGCTACAAGTTCCAGTTTCCCTTCGACCAGGTGTACAGCGACATCGAAGTTCTGGGATAAGAATTGTTTCATGCTTGGATCGGACTTGAAGCGTGTAGGTTTGAACAGTTCATGAAAAAGAGATTCCTCACCAAGGACATAATCACAAATCAGCTTGGCAGCGAGTGTTCCGTTCGTCATGCCCCATTTTCGGAAGCCGGTAGCGATGAAGACGCGATCGTTATTCCGTGTGATCGGTCCGATATAAGGGACTTTATCCAGTGTGGTGAGATCTTGCGCCGACCATTGAAACAGCTTTTCTTTAATGCCGAACGTCTGTGCTGCGAATTCCTCCAAGGCGTTGTAATGGAAGGAGGTGTCGACCCCTTGTCCTGTTTTGTGGCTTTCTCCACCAATCAACAGCACAGGTTTTCCATTGTAGTCAGCTGTACGAATGGAGCGTTTTGGCTCATCGATCGACAAATACATCCCCTCAGGAACTTCTTTCTCGGGTTCAATAGCGAGGAGGTAGGAGCGCTCGGCATACATGCGGCTGAAATAGAGCCCTTTTCCATCATAAAAAGGGAAGTGGCTGCATGAAACCAATTTTTCACAGGCAAGCGTATGTCCATCCCCTGTTTGGATCTCGATGCGGTCTTTTTCTTTCACATCTGTCGCTTTCGTTTGTTCAAAAATTTCCCCACCTAAATTAGTGAATTCGTCAATGAGGGCAGCTAAGTATTTAATGGGGTGGAAGCGGGCTTGATTTTTCATGCTGAGCGCTTTGGTAGCTTCCATCTCAAAAGGAAGGGCGTCAACTGTGCCACCTGGAATGCCAAGCTTTTGATAGGCCTCATACTCATTTTCCAGTTTATGCGCGCCAGTTTTCGTCGTAGCGAAAAGATAAGCATCCTCTTTTACCCAGTTGCAATCGATTTGATATTTATCTATCCATTCTTCCATGGATTGCAAGGCACTCATTTGAGCCTGATAGTAAAGCGAAGCTTCTTCTTCACCAAAGTGTTTCAACAATTCGTGGTAGATCAACCCGTGTTGAGCGGTTACTTTTGCGGTCGTATGACCTGTGGTACCATTCAACAACTGGTCCGCTTCGATAAGGGTTACTTTTTTCCCTGCTTTTGCTAAAAGGTAAGCGGTCGTAATACCGGTGATTCCGCCGCCCACAACAGCCACCTCTGTCGTTGTATCCTCTTTCATTGCTTCAAAAGTCGGCAATGACATATTCTCGCGCCATAAAGGTTCTGGTTGAGTCCATTTCTCGTGTTGTTCCATGACTTTCCCTCCTGAGTGACTCGTTTCTCTCAGTCTTTCCCTCTCCAAAGGTTTCATGTATTTTTCCATGGAAAAATTAACAACATTTAGGCTTTGTAGTATACTTGAACAAGATGGGAAGAAACGCATGAAGGTGGTAAGCAGGATGGAAGTATTCGTGGCACGGCAGCCGATTTTGACAGTCGAGAATAATGTATATGCCTATGAACTACTATACCGGAACAGTGAAGAAAATCGGTTCGTCCCGATGGATGGGAGCCAGGCAACCTCAGAAGTTTTGATGAACAGTTTTGTCACGATCGGCTTGGAGCGTTTGTCACACAATAAGCCATGTTTCATCAACTTCACGGAGGATCTTCTGCTCGAGCAAGTCCCTGAATACTTTAATTCTGAACAACTGGTTGTGGAAATCCTTGAACATGTTTCCTTCAGCCTTGACCTCATCAGAGTGTGCAGAACGTTGAAAGAAAAAGGGTATTTGATTGCTCTTGATGATGTCATCGATATCGACCGCCCGTCCGTGTATGAACTCCTGCATTATGTCGACATTTTAAAAGTGGACATACGTGAAGTGACGGATGAGAATAGGGCACGGATCATACAGTTGGGAGAAGAGTATGGATTGACCTTGTTAGCTGAAAAAGTGGAAACCCATGAAGAGCACCAACGTTGTATAGAGGAAGGTTTTTCGCTCTTCCAGGGATTTTATTTCAGTAAGCCAGTGATCGTGAAAGGGATGGATATTCCTTTTCTTTCATCGACTTATTTTCAAATGATCAAAGAGCTCACGGCTACGGATGACGAAATCAATATTGAAAAAGTAACGGAAATTATGGAGCAGGATCTAGCTCTTACTTATAAATTGCTGCGCTTGATCAACTCCTCCCAACAGCGGACAAGAGTACCGGTTCAATCGATCAGGCAAGCCGTGATGTTGTTAGGTACAGAGGGGTTGAAAAAGTGGTTGTACGTATTATCGGTCGAACAAACGACAGCGGTCACTTCGACACAATCCCAGCTCGTCATCAAAACAAGTCTCGTCCGTGCTAAATTATGTGAACAGATGGCCGTCAGAATCAGGGCGGAGAACAAGGCGGATGGATATTTCCTGACAGGGTTCATGTCGCTGATTGATGTCATCACCCAACGCCCTGCCCACGAAGTGATAGGGTCGCTGCCGCTCGATGGAGAGATAAAGAAAGCGCTGGAAGGACAGCAAAATACGTACCGGCTCGTTTTGGATTTGGCTGTTGCAATGGAAAAAGCAGATTTTGAATGGTTGGAAAGCCACCTGGCTGACTGGAATTTGTCCTATTCGGAAGTGTTTGAAGTCTACGGCCAGGCGATTGCATGGTCTGAACAGCTCTATCATGAACACTTTACCGGCAAGGTGGGAAAATAGCATAAAACGAACCGTGTATGTTAAGATTTTTTAAGATGCTCTCGTAAAGAGAGCCCTTTTTTTGTTAAGAATGTTACCTAGGTAACGAAAAGGAGAGATCATCATGAGTTTAATTTTTCACCATATTCAACAATTGTCGAGAAACGTGAATCAATTTTTAAATGAAGGGTTGCAGGATGAAGACATTTATATGTCTCACTGGGCGGTATTATTTCAACTGCACAGCCATGGAGGGTCAATGACACAGGCGGAGCTCAAAGAGCGATTGAATATTGAAGCCCCGCCATTATCGAGAGTCATAGCTAAACTGGAGGCCCTAGGGTATATCCAAAAAAACAAAAGCAGCGATCAGCGAACGAATGATATTACCATGACGAAAGCAGGAAAAGACCGTTATCCGGTGTGGCAGCAGGCCATAAAAAAAGCAGAAGCGCGTTTACTGGAACGTTTCGGTGAACAAAGGGAAATGGTATTGGAAGAGCATGTACGGACGCTCTCCCGTCTGATTGAAGAAGAAAGGGGAAGAAGCTGATGGAAAGGCAGCCTCGTTTATGGACGTCCAGTTTTCTTAATGTATGTGCAAGCAATTTTCTCGTATTTCTAGTCTTTTATCTTTTGTTCGTCACCATGCCGATCTATACAATTGAATCTATCGGAGTAGCCGAAGGGGAAGCGGGATTAATTATCACGGTCTTCCTGCTTGCCGCCATTCTCATTCGTCCACTTTCCGGGCAGTGGGTGGAATCCTTTGGACGGAAGCCTGTGGTCGTAATTGCTTTAAGCATCTTTTTAGGGAGTTCTTTTTTGTATCTATGGTTTGACTCCTTTTCTACGCTTTTGATCATTCGCTTCATCCAAGGCATCGGTTTCGGGATGGGGACGACAGCTTTGGGAGCCATTGCAGCGGACATTGTTCCAGATCAGAGAAAAGGAGAGGGGCTTGGTTATTTTGCGATGTCGATGAACTTTGCAATGGTGATCGGTCCTTTCTTGGGTCTTACATTAATTCAGAAAGCCGGCTTTACTATGATGTTCTATGTTTGTGTCGTCCTTGCCGTTATGGCTTTGTTTACAGGGATTGTTATCCGCGTGGAGCCTCTCAAAGACCCCGCCAAGAGAAGCATAGTACCAAGCGTGCACAACCTTTTAGAAAAGCCTGTCATTCCTATCGCCTTAACCGGTGCTGTCATGGCTCTAGCCTACGCAGGAGTGTTATCGTTTGTTTCCGTCTATGCAAACCAGCTCGGTCTTGCGGAGGCGGCTAGTTATTTCTTCGTCGTCTATGCTCTTGTGCTGCTTGTCTCCCGTCCATTCACCGGAAGATGGTTTGACCAATATGGAGAAAATGTGATCGTTATTCCATCCATCCTTATTTTTGGTGCAGGGATGATGGTTTTAAGTTTTGCCAACACAGCTTTTGTCTTGTTATTGGCTGGTGGATTGATTGGATTAGGATGGGGAACGCTCGTCCCAAGCATGCAGACGATTGCTTTGAAGAAAGTACCCGGAAGAGCAGGTTCAGCAACAGCGACCTTCTTTACGATTTTTGATATTGGAATTGGAATAGGGTCCTATGTTGTTGGTGCGATTGCCACAGGCATTGGATTTTCCTCCCTTTATTTCAACAGTTCTTTTGTCGTATTCGGGGCGGTCGGCCTTTATATTCTCCTGCATGGAAGAAAGGTTCGTTCGAACGCTGAGCATAGGGTTGAATATAGTAGTTAAGAAGGAGGTCTTTTTCTCCTTCTTTTGTTAAAATTAATTGAAAACGCTTACAAAGTGAAGGGGGAAGGCCGTTTTGAAAAACAAAGAAAAGCGGATAGAAACAGCGATGATCCATAATCATGAAAAAGCAGAGAAGTATGATGGAAGCTTGACGACACCAATCTTCCAAACCTCTACCTTTTCTTTTTCTTCTGCCGCTGAAGGAGAAAGAAGGTTTGCGGGAGAAGAGGAAGGATACATTTATACAAGACTCGGAAATCCGACTGTACGAACATTAGAGGATCGCATCGCCACTCTTGAGGGAGGAGAGCGGGGCCTTGCTTTCGCCTCAGGCATGGCTGCGGTATCCGCGGTTTTAATAGCACTCACAAAAACTGGTGATCATGTATTGTGTTCGAACGGTCTTTATGGCTGTACTTATGGTTTACTGCAAATGTTTGAAGAAAAATATGCGATCACCCATGACTTCAGCTATATGGAAACAGAGGAAGACGTGAGGGCGAAGATCACTCCTGATACCCGCTGCATCTTTATTGAGACCCCCATCAATCCCACGATGAAAATCATTGATCTGGCTATGGTAGCACGGGTGGCAAAAGAGCATGGCATTCCTGTCGTTGTCGACAACACTTTTTGCACTCCATACCTCCAGCGCCCGTTGGATCTTGGGTGTGAGATCGTGTTGCATAGTGCCACCAAATACATCGGTGGACACGGAGATGTCATTGCAGGTCTTGTCGTAGGGAAAAAAGCGTTCATGGATGATTTAGCTATGTCTCAACAGAAAGATATTGGAGGAGTCCTTTCTCCATTTGATGCCTGGCTTTTACTCAGAGGCTTGAAGACTCTCCATGTCCGTATGGATCGCCATAGCATCAACGCTCATGACCTGGCCAAAAGGTTGGATCATCATCCCAAAGTGAAACAAGTGTATTATCCAGGAATGGAAGGAAACGAGCAATCCAACATTGTACAAAAACAAATGAAAACAGGCGGAGGCGTGCTTGCTTTTGAAATCGAAGGTGGGAAAAAAGAGGCGCAGCAATTCATGGACCGGCTGAAGCTGATTCAAATCGCGGTCAGCCTTGGGGATGCAGAAACACTGATTCAACATCCGGCCACCATGACCCACGCCGTCGTCCCAGAAGAAAAGAGACAGGAAATGGGGATCACGGATACACTGATCCGCCTATCCGCCGGACTCGAATCCGTCGAAGATCTATGGGAAGATCTCGAACAGACGTTGAAGGAAGTGTAATTGCATAGGTTCAATCAAGAGCTCTATGGCGAAAACATAGGGCTCTTTTCATATTCACAAGAGAGTCTTTCACAATAGAAAGCGGATATGTGTTTATCGATTAACACATGGGGAAAAGTAATACCAGTATGAAGAGAAATAAAAGCTCAAGCATGTAGCTTAAAAAAACATAGAAGGGACGATGGAGTTATGTTAAAAAAACTATTTGGTAACAACAAAAGTGTTGAGGAACAGATTGTTGCTCCGGTAAATGGAAAAGTGGTTCCTTTAGATGAAGTAGACGACCCTGTATTCAGTCAGCGAATGATGGGGGACGGGGTAGCTATTGAGCCGACAGATGGAAAAGTAGTGAGCCCTGTATCGGGAGAAATCGTCCAACTTTTCCCTACCAACCACGCTGTAGGAATCAAAACAAAGTCAGGGGTGGAAGTTCTTGTACACATCGGCCTTGAAACGGTTTCTATGGAAGGGGAAGGTTTCGAAGGACATGTCACCACCGGAGATAAAGTAAATGCGGGCGACCACTTGATCACCTTTGACATGGACCTTGTCAGAGAGAAAGCGAAAAGCACGATCACGCCTGTAGTTATTACAAACTATGACGATGTCGTCGAAAACTTCGATCCATCTTATAGTGACGGTGCCAACGCCGGCGAATCTACCATCGCGACACTAAAAACGAAATAATCACATCCACAAAGCCTGAGGTACCCCTAGTACTTCAGGCTTTTTCTACATTGATCTCGAAAGTTAGTCGTCTTCCATTATAGGGAGCTTTCATGGCGGAGGAAGGTTGGATGTTTTATAATGGGGCAAGAAAGATGACGGATAAGGAAGAAAAAGGAGGAGAAGCGCTATGTCTAAACATGATGCAGAGCTGCGTAAGAAAGTAGAGACAGAAATCCAAGAACATAAACAAACCGTAGAAGCGGACACGTATCGTCAGAACTACCATCATATGCCGCCTGTCGGTTTGATGAACGACCCGAATGGATTCATTCAATGGAAAGGGACGTATCATCTCTTTTATCAATGGATGCCTTTCGATACAGCTCATGGTGCAAAATACTGGGGACATTTCACCTCTGAAGATCTTGTGAATTGGAAGCAGGAAGATGTCGCTCTGACCCCATCTGATTGGTATGACGAGGATGGTGTTTATTCGGGCAGCGCAATCGTTCATGATGACCAATTACACCTTTTCTATACTGGAAATATTGAGGGAGAAAGTGAACCAGAGGTAGAATATCAATGCCTGGCTGTTTCCCAGGATGGCCTACACTTTGAGAAAAAAGGCGTAATTGTTGAAACTCCCAAAGGTTATACCGGTCATTTTAGAGATCCAAAAGTATGGAAAGAGGGTGACCAATGGTTCATGGTGGTCGGCGCCCAAACAGAAGACAGGCAAGGGAAGGTTGTCCTGTTCCGTTCGGCGGACCTTCATACATGGGAGCACGTCGGTCCCATCGCTGGCAGTAAAGTAGGGAAGCTAGGCGAGTTCGGTTACATGTGGGAGTGTCCGGATGTATTCGAGCTGGATGGTACAGACGTACTGATGGTCTGTCCGCAGGGGATCGAGGCTGATGGAATGGACTATGCGAATACATATCAGAGCGGGTATTTTATCGGGCAATGGGACGAAACCGGTGAAACATTCCAGCATGGCGATTTTCGCGAGTTGGATCGAGGTTTCGAGTTTTATGCTCCTCAAACCACTCGGGATGAAAAAGGGAGAAGATTGCTCGTTGGCTGGATGGGTGTCCCGGATCAGTATGAACAAGCCCACCCGACTGTTGAACATGGATGGGTTCATTGCTTGACGATTCCTCGTGAATTGAAGTGGAATGGTGAAAGAATCATTCAGACTCCCGTTCCTGAGCTTGCCCATATGCGTGGGCCCGTATTAATGCATTCATCGATTACGATTGAAAATGACCAAAAAGCGGTACGAGGGGTACAAGGGAGATCGATAGAGTTGAACCTTGATTTTGAATCACTGGAAGATATGTTCGCTATCGAACTTTTCCAATACGCCTCTCTAAGTTACAAGGACCATGTCGTCACATTATCCAGGCCCCATTTAGAAGACCTGTCAAAAACAGAGTTCCGTCGGGTGAAATTGGATGAGGGATTGAAGAATCTTCGTTTGTTTATCGATCAGTCATCATTGGAGATTTTTATTAATGGTGGGGAAGAAGTATTTACTTCCAGAATTTATCCTCAAGCAGAAGAAGAACACATTCTCTTTACGTCATTAGGTTCGACCACTTTCTCTGTTGAAAAATGGGAATTGAAAGGTTATGAGTTTTCCTGATGGTTGGGACTCACTTTCTGAAAGCTTGTTTATTGTGGTAAGATAATTTTATGTAAATTGGACGAAGGGGTCATGTCTATGAGTCAATCTTCAAAGAAAATGAAAGCGAATGAAAGAAGAGAGTATATTCTCGCTTTATTAAAACAAAAAGGTGCTCCTGTGACAGGCAGTTCTCTTGCGGAGGAAATGAACGTGACCCGGCAAGTGATTGTCGGTGATGTCTCCCTGCTGAAAGCAAAGAATGAGCCCATTGTCGCCACGAGTCAAGGGTATATGTACATGATGGATGGAAAAGAAGAACTGCCATATCAACGTACGATTGTATGCCAGCATCAAGGCGATGATACAGAGCAGGAACTCAATATTCTGGTTGATCATGGTGTACATGTCCAGGATGTCGTTGTCGAGCACCCTATTTATGGTGATTTGACAGCCAGGCTCAGAATTTCGAATCGCCGGGATGTAAAGAAATTCATCGAGAAAGTGAACAGCACCAATGCCTCTTACTTACTCGAATTGACCGATGGCATCCATACCCATACCATAGCGGCGGACAGCCAGGAAGCCCTGGATGAGGCGCAAATGGCATTGGAAGAAGTAGGGATATTGATGACGAAATAACAGTGAAATCTTGTAAAAGAGATAGGCGTTCTTAAAGGAGGGCTTATCTCTTTTTACATTTTTTAAACAATAACTAAATGCTGGGCATGTCGTAATCAACCAATAGAAAGAATATGATATATTTGTATCAGTGATTTCTTGTTAGAAAAAGGAAGGTGGCCACGTTGAACATCCTGCCGATTTTTGTGAGTATCATTCTTACCTTGAACGTGTTGCTTGCTTTAGCCATCATCTTCCTTGAACGAAGAGATGCCAGTGCAACATGGGCTTGGTTGATGGTTTTATTATTTATCCCTGTCGCAGGTTTCTTTCTTTATTTGATTTTTGGACGCAGACTCAGCAATAAAGAAATATTCACTTGGGACAAAAAGAGTCGTCTTGGACTTCTTGCTGCTGTCCAGGAACAATTGACAGCCATCAAAAATAATGAATTGAAAGTCCAACATGAAGATATCATTCCATATGAAGATTTAATTTATATGCACCTGAAAAACAATGATGCGTTATTATCACAAAATAACGAAGTTGAAATTTTCACGGATGGTCAAAAGAAGTTTCATGCACTTATTGAAGATCTTGAAAAAGCAGAAGATCATATTCACTTGCTTTACTATATTTTAAGAGACGATAACTTGGGTCACCGCCTTGCAGATGTATTGAAAAAGAAGGCCATGGAAGGTGTGGAAGTCAAACTCTTGTATGATGACATGGGTTCAAGGCTATTGAAGCGTTCATACATACGGAGCTTGAAAGAAGCTGGTGTGCAAGTCGAGTCGTTTTTCCCTTCCTTGATCCCTAAAGTGAACATGAAAATCAACTATCGGAACCATAGAAAGCTTGCGATTATTGACGGTGAAATCGGATATATCGGCGGCTTCAACATCGGAGATGAATATTTAGGCTTCAGTAAAAGGTTCGGATATTGGAGGGACACTCATTTACGGGTGGAAGGAGAAGCGGTGAACAACATGCAGACACGCTTCATCCTTGATTGGAATCATGCTTCACGCAGAGATATCGTCTATGAGCAGAGATATTATCAATCTAAACCAAAAGGCGATGTTGGTATGCAAATCGTCTCCAGCGGCCCTGATTCGGAATGGGAACAAATCAAGCATGGCTACTTGAAAATGATTCTTTCTGCCAAAGAGTATGTGTACATTCAAACCCCATACTTCATTCCAGATGACAGCTTACTTGATGCGCTCCGCGTAGCGGTCCTGTCAGGAGTGGACGTGCGGATCATGATTCCCAATAAACCGGATCACCCCTTCGTTTACTGGGCAACGTTTTCAAACATAGGCGATATGTTAAAAGCAGGCGCCAACATTTATGTGTACCAAAAAGGATTCCTCCACGCGAAGACGATCGTCGTTGATGGCAAGATTGCTTCCGTAGGGACCGCCAATATTGATGTGCGAAGCTTCCGTCTGAACTTTGAAGTGAACGCCTTTTTGTATCATCCAGAAGTCGCCCAGTCCTTAGCCGACCGTTTCCATGAGGACATTGTCGAGTCGACAGAGCTTACATTCAAGCTTTATCAAGGCAGGACAAAATGGATCCGCTTCAAAGAAGCCATCTCAAGACTACTATCACCAATCCTATAATCACACTAGTCTTAAAGAAGAAAAGCTCCCGATTGTGGAAGACTCAGTTTCGAGATTTAGTGTGAGTTTAGGGGGCTGCGGGAAAAGGTTCGCTTTCCATGGGGCGGGCGGTGAGCCTCCTCGAGCTTCGCTCTGCGGGGTCTCACCTGACCCACACGTCCCATAGGAGTCTCACCGTTTCCCTCCGCCCCTTACCATATAAGTGTCTCGAAACTACTCCCAAAATAAGCAGCTTTCGAGCGTAACAGAAATTGGTGGATTCACTCTTAAAACAGCAGTACTTGCATTCTGAAGCTTGCTATAGAGACCTTTTCAGCGATAGAGCAGTGGTTATGGAAAACGATCCAGCCGTGGAAGTGGGTTCGTTTCTCCCCTACATCGAATGGGGCGGTGGGGAAGCTGCGAGACTCCCGTGGGAGAAAGGAGATAGGCGAGATCCCGCAGGACGCAGTCCGAGGAAGCTCGGCACTCCCCCACAGGAAAGCGAGTAGCTTCCCAACCACCCCTGACGCTCGACAAGGCAACGAACCCCGGAAACATCTCGAAATCGAGTCTTCAACAACCCTGCCAGATAGTTAAATAGATTAAAAAGCCCTGCGCATCTTGCGCAGGGCTTTTTGAGAGAGGTTGTTTTGGTATTGGTTTTCCTTTGTAACACGAGAAAGGCTGAAGGGAATTCTTTAATCTAATAGCTATTTGGAGGGGGGATCGTATCTATTGGATGTCGAATCCCCATCAGCGTTTCCACTTTTCAATCTTTCTTCATCACGTATTCTTCATATCTGTTCAATTATTGAGAGGTTAGCGTGATTTGGACGGTGGTTGGTTTGCCGTCACGGTAAACTTCAAGCTCTGCTGTATCTCCGTCTTGTGCTTGGTTGTAGAGATACTGTCGCAAGCTGATGAGAGACTCAATTTCATTTCCGTCGATGGCGGTGATCACATCGTATTTTTCGAGTCCTGCTTCATCAGCAGGGGAGCCTTTTTCGACGCCTTGGACAAGGACGCCTTGAGTCACATCTTCTGGCAACCCTAGTTCACGTTGCAACACAGGGTTAGGGATTTGGTTCAAGTCTTGCAGGGAAACTCCCATGTAAGGACGTTCCACTTCGCCGTTTGTCTCTAAGTCTTCGATGACAGGTTTAGCAACGTCCATAGGGATAGAGAATCCTATGCCTTCAACTTCTGCTTTTGCGATTTTCATAGAGTTGATTCCAATGACTTCGCCTTGCAGATTAATGAGCGCGCCACCACTGTTACCTGGGTTGATGGCTGCATCGGTTTGAAGGACTTCGGTTTGCCAATCTGGCTGTTGGTCACCGTTAATATCGACTGGAATATTACGGTTCAATCCACTGACAATTCCTTTGGTTACGGATCCTGCGAACTCCATGCCCAGTGGGTTACCGATGGCAATGGCTGTTTGCCCGACCTCTACGTCACTGGCTTTACCTAATTCAGCAACCTTTTGCACATGTTCGCTATCTATTTGTAAAACGGCCAGGTCTGTTAAAGGGTCACTACCTTTTAATTCGGCTTTCACTTTTGTTCCATCACTCAGAATAACTTCAAGTTCGGAAGCCTTTTCGATGACGTGATGGTTGGTGGCAACAAAAGCTTTTCCGCCTTCTTCCTTATAAATGACCCCGGAACCTGTACCGGCTTTTTTAGCGCCTTGTCCTGTATTTTGGACATTACTGATTCCGACAACCGCTTCGGAAGCTTCATTGACTGCTTGAGTCACTTCCTCCTGGTTTTTTCCGAGATTCAGTTCATTGGCTTGTGCTGTCGGCTTTTCTGTATTGATATCTATCGAAATGCCCTGCCACTGAAAAACGGTTGTAACTAGAAAAACAGCTGCAATGGCTCCTAAAACACTGAAAGCTATACCGGAACGTTTGTATTGTTTCTTATCATTTCGCTTCTGTTCATCAAACATTAGAGAAACGACGCCCCTTTCCATATGATTCGCTGTTGATCTTTGGTGTTTCCCTCTGACAATTTTTATTCTACGACAGAGTTATGGAATGACTTTGGTGTAATTGTGGAAAAAGTGTGTAATGTAGGAGTAATCCATAAAAATATGAGAGAATAAAGCAAACGCAGATGTGGATAGAGGAGGATACCATCTATGAATCAGATGATTGGACTTGTAGAAGATGATCCGAATATTCGAGATATTGTAGAAGGTTATTTAAATAAAGAAGGGTATCGGGTGATCGCTGTCGATACGGCAGAGAAGGCATGGGATATTTTTCAGGAACAGACCCCTGATCTTTGGGTACTGGACATCATGCTCCCTGGGATGGATGGGTATGAGTTCTGTAAAAAAATCCGTCAGACCTCAGAAGTCCCGATAATTATTATATCCGCCAAAGATGAAGAGGTCGATAAAATACTAGGTCTGGAACTGGGTGGGGACGATTATTTAACTAAACCATTCAGTCCAAGAGAGTTAGTGGCAAGGGCTAAGCGCCATTTGAAGCGTTGGCAGGCCATGAAGCCGAGTGAAGATGAAGAACAGGACACGATAGTAGCTGGTGAACTCGAATTGAATGATGCGGAGAGACAAGCGTACTTCAAAGGTGAAGAGATCGAAGTGACAACAAAGGAATTTGAAATGCTGAAGATTTTGGCTTCTCAAGAGAACCGCGCCTTTGCCCGTGAAGAACTATTAATCAAAGTTTGGGGAGAAGATTATTACGGAAGTGACCGGGCCGTGGACGATCTGATCAAACGATTACGCAAAAAGATGAAAGACCTGCCGATTGAAACGGTTTGGGGACACGGATATCGATTGAAGGAGAAGCGTACATGAAGCTTTTGTACCAATTGAATGCCGCTTTTGCAACGTTAATCATTGTCATCATGTCCATCACCGCATTTTTTATCTACTCGTTGCTCATGGACATGCTCATTCAGGATGAACAACGACAGCTTGAGGGGAGAGCGGATCTTCTTGTGGACATTATCAATGATCAAGATCCTGAGCGTAGCCCGGAACTCTCCCAACTATTGCAGGACAGAAATTATCCGATTTTATTATTCGATCGGGAAAATGACGAGATATTGTTCCGTACGATGCCGGCAGTCGTTGCCTATGCCTGGGTGGAACGTTATGAAGAGGAACTCATCGATCAGGAAGTATGGGAAACGATGGGAGAAAAATACGTAGCTTATGATTTTCCTGTGAGCAAAGACGAAAGCCAGGTGCTCGTAATGGCCACGCCCCTTAATGACTTACAGGCGGTCCAGTCCGTTTTTGCTTCACGTATGATTGTTGTTTTTCTCATTGGACTCTTCCTTGCAATCATCGTGAGTTATGTACTGACCTGGCGTCTCGTGACCCCTCTTACAAAGCTGAAAGAAGAAGTGAAAAAAATCGAAAAGCGTCAGTTTTCTGATGTGAAAAAGGTACACGCTTCCGGTGAAATTGGTGAAGTAGAGCAAAGCCTCAGACACATGGCTGCAGAGCTCTCCAGGTACATACACTCCCAAAAGCAGTTCTTTCAAAATGCCTCCCATGAACTCAAAACACCTCTGATGTCGATTCAAGGGTACGCCGAAGGGATCAGGGATGGAGTGTTTGAAGGAGAAGCAGCAGAGAAGGGTTTGAATGTGATGGTTAGCGAGACGGAGCGTTTGAAAAAGATCGTCAATGAAATGATTCTGTTAGCCAAGCTCGACAGCAGCGAAGACGTGTATAACCCAGAAGGAACGGAGATATCTGAAGTGATTAGTCAGGCGAGGGATCGGTTGTATCCACTGGCAAAGGAAAAAGGAATTGAACTCAGAACGGAAAATATCCATTTGTACCATACCTTCGTTGACAGGGAAAGAGTGCTTCAGGCCATGATCAATATATTGAGCAATGCGGTCAGACATGCGGAGAGTAAAGTAACCATGGCAACGGAGAAAGGGCAGAATCAGTATAGAGTGAAAGTGCTCGATGACGGACCTGGCATTCCAGAGGAACTTCTTCCTCAGCTTTTCGAACGTTTTATTAAAGGAAAAGAAGGGGAAACAGGGCTTGGGCTTGCTATATCCAGAGCGATCATTGAACGGAGCGGCGGGGAAATCCACGCCTACAACCGGGAAGACACGAAGGGTGCAGTTTTTGAAATTGTATTCCGTGAAAAAGAGTGAGAAATACCAAACATGGTATAATAGAAGGCAGAGAACGATTCCATATGGAAGTGAGGAATACAGGATGGAAGCAAAACCTTGTATCGATTCATTAACAGTAAAAAGTTCACACGTTTTACCACCAGATACCAATAGTCATGGAACGTTGTTCGGTGGAAAATTAATGGCACATATTGATGATGTAGCAGCGATTGCAGCTGTCAGGCATGCCAGAAAGCCGGTCGTGACGGCGTCTACAGATTCCGTCGATTTCCTGCAGCCGGTATTTGAGGGAGACACCATTTGCCTAGAGGCCTTCGTCACATGGACACATAACACGTCCATGGAAGTGTTCGTCAAAGCAACGACGGAAAACCTTTTGACTGGAGAAAGAAAGGTATGTACGACCGCTTTTCTATCCATGGTAGCCGTGGACGAAAAGAACGAACCATCCCCGGTGCCAGGGGTGTACCCTGAATCAGATGAAGAAAAGTGGCTGCATGAGAATGCGCAGAAGCGCCACGAACATCGGAAAAACAGAAGAAAAGAATCCAAGGAGCTTGCTGAGAAGTTTGGAACGAGTCTTCCTTGGAAACGTGATTGCTAAAAAAGCTTGGCTGCCGTTATAGGCAGCCAAGCTTTTCTTTATTTCAGCCGAACGAGCTCCGGTTGGCGCACCTCTTCTTCAGCACGGGTCGTTGTACAAAGGGAATCCCAATCGTGGGCTGCGCCGTCTCTCATTGTAATGATGCGATCAGCAATTGCTCTCGAGTCCTCGCGATCGTGGGTGACGAAAATAGAAGTTGTGCCTGTTTGTTTGATGATTTCTTTTAATTCACTTCTAATTTTAATCTGGAGGTCTGCATCCAAATTACTGAATGGTTCATCCAAAAGGAGAAGGGAAGGCTCCGGTGCAAGAGAACGAGCCAAAGCAATTCGCTGCTGCTGTCCACCACTCAATTCGTGAGGGTATCTTTTCGCATAGCTGCTCATATTCACCAGTTCAAGCACTTCATGTACGCGATTCTTTCTCTCTTTTCTTTTCCAATTCTTCAATCCGAATTGAACATTTTCGTAAACTGTCATGTGGGGGAACAGGGCATAATCTTGAAAGACCATGCCAATCCCTCTTTTTTCAGGAAGAACAAAAGTCCGTTCATCGGTCATCGTCTCGCTACCTATTTTTATGGTTCCTTTGGAAGGTGTTTCAAGACCACACAAAAGGCGCAGGACCGTGCTTTTTCCACTGCCACTTTCACCAAGAATGGAGATGATCTCTCCTTGTTCAATATCGAGGTTGAAATGGTGGATCGTCAAATTTTGTGCGTTTTTATAACCGAAACAGAGATCTTTGATTTGAACGTACATATCAATTCGACTCCTTTTCTAAAACTTGATGAAAAACAAAAACGGCAATGGCACTGATCACAACGATTATGATGGAGGCAAGAGCAGCCTCATGAATTTGTTCATCACTCGCGTACTTAAAGGCATTCGTGGATAGTGTTCCAAAATTAAAGGGCCTTAATATTAAAGTGAGCGGCAATTCTTTAATGATTTCGATGAAAGCGAGTAGAAACCCACTGATGAGCGGGGCTTTGATCATTTTCAAATCAACCTTGAAAAAGGTGCGTGTCATATTCATGCCGAGCATCCTTGAAGCTTCCGTGTACTTATTTCCGATTTTATCAAAGCCAGATTCGATGGAATTGTATCCGATCGCAAGGAAGCGAATGATGTAAGCAGAAATTAGGATGATCAAGCTCGTGCTCAAGAATAGGCGGCTTTCCAAACCAGTGGCTTCATAGAAACGTGAAAGGCCACTATCTAAACCAATGAAGACGGTACTGATTCCGACCGCGATGACGGCTCCTGGAATAGAATACCCTAAAATCGTCACTTTCGCTGCCGATTTTGATAATGCGCTCTGATGCATCCGGGCAAAGTTACCAATGATCACAGCGAACAAGACAATCAGTAAGGCACCGACGAAAGAGACTAGAAGTGAATTCCATATGAGCGTTGTAAATTCGGGAGACGCGATTTTTTCAAAAGTTAACAACATCCAGTCGACGAGTTGGATGAAAGGGATAAGAAACCCCAATAAGAAAATGAATAAACAATATCCAAAAGCTCCCCATGCTTTCCAACCTTGTAACTGCGTAGGGTGGAGGGGGCGAGCTTTTGCCGTCGTTGATGCATATTTTTTACGGCCTCGGAGAACTTTTTCCAGGGTAAGGATGGCAAATACGATAAACATGAGGGTTGCCGATAATTTGATGGCTGAATTAAGATCATTCATCCCAAACCATGTCTGAAAGATGGCTGTACTGAAAGTCGGTACACCAAAATATTGAACGACACCATAGTCGTTTAATACTTCCAATAGCACAAGACTCACGCCTCCGACAATCGCCCCACGAGAAATAGGGAGAACCACCCTGAAAAAGATATCTACCGGAGAGCGGCCGAGGAGCCTGGCATTTTCAATGAGTGAGGCAGACTGGTTCGCCAGAAAAGCTCTTGTGATTGTGTACACATATGGGAAGAGAAAGAGTGTGAATATAAAGACGGCCCCCGGTAGGTTGAGAATGTTGAAATAGACCTGATCCACCTCGATACCCCAGTTGTTTCTTAAAGTCGTCTGGATAACGCCTGTATAGTTCAGAATTCCATTGTACGTGTATCCTGCAATATAGGGAGGGATCGCCAGTGGCAGAATCAATCCCCATTTAAAGAACTTTTTCATAGGAAAATCATAAGCCGATACAATCCATGCTAAACTCGTACCGATGATGATGGTTAAAAACCCTGTGAAAACAATGAGCAAGCCGGTATTTTTTAATAGATCCGGCAAAATGTATTCCTGGATGTGATTCCAGTTTTCAGCCTTTTGTGTAAAGAAGTTGAATAGGATCGTCACGTTGGGAATGAGAATCAAGATGACAATCGCTAGACTGAGGATCGACCAAATATTCATATATCCAGGAAGCTTACGTAACAAATTCAAGCGTGACACGTCCTTTATTCTACCAATCGCTCAGCCTTGAATGAAAAAAGCCAGTGAGCTTTCTTCACTCAAGGTTGAGTCCGCTTTAATGATAACAGTTCTCAACTGTTTTGTATAGAAAAAACCGCATCATGGAAGGCATGATGCGGTTACTACACTTATTATTTCCAGCCGACTTCATTCATGATTTGAATCGCACGGTCGTTGTTCTCTCCAAGTTCATTCAGACGAATGTCCTGCTCTTTGAACTCACCCCAGCTTTGTAGAAGCTCAGAAGGCTCTACATTAGGGTTAACTGGATATTCATAGTTTGCTTCAGCAAATTGCTTTTGAGCTTCCTCTTTGGAAAGGAATTCAATGAATTTCTTAGCGTTTTCCGTATTTTGACTGCTAGCTGTCACACCGACACCACTGATGTTTACGTGAGTCCCTGTTGTATCCTGGTTCGGGAAGATAATCCCTAACTGTTCAGCAACTTTAACTTCTTCTTCATCTTCGGAATTCAACATTTTACCCATGTAGTAGGTATTCATAACGGCTACATCACCTTCACCGGCAGCCACAGCTTTCGCCTGATCACGGTCTCCACCTTGAGGATCGCGTGCCATGTTATCCACGATGCCTTGTGCCCATTCCTTCGCAGCTTCTTCACCTTCTGTAGCGATCATAGAAGCGACAAGAGACTGGTTGTAGATGTTAGAAGAGGAGCGGATCAAGACTTTGTCCTGAAACTCATCTTTCGTTAAGTCCATGTATGTCTGAATATCTTCTTCATTTACACGTTCTTTATGGTAAGCAATGACACGAGCACGTTTCGTTAATCCGAACCAATTGTTGTCTTCATCACGGAATTTCTCCGGAATGTTTTCACTTAATACATCACTTTCAATGGGTTGCAGAAGTTCTTGTGATTTTGCACGGTGCAGACGTCCAGCATCAGCTGTAATTAAAAGGTCTGCTTCAGAAGCTTCGCCTTCACGGTCAAGACGTGCAATCAATTCATCGTCTTTTCCTTCAATCACATTCACTTTAATACCTGTTTCTTCCTCGAACTTGTCATAAAGCTCCTGATCTGTGTCATAGTGACGACCAGTATATAGGTTGACCTCTCCGCCAGTTTCTTCTGACGCATTTTCTTCACTGTTTTCTTCTGTGTTTGTTGTTTCTTCTTCATTTGATTCTGTTGCTTCTTCCTGATCGTCTCCACCGCAAGCAGCGAGTACGAACATAGAAAGGATAAGGATGAAGCTCATTAAAAACCATTTGTTTCTCATGTTCTTTCCACCTCTTATGTAAAATTTTTATCAATCATTGATAATGATTTTCATTCCAGATTCAATTCTAATAGATTGAGCAAAGAAGTCAAGTGAATATTGAGAATTTTTTTCATTTAGAGTATTACCCACCACTCAACAAACGTCTCGAACTAATTTTTGAAGTATAGGGAGTGTTAGAGAAGTAGGATTTTCTCAAATAGGAAGTAGAGGGTATTGGAGCACCTGTGGTAAAATAGTTGAGTTCTTGGAGTTTTGTGTTTGTTTGTAAGCGGTTTTGGGAAATGACTTAAAATGGAAAATAATACTTAGAGAGGTGAAGATTATGGTGGAAGATATACTTGCTTTTCTGAACGACTGGATGTGGGGGACTATTCTCGTTGCCGCCTTGCTCGGCTTAGGATTATGGTTTTCGATCAAACTGAATTTTGCCCAGTTCACTTACATACCAGAAATGTTTCGTGTTCTCTTTGATAAGCGATCCATTTCTGCAGAAGGCAAAAAGGGAACTTCTCCCTTCCAGGCTTTTGCTATAAGTACCGCTTCACGTGTCGGTACAGGAAACTTGGCAGGAGTTGCCGCTGCGATCACGGTCGGTGGTCCCGGCGCCGTTTTCTGGATGTGGATTGTAGCTATTCTTGGTGGAGCTTCAAGCTTTATTGAAAGTACGCTTGCACAAATCTATAAAGTCCCTGAAAAAAATCAGTATCGGGGCGGCCCGGCCTATTATATTGAAAAAGGGTTAAAAAATAGAGGGCTGGGGATTGTTTTTGCGATCACCATCACATTTACGTACGGGTTAGTTTTCAGCTCCGTGCAATCCAATACCATCCGTCTTGCTTTTGAAAATTCCTTTAATATGGATAAATGGCTGCTTGGCGGAATTCTTACTTTTATTGTAGCTCTTATTATTTTTGGTGGGTTGAAACGAATTGCTCAAGTGACCCAGTTCATTATTCCCATCATGGCTATTTTCTATATCATTCTTGCAGCCTACGTATTAGTTGTGAACATTGGACAAGTGCCAACGATGTTTGGACAGATTTTTGCCGGTGCATTCGGTTTTCGTGAAGTTGCCGGGGGTACGTTCGGCGGTATGATTTTAATTGGAATCAAGCGTGGCTTGTTCTCCAATGAAGCAGGTATGGGTAGTGCGCCAAACGCCGCCGCTACTTCTGAAGTCACGCACCCGGTCAAACAAGGTTTGATTCAAACATTAGGTGTATTCACGGATACTTTGCTGATTTGTAGTGCCACTGCCGTCATTATTCTTTTTGCTGGAGATTATGTAGGGACAGACCTTGATGGAATTCAACTGACCCAGGAAGCGTTTGAATCCCAACTTGGTACATGGGCGGCCATTTTTATTGCTATCGCCATTTTCCTTTTCGCATTCAGCTCCATTATCGGAAACTACTATTATGGAGAGACGAACATCGAATTCATCAAAACCAGCAAAACGGCCATCTTCATTTACAGATTGGCTGTACTGTTTATGGTCATGTTCGGTGCGATTGCAGAGTTTGGCCTTGTATGGTCGCTGGCCGACCTGACGATGGGGATCATGGCATTAATTAACTTGTACGCGATTTTCCGATTGTCATCCGTGGCCTATGCTGCCTTGCAAGACTATCGTAAGCAAAAGAAAGCAGGAAAAGATCCGGTCTTTTATCAAGATCATCTCCCGGGTGTTGACGGGATGGAATACTGGAGAAGAGACCAATCCTCAGAAAAAGAACAAGGATAATAAACATAAACAGCCTTAGGATCCAGTCCAGAGGCTGTTTTTCTTATGGCGTGGCATCCATTGATAGGATGCCCGTTCGCGCCAAACGAGGGCTGAAACGCTGCATCAGTCTTCACACGTTCAGTTGTGATATGATGGACAGAGATATTCAGTAAAAGGGATGAGCGGAATGAGTTTACTATCAGTCAATCAATTGAGTAAAAGTTATGGAGATAAAGATCTGTTCGACGACCTTACTTTCACGATTTCCAACCAACAGCGGATCGGTCTGATTGGAGTGAACGGTACGGGGAAATCCACGCTAATGAAGATCATTGCAGGCATAGAGAGTGGAGACTCAGGAAATATGGATCATGCGAAGGATTTCACGGTGGAATACTTGCCACAGGAACCGGAATTAGATGAAAGCAAAACAGTTCTGGAGCAAATCTATCATGGCGATGCGGAGATCATGGTCGTCATGAGAGCCTATGAAAAAGTTCTATTGGACTTAGCAGCTCATCCGGAAGATTCGCGTGTCCAGGAACGTATGCTTGACCTTCAGCAGAAGATGGATGAGAAAGGGGCCTGGGAAGCCAACACGGTGGCCAAAACGGTCCTATCCAAGTTGGGGATCGAGTTTTTCGATAAGAAGGTCAGCGAACTTTCTGGAGGACAGAAAAAAAGGGTCGCTATTGCGAAAGCTCTGATTCAGCCGGCCGACTTGCTCTTGTTGGATGAGCCTACGAACCATCTTGATAATGAAACGATTGAGTGGCTGGAAGAGCATTTAGCTTCTTATAGAGGGTCTCTCGTAATTGTCACGCACGACAGGTACTTTTTGAATCGTGTGACGAATTTGATTTATGAACTGGATAAAAGCCGTTTGTATATCTATGAGGGGAATTATGAAACGTTTCTTGAGAAAAAAGCGGAAAGAGAAGAATGGGAGCGTCAGGCTGAACAAAAGCACCAAAATACGCTACGTAGAGAGCTTGCCTGGTTGAAAGCTGGTGTGAAAGCGAGAACAACCAAACAAAAGGCTCGTAAACAGCGCGTGGAAACCATGAAGGAAGAAACCTTTGATACGAAGAAGGAAAACGTGGAAATGGCGATCGGTTCAACAAGATTAGGAAATCAGGTTATAGAGCTGGAGGGAATTACCCACAGCTTTGGGGAACAAACGTTGATTGACGACCTGGATTATCTTGTGGTGCCGGGAGAAAGACTTGGGATCATCGGGCCGAATGGATCAGGTAAAACGACATTGCTGAACATTATGGCTGAACGAATCCACCCGGCAGCCGGAAGCGTCCACATCGGTTCGACCGTGAAAATAGGCTATTACACACAGGATCACGGAGAACTCGATGAGAGTCTGAAAGTCATTGAATATATTAAAGAAGTAGCGGAAGTCATTACGACAGCCGATGGGGATGAAATTACAGCAGAACAGATGCTGGAGCGTTTCTTATTCCCCCGACCGCAGCAGTGGACTTATATTAAGCGTCTTTCTGGAGGGGAACGCCGTCGTTTGTATTTACTTCGAGTACTGATGAGCGAACCGAATGTTCTTTTCTTAGACGAACCGACCAACGATCTCGACACAGAGACGCTTAGTGTGCTGGAAGACTATTTGGAACAGTTCCCAGGTGTCGTCATTACGGTTTCACACGATCGATATTTCTTAGATCGTGTCGTTGACCGCCTGATAGCTTTTGAAGGGGATGGAGACGTCCGGAAGTTTTACGGCAATTACACGGAATACCTTGAAAAGAGAAAAGATGAGAAGAAGGTGGAACAAGTAAACAAGAAGCCTTCCACTCAAGAAGATACACGCCGGGCGAATCGGAAACGCAAGCTATCCTATCGCGAAAAGCAAGAATGGGAGACAATTGAAGACGATATCTCTGCTTTGGAAGAGAAGGTTGAACTTCTTGATGAGCAGCTTGCGGCAGAAGCGACGAACTACGATCGTGTCCAGGAACTTTCAAAGGAAAAAGATGAAGCTGAATCCGAATTGGAAGCCAAAATGGAACGGTGGGAAGAGCTTTCCTTAATTGTTGAAGGGGCAGAGGATGAATGACTGAATGGAGAGGGGAGAACCTTTGTTTTCCGCTCTCTTTTTTTTATATAATGATCGGCTTATTTTTGTAGTTCTGTGCGTTTTATGGAATAATGAATACGGATACAAACCTAGTCAGGAGGAGTGTAATTATGAAAATGCCAAGCAAAGAAAACTTGGAAAAATATGCGGAATTAGCCTTACGTACAGGCGTCAATTTGCAAAAGGATCAATTACTAATGATCAACTCTACGATTGCTGGAGCGGACTTCACGCGCATCGTCGCACGCAAAGCTTTCGAAATGGGAGCGAAAGATGTACATATTAACTGGGGCGATGATGAACTGACACGCATGAAATATGAACATGCTGACCAGGAGACGTTATCAGACGTTCCAGAGTGGCAGAAACAGCAATACACGTACTTCGCGGAGCAGGGAGCGGCCATCCTTTCAATTCGTTCAACAGATCCTGATCTTTTGAAAGGCATTGATGCAAGTAAAGTCGCAGCTGCTACAAAAGCGAGATCAGAAGCGATGTCCAAGTTCCGTGACTATACGATGAATGACCGGATCCAATGGTCGATCGTCAGTATTCCGATTCCTAAGTGGGCACAGAAGATCTTCCCTGGTGAAGATGAAGATACAGCTGTGGAAAAGCTTTGGGAGCAAATCTTCAGTATTGTCCGTGTCGATCGTGAAGATCCGGTAGCTGCATGGGAAGAGCATAACCAAACCTTGATCAAAGCTCGTGAATATTTGAATGAAAAACAGTACCAGAAGTTGATTTACAAAGCCCCCGGTACGGATCTTGAAGTAGCTCTGCCTGAAGGACACATCTGGAAGGGTGGACCTTCGAAGACGGTGGAAGGTAAAGTCCAATTCAATCCGAACATGCCGACAGAAGAAGTATTTACAGCCCCTCATAAATATGGAGTCGATGGGAAAGTTTCCAGTACGAAACCGTTGAACTATGGTGGAAACGTCATCGACAATTTCACCTTGACGTTCAAAGAGGGGAAAGTTGTTGACTTCACAGCGGAAGAAGGCGAAGAAACACTCAAGCATCTTCTTGAAACTGATGAAGGCTCACGCAGACTTGGGGAATTGGCACTTGTCCCGCATGAGTCACCGATTTCTCAATCTGGTTTGATTTTCTATAACACCCTTTATGATGAGAATGCTTCTTGTCACCTTGCCCTCGGAAAAGCTTATCCGAACAACATGACAGGCGGGTCAGATATGAGCGCAGAAGAACTTGATCAGAATGGTGTGAATGACAGTTTATCGCACGTTGATTTCATGATGGGATCCGGTGAGCTTGATATTGATGGCGTACGAGCAGACGGAACGACAGAACCGGTTATGCGTAAAGGAAGCTGGGCCATTACATTCGAATAAAACAACGAAAACCGGCAGCGCATGAAGGCTGCCGGTTTTGTTATGCATAAGCGAGGTGTGTATCTTCTTTTTGTAGGTGTACCTCTTTTCCAAAGTAGACGTCATACCATTGAAGGAACACATAAACAGTCCAAATATAACGATGATGATTTCCTTTTCCTTCGTAATGGTCGTCCAAGTACTGGACTAACGTATCAGTATGGAAAAATTCTTGAGCTGTTTCAGATGTTAAAGATATTTTCACTAAGTCATAGTATTCTTTTTGTCTCAGCCAATCACGGATAGGGACTGGAAAGCCGACCTTTTTACGGTTCGCCCATTCTTCAGGGAGCACAGACTTAGCCGCTTCTCTCAGGGCATACTTTGTGTCCTTGCCATTCGCTCTTAAGGAAGGAGCGAGAGAAGATGCGACTTCCATTACTTTTGGATCTAAAAAAGGAACACGTAACTCAAGAGAGTGAGCGGAGCTCATTTTATCGGCTTTCTGAAGAATATCCCCAGGGAGCCAATGATGAAGATCGGCATATTGCATCTTGGTCGAATCATTCGCTCCGGAAACTTTGGCATAAGTCTTTGATAAAAGGTCTGCGGGTTTACGATTCTGCCGGTAAGCGGGTTTAAGGACTTCGCGAGCGTCCTCAGGGCGGAAGACTTTTGCGTGTCCGATGAATTTTTCTTCAATTTTCTCTCCGCCACTCTTCAAAAATCTGGTGATTCTATTTTTAGGAAGCTTAGAAGAAACAGTGGCAATGGATTTGCGAATGGTAAACGGCACTTTTTCATAGATCTTCTGTTCAGGACTAATCTTGTACCAATCATATCCTCCAAAAAGTTCATCGGCTCCTTCTCCTGAGAGAACAACCGTCACATGTTCTTTAGCCAATTCACTTAAGAAGAAAAGAGGGACGGAAGAAAGGTTCGCGTGGGGTTCATCCATATGATACTGAATCGTAGGAACCGCCTGGAAAAAATCCTCCGCTGAAATTAACCGTTTATGGTTTTCCACTTCTATTTTTTGTGATAACTCTTCAGCGAGTGTTGTTTCATTAAACATGCCTTCGTAATCTTTAAAGCCGATGGAGAATGTTTTATTCGGATTCAATAAACTTGTCACATAGCTGGAGTCAATGCCTCCAGAAAGGAAAGATCCTACTTCAACATCACTGATTTTGTGATGACGGATGGAATCCTCCATTGCTTCCTGGATTTTCTCTATGGCTTCATTTAAATCCGTTGTCTGTTCAGAATAAGAAGGCTCCCAGTAAGGTTGAATTTCAAAATCTTTTCCATCATGGATCATATAGTGGCCGTGGGGAAGTTTGTACACGCCCTCGAAAAATGTTTCCTCCATAGCCGAATATTGAAAGGTGAGATAGGGCTGCAGGGCTTCAAGGTTGAATGATTTGCGGAATCCCGGGTGAGGGAGAAACGATTTGATTTCTGAACCAAACAAGAAGGAACCGTCTGTCGTTTCATGCGTATAATAAAGCGGTTTGATACCGAAAGGGTCCCTGGCAAGAAAGAGACGTTCTTCCACTTTGTCCCATATGGAAAAAGCAAACATGCCCCGTAACTTTTTCAAAATCGAAGGGCCGTATTCTTCAAACCCATGAAGGACAACTTCACTATCCGCCTGGCTTTGAAACGTATGCCCTTTTAAAAGTAAATCCTCTTTCAAGCTTTGAAAATTATAGATCTCCCCGTTGAAAATCATCACATAGCGATCATGTTCACTGAACATCGGTTGATTTCCATTTTCAGAAACATCGATAATCGTCAGTCTCTTAAATCCTAAACTGATTTCTCGGTTTGTATATGAACCTTGATTGTCTGGTCCGCGGTGATGAATTTTTTCCATCATGTCCTGGATGAGTGCATGATTTTCAACGCCGTTTTTATTGAAAATTCCAACAATTCCACACATGGAAATTCCTCCTTTTTAAAATCCTATACTAAATAGGGGAGGGGAGCTCGCCTCCGGTCGGAAGCAGGTCCCCGTACCCTTTTCTATTTTTTCTGTTGATTACCACCGAACGTCCATACCTTCAAATTGTAAATCTTCGTAATTAGGAACAACGGCCGGGTCGACCCTGACAATATTCAAAGATTTCAGTTCAAGAATATCTTCAGCCGTACCTCTAAATGAGGAATTAATCAGATTCAAGTACGTGATGGTTTGTAGCCCTTCTTTGACACGACTCAAGTCGTCGACGGTAGGGCCGACGAAAGTCGCCTGATCCAAGTAAGGAACTTCTTTTAATAACTCGCCTGGAATGATGGCTTGATTCAGCTTCAGCACGAAAAGCGACTGCATCGCTTTAAAATATTCAATATCTTCGTCTACTTCGTAGATGCCACTCAAATGGGAAGCGTTTATCGTCAATTCTTCTAAATATAATAGGTCGCGCTTTGTGATGGCATCCGGCTCTTTATCTACAGATCTTGCAATGGAGCGAAGGATTAAGTCGTCCATGACGACGGGTTCATTCGGATTTTTAACCTTGATGAAATTTCGTTCACGCTCGTGTACTTTGTAGTTTTCTTCGATCAGATCTCCTTCTTCTGATAAGTAAAGGAGTGTCGCTTCATTTAGTAAAACCCGCTCTCCCCCCTCTACCCAGTTAAGCTTCATAGAAATTTCTATCTCACCATTTTCAAAGGCTTCTTTTGGGGGAGGGAGAGGGCCGTCATAAGCAGGCTGATTTCCTGATTCGATCCGCCTGGCGAATGCATAATAACTCTCATACAATTCATACTCTTTTCCATCTGCACTCTCTGTATCTGCTAGTTTGAATTCAACTTCGGTTCCTTTAAATTGATCAATGGCGACTTTCATCTTGCTTTTGCTCGGGATAGAAGTAATGACTTCCTTGAGCTTTTCAACCTTTACATGGGTAGGTTCTTCTGGATCCGGATCAGGAGCAGGGGGTGTTTCTTCTGTTGGGTCTTTTTCTTCTTGTGTCGGTGAAGAAGGTTGCTCAAACCAGTCTGTCTTTATAAAGGTATAAAAGGATCCGCTCAAGACAATGAAAGCAAGAAGGACCGTAACAATTTTCGGAGCAGCAGGGAAACGTGGCCGTCGTTTCAGCTTGTTTTTATAAAAGCGTTCTTTATCTCTATCTGTGAATAAAGGATCCTCCCCAATTTGACGGTTGATGGCTTCTTTTATTCGTTGATGATCCACGGGTCTATCCCTCCTTCATCTGCTTTTTCTCTAAGCAGTTGACGTGCACGCTGCATCCTTGTTTTAATCGTGCTTAAAGGTGTGCCGGTCGCTTCAGCAATCTGTTTCTGCGTCATATCTTGCTGGAAAGTGAGAATCATGACTTCCCGGTATTTGACAGGGAGATGAAGGATGGCTTCCGCTATTTCATCCCACTGTTCCTTTTGGACAACTTTTTGCTCCGTATAGTGAGGGTCTTTTTGTTCGCGCCATTTATCTGTAGCGATTTTAATGCGGTGAATAGGGGATCGTAAATAATCTTTGCATCGGTTGATGGCGATTCTCATCGCCCATGTCTTCAATTGGGAATTTCCGTTGAACCTGTCCCACTTCCGATAAATCTGCAGGAGAACATCCTGAAAAATATCGTCTGTGGTATGGTGATTCTTCACATATGTAAAAATGGTTCGTTTCAACGATTCTCCGTATTGGTCCATAATGTACTCAACCGCTTCCTCGCGTGTGTAATGAGTTTGTGTATGTACGGACACCAGGCTTTCCTCTCCTTTCCTCTTCATTAGACGAGTGTCTCATCCAAAAGGTCTGCAAAAATACAAATTTCTTCAATAAATCCATAAATTTTCTCCTCTAAAGCTCCTGAATGTGGAAGACTCAGTTTCGAGGTCATTGTTGAGTGGATGGGGGCTGCGGGGAATAGCTCGCTTTCCGCGGGAGCGCGGTGAGCCTCCTCGGACTGCGTCCTGTGGGGTCTCACCATGCACTTTTTCCCCGCAGGAGTCTCGCCATTCCCCTCCGCCCCTTTGCTATATAAGTATCTCGAAACCACTACCGGAATAAGCTGCATTTATGCACAAGGTAATCCGAAGGGCATGAACTCCTAAGGACGCTGTTCAGAATGCGGAAAGCTTGTTATAGAGCGTTTTATGCTTATAAAACCAGGATAGTGGAAGGCACCCTCCCACAGTGAAGGGGATCGTTTCTCACCTTCATGGAATGGGGTGATTGTGAAGCTGCGAGACTCCCTCACAGGAAAGCGAGTAGCTTCCCAGTTACCCCTGACGCTCAACTCAGCAACGTCCCCCAGCCATCTCGAAATCAAGTCTTCCACAATCCTGCCATATACCTTAAGAACATTCGTCACGCCTAAAAATGGGGAGATGGGGGAAAAGAAGGGGAGGGAGGTGAGTGGATGATTTATGATGTTGGAGTTGTAGGTGCAGGCTTTGGTGGTCTGGCAGCTGCAGCTTCTCTCGCCCAAAAAGGAATGAAAGTTGCCGTCTTTGAAGCGTCCAATGAACTCGGAGGCAGTGCGGGGAAATTCGAACGGAACGGCTATCGTTTTCAGTCAGGAGCAACCCTTGGGATGGGATTTGAAGAAGGAGGGGTTCTCCGTCGACTCTTTGACCAGTTGAGTATCGAAACGCCGACTATGACGCTGCTGGATACCATAATGGACATTCACATGCCGGATCGAACCATTCATTATTTTCGTGAACGCAATCAATGGTATCAAGAGATTCAAAGAGTTTTTCCAACACAATCTTCTGCCATTCAATCGTTCTATGACGAAGTGTATAGAGTCGGAGCGATTGTCGATCGTTTGACGGAAGGTCTTCCTGTATTTCCTCCAAGAACCTTGAAAGATTTCATGCGTTTCGTACCATTAGTGAACAAAGATGCGTTGCAAATTCTCCCGTTCATGAATCAGACGGTGGAAGATCGGCTTAAAAAGTATGGTCTTCATAATCATCGTCTTTTCCGAGTTTTTTTGAATGGCGAATTGATGGATAGTGTACAAACAAGTGTTGAACATTGCCCGGCGTTTCTCGGGTATGCTGCGTTACAAACATTCCATAAAGGCGCTTATGCTGTCCATGGAGGTCTCGCCGCGGTTGCTGAACGTTTGGCATCTTTCATTAAGGATTCAGGGAGCGACCTTTATATGCGTCATCCCATTCATAAAGTAGAGAAAAACGGCCAGCATTTTGAATTTCATACGAAACGTGATCGAGTCTTTCGAGCGCAAAAGGTTCTATTGAACAATTCAGTTCACAATTTCCATGATACGGTATCAAAAGATATGGGTAAACAATCCTATATTAAAGCGTTAAAAGAAGAAAAAATGGATTCATGGGGAGCGTTTATCATTCATGGAGGTGTGGATGGGTCGATTTTTGAAGGAGATGATGTTTTGTATCACCAGTTTATTGATCCAGATCACCCGGACGACCTTCATGATGGGGGGCAGTTTTTAATGTCTCTATCTCATCCGCACGATTCAACGATGGCGCCTGCAGGAAAACGCTCATTGACGATCTCCACTCACACATCCATTTCACCTTGGTGGAATTCGGAACAATATGAAGCGGATAAAGAACAAATGAAGAACCGACTCCTGGATACGGTGGATTTTTACTTCCCCAGTTTTAAAGAAGAGTTAGATCTCGTTCTTCCCGGAACTCCGATTACTTTTCAAAAGTGGTTGAGAAGAAAATATGGAAAAGTGGGGGGGTACACACCTACTGGAAAATATAGCTGGCTAAACAGTTATTCCATTCGCACTGGAATTCCGGATGTTTATCAGTGTGGGGATACGGTTTTCCCTGGCGCTGGAACACTAGGGGTGACATTGTCAGGAATGACGGCGGCAAAGGAAATGGCGAGATGATTAACGAAAAGCGATTAGGGAATAAGAAAAGAAAAGGTAAAAGAGAAGGAGATGAACTTATATGTATAATGATGGAAGCAATGAAATGCCAGGATTCCAAACAAATCCGAATAACTATGATGAGTGCCAGCGTTGTGGCAAACCGCTTCAGATCAAAGAAGAGAGGGAAATCAATCTTTGTAAGGAATGCCAGAGAAGGCAGGAAGATCATAAGGTTGAGTCTAAAGAAGATTAAAGAGAAGCGATCTCTTTCAAGGGATCGCCTTTTTCATGCCTTTCTTTTTAAAAAACCATCCCCCTAAAGGATAAAGGAAATAGCTTTACACCATAATAAAAAGAGTGATAAAGTTGTACATTGTGCATTCAAACACATTATGAATTAAAGGAGACAACTATGGAAAATAAAAACTCAGGCCGTATTGACTGGCCGGTATTTGTTATAAGTGGAGGATTATTAGTCCTCTTCGTTATTCTTGCACTCATTGATATTGATTTGATTGAAATGATCGTTAGTGATAGCTTTGCATGGTCAGCCAAGTACTTCGGTGCTTTTTGGCAAGTGCTCATGCTGGCTACCTTCTTTGTAGGGTTATATTTAGCTTTTTCACGTTATGGAAAAATCAAAATGGGGGATATGGAAAAGCCTGAGATAGGATTATACAAATGGCTATCCATCATTATGGCCACTCTGTTGGCTGGCGGAGGCGTTTTCTGGGCAGCCGCTGAACCGATGTGGCACTTTTTGACTGTGCCCCCGTCTCAGTCTGGAATTGAAGCTGGTACAGAAGCAGCCATCAACCCAGCATTGGCGCAAAGCTTTATGCACTGGGGATTCCTGGCATGGGCTATTCTTGGTACGATCAGTGCAGTCGTCATGATGTATGGCCACTATCATAAAGGCATGCCAATGAAACCTAGAACGTTGCTATACCCGATTTTTGGTGAAAAATTACGCCACAGCTGGTTAGGTACGATTATTGATGCCTTCTCCGTCATTGCAGTAGCGGCAGGGACGATTGGTCCAATTGGTTTCCTTGGTCTGCAAGCGAGTTACGGACTTCAGGAAATCTTCGGGATTCCTAATCAGTTCAGCACACAGTTTTCCATTATTTTTGCCGTTGTGATCATCTCGACGATTTCAGCAGTCACTGGGTTATATAAAGGGATACAAATTTTAAGTAGCTTCAACGTCCGCATGGCCATTGTACTAATGGCGTTCATCGTCGTCTTCGGGCCTGGTGGTTTTATCATTGACCACTTCTTGGCAGGGTTCGGATACTATGTGGATCAATTCATTCCGATGAGTACGTATCGAGGGGATGAAGGTTGGCTTTCTCTATGGACCGTATTCTTCTGGGGATGGTTCATCGGGTATGGACCAATGATGGCCATTCTCGTCAGCCGTATTTCAAGGGGCCGGACAATCAGAGAGATCATCATTGCTGTATCTGTCTTTGCCCCTGTTATTTCTACGTTCTGGTTTACAGTCCTTGGCGGATCCGGAATTTTCTTTGAATTGAACAATCCTGGATCTGTATCCAATGCACTAAATGAAGCAGGGAATCCGGCAGCCATGTTTGCCATTACTGAACAATTCCCGCTAGCAAGCATAATTTCTCCGTTATTCTTGTTATTAACGATTCTTTTCGTTGTAACGACGAGTGACTCCATGTCCTACACGATTGCCATGGCCGTCACAGGAGAAGGAAACCCACAAAGCTGGCTTAGGGTGTTCTGGGCCGTATTGATGGGCGCCATCGCTGTTATTCTGTTAATCACAGGAGACAGTGGGATTACTCAGCTTCAAAACTTCATCGTGGTCACAGCGGTACCTGTATCCATTCTTCTGCTGCCAATGATTTGGCTCGCACCAAAAGTAGCGAAGAAGATGGCCATCGACCAACGCATCACGAAGAAATAAAATATTCTTATACGAAAAGTGCCCAGGACTAGTCTCCTGGGCATTTTTTAAACTTTAAGCAGATATAGAAAAGGAATCGGGAAAGTGAACCATTTCCCCAGAGTTCCTAGGACCACATAAGCGTCTTGAAACTGATTCTTCAAAAAACGGGAGCCGCTTAGGAAGCGTCGATGGTTCGCAGGACGGCGCGGACGGGGCTTCCGTCAGCTTGCTCCATTTTTAATGGAAAAGCAAAAAGCTCATAAATTCCTGGAGACACTGGAGAAAGGTCGATCCCTTCAAGAATTAAGATATCATTCTGGTAGAGGGTATGATGGCCTTTCAACTCTTTGCTCGTTTCAGGATCAACAGAAGGGGTATCGATGCCGATGAGGTCGATGTCATGCTGTTTTAAAAAAGGACCTACATCTTCACCGATGACCGTGTATGGATCTGGGAAGCGGGTGCGGTCTTTCCAGCTATCTGTATGAAATAAAACTTTACTTACCTTGCTCAAGTCTATATCTTCCAACAGCTTTTTAGTGATGACCGAATGATCCTTTACGGACACGACTAGAGCTTGGCCTGAAAATCGACCAACGGGAAGGTCTGCGATTTTCAAGCCGGCTGAATCATAGTGATAGGGAGCATCTACGTGTGTCCCGATATGGTTACTGCCTTTAAATTGGCCAACATTGACTGATCCCGTATCTTCCATGGACCATGTCAACTTGTATTCAAACGGCTCATCTCCCGGCCAGGGTGGCGTTTCGTTATTTAGTGGCATCGTAATATCGATGAATTTCATGATCACAAACCTCCTTAGGCGATGGTGTCTCTTTCATTTTTGAATTGCTTTTGTTTTTCATTCTCCATGATGTCTTTCAAGGTTAACACGACGTCATACACATCTTCGTAAGACGTATAAAAAGCGATCGGGGCCAGGCGGATGACGTTCGGTGAACGGAAGTCAGGGATGATGGCTTCTTTTTTTAACGCTTTACAGATACTTGCCGCCTCGTCATGAACGAGACAGACATGGCCCCCGCGGTGCTCATCATTCAAAGGGTTGCCAACTCTGAAACCAAGCCCTGAGATCTCCTGATGGATGAGGTCCATCAGTAAACGAGTGAGCTTCAATGATTTTTCTCTAATCTGTTGGATGCCCGCTTCTTCAAAAAGTTCCAGTGAACCTAGGAGAGGCGCTGAACTGAGCACATGTGGAGTCCCGATTTGGAAAGCTCCTGCGGAAGCAGCAGGAGTTAACTCGTGGCTCATGTCGAACTGCTTGTCTTTGTCAGAACTGAACCAACCAGCAAGTCCTGGACTTTTGCCGATGTGCTTTTCGTTTACATACAGTCCACCGACCCCGCCAGGCCCGCTGTTCAAATACTTATAGGTGCACCAGACAGCAAAGTCGACGCCCCATTCGTTCAAGCGGTGAGGAAGAGCACCAATGGAGTGGGCAAGATCAAAGCCGACGATGATGCCATATTCATGGGCTGCCTTTGTTATTTTTTCAATATCGAGCAGTTGACCACTACGATACAAAACGGAAGGTAAGAGAAGAACAGCGATGTCTTCGTTCATTTCATTAATGATGGTATCTTCGGATAATGTATAGCCATCCTCACTTTGGACTCGGATCAAATGCTCTTGTGGGTCTAACCCGTGCCATTTGATTTGGCTCTTCATGGCATAGATATCAGACGGAAAGTTCAGTTCATCAGCTAGGATTTTCGTCCGTTTTCCTTCTGGCTTATAAAAAGTCGCTAGCAACTGATGAATATTCGATGTAATGGAGCCGGTATTGATCACTTCTTCCGGTTTTGCGCCGATGAGAGGAGCGGTCAGAGCGCCGATCTTTTCTGACATGTAAAACCAAGGTTCTTCTCCGTCGGTCCATCCTCCGATGGCATGCTCCTTCCAATCGTTCACCGAAGTAGAGAGGGTTTCCTCCGAACGTTTCGAAAGCAAACCGAGGGAGTTCCCATCCATATAATAAAAACCTTCTTGATAAAATTCACGTTTGAACCTTTGAAGCGGGTCTTGTTGGTCCAATGCTTTTACATCTTCTCTTGAGATTACAGGTTTAGTCATGAATCTTCCTCCTCAACTATCATTCATCAATCAAGTTATGCTTCACAAGGACAGCTTTGATCATAGAGTAGGAATACCCCTCAGGCAGAGACTCTTTCAAGGGTTTCAATTTTCGATCCTCCATTTGACCATAGACTTCCAAGATGTTGCTTTCTTGTTCTTCATCAAACCATCGGTCCCAATCGATCTCATTTCCCTCTTCTCCTGCTCGGAAAATATGGTTCTCAATCGTTTGTTTACCTATCCCTCTTTCTTTTGCTATGTCTTCCACATCATTTCCTTGTTTCCAAAGGTCGTAAGAAATGATGTGGCTGGGACGATCGTCAAACGGATCTCTCTTATGAATAGAAGGTTCGGTTGAGCGAACCGGCGTAGATTTAGCCTCCGTCTCTTGTGCCCAGGGGCGTAATTTCTCTAAGAACTGTTCCCCGTATTTCTCGAATTTCTGCTCCCCGATTCCTTTGATGTTCATCATTTCTTCTTTGCTTTCTGGGAGATAGATGGTCAAGTCTTTGAGTGTGGCATCAGAGAAGATGACGTAAGGGGGGAGGTTGCTTTCATCTGCAATCGATTTACGTAGCTGTCGCAACTCTTCAAAATATTGCTCATTGTATTCGGTTTTTTGTTTTTTCGTTGTGGATTCAACAAGCATAAGGACTGGCTGGCTTCCTTTAATAACAGAAACAGCTTCATTCGTCAGCTTTAGTGAAGGGTAGCGTCCTTCGCCTGTAGACAGATAGCCTTCCGCTGTTAAAAACTGAATGAATCGAGTCAATTCTTTTTCTGTATAATTCGGCATAATGCCATAGGTCGATAGCTGTTGGAACCGGAACTGTTTGACTTTTTGGTCAGAAGAACCTTTGAGCACCTTCGCTGTGAGGCCGGCTCCGAACCTTTCGCCCATGCGTTTCACACAGGACAATACCATTTGCGCTTCTTTCGTCATATCCTGCTCTTCACCCTCGTGGGTGCAATTCGTACATTTCCCACACGGTTCGGAGTCTGTCGGGTCATCAAAGTAGTCGAGAATGTATTGCTGCAAGCAGGAATGGGTATGGCAATAATTCACCATGGCCTGGAGTTTCGTGTACTCGTCCTTTTTCTTTTCTTCATTTGGTGATTGGTCAATTAAAAAACGTTGAAGGTTGATATCCTGACTGGAAAAGAGCAACACACAGTCACCTGGCTCACCATCACGGCCAGCACGACCCGCTTCCTGGTAATAAGACTCAATATTCATTGGCATAGAATAGTGAATGACATAATGGACATTTGATTTATCAATACCCATCCCGAATGCATTCGTTGCAATCATCGTGGTTATTTCATCTTGAACAAAATCGATCTGCGCCTGCTTTCTTTGATGCTCTGTCATTCCTGCGTGATATTTTCCAGCGGCAAATCCCTTTTTCGTTAAAAGGTAATGAAGCTGATCGGCATCTTTGCGTGTGGCCGTATAAATGATACCGGATTCATTGGGGATTTGAGTCAGGTATTCACTGATGAATTCTCGCTTGTCACGGCCTTTGATAATACGGAAGGATAAGTTGTCCCTTGCGAACCCTGTATTGATAACATTCGTATCCTCGACATCGATCAACTCTTTAATGTCTTTAATTACTTCCTGGGTGGCTGTAGCTGTTAGCGCCATAAGGACAGGAAGGTTTGCGACCTTTTTCAAGGTAGGGACAATCGATCGGTAGCTTGGACGGAAGTCATGGCCCCATTGGGAAATACAGTGCGCTTCATCAAAAGCAATCAACGAAAGGGAAATGCTGTTGATAGCGGCCAAAAAGTTGGGTGAGTCAAACCGTTCTGGAGCGACATACACGAAGGAATAGCGGCCGTTTTCCATATCACGCAGTCTTTGTTGCTGCTCTGTATGAGAAAGAGAGCTGTTGATGTAAGTAGCGGCCACCCCATAGGAGTGAAGAGCGTCCACTTGGTCTTTCATCAAAGAAATCAATGGGGATATGATGATCGCTGTTCCTTGCAAAGTGAGACCGGGGATTTGATAGCAGAGGGATTTTCCGCCTCCTGTAGGCATGACGGCCAGTGTGTTCTTTTGATCTAAAACATGAGTAATGGCCTCTTTTTGACCAGGGCGGAATGAGGAATAACCGTAGTATTGGTGGAGAATTTTTTCGGCCTGTTGAATCATCGTGATCATCCTTTTATACATAATCTTCTTTCTCCCACATCTTATCATGTTTCACGTGAAAACTGTGGGGAAAACTATAGAAGTCATACCTCTGAAAAGGAGCGATAATAAGATGAAGGCCATTGTTATTGAGCAATATGGAGATAGAAATCAACTAAAAGAAAAAGACGTGGATTATCCTGTACCAAATGAGAAACAGGTGGTCGTGGAATTGCATGCCACATCGATCAACCCCATCGACTGGAAGCTTAGGGAAGGTTATTTAAAAGAAATGCTGGACTTTGAATTTCCTATCATTTTAGGGTGGGATGCTGCAGGGATCGTCGCAGAGGTTGGTTCTGCAGTAGAAAACTTCAAAGTGGGCGATCGAGTTTTTGCTCGACCTGATACAACACGATTCGGAACGTATGCAGAGTACACAGCAGTGGATGAACATCTTTTAGCACACCTTCCTGAGAACGTTTCTTTTGAGGAAGCGGCAGCGGTGCCATTGGCAGGTCTTACCGCCTGGCAGTGTTTAGTGGATTTCAGCGATATCCAGGAAGGGGACCATGTTCTCATTCATGCAGGGTCAGGTGGCGTCGGCCATTATGCCATCCAAATTGCGAAACAAAAAGGAGCGTATGTAGCAGCGACAGCCAGTGGAAAGAACCAGGAGTGGGTAGAGAAACTGGGGGTCGATCGTTTTATCAATTATAAGGAAGAGGAATTCTCAGAAGTATTAAGTGATTATGACATCGTCCTCGATACCCTCGGGGGAGAAATTCAGGAAAAAAGCTTTTCTGTCCTGAAAGAAGGGGGCCGCCTTCCGTCCATTGTCCAGCCACCGGATGAGGATCTTGCTGCCAAACATGGAGTAAAAGCTGGATTCGTCTGGCTCGAGCCGAGCGGAGAGAAGCTCTCAAAACTCGCTTCCATGATGGAAGAAGGAGATTTAGTATCGGTTATCGGACATCGCTTTGATCTCAGTCAAGAAGGATTACAAGAAGCCCATAGCGTCAGCGAAACCCACCATGCCAAAGGGAAAATCGTCATCAACATTAAATAGTCTCTACCATTCCCCACCGGACCAGGTCATCCCCAATAAGGACGACCTGGTCCTCTTTTTTTCAAAAGGTTGTTTTCACATAAGCTCCCAATTGCGGAAGACTCAGTTTCATGATAACGGGAGGTTCGTTTGCCCTATAGGCAGTCAGGGGTGGTTGGGAAGCTACTCGCTTTCCTGTGGGGATGACGGCAAGCCTCCTCGAGCTTCGCTCTGTGGGGTCTCGCCAGCCAATCCATTCCCACGGAGGTATCGCAGCTTCCCAACCACCCCATTCCGTGTAAAGGAGAAACGAACTCCTTTACCAAATTGGTTTGTCTTCCACTATCCGACTGTTAGAAGCATAAAGCTCTCTGTATCAAGCTTTCAGGATTCTTGAACCTAGTAATGGGGAGTTTAACCTTACACTCCCATTAAGGTGGGTAGCTACTTATCTTAGAGGTGGTTTCGAGTCACTGAATATAGTAAAGGGGCGGAGGGAAACGGTGAGACTCCTATGGGACGTGTGGGACAGGTGAGACCCCGGAAGGCGTAGCCTGAGGAGGCTCACCGCCCGCCCCATGGAAAGCGAACTGTTTCCCGGAGCCCCTAAACGCACACAAACATCTCGAAACTAAGTCTTACAAAATCCTGCCATTTACTTCAATAACTATACAGGAGATACTGAATGTTGTTTAAATTTTCTTACAATTAATGAGTGATTGAAGTAAACTAAGGGTAAAGGATTTGTAGTAAGTAGGAATGGAGGAGAGGTCGTGCTAACTAATTATCAAACGGGTGTTTACTTTGATGAAATGATGAACCAGGGTGGTGAGCCGAAAAAACACTACCAATGGTTTTATCAACTGGTCAATGAATTTACTGATCGCGATTTGATGAAAAAGCATGAAACAGCTCAGCTTAATTTTCTTAGACAAGGCATTACATTTACCGTGTATAACCATACGGGGGGAACGGAGAGGACGATGCCGTTCGACTTTGTTCCAATCATCATTCCGAGACAAGACTGGGAAGAGATTGAAAAAGGAATGAAGCAGCGGATGACCGCGCTCAATCATTTTTTAGAGGATATCTATCATGAACAGGAAATTGTAGAAGCGGGAGTCATCCCAAGAGAATTGATTGAGAATAACCCTTATTACTACAACAAACAAGTCGGTGGCATTAATATCCCTTTAAGGAACCATATATTCCTTGCGGGAGTGGATTTGATTAGAGATGAAAATGGTCAATACCGGGTATTAGAAGATAATTTGCGTAATCCTTCAGGAATGTCCTATGTTTTTCAAAATCGATATGTCATGAGACAAGTGTATCCTGAATTGTTTTTCCAACATTCCATTGAAACATTAGAGCATCAGTTATCAGAGCTCCACCAGGCGGTTACCAGCCATCTGCCTGCCAATGCAAACCCTGAAAAATCACCGACAGCTGTCCTGTTGACGCCGGGGATTTACAACTCTGCTTACTATGATCATGTCTTCCTCGCTCAACAGATGGGAATTGAACTGGTGGAAGGAAGAGATATGATTGTCAAAGATGATGTCGTTTACATGAAGACCATCAAAGGGTTGAAACGTGTGGATATCATTTATAGAAGAATCGACGATGATTTCCTTGATCCTGAAGCGTTCCGTCCTGACTCTGCCCTCGGGGTACCTGGATTGCTCAGGGCTTATCGAAAAGGAAATGTATCGATACTTAACGGCATTGGCAATGGTGTCGCGGATGATAAAGCGATGTATGTTTATGTACCTGATATGATTCGCTTCTACCTTGGGGAGGATCCAATTATCCCAAACGTTGAAACCTACTTCCTAAGTGATCCTGAACGTCTCGATTATGTGCTGGAGAACATCCATGAACTGGTTGTGAAAAATGTCGGTGCTTCGGGCGGGTATGACATGTTGATCGGTCCGCAGTCGGAAGAAAGTGAACGTGAAGAATTCAAAAAGAAAATCATTGAAAATCCTCATCAATATATCGCTCAACCGACCATTAAATTATCCAGGGCTCCTGCGTATCAGGAAGGTAGATTTTATCCATGTCACGTGGATTTACGTGTGTTCGTCATGAATGGTGAAAGGACGAATGTACTTCCTGGCGGATTATCACGAGTAGCCCTTAAAGAAGGCTCACTTGTTGTGAACTCCTCTCAAGGTGGAGGAGGAAAAGATACGTGGATTTTGACAGAAAGTGGTGATGACCATGCTTAGTCGTGTAGCAGATTCTCTTTACTGGATGTCGAGAAATATAGAACGCGCTGAAAACAATGCGAGGGTCCTTAGTGTCCAGCTTATTCATATGTTGGAAGCACAAAACCAGGAGGCAGCGGATCGGGACTGGGAAGAAATTGTGGAAGTCTGTGCTTCTGCGAAAGATTATTACAGTCTATATGATCGTTTGGATAGGGAAACTCTGATTCAATACTTGACCATCAGTCCATTTAATGTGAATTCTCTTATGAACTGCATGAATTATGCCCGGGAGAATGCTCGCTCGACAAGGGATATCCTTCCTGAAGAACTTTGGGAGGTGTTAAATGCCTTCCATCTGGACCAAAAGGATTGGCAGGAGCTCCCGAACACAAGGCAGCATACCCAGGATTATCTGGATCATGTCATTAAAACCTCAATGACATCCCAGGGGGTCATTGAGTCCAGTATGAGTCGCGGTACTCCCTATACTTTTATTAAAGTAGGGAAATGGTTGGAACGTGCTGAGAAAACAGCAAGAATACTGAATGTGACCTGTGAAAAAAACAGAAAAGAAGCGGATGTCCCTACGGATCACTACTATTATTGGCTCACAGCCCTGCAGTTCCTAAATGGTTATGATGCGTATATTAAAGAACATCCACCTACAATGGAATCGAAGCACGTCCTTAGCTTTTTGATTAAAGAAGGGACGTTCCCAAGGTCGATCCGATACTGTATGGATCATGTCCTCGAAGCGGTCAACAAGCTTGAAGGCGGGAAAATCTCTCATTATTCCGAGGATCTTTTCCAAATGCTTGAACTTATCCAGGATGAAATTACGAGTACGAATATTGAGGAGATGGATATGAATGAGCTGATGGCCTTTTTAGACCATTTCCAAGATCGCTGCATGACACTGAGTCGCATGTTCTCACAAACCTATTATTTAATTGAACCCGTACACGTTAAGTAAAGGCTACCCAGGAGGAATACACCGTGAAGTTCCAAATTGAGCATACCAACACCTTTTATTATGATAATTTTGTCGATCAGAGCATGAACCACATTCGCCTGAAACCAAGGACGGATGAATGTCAGAGGTTATTGGCTTACCGGACAGAAATCACTCCAGGATCAATGACGAAAGAACACATTGATCTCTGGGGGAATCATGTGGAAACATTTTTCATTCCCGAAAAACACGAACATTTGACGTTGAAGACGACATCGACGGTCAGTATTCAAAAAAGTCCATTCATCCGTATGATTGAATGTTCAGATGAAATGCAGACGATTTTTCATTCCGAACTTTTTCGTCATCACTATCTGGCCTACTTAAACGAAACGCCGTATACTTTCCTGTATAAAGAACAACACGAAGAGATTATCAATGAAGTCGGAGACGCAAAGGACCCTATACGCTTTTCTTTAAGGTTGATGGAGTATATCAATCAATTGATCCGATATGATACAACGACGACCCAGGTCAATACCAAGGCCTACGAATCTTGGCCATTGAGATCCGGAGTGTGCCAGGATTTTGCCCATATTATGATTGGGGTCTTAAGGTCCCAGGGTGTACCTGCCCGTTATGTGAGTGGTTATCTTTATGTTGGAGAAGATTCAGCACTTGTAGGGGATGCGGCTACACATGCGTGGGTGGAAGTGATGGTGCCCGGAATCGGGTGGGTCGGTTTAGATCCTACGAATAATGTGGAAGCACTAGAACAACACATCAGGATTGGTACAGGAAGAGATTATGCTGATGTCAGCCCGCTCCAAGGAGTCTATCGAGGAGGAGGCCAGAACCTTGATGTGAAAGTCAGCGTGACGCTTCTGGATCAATAAAAAATCCCTCTCCACCATGGAGAGGGATTTTCATACGTTAACTGTTCTGTAAGCTTTCTTTATGACGAGGTTGCCCTTTAAAGTAATCAATTAAAAGCCCGGCGACGCCTCCGATAATGGCAGGAAAGACCCAGCTTAAATTCAATTCGAACAAAGGCAGTTGACTGATTAATGGCTCGATCGCAGAAACATCGGCGCCAAAAGCCACGAGTCCATCGTAAACCCCTATGATGGCCGTCAACAAAATGGCTCCTCGATACACATAAGGGGAGTGGTTAAAGAGCGGGCTCATGAATGTAAGGGCAACGAGAACAATGGTGATCGGATAAACGAATACAAGCACCGGGACAGAATAAGCGATGATTTGATTCAAGCCGATATTGGATATAGCAAAACTAATTAGAGTAACGATGATGGTGACATGTTTATAAGTCAGTCCTGGCACACGTTTTGAAAAGAACTGTCCACAGGCGACAGTTAGACCGATACATGTCGTCAAACAGGCGAGTCCTACAATCACACCAAGTAACAGCGTTCCTACATCTCCATACATGATTTGTGCAGCACCAGCCAGGATGGCACTTCCATTATCAAAGGACCCTTCCGTTGCCATTCTAGCTCCGATCCAACCAATAGCTACATAGACAGTGGTTAGACCAATGGCTGTCACTAAACCTGCTTTTAGTGTCCGGGTGGTTAACGTTTTCGGATCGGTGACCCCTCGATCACGGAAGGAGGAAACGACGATAATACCGAAAGCAAGAGAAGCGATGGCATCCATGGTCAAGTAACCTTCAATGAATCCCGTAAAGAAAGGTTGTGTCTGATATTTTTCACCTGCTGGTTGAATAGGACCATTTAGCAGAAAGAAGCTTCCAATGACAAGACCAAGGATGGCCAGGAACAAAGCAGGGGTCAAAATTTGTCCTACGCGATCCACGAGTTTAGATGGATTGCGGCTGAGCCAATAAACGAGTACAAAAAATAAGACCGTAAAAATGAATAATGTCAATGATTCTCCATTGGTAAAGGGAACAATGCCTGTTTCAAAGGCAACGTTTGCAGCCCTTGGAATAGCAAAGAAAGGTCCAATGACAAGGTAGACCATCGATGTAAATAATAACCCGAACATCGGGTGGACGCGCCCAGCTAATTGAACGGCGCCGTTACGTACAAGCGATATAGCCGCTACGGTAATGATAGGTAAACCTACACCAGTAATGACAAAACCGAAAATAGCCGGGAAGTAGGATGTTCCTGATTCAATACCGAGGGAAACAGGATAGATCAAGTTTCCAGCACCGAAAAACAAAGCGAACAACGTAAATCCAATAAAAATTGTGTCTCTTGCTTTCATACTGGCTCCTCCTCATAGATGTCTGTATATTTTGCGTAAAAAAAGCGCTCTTATCCAAAAGATGAGCGGCAATAATCAAGGCTTCTGCAAAATTTTCATTATTAAAAAGTGAATGAGATTAACGCACCGCCGTAATACTATCAATGTCACACCTTTCTGTCAATTATTTTTTTAGAAAATTTAAAAGGTTATGATTACCATACCATTTTTTGTAGGATTCCCTTACAAATTAAGGATTTATTCAACAATATAGCTAGAATACTCAGTTTCGAGATATTTATTTGGATGGGGGATGCGGGGGAATGGCGAGCCCCTTTGCCATATCAGTGGCTCGAAACCACTGATCGGACATTCTGCCTGTATGATTAATCCAAGATAAAGTTCTCTCCAGTGGTTATTCTGGAGCGTGAAAGCTTAATATGAGCACATTATGCCTGATTTTGAGTAGGGGTGTGGAAGACGTCCCATCTTGGTATAGGGGTTCGTTTCTCACTTACATCAAATGGAGTGGTTGGGAAGCTGCGGGACTCCCTTGGGAGAAGGAGATAGGCGAGATCCCGCAGGACGCAGTCTGAGGAAGCTTGGCGCTTCCCAACCACCCCTGACTCCTATTATGGTAAACGAAGCCCGGAATCATCTCGAAACTGACCCTTCCACAATAGGGAGCTTTATTGGTAGAAAGTTTGAAGTGGAAGGGAAGTTTTTTACAGACAATTTAGTTTACAGATGAGGGAGAGGCATATAGAATATGTCTATATTACTCGAGGGTCGTACATACACCTTACAGAAGGAGACTGTTCAATGATAGAATCGTTACTCTTACAACTGATGTTAGTGGGGTTTCTCGGCGTAGGATCACAATGGGTGGCCTGGCGCTTTCGGTTGCCTGCCATTGTAGTTATGTCCATCGCCGGTCTCTTAGCCGGACCTGTACTAGGTCTCATGAACCCTGAGCAGGACTTCGGAGAACTTTATAAGCCGATCATCTCTTTGGCCGTCGCCGTCATCCTTTTCGAAGGAAGCTTGAACCTGGATATGAAGGAAGTGAAGGGTTTAGGTCGACCTGTGTTCAGGATTGTGACTTTCGGTGCGTTTCTGAGCTGGATATTAGGTTCCTTAGCGGCTCATTATGTGGCTGGATTGTCCTGGGCTGTAGCCTTTACGATCGGAGGCTTATTCATTGTTACCGGCCCGACTGTAATCCTCCCTTTATTACGGCAGGCAAAGTTAAAACCACGGCCAGCTAAAATCTTGAAATGGGAAGGAATCATTGTCGATCCCATCGGTGCATTACTGGCGGTATTTGCATTTGAAATCATCCTATTTTTGACCAACAATGACCCTTCTACGTTATTGATGTTCTTTGCCGCTTCCGCCTTTGCTGTCTTTCTGGGCTGGGTTTGCGGAAAAGGGGTCGGCTGGATGTTCGAAACAGGGTACATCCCTGAGTTCCTTAAATCTCCAGCCGTCTTTGCAGTGGTTATTGCTTGTTTTACAATTGCTGATGAAATCATGCATGAAACGGGTCTATTGTCTGTAACAGCGATGGGGATGACCCTTGCGAATATGCACATCTCGTCCATTGCAGATATGCGACACTTTAAAGAAAATATATCCTTATTGTTGATTTCCACCATTTTCGTCATGCTGACCGCTTCCTTGACGGTCGATACATTGGTAGAAATCTTCAACATACAGATTATTGGCTTTGTAGCTTTAATGTTGTTTATCGTCCGACCTTTGTCAATTTTTCTATCCACTGTGGGGACGGATTTATCTAAATCAGAGAAGCTTCTTGTCGGTTGGATTGCACCGAGAGGGATTGTCGCCCTGACTGTTGCCAGTTATTTTGCGAGTGTTCTTTTAGAGGAAGGATTTGAGGATGCGTCGATTCTCATCTCATTGACCTTTGCTCTTGTATTTACAACTGTTGTGGCCCATGGTTTCTCTATTGGTTGGCTTGCGAAAAAGCTGGGATTATCGATGGAGGGACCTCCAGGAGTACTGATCGCTGGAGGAAGTGCCTTCACAACAGGTCTTGCCAAGACATTGGAGGAACTTAAAATTCCGGTTCTTCTAACAGATTCTTCTTGGGAGAGACTTTCACGTGCACGTTCCCGAGGCATTGAATCCTATCATGGAGAAATCTTATCTGAGCAAACCGAGTATTATTTAGACATGACACCCTATGAGTATCTGGTTGCCGCTTCAGAATTAGATTCTTACAACGCCCTCGTTTGTACGACCTTCGTCCCGGAATTCGGTCGTAACAACTCCTTCCAATTGAGTTTGAGTAATAGAGAGGGAGACGATTTGGAAGATCTTGTGCATACGATTGGCGGGAGAGTTCTATTTGAAGAAGGGGCTTCCTGGGAAGAATTGAATGCTCGAGTGGAAAATGGCTATGTATTCCGAAAAACGACGATCACAGAACAATATACCTTCAAGGACTATATGAAAAATATGGATCAACACGCCATGCTCCTATTTGCAAAAAGGGCCTCTGGAAAAGTTGATTTCTTCACTCCTGAAATGGAGTATAAGGCAGAAAATGGTGATGTCATCGTTTCTTTAATGCCTCCGAGCAAAGAGTTTGAAAAAATCCAGGAAAAACTTGAGGGGCAGAGAAAAGATAAAGAAAATAAAAAGAAATCGTAATAAGAAAAGACGGAGGAATTCAGTTTCCTCCGTCTTTTCTTATTGCTCCGCCTGAGCTAATTGCTTATTTAGTTCTTTTAACTCTTCTTCCATTCGAGCCAGCTGTTTTTCAGCATTTTGAATGTTACCGCCGGCAGCTTCCAGCTTATCTAAATCCCCTTGAATACGGATATAATCAGATTTCAAGAAAGCAATTTGATCTTGGATCTCTTTTTTGGTCATGGTTTATTCTTCCTTTCTTTATGTTGTTCTACTTGTGATTGAGACGTATAATGAAAAAAATTCATCTTATTCAGAATTTTATCAAAAAATGGTTTGAAGCAAAAAAGAAAAGGGGTACTATAGATGACTATAATTTATGAACACGACCCATTCAAGTTTCATGAACGAGTGGAACCATTGCTAATGGATAAGGAAGCGGAAAACAACCTGCCTTTGGGGATTTTAGAACGACTGAAAAATTCCCAAGGGCAAGAAGCTTGTCATTTAATCAGCTTCCAGGACAATGGGAAAACTGCGTTCATGTCCATGAGAACGCCTCCACATTTATGGATCATTCCATCGCTTAATCATTGGGAACCTGTTCATATCCGTGCATTTGTTCAGTATTTGGTAAATGAAGACCATGAGGTCCCTGGAGTAGTTGGGGAACGGAGCGCGGTGGAGTGTTTCTTGAAAGAATGGAAGCACCATACAGGGCAGAAAGCAGAACTGCAGATGGAACAAGGGATATTCAGGCTGGATCAATTGAAACCGATCCGAAAGCAAACGGGACAGTTAATTGAAGCGGATGCTTCCCATCAGCCCCTTGTTGAAAGTTGGTTGGAACAGTTTGGAAAGGAAACAGGGGAGAGCCATGTAGCTGGACGGGCAAAGGAATTGGCTGAAAGTCTGATTGAGGATCAGCGCCTTCATTTATGGATCGTTGAAGGAACAGCTGTTTCCATGGCGAGCCGGGCACGAACAACGAAGCATGGAGCGACAATCAATGCTGTATTTACACCTGATCAGTATAAAAGGAAAGGATATGCCTCTCAAGCCGTTTGGCATCTGACGGATAAACTGTTGAAGAGTGGCTATTCTTTTTGCTCTCTCTATACGGATCTTGCCAATTCTACATCGAATTCGATTTATAAAAAGATTGGATATGAAAGAATAGGGGATTCAATTGTCTATTATTTTACAAAATAAGGAAATTTTAATGGTAAATTTGAAGCATTCAGCATCTATATTGAGCTATGTGGAACATATAAGCATCCAACAATTACAAGTTCCTTACAAGGCAAAATATACATAAAATATACGAAAAATTCTGTTTAAACTGATTTGAGTGAAAGGTATCGATTTCGGTATTATGTTTAGTAATTGACCTAAAAACTACCACATCAATCATTTAGGAGGATTACATAGTTGAATGTATTAAAGGTAGTAGACAAAATCATTCTGAAGATCGAAGAATTCATATTAAGTTATGCGGTCATCATCATTGCATTGATGGTCGTAGGAAAAGCTTTAAGCAGGGCGCTATTCAGCTATTCACCACCCTTTGCAGACGAAGTGAGTCAAATAGCGATTGTGGTAGCTACATTCATGGGAATCAGTTACGCAGCAAGGAAAGGACGCCATATAAGCATGTCTGCATTTTATGACTTGGCCCCTTTCAAAGTGAGAAAGGTACTAGCTGTGTTCATTCCTCTAGGAACCGCTGCTGTATTATTTGTCCTTGCGTATTATTCAGGGTTTTATGTCCTCGATGTCTATGAATCTGGCAGAGTGACATCCGCATTGGAGATGCCTGCGTATTATTTATATATCTTTATCCCAATCGGATTTTTACTTGGAGGCATTCAGTTCCTAAGAAATGCATGGATCAACATAAAACATCGTGATGAAGTGTATTTAGGAACAGATGCAAAAGATTATAACGACGAAAAAACAAAAGAGCTAGAAGGAACGCACTTGTAATAAAAATTATGATGAAGAAAGGGTAACGATATGATAGCAACGATGCTCATAATTATGGTGATCCTTCTTTTATTGAACTTCCCAATGATGATTCCATTGATGGTAGCACCATTGGTCATTATGTTCATATACTTTCCGAATTTGGATCCTATGATTTTAATGCAACAATTTTCTACAGGTATAGAACCTTATGTTCTTCTTGCCGTGCCGTTGTTCATTTTTGCAGCGGATATTATGACGACAGGAAAAACATCGAATCGATTGTTAGATTTTATCGGTTCTTTTATAGGACATATACGGGGAGGCTATGCGGTTACGACCGCAGCTGCATGTACATTGTTCGGTGCGATATCCGGATCCACACAGGCGACTGTCGTAGCCATCGGTAAACCGATGAGAGAGCGCTTGCTGAAAATTGGCTATAAAGACCCGACAGCGATGGCCTTGATTATCAATTCCAGTGATGTAGCTTTACTAGTCCCGCCAAGTATCGGGATGATCATATACGGATTGGTATCTGGAACATCCGTAGGTGATTTGTTTATCGCAGGAATTATTCCGGGCGTTATTGTTTTCTTATGTTTTTCCATCTACAGTGTCATCTACGCAAAAATGGCGGACATTCCATTGGCGAATAAAGCCACATGGAGCGAAAGGCTGCAGATGACTAAAAAGGCCCTCCTTCCATTAGGGTTCCCGGTTTTAATTATTGGGGGAATCTACACGGGGCTGTTTAGTCCGACAGAGGCAGCAGGTATGTCTGTGCTGTATGCATTTGTATTGGAAGTGCTGGTTTACAGGTCTGTACATATAAAAGAACTTCCAAAGATTGCACGTTCTACAGGATTAGTGACATCGGCTGTTTTTGTACTTGTCGCTGGTGGACAAGCTTTTACATGGGTTATATCATTCGCTAGAATCCCGCAAATGATTACGGAAACCGTTCTTGGATCAGATCCTAGTGCCATTTATGTTCTTTTGATGGTAACGATTTTCTTCTTTATTGGATGTATGTTTGTCGATCCAATCGTGGTTATTTTGATCTTGACTCCAATCTTCTATCCTGCAGCAATGAGCGCAGGAGTAGACCCGATCCATTTAGGTGTTGTAATCACATTCCAAGCGGCTTTAGGGTCAGCTACGCCACCATTCGGGGTGGATATCTTTACAGCTAGTGCGGTATTCAATAAGCCGTATTTAGAGGTCATCAAAGGCACACCGCCATATATTCTGATGATGTTTGCCATTTCAATATTACTAATATTCTTTGAGGAACTTTCACTCATCCTTCTTTAATCGAGAGTGGAAGCTGATATACAAAAATAAGGGGAGGTCATTGTTATCTTTAGAAAAAGAAGTATTTTAACTTTCATGTCGTTGGTCATGCTCAGTATGGTTATTGCTGCCTGTGGTGGAAGTGACGACGGGAACGGCAATGCCAGTGGTGATGGTGGAGAAACCTACAACTGGAAGTTCGTAACGGAAGAAGTGGATGGACAGGTCCAATATGAATACGCAGAAGAATTCGCTAAGCGGATGAACGAAAAATCGGATGGAGCCGTAAACATTGATGTTTATGAATTTGGTGGACTTGGTAGTGAGACAGACCAAGTAGAACAGCTTCAAAACGGGACCGTCCAAATGGCCATCATGTCTCCTGGTTTTACAGGGAACATGGTGAAAGAGGGACAGATCTTTGCTTTGCATTTCCTTTTCCCTGATAGTGTGGAACAAACACAACAAATTTTGAATGATAGTGAAGCACTGAATTCAGATCTTCGCGAATTGTATGAAGAACATAGCATTTCTCCATTAGCGTACTGGACAGAGGGTGCGATGCAGTGGACATCCAGCAAGCCGATTGAAAAACCGGCCGACTTTGAAAACTTTAAAATGCGTACACAGACGTCTCCTTTAATCCTGAAATCATACGAGGCGTACGGAGCAGATCCTACTCCAATGAGTTGGTCAGAGCTATACACAGCATTGGATAGAGGTACAGTAGAAGGGCAAGAAAATCCAATCTTCTTCATTGGAGATGCATCTTTCTACGAAGTGCAGGATTACATGACACTTTCCAACCACAACAACTATGTAGCCATGACGACAGTAAACACAGACTGGTACGCAGGTCTTGACGATGAAATGAAGACAATGGTGGACGAAACCGTTAAAGAAATGCAGGACTGGGTATTCGAAGAACAGAAGAAGCAAAATGAAGAGTATCTAGAAACGATTAAAAATGATACGGAAAACCCAACGGAAATTATCGAATTGACAGAAGAACAGCGGAAAGCTTTCAAAGAAAAAGCGCTTCCTGTCCGTGACTTCTACCGTAGTGATGTATCTACCGTAGACGGACAAGTCCTTGATAAGCTTCTTGAAGAAATTGAAGCATCAGGCGAATAAAGCACTTAAAAAAATGTCCAGAGCTCACTGCTCTGGACATTTTTTATGCTAGATAAAGAATAATTCACTTCAACTAAAGCTCCCGATTGTGGAAGACTCAGTTTCGAGATGTTCCCGGGGTTCGTTGCCTGGTTGAGCGTTAGGGGTGGCTGGGAAGCCACTCGCTTTCCTGTGGGGGAGCGCCGAGCTTCCTCGGACTGCGTCCTACGGGATCTCGCCTAACTCCTTCTCCCACGGGAGTCTCGCAGCTTCCCAACCACCCCATTCCATGTAAGGGAGAAACGAACCCCTTTGCAAAGTAGTACAATCATCTACTGTCCTTGTGGTGTACGCAGGAAGCTCTCTATATCTAGCATAATCCACATACTTGACCCGTGTGCTTAAAACTACTCATCTCCATCAGTTGAAAATGGGCTGATTCCGGAATCGGTTTCGAGACACTCACATGGCAAAGGGGCGGAGGGGAATGGGGAGACTCCTGAGGGAAAAAGTGCATGGTGAGACCCCGCAGGACGCAGTCCGAGGAGGCTCACCGCGCTCCCACGGAAAGCGACTCATTCCCCGCAGCCCCCATCCACTCAACAAAAGTCTCGAAGCTAAGTCTTCCACAATCCTGCCATATTGTTGGTAAGAAACCTTATTCGGGAGCTACCCAGGGTTCGGTTTGTTTTCTGTAGTCCAAAATCGTGAGCAGTAAGACGAGTAGGAATAGGAAGCTGGACAACTTGAATAGTGTAGCCGTTTCGACGAACTGATAAATAAACCCAAGAATGAATGCGCTAGAACCGATTCCGAGGTCGATCGATGAATAATACATCCCGTTAGCAATCCCGCTTCTCTCTGTCGTCGTTTTGGAAATCACCCATGCTTGAAGGGCGGGCATCATGGATCCGAAACCAATCCCGAATATAGCTCCTGCAATGATTAAGTGGACATTCGAACTGGCTAGGGCAAGCACCCACATGGCGCTAAATGAAAGAATAGAACAAATCATAATCAATTTCCACGGACCGTTTTTATCAAAGTAGCGGCCTGTGATTGGTCTCGTTATGGTCGCAAATACAGCATTAAAGAAATAGAAAAGAAAAGTCCCTGAAAGTCCTTGTTCATTGCCGAAGATCACGATATAGGTGACCACCGAGCCATATCCGAAAGTATTCAGTATCGTAACGAGAGCCGGATACCAGCTTCTTTTTTCAATGAGTGAACCAGTAAAAGAAAATCGCGGAGGGTTTTCTTGGTTCTTATAAACCTGCTCAGGTGTAACAAAGCTAGTAATGGAAAAGAGAAGAATAGCAATCAAACCTAGGGCAACAGCAATGCCAACAAGAAGATTGAAGGAATAATTTTGGTAAAGGTAGATACCCAGACTCGGAGCCATAATCATCCCGACCGTTACAGAGAGGCCGAAATACCCCATGCCTTCTCCTACGCGTCTTCTTGGAACGAGATCGACAGCGGCGGTTCCGTTTACCGTTGTCGACCATCCCCATGCGATCCCGTGAATGAAACGAATGATTAAAAGAATGACAACCACTTGGGTAATCGGGTAAAGGGCGGTCATGACGAGTAGGGAGATGGCTCCAATCAACACGAGGATTTTACGTGGCCGCGTCATTAACAGGTGGCCGATGAAAGGGCGGATGATGATCGCGGCAAAAGCAAACGTCGTTGTAATTAGTCCGACTTGTAAACTCGAGCCTCCGATGGATTCAATATAGGGAGGCAGGTTTGGAAGAAGCATTTGAAAGCTCATGAATGTGAATAGGTTGGCTAAAATCAAAAAAATGAACGGCCATGTCCAAAGTTTCGGTTGTGACATTTTCTTTTCCTCGCTTCCATATCGTGTTGCAATCGTCTTGTTTTGCAAAAAATGAAACCCACTATAAATAGCGGGCTTCTTCTCGTATTATTCTGGATTCGTCGTCTCTCTTCTTTCGAGCCACTCTTCATAAAAGTGACTGCTGATGGCTTTCAATACCGCATAGGTCGGGATCGCGAACAGCAATCCCAGGAATCCGGCGAGACTTCCTGCTGCCAGAATCAAGGTGATGATGGTTAGTGGGTGGATGCTGAGCGCTTTCCCCATGACGTTCGGGGATACAAAGTTTCCTTCCAGCTGTTGCGCGATGATCGTAATAACGGCCACCCAGACAGCAAGGATCGGATCCTGAAACAGACCTACGAGCAAGGCTGGAATGACAGCTAAAAATGGTCCCACGAATGGAATGACGTTCATGACCATGGCAAACAAAGCCAGTGTTAGGGCATACTTCAAGTCAATGATCATGTATCCGATCAAAAGCAGAAGACCAACCACAATACTTACTGTCATTTGTCCCAGGATGAAGGCATTCAGTGTGTAGTCGACGGAGCGGGCCAGCTTTTCGAAGCTTCTTGCGGCACGATCACTTAAAAATTTCTTAATGAATGGCACAAGCTTATCTCCATCTTTCAACATGAAGAAAAGGAAGAAAGGGATAAGAACGAGGGCGAAGACAAAGCCGATCAGCTGACTGACGACGTTGATAATGACCGTGGGTGCGCCTTGTAAGTATGTTTCTAAGTTATTGACTACGTTATCAATGGTGCTGTTGAATTCACTTGGAATAATATCCTGGTTTTGCTGCCAGTACGTAACGGTTTCACTTAACATCTCGGCCATATCAGGAATATTGTCCACAAGTTTTGTGAATTGCTCCTGAGCAATTGGAGCAATGAAACGGGTGATCAAAAATCCAATGAATATGTAGAGCAGGAAAATGATCAAAATCCCCAGTATACGGGGAATGCGGTATTTTTCTAGCAGCTGCAGGATCGGTCGTGAAATATAAAAAAGAATTCCTCCGCCAATGAGAGGAACAGCGATGGCAGCAATATATGTCAAAATGGGTTCAAAGAAAAAATGGATTTGGTTTAATAATAAAACCAACAGCGAGAGGAGAATAGCGGTAACAATGACTTGGAACCAACGTTTATGAATCAAAAGCGGACACACCTTTTTATAAGAGTTTAATCACTATGTTAAGAATACCAAAGTTTGCCGGTGAAGCAATACATTTACTTTTAATCTTAGTAAGAATAAACTGAAAAAAGAAGCTTGAATTTGGAGGGGGAACTAGAATGAAAAAAGAATTACTGGAACGCTTTACTTCTTATGTGAAAATCGATACGCAATCGGATGAAAACAGCCTGACAACTCCATCCACCGAAAAACAATGGGAGCTCGCTAATAAACTGGTGGACGAACTGAAGGAGCTTGGAATGGAGGAAGTCACCGTCGATGACTACGCATATGTGATGGCGACACTTCCTGCCAACACGGATAAAGAAGTTCCTGTTATCGGTTTTCTTGCACACATCGATACAGCTACGGATTTTACGGGAACTGGGGTGAACCCGCAAATTGTTGAAGGTTATGACGGTGGTGTTATTCAATTGAACAAGGATGTTGTACTTTCACCCGAAGAGTTCCCGGAACTTCCTACATATAAAGGTCAGACATTGATTACGACAGATGGCACAACACTTCTTGGTGCGGACAACAAAGCGGGCATTACCGAAATTATGACCGCACTAAATCATCTGATCAAAAATTCAGAGATCAAGCATGGGAAAATTCGTGTAGCTTTCACTCCGGATGAAGAGATTGGGAGAGGCCCACATAAATTTGACGTGGAACGGTTCGGGGCGTCTTATGCTTATACGGTCGATGGTGGTCCGCTCGGTGAACTCCAATATGAGAGCTTCAATGCGGCGACAGCTAAAGTGACCTTCCACGGCCACAGCGTGCACCCGGGCACAGCCAAGAACAAAATGGTAAATGCGGCCAAGTTGGCGGTGGCGTTTCAAGAATCGTTACCTGGACAAGAAGCTCCTGAGCATACGGAGGAGTATGAAGGCTTTTTCCATCTACACTCCATTCAGGGAGACGTAGAGAAAGCCGAGTTGACTTACTTGATTCGGGATCATGACAAAGAGGCGTTTCAACATAGAAAAGAGAAGATGCAGCAAATAGCTGAATCCATTCGTGAAAAACATGGAATGAAACGAGTGGATCTGAGCATGGAAGATCAATATTACAACATGGGTGATAAAATCGAACCCGTCAAACACATTGTAGATATCGCTCATGAGGCGATGCTGAATAAAGAAGTAAAACCACTTGTGAAACCGATCAGGGGAGGGACGGACGGCTCTCAACTTTCCTATATGGGGCTTCCTACTCCGAACCTATTTACAGGCGGAGAGAATTTCCACGGGAAGTACGAATATATTTCGCTGGATAGTATGGAAAAAGCGACTCAAGTCATTGTCGAAATTGCCCGGTTATTCGAAGAAAAGGCAGGAAAATAACAGAAGACGCGAATAGCTCAAACGTTCGTTCAATATTGCATAAGGAAACCTTCCTGTCCTCATACTAGAATTATTCTATAATGTGGGCAGGAAAGTCGTTGACAATACATGGTTGCATGCTATGATTGAGGGTAGATGTAGCATTCCTAAAGGGGAGTAGCTGGGACAATAAAGTCGTCATTTCGGGAAACATTCCCCGGCTTTATTGGCAACGGAAGTTGTTAGCGAGACCTTTACCCACTGTGGTAAAGGTCTATTCTTTTGGTCCTTACCATAGTGGTGGGGACCATTTTTTATGGAAAAGGAGAGAATAAAATTGGATGCTCAATTATTGATTGAATACGGCTGGGTTTTGCTCGTGCTTGTCGGTTTGGAAGGAATTCTAGCCGCAGATAACGCTCTTGTACTAGCGATCATGGTCAAACACCTGCCGGAAGAAAAAAGGAAAAAGGCGTTATTTTACGGTTTAGCTGGTGCATTTATACTTAGATTTGGATCCCTGTTCATCATTTCCTTCCTTGTAGACGTATGGCAAGTTCAAGCATTAGGAGCCGCTTACTTACTATTCATTTCAGGAAAACACCTCTTTGACCGGTGGCGGGCCAAAGGGGATGATTATGAAGAAGAAATGGAAGAAGATGCAGGAAATCAGCGAGGGAAAGGCTTTTGGGCTACTGTTCTTAAAGTAGAGCTTGCCGATTTGGCTTTTGCCGTGGACTCTATATTGGCTGCCGTTGCTCTTGCTGTTGCATTGCCTGAAACAGATTTACCGGATGTTGGAAGTCTTGATGGTGGGCAATTTGCCGTCATACTTGCGGGTGGTATGATTGGAATTATCATCATGCGTTTTGCTGCAGGATATTTTGTTAAACTACTGAAGTCCCGTCCAGGTTTAGAAGTAGCGGCCTTTGTCATTGTGGGCTGGGTCGGTGTGAAACTGGTTGTATCTACACTTGCACACCCGAATATTCAAATTCTGGATGAACACTTTGCTCATTCAGCACTATGGAAGATCATCTTCTATTCTGTCCTTGTCATTATCGCAGCACTAGGGTGGTTCTTATCAGAGAAAAGAGAAGTGGAAGAAGAATAACAAAAAAGCTGTGGCCTTTGCCGCAGCTTTTCTTATGGGCAAAATCTTTTACTTTCCTTATGAGCCATGTAAGATGAAAGGAAAGGTAAACAAAGGAGGGCTTTCGAATGGGCAAGGCAGCTCAGCATCCTTCACAACAGTTTCATTATATTAAGAATAGAATTCAAATGCTTAATCAAGTCGTATCCAGCATGGATGCAGAAAATGTGGACATCCAGGATTTTAATCGTGTTCTGGATATGATTGAGCAGCTTCAGGTGAAAATGGCCCGCTTCAAAAAAGATTGGGAACAGGAATCTTGAAGATCCAATGGACCCCCATCACCCAACAAGAGGCAGAAGAAATTGCAGGTTGGAAATATCCTGAACCCTATGATTTTTATAACATGACAGCTGACGAAGACGATTTGGAGCTTTTCATAAACCCGGAGAAGCGGAGTCCACACACGTATAGCGCACATAAAGGCGGGAGTTTAATCGGCTTCTTAACGGTGGACTTGAAAAATCATCCCACCGTTGACCTTGGGTTAGGTATGCACCCGGATAAAGCAGGAAAAGGGCTGGGGGAAAGTTTCGTGAAATCGTGTCTTCGTTTTGCGACAGAAAAGTATCAAGCAGGTGCTTTTACACTTTCCGTTGCTACATTCAATAAGCGTGCCATTGCCGTTTACGAGCGTGTAGGCTTCAAAAAGAAGCAGACGTTCATGCAGGCTACGAACGGGGGACATTACGAGTTCCTTTCTATGGAAAAATAATAAAGGAGAGTGACATCATGGCTTTGCATCATTTTCATTTAAAAGCCGACTGGCCAGGCGGAAGGAATGAAGTCGGCTACATTGAATCAGAAAAACTGAAAACGAAAATATCGATCCCGAAAGAGATGGATGGACCGGATGTAGGGACCAATCCAGACGAGATGCTTCTCGGAGCAGCGGCCACCTGCTATATCATCAGCCTCGCTGCTATGATTGAAAGGGCAGAGTTGCCATTAGAAGAAATGGACATGCAATCAGAAGGGATTGTGGATGTGACCGATGGAGTCTTTACCTATCAAAAAATCATCCACAGACCAAGAGTAGTCCTGCGCGCGCAAGCGGACGATAAAGACTTATCCAAACTGAACCGCCTTATTGAAAAAGCGGAAAAGAGCTGCATGATCTCCAAAGCCATTCAGGGTAACGTTGAACTTGAGATGGAAGCAGACACAAGCATTGCTGAATGACAAAAAGGACGGCACTCCTAAGGTGGCCGTCCTTTTTTGGTTCTCCCTAATCTGATGGAAGATATAAATTATTGGTTTAATAAATAGACACGTGCTTCAAAAGGTTTAAGTGTGAAACTCGTTTCATCTACATGTTTATCTACAATTAAGTTTGACAGAATTAAATCGCTCGAGTTCAGTTTATAAGAGGACTCGAATGCTGCTGTATTTTTCGTCAAGTTTGCAATCACTAAAGCGGTTCTACCATCAAGTGTTCTTGTATAAGCATAAATTTGTTTGTCGTCCGGAAGAATCAACGCATACGTACCATATGTGAAAAGATCATGCTGCTTCTTCAGACGAATCATTTCTTTATAATGATTCAAAATTGAATGGGGATCATCTTGTTGGTCTGCGACATTGATTGTCTTGTAGTTCGAATTGATTTTCATCCACGGCGTACCACTTGTGAATCCTGCATTTTTTTTATGACTCCATTGCATAGGCGTCCGGCTGTTATCCCTGGAAGTATTCCAAAGGATCTGCATGATTTCTTCGTGGGACATGCCTTGTTCTTTTTTCGTCTTATACAAATTCTTCGCTGCAACATCATCATAATCTTCAATAGATGGGAAGGCCACATTTGTCATGCCAATTTCCTGCCCTTGATAAATATAGGGTGTTCCCTGCATGAAGAAGTACATCGTTGCAATGGACGTTGCACTTTCGCGCCAGTAAACTTCGTCGTCTCCCCATGTGGATACTACACGGGCTTTATCGTGGTTTTCTACGAAAAGAGCGTTCCATCCGTCGCCTTCTAAAGCTTTCTGCCAGCGTGTGAGGACTTTTTTCAATCCAGGGATATCCAACTGTTGTTCTGCATCCTGATCCCAAAGATCCAAGTGTTCAAATTGGAAAATCATATCCATTTTCCCGTTATCTCCAACCCAAAGATCTGCCTCATCGGCACTGACACCATTCGCTTCACCGACTGTCATGACGTCATATTTGCTGTACGTTTCGTCTTTGAATTCTTGTAGAAATTCATGGATGCCTTCTTGGTTCATGTGCATATCGAAAGAAGAAACGTACTTTTGTTTTTTCGGATTTGGCATATCCGGGAAGTCCGGTCGTTTTTTGATGTGACTGATGGCGTCGATTCGGAAGCCATCAATACCTTTTTCCAACCACCAGTTGACGGTATCATATAAGGCTTCACGTACTTCAGGATTTTCCCAGTTCAGATCAGGCTGTTTTGTAGAGAACACGTGCAAATAATATTGCTCTGTTTTTTCATCGTACTGCCAGGCAGAACCATCAAAGATACTTTCCCAGTTGTTTGGCTCAGCACCATTTTTCCCGTCACGCCAAATGTACCAGTCACGCTTAGGATCGTCTTTGGAGCTTCTTGATTCAATGAACCAAGGGTGTTCATCACTGGTGTGGTTGAGAACAAGGTCAATGATCAGTTTCATGTCCCGTTTGTGAACTTCCTGAAGTAATCGATCGAAATCATCCATCGTCCCGAATTCTTCTAATATGTCCTGGTAATCGGAGATATCATAGCCGTTGTCGTCTTTAGGAGACTTGTACATCGGACAGATCCAAATAAAATCAATGCCCATTTCTTTCAGGTAATCCAGTCTGTCGATCATTCCTTGTAAATCACCGATCCCGTCACCGTTCGAATCTTGAAAACTACGAGGATAGACCTGATATCCAACCGCTTCCTTCCACCATACACGTTCCATAGTATTCGCCTCATTTCGTTACGTTTATAGGTGCCTATCACAGGCAGATGCAACCGATTGCGCACTTGTATAAAAATAAAAACTTGATTACATAACAAGTTGTCTTAAAAATAGGGTTGTTTTTATGCTTGTGCACCGTTTGTGCAAACGTTTTCCTAATGTAATCTATCTTATCCGATTTTTTCATTTTTTACAATAGGGATCAGGGTGAAAAATGAAAAGGGAACGAGTTCTTAGAATTGCACTTTTCCTTCATTTCCTATATATTTAGGATGTAAGAAATAATCGTATATTGTAAACCTTCGGGGTCGGGTGAAAGTCCCAGCCGGCGGTAATGAGCATATGCTCCGAGCCCGCGACGGAGAATCAGTGTTAGGCACGGTTCTCCCTGATTTGGTGAAACTCCAAAGCCGACAGTTAAAGTCTGGATGGGAGAAGGTTGTAGAAACGTAAAGGTACAAAAGCTCAAGTAACGTGTACCCTTTTTTAAGTGTATGAAATTTACGTTCAACGACCCTGGAGAAGTCTGTCTTCTTCAGGGTTTTTTTGATTTTCTCAGGTTTACGGAAAAGGTGGTGAAGGTTTTGGATCGGGATGAAAGATACATGAAAATCGCGATAGACATGGCGCGGGAAACAGTTGGTCAAACAAGTCCGAATCCTTCCGTCGCTGCCATTGTTGTTAAGCATAATCAAATCGTGGGTGTAGGCGTTCACGTCAAAGCAGGAGAACCTCATGCCGAAGTCCATGCGCTCCGTATGGCGGGAGAGAAGGCGAAAGATGCGGAGATTTATGTCACCCTCGAACCGTGCAGTCACCATGGGCAGACCCCCCCATGTGCAGAAGCTGTCATTGAAGCTGGCATAAAAAGAGTGGTGGTGGCATCGAACGATCCTAATCCTAAAGTATCCGGCAGAGGGATTCGATTGATGAAAGAGCATGGTCTTGAAGTTAAGACAGAGGTGCTGAAAAAAGAAGCGGATGAGCTCAATACTTCCTTTTTTCACTTCATTCAACAGAAAGAGCCCTATGTCCGCTTGAAGACTGCTATGAGTCTGGATGGGAAGATTGCGACGTCGACAGGTGAGAGTCAGTGGATTACAGGAGAAGAAGCACGCTTGGATGGTCACCACTATAGACATCGCTCAGATGCGATACTAGTCGGAATCAACACGGTGCTGATGGATAACCCTAAACTGACGACGCGGATAAAGGGAGAAGGCCGTCACCCGAAAAGGATCGTCCTTGATACCCATCTCCGAATGCCGCCTTCCTCTCAGTTGATCCAGGACGACTCGGCACCCACATGGATCTTCGTAGGCAATCATGTGAAGAAAGAGGATTTGCACGCCTATGAAAAATATGAACATGTCACCATCATCCAGCTTAACGGTGAACAGGTTTCCATAAAAGAAGTCCTCCGGTATTTAGGAGAACAAAAAGTTACTTCTTTACTTGTTGAAGGAGGAGCGACGATTGCCGATGCGTTCGTACGTGCAGGTAAAGTCGACGAAACCGTCACGTATATGGCACCTAAGTTAATTGGAGGAAAAGAAGCATTGACTCCTGTGGGCGGAAAAGGAATTCATCAGTTAAAGAATGTGAGCTCCTTTGAAATCGTCTCGACTGAAAAAATAGGGGATGACATTAAAATTGTTTCCGTTAGAAAAGGAGAATCTTAATGTTTACTGGGATTGTTGAAGAGATAGGAACATTAAAGTCAGTTAAAAATAAAACAGAAGCGCTCGAAGTGAACATTTCAGCTAAAGAAATTTTAACAGACGTCAAATTAGGCGACAGCATATCCATAAATGGCGTGTGTTTGACTGTAACAAGCTTTTCGGAGCAGACGGTCTCTTTTGACGTCATGCCTGAAACTTACCGAGCTACGAACATTCATGAACTGCAGCAGGGGGAACCGGTTAATTTAGAACGGGCAATGGCTGCCGGCGGGCGGTTCGGGGGTCATTTAGTGTCCGGTCATATCGATGGAACGGGTAAAATCGTTTCAAAAAAGCCTGAATCCAACGCCGTTTATTATGAAATTGAACTACCTGAAGAACTTATCCAATATTTCGTTTATAAAGGTTCCATCGCTGTCGACGGCACTTCCCTGACGGTATTTGGTGTCCATGACTCCAGAGTGACGATTTCTCTTATTCCTCATACGATGGAGCACACGGTGCTCGGTGCAAAAGGACCTGGAGACAGTGTCAATATTGAGTGCGACATGATCGGAAAATACGTGGCTCATTTTTTGAGCGGACAAAATAAAGAAGAGCCGAAGTCGAGACTGTCCAGACAGTTTCTTTCTGACAACGGCTTTGCATAAGAGGGTGAAATGATGTTTGATTCAGTTGAAAAAGCGATTGAAGATTTAAAGCAGGGGAAACTTGTCATTGTTTGTGATGACGAAGATCGTGAAAATGAAGGAGATTTAATAGGGATTGCTGAATATGCATCTTCTGAAATGATCAATTTCATGATCAAGCATGGTCGCGGACTTGTCTGCGCACCAATTACCAATGACCTGGCTCGGGACTTAGAATTAGTACCTATGGTCGATAACAATTCAGACCCCAATCAAACAGCCTTTACTGTAAGTATCGATCACAAAGATACAACGACGGGAATCTCTGCGGATGAACGGGCATTGACCATCAAGGAGATGTTGAATCCAGAAACGACGGCAGCGGACTTCCAAAAGCCGGGGCATATCTTTCCTTTAATTGCGAAAGAAGGCGGCGTCCTGCGTCGAGCAGGGCATACAGAAGCGTCTGTAGACCTTGCCCAACTTGCTGGAGCACGCCCGGCTGGTGTCATTTGTGAGATCATCAAAGACGATGGAACGATGGCCCGTGTGCCTGACCTTAGAAAAATGGCGGATGAGTTTGATCTTCCCATGATTACGATTGCAGACCTCATCCAATACCGTCATAAAAAAGAAAACCACGTCAAACGCGAAGTGGAAGTGAAAATGCCGACCGAATACGGGGATTTCCGAGCAATCGGGTTTTCCAACGATATTGATTTCAAAGATCATATCGCCCTGGTCAAAGGGGAAATCAACCCGGGTGAACCGACGCTTGTCCGTGTCCACTCGGAATGTTTAACCGGTGATGTATTCGGTTCTTACCGCTGTGACTGTGGTCCACAGCTGCACAATGCGCTAAGACAGATCTCTGAGAATGGAAGCGGCGTCCTTTTATATATGAGACAGGAAGGCCGTGGCATTGGACTCATGAATAAACTTCAAGCTTACAAGCTTCAAGAAGAAGGTTTGGATACGGTAGAAGCGAATGAAAAGCTAGGGTTCGGCCCGGATTTAAGAGATTACGGAGTAGGTGCACAAATCCTCAAAGATCTCGGAATTACAAAGCTGCGTCTTCTGACGAACAATCCGAAAAAGATCTCCGGCCTTGGCGGTTTTGGTTTGGAAGTTGTAGATCGCGTTCCAATCCAAATGGAATCCAGGGAAGAGAATGAAAGATATCTAAAAACAAAGCAATCCAAAATGGGACACTTATTTCACTACTAGGACTAGAAGGGATGAACAAAACATGGTAAAAACGATAGAAGGTAATCTCGTAGGCACAGGATTGAAAGTAGGAATCGTTGTCGGTCGCTTCAATGATTTCATCACAGGGAAGTTATACGAAGGTGCGGTGGATGCGTTCAAGCGCCACGGCATTGAATTAAATGACGTTGAAGTTGCTTATGTTCCAGGAGCTTTTGAAATTCCACTGGTAGCAAGCAAAATGGCGAACTCAGGAAAATACGATGCTGTCGTTACACTTGGAGCGGTGATCCGCGGATCTACCCCACACTTCGATTATGTATGTAACGAAGCGGCCAAAGGTGTATCACAGGCCTCACAACAAAGTGGCATTCCGGTCATTTTCGGAGTCATCACGACAGATACGATCGAGCAGGCGATTGAGCGCGCGGGTACGAAGGCAGGAAACAAGGGCTGGGAAGCAGCTACGGCAGCCATCGAAATGGCAACACTGCTCAAAAACTTCGAATAAATGGGGAGGAGCTGACCAGGGGGCTGGTCAGCTCCTTTTTTTGAGCGAAGAGGCCCCGGTTTGAGATGCCTTTCGCTGCTAATCAAAGAGCACGAGACTTCACGGAAGATTGTCCACATGTGGATAAGTGGCGATCTGTAGTTTATATCCACAAGTAAAAAGGAAGGGTAAAGAAGGAAGGAGGGGGAAGGATGACAAGGAGAGCTGTATGGTTTAGGAGAGACTTAAGGTTGAATGACCACACCGCTTTAGCCAAAGCGTTGGAACATACAAAAGACGACGATCAAATGGTGCTGTTTTTTCATATCCATCCATCTTTAAATGAATCATTCACACCGAGACATGATTATTTTTTTCAAACATTAAAGAGCCTCGTAGACAGGGCAGAGGAATGGAAGGCTCCAATCCATTTCATTCATGGAGATACGGAAGAAGCGTTCCGACATCTGTTGGAGGAATTAGAGGTGGACATGCTTTATTTCAATAGAGACGAAGTCGGGTTCGGGAGAGAGCGGGATGAATCAATTACTGAATACTTAGGGAATCGGGATGTTGAAGTCTATTCTTACAACGACCACCATCTTCACGGGGCCGATGAAGTGCAGAAAAACGATGGAGGATTTTACAAAGTTTTCTCTCCCTACCTTAAGAAGTGGAAACAACTTCAGAAGCCGGCCATCCAAAAGGTGGATCATGATCAGTTATCTTCCTCCGCTTTAGATGAGAGAAAGGCATTTTCTGAGGGCCAGCGCGCATATGATGATTTGATCAAAAAAACAGCCGGCGTGTATGATGGCGTCGGAGAAAAAGATGCGCTGGAGCGGCTGGATCATTTTCTGGATGAGGACATTTACGACTATGATGAACGGCGTGATTTTCCTGCCATCGATGGGACGAGTCTGATGTCTCGTTTTCTACGCACAGGGGCGATATCCATTAGAACCATCTATCATAAAATCGAAGAGGACGTGGATTTTAGGAAAAACACGTCTGGGGTGGATACGTACATCTCTGAGCTGGCCTGGCGGGATTTTTACAACATGATCTACCATTACTATCCTGATGCTAATTCTACAGAAATGGTGGAAAAATACAGAGGAATTCCCTGGAACAATGATGATGAAGTGCTTGGAAAATGGAAAGAAGGTCAGACAGGGTTTCCGCTTATCGATGCAGCGATGCGCCAACTGAATGAAACGGGATGGATGCATAACCGCTTGCGCATGGCTGTTGCTTCATTTTTGACGAAAGATCTGCTTATGGATTGGCGTGAAGGGGAACGGTATTTTTCTGAACAGCTGGTGGATTATGATCCTGCTTCCAACATAGGGGGCTGGCAATGGGCGGCCTCTACGGGCACCGATCCTGTCCCGTACTTTCGGATCTTTAATCCAACAAGGCAGTCAGAGCGATTCGATCCCCACGGACGCTTCATCAAAGAGTGGCTGCCTGAACTTGAAAACGTAAAAAAGAAACACATCCATGAACCATCTAAAATGACAGAAGAAGAACAGAAGGAAGCGGGATGTATCGTCGGGGAAGACTATCCGGAACCAATTGTCGACCATAAAACGATGAGAGAACGAGCGATTGAAATGTTCAAAGATAAAGCGTAAAGACGTTCGTTCTAGGAAACATCCCCGGGATATGAAATAATAGACAGATAATGAAGAAGTTGGAGGGTGGACATTGAATAAACATCAAAAACAATTAGAAAAGTATGCAGATCTTGCATTAAAAAAAGGTGTGAATCTACAAAGAGGACAAGGATTGATCATTAATGCTCCGATTGAAGCGGCTGAGCTCGTCCGCACGATTTCAGCGAAAGCCTATGGAAGAGGGGCGAAGAATGTGCACTTGGAGTGGAATGATGAAGTGCTCAGTTTCATGAAAATGAAGAACGCTCCGATGGAAGTGCTTGAGAATTTCCCTAAATGGAAGGCGGAAGGCCTGGAAGAGATGGTCAAGGATGGATACGCGCTTTTATCCATTTACGGACCCAATCCTGATTTATTCAAAGGCATCGATTCAGAGCGGATCGCTAAGGCGAATAAAGCCAGTGGGGAAGCACTCACGAAGTATAGAGACTATATTATGAACGATAAAACCACATGGTCGATCATTGTCTATCCACAAGAAGCATGGGCTCAAAAAGTGTTCCCTGATCATTCCCCTGAAGAGGCGCAAGACAAGTTGTGGGAACAAATTTTCCACATCACTCGCATCGATCAGGAAGATCCGATCAAAGCATGGGAAGAGCATAATGAAAAGCTTCGTCAGGCTCGAGAGTATTTGAATCAGAAGCAATACAAAAAGCTTCACTATAAAGGACCTGGCACAGAGTTGTCCATCGAGCTTGTCCAAAACCACATTTGGCATGGCGGTTCAACGACTTCAGAGAAAGGGACGGAATTCAACCCGAATATTCCGACAGAAGAAGTGTTCACAATGCCACACAAAACAGGGGTCCAAGGAAAAGTCACAAGTACGAAACCTCTCAATTATGGAGGCAATCTGATCGAAAACTTCACACTGACGTTCGAGAATGGAAAAGTCGTCGACTATCAAGCAGAATCTGGAGAAGAAACTTTAAAACACATGCTTGAGAGCGATGATGGAGCCAAACGTCTTGGAGAGGTGGCTCTAGTTCCCAATGAGTCACCAATTTCTAAGTCCGGGCACATTTTCTACAACACGCTTTATGATGAAAATGCTTCCTGTCACCTGGCTTTAGGAAAAGCTTACCCGACCAACATCCGTGGTGGTTCATCCTTCAATAAAGAACAAATGGAGTCCCACGGGGTCAATGACAGTTTGATTCATGAAGATTTCATGATGGGTTCAGAGGAGTTAAATATTGACGGTGAAACAAAAGAAGGGGAATTTGAAGCGATCTTCCGTAAAGGTACATGGGCCATCGACTTCGAATGATTCCAGCGAGGCATCCGTAAAGGGTGTCTCTTTTTTAGACATAACAATTCATAACAGAAGATAACAATTGGTTTACATATGGTTTAAAAATGAATAAAAGTGCCTTAAAAAGCACAGGAATGTGGTAAACAAGGAGTAGAGGATTAATCGATAATGAAGGGTGAGACAACATGAAACGTGATGCCTTTTTTGATAATGCCAAACTCGTTCTGATTTTTCTCGTCGTCTTTGGTCATATCATTCAGCCATTTACAGACGGATCAAGGCCGATGTACACATTATATACTTGGATTTATACGTTCCACATGCCTGCATTCATTTTTCTTGCTGGGTTCTTTGCGAAAGGATCAGGAGAAAAAGACTACATCTTACAATTAGCTAAAAAATTGATCTTACCGTATCTTATTTTCCAACTCGTTTATACGGGGTATTACTTCTTCATTGGAAAAGGAGCGACCTTGAGCGGTATTTTCTATCCACACTGGTCCCTATGGTTCTTGTTCAGCTTGTTCTGCTGGCACATCCTGTTGTATTGGTTCAAAAAGATCCCTCCATTCCTTGGAGTGGCCATTGCCGTGCAAATCGGGGTGCTCGTCGGGTACTTCAGTGACATCGGGCATCATTTCAGCTTGTCCCGGACGTTCGTTTTCTTCCCGTTTTTCCTTGTGGGGTATTGGTTGACGAAAGAACATGTCCACAAATGGAGAACACGACGAGTGAAAGAAGCAAGCCTTGTCGTGATGGCCATCGTTGCCTCCGTCATCGCCCTCTTTCCAGAATTCAGCTCAGGGTGGCTGCTCGGCTCTAAATCGTATGAGGTGCTTGGAAGCCCTGAAATGGGAGGCCTGTTCCGTTTGGGTGTTTATGTGCTTGCAGCGGTCATGACCATTAGTGTCTTTGCTTGGGTGCCGAATACTCAATACCGGTTGACTTACCTTGGTGGAAGAACGTTATACGTTTATTTACTGCACGGGTTCTTCATTCAATTTTTCCGGCAGGCCGATTGGTTCAAAGTCGACCACGTGTTTGATGTCTTAGGTCTTGCAATTGTAGCTGCAGCGATTGTGTATGTTTTATCGAGCGGAATCATCCGCACGCTGACACAGCCATTTATAGAAGGGCGCATACAGCTCTTGAAAAAATGGTGGCACCGGATCAATCAAAAAGATTCTTCTTTTCAGTCCTAAGCAGGGTTTCCCTCCTTTGTAGAGAATGTGTAAGTAGAAATTAAAGGAGGGGAAACCTGATGAGAGTGATGTCTATGAAGGATTGTTCTTTTGACCATGCCCTTACATCCTGGAATGAGGGATTTCAAGATTACTCGGTCCAAATTCAAATGGAGTTGGATGGATTTTTAAAAATGATCAGCTCTAAACGATTATCTCCTGCTTATTCATTCATCGTGTATGATGAAGAAAAGCCTGTAGGGATCGTTTTGAATGGCATCCAAGAGATCGACGGAATAAAAACGGCATACAACGGAGGGACAGCTGTGCACCCTTCGTATCGTAAAAGAGGAGTGGGACGCTTGCTGGTTCACTCCTCTTTATCTATGTATGAAAAAGAGAGCGCCACTGTAGCTATATTAGAAGCGATATCAGATAACCGATCCGCGATTGCTTTATACGAAAGGTATGGATATCAAGTAGTGGATCATTTACACATCATGAGATCCACACCCGGAGGGGATACAGGAGAAACCCCGAACCGTTTAGAATCCATAAGTGAAGGTGAATGGAAGGAGCAACTATCCAAAGGGGAATACCCATGGCAGAATCAACCCTTTTCCATAGATAAGGGGGAGTTTTACAAAGTCACGGATGCTGAAGAAATCCTCGGTGGCTTAGTCTTCACACGGAATGAGAAAGGGCAGATCACATTATTTCAGCTACAGTCTGAACACAAGGGGAAGGAATGCCTGAAAACCCTTCGTTCCAGCTATCCGGATGCCACCATCACTGCCTTCAATATGCCTGAAACGAGTTCCGCCTATGAAGCATTGATGAAAGCAGGGTTCGAAACCAAAATGCAGCAGGTTTGGATGAAAAAAGTATTGTGATTGAAATGATTTCATTTGTAAATAATAGGAGGGATATGGACAAGGAGGTTGCTGATCATGGATCAAAAGATATTAATGATTGTGACGAATGCGGACCAATTGGACGGAAAACATGAAACAGGATTATGGCTTCAGGAATTTGTTGAGCCTGCAACGGAGTTCAAGGAAGCGGGTTATGAAGTCATAGCAGCGAGCCCCAAAGGAGGACGTCCGCCCATCGATCCGAACAGCTATAGCAATAGACTGCCGAAGGTTTGGGACGGCGTCATGGAACCCATCAATAAAACCGTTCCTCTAGCCGAAGTAGACCCAACAGAATTTGCAGGAATTTTTCTTTGCGGGGGGCACGGAACGATGGTCGACTTCCCGGAAAATGATGAGCTTGAAGAATTACTCCGGCACTTTTTAACAGAAGGAAAAGTCATTGGTGCTGTATGTCATGGACCTGCAGGCTTTGTTGGCGTTGAGGATCATAATGGCCAGCCACTTGTGGAAAGTAAAAAGATCACCGGCTTTACGAACGAGGAAGAAAAAGAAACGGGACTCGATTCCGTTGTTCCGTTTATGCTGGAAGACCGTTTGAAGGAAGCGGGAGCAGAGTTTGATTCTGGTGAGGCTTACTCGGATCACGTCGTCAGCGACGATCCCTTCGTCACCGGACAAAACCCACAGTCAAGCCTGTCAACAGCACAAAAAATGCTCGAACTCCTAAAAAACCGCTAAGCCCCCCAAAAGCTTAGCGGTTTTTTCCATATAAGCTCCCGATTGTGGAAGACTCAGTTTCGAGAAGATTGTGTGGTTCTAGGGGCTCCGGGAAAAGGTTCGCTTTCCATGGGGCGGGCGGTGAGCCTCCTCAGGCTACGCCTTCCGGGGTCTCACCTGTCCCACACGTCCCATAGGAGTCTCACCGTTTCCCTCCGCCCCTTAACTTTATAAGTGTCTCGAAACCACTTATGTTTTCATACCTAAGAGAGGCGCAGGTGTATATACTTGTTAAGCAAGCATTTAAGCCAGCATTCAGAGATTTTTTTAACTAGAGAGCAGCGGTTTTGGAAGTTGTTTTACCCTGTATGGGGTTCCACTTCTCACAACCATACAAGCTGATTTTTTAGAAGTGGTTTCGAGACACTTATATCGCAAAGGGCGGAGGGGAGTGGCGAGACTCCTGCGGGAAAAAAGTGCAGGGTGAGACCCCACAGGACGCAGTCCGAGGAGGCTCACCGCGCTCCCGCGGAAAGCGAGTCATTCCCCGCAGCCCCATCCACTCAACAAAAATCTCGAAATCAAGTATTCCATTTACTTCCATAAGAAATCTGGATTTTATTGGATGAAAAAAGCACTTCCTCGTTTGGAGGAAGTGCTTTTGCTTTAGAATAATAGATGCGCGATTAGAGTGATAATTGGCAGTGTGATGATGGTTCTTAGAAGGAAGATGATGAATAGGTCTTTGATATTGACTGGAACTTTAGATCCAAGCAATAGACCACCAACTTCAGACATATAAATCAACTGCGTTACAGATAAAGATGCAATGATGAAACGGGTCATTTCACTTTCGATAGAGGATCCGATAATCGCAGGAAGGAACATGTCCGCGAAACCAACAAGGATTGTTTCAGATGCTTCCTGTGCATAAGGAACCTGCATCAGCTCAAGAAGTGGAATGAAAGGCATGCCGATCCATGTGAAAAATGGAGTGAACTCGGCAATGACGAGCGCGATGGTACCCAGTGCCATAACAATTGGTGCTACACCCATCCACATATCCAGGATATTCTGGGTTCCCTGTTTTAGGAAGTTCCCGATTCCGCTCGCTTTGCTGCCTCGTTCTACGGCTTTAGTATAGCCGTAAGTGATCAAGTTGTGATGTTCGGGCACTTCTTCTTTTTGATCGCTTGGTTCTTCCGTTACATACGTATCTGCTTTTCTAGAAAGAGGCGGGATTCTCGGCATGATCAAAGCAGCGATGAAGCCTGCGATTGCTACAGTTAAGTAAAACTGACCGAACATATCGCCAAGACCCACCTCTTGAATGACTACAAGGCTGAAGGTAATGGATACAACGGAAAAGGTTGTCCCGATAACAGCTGCTTCACGCTTCGTATAATAACCCTCTTCATATTGTTTACTTGTAAGAAGGACACCGATGGTTCCATCTCCTAACCAGGAGGCTAAGGAATCGATGGAAGAACGTCCCGGCAATCGGAATAGTGGACGCATGATTTTTGTTAAGATGACTCCGAACAGTTCAAGCAGCCCGTAGTTCAAAAGCAGTGGTAAAAACAATCCTGCAAATAGAAAAACGGCAAAGAGAACATGTAGAAGGGAGTCAAGAAGTAAGCCACCTGTGTTGGCACTTATAATCGCTTCAGGTCCGATTTGAAAGTAAACCATGATGGCGAAGATCATACCTAATAGGCGAGTAACCATCCATACTGGTGGAACATTAAATAGAGACTGGAAAAATGGTGAACCACTCAGAGCTTCTTTGCCAGCCGCCTTTGCGATAACCGTCCCAATAGCTGTAATGGTAATAATGATCGTCATGATCAAGGATAAATAGTCGGCAAGCCAGGTTTCCACCCAACCGGCTAGAATCGCGATTGGAATGGTTACGGCCCCGTCATCCCCGAAGATCGGAAACATGAATAGGAATATTCCGATCAAGGATGGAATTATGAACTTTAAGTGTGATGATGCTTTGAAGTCTTTCGCTCTCATCCAAAATCTCTCCTGACGTTGTCTGATTTTTTTATTTATAAATACTTGAGAATAATTATGCAACACTATTTATTCTATTACGTTTTCCGTCAAAAACCAATAGGAAATTTGTAGATGATCGGCGGTTTGTGTTTATGGAAGTAGAAAATGAGGAACGTTTGCTAGTACTTGTATTTGTCAGAAAGGGGAAAAGGAAATGCGGCATTTCCCTACACCGAAAGTCGTTGTCAGCCGTTGTTTGGAATTTGCAGAGGTCCGCTATAATGGAGCCGTTATTCCAGATAAAGCCGTTCAGCGTATGCAGTCCCATGTAAAGTTTATACCCGTTTGTCCAGAAGTTGAAATCGGGCTTGGTGTCCCACGTGAAGTCATTCGTATTGTGGCTGGCGAAGAAGAACAGCTTGTCCAGCCGAAAACAGGGGAAAATCTTACGAATACCATGAATGAGTTCTCCGAAGGTTTTCTTGAGCATTTGACCGACGTGGATGGTTTTTTATTGAAAAACCGATCCCCGACGTGCGGCATGCATGACGTGAAAGTTTATCACAGTGAAGGGAACTCTCAAGTGGTCGGGAAGACGTCAGGTTTTTTCGCGAAAAAAATCCTTCATCGGCATGGAGGACTTGCCATTGAAGAAGAAGGAAGGCTGAAAAACTTCACATTGAGGCACCACTTTTTAACGAAGTTGTTTACTTTAGCTGACTTCAGGGAGACGAAGAAAGAAGAGGGAATGAAAGGGTTGCAGCAATTTCATGCCCGTAACAAATACCTATTTATGGCTTATCATCCTGGTACACTCAAGAAAATGGGACAAACGGTCGCGAATCATGATCACCTTGATTTTGAGCAGGTCATTGAGAGCTATGAACCGTTGCTGCATGAGCTCATGAGCAAGCCTGCAAAACCAAGTGCCCATGTAAACGTGTGTCAGCATATCGCAGGTTACTTCAAAAAGGATCTGTCTAAAGAGGAGAAAGAAAGCTTCCGCAGCCTCTTGGAACAATATAAAGAAGAGAAAGTTCCCTTAAGTGCTGTATTGAGTGTGCTGAATTGTTGGGTCGCCCGTTTTCAAAGTGAGTATCTTAAACAGCAGACCTATTTTGAACCCTATCCGCTTGATCTAGTGGAAATATCGGATTCAGGAAAGGGGAGGGCCTATTCCTGAATCAACCGACATAGGTTTTCAAAATCCGATCCACTTGTGATCCATACATTTCGCCAAAGATATTAAGGTGGACGAGCAAATAGAAAAGCTGGTAGATGGGTTTGGTATCCTGATAATCATCGGGAAGCGCGAAATACGCGTTGTACTGATCTAAAAAGTTTGATGGGAACCCTCCAAACAGCTCGGTGAAGGCAAGTTCGAACGCATGGTCTCCGTAGAGGGTAGACGGATCGATCAAAACAGGATCGCCCTCACGAGAGGTCATCCAATTCCCGCCCCATAAATCGCCGTGCAGGAGAGAGGCTTTTGGTTTTTCTGGAATGAATCCTTCGATTTCATCAATCAGTTTTCTCAATCGTTCTTCGCGTAGACCTGAAATCGTACCTTTGGTTACTCCTGTTTTCAACTGTCCACCTAAACGGTAGCGGCTGTAATACTCTGTCCAAGAAGGACACCACTCATTCGGTTGATCCAATTCACCGACGAACGTCGGTTTTCCGTATCCGTATTTGACTGAGGTATGCTGATGCATGTGAGCCAAGCTCTTTCCGAGGGAATGGGAAGCATCTGAAGAACCTTTTTCGATCCATTCCATAACTAGAGCGGCTTTTTCATCACCATCCGGGCAGTCATAATGGAAAACTTCAGGTACGCGGATCGTTCCTGTTTCCTTGATCAGCCCTAATCCCTCGGCTTCCACCTGGAAAAAATGGCTCGCGACTTTTTCATTAACTTTAATAAAATAAGGACGAAGATTTGTTTCTACATAAAACGACTGATTGATATCTCCTCCGCTCACAGATTTGATGGAGCGTACGGTTGAGGTGTCGTTGACTTTTTCTAATGTCTCACGAATGAAAAGCTCCATGGGATCCCTCCTTTTTTTTAATGGATGGTTGTGGAAAGCGGCGGTTCTGGTTTCATTTCTTTTTGATAGGCATAAATGGTGTGAATTTCTTTAAATCCGAATTGTTTATATAAGGCTTCTGCCTGTTGGTTCTCTGTTCTGACTGAAAGGGTGACAACATCCAGTTCAAGGGCATAGAACGCATACTGCAACGCATGATGGATGAGCTCTGAACCGACACCACTGCTCCGGTGATCAGCGTCTACATTCACAAAGCAAATTTCTCCCTCATGTCCGGAGATGATGGTTTCGAAGTAAATGTATCCAATTAACTCTCCGTTCTGCTGGTAGCCCCACAGATAATTGCCCTCATCCAGAGATAGATGCAACATTTCTTTTGTCGTATAGTAAGCGGCTGATGGGTGGATGTCATCCAAAGCTTCATAGTCTTCCTGACTAAGCCCGACAATCGACGTGTTTTTAGTTTCATTGGCTTCGTAGGAAGATTTATGGACAGCTAACGTCCGTTCCACATTGTACATCTGAAACTGATGTCTCTCTGTAAAGGAAACGAGTGCTTCATTGGCAGCAAAACAGGCCACCTTCACGACATCAAAGTGTAGCTGCGCCGTTAAAGATGCTTTGTCCCATAAACGTTCGATGACTTCCTCCTGATCCTTGATAGCGAAAGGCCCGAGCAGGCGGCATAGTTTTTGTTCGAAAAAAGGCAGGATGCCAAGGAAACCGATGATTTCTTCTCCTTCCCGGGCTACATAGGCAAGAGGTTCTTTGAACTGCGTCAACGTCCATATCTGTTCAAAGATCTCATTTTGTTCAGAAGCCATCCAGGCCACGTAATGGTGATCTTGTTCGTTCACTTTAAACAGCCATTCGGCAACGGTATGTAACTCTTTGACTTCCAATTCACGTATATGCATCCGCAACACTCCTTTATATAATAAATTTTCACACAGTTGGTATAGAAGGCGCAACTGTTAGGAAAACGTGTGAGGGGAATCGTTGATATGGAATAGAGAATCTCTCATAGAGCTTGAGTTATTCCATCCAACCCAGGTGGAAATCACGCAAGAGAGAAGAAGATCATTCGAACCTTAATTCCAACCATTAAAATACCCCCAGTCATACGACTGGGGGAAGGAATTTACTTATTCTTTTTTGGGCCTTTTTCTTTGTACTCTACTTGATATTCGAATTCAACAGGGTTCAAGCTGTCCTGTGGAGCCGCATAGTACGTCGTCATGTACGTCTTACCAGGTCGGAACACTTGTTGAAGCTCCAATGCATCCTCTTCTGTAACATTGAATGGATCGACTTCAACCACTTGATACTTCCCGTTGTTTTTCTCTTTAATGAACGTAACGCCATAGTCTACATAATTTCCGAGAAGTTCCGCTTTAGACATGAACGGTTCTTTTGTACTTCCATCATAACTCAATCCGATTTCAGGCACTTCGATGTTATCAATGAACCAGCCTGTGTCATTGTAACCCCAGTCTGTCAAGTAACGGAAAGAGATGTGGACCTCTTGTCCAGCATACTCAGAAAGGTCGAAGCTCTCAGACTGGTAATCTTCAAAGTGTCCGGTGAAACCAGGAACATTTTCTTTGATTTTCGGATAACCTTCTTCGACGACATCGGATCGCGTGTTTTCGTTTTCAAGGGACGTCCATGTTTGTCCGTTGTCTGTGGAGACTTGAACGACACCATAATCCCAGCTCTCTTCAATGTCCACAAAGTGGTCGAAGTTCAGTGTCGCATCTTCAACATCTGTTAAGTCTGCTTTAAAAATCAAATTGTTGTCCAATTCGTCTCCTGTTCCGGCAGAAAGCACTTCGTTATCGCTTCCTAAAGGATCGGTAACGGATTCCCACGTGTTATCTTCAAAATCTACGCCATTAAACTTGAAGGACTCTACTTTCTCACCTGGTTCAAAGTTGAACTCTTTAAAGTCTGTACCCCAGGCAGGCACACCCTCTTTTTCATAGTCTTTCGCTTTTTCGAAGTTGACGGTTTTGCCGCGTGTTTCCCCGTCCCCAACAGGAAGGTTGCGCAGATCGATGTTTTCAAAACCATATTTTCCGCCTTTGAATTTCGGATCATCAACAACTAAGGCTGTAGAGAAGTCTTGGTAAACTTCATTGAATGTTACGTTCAAACCAAAGTCTTTATAGGCGGTTTCAAAACTTTCAATACTGTTCAGCTCATCTTTTGCAATGTGGCGGATGAACTCTTGTCCAAATCTTTCGTAGTTGTAAAGGGTGAATAGTTGAACCAGGCCATAATCAGCAATGGTTTCAGGACCTGTTTCAGCCATACGATGGTCATCCCAGTTTGTTAACGAGTTTTCCGGGTGGTCAAGCAGGAAGTTGATAGATCCTGAATCCAGGCCATAGCCACCTAAGTATTCAGAGAAAGTCGACATTCCTTCATTTAACCAGGAAGTTTCGTCACCGTCGTTGTCTGCATGGATCAAGTGCTGGAGTTCATGGATCGTCGTTCCGAAGAATGTGCTTTCCAGGCGTGTATCCCAGTCTCTTGAATCGATCGTGATGATGTTACGATCCATGTAATTCTCTAGTGTCTGCCAGAAGAACCCGGCCACGAAGAATGGGTACGTGGGGTCGTTATAATTATCATCTGTAACGTTATCGACAAGGATGATGACTTTGTCACCGTCGCCTTGATAATAGCCTTCAGGAACAATACCTAAATCTTCAAGTTGAGCATTCGTTCCGTCCAATGTATCTGGAGAGCCAAAGAAATCAGTGGCTACAGGATACATGTTTTCATCGAATTCTTTTGCCATTTTGTCCGCTTGTTCTTGTGTGACTACATGAGCCGGACGCTCGTCTCCTTCAGGGAAGGAAAGGTCATTCGCTACCCATACTTCTGCATGTTCTCCTACGCTTTGAAGAGTAAACTCTTTAAAAGCTAAATCCCTAGTGAGGAATTGTTTCGTTTCACCTGCGGCAGAAGTACTTGTAGCTTCCTCGTTTGATTCAGATTCGCTTCCTTCTTCCCCATTAAAGTTTACTTTGGATGCATTATCCTTAATCGTTTGCTTTGCTTGTCTCTGGAAGCTTTCGCTATCGTCCAAGCGCTGCAATTGACCATCAATATCTATCTTTTCACTGTACCGTTCGACATTCCAATTTTCCTGGACTTTGCTTGCGCTTACTTCTGTTACAGCAGCTGGAGAGAGCAAAGACAAGGTCAAAGCACCGGCTGACAGTAAAGCTGTTAGTTTCTTATTCTTCAAAATATGATCCCCCTATGAAAAAATTGTAAAAACATCTAAGTTTTATTATGTAGAATATTCTAAAAAATTAGAATAGTCATTTTGGATTGATTTTCGGAACCCGAAATAAATTTATTGGGAATAAAGTTATAGGTAAAATTAACCCCTTAAGCTGAAAAATTTTCATGATTGATGATAATAAGAGAAGGGAAGAATGAAGTACAGAAGTATGAAGGGGGAGGAAAATGGGACAACGGTTGAAATACATATCCATATATAGGATTTCCATCATCGTCTGGATGGCGTTGAAGTTTCTCATACAAATTTTCTGGTTTGAAAAAAGGCATCGGATTTGGGATCAGGATACGAAGCGGAAATGGGAGGAAATGCTGGCAAAGCAAGCAGAAGAATATCGTAAAAAGGCTGTTTTATTAGGTGGTCTCTTGATCAAATTCGGGCAATTTTTAAGCTCAAGAGGAGATCTATTACCCCAGTCATTTATTAAAGAATTAGAGGGGCTCGTCGACAGAGTTGAGCCAATCCCCTTCCAGTATTCTAAAAAGACTATAGAGGAAGATTGGAATGCATCCCTTGATGCATACCTATCAGATATCAATGAAGATTCAGTTGCATCAGCTTCCATTGGGGAAGTCTATAAAGCGCATTTGAAAGACGGTACGCCTGTAGCTGTCAAAGTCCAACGATACCGGGTTCGCGATACGTTTCGAATGGATTTTAAAGCATTGAAAATTGTATTTTGGATGCTGGATAAGCTTACTGTTTACGGGAAAAAAGCAGATTTGCCCGCTTTGTATCGTGAAGTCGTCCGGGTGATCAGCAACGAACTGGATTTTACGATGGAGCTTGAAAACGGCAACCATTTCAAAAAGAGGTTTGCAGATTTTGATGATGTCTACATTCCTGATTATTATTCCGATCTATCGACGAAACGTGTCCTTGTCATGGAATGGATCGAAGGAACAAAAATCACGGACTTATCTTTTATTAAAAAGCATGGCATTGACCGTGAAGGAATCGCTCGTACGTTGTTTGATTTGTGTGTCGAACAGTTTCTCTATGCAGGAATGTTCCACTCTGATCCGCACCCCGGAAATCTGATGTTAAAAGAAGATGGTACGGTCGTCGTCATCGACTTCGGAATGGTCGGGGAAATCAAAAATGAAGATGCCAATTCAATCCGGAAAATGATTCAAGGTTTCATACTAGATGATTACGACAGAGTGATTGAATCGCTGCAGGAAATGGATTTCCTACTTCCTGATGCGGATACAGAAAAAGTGAAGAAACTGCTGAAGCAGACGACAGACATGTACTTGGATGGGAACTTTGACAAGTTGGATGCGCATATGATGAATGATATGCTGGGCGATTTGCAAGAGTTTGTGAAAGAGCAGCCGATTCAACTCCCAGCCGATTATGCATTTTTAGGACGTGCGACTTCGATCATTGTAGGGGTGCTCACGAGTGTTTACCCTCAGATCGATTTGATTCAGTGGGGCAGACCCGTCATTAAGAAATGGATGTCAGGAGAAGCGTCCAGTTTCTCTCTTTATAAAGAAATCGCAAAAGAGACAGCTCGCCCGCTCCTTTCTTTGCCGAGAGCGTTGGTCGAGTATCTCGAGGATGGAGATAAAGAGAGGGAATGGAAGAGTTATCATCAGAAAAACCATCTGTTTCATCAATATTATTTATTTTATACGTTCTTTTCGCTCGTCATTGCAGGGATCGGTGCAGCCGCTTTATATTACACATTCATCGTTCCTGTCCTCCCGACTGTGTGGATCGGGAGTATCCTTTCAGGAATAGGTGTGCTTGGCTTTTTCGTTAGTTCGTTCAATCACTTGAGGATGTTGAAACGCATCCATCACAATAGGAGGAATGAAGGATGAGTGATTTATTAAAGAAAGGATTCCACCTGGGTTTAGGCGCTGCCATCAGTGGCAAGGAACGTTTTGAAAAAATGGTCAACGAAATGGTGAAGCGCGGAGAAATCAGCCCCTCACAAGCAAAGACAATGGTCAACAATTGGATGAATCAATGGATTTCCAAAGGACAAAACAAAGATAAAGAATGGAATGAACAAGCGAAAGCCAGGTTCCAGGATCAAATGAAGGAACTGGGCTTTGTTTCAAAAGAAGAGTATGAAAAACTGGAAGCCCGCATTGAAAGGCTTGAAAATCTTCATGGAAGATAACAACGAAGCCCCCATTTCTGACCCACTCAGAAATGGGGGCTTTTCTTTCCTATAGTGTTGAACAACACTTACGGATACGCAGAATACTTGAGTTTCCATCCTTTTTTGTAGAAGGTGGTGTGTCGGGGGAGTGCCCACTTCACCCGCAATTCCTTACATAAATAACTAAACGAAGTCTTAAAACTATGAAGCATTTGTGGGAAAAAAGAAGGCGTTTTGTTCTGTAAGGATTAGGTAATAGAGCATAACTAGGCAGTTCTATAACTCTGGATATTCAACTGAGCGGGGAGGTAAGAGTGAGTGAAGAAACTATTCTGGCCCTTTGTTGTAATCGCTTTCTTGTCTGGGTGTCAAATGAGGGTACTGAACCCAAAAAGCGATACTGCAGATACATTGACGAATCTAATCTATCTGAGTTTCGGCATTATGATGCTGGTACTGATTGTCGTCTTCGTTTTGTTTGTCTATTTTCTTAGGAAATTCCGTGAAAGAAAGGGGACAAAATTTGATGTTCCAGCAGACGAAAAAGAAAACAAATGGCTGGAAATCACATGGACGGTCATTCCTATTTTATTACTTGCGATTTTAGCCGTTCCGACGGTAAAAGCTACATATGATTTAACCTCGAAAGTATCAGGTTCAGCTGAAGGATCTAAGGACAACGCCATGATCGTCGAAGTGGTAGGTCAGCAGTTTAATTGGAAATTCACTTATGAAAACGGGAAAGAATCCTATGATGAGCTTATTTTACCTGTAGATCAGGTAGTTGAATTCCGCCTGACCTCTAATGATGTCATCCATTCCTTCTGGGTTCCGAATTTATCAGGGAAAATTGATGTCCTGCCAGGTGAAGAGACAAGGTTATCGTTTGAGCCACGTGAAGAGGGGATGTATCAGGGGAAGTGTGCAGAGTTTTGCGGAGCGGAACATACGCTGATGAGGTTTGAAACGAAAGTGATCAGTCAGGAAGCTTTTGAGAGTTGGATGCAAGAAGAATAAACAAGAGGGGAAGGGGTGAATGGGATGAACGTACCTTTTGTAGGGCAAGTTCCTTCGGACATTGTTGTAGCCTGGATTGTATCTATTCTTTTGGGTATAGCCTTGATGTGGTGGATGACGACCAGAAAGAAATGGCCATTGATTTGGGAGTACATAACCACGACGGACAATCGGAAAATTGGAACGATGTACATTTTGCTTTCCATGGTTTTCTTTATCCGTGGAGGCATTGATGCCATGTTTATCCGGACCCAGCTCGCTATACCGGAAAATGATTTTTGGGTCTTCCAATCTCAAAAGTATAACGAGGTTTTTACGACGCACGGTACAGTGATGATTTTTTTCGTTTCCATGCCTTTGTTGATTGGTTTAATGAATATCGCTGTACCTCTTCAGTTGGGAGCCAATGATCTTGCATTTCCTTATTTGAATTCGATCAGCTTCTGGTTGTTTGTATCCGGCGGTGTTATATTCAATATGGCTTTTTTCTTTAATGCTGCCCCGAATGCCGGGTGGACGTCCTATGCGCCTCTAGCCACAGATACGTTCACTACAGGTCCTAATAACAACTACTACATATTCGGTCTCCAAGTGTCAGGATTGGGTACGATTTTTACAGCCATTAATATGATTGTCACCATCATCCGTCTCCGGGCTCCAGGGATGAAGATGACAAGGATGCCCTTATTCTCCTGGGCTACCCTCGTTACTTCTTTTCTTATCTTGATCGCTTTTCCAGTCTTGACGGTAGCCCTGTTGTTATTGATGTTCGACCGTATTTATGGCACGAGCTTCTTTCTTGGAGAATATGGAGATCCAGTGTATTGGCAGCACTTATTCTGGATTTTCGGGCACCCGGAAGTGTATATTTTGATTCTGCCTGCCTTCGGGATCTTTTCTGATGTCATTTCGACTTTTTCAAGAAAAAGAGTGTATGGATACACATCCATGGTGATTGCGATCGCACTAATCGGACTTCTAGGGTTTATGGTGTGGGCGCACCACATGTTTACGGTTGGACTTGGCGCCTTGGCCAATTCAATCTTTGCCATCACCACGATGTTAATTGCTGTTCCGACTGGGATCAAAGTATTCAACTGGCTGTTTACGATGCGAAAAGGGGTTGTCCGAATAACGACTCCTATGCTCTTTTCACTAGGGTTCATCCCTACATTTGTCATTGGAGGAGTAACAGGGGTTATGCTGGCCGTAGCAGCGGCTGACTACCAATATCATGATTCATATTTCGTTGTAGCCCATTTTCACTATACGATGATTGGTGGAACAATTCTGGGGGCATTTGCAGGCATTTACTATTGGTATCCGAAAATGACAGGGAAGATGCTTGATGAAAAATTGGGCAAATGGCATTTCTGGCTTTTCATCATCGGTTTTCATTTGACATTCATGCCCCAGCATTTTGCTGGTTTAAACGGGATGCCGCGCCGCGTCTACACCTACACGTGGGAAGATGGTGTTTTCCTATTGAATTTCGTCAGTACGATCGGAGCGTTTTTGATGGGGGCAAGTATGCTATTTGTCGCTTGGAATTTATATAAGACTCACCGTCTTACTGACCCTGTGGGTGCAGACCCGTGGGATGGGCGGACGCTGGAATGGACCGTCGGATCCCCGGCGCCTGAGCATCCTTTCCAAACGATTCCGAAAATAAATTCCATCGATGCGTACTGGTATAGCAAAGTAGAAAGAAAGAGGCTTCCAAAAGCCGAAGAGCCTAGACCTAGTCCAATCGCTATTCAAACAGTCGCTCCTGTCCTGCTCGCAGGTGTCTTGATCGTCATGAGTGTAGGGTTCATATACGGCTGGGTTTGGATTCAGGTGATGGGTGGCGTCGCTGCGCTAGGTTTCTTTATCTACCGTGTGTTCCATGATGAAAGGAAAGCTGTGTATCGAAAGGAGGAAGAGTCATGAAGCAGACGTCAGAGGTGTTATTCAATGACAAACGGCTTGGTTTCTTCCTCTACTTGGTCGTCGAAGCAATCATGTTTGCGACGTTGTTCGCCACCTATATCCTTTACACCCCATCACCAAGAGGGGCCGATCCAACAGAAGTGTACGAGCTGCGAACCGTCGTATTGACATCCATTTTCCTTCTTTCAAGCAGCGGTACCTTACTAATAGCGGAGAGTGGGTTAGAAAATTGGAACCGTTTAAAGATTTGGATCGGGCTCGGTACGACTTTCCTGCTCGGGAGCATTTTTATGGGATTGGAAGTTCATGAATTCTACAAGTACTGGAGCGAAGGCTACACCCTTACGATGAACAACTTCCTCGCTTCCTTTTATGTACTCGTTGGACTTCATGCCTCACACGTTGCATTTGGGCTGGTATGGATGATTCTTTTGATGGTCCAGTTCAAGCAGACGATGCCGAGAGCTTTATTCAAAGAAAAACACAAAATCTTCAACTATTACTGGCATTTCGTCGATGTCATCTGGGTGCTGATCATCCTCATCGTCTACGCACCCTACCTATTCTGATATCAAAACTATTTTTGGAAGACTCAGTTTCGAGGTGTTTGTTGGAGTTTAGGGGCTCCGGGAAACCGTTCGCTTTCCATGGGGCGGGCGGTGAGCCTCCTCAGGCTACGCCTTCCGGGGTCTCACCTGTCCCACACGTCCTTTTAGTTATCCGGTTCCCGCGCCTAGCGGCTAGTGAGACTTCCCTCGCTTCTGTACGATAAGTCAACATCGAATCGCTACGCTCTTCGTGTTTCCTTTATCTCCGCCAGCTCAGTCCAGTCCATACGCCGCTGACCAAGGCGCCTCCACACTTAAAAATAGGAGTCTCACCGTTTTCCTCCGCCCCTTTACCATATTAGTGTCTTGAAACCACATCCAGAATAATCAGCTTTTACCACAGTGAAAACAGAAGAAAAACTAACTCCCATGGTAGCTATTTCGGGTGCGTAAAGATTGCTATAGAGCTTTTCATGCATATAATACCAGGAAAGTGGAAGACAGTCTCCCTCGGTATAGGGGTTCGTTACCCCCATTCGAGTATGCGAGAAACGAACCCCTATAACAACAAGATGGGAGGTCTTCCAACTCCAACCCAATAACAGGAATAAAGTGCTCTGTACCAGGCTTTCACTCTCAGAATCATCACTGGAGAGTACTTTATATCATTCACTTCACTTAAGCTTGTAAGCGGAGTTGCCGAGAAGTGGTTTCGAGAAACAGATTTAGCCAAGGGGCGGAGGGGAATGGGAAGACTCCTGTGGGAAAAAAGTGCATGGTGAGACCCCACAGGAAGCAGTCCGAGGAGGCTCACCGCGCTCCCACGGAAAGCGACTCATTCCCCGTAGCCCCATCCACACAATAAATGTCTCGAAATCAAGTCTTACACAATCCTGCCATTATATTGAATAGTGGTGGGGGAGTCGTCTATCTAGTTTTCTTGATGAGCTTGTAAAGGAAATACATAAGGAAAAAAACGAAGAACGCTGTTAAGACTAGACTGATATAATACATGATACCTTCTCCCATCCAGTCCAGAGGGGTTCCTGCAATGGGTGGCCCGTTCAAGTACAAATAATTGGTTTGGAAGAAAGTATTGAAAATAAAGATGAACACACTGTAGATGATCAAATAGAAAAAAGTTTCAACCAAGTCTTTCCCTCTAATCGTGACTTTTGTCGATACAATCAAAAAGAGACTTGTCCAGGAGATGGCCATGTGATGCACAAAAAACTTCCAAAAGCGGAAGTGCTCATATCCATGAGGGATATCAGGGGTGACCAGGGCAATGGCTGCTGGCAGGATCCCAATGAAAAAAGTGATCTTAATTAGTTTTGGGTGGTAAGTAAGGAGTGCGACCACACCTAATAAAGAAGCGATCCCACATAAATGGAGGGGAAGGTGGCTCCCTTCCATCCAGAGACCGTGCATGATTGTCCAGGTTTGGTAGCTGATTTCAGATGAAATCAGCAAAAATAATAAACTGAAACGCACAAGGTTATGCAGGACAGTGGAATTTCTTAAGGTTTGATGCATCAAAAGGATTACTACAGAAACAACCAAATAAATGAAGAGCATCCATGTATGGCTGGTACCGAATGTAGTAAAGGTTTGGTCAATTTGTTCACTAAACCATGCTTCCATAATAGCCTCCTAGAGAACGGGCTTTAGCTGTGCTATGATTCTACCATATCATTTGCCAGGAGAGAGGGTCGATATGAAAAAGGTCAACTGCTTCCGTTGCAAGCATTTTCGTACAACTTGGAACCCAGCTTTTCCGAGAGCGTGCGAGGCATATGGCTTTAAAACGAAAGAGATGCCTTCTGCATACGTTTTGAAATCGACAGGCACAGAATGCTTGCAATTTGCTGAAAAGAATCAAAAAAAGATGAATAATCAAGCTGGAAACCCTTCCGTGATTGATTATCGACTGTAAATTAAATGAAATTTCAGAATATGTATTTACACTCGCTCATTCTATGGTATGCTGATGAATATTTCACTAAGCCGAATAAAAGAGAGCGGCTGAAAAAGATGAATGAGTGAGAGGAGTTGAGTGAGTATGGCGAGAGAACAGTGGGGGACGAAGCTGGGCTTTATGCTTGCCGCGATGGGATCAGCTGTCGGGCTCGGAAATATATGGAGATTCTCCTTCGTAGCAGGTAATAATGGTGGAGGCGCCTTTTTAATCTTGTATTTATTATTTGTACTCTTAATCGGTGTACCCCTGTTATTGACTGAAGTTAGTATTGGAAGGAAAGCAGCGAGCGACGTGGTCGGTTCATTCCAAAAACTTGCTCCTAAGACTCCCTGGTATTTGACGGGGTTCTTTGGTATTGCTAGTGCTTTCTTGATTTTAGGATTCTATGCTGTAGTAGCCGGATGGGCGATCTTTTATTTTTGGAATTATATCAATGGTTCATTCTTTACTTCGCCTGAGGTTGGTTATGAAGGGGCGTTTGGTCAATTTATCAGCCACTCCTGGCATCCGATTGCTTGGACGGCACTATTCATGATCCTAACCATTGTCATTGTATTGAGCGGTGTTAAGAAAGGGATTGAAGCGGCAAACAAGATTTTCATGCCATTGCTGGCTATCATTTTAATTGGTCTTGCGGTCTTCAGCCTTTCTTTGGATGGAGCTTCAGAAGGTTTGAAATTCTTATTCCAGCCGGACTGGACGGCGTTTAGCAATCCTTCCATTTATATAGCAGCCCTGGGGCAGGCCTTTTTCTCCTTGAGCCTTGGGATGGGAGCCATGCTGACATACGGCAGTTATTTGAAAAAAGAAAACAAGTTGCCGAGTGCAACCCTTGGCATCGGGATCATGGATACATTTTTCGCTATCATTTCAGGTGTTGTGATTTTCCCGGCAGTGTTTGCATTTGGGATTGATCCAAGTTCAGGCCCGCCTCTTGTATTTATAACACTTCCAAGTATTTTTGAGCAGATGCCATTTGGCGGAATCATCGGACTTGTGTTCTTCTTCGCCCTAATACTGGCATCCTTATCATCATCTGTATCTATACTGGAAGTACCGACCGCTTACTTTATGAGAGCTTTCGGCTGGACGCGTTTTGCTACAAGTGTGTTGGTAGGATCCATCATGTTTGTACTCGGAATTGGCGTTTCCCTTGGCTTTGGCTTATGGTCAGGCGTCACACCGATCGGAGACTTGAATATCCTTGACTCGATGGATTATATTGCCTCCAACATCCTGCTTCCACTTGGTGGTCTATCTATGGCCCTTCTTGTAGGCTGGTACTTTAAGAAGTCTGAAGCATTGGAAGCTACCGATATGAAAAATGGGCTGCTTGGCAACGTATGGTTCATAATCGTCAAGTTCATTGCCCCAGTCATGATCATTTTGATCTTCTTAAACCAAATCGGAGTCATCTCCCTATAAATTCAGAACCCAAGAACCTCGACCATTTCGTCGGGGTTCTTTTTTATAGTTCGATTTTTGACAGTTACATATTAAAGAATATGGCAGTCTTGTGTAAGACTAGATTTTGAGATGTTTCGGGGTTCGTTGCTTAGGATGAGCGTCAGGGGTGGCTGGGAAGCAACTCGCTTTCCTGTGGGGGAGCGCCGAGCTTCCTCGGACTACGTCCTGCGGGATCTCGCCTATCTCCTTCTCCCACGGGAGTCTCGCAGCTTCCCAACCACCCCATTTGAAGTAGGTGAGAAACGCCCCCACATACACAGTAGCAGCATCTTCCGAAACAACTGCTTTCTATTTGAAAAGGGCCCTATAGCAATCTTCAGAATATAAGTGTTGCTGTTTTAAGAGTGATTCCAACAACTTCTATTACGCTCGAAAGTTGCTTGTTTTGGGAGGAGTTTAGAGACGCTTATATGGTAAAGGGGCGGAGAGAAACGGTGAGACTCCTATTTTTAAGTGTGGAGGCGCCTTGGTCAGCGGCGTATGGACTGGACTGAGCTGGCGGAGATAAAGGAAACACGGTGAGCGTAGCGATTCGATGTTGACTTATCGTACAGAAGCGAGGGAAGTCTCACTAGCCGCTAGGCGCGGGAACCGGATAACTAAAAGGACGTGTGGGACAGGTGAGACCCCGGAAGGCGTAGCCTGAGGAGGCTCACCGCCCGCCCCTAAACTCCAACAAACATCTCGGAACTGAGTCTTCAAGAATAGGGAGCTTATCTGGAAGATTAATTAGAGGGATTTTGCGAGGTAACTTTTTAACATTTGATGAAACTGCAGGAGAGAGAAGGACAGGGGAAAGGGGAACGTGTTAAACTACGACAGAGAACCATCTTTTATGGAAAAGGAGAAAACGATCTATGGCAATCACCAACGAAACCGTCTTGAAAAAGATGTCCAGTGAGATACAGGAAGCGATGCTGCAGCATGGGAATGAGCAAAAAGTGAGGGAGCATGTGCGCTCTGTGAAATTACTTGCTGACTTACTGTTAGAGGATGAGACAAGTACCCAACGTTCGCCGGCGGCCGTTCAGGAACCCACCGTCGAAGAAATCCGCAAGATGATGGGAGCAGGCAACCCTGAGCCCGTCCAAAAAGAGAACAAAGAAACAAAAATCGACCATGATGAGGCCAATGGGTCTTCCATTTTCGATTTTTAAGGGGGAAAAGAAATGAAGCTTTTATTAATTTTAGCCGTCATTAATGGATTTTTAGCCGTTGCTTTAGGTGCCTTCGGTGCGCATGGGCTTGAAGGGAAAGTCTCCGAGAAAGGACTGGATCAATGGGGGAAAGCCGTTGATTATCAAATGTTCCATACGATGGCTTTATTCGTCACTGCTCTATTGATGAGCAAAATCCAGACCGGTGTCATGACAGGTGCAGGCTGGTTCTTCTTCATAGGCATCCTGCTTTTTTCAGGAAGTCTTTATATCTATGCTACGTCTGGAATCAAAATGTTTGCTATGATTACTCCGCTTGGAGGTCTGTCATTTTTGATCGGCTGGATTTTGCTGGGCTATGCTGTCGTTAAATATATTTAATTACTAAAAGTAAAGGATCGTTGTGAAAAATAGCAGAATGACCGCTCTCAATAGTTGAATGATAGCATTTACTTTTTGCTGACGTTTCATCTCGAGCATACCTTCCAGGGCAAAGCTCCCTGCTAGAACATAGAACATGAGTAAGATGATCCATTGGTGTTCGAGTTGGAATAAACCGACCACGGCAAGAACTACAGCTAACAAAAGGGCACCTAACTGGGCTCTTTGGTAACTCTCATATGGAGGTCGCATCTGCACACCCTTTTCTTTTGGCATTCAGCCAGTAATTTTGAATATGGAAATGAAAAACTCGCTACCGAAATAGCGAGTTTTTTGCTTCATTAACGGGGTTGATAGTTGGTCATTCCTTGACCGGTGCCAAATGGGTAGTTATAGTTGATTTCCTCGTCGAATGTAATGTAATCAAGATAGACCATTAAGAGTAAATAACGTTTCCCTGTTTGAGGATCACTGAGAATGATGTGGTCTCTTCCTGCGGCTTCAACGATTCCTTTGAAAACTTTAGCGTTCCACTGGTCGTTGTTTTCAAAAGTCATATACACCGTGGCAGTCTTTCCGGCATTCAAGCGTAAGATGTTTTCAATGTATGATTCTTCGGAAGGTAACATATTCGGAGGGTTGACTCCTTTTGATTGCCCTTGCTGCATTTGTGGAACTTGTAAACCGCCTTGCTGCATTTGCGGCGGCAGCACTCCTTGGTGCATCTGTGCACTTGGATAGTATTGCATATACGGGTTTTGGCCGTAATACGGGGAGGATTGGCCGCCATACATTGGCTGTCCTTGACCTTGCCCCTGACCCTGTCCGCCCATTTGCGGTTTCTTTTGTGCCAATTGAATCACTCCTTAATTGGAATTAATAAACACTAGGACAGTCAGACCGAATCGGAGAATAGAAGCAGTGGGATTTGAACCTGCCCGTATTCCATTGGCCGAACCACTGAGCTGGACAGTCTCCAGAAGGCTTGAAAAACCAAAGTGAATTCGTGGCAGGGTGGAACCGCTCACCGTTGATCGTCCTTCTTGCAAGCCGTTTGTCTTTTTCCCGTGCCCTTTGGTAGAAGTATCCCTTTTGAGTAGCCTCAAAGCCGCCGGGACTCTGGAACACCATCTTACGAATCGTATCGATCTCCGTGAAATCGATGCAATCCCCTCGCACACGGTTGACTCCTGTATTTCCGACCATAAGCATGCCTAGTTTACCTTCTCCTTCAGCCTCTGCTCTCATGAGTCTTGCTAATAATTTGACATCAGCCTGATTGAAGGGGACAACAGCCATGCGGTCACCTCACTTTAATAAAGGCATGATTGCATGTTCTTTAACACTATATGTTGGACGCCCATGGAGATATGATTAAAAATATTTTCTGATGGACAACAAAAAAGGACCTTCCAAGAATGGATGGTCCTTTTGCTGTTCTTCAACAATATGGCAGGATTGTGGAAGACTCGATTTCGAGATGTTTCGGGGTTCGTTTCTTGGGATGAGCGTCAGGGGTGGCTGGGAAGCTACTCGTCCAGCTCCATCGCCCAGACACTCGCGTCATAAGCAGAACAGCAAAGGAATGAAAAGGCACATTCCGTTGCTGTTCTGCTTATGCCAGTCGTGTCTACCAGGGCGATTCCACATTTGAACACTTTCCTGTGGGGGAGTGGTGAGCTTCCTCGGACTACGTCCTGCGGGATCTCACCTATCTCCTTTCTCCCACGGGAGTCTCGCAGCTTCCCAGCCACCCCATGCATTGTATGCGGGTAACGAACCCCTACACAGGGGGAGACTGTCTTCCACTTTCCTAGTATTATATGCATAAAACGCTCTATATCAAGCTTTACGCACCTAAAATAGCCTCCGTGGGGATTAGTTTTTCTTCTATTTTCACTGAGTTAAAACTGCTTATTCTGGATATGGTTTCGAGACACTTATATGGTAAAGGGGCGGAGGGAAACGGTGAGACTCCTATGGGACGTGTGGGACAGGTGAGACCCCGGAAGGCGTAGCCTGAGGAGGCTCACCGCCCGCCCCATGGAAAGCGAACCGTTTACCGCAGCCCCCATCCACTCAACAAAAGTCTCGAAACTGAGTCTTCAAGAATAGGGAGCGTTAGTGGAGGATATTGGGTATAAAAAAAGCTGCCAGATCATCTGGCAGCTTTCTTCTTTATACTTTTAAAAACTGTTCGACAGCGTCTGGCTTGAGAATGTTTCCGATATAGAAAGATCCGAAATCGCCATAACGGGAAGTCACTTCGTCAAAGCGCATCTCATACACGAGCTTCTTGAAATTAAGAACATCATGAGCAAATAGTGTAACGCCCCATTCCCAGTCATCAAGACCGATGGATCCGGTAATGATCTGGCGGATTTTGCCGGCGTATTGACGGCCTGTCATCCCGTGGGCATACATAAGTTTGGCACGTTCATCTTTTTCAAGGACATACCAGTTGTCATTCCCCTGACGGCGCTTATCCATCGGGTAGAAACAAATATGGTTCCATTTCGGAAGGGTAGGGCGCAGGCGTGCCTGAATTTCAGGGTCGTCCTCGTTGGCACTTCCCATGTAATTGGAAAGCTCTACGACAGAAACATACGAATAAGATGGCTTCGTGAATTCTGCCAGTTTGGATTTATTGAAGGCTGTTTCAATTTCGTTCAGCTCTTCCATTGTCGGACGTAGAATCATCATCATCAAATCTGCTTTTTGACCGACAATTGTATATAAAGCATGACTACCTTCTTTGTTGCGTTCTGTTTCTTCCCATTGACCGATCAATTCTTTAAATTCATTGATCGCTTCTTCACGGTCTTCGGTTGATGCATACTTCCATGCTGTCCAGTCGACAGAACGAAAATCATGCAGACAATACCAGCCGTCCATGGTAACTACTGCTTCTGGCATGGGATCGATCGCTCCTTTTACATTGAAGTATTGTACTAATAAAACATCCTCCATAAATATAACACATTTACATTTGGATAGATAACGATGCGGGTATGACAAAAGAGTGAACAGTTCGGGAAGTATCAACAGTAGAGAAATAGGGTAAAGTTATAAAATGAAATCGCTTCAAACGGAAAACTTGATTCGAACCACTTTCATTTGAACACAAAAGGTCTTATCATGTATAACAGAATGAAAAAATGGAGGGTTAATCATGAGTAACCTATTTGATACCTTGAAGTCTAAAATTGATGGAAAAGGCAAGAAAGTCGTCTTTCCAGAAGCATTAGATGAAAGAATCTTAACAGCAGTGAGTCAATTGGGTGCTGACGGAATGTTGACACCTGTATTAGTCGGTAATAAAGAAAAAGTAGAACAGAAAGCATCTGAATTGAATGTGGATATTTCCGCTGCCGAAATTCTTGATCCTGCAAACTACGATGAGTTCGATGAAATGGTCGCAAACTTTGTGGAGCGCCGTAAGGGAAAAGCGACAGAAGAAAAAGCACGTGAAATCCTGCAAGGTGGAAACTACTTCGGTACCATGCTTGTTTACATGGGCAAAGCAGATGGACTTGTCAGTGGTGCCGCTCACTCTACAGCGGATACCGTACGTCCAGCTCTTCAAATCATTAAAACGAAGCCGGGCATCAAGAAAACTTCCGGCGTATTCATCATGGTCCGTGATGAAGAGAAATATGTATTTGCTGACTGTGCGATCAACATCAATCCTGACAGCCAGGACTTAGCAGAGATCGCTTTGGCAAGTGCAGAAACAGCCAAGCTGTTCGACATCCACCCAAAAGTTGCTATGTTAAGCTTCTCTACGAAGGGGTCTGCCCAGTCTCCTGAAACAGAAAAAGTGACACAAGCACTTGAGATTGCCAAAGAACAAAACAAAGATTTATTAATTGATGGCGAATTCCAATTCGATGCAGCTTTCGTTCCATCTGTAGCCGAGAAAAAGGCGCCGGATTCCCCACTAATGGGTGAAGCGAACACATTCGTATTCCCAAGCCTTGAAGCAGGAAATATCGGATATAAAATTGCCCAGCGCCTGGGTAACTTTGACGCCGTTGGTCCGATCCTGCAAGGTTTGAACCAGCCGGTAAACGATCTATCCCGCGGCTGTAACTCTGATGACGTGTACAAGCTCGCCATCATTACTGCTGCTCAAGCTCTATAAGAAGGAAGGGAAAAAGCTCGCGGACAACGTCCAACGAGCTTTTTTACTCAAACCCGGAGGAGAAATAAAAAAGCGCTCGACACCTTCATTTCAGGTTGTCGAGCGCTTTTTCGTTTCGTTTGATCATTTGTTCAAAACGTTTATGAAACCAGTCGATTTCATCCCCTTCTAAAGCATGGGTGACAAGGTGACCGGAAAGTTCATGTAATTTCATCAAGATACGGTCACGCACGTCAGCAACGCTTAGAGTCGTGCCCAGTAACTCATTCAAAGACGCCATCACGCTCGGGTCGATATCAGGGTAGCTGAAGCGGGTCTCTTCGTCGCGCTTGCCTAGTTCATAAAACCGCTTCAGAAGAGCCGCACGTTCTGCGCCGCTGCCACTTACATCAAGATAGATCTGGACTGCGGAACCGTTTTTGACCCGGCGTTGGGAGATGCCGGCGAATTTTTTGCCATGGATACTCAAATCATAGGTTCCTGGACAATAGGATTGGGTGATTTCATAGGCTTCAATTTCATTGGTCAAATCGGAAAAGAGGTGGCGTATAAACGAAACCATCGCCTCATAGCCGTCATGGATATTTACCTGTTTAGAATCAGGGAAGATGAGGGAAAGGTTCAAAACACCGTCATCCAACACGACGGCGAGACCACCGGAATTTCGGACAATCACATCATAACCGTTCGACTTCAAATGTTGGATGGCTTCTTTTATATAAGGAAGGCGGGCATCTGGAATTCCAAGTACGATCGTATCGTGGTGGACCCACAATCTTGCTGTTGCCGGGCTCATACGTTCACCCACACTTATAGATAACGCATCGTCCATAGCAAAAGACTGTAAAGCCGAAAATCCGGGGCCTAAATTGCTTTGGTCGATGAAGCGGTACATATCTGGTTTTAATAATGGATGTAGTTCACTCATAGCATTCGTTCTCCTTTTCGAGTAGCAACGTCCATTATACCAAAAGTCGCCTCTTGCATGAATGGATGATCGAATGTAGAATTCTCTGATGGATAAAAAATTCATATCGAAAGTTAGAGCGCTTATAGACAGGTCTCCCGATGAACACCTGTCAATTTCTGTCTGTCAAGATGTTTTTTTGTCGGAATTTAAGGTATATAATAGATAAAAATGTCGTGTAGAAAGGACAAACTGATGGCCTATCGTGATGAGAAGTTAAGTGAAGAAAAGGTTTTTAAAGACCCCGTACATCGTTATGTCCACGTTCGAGAACGGGTGATTTGGGATTTGATTGGGACGGCCGAATTTCAGAGGCTCCGTAGAATCAAACAGCTCGGCACATCTTATTTGACGTTCCATGGAGCTGAACACAGCCGTTTTAACCACTCTTTAGGTGTTTATGAAATCGTGAGAAGGATCATCGAGAATTTCAAAGACCGTCCGAACTGGAATCAGGAGGAGCGTTTGCTTTGTCTGTGTGCTGCTCTTTTGCATGATCTTGGGCATGGACCTTTTTCGCATTCCTTTGAAAAAGTGTACAAGCTTGATCATGAAGATTTCACCCAGGCGATTTTACTTGGGGATACGGAAGTGAACAAAGTTCTAAGTAAAGTTGAAAAAGGTTTTCCTAAGAAAGTAGCGGACGTCATCAACAAGACGTACGAAAACAAGCTGGTCGTGAGTTTGATTTCCAGCCAAATTGATGCGGACCGAATGGATTACTTGCAGCGGGATGCTTACTTTACAGGGGTCAGCTATGGTCATTTTGACATGGAACGGATTCTTCGAGTCATGCGGCCGATGGAAGATCAGGTCGTCGTCAAAGAGAGTGGCATGCATGCCGTTGAAGATTATATTATGAGTCGCTATCAAATGTACTGGCAGGTGTATTTCCACCCTGTAACGAGAAGTGCGGAAGTCATCTTAACTAAAATTCTCCATCGTGCAAAGGAACTGCACGAAGAAGGATACAGTTTCAAGTTGGAGCCGGTGCACTTCCTATCCTTCTTTGCTGGTGAGCCTTCACTTGAAGAATATTTAGCGCTGGATGAGGCGGTCGTCCTCTATTATTTCCAGACGTGGATGAAAGAAGAAGATGCGGTATTGAGTGATTTATGCCAACGTTTCGTGAACCGTAAACTTTTCAAATATATTGAGTTCAATCCGAATTCCCAGATGAATGAATGGATGGAACTATATAAATTGTTCACTAAAGCCGGTTTGAACCCTGATTATTATTTAGTCGTCGACTCCAGTTCAGATCTGCCTTATGATTTTTATCGTCCAGGAGAAGAAGGAGAGAGATTGCCGATTCACCTTCTGCAGCCAAATGACGAGTTGAAGGAACTGTCGAGGCTTTCTGATATTGTCGAATCGATTTCGGGTAAAAAACGGACGGATCATAAATTGTACATTCCTCTTGATCGTCTCGAGGAAATGTCAAATCGAAGTAAAACGAAGAAGCGGATTATGGAAATTTTGTTTGGATAAGGAGTGAACCTCCATGTTGGAGAATCATGCGAAGTTGATGCAGTTTTTCTCAAGCACCGAAGAAATTGTTGGACGAAAGAAGTTGCAGAAGATGATTTACATACTGAAAAAGTGTGAAATCCCTTTTGAAGAGCGTTACCAGTTTCACTTTTATGGCCCCTATTCAGAAGAACTGACACTGAGAGTCGAGGAAATGTGTAACCTTGGTTTTATTAGTGAAACGAAAGAAGAAAAGAAGAATTATTACCAGTACCGGTACCAATTGACCGATAGCGGCAGAAATTTTCTGACCCACTATGAGATGGACCTGCCTCCATTGAATGTCCACATCGAAGAAATGAATGGACGCAGTTCGCGTTTCCTTGAGCTCGTTTCTACGATGCTTTTCTTCGAGCATCTACCGAAAGAAGAAATTACTGAAAAAGTGTTCACAGTAAAAAGTGCTCAAAATTACACACAAGAAGATATTGATGAAGGATGGAAATTCATTGAATATTTGCGTTCCATTCATTAAGATGAAATTAGGTGTACGATGATGTACACCTTTTTTATTGTATTTTAATGTCAGATAATTGAAAAAACATCAGTCGAAAGTAGAGTGGAGGTCTACGCACATGAGGGTCATTAAATTTTTCGCGTATTACGTGTTCGGTATAGTAGGAATCTTATTAATCAGCACTTCCCCCGCGTTGTTCAGGGGAGGAGCGTTTTTAGATGTAGGAAATTACATAAAAGAGTTGAATCAGCTCCTTGGTTCTGTTGTGAACCCGGGAGATTGGAACTATTTATTTAAAGGACGTCCTGTACCGATTTTTGAACATCTGTGGGATCCTTATCAGTACTCCATGACTGTTTTCTTCGGTGGCATTCTATTAGGTTTCATTCTCGCATTTGCATGCGCTTTCCTTACCGTATTTTTACCGAAATGGCTGCGTTCAGTCGTCGATCGCATCCTTGGTTTGCTCGAGAGTGTACCTGATTTATTGTTGGCTTTTTCCATACAGTTGTTCATCGTATGGTTCTATAAACAAACGGATATACTGCTGATTTCCTTTGCTTCTCTCGGGCAGGGGGAGCAAGTCTACCTGCTTCCGATGATTGCGATTGCCGTCCTGCCTATGGTGACGATGTATAAGATCATCCTCGCATTGATCGAAGAAGAATGGACGAAATCTTATGTGCAGATGGCCAGGGGAAAAGGGTTGGAGAAAGCCGGAATTTTATGTGTACATATTTTTCGGAATATCGGAAAAAGCACGTTCTACCACTCGAAAATCATTGTATGGGGGGCGTTGTCGAGTCTGTTGATCATTGAATATATTTTCAATATGAACGGGATTACGACCGCATTTCTGAATGATTTCCGGCCAGTCGTTTCAAGCTTTATCCTTCTTATGCTGTTTACACCTTTTTATATCATCTATCAGGGCACAGAACTGTTCTTATTTAAGGAAGAGAAAGAGTCGGAAGAAGTCGCTACCCGTATGAACAGTTTTCTAGGATCTGTCTCATTCAAAGGGGGCGGAGGTTGGCTTTCTCATGCGTTATCAGAGATCGGGGCCCATTTTAAAAACATAAAGTTTCTCTTAGGATTTACAGTCATTGCGGGAGCCCTCATTGTAAGTATCGTCTATACCATGACCGCAGAGCCGCTGATTGATCAGTTCCGACTGATCTATGATGATGAAGGGACACTAGTCAGTTCGATGCCACACACACCGGAGTATGTATTTTTGGGTACTGATGCTCTCGGTTTTAGCGTGCTCGACCAAATCCTGGTCGGCGCGAAATACACGATCATTTTCGGTCTTGTTATTGCTTTCCTGCGAATGGCCATCGGATTCCTTTTAGCTATTCCATTTGCTTTCTTTCTACCAAAAAAGATACAGCTCGTCTTTGAAAAGCTTGTGGACAGTATGCACTTTTTACCGATGACGATTATTGCCTTTCTGCTATTGAAGCCGGTTCTATGGATGCCCCCTGGCGGTTTTACAACGACAGAAGCAGAGAGGATCCTTTATCAGGGGATCATTTTGACACTTTTAGCGGTTCCGCTTGTTATAACATTGTTCGGTAATGAGATGAAATTGATTATGAAAGAGGAGTTTGTAACGAGTACAAAGGTGCTTGGCGGCAGTTCTGTTCATTTGTTGTGGAAGCACTTAATGCCGCATTTGAGTGCCCGCATGGGAATTATTTTTGGTCAGCAGTTCATCCAGACGCTGCTTATTTTCATCCACCTGGGCGTATTTGATATTTATTTTGGAGGGACAAAAGTAAGTTATGATTTTGTAGCAGACCCACCCACGAGTACCACATATGAATGGTCCGGGATGATTGGAGCAGCCAAGGATTCGTTGATGACTGGTCGCTGGTGGCTCATTATTCCTACACTCCTTTGTTTCATGGCGATGATTGTCGCGATGCAGTTGATTGTCCAGGGAATTAAGGAAGTTCAGCAGCGCCGTGTCGGTGTACCTGTAGAGCAGAATACATGGTTCAAAAGAATTTTCCGTAATAAAGAAACGCATAGAGGAAAAGCTGTTTCCCTCAAAGAAGCGGATTTTGAGTTTGTACCAGAAAAAAAGAGTACTGATGAACCCCGTGATGGTCATGGATATAGGAGAAAGTCGATATGAATCATATTCCTGTCTTCATAATGGAAGAGATAAAGTTACGAGGACTGAAAATATCCGACGCTCCTTCTTTGTTCCAGTTCATGAGCCAGCCGGATACGATGAAGTACATCACTCCCCATCCTGTCCTATCGTTGGAGGAGATGGAAGCTTATGTAGAAGAAAGCCTGGATGGATTTCGTAAGCAAAAAGAAATTCCGTGGGTGATTGAGGACGGGAGAGGGAAATGCATCGGAATGTTCCGTTTTCACAAATTGAATCTGTGGCATAGAAAGACAGAAATGGGGGCCGTCATTCACCCGGATTACCAAAAGAAAGGGGTTATGACCCAAGTCCTTCAATCAGTTCTCCCTTATGGATTTGATTCGCTTGAGCTAAATCGGATTGTCGGAGACATCTTCGCTGAAAATGAGGGGTCACGAAGGCTCTTGAATAAATTTGGCTTCCGGGAAGAGGGAGTATTGAGGGAAACAGATTTTGATGGAGAGAGATTCCAGGATACTGTGGTGTTTTCCATGCTGAAGAGGGAATATGAGAAGATTAATCAAACGTTTGATTAATTATTCATGAAGCGTCTGTTCTAACAAGAACTGTTTTGTATGTTAAAATGGGACAAAATAAGAGGACGATTGAAGAGGAGGATCGCTTTATGAGAGAGTTCGATCAATTTAAAAACAAAGGCGAAAGCAGCGATAAAAAGAAGAATCAATTCACCATCATTAAAGATGATTCGACGGATGGCCATGGAGGTTATGGTGTCGGTTCCATCAGTTTGGAGAATATGACCCCGGTTATTGTGGACCCTAATGAAGACGAAGCCTATGTCGATATGGGGGCTCTTCACGCGCGTAGTAAAGTTGAAAAACGCATCAAATTCATTACCGATCGTGAAGTCGTTAAAAACGGACTGAAATATTGGATCGCTTGGGTAACGGTCGATCACCAGGAAGGAAAGCCGTGTTATCATGGCGTAGCTGCCAGTGAGATTGTCGTGGACAGGTCCATCAAGCGCGGATACAAATCGATGCCTGAACATGTGAACCACATGGATAAGTCTTTGAAGGGCCGCTTTGTGGTCGATCACCTTGATGAGAAGTCGAAAAAGCTGCTCGGCGGATATTTACGTGACTTTAAACCAGAATTATGGGAGAACACGGCGCAGGAACTGAAAGACTCTCTAGGAGTACAATAATTCACGATGGCAAGCGTATAGCATTGGTACGGAGAGAGGGGAATCTGCAGGGTTTCCCTCTTTCTCATTCGATTTTTTGTAAAAGAAAGGAGTGGCCTTTATGAAAAAGATTCTAGAAGATGATGTGGTGTTTCACTTTGTAATTGCTCTAGTGGGGTTGGTTTCAGGAATTCTTCATTTCTTGTTTAAATGGTCTTTTTATGCGGACCATGAATATTTAACATCAGGTTTATGGTTTATTTCAGGAGCGTTTGTGATTTATGTGAGTTGTATTTTCGTGTTTGGATACCAGAAAAAGGCGAATGCAGGAAACAAAGAAATGGAGTAGGAATTTGAGTACATTCCTTTGCTTGTCTGGATAACCGAGACGTGTGAGGACTGGGGAAGGTTTGGTTCAGTATGAAAATTCCAGTTTACGATTCCCTCTTTTATGATAGAATAAGAACAAACGTTCGTGGTGGAGGGAACCAATGATGGATAACCGGAATCGTGATCGCGGGACGATCAAGTGGACATCGCTCATGTTACCGGAACATGTAGAGATGGTGAAGAAGCTATGGAAAGAAGATCAGCGGGTAGAAAAAGGAATCATGGATGAACAGAAAGCGGTCGAGATCGACTTTCTTTTGCAGCGGGCACTAACGGACAGTCTTACCGTCCAGGTTAGGGTCTACAATGGTTTCGACTATGAAGACATAAGGATGAAGGTCACCCATGTGAACCGAAACAGCCACATCGTAGCAGGAGTGGATGGACAGACAAAAGAGAAGGTCCGCATTCCCTTGGATGATATCGCTGACCTTGCCATTTTGTAAGGTGTTCACGATTTGTTCACAAAATGTTCATGAAAAAAGTGTAAGAATTCAGACGCCGAATCTTGACGAATCAGCGATAAGGGTAATATATTAAGTAACACATGGGTTATACATGTTTACTAGGACAGAGAAAGCGACCGGTTCCCCCGGTCGTTTTCTCTGTCTTTTTTTATTTTGTGAGGAAAGCTGAGTCATTTAAATAAAAAAAGCGAAAGGTCATCCGTTGGAGGATGACCTTTCGCGTCAAAGGAGGCAAGGATCGCCAGAAGAGGCGTGAATCACCCCAAAGCGACCGAAAATGAATTAAAAGAACCAATCAACAACATCTTTGAACCATGGATCATCTTTGAATTCATCATCCACATCCTTGCTTTCGTCTCCGCCGCAAACATTCTCAGGAATATCGGCCTCTTCCATGTACACTAACCGTTCCTGTGGACAGTTGGGACCTGCGACATAGCCGGTTTCCGGATCGATGTAGACCCCTTTCACCCCCGGTGGCGGGATGAAGGCGGCTGTTGGTTCTGTCTCGTGGATTTTCTCCATCGTATCGGCCCATATGGCTTTCGCATACCGGTGGTCGTTGAAGTCTTCGAGTGGCTTGCTGCCTTCGTCATATCCGACCCAAACCCCGGAGACGTATTGAGGGCTGAATCCGATCATCCAGCTGTCGTTGTCGGTGGTTCCGGATTTCCCTCCATACATGCGTGTCAGCTTCCCTTTGATTGGGGTACCTGTAACCGATGCATAATCAGCATCCAAGATCGGATCGAACATACCCGTCATCATGTGGGTCACGGTGAACGCCCGTACCCGATCGACAGCATCGTCTTTATTGTAAGCCGGTTGGTATTCATACAGGACATTCCCGTGTCGGTCGGTGATTTTTGCGATCGTATGCCCCTCTATGGATTCCGTTCCTTTCACCATTTTCCCATAGGCACTCACCATATCGAAAAGAGATATGGAGGAGTATCCTAAGGCGAGGGAGGGGTGTGGTTTGAACGTTTCCTTGACACCAAACGTCTTCATCGTTTTTCCTAATTTTTCAGGTCCGATATCCATGTGGGTCTTCACCGCATATATATTATCGGAAACAGCAAGGGCCTGAGCCATGGAAATCGGTTCTTCTGCATACTGGTCATTGAAATTGGATGGAACATAAGGTTCCGTTTTGCCGTCTACTTCAATCTCAATAGGCTGCGTCTCTTTCATCGTGACAGGAGAGTACCCTTCCGCGAGCGCTGCATAATACAGAAAAGGTTTGATGGTTGAACCGACGGAACGTTTCGCCTGAGTGGCTCTGTTGAATGGACTTTCTCCATAATCTTTACCACCGACAAGGGCAGTGATCGCTCCAGAATGGCTGTTCATAACAGCAGATGCGACTTGGATTTCTTCACTCGCTGGAATATTCCTCTTCACCTGCTCTTCCAAAATCCGTTGATGCTCTTCAATCAGAGTGGTGTGAATATGATAACCGCCTGTCTGCACACTTTCTCTGTCTACTTCAAGCAGCTGGGCCGCTTCTGTAATGACTTGATCCTGAAAATAGAGAGCAACCTCCTGGGTCTCTTCTTCTTCGCCGTCCGCATAGGAAATGCTCGCTTCTACGGCTGCTCTTTTTTCAGAGGAAGTGATATAGCCGTTCTGTTCCATTTCAGCTAGTATTTGCTGTTGTCTTGCTTCTGCTCGCTCGGCGTTCGCCAGTGGTGAATAATAGGTCGGGCCTTTAGGGATGCCGGCTAACATGGAAGCTTCCGTCAAGGTGAGGTCAGCCGCATGTTTATTGAAATATTGCCGGCTTGCGGCTTCGATTCCATAAGCCCCGTGGCCGTAATAAATCGTGTTCAAGTAACCTTCTAATATTTCATCTTTGTTATAAAAAATTTCCAATCGTAAGGCATAGAGAGCTTCGTTAAGTTTACGCTTCCATGTTTTATCATGGGAGAGGTATAGGTTTCTTGCATACTGCTGAGTAATGGTACTGGCCCCTTCGGCCATTCTCATCTGCTTAAGATCCGTAAGCGCAGCTGCTGCAATACGCTTCAAGTCGAAACCGAAGTGGTTATAGAAACGCCGGTCCTCAATAGCTAGTGTCGCGTCTTTGATAGATTCGGGCATTTCCTCTATATTGATCCAGTAACGTTCTTCGGCCCCTTGTTCTTCTCCAATGATTTCCCCGTCCGTCCCATAGAAGACGGTATTCTGTTCAGTCATCAACGATGGAGGACCTTGAGTGATGGCATAAATCAACACACCGATGATTCCGACAATCCCTACGATTGTTCCAAATATGGCGAGTTTCATCCCGCGGGTCGTCCATCTATAAGTTGTTCTGAAAAATGATCGCATTCTTTTATACTCCTAACTGTTACGAATGTATAAAGACTGCTATTATTATGTGAGAATACGTAGTAAAATAAACTTCTTGAGTGAAAACAAACACATATGTGATGAAAGATATTTCATAGATGAAAAAGGAGAAATGCAACATGGGTACATGGTTTACTGAGAAACAGACCGATCATTTCGGGATTACAGCGAAGGTCAATCGCTCCCTGCACAGTGAGAAAACAGACTTTCAAGATTTAGAGATGCTGGAAACAGCGGAGTGGGGGAATATGCTCGTTCTTGATGACATGGTCATGACGACAGAGAAGGATGAATTCGTCTATCACGAAATGGTTGCCCATGTTCCATTGTTTACCCACCCGAATCCGAAGAATGTCCTTGTCGTCGGTGGCGGTGACGGGGGTGTCATTCGTGAAGTGTTGAAGCATGAAAGTGTAGAAAAAGCGACACTTGTGGAGATTGATGGGAAGGTCATCGAGTATTCGAAGAAGTATCTGCCTTCCATTGCCGGGGCGCTAGAAGATGAACGGGTGGAAGTGAAAGTGGATGATGGTTTCATGCACATCGCAAAAAGTGAAAGTGAGTATGATGTCATCATGGTTGATTCCACCGAACCCGTCGGCCCAGCGGTCAATCTTTTTTCCAAAGGGTTCTATGAAGGCATTGCTAAAGCTTTGAAAGAAGATGGCATTTTCGTAGCCCAAACGGATAACCCATGGTTCAAAGCGGATCTGATCCGCCAGGTGTATAGCGACGTGAAAGAGACATTCCCGATCACAAAAGTATATACAGCGAACATTCCGACCTACCCAAGCGGGCTGTGGACGTTTACGATGGGAAGTAAAGTTCATGACCCTCTACAAGTCAAAGAGGAACGTTTTGAAGATATCGATACGAAATATTTCACAGACGAAATTCACCACGCGTGCTTTGCGTTGCCGAAGTTCGTCAAAGATCTCACGAAGGAGTGACCGGCATGCGTTTTGATGAATCTTACTCTGGAAAAGTATTTATCATGAGCCGGGCCACGGAAGAGGAAGCGGATGCTGTCATTTACGGCATGCCGATGGACTGGACCGTCAGCTTTCGCCCGGGGTCGCGCTTCGGCCCGAACCGTATTCGGGAAGCTTCCATTGGGCTGGAAGAGTACAGCCCGTACCTCGATCGTCACCTGGAGGAAGTGAACTATCACGATGCCGGCGATTTGATGCTGCCTTTCGGAAATGCAGCGAGGAGTTTGGATATCATTGAGGGGTATTTGGATGAACTGCTGGAAAAAGGCAAATTCCCCCTAGGTCTTGGGGGAGAGCATCTCGTCACATGGCCTGTCATTCAGGCGATGTATAAAAAACACCCGGACCTCGCCATCATTCATATCGATGCCCACGCGGATCTTCGTGAAGAGTATGAAGGGGAAGTATTGTCCCACTCGACGCCTATTCGGAAGGCATGTGGGTTGATGGGAGCAGAAAATGTCTACTCATTCGGTATCCGTTCCGGCATGCGTGAAGAGTTTCAATATGCGAAAGAGTCCGGTATGCACATGGCCAAGTTCGAAGTGCTGGAACCTTTGAAAAAAGTGCTCCCTGAACTGGCTGGCCGTCCCGTGTACGTTACGATTGATATCGATGTACTCGATCCTGCGTTCGCCCCTGGCACAGGGACAGCAGAAGCAGGCGGCATCTCGTCGAAAGAACTGCTTGCAAGCATCCATGCGATAGCCGGCAGTGATTTGAACATCGTAGGAGCCGACCTTGTTGAAGTCGCTCCAGCGTATGACCCGACAGAGAAGACGCAGATTGCAGCGAGCAAGTTCATCCGCGAAATGCTTTTAGGGTTCGTCAAATAAATGATAGAATGGAACAAGCCGCTGTGAGAGGTCTTCATAGTGGCTTTTCTATATGGATCGACTACATGAAAAGACACGATACAAAGGAGCTTTTGTTTTGGATAAAAAGACGATGGGAGTAGCAGCAATTTATGTATTGATCATGATTCCACTGCTGCTTCTCACTTACGGAGCAAACTGGAACCCCTCCAACATCTCGTATGAGTTGAATGGAGATATGCTTGTCATTAACGAAGGAATAGGGGGAGAGGAAGTCGCGGAGGTGAATGTGGAAGACCGAATGAACGACCTTCTGCAGTTCACTTTGGCTGTCTCTCTGGAAAATAAACAGTGGAAAACAGACGTATGGGTGATCGGACTCTTGCTTCCATTCTTACTTTTCGCGATTGTCCCGGACCGCCGTCCATTCAAAAAAAATCTATCCTTCAAGTGGTACTTGACGATTGTTTTGGCTATCCTAGTTCTATATGCGGCTTATTCGATTCCTAATCATCTCGCCCAAGTGAAGGAAGTCCATGAGTACGTCAACCTTCTGCTACAATGATACTTGCGTTTTTCTGTTCGAATTCTTATAATATATTAGTTATATCTTGTACGTAAAAATGGCGATAGAAAAGGTGGAGGGAAAATGCCAAGTCACGCAAAAGATGTCCAGGTGCAGCTTGTTACGGAAATACAGGATGGGGATCGTAAAGAGACGATGAAGATCCAGGAACCGGGACAGTTTTTCAAACGAGGCGATACGCAAGTGCTCACCTTTATCGAGCACCCGGAAGATGGAGAACCGGTCAGTACGATGGTGACGGTCAAACCAGAACATGTCAGCATCAAACGGAGCGGTGGCGTGGAAATGCGCCAGGTTTTCCAGACATCCACGGAAACAGAAAATTTATATCACCATACGTATGGTGATTTTCATATGAAGACACTTACAGATAAAGTGGAATTCCGTTCTTTGGAAGAATCCACACAAGGCCGACTGTATTTAAGTTATACCATGACTTTAAACCATGAAGTGACTCAAGCCCACCGCTTGACGTTGACGTTTGAGGAGGAGAGCGATTCATGAATATCGTTGAACAAATGGAACAGAAACTGAAGGATGAAATCGTACGCTCAGTCCTAGCTGCCGAACTGGCATCCGAGGAAGAGATGCCTGAAGTGATTCTTGAGCAGCCGAAAGATAAAACGCACGGAGATTATGCCACGAACATGGCGATGCAGTTGGCGCGCGTAGCCAAAAAGAATCCACGTGCCATCGCGACCGATCTCGTAGAGCAGTTCGACAAGTCCAAAGCATCCATCGAGAAAATTGAAATTGCTGGACCAGGGTTCATTAACTTTTACATGAACAATCAGTATCTGACTGAATTGGTTCCTACGATTCTGAATGCTGGAGAAGAGTATGGACGTAGCAAGAGTGGAGAAGGACACAAAATTCAGGTGGAGTTCGTTTCTGCCAACCCGACAGGTACGCTTCACTTAGGGCACGCACGTGGCGCAGCGGTCGGTGATTCCCTATGCAACGTGTTGGATGCTGCAGGGTACGATGTGTCCCGTGAATACTACATTAATGATGCTGGGAACCAAATGGCGAATTTGGCAAAATCCCTGGAAGCCCGCTATATGCAAAATCTCGGAAAAGAGTGGAGCATGCCTGAAGATGGCTATCAGGGCCAGGATATCATTGGCTTAGCTGAAAAGCTTGTCAGTGAAGATGGTGAAAAATGGGTCGATGTTGCGGAAGAAGAGCGCCTTCAGTTCTTCCGTGAGTACGGATTGAAGTTCCTCTTGGATAAAATCAAAACAGACTTGGAAGAATTCCGTGTCCCATTTGATGAATGGTTCTCTGAGACATCCCTTTATAACGACGATCAGATCACAGATGCTCTTGCCGTATTAAAAGACCAAGGGTATGTGTTCGAAAAAGATGATGCGACATGGTTTGAAACGATGAAGTTCGGGGATGACAAGAATCGCGTACTCATTAAGAATGACGGAACGTACACGTACTTGACGCCGGATATCGCTTACCACAAAAACAAATTGGATCGTGGTTTTGATACACTGATCAATATTTGGGGAGCCGATCACCATGGATACATTCCTCGTATGAAAGCGGCCATCCAGGCGCTTGGTTACGAAAAAGATACGCTGGAAGTAGAAATCATTCAAATGGTGAACTTGTTCCAAGACGGTGAAAAGGTGAAAATGAGTAAGCGTACAGGAAAAGCGGTCACCCTTCGTGAACTGATGGAAGAGGTCGGAATCGATGCCATGCGTTACTTCTTCTCTATGCGCTCCAGTGATTCTCATCTGGACTTTGACATGGACCTTGCTCGTTCAGAGTCGAACGAAAATCCTGTGTATTACGTACAATACGCTCATGCCCGTATTTGTACAATGCTGAAGCAGGCAGAAGAAAAGGGTCTAGTGAAAGATTCTTATGACGGAAGCTATCTTACAGCTGAGAAAGAAGAAGACCTTCTCAAGCGTCTCGGAGAATTCCCGCAAGTGGTGTCGGATGCTGCAGAAAAACGCACGCCACACCGCGTAACTCAGTATGCGTTCGATCTCGCATCGAACCTGCACAGCTTTTACAATGCCGTCAAAGTGCTGGACGATGAAAATCCAGAACTGACAGCAGCAAGAATTGCCTTGATGAAAGCTGTCCGTACAACACTGAATAATGCACTTCGTTTAATCGGAGTTTCTGCACCAAACCAAATGTAATTCCATATACTAGGAAAAGGGCGTCTTTGCTAATAGAGCAGGGGCGCTCTTTTTCTATATCTAGATATGAAGGTACTATATTGCTGAAGTATATGTCAGGATACTTTAAGACTCAGTTTCGAGATGTTATTGAGAGTTTAGGGGCTGCGGGAAAAGGTTCGCTTTCCATGGGGCGGGCGATGAGCCTCCTCAGGCTACGCCTCCCGGGGTCTCATCTGTCCCGCACACCCCATAGGAGTCTCACCGTTTCCCTCCGCCCCTTGGTTATATGAGGTTCTCGAAACCCTTCCTAAAGGATTCTAACGAGTTGGGTAATGGAATCCTGCTCCAATACTCCGTTATAGTAGTTTCAACCATTGGACCTGAACGAATTAGGCTAGGGAACAGGGTCTGGGAAACGTCCGCATGTAAACCTAAAGGAGACACGAACGTGTGTGTTTTTCTACAAACTGAACCAAAACACTGCAAATCGTCGTTTTTGGCAAGGGATTCATCATTCATTATTTCAACCAGACAAGGCTTTCTTAAGAGCTACTTGGGAGGTGCTCCTTGCGCTACCGCGGAAACGAGCTATTCCCCGTAGCCCCATTAACTCAACAAAAGCCTCGAAACTGAGTCTTCCACAATTGCGAGCTTATATGAGAATCTATTGTGTTATTAGGTGGAGGGATTTCGTAACATAAAAAGAAGCTTGCATGACAAGGCGCATGCAAGCAAAAACTATTTCTGTATCATACATATCGAAAGGTTGTGGAAAAGGTGAAAGAAGTCATTCTCGCATTGATTACAGGATTTATTGTTGGACTGGTTTTTGCAGGTTTCAAGTTGCCGATCCCAGCGCCGCCTGCTTTCGCTGGGGTTGCAGGAATCATCGGGATCTACCTTGGCTTTAAAGTCATGGCATGGGCGGGTCCGATGTTCGCTGAATTTTTCAAGTGAAAGAATTATAAGAAAGGCCTCAACAATACGGCGATTCTTTGGTTCAGGCGGGTCGTGAATGAGCGGCGCTTGAGCCAGTGTTCATCGAAGGCTATGGCATCAGCGGCATCTTCGAAGTAAGCGGCTCTCAAGTCACTGATGAAGTCTTCATCATACACATAGGTGTTGACTTCCTTGTTCAAAAAGAAGCTTCGGCGGTCGAAATTGGCCGTTCCAATATCGGCAAATGTTCCGTCGATGACGATGATTTTAGAATGGTAAAAGCCTGCATCAAACAAACGGATGGTAGCTCCCTTGTGATAAAGCTCTTTTAAATAAGGGATGGCTGCTGGCTTTACAAATGGATGGTCGGCCTTCATTGGAATCATGATGTGAAGCTCGACCCCTCGGTCAATCGCCTGCTTTAAGTCATGTTGTAATCTGGGTGTCGGAATGAAATAGGGGGTGCCGATCAGGATTTCTTTTTGTGCAGAATGGATCATCTTCGCAAATTCTTTCTCAAGCTCAACCCCGTCGGTCGCCAGAATATTCATTTTATATTCTCCATCATCAGAAGGCTCACAAGGTGGAAGTTTTTCTCCTGAAGCCAGGTACCAGTCATCCAGCATGACCTTGTGAATTTGTGAAACGACGGGACCTGTTAAGCGCAGGTGATAATCTCTCCAGTCTCCGAATTTTGCTGATTCTCCGATATAATTCTTTCCAATGTTGAAACCACCCAAATATCCTACTTTTCCGTCAATAACTGTTATTTTTCTATGATTTCTTCTATTTAATCGATAAAAAAAGAAGGGGAATCGGGGAGTTTCGGCGAAATAGAAGGCAACCCCTGCGTCTTTTAATTTCTTTCTGGCAGCTTTATTGATTTTGTACCCTCCGAGCCTGTCGACAAGCAGACGGACAGGAACACCGTTTCGTGCCTTGTTTTTCAGGACATCTAAGAAATTCTCACTAATATAATCGTTATCGATCAAGTAGAAGTAGACGTCGACTTGTTTTTCCGCTTCGGAAATTTCCTGAAACATCTGTTCATAAAGAACCGAACCGTTCTTATAAAGTTTATAGTTCCCGCGCGTTTCAGGAAGTGGGAGGGGCCGTGGTTTTTTTCTATGTGCCGCCCGTCCCATTTTGAAATCAATAAATAGTAAGAATACAAATAAAATGATGAATAGAATGATTGTGACGAGCATCTTTCGTCCCTCCTTAAAAATACCTTCCTGTTAGTTTCCCCGATTTTATAGGTTTCAAAAGGAAAAACAAGAAAATATGTTGACTGAATGCTCATTCATAATTTATAGTAAAGCTATAAGATTCAGAAAATTATAAGATTAATTGTCGATTTTCTGATCGGAGAAAAGGGAAGTCGCCATCGCGCGACAACAACAAAGAGGGGGAGAACCAATGAATCCGTTGTTGGTGGCAAACTGGATTTTATTCCTTGGCGTCCTTGTCTACGGCCTGTACTTGTTCGTCCGTGTCGTTCAGACCCGTGTCGCTTACATTAAACTGGGGAAAAAATTCGAATATGACAGACAGCTGAAGAGGCGTTTACAGAAGATTTGGATTTACGTATTCGGACAAAAGAAGCTATTGAAAGATAAAAAGTCGGGCATCATCCACGTCATGATGTTTTATGGATTCATCCTCGTCCAATTCGGGGCGATCGACTTTATTTGGAAGGGACTAGCTCCAGATTCTCATCTGCCTTTAGGACCTTTCTATCCAGGGTTTACATTCTTCCAGGAAATCGTGACACTGACCATCCTTGTCGCTGTCATTTGGGCGTTCTACCGTCGTTATATCGAAAAATTGGTTCGCTTGAAGCGCGGCTTTAAAGCGGGTCTTGTCCTTATTTTTATCGGAACATTGATGGTCACCGTACTTGTAGGAAATGGTATGGGTCTCATCTGGCATGGTCATGAAGGAGCATGGACAGAACCCGTTGCGTCCGGAATTGCAAGCGCTTTCGGCTGGCTGCCTCCTGCTGCAGCTGCGACTGTGTTCTTCATCATGTGGTGGATTCACTTGCTTATCCTGCTTACATTCATGGTTTATGTACCTCAATCGAAACACGCACACCTGATTGCTGCACCCGTCAACGTGTTCTTGAGCCGTGAAGAACCACCAGGGAAACTGAAACCGATTGACTTTGAAATCGACGAAGATGCGGATGAAGAAGACGTATCCTTCGGAGTTGGAAAAATCGAAGACTTCAATCAGCTGCAGATGATCGATTTTTATGCCTGTGTCGAATGTGGACGCTGTACCAATGTTTGTCCTGCTTCAGGCTCAGGAAAGATGCTTTCGCCGATGGATTTAATTGTGAAGCTGAGAGACCATCTGACAGAAAAAGGAGCGGCTGTGACCGGCCAATCTCCATGGGTACCCGCTTATGCGTTTTCGGGAACAGAAGGAAATACGCTCGCACAAATGTCCCGATCCCAAGGGTCAGATGAAGCAGCAGCTACACTTGATGCAGTGAACAATAAGAGTTTAATCGGAGATGTCATCACAGAAGAAGAGCTTTGGGCATGTACCACTTGCCGTAATTGTGAAGACGCCTGCCCGGTCATGAATGAACACGTCGATAAAATCATCGACCTTCGCCGTTACTTGGTTTTGACGGAAGGAAAGATGGATGCCGATGGACAGCGTGCAATGATGAACATCGAGCGTCAAGGTAACCCGTGGGGACTTTCTAAGAAAGAACGTGAAGACTGGAGACAGTTGGATGAGGACGTTCAAATCCCTACCGTGAAAGAATTGAAGAAATCAGGAGAAGAATTCGAATACTTATTCTGGGTCAGCTCAATGGGATCTTACGATAATCGCAGCCAGAAAATTGCGATGGCTTTTGCGAAACTGATGAATGCGGCGGATATTAAGTTCGCTATTCTTGGTAACAAAGAGCAAAACTCCGGGGATACGGCCCGTCGTATGGGGAACGAATTCCTTTTCCAGGAGCTTGCAGAAAAGAATATGAAAGAATTCGAAAAACATAACGTGAAGAAAATCATTACGATCGATCCGCACGCCTATAACATTTTCAAAAATGAGTATCCGGACTTCGGACTTGAAGCGGAAGTCTACCACCATACAGAAATGCTTGCCGAATGGTTGAAAGAGGGTCGCTTGAAACCAGAAGGAGTCGTGAAAGAGAAAATCACGTATCACGACAGCTGCTACCTCGGCCGCTACAACGAAGTGTATCAGCCGCCGCGTGAAGTGCTTGAAATGATTCCTGGCGTCGAAGTTGTGGAAATGAAGCGTAACCGTTCCAACGGCATGTGCTGTGGAGCCGGAGGCGGAATGATGTGGATGGAAGAGAAGTCCGGAAACCGCGTCAACGTCGCCCGTACCGAACAGGCGCTTGAAGTAGAACCGACGATGATCTCCAGTGGATGTCCATTCTGTCTGACGATGCTATCCGATGGAACAAAAGCGAAAGAAGTAGAAGAGGAAGTCAGCACAATGGATATTGCAGAAATCCTGGCGAAATCCATGTTTGATAAAACCGAAGAGAAGACCGCTTGATCAAACGTTTGACCAATATTATGACCGTCGAAAATGCCCGTTAAAAGAAAAAATAGTATGAAAATTGTGGAAAGTGTACAGCATTTTATGTACACTTTCCTTATGGGACGATTTTGAGCGAGCGTTCAATCGTCAATTTTGAAAGCGTTATCAATAAGAGGAGGAATAAACATGCGTAAAACTGTAATTGTCGCCGGAGCCCGTACCCCTTTTGGAAAATTCGGAGGATCCCTTGCACCTTTGACAGCTGCCAAGCTTGGAGGAATTGCTATCAAGGCAGCTTTGGAACGTGCGAACGTAAAAGCAGAAGATGTGGATGAAGTCATTATGGGGACCGTCCTCCAGGGCGGACAGGGGCAGCTGCCTTCCCGACAGGCTTCAAGAGAAGCTGGTATCCCTTGGGATGTAAAAACAGAAACCGTCAATAAAGTTTGTGCCTCTGGTATGCGAAGTGTGACGATGGGTGATCAGTTCATCCGCTTAGGGGAAGAGGACATCATCGTTGCTGGTGGAATGGAAAGCATGAGCAATGCTCCCTATTTCATGCCGAAAGCCCGATGGGGATTCCGTATGGGCGACGGTGCCGTCAAAGATATGATGGTGCATGATGGATTGACTTGCTCTTTTGAAAACGTCCATATGGGGAACTACGGAAACCGGACGGCTGAAGAATTTGAATTAACGAGAGAAGCGCAGGATGAATGGGCTTATCAAAGCCATCAACGAGCCGTTAAAGCGATAGAAGAAGGCAAGCTTGGGGAAGAAATCACGGCTGTCGAAGTCCCTCAAAGAAAAGGCGATCCGAGAGTCGTCGATACAGATGAGGCGCCAAGAAAAGATACGACAGTCGAGGCCCTGGCAAAACTTCGTCCTGTTTTTGATCAAACAGGAACCATCACGGCAGGGAATGCACCTGGGGTCAACGACGGAGCTTGTGCCATGCTGCTCATGTCTGATGAAAAAGCGGAAGAATTAGGTGCGGACACGCTGGCTACGATTCTCGCGCATGATGAAATTGCGGTGGAAGCTCAGGACTTCCCACAGACGCCTGGACTTGTCATTAATAAACTGTTGAAAAAAGCCGGGAAATCCATAGAAGAGATTGATCTATTTGAAGTGAATGAAGCTTTTGCTGCCGTTTCCCTAGCCAGTGGCAAGATTGCAGGGCTGGATCACGAGAAAGTGAACGTCAACGGTGGTGCTGTTGCGCTGGGACACCCGATTGGAGCGAGTGGTGCGCGTATTCTTCTCACGCTTGCTCACGAATTGAAGCGCCGCGGCGGCGGTCTTGGAATCGCAGCGATTTGTTCTGGCGGAGGTCAAGGAGACGCCGTATTGATCGAGGTACCGAAACAATAAGGAGGAATACAGGATGACAATCAATCAAGTCATGGTCATAGGAGCAGGTCAGATGGGTGCGGGAATTGCCCAGGTCTTTGCTCAGGCCGGATTGAACGTAAAAATGAATGACATGAGCCAGGATGCCTTGGATCAAGGCCTTGCAGGCATTGAAAAGCGCCTGAAGCGAGCGGTTGAAAAAGGAAAAATGACCGAAGAAGATCAAAAGGCAGCATATGGACGCTTAGAGACAACGACCAACTTGAAGGACGCCTCTGACTGTGACCTTGTTGTGGAGGCTGTCGTTGAGAACATGGATGTGAAGGTGAGCGTTTTCCAACAACTGGATGAAATTACCCCTTCACATGCCATTTTGGCAACGAATACATCATCCTTACCGATTACAGAGATTGCTGCGGCGACCAAACGTCCAGATCAGGTCATCGGTATGCATTTCATGAACCCTGTACCGGTCATGAAGTTAGTGGAAATCATACGTGCCATCCAAACGAGTGATGAAACGTACCAGGCGATTGAGGATATGACGAAACAATTGGAAAAAACGCCTGTAGAGGTGGAGGATTTTCCAGGATTCGTCTCCAATCGTATTTTAATGCCGATGATCAACGAAGCGATTTATACGGTTCACGAAGGAGTAGCATCGCCCGAAGATGTGGATGCCGTCATGAAACTCGGTATGAATCACCCGATGGGGCCACTTACGCTTGCGGACTTTATCGGCCTTGATACGTGTTTATATATCATGGAAGTCCTTCATGAAGGATTTGGAGACAGCAAATACCGTCCATGCCCGCTTCTACGTAAATATGTCAAAGCAGGCTGGCTCGGGAAGAAATCTGGACGCGGTTTTTACACCTACGATTAACGTGTAAAGGGGAGAACGAGAATGAATTTGCAGTTCACGGATGAACAGGAAATGATGAGGAAAATGGTTCGCGATTTTGCTGAAAAAGAGGTGGCTCCTGCTGTGGAGCGGATGGAGAAGGAAGATCGGTTCCCTTCTGAGTTGCTACCGAAGATGGGAGAGCTCGGGTTGATGGGGGTGCCGATTCCGGAAAAGTACGGCGGCGCTGAGATGGATTACATCTCCTATATCATCGCGATTCACGAAATCTCGAAGGTGAGTGCAACACTCGGAGTCATTCTATCTGTCCACACCTCTGTCGGCACGAACCCTATCTTATACTTCGGTACAGAAGAACAGAAAAACAAATACATTCCGAAACTGGCATCAGGTGAATATTTAGGAGCATTCGCACTGACAGAACCGAGTGCGGGTTCCGACGCCAGCAGCCTGAAAACGCGAGCGGTAAAGCAAGGGGACCATTACATTCTCAACGGTTCTAAAGTGTTCATCACCAACGGAGGAAATGCAGATACATTCATCGTTTTCGCCCGTACGAATCCGGATGTGGAAACAAAGAGAGGGTTGAGTGCGTTTATTGTAGAGCGGGACACCCCTGGCTTTTCCATTGGAAAGGCAGAGAAAAAGATGGGGCTGCACGGTTCCAGTACTGTTTCGCTGAACTTTGACCAATGTGAAGTTCCCGTTTCACAACGACTTGGAGAAGAAGGGGAAGGGTATAAAATTGCACTTGCCAATTTGAACATAGGACGAATCGGCATTGCCGCCCAGTCCCTTGGAATCGCGGAAGCGGCACTTGAACATGCCATCTCTTATGCCAAAGAACGGGAGCAGTTCGGGCGTCCCATCGCCCATTTGCAAGGCGTATCGTTCAAGCTTGCCGATATGGCTACAGAAGTGGAAGCGTCTAAATTGCTCGTATATAACGCGGCTTCTTTACAAGCAGCCGGCAAAAAGTGTGGAAAAGAAGTGTCCATGGCCAAACTGATGGCATCAAAAACCGCAGTGAAAGCGTCGATTGAAGCTGTGCAGGTTCATGGCGGATACGGTTTTACCGAAGATTATGCGGTTGAACGCTTTTTCAGGGACGCCAAAGTTTGTGAAATATATGAAGGTACAAGTGAAATCCAAAAAATCGTCATAGGCAATCATCTGATCAGAGACTAGGAGGATCACAGAATGAATTTTACTTTAACAGAAGAACAAGAAATGCTTAGAAAAATGGTTCGCGATTTTGCCAAGAATGAAGTGGAACCAACAGCTGCTGAAAGGGACGAGGAGGAACGCTTCGATCGTGAGATCTTCGATAAGATGGCAGAGCTTGGTTTGACGGGGATTCCATGGCCGGAGGAGTATGGCGGCATCGGATCCGATTTTGTCAGTTATGTGATTGCAGTGGAAGAGCTTTCCCGTGTCTGTGCTTCAACAGGAGTCACCCTTTCTGCGCACATTTCTTTAGCAAGCTGGCCAATCTATAAATTCGGAACAGAAGAACAGAAGCAAAAGTATTTGACTCAACTCGCTTCAGGAGAAGCACTGGGCGCTTACGCCTTGTCTGAACCAGGAGCAGGGAGTGATGTGTCTTCCATGCGTACACAGGCAAAACTTGACGGCGACCATTATGTGCTGAACGGAAGTAAAGTATGGATTACGAATGGCGGCGTTGCGGATATCTACGTTGTTTTTGCCAAAACAGACCCGAATGAAGGCAACCGTGGCATTAGTGCGTTCATCGTAGAAAAAGATACACCTGGATTCACGACAGGGAAGAAAGAGAAGAAGCTCGGCATCCGTTCTTCTCCGACAACAGAATTGATCTTTGAAGATTGTAAGATACCTAAAGAAAACTTGCTCGGCGAAGAAGGTAAAGGGTTCAAAGTGGCGATGATGACCCTTGATGGAGGTCGTAACGGCATTGCCGCTCAGGCCGTTGGAATTGCGCAAGGGGCACTGGATGAATCCGTCAACTATGCCAAAGAGCGTGAACAATTCGGCAAGCCAATCGCTCATCTGCAGGGAATTTCTTTCAAGCTCGCCGATATGGCAACAGAAATTGAAGCCTCTCGTTTGCTCACTTACCAGGCGGCTTACTTAGAGTCGGAAGGACTGCCTTATTCCAAGGCTTCCGCGATGGCCAAATTGTTTGCTGGAGATACAGCGATGAAAGTGACGACAGAAGCCGTACAGGTTCACGGAGGTTATGGCTACACGAAAGATTATCCTGTCGAGCGTTACATGCGTGACGCGAAAATCACTCAAATCTATGAAGGAACACAAGAAATCCAAAGGCTCGTTGTCGGCCGAATGGTCACCCAATAGAAGGTCTGCATGATGCATCCACTGGCTGAGCGAATTCAAAAGCAGGATATGAGGGCGTTGGCCCGAGCGATTACGTTGATCGAAAACGACGATGAAGAAAAACTCTCGCTGATGAGTGATGTTTTTTCGATACAAAAACAGGCGCATTACATTGGCATTACAGGTTCACCAGGAGCGGGGAAAAGCTCGCTCATCAATCAATTGCTCACCTATTTAAGACAGCAGGGCCTTACAGTCGCTGTCATAGCGGTCGATCCTACCAGTCCATTCAGTGGAGGAGCACTGCTTGGTGATCGCACGAGGATGAACCAGCATTTTCTTGACCCTGGCATCTTTATAAGAAGCATGGCGACAAGAGGAAGCCTCGGTGGTTTAGCGCGGGCGACAAAAGACAGTATCCGTGTATGTGATGCTTACGGCTTTGATGTCGTCCTCGTTGAAACGGTCGGTGTCGGTCAGTCTGAGCTCGATATTATGAAAGTCGTAGATACGACAGGGCTGGTGCTGACACCGAATAGTGGAGATGTACTGCAAATTTTCAAAGCAGGGATTATGGAAATTGCCGACCTATTCATCATCAACAAAGCAGACTTACCGGGAGTAAGAAAATTAAAATCTACACTTGAAGAATACATGATGATTGTACAACCGGAAGGATGGGAACCGCCGATTGTTCAAACGATCTCGACCGAAGCCAAAGGGATGGCGGAACTCTACGAAAGTATGAAAAGCCATCGTGAATTTTTGTATGAGACGAACAAAGGGGCGGAGCGTCGTAAACAACAGCTGCAGCTTGAGGTGTACGATTTGATCCGGGAAGAAATTTGGCGTGAAGTTAAGGGTGAGATTGAAAAAGACGCACAGAAGCTTGAATCTTTTCAAAACCCGGATGCGGATCCTTATGAACTGGCCAGATCCTGGTTTCGTGAATGGGTAAGGAAGGGGGAGTGAGTTTGGCTGAAAAACAAGTACCTTCAACCATTAAAGATGAAGCGCTCGTCTCCAAGCGTAGAAACCAGATGATCAAGGGCGCGGTCACTCTGTTTATAGAAAAAGGGTTCCACAAGACGACGACCCGTGAAATCGCCAAGGCTTCCGGGTTCAGTATCGGAACACTCTATGAATACATTCGAAAGAAAGAGGACGTTCTTTTTCTCGTCTGTGACTCCATTTACCAGCGAGTCAAAGAGCGGATGGAAGAAGCGATCGATCCTCGTCAGACGAGTGTGCAAAGTCTCATCCATGCGATTCGCTCCTACTTTCAATTGATGGATGATATGCAGGATGAGGTGCTCGTCATGTATCAGGAAGTCAAGTCCCTGCCCCGTGATGCTCAGGATTATGTGTTGCAAAAGGAGCGCGATATGGTGGCGATGCTCGAACAAGTCATCGTCAACAGCCTTCCTGGGGAGCACCCGGAAGAAGAAATCAAGCTGATCGCCAACAATATTTTTGTCCAGGGGCAGATGTGGGGATTCCGACGCTGGATTCTTCAGCGAACGTTTACGATTGAAAGCTACACCGATACGCAGATTCAGTTGTTGTTGAAAGGTCTCGATAAAGAAGAAACACTTCAATAGAAAGGATGATCGGATATGGAACAACCGACAGTCTATAAGCCGAAAAACCCTGTCCGTTTCGTGACGGCCTCGAGTCTGTTTGATGGCCATGATGCATCAATCAATATTATGAGGCGGATTTTACAGGCGACAGGGGCAGAGGTCATTCACCTCGGCCATAACCGTTCCGTTGAGGAAGTGGTCAACGCGGCGATCCAGGAAGATGCTCAAGGAATCGCAATTTCTTCGTACCAGGGAGGACATGTGGAATACTTTAAATACATGGTCGACCTGCTGGAACAGAAGGGCGCAGGCCACATCCGCGTCTACGGCGGCGGGGGAGGCGTCATCATCCCTCGTGAAATTAAAGAGCTTCATGAGTACGGGGTAGCCCGTGTGTTTTCGCCGGAAGATGGTCGCACACTAGGCCTTCAGGGCATGATCAACTTGATGATCGAGGAGTGTGATTTTCTACCTCCGCTCGATGTGGAAAAAGGAGTGGAAGGTCTGTCATCTGGAGACCATCAGTCCATTGCGCGTTTTATTACGTATGTTGAGAATACGCCGAAGAAAGATAGGGAAGCTGTTGCGGCTTTTGAGAGCGCTGTTGAAAAAATACAGGAAAAAACGATTCCCGTTCTTGGAATTACAGGGACAGGGGGAGCGGGTAAGAGTTCGCTTACGGATGAATTGATCCGCCGCTTCGTCAATGAAATTCCGGATAATAAAATCGCCATTTTATCTGTCGATCCTACGAAAAAGAAAACGGGCGGGGCCTTACTCGGTGACCGTATTCGCATGAATGCGATCTTCAACCCGCGTGTTTATATGCGCTCTCTTGCCACAAGGGACGCTCGATCCGAACTTTCCACAGCCGTGGAAGAAGCGATTCAAGTCGTCAAAGCGGCCGGTGTTGATTTTATTATCGTTGAAACGAGTGGAATTGGGCAGGGTGACGCGGCAATCACCGATATCACCGACTTATCGATGTATGTCATGACAGCGGAATTCGGCGCGCCATCACAGCTTGAAAAAATCGATATGATCGATTTTGCTGACTTTATCGTCATCAATAAATTTGAACAAAAAGGTTCCGAAGATGCTTTTAACCAGGTGAAAAAGCAGTACCAGCGCAGTCATATGCTTTTCCATGAAGACGACAGCAAGTTCCCGGTTTACGGCACGATTGCGAGTCAATTCAATGATCCTGGGACCAATACGTTGTTTGCAGCGATCGTCGATCAGCTGAACGACAGATTTGCATGGGAAGATGAAACCTCTTTTTCCGGTCTTGAAAAGGTAGAAAAACAGAATGTCATCATCCCGAATGAGCGCAAGCAGTATTTGCGTGATCTTGCACTAGCGGTCCGTAATTATCATAAAGAAACAGAAGACCAGGCAGAAAAAGCGCGTAAACTCTATCAGCTGAAAGGTACGGCTGAGCTCGTGGAGGATGAAGCGACGAAAGAAAGCCTTCAGCGTTTGATCGAAGATTATGAACGGCACCTTTCTCGTGAGGCAAAAGAGAAGCTGGAAGACTGGGATGGCCTTCATGAACGTTACAGTGGAGATACTTACACATTTAAGGTGCGTGACAAGGAAATTACGATGGATATTACGACAGAGAGCCTCAGCGGGACGAAGGTTCCGAAAGTCGCGCTTCCGAAGTACACCGACTGGGGCGACCGTTTGTCATGGCTGTTACGTGAAAATGTTCCGGGTGCTTTTCCTTTTACCGCCGGAGTATTCCCGTTCAAACGAAAAGGGGAAGATCCGAAGCGTCAGTTCGCAGGAGAAGGAACGCCGGAACGGACCAACCGCCGCTTCCATTATTTATCGGAAGGAGACGAAGCGAAACGCCTGAGTACAGCTTTCGACTCTGTCACCTTATATGGAGAAGATCCGGATGAACGCCCGGATATTTACGGAAAAGTCGGAGAAAGCGGCGTCAACATTTGTACGCTGGAAGATATGAAGAAACTGTACGACGGATTTGACCTTGTCGACCCGTCCACCTCTGTTTCTATGACCATCAATGGTCCTGCGCCGATCATTCTTGCCATGTTCTTCAATACTGCGATCGATCAGCAGCTTGAGAAATTCAAGGATGAAAACGGCCGGGAGCCGAGTGCCGAAGAAGCGGCTTCCATTAAAGCCAAGACCATCAATGTTGTCCGAGGTACCGTCCAGGCGGATATCTTAAAAGAAGATCAAGGACAGAACACGTGCATCTTCTCCACAGAATTCGCGCTTCGTATGATGGGAGATATTCAGCAATACTTCATCGACAACGAAGTACGCAATTATTATTCTGTGTCCATTTCTGGCTACCATATCGCAGAAGCGGGAGCCAACCCGATTACGCAGTTGGCCTTCACATTGGCCAATGGTTTCACTTATGTCGAGTATTACTTGAGTAGAGGGATGGACATCAACAAGTTCGCACCAAACTTGTCGTTCTTCTTCTCCAACGGTCTGGATCCAGAATATACGGTGCTCGGACGTGTGGCCCGCCGTATTTGGGCAATCGTTATGCGCGATAAATATGGAGCCAACGAGCGAAGCCAGAAATTAAAGTATCATATTCAAACCTCCGGACGTTCCCTACACGCGCAGGAAATTGACTTCAATGATATTCGTACAACATTGCAGGCACTGATCGCCATCCAGGATAACTGTAATTCCCTGCATACGAATTCGTACGATGAAGCGATTACGACACCGACAGAGGAGTCTGTCCGAAGAGCGATGGCCATTCAAATGATCATCAGCAAAGAATTCGGCCTGACGAAAAACGAAAACTCTCTTCAAGGCTCCTACATCATCAGAGAGCTGACCGATCTTGTCGAAGAAGCAGTATTGCAAGAGTTTGAACGTATCAATGACCGCGGCGGAGTTCTCGGGGCGATGGAGCGCCAGTATCAACGAGGCAAAATCCAGGAAGAATCTCTTTATTATGAAGGGAAAAAGCATTCCGGTGAACTTCCGATTATCGGCGTGAATACGTACTTGAATCCGAACCCACCTTCCGAAGAGGAAATCGACTCCATGGAACTTGCACGTGCATCCAAAGAAGAAAAAGAGCACCAGATTACAGAATTACGCAACTTCCAATCGTCACATGAAAGTGAAGCCGGGGAAGCGTTGAATCGCTTGAAGCAAGTGGCCTCTGGCGGAGGAAACATTTTTGAAGAATTGATGGAAACCGTCAAAGTCGCGAGCCTCGGTCAAATTACGAACGCACTTTATGAAGTTGGTGGGCAGTACAGAAGGAATATGTAGGGGCTGTTCATATATTGGGGCGAGTCGCTAATGAAATGATGAAACCTGCGAATATATAGTGGAAAGTCGCTAATATATCGCTGAAACCTGCGAATAAAAAAATTAGCCCTCGCTAAAATGCTAGCGAGGGCCATTCTTTTAGTGGCCGCCGACCTGATCATCGTCATGGGCCTGGTTCACTTCGGTTACATAAGGTTTTTTCATTCCATACCATTCATAAGTAAGGTTATACGTTTCGCCTTCTTTTAACAGCATCCATGTGCTCGTATCTTTGACGTGAATTTTCTTGTCATCCACTTCCACAAAATAACCTTCATCATTGTGAGTTTTGGATGTGATTTCTGCTTCTTCTTTATGTTCCTCATGGATCATACCGAAGCTTGTAAATAGCCAGATGCCTAGAGCCAAGGCAGCGATAATGGTAGCAACCCAGTTGAAAGGATGATTTTCCACAGTTCGTCTCTCCTTCTTTCGATCAATTCTACCTTTATTTTAAAATAAAATGGCAGGAACACCAACATTTATGTCTAACCTCTATTTTATATCCAAAGTTTAAATTCATGTAGGTTTGTCTAGAAAAGGTAAGGAAGACTCTATTTGATTTTTGTAAGGCCAAATCATATAATGGATGGTATGATTAAATGTGATTCGTATGCCCATGAGGTCACTTATTCTATTTTGTTTATATAAAGGAGTGCTGGACCGTGAGCTTAAAAGAAATGAGCCGAGAGCAAATTGAAGAAACTTCCATGATTGTACTGGCTACTAAAATTCTAGAAGAAGAACGTGAAGCGATTGACTTTAACGAAATCTTTAAACGCATCGCAGACATGAAAGGTTTTACTGATGCACAGAGAGAACAATACATCGCCCAGTTCTATACGGACATGAATGTCGACGGTCAATTCATGACAATCGGAACGAACCGTTGGGGCTTGAAAAAGTGGTACCCGGTAGAACAAATGGAAGAAGAGATTGCCAACCTTCCACAAAAACGTAAAAAGAAAAAGAAGAAAAAGAAGAAGCCTTCCAAACTGCTTGAAGATGAATTGGGTGTATCCGAATTCGATGATGCAGAAGAGGACGAGCTTGAGGATGATCTTGAGCTGACGGATGAAGATTTAGATCTTGATGATGACGATGACTTCGAAGGTGATTATGAAGAGGATGACCTTGATGAAGAAGAGGAAGAAATCGTTGAAGATGACATCAGCTTCATTGGAGATGACGAAGAAGAAGAAGAAGATAAATAAGGTGGTTGACTTTTAAAAGTCAAATCAGTAGAATCTTATTTGGGCTCTTTAATTTCCTGAAACGAAATTTCCAAACGCTCCCCGAGAGAGGGGAGCGTTTTTTGTTTTTTATATGTGATCTCGGAGAGGCGCCTTGGTTATGGCTAAGGCGCCTGTGCTTTTGTATCATTCAGCGTCCAGCTCCCAGACATCGCCATGGATATCAGCCGTGGAGGTCTTTCTGGACGCTTATGCTTTTATGAAATTGCCCCTTATCAAATCGCAAGGATTAGTGAATAACTAAATAAGACAAATAGAGAAAGAGGGATTCAACGTGGCAACAAAATACATTTTCGTAACTGGCGGTGTCGTATCATCTTTAGGAAAAGGGATTACGGCAGCATCTTTAGGTCGTTTGTTAAAAAATAGAGGCATGAAGGTAACGATCCAAAAATTCGATCCTTACATCAACGTAGATCCGGGGACCATGAGCCCTTATCAACACGGAGAAGTTTTCGTAACCGATGATGGTGCAGAGACGGACCTGGACCTTGGACACTATGAGCGTTTCATCGATATCAACCTGAATAAATTCAGTAACGTGACGACAGGTAAAGTTTATTCCAACGTCATTAAAAAAGAGCGTCGTGGTGACTATTTGGGAGGTACGGTCCAAGTCATCCCTCACATTACGAATGAAATCAAAGAACGTGTCTTCCGTGCGGGTCACGAAACGAACGCCGATGTCGTCATCACGGAAATCGGTGGTACGGTCGGGGACATCGAATCCCTTCCATTCCTTGAAGCGATTCGTCAAATCAAGAGTGATATCGGACGTGAGCATGTCATGTACCTGCACTGTACACTTGTTCCTTATTTGAATGCAGCAGGGGAAATGAAGACGAAGCCGACACAGCATAGTGTCAAGGAACTTCGCTCACTAGGTATCCAGCCGGATGTCATCGTCCTTCGTACAGAAATGGCGATCTCTGAAGATATGAAAGAAAAAATCGCTTTGTTCTGTGACATTAATAAAGATGCAGTTATTGAAGCGCGAGATGCCGATACGCTTTACAATGTCCCGATTACCTTGCAGGAACAAAAGCTGGATGAGCTGACATGTCAGCACTTCGGTTTAGATCTGCCACCGGCTGACATGACAGAGTGGAATAAACTGATTGACCAAGTGAAAAACCTTCAGCATAAAACGACCATTGCGCTCGTCGGTAAGTATGTAGAGCTTCCGGATGCTTACATCTCCGTTGTAGAAGCACTAAAACATGCCGGTTACAGCTACGATTCCGATGTAGAGGTAAAATGGGTGAACTCTGAAAACCTGAATGCGCAAAATGTTGCCGATGAACTACAGGGCGTAGACGGAATTCTTGTTCCTGGAGGCTTTGGTGACAGAGGAATCGAAGGAAAAATCGATGCGATCCGTCATGCGCGTGAAAACCATGTACCTTTCCTTGGAATCTGTCTTGGTATGCAGCTGGCAACCGTCGAATTTGCCCGTAACGTCCTTGGCTTAAAAGGCGCGCATTCCGCAGAAATCGATCCTTCTACGGAGCACCCGATCATCGACCTTCTTCCAGAACAAAAAGAAGTGTCTGACCTTGGTGGTACCCTTCGCCTTGGGATCTATCCATCCCGTCTGCAACCAGGCACCAGAGCGATGGAAGCATACGGAGAAGAAGTTGTGTATGAGCGTCACCGTCACCGTTTCGAATTCAACAACCATTACCGTGAACAAATGGAAGCGGCAGGATTCAAATTCTCCGGGACAAGCCCGGACGGCCGCCTTGTTGAAATCATCGAGGTGGAAGATCACCCATGGTTCGTAGCCAGCCAGTTCCACCCAGAATTCAAATCACGCCCGACCCGTCCGCAGGAACTATTCCACGGCTTCGTCGGCGCAGCAATGAAAAACAATCAATAATAAATGAAAGAGAGCTGATGTCCCCTTTAGGGATACCGGCTCTCTTTTTTTTGAGTTCTTCAATTATATGGCAGGATAGTTGAAGACTCAGTTTCGAGATGTTTTTTGAGTGGATGGGGGCTGCGGGGAATAGCTCGCTTTCCGCGGGAGCGCGATGAGCCTCCTCAGGCTGACGCCTTGCGGGGTCTCACCTAGCACTCTTTTCCCGCAGGAGTCTCGCCATTCCCCTCCGCCCCTTTGCCATGGATGATTCTCGAAACCACTAATGGAAAAGTAAGCTTGTATGGATGTGGGGAGTGGATGATATGTACTCTATCCAATGGACGTTTAGAACGTAAACGCTTGTTATAGAGGGCTTTATGCCTCCTTAGAAGGGAAGAGTGGGATCCCTGCTTCTCGGTACAGGGGTTCGTTTCACTATACATGAGATGGGGTGGTTGGGAAGCTGCGAGACTCCCGTGGGAGAAGGAGATAGACGAGATCCCGCAGGACGCAGTCCGAGGAAGCTCGGCGCTCCCCCACAGGAAAGCGAGTAGCTTCCCAGCCACCCCTGACTCCCGTTATGGCAAACGAAGCCCGAAAACATCTCGAAACTGAGTCTTCAAGAAAAGGGAGCTTTAGTGGAAAGAGAATTTTTTACAGAAATTTTGACAAACAGAACGTACGTGCGCAGGAATAGAGGGTGAATGTATAGAAAATACATGTTAGAGAGAAAGTGAGAGGAATTTAAACGAAAAAGATGATAGAAGGGAAGGTAAACAACATGGCAAATCGAATCCTTATCGTGGACGACCAGCCAGGAATACGACTCCTGTTAGAGGAGATTCTCAAAACAGAGGGATACGAAACCGTAAGCGCAAAAACTGGCCGTGAAGCATGTGACCTTGTGGAAGAACAGGACATGGATCTCATCATTATGGATTATAATCTTCCCGTCATGCATGGGAAAGAAGTGTTGCTCTACTTAGAAGAAATGCACTTTGGTTCACCCGTCATCATCATTACAGGGGCATCCAAGGAGTCAATAGAGAAGGAAGTTGATTTTCCTTTTGTCACAGATATCATAGCTAAGCCATTTGACATCCATAAATTGAAAGAAATGGTTAATGGAACCCTTGTTCACAGCCGGTCATGACTTTTTTCTTGATGTAAGCGCTATATAATCCTCCTGCTGTTGCACCATAGAAAGGGTATTGGTATTCTAATACTGTAACCAAACTTACATGGTGTGTTTTTGTATGGAAACAGACTTGTAAATACAATGCAGTACGCTAATTAAAGGAGGATTCTTTCATGCCACTAGTATCAATGAAAGAAATGCTAGAAAAAGCTAAGGAAGAACGCTACGGCGTAGGTCAGTTCAACCTTAATAACTTAGAATATGCTCAAGCGATTCTTCAGGCTGCTGAAGAAGAGCAGTCTCCAGTAATCCTGGGTGTATCTGAAGGTGCAGCACGTTACATGGGCGGCTTCAACGTTGTTGTCGACATGGTAAAAGCACTTATGAAGTCTTATGGTACAACGGTACCTGTTGCGATTCACTTGGACCATGGTTCAAGCTTTGAAAAATGTGCAGAAGCGATCCACGCTGGATTCACTTCTGTAATGATCGATGCTTCCCATGATCCACTTGAAGAAAATATTGCCGTTACCCGTAAAGTTGTTGAACTTGCACACATCCACGGTGTATCTGTTGAAGCAGAGCTTGGCCGTGTAGGTGGACAAGAAGACGACATCATCGTTGACGATGCGGAAGCAGCATACGCAATCCCTTCTGAGTGTAAACAATTGGTCGACGAAACAAACGTTGACGTATTTGCACCAGCTCTTGGTTCTGTCCACGGACCTTACAAAGGTGAGCCGAACCTTGGCTTTGACCGCATGGAAGAAATCATGGGACTTGTCGACAAGCCGCTTGTTCTTCACGGTGGTACAGGAATCCCGACAGCTGATATCAAGAAAGCTATTTCTTTCGGTACAGCTAAAATTAACGTAAACACAGAAAACCAAATGGCTCAAGGTAAAGCCGTTCGTCAGATTCTTGCTGACCAGCCTGAACAGTACGATCCACGTAAATATCTTGGACCTGGTCGTGATGCGATCAAGGAAACGGTTATTGGCAAGATGCGTGAATTCGGATCTTCTCAAAAAGCGTAAAAATAGTTTAGAGGAAGCCGCTACACTGTAGCGGTTTCCTTTTCATCATGAATGAAAACGCCATCATTCGACTTTTTTCATCAACTTGGAGCAACAAAAAGAAGCGAAGAGGAGTGGGGATATGAAATTTTTCATTGATACGGCAAATATAGAAGATATTCGGGAAGCCAATGCGCTAGGGCTCTTAGCGGGTGTAACGACAAATCCGAGCCTTGTAGCGAAAGAAGGGGTCTCTTTTCATGACCGTCTAAAAGAAATCACGGACGAAGTCGATGGTTCTGTCAGTGCAGAAGTCATCTCTGAAGATGCAGAAGGGATGATTCAGGAAGGGAAGGAACTTGCTGCCATCGCCCCGAATATTACAGTGAAAGTGCCGATGACCCTCGAAGGTCTGAAAGCAGTAAAAGCGTTCAGTGATTTGAATATCAAAACAAATGTAACGTTGGTTTTCTCGGCCAATCAGGCGTTGATGGCTGCTCGTGCCGGTGCTTCCTACGTATCACCATTCCTTGGAAGACTTGATGATATTGGCCATAACGGGATGGAGCTTGTTGCACAGATTTCAGAAATCTTTGACCGCCATGCCATTGATACGGAAATCATTGCAGCATCTGTCCGCCACCCCGTCCACGTAACGGAAGCGGCGATACACGGAGCACACATTGCTACGATTCCTTTTAAAGTTCTGAGCCAGATTGTTAAACACCCATTAACAGATCAGGGGATTGAAAAATTCTTGAATGACTGGAATAATCAAAAATAGTCGTGTGTTTTGGAAAATATTGCACATACTAAAATCATAATCTTCACCTTAAAGCGAGGAGTTTCACATGCATAAACTATTAGTGGAAGGCGGAAGACCATTACGTGGACAGGTTCGGGTGAGCGGTGCTAAAAACAGTGCTGTAGCCTTGTTGCCGGCGGCAATTTTAGCTGAAACCCCTGTGACGATTGAAGGTCTTCCGGACATTTCTGATGTCGGGATCTTGTCGGACTTGTTGGAAGAGATCGGTGGCTCGGTGCGTAAAGACGGAAGAACCGTACATATCGATCCTTCTGAAATGGTCGACATGCCCTTGCCGAATGGGAAAGTTAAAAAGTTAAGAGCTTCCTATTATTTTATGGGGGCGATGCTTGGCCGCTTTAATAAGGCTGTCATCGGCTTGCCTGGTGGCTGTCACTTAGGGCCAAGGCCGATCGATCAGCACATTAAAGGGTTTGAAGCTCTAGGTGCAAAAGTGACAAATGAACAAGGGGCGATTTATCTTCGTGCAAGAGAACTGAAAGGTGCCCGTATTTATTTAGACGTCGTCAGTGTAGGAGCCACGATCAATATCATGCTGGCTGCTGTCCGTGCAAAAGGGAAGACGGTCATTGAAAATGCGGCGAAAGAACCTGAAATCATTGATGTGGCCACCCTTTTGACAAGTATGGGAGCGAAAATCAAAGGTGCAGGAACAGACGTCATCCGTATTGAAGGTGTGGACACACTGAAAGGCTGTCTTCACACGATTATCCCGGACCGGATTGAAGCAGGGACATACACGATCATGGCCGCTGCTCAAGGTGAAGAGATGATCATCGATAACGTCATTCCGCAGCACTTGGAATCACTTTTAGCGAAATTGAGAGAGATGGGCGTCACCATAGAAGAGAATGATGAACAGCTGTACGTCAAACCAGGAAAAGACTTGAGGAGCGTTGATATTAAAACACTCGTCTATCCAGGCTTTCCGACAGATCTGCAGCAGCCGTTCACTTCCTTGCTCACACAGACGCAAGGCACAGGTGTCGTCACAGATACCATCTATCAAGCCCGATTTAAGCATGTCGATGAATTGAGGCGTATGAATGCTTCAATCAAAGTCGAAGGTGGTTCCGCGATTGTGACAGGCCCTTCTAAGTTGCAAGGAGCGAAAGTGAAAGCGACAGACCTTCGTGCAGGAGCGGCTTTAGTCATCGCTGGGTTGATGGCTGATGGTGTCACTGAGATTACAGGGGTCGATCACATCGAACGAGGGTATGAAAACATTACGAACAAGCTGATCGATTTAGGTGCAAAAGTCTGGTATGAGGAGATGTCAGACGAAGAAATCGAGCAATTCCAAAATTCGTAGGTTCATGATTTCCATGGGGAGATGAGGAAAAATCTTTGATTGATTGGGGAGATCACCATGGAAAGAAGTCTATCGATGGAATTAGTAAGAGTCACAGAGGCAGCAGCATTGTCATCGGCGCGTTGGATGGGAAGAGGAAAGAAAGAGGAAGCCGATGATGCGGCGACCTCAGCCATGCGCGATGTGTTTGATACGATCCCGATGAAAGGGACAGTCGTGATCGGAGAAGGGGAAATGGATGAAGCACCTATGCTTTATATCGGTGAGAAACTCGGCAACGGGTACGGAGCAAGAGTCGATGTAGCCGTCGATCCACTCGAAGGGACGAACATCGTTGCTCAAGGTACGTGGAATGCCCTGGCTGTTATAGCGATCGCTGATCATAAGCAGCTTTTACATGCCCCTGATATGTACATGAATAAAATAGCTGTCGGTCCGGAGGCTGTAGGGAAAGTGGATATCAACGCCTCGATTGCCGAAAACCTGCAAGCCGTCGCTGAGGCGAAAAAGAAAGATGTGGAAGATGTCGTAGCCGTCGTCTTGAATCGCGAACGCCACCAGGGGATCATTGAGGAGATCCGCGAGGCTGGCGCAAGAATCAAGCTGATCCCTGACGGCGATGTCGCCGCAGCAATCAATACAGCCTTCGATCATACAGGTGTCGATATTCTGTTCGGCATAGGCGGTGCCCCTGAGGGAGTGCTCGCAGCTGTCGGACTGAAATGCCTTGGAGGCGAAATTCAGGGCAAGCTTCTTCCTGCCAATGACGAGGAACGTCTCCGTTGTGAACAGATGGGGATTGAGGATGTTGACAAAGTCCTTTACATGGAAGATTTCTGTGGAGGGGATGATGCCATCTTCGCAGCCACCGGTGTCACCGATGGAGAACTCCTTAAAGGCGTGCAATTTAAAGGGCAGAAAGCGACAACTCAAACGTTAGTCATGAGAGCTAAATCAGGGACGGTCCGTTTCATTGACGGCGACCACAGCCTGAAGAAAAAGCCGAATCTAGTCATGAAACCATAATGAAAACATCCTTCATCAAAGAGAGAGGAAGCTGTGGTCAAACCAGCTTCCTCTTCATCTACAAAAGCCCACCTTCTTAAACATTTCACAAATTAGCATTGAAACTGTAGAAAGACAGGAGTACAATAAAGATTGTTTGATTAGGATAGAAGATCATGACAAACGTCTTCTTATGCTTCTATTTACTGACTTCACTTAACTTCTTCTCATTCTTCTAACACAAAAGTTCTGCAGAAGGAATGTATTCCTTTGTTTGGGAGCAGATCTTCTATTCAAGCAGGGCCATTCAATAAATCCTTTAGAGAAGTTTTTAAAATCTATATGTAAAAAAAGGGTGTCATGTCCAAGTTTTTTAGCCTTTCCATCTTTAGGGTTGTGAAAAACATGTGGCCCCAAAAAGATTTTTTTGCGTTTGTCTGCATGACTTGAAAATAAAGAAAATTAATAAAAAGTGGTGATCACGTGGCAGATTTAACAATCTCCAATTTAGAAACAATGACATTGAAAGGGCTTTATGCAAAAGCTAGACAATATAAAGTCTCTTACTATGCAAAATTGACAAAGCGCGAATTGATTTTCGCTATATTAAAAGCTCAGGCTGAAAAAGATGGTTTCCTTTTCATGGATGGAATCCTTGAGATTATTCCTTCAGAAGGATTCGGTTTTTTACGACCGATCAATTATTCCCCAAGCGCAGAGGACATTTACATTTCTGCCTCCCAAATCCGTCGTTTTGACTTGAGAAATGGGGACAAAGTATCCGGTAAGGTACGTCCACCAAAAGAAAACGAACGTTATTATGGTCTTCTACACGTAGATGCCGTAAATGGAGAGGATCCAGACTCTGCGAAGGAAAGAGTACACTTCCCTGCATTGACCCCTTTGTATCCGGATCGTCAAATGAAGCTTGAAACGGAAACGAAAAAGCTTTCCACACGAATCATGGATTTAATGTCACCTGTTGGATACGGTCAACGTGGTTTGATTGTCGCTCCACCAAAAGCAGGAAAGACAATGCTTTTAAAACAAATGGCCAACAGCATCTCTACGAATCACCCGGATGCAAAGCTCATCATTTTGCTTGTTGATGAACGTCCGGAAGAGGTGACAGATATTGAACGCTCGGTGGCACCGGATGTGGATGTTGTCAGCTCCACCTTCGATGAAGTCCCTGAAAATCACATCAAGGTTTCTGAACTGGTGCTGGAAAGAGCGATGCGTCTCGTTGAGCATAAACGCGATGTCATTGTTCTCATGGACAGCATCACTCGTTTAGCTCGTGCGTACAACCTTGTCATTCCTCCAAGTGGACGGACATTGTCAGGAGGAATCGACCCCGCTGCCTTCCACCGTCCGAAACGATTCTTCGGTGCTGCGCGTAACATTGAAGAGGGAGGAAGCTTGACGATTCTTGCCACCGCCCTTGTAGATACAGGTTCACGCATGGATGATGTCATTTATGAGGAATTCAAAGGGACAGGGAACATGGAGCTGCATCTCGATCGTAGTCTTGCCGAGCGCCGGATTTTCCCTGCCATTGATATTCTTCGTTCAGGAACAAGAAAAGAAGAATTGCTTCTACCTCAAACCCATTTGGACAAAATCTGGGCCATTCGTAAATCGATGTCCGATTCGCAGGACTTCACAGACAGATTCCTGCGTCGCTTGAGAGCATCGAAAAATAATGAAGAGTTTTTCGATCTTATGGATAAAGATATGAAAGGGAAAGCAACAGCCGCCCGTCGCTGATGAATTTTCATGGTAAAACGATTGTATGTTTCTTGAAACTGGATGTTGCATCAGGGGGGAGCCCCTGTTATAATCATTCTATGTGAGTTTCAGTACAAGGTGTTATCACGAACCTTCGACGGCTCTTACAATAACTCTGTTTCTAAAGGATTCAGGGCAAAAAGGAGTGGAAGAACATGAAAGCAGGAATTCATCCAGAATACCGTAAAGTCGTATTCCTAGACACAAGTTCTAATTTCAAGTTTCTAACAGGGTCTACTAAGTCTTCTGAAGAAACAATCGAGTGGGAAGATGGAAACACATATCCATTGATCCGCGTAGAGATTAGTTCTGCGTCTCACCCGTTCTACACAGGTAAGCAGAAAGCTGACAAAGCTGGCGGCCGTGTGGATCGCTTCAAGAAGAAATATAACCTTTCATAATAATGATACCCTCTCTCTTGAGAGGGACTTCATCATTTTGAACAAAAACAGGCAAATTGTCTCAGAGGTTTGCCTGTTTTTTTGTCAAAAAATAGGGGTAGGTAAGCCTTTGTTGGAAAGGCGTTATCCTTTACTCTTCAAAGGACTTATCAATAAGGGGAGCTGTCCTTGGTGATTAAAGCCGCCGTTCGATCGGCGTCATCAAGGGAGCTCTTTTTTGTTGAGATAAAGGGGAGGATACCGGATGATCCCCCCATATTTTGAAGCTTGATCGAGTGAGAAGGGAGCGACAGTAGACGTGTATGTAATGAAACAAAGCGGATGGGTCGAACTCATCTGCGGAAGTATGTTCAGCGGGAAATCAGAGGAGTTGATCCGTCGTGTCAGGCGTGCGACTTTCGGTAATTTGACGGTCCGTGTCTATAAACCTGCGATTGATGACCGGTACAAAGAAGATGCGGTTGTATCTCATAATGGCACTTCTGTGATGGCTCGTCCTGTAAAGAGCTCGTTGGATATCCTTCAGCATGTGACGGATGAAGTGGATGTCGTAGGAATCGATGAATTGCAGTTTTTTGACGAGCATATCGTAGAGGTCGTCGAGTGTTTGGCAGACAAAGGCATACGCGTCATCGTCGCTGGACTGGATACCGACTTCAGGGGTGAACCTTTTGGGAAAATGCCGGAAATGATGGCACTGAGTGAAAGTGTCACAAAATTAAACGCCATCTGCCCTATTTGTGGCTCACCGGCCAGCCGTACTCAACGTTTGATCGATGGGGCGCCCGCTTCCTATGACGATCCAATCATCTTAGTCGGTGCATCGGAATCATACGAACCGCGTTGCCGCCATCATCACGAAGTACCTAACAAGCCCAGGCAACAGGAAGTGAAAAAGGTTTACGCTGAAAAAACAACATAAACCACCACTACTCAGACAGCTGATACCAGCTGTCTTTTTCTTTTTCACTATTCTTAAAAAGAAACTCCCTATTCTTGAAGACTCAGTTTCGAGAAGTTTTCGGGATTCGTTGCCGTGTTGGGCGTCAGGGGTGGCTGGGAAGCTACTCGCTTTCCTGTGGGGATGACGGCAAGCCTCCTCGAGCTTCGCTCTGTGGGGTTTCGCCAGCCAATCCATTCCCACGGCAGTCTCGCAGCTTCCAAACCACCCCATTCGATACCGGAGAGAAACGAACCCCTATACCCAGAGGGAACGCCTTCCACCTTCACTCAGGAGTATACATAAAGCGCTCAACACGAAGCTTTCATCCTCGGAATGACCACCGAATAGAGTTTTATATTATTCCATTCATTTGAACATACAAGCAGAGTTTCCAACAAGTGGTTTCGAGCCACTCACCTGGTAAAGGGGCGGAGGGGAATGGGGAGACTCCTGTGGGAAAAAAGTGCATGGTGAGACCCCGCAAGGCGTTAGCCTGAGGAGGCTCACCGCGCTCCCACGGAAAGCGACTCATTCCCCGCAGCTCCCATCCACTCAACAAAAGTCTCGAAACTGAGTCTTCAAGATTCCTGCTAGTTAGTTGAATGAATGTGCTCTCTTATATACTCGATGTGCTTTGTTCCGTTTAAATACCTGTGTTTTGTGATAATTTAAATGTAGATAAGCAATTTTTGGTCTGGGGGGATAGGGATGGATAAACGATCCATTCAGTCAGAAATGTCGAGCTATATAGGGAAGCTGTTGCGGGATCACTTTGGAAAAGGACCCTCCTCTGTATTCGTCTCCATAGAAGGGAAGTTTCTGACCATCTACTTGAAAGACTTTCTTGCGCCAATGGAACGGGTATTGGTTGGGCAGAAAAATGATAAAAAAGTGGAAGAAACGCGAGACCTTATGATGAGAGAATTAATTCCTGATATAAAAGCGACGTTTCGTGCCAGTGCAGGAATACATGTCGAGAGTCTGTATTATGACTGGTCTTTATCTAGACAAACCGGTGTACTTATCGGAGTGATTACCAAGGATAGCCCCGAGGACGATGAAAGATTGAAAACGTATGAACACAAAGACGCGGTCCATGAAGAAGTGGAAAAAATCAGCCGAAAAGCAGAAAAAACACCTGCCTCTATTCGGTCGTTTTTACTGAATGAACGTACCCTGCTGATTGAGCGTAATGGAATATTAGTTCCCATCGAAAAGGAAATGATCAATACTGGGTATGAGCAGCCTTTGAAAATTTCCAAACGAAGGCTGGAGAAACGATTGTTAAATCATGCCTCTTTCGAAACGATTCTTGGCACAAGCATAGAAGATGTCTTTGTAGACTGGGATTTTAATAAGGATCGTAGTTATATGGTTCTCATATTGAAACCATAAAGAGGGGGATGTAGAATGATTGGCGAAAAGGACACAAAGCTGATGGAGAAAACATTACTGCTTGAAGAATGCATGAATGCCTATAAGTACGCTGTAGAAACCGTACAGAAAAACAGCCCGATTATGGATGAAATGGCCGCTTCGTGTGTGGAGGTTTGCAGGAAAGCTGCAGAAGAGTGCTTAACTCTCGGAGAAACGGAAAACGACAGAGTCTACCTTATGTGTTTGGAGTATGTCCACTTGTGTGAAGAGCTTGAGGGTTATAAAAGGCTCCGTCAACAAAAGAACATGAAAAAAACGGTTTAATTCGCCCTGTTTTCATATCGTCCAATCTGTACTATAATAGTAATTGGGATGAAACGGAGATGTTTGATCCTTACTCGTGCTTAACCATTGAACGATGATAACATTTTAATATATTATTCGGTAACATTGATCTGGACAATAGAGCTAGACAAAAGCCGAAAAGTATCTTTCTTTCCACAAGTGGATACTTTTCGGCTTTTTTGCGTTTTTTCGAGCTGATTATGCTCAACGAAAGGAGTATGCGCTCTGTATCGTATAGTTGGATTAGATAGCCACCGTATCGTTATTGAGTTTAGAAAAGATAACAAGGATTTGGTTTTTGAAAATTATTCAGAGGCTGAAGAGTACTTGAAAAAAATTAAGCAGGAAAACATCATTCCTAAAAAATATCAATTGCTCATCCAAGAGTAATTCCCAAACCAAGCGGATCCCCCGCTTGGTTTTTTTACGCTTATTTCTCTAATGCTCCCGTTTGTGGAAGACTCAGTTTCGAGACTTTTGTTGAGTGGATGGGGCTGCGGGGAATGACTCGCTTTCCGCGGGAGCGCGGTGAGCCTCCTCGGACTGCGTCCTGTGGGGTCTCACCATGCACTTTTTTCCCGCAGGAGTCTCGCCATCCCCCTCCGCCCACTTGCCGGAAGAGATTCTCGAACTACCTTCCTATGGTTAAGAATTCTATATCAACGCAGATTTAGCAGGATTTCATAACACAATTAGGCAGGTTACTATTAGAGGGATTTCGAGAACCTCATTTGGTAAAGGGGCGGAGGGAAACGGTGAGACTCCTGTGGGAAGTGCGTGGTAGATGAGACCCCGCAGAGCGTTAGCTCGAGGAGGCTCATCACTCGCCCACGGAAAGCGAACCTTTTCCCGTAGCCCCTAAACTCCAACAAAAGTCTCGAAATCAAGTCTTCCACAACCCTGCGATTATGTTGAATAACTAATGGAGCATAAGTGGAGGGGTTTCGGAGACAATAACGGTAAAAAGAGAAGAGGTGCAAGAGATGAGACGATTCTTACTAATGGCAGGAATAGCTGTCTTTTTGTTGAGTGCGTGCGGGTTGCAGGGAGAAAAGTACCAGGGCATGACAAGCCGTGATGATGTAGAAAACATGGGCTACAACAACGAAGTGACTCGAGGACAGGAGAGTCCGCGTTCTATGAACAAAGTGGGAGATACATGGGGCCTTAAACAAGACCGTCAAATGATCAAAGAAGCTGCCCAGCAACTTCCCGGCGTAGAAGTGAAGCGGGTCACGCTTGAAGCCAATCAAGTGTGGGTGACGGCGCACATTGAAGGAGACGAGGATCTTTCCAAAGAAGAGAAGGAAGAATGGAAAGCTCAAATCCAAGAGGCTGTTTACCAGGCTGTCCCCCGTTATGACATTCACGTGAAGATTAAATAACTTCTTCGGATGGCTTGTCCATCTTTTCTGGGGAATGGCTAGGTTTCTGCGAGATCCGTGGAAAGAAGTTGTTCCCCTTTTTCTCTATAAGAAGACTGTAGAGGAAAAACATATTCCGTCGGATCATCTTTTTTGAGGAATAAGGTGAGCGGTTGTAACCATGACCTCTCTATAATATAATTAGAATGTTATGGAGAAAGAGGTGCATACCATTGATCGAACGTTTACAAACATTAGAAGATCGTTATGAAAAGTTGAACGAATTACTTAGTGATCCTGAAATTATTTCTGATACGAATAAACTACGTGAGTACTCTAAAGAACAATCTGGACTGCAGGAAACCGTGGCTGCTTATCGTGAGTATAAAGAAGTGGCAGAGCAACTGGATGATGCCAAGGCAATGCTTGATGACAAAATGGATGCGGATATGGTGGAAATGGTCAAAGAAGAAATTCATGAGCTGTCCACACGCAAACAGGACCTTGAAGAACGTTTGAAAGTCCTCATGCTTCCGAAAGACCCGAACGATGATAAGAACGTCATTATGGAAGTACGTGGCGCAGCGGGTGGAGATGAAGCCGCACTATTCGCGGGTGATCTTTACCGTATGTACGCACGCTATGCAGAAGCACAGGGCTGGAAAACCGAAGTCATTGAAGCGAATGCAAGCGACGTCGGTGGTTATAAAGAAATCATCTTTATGGTGTCCGGAAACATGGCTTATTCCAAGCTTAAGTTCGAAAATGGCGCTCACCGTGTCCAACGTGTACCGGAAACAGAATCAGGAGGCCGTATTCACACTTCTACCGCGACGGTCGTTGTTATGCCGGAAGCGGAAGAAGTCGAAGTGGAGTTGCATGACAAGGATATTCGAGTCGATACTTTCGCTTCAAGTGGTCCAGGGGGCCAAAGTGTCAACACGACCATGTCTGCTGTACGTCTGACTCACGAACCGACGGGGACCGTTGTATCTTGTCAGGATGAAAAATCACAGATCAAGAACAAAGAAAAGGCGATGAAAGTTCTTCGTGCCCGTGTTTACGATAAGTTTCAACAGGAAGCTCAGGCAGAATACGATGAAAACCGTAAGTCTGCTGTAGGTACAGGAGACCGCTCCGAACGTATCCGTACGTACAATTTCCCGCAAACACGTGTGACGGATCACCGTATCGGTCTAACATTACAGAAGCTGGATCAGATTCTTCAGGGAAATATGGATGAAATCATTGATGCTCTGTTGATTGAAGAGCAAACGAAAAAAATGGAGCAGATTGGTGAATAGTATGCAGCCTACTTTTACGTCGATTCGGGAAGCCCGCCGCTGGGCTTCTCTTTTTTTACAAAAAGAACAACGGGAACCGAGGGTAGCTGACTTATTGCTGGAACATTTTTTAGGTTGGACCTCGTCCCAGCTTCTTGCCTTTGATGATAAGCCGATGCCTTCTGAAGTGGTGGAGGGTTTCGTCGAAGCTGTCAGAAAGCATGCGAAGACAGGGATACCTGTCCAGCATCTTACAGGAGTCGGCCATTTTTATGGAAGGGAATTTCAAGTGAACGAAGATGTTCTGATTCCGAGGCCTGAAACGGAAGAGCTGGTCCTTGGCATTATGGAATATGTTCGTCAGAAAAACTTGAAAGCTCCCAGAATCGTCGACCTTGGGACAGGAAGTGGCGTCATTGCAATCACGCTTGCGACTGAACTTCCGGACAGTATTGTAAGAGGTGTGGATCTATCAGAAGAAGCTCTTAGAATAGCTGCTAAGAATGCAGCTCAGCATGGGGCGGATGTTCGATTTTATCAAGGGGACTTTTTGGCATCGCTGCTTGAAGAGCCGTTCGATATCATTGTTTCCAATCCCCCCTATATCGCCTATTCTGAAAAAGATCAAATGGATGATACCGTCGTGGATTTTGATCCAGCGATGGCTCTCTTTGCTGAGGAAGAAGGGTTAGCCGCTTATAAATCCATCCTTACCCAAGTCTCCCATATGAAACAAAAGCCGAAATGCATCGCTTTCGAAATCGGTCATCAGCAAGGGGCATCGCTATTATCGCTCTTCCATGACCTGCTGCCAGAATTCCTTGCAGAGGTACGACAAGATATTAACGGAAAGGATCGCATGGTCTTTGCCTTTTCAGGATGAGGAAATGAAAGATTGATAGATTTATGGTTTAAAGTCTATGCTCCCTGTCCATACTAGCGACTAGTAGAGGATAGGGAGGAAAAGAAAATGAAAAACAGTTGGCTCTTATTATTATCTTTATCTATTATTATTACGGTCCTCCCATGGGGACAACAATCGAAAGCACAACCTGAATTTCAAGTAATCCCGGATGAAGCCATCCGTCTTCGCATATTAGCGGACAGTAATGATCAAGCAGATCAGAAAGTCAAACGTATGGTTAGAGACGAGGTCAATGGTGAAATTACCGAATGGGTAGCCGAATTGACTTCGATTGAAGCGGCGAGAGAATTAATTCAAAGCCGTTTGCCAGAACTTCAGGAGATTGTAGGAGAAACCTTGGAAAAGGAAGGAATCCAGCAGGGTTATACCGTTGACTACGATTCCAGTGTTCAATTTCCAACGAAATTATATGGTTCTTTTATTTATCCGGCCGGAGAATATGAAGCGATTCTTATCACATTGGGAGAAGGAAAAGGCGATAACTGGTGGTGTGTCTTGTTCCCGCCTCTATGTTTCCTTGATTTCTCTAATGGAACGAGTGTAGCGGAAGCGGAAGAAGTAACGGAAGAAGAAGTAGAGAAAGAAGAGGAAGAGGAAGTACAATTTTTTGTCGTAAAAATATGGGAAAGCATCTTTTCCTAGCATAGAATCCACATCCCTTTTCATAGAGTGAAACAAAGGGGTGTGGATTCTATTATGTATATTGAACAAGTAGAAGATGAGTTGTATCAGTTAAAAAAAGCCGATCAGCCAATCGGGTCCTTCCGGCTGATTCAGTTATCCAAGGGAGCAAGCAAGCTTGAACAGCTTCAAGTGAAAGATCATATTTCACCCGGTAGGATTTTAGAAATATTCGAAGTGATCCAGACTTATGTGGAAAAAGTGGGATTAAAAGAACTGCATGTGGAAAGCCATTCGGATACGCTTGACTTTCTTTTGCAACACCAACAGTTCAAGAAAAAGAATGTCGAAAAAAGATTGTGGATATATGAAGTTAATCACAGTTAATTGTGAATAAGTCGCTTATTTATTCACATAAGGGGTATTATTTGTTAATAACTTGTGAATAAGAAAAATTCATCTTCAAATTTACTAACGGAATCTTTGGATATGTGGGTAATTATGTGGATAACTTGAGGACATCTTGTGAATAATGTCTAAATTTGCGATATTTTGTAGAATTAATCATAATAGGAATGACAGTAGATACGGAATAAAGGGGTACGTACGATGTGTATGGAAACGAAATGGTGGAAACAAAGGAAGAATTCAAGTGATGTGGAGGCTCAAGTCGAAGCAGCTTCAGCTCTTCTGTTGGAAAAGCAGGTCGTCGCTTTTCCGACAGAAACGGTCTACGGTTTAGGTGCGGATGCAACGGAAGAAGCAGCTGTCCAACGGATTTTTGAAGCTAAAGGACGACCAGCGGATAATCCTTTGATTGTTCACGTGGCAGATGAGGACCAAGTGAGTCAATTAGTTTCAGAGATTTCCCCTGTCGCACGGAAACTCATGGACGAATTCTGGCCTGGCCCGTTGACACTTGTTCTTAAGAGTAATGGGGCAGCCGCTGAAAATGTGACGGCGGGATTACCCACAATTGGAATCCGAATGCCGGATCACCCCCTTGCTCTTTCCCTGCTTCGTAAAACAGGTAAGCCATTAGCTGCGCCAAGTGCAAATCGATCAGGGCGACCAAGCCCGACAACCGCCGATCACGTCTATCAAGATTTAAATGGGAAAATTGCCGGCATCTTAGACGGAGGTCCGACTGGGGTCGGAGTGGAATCCACCGTCGTGGACTGCACGACTGAAATCCCTATCATCTTAAGGCCGGGCGGGGTAACGAAGGAAGACTTAGAAAAATTCCTCCCACAAGTCATGGTCGATCCCGCTCTGGCTGATGAAAAACAGAAGCCTAAATCACCGGGGATGAAGTACACGCACTATGCACCGGAGTCACCGCTTTGGCTCGTGGATGGCAATGATGATTTCTTTTCCGATCAACTTTATCGATTGAAGGAAGATGGACACAGAGTCGGCGTCATTGCAAGTGATGAATTAGCAGAAAAGCTCGACCACTATCCTCTTATACGTTGTGGTTCAAGATTTCAGCTTCATCAAGTAGCAGAAAAACTTTATGGAGCCTTAAGAGAATTCAAGAAGTCAGATGTGGACCTGATTTTGTGTGAAACTTTTTCTGAAAAAGGGGTAGGAGCGGCTATCATGAATCGACTGAATAAAGCCGCTGTAAAAAGAATCCAGACCTACTGACATACGCTTCTCCTTTCATGCATACGATGATATAGCATGTCCGGGGAGGGGAACTTTCAGTTGGAGCACATGACATCATTAATCTTGTTATCGATCGCTTTAGGTCTGGACGCATTTTCTGTTTCTTTAGGAATGGGACTGCAAGCAGTAAGGTTAAGGCACGCTTTTTTCACTGGGATTGTCATCGGGGTTTTTCATATGATCATGCCGGGGTTAGGAATCCTACTTGGAAAATGGCTTTCTGATAGTGCGGCGGAATGGGCTGAATTATCGGGAGGAATCATGTTGTTCGGGCTAGGCGCTTATGCGGTTTTTGCTTCATTCACTGAGAAACATTCCGTTTCTTACCGGATGACAGGCATCGGAGTGTGGTTATTTGCATTGAGCGTAAGCATTGACAGCTTCCCCGTTGGGTTCAGTTTAGGCTTAAGGGAAGCGGAAATGGTTATATCTGTCCTTTCCTTTGGTGTCTTTAGTATGATGCTGACATGGACAGGCTTCATTATCGGCCGTAGAGCAGGTGGTTTACTAGGAACATACAGTGAACTTCTTGGGGGAAGCATTCTGTGTGCCTTAGGATTGAACGCCATTTTTTGACAGATTTTTCGTCTGATCTGTACCTATGGTACTATAGAGAAAATGGACTATCGATGAGGGGAAGATTGGTTATGAATATATTATTTGTCTGTACTGGAAATACATGCCGAAGTCCAATGGCGGAAGCATTGCTGAAATCGAAGTTGGAAGAAGGAAATGTTCAATCCGCGGGAATTTTTGCGGGTAAAGGCGAACCTTTGGCAAAGAATTCGGAACTGGTCCTTCGGGAAATCGATTTGGGTTTGAATCATCAAACAAGGCCTATCGATCGAGACCTTTTGGAATGGGCAGATCTCGTGCTCACTATGACGGATCGACACAAACAAACCCTTGCACTCCAATACCCGGACCATCAAGAGAAATACTATACCCTTAAAGAATATGTCCTTATTGATGAAAATCAATGGAAACAATTAAAAAACCTTTATGCAGCCTTCGAAGAAAAACGTCTATCCATCTTGAATGAATATAAAGATAAGATCGGTGAGCAGGAACTGGAACAGAAATTGTTCGACGAACTTGAGGACGAAATAAAAGAAATCGACCAGCGGGAGAAAGAACTACCTGATTTGAATATCATAGACCCTTTCGGCGGGAATATCTCCATCTATCGGAATACCCGTGATGAGCTGAACCACTACATCGAACGTCTCGTAGAAAAACTTCGCGACGAGGAATAAACCGGTTTCTTCAAACGTAATATCCTCGTCGGCCTACGTTTTTATGACATCATTCATACATACCAAAAGCCCAGAGACCCCTCTGGGCTTTTTTTATGTCCTCCTATTCCAGAAAATCTCCCAATTGTGGAAGACTCAGTTTCGAGATGTTTCCGGGGTTCGTTGCCTGGGTGGGCGTTAGGGGTGGCTGGGAAGCCACTCGCTTTCCTGTGGGGGAGCGCCGAGCTTCCTCGGGCTAAAGCCCTGTGGGATCTCGCCTATCTCCTTTCTCCCACGGGAGTCTCGCAGCTTCCCAACCATCCCATCTCCTGTAAGGAAAAACAAACCCCTGTACCCAGAAGCAGGACTCCCACTCGTCCAGCCTAAACAGGCACAAAGCGCTCTGTATCAAGCATTTACGTTCTACATGCCCACTCGGAAGAGTTGACATCATCCACTTCTATCAACCAAACAAGCTGATTTTTCCAGTAGTGGTTTCGAGAATCTTCCATGGTAAAGGGGCGGAGGGGAATGGCGAGACTCCTGCGGGGGAAAAAGTGCATGGTGAGACCCCACAGGACGCAGTCCGAGGAGGCTCACCGCGCTCCCGCGGAAAGCGAGCTATTCCCCGCAGCCCCCACCCACTCACTAAAAGTCTCGAAACTGAGTCTTCAAGAAACCTGCCAGATACTTTAATAAAACACAAGGGCTGGTAGATGAAAAGAGTCGGACGGAGAGCATTGACAGGGGAGGGGGAAACTGTCACGATAGGATTGATATTAGAAGACGGGAGTGTCTATAGATGAAAGTGATCCTTGCCTCCGACCATGGCGGAGTAAACTTACGAAAAGAAGTAGCAGACGTTTTGAATGAACTGGAAGTAGAATTCGAAGACATCGGTTGCGATTGTGAAAGTTCCGTTGACTATCCAGACTATGCAATTCCTGCAGCAGAACGTGTAGCAAACGGAGAATTTGATAAAGCGATCCTCATCTGTGGAACTGGAATCGGTATGTCGATCTCCGCTAATAAAGTGAAGGGAATTCGTGCCGCATTGGTGCATGACCTTTTCACAGCTAAAGTCACTCGTGAACATAATGACTCGAATGTCTTATGTATGGGCGAACGCGTGATCGGACCAGGTTTAGCACGGGAAATTGCGAGAACATGGGTGTCTACTGACTTTGAAGCCGGCCGTCACGAAAGACGTGTAAGTAAGATTGCCGAATATGAAAATAAGTAATACAATGGGATATAGAAAAGCTGAAGCTTTTTCATAGCTGATGCTTACAACTGAAGGAGGAGCCTGATGCTTCTCCTTTTTTTGTAAAACTAGCCGCTAAAAGGGGTTTCCCTTATTTGTGCTGACACATAGAGGAGGTAGAAAAGTGACGGATGTGAAGAAGATTCAAACGGATGTCCGTGCTGTTGTTGATCAGCTTGTAGAAGAAGACAACCTTCAACCGGGGATTTTTGTCGTTGGCTGTTCAACAAGTGAGATTGCAGGAGAGAGAATTGGAACTTCAGGTAGTGAAGCCATTGCTGAAGTAGTTTTCAGTGAGTTGCAAAGTCTTTCAGAGCACTCCGGCGTTCATCTCGCTTTCCAGTGCTGTGAACATTTGAATCGTTCAATAGTTGTCGACCGTTCCATAATGGAAGAGCAGCGTTTGACAGAAGTTTCCGCTATTCCTGTTCCGACTGCTGGCGGATCGATGGCCTCCTTCGCTTATAAGCATATGAAAGATCCAGTGCTTGTGGAGAGGATAGAAGCCAAAGGTGGGCTTGATATCGGTGACACACTCATCGGTATGCATTTGAAGCGTGTAGCCGTTCCGCTTCGTATCGCTCAAAAAAACATCGGCCACGCCCACATTACGGCAGCGAAAACCCGACCTCCTCTCATTGGTGGGGCACGTGCGGTTTATGTAAGTCAAGAAGAAGCAGGTTCTTGTGATCTTTAGGAATGGAAAGGGGAAGCTAGACCATGAATCATGTAAAATCAGCAGATGCAGAAATTTTTGCAGCCGTCCAGGATGAGAGACAACGCCAACAGGATAATATTGAATTGATTGCTTCAGAAAACTTCGTTTCAGAAGCGGTTATGGAAACGATGGGTTCTGTACTTACGAATAAATATGCGGAAGGCTATCCGGGCCGTCGTTACTATGGTGGTTGTGAACACGTAGACGTTGTTGAAAACTTAGCCCGCGACCGTGCGAAAGAGCTGTTCGGCGCCGATCATGCAAATGTTCAGCCCCACTCTGGAGCGCAGGCGAATATGGCTGTTTATTTCACCGTGCTTGAGCATGGAGATACAGTTCTGGGTATGAATTTGAATCACGGCGGTCACTTGACCCATGGCAGCCCCGTCAACTTTAGTGGTAAGTTGTACAATTTTGAAGAGTATGGTGTGGATGAAAAGGATGAAACGATTGATTATGAGGCAGTGCTTGCTAAGGCCAAAGAAGTCCAACCTAAATTGATCGTCGCCGGTGCCAGCGCCTACCCAAGAGAAATCGATTTTGCTAAGTTCCGCGAAATCGCTGATGAGGTAGGAGCTTACCTCATGGTTGATATGGCTCATATCGCAGGGCTTGTTGCTACAGGTCTACATCCGAACCCTGTACCTCACGCTCATTTCGTTACCACAACGACCCATAAAACATTGCGTGGTCCTCGTGGTGGAATGATCCTTTGTGAAGAATCTTTCGCTAAGAAGATCGACAAGACGGTCTTCCCAGGAATGCAAGGCGGGCCTTTGATGCATATCATTGCAGCTAAAGCCGTTTCCTTTAAAGAAGCTTTGCAACCAGAGTTCAAAGAGTATTCCCGTCAAATCATCTCCAATGCGAAGCAACTGGGCGAATCCCTGGTTGAAAAAGGGGTAGATCTTGTTTCTGGCGGAACAGACAACCACTTGCTCTTACTTGACTTACGCAGCAAAGGCTTGACCGGTAAAGTAGTTGAAAAAGCTTTGGATGAAATCGGTATTACGACAAACAAAAATGCCATTCCGTTCGATCCTGAAAGCCCGTTTGTTACAAGCGGTATCCGTATCGGTACAGCAGCGGTTACGAGCCGTGGCTTCAAGGAAGCGGAAATGGAAGAAATTGCAGATCTGATCGCCTTCACTCTAGACCATCATGAAGATGAAGCGAAAATGAAAGAAGCGGAAAAACGTGTACGTGAATTAACATCCCGCTTCCCGTTATATCAGACCCTCAACTTTTCTTCCATTTAATGAATGGAACCACCAAGAGCCACTAGATTGATCTAGTGGCTCTTCTTAAAGATTCAGGCACGGTTGTGGAAAACTTGGTTTCGAGACTTTTGCGGGAGTTTAGGGGCTTCGGGAAAAGGTTCGCTTTCCGTGGGCGAGTGATAAGCCTCCTCGAGCTAACGCTCTGCGGGGTCTCATCTACTACGCACTTCCCACAGGAGTCTCACCGTTTCCCTCCGCCCCTTTACCATATCCAGTGACTCGAAACCACTTCTCGGAAAAGTAGCTATCGAGCTTGATGGGAGTGTAAGAAAATACTTCCATGCTGAGGTTCATGTATCCTGAAAGCTTGATACAGAGCTCTTTATGCTTTTAAACAGTCGGATAGAAGAAGACAATCTACCTGGGTAAAGGGGTTCGTTTCTCGCATTCAACGCATGGGGTGGTTGGGAAGCTGCGAGACTCCCGTGGGAATGGCTGGCCGTCATCCCCACAGGAAAGCGAGTAGCTTCCCAGCCACCCCTGACACTCAACCCAGGCAACGAACCCAGGAACATCTTGAAACTGAGTCTTCCACAATGGGAGCAATTCTGTAATAATTCGTAATACGCTGATAGGTTGCGGAGAGGTTTCTTTTTCTGTACAATTTAAAGGATGTAAATTTTCAGAAGGAGTGAATGGCAATGGCAAACGTTTATGTACTGGATCACCCATTGATTCAACATAAGTTGACGTACATACGTAAAAAAGAAACAGGGACGAAAGACTTCCGTGAATTAGTAGATGAAGTGGCAGCACTTATGGCCTTTGAAATCACCCGAGACCTTCCACTGGAAGAAGTGTCTATCGATACACCAGTCGTAGAGGATGCGAAGGCGAAAGTACTAACAGGGAAAAAGATCGGACTTGTTCCTATTCTAAGAGCTGGGCTTGGTATGGTGGATGGAATTATCCAATTGATTCCTGCTGCAAAGATCGGACACGTCGGACTTTACCGCGATCCAGAAACATTGCAGCCCGTCGAGTATTATGTGAAGCTTCCAAGTGATATCGAAGAACGTGAACTGATTGTCATCGATCCGATGCTTGCGACAGGCGGATCAGCCAATGAAGCAATCCACTCCTTGAAGAAACGTGGAGCACGACAAATTCGTTTGATGTGTCTAGTAGCGGCCCCGGAAGGTGTGGAGGCAGTGCAGGAAGAACATCCTGATGTGGACATCTATCTTGCCGCTCTTGATGAGAAATTGAACGAAAAAGGATACATCGTACCAGGTTTAGGAGATGCAGGAGACCGCTTGTACGGAACGAAATAAAACCACTTCCTCATTAAAGGAGGAGCACTCATGACAGAACGCACTAAAGTAATGACGATATTTGGGACAAGACCGGAAGCCATAAAAATGGCACCGCTCGTTCTTGAATTGAAAAAACGTACGGAACAGTTCGAACCAATTGTTGCTGTAACCGCCCAACACAGAGAGATGTTAGATCAAGTACTAAACATTTTTGATATTGAACCTGATTTTGATCTTGATATCATGAAAGCCCGCCAGTCACTGGCTCAAGTAACTACACGTGCTTTAGAAGGTTTAGACGAAGTGATGAAGGAAACGAAACCGGATGTTGTGCTTGTCCATGGGGATACGACAACGACTTTTGCAGCTTCCTTGGCTGCTTACTACAATCAAATTCCTGTCGGACATGTGGAAGCTGGACTAAGAACTTGGAATAAGTACTCTCCGTTCCCTGAAGAAATGAATCGTCAGTTGACAGGTGTCATGGCAGACCTTCATTTTGCACCGACGAATAAATCAAGGGATAATCTTCTTGCTGAAAATAAGTCGGAGGACAACATTTTTGTAACCGGGAATACAGCCATTGATGCTTTGCAAACAACGGTAGCGGAAGACTACGCATCCGAGGTGCTAGAGGAAGTTGGAGATAAACGACTTGTCCTTATGACTGCCCATCGCCGTGAAAACCTCGGTAACAACATGAAGCAAATGTTCCGCGCCATCAAGCGCCTTGTCCAGGAACATGACGATATTCAGGTCGTCTATCCGGTTCACTTGAATCCGGTGGTGAAAGAGACAGCTGACGAAATTTTAGGAAATGACGATCGAATCAAGCTGATTGAACCTCTTGATGTCATCGATTTCCACAATTTCGCATCAAGAGCTCACCTCATTTTGACCGATTCAGGTGGCGTTCAAGAAGAAGCTCCTTCTTTGGGTGTCCCTGTCCTTGTCCTTCGTGACACAACAGAACGTCCGGAGGGGATTGAAGCAGGTACTCTGAAGCTTGCAGGAACGGAAGAGGATCATATTTTCCATCTGGCTCATGAATTGTTATCTGATGATCAGAAACACGAAGCGATGGCTAAAGCCTCAAACCCTTATGGAGACGGACAAGCTTCTGCACGCATCGCAGAGGCAATTCGTTACTTCTTCAAACACCGCGAAGACAAACCAGCACCATTTGAAATTGAATAAGAATCACTCAAAAGGACGAGGTCACCAAGACCCCGTCCTTTTTCTTTATCATCCAACGAACCTACTTCCATAATAGCTCCCTTTACTTGAAGACTCAGTTTCGAGACAATTGTTGGTTCTAGGGGCTCTGGGAAAATGTTCGCTTTCCATGGGGCGGGCGGTGAGCCTCCTCAGGCTACGCCTTCCGGGGTCTCACCTGTCCCACACGTCCCATAGGAGTCTCACCGTTTCCCTCCGCCCCTTTACCTTAGAAGTGTCTCGAAACCACTTCTAAAAGGGGAGCATGTATGGTTGAGGGAAGTGGATGACTAGAACACCTCCAAAGTACGTAAAAGCTTGATCCAGAGCTCATTACACCTCAAATGTGTGGTAGTGGAAGACCTTCCAACTTGGTACAGAGGTTCGTTTTTCACATACCTCGAATGGGGTGGTTGGGAAGCTGCGAGACTCCCGTGGGAGAAGGAGTTAGGTGAGATCCCGCAGGACGCAGTCCGAGGAAGCTCACCACGTCCCCCACAGGAAAGCGAGTAGCTTCCCAGCCACCCCTGGCGCTCAACACGATAACGAACCACGAAACATCTCGAAACTGAGTCTTCCACAATCCTGCCATTTTGTTTAAGATCCTTTGAAGCTTTCGCATAAACGTGTAGCTATGACAAATGCTATGGAAAAAGGAGCACAAGCTTATGCGATATGGGATTATCTTTTTCACATGCCTATTTATATTGACCGGATTCAGTGCTCCTGAACCGAACGATGAAGTAACCATCATTGTCGAATTAGACGAATCACCCGAGAGTTTCTTAAAAGAGGTAGAGAGAAGGCTCCCAAGGCTTGAAGTAGTAACAAGTTACGATACCATTTTTAATGGAGTAGCCATTAGAGGGACGGCGGAAGAATTGGAAAAAGTGGCTAGGATGGATGCTGTGAAAAACCAGCATCCCGTACACACCTACGAAGCATTAGAGGTGGAAGAAGGCCCGACTTTTTCTACTGAATTGATTAGAAATCAAATGCGCCATCCGCAAACAGGGAAAGGCGTTAAGGTCGGAATTATAGATACAGGGATCGACTACAATCACCAGGATCTAAAAGACAATTTCAAAGGTGGGTATGACACCGTTGATTTTGACGATGATCCTATGGAAACCGAGGAGGAAGGGGCGACGATTCATGGCACACATGTCGCCGGTGTTGTAGGGGCGAATGGAGAAATGAAAGGAATAGCACCAGATGTTGACCTGTATGCCTACCGGGCGTTAGGCCCTGGAGGAGTAGGGTCGTCTGTACAAGTGATTGCCGCGATAGAAGAAGCAGTCAAAGACGGGATGGATGTCATCAACCTTTCTTTGGGGAATGACGTAAATGGGCCGGACTGGCCAACGAGTCACGCTGTGAATAAAGCCATAGAGTTAGGGACGGTGGTTGTGGTAGCTGCAGGCAATTCTGGACCGGATGGCTGGACGATCGGCTCTCCCGCTACTTCTTCGAACGCGATCACGGTAGGGGCTTCAGCTTTATCTATGAAGGCTCCTGTGCTGAAGGTCCCAGGCGAAAGGGAAAAGGTTTTAATCCAAACGATGTCTGGGTCTGTTCCTTGGGAATTAGCGAAGAAGTATCCGGTCACCTATGCCGGGACTGGGGAAGAAGAATATGGGGATGTACGTGGAAAGATTGTTTTGTTTGAAAGAGGTGGGATTCCTTTTAGTCATAAAGCTCTCAAGGCTTACCAAAAAGGTGCGGTTGCTGTATTGATCTACAACAATGATGAGGGGAATTTTCAAGGAGGATTGGATGGTGTGAAACTGCCGATCCCTGTAGCATCTCTATCAAATGAAGCAGGGGAATGGTTGAAGGAAAAAGTTATACAACAAAATCAGTGGGTCGAAACTATAAATGTTTCTTTAGGCGACCAAGTTGCTCCCTTCAGCTCGAGAGGGCCTGTCACAACGAACTGGGAAATCAAACCGGATATTCTGGCACCTGGGGTCGATATATACAGTACCGTTCCAGGTGGGTATCAATCGTTGCAAGGAACAAGTATGGCTGCTCCTCATGTGGCGGGAATGGCAGCGTTGATTAAAGAGGCGCATCCAGACTGGGATCCTGCTGAAGTCAAGCAGGCGCTGACCAGCACAGCGGATTTGATCCTGACAGGAAACCAGCCTTTCCCACCTACAGAGCAAGGGGCTGGTTATGTTGATCTTAACGAAGCACTGGAGCCAGAACTGCTCATCGAGCAAAGTTCGCTGTCTTTCGGGAAAATTGAGGAACGGATATATCGAAAACAACTGCCTCTTAAGATAAAGAACTTAAAAAGTGAACCTGTTACCATTTCAATTGAAAAGCCGATGATGGAAAGTGGTGTATCTTGGACGGTACCAATGGCCACAGAAATAGATCCCGGCCAAACGGAGGAACTATCAGTAGAACTCCGTGTATCTGCAGCTTTTTTAGAAGATGGGATCCATGAAGGTTTTCTCAAAGTACAAGAAAGTGAAAAAGTTTACACGATTCCATATGTGTTTGTGAAAGAAACGTCTAGTTATGAGATTGTCTCAGGGTTTGAACTGGAGACTTCCTGGCAAAACGATCGAGTGGCTGATTATCGTTTCCATTTAGCGGAAGGTGTAGAAGAATTGAGAGTCGACTTATACCGGGCAGGTACGATGTTAACAGCGGGTACTCTACTGAATGAAAAAGATTTACAACCCGGATTGATTGAAGGGGAAGTGAATATCGATAATCTGAACTTAGAGGGGAGCTATCTTGCTATCATAACCGTCAAAACAAATAAAAAGGAGTCGATTTATCCATTTCCTATTTATATAGAAGGAAGTCGGTAAAAAACGTTGCGCATAGAAGCGCAGCGTTTTTTCGTGATAGATAAAAATCTATGTAGTACCAGTGGTTTAATTAGATAATATTTGTATTGTGTTCCATATATTTGAAGGGTGTGTAAATCCAAAGTAAATGTGACGAAAATGTGATCGAATTTTGTCTTTCATTTGTACTTTTACTCACAAACTCATTGACATCAAACCACCCCTATTGTATTCTTACATAGTGTGGAATGATAAGGTTTTCATAAGTGACATACAAGGTTTTCAGCCACTAGAAAATTGTGGAGGAAGAGCGGATGAAACAAACCGAACCACCCTTCAAAGCAATGGCTTTAACCAGCATGATCACATCCCAACTCGCAGGCGGCCCTTTGGCCGGCGTTTTCCTCGGGAAATGGATCGATGGTCACTTTTCCACGGAACCCATTTTCTTAATCATAGGATTACTCCTCGGGTTAGGTGCAGGTACATATGGGACCATTCATTTAGTACGGACGTACACGGGAGACGATTGACATGCAAGGATATCAACAGATGATGACCCGTCAGCGAAAATGGATGTTCTACCTTCTGGCATTATTTGTACTTGGTTGGGGCATCACCCCTTGGCAACCGATTTTCCTCGGACTTCTGCTAGGAAGTGCATTGAGCTTCTACAACCTCTGGCTCATGCAAAGAAAGATCCGCAAGCTTGGCGAAGCTTCCGCAGATAACCGCTCCGTAAGAGGAATTGGTACGTTTACGCGATTGGCTTCCGGCGCTTTAGCCGTAGTCATTGCCCTTCAGTTTGAAGAATATTTCCATTTGATTGCAGTAGTTTTGGGCTTAATGGCAGCCTATATTGTCATTTTAATAGATTATCTGTTCAATAAATCAACAGTTTAGCATGATGGAAGGTAGGTGAACAGTTTGAATCACGAAGCACCGATGTGGGAGGATGCGTTTGGAATCTCTTGGTTGGATTTCAACTTATCAAACGTGTTGATGATGTTTGTCGCGTCATTGATCGTATTCATCCTCGGCGTAGCGGCGACAAGAAACATGCAGCGATATCCGACAGGTTTTCAAAATTTCATGGAATGGCTGATCGATTTCATCAAAGGAATTATCGGTTCCAACATGGATTGGAGAACAGGTAGGCTCTTTTTACCGCTGGGACTGACATTATTCGCCTACATTTTCGTAGCGAACATGCTCGGGGTTGTCACCAACGGTGTTGTTGGACACACACTATGGTGGAAGTCACCGACAGCTGATCCGGGGATCACTTTGACACTCGCGACACTAGTCGTCGTCTTGTCCCATTATTATGGAGTGAAACTGCGGGGCGGTAGGGAATATGCAAAAGGATTTGTACGTCCATTGCCATTCTTGCTACCATTCAAGATTATTGAAGAGTTCTCAAATACGTTGACTCTTGGTCTGCGTCTTTACGGGAACATATATGCAGGTGAAATCCTATTAACCTTGCTCGTTGGACTTGCAGCGACTGGCGTTGGAGGATTTATCGGAGCGACCGTTCCGATGATTGCATGGATGGGCTTTAGTACTTTCATTGGTTTTATCCAGGCGTTTATTTTCGTTATGTTAACGATGGTTTACTTGTCTCACAAGGTGAGCGAAGACCATTAATATAAAGCATTATAATAATTTTTTTAAAAATATTGAGGAGGATTTTCATTATGGGTCTTTTAGCAGCTGCAATTGCAGTAGGTTTAGCAGCACTAGGTGCTGGTATTGGTAACGGTTTGATTGTTAGTCGTACAGTAGAAGGGATTGCGCGTCAACCAGAATTGCGCAGTGCACTTCAAACAACAATGTTCATCGGTGTTGCCCTAGTAGAGGCGATTCCTATCATCGGCGTTGTTATTGCATTCATCGTAATGGGACAATAATTAGGACGAGCATATACGCTTATGGCGAAGTTCAACTCCATCGATCTTCGCCTTTCCTTTATACCTTACGAAAACTTTATACCCGAAAGTCACGGTAAGAAAACTTCGACGGAAGCTGTATTTTACAGCGGAAGCCGGGTTTTTCGCTTGTCTAGCCCTAGCATCAACAGATAGGGCTGCGGAATTAATGAAGTGTAAACCTGTTACGAGATGGTGTGGAGAGGAGTGAAAACTGTGCAAGGATTCACAGAGAGTCTGGTCCTCGGAGCTGGAGGGCTTAATATAGGTGACATGATCATTCAACTTGTTTTCTTCCTTGGTTTACTTGCTCTTTTAGGTAAGTTCGCATGGGGACCATTGATGAACATGATGAAAGAACGTGAAGATTATGTAGCAAATGAAATCAACACGGCCGAAAAAAGTCGTGAAGAAGCGCAACGCATGCAGCGTGAAGCTTCTGAAGAGTTGAAAGCGACACGCCAGGATGCACAGAATATCATTGAGGATGCTCGTAAAACAGCAGGCCAGCAAGAAAGAGATATTCTTGAGTCAGCACGTGCTGAAGCTGAACGCATCAAGGAATCTGCTCGTCAAGAAATTGAGCAGGAGAAAGAAAAAGCAGTCCAAGCCCTTAAAGATCAAGTGGCAACCATGTCTGTCATGATTGCATCGAAAGTGATTGAGAAAGAACTTTCACAAAAGGATCAAGAGGCGCTGATCAACCAATATATCGATGAGGCAGGCGAAGAGCGATGAGTCAATCTATCATTGCTAAACGCTATGCAGACGCACTTTTTCAACTTGGAAAAGAAAAGTCGAAACTAGAACAATTTGAATCCGAATTGGTAATTATACGTGATGTTTTTCGCGGCAACAAGGAAATCATCTCATTCCTGAACCACCCACGGTTCTCTATGGAACAGAAGAAAAAGTTTGTTGGCGATTCTTTTCAGTCTTTTTCTGCAGAAATCGTTAATACTTTAAAGCTGTTGGTAGAAAGGCACCGTGAGGAAATCATTATTGATATGATCGGTTTTTATATCGAAATGATGAACGATGCGAAAGGTATTGCAGATGCGGATGTTTACTCTGTAAGGGAACTTTCTGAAGCTGAAAAACAGCGCATTTCAGAAACATTTGCACCGAAAGTAGGTAAACAATCGTTGAACCTTACGAATATCGTAGACCCTTCCATCCTCGGCGGCCTTCGCCTGAGAGTCGGTAATCGCATATTTGATGGTTCTGTCAGTGGAAAACTTCGCCGCATAGAGCGCAAGTTAGTTTCTGCGAACAATAGATGATAGGGGTGAAATGGCATGAGCATCAAAGCTGAAGAAATCAGTGCGCTGATTAAGCAGCAAATTGAAAACTATGAATCAGATATAGAAGTCAATGATGTGGGAACCGTAATCGAAGTTGGTGACGGTATTGCCCGTGCTCATGGTCTTGATAATGTCATGGCTGGTGAGCTCGTTGAATTCTCTAATGGTGTCATGGGATTGGCACAAAACTTGGAAGAAAGTAACGTTGGTCTTGTCATTCTAGGACCATATACAGATATTAAAGAAGGCGATGAAGTACGTCGTACAGGCCGAATCATGCAAGTACCTGTCGGGGAAGAAATGCTTGGCCGTGTCGTAAACCCACTCGGACAACCGGTCGATGGACGCGGACCGATTGAAACGACGAAAACACGCCCAATCGAATCTCCAGCACCAGGGGTTATGGATCGTAAATCCGTTGATGAGCCACTTCAAACAGGTATCAAAGCCATCGATGCTCTTGTACCAATCGGACGTGGTCAACGTGAATTGATCATCGGTGACCGTCAGACAGGTAAGACATCTGTCGCAATCGATGCCATCCTGAACCAGCATGACCAGGATATGGTTTGTATTTATGTAGCAATCGGTCAAAAAGAATCAACGGTTCGTGGCACAGTAGAAACTCTACGTCGTCATGGTGCGCTTGATTATACGATCGTAGTAACGGCAAGTGCTTCTCAGCCTGCTCCACTACTATACCTTGCACCATATGCAGGTGTAACCATGGGTGAGGACTTCATGTACAACGGCAAGCACGTATTGGTCGTTTATGATGACCTTTCCAAACAGGCGGCTGCCTACCGTGAACTTTCTCTACTTCTACGTCGTCCTCCAGGCCGTGAAGCCTTCCCGGGAGACGTATTCTACCTACACTCTCGTTTGCTAGAGCGTGCAGCGAAGCTTAGTGATGCGAAAGGCGGCGGTTCTCTAACGGCTCTTCCTTTCGTAGAGACACAAGCAGGAGATATCTCTGCATATATTCCGACAAACGTAATTTCCATTACTGATGGTCAAATATTCTTGCAGTCTGATTTATTCTTCTCTGGTGTACGTCCAGCGATCAACGCAGGTCTTTCTGTATCTCGTGTTGGTGGTTCCGCACAAATCAAAGCGATGAAGAAGGTTGCCGGTACGCTGAGACTTGACTTGGCTTCCTATCGTGAATTGGAAGCATTCGCTCAGTTCGGTTCTGATCTGGATAAATCCACTCAGGCCAAATTGAACCGTGGTGCTCGTACGGTTGAAGTCTTGAAACAAGGTCTTCACCAACCACTAGCCGTTGAAAAACAAGTCATGATCATTTACGCACTGACAAAAGGATTCTTAGATGAAATTCCAGTCGCAGATATCACTCGCTTCGAATCTGAGTTCCATAACTGGTTGGACAACAACCGTAAAGAGCTTCTGGCTCAAATTCGTGAGACAGGTAAGCTTGCAGACGATGAAGATATGAGTGGTGCTGTGAAAGAATTCAAGAAAACGTTTGTCGTTTCTGAATAAATGAATCATAGCTAGAAAGGGCGGTGAAACAGCGTGGCATCCCTTAGAGATATTAAAGGTCGGATTACGTCAACGAAAAAGACGAAACAAATCACGAAAGCGATGGAGATGGTATCTGCCTCCAAGCTGAACCGTGCCGAGCAGAATGCGAAGAAGTTTGTTCCTTATAGCGAGAAAATCCAGGAAGTTGTGGCAAGCATCGCCCAAGGTGGCGGAGATGCGAGTCACCCGATGCTTGAGGCCCGTGATGTCAAAAAGACAGGGTATCTCGTCATCACTTCTGACCGTGGACTTGCTGGAGCATTCAACAGCAGCATTCTTCGTAAGGTGTACCAGCAAATCCGAAGCAAGCATACTTCAGCGGATGAATACACCCTGATTACAATCGGACGTATCGGGCGTGACTTTTTCCGTAAACGGAATATGCCGGTCGATATGGATATCACGGGAATATCGGATCAACCAGAATTCTCTGATATCAAAGATATCGCTTCAGATACCGTACAGCTGTACACAGATGAAAGAATAGATCAGCTCTTTATCTATTACAACCATTATGTCAGTGCCATCACTCAAGAAGTGACAGAGAAGAAAATTCTTCCGCTGACAGACTTGAATAAAGAGGGCAAAGCGAGCCAAAGTTCGTATGAGTATGAGCCGAACCAAGAAGAGATTTTGGAAGTCTTGCTTCCTCAATACGCTGAGAGCTTGATTTATGGCGCTTTACTCGACAGTAAGGCCAGTGAGCATGCAGCACGTATGACGGCAATGAAGAGTGCGACAGATAATGCTGATGATTTGATCGGAGATCTTACTCTTTCTTATAACCGTGCCCGTCAAGCTGCTATTACCCAGGAGATTACCGAAATTGTCGGCGGTGCAGCTGCCCTAGAATAGGATCTCTCGGATTTTGAACAGTAAGTTAGGAGGGAAATCGATGAGTAATGGACGCGTGACCCAAATCATGGGACCCGTTGTTGACGTAACGTTCGATGATGGACATCTCCCTGATCTTAATAACGCATTGCACGTAAGTTACGAAGCGAAAAACGAAAACGAAAAGAGCGTCGATCTTACATTGGAAGTTGCCCTTCACTTGGGTGACAATACCGTTCGTACCGTTGCCATGTCATCTACGGATGGTGTCATGCGTGGTACAACAGTTACGGATACAGGTAAGCCGATTTCTGTACCTGTAGGGGAAGTAACACTTGGACGCGTATTTAACGTAGAAGGCGACACGATCGACCTTGATGAGCCACTCGGTGATGTCCGCCGTGACCCGATTCACCGTGAAGCTCCTAAATTTGAAAACCTGGCTACAGAAACTGAAATCCTTGAAACAGGAATTAAAGTTGTAGACCTTCTCGCTCCTTATGTAAAAGGTGGTAAGATCGGTTTGTTCGGTGGTGCCGGTGTAGGTAAAACCGTACTGATCCAGGAATTGATCAACAACATCGCACAAGAGCACGGTGGTATTTCCGTATTCGCAGGTGTTGGTGAACGTACACGTGAAGGTAACGACCTATACTATGAAATGACTGACTCCGGAGTTATCAAGAAGACAGCCATGGTATTCGGACAGATGAACGAGCCACCTGGAGCACGTATGCGTGTGGCCCTATCTGGACTAACGATGGCCGAATACTTCCGTGATGAAGAAGGACAGGACGTTCTATTCTTCATCGATAACATTTTCCGTTTCACTCAGGGTGGTCTTGAAGTTTCTGCCCTGCTTGGACGTATGCCATCAGCCGTTGGTTACCAGCCGACGCTTGCTACAGAGATGGGGCAGCTTCAGGAGCGAATCACATCGACAGACAAAGGTTCCGTTACTTCCATCCAGGCGATTTATGTCCCTGCCGATGACTATACGGACCCAGCGCCTGCGACAACTTTCGCACACCTGGATGCAACGACAAACCTTGAGCGTAAGCTATCTGAACAAGGGATCTACCCAGCCGTGGACCCACTTGCGTCTACTTCTCGTGCTCTAGACCCTGAAATCGTCGGCGATGAGCACTATGAAATTGCCCGCGAAGTTCAGCGTACGCTTCAGCGCTATAAAGAGCTTCAGGATATCATTGCCATCCTAGGTATGGATGAGCTTTCTGATGAGGATAAATTGACAGTATCCCGTGCACGTCGCGTACAGTTCTTCCTTTCTCAGAACTTCCACGTTGCTGAACAGTTCACTGGCCAGCCTGGTTCTTATGTGCCTGTTTCAGAAACAGTTAAAGGCTTCAAGGAGATCCTTGACGGCAAATACGACGATATTCCGGAAGATGCGTTCCGTCTAGTTGGACGTATTGAAGAAGTCGTTGAAAAATCAAAACAAATGCAATAAACAGGTCTGGTGGATAGAGGGGCTTGAATAAAGTTCCTCTTCCTCTTCATGATCAGCCAAGGAGGAATACGAATGAGCACACTGACGGTGAGTGTAGTCACTCCTGATGGCCCGGTGTTGGAAGATGCATTTGAAATGGTCAGCTGTAAGGCGGAAAGCGGTGAACTTGGGATTCTTCCAGGTCACATTCCGATGGTCGCGCCTTTGACGATCAGCGCTGTTCGTCTTAAAGGGGAAGGCAGATCCGATCGAATCGCGGTAAGTGGCGGTTTTTTGGAAGTTCGTCCAGATAAAGTCACGATTCTCGCTCAATCTGCTGAAAAGCCAGCGGATATTGATATCGATCGTGCCCGAATGGCCAAAGAACGTGCCGAACGTCGCCTTCAGGACAAACAAGCCGACATTGATTTCCAACGGGCTGAAATGGCACTCAAGCGTGCCTTGAATCGCTTGAATGTTTATGAGAACAACTTCTAAACTGCTTTCTTTATGAGAGCAGTTTTTTTGTGAACAATACCAGCTTTTTTCGCCAGCGAAATTTGGATAGTCCCGTCAAAAAGATGTAAAATGTCTATTATTGCCCGGGAAATGGAGTGGATTATTCCCTCTTTTGTCAGTTTATCTTGAATAGTTGATAAAGAATTGAGGGATCTCGACATTCACCAGGGAAGGAGCAAAACAAATGGAACAATACTTTGCGGAAGAAGCGATTCTTAGCATGACCTCACATTTGATTTTCATCATCATTACTTGGAGGGTGTTGCAATCAATTAATTTTGATGCATTGTTCAGGAAGAACAAAGTCTTTGAAGCAAGAGCCTTGCTCATAATCGTAACCATTGCTCTAGGTACAACAGTCAGCAATTTCTTTCTTGATTTTATTAAGTGGTCAAACAGCCTTATTTATTTATTTTAATGACGATAGACAAATGTCTAAAGTTGTTAGGAAATGTTTCGTATGAATGTCCTCTTCTCAGGTCAAACTTATAGTAAGAAAATGCTTGGGGAGGCATTCAAAATGAAAAGTGTTTTGACTGGAATCATTGCTCTATTTATTATAGGAACGGGTGCTTATCCACAGGAAATGACAGGAGCTCAAGAAACTCTGATGGAGTTTTCGTCATTTGCTGCGGATAAGCAGCTTGAAGTGAGTGGCTGGACGATAACGATGAAAGAAAAGGTGTCGAAAAAAAAGGTCGACCGATTGAGAAAGGACCTGAAGAAGTATTGGTCTGATCCTGTCGTTACGGAAGAGATCACGATGAATGCCGTGAAGTATACCGTCAAAAACAGTCATAAAAACGGACAAATCATCGAAAGGTTTAGCATGATTGTTCCAAAAAATGCGTGGAGCGATGTAGAAGTGGTTTATACCACAGAAGGACAGGGAACACCTTCATTAACAAACATTAATCAAACAAGCATGAATGAGATATCTCGTCGATTTTTCTCAAAAAATGTCACTAATTTCTCTTGTATTAAGGCCAAATTTAGTGGTATTATTGATGATGTTTTAGTGTATAAAAAATTCAAACTAGCTTTCGACATAACAACAATAGATGAAATCGACGAAAACGGTTGGACGAGCAGGACCGGCTACACCAAAAAGTGGGATCAGGCCATTGATGCCGGGGATCGAATGATGAACGTACAATTCGCAACCCGAACTTTGGGCGGGGAGACAAACATCACGATTGGCACACCCATTATAACTGCTGAATATTAATAATAGTGAATATGGACGCGGAGGAGAATGAACCTTGGAAAAAATCATCGTCCGTGGTGGGAGGCAGCTGAATGGTACCGTGAAAGCAGAAGGTGCCAAGAATGCCGTACTGCCTGTCATCGCAGCAAGTATTATCGCAAGTGAAGGAAAAAGCGTACTGCACGAAGTACCCGCTTTAGCTGATGTATATACGATCAATGAAGTGATCCGACATATGAATGCAGATGTAAATATGGTGGGGAATACAGTCACGGTAGATGCTTCTAATGTATTGGAAACAGAAGCACCAATTGAATATGTAAGAAAGATGCGCGCCTCTGTTCTTGTACTGGGACCACTTTTGGCCCGGTATGGCCATGCTAAGGTTGCTATGCCAGGAGGATGTGCCATTGGTTCACGTCCGATTGATCAGCACCTGAAAGGCTTTGAGGCAATGGGAGCTGAAGTAACCGTTGGAAACGGGTATGTTGAAGCTGAAGTGAACGGCCGCTTAAAAGGCGCGAAAATTTACTTCGATGTTCCAAGTGTAGGTGCGACAGAAAACGTCATGATGGCTGCAGCTCTTGCAGAAGGAAAGACAATTCTTGAGAACTGTGCGAAGGAACCGGAAATTGTCGACCTGGCCAATTATTTGAATAAAATGGGCGCAAACATCGTCGGTGCAGGAACAGAAACGATCCGCATCGAAGGTGTTGAGAAGCTCACGGGTGCGACTCATACCATCATTCCGGATCGAATTGAAGCAGGTACATTCATGATAGCTGCAGCGATTACTGGAGGGAATGTTCTCGTACAAGGTGCCATGCACGAACATTTACGTCCCCTTGTATCCAAAATGGAAGAGATGGGCGTCATCATTCAAGAAGAAGAAAGTGGTCTTCGTGTTATTGGACCAGATATTCTTCAAGCAACAGACATCAAAACGATGCCACACCCTGGTTTCCCGACAGACATGCAATCTCAAATGATGGCTCTGATGCTGAATGCAGCAGGCACGAGCGTCATTACAGAAACTGTTTTTGAAAATCGTTTCATGCATGTAGAAGAATTCCGTCGTATGAACGCGAATTTGAAAATCGAGGGTCGCAGTGTCATCGTAGAAGGACCATCTTCCCTACAAGGTGCAGAAGTTGCCGCAACCGACTTGAGAGCCGGTGCTGCCTTGATTCTTGCAGGCTTAGTTGCTGACGGATATACAAGGGTAACGGAACTTAAGCACTTGGATCGCGGATATGTGGATTTTGCTGAGAAATTAGCTACACTCGGCGCTGATATTGAGCGTGTCAGAGAAGAAGAAGTTTATTCAGAAGATCACGAACCAAGCGAATCAGTATCGACATTATAATATATACATCTTTATAGCTTGCCTGTTTCAATATTTTTGAAATAGGTAAGCTTTTTTAGTTCTATCATCTTCTATTTCTGGATACATTTTTAGTAGAGGGATTTACTATGTAACCAGGAGGATGCGGATGAAAAAAAACAATGGAATTGGAATACTTGCTGTATGTGGTTTATTCGCAACAATACTTATCCTACCAACGATGATCGTCGTCCCATTTACGAATTCCGGGGGTACAGAAGAAGTGAAGGAAACCCCGCAGACAGAAGAAGTAGCGAGCGCGGAGGAGTCTCCGTTTGCTGTCAAAGTATTGCGTAGCACGACAAAAGAGATCCAAGAAGTTCCTTTGGAAAGTTATGTCGCTCGAGTCGTCGCTTCTGAAATGCCTGTGAATTTCGAAATGGAGGCTTTGAAAGCCCAGGCCCTAGCCGCGAGGACTTATATTACTCGCCATTTGGTCCAGGGTGAAAGAGTTTCTTCAGAAGCCGATGTGACCGATACGGTCAGCCACCAAGTTTATAAAGATGAAGATCAACTACGAAGTCAATGGAAAGACAATTATGAAGAGAATATGAAAAAAATCACAGAAGCTGTCAACGCGACAAAAGGTGAAATCATTACGTACGAACAACAGCCCATCACAGCCGCTTTCTTTTCAACGAGCAACGGATACACAGAAAACGCCGGAGATTATTGGGAGCATGATATCCCATACCTTCAAAGTGTAGAAAGCCCATGGGATCAGGAATCACCGAAGTTCGTCGATCAAAAAATCATCACCGTTTCAGAACTTGAACAAACCTTAGGAGTAAGTATAGGGTCAGGAATCCAACAGACTACGATGACGAAGACAGAAGGAAATCGAGTAGACGAAGTTCATTTCGGGGATCATACGTTTTCTGGAAGAGAAATCCGTGAAAAAATCGGATTGCCATCCAGTGACTTCAGCATCAAGCAAAAAGGAGACCATGTCATCTTCACAACGAAAGGCTATGGGCACGGCGTAGGAATGAGCCAGTACGGGGCCAATGGCATGGCGAAATCAGGCAAGGATTATAAAGAAATCATCCATCACTATTACCAAGACACAGAAATTGCCCCACTAAGCACACAAACGGCTTCGTTAACCATTGAAAAAGAAGACACAGTAAACTAAAGAGCTGCCTTAAGCAGCTCTTTTTTTGTTGTTTAAAGTGTCGTGCAGTATTGTAGAAGACTCGATATCAAGTTAATTGGGTTTCGTGGCCGTGTTTAGTGTCAGGGGTGGTTGGGAAGCCACTCGCCGACGGAGGGAAACGGTGAGACTCCTATGGGGATACGTGACAGCTGAGACCCCACAGAACGCAGCTTGAGGAGGCTCAGCGCCCGCCCCATGGAAAGCGAACCGTTTCACGGAGCCACTAAGCTCCAACAAACATCTCGAAACTAAGTCTTCAAGAAAAGGGAGCGATTCTTGTGCAAGAACTCTATGATTTAATAATTTTTTCCTGTGAATGTATATAATCCCAAAGAAGTGTTCAGAATGGTTTTTGAGGTGATGAACATGAAAGAGGAAGGTAAAAAAAGCGTGACTAAATTAAAGTTCAAACGCTTGATGCGCAAGAAGTGGTTGTATCCAGCATTGTATTTGTCAGTGGCTGCATTAGTACTTGTCGGAGTGTTCTGGTATCAACAAGGAGCTAGTGATTTGGAAGACCAAATCGCAGAGCAACCAGATTCCAAAGTCCAGGATGAATTTTTGACAGCAGACAACGAGAAAGATACTGTACCAGTTATGGAACATCAGGAAAACTTGGAAATGCCTGTAGCAGATGAAAAGGCAGCATCCATTGTCACTAAATTCTATGATTACGACGCTTCCGAGCAAGATCAAGAAAGTGCACTGGTCCTATACAACAATAAGTACTACCAAAGCGAAGGCGTAGACATTACTAGAGAAGATGGAGAAGCTTTCGAAGTTACAGCAGCTATGTCAGGAACAGTTACAGAAGTGAAAGAGGATCCGCTATACGGCAATGTTATTGAAATCACACATGATGAAAACATTTCAACTGTGTATGCTAGTTTAGAAGATGTCGATGTATTAGCAGGATCTGATGTAGCGCAAGGTGATGTTCTTGGTTCTGCAGGTAAGAACTCCTTCGGTCAAGCGAGTGGGGTCCACGTACACTTTGAAGTGCGCAGTGATGGACAGCCTGTCAACCCTGAAGAGTTTTTCGGTCAGCCGATGAGTAAGATCATTGAGAATGCTGGACAAGAAGTTCAGGAAGAAGAAGATGCCCCAGCTGAAGAGCCACAAGAAGATAGCGAAGAGCCGCAAGAAGATGGCGAAGAGCCTTCTGAAGGTACAGAGCAATCTTCTGACGATGCTGAGCAGTCTACAGAGGAAGAATTGAATACGGATGAAGATCCAGCTGGTTCTGAAGATGAAGAGCAAACACCAGATGAAGATAGTGCCTCTTCCATCTCTACCACACAGACTTAAAAAATGAGGGTTCTGCCCTCATTTTTTTATTTGTTTGTATCATTCGGTGAAGCTGGTATCTGTTTGTTAGGGTAATGCGTTTACGCATGTATGAAGCCCTTTGTGTTACATAAGATGAAGAAATGGTTTTCAATGATGTAAATCGAGCATGAAATTACAAGAAATCATATCAGCCCATGCATCATCTGGCATATCTTAGAACTTTTATTAATACAATGAGGATAACCGAGCACTCGGTAACATCCAGGGTGATCCAGCATGAGTTAACTTCCAGAGTAAACACCCACACAACACAATTGAACCGCTTTCCTAAGAATCCCACCCCCTTGGATAGTCAATCACAGGAGGCGAGTGGAGTGCATGATTACATCAAAGAGAGGACCATCAAGATTGGAGAGCACATTATTGAAACGAAAAAAACGGTAAGAGTGATTGCCAAAGAGTTTGGTGTATCTAAAAGTACGGTCCACAAAGACTTGACCGAAAGACTTCCAGAAGTAAATCCCGAACTTGCCAAGGAAGTAAAGAAGATACTCGACCACCATAAAGAAATCCGCCACCTCAGAGGTGGAGAAGCGACCAGGAGAAAGTACAAATCGCAATTTGTGGATGATCAACCTGTTCAACCTCTCGCATGAACTCTGATTTCCTCCCTTTGTCACATTCCCTCGATATTTGGTAACTTTTTTCATATCTCAAGAGACGGATGTCGTAATTTTGTGATAGAATAAAGAACTAGATGTGCATGATTTAAATCGAAAATAGAACTTGAAACAATAGGGAAATATAAGTTGAAGGAGATTGATCTCCATTGCCGGTGTAACGTAACGGATTACGAGGGTCCTGGACGTTACTTGGATTATGTTTTTTACAATAGGGAGGATCTACAGAACATGTTTGCGAGAGATATAGGAATTGACCTGGGTACAGCGAACGTACTCATCCACGTAAAAGGCAAAGGAATTGTATTGAACGAACCGTCTGTGGTTGCCATGGACCGTAACACTGGAAAGGTGCTCGAGGTAGGTGAAGAGGCCCGCCGGATGGTGGGACGTACGCCAGGCAACATTGAAGCCATCCGACCGTTGAAGGACGGTGTCATTGCAGATTTTGACGTTACTGAGGCGATGCTGAAGCACTTTATCCAAAAAACGAACGTGAAAGGATTCTTGTCAAAACCGCGCATGTTGATCTGTTGCCCGACGAACATTACGAAAGTGGAGCAAAAAGCGATCAAAGAAGCGGCTGAGAAATCCGGTGGTAAAAAAGTATATTTAGAAGAAGAGCCTAAGGTAGCAGCGATTGGTGCCGGTATGGATATCTTCCAACCAAGCGGGAACATGGTTGTCGATATCGGAGGCGGTACAACGGATGTCGCTGTTTTGTCTATGGGTGATATTGTCACGGCTTCATCCATTAAAATGGCCGGTGATAAGTTTGATCATGAGATTCTACAATACATCAAAAAAGAGTATAAACTGTTGATCGGAGAGCGGACAGCTGAAAATATCAAGATCAGTGTGGCCACGGTTTTCCCTGGTTCAAGAAAAGAGGAAATCGAGATTCGCGGACGAGACATGGTGTCCGGATTGCCACGAACGATTTCCGTCAATTCTGAAGAAATTGAAAGATCTTTACGTGAGTCTGTTCAAGTGATCATCCAAGCAGCGAAACAAGTACTAGAACGTACACCACCTGAATTATCTGCGGATATTATTGACCGTGGAGTCATCATGACGGGCGGGGGCGCTCTTTTGCATGGCATCGACCAACTGCTTGCCGAAGAACTGAAGGTTCCTGTTCTTGTAGCTGAATCTCCGATGGATTGTGTCGCTACAGGTACAGGCATTATGCTTGAAAATATCGATAAGCGTATTTCTACGAAGCTATAGTTTATTTGGGACGGAAGGAGTGAAGACACCATGTTAAGGGGATTTTACACAGCAGCAGCAGGTATGATGGCCAACCAGAGGATGCAGGAAACCTTGTCGAATAATATGGCAAACGCGTACACACCCGGGTACAAAGCAGACCAGGGGACGATGCGCGCTTTTCCGGAGCTATTGATTGAGCGGATGGGAAGCAAGACAATCCCGACGAAGAATGGATTCAAAATACCTGATGGCGGACATGTAGGATCCCTTAACACTGGTGTGTATATGCAGGAAGCCGTTCCTTCTTTTGTTCAAGGAGACATGAAAGAAACAGGGGTGGGGACAGACCTTGCCCTTGTACAAAATGAGGTACCTGACGAATCCGGTTCCGTTTTTTTTCGTGTCCAGAATGAGGATGGGGAAGAAAGATACACACGTAATGGGAATTTCACCGTAGACGGCGAAGGTTTCTTGACGACAAACCTCGGGTATTATGTTTTGGATGGAAATGGTGATCCGATTGATACGGGTGGCATGGAGTTTGATGTTTCACAAAATGGAGAGCTTACTGTGGATGGACAGGCATTCACACTTGGGCTGTCTTACACACCGGATGCTTCTCAAATGGTCAAAGAAGGGAACGATCTATTTCGTCTTTCTGAAGAGGGGAACTTGATCGTGAACCCTGGAGCGGAAGATGGAGTGGGTTACTCCATCCATCAACACCATCTGGAGCGTTCAAATGTTGACCCGAACAGGACCATGACAGAAATGATGAATACATACCGTTCATTCGAAATGAACCAGCGTGTCTTAAAAGCTTATGATCAAAGCATGCAAAAAGCAGTAACGGAAATCGGAAGAATTAGTTAAGGGGTGTGGCATCTTTCATGAATCGTTCAATGATCCAATCGGCTGTGACGATGGGACAACTCCAGAAAAAGCTGGACCTTGTCGGAAACAACTTGTCCAACAGTGAAACGACAGGATACAAAAGCCGAAACGCCGATTTTTCTTCATTATTGTATCAACAAATCGACAATCAGTCTCATTCTGCTGCAGAGGTCGGACGGCTGACCCCTGAAGGCGTCCGTATTGGTACGGGTGCAAAGCTTGGTCATACGAATCTTGATATGAATCAGGGAAGCCTCCAAAATACAGGCAGGGAGCTGGATGTGGCTTTATTGGAAGACCGACATATGTTCGGCCTTCGAGTAACGACGGAACAAGGGGAGGAAGTTCAGTACACACGTGCAGGAAACTTCTATCTGAACCCAGTCGATGACGGTCAATTGCTGCTGACAGATGCGAATGGTCATCCTGTCATCGGAGCTAACGGTGAAAATATTATCCTTGAAGACGACTTTCAAGCGATCAATATCGATACAAATGGAAGGGTCGTCGTTACAAGAGGTCAAAACCAAGTCGTGGAAGGTACGTTGGATATTAGTGAAGCTGTCCGACCACGTATGTTAGAATCGGTAGGGGCGAATCGTTTCCGTATTCCCGACAATGTAGAAGAGGATGGAATTATGGAAGATGTGCTTTCTGGAGATGTAAAGATGCAGTCCCAGACGCTTGAAGCATCGAATGTGGATGTAGCGAAGCAAATGACAGAAATGCTGATGGCTCAGCGTGCCTATCAATTCAACGCCAAATCCATATCCACAGGTGATCAAATGATGGGGCTTGTGAGTCAACTGAGATCATAAACGTAAGGAGTTTGACGGACCATGGCAACAGATCCTAAATCAACAGGCAAAAAGCTAAATAAAGAGCAGGAAAGAGAAAAAAAGCGTCAAGCTTTAGATGAAGCCACGAAGCAGAAGCCTGCGAAAGCATCGTCCAAAAAGCAGAAATCGGAAGCTAAAGAGAAATTTCCGAAAAAAGGACGGCGGCGAGTCCTGCCGATATGGCTGCGTATCATTCTTGTCCTTCTTTTCAGTGCGGCTGCCTTACTGATTGGATTGATGGTCGGATATGGAGTGATTGGTGATGGGAACCCGACAGATGCGCTTGAAATGGATACATGGCGCCATATTTGGGATATCGTTACGAAAACAGAATAACTATAGCTTGTACTTCATTCTATGATATAAGCCTGTTCAATATGCAGAACACGAGCCGTTACGGCTCGTGTTCTTTTTGGTTGCATTTGTGATTTTTTTAACATAAAGTCTGGCACCTCGCATACGGCTGATGGTGCCAGGCACTGAATTTGATATTTCACACCTTTTATGGTGCCAGGCACCGCTCGCCGCCAATAGCGTGCCAGGTACGGATATTTCTCTTTCCTTACCGATTAAGCGACGCATCAGATGTTTTCAAGCGATGGATTAGGGAATTACATCCGTACAGAGGACAAAGCAGCGGGGAGGGATCATAATCATGAAGGCAGATGTATTCATTGCAGGTGGTGGCGTAGGAGGGCTCGCTCTTGCTGCGAAGCTCGCGAGCCGCGGTGTGCACGTAGTCATAGCAGAGCAGCTCAAAAGAGAGTCTCCTGTATATAAAGGTGAACTTTTGCAACCAAAGACATTGGCTATTCTGGAAAGATTGGGCGTATTGGACGAAGTGGAAGAGAATGGTCATGTCATCGACCAATTACGTTTTCAGGAAGTTCACCGCAACCGTGGCATTACTCCTGAAGAGATCAACCTGACAGAGCTGAGTTACAGCCGTGTAGCAAGCATCTACGATCACGCTTTAATGGTTCCACATGAAAAAACTAAAGAAATCCTCAGGAATAAGGGGAAGGAGTTTGAAGAATTCTTTCATTACCTTCCCGGATCAAGGTTCATGGGGTTTGAAAAAGGAATGGCAAAGGTGAAGCGCAAGAAGGAGACACTCTACGTCCATGCTCAAGTGTACATAGGAGCAGAGGGACGAAGCTCACCCACCCGTGATGCAATGAATGTCCACGTGAAAAGAAAGGATTACAACCACCATTTCCTAACTGTGACCATTCCCCGGCCAGAATCATTCACAAAAGGAAAAATCATTACGACATCCAGCTGTTTTTTAGGATTATTCCCTCTGCCTGATAACGAAGTACGGACCGTATTCTTAATCAAAGCAGGAGAGTATAAAAAAATTCAGGAAAAAGGTTTGGAGTCCCTCTATCAGGCTTATAGTGAACTAGAACCTGAGCTATCAGAAGGTGTGCGGACCATTGAAGATTGGAAAACGGTCCAACTGATGATTCCGTTTACGTATCATGTCGATCGCTATTATTCCGGAAATCTAGCAATCCTAGGGGATGCGGCACACACCGTTCACCCGATGGCCGGAGAAGGGATGAATCTTGCCATACAGGATGCTGATGTTTTAGGTGAACTTCTAGCGTGGTGTAAGGAAGAGGGGAAAAACTACACGGATCACCTCCATTATTATGAAGATGTTCGCAGACCCCGTGTAGAATTTTTACTCAACTTGAGTCACTTATCCGCTCTTGTGTATTCTTTCCAATACGAATGGTGGAGAAAGTTCCGAATGAAAGCTGTGCAGAGAATCTATGATGATGACCAACTCCACGTCAAACAAATGTTGAACATATCAGGACTGGGAAAATGGGATTTCACTTTGGTGGACAGAGCCGTACAAGGCAGTATGCTTCCACTGAGACAAAATAGGGTATCAGACCAAAAACAGCGTCAGTACCTCTTTTCTGAAGTGGAAGATTATCCTTGGAAAAGAAACGAGAAAGGAAGGATATCATGAATGAATGGGTAATAGCGATGCAGGCAAGGAAATGGATGAAAAAGAACGAATCGTTCTTACCAAGCTGGCACGCGTATGTGGGGTCAGAACTCGGCCTTTTTGATGAATTCCGGACAGCAAGGACGGTTGAAGCAATCAGTGAGAAAACGGGCTACCCGTATGACTTGCTCGCTTCCTGGGTTAAGGTGGGAGTGGCGGTCAAACATATGAAGAAACGACCGAACAACCGTTATCGAACATCAAAGAGAAAATGCGCAAGTTTGATGGGAGATGACCAGTCACCTGGAGTCAAAGCCTTACTGAAAGAAATGATGGAATTACACTTGCCGACATTGCTGAAGTATCCAGACATCATGAAATCCCAAGAACGGGCGGAATTTAATCATGAGCGCCATGGAGAAGTGGTAGCAGAAACATCGGCACTCCTTGAGCATTTTGCCATTAAGAAAATTAAACGGATGATTAGAGATAAACAAGTGACTTCTGTCGTTGATTTAGGCTGTGGACATGGAGGATATCTCAGGAAGCTCGCCATGGAATACCCACACATCGAAATGATCGGAGTAGATATTAATCAGAAGGTTATCGATAAAGCACGAACATTATCAGAGGGTTATCCAAACATCAGTTTTGAAGTCGGGGATATTAATGAGTGGAAACCTCGGGAGGGGGAAAGTGTGGATGTTGTTCTCCTGCATAACATCTTTCATTATATCCATCCGGAAGACCGCAGAAATTTATTGAACCACCTTCATACCTACGTGAATAACCAAGGGCTGATATCTGTGATTACACCAATCAATGAAACGGAACATGGTGAAGCGTTCTCTTCAGCCTTTAACAGCTTCTTTGTCGCTCACTCCAACCTTTTTGCCTTACCGAACAAAGGAGAACTGAAAGAGGTCTCACTAAACTGCAAATATGAACTGTTCGATCTTGATCCGATCATTAAAGAAGGATCGTGGTACACCTTTTGGTTGAGCCCTACGAGTCCTGTGAAGGAAATGAAACATACCCAAATGGCAGGAAGTAGTGAACAAACACTCTCTACCAGCACTTCCTCTACAAATGAATTGACTCGCAGCTCATAAATAAAACCGCTATGGACGCGTCCATAGCGGTTTCTCTCGTTTGGCTATAATCGCCCGCGTCCTTGCACAAGACGAACGATAAGAACGACGAGGGCTACCACAAGTAGAATATGAATCAAGTTTCCGGCAATACCCCCAAGTAAGCCTAATAGCCATAGAACGAGGATGATAATTAAAATCGTCCAAAGCATCTCCGTGGCCTCCTCTATTGTAATAGGTGAACTTAGTTGTATATTTTCCCTATAAAGCTTATTTAAAACGAACCCTCAGAAAAAACTTTGTCCCTGGCGTATGCTTCTTTTATAATGAAAGCATGGAATAGGAAAGGAGCCTGATCATGCTAGACATACAACAAATCAAAGAAATCATCCCACACCGTTATCCCTTTCTACTCATTGACCAAGTAGAAGAGATTGTAGAAGGCGAGCGTGCGGTCGGATACAAGAATGTAACTATGAACGAACCCTTCTTCCAGGGACACTTCCCTGACTACCCTGTCATGCCAGGGGTATTAATTACAGAAGCCTTGGCGCAAATGGGTGCTGTAGCTATGTTGAAAAAGGAAGAAAACCAGGGTAAGTTAGCCTTTTTCACAGGAATCGACAAATGCCGTTTCAAACGCCAAGTGAAGCCCGGTGATCGTTTGAAGTTGGAAGTGGAAATCGTCCGTTTGAAAGGTCCTGTAGGAAAAGGAAAAGCAACAGCCTCCGTCGATGGACAAGTTGCATGTGAAGCGGAAATCATGTTTGCTTTGAAATAACCAAGAAAAAGAACACAGCAGCCGCTGTGTTCTTTTTTTAGTATATGGCAGGATTGTGGAAGACTCAGTTTCGAGACTTTTGTTGAGTGGGTGGGGCTGCGGGGAATGACTCGCTTTCCGCGGGAGCGCGGTGAGCCTCCTCAGGCTAATGCCTTGTGGGGTCTCACCAAGCACTCTGTTCCTTTAAGATATCCGGTTCCGGCGCCTAGCGGCTAGTGAGACTTCCCTCGCTTCTGTACGATAAGTCAACATCGAATCACTTCGTTCTTCGTGTTTCCTTTATCTCCGCCAGCTCAGTCCAGTCCATACGCCGCTGATCGAGGCGCCTCCACACTTAAGATAGGAGTCTCGCCTTTCCCCTCCGCCCCTAGTCTATATCAGTTTCTCGAAACCACTTCCTGGCAACTCCGCTAGGATGCTTAAGCGAAGTGAATAATATAAAGTCCTCTTTAGTGGTGATTCTCAGCGTGAAAGGCCTGACAGAGACTTTATGTATGTTTTTGGGTTGGGGTGGAAAACGTTCCCCATCTTGGTATAGGGATTCGTTGCTCACATACATCGAATGGGGTGGTTGGGAAGCTGCGAGACTCCCGTGGGAATGGATTGGCTGGCAAGACCCCACAGAGCGAAGCTCGAGGAGGCTTGCCGTCATCCCCACAGGAAAGCGAGTAGCTTCCCAGCCACACCTGACGCCCAACACGGCAACGAATCGCCACAACATCTCGAAACTGAGCCTTCAAGAACAGGGAGCATCACTGGAATAAGGGAATAGAAAAAATTTTAGTATATATGGATGAACTTACAATATGTGGACATACTAGTTTGGGAAATCATTAAAAGGAGGAAACACCGATGAAAGCATTACTTATGAAACTTTTGGTCGCGTTTTTTGCCGTATCCCTATTAGGAGCGTGTGCGGCTGAAGAAGAGCCTCAAGAAGAAGAAAACAACATGGAAGAAGAAGAAAATATGGAAGAAGGCAACAACGAAGAAGACAACATGGATGACGCTACGGAAGATGAAGGGGACATGAACGAAAACGAAGAAGAAAAAGAACAAGATGATATGACAGACGGTGAAAATGGCGGAGAAGATCAAGACGGCATGACAGATGATGGTGCACCAACAGACGAAGAAAACAATAACGAATAAAAGAAAGCCGCCCTCTCAGCGGCTTTTTTTCATGGAAAGGAAAGTGGAAATAGCAATCATGCATATTCCACCAATTGTGAAAACAGGGGTGAGAAACCCAAAAATATTTATTGGTTGGAGGAGGTAGAGGCCTATTCCAATCATGAATAAGGTGAAACCGGTCAGAGCCAGGCGTTGTCCTATGAAAATCACCCCTTAAGGAGAGACAGTAAGGAGCTCCTTACTGTCTCTCTTTTTTATCCTTTCAAGTCAATCCGGTTGCCGAGGTCAGGATGAGGAACGGATTGGTTAAGCATTTCGACCATTTGGTTCCCCTTTTCTTCTGCATCTCCTTTTACTTTATCCATCAAAGCTAAACTGGATTGTTGCTTCAGACTTGTTGTGCTCATAGCCATGGATAGTGCTGCGATATCCATCTAATTCCTCCTTTTCTTATACCATCGGTTCGTTCTTTATAAACTAAAGCAAGATCGCGGACGAACTATATCTTAGTCCGGATCTTTGAAAACCTTTGGAAAACGTTAGAATCTTATGTAAAATAGAAGTAGAAATATTCATAGAAACTTTACAATCAGGAGTTTTCAGGTTTCTCATGTGTGGAATAAGCGAATAGAGGTGATTATTGATGAAATACAGAACGGCAAACGACCTGAAAGATTTGATCTTGGAAGACTATGAAAAAGTGGTGAACCGTATCCCACTGGAAAAATTGGATGTGTATGTCTATCTTCATACGGTCTTTCAGGATACTTATGTACCTGACGACACGCTTTATCAATTCATCTTTCGGCACTTCTTCCGCCTGGACAATCCAAGTCTGACGAAGGAGTTTGAAACATACTATTTCAAACTGATGGAAGAACAACGTGGATATGAACGCCCGAACATCGTCCACATTACGAAAAGCCTTTACGAAGTGAAAAATCACAAAGGAAACCCGACGATGCAATTTCCTTTAGCTGCATCTATGCTGCACACCATTAACCCGAGTTTCCCAACGTATGATAGTGATATTGTCAAAGCCTTCGATTACTCTTCCACGTACCATTTATCCGGCTTTGATAAAAAGATGAAGCGTTATATCGGACAGTACCAACATACATTCCGGACTTATGAAGAACTCCTCGAAGATGAAGCCCTTGAACCTGTTTTCGCGCATTTTGATGAACGCTTTCCAGGCTATGAGCTGCCGAAAGTCAAAAAGTTGGACTTGATCGTTGCCCAACTTGGAAATAATCTGCAATAAGAAAGAAAAAGCTGAACCTGATCCAAGAGGTTCAGCTTTTTTTGTGCCTTTTTATGCCGTTCATTTGATAACTTATCGTGCAAGGGGTTTAGATGTAGGAATAATTTTGTACCTGGTCCCCTGCTTTTATGGAGCGGTACCAGGTACAGCTTTTTATCGGGCCGTACCTGGTACCAAAAAAAGCAACGGAGGGGTCAGGTATGAAAGTCGTTCACTTCCAATTTTAGTCACAATTTTGTCATTTTCGTAGGAATACTACAAGTTGCATTACAAATCGCGATTTAGTAACATTAATCGTAATTATGACTACATGGTCAGTACGTTTGAAAAGGTATCCTCTCAGTAACAAAGGGGAAAAATAAAGATGATGATAGACAAGAGTCCGTGGGATTTACGAGAGTCTGATATGGAGAGGAAGTCTTAGAATGAAACGGTTGTTTTTCATGTTTTTGGTTCTCTTCTTTGTAACCGCTTGTAATCAAGAAGAAACCAATGAAGAAATAGAGGAGCGGATCACGCCGGTCAAAGTGGAGTCCGTGAAAAAAGAAGATTTTGTGGTGGAACGTAAGTTGGTGGCTCGTGCGACCGCTGCCGATACTTCACCTGTCCTGCCTGAAACCCCAGGAGAATTGGCGACCTTAAACGTTGCCAAAGGGGACAGAGTGGAAAAAGGGGAAACTGTAGCCGTCGTCCGTCCTGGTGGAAATGTAGATAATCAGGTAGAGTTGCAGCAAATCGCCCTACGTCAAGCGCAAACACAGCTCGAAAATGCGCAAGTGTCAAAAGAGCAAGCAGCCGAGGGCGTTGAAAATGCGAAAGAGCAGGTCGATCTTGCAAAACAGGCTACGCAATCGGAGGCAAGTCAAACGGCTCAGGCAGCGGAAGCAGCGAAGCAACAATACCAACAAGCCAAGCAACTGGCTGATGAAACGAAAAAATTGGCTGATGAAGGGACCATTCCTGATGCGCTCTATCAACAAGCGAAGAACCGTGCAGATCAAGCATATGCTCAATATCAGCAGTTAGAAGGGCGACAGCCGCAGTCTTCGTCCGCCGTAGCACAAGCAGAGGCACAAGTTGATCAAGCAGAACAACAATTGGAGCAGGCCCGTGTAGCCGTTGAGCAGGCAGAGCTTCAGGTAGAACAAGCCAATGTCCAATTGAATCAGGCTCAGGAACAAGCGGAGAATGAAGCCATCACTGCACCTACTTCTGGTGAAGTGTCGACACTCAATGCAAGTGAAGGGGATATGGTAAGCAACCAACAGCCGCTCGCTACCATCGTCAGTCTGAATCCTATGACGATTACAGCTTCCGTCACCGCCGATCAACTTTCCCTTTTTGAAAAAGGAGCGGAGCTGACTGTGGACCTTCCTTCCCTGGAAGAACAGGTGACCTCAACCGTCAGCTACGTATCATCTGTTCCTGATGATACAGGCCTCTATCCGGTCGAAGCGACGGTGAATAATGGCGACGAAAAGATAAAACCAGGGATGATGGCGACGTTCTTACTTCCTGAAAATGTTGTGGAAAATACCCTCATTGTCCCGACAGACAGTTTGGTTGAACAGAATGATGAAACATTCGTCTATCAGGTTGTTGATGAGAAAGCCGTCCAGGTTCTCGTTTCAGTTTTAGAGTCTCAGTCGGATTTCACAGCGGTGTCCGGAAACCTTCCTGAAGATGCGTCGGTGATTACGACAGGACAGCTGACCCTGTCAGACGGGGATCAAGTCACCATCATGGAGGAGGATTCCTGATGAAGCTTGTGAACCTTTCCGTCAAAAGACCAGTCGGAGTCATCATGATTGTTGCTGCAATTCTTGGTCTCGGCTTTGTATCACTAAGAAGTTTGACAATTGATTTATATCCGGAAATTGACCTGCCGATCGCCGTTGTATCGACTTCTTATGAAGGAGCAGCACCACAAGAAGTCGAAAAACTCGTCAGCAGGCCTGTCGAATCTTCCGTGAGTAGTATTGAAGGACTCGAGGTGCTCCAGTCTCAATCACAGGCTGGGGCGTCACTCGTTCTTATGCAGTTCAATACAGGTGTGGATCTTGATAGCACCCTCTTACAAGTCAGGGAAAACGTCGATCAAGTGACAGGACTTTTACCAGAAGGCGCGTCAGATCCAAGTGTCCTCCGATTTGATCCACAACAGCTTCCGATCATGACCGTCGGTCTGTCAGGGGATACGCCGGATGAGCTCCAGAAAGTAGCAGAAAACCGGTTGGTCCCTTTTCTTGAACGGCAAGAGGGCGTCGCCTCGGTCAGTATAGAAGGCGGCCAGACAAAAGAAGTGCAAGTCCTCGTCGATCGTGCTCAAATGGCTACATACGGCTTGGATTCCCAAACATTGATTCAGGCTCTGAATGCAGCCAATCAATCAGCCTCAGCAGGGACCATCGAAAAAGGGCAGAAGGATCTGCAAATCCGAATTGATGGGGAATTCAGCTCTGTGGAAGATGTGAGAGATACAAGAATTCAATCTCCAACCGGGGCACAAGTGACGCTTGGTCAAATTGCTGAGGTGAACGAAACGCTTACCAATTCCAATACCATAAGCAAGGTGAACGGTTCGTCTTCGGTCGTGCTGTCCATTTTGAAGAAGACGGATGCGAACACCGTTGAAACCGCCGATAACGTGCGGGAAGCGATGGATGAGTTGGAATCCGACCTCCCTGAAGGTGTCGGCACAAGCATTGTTTTAGATACATCAGAATTTATTAAAATATCGATCAACAGTGTTGTATTGAACATTATCCTCGGCGGTATTTTTTCCGTCTTGATTCTATTGCTGTTTTTGAAAAGTGTACGCGCAACGCTCGTCATTGGGTTATCGATACCGATTGCGATCATATCGACATTTACTTTAATGTACTTCACCGGTGAGACACTAAACGTGCTGACGATGGGCGGACTTGCCCTTGGGATTGGAATGATGGTCGACAGTTCCATCGTCATTTTAGAAAACATCGTCAGCTATCGCCAGCGCGGATACTCGATGGTCGAAGCGGCTAAACAAGGGGCCTCAGAGCTTGCCCCTGCGGTTGTAGCATCAGCCACAACGACACTCGTCGTCTTTTTACCAATCATATTCGTTGAAGGCATCGCATCTGAATTGTTCACACCGCTTGCGTTGACGATCATGTTTGCGCTCATAGCTTCCTTAGCAGTGTCTGTGACCTTGATTCCGATGCTGTCTTCGAAACTGTTAACAAAATCTTTGAAAGAAGAAGGACGCCGCTACTGGTTTAACCGCTTCTTAGATAAAGTGAATGATGGCTATCGCTCGATTTTAAGGTGGGTACTGAAATTCAGAAAAACGACCATCGCGATTACATTCTCTCTCATTGCAGGGAGTGTAGCGCTCATTCCTTTGATTGGAACAGAGTTCATTCCACCGTCTGACCAAGGACAGGTGGAAGTTCGAGTGAACATGCCTGAAGGGACATCGATTGAGGAGACCGAAGCTCTCACAGAAGAAATTGATGCCGAAATTGAGAACTTTAGTAAAATCATAGATGTCAGCTACCTTTCTATTGGTGGAGGCTCAATGGGCAGTATCGGGAATGGCTCGTCTGACTTTGCTTCCTATACGATTCAGCTTGTCGAACCTTCAGAACGGGAAAAAACGACCCAAACCGTCATGGAAGAATTGAGTGATTCTCTTTCCAACATCCCAGGTGCTGAAATAGAAGTAAGTGAGTTGGATGCTGGTCTCGGAACGGGTGCACCATTGCAAGTCCAAATCAATGGTGGCGAATATGAAGTATTGGATGAGCTTGCGGGTCAAGTCGCTTATTTGATGAATGAAATCGACGGGGTGCAAAATGCTACGTCATCGACGGATGAAGGACGTCCTGAAATGCAGATTGAAGTGAATCAGGATAAAGCTTCGCAATATGGTCTGACGGAACAACAAGTGATCAGCCAGGTGCAGCTCGGTTTCAATGGGCAGGTGGCGACACGGTATCGGAATGGAACGGATGAAATCGATGTTCGTTTTATCCTTCCGGAAGATGAGCGCCAGACGATTGCAGATTTAGAAGGGATGTCGGTCCAGACACCGAACGGATCACTCATCCCACTTGCTACCATTGCAGAGTTGAACCAAGTTCAAGGACCTGTGTCTCTTCTACGTCAAAACCAACAGCCACAAGTGAATGTGGAAGCGGAGATTTCCAATATTGATTTAGGGACGGCAACAGAAGAAGTGCGGGCAGAGTTGGAACGGCTGAATTTTCCTGATGGCTACTCCTACACCATAGGAGGACAGGCGCAGGATATGCAGGAAGCTTTCGGGGATTTGTCCCTTGCCTTGATTTTCTCGATTTTCCTCGTCTATGCCGTCATGGCGATTCAATTTGAGAACTTCTTGTTCCCCTTTATCATCATGTTCTCTTTACCGGCAACCATTATCGGAATCTCAGGCGGTTTATTTGTGACCGGCCTGCCATTCAGCTTACCGGCCTTTGTTGGAATCATTATGCTGGCTGGGATTGTCGTAAACAACGCCATCGTCTTGGTCGATTACATCAACATCCTGAGACGGAAATCGTACGATCGTTATGAAGCCATTCTAGAGGCAGGACCGAACCGTCTTCGTCCCATCTTGATGACAACTCTGACGACAGTGCTCGGCATGGTCCCATTAGCCATTGGAATTGGACGAGGTGCTGAGGCTCAACAACCTCTAGCGGTCACCATCATTTTCGGATTGACTGTATCGAGCTTTTTCACGCTTGTACTCATTCCTGTCGTCTACACATACTTTGACGACCTATCCAACAAAATCACCGGCTTCTTCCAAAAAAGAGCCCAGAAAGAGTAACTTACATTTTTTGGTGTACCAGGTCATCCAAATATTGGATGACCTGGTACACCATTTTTTTACATATTGATGACTTTATTGGTACCTTTATTTGTGTCAGGCACCAATAAAGGTCGTAATGGAAACCAAAGAAAGGGACACCCATCACTTACAGCAAAATAAAAAAGCCTCCATTACGGAGACTTCGTTTCCAGCGGATCATTCTGAACAGCCTCAAGGGAGTCCCCGAGCTTTTCGATGATCTCTTTAAGTTGATCTGGAAATTCAAACACGTGTACACCACACGTCATATGCTGATCTTCCGTTTTCATCCAAATGAGTCGTCCTTCTGCTGTGAATGTCTTATTTTCATATAGGAAGGTGAGAAACAACTCATCTTTCATAGACAATCCAGGTTGAGAATCACAGGAAAAACGTAAGCCGTTCATACTGATGTCTTTTACTTCCATAGGACCTGATATATGGCTGCTGAACTTCTTGTTGTAAAAACCCGGCAGAGGTGTTTGGAATGGGTACCGGAAGGGTTCATGTCTGCGTTCATTCATGCTTACATCCCTCTTCCTAAACTATGATGGTTTAATCATATCCTCTCAAGGGTGAACGTTCAATAATTTTAGCTTTTTCACTTCGAAAAAACTCAATCTTCTTCACTTTCACGTCTGTCCACTTTAATCAAATCCCATGTAGTCACAATTCCTAGTGGCAAGTCATCAGGACTTCCCGTTTCAGTCAAAATGACCGCTTTCAGCTTCCGGTTTTCATTCAAACTTTTCTCAAACCGTTCTTCTAAATCAAATACAGTGGCACTTGCTTTTAAAAATTCCACACTTCGATCCTTTTCTACGGGGAGGACGTCTGAAGCGCAAATGTTTTCAAGGACGATTCTACCGTTATTATGATTTTGAGACAGCCAACGGACGATGCCGTCATTGGTAAGTAATCCTGAGAATGCCCGTTCTTTTGTATAAATAGGGAATTGAGAGATGCCGTGCTGGTCGAACGCCTCCATCACATGACTAAGCGCTGTGTCTTCTTTGAAAAAGAGGACGGAACGAGTGGCGAATTCGAGGGCTTCTGGTGGTTGGTCAAGCGTTCGTTTAATTCGTTTCAGTGCCTTAACGACATCCTCATGAGGGGTGGCGATAAAATAATCTCCACTGATCCGTTCGTGGACAATCGCATTTCTGAGTTTCGCGTACTGCTTCAACTGATCGAAGTGGACACGGATGACGCTATGCTTCAGTTTGGAACGCTGAAGAAGCTCCACGAAATTATCATTTTTCGGGAAGCCATTCAGTTCTTTCAAATGTTGATGGATTTGGTTGAATGTAATTTCAAACTGCTCCACAATGTCATTCATTTTGTTCACCTTTTCCTAAGGATTCTCACTCATTTTTACAGTTAGTGTGTGAATCCTACACAAAAGTGATTCATTATAACCTAAATTCGTTTACGATTTACCCAAAGCTTTATTCAACGATACCTCCCGATTGTGAAAGACTCAGTTTCGAGATGCTTTCGGGCTTCGTTTGCCAAAATGGGAGTTAGGAGTGGCTGGGAAGCTACTCGCTTTCCTGTGGGGGAGCGCCGAGCTTCCTCGGACTGCGTCCTGCGGGATCTCGCCTAACTCCTTCTCCCACGGGAGTCTCGCATCTTCCCAACCACCCCTTTCGATATAGGTGAGAAACGAACTCCTTTACCAAGTTGGATTGTCTTCCACTATCCTATTGTTAGAAGTGCAAAGCGCTCTGCATCATGCTTTTACGTTCTGTAGAGCGGTTTATATGATCCACTATCGTTAATGATAAAAGCTGATTTTTTAGAAGTGGTTTCGAGAATCTTCCATGGCACAGGGGCGGAGGGGAATGGGGAGACTCCTGTGGGAAAAAAGTGCATGTTGAGACCCCACAGGACGAAGTCCGAGGAGGCTCACCGCGCTCCCACGGAAAGCGACTCATTCCCCTCCGCCCCCAACCACTCAACAAAAGTCTCGAAACGGAGTCTTCAAGAATCCTGACATATATTTGAACAAAAGCTAAAAAAACGTTCGTTAAAGTAAAACTTTCACTAAATAATTTGTATGATTGTACGATAAAAAAGATAGGGAATAGGAAGTATACACATAGGGGAAACGAAAGCATACATAGGACTCCGTATTGATTTTTCGTGCTTTAAATAGAACGGTTGTTCAATCTGTGCTATACTCATATCAACAGGAAAGAAGGTGAGATCATGATCGGTGAACGCATTCAAAAGATTCGTAAAGACCGACATATGTCGCTATCTGAATTGGCCGAAAGGGCAGGAGTCGCAAAATCTTACTTGAGTTCGATTGAGCGGAATATCCAGACCAATCCATCCATTCAGTTCTTGACTAAAATATCTCAGGAACTAGACGTTTCAATTAACTTTTTACTCCATGGTGAAAACGAACCTCAGGATGAAACGCTGGACAAAGATTGGATGAATTTGGTTCAGGAAGCGATGAATTCAGGGATCTCTAAAGAACAATTCCGTGAATATCTGGAGTTTAATAAATGGAGAATCCACCAGAATAAATAAAAGCCTGACTCTTTTAAGAGGTCAGGCTTTTCTCTTTTTCCACCGGGAAACTCTGCTGGATGCTGAACCATTTGTAGATGGTGACAAAAAGAAACCCACCCAATACAGCTCCCATCAGTACATCTGAAACATAATGGTGACCAAGGTACACTCTTGAAACAAGAATAACCAATCCAACAAGAACCCCGGCCCATCTCAGACTGCTTCCGATCATCCACAGCAAGGCGATCAAGATGCCGACAAATAAGGCTTGCTCACTGGGAAAAGAGGCACTAGCTTCTTTTTCGATCAATGGTGTGACCTCTTCAAGGGCTACGAAAGGCCTTTCCCGCGGCACTATCCAGCGCATGGTCCTGCTAATGACTAAACCTACTAGGGAGGCTGCGATGGCTGCGAGTCCAAGTTTCCGAGTCGTTTTCAACAATGCCAACAAAAAGAATAACCCGATCATCGCTTTGTATCCCCATGATGAGAAGAAGATCATCAGTGCATCCACCCATCCGGCTTCAGAAAAATCATAAATCCATGTTACGAATGCTTCGTCCATGCGTTTCTCCTTACATAAAGAAGGAGCGTGAAGAAATCACGCCCTTCCGTTTATTTATTCAATTGAGGAAACTTTTCTTTTAAGTAATTCATACTGATTTCCAAGCTTTCTAAAGGTGTGCGTCGGCTTTCATCCTGCTCGACGATCCAATACTTCACCCCAGCTTTCTCACCAAGAACAAATACGGTATCCAAATCAACGCCGCCTGTCCCGAGTTCAGCGAAGTATTGTTCTTCATCCAGGGTCATGTCCTTCAAATGTATCAAAGGCGTGCGCCCCTGGTAGCGGTCGATCCATGCAGAAGGTTGATCGCCTGCTTTTTGAAGCCAGTAGATATCAAACTCCGCCTGGACTTGGTTTTCATCCGTTTCCTCAAGGATCGCGTCCAGTGGCTTTCTTCCATCCGGCAGCGGCTCCAATTCGAAGTCATGATTATGATAGCACAAAGTAAGACCATGCTGACGGCATTCATCACCGATTTTTTTCAAATCCTCAATTAAATGCACATAATCAGATTCACTTCGATCCTCGATGTACGGACATACCACATATTCGCTCCCGATCGTTTTTTGATCTTCGATGACTTGTGCGAGGTTGTTCTTCAGTTCATCCAAAGGTACATGGCTGGAAGCAGCTTTCAAGCCAAGTTCGTCTAATAAACGTTTGACTTCGGAAGCTGTCAGATCACCAAATCCGGCAAACTCTACGGCATCAAAGCCTAAATCGGCGACTTTCCTTAACGTGCCGGCAAAGTCTGCGGCTGTTTCATTTCGTAAGGTATAAAGCTGTACTGCGATAGGTATAGGTGTGTTCATTTCGATCCCTTTCCTTTCATCCTCATTTTCATTTAAATTCCTACTCTTAACAAAATTAGATTTCCATTGTCGAATTCCCTTCCGAAAACGAAAAATAACCAGCTGAAAGTAGAAAAATGTCAGTCCAAAGTAGAGGAGAGAGGCCATATCAATGATTATGAAAATGGTTGGGTATTGCGTATGATAACGCTATAACTTAACAATCAAAGGTGGGATCCAAATGGGGTGGAAAGAAACGATGCAAGAGATGAATGAAGTTCATACGGTTTGCTGGATGTGTAAAAAAGAGCTCCGTGAATATGACGTGTGTACGGTTACAGATGGAGGGACCCTTGACATTGACTTTTGCTTTGAGTGTTACGGGAAGCACGGGGGAGAAGCAGGGTTGTCCGAAAAAGACACATTCCAAATGTTCTAGAATAGGATAACAGAAGAAAAGGTGAGGTGAATAGGAATGCCCGTATCTGTCGTCTTCAACCAAATCGCTGTCAACTCCATTACTGAAAATGGAATCATAGCCACGGGGCAAAATAATCAGCCGGATTGGTCCTGGCAAGGGAAGAACAATAATGCTGCAGGAATTCCCGTCGGCTTTTTCATTGCGACCAACAATGTGAATACAATTATTGATAATGATGTTAATGATACACCAATCGTTACCCCTACCGTCAGCAACCCTCAACCAAACGTCCAATATTAGGGGGGCTTCTGATCGATATCCAATTCGACTCCATCTATGTCAATCACATGACGAACAACTCCGGCATATTTGTCGGTCCGAATACTCAAAACCATTGGGAATCGCAGGAAAAGCAAAATTCGGCCCTTGGTACAGTCGTAGGAGATGGGAACATCATTTCTTATAATGTTAATGTCATTCATGATAACGATGAAATCGATATGCCGATTACGAAAATGGCACGTCCTTCAAAAAAGGAGAATGGAGCCGATCATTCTGCAGGATGATCCTCCATTTTCTTTTCCATGAGTTTTTGTATCCACTCCGGGATTTCCTGGGCGTTTTCTTGGGACATCAGGTCAAGTATGGCTGAGTCACTTAAAATGGAACGTAACCCTTCAAGAGTATTGCCATCACCATAGACATTCCCAAAGCCCTGGTTATGTTTTTGGTAACTCTCAAAACCTGTCGGGATATTGTTTCCCATATTCAAACAGGAGGCATTTTCAATTGTTCCAATCCTTATGTTTCCTATGAAAAAGTAAGGAGACAGACCGGCCATATTAGGAATCCTCCTTTGATTTAAAGCTGAATTTCAAGCCATTATCCGTTCGACTCAATTCAGGACGGGAAGAATTCGGCTTCGGTTTGACATTCACACCGAAATTGTTCCCCATGTTAAGAGCTCCACTCAATTCATCGATATCTAGGTGGTCTAACTGGAACGTCAGCTGCTCAAGGTTGGGATCATGGATATCCACTTGGTCAAAATGAATATGGTATTCCACATGCTTTCCCTGCATGCCTTGGATCATTTGTTTTAATTCATGAATTTCTTTTACAAGATGATCGATATCCGCTTGCTTGTCACGGCGTTTTTTAAAGAACATGCCGGCTACACTCTTTTAGAAGGCCGTTTGATGATTAGATGTTTATTATGTTGGAGGGTGTTTTTATGACCAATGATTTTCCCGTTTCCTTCCCATCTTTGTTCCACGGCCTTAAATCCAGACTGGAGGTTTGTTCCTGAAAAGATTCCAGATGCATCAGTGATTTGGTCCACGGACAAATTCCTGAATTGAATGTGACTCATATCATCACCTCCTATGACTAATGTATGAAAGGAAAAGATAAGCATGAAAGACATTACAAATTGGTTCAACCCTTTAGGAAAAGAGAGCTCTTTCCTTCCTGACGATTTGATGGATATGGGAAAGATGAATGATTTTGTGCAAAAATCGATCCAGGATGCTCTGACGCCAAAAGATCAACAGAAATCAAAACAACCGAGCAGTGATTATAAGGTGATGGAGTTAATGAAGGAAGTTGTCGTCACCATCCCTGTTCCTTACGAAGTGGATGTAGAGGGCATACGATTGAGTGTTGGAAGCGGGAAATTGTTTGTAGGTGGAATATGGGCTGAGAGGATGGAGATTGCGCTGCCTGCTCAGACGAGCAGAAGAAATGGGTTTGCACAGTACCAGGATGGGGCGATTGAAGTTCGTTTACAAAAAAAGAGCTCCGATGAAAAAGAGATCTTTTTGCATTATTGATGGTCCTCTAATTCAATGGGGATCTCCCTGTTTTTGTGGCGTTTAAAAATGGTGACGATCAACAGACCTTCTTTGTAGGCGGTCACGATATCTTCCGCAGTAAAATGAAAGGGCACTGGAATCACACGCTTGAAGCTCCCTTTCAAACGCTCGTTATGGATTAACTCTTCTTCTGCTACGGGGTAATCGGGAGTGATCTCCCCCCGGATGATCAGGGACGTGCCCTCCTGAGTCAGATAGACCGGGTCATTTTTTGTCAAACCTGGCAGTTCAATCACAAGGACAGCCTGATCTTCCGTTTCAAAAAGGTCGTAAGAAGGGCCGCGTTTCGGAATGACATGATGCATGTCGTTCCAGAAATCCTCTCCTAACACCTTCTCCACATTTTCCGAGAAAGCCTCCCAATTGATCGGACCGTTCTTTTTCTTCATTTCTTTCACCTCACTCTTACAAAGTATGTGGAATGGTGGATGTTCATGACCCGACATATGAAAGACGGAAAAAACGAATCTATGTAAACGCTGTCTATTTGGAGAATTATTTGAAAAATGGTGTTGTATTTGTATGCCCCCCATGTTATGATTTACTCAACTTCATTAATCAATGAATTTTGTGCAAACGTATTCACATCCTAATCTATAGCACTTTTATAGCTCATTGTTGGACAAGCCGATGAGTTTTTTAACTACCATTTGCGCAAACGTATGCGCTGAGGTTGCACAAGTTGAAAAACTCTTTTCTTAGATGTGATATGTAAGCGGATTCAATGATTAATAAATAAATAGGGGTGGATGAGATGAAAAGAAACAAATTTTATTCTGGGATTGCCACAGCATTGTTGGCGTCTACTGTAGCTCTTTCTGGTTGTTCATTTGGATCCGACGACAGCAGCAGTTCAGACGACAATGCTTCAGGCGATGCCGTTACCGTCGATGTCTTTCAGTTTAAAGTAGAGTTCAAGGACCAGTTTGAAGAGCTTGTGTCCATGTATGAAGAAGAAAACCCAGACGTGAACATCAACGTTAAAACGGTCGGTGGTGGAAACGATTACGGAGCTTCATTGAAGACTTCTTTCTCTTCTGGAGAAGAGCCTGATATTTTCAACGTCGGTGGACCTACAGATGTCGATGAGTATGAGAAATACTTAGCAGACCTTTCTGATACAGAAGCTGCAAACGCAGCACTTGAAGGGACACTTTCCGGCGTATCCCGTAATGATCAAGTATTGGGTCTTCCTTTCAACCAGGAAGGATACGGTCTCCTTTATAACAAAAAAGTTTTTGAAGAAGCAGGAATTAATGCGGAAGAAATTACAACATTTGAAGCTCTAGAAGAAGCTGTTCAAACGTTGGAAGATCAAAAAGGTGAGCTTGGAATCGACGCACCATTTGCCTTCCCGGCGAAAGAGAAGTGGGTCATTGGTAACCACTTAGCCAACGCGTATATTGCAGATGAATTCAACAACGACATCATGGAAGCTTATGAAGCGGACACGATTGAGTTTCAGATGGGTGACCAAATGAAGCGTTTCGTAGACCTTCAAAACGAGTACTCTGTTCAACCGACACTTAGCCTTGATTACTCTCAACAGGTAGAAGAAAACTTCTCTCTTGGTAAAGTTGCGATGATTCAGCAAGGAAACTGGGTTTACAACACGATTGAATCCATGGATCCTGAATTTGCTGAGAACAACGTCGGTCTTCTTCCGATCCCTGTAGAAGGTTACGAAGGAAGCATCCCTGTTGGTGTACCGAACTACTGGGTTGTGAACAAAGAGTCTGAAGATGAAGTCGTACAAGCAAGTAAAGATTTCTTGGATTGGATGTACACATCTGATCAAGGTAAGAAATTCGTAACGGAAGAATTCAAGTTCATTCCGGCATACGAAGGATATGAAGATCAGGAAATTGCAGATCCGATTTCTCAGGAAATCTATGAGTATGCGAACGAAGGCAATACGCTTGGATGGGTCTTCCTTGGAGCGCCGACGGGCTGGACTGAGGACGCATTCGGAGTAGCTGTACAAGAATACCTTGCTGGAGACATCAGCTGGGAAGAAGTAGAACAAAGAGCGACTCAAGCTTGGGAAGACGCTCGTCAATAATCAGTAGAATTGGAACCAGTAAGGGCTTGCTGCCCTTACTGGTACTATAAAAGATCCCCTCTATTAGGATATTTAAATAGGTAAGTATGTTAATAGATGGGATGTTTTATCCAATCATATGAGATCGATATCATAACGCGCGGTTCGTGCCGCTTAAAGCATTGGAGGAGTAATACATGCAGAATCGAAGTTTATCTTTCTGGCTGTTCCTGACGCCGGTGATCATGGGTCTTGGTATAGTCGTCGTCATTCCTTTCTTATATGGTCTCTTCTATTCCTTCACGGATTGGAACGGGATTACAGCAAATGCATTCATAGGTTTTGAGAATTACATCAACCTTTTCCAAGAAAGTGAATTCATGGACTCGATCTGGTTTACGGTTAAATTCGCCGTTGTAACCGTCATCCTTTTGAACATCATGGGTCTTGGACTGGCTCTTCTTGTTACACGTAACATCAAATCAGGGAACCTTCTGCGTACCGTATTCTTTATGCCGAACTTGATCGGTGGTCTGATTTTAGGGTTTATCTGGCAGTTCATTTTCATCAGTGTATTTGGAGATATTGCGGGCCTTACCGGAATTGAGGGATTGAACGGTTGGCTGTCTACGACGAACACTGGTTTCTGGGGTCTTGTCATCCTGACCGCATGGCAGATGGCTGGATATATCATGATCATTTACATTGCTTACCTTGAAAACATTCCGAAAGAGTTGATTGAAGCAGCGAAAATCGACGGAGCAAGCAGCTTCCAACGCTTCAAAAACATTACGTTCCCGCTCGTTGCACCGGCCTTTACGGTCAGTATGTTCTTGACGCTTTCCATGGCCTTCAAGATCTATGACCAAAACTTATCCCTGACAAACGGCGGACCATTCAACTCGACACAAATGGTAGCGATGGAAATTGTCCGTACCGCGTTCTCTGATAATCAAATGGCTTACGCTCAGGCCAAAGCCGTCATTTTCTTCTTGATCGTTGCTGTCATCGCATTGACGCAAGTGTATTACAACAAGAAACGGGAGGTTGAGATGTAATGAAAAAGAATAAAGAAAAACGGAATTTAATCTCCATTGAAATTCTCGGCCTTCTGCTTGGTCTCATCTGGATTGCGCCTTTCTATTTGATGATTGTCAACGCATTCAAAACAAAGCGGGACATCTTTTCTGGCGTCCTAGGGTTCCCGGAAGAAGCTGTATTCTCAAACTTTGTAGAAGCATTCATTGACCTGGCATTCTTGAAATCACTGTTCAACTCTGTTCTGATCACAGGTTTAAGTATCGCCATCATCATCCTGTTCTCTTCTATGGCTGGATACGCCTTAGCGAGGAACAAAAGTAAACTCAGCGGCATCATCTTTTTCATCTTCGTTGCTGCGATGTTGATCCCGTTCCAGTCGGTCATGATTCCACTCGTCTCTATTTTCGGACAGGCGGACATGTTGAACGCTGGTGGATTGATTTTCATGTACCTAGGTTTCGGTTGTAGTTTGTCGATCTTCCTTTATCACGGAGCGATGACAGGGATCTCGAAGTCCATGGACGAAGCGGCCATCATCGATGGAGCGAACCGTTTCCAAACGTTCTGGTACATCATTTTCCCATTGTTGAAGCCGATTTCCGTAACCGTAGCGATCTTGAACGTCATTTGGATCTGGAACGATTATCTCCTTCCATCTCTTGTATTGAGTGAGTCCAATGCGACGATTCCACTGAAGATGTTCTACTTCTTCGGCCAATACACGAAACAATGGCACTTGGCACTTGCCGGTCTGACGATCGCTATTCTGCCAGTCATTATCGGCTACTTCTTCGCTCAAAAACAAATCATCAATGGCGTATCCGAGGGTGCTGTCAAATAAGTTTTCAACACTTCTTAAATAAGGGGTTTTGAACATCAGTCATTCCGATACATTCCATTGGTTAGGGTAGAAAATGAAAGATGAATAGAGGAAAGGAGGCGATGGGCGTGTCTGTCACAATTAAAGATGTGGCGAGAGTTGCGAATGTCGCTCCTTCTACGGTATCCAGAGTCATCTCCGATAGTCCGCGGATCAGTGAACGGACGAAGCGGAAAGTGAGAAAAGTGATGGAGGAATTGGGGTATCACATCAATTACAACGGCCGCGTCCTTGTCAGTCAATCGACGCAGACGATCGGGATTGTAACCAAAGTTTCTTCTGTCCACTCTTTTGATAACCCTTTTTTCTCAGAATTGTTGAGGGGAATCAGCGATGCATGTCATGAAGAGGATTACAGCATTTATTTGACGACTGGAAACACGGAAGAAGCCATCTTCAAAGAAGTTGTCAAAATGGTGCAGGGAAAACGGGTCGATGGGGTCATCGTCTTATACTCCCGTGAAGATGATCAAGTCGTCCCGTATTTAAGGGATTGTAATTTTCCTTTCGTGATGGTCGGAAAACCTGTCAACCGGGCAGGTGAAACGATGTTTGTCGATAATGACAACATTCTCGCAAGTAAAGAAGTGACGGATTATTTGATTCAACTGGGTCATGAGAGGATCGGCTTCATCGGAGGGGATTCTCATTTTGAAGTGGCCCGGGACCGTTTAGAAGGATTTCGACAAGCATTGGCGAATGGTCATTTAGAGGAAGACAAAAATTTACAAAAAAATATTCAAACCGGACTGGCGGATGCCGAGCAAGTGGTGGATGAACTGCTGCAGGTCGAGGACCCGCCGTCAGGCCTTGTCATCACTGACGATTATAATGCATTGACCGTCATGAGAGCATTGACCTCCAAAGGTTTGAACCTGCCGGAGGATATGAGCATCGTCGGGTTCAACAACACGATGATTGCCCGTTTATCAAATCCCGCACTCACAACAGTGGATACTCAGTCGTTTCAATTGGGTCATGAATCAGCCAGGAGCTTGATCGATTTATTGAACAGGCCGGACATGATCAAAAAAAGCATCATCATTCCGACGGTCATCGTAGAGCGGGATTCCTGTCACCCAAGAAAAACGATCAAACAAATGGACTAATTTTTTTCGCAGAAAGAAAGCGCTTATTTTTACAGAAAAGGGGAATGAACATGAACGTACTAGTATGGAATGAAAACCGTCACGAAAAAGAAAACCAGGTTGTCGCAGATATTTATCCAGAGGGCATTCATAGTGCCATCGCTGATTTTCTTGGCGAAGACCATGAAAATGTGAAAACAGCGACTTTAGATGAGGAAGAGCATGGATTGACCGATGAAGTGCTAGCAGAAACAGATGTACTTGTTTGGTGGGGACATAAAGCCCATGATGAAGTGCAGGATGAAATCGCGGAAAAAGTAAAGCAGCGTGTACTCGAAGGCATGGGACTGGTCGTTCTTCACTCGGCTCACTTTTCTAAGCCGTTCAAAAAGTTGATGGGCACATCCTGTGATTTGAAGTGGCGTGAAGCGGATGAAAAGGAACGCATCTGGGTCGTCGATCCGAGTCACCCGATCACAGAAGGCATCGGAGAGTTCATTGAAATTGAAAAAGAAGAAATGTATGGCGAACATTTTGATATCCCGACTCCTGAAGAATTGATTTTCGTCAGCTGGTTTGAAGGTGGAGAAGTGTTCCGTAGCGGGGCTACTTTCCGTCGTGGAAGAGGGAAAGTCTTTTATTTCCGTCCGGGGCATGAAACGTATCCAACGTATTACAACAAAGAAGTACAAACCGTCATCCGTAATGGTGTGAAATGGGCGAACAACACAGAAACGCCGACACCTGTTTACGGAAATGCTCAACCTTTAGAAGAAATTTCGACTAAATCATAAAAGGAGCTTTTACTATGACACAATTGAAAATTGCTGTAATTGGATGCGGAAGCATTGCTCAAAATCGTCACCTTCCGGAATACGTTGCGAATGAAAATGTTGAAGTCAAAGCGGTCTGTGACATTGTTGAAGAACGTGCGAGGGAAGTAGCGCTTTTGCACGGTGCGACTCTTTACACAGACTATGAAGAGCTGTTAAAGAAAGAAGAAGTGGACGCGGTGAGCGTGTGCCTGCCGAACTACTTGCATGCACCCGTCTCCATTGCTGCACTGAATGCCGGTGCACATGTCCTGTGTGAAAAGCCGATGGCGACTTCCAAAGAAGAGGCAGAAGAAATGATTCAAGCAGCAGAGAAGAACGGTAAGAAATTGATGATCGCACACAACCAACGTTTTGTGCCGTCTCACGTGAAAGCGAAAGAACTGATCGAATCAGGTTCAATCGGAAAAGTGTACAGTTTCCGTACGGCTTTCGGCCACGGTGGACCGGAAGGATGGAGTGCAGAAGGAGAAAACAGCTGGTTCTTCAAGAAAGATCAGGCGTTCATCGGCGCCATGGGTGATTTAGGAGTACATAAAGCAGACTTGCTCCGTTACATCCTTGGCGAAGAATTCGTGGAGGTCGCAGGTTTTGTCGAGAACAATGCGAAGAAAGACATCACGGTCGATGATAATGCCGTCTGTATTCTACGTTCTCAATCTGGCGTTGTCGGAACGATGGCAGCGAGCTGGGCTTACAATCCGAACGAAGACAACTCAACCGTGATCTACGGGGAAAAAGGAACGCTTCGCCTTGAAGACGATCCAGAATACTCCTTGATCGCACAATACACGAATGGCGATATCGTCAATTATCAGCTTGGAAAAATTCAATCCAACGAAGAAGGCGGACAAAGCAATTCTCATGTCATCGACCACTTCGTTGACAGCATTGTGAATGATACCGAGCCTCTGATCACTGGAGAAGAAGGTATGAAATCATTGGAAGTCATCCTCGGTGCCCTCCGCTCAGGCGAAACGAGACAAATCAGCAGCCTGGAGAAAGTCACGAAATGACACGTTTGAAAATGGGAATCATCGGAGTAGGGGGAATTGCCCAAGGGCGGCATATTCCCTCTTTCCTTGATTTAAAAGACAAAGTGGAGCTGACGGCTGTCCAAGATGTGAATGAAGGACGAGCGGAAGAAGTAGCCGAAGCCCATCAGATTCCCTACGTTTTCAAAGATTATCAAGATATGTTCGAAAAGGTCGATGCGGTCACGATTTGTACGCCGAACAAGTTTCATGCCGAAATTTCCATTGCCGCCCTTGAAGCTGGGGTTCACGTGCTATGTGAGAAGCCGATGGCGATTACGACAGAAGAATGCGAAGCCATGATGGAAGCAGCGAAGAAAAATGACCGCCTTTTATCCATCGCCTATCATTACCGATACACACCGGAAGCGCAGCTGGCTAAAAAAGCGATCCTCAATAATGAAATTGGCGATCCTCTCGTAACGAGAGTCCAGGCGATGCGACGCCGGAAAGTGCCAGGCTGGGGTGTATTCACAAACAAAGATTTGCAAGGCGGCGGCAGCTTGATTGACTTTGGATGTCATTTGCTTGACCTTGCGCTTTGGCTCCTTGATGACCCAAAACCTGTCGAAGTGATGGGACGCACCTACGATCGGTTGAGTAAAACACCGGGACAGGTGAACGACTGGGGAGCGTTCAATCATGAAACGTTCAACGTCGATGACCATGTGACGAGTTATATTACGTTTGAAAACGGAGAGTCGCTTCAGTTTGAGTGTTCGTGGGCGGCTAATATCAAGGAAGACCATACATCGCTTTCGATCTCCGGTGTCGACGGTGGCCTTAGTGTCTATCCATTTGAACTTTATCAAGCCAAATACGGAGCGCTGCTCGATAGTACAGCGAAAATCCGTGAAGGCGAACCGACACCTGGTCTCGCTCAGGCAGAAAACTTTATCGACAGCTGTTTAGGAAATGATGAATTAGTCGTGAAGCCGGAGCAGGCTTTGAAAGTGACGAAGCTGATGGAAGCGATCTATCAAAGCAGTGAAACAGGTACGAGTGTGAAACTATAAACTTAGCAGGAGGAGATTGTTCATGAAATTAGGCGTTTTTACGGTATTATTTTCCGATAAATCCTTTGAAGAGATGTTGGACCACGCGAAAGAAGCAGGTTTGAAAGCGGTCGAAATCGGGACAGGCGGCTACCCTGGCAATGCTCACTGTAACGTAGATGAGCTACTTGAAAGTGAAGAGAAACGAAACGAGTACTTAAAGAAAGTTCATGACCGCGGGCTTACCATCAGTGCTTTCAGCTGTCACGGCAACCCGGTATCACCGGATAAAGCCTTCGCTGAAGAGTCTCATGAAGCGTTTGTGAAATCGGTAAGACTAGCAAACTTGATGGATGTACCTGTGGTGAATACTTTCTCAGGTACACCAGGCGGACACGAAAACGATACCGCTCCGAACTGGCCGGTCACTCCATGGCCACCGGAATATTCAGATGTGTTAGAATGGCAGTGGAACGAAAAACTGATCCCTTATTGGAAAGAACAAGGGAAGTTTGCCGAAGAACATAACGTCAAAGTCGGTCTTGAACTGCACGCAGGGTTCCTTGTCCACACGCCTTACACGATGTTGAAACTTCGTGAAGCGACAAGTGATGCCATCGGAGCGAACCTGGATCCAAGTCACTTGTGGTGGCAGGGCATCGACCCAGTAGCAGCAATCAAGATTTTGGGTAAAGAAAATGCGATCCATCACTTCCATGCAAAAGATACGTACATCGATCAGGATAACGTCAACATGTACGGTCTGACAGACATGCAGAATTACGGAAACGTGCAGACGCGCGCATGGAGTTTCCGCTCCGTCGGATACGGTCACGGAATCGAAGAATGGTCCAACATCATCAGTGCACTCCGTACGTACGGCTATGATCATGTCGTCAGTATCGAGCACGAAGATCCGATCATGTCGATCAACGAAGGATTCAATCAAGCCGTGAAAAACTTGAAATCTGTGCTGATTGAAGAACCGGCAACGGAGATGTGGTGGGCTTAATTTGGAAACAGCAAAACCCCTCTGACTTTTGAGGGGTTTTTATTTTTACAAAGGGTCAAAGAAGTGTGGGGACAGCTCCAGCGCCCGGGCGCTCGCGACATAAGCAAATAATCTGTTGAAAGGAAGAAGGAACCAGCACCTTCCTACGGCCGTTTTGCTTATGTGTGTTGTGTCTCTCGGGGCGCTTGCGCTTTTCTAATTAGGAAGGGGAAGATTATGAAACAGTCATCAGGAATCAGAGGCGGCCTTTATGCCGTTAGCGAGTGGATCAGTAAATTCGCATTAACCAACCTTCAGTGGGCGTTGTTCAATTTGCCAGTCGCACTATTATTGTTGAGCTTATTGAACGTGGGAGACATACAGGAATTGTGGTATTTGCTGCCGCCGCTTGTCCTCTTGCTGCCTTTCATCTTTTTCCCTGCCACGACCGCCATGTTTGCAAAAGCGCGCGACTGGGTGAGGAAGGATCATAAAGAAACAGCTGATCGGTCTTACCTCAGCTATTACAAAGAGAATTACAAAAACAGCATGAAGGCTGGAATCGTTCTTACGATTTTGTGGAGTGTGCTTGGCGCTGATCTCTATTATTTTTCTACGATGAGTTCCCTGCTCATGAATCTGTTTCTCATCTTGGGAATCTTATTGTTCGTATACACCATTAATACGTTCAGTACGCTTGTCCATTTTGATTTAAAAGTAGGAGCAGCGCTGAAAAAAGCATTTATGCTTACATTTGTCAGCCCGGTGCTGTTTTTGACAGTCGCAATCAGCTCAGGATTCATCCTGGCCGTCAGTCTGTACATTTTCCCGCTGATCATTCCGATCTTCACCGGATCCATCATCGCCTTTCTCGCTTTCTCCGCCTACTACAGGCTTTATTTGAAACTGAATAACATGGAAAATACTGTATGACCTGGTCCGTTTGGATGAGGTCATCTTTTTTGTATTGCGGACATTTAAGAAAGCGGTTACAATTTAAGTAGTTATTAGTGATAAGCAGGGTGGAGATGGTATGACCCAAACGGTGAAAATAGGAAAGCTTGCGATGCTGCTTGCTTCCCTGGATGAGAGCGAGAGGGAGCTTTTTATAGACGCGTTCGAACAGGTGGAGTACTGCCAGGGGAAAGCAGGTTCGATGGAAGTTCAAAAAGTGATTGCAGCCGTCGAAACAGCGGCTAAGCGAAACGGTATTATCTCTGAACATGTCTACAGGGAGACGCACGCGCTGTATCATGCGATTTTAGAATCCTTGCAGGGCGTAACGCGGGGACAGATTGGGGTCGGCAATATGATGCGGACCGTTGGACTGCGTTTTGCCGTCGTACGTGGAAAGCCTTATGACCGATCAGAAGAAGGCGAGTGGATCGCCGTGGCTTTTTATGGAACAATCGGGGCGCCGGTAAAAGGTTTGGAACATGAGACATTTGGACTCGGTATCAATCATATATAAAGAATAGGTGGCCTATAGTCATGAGCGATGAGGGGGCGACAATGGTATTTCCCATGCCATTGTCGCCCCTTTTTGTAGAAAATCCACCAGAATCTTTTCGTGTGAAAGGGGGATTGTGGATGATCGAACTGAATGGAAGGGACTTATCGATGGAGCAAATGAAGGAAATCTGTTTCGATAATGCCAAAATCGGATTATCAAATGCGAGTCTGATCGATGTCAGGGCAAGCAGGGAAACCGTCGAAGATATCGTGACCCGAGGGCACTCCGTGTACGGCATTAACACAGGGTTCGGGAAACTGAGTGATGTCCGAATTGCTGCGGAAGACGTTGACAGTCTGCAGCACCACCTGATCCGTTCACATGCGTGCGGTGTGGGGGAACCTTTTTCTGAAAAAGTGAGCCGTGCCATGATGGTGCTTCGGTTGAATGCGCTCATGAAAGGTTATTCAGGCGTGCGGGAAGTGCTTGTTCAGAGGCTGTGCGATCTTGTTAACCTTCATGTCCATCCGGTCATTCCTTCACAAGGATCACTCGGGGCATCCGGAGACTTGGCTCCGCTCGCCCATTTAGCCCTTGTCCTAATGGGCGAAGGGGAAGTTTTTTATGAAGGAAACCGGCACGCAACAGAAGATATATTGGAGAAGTTGTCGCTGAAACCATTATCGTTGAAGGCCAAAGAAGGGCTTGCGCTCATTAACGGGACCCAGGCGATGACGGCGGTCGGAGTCATCAGTTACATCGAAGCGGAGCGGCTGGCTTTGCAGTGTGACTGGGTGGCAAGCCTTACGTTGCAGGCCCTGGAAGGCATTCGGGACGCTTTTCATCCGAGCATCCATGAAGCGCGCGGCTATCCGGAACAAATGACTGTGGCTGAGCGGATGCGGCATCTAATTAACGGCAGTCATCTCGTCACTTTTCAAGGAGAGAAAAGAGTGCAGGACGCCTATTCCTTACGATGTATTCCACAAGTACACGGAGCGACATGGCAGACGCTGCATTACGTACGTGAGAAATTGACGATTGAGATGAATGCAGCGACAGACAATCCACTGCTTTTAGAAGGTGGAAAAGTGGTCGTATCCGGTGGAAACTTCCACGGCCAGCCGATTGCGTTTGCGATGGACTTTTTAAAAATTGCGATCAGTGAGTTGGCTAATATTTCGGAGCGGAGAATTGAGCGTCTCGTCAACCCGCAGTTGAACGACTTTCCTCCGTTTCTCAGTGCGAATCCGGGGTTGGAGTCAGGGTTGATGATTGTACAGTATGTGGCCGCATCGTTAGTTTCTGAAAATAAAACGCTCGCCCACCCTTCAAGCGTCGATTCGATCCCATCGTCTGCGAATCAGGAAGATCATGTGAGCATGGGTACTACAGCAGCCCGGCACGCCGCCATGGTCATTGACAACGCAACAAAAGTTGTAGCGATCGAGTTGATCTGCAGTCTTCAGGCGCTGGAACTGAGGGGGATCGAGCGGGCATCGGTACTTGCCCAGGACCTTTTTACATCAGCACGAAAAGTCGTACCGAAAGTGACGCAGGATCGAGTGTTTTCTAAGGATATCGAAAACGTGGAGCAATGGTTGAAGGAGAGCGCTTTTGACTGGGAAAAGTGGAAATCCGTTCATGAAGGAGGAGAAACGTATGTCGACAACTCGTAAAGTGAAAGCCAAAACAGGAACACAGCTGGAATGTAAAGGATGGGAGCAGGAGGCTGTCCTAAGGATGCTCTGCAATAACCTTGATCCAGAGGTCGCAGAAATACCCGGAGAGCTCGTCGTTTATGGTGGCATTGGAAAAGCGGCACGGAACTGGGAAGCGTTTGATGCAATCGTTGCGACGCTGAAGCGTCTGGAAAAGGATGAAACGATGCTTGTCCAGTCCGGGAAACCTGTGGGTGTTTTTAAAACGCATGAAAACGCGCCGAGAGTATTGCTCTCAAATTCCGTCCTCGTTCCGAAATGGGCGAACTGGCAGCATTTCCATGAACTCGATCAGAAGGGTCTCATGATGTATGGCCAAATGACGGCAGGCAGCTGGATTTACATTGGATCACAGGGCATCTTGCAAGGAACGTATGAAACGTTCGCGTCCCTTGCTGAAAAACATTTCGGAGGATCGTTGAAAGGAACGATTACTCTGACGGCGGGCCTTGGCGGCATGGGAGGAGCACAACCGCTTGCGGTCACGATGAACGGAGGTGTCGTCATTGCTGTCGAAGTGGATCCTGACCGGATTTCCAAACGGCTGCAGTCCGGCTACTGCGATGTGAGTACAGCGTCTCTGGATGAGGCAGTTTTATGGGCAAAAGAAGCGAAAGCGAATGGAGAGGCTCTTTCGATTGCTCTATTAGGGAACGCGGCAGAGATGCATGAACGACTTTTACAAAATGGGCTGGAGATTGATATTGTCACAGACCAAACCTCTGCGCATGACCCGCTGAATGGCTATGTACCTGTCGGGTATTCGCTGCAGGAGGCGGCCGTTTTGAGAAAAAAGGATCCGGATAAGTATGTGCGCCTCTCATCAAAATCTATGGCCAAACACGTAGAGCTCATGCTGCAGTTTCAAAGAAAAGGCAGCGTCGTTTTCGACTATGGCAACAACATCCGTCAGGTCGCACTGGAAGAAGGCGTAGACGATGCGTTCGATTTTCCCGGCTTCGTTCCTGCCTACATCCGACCGTTGTTTTGTGAAGGGAAAGGGCCGTTCCGTTGGGCCGCTTTGTCTGGTGATCCGAAAGATATTTACCGCACAGATCAGCTGATCAGAGAACTTTTTCCTGATAATGAGAAGTTGCTCCGGTGGATTGATATGGCACAGGAAAAAGTCCAGTTTCAAGGACTTCCGTCGAGGATTTGCTGGCTCGGTTATGGGGAGCGGAAGAAAATGGGGATGGCGATCAACGACCTTGTGAGGAAAGGGGAGTTGAGTGCGCCTGTGGTGATCGGCAGGGACCACCTCGATTGTGGATCGGTCGCTTCACCGAACAGGGAAACGGAATCGATGATGGATGGCAGTGATGCGGTCGGTGATTGGGCGGTGCTGAATGCACTCATTAATACAGCGGCCGGCGGATCGTGGATTTCTTTTCATCACGGCGGTGGTGTCGGAATGGGCTATTCGCTTCATGCAGGAATGGTCGTTGTGGCTGATGGCACCGACCTCGCCGAAGATAGACTGGAACGTGTCCTCACGACAGACCCTGGCATGGGCATACTTCGTCATGCTGATGCGGGTTACGATAAAGCGATGGAAGAAGCGGATAAGCATGCCATTGATATACCAATGAAGAGGAGGGGATAGTGATGTACGATACGCTGATTGAAAATATTGGACAATTGATTTTACCTGCGGAAGGCCCACTAAAAGGGGATGCGATGAAGCAGCTGGAAGTAAAAGAAAACATGGCCATCGCTTTTGAAGACGGGAAAGTCGCCTGGATCGGCCCCAACGAAGAAGCACGGAAACTCAAAGCCAACGAGCGTGTCGATGCTATGGAAAAAACTGTAACACCTGGTCTCGTCGATCCGCACACCCACCTCGTCTTCGGAGGATCGCGGGAAAACGAGCTGGCACTGAAGCAGGCTGGCGTTCCTTATTTGGAGATTTTGCAGCAAGGGGGCGGGATTTTATCAACGGTAGAAGCTACACGCGCGGAGAGTGAGACACACCTTTATGAAAAAGCAAAACAGACGCTGGAACAGATGGCAGCCCATGGAGTAACGACGCTTGAAGCGAAGAGCGGCTACGGGCTTGAGCGGGAAGCAGAGTTGAAACAGCTTCGAGTCGTCAAACGTTTGAACGAAGAAAGCTTACTCGATTTGGTTTCGACTTTTCTAGGTCCACATGCAATTCCACCGGAGTATAAGGGAAACGAAGAAGCGTTTCTTGATGACATGATCCGCCTGCTTCCTGAAATCAGTGAGGAAGGGTTGGCGGAGTTTACGGATATTTTTTGTGAAACGGGTGTCTTTACCATTGAGCAGTCCCGGCGTTTTATGAAAGCTTCCCAGGCACTTGGATTCCAAACGAAGATTCATGCCGATGAAATCGACCCGCTTGGAGGAACAGAGCTTGCCGTTTCCATGGGAGCGGCATCTGCCGATCACCTTGTCGCAGCTTCTGATGAGGGGATCGACCGCCTCGCTGAGGGCGATACGGTGGCTGTGCTGCTTCCGGGAACAACTTTTTACTTAGGAAAAGATTATTACGCAAATGCTAGAAAAATGATTGACAGCGGAGCCGCCGTCGCCCTGGCCACCGACTTCAACCCTGGGAGCTGTGTGACATACAACCCGCAGATGATCATGTCCCTTGCCGCGTTGAAAATGAAAATGACGCCGGAGGAGATATGGAATAGCGTCACGGTGAATGCTGCGCATGCGATTGGAAGAGGAGACGTTGCCGGGTGTTTGAGTGTCGGTAGAAAAGCGGATGTCGTACTGTGGGATGTTCCGAATTATAAGTACATTCCGTATCACTATGCGGCGAATCATGCGAAGGCGGTATGGAAGAATGGAAGAAAGGTGTGGGAAAGGAGGGGAGCCCGTGTCTTTTCAGTACCTCAACCCGGGCAGGGATGCTAGATTCAAAGATCGTCATACGACAAAGGTAGATGAAACAGTTTCGTATTACGAGCCTGGGGAAACCGGGGATATAGGGATTCTTGGCCTTCCTTTATCTAAAACTTCCATTTCATTGTCAGGCGCATCGGAAGCGCCTGGGTCGATTAGAAGAGCCCTAGGATCTTACAGTACGTATTCAGGGGAGAAAGACAAAAGTTATGAAGATATGAAGGTGTTGGACTTTGGGGACGTCCCTGTACATCCGACGGATAACGAGGAAACACGGAAGCGGTTGAAGACGAGTGTGAAAGAAATGATCGACACCGAAGCTTGTTCCAAGTACGTCATGCTTGGCGGGGATCATGGGGTTAGTTTCCCTAGTATTTCTGCCTTTCAGGAGAAATACGGAAGAGTCGGAGTCATTCAATGGGATGCTCACCATGATCTGCGGAACGTGGAAGATGGCGGACGGACAAACGGTACTCCCTTTCGAAGTTTAATCGAAGAAGGAGTCATACATGGCGAGGATCTCGTCCAAATCGGCATCCGTGACTTCTCCAACGCCAAAGCCTACGCCGACTATGCCAGAAACCATAACATCCACACCTACACCATGGGCGATGTCGAAGAGAAAGGCATCCATAATCTAACAGACCAGGTCATACAGATATTGGAAAATAAGTGCAACTGCATTTATTTGTCTGTCGATATGGATGCTGTTGATCAGGCGTATGCACCTGGTTGTCCAGCCATCGGTCCAGGAGGTTTAACGGCAAGGGAGCTGCTCAGCAGTGTTTCTCTCGCTGCCGCTCATCCTCTAGTCAAAGGAATGGATATCGTAGAAGTCGATCCTACCAAAGATTTCAGGGATATGACGAGCAGACTTGCTGCTCATGTGATGATGCGTTACATGTATGTATGATATGGAAATAACTGTTAGACCTGGTCATCCATGAAATGGATGACCAGGTCTAACAGTATTTGTAAGAAACCATATACAATCGTTTCTCCTTATGGTATTTTTAGTTTAATCTTTTGGTTTGTTTTAGCTTTTGAGATGGGAGAATGAGAGACTAGCAATGAGAGAAGTTATTTTATTGTTGGCTGATGTAGTCAATGTTTGGCATGACGTCATTTTGAAATTCACGCAAATGATGGGGTGGAATCTGACAGATAAGGACCTCCATTTCTGGGTCATTGGCGTTCTTGGAATCATCGGACTTATTTTTGTGGATATTCTTTTCCATGCCATAGCAAAATGGAGCATCACGGCTATTTCGTTTTTATTTACATTCGCGATGGTACTTGTCTTTGTTTTTGCCGTAGAGATTCAGCAGAAAATCACCGGCAGCGGAAACATGGAGTTCGCAGATGCCGTGGTCAGCGTATTGGGCTTTTTCCTGTTTGCTGGCATTTATTTTGTTTTCATTGGAATCATCCGTGTCATAAAAAAATATACAGCTAATAAAAAAGAAGACCAGGATGCCGCCTAAGCAAGGCGGCTTGTCTTCAAATGAAAAGCCCCCTTCTCAAGCGAGAAGGGGGCTTCGTTTTATTCAGAACCGAAATTAACAATCATATCATGCGTCTTTTGAATTTCTTCTTCCGGCATATCAATCAAATACATGCCGTTCGCCCGGAAGTTTTCTCCCTCCATTTGATAGGTGGTCGAATTTTTACGGGCACTGCTGTAATTGGTGACGAGTCTGCGCATATCCGCGAACTGCATGTTTGTGCTCACATTGTCACCGAGTACATCCATGACATCACCGACTTTGTTTACAGCGTCGAGACGCGCTCCTTTATCGATGATTCCCTGGATGACCTGGCGTTGACGTTCATTACGGCCTAAGTCACCGTTAGGGTCATTTTTACGCATGCGCACGAAAGCAAGCGCTTCGCGGCCGTCCAGTTTAATTTCGCCTTCTTTGAAATCAAATGGACCTGAGCTGAAAGCACGATCGTTATTGACGGTAATTCCATTCACGGCATCAACAACTTGAGATAATCCTTCCATGTTGACCCGGATGTAATAATCCAGTTCGATGTCAAGGAAGTTTTCAACGGTATTCACAGCCATGTCACTACCCCCGTAGGCGTAGGCATGGTTGATTCGTGTTTTACGTCCGTCGCCGGCAATTTCTGCATACGTATCGCGGGGGATACTGACCATCTGCATTTGGTCATTGTTGGGATCAAGCGTCATGACAATCATCGTATCGGAACGACCGACATCATTCTCCCGCTCATCGACACCGAGAAGGAGGATGTTCAACGGTTCCTTGTTATCTACTTTTTCTTTGGTCTGATCTGTATCGATTGAAGTTACATCTTCGTGTAAATCCTGGTTCACAGTCGTACGAACTTCATTATAGATGGTATATAAATAAACGCCTCCGATTAAAAATATGAATGCTACTACAAATAGGAGGACTTTCCAGCGTCTGCGTTTACGTCTTTTCTTTCTCTTAAGCTCCCTGCGTTCCATTCACCCACCTCTTTCTATAAACTACTATCCTATTATACGATTTTTGTAGATACATGTAAAAACTCTCCCATGAAGAGAGGGAGATACAGCACTTGATTGGTAAATACTGGTGTACCAGGTCATCCAGAATATGGATGACCTGGTGCGTTATTTTCTGGAAGGTGTGGTACGAGGGAAGGGGCCGGCATATAGTGGTATAAGCTATTCTTTTGGAGGAATGTAAATTGAGAAAGTGGTTGGGGCTGTTGCTCGTTTTGGGTCTTTTAGTGGGATGTGCACAGAATGCGACAGAGAGGTCGATCCAACAGTTTACATCCTCTACGGAGAATGAACTGCATTTTGTTTATTTTTATGATGAAGAACCACCGGACAAAAAAATCCGTTCCCAGTTGAATGGAATGAAAGTGTATCTGGCTCGGAAAAATATCATCGCCACCATCAGCTATCAAAAAATCGTGGCCGAAAAAAATTATGAAGAACTCCTCAATGTGAAAGACAGCCAGATCCTTGTTTTTGATTACAAAGGGATCCGGTACAATGCAAGGAACATCCACGTGTTAGAGGGAATGGTCCTGCAAATGCAAAACAACCCATAAAAAGAACCTGCCGTCAGCTTCCCCACTGCCGGCAGGTTCTTTTCTTACCTCGAGAAAAATTCTTCTAATATTAATACGCAGGCCCCGATGGCTGATGCGTGCTCTTCTAATTTGGATAGTACGATGTGTGTTTCCTTCGCTTTACTAGTCAATCCCCGGGAGTGGATGGTTTCTTTGATTCCGTCCATCAGAAAGTCTCCCGCCTTCGAAACGCCCCCGCCAATAATAATCCGTTTCGGGTTCAAGGTATGAATCAAATTGGTCAAGCCGATACCGAGAAACCTTCCTGTCTGATTCAACAGTTCAATGCTGAACTCGTCTCCTTCACAGGCTGCTTCATAAACAAGCTTTCCATCCACTTTTTCAAAATCGTGATCCACAAGGTCACGAATCATAGATGGCTTCCCAGTTTTCAATTCTTTACGGGCTCTCTCTGCAATGGCTGGACCGGCCGCAAGCGTCTGCAGACAGCCGTAATTGCCACACGTACATTTTGGCCCGGAAAGGTCGATCGTGATGTGACCGATCTCTCCCGCGATATTGTTTTCTCCATGAAAAAGTTGTCCTTTAATCATCATCCCCGCGCCGATTCCGTTCCCGACGTTGACACCGACCATGTTATCCGCATCGTTTCCATTGCCGAACCAATACTCTCCAAGCGTCATCGCCTTCGCATCGTTCTCTACTTTGACAATCATATCGAACTCATTCTCAAGCTCCGCTTTTATGGGGATATCGTAGAGCTGGAAGGATGGAGCGAAACGAGAGACTCCTTCAATCGGATCCACGATTCCGTGCATTCCGATACCGATGCCCAGGAACTTCTTCGGATCGCATTTACCTGATGCGAAAAATTCGCGAATGCCGCTTTTCATCGTTTCTAGAATATCCTCTTTGGACGGATACGGAGGAATGTCTTTTTTTACGGCATCCTTTAGTTCTCCATATAAGTTCGTGACGACAAAATTCATGTGGAAGGTCCCTACATCGACACCGATGATATAAAAATGATCCGCGTTGATTTCGAGTAATGTCGGTTTGCGTCCACCTTTAGACTGCCCCTGGGTGGTTTCAATCACAAACTGTGTTTGGATCAGTTCTTTAACAATATTGCTCACTGTGGGTGGAGTCAATCTCGATTGCTTCGCGATATCCGCCCGGGAGATCGGGCCATGCTCGCGAATCATATTCAAAATAATCGAGCGGTTCATCGATTTCATCAACTGAAAACTGCCTCTAGTATAGTGCGTGCTCATAAGATTCCTCCAACTATGTTGTACTGCTTCCATTTTACCATAAAAAGAAACTTATTAAATTTATTTTACTAAGTTAGCGTCGCAAACACTGTTCCTACGGCATCTATTATAGAACAGTTCTCCTTTAAAAGAGTTAATTTTGAAAAAACTCTTTTCATTTACATGGTTCTATGCTACCTTATAACTAGTTAGTTAATTTATTTTATTAAGTTTTGAAAACGCTATCAAATAAGGGGGAGGAAGACAGTATGAAAAATTGGTTGAAGAGTTTTCTTTTGGTAGGCCTTGTGGCTGGTGGACTGGCTGCATGTTCCGGTGAAACAGGAGGAGAATCCTCTGGTGAGAGTGGCGAAAGCGGAGACCCATCCGGCGAAATTACCGTTTGGGGCTGGAACGTAGCTGCTGAATCGATGGAACTTGCTGTTGACGGGTTCAAAGAACAGTACCCAGATGTTGAAGTGAATGTGGAAGATATCGGACGTTTGGATGTATATGAAAAGTTAACCGTAGGACTAGCTTCTGGAGGAAATGGACTTCCGGACGTAGTGATGGTCGAGTCTGATCGTCTAGCGAACTATCATGATCAATTCCCGGATGCGATCGCTAACCTTTCTGAGCTCGGTTACGATGAGCACGCAGATAAATTCGGAGAATATAAAAAGTCGGTGACTCAAAACGAAGACGGTGAATTTTTCGCAGCTCCTTGGGATGTAGGACCTGCAGGTGTCTTCTATCGTACTGATATTTTTGAAGAAGCGGGCGTCAACCCAGATGATATCAAAACGTGGGATGACTACATTGAAGCAGGGAAAACGATTCAAGAAGCAACGGGAACAAAAATGGTTCCGATTGACATCGCAGCAGACGATGCGCTTTACCGTATGATGATGAACCAGCAAGGTGCTTTCTACTATGATGAGGAAGGCAACATTGATGTGGCTTCCGAAGAATCACAAAAAGCGTTTGATGTGATTCAGCGTTTGCATGATGAAGATCTTGTCCTGAACAACAACGGTTGGGACGGCGTCGTTTCTGCAACAGTTAACGGCGAAGTGGCAACTGTTCCATTCGGAGTATGGTATTCAGGTACGATCATGGACCAGGCACCTGACCAAAGCGGCAACTGGGATGTCTTCTACTTGCCGGCATTCGAGGAAGGCGGCAACCGCGCAGCCAACCTTGGTGGGTCTGACCTAGTGATTCCATCTTCTACGGACAACGAAAGTGCAGCCTATGCATTCGTTGAGTACTTCACAACAGAAGTAGATCCGCAGATGAAGGCGCTTCAAGAAAAAGGTATTTTCCCATCTTTGGAAACAACATATGAAGAAGATTACTTCAGCCAGGAATCCGAATACTTTAACAACCAACCTGTCTTCCAACTGTTTGCGGATGAAGTATCCGATATCCCTGTAGCGAATTACACGTCTGATTATGCACGTGCATTTGATACGATGTCTGATACACAAGCATCCATCCTGCTTGACGGAACGCCGATTGAAGAAGCACTTCAAAACGCAGCGGACAAGCTTGAAAGTGAGACAGGACGCAGCGCCAACTAATTGACTCCCTATAAAAAATAGAACGAAAAAGGTCGATCTCCCAAAGTGGAGATCGACCTTTTTTGTTAAAGCATATACTCGGTCCATTGCAGATCGAGGAGAAACATCAGCGCTTCAGGAACAAGGGATTTCCTGGACTTCCATTGGTTTGGACCCTAACGAATACAGCCTTTATGGATCGAGTCTGAACCTGTAACAAAGGAGCTTTTATTAAGGAAAAAAATGAATGTAATTTTTCTGAAAATGAAGCAGACAAACACAGGAAGCTATGTTACTATTAAGTAAATTAAATTAATTAACAAAGTCTAAATGCTTAATTTTGAAGGCGCTTTTAGCACTGACCAATATCTTTGAGGGGGTAGAACATTGTGAGTCAACCGAATGCAGAACAGATGGCAAATACCAACCATGGACCGAACAAACAGCCATCTAAGAAACCGGGTCCGTCCAGCCAAAAACCGAAATCCCGTAAGAAGTGGATTACACCGAAAACGGTGCCGTACTTATTTATTCTTCCAGCCGTAACCTTCTTCTTGATCTTTACCGTTTATCCAGTCCTTTCGTCTTTATTATTGAGTTTTCAGACGCGTGCAGGATCAGGGTATGAATTTGTCGGACTGGATAACTACATTCGATTGTTCCAGGACACCTTATTTTACAAAGCCCTCGGAAATACGTTCCTCATTTTGCTCATTCAAGTACCGATCCAGTTGTTCTTAGCTGTCGTCATCGCGGTTGCGCTTAATTCACAACTGGTGAAAATGAAGAGCTTCTTCCGTATTGCTTTCTTCATGCCTGCAATTACAGCATTGGTCGCATCTTCCATCATCTTCATGATTATACTTGATGAAAACTATGGCCTTGCGAACTATGTACTTTCACTGTTTGGTATTGAGGCGATCGCCTGGTTGTCTGATCCATTCTGGGCAAAAGTTGCACTGATGGCGGCGATTACGTGGCGCTGGACCGGGTACAACATGGTCATTTTCCTAGCAGGTCTGCAAAACATTCCTGGTTCGCTTTATGAAGCAGCGGAGATGGACGGTGCAGGAAAGGTTCGTCAATTCTTTTACATTACCGTGCCACAATTGAAGCCGATCTTCTTGTTCACTTTCGTATTATCCACGATCGGTACGCTGCAGTTGTTCGATGAGCCTTACATTCTTACGCAGGGTGGTCCAAATAATGCCACGCTGACCATCACGCTTTATTTGTACCAAAATGGCTTCCGTTACTTTGATTTCGGATACGCATCCGCCATTGCTTACGTTCTTGTATTAATCATCGGGGTCCTTTCCTGGGCACAAATGAAATGGGCAGGTGAAGATAAATGAAGCAACAGATCAGTCCACTTAAAAAGACGTTTCTATATGCTTTCTTATTCATAGGGGTCATTATTTCCGTCTTCCCGTTCTATTGGATGTTTGTCGGGGCGACGAACCCGTCAGGAGAAATTTTCAAGGTTCCACCGAACTTCCTTCCAGGGAATTATGGTTGGGAGAACTTTAAAAACTTGAATGAAAACATTGGCATCATCCGCGTCATGGGGAACTCCTTGTTCATTACGCTGACGTTTACGGCCATCTCGGCCATCGTTTGTACGGCGGCGGGCTATGCGTTTGCGAAGTTCCAATTCAAAGGACGTAACGCGATTTTCTTCATGTTGCTTGTCGCGATCATGATTCCTTATCACGTAACGTTGATTCCTTTGTTCGAAATCTTCGGAAGTGTCGGCTGGTTGAACACGTTCCAGGCGGTCATCCTTCCACAGGTCGCTTATCCATTCGCGATTTTCCTGATGAGACAGAACATGCAGTCCATTCCGGATTCTTTGCTTGAAGCCGCGCGTGTGGACGGGGCTGGGGAGTTTCATATTTTCTTCCGCATCGTACTTCCCGTCATGCGTCCCGCGCTTGCCGCTGTTGCGATTTTCTTGTTCATGTTCCAGTGGAACAACTTTATTTGGCCGCTCGTCGTTCTGCAATCTCAGGAAATGTACACCTTGCCGGTCGCTCTCTCCAGTCTTGTCGGGATGTCACGGATTGACTACGGGCAGGTCATGATGGGAACAACGTTGTCTACATTGCCGATCATGATTTTCTTCTTGTTGCTGCAAAAGCAGTTCATCTCCGGAATTCTCGGCGGATCTGTCAAAGAGTAGAAGGAGGAGCAGCCATTGATCTTTATTAATGAAGAAACACAACAATTTCATCTCACCAATGGACAAATCAGTTATATTTTCCACGTCATGAAAAACGGACAGCTCGGTCATCTCTACTATGGCAAAGCACTTCGTGACCGGGACTTCCGCCATTTTCAAGACTATAAAAATACCAACCCTTCGACGACACATACGTTCGAAGGGGATCTTGGTTTTTCATTAGAGACCGTCAGACAGGAAGCACCGGTTTACGGAAAAGGAGATTTTCGTACGCCAGCGATCATTTTAGAAGAACAAAACGGCGCATCCGTCGCTGATTTTCGTTATAAAAAACACCAGATAATCAAAGGGAAGCCGAACTTAGAAGGTCTTCCGGCAACTTTCGCTCAAGAATCAGAAGCAGAAACGCTTGTGGTCACACTCGTCGACGACCAGGCACAGGTGGAGTGGGAGCTCATGTATACGATCTTCCGTGACCTACCTGCGCTCACTAGAAGCAATCGCCTCACCAATCATGGGAAAGAGCCGGTCACCTTGAAGCATTCCATGTCTTCATCCATCGACCTCCCTGACGCGGATTATGAAATGGTTCATCTTTCCGGCGCATGGGCCCGGGAACGTCACATCGAAACGAGAAAACTCACGGCCGGCGTATCGTCGATTGGAAGTGTGCGCGGGGCGAGCTCTCATCAGCACAATCCTTTTCTGGCTTTAAAAAGGGAAGAGACGACCGAGGACAGCGGGGAAGCGGTGGCGATGCAGTTCGTCTACAGTGGGAATTTCCTCGCGCAGGCTGAGGTCGATCATTATGGTACAACCCGCTTGTCGATGGGCATCCATCCGCAGGCTTTTCAATGGAAATTAGCACAAAATGAAAGCTTTCAAAACCCGGAAGTGATCTTGACTTATACAGAAAACGGCTTGAACGAAATGAGCCAGACGTTCCATGACTTGCACCGCAAGCATTTGATTGCGCCTCGGTGGATGGAAAAAGAACGTCCGATTCTGATCAACAACTGGGAAGCGACGTATTTTGATTTTAATGAAGAAAAATTGGATCGTTTTACAGATGAAGCGCGAGATCTCGGAGTCGAGCTGTTCGTTCTTGATGACGGCTGGTTTGGAAAACGCAATGATGATACCACTTCACTTGGTGACTGGTTTGTCGATGATAAAAAACTGCCAAACGGGATTGGAACGTTAGCGAAGAAAGTGAAAGCAAAAGGCCTTCAGTTCGGGCTCTGGTTTGAACCGGAAATGATCAGTCCTGAATCAGAACTGATGAAACAGCACCCGGAATGGGTCGTCGGTCCACCGCACAGACATCAGACGCTGGAGCGGAATCAAAAGGTGCTCGATTTCACCAACCCTCAGGTGGTGGATTACTTGTTCGAACGGATGAGTTCGCTCATCGACGAAACAGGACTCGACTACATCAAATGGGATATGAACCGCAACATCACAGAACCTTATTCCCAATATCTGTATGACCAGGTCAACTTTTTTCATCCGTACATCCTCGGAGTCTATGAGCTGTATGAGCGTTTGACGACGAAATATCCGGATGTCTTGTTCGAATCTTGCGCGGGTGGAGGGGGGCGGTTTGATGCCGGGCTTCTTTATTATGCTCCACAAGCATGGACGAGTGACGATACGGATGCCGTTGAACGGTTGAAGATCCAATACGGCACGTCTCTTGCCTACCCATTATGCAGCATGGGATCGCATGTCTCCGCGGTACCGAATCACCAGACGTATCGGAACACGCCTTTGAAGTTCCGTGCTGATGTTGCCTACTTCGGGACGTTCGGCTATGAATTCGATCCCAGCCAATTGACGAAGGAAGAAAAGGCCATCGTAAAAGAACAAATCACCGAATTTCAATCGCTTCGTCGTTTGATTCATTCCGGCACGTTTTATCGGTTGGCCGATCCATTTAAAAATCAGGATACGGCCTGGATGGTCGTCTCAGAAGAAAAATCCCAGGCGGTCGTCGGCTGGTACCGTGCGCATTACTTTCCGAATCCTAAGAACGACCAGGTTGTAAAACTGCGCGGTCTGGATCCTGAGAAGCGGTATGAAATAGAGGAAACATCCGCTACGTTTTATGGGGACGAACTGATGTACCGTGGACTCCCCCTTGGTGTGGAGTTCAATGGAGCGAATCATGAAAAAGCAGAACGCAGCGGGGATCACCAGTCTCAGCTTTTTGTTATCAAAGAGAAAAAATGAAGAAGGAGGGAATAGAAATGGAAGATTTACTTTCCGTTTTTGAGGAGAAATTCAGCGGAGGACAGGAAGCGCAGACGTTTTTTGCTCCAGGTCGTGTGAACTTGATCGGTGAGCACACAGACTACAACGGAGGGCATGTGTTTCCTTGTGCGCTGAGTGTCGGAACGTATGTCGCTGCGAGAAAAAGAGAAGATCAGAAGCTCCGTTTTTACTCTATGAATTTTCCGGACAAAGGAATTGTCGAAACTCATCTAGAAGGACTTGTATATGAGGAAGATCATGACTGGGCCAATTATCCGAAAGGCGTCATCGATGTTTTTCGAAAAGCCGGCTATGACATCGATACAGGACTCGATCTTGCTTTTTACGGAAACATTCCCAATGGGGCCGGGCTTTCATCCTCCGCATCCATTGAAGTTGCCACAGGGGTCGTGCTGGAAGAGCTGTTTGATTTATCCATTGACCGTGTGAAAATGGTCCAGCTTGCTCAACAGGCGGAAAACGAATTCGTCGGTGTCAACTGTGGCATCATGGACCAGTTCGCCATCGGATTGGGGAAAAAGGATCACGCCATGCTTTTGAACTGTGACACGCTGGACTATCAGTACACGCCTCTCCGACTCGAAAACCATGCTTTGGTTATTGCAAATACGAATAAGCGGCGCGGCCTTGCTGATTCCAAGTACAACGAGCGGAGAGAGGAATGCGAACAGGCACTGAAGCAGTTGAAGCAAGTCGCTTCTATCAATAGTTTAGGAGATTTGAGTGTCGAAGATTTTGAAACACACAAATCAACGATAGAAGATGCAACCGTTCAAAAGCGCGCAAAACATGCGGTCTATGAAAACGAGCGCACCATTGAAGCGGTCCATCAGCTGAATGCCGGGGATATTGAAGGGTTCGGAAAGTTGATGAACGCTTCCCACATATCACTGCGAGATGATTACGAAGTGACAGGGAAAGAGCTGGATGCCCTCGTCGAAGCGGCCTGGAAAGAAGGAGCTGTCGGGTCCCGCATGACAGGAGCCGGATTTGGCGGCTGCACGATCAGCCTCGTCAAACGAACGCATGTGGATGGTTTCATCGAAGTGGTCGGACGACGGTATCAAGAACAAACGGGCTTAGAAGCAGACTTTTATGTCGTGGAAATCGGGGATGGCGCGAAACGCTTGGAGGAGGAGAGAATATGACAGTACTTGTATGTGGTGGAGCGGGGTATATCGGAAGTCACGCCGTAGCACAGCTTCTCGATCAGGGCGAAAACGTCATCGTCGTGGATAACCTGCAGACAGGGCACCGACCAGCTGTGCTGGATGGGGTGAAACGGTATGAGGGTGACTTACGTGATGAGGCCTTCATGAACTCTGTATTCGAAGAAAATGAAATCGACTCCGTGCTCCATTTTGCTGCCGATTCTCTAGTAGGAGAAAGTGTGGAAAAACCTCTTCAATATTATGATAACAACGTCGGAGGGGCGACATCGCTTTTAAAGGCCATGGCAGCTCATGACGTAAAACGGATGGTCTTTTCTTCAACGGCCGCTGTGTATGGAGAGCCGGAACAGATGCCGATTCAGGAAAACGATCCAACACAGCCGACGAATCCATACGGGGAGACGAAGCTTGCCATTGAAAAAATGCTCAAATGGGCTGAAGAAGCTTACGGTATCCAGTACACCGTGCTCCGCTATTTTAATGTGGCGGGAGCGGACGTCAAAGGACGAATTGGAGAAGATCATCGTCCGGAAACCCACCTTATTCCGATCGTTTTACAAGTAGCCCTTGGAAAAAGGGAGAAGATCATGATCTTCGGTGATGATTATCCGACCGCTGATGGTACTTGTATTCGCGATTACATTCACGTCGAAGATTTGGTGGCTGCTCATCTGCAGGCGATCGATCGCTTGAAAAAGGGAGGCGCAAGCACCATCTACAACCTCGGAAATGGGCAAGGTTTCAGCGTGAAAGAAATCATCGAAGCGGTTCGTAAAGTGACGGGGCATCCGGTGCCCGCTGAAGTTGCACCCAAACGTGCCGGCGATCCGGCGCAGCTCGTCGCCTCCTCTGAAAAAGCGAGGAAAGAGCTTGGATGGTCGCCTCAATATCCAGAGGTTGAAAAAATGATTGAATCGGCATGGAAGTGGTTTCAAGAACATCCACATGGGTACGAAGATTAAAAGGGTGGTGAGGATATGACGATTTATCAAGACATTGAACATCTCATTCATTATGGACTGCACAAAAGGTTGATCTCGGTATGGGACGTCGATTATGTCCGGAACCGTTTCTTTCATTTGTTCAAACTTGAAGGCGCTTTCGTGGAAGTTTCTCCTGAAGAGGAAGACTACACCACTCCTGTTGCCATCCTGCACCGCATGCTTTCCTATGCGGTTGAAAAAAAGATCATCGAAGAAGATACGGTCACTGACCGGGACCTCTTGGATGCGAAAATCATGGATATCCTCGTTCCGCGTCCATCCGAGGTGACCAGGGACTTTTATTACAAATTCGAAAAAGAAGGACCGCAGGCAGCAACGGATTATTTTTATCAACTATCCAAGAACTCCCATTACATCCGCACAGACCGCATCGCTAAAAACAAACACTGGTACAGCACGACAGACTATGGAGAGTTAGAGATTACCATCAATCTATCAAAGCCGGAAAAAGATCCAAAATCGATCGCGGCAGCAAAAGCGAAGAAACAATCCTCTTATCCCGATTGTCTGCTGTGTAAAGAGAATGTCGGGTACGCCGGCAGGCTCGATCACCCGGCGCGGGACAACCACCGTATCATCCCGGTCGATCTCGAAGGGGAGCACTGGTTCCTGCAGTATTCACCGTATGTGTACTACAACGAGCATGCCATCGTTTTATCACGGGAGCACCGTCCGATGAAGGTCTCCAAGGAAGGCTTTGATCGTCTCCTCGATTTCACGGACCAACTGCCTCACTATTTTGTAGGATCGAACGCAGATCTACCCATCGTTGGCGGATCAATTCTGAGTCATGACCACTTCCAGGGTGGCCACCATGAATTTCCGATGGCGAAAGCACCCGTGGAGGAAACGTTCGATATTCCAAGATTCAAAGATGTCGAGGCTGGTATTGTCCACTGGCCGATGTCTGTCATTCGTTTGAGAGGCGAGGACCGTCACCGGGTATCGGAACTCGGAGACGTCATCTTGCAGTCATGGCGGAATTATTCGGATGAAAAAGTAGAAGTTTTCGCAGAAACAGAGGGAGAACCTCATAACACGGTGACCCCGATCGCCCGTTACAGAGAGGGGCAGTATGAGCTCGACCTCGTCCTCAGAAACAACCGGACGAATGAAGCTCATCCAATGGGGATTTTCCATCCTCATAAAGAAGTGCACCATATTAAAAAAGAAAACATCGGTCTGATCGAAGTCATGGGACTTGCCGTGCTTCCAGGGCGATTGGTGAATGAAATGGAGCAGCTGAGCCGTTTTATAAAAGAAGAAAAATTAGACGCAGCGACGAATGATGGAGCTGTCGCCAAACACGTGCCGTGGGCGAAGCAGATCCATTGGAACACAACATCAGAACAAGCCGTTTGGGAACAGATGCAAGAAGAAATCGGTAAACGATTTTCCGAAGTTTTGGAACATGCAGGGGTGTTCAAACGTACAGAAGAAGGGAAGGAAGCGTTCCAGCGTTTCTTGAAACAATTAGGTTAAGGAGGCGGTGACCAATGGTCGATGTTTGTACGTACCAGAAGACGAAATTCAAGAGTCTGGATGCCGTTGTATTGGAAAATGAGAGGGTAAGAGCGGTGATCCTACCGGGATACGGAGGGAAGATGGTCAGTTTCTTTGATAAAGAAGCCGATTATGAATGGTTGTATCAGACCGACCGTCCTAATCTCGAAATCCCGCCGTACGGAGCGGATTTTTCCAACTATGATTCTAGTGGTTTTGACGAGATGTTTCCTGGGATCGACAAGGGCCCTCATCCGACAGACTGGAAGGAGATCCCCGATCACGGAGAAGTATGGACGCTTCCGTGGGAATATAAAGCGACCTATGATGGGGTTTCGCTTGAGGTCCACAGTCCAGAGTTCCCTTATGCATTGAAAAAGAAAATCTGTCTGCACGGCGATGGCGTCACGATTAAATATGAAGCCATCAACAAGAGTGATGAGCCGTTTCCATTCATTTGGACCCCTCATGCTTTGCTCAATCTTGATGAACACACCGCCATCGAAGTGCCGGAAGACATGAAGCAAGTGATGAATGTGGAAAAAGGATCGCAGCACCTCGGCGACTGGGGGACGACACACGCTTATCCGGAAACAAAGTCAGCGAAAACAGGCAGTAAGATCGACCTCAGCGAGCTTGAGCCGATGGAAGAAGGAACGGCAGAGAAATTTTATTTCACAGAGCCGCTGTCTAAAGGATGGTGCTCGCTCGTCCAACCCAACTTGAACAGAAAACTGACGTATCGTTTTCCTGAAAATAAAGTGCCGTATCTTGGCGTGTGGAAAACGCGCGGCGGCTACCGGGGAGAGCATAATATCGCATTGGAACCGTGCACAGGCGTATATGACGATGTGTATCTTGCTGAAAAAATCGGCAAAGTTTCCTATATCCCAGCACACGGCTCTTACACGTGGACATTGAACATCGAGACAGGAGGCTTATAAATGACGTATTTAGGTGTCGATTACTATCCGGAACACTGGCCGGAACAAATGATGGATGAAGACATTCAGGGCATCAAAGAGATGGGCGCGAACATGATCCGGATTGGAGAATTTGCGTGGCATCTCATGGAAAAAGAGGAAGGCGCTTTTGACTTTTCCTACTTCGATCGTGTGATTAAAAAAGCGAAACAGCAAGGCCTCGAGGTCATGTTCGGGACACCGACAGCGACATTTCCAGCTTGGCTCGCTCAGAAACACCCTTCGATTCTATCTGAAAATGAAAACGGTAACACAAGGGTGTTCGGTGGCCGTCGCCAATACTGCTTCAACTCAGACAAATACCGTCAGTACGCAGCAGGGATAACGGAAAAACTCGTCCAGCACTATAAAAATGAGGAAGCCATTGTCTCCTGGCAGATTGACAATGAATTCGGTCATGAAGGAAGCGACATGTGCTACTGTGATCAGTGCCATGGTGCCTTTCATCAGTATTTGCAAAACAAATACGAAAGCGTGGATCAGCTGAATGACGAATGGGGGACGATTTTCTGGGGGCAGACGTACAACGACTTTTCTGAAATTCCGATTCCGAAGCCGACCGTGACGACCCACAATCCGACGTTGAAGCTGGAGTGGGCACGCTTCCGTTCCGCTTCTGTCAACGGATTCACCCATGAAATGACGGCGATTGTGAACGAACACAAAGGCAGCCATCAGACAGTGACAACGAACGTGTCCGGGGGCTTTTTCGATAAGTGGTTCGACCACGAGGAAAATGTGAAGCCGATGGACTTCGTCTCCTATGATAACTATCCGGTATGGGGCGGCCTCGAAAAACCGATCCCTCCAGAAGCGATCGCCATGACGCATGATTTCAACCGTGGCTTACTGGATCAAAACTATTGGATCGTCGAAGAACTGATGGGAGCTCAGGGCCATGATGTCATCGGCTACCTGCCACGACCGAATCAAGCGAAAATGTGGTCGTACCAAGCGTTCGCACACGGTTGTTCCAACATGCTCTATTTCCGCTGGCGTGGCATGACCAAAGGTGCCGAACAGTTTTGTTACGGTGTCGTCGACCATGACAACGTATATGGACGCAAATATAAAGAGGTACAATCTCTTTTCAGCGAAATCAAAGAGTATGAAGAGCTGTTGAATGCGGAAATCAACTCTGATGTTGCGGTTCTCTATGATTATGACAACATCTGGTCATGGCGTTCACAAATCCAGAGCAAAGACTTTGATTTTAACGAAGAATTGCTTCGTTTGTATCGCCCGTTTTACCGTAAGAATACGAACATCGACGTCATCCCGGCCAGCCGTGATCTCAGTACATACAAAGTCGTACTGGTCCCAGTCATGCAGTTGATGGACGATGCACTCGCGAGTCGGCTCCGGACCTTTGCAGACGAAGGCGGCACCGTCATCTTTTCCTTCCGTGCCGGATTGAAAGGCAAGGACAACAACATCCGACTCGGGGAAGTCCTGCCAGGCCCTGTCCGTGATATGATCGGTGCACGCGTGGAGGAAATCGAATCTTTAACGGCTGCCCATCAGCTTGAATTGCAAGGGGAAGGAGCGTTTGCTGAAGTACCCGCTCACATATCCGTCTGGCGCGACCTCCTCGTTCCTGAACAAGCAGAAACGCTCTATTCGTATCAGGATCAATTTTACAAAGAGTACGCAGCCGTGACGAAGAACACCTTTGGAAAAGGGAGCGTGTACTATGTCGGCGGTGGCTTGAGTGAAGAGGCTTTGGAGAAAATTGCTGACGATGTGACGAAGGACCGTGGCATTCAAACGATCGAGTCCGATAGCGATGTGGAAGTGTATCGCCGTCATATCGGTGGAGATTCCTACCTATTCTTGATGAATCACAGTGATAAGGAAAAGTCGTATGGTAAGGAGAAGCTGGGTCCATTTGAAAGTAGAATTGTGAAGGGATAGAGAAAGTGCAGGAGGGAGCTCCTGCACTTTTTTAGTTTGATTGATATATTTTTGATTTGGCCGATATATTAGGAGTTTGGTTGATATATCTAAAATTTAATTGATATATCGTAATTTTGGTTGATAAAAGCCTCCCGTGTAAACGAGAGGCTCAATGGTTTACTTATTGCTATTATTCTTCTGCAAAACTTTCAAACCTTGGTTCATGTCAGAGCCAAGCACGTAGTTGCGATCAACGAATGTTCCCCAGAAATAACCGCCGGCAGGATTATAAACACCAACCTGCTCCGGATTGCTAGGATCGGTGATATCCACCGCACGGATTCCTCCCGCATAGTGGGACAGATACAAGGTGTTGCCATGAACTTTTGGATCGTGGACGGTGTTCGCGAATGTTACACCATCTTCTACGTCATCGACGAGCTCTGTCTTGAACGTGCTCAACAGCTGCGGATTCTGCTTATCTTTAATATCAAATATTCTCGTGTAGCCATAGGATTCTTCATAGCCTTCTCTTGTAGGATTGTACACTTCGCGTGTCTCAATCAGGACATTGCCGCCTTTCGCAAGGGCTGCGGAGTGTGCGGATCCCTGAACATCCGGAGCATAGTCTGTCCGACCTTCGAACTTCACATTGTAAGGATCAGAGATATCGAGAATGATCGTACCGAGATCCCAGAAAGATAGAAGGGCAGTATCTCCGTTGTTGTCCGTCATCGTACTGTGGTTGAAGACAGGACGTGTTTTCCCATCAGGAGAGTCCCAGTGATATCCGTTGAAATCTTCATCGACTTCAGGCAAGGTGCGCGGATCGAACTCGTAAATCGTTTCCGGAGCGGAAGGGTCGCTAACGTCAACTAATGCGAAATCCTTCTCTTTCCCGTGGGTATAGTAGTCCGCATACGGATTTGCCGCCAACACGAAAGGCTTTCCTTCTTTCACTGTCAGGTAAAGTTCATGGGTACCCGGCACGCGCTTGTCCATTTCCCAGAAACCAAGTTTTTCAGGAGACTCAGGATTCGATACATCATATAAAAGAAAGCCACCTTTGGATTCAGGAGCTTCACGATCCAGTTGTTGGACACTTACGACAGCAAGATCCCCTTTGAACTCTTCCGTGTTCACTTTTTTTACAATGACTTTTTCCTGCCATGTGCCAGGAATGTCATCAGCAAACTTGGCGATTTCAACTGGATTGGATGGATCTTTCAAATCAAAGATACGGACGCCGCCTTCGCCGCCATTCCGTGTATGTGTACCTACATAAGCATAGCCATCATAGGCATAAACATCAGCGGTGTTATTCTGGACGCCATCATATTGTTTTAACTGCGCGGAACCGACTTCCTTCCAGTTTCCTACGTTTTTCGTCCCTTCTAAAACAGGCACCTCATTAAGTGCTTGCGACCCTTCCTGCCCTTTCTCTACTAGTGCATCATCAAGCATGTCGTGGGCAAATGTCGTCGGTGTAGCAGAAAAGACAAGTAACCCAGCCATAGCCGAGCTAAGAACGATGTGTTTCTTATTCATCAAATTTCCCCCTCTAATAGAAATACTTACCAAAATATAACATGTAAGGAAATCGGTTTCACTAATATTCAGAAAAATGAATCAAATGGACAGGTGTTCGATAGGATATCTATCCTGGATATCGAATCCTTCGTGTGTCTAAAGAAATACAAACCAAGAGCATAATTAAGGAGAAAGATTGATTGACAAAATTTGGTGTACCAGGTCATCCAGATTATGGATGACCTGGTACACCAAAAAAAGGATACTAAAACAACACCAATGCCAGGGTTGTTGAGGCGATCAATCCGAGGATGACGGGGATGAAGTTTTTGCGGACGAGTTCCATAACCGGGACGCCGCAGAATCCTGCAATTGCGATCAAGGACGACCAGGCGATGATGGTACCGCCTCCCGTCCAGATGGACCCCATCTGTCCGATGGCAGCGAGGGTCGAAGTGTCGATCGTTCCGTTGGCGAGCGAGGCAGACAGAGCGCCGGTAAGTGGAAGCCCTGAGAAACCGGAGCCATCCAATCCTGTAATGATTCCGATGATCAGAATACTAAATGCGGTCAAAAACGCACTCTGTGGCAAATAATCCTGACTTGATTGGACGAGATCAAACAAGAAGGAAGGGGTCGCTTCAGCAGGAAGGACAAGAATATCTTTGGCAAAATCCCCACTGCCAAGAAAAAAGAAACCGGCAATCGGAATGACAGGTCCCATGGCTTTAAAGGCAAACACGAACCCTTCCGTAATATGCTCGCTCACATCATCGAGCGCTTTCTGCTTTCCAAAGGCAACACTAGAAAGGAGCAGTAAAACGACGGCGACACCTCCGATAAAAGCCGCTCCGTTGCCTCCTTCAAATCCACCCATCCGTCCTGAACCGAGCTTGGTCGAAACCATATAAATCATTACGGCGAGCATGGAGAGCGGGACGAGGACGGCGAATACTTTGCTCCAGACATGAACACGTGAGCTTGTTGTTTCTTCGGTTTGTTTGAGACCTTGCATCTGAACGATTTCCTGTTGGTTCTGAGGGTCATCCTTGGAACGGAAACTTTTCCTGTTGAACAAATAAGCAAGACCGATGGCAACGACACCTGTAACCACTGATAAAAGCAGTGCCTGATCCATGACGCTCGCTGTATCAATCCCTGCTGATTTTGCGGATAGTTCAGGTGCGACTTGAATGATATAGTCCGAAGATAACGCCATTCCCTGTCCGGCAAGCGCCACAGCCATCGCCGCCACCATCGCAGGCAGTCCTGTACGGATAGCAGCAGGCACAAGGAGGGCACAAATGAGCGGAACGGCAGGGGTCGGCCAGAAGAAAAGGGAGACGACATAAGTGACACCGACGAGAATGAAAAACGAAACATGACTGTTGATCATTACTTTTTGAATCGGTTGGATCATCCGTGTATCCGCCCCGAGATCTTTCAAGGAACGCAGCAAGGCGACCATAAACGTAATAATCAAAAAGATATTGAATAACTCTTTTGCGGCTACAAGGTTGGCATTGAAAACACCGACAAAACCACTGATCAAGCTGCCATTAAACATCCAGGCGACTAAAAAAGTACCGAGTAAGGTGGGGAGCACGACCCCTTTACGGAAAATCATCGTCATGATGATGAGAAGTGTGAACAGCCCGTAAATCCAATGAGACATTGTCAATTCCATATAAATGCCTCCTCTTTTTTACATAGGCTATTCAATCAGTTCCGGAGGGGTGAAACGGGGAACGCTCTTTTTGTCAAAAATTGACCTTGAAATAAATTTTCTGAACATTATAATGATTAGTATTATTTATTTTTTTAGGGGGGATCACCAATGAAACAACAACTGACGAACATTTGGAAAGATTGGAGGCTGCATGCGATTGTCCTTGCGATTGTTCTGCTTACGGAAACGATCGGCACACACTCCTTCAATGTCGGTCCTGGTGTCGTACTTTTATTACCGATGCTTTATGCCATCATTATTGGTCTTGCTTTATTTTTTACACCAGTGGTCAAAGAGAAACAGTCGAAAAATGCAGAACCGCTCATCGTTCTTGGAGTCACGGTCCTCATTGCGAAAATCGGTGTCATCATCGGTCCGTCGCTTCCGCAGATCATAGAGGCAGGTCCAGCGTTACTTTTACAGGAATTCGGAAACCTCGGGACGATTCTAATCGCCTTGCCTGTAGCTGTCTGGCTTGGGTTGAAACGCGAAAGTATCGGGATGGCCCACTCGGTCGCACGTGAACCGAACGTCGGATTGATCATGGACAAGTATGGATTCAACTCACCCGAAGGGCGCGGAGTCATGGCGATTTACATATTCGGTACCGTGTTCGGAGCGGTATTTATGGGGTTGATCTCAGGTTTTCTTGCTACTTGGACACCGCTTCACCCGTTATCTTTCGCCATGGCTTCTGGAATCGGAAGTGGAAGTATGATGGCCGCCGCCAGTGGATCACTCGTTGCAGCTTTTCCGGGGATGGAAAATGATATCCTCGCCTTTGCAGGAGCCAGTAACCTTTTATCCTTATCAACAGGGTTGTATATGAGCATCTTCATCGGACTGCCGCTTACAGAACGTTTGTATCAACTCATGACAAAAAAGAAAAGCAACACAAGTGTAAGGAAAGGGGCGTAAACGATGCTTAAAAATATACAAGAATGGGTGCTGCTATTGGGGATTTTCGGGGTGGTCGCGCTGGTCGGAAACTGGATCGGCTATGAGATTCTTCCAACAGCCGCTATACCGGGGATGCTGATTCTCATCGGCATTTGCCTCGTCGGGTTAATTCTAGGTGATGTGCTTCCAGGTTCGCTGCCAAGTATTGCTTACGTGGCGCTTGTGGGCGTACTTCTTTCCATGCCATGGATGCCGGGGTCTGAATATATCGTCTCCGCCACAAGTGAAGTGGAGCTGCTTGCATTGACCACACCAATCCTTGCTTATGCAGGAATTGCGATTGGACGCTCCTGGACAGACTTTGTCAAACTCGGTTGGCGCAGCATCGTGGTCGCCGTGTGTGTCATGCTTGGCACGTTTTTAGGCTCTGCACTCATTGCAGAAGCCATCTTAACGTTCCAGGGAATCATATAAAAAAGATAATGCCCTAAGGTTCACACATAACACCAATCAACACACAAAAAAGCCGCGGGACACCCCGCGGCTTTCCTTTTATTTATTTTCTTCCCCAGGCACTTCACAGCCATCTTCCGTACAAGCCGCCCCACTCTCACTGGATAAATCCTCAAAAGCAGGCGTCTGTTCTTCTTCTGCAAAAGCTTTTTCAAGCCCTTGAACGAACACTTCCGTCGGCTGGGCACCAGAGACGGCATACTTCCGATTAATAACGAAAAACGGAACACCCTGGACACCGATCTTCTGTGCTTCTGCTTCTTCACGGCGAACCGCTTCCGTATAATCAGATCCTTCAAGTACAGAAACTACTGCATCACGGTCAAGTCCGACCTCAACGGCAAGCGTTGTGATGGTCTCATGATCGCCGATATCTTTACCGTCCGTCAGAACCGCCTTGAAAAAGCGTTCAGCAAAAGCTTTGCCTACCCCTTTTTCATTGGCCAGCTGGGATACACGATGGGCATCGAACGTGTTCGTCGGCACGACCGAATCAAAACGGAAATCGAGACCGACTATTTTCGCCTGCTCGGTCATGTTTTGCGTCATCTCACGCGCTTCTTCCATCGAACGACCGTATTTAGCGGCCAGTTTCTCATGCATGTTTCTTCCCGTGTTGCGCTCGGCATTCGGATCAAGCTCAAAGCTTTTATAGACGACATCCACCTGCTTGCCTGGAAAATGTTCCAAAGCTTCTTCTAGTCTGCGTTTTCCGATATAACAAAAAGGACAGACGAAATCTGACCAAATTTCTATTTTCATTGCGTTCACCTCTTCATTAGTTTCCCCTTCATTTTACGATGCTTATCGACGGAATTCCATGATTCTGTTTCAGAGCGGTCCAACGTATATATGGGAAAAAAAGGAGGTTGGACTTTATGGGGATTACGTTGATTAAAATTTCAGCCGTCTACTTTGCTGTAGGGGTGGTGCTTGGGTATTACATGTCAGTTGTGCACGACTATGCACTGACACCCGTTCACGCCCACATCAATTTACTAGGCTGGACTTCTCTTACGCTTGCAGGTATTTTATATCATCTTTTTCCTGCCCTTGCACAATCCTTAACGGGTAAAATTCACTTCTGGCTGCACAACATCGGTCTTCCAATCATGATGATCGGTCTGTTTTTCGTCATCCTCTTCAAAAATGAGGCACTGCTGCCCCTTGTAGCCACCGGCGCAACAGTAACATCCCTGGGTATTTTTTCCTTTGTATTCAATGTGTTGAAAAACTTGAAAGCTTCCTGACACAAAAGCCCTCTCCGCTTCGATTATAGAAGCAGGGAGGGATTTTTTATGATTTCTGTAGAAACGTTGAAACAACGCAGCCGGAACAAAATGGGGAACGTCCAAACGATTGTGAAAGAAAGCGTATGGAAGATGATCGAACAAGCTTATAAAGATGGGATATTCGTTCAAATTTCCTCCGGCCATCGCACGTATGAGGAGCAAGCCCATTTGTATGGTCAAGGCCGACCGGATTATTATTGGAACGGAAAAAGGTACGGACATAGCGGCAACATCGTCACCTATGCTAAACCCGGAAAAAGCAACCATCACAGCGGCCGGGCGGTCGATTTTTTTCTCGTCAGTTCTGATGGAAAAAAAGCGCTTTGGACGGTGAATCAGGATTGGCGTCATGTAGCGGGTATCGCTAAGTCTCTCGGTTTTCAGTGGGGTGGGGACTGGTCGAGTTTCAAAGATTATGCCCATCTCGAATGGCCGGAAAAATCCCAGGATGTCCGTGACCTTCAAACAAAGCTGCAGATATTAGGTTACGAACCCGGACCGATCGATGGCATTTTTGGACCGCGGACAAAACAAGCGGTAGAGGCTTTTCAACATATGGAAGGATTAGAAGTAGACGGGAGTGCAGGCCCGTTGACGACAAACAGACTCAACGCACGCACCTATCCCGGCTATCCCATTCACTTCGGTGCCAAAGGATCGGTGGTCCAAAGAATCCAAGGAGCAGTCGGAACAAAGGATGATGGCCACTTCGGCCCATTAACAGAAGCGGCCGTCTGTGCCTTCCAACAACAACACCGTCTTGAAGTGGACGGCGTCGTAGGCCCAAACACATGGCGGAAAATGTTTGGTAACCAGCATCCCTCGTAGGACGCTGGTCTTTTTACTAGAATCGCTCAGAAGAGAGTGGAAATCGATCAAACTCGAGAAATCATCCCAGAAGGTAGCAAAGAAAGCAATTACGCTGACAAAAATACCACACAAGCGAGTTGAATCATTACGCAAACCCTCGAAACTTGTCTAGTCATATCGTACCTGTTGACAAATAATGAGAATTTTAGAATAATACAGTTGTAATATTCAGTTAAATCTAAATATTCTCAAAATTTTTATGCGCTTATGTTAACGCTTACACGAAGGAGGGTAGAGTCGTTGCTGATTCCGATTATTCTTTCCGTCATTACCGTACTTTCTGTCGTTTTCGCACTGAAAAGGAAGAAGCCGTTTTTACTAGCGGTTCCGTTCATTGCACTTTTCGGTGTCGCTCTTGGCAAGATCATTATGGTCCCGATGCCATTCTGGGAAACCGTGCAATTCATTTTTAACCTACGGGGATAATGCGAAGGGAGGTGAATCGTTGTGAAAAAGATGGATCCACAGAAGGCGAAAGCGTATTTCCGTTTACGTACGACTTTAATTATCATCTACCTTGCCATTGGGGCAATCGTATCTTTCGGTGTGGTTCTTTTCGCCGAAAGTCTTCAGTCCTTTACAGTGATGGGCATACCCCTTCCTTATTACATGGGAGCACAGGGCGCGATCATTACATTTATTGTACTTCTATTCTTCAATGCCCTCATCAGTGATGTTGTCGATAAAAAATTCGGCTTAATTCCAAAAGAAGATACGGATCAAAATCAAGCGGTTAACCAATAAGATAGGGGGAGAAATATGGACGCACAGTTTATAGTCTCCCTTGCTTTAATTGTTGCTACTTTTGCATTGTACATAGGTATCGCTGTCTACAATAAAGCAAGGGCTACATCAGATTTCTACGTTGCCGGCCGCGGGGTGCCGCCCGTTTACAATGGCATGGCCATTGGAGCGGATTGGATGAGTGCAGCTTCATTCATTGGACTCGCCGGTACGGTCATGATTCTTGGGTATGATGGACTCGCATACATTATGGGATGGACAGGCGGATATTTGCTGCTGACGTTCCTTTTGGCTCCACAGTTAAGAAAGTATGGACGGTACACGGTGCCGGAATTCATTGGTGACCGTTACCGAAGCAATACCGCACGTTTGATAGCGGCTGTAGCTACGATTATTATCAGCTTCACCTACTCGGTTGGACAATTATCAGGATCAGGGGTAGTTATTGGACGTCTGTTTGAAATAAACACGGTCACTGGGACGTTGATCGGTGTCGTCTTGATTGCTTTTTACTCCGCCATGGGTGGAATGAAAGGGATCACCTGGACACAGGTCGCACAATACTTAGTCTTGATCATCGCTTATTTGATTCCGGTCATTTTCATGTCGCTCCAGCTGACGCAGAATCCTGTACCATGGATTTCATACGGGGACGTCGTTTCGGAGATGCGTACGATTGATCAGGAATTGGGCATTTCTGAATACATCGTTCCATTTACAGAAGGATCGAAATGGCAGTTCATCGCCCTGATGTTCACACTGACCGCGGGAACAGCTGGTTTGCCACACGTCATCGTCCGTTTCTATACGGTAGCGACGATGAAAGCCGCTCGCTGGAGTGGCGCATGGGCACTGCTATTTATCGGATTACTTTATTTATCTGCTCCTGCTTACGCCGCTTTTTCCCGTTTCATCTTGATGACGGAAGTGGCTGGATCACAATTGAACAATTTGCCCGCTTGGACACAGGCTTGGGTCGATACCGGACGGCTTTCTCTTGCGGACAACAATAGTGATGGCGTGCTGCAATGGTCGGAACTCGTCATCAGTAACGATATTGTCGTTATGGCAACACCAGAGATCGCGAACCTTGGCATCTTCGTCATCGGTTTGATGGCTGCGGGTGCGATGGCGGCTGCCCTATCGACGGCTGGTGGTTTGATGATCGCGATTTCCGCCGCCTTGTCCCACGACATTTATTTCCGCTCCATCAATCCAAATGCGAGTGAGAAAAAACGTCTCGCTGTCGGACGCTGGTCCATCGTCCTTGCTACTGTAGCCGCAGGTTTGATTGCGTTGAATCCTCCAGGTGCCATCACGCAAATCGTCGCATGGGCCTTCGCCTTAGCATCCGGATCGTTCTTCCCGGCGCTGTTACTCGGTGTCTGGTGGAAGCGAGCCAATGGACCGGGGGTCATTGCCGGTTTGCTTGTCGGACTTTCCGTGACGCTCGGGTACATTTTCGCAGCAAAATACGGAGGCTTTACTATTCTTGGGATCATCGATACGGGTGCTGGAGTCTTCGGGGCATCAGCCGCTATTATAGCGAACGTTGTTGTCTCTCTCATGACCGCACCACCATCGAAACAAACCCAAGACGAAGTCACAGACCTCCGCTACCCGGAACAAATCGAATACAAAGACGGAGAATACTGGCTGAAAGAGAACGTCAAATAAAAAATGGAAAAAATAGGTGTACCAGGTCATCCAATATTTGGATGACCTGGTACACCATTTATTTACATATTACATGCGATGAAGTTTTTCGAAGTCGGTTTGCAGTTTGCCTGAAAGGGACTCGTACACTTCAAATAGAGCTTTGTATTTCTCATGATTCTCAGCGTTCGGTTCGTAATGATCCTTCATGGGAATGGAGGACTTGATGGATGCCAAGCTGTCCACATGGCCGAGGCTGTACAACGCGACCCAGGCCGCCCCCCATGCGGAACTTTGGTGGCTTACCGGGATGTCGATACGCTTGTTGAAAATGTCTGCAAGCATCTGAACCCACATTTCTGAACGGGCAAATCCGCCGCTTGCGTAAATTTTGTCATGCTTATTGCCAAGACGTTCCAAGGCACTTCCAATATGTAAAATGGAAAACAGGACCCCTTCCATCGCGGCTCTCGTCATATGTCCCTTGCCGTGGGCAGGTGTTAGTCCGATGAACGATCCTTTCGCTTCCGCGTTCCAGAATGGCGCGCGTTCTCCATTTAAGTAAGGAAGGAAAATTAAGTTCCCCGCACCAGCTTCCACTTCACTCGCAAGCTTCGTCAGTTCTTCTACTGGAATTTCCTCCTCATTCGAAAGAAGCTGCTGCAGCCATTTCAGCACAAGCCCGCCATTGTTGGACGGCCCCCCGGTAATCCACAAATCATCGGTAAAGCTGTAAGAGAACACTTCCTGTTGATCATCGAGCAGTGGTTCACTGGAAAATTGGCGGATGGCGCCACTCGTACCAATCGTGATCGCTGTCTCCCCAGGCTGAATGGCCCCAATACCAAGGTTCGCAAGCGGTCCATCACTACCCCCGATGACAAAAGGAGTTTCCGCATCCAGACCAGACTTTTCAGCGGCCTCACCACGCATGCCTTTCATTGCATACGTAGGCTGAACCGGCTGGAAAAGCTGTTCGCGACGGATGCCTGCAATGGCCAACGTTTCTTCATCCCACATGTTTTCGTGAATGTTGAAAAGTCCCGTAGCCGCAGCGATCGAATAGTCGACCACTTTTTCCCCGAACCAGCGATACAGCAAAAATTCTTTCACAGAGACAAAGTAGTCGGCCTTCTGCCCTGGTTCATAAGCGTTGTTTTTCATCCATAATAATTTCGATAGTGGAGACATCGGATGAAGGGGCGTCCCTGTGCGCTTATACACGTCAGGGTGGCTTTCCTTCAATGTGGCCGCTTCCCCAGCACTGCGCGCATCCGCCCAAATCATCGACGGGGATAAAGGAGCTCCTTTTTCATCCATACAAATAAGAGAATGCATGGCGGCAGAGATTCCGACACCGACAATGTCCTCGCGTTCCATCGATCGTGTACTTAAGTTCAACGCTTCAAGGGCGGCTTGCTCGATTTGAAGAGGGTCCTGTTCGGCGTGGCCGACGACAGGGTGGGAGAGAGGGTAGGCCACTTCGTATTCAGCCGCAACCTCTCCATTTTTATGAAAAACGACGGATTTGGCACTCGTCGTTCCAAGATCTAATCCAATCACATAACTCATCATAAACTTCCTTTCTACACACGCTTCCTTGAGATCGCATCACGCATGCGCTGCGTAGCGGTTTGCGCCTGCTCCTTCATTTTCACACTATAATTGACAAAAAGGGAATCGATCAGCGAGAGGCCGGCAATCCTTGAAGCGAGGGCTTCTGAACGAAATTCCGTTTCCTCTGCGACCGTGTATAAGGACAAGTCGACCACTTTTGTCAGTGGAGATTTAGCGAAGTTCGTAATGGCGACAATCTTCACATTGTTTTCCTTCGCAACATCCACGATATCGAGAATATCCTGGTTCGATCCGGTATGGGAAATGACGACCGCCACATCCGTTTCCCTCATTTGAGAGGCAGACATCAGCTGCAAGTGCGTGTCCGGGTAAGCATATGCTTCCATTCCTGTCCGCATAAATTTGTGCTGAGCATCCATAGCAAGAATGTTCGATCCACCACTACCGAAAAAGAACACCCGGTCGGCTTCAACCAAATATTCCATCGCTTTTTTTAAAGAGAGCGGATTCTGGACATCCCTTGATGTTTCGAGGGCCCGGATATTCGCTTGAAAAACTTTTTCTGTAATTTCAAAGTCGGTGTCTTCTTCGGATATCTTTTCATGGATATCCTGAATCGGATTGACGATTTCTGATGCTAATGCGATTTTCATCGCCTGGTAGCCTTTAAAACCTAAGCGCTTACAAAATCTGAAAACGGTTGCATCGGCGACCATAAGATCATCCGCGACCTGGTTAATGGTAGAGTGAACGATATCTTCTGTATTTTCCAAAATGTAATCAGCAATCAGCTTTTCCTTTTCACTGAACTGTGAATAAGAAGAACGGATTCTACTGATGACATGTTTCGTGGGAGCTTCAATCATAGGGATTCCTCCTTCGAATTTCCACTTTCTCTTATTGTATATGAAATTTATTTCAAAAGAAAGTTTGGGGTCAGTGAAATTTTTTTCTAAAAAACTATTGAACTAAAAAAGATTTATTGTATAATCGAAATTACAGAAAATAATTTTCACATTTTTCAACCCGTTTTTTTTAGAGGTTCTTTGAAAGCGCTTCTAAAAGGGGCGGAGGGGAAGATCAACATCCGAAAGTTATTTTCTATGGAATCGATTCCTGTTTTGTTGGCTGTTGATTGAAAGCGGTTACTAATTCGGGGTTGTACGTAAGCTTTGTGAAAAAAATTTTACATACAAAAGGAGAGAGGTTGAACATGAAGAAATTATTTGGTTTATTGTCTATGGTTCTATTGATTACGGTCTTGGCCGCTTGTGGTAACGGCGGATCAGAGTCCAGCAGTGGCGAAGGTGAAAGCGCTTCAGGTGATAGCGGCGAAACAAAAACGATTAAAGCCGGAATCGGTCTGAACAGTGATCACCCTCAGTACAAAGGTCTATTGAAGTTTAAGGAAATTGTGGAAGAGAAAACAGACGGCGCGATCAAAGTAGATACATATCACAGTGGTCAGCTTGGCGACGACCGTTCCATGACGGAAGCGCTTCAGCTTGGTACACAGGAAGTGGTTGTTCCTTCTACAGCACCACTAGCGAACTTCGTACCGGAATTCAGCGTCTTCGACATTCCGTTCCTTTTCCCTAACGAACAAGTAGCGGACGAAGTCTTAGACGGTGAAGTTGGACAAGAATTGCTTGGAAAACTGGAAGAACAGAACCTTGTGGGTCTGGCTTATTGGGAAAATGGTTTCCGTGACCTTACAAACAGTGAACGTGCGGTAGCGTCCATCGACGATTTCGAAGGTCTGAAAATCCGTACCATGGAAAACGATCTGCACCTGGATGCTTTCAAAGCACTAGGAGCAAACCCTACACCAATGGCATTCACAGAATTGTTCACAGCGATGCAGCAAGGGACAGTTGACGGTCAGGAAAACCCTTATGCAACCATCTATCTTCAAAAGTTCTATGAAGTTCAGGAACACGTATCAAACACGCACCACATCTACAGCCCATTCGTATTCTTGATGAGCAAATCTTTCTATGATGGATTGACGGAAGATCAGCAGAAGATTGTGAAAGATGCAGCAGTAGAAGCAGGTAAGCATGAGCGTAAGTTGAACCGTGAAGCGAACGAAAAGTATTTGAAACAGCTTCAAGAAGAAGGCATGGAGTACACAGAAATCTCAGATGAAGCTCGCCAGGAAATGGTCGATGCGGTAGCTCCTGTCATTGAAGATTACAAGAGCAAGATCGGTGAAGAAACGGTAGACAAAGTTTATAAAGCGATTGAAGAAGCGCAAAAATAATAGAATGACAGAGGGTACGCTGTAGCGGGACTGCAGCGTATTCTTCTCCATTCAGGGTCAGTTGAGGTGAAGAAAATGAACATCATTCGAGCGATCGACCGGAGATTCGAAGAAGTATTGCTCGTCATTTTCTCGACCATCATGGTCAGTGTCATTTTCCTGCAAGTCGCGATGCGTGTGTCGGGAAATTCATTGTCCTGGTCAGAGGAACTCGGACGGTACTGCTTCATTTGGTTAGTGTATATCGGAATCAGTTACGGAGTGAAAAAGCAGCGCCACATCAAAGTGGACGTCATGCTGCTGTTACTTAAAGGAAAAGCGAAATTGATGCTCGCCATCATTGCGAATCTACTATTCTTAGTTTTCAGTTTGTATGTGGTCGTCAATGGATATAGCATTGCTTCCCAGCTACTATCGTTTGGCCAGCAATCACCGGCCTTACATATACCGATGGGGCTCGTTTACATGGCGACACCAGTCGGGTTTGCATTGACGACGATCCGTCTTGTACAAAACCTGATCGTTCAGATCAAAATGTTGATAGGTAAAAAAGAACTCGATGTCGACGATGAACGCGATCGTATGCAGAAGCAGGAAGGAGAGGATGAATCATGACAACAATCGTATTATTCGGGACATTCGCCCTCTTCCTATTGCTCAGTGTACCGATTGGAATCGCTCTCGGATTATCGACACTTGCGACCATCTTCTATACTGGCGCCATTCCGGTCCAGTTTTTAATGAAGGAACTCGTCACATCTGTCGACTCATTCCCATTGATGGCCGTTCCCTTTTTCATCCTAGCCGGTGAAATCATGGGGAAAGGCGGCATATCTGAGAGACTGTTCAACTTCGCGAACGCCCTCGTTGGTAACAAAACGGGTGGATTTGCGATGGCGACCATCGTTACATGTATGTTCTTTGCTGCGATTTCCGGTTCTGGACCAGCAACCGTTGCAGCCATCGGTGGAATTATGATTCCAGCCATGGTGAGACAAGGGTATGACAAAAAGTTCGCGACAGCTACTGTAGCGGCAGCGGGATCCATCGGTGTCATCATTCCTCCAAGTATTCCGATGGTCATCTACGGAGTCGTGGGTGGAGCTTCCATCGGAGACATGTTCATCGCAGGGATCATCCCAGGATTCATCGTCGGTGGAGCACTTCTTGCTTGGGCGTACATTTATTCAAGACAACAAGGGTATAAAGGTCTGGCAGAAAAAACGTCCCTCGCAAACATCGGAAAAACCTTCTGGGAAGCCAAATGGGCGCTTGTCATTCCAGTCATTATCCTGGGAGGAATCTATGGCGGAATCTTCACACCGACAGAAGCGGCCGTCATCGCCGTCGTATACGGTATAATCGCCGGATTGTTCCTATATCGTGAACTCAGCATCAAAGACATGCCGAAAATTTTCGCAGATTCTGCTTTGACGACAGCGACCGTTCTTATCATCGTTGGATCCGCAACAGCCTTCGGTCGTCTACTCACGATCGAGCAGATTCCGACACAAGTAGCGAACTTCATGTTGTCTATTTCAGAAAATGAAATCGTTCTTATTCTGTTGATTACATTGCTTCTACTCATTGTCGGATGTTTCATGGATACGCTGGCAGCGATCATCATTTTGACACCAATTCTGCTTCCGATCGCCGTAAACCTTGGTTACGATCCGATCCACTTCGGAATCATCATGGTCGTGAACCTTGCCATTGGTTTCATTACACCACCACTTGGAGTAAACTTGTTCGTCGGCTCCGGAATATCCGGGCTCTCGATCGAACAGCTGTCTCGTGCGATCATCCCATACTTTTTCGCGATGATCTTCTCGTTACTGATGATTACGTTTATTCCAGAGTTATCTCTATGGTTGATCAGCTTCGCTGAATGATGAAAAAAGGACTGACCCTCCTTGCACGTCACCCGAGATCCCTTGCTTTTAGGCAAGGGGTTTTTCGGTTTATAGGCTAATGATAGAAGTCTCGATTCGATTTGTTTTCAGGGCTCAGGGGTTCCTGGAAAAGCCACTTTTTCCTTTTGATGGGCTCTAAGCCTCTTGGAATAACAAGACAAAATAGTAACATGAAATGAAAACCATTAGTTAAAAAAGAAAGGCGGTGCGGACGCTGTCTGCTTGATGGCGGGACGCAGCCGAACGGTAATTTTGTTATGAGTGTATTCATCCAAGTCGTATTGCCGGTCATTTTGATTTTCGGAGCTGGCTTTACCATACAAAAAATCGCTAAATTAGACGTGAAATCCGTATCGACGATCGCTCTATATGTGATGCTGCCTTGTTTAGTTTTCCAGACATTTTATGAAGCGGATTTGAATGGCGAATATTTGATGATGCTCGTCTTCTCTGGTCTGTTGCTCTTCAGCATTCTTGGAATCAACAAGATTGTCAGTAAGATGAAAAACTATGATCAGAGCATGGAGAGCGGGCTGATTTTATCGACGGCGTTCATGAATTCCGGAAACTACGGTGTACCGATTATTCTGTTTGCTTTCGGTGAAGAAGGATTTGTGTATTCCGTTTCCTTCATGGTTCTTCAGGCGATCATTATGAACTTCTTCGGAGTTTATTATGCAGCGAAAGGAACCTCTGGTCTGAAAATGGCGCTGCTCTCGGTTTTGAAAATGCCGCCAACGTATGCGGTACTTGTGGCGCTTCCGATGAACCTGGGAGGAGTGCCCGTACCTGACAACCTAATGAACAGCATTGATTTGCTTGCAGCCGCAACGGTTCCGATGGTGATGGTCGTACTCGGTATGCAGCTCGCAGGAATTCCATTAAGAAACTTGGAGTGGCCGAAAGTTTCCTATGCCACGACCCTTCGTCTGATCGGTTCACCACTCATCGCCTTTGTTCTGACATTAGTGCTGCCGATGAGTGACATGATGGCCGCCGTGCTGATTGTTTCCGCTGCGATGCCATCTGCCGCAACGACGACGATTTATGCCGTCCAGTTCAACTCGAAGCCGGACCTTGTTTCAAGCATCACCTTAGTGACGACGTTATTCAGTATCGTCACGATTCCTATATTATTGAACCTATTCATATAAAGGAGGAGTAAAGAAATGAGCGAGAAAGTATCAAAAGACGTAAAGGTACACATGAAAGAAACCCAAACGGTTATGGAGCTATCCCAGATCATCCAGCGTTATGATTCAGAAATCATTCTGAAGAAAGTGGTCCAGGGAAGCGTGCACGAAGCCAACCTGAAAAGCTTCCTCGGTCTGATCAATCTAAGACTACAAGAAGGCGACGAAATCGAAGTCACCTGCATCGGCTCCGACGCCACCCAAGCCCTGGAAGAAGTCGAAACCTTCCTTCAGCCTTAATTGGGATTTTATGTAAGACCTGGTCACCCATTACTTGGGTGACCAGGTCTTACTTTATTTGCCAACTGCACAAAAAACTCGTACTGCTTCACGTCTTTGAAGTAAGAGAGAATGGTAGAGGTGGTAACGAATTCGGAGTGATAAGGGGAAGGGGATAAGTAGTGGGCGTAGCTGCTCCACTTGTAGTCTTCAGGTTGGAAGGTGATGAGTGCCCGGCAAGGGTTCAAGTGAATATAGCGACTGACTTGAAGTACAGCATTCACATCATTCTCAAGCTTTGCTTTATAGGGGCCTTCGAAAAGATGACCCACATAGCCGTATTTCTTGTTGAAGTACATCGCGTATTGGGAGTGGATATCCTTCATGAAGGCACCCGGTGGAAGTTCGATCGTTTCAATAAGAAGGTGAACGTGGTTGGACATGAGGCAAAACGAGTGGAGGTGAAACGGGTGGGAAAGCTTAGCTTCCTGCAGCAGTGTTAAATACTTATACCTGTCTTTCTCATCATAAAAAATATCGGTTTTTCGGTTACCTCTAGCCGTTATATGGTACCAGGCCTTAGGAAACCATCGACGCTTACGCATAACATCAATCCTTCCTCATATAAATATCACACCTCTCCTTTATTCGACAAAAGCGCCTAAACTCCTGCATCATTTCCAAATATTGTTGGACCAGGTCTTGCAAATTCTGGTGTACCAGGTCATACAAATAATTCCATCCATATCAATTCTATAACGGCTCAACAAAAAAGATCCGTCTTTTTAGACGGATCTTTTTATGAGGAGCTTTGTTTTTTCTTTTCTTTCCAGAACATGTAGAGGTTCAGGCATAGAAACGCGACACTGAAGATGGCGCTGAACGTCGACATTTCAATGGCGTTCGTGAACCATCCCAGAATTAAATAAATGAGAAAAAATCCTGCAAAAGCGAGATAGAGCATCGTCTCTTCCTTTCCATAAAACATCATCAATAGTATAACATTCTATGGAACGTGGAGGAAAATCGCGATTACTCCGGTGGATACATGTGGAAACGGTAGACGGTGAATTCATTGCCAGCTTCGATGCTGTAGGACTGAATGGGGAGGTGGGCAAATAGCGTGCCGTCGGTTTGTTCGATGGAGATGTCGAGTACTAGTTCTCGATCTTCTAACAGAGGCAGGGGGAAAGGGTTGACGATTTCCACCATCCATTCGTATGCGAGACGCTCGAGGAAGGCATGGGTGAATGTTGTTGGTGCATCATCGAGCCAAATATTCGCTAGAGGGAACAAGGATCGGGACGTTTGCTCCAAAGAAGATTCCTCCGTTTTTAATAGGATAATAGTATTTTCCCTATTTATTACATTGATAAACTGCTGGAAACTTTCCTTTTCATCTGTTTACGCGCTCTTTTAATGGTAGAAAGACTCACTCCTATCCTTAGAGCGATTTCATTCGCTGTGTAACCGGTATAGCACTGTTCAAAAATAATCTGTTCCTTTAGGGTCAGGGAAGAGTAATGATGGATGTCAAAAAGGAGAAGAGGTTCTTGCAGAGGATCTTTTTCATGTAGATGATGGATGGAGAAAAAGTGAACAGCTTCCCTGCTTCGATGGTTTTTGCGGTTCATCGTTTGGAAGTGTCTGTACAAGGATTGAATGAAAAACGTGGAAAACTTGCTTCGGTCGGGGTCATACCTTTCTACACAACGTAAGTAAATGAGGTAGCTTTCCTGCAGGCAGTCTTCATAAGACTCTGGGAGGTCCCAATGACGGAGACTGGAATGGATGAGGCGTTGATAAGCGTGGAAATCGAGAATAGAATCTTTCATGACACACTCCTTTCTATGCATCTATTATCCTGTATTTCCCAACGGAAGGGAAGCAAAAATCAAATTTTCCCCTAGAGAAAATTGAAAAATTTGCAAAACCATGACACCAAAACCCCTTTTTCTTTCGATTATAGTATGAAAGATCATTTAGGGAGGGTGTCTTATGGTCACAGATGAGATGTTTGAAAGATTAGTAGCAGAAAGTGAAGATTTGATCCATTATCACATTCACAAGCTGAATATCAGAGATCGTAACGGAGATTTTTATGCCGAAGGTCTTTTTGCCCTGTGGAATGCCTACCGTACATATGACCCTGAGGCGGGAACGTTGAAGTCATACATGCACTGGAAAGTCCGCAACGCCTTAATTGATAAAATCCGCAAAGATTCAAGAATCTATGAACAGGAAGAGGGGATCGCCGAACGTATCGTGCAGGAAGGGCGCGACCATTGGGAGGACGAGATTACAGATGAACACCTGTGGAATCAGGTGAAGGTGAATCTCACACCGAACCAGTGGAAGTGGGTCTATCACTATATCGTCATGGACCGTTCCATTTCACAAATTGCCCGTTTGGAAAAAGTAACCCAGGATGCTGTGAAGAACTGGGGCAGACATGCGAGAAAGAAACTGAAGGAACTCGGAACGACCATGTAAAAAGCCCCGGAGAAGACTCCGAGACTGTGCGCTTACTTATTAATGGTTATGTTTATTTTACTCAATCCCAGGGCACGGGCAGCTTTAATCATTTTAGCAGCTTCTTGTTCTGCATCCTGGATATGGACGTCATTTCTGGAAATGCTCAGCGTCGTCCCGCCAGACAACATCGTCGCATCCTCTGATGTATGTTGATCCTCTTTAATCGACAAAAACGATTGCGGTTGTTCTTCAATCATATCTTCCTGACGCATACGATTGACGCGTCCACGGATCTTACGACCATGATACACGACGCTCGCATACGGGCATCCTGTCTCAGCAGCGATCTCTCGGTAGTTTTTATCTGTCTCGCCGATCAGACGCTTCACTTCGCTGAGGTCATAATCGTATTGTTTACTCTTCTTCGCCATTTCGAATCCCCCTTTTCATTTCTAGTAACATTGTATACAAATTTTACCCATAATAATAGTAGGAGTTAGTAATTCTTTAAATCTTTTAAATTCACTTACAGGTGTTGTAAACTATTAGGTATGCTAAATGAAATGATAATAGGAAAGTGTGGCTTACTTTGTATAAAAAAATTATATATAGTTTATTACCCCTGGGTGTAATGGGGATGATATTCTATTTTTCTTCTCAACCTTATGAACAACAGGACCTACGTCCAACAATGAACCTATATATCAATTTAGACTTACTTAAACCGGTACTATCATTAATCGAATTCACCTATTACGGCGAGACGATCAATATAGAAAATCGCGGCGTCGACGGCATGTTGGAGTTTCTCATCCGGAAAGCGGCCCACCTGACCGTGTTCTTTCTCCTCATGGTCACGACATTCCTCGCTTTCCATCACAACACGGGATGGGGGTTAAAAGGAAAGCTGATTGCTTCTTACATCATCACCGTTCTCTATGCTTGTTTTGATGAGTATCACCAGTCGCTCACACCAAATCGTACGCCTTATGCAGGGGATGTTGTGTTGGACAGCGTTGGTGGTTTGATCGGGGGCTGCGTGATTCTTTTGTTATTCTTCAGAAAAAGGATTTTCAAACGTTAATGCATGTGGTTCGTTTTAGTATATAGCGCGCCGCAAGAGAATCAGGTCGCGCCAAAGGGAGTCCGTATCGCGCCAAAAGGGGTCGAGTCGCCCCAAAGGAGGACCGAGCCACACCACAGAAAGGAAAATCGCCTCAAAAGCCCGATCGATCGAAACATAACTTCTCTTAAAGAAAACAAAAAAGAGAACCAGCGGAGCATCCTCTGGTTCTCTTCGTCATTTTTCAGGAGCTAGTACAAATGTTTCCGCACCACTCAGATTCACTTGAAGTGGTTCGACTTGGAATTCTTCTAGTGCCAATTCAAGCCGTTCCCGTTTACTTTCATCCCATTCATCAAAAAGGGCAACGGTGGTTGGGCCTGCGCCGCTAATGTAGTGGCCGAGCGACTGTTCTTTTTCCAGGATCTCTTTAAAAGAAGAAAAGCCCGGAATGAGCACCTGCCTATAAGGCTGATGCCAGCGGTCGCTCTGCATCATTTTTCCGGCAAGCGGCCAATTTTTCGTAGCTAATGCAGCGACGAGGACATTGGCACTTCCGCTATTGTTGACCGCCTGTTTATAGTCCATCTCCACAGGCAGCAAACCACGTGCTTTTTCTGTTTCCAAGTGATAGTCCGGAATGATCGCGAGCCACGTCAACTCATCCATTCCCTCTGTGAAATGGACATAATCCAAATGCTCACCATCGTAATTGGATACCATGATGCCGCCAAAAATCGCGGGGCCGACATTGTCAGGATGTCCCTCGATTTCGCAGGCGATTTTGAACTTCTTATAACGGCTCAAGCCGAGCCCCAGGAGATGATCGGCGAGCTCAATGCCTCCGACAACGGCGGTCGACGAGCTGCCGAGGCCTCGGGCAATCGGCACATCATTCGTCAGTTCCACATGTGTCGGAGGCAGCTCTTCATAACCCATAGCTTCGGCTGTGAATAATGCCGTTTTGTAAATCAGGTTGCTTTTACCTGAAGGAATATAGGGCTGGTCTTCCTCAGGAACGGAAAAGTACCACTCATCGGCCGGCTGACAGTCAAGCGTCACGTATTTTGATAGCGCAATGCCGACGGAATCAAATCCCGGGCCAAGATTCGCGGATGTCGCAGGCACTCGGATTTGAAACCGGCTCATGATTGCACACCTGTCACAGCGGAAGCGAAAATGTTGTAATCATTTTCGATGCGCGCCGGTTTGACTGGACTCTTTTCAATCGCTGTGTTCGGATCTTTCAAGCCATTTCCTGTTAACACGTGAACGATTTTCGAACCTTGTGGAATCGTGCCGTCCTTCACCTTTTTGATCATGCCTGCGATGGAAGCACAGGAGGCAGGCTCAGCGAACACGCCTTCTTTTTCTGCTAAATATTGATACGCTTCAACGATCTCTTCGTCCGTCACTTCATCGATCAATCCATTCGATTCATCGCGTGCGCTCAACGCTTTATCCCAGCTTGCCGGGTTACCGATCCGGATGGCTGTAGCCAGCGTTTCCGGGTCTTCGATGATCTGGTTACGGACGATCGCGGCAGAACCGCTTGCCTCAAAGCCCATCATCTGGGGAAGGCCTGAACCATGGCGCTCATTGTATTCTTTGAATCCTTTCCAGTACGCCGTAATGTTTCCGGCATTACCGACGGGAATGCTTAAAATATCCGGTGCAGAGCCAAGGGCATCACAAACTTCAAATGCCGCCGTTTTCTGACCTTCGATACGGTAAGGGTTCACGGAGTTTACAAGTGTGACAGGTTCATGCTCTGCCATTTTCCGGACCATACGAAGAGCGTCATCGAAGTTTCCTTTGATTGCAAAAATTTCCGCACCATACATGACGGCCTGTGCCAATTTTCCTTCTGCGATTTTCCCATCAGGAATGACGACGATGCAGCGAAGACCTGCTCTTGCCGCAAAGGCAGCCGCCGAAGCGGAAGTGTTTCCTGTAGAAGCGCAAATGACAGCCTCTGAACCTTCCTCAATGGCTTTGGCCATTGCCATCACCATGCCACGGTCTTTGAAGGAGCCTGTCGGGTTGGCTCCTTCAATTTTTACATAGCCTTCAATTCCAAGGTCCTGCGAGATGGACGGAATCGGAAGGAGCGGGGTATTCCCCTCATGCAACGTCAGCTTTGGTGTTTTTTCGTTAACGGGTAAAAACTCGCCATACTCATGAATTAATCCACGCCACATGTCAGTTTCCTCCTTCTACACGGAATATGCTGTCAATGCTTCTTACAGAATCGAGTGTTTCAAGATCCTGGATGGCTTTTTCAAAATCTTCCTCGCTCACCTGGTGGGTCACCATCATCAATTCACGTTCCCCTTCCTGGTCGGTGGAACGCTGGGTGAATTGATCGAAGGAGAGGTCGTATTGAGCGAAAATGTTCGTCAAGTCGTTCAACATGCCTGCCTTGTCATCGGCATGTAGACGGATATATTTCTTCGTCACCTGTTCCTTTTTCGTTTTCACCTGCTTAGGGAATTGTGGCTGCACATAGGCTGTACCCGTTGTCCCGAGGCGGATATTTTTCAATACGGCGATCAAGTCCGCTACAACCGCCGTCGCTGTCGGAAGTTTACCGGCACCCGGACCGTAGAACATCGTCTCGCCGACGGCATCTCCATATACATAAACCGCATTGAATTCATCATTCACAGAAGAAAGCGGGTGTTGAATCGGAAGCAATGTCGGCTCGACACTGACAGAAACTCCATTGTGGTCATTTTCCGCAATCCCGATCAGTTTGATGCGATAGCCAAGCTCTTCCGCATAGGTAATATCATCAGAAGAAATGCCGCGGATGCCTTTGATATCGACATCTTCTAAACTATAAGGCATAGAAAAACCTAAGATTGATAGAATCGTCATTTTTCTCGCCGCATCCAGACCGTCCACGTCAGCCGTTGGATCCGCCTCTGCGAAACCAAGATCCTGCGCTTCCTTCAAGACGCTGTCAAAATCAACGCCGTCCTGCGCCATTTTCGTCATGATATAGTTTGTCGTACCGTTCACGATCCCCATCATCTTCGTAATACGATCAGAGGAAAGTCCATCCATGATCGAGCGGATAATCGGAATCCCACCGGCGACACTCGCTTCATAATACAAGTCACAGTTATGCTTCTGGCAAGCTTCGAATAGCTGTTCACCGTGTTGGGCGACAAGATCCTTGTTCGCCGTCACGATGTGTTTTCCATGTTCAATCGCTTCTAATAATATAGTAAGCGTGTGATCGATCCCACCCATCACCTCTACGATGACATCAATCTCCGGATCTCTCGTAATATCCTGGTACTGATCCGTCAACTGGGTCTCAGCCGGAACCTCGCGGGGTTTGGACATGTCACTGACAAGCACAGACTTAATCGTGACATCACACCCTGTCTTATGTTCAATGCGTTCTTTATGATCGCGGAGGATCTCAATCACTCCACTTCCGACCGTCCCAAGTCCTAGTAGTCCTACGGTAATGGCTTTATTCATCGTTCACACTCCTTGTCTACTTGAAATAAACATTATTCTTTGTATAAAGGACATTGTAACGGAAAGGAAATTGAAGCACAAGACCGAATTATCCGACGATTCATAATAACCAAATATTGTATGACCTGGTACACCAGAAAATGGAATTATGAAATATCTATTATGGTGACCTGGTCATACATATTTTGGAATAGGGATGTAAACACAATTTACATAACATTTACAATTGATTAATAAACAGCTGATAAAAGAGTTTTATACCTACCTTGACTATAAAGAAACTAGATTTCGAAAAGATTATCATGGAGAAATGCAATTTTTTAGAATAATTTATTGTAAAGTTTGTAAGGTCGAATACAGAAGAAGATTAGGAGATATTGACTATTCATTCAAGGTACTTTATAACTAATATGAAAATATATTCCAGGAGGTGAAAAAGATGAAATATGGGGGACCCCCAATGCTGCCATTCTCATTAATCGTTTACGACCGTTACATTAATGATCTGGTGCAAAAATGGGGTGTACACACGAGAAAAGATGAATTTATTCGCGAAGGCATGAGAACAGCCTATCGAGTACACAGAGAAAAAGAGAACAGCTATAATCAAGATGCAATGCACATGGAAGTTTGTGGTGAAATCCACAAATCCCTACTTAATTTTTTCCCCTCAGATTAAAGTCACACCTGGAGCAGTAAAGGAAGAAGGCCGCTAGCCTGCCACAGCGGTCTTCTTTTTTTTATGGAAAAGATAGGGTGACCAGGTCATACAGATATTTCCACAAAAGAACCCTCCTACTTAAATGTTATAATTATATAAGTAGTTACATAATTTCATAGCTATTGGTGTAAAAGGTAAAGAAAATGAAAAGATTTCTATCTAAATGCGCCGAAAAAACAGGAATTCGACCAAATAATGGCGAATGAAAAGAACTAGAGAAGAACGAGCAGGATTTCTATGTCGGGCTACTACAGCCGTCACTAGTCGAATTTCCGCTCTTAGAAAAGAACTTCCCTAAATAGCTAAAGAAAAAATAATTACGAAGGAGTGTTGTGCATGTGGAAAAATGATTACAACCGTTGGAAAGAATTTACCGAACTTGATGCTGATCTTGCATCAAAGCTAGAAGAACTAACATCAGATGAACAATCTTTGGAAGATGCTTTCTACAAGAACCTGGAATTCGGGACAGGTGGAATGCGCGGAAAGCTCGGACCAGGAACAAACCGCATGAACATCTATACCGTGAGAAAAGCGGCTGAAGGTCTGGCAACGTATGTCAACGACCAGGGCTTGTCCAACAGGGGCGTAGCGATCGCTTATGATTCCCGTTATATGTCCAAGGAGTTCGCGGTAGAGACCGCTCGTGTCCTTGGTCACCACGGCATTCCTTCTTACGTATTTACATCCTTAAGACCGACACCGGAGCTATCATTTGCTGTCCGTCACTTGAACGCAGCAGCAGGCGTAGTCGTAACGGCGAGCCACAACCCTCCGGAATACAATGGTTTCAAAGCCTACAACGAGGACGGCGGTCAACTCCCTCCTGAGCAGGCGGAAATCATGATCGATTTCGTTAACAAAGTGGAAAACGAATTGAAAGTTGAAGCCGCTGATCAGCAGGAGCTTGAAGAAAAAGGGCTGCTTCGCTGGATTGATGATGACGTTGATGCGGCATATCTTGAAGCACTAAAAGGCGTTACCGTCCAGCCGGATATCAAAAAGGACCTATCCCTCGTGTTCACACCACTGCACGGCACAGCTCGTGATCTTGTGGAAAAAGGACTGGAGCAAAGTGGATTCACTTCCATCCATATTGTAGAAGAACAAGCGAAGCCGGATCCTGAATTTTCTACCGTCGCATCTCCGAACCCTGAGGAACATCAGGCTTTCGAAATGGCAATTGACCAAGGAAAAGCCATCGGAGCTGATTTGTTGATGGCGACAGACCCGGATGCCGACCGACTCGGTGTTGCCGTTCCGAATGAAAAAGGAGAATATGTCGTCCTTACAGGAAACCAGACTGGGGCGTTGTTACTGGATTACATTCTCGGTCAATCTGAACAATTGCCTAAAAACGGTCTCCTAATTAAAACGATTGTCACGTCTGAATTCGGGCGAGTGATCGCAAACTCCTACGGCATCCGTTCCCTCGATACGCTGACAGGCTTCAAGTTTATCGGGGAAAAAATCCGTGAATACGAACAGACAGGCGAGCACACGTTCATGTTCGGTTATGAGGAAAGCTACGGTTACCTTGTAAAAGATTTTGCCCGTGACAAAGACGCTGTCCAGGCCGCTGTCCTTGCTGCAGAAGTGGGTGCGCATTGGAAGAATCAAGGCAAAACGTTGCTCGATGCGCTCGATGAATTGTATGAAAAACACGGCTACTTCCTTGAAGACCTTCAGTCGATGAAGCTCGAAGGAAAATCAGGAACGGAACAGATCAAAGCCATCATGGACGACTTCCGTAACGCGGAAATCAAAGAAGCGGGTGGAAAAGAAGTCGTTGCTATCGAAGATTACGCGAAGACCATTCGTAAACATGTGCAGGACAGAACGGAAGAGGAAATCGATCTTCCGACATCCAATGTCGTCAAGTTCATCCTTGAAGACGATTGCTGGTTCTGCTTGCGCCCATCAGGTACAGAACCGAAGATCAAGTTTTATTACGGAGTGAAATCCGACACAAGAAAAGAAAGTGAAGAACTACTGGCCTCAGTGAAAGCAACAGTCAACGAACGCTTGCATGCGCTCATCTGAATGATTAAACCTCGATTCCGTTTCACGCGGGACCGAGGTTTTTTTATGTTAAGTCGTTATGAACCTACGTTAGATCGCTGTTCCACGAAGTTGGGTCGTTCCCCACCAGCGTTTAATCGCTACATAACCTTCCTAAACACCACTCTAAAAACAAGCGCAACCCACAGCCCATTCCGTATGAATCGCTTTCATTTTGTTGACAAATGCGCCATAATAGAATAAAATACTGAAAATTCAGATTTAATGAAAAAGGGGTGGGCCCATGTTGAACATAAAAATGCTAAAGCCATACTATGTTAAAGAAGACAAACGCTTCATTCGAGTCGTTCTAGCCTACCAGTACTTTTCGCTATTCATTGACAATGAGTTGTATCAGTTCATCCCAATGGAATCAAGAGAAATTATAATCGACCGCAATCGTCAACGGGTGCATAACGTTTTCGATATATTCGTTTTTCAACGGGGCAAGAAAATGGTTTATGTTTCTGTCTCCGATTTGCTGCAACTGCCTGAGTTTATCAAGCACCTTCATACGATTGTGTCGCCGTATTATGAAGAGGGGATCGAAATCAGTCAGCAATCATCTAAAGAAGTAAAGGAAATCATCCGTGAATTAGAAAAAAACAACCTTCGACGCCTCATCGACAAGGCGATCGATCAAAATGATGAAGACGCCTTCCGTCTTCTCACTGAAAAATGGAATAACATGTACACGTAAAAACACCCAGGTATGAACCTAATCATGCCTGGGTATTTTATCCTAATACTACATTCTACAAAAAGTTACAATAACTTTGTGAAAAATCAGAAAAATTAACTGAAATTTGTGAAAAAATAATGAGTATTTTTAAATTTCCATCTATATCCATCTATTATAATAGTACATAGAAGAGATAGGTATAGGAGCATGAGAGCTCATAGAATCGGGGATACAACCGATCATGAAGCTCACCTCATCGATTTAACCATATTAGGGAGGGTGACCGGATGGAGACGCTTTCTGGTAAGTATAAGTTGGATGACGAATGGGTTTCTCTCATAAAGGAAGCGAAAGCGCTAGGATTAAGTACAGAAGAGGTCAAACGCTTTTTACAAAAGAATCAAAAACAAAAGAAAACGGTTTGACACCCTTTACTTGAAAGGGTGTTCTTTTTTTGACATGATAGAATTAATGAGTATTATGATGCAGTGAGGGGTCTATCATGACGAAATATGAAATTATAAATTTATTAAAGGATTGTTCCATCGCTCTACACACCCCGGTTTTGTTAATTAACGAACGAAACAAATTGTCCTACCATTTTCCAGACAGTTTTCAAAAACCACCGTCCGTATTGAGAGACTTACATAGAAGTTATATCAATGAAAGCAGAAAACGTCCATACACCATTCAGTTGTTTACAGATCCTTATGATCAACATCTTTTTCTCTATCCCATGGAGATGGAAGGTAAGGAGTATGTATTAGGTGTCGGTCCATTTTTGCAGCAGGATGTATCAAGAAAACGTGTGAAAATGAGTCTTGTCATGAATGATCTGGATTCGGAATTCGAGGAACAGTTCGTTCAATATTACCAACAGCTTCCTATATGGAATCAAGTTCAAATCCATTCGGTTAAACGGTTGCTTAACCAACTATTTCCAAATAAAGAAAATAAAGTCAGATATGCACTAGAGGAAGAAAAAGTCCGTAACCATTATCAAGCTTTTACTCAGTCGCTTCACTCGTACCCTGAAATTGTAGCTTCAAAACAGCATTTTATTGATCTCTTTAAGAAAGGGGAAGCACAAGCTTTAGAAGAGTATCAGGCACACAGAGAAAAATCCCTCATCAACCCTGACGTGCGAACGATGAAAAATCATATGATTCGTCTTGTGTCCGAGTTAGGTTACATATGCATTGAAAAAGGAGCCCAGCAGGATGAAATCAACTCCCTTAGTGACTTCTATATCAATTTCTTAGAGTCAAAGGTTTTGTTGGAAGATTTGAAGTCTCTCGAACTGAACATCCTGCAATCCTTTCTCGATCGTATAAAAAAAATTGATGAACACCCTTATCATTCACCACTGGTAGAAAGAGCACAGAAATACATTTTTCAGAACTTGACGAAAGAGCTCACATTGAAGGGGATTGCAGAAACGTTGAAAGTGAATCCCAATTACTTATCAGGGGTGTTTACGAAAGAAAAAGGGATGTCCATCACTCACTTTATTAACCAGCAGCGAATTAAGGAAGCGAAAGAACTTTTATGTATCACCCATCACTCATTGATGGATATTAGTATGCTGCTCGGATACAACAGCCAAAGTTACTTCACGAGAGTTTTTAAGAGCATGGAAGGCATCGGCCCAAAAGAATTTAGACGAAAATATCAAATAGAAAAGAGTTAAACAGCCATGGATTGTTATCTTGGCTGTTTTTTTGTTCTCAAAAAAGAAATGAAAATAAAGGATATGCATGATATCGGTAGTATTTTGTTTATAAAACGTAGATAGTAAACAAATTCAGATGTTTCCTTTAAAGAACTGAGATATTATAATATTCTTTATAAAGAACAAAAGTCAATTACAATGAAGGTGAGGGAGAATGGATGATGTCTATTGGGGAAAAGATCCGCGTGTTGCGTTTAGGAAAAGGGTTGTCTGTGAATGAATTTGCGAAAGAGTCCGGAGTTTCTAAGTCATACATCAGTAATATCGAGAGGGGCGTACAAAAAAATCCTTCACTCATTATCATGGGAAAACTGGCAAGGACACTGGATGTACCATTAGAAGAATTATTGACGCATAAGTACGGAGAAGATGACCAAAGGGAAAAGGTGACGCGTGAATGAAAGGAGAAAAAGCTTGTGTGATGATCAGAAAGATATGGATGATGAGTGGGTGACTCTGATCAAAGAAGCAAAAGAACGAGGGCTATCCATAGATGACGTCAAAGGTTTTCTCCAAAAAAATAATAACTACGAGCTTCTTAAAATGGAAAAGTAGGAGGAGCATGTGTGAAAAATAAAACGATATTTAAGCGCGAAGCCACCTTTAAAAATCAAATCAACTTTCCCATCCCTCCTATTCCATTAAAAACGGAGGAGAGCATCCGTTTAGATGGTGTGGTCCATCAGTATTCACAACTATCCCTAAAACATGGATGGTCTTTATTGTGTTCAAACAATGATGTGGTTGCTAATCACTATGAACGGGGAGATGAGGAGGAATTTATGTTAAGTATTGCAGGGGATGAGTCTCCATTATCTTATGTACAAGCAGCGATGTGTTATCATCACCTGCTGGAGTATAGTCATAGAAGAACCGATGTCATATCACAGGCAATCATTGATGATGACTATGTTCGCCAGTTGGATCTACTAAGAAAGTGGAAGTTGAAAAAAGTGAATAGAAGCTTTAACCCCCTCTTTTTTTATGATTCCTTTATGCACCCTGCTGTCATCTTTTTCACTTACCATGTCGAAGGCTTGGAGGTCATCCAAAAACATGTACACAGGTTTGACGTGGGAGGAAGTTATAAGCTCAGGACACTCCGAAGAACATGGGCTACAGTCTCTTAACATAGAGCGTGGACCGTCCACACCCTCATGAAAAAATAATGGAAGCTTAGTTCAACCAGATCATTTTGGGCTAGGCTTTTTAATCGTTTTATTCACGGGAGGCTAGGATTTTCATAAATTAATAATATAATGCTTTTAATTATTAAAAAATTAAGCTATTATTATATGAGTGTTTATTATTTAGACAAATTTCCCAGGAAATAAGTAGATTTTTGAAACCTTTTAGGAGATGGAATCGTCTAATGCAGTACATACATAGACAGCCGTCAGAAAAAGTCGTTTAAAGACGAAGGTTTAAGTAAATATAAGAGATTAAGAGAACAGAAAAGGTGGGTAGCATGGATAATTTACAGGAAGTATTACAAAACATTATTCAACGAACAGAAAATGCTGAATTGCTATCGTCTAGAGAAGTTATTGATCAATTAATAGAGCAGCTGCAAGAATAGAAAAAGACGCCCTGCGAGGACGTCTTTTTTTATTGCGGCTTTAGGGAGAATACTTTCTTCATAACCAAATGAATGAATGTGGTCAAAAAACCGGCAATGAATAAGAATACTATGAACATGAACGGTTGGTTGTACCGATCATAGGAAAAGAAAATATTGTTTAAGATTGTCGTGTAGAGAATGAGCAATAGCAAAAACATGTATTCTCTTTTCCCTTCTCGCAACAGGAAGAAGACCGTTAAGGAAGCTAATCCTAAATACATGATCCAAACTTGGATTTTGTTGACCAGCTCTTTGCTTATATTGAATATTTCAATCCAATAGAATTGGGTTTCCCATTGGTTAATGGTTTTAAATTCGATGTAAGACTTTAAAAACAGTTGGGGATCTTCTTCCCACCATGTTTTTATTCTTTCTATGGCTGCTTCTTTTTGTAGACTCAACCTTTCGTAGGCATGGGCAGTGTCCATATCTTTTATATCCTGCTTCACTTTTTCATAGGGTTCGCCAATATTATATCCATGTCCCTGGTACGTTCCTAGTAGAAGAGGGTTTCCGGATCCGCCCGTCAGTGGGATGAATTCGTCATAATGGATATAATTCCTCACCCACCATGGGCCGAGAGTGATGAGTAAAATACCAATCGCAATAAGTGCTTGTTTGAGAGCTAACTTTAGCGGGTATTTTTTTGCGATGAAATAGATGAGCAGTACGAATGGATATAAAGCGATCGTAGCTTTGAACATGATCGCACTCACGTAAAAAAGCATCAATAGAAAGAAATGAGACATTTTCTTCTCATTGGCTAATTTGATGGAAAAATAAACGAGACCGAGCAAGCAGGTCATAAATGGTGTTTCTGTCAATAATAAATTATCCGTCAAAACTTGGGGCACAAAAATAGCTAAGAAAAAGGCGGCTAGAAGTCCGACCTTGATGTTTGCTATGTACTTGCCAAGGCAATAAACGAGGTACACATTCAATGTACCTAATAGGATGAATAAGGTTTTAGCTGCATAAATGCCTAAATCACCATGACCAAGGAAGAAGAAAATACTTGCTAACAGCACGGTCTGACCAGGCATAATGTGGACGGTCGGGTGTGTAGGATCATGATAGGTAAGCATACCGGTTTCAAGAAAGGTAACCGCACTAGAGATATATCCGGCATCGTCACTATTTAGATATAGAGACAAGCCGTAATTGAGCAGAGCGGTTAACCTTAGGGCTAATGCCAGTCCAACAATGAGCCAGATGAAGTGATTTTTATATCGTTTGAGAAAAGAAATCATTATGTCGTGCTCCTTACATGCTGTTACTAGAAAAGCCGATCAGTGAAACCCCGATCATAATTAATAGGACACCGGCAATTTTCGTCGTTGATAATGGCTCATTAAAGATGAAATAGGCGCCAAATACAGCAAGAATATAAGCGATACTTTGAATCGGGTAAGCGACACTGAGTGGGACTCTTGTTAGAATGAACAACCAAAGGACGGTTGCAAATCCGTATAGAGTCAGTCCTCCAATGATAAAAGGTGATAAAAATAATGAAATGATGTCACCGATATTTTGAAAGTTGACTTCTTTCTGCATGAGTCCATATTTCCATAAAAATTGTCCTGAAACTAGTACTAGGGTGTTTAAAAAGATTAAACCAAAGTTCACGATTCCCATGTAATACATCTATCCTTTGAGTTGATTTTTCTTTATTTCTCGTATTTCTTTATTTAAATACGCTAATTCTTGCGTTAAATTTTTCACTTTGTTCTGTTGCTTCGTAAGGCTGATGGTGTGAAAGATTAATAGATTCAAAATGATCAAGAACGCGAGCACAAAAATAAGGGATGGCATATAGGCGATCCCAATGGAACTTGCGAGCTGATTGATTTTATCTAAGAATAATGCCAGTAAGACACCGATGCTTGCAAACATCAACCAAATAAACGCTTGTTGATCTTGTAATTTATTTTTGGAAGTGAAGTACATCACTTGCCCGAAAAAAAATAGAGCTGAGACGATAACGATGATTTGTACGATGCTCATAGGTCCTCCTTAAAATATCGACCTGATTAAAGAGAAGTAGGTGACTTTTGTCATGTAATAAATAGACTTGATGGGAGTAATGGAAGATTGTCCTCCCTGTCGGTTATTCATTTCGACTTTAATTTCTTTAATTTTGAATTTCTTCTTCGTTAAATGAACCAGGACTTCCACTTCTGGATAATCGATAGGATAATGGTTGGCAAATTCCTGAATGACTTTTCGGTTGGCTACCCGATAACCAGAGGTAGGATCGGTGATTCTGATTCTAGTGAGTAGCTTAAGCATGGCATAAAAGTAATAGATTCCGATTCTTCTTGTGATGCTTCCTCTGTAACCACTTCGCTCAACAAATCGGGAGCCTATGATCATGTCATATCCCGTATTTTCAATTTCATCAATCAAGTTTCTCAAATCCACTGGATTATGCTGGCCGTCGGCATCCAGTTGAATGGCGTAATCATAACCGTTTCTTAGAGCATACTTGTACCCGGTTTGCATGGCTCCCCCAATTCCCAAGTTATTAGGAAGGGTCAGGTGATGAATGCCATTTTCTTCAAGAATATAAGGGGTGCGGTCTTTTGAACCGTCATTAATAACGATATAGTCGTAATCGGTAGAGGCTTTTACACTTTGAACGGTATCATAAATCGAATCTTCTTCATTATAAGCTGGTATAATGATAAGAACCTTCATAAGGTCTTTTTTCTCCTTTCCATAATGGAAAATAATGTTTCAAATATTTCTGCACAACGAATATTGTAACATACAGTAGGAAGAGGTACATGCTCAAAATTTACTGTGTAATTGGAAATTAGAGAATTTTTTACAATAAACGACATGATGGTTGCATCCGTATGATATAATGTAACCGCCTAAATTCACGTAAACTTTAAAATAAGTGAGGATTTTTATGAACATATATGTAGAAATGACAATAGCGATTTTACTATCCATGACCGTCAGTTATTTGCTGGTTTTTCCTGTTATGAAACTAGCGGTGAAATGGAAGATGATGGACTATCCAGAACTTCGGAAAATACATAAAGAAGTTACCCCAAGGATGGGGGGACTGGCTATTTTTGGAGGGGCGGCAGCAGGGATTATTTTTATACGACCGGACCTGCCTTACATCGTTCCGATCTGTATTGGAGCCATTATCATCGTGTTGACAGGACTTTTTGATGATCGTTTCCAAATACGTCCGATCATGAAACTGGGGGGGCAAGTTTTAGCTGCGGCTATTCTCATCTTCTCGGGATTAAAAATTGATGTGTTGAGTATCCCTTTTATTGGAATGGTGACATTAAATGAGCCTATCAGTATCCTTTTTACATTCTTTTGGATCATTGGGATTACGAATGCCATCAACTTAATTGATGGACTTGATGGACTTGCGGCTGGAGTGTCGACCATTTCATTAATCAGTATTGCGGTCATGGCACTGGCCATTGAACCTCAAGTGGCCATCGTTTACCTTTGTGTTGTGTTAATAGGAAGTAATATCGGCTTCCTTTTCCATAACTTTTATCCAGCACGCATCTATATGGGCGATACCGGGTCGCTTTTCTTAGGATACTCGATGTCTGTCATCTCAATGGTTGGCTTATTTAAGAACGTGACCCTCTTCAGTTTTGTGATTCCGATTATCGTCCTGGCCATTCCAGTATTCGATACACTCTTTTCCATATTAAGAAGGCTCATCAATAAACAGAAAATCATGATGCCGGATAATAAACACATTCATTATCAAATTTTAGCCGCGGGCTTTAGTCACCGAGCCACTGTTCTTATTATTTACGCGTTCAGTGCACTATTCGGGTTTTTAGCTTTATTATTCTCGTTAACGTCATTTGGGATTTCATTGATCATTACGTTCGTTTTGCTCTTACTGCTTCACTTGTTTGCGGAAATGACTGGAGTCGTTTACCGAGGGAAGCGACCGATCATTGACCTCTTTACGAAAAATGAAAAAAAGAAAGAGAAAGACCATTAAAAAAGTCTTGCTGGCTTCTGTCCAGCAAGACTTTTTTAGGTTTCATTGATTTAGAAGGAATCCACATCTCCAAATGTAATAAACCACTTCTCTGGATCTTCTAACCCGATGGTATGGGCTGATATTTCTTTGCCAACAAGAGGCATAGGGCTGTCTTTATGGACAAACCCTTGTTTCTTCAGCGCCTTTACCGGTGGGGAGTGTTCTAAACACCAGGTCTGGATGATATCGGCATCATGAAGATTGAGAAAAACCTGTCGCAATAGTAGTGGCCAGACATCGTCCGAGAGGGTAAGCCAGTCCACGATGAATCCGTTGGTGAATTTTCCTTCTTCTTTCGTCGTTACCACGTACCCTTTTAACTCGTCACCTTCAAAACAACCGTACATGTCATAGGAGTTTTCCGGGTGGTCATGATATCTCCAGTTCAAGTAGGCTGAATCTCTTACCACCATAACGTGTGAATGGTCTTTTGCTTGATCAGCAAGGCGGTCAAAAGAGTGGTCGCACTTGTTGATTTTCTTGAACTTATAATCACTGTCTATTCTCTTAGGTCCTCTGAATTTCTTATAAATCTTATCGAATGGTTTAAAGATCCCTAGAGGACTTACTTTTGATGATAAAAGCGAAAAAGGCTGCTGGATAAACAGCCAGCGAGGCATATCCGTCATATGATGGGCTCCTGTATAGCGCAGGAACAACTCTTTAGCTTTCGGTGCAGGGAAACCATAGAGATAGTCAATGCCTGCCTGTTTAGCCTCAAGGAGCAGAGAATCGTTCAATTGCTTATAAATCCCTTTCCCTCGAGCTTCAGGGTCCACCATCGTATCAGCTCGCAGCCCAATCTTTGATTTCTTGCCATCGATATAGGCTTCGGTAATCCATAAACTAATGTGACCTAGAATTTTGCCACCTTCATCGTACAATAGAATAAACGGCTCGGTTTGTTTCGGGTTATCTATAAACTTCCAGCTCCAGGATTGGAGGGGGCGATCTTGACGAAATGTTTTCTTGAAAAGTTCCTGAATTTGATTTTCATCTCCAGGCTGATAATGTCTGACAGTCATAGTTTTCTTCCCTTTCACGGTGTATTGCTTTCCCATTATAACAGATGAAAGAAAATGAGGACTCCTAAAATAGGAGTCCTCAGAGTTGTTAAGCTTTGCGTAAGCGATTATTAAGATGAAGCATATTCGTCAATAGCAGGACGATACTGATGGCAAGGTAGATACTTACCGCAGGAGCGTAAAGCACATGCCCAGCTAAAAACGCGATTCCTGTACCAAATCCGATGGACAGTAAAATCAATATGTTTTGTGGATGTAACATTTCGCCCGGCGCTTTAAAGAGGAGTTTTAAAAACAGGCCGGCGATTATTAAGAATGGTGTAAGGATTAAAAGAATTCCTAGAATACCGAAAGAGAAGAAGAGGTCAAAGAAATCCATTTCGATCAACTTTCGAATGTCCTCATAATTTCCTGCATATCCCATGCCAAAAGTTTTCTGTACAACATCTGCTTCTTCATACATGCCGTAGATGTGAGCGAAATAAATGTTCCGTGAACTCAAGATAATTTTCAGAATAGGTGATTCAATCAGTGCCTGCTCGCCAAGTGCTGCAGCAGCATCATCTCCACCTTTCGTTCCTCCATCTTCTTCACCAGCTGGATCCTCACCGGCTCCTTCTTCGATTCCATCTTGATCAGGGTCTTCCGTGGCTTCTCTTTGCTCATTGATTTGACCGACATCTCCTGACACGTTCGAGAAGGTCGGAGAGAATGGTGTGGCAACCAAGAATAGGATCAAAAAGATCAGAGAGCTGATCAATCGTAAATGCAGATGAGATTCTTTTGTCGATGTTTTCACTTTCGAAATCAACCAATAAATAAGGTAGCTGACAAAGACAATGACCGAAGCACCCAGGACGGCGAAGAACCCGACTTTCGTTCCAAGAAGGATGGAAACAAGGGCAATGAAGATCATTGGGATAAAGTAATACAGCTTTTTAAGGTTATCGACTTTATTCAACGTGTAGATATAGACCAATGGGAAAGAAATGGCGATGATTGAGCCGATTTCATTTCCGGAGTTGAACCAACCTTTGAATCCGAACTTGTTCCATTCATACGTTTCTGAGGACGTTCCTGTAAGGATGGCAAGGAACATACTGACAGCGATGATGACCATGGCAATCGTGATGGCTTTCATGATTCGCATACGTACGATTAATGTTTTATCTAACGTGGTAAACAGTAACAGATACGCTCCAAGCATAATCGGGAAATACACGGTTTTCGCTAGGAACTGTAGTTCAAGGAACGGGTTGAAGATCGGTTTTGCAAAAAAGTTATAAATCAATCCGATTGTAAGCACAGCGGCTAAGGCTATCAAATAAGTAATGACGTATTTCTTCAAGCGGCTGGAATTACCAAAGAAGATGAACCAGAGAGAAGCGGCCATGAAAAGGACCCGGACGATTATGCCGATTGTCAGGCTCGCATTCAACGCTTGCATTGAAAAGTATGTTAAAATATCTAGTATTGGCTGTATGATGATGAAGATCAATAAGAGCTTTTCGAACAGTTCTCTGTTTAATAATTTCGACATGAATAACACCTCAGTAATTTTCCTTGAATATGGGATTAGCCACATTGAAGTATAAACCATTACTTGACAGCTGTCTATAAATGATCGAACTTGTCTAACGGTGTTGGCAAGTCGAAATTTATGTTGATGCTCCAAGGGAAAAACAAGTATAATGAATAGTTGTGAATACATGATCATAATTGGAAATTCCCTGTGGATCCATAGGATAGAATGGTTCGTGTGAACAGATAATACGAGTAATGGACACATAGGATTATTCGCAATAAACAGAATAGTATGAATGTCGGAGTGGAACGTCACAAACCGGCTGAAGAAACGAATAATATAAACAAAGCGCTTTAAGGCGTCAACGACACAAAGATATTCAAAGATTAAACTAATTTTCTACATAGGAAATTATGTTTTTATAGTATCATGGAACAAATCATTACAATTCATCTACATCAGGTCGCCTTTGAAGGAATACCGGCCAATCGTGAGTGCATCTAGTTAAGATGATCAGCAGGAATGTTTGGAAGAGAAAGGGAGTATTGGAATGAAGAAGTCATTATGTGTTGTCGGGTTAGGTTATATCGGGCTGCCCACTTCAGTAATGTTTGCTATCCACGGTCATAAAGTTCATGGGGTGGATATCAACCATAAAGCAGTAGAAATGATCAACAATAAACAACTTCATATAGAAGAGAATGGATTACAGGAACGGCTGGAAGAAGCTGTAGATGCTGGATTGTTCCAAGCTTCGGTTGAACCTACAGAGGCAGATGTCTTCGTCATTGCCGTACCATCTCCGATCCGCGAAGATAAAACGGCGAACCTTGATTACGTAAGAAAAGCGACAGAAGCGATTGTACCTTTTGTTAAAGAAGGGAACTTAGTGATCTTGGAATCGACTGTCCCACCAAGAACGGTTGAAGATGTCATGATCCCCGTCTTAGAACAAACCGGACTAGCCATCGGCGAAGAGCTTTTCGTTTCTCACTCACCAGAGAGAGTCATTCCAGGGAAGGTTTTCCAGGAACTGGTGGATAATGATCGGATCGTTGGAGGAATCAACGAGAAGTCTTCTACGATGACAAAGGAGCTTTATCAATCTTTTGTTAAAGGAAACATCCATTTAACGGATGCTACAACAGCGGAAATGGCCAAAGTCATTGAGAATACCTATCGTGATGTGAATATCGCTTTTGCCAACGAATTGGCCCTCATCAGTGATAAAATCGGTGTGAATTCATGGGAAGCGATTAAGCTTGCCAATTACCACCCACGTGTGAACATTCATACGCCAGGCCCTGGGGTTGGGGGACACTGTATCGCTGTTGATCCATGGTTCTTAGCAGAAATTGAACCTGATCTTTCTAAGATCATTCAGTTGTCCCGAAATACGAATGATTATATGCCGACGTACACGGCTGAACAAATTCAGCAGATATCGAAAGAACAATTCATCAACGATCCGAAAGTGGCCTTATTCGGTCTTTCGTTTAAAGCAAACATTGATGACCAAAGGGAAAGCCCATCTCTTAAAGTGATCATGGAACTCGTTGAAAAAGGGATCAGTTTCACGACGTTTGACCCTCATATTAAAGATAATGTGGCTTCCAACCAAACGCAGGATATGGACGAAGCACTTAAGGATGCCGACATTCTAGTCATCCTCACAGATCATGATGAGTTTAAACAACTTGACCCTGAGTATATAAAAGGTAAAATGAAAAATAGGCTTGTCTTTGATACGAAAAATGCGTTATCGTTAGATGAATGGAAAAATGCAGGATACGTAACGAAGCGCTTGGGAGATTCAAAAAACGGATAAGGGTCTAGGTGAAAACATGAAGGAAAAGTTTTTAGGGGTTGACGTTAGTAATTACACATACGATCAGCTCAAGGAAAATATAATGACGGATATTAATGAGCACCGCAAGTCCTTTATTGTGGCCATCAACCCTGAAAAAATTTTGCAGGCGCAGAAGGATGCAGACTTGTTACACTTGTTGAATACCGCCACCTATCAGATTCCTGATGGTGTGGGAATCCTGATCGCTTCCAGAATGACCGGCGGTACGATACGTGAGCGAGTCACCGGTATTGATATGCTGCTCGCCTTGTGCGAACAAGCTTCCCTTCATGGAAAATCCGTATTTTTATATGGAGCAAAGCCTGGAGTAGCAGAAAAGGCCAGTCATCGTTTAAAAGAAATGTATCCTGACTTGAAAATAGCCGGCATCATTGATGGTTATGAAAAAGACCAGGATTATATAAAAGATACCATTAATCAGGCGAAACCTGATATTGTCTTTGTGGCCTTAGGCAGTCCTAGACAGGAATACTGGATTGTCGACCACATGGAAGAGTTGGACACGAAAGTCTTCCAGGGAGTAGGGGGTTCTTTTGACGTCTTGTCCGGACGGGTGAAAAGGGCACCAGATGCCTTCCAAAAAGTCGGTCTTGAATGGTTGTACAGACTGATCAAAGAACCGTGGAGGATCAAACGTCAAATCAAATTACCTACCTTCTTGTTGAAGGTTTTGAAAACGAAAAAATAGAGAGCATCCCCTTGAGGGTGCTCTCTATTTTTTATGTTGGATGTGATGTAAAGCCGCTCGGGCCGTTTCTTTCGCTCTCGTCGATAAGGTAGAAACCGTCTGTTCCAGCTTTTTTTTGTGAGCCGGCAAATCTCCATACAGTCGCTCGACTTCTTTCGTGATGGCTGAAGACTCCCAATCTGGTTCGTTGGTATCGACAGTAACAGGAAAATCGAGTTGAGCTGCTAGTGCATCAATTTTAGGATCGTAGGAAAGGGCGACAAACGGCACAGAACAAACCCCTGCAAAAATAAGGGCATGAAGGCGCATGCCGATCAATACGTCTGCCTCTGATAACGAGTGCAGTTTTTCATCGATCGACATCTGGCCGGACACGACCTCTACATCCTGGTTCAAGCGTTGAGCAACTTTATTAGAAAAAGCTTCATCCGATTCCCCGTGCATAGGGATAAAACGAAGACGATACCCTTTGTCTATACAGCCGGAGAATGCTTCCGTTAGTTTCTCCACAAGTTCTTCTGAGTCACCCCATTCACGGATACTCACAGCAATTAATGGTTTTTCTGAATGTTGACCTTCCATCTTATCCTTGTAGTCGTAACCGAAAACGGGATCAGGGAAGAGATCTATGCTTTTCCTTACCCCGATTCTTTCAAGAAGTTCTTTTGATTTCTTATCACGAACAGAAATTCCAGTAACTCCATTCAAAGCAATACGAACCAACAGCTGGTGGATAGGTTTTCGTATGGGTCCCATGCCTTGGGCGTATATGAAAACAGGCTTCCTCAGCCATTTGGCCATATGCATGATGCCTGTATAGTACAACACGGATCTCGGCCCGGTGGCATCTTGTAATAAACTGCCTCCACCACTAATCAAGCCATCCGATTCCTTTAACGCTCGAATGATTTCTTTAAAATTCCATCGATCCACGGCGGATACTCCATAATCGATTTCCGTCTTGGATGGGTTCTGAGATAGAACAATGATTTGGATATCAGGGTCGAAGGTTCTCAGATGTTGAATCATCGATTTTACGATCGCTTCATCTCCTGTATTCTCAAATCCATAATAACCGGACAGTACAACCTTCATTGTTCTCACCTCTTCCACTAATATCAAACACTTACAAACCTACACCTATTGAGACAACTCTTAGATAAGCTTGAACCAGAGCCATCACTTCAGCCATTTTGACAAAAAGGGAACATGCTGAATCATCTCGTAATCGAAGGCTTTTAACTTAAGGAGCGATAGGAAATAAATCGCTACAAAGAGCAAACCAGTCATGGCCACGAACGAAAAGGAGAAAACTCTGGACCATTCAAATGGGTTAGCAAGTAAGTAAGTGGTCGCAGTCATGCCTCCTAACAGGGCAGACATCACCAGGATTTTCAACAAGTGAACAGGGATGACAGGAACTTCGACAAGTCTCCTGATCATCTTGTTATTGATCACAACAATGAAAAGGTATGTGATCAATGTTGCTGCTGCAGCACCTTCTATACTATAAAAAGGAACGAGAACGGCATTGGCTATTGCTTTGAACAGAGTACCGAATAGAATGATGGTCGCCGCTAATCGAGAAGCATTCATTCCTTGTAAAATGGCTGTTCCAACGAGAGTCATAGAGATGAATACAGAAGAAAAGCCAGTAATGCTCAACATAAGGCTTCCTTCAGTGTTGGTGAAAAGCGCAATGTTGATCGGTACCGCTAGGATGAAAAGAAGAACTGCTGCCGGCCATGACAACACATGCGTGGCCCACCGCGTCGTCTCGATCAGTTTTCTTGCTTCGTTTATATTTTTTGATTCTAAATGTTTGGTTAATGATGGAATCAACGGGAGCACCACAGACGTAGCAAAAACGGTCGCGATTTGCACGACTGCGAGTCCACGGCCATAGATGCCATACAAATAGGTCGTTTCACTTCCACTGTCTGTCCTTAAGAAATGAGGGACGGTAAGTGAATCGACTACGTTAAAAAGAGCCATAGTGACAGTACCTATGGCAATGGGCAGGGAAACAGATAGAATTCTCTTTCCCCAGATTTTAAATGTATTCAGATTATAATTGTACGTTCGGTCGACCTTTATATGGGAACGGTATAATCGTGTTTTTAAATAGACCATGGAGCTGAGGACGCCTAATAGCGAACTTACCATCACTCCAGCAGCTATGTAAGGGGGATTATAACCTAGCGAAACCATATAAGAAGCAACACCGATAATAAAAATCACTCGAATGAACTGTTCAATGACCTGTGAGACAGCCGTAGGTCTCATATCTTCATACCCCTGGAAGAACCCTCGATGTACAGCCATATAAGGGGCGAAGAGTAAGGTGAAGGAAACCGCAATCAAAGCAGGTTCTGTCGAGATACCGCCAATCAGTTGGGAAATCGAACGAGAAAAGAGCAAGATGAAGCTCAGACTGATCGCACCAAGCAGCAAGCCAAGAATGCGGGCTGTCTTTTGAATATAGTAAATATCCTGTTTTGTTCCAGATGCGCGTGCTTCAGCGATCAACTTCGAAATAGCGATGGGAATCCCGGCTACTGAAAGAATGAGAGCGACCATATAAACGGGATAGACAAGACTGAAAATCCCAAGCACTTCGTCTCCTGCAATGTTTTGCAAAGGCACACGGAATAAACTTCCTAAAATTTTTGATAGCAGAGTAGCTACCGTTAATATTAAGGTACTTTTGAGAAAAGTAGAAGGTTTCACGATTGGGAATCAGACCTTTGTCGGAAGACTTGGTAGGCAAATCTCGGTAGAGCGAGCATCCGTTTCCATCGGCTCGGCTGTTTGAGCAAGCGATAAAGCCACTCTAAATTCATGTTCTGCCACCGCAAGGGTGCCCGTTTCACATCACCAGCCACGACATCAATACTTCCTCCCACACAAATGAATACACCCCGATCAAAGTTAGAGAAGTTTTCTGCAATCCATCGTTCCTGTTTCGGTACGCCGAGAGCGACAAAAACAATATCCGGCTTCTTTTCTTTGATGTCTTCCGCCACGGAAGAATCATTCCAGGTGAAGTACCCATTTCTATGGCCGACCACTTCAATATTCGGGTAGTCGATATTTATATTCTTTATAGCTCGATGTAAGGTTTCTTCTCTTGCACCGAGTAAGTAGATTCGATAGTTGTTTTCATTCGCTTTTTCAAGGAATTCCATCATAATATCATAACCGGTCACCCGCTCAGGAAGAGGGGCTTTCAAGAGTTGTGAAGCTTTCACAATACCTATTCCATCAGCAGTTATATAGGAAGCTCGTTGAAGGCAGTCCATATAATAGGAATCATCATGAGCACGCATAACAATTTCAGGGTTTGCTGTTACGACGAAGGATTTTTCCTTGTTTTCTATATGTTTTTGTAATTGTTGGACTAAGGTGATATGGTCCATGTTGGTAAAAGGTATTCCTAAAATGTTTACCTGCTTCATTTTATGATGTGACTCCTTTAATTTACACACATTCACGCTCTCCATAATATAACATAAAACGGGGAGTAACATATAGTTGTTACTCCCCGTTTTTCGTGTAGTCGGAATTATTCAGCTATTGGGAGCTTCTCTAAGCTCGTGCCATAGGCTGTGTAACCGTGACTGTAGACGAAAGCTTGTTCATAATCATGGTCACCGTAGGCTTTTGGCGTGATTTCATACCATGTGCCCTTTCCTTCTATGGTGTTTAAAATCTGCACATTTGATGCAGGTTTTTTCATTTGGTAAAGAAAGTTGTCAGTCCCTGTTTCAGGTGTAGAACGGACATTGACGTTTGGTGTTACGGTTTTGGCAAGTTCATATTGACCGTATTCCGGATCTGTACCGTATTTCTCGCTCAAATAGGCATCTGCCCGATACATGAATCCGGCGATTTTTTGTCCCCAATAAGGGTCTGAAGCCCATCGGACGTTCATGCCGGAACTCTTGTTTCCTAAGTGAGCACCGTTGGCCTTCCAATTAACCTGGTTGAAATACCCTGGAACAATAAAGTCTTTAGCCGCCTCTAAAATTCCAGTTTCATAATCATCATACGTTTTTGCACCTGCCATTGGATCTGAATCAATGGCATTAATTCCAAATAGATTATTCTTAGTTACAGCAATCGGGCTTGTACCCCATGTACTTTCATGAATAGCGTGTGCCATGAGGTAAAGGGCATTCGTGCCATGAAGTTCTTCTGCCTTTTTGAAAGATTCCCCCGTCCCGATCAGGAGGTTATCCGGCCGCCCATATTCTAGATACTCATTCAATTGTTCGGCTGTGTATTTCGTTTCTGTGTACAACGGCATGCGGTTGAAGTATTGATAAGCTTCTCCTGCATGATTTCCGTTTTCATCGAAAAAGCTATTCCCATTGTCACTATAGTATTTGGTGCCTTCGTTCATGAAAGAAGGTGCAGGACCGTACATGTAAGTCCTAAGGTCATCTGTGATAGGGAAGTAAATGTAGTGGTGGAGATTCCCTTCCTTAACGGAATAGTAGCTTTTACCTTTAAGTAAATGTACTGGAATCAAGTTGAATTCTTCTTTTTTAACGAAACCCTCTGTATCTGCGATTTTAACTTCTAAAGAGTTCTCATTTACATTCAATAACTCTACCTCGATGCCAGCCTGGATGTAAGTGGCGTGAGAAGTAAAGGATTCGCTTGTGAAAATGGTAGCCTTCGTATTTGCGACAGCTGCTCCTTCAGAAATCCATACCACCTGATTTCCGCTTAATACAACTTGGTTCGCTTCAGCGTTCTTCACAGCTTCTTCGTATGTTTCATATTCTCCTTCAATCACTGGATCTTCCAACTCAGTTAGAGAAGCAACTTTAAAATCAAGTTCCTCAGTAGGATCCTCAGGTGGATAAAGAACCTTCAACAAACGATTGATTACAGCAGCCGTTTCCCCACGTGAAGTTTCATCATAAGGGGCGAAGAACAAGGTTCCATCTTTGTGTTGTTTTCCACTGATAATTCCTAAGCTCGTCAAGCGTTCTACGGATTCAACCGCATACTCACGAATTTTGTCATTATCTTCGAATGCTAATTCTTTACGCTCAGAAATGATGTTCTTGGAGTCAGCCGCATTCATGATCATGACCGCCATATCTTGACGTGAAATGATTTCTTTAGGGCGGAAAGTCCCATCTGGATATCCATTGATCAAACCGTGACTGTAGGCAGTCATAATAGAATCGTAATACCAATCTTCTACTTGGATATCACTGAACTGATCAGCAGGAACATCCAGTTCCGTTTCATCTAGTTCTAAAGCTTTGTTAATAAAAATTGTAAATTCTGCACGAGTGACTGATTTCTCTGGTTGATATGTACCATCTTCGTACCCGGTCATAATTCCGGCTTCAATTAATGCTCTTAAGTCTTCTTCGAAAGGTGTTCCTGTGATGTCATCTTCGGCATGAACAGCGGAGCCGAAAGACGCGAAGAAGAGGAGAAAAAGCATAAGTAACGATATTTTTTTCACATTCCATCCTCCTTTATTTACCACTATTAATCTATCAAATAATGAACAGGATGAATAGTTTAATTCAAGAATTTTTGGAAAAGTGGGGTCGAAAGGATCAGGAAATACCCGTTTTTATGATAATTAAATCTAAAAATCTACAAAAATTAATAAAATGAGACTTTTGTATGATGAAATTCCTTGGTATAGTGAACGATATAATAAGAGACAAAATATTGGTTTCATTTACATAAAATTACAAAATAGCACAGGAACCTACAAGGGAGGCCGGTGAGTCAGTTTTACAAATGTCAACGTGAACGCGAGGATTATGGACAATCTAAAATAATGTATAGAAGGAGCATGAGAATTACTATGCTGAAGAAAATTGGAAGTCTGCTGTTTGCCCTTTCTGTTTTGTCCCTGGTCATTTTCCAACCGATTCAAGAAGTGTCTGCTGAGGAATTGAGTGATATCCCAGATCGATCTAAAGAGAACATTCAACTATTAATAGAAAAAGAGATCATCTTTGGTTATACAGATGGTACATTCAAACCGAAGAATCCTGTTTCCAGACAAGAAGCTACAGCAATGATTGGTCGTGCTTTGAATTTAGACAACACAAAACAAGAAACGACTTTCCCGGATGTCACCTCTCATATGTATGCTTCAGGTTACATAGCATCTGCGACAGAAAAAGGGATCATTACAGGCCATTCTGATGGGAAATTCCGCCCGAATGAAACGGTAACGAGAGCTCAAATGGCCATTATCATCTCCCGTGCTTTTAATATTAAAGGGGAGACGAAGAGATCTTTCCCGGATGTAGAGAATGATAGCCTTTACTATGAAGCGATCAATTCCATCGCTTCTGCAGGAATTTCTGTCGGTTACCCGGATGGAACATTCAAGCCTTATAATAAGCTGACTAGAGAAGAGTTCTCTATTTTAGTTGCTAAGGCCATTAGCGAAAACGGGGATTACGTTGTTCAAGAACCATCAGAAGATGTGCCTGAGGAGCCTCAAGAACCGGAAGAGCCGAAAGATGAAACAGTTGAGGTAATTGATGAAAGGATTGTCACGGCGGATTCTTTGAATGTTCGTCAAGGTCCAAGCATTGATTACGATATCGTTGGAAAATTAACAACAGGAAACGCTGTCAAAGTTCATAAACTGGAAGGGGACTGGGCCTATGTTTCTCACGGGGAACTAAAGGGTTATGTCCACACCTATTACCTTGTTGCTAAACCAGGGGAGGCCACACCTCGAACGGTAGCCATTGATCCAGGTCATGGAGGCAGAGATCCAGGGGCTTCAGCAAACGGCTTAGTAGAAAAAGAAGTCGTTTTGGATGTTTCATTGATGGTGCGTGATTACCTGAAAGACTCTGGTATTGATGTGGTGATGACACGTCAAAGTGACTGGTACCCATCTTTGGATGGACGAGTAGCCATTGCGCAAAAAGGTAACGCGGACGCATTTGTCAGTGTCCACGCCAATGCATTCATGAGCAGTGCGACTGGTGTTGAAACGTTCTATTATGCGGCTGGAATGACCGACCGTGAAAGAAAAAGCTACCATCTGGCAAAATTCATCAATGATCGTTTGTATAAAGCGATGGATATGAATAATCGCGGAGTAAAAAATGTAGGGTATCGAGTAATCAAAGCTACCACTCTACCATCTGTGCTGACAGAAATCGGCTTCCTTACGAACGATCATGATGCAAGAAAGCTTAAAACTCAACATTATCGTGAAGAAGCGGCTCAAGCTATTGCTTTAGGGATCATTGATTATTACAATTGGAGAGATTGATAAATGAAGAGCGGGATTTTGTTCCGCTCTCTTTTTTTTAACTTCATAGATTACATTCATAGGAGGTCCTTAAATGAAAGAATGGGTTAAAGTCTGTTTGGTTGCTTTTCTGGTAGTAGTTGTAACGCCAACCTTCGTCTCTGCATCATCTGAGACAGATGATCAAAAAAGAGTGATCCTCACATATGAAAAGGATGAAGGAATGACCTTTTTGGACGAAATTCCTCACACGATTCATCATCATTATGAACGGTTGGGAGCGGCAGCGGTAACTGTGAGCGAATCCGATCTTCCACTATTGGAAAAAGAAGAGGCCATCACGTCGATCGAGGAAGACCAGCGGGTGAAAGTAAGTGCCCAGCAAGAAGGGTGGGGGTACACAAGTGTAGGTACACAGAAATCTGAAAACCTTGGCCTGACTGGTGAAGGAGTAAAAGTGGCCGTCATTGATACAGGGATTAACACAAATCATCCAGATTTAAAGGTTACTGGTGGAGTCAGTTTTGTGGAAGACGAGACCTTTGTAGATGATAATGGGCACGGCACCCATGTAGCGGGAATTATCGGAGCGTTAGATAACGATGAAGGAACGGTAGGGATAGCTCCTAAAGCACAACTTTATGCGGTGAAAGTATTGGACCAGGATGGTAATGGCCTTGTCAGCTCAGTACTTGCAGGGATTGAATGGGCCATAGAAGAAGAAATGGATATTGTCAATTTAAGTTTGACGGCTTGCACTCCATCTGATTTAACGAGACAAGCTTTGAAAGATGCGAAGGATGAAGGGATTATTGTAGTGGCTGCTTCCGGAAATAAAGATGTATGTACATACGAGGATGTGACAGATGTTCTTTATCCAGCCAGGTATCCAGGAATCGTAAGCGTCGGGGCGGTAGAAGAGGACCAATCAGATTCGGGCTATACCTATGGAGGGCCATCGCTTGATTTTACAGCCCCCGGGATGAATATAAAGAGCACCTATATCACGACGGAAGATGATCAGAGTGGTTATGAAATGCTGAGTGGATCTTCGATGGCCGCCCCACACGTCGCGGGCGTTTTGACCTTATACAAAGAAATGTTTCCTGAGTTCAATAAAGACGAGTTGCTGAATCTTGCAATCAATAACAGTTTGGACCTTGGAGTGAAGGGCAAGGATAATATTTATGGGTACGGAATGATCCAGGCTCCTGCCACACCTTTTTCAGATTTTGAAAGAACCCGTTGGTACAGTGAAGCCCTCGAGTTGATGGCTCAAAATAATTGGATTAGTGGATATAGAGATGCTTCATTTATGCCACAAAAAGAGATTACGAGGGAAGAAGTTGTTTCCATTATCGGTAGGATCCTAGATTTAGACAATGAACAGAGAGAAACGGAGTTTTCAGATGTCCCAAAAGAAACTTTTGGATCAGGATATATAGACTCAGCGGTTGAAGCTGGATTTGTTAACGGATATCCTGATGGCACCTTTAGGCCTAAAGATTCGGTCACACGTGGAGATGTGGCTATTCTTATCCATTATGCTTTCAATATAGAGGGGTATAAAGAATCGGAATCTTTCCCGGACATATCAAAAGACAATTATTATTACGACAGTGTAGCCACTCTAAAAGACACAGGAATTGTTAATGGATACCCGGACGGGACCTATAGACCTATGGAAAACATCTCGCGATCCGAGGTCGTTTACATGCTTTATAAAGTAATAGATTTGAAATAATAGAGGAATTAAATTGAAATAGCGCCACCGAATATTTATTCGGTGGCGCTATTTTTTTGAAAAAATACCAGTAAAATGTTAAAGATCTCAGACAATCTGTCGATATTTCCTATGTAAGTGCTAAATTTATGTAAATTTATTGGCGTTTTTGGAAGGAATACCCTATTCTCTGTTGTATACCTATGTAATGAGTTTGTAATTGGAAATGGAATCTACTAAAATTATTTTCTTCCAATTTATTAGGTAAAAAGGTTGACCTTCCAGTATAAGTGAAATATACTAAGACTTGTGTCATCAGAAATTTGTTGTAGTTTTATTACTTATCTTGGAGATTTGTATACATAAAGACTCATGATGGCATCCACGATCTATGAGTCTCTAGGATCAGTATTATTTTATAGTATATTCAAGGAGGAATTATTTACATGTCTTACAAATCTAAATCACAACGTAAATTGTTTGCTACATCATTGACGGCTGCTATGGTAGCTTCAGCTGTAGCCCCAGTTGCAGTATCTGCAAGCACGGATTCAAATTTCCCTGACCTTCCGGACGGTTACCAGTTCAACGAAGCGATCAATGCCCTAGTAGCTAAAGACGTCATCAATGGTTACCCAGATGGTGACTTCCACCCAACGGCAAGCATTAACCGTGGTCAAGCAGCAGTTATGCTTACAAAAGCGCTTAAACTTGATACGGACGTTGCAGCGGCTGACTTCCCTGACGTTGATCAAGAAGCTTGGTATGCAGAGTACGTAAACGCACTTGTAGCTTCCGGTGATATCAATGGTTACCCGGATGGAACATTCGGTCCACTTGATAACATCAACCGTGCTCAAATTGCTGTACTTCTAGTTAATGCTTATGACATTCCACAAAAATCTGCCGATACTACTTTCGAAGATGTGGATGGAGATGCTTGGTACACAGAAGCAATTGAAACTCTATACGCACACGGTCTAATCTCTGGTACGAACGAAGAAGGAACAGAGTTCAGCCCGATGGAAGACATGCGTCGTGACCACTTTGCATGGTTGCTTTACAACGTTGAAAAAGAATTCGGAAGCCTATTCGATGAGGAAGCTCCAGAAGTAACAGTATCCAGTGCGACTGTTGTCGATGAAGATACAATTTCTGTAACGTTCTCTGACGGTGAAACAATGGAGTACGATCTCGATGAAGTACTTGTTGACGGTGAAAACGAAGTAACTGTTGAATACAAAGGTGAAATGTACACAGTAACCGTTGACTTTGACGCACCAGATAACCCTGGTGACGGTGGAGACGATCCTGATGTTGAAGCGGATACAGCTATCCAAGGTTTCGTAACTCCTGGCGCAACAGTTAAAGTCGGTGACGAAGAAGTCGTTGCTGATTCCAATGGTTACTACTCTATCCCTGCAACTCCAGGACTAGCTGAAATCGAAGTAAGCAAAGAAGGTTACTTCACGAAGACGGAAGAAGTAAATGTTACTCGTAACCACAAAACGGCTGAGAACATTTCTCTTGAGCTTGTAAACGTAAGTGAACTAGCAATTGAAGGTAACATCGTCGATGACAAGACTGGTGAGTCTGTTGAAGGTGCTATGGTTAGTCTTCAAGAGAAGAACGGTGACGAGTGGTTAACTCTTGGCTTTACAGAAACAGAAGACGACGGTAAATACGGATTCTATAACAGTGGTGTTTCTGCTGACGATAGCCGCGCATCTGTTGAATTCGAGAACATCTTGGGGCAGCGTGTAAACGAAATCAGCACGGACAGTGAGTACCGCGTAGTCGTATCTAAAGACCTTTCAAGCAGTAATCTTGACGAGGTTTACCACGAGACTACAACAGAGTTCACTTCTAGTGATGACATGGCTCTTACAACAGTTGGAACTGAGTTTACTCCAGTTAAAGAAATCGAATCTATGAAGCTCTCAGGTGCTTGGAACACTCAAAACGGTTCCGTAGAACTTCTTGATGTAGATGGATCTAGTGTACTAGCTTCTCTTGATAATGCAGACCTAAGTGATGATACTAAGAACAGCAATGATAAGTTCGAAGCAGAATTCAACTTGGTTGAAGCATTCGGTAAGGAAGTAGTAACTCTTCCATCAGGAACATACTTCCTACGTATCAACGATGCTAATGCTGCAACTGAAATTGTAGCTGTTGAAGTTACGGAAGGAAATAACACAGCTTCTACTGTTTCTCTAGAAGCAGCGCAGGAAGTTACAGCTACCAGCACATTCACAAGCTTCCCTAAAGATTCAACTGGTGAAACGTTCATGGGACAATTGAATGTTTATAAAGAAGTAAGTGGCGTAGAAGTATTGGTGGATACACTTAATACGAATAACGAATTGACTTACACTATTGATAACGATGCTCTTGTAGCTTCTTATGATTTTGACACAGCTGAAACAACAGATTACAAGTTTGAGGTAGAAGGTGAGTACATCTTAAACCCAGTATCTGAAACTGTTTCTATCGTAAAAGATAAGACGACATCTCCATCCCTAGAAGTTGAACCAGCTGGAACGGCTTCTGCAGATGTAGCATTGTTGGATAATGACGGAAATACACTTGACCTTCCTGAAGGTACACAAGTTCCTGTAACAGCAGAACTTGTAAACGCTGATGGTGAAACAGTTAAGACATCTCCTTATCTTGAGCTAGACAGATATGATAATGATGACAGTGATATGGTTATCCCAATGGATTCACCATTCTTTAACAGCGTTGAGCCTGGTAAGTACACAATCAAAGTATCTGCTCCAGGATTTGAATCTAACACTTCAGAAGAATTTGAAGTTGTAGAATTCACAGATCAATCTCCAGCTGATTTCGGAATCAAAGCAGATCCTGAAGTTACTGTAGAAGGATATGTACGTTATGACGGAGATCTTGAGAACGAAGAAGTCTTTGGTAATGTGTATGTTTACAATCAAAATGGTACTCTAGTTGCAGTAGATGGAGTTAAGTGGGATGATGCTGCAAATAAAGGTACTTACATGATTGGTGATGATGAAGATCTAGCGGAAGGATCTTACACATTCGTTGTTCGTGGACCAGGAGTCTTCGAAACAGTTACAGATACAATCACTGCTAATAAAGGGGAGCAAACGCTTAACTTCGCTGTTGAAGGTGGATCCCAAGCAATCGCTAACCTTACATTGGTAGATACACTAGGTAACAAAGTATCTGGAAGCGATGTTGATGTTACGATTACAGATAAGTGGGATGACCCAACAACAACCGCTGATAACGTATACTCTGTAGACAGTTCTAAAGCAGGTAGCTTCGTAACTCCAGCTTACCTTTCTGAAGGAACATACACAGTGGGTGTAGACGGTGATGCTGGCGTTTACAACGATACAGAGTTCGGTCTGTCCGTTGGTAAGAACGAAACAGTTTACGAGCGTATCACAGTTCAAAACACTGAAAATGACCTTCTATTCAACGTATCTGGTACAGTTACAGGACTTAATGGATCAGACGTTGTTGTAGCAGCGATCGATGAAAATGGTAATGTTGTTGCTAAAGATGCTGGCGTTACTGGTTCTTATTCCCTAGACGTACCAAACGGTAACTACGAGGTAGCTGTCTTCGCTGACGGTACTTATGTAGGCGACCAAGAGGTATCCGTAGAAGATACAGATCTTGATAACATCAATTTCTCTCTAACTTCTACATCTCGCTAATTTAATCTAGCTGATTAACCCTGCAGAGGAGATTCTCTGCAGGGTTTTTTATGATTCTTTGAAAGTACAAAATTTGTAAAGAAATCGTTTGAAAATCTTTAAAGTTATGAAAATTGTGTAGGAAATAATAGAAAATTCTTGTAAGATAGAAATGTATGGGGGTATTTGTCCCTTATTAAGTTACATAGAATGGGACCGAAGTCCGCCAGATTATATATTCAAGGAGGAGTCATTTTAATGAAGAAAGTTAATAAGAAAAGTGCTTTATTCCTATCCTCAGTGAGTGCCGCGCTAGTTGCATCAGCTGTAGCCCCAGGTACAAGTGTATCCGCAGAGGATGTATTTCCAGATGTCCCTTCCGATCATACCTACCATGATGTGATTCATGCTTTAGCTGAAGCTGGAGTTGTAACCGGTTACGAAGACGGAACTTTCCAATTGTATTCTTCTGTTACTCGTGCCGAAGCAGCAGTCATGATGGCCAGAATTCTTGATTTAGATATGGAAACAGGAGAAGGTTCTACTTTCTCTGATGTATATGAAGAAGATTGGTACGCTGCCTCCATTAATGCCCTACATGAAGCGGGGTACATCAGCGGTATGGAAGATGGTACGTTCCAACCGAAAAAAGAAATGACTCGTGGTGAATTCGCTCAATTGATTGTAGAAGCCTATGGTCTTGAGAGTGATGCAAGTGAACATCCATTTGAAGATGTCCAAGAAGGTGCCTGGTATGAAGAGGCCATTGCGACCCTTTATAACCTTGACCTTGTAAGTGGGCAAAGTGAGACGAAATTCGGCCCGAAAGATGATATCCGCAGAGGGGATTTCGCTTGGTTGCTTGCCAATACAGATTACGAGTATGGATTCACACTAGGTGACGAACATTTTGAACTTTCTTTAATGCATACCAATGATACGCACGCTCACTTGGATGATGTCGCTAAACGTGTGACAGCCGTGAATGAAGTGAGAGCAGAAAATCCGGATGCTCTTCTTCTTGACGCGGGGGACGTTTTCTCTGGAACTCTATATTTCAATGAATTCAAAGGCCAGGCAGATTTAGAATTCATGAACATGATGGGTTACGATATGATGACACTTGGAAACCACGAATTCGATCTTGGTTCAAGTGAAGAGGGGCATAAAGCTCTTGCTGATTTCGTCGACGGAGCAAATTTTCCTTTTGTAAGTTCCAACGTGAACTTCTCTCAGGATGAGAACATGAAGGGACTTTATAATAGCTACATCAGCAAGAAGCCTGTAGATGGTGAAATCTACAATAGTGTCATTAAAGAAGTAGATGGGGAAGAAGTTGGTTTCTTCGGATTGACGACTGAAGAAACGGCGGATATCTCAAGTCCTGAAGCCATTACTTTCGATAACTATATTGATACAGCTGAAGAGCGAGTGAAAGCGCTGGAAGCCCTTGGTGTGGATAAGATCGTAGCTCTGACACACATTGGATACGATGATAACCCGAACTATGACAATGACCAGTTGTTGGCCGAAGTGGATGGAATTGACGTCATTGTCGGAGGACACAGTCATTCGAAACTTTCAGAACCAGTGGAAGTGACAACCGATGAGAATGGTGATCCTAAAGACCCTACTGTCATCGTTCAAGCCGGTCAATATGGAGACTACCTCGGTACATTGGATGTAGAATTCGATGATGAAGGTGTCGTGGTTGGTTACGCGGGTGATTTGATTGATGTAAGTGAAAAAGAAGCAAACGCTGAAGCGGCTGCCGCTCTTGAAAAATACACTTCCAAGATCGAGGATATCCGTGACGAGGAAAGTGGAGCTGTTGCTACAGAAGCCTTCCCGAATCCACGTCTGGAAGATGGGGACGAAATCAGTGTGCGTAACAGTGAAACAGCACTAGGTAACCTCATCACAGATGGAATGCTGGATAAAGCGAAAGAGTATAACCCGGATACAGTTGCGGCCTTCCAAAACAGTGGCGGAATTCGTGAAGCGATCGACCAAGGTCCAATTACGATTGGTGAGATCCTAACGGTTATGCCATTTGGTAATACACTTGCAACGATGGAACTGTCCGGTGCTGAAATTATGGAAGCATTAGAGCACAGTGTGAGCAATGCACCTAAAGAATCTGGTGGATTCCTGCAAGTTTCTGGGTTGAACTACACGTACGATAGCTCCCTGGCTGTTGGTGAACGTGTACAATCTGTTGAACTGAATGTTGAGGGAGAATGGGTGGCATTAGATGAGTCTGTGACTTATACGGTTGCAACCAACGCATTCACAGCTAAAGGTGGAGATGGTTACGATGTCTTTGCCAACGCTTATGACGAAGGTCGTGTGACAGACCTAGGTTCATCAGACTGGGAGAACTTCCGTGACTATGTTGCTGAACTAGGAGAGGTAACACCAGTCATTGAAGACCGTATTGTAGACGTAGCTTCAGAAGAATAATAAAAAACAAGAAAACGCAGGAGATCATCTCTCCTGCGTTTTTTTAATGAGAAAATATGGAATAAAATGCCACACCAGGTCATCCAATATATGGATGACCTGGTGTGGCAATGTTTTACAATTGATTCTTACTTTGAGTTGGGGCGGTTTTTTAGGGCTTCTAGTTTTGCTTTGGCTTGTTGTCTGCGTTTTTCGGTTTCCTTATGAAGGATGCGGTAACCACCGTTGTCAGATGTCTCTAGTAGGTCTCCTTCTTTAGCAGACTCGGGTAATACGTTTCGATCTACAAGTTTTTCTTCAGCCTCGTTCCCTTTTAACAACAAGACAGCCTTGTTACCTTCAAATCGATCAATTGTGTACGTTGGCATAAGATCACCCCAGTGTAATTTCCGGTCGCATTTCTTCCAATGTAACTTCTCCAATATAGCTGACATTTAACAATTCGCTATACGTCTCAAATGGACCATTCGCATTTCGATAATCAATGATATTTTGTGCGATCGTCGGACCGACGCCTGTAATTTCCTGAAGCAATTCAAAACCGGCGGTATTTACATTGATCGGATAGGTGACCTCTCCATCATCGGACCCATTTCCACCACCAGATCCTGAATCACCATCATTGTCTTCCGTCGTACACTCATCATTACCATCAAAGGAAGACCCTTGCACATCAAAAGTCGTTCCATTTGTAGTTACTATAATGTCACCGGTATCACATGTGGAGTAAAGATCCGTTCCGTGATCCCATAAGCGGTTCACTACTTCGGATTCAGGGTGACCGTAATGATTGTCGCCATAAGATAAAATCCCGACTTCCGGATCTACATAATGGACAAATTCACCTGAAGTCGAGGTATCAGCTCCATGGTGTCCGACCTTGAGAATTTCTGCTTCAACATCATAGAGACGACTCATCGTCTGTTCGTTTTCTACCGTCGCATCCCCTGTTAACAAGAAATCAATCTCATCATAAGAGGCCTTCAATACAATTGACGACTCATTGTTATCACTTGATGTATTTTCAGAATTAAGGATTTGAATGTCCAGTTGTGAAAAGTCTAAGCTGTTACCTTCTTCCGCCATTTCAAGAGGAATATTTTTTCTCTCAATAATATCCAGGTATTCAAAATAAGTATCCGTCGTATGCGTCTTTCCACTATCTAGCACTTTATTTACGTGAATGTTCTCCATTACATTAATCAATCCACCGATATGGTCCGCATCTGGGTGAGTGGCGACAAGTAAATCAATGGTGTCGATTCCGGCCTTAGACAAGTAATCCACGACTTCTTCTCCAGCCGATTTTCTACCACCATCAATCAGGATCGTTTTTCCTGAAGGTGTTTCGATGAGAGTACTGTCTCCCTGACCAACATCAATGAAATGAGCCGTCATTTCAGGGTCTGGTCGTAAATCTTCATTAATAGTAAAGGCAAGAATCACAGAAAACTCAGCACGAATGATGGACTTTTGTGGTTGGAATGAACCATCTCGATAACCATTAATGATTTGGAGGGAAGCTAATTCTTCGATCGATTCTTTTGCCCAGTGATATTGCAAATCATTAAATGTCGCTGAATTTCCGTTTCCTTGAACGTCATAGGCTTGGTCGATCATGTAGGAAGCTTCTGCACGAGTAATTGGTGCTGAACCTCTGAATGTACCATCTGGGTAACCACTGACAAGTCCTTTTTCTTCCGCAATGGCAATGGCCTCATAGTAAATACTATCATTCTCCAAGTCACTGAAATCCGGCTGAGATTGAGGTGTCTCGTTCGGGTATAAATCATTGACGAGCATCATGGCTGCCTGCTGGCGTGTAATGGGATCCCTCGGCCCAAACAAGCCATTTCCGTAACCGTTGATGATTCCTTCTTCATTCAGATATAAAATTTCTTCTTTCGCCCATGGGGTCTGGTCTAAATCATGAAAGGTTTCTTCCGCGCTCACCATATTCCACTGTCCAGCTAACAAAAGGGTGAGCATAATGATCCAGGTTGTTAAGTATCTCATCCAAGTCTCCTCCTCTTTTTATGTTTAATATCTCTAATACTAGGAAATTAACATTATAGAGAGGTTATGTAAATAAAAAGTAAAAGATTGACAACTTTTGTAACAAAAATCTTATAAATGGGTAGTTATGTTACAATTAGATTACAAGCAATAGAATAGTAGTAGGAGGAACTCTCATGATAAAAAGACCCCTGTTTTTAGTCCTGATGACTTGCTTTATGATAACTTTGTCGGGTGTCTTCATTCATACGAACGTGAATGCATCTTCAGATTTTCAGAACATCCAAGAAAGCTATGAAAAGGAACAATACCAAAAAAGTTCATTGAGAGTAGATCTTTCCCAAATAGACCAACGTAGTATAGTAGTGAAAGGAAGTAAAACCTCCGTTCAACAAGTTATACATACATATAATCTGAAGCCATTAAATGTTTCAAATGTACTAAGTAAGCGGAATTTCCATGTGCTCCAAGTGCCGGAGTCACAAAATTACCAGGATGTTTTGCAGAAACTGAAAAGTGAAGCGGATCTTCAACGGGTGGAACCGAACTATATAAGAACATCGACGGCTGCACCTCAAGACGCTTATTACGAGGAACAATGGCAATTCAATCCTTTGAATATGAGTGGGGTTTGGGGGATGCGCGGCTCCCATGATACGGTGATCGCTGTCTTGGATACAGGAGTGAACGCTGATCATCCCGATTTGAAGGGTAAGATCTTACCTGGTTATAACTTTTTAGATGATACAACAGATGCCTCGGATGATCATGGCCATGGAACCCATATTGCTGGACTGATTACAGCCAATGCAAATAATGAAGGAATTGTCGGTGTGAATCCAGCAGCTAAAATCCTTCCCTTGAAAGTAGCCGGACAGGAAGGCAACGTCAGTTTTTCTGCAAGTTTGGAAGCGATCTACTACGCGATCGACCAAGGTGTCGATGTGATCAATATGAGCTACTCCAGTTATCAAAAGATGGACAGTGAGCGGGAGGCACTTTATGAAGCCTATAAAAAGGGAATTGTATTGGTAGCTGCTGCATCCAATGATGACTCTTCAAAACCTGCATATCCAGCTTCTTATCGGCCAGTTATCAGTGTTGCAGCAACAGATGAAATGGATCGCCCAACAAGCTTTTCCAATTATGGAGACTGGATTGATTTGACAGCCCCTGGTCAAAATTTAGTAAGCACGCATTTTGAAGGTGGCTATGCTTATAATGATGGAACTTCTTTTTCAGCCCCTCTTGTAGCGGGAGTGGCAAGTTTAGTGAAAAGCCATCATCCTTCTTGGGATCCTTCGGAAATTGAATGGGCCATGCAAAATGCAGCGAAGACGTTTACGGGAGTGACTTGGAATATGTATGAGGGATTCGGCATTCCTGATGCATCCCTTTCCATCAATAGTCAGCCTTATGATTCAAGTGCAGACATATCGGACATCTATGAGGATGCCTACCAGATGACAAGCACAGACGTAAGCAATCGAATTGGAAAACCCGGGGACTCAGACTGGTACACATTCGAGGTTAAGGAAGATGGAGAAACAAAGATTAGCCTTGACCAATTGGATGACCATATGGACTTAGTGGGTGTTCTTGTGAACGAAGAAGGAGACCGCACCATTATTGATGATGAAGGAAAAGGTGAACAGGAATCGTACACATTTACAGCAGAACAAGGCCAATACCACTTTCAGGTCTTTGAATATTACAATCATTGGTCATCAAAATCATACAAACTGAATGTAACGACTCCGAATCGTGAATATGGGCCAGCAGCTCAAACGTTCCCGGATGTCAAAGGGACATGGGCTGAATCTTATATCAATTATCTAGTGGAAGAAGAATTAATGGTCGGCTATCCCGATGGTATTTTTGGTTTCAAAGATTCGATTACTCGAGCCTCAGCTTCAGTTATGATTGCTAAAGAGATGAATTTGCCACTGAAAGAATCTCGTTTTCCTGATGTCAGTCCCGACCATTGGGCGGCGAAATATATTGGAGCGATGGAAGAAGCGGGAATCTTTCTAGGCTATGATGACGGTACATTCAAACCGAACAGAGCTTTATCACGTGAAGAAATGGCGAGCTTGGTTGTTCGTGCTTATGAGTTAACAGGCGATAAGGAGAATGAGTTTACGGATGTTCAAGAGGGAACATGGTCGTATGAACCCATTTCGATCCTAGTGTCCAACGATCTCGTATCAGGTTTTCCAGATGGTACATTCCGACCTAAGAAAGAAATCAACCGAGCTGAATTTGCCACGCTCATGGCTCGTTTATTACAGAATAATAGGTAAAAGAAAAGCCAGCTTCTATCCGAGAAGCTGGCTTTGTTAGGTCTTCTAGCTTTAAATAGACAATAAATCTCTCAAATAATCAGTCGAATGAACTTCAAATGTCTTGGATGAGAATTGTTGTGAACAAAGTTATTAGAAAGAAACGATAAAATTATATAATAATCTAGTGATTCAGTGGTATCAAAAAGAGACGATCATATATTTGGTCTAGTATTATACAACGAACCTCTACAATAAAAGGCCTGGGTAATAGGGTCATAAAAGAAAGAAAAAGTTTACAAATTTGGTGGATTGTTAATAATTGTTATGATAATCTATGAATAATAATCTTAACAACCATAGGGATGGCAACAGAAAGACAGGAGGACTTCAACGAAGATGAAAAAGCAGGTAAGTGTAAGGGTTAGTGAGTCATTAAATGATGAAATTGAGCAGAAAGCAAAAGAGTTGGGGCTTAGTAAAAGTTCCTTTATTTCCTTTTCTACACAATTTTTTCTGAATCAATTGAACCATATGGCAAGCTCGCCAGCTTCTAAAAGTGTAAATATGTACGAATTGTTAAGAACAAATATGGAAAATACATATAAAGAATAATAAAAAAGCCACCCGCGGGTGGCTTTTTTTTATTTCGGATAAACCTTCCATCTGGACAAGTCGACCTCATCACGGTTTACCTTATTTTTAGGGAAGACAAAAGTCCATGGCTTACTTGTATGGGCTTTTACTGTTAAATCATTCAGTTTAAATCCACCCTTAGCAATGACCTTTCCTGTTGCATCTTCAACGACAAGGGGAATGGATTTTAACTTAATATCCTCTTCATTTCCATTTCTTACGAGAAGAGTCATATGCAAATGGCCCTCGTCACTAAACCTCACTTGTAGTCCTAGGAAGTTGACTTCCCCAGGCTTTGGAGGGGTTATGTTGCTCACATACTCTTCAAGTTTATCAATTTCTTCTGTATCCAATGATTTCTCCCAGGTCTCTTCAAGATCGAGGGAGTGTTTTCTTGTTTGCGTCTCGAAAGCTAACTTCCAACCATTGACCGGAATGTTGGTATCATCATTGATAAAGTCCTTTTGATGAAAGGAGAAGATCCATGGGCGGCTGGATCGACCTGGTAACAATCCGACATCCGTGAGATCAAAATGTTTCCGGGCCATTATTTGTCCTTGTTTATCTAATAGTAAGATTGAAGTAGGTTTGAAATGAATGCCTCTTTGCAAAGAATTCCGTAGAAACGCTTTAACAAGAATGTTTTGATCCTTCTTTTGAATATCAAACCCAGTGACACTCACTTGATTCGGTTTAAGTGGAGGCAGATCACTGTTATAAAAGCGGTAAACATACGTTTCTTCTTCTGGAAGATGCCAGTCTGGGTGGAGAGACAGTTCCGTGTAGACTTCTTTTGTATCCTGAACCTCTTCTTCTTTCCCGGTGAATAAGGAAGCGTCCACCGCCCCCTCATCATACGCTTGCGTTTCTTTCTCTTTCTTTTTCCATTTAAACATTCGATTCCGCCTCCTTTTCCTGTTGTTTCATGAGCTTCGGCTTCATCACTTGCGCAAGCATGAACACCATCTCTTTGTTAATTTCGGCATAATTATGCTGGAAGATGTCATACCCATCTTGCTGGTAGAGGCGCAGCGGATCTTCTTGCTGATATTGTCTGATCCCGACCCCTTCTTTTAATCGTGTCATCATTTCTAAATGGCGGACCCAAAGCTTGTCCAGGATATCAATGGAGAACTGCCGCAAATTCAGTTGAAGCGACTCATCCTCAGACCATGGTTGGAGTTGGGCGCAATACTCATCAGCATAGGAAAGAACATCTGCTTTTAATTGCTCGATATCTTCATAATGCTTTTCTGATAACGCTGGAGCGGCACCAGGTGCACTTCGCTGGATTTCATTTTCGAGTCTTTCCAGCGGCCAATTTTCTGGAACGACGGTTTCCGGGCATAGTTTATCTATTAGATGTAAGAAGTGCGTGCGAACTTGTTTGGATATTAATGTGAGAATATCTTCTTCAATCAGAAGCTTCTCTCTGAATTCATAAATGACCTTCCGTTGGTCATTGACGACATCATCCATTTTCAGTGTGAACTCGCGCACGTTATAGTTACTGCCTTCACTGATCAGTTGAGCGGTGTCGACGAATTTGTGAATGTCCTTATTCGTAACCCGACCCTGATCATCCGTTTTGAGGGACTTCATTTTTCTTTCCTTCTCATCTCTCGCAAAACGAACAATCAAATCGTCCTCTAGTGAGATGATGAATTGAGAAGAACCCGGGTCCCCTTGGCGACCGGATCTTCCTTTTAATTGATTATCAATTCTTCTTGCTTCGTGACGCTCGGTTCCGATGACGTGAAGACCGCCTAACTCCGCAACTCCTTCTCCAAGAACGATGTCGGTACCACGGCCAGCCATATTGGTGGCGATGGTGATCTGTCCTTTTTGTCCGGCTAAGGAAATGAGGCGTACTTCCTGTTCTACACTTTTCGCGTTCAATAGTTCGTAGGGAAGATCGGCCTTATCCAAATAGGTAGCCACTTCATCCGATTGCAAAATGGAAGTCGTCCCAATCAGAATCGGCTGACCGGTACGGTGGACGTCTTGAACTTCACGCACCAATTCTTCGTACTTCTGTTCTTTTGTAAGGAACACTTTATCGGAACGATCTTCTCTTGCGACTGGTTTGTTGGTAGGAATCTGGATAACATCCATGCCGTAAACCGTTTGGAATTCTTTTTCTTCCGTCTTGGCTGTCCCTGTCATTCCTGCTAAAGAAGGATACATACGGAAATAGTTTTGAACGGTGATGGAAGCTTGTGCTTTGTTTTCTTCCGTAATTTCAAGACCTTCTTTTGCTTCGATCGCCTGGTGGAGACCATCAGACATCGTACGTCCTTCCATCATTCTTCCTGTAAACATATCAATCAGTTTGACTTCCTGGTCGTGCACGATATAGTCCACATCTCTCTCAAAAAGGACATGGGCTCTTAGGGCTTGAATCATATAATGATAGAGCGTTTGATGCTCGAGGTCATAGAGGTTATCAATTGCGAAGGCACGCTCAATTTTGTTCATGCCATCGTCCAGCAGATTGACCGCTTTCGTTTCAGGATCAAAGTGATAGTCGGCATCTGCTTTGAAGGAACGGGCGAGCATAGCACCCACTTTATGTAGATTCGCACTTGGTTTCATTTTCCCAGCAATGATCAATGGCGTTTTTGCTTCATCGATCAAGACGCTGTCGATCTCATCAACGATGGCATAGTGGTATGGACGTTGGACTTTTTGATGGACGGCTGTCACCATGTGATCCCTTAAGAAGTCAAAACCAAACTCTGTTCCAATCCCATACGTGAGGTCAGCCATATAGGCTTTCTTTTTATCCGCCGATGAGATTCCAGGAACATTCAAACCAACGGAAAGACCTAAGAACTCATATAAGGGACCCATGATTTCTGCATCTCTACGGGCGAGGTATTCGTTGACCGTAATGACGTGGACGCCTTTGCCTTCTAAGGCTCTAAGGTAGGTGGGAAGAGTAGCGACCAGCGTCTTTCCTTCACCTGTCGCCATTTCGGAAATATCCCCATCTGTCAGCACAAGGCCTCCAATCAACTGGACATCAAAGTGACGCATGCCAAGGATCCGTTTTGCGGCTTCACGTACGACCGCAAATGCATCATTACGAATATCGTAAATCGATCGTCCATCCTCGAGTTCTTTTTTAAATTCATCTGTCTTAGCTCGTAGTTCATCATCACTAAGGTTCTTATACGTTTCCTCAAGTTCGTTAATCTTCTCTATGTATTTATTATACTTTTTCAGCTGCCGGTCACTTTTGTTCGGCAGTATACGCTTCACTGAATCTATCATTAGTCCTAGACGCTCCTTGGTGTAGTAGTCATTATCTTTCATTTTAGCATGTTCCTGCTAGTCATTTCTACACATCGAAGGGAGTGTTTGGAAAATTTGTAGAAAGGAGTGGGTAATTGTTTGATTAGTAAGAATAATACGAATATAATGGAGAGGCATGAAGAAAGGGGGAGTATTGTAGCACGATTCTGGAAATTATTGAAGGAGGAGAAAATTTGAATTTGAAAAAAACGTTGATTTTGTTCTTTGTATTCCTTCTAGCATTCTCTCATTCTGTCTTCGCTGCGACTGGACTTCCAAACAAAAACTTGGAAGGTTCAACCAATTCCGCAGATAAAAAGACAGAACGAGTATTTTCACTGGAAGATGACCGTGAGAATTATGGACCAAATGATGAAGTGAGAATCATTGTTGAATTAGAGGACGAGCCTACCATTTATTCGGCTCAGAGTTTAGGGAAGAGCTACAGCGAATTATCAGAAGCGAATAAGATCAAATTGCGGGAGGAAGCTTTAGATGCGCAGGCGAAAGTGAAAGCTGCCATTAAGAAGGAATCCGTCCCGATGGATTACAAACAAAGCTTTACAACTGTAGTGAATGGCTTTAGTGGTACTGTGAATTTCAAAGCTGTAGAAGTGATTGAATCTCTACCAAATGTCGGCAAAGTACATATCACAAACGAATACCAGCGCCCGACAGAACAGCCGGAGATGCTTTATAGTAAAGAGCTTGTCAATGCACAAAAAACATGGCAGGAGTATGGCTATAAAGGGGAAGGAATGACAGTAGGTGTCATCGATACAGGAATCGATCCGGAACACAAGGACATGGTCCTAAGTGAGGAAACCGCCCCTGAAATCAGTAAGGGTGATGTCGATACACTAAGACAGTCCGGTGAATTGAAAGGTAAATATTTCACGGAAAAAGTCCCTTATGGTTACAACTATGCGGATGAAAACAACACCGTGTTAGACCTTGGCCCAGATGCGAGTATGCACGGCATGCACGTATCCGGTACAGTAGGCGCCAATGGCGATGAAGACAATGGAGGAATTAAAGGGGTTGCTCCGGAAGCTCAAATCCTCGGATTGAAAGTTTTCGGTAATGATCCTGAAATGCCTTCGACTTATGGAGACATTTACATTAAAGCGATTGATGATGCGATCCTTCTTGGAGCGGATGTCATCAACATGAGCCTTGGTTCGACAGCAAGTTTCGTCGATGCTGAAGACCCTGAGCAGAAAGCGATTGCAAGAGCTGTTGAGAATGGTGTGATGATGGCTATCTCTGCAGGAAACTCTGCACGACTGGGAGATGGCTTCGCTAATCCGCTTGCTTCCAACCCTGATATTGGAGTAGTGGGGGCACCAGGTCTTTCCACAGAGTCCCTGCAGGTGGCATCTTTTGAAAACGAATATTTGATGCTAGACGGATTCAATACACGAGTGGATGGGGAAGAAGGAATTCCTGTACCATTCCTTTCTGCGAGTGATGTACACCCTGATACGCTAGAAGAGGGTTACCATGAGCTCGTTTATGCAGGACTTGGCCGTACACCAGGTGATTCAGAGGTGAACCCGGAAGCGAACGACTTTGAAGGCGTTGATGTTGAAGGGAAAATCGCTCTTATTCAGCGTGGGGAGTCCACATTCGTAAGTAAAACGCTGAACGCCCAAGAACGCGGGGCAAAAGGGGTTATTATCTTCAATAATGTTTCTGGCTATATCAGTATGGCATCAAGTGGAGAAATTAATATCCCTCAGTTGTCCATTCTGAAAGATCTTGGTGAGAGTTTGAGAAATCAATTACAGGAAGGCAGCACCGTTGAAGTTTCCTTTGAAGGGGAAGAAGTAAAATCAATCAACCCTGAATTCGGAAATCTTTCTTCCTTCACTTCATGGGGAGTGACACCAAACCTTGATTTCAAACCTGAAATTACAGCACCTGGTGGGAACATCCTATCCACTTTGCAAGATGATGAATATGGTTTGATGAGTGGGACATCCATGGCTGCTCCACACGTAGCTGGAGGTTCAGCATTAGTGATGCAGCGCCTTGAAGATGAATTCGATCTTGCTGGTGAAGATCGTGTGGAAATGGCGAAAAACCTTCTTATGAACACGTCTGTACCGCAAGTAGATACAGGTTTGTATAATGACTACTACCAGTCAGGACTTGCATTCTCTCCACGTCGACAAGGAGCAGGTTTGATGGATCTGCATGCGGCTATGCAGACGCCTGCCATCGTTACGGAGAAAGAAACAGGTCTAGGTAAAGTCGCTTTGAAAGAAATGGATGGCAAAGAATCCTTCACATTGACCGTTGACAACTTCAGTGATGAAAACACGGTGTATCATGTGTCAGGTACCGTTCAAACAGACCTTGTATCAGATGGTGAAAACCTTGTAGAAACACAAGGAATCTACAAGGAAGGCACAATCAGTGAAGAATCACCGTACGCAGGGGAATTTCCGATTGAAATCACTTCAAATGCTGGAAGTGAAGTAGATGGGGAATATCAAGTACTTGTACCAGCCAACTCTTCCGTTGAGATTGACGTAACTGTTGATTTAACAGATGGGATTGACTGGTTCGGAAGCCAGCCATTGGATGAAATCTTTGAAAATGGCTACTTTGTAGAAGGTTTCGTGACACTGGAAGATCCTAATGATGTCAATGCCTCACTTAATGTCCCTTATGTAGGTTTTGACGGGGAATGGGATCAAGCACCAATTGTTGATGATACCATCTATGAAAAAGAAGGAGATTCCTTCTATGGCCAATCTGGTCTCCTTGCTCCATATGGTATGGAACTCCAGTACCTAGGTGTCGACCCACTGTTAAGTGAAGAGGAAGCCCTTGTTGGTTCCAGCAATAACATCGGGTTCTCACCGAATGCAGATGGAATGGCTGATAAAGTCATGCCGATCCTTTCCTTCTTGAGGAATGCGAAAGAAGTAGAGTTCAATATTCTAGATGAAGAGATGAACGAATTGCGTACGATCCGTTCCCTTAAAGAAGTGAGGAAGAATTACTTTGATGGAGGAGCTGCACCTTCCTATACCATTTTCGATCAAGGCGCATGGGACGGTAAAGTAGATGGAGAATTCGTCGAAGACGGTCTTTACTACTATGAAGTGAAATCTGTGGTTGACTATCCAGATGCTGATTGGCAGTCTAAAGTGATTCCAGTCCGTGTCGATACGAAGACACCCGATTTAGATGTGTCCTATGATTCTGATTCAAAAGAAATCACATGGGATGCGGAAGATCAAGGAGCTGGACTTTCCCACTTTGACGTTATTGTTAACGGGGAAGATGTCACAGAAACACCTTTAGCAGCTAGTACAGCTACTTACACTGTAGAAGCTGAAGAAGTTACAAGCGTGAGAGTCGTCGCTTACGATTATGCGGGTAATACGACAACGGACAGCGCTCTTGAAGGTGAAGACGACACGATTCCTTATGTGAATGCTCTTACGCCTTTAGCTCTAGAGCCTACGGATAGTAGAGAAGTACTTGTCACTGGTTATGTGACGGATGATTCCAAAGTGGAAAAACTTACAATGAACGGTAAAGAAGCGAAACTGACATGGGATTCTGAGAATGAGCGTTATGCGTTCAATGAAACCATCAGCTTCAAATCTGACGGATTCAAAGAAATTGAATTCCATGCCGTTGATGACAGCGGAAACGATATTTCCTTCATCCGTCGTTTCATGATTGACTCCACAAGCCCAGAGTTGGCCATTGAAGGTCCACATTATACGGATCAAGACGAAGCAACGCTTGATGTCTCCATGGCCGACAACTTTGATGAGCTTCGTTTGACTGTCAATGGTGACGAAGCATACTCTAAAGTGTTCAAAGAGCCATTTGAAATGAGAGCGATTGAAGAAACGCTCGAGCATACGGTTGACTTAAAAGATGGCAAGAACTCGTTCACATTTGAACTCGTCGATCTTGCCGGCAATACAACGACGAAGCATATTACGATCTACAAGTCTGGCGGTGCACCTGCTTCCTTTGATGATGTAGCGGACGGCTACTGGGCGAAGGATGCGATTGAAAAGCTGAACGTTGCTGGTATCATTTACGGTTACCCGAATGGCAATTTCGGTGTAAACGATGATATTACGCGTGTGCAAGCGGCACAAATGATCACGCGTGCGCTTGGTTTAGAGACAGACAATGTTGAAGACCCAGGATTCAGCGATGTCGAAGCGGGCGATTACGGGTATGATGCGATTGCTGCCATTGCTGAAGCAGGCATTATGGTCGGTTCACCAGATGGTGAGTTCAATCCGAAAGCCACGCTGAAGCGTTCTGAAATGGCGAAGATTGTTGTCGACGCTTATGACTTGGAAGGAAGTACGGATGATCGATTCAGCGACGTTCCTGTCGCGCATTGGGCTTCCAGCTATATCAACACACTAGCTGCCAATGAAATTACGGTCGGTTATCCTGATGGAACGTTCAAGCCGAACAAAGAAACGACACGTGCAGAATTTGCTCGTTTCATTGCGAAAGCAGAAGACGATCGTTTCTAATCACAATCAATAAGTAAAACCGGATGGGGTTCTACCCATCCGGTTTTTTTGTTTTAAATGCAGGATTCATTATTCATAGTGTAAATGCAGAATTTGATAGAATAGTGAATCTTGATTTCGACAAATTTAAAAATGAGTGGGTCTGCGGGAAATTTTAGGTATTTTTGACTTACTTGGAGGGCTTTCTTCTTAGTAGCAATTAAGTAAAAACACACTATGATAGTGAATAGTTTCCAAGTATAATAGCAATAGAAACGAAAAAACTCGAGAAAGGGAGATTTTTGGAGAATGTTGCAAAATCGTATGAAAATGTTGGTGTTCCTTTTAGCTTTAGTCACTGCAGCTGTTTGGCCATCGAATGTAGCCAAAGCTGATTCGTTATCGGATATACCTGATCGGTCAGAGGAAGAAATCAATTATTTGATGAATCAAGGAGTATTGAGCGGTTACCCCGATGGAACGTTCAAGCCTCATAAGGAAGTAACCAGAGAAGAAGCGGCGACATTAATTGCACGAGCGCTTAAACTCGATGGTACTCAGAGAAATACGGTATTTTCGGATGTTTCACGTTATTCCTACGCTTCTGGATACATACAGTCTTCTTATGAACAAGGAGCCATATCAGGATATCCTGATGGTACATACAAACCAAAAGAAACGATGACACGTGGACAGATGGCTGTTTCGGTCTCTAACGCTTTTTCACTAGGTTCCGGCAGTAATGGAAGCTATGGAGATGTCAGCCCCTATGCGTACTATTATGACGCCGTGAAAAGTGTAACAAGCGCCGGGGTAGCTGCAGGATACCCTGATGGTACATACCGTCCGGAATCAGCAATTACAAGAGAAGAGTTTGCATTATTTGTCGCTCGGGCTTTGAATGAACAATTCAGAGTTTCCACGGACATTGATTCTTACGGGGAACGCGTAGTCACTGCAGATATACTAAATGTTCGATCCGGCCCAAGTACGGGTTATTCTATTGTCGGTAAACTATCTGAGGGGACAACGGTTCAAGTTCACAAAGATTTAGGCGATTGGCTGAAAATCTCGTATGGTAGTTTAAACGGTTATGTGCATGAAGATTATACGACGACAAGTCATTCGTCGAGTTCCCATATCATTGCAATCGATGCAGGTCACGGTGATGGGGACGGCGGTGCCGCAGCTAACGGGTTGGTAGAGAAAGAGGTCAATCTTGATGTAGCGCAGCGTGTTCAGAAGTATTTGGTGGATTCAGGGATTCAAGTCGTGATGACAAGAGATGATGACACTTTTGTTGAATTGGAAGACCGTGTAGATTATGCCGTCCGTCGTAATGCGGACACGTTCGTAAGTATCCATTCGAATTCTTTCTATATGGAAAGTGCGAATGGAATCGAAACTTACTACTCTTCCGCTAGCTTGGATGACCGGGCTAGAAAGAGTAAACAGTTGGCCACTTATATACAAAACCGCCTGGTTCCAGCCCTCGACTTAGCGGATCGCGGTGTGAAGGATGTTCCGTATCATGTGATTAGTGAAACTCCATTACCGTCTGCCTTAGTAGAATTAGGGTTTTTAACGAACGATACCGATGCGTCTAGACTCGGATCGGATTATTGGAGAGAACGTGCAGCGGAAGCCATCGCACAAGGTATACAAGACTATTATAATTGGGTAGATTAATAGCCGCCCCTCTGCAAAAGCAGAGGGGTTTTCTATGTGTAAATTTGTTATGTACAGGGCGGATATTTATAAAGTATAGGAGCTAGTTTAATTAGAAAAAAACAATCTTGGATGCTTTTAATCCTTCCCTACTACTGATGCTTGTATTTATCTCTTGTTCTTCAGCCAGGACGACTTTCACACTCTTGGGGGTGTTTGTTTTTTCTACATCCAACTCAGCTAAATCATTAACATTTAATTTTTTGCCTTCTTCGGTTTCAATGATCGTATTTTCAGTGACCTCTACCTTACACATATAGCCTATATCTGTTTCGTAAGAATCATTTTTATTGACTGCTGAAGAACAATCAATTCGTAGTGTGTTAGAAGTTTCGACAGTATGAAAATAACCTTTAAGGTCCAGCGTTGGTGCATTCAGTGATTAAACAAAGCGTCAACACCATAAATAAATATCTTATGATTTGCACCTCCCAGCCTAAATCCTATATTCCTGCTCTGTTTGTGGGACAAGATATAATAGTCCCAATGAAAATTTAAATTGTTTAAGCTAAACGTATCATATATCAAGGCTCTTGCACCAAAAACCAACAGGCGACTTAAACAGAACCAAATGTTTAGATTCAAAGATTTACTCCGCCGACTATTGACTATAGTGTATTAACAAATTCGTCCTGCATTCTGAAGTGAGAGCTTCCAGAAGAGGGAGAATATCATTCTTGGATCTGGTTATTAAGTAGAAGTGAAAATATTATAAGAGCATGTTTGAATTTTAAAGCGAGCGGGAAATGTTTTAAGAATACCGATTAAATAGTTGATGAATATATAGTCTCTCATATATAAAAAAGACAACAAAAAAGCCCAGAGTCATAAACTCTGAGCTTTCTATACCAATCTATTATTGATAGAGTGCTCTGTACAAGAATACAGCGAACTCACTACGAATGGTTTCTTTACCAGGCTTGAAGGTGTTATCGGAATAACCTGTTGCAATGGAGCTAGCAGATAATGTTTGGATATCTTCATAAGCCCAGTGATCAGAGCTTAGGTCAGCGAAGCTTCCGGATCCGCTTGCATCAAGGTCGAATGCGCGAGTGAATAGAGCGGCAATTTCTGCACGTTCAATCGGCTCGTCCGGTTTGAAAGTACCGTCCTCATATCCGGAGAAGTACCCTTTTGCTGTAACACCGTTGATGTAATCAGATGCCCAGTGAGAACTAGATACATCAGAATACTCGCTATGAGAAGAAGTCGGAAGACCCAGCGCGATACTTAACATGGTAGCAGCTTCCGCACGTGTAACTTTGTTATCTGGCTTGAAGAGGCTTCCTTCATATCCGTTGATGATGCCTGTTTCTCCAAGGTGGCTGATGTGATCAAAAGCCCAGTGGTACTTGTTTACGTCGTGGTATTCTCCTGCTGGAAGTTCTTCGTTAGCAGAATCTGTTGCGGTTTCTCTTTCTTCAATGACACGTTTCGCTCCAGCATAGTTACGGCCCCAGTAACCTGTAAGAGAAGCAACGGTGATGTCGTCTGTCGGGTTTTCCGCTGAAATCATTTTGTTATTTCCTATGTATATCCCTACGTGCCAGATTGGGCTGCCGAAGAAGACAAGGTCACCTGGCTGCAAATTGGAGCGGCTTACATATTCACCTTGCGTGTACTGTTGACGAGAAGTTCGATTAAGGTCAATCCCCGCTTTTGCATAAACATACTGCGTGTATCCTGAGCAATCAAAGCCATGTGGTGATGTTCCTCCATAAACATATGGTGAACCTGAGTAATCAAATGCGATATCTACTACTTGGTCCCGAACGCTTTGTCCTGCAAAAGCATTAGGTGTAAATAGTAGAAAAACCGTGGCAAAAGCGACAATCGACGTTAAGAATTTTCTCATTCTAGTGTACTCCCCTTGTGTTTTTTTGTCTGTCCTTGTAATCCTTTACAAGCGTAACATAACAAGATTCGTCATAGTTTTACAGTTATGTAACAAATAAGTTTCATAGGTTTTACTAGTGGGGAATAGTCTCTAGATACATAACAAAAACGACCAGCAGAAGCTGGTCGTTTTTCCTTGTTTCTGATTAACTTGCTTTCATTTTCGCCTTCGATGGTGCTGATGTCTTAGGTGTATTGAACTTGCCGACAATCAAAGCTCCATATGGTACCTTGTTCAATAGATAGGTCACCAAAATCGGGCCGCCGACGCCCATGATGAATAAAAGTATAATGTGCACACCGAAGTTTGTGTAGAAGGGCATGCTTTGCAAGAAGTCGATCGTGTTGAACTGGAATAGCGGGTGAAGCAGGTAGATTCCATATGAACTGCTGCTGATCCACATGACGATCGTCGGTGTTTTCTTCAACTGTCTCGCGATGAGATAGAGCAGACAGAAGATGAAAAACGTATAAAGGACGACGTCAAATCGCTTCGATGATACGACCGAATAGATGTGGTTGTATCTCATCAGTAACGGTACCATTCCAGTCAGTGCGGCACCTGCAAGCAGATAGTATTTATACTTTTGAATGAAGCTCAGGAATACATCAATGTTTTTCCCTGCATAGTAGGCGACCGTAAAGTAAAAGATCCAGCCAAGGAATGGCAGCTTATAATAAGGTCTTAGCGCAGAGACAAATGCAAAATCATGGAACCAACTGAAATTATAAATGGCCAGGTAGAACATGTTGATGACAAGGGAGATTCCAATCATCAAAAATGGGTTAAAACGATCGAAATATTTCTTCAATAAGAAATGCAGCGCATAGAACTGGAAGATGATTAAGACGAAGTAACCATGCCACAGTCCTAAGAACCCTTTCTCAAAGAACAATTCCATAAAACGTCCCCACGTAAAGCCTGTCCCTACCAATAGAGGGTAGGCGGAATAGATGACGGCCATTACGATATAAGGCACTAAAATATATAAAATTCGCTTCTTCCAAAAAGCTTTTGGAAGTCTGTCTGGATAAGAGTAAGATAATAAGAATTCAGAAATCATAACAAAAACGGGTGTGGCAAACATAATCGTCAGTTTAAACATATACATCAGTTCATCCGTCAATCGGAACAGCTCATAATTATGCTGGGTCATCGTCATGGAATGGATGAGCACGACACATAAGCAAGCAATCGCCCGGATGAAGAAAATCTCGTTGATCATCGTACGTTTCATAGGATGCTCCTTTCTCATAACTCCTATATTTTATAGGGTATAGATGGAAAAGAAAAGGAGAAATTTCACCCATCTTTCGTCGTGCTTCCATGTATTCCGTTCACCCATCCCTACAGCTGTGGTAAAATCATGCTAATGGATTTTTATTGTCAATTTATGAAGGAAATGAAAGAGGTATAGAAATTGAAATCGAAGTTAGGGATCGCAAGTCTATTATTTATCGGAGCGACACTGCTCCTGAAAGTCTCTGGTTTGATCCGGGATATGGTCATTGCCTACTATTTCGGAGATAGTTATGTCGCCGATGCGTATTTGGCTGCCTTCATCATTCCGAACATGCTCATTCTGTTCATGACGAACGGGATGAAAAATGCGCTTGTACCGAGCTATATCGAATCGGTAGAACAAAATAAAGGGAAGAGATACTTAGGGCAGGTGTTCAAAGGCACGCTCGTCCTTGCCTTCATTCTATCTGTCATCGGTATGCTGATCGCTCCGGTGCTCATGCCGCTGCTTTACCCGAACTTTAGTGAAGAAGCGACGCAGATTGCGACATGGGTGACGATCATCTTTTTTGCGTGCATCTCCTTTGTCGGGATGAACAGTGTGCTGGAAGCGTTCTTTGATGCCGAGAGCAAATTCTCATTGTCGATCGTGTCTCAAATCATCGTCATCTTAAGCTCAATCGGGGCGGCCTTTTTGTTCGCCAATCAAATCGGTGCCTACTCACTGGCGCTCGGCTACCTGGCGGGGACAATCTTATCCTTGATCTTCAAGCTGTTCCTCGTTGTCCCGAGAAAAGTGATGGATGTGAAGCAGAAAATCGACTGGCCGGAAGTGAAACAGTTCTACTGGATTTTCTTACCCGTCGGGCTCACCGTTGCCGTCGGACAGGTGAACTTGATGGTCGGAACGATTTTCGCCGGCTACCAGGGCGAAGGGGCCGTGACGTACATCAACTACGCGAAAAACCTTGTTCATATGCCACAGGCGATTTTCGGTGTGACGATCGCAACGATCATCTTCCCGTTGTTATCGAAGGCGGTAACCGCCAACGACAACGATCAGTTCAAGAAAGGTATTGAAAAAGGACTGACGACGATGTATCTCGTGCTGCTCCCTTCGGTCATTGGGATGATGTTGTTGATGCCCAACTTGATCGAGCTTTTCTACGAACGCGGAGCGTTTTCCAATGAAGCGACGACGGCTACGACCCAAGTAGCATACTTTTATTTTGGTTCCGTCGTATTCTTCAGTTTGAATAACGTTATCAACAAAGGGTTCTACACGATGAAAAAAGGCCATCTGATTTTGATGATCAGTATCGGGTCGATTGCGCTCAACGTGTTGTTCAACTTCTTATTCGCAGAATGGCTCGGGTACTTAGGAATTCCACTCGCCGCATCCGTCATGGCTTTGTTCTACACAGGTGCGTGTTTGATCGTTTTCGTAAAACTCGTCGGTGGACTGGACTTCAATTATTTAACGCTCGACTATCTCAAAATCACCTTGGCTGTTGCTGCAATGAGTGGAGCGGTGATCGGTGTCCAACAGCTGATCACCGACTGGCCAAACATCGTTCAAATCATCACAGTCGCCATCACTGGTGGCGTTGTGTTTGCTGCTGTCGCTTTTGTATTAAAAACGCATGCCTTCTTGTTCTTGCTAAGAAATGTCACGAAACGTAAGGGGTAGGGATTATGAGTAGAAAAGAAACCTTAATGAATATCGCAAGACCGGTCAACCGACCTGTCACGCGTAGAATATTGAAAAGACATTACAGTGCCGATTTAGAGGTAACGTCTGTAGAAGGGGAGAAAAAGGTACTTGTCCTCGCGCCTCATATGGATGATGAAACCATCGGCCCCGGCGCGACCCTCCGAAAACATGCCGAACATGGGGCGGAGATCCACTGCCTTTTCATGACCGATGGAGGCGGAAGTGTCAGTGATTTAAGTGAAGAAGAACTGAAACAAAGCCGGAAAGGTGAAATCGATCAAGTGATGGACATTTTGAAGCTATCCGATGTCTCTTATTTGGACCTTCCTGATGGCAGCGTTTCAAGCAGCGAAGAGAATATTCAATTCTTAAAACAGAAGATCGAAGAAGTTTCACCTGATGTGATTTATACGACACCTTATGTGGATGCCCACACCGATCACACAGCAACCGCCCAGCTTCTCGCGGACACGCTGAAACAAATGGACTACCGCGGAATTGTCCGTATGTACGAAATCAATTGCGCGTTTCCACCGGATTTCATCAACTGCCTTGTCGATACCTCGGATCAGTACGGCAAGAAAGTACAGGCGACGGAAGTGTTCGCTTCTCAAGCCATCGCTTTCGACGGCTTCCTTGAACTGAACCAATTGAAAGGGAATCTAGCCAAATCCCCTGTCCAATCAGCCGAAGGGTTCATTGAACTCGACAAGGGTGCGTTCATTAAACACTGTGACACGCTGAAGGAAAAGGAAATCAACTTCCCGAAAACGTTCAAGCAAGTGAACCGGACGGATACGCTGTTGTGGGCGATTTTCAAGAACTATGACCAGAAAAAAGATTTCTATCGTCACTCGATCAAGTAGTGGCCGGGGAGGATTCATCTATGAGTAAACGTGTACTAGTCATCAGTAATATGTATCCCAGCCGGAAGAACCCGACCTACGGCATCTTCGTAAGAAACCAGGTGGAAGCTTTGAAGAAAAAGGGGCTGAACATCGACACGGCCGTCAACAGCGATAACCGTGGCGGAAAGGTCAACCTTTTGAAAAAGTACGGCCTTTGGTTCCTGAAAACGATCAGTAAATTGCCAGCCGGCCGTACCTACGATGTCGTCCATGCCCACTATATCTTTCCAAGCGGGCTGCCAGCACTCTTCTTCAAAAAGCTCTTTGGGACGAAGCTGATTGTTACCTCCCACGGCGGAGACCTCGATCAGATGGCGAAAAAGAACAAGTGGATCCGCAAAATGACAAGATACATTTTGAAAGAAGCGGACCATGTCATTGTCGTGGGTGAAGCACTGAAAGAAGAAGTCATCCAAGGGTTCGGCATTGCTGAGTCGAATGTTTCTGTGATCAACATGGGAGTGAACCGGAACGTCTTCGCTCCGAAGCCGAAAGAGGAGACGAAACAGGAACTCAACCTCTCAGCAGACGTTCGACACATCCTTTTTGTTGGAAACTTGATTGAAGCGAAGGGGTTACGTGAATTATTGGATGCCTTCCAGTCCTTAAATGAAAGAGAAGAGAACCTCCAGCTTCATATCGTCGGAAGCAAGAAGAGTGAAAGTTTCTTACAAGAATTGAAGTCTTCCATTCAACCAAATCAAAAAGACTGTATTCATTTCCATGGACCGAAAGATCAGGCGACTGTCGGGAAGTGGATGGCAGCGGCCGACCTTTTCGTCCTGCCCTCTCATATTGAAGGGTTCGGACTTGTCGCACTTGAAGCGATGTCGGCTCATACTCCTGTAGTCGCTTCTGATGTCGGTGGATTGTCTTATCTACTGAAAGATGGAGCGGGCGAGCTTGTTCAGCCAAAAGATGCCCGAGCGCTTGAAGAAGGAATGGAGAAAGTACTAAATGATTCTTCTTTAAGAAACGCCAGGATTGAAAAAGGGGAACAACTGGCTCAGGAGAATGATGAGGAAGTCATGCTCGAGCGGATTATCAATATTTATAAGAAGTGAAAGTAGAAAAGCCATGAGATCACAATGATCTCATGGCTTTTCCTTTATTCTTCTTCTGAAGTAGACTCTTTCACTTGTTCAAATACAGCGGTTACCTGTTTGTTTCGATTCATTGTGATCGATGTACTCGCAGAACTTCCTGAACCATCGCGTTTCCAGCGGACAAATGTCCAACCTTCAGCGGGAATGGCTTGAATGGAGATGCTTTCCCCTGCGGATACCGTCTGCTTGGAAACGCGAATATATCCTTGTCCATCCGTGGAAGTTGATAGTGTATAGAGTTCCGGTTCTGGTTCAGGTTGAGGTTCCGGTTCTGGATCTGGCTCAGGCGCAGGTTCCGGAGCGATCTCTTGGAACACGGCTTTCACAGAATAATGACTGTTCATTTTAATGGTCACTGTCCGGGACGAATGGTTCACATCTCCCCGCCAACCAACAAACTTATAACCATTCGATGGGGTGGCGGTTAAAGTTACAAGCGTACCATCTTCAAATCTGGAACCGGATTGACTTTGCTTGATTGTTCCTTTCCCTGATTTACCTACGTTCAGTCGGTATTCGGTTGTTTCTTTCTCTTCTTCTATTTCTTCCTCTTCACCTTCACCTTCATCTTCTTGTTCCTCATCTTCCTGGTCTTTTTCAACAAAGACCGCACGCAGCTGTTTATCTTCATCAAAGGTTAGCGTAGTGTTCGTTGTCGATGCTGTCACATCGCCTTCCCAGCCCTCAAATGTCCATCCAGATGCCGGGCGTGCGCGTAACGAGATTGTCTCGCCATGCGGGTAGGTGTTCGTGAGAGAATCACGGAAAACTTCACCTTCTCCTTCGATCGTAAGGTTCAATGTGTGGAGGCTGGTTTCAAAAATTGCGGTGACGTTCAGGTTCCCTTCAATTGTATGTTGAATTGTGCTTTGGTTTCCTTCAAGATCGCCTGCCCATTGGACGAACGTCCAACCAGGTTCTCCGACCGCTTGAAGCTGAATGTCGTCTCCTTGTTCATAACTTTCTTTTTCCGGGGTGATCACGATGCGGCCCTGCCCCTCTACGTTCGTTTGGATATAGGATTCATTTTCTCCTTCAACCATCAACGGGATTTCTTTCGTGAAGTCCTGATAGGAGAGGGTCAATACATCTAAACCCGACTCTTCGGCCGTAAGTGTCGCGGTCTGTTCGCTTGCCTCAAGTTCGAACTTTTCCTCTGATAGTGTCCATTTAGGCTCAAAGGTCATCTCTTCCCCGGCCGCGTCTTTTCCTATGACTTCTAGTGTAGAAGTTTGTCCGATAGAGAAAGCTTCCAATTCATCAAAGCTGACTTCTTCTAAAACCTGATCCTTGACAACCAATTCCATCGTTTCAGTATAATCTTCCCATGAGACAACGACTTCTGTTCGTCCAACTTCTGTTCCTTTAAACATCACAGAAATATCGTCTTCTACAGGAGCTATTTCTCCAATGTCAGCATTCTCAACCGACCATTCCGCATCAAGGGGGTAAAGGTTTCCCTCTTCGGATGACCAAACAAGTCGGTACTCCCGTTCGTAGCCCTCTTGAACGAATCTTCTTTCTGTATCCACTGTAATGTTGGAAAGAAGTTGATCGATTGCCTCTTGAACTGAAGTCTCTTTGCTATACCGCTTTCCTTTTTCCAATGTTCGGTAAGCTTTATCAATGCTGCCTTCTTGAACGTACAAATCAGATAGAAGGGTGTATAAAGAACCAACTTCAGGTGATTCATAAATCCCCTCATTCAGGGTTTCAACAGCTTTCTCGATTTGATCCAAGTGTATGTAGGATTGCGCAAGTTTCAACCGTGCTTCATGGTGGGAAGGGTCCATCTCCAATACTTTCAAGTAGACTTCTACACTCTTCTGGAAATCCTCCTCTTTAAAAGCTTCGTTTGCCCGGTCATACTGCTCTTCAAGCGTATTGGCCTGAACAGCATTCACGGTGAAAATAGTACCGGCTGTCGCAATACCGAGTAAAGCGATAAAAACCAGTAGTCGTTTAATGTTCATCACATCACAGTCCTTTCTAGGAAACTAGTACTCATTTTTCTTATTGTACACCGGTTATAGAAAAATCGGAATACTAGGATAATTGTCGTGTTTTCACTATATATATCGGTTTCCCCTACAAATTGTCGAAGAGATATCCGATAATTAATTTTAGAAAGTCGTAATACTTTTGTAAAAATACAGTGAAAGATTCAAGATTACAGGGTCGATAGATAGATATCTTATGCTATAATGCTCATATCTGTTTATTCGACAAACAACAGGAGGTTTATCATGGAAGAAACAATTTCCTTGAAAGAGATTTTCGAGGTGCTGAAGAAGCGTATTTGGCTGATCATCAGCTTAGCTGTAGTAGCGGCAGGACTAAGTGCGGCGTACACCTTTTTCCTAGTCACTCCCACGTATCAAGCTTCATCCCAATTCATTGTCAGCCAGGCCCAAGGTCAACAGGAAAATGCCCCTTATGATATCAACGACATCCGTACAAATGTGGAGTTAATCAATACATATAACGATATCATCAAGAGCCCCAGGGTTTTAGATATTGTTGTTGAGGAACTCGGAGTGGATTACTCCTCTACGACATTGGCTCAAAAACTACAGGTTTCAAGTTCTGAGCAATCCCAGGTTGTGAGCGTAACAGCAACGGACAGTAACGCAATGCTTGCTGCAGACCTGGCGAATACCACGGTGCGGGTCTTTAAAGAAGAAGTCCCTCAGCTTATGAATGTCGATAATGTTAACGTACTTTCCAGTGCGGAAGTGGGACCGGAACCTGCTCCTGTCAGCCCGAACCCGGCTTTGAATATTGCCATCGCTTTAGTTGTTGGTCTTATGGTTGGTGTAGGAATCGCATTCTTGTTGGAATATTTGGATAACACGATTAAAAGTGAAGACGATATCGAAGAGAATCTTGGATTGCCTGTCCTTGGAGTAGTCTCAACCATTACCGCTGACGAGCTTCCAGCCCCAGGTCGTTCCAGAAAAAAGTCGAACGTGACAGAAATGAGAGGTGAGTCTGTTGGCACGTAAAAAGAAGCAAGCGGTCAATACAAGAGCGCGAAACATCATTGCCAATGAGAATCCGAAGTCACCGATTGCGGAACAGTTCCGTACCATCCGCACCAATTTGCAATTTACAACCGTTGATGAAGATTTAGAAACGATGCTGGTTACATCAGCAAGCCCTTCGGAAGGGAAGTCGATCACAACGGCCAATACGGCTACTGTCTTTGCCCAACAAGGGAAAAAGACATTGTTGATCGATGCCGATTTAAGGAAACCGACCGTGCATTACACATTTCGAGTATCCAATACCAGTGGTTTGAGTAATTACCTTGTAGGTAAGCAACAAGTGACTGAATTAGCCCGCCAAACCGATGTCGAAAACCTTGATGTCATTACCTGCGGCCCGATTCCTCCAAATCCGTCAGAATTGCTTGGATCCAGAAAGATGAAACAGTTCATTGAAGAAGCGAAACAAACGTATGATATGATCATTTTTGACACGCCTCCTGTTCTGGCTGTGACAGACTCTCAAGTACTATCCAACTTTGTTGATGGTGTCCTGCTTGTCGTTCGCAGTAAGCAGACAGAAAAAGAAGCGGCTGTTAAAGCGAAAGAAACCCTTGAACAAGCAAAAGCAAACATTTTAGGGGTTGTCCTTAATGATCAAGATTTGAAATCAAGCAATTATTATTATTATTATGGACAATAGATTAGGAGAAGAGCTGAAGGCAGCTCTTCTTTTTTTTGTTATGAATATATAGCTGTCTTTACATTGATGTGATATTTTTAAAAAAAGTGTAAAATATTTTAAAAGAACGATAGAATCCCCTTCAAAAAGATGTCTAAAATTGGTATAATCTAAAACAGATTATATAAAGACAGAAAAAATATTAGTAATAGGTATAAACAGAATAGAGGGGAGTAGTTCTTTTGATAGATATTCATAGTCATATCCTACCGGGTGTGGATGATGGAGCTCAGACGATCGACGAAAGCATTCAAATGGCAGAAGCAGCAGTAAACGATGGCATTACGCATATTGTTGCCACACCCCATCATAACAACGGAGCATACAACAACTATAAAAACAACATCAAGATCCAAGTCGCAGAGTTGAACCGTACCTTTAAGGAAAAAGGAATCGACCTGCAAGTGCTACCAGGGCAGGAAACAAGAGTATTCGGAGAGATGATTGAAGGATTGTCGGCCAATCAAATCCTTCCCATCAATGATGATACGAACTACGTGTTTGTCGAATTCCCATCCAATTCCGTACCGCGCTATGCTTCGCAACTGTTTTTTGATATGCAGGTAGCCGGTTATCAGCCAATCATCGTTCACCCTGAGAGGAATAAAGCGATTATCGAGAACCCTGACCTTCTTTATTCGTTTGTGAAAAAAGGCGCTTTCGTCCAACTTACAGCGGCGAGTGTCTGCGGGAAGTTTGGAAAGAGTATTAAGAAGTTTTCTGAACAATTGATTGATGCGAATTTGGCACACTTGATCGCCAGTGATGCGCATAATACGACATCAAGAGGTTTCTGTATGTCAGAAGCTTACGCTGAAATCAGAAAGAACTATGGCCTTGATATGGTATACATTCTTTCTGAGAATGCAGAGGATGTCATTGCAGGTAGGGTACTGCAGGCAGAGCCACCTCAACACGTAAAGAAAAAGAAAAAAGTTTTTGGTTTGTTTTAGTAGATATGTAGTGAAAGTGATTTTGGCTTAAGGTGCTGGAATCACTTTTCTTATATCAACAAACAATAAATGAAAGCGTTTTTTTACAAATTATATAAAAATTATGTAAATATCCACAAGAATACCCTTTAAAGGATACAATGTTATTGATACAATACGTATGTTACAAAATAGTTACAATGAATTGTTAATCATATCCATCACATGTAGAAAAAGGTCGTGAAAGAATAGTGAAAAACAGGAAATTACCTAAGTCTGCAATTAAAACAATTCGTTACATCAAATACGAAGCGCCGGATGAAAAGTTGTCGCTTTTAGAAAAAGAATTGGCTAAAGCTATGAAACAACGAAAAGCATCTCGCTTGGACAAGGAGGGAATGTGTTGACAACAGCTTATAAAAAGAGGCTTCTATTACTTATTTTGATTGATTCCGTCATTGTATTCTTCTCAGTTTACATGTCCCACTTCTTTTTAAACCCTTACGTTGCTGTTTTTGACAATGCCATGATTGTTTTGTCAGCCACTTTACTGATTAGCCATCATCTATTTTCCAGCATTACCGGCATGTATAAGAAGAAATGGCGTTATGCCAGCACAGAAGAATTAATTGGAATCATAGGCGTGGTGACGTTCTCCATCATAACAGCAGTCATTGTTCAATGGGTTACGTTCGGGAATGTATATGAACGCGCCCTGAGCATCACCTGGATGTTACATATCTTACTTATCGGCGGTGTCCGTTTCGCCTGGCAGTATTATAAAAACTACGGAATTACACTTAGACCTAAGTTAAAAAAAGCGAAAGTCATTAATGATCCAAACCGCCAACGCACATTGATTGTAGGTGCGGGTGCGGCTGGTCGTATGCTTGCAAGGCAGATGAATAATTCGACAGAGTTCCACGGAGAGGTCATAGGCTTTGTTGACGATGATTCCACGATGCATCATCTCACAATCTCTGGTCTACCTGTGTTGGGTAGTACAAAAGATGTGGAGCAACTAGCTAAAAAGCACCATATTAATCATATCGTCATGGCAATGCCATCTGTTAAGCAAAATGTTGTAAAAAATTTAATTCAAATGTCAAGGAAAGCTGTAAAAAATGTCCAGACCTTACCTATGATTGAGGATATAGCCCTGGGTAATGTGTCTGTAAATCAAATACGAGACGTGCAGATTGAAGATCTTCTCGGTCGGGAGCCAGTCGAACTCGATATTGATTCCATCGAATCTGAAGTCAAAGGTCGCACCGTCATGGTCACAGGCGCAGGGGGGAGTATCGGTTCAGAAATATGTCGACAGCTCGTCAAGTTTGGTCCGGAACGTCTCATTTTGCTCGGCCACGGCGAAAACAGCATTTATACGATTCATATGGAATTAAAACAATACGACATTAATGCAGAACTTGTGACCGTCATTGCGGATGTTCAGGACAGAGAGCGTATTTTCCAAGTCGTGCAAGATTACGCTCCGTCCTATATTTACCATGCAGCTGCTCACAAGCACGTGCCGTTAATGGAAGCGAACCCGAAAGAAGCGGTGAAGAACAACGTCATTGGAACGAAAAATGTTGCCGAAGCCGCACACCACGCAGGAGTAAAAGCCTTTGTGCTCGTTTCCACAGACAAAGCAGTCAACCCTCCTAACGTAATGGGTTCCACGAAACGGATTGCAGAAATGGTTGTGCAGAACCTTGGCCGACAAAGCCAGACTAAGTTTGTAGCTGTCCGTTTTGGCAATGTACTTGGAAGTCGAGGCAGTGTTATTCCACTTTTTAAGAAGCAAATTGCTGCAGGTGGGCCAGTTACTGTAACTCACCCAGATATGACACGTTACTTTATGACGATTCCGGAGGCTTCGAGATTGGTACTCCAAGCAGGGGCTCTTGCTCGTGGTGGAGAGGTATTTGTGCTTGATATGGGGGAACCAGTGAAAATCGTCAATCTTGCGAAGAACTTAATTCACCTCTCCGGTTTTACTGAAGAGCAAATTCCAATTCAGTTTAATGGGATTCGTCCTGGGGAGAAGATGTATGAGGAGCTTCTGAGTGATAAGGAAGTGAATAAGAAGCCTGTGTTTCCTAAGATCTTTATTGGGAAAACGGTGGAGTTTGACTACCAGTTAGTAGAGTATTTGGTTGAGCATCATGGGGAGTCTAGGGATGAAGACTTAAAAAAGTACGCTATTGACTTGGCTAATAATAGACTTCCGTCTAACGAAAAGGTTGTTGAACACATTCTATAGGTGACTTGGAAGCACAGCTTTATTCAAATAGACTAAGTATCTTATACATTAATTGAATATATACAGACATAATAGACAAGTCAGTAGGAAGGAAGTCGTGAACCGTGGGAGAACGTGTATTTCTATCATCCCCTCACATGAGTGATGAGGGTTATGAAAGACAGTATGTACAGGAAGCATTTGATACCAACTGGATTGCACCGTTAGGGAATAATGTGAACCAATTTGAAATAGAATTAGCTGAAAAAGTTGGATCCAAAGCAGCTGCAGCTTTGTCATCCGGAACAGCTGCTATTCATTTGGCATTGAAAGCAGCTAATGTTGAAAAAGGGGATATTGTTTTTTGCCCCACACTAACATTTTCAGCAACTGCAAACCCTATCATCTACCAAAACGCTACTCCAGTCTTCATAGATAGTAATTATGAAACTTGGAATATGTGTCCTGAAGCACTAGAAGAAGCTTTTGAAAAGTATCCTGAAGTAAAAGCGGTAATTGTTGTCCATCTATATGGATTGTCAGCTAATATGGACAAGATTATGAGCGTCTGTAATAACCATGATGTCGTTGTTATTGAAGATGCAGCGGAGTCGTTGGGTGGTTATTACAAAGGTCAGCACACAGGAACATTTGGAGACTATGGGGTTTTTTCTTTCAATGGAAACAAGATTATTACAACTTCTGGTGGCGGGATGCTTGTATCGAATAATGAAGAGATGATAAAAAAATCTAGGTTTTGGGCCACGCAATCCCGGGATCAAGCCAGACATTACCAGCATAGTGAATTAGGGTTTAATTATCGTATGAGTAATGTGGTTGCAGGTATTGGAAGAGGGCAGCTAAAAGTTCTGGATGAGAGAGTGGAAAAGAAAAAATATATTTTTGATTTTTACAAGAAGGAACTTGGTGACCTTGAGGGAGTTGATTTCATGCCTATAAATGAGTGGGATGAACCGAATTACTGGTTGAGTTCTTTAACACTAAAAAGTGAAGTTAGACCGATAGATGTAATGAATGCCCTTGAGGAGGAAAATATTGAATCCAGACCCGTATGGAAACCTATGCACATGCAACCTTATTTTGAGGAATATGGCTATGTAGGAACAGGAGTATCTGAGGACTTATTCCAGAATGGTATTTGCTTACCATCCGACACAAAAATATCTGAGGAAGATTTGAATAGAGTTGTAAAAACAGTGAAAGGTTTGTGGGCGGAATAATGGCTTATAAGAAAAAGGGTGCTTATGAAGGTTTTATCAAAAGGATCGTTGACATCTCTCTTTCCTCTTTTGCTATTATTCTGCTAAGCGTCCCTATTGTAATAGTATCTCTTATGGTTAGAAAGAAACTTGGATCTCCAATTTTGTTTAAACAAGAACGTCCAGGTCTTGATGGAAAGCCTTTTTTTATGTACAAGTTTAGAACAATGACCGATGAAAAAGATGATAAAGGTGAGCTCTTACCAGACCATATACGCCTTACCAAATTTGGTACCTTTTTGCGTTCAACTTCACTCGATGAGTTGCCAGAACTATTTAATATAATAAAAGGCGATATGTCTATTGTGGGTCCTAGGCCTTTATTGATGAGGTACCTCCCATTGTACAATGATCATCAAAAAAGAAGGCATGAGGTTAAACCAGGTCTTACTGGTTTAGCTCAAGTTAGTGGTAGAAATGCGATTAGTTGGCATGAAAAATTCAATCTAGATGTTCAGTATGTAGATCACCTTTCTCTTGGTAAAGATATAAAGATCATTATAGCTACGATAAAAAAGGTCTTTATTCGAGAGGGAATTAATTCAGAACAAGCAGCTACTGTAAAGCCCTTTGAGGGTAATAAAGAGGATGACGATCATGAATAAACTGCTAATCATTGGTGCCAGTGGCCACGGCAAGGTTATTGCTGACATTGCTAAACAGTCGGGTGAATGGGGAGAAATTTTGTTTTTAGACGACAAAACTGAACAATTAAAGGTTCTAGGATATCCAGTTGTAGGTAAAGTTAAAGATACATGGAAGTACATAGATGAATGTGCGTTTGTAGTGGGTGTTGGAGCAAATTTGACCAGGCAGTCTTTACATGAAGAATTAGCATCCAAGGGAGCCACTTTAACATCTGTTGTCCACCCCCATGCAATTATAGGGGACGATGTCTCCATTGGTATGGGCTCTGTGATCATGGCGGGTGTAGTCATTAATAGTGGCACTCGACTAGGTAAAGGTTGCATCATCAACTCCTCATCAAGCCTTGACCATGATAATACTCTTGGCGACTTCGTTCATGTTTCTCCTGGATCTCACATAGCTGGAACAGTAGATATAGGAGATAATACATGGATAGGTGTAGGTTGTACAGTCAGCAATAATGTTAGGATTACAGGATCCTGCCAAGTTGGAGCTGGAGCTGTGGTTGTGAAGGATATTACTGAAAGTGGGACATATGTCGGGGTTCCTGCTAGGAGAGTTAATTTATGAAAGTTCTTGTACTAGCCAATTTTGGTATGGGTTTATATAAATTTAGAAAAGAATTATTGAAAGAATTATTGACTAGAGGGGATGAAGTTTATGTCTCCCTACCTAGTGATGATAAATATGTTCCTAAATTGAAGAAAATGGGTTGTCACTTTATAAATACAAGCGTAGACCGTAGAGGAACTAACCCTGTTAGTGATCTGGGCTTGTTAAAAAAATATATATCAATCTTGAAAAAAGTGGAACCTGATATAGTGTTAACCTACACTATTAAACCGAATATTTACGGTGGTATCGCATGTAGATTAATGAAGAAGCCATATATTGTAAATGTTACAGGCTTAGGCACCTCTGTAGAGAAAAAAGGTTTAATGCAATCTATGGTATTGAGGCTATATAAAAGTGGGTTGAGAAATGCGAGGAGTGTCTTTTTCCAAAATGAGTCTAATATGAATTTCTTTATGGAAAATAAACTTGTACATTCAAAAGTGAACCTAATACCTGGGTCAGGTGTCAATTTACAGCAGAATTCATACCACGAATACCCTATTGAAAATGAAAAAGTTAATTTCCTTTTTGTGGGCAGAATCATGAAGGCTAAAGGGATTGATGAACTTTTAGAAGCAGCTCAACATTTTAAAAAACAAAATACTAATGTTGTATTTAATGTTGTTGGACCTAGTGAAGGAGATTATTCGGACAACTTAAACGATTTAAATCATGAAGGTGTTATTAATTATTATGGCCAACGCTCTGATGTACAAGAATTTATGAAAAGGGCTCATGCAATTATACTACCCTCACACCATGAAGGAACTTCAAACGTACTATTAGAATCAGCAGCAACAGGAAGACCTGTATTGGCTTCGAATATATCGGGCTGTAAAGAAACCTTCGATGAAGGTATTAGTGGATTAGGTTTCAGAGTGAAAAATGCAGGTAGTTTAATAGAAGCTATTAATAATTTCTTAGAACTGTCTCCTGGAGAGAAGGAAGCAATGGGTAGAGCGGGGCGTACAAAAATGGAAAAAGAATATGACCGAGAAATAGTCATCGAATCCTATTTAAATGAAATAGATGAGGAGAGTTAGTATGAATTTATACGAGAGAATTGTAAATAAAGAGGAAAAAATCTCTTTGGTAGGTCTTGGTTATGTTGGCATGCCAATCGCTGTTGCTTTTGCAAAGAAGGCAGATGTCATTGGCTTTGATATTCACAAAGAAAAGGTTAACCTTTATAAAAATGGTATTGACCCTACTAAAGAAGTTGGAAATGAAGTAATTAAAGAAACCACTATAGATTTCACATATGAAGAAGAAAAGCTAAGAGAAGCGAGATTCCATATTGTTGCTGTTCCAACACCGGTGAAAGAAGACAGAACACCGGATCTTACTCCTGTAAAGGCAGCTAGTAAAACTCTTGGTAGGAATCTATCTAAAGGTTCAATAGTTGTCTTCGAATCTACTGTTTACCCAGGAGTCACGGAGGATATTTGTGTTCCAATTCTAGAACAGGAATCTGGATTGAAATGCGGAGTGGATTTCAAAGTGGGCTACTCTCCTGAAAGAATTAATCCAGGAGATAAAGAACATAGATTAGAGTCAATTGTAAAAGTAGTTTCCGGTATGGACACAGAAACATTAAATGCTATTGCTAAAGTCTATGAATTAGTCGTTGATGCAGGCGTCCATAAAGCTGAAAGTATACAGGTTGCAGAGGCAGCAAAAGTTATTGAGAATGCTCAGAGGGATATTAATATTGCCTTTATGAATGAGTTATCTATTATCTTTAACAAAATGGATATCGATACTAAAGCTGTATTAGAAGCAGCCGGTACTAAATGGAACTTCCTTAAATTCTTCCCTGGTTTAGTTGGAGGTCACTGCATTGGTGTTGATCCTTATTACCTTACTTACAAAGCTGAACAAATGGGATATTATTCACAAATCATATTGTCCGGACGAAAGATCAATGATGATATGGGGAAATATGTGGCTGAGAATACAGTAAAAAAGATGATTAAAGCTAATAAGCAAATTAATGGAGCTAAAGTTGTTATCTTCGGTGTTACTTTTAAAGAGGATTGTCCTGATGTAAGAAATACTAAAGTGGTAGATGTTGTAAATGAGCTTGAAGAATATGGTGTGGAAGTTAAAGTTGTTGATCCTGTAGCAGATAAAGAAGATTTATGGAATGAATATAAAATTAATACTTGCAAAATGGAAGATGTAAATAATATAGATGCAATAATTTTTGCAGTGTCGCATAAGGAATTTAGCACTTTAAACTTAAGTGAACTGAAAGAATTGTATAATAGCGATTCTAATATGAGAGGTTTGCAAGAAGTTGCCGCAACTACTGAAGTTGCAAACAACACAGAAGATAACTATGTTTTAATGGATATTAAAGGTCTTTTCAATAAAGAAGAAGCAATAAACAAAGGATATGACTACTGGAGGTTATAATATGGGATATAAGGATTTAGTATTTCCAAAAGGTTCAAAGTTTTTAGTGACTGGATCAGCAGGGTTTATAGGTTCTAATTTGGTTGAAGCTATAGTCAAGATGGGTTATGAAGTAAGAGGAATTGATAATTTCTCAACTGGTAAACACGAAAACGTAGAATTTTTTTATAACGAAGATAGATATGAATTTATTGAAGGCGATATTAGAGACTTTGATACATGTTTGAAAGCATGTGAAGGTGTTGATTATATATTACATCAAGCTGCACTTGGCTCTGTTCCAAGATCAGTTGAGACCCCTTTAATTTATGAGGATAATAACATTAAAGGAACTCATAATATTATGGAAGCCGCTAGAAAATCAAAACGAGTCAAAAGAATTGTGTATGCCTCTTCTTCAGCTGTTTATGGTGACTCATCTTCGTTACCGAAGATTGAAGGTCAAGAAGGCCAACCTTTATCCCCCTATGCAGTTACTAAGAAAGTTAACGAGCTTTATGCAAATTTATATACTGAATTATATGGGGTTCAATGTATAGGTTTAAGATACTTTAATGTTTACGGCAGAAGGCAAGACCCCCATTCTCAGTACGCTGCACTTATTCCGTTGTTTGCAAAAAAATTACTAAATAATGAATCTCCTACCATTAACGGTGACGGTGAACAAAGCAGGGATTTCACCTATATTGATAACGTAATTGAAGCTAATTTAAAAGCGTGCATAGCAAGTGAAGAAGCTTGTGGTTATGCATATAATGTTGCTTTTGGTGAGAGTTATAGTTTGAATTTCATTTATCCAATCATGAAAAACTTATTAAATAAGAATATTAGCCCAGAATATGGTCCTAACAGAAAAGGAGATATTAAACATAGTTTGGCTGATATATCAAATGCAAAAAAATATTTGAATTATGATCCGCAATGGAACTTTCATGATGGTTTTGAAAATGCATTGAACTGGTACAAAGTTAATTTATAATCCCTCTTCCTTCTTTTAAGTTTAAGAATAATATTATATCTTATTATAGTAAAGGTACTGATAACTAATGTTTAATCAAACGCCAATTAAGATTGTACATGTATTTGCGACCATGAATACTGGTGGGGCAGAGTCTAGAATAATGGACGTTTATAGAAAGATCAATAAAAATGACGTACAATTTGATTTTATAGTAATGGAAAATAATATACATTACTATGATAGCGAAATTAGAGAATTGGGTGGTAAGAAAATTGTCGTAACTAATCCGCGAAAAAACATATTTAAACATATCTATGATTTATTTAAAGTTTTTAAAACATACGGGGATTACCAGGCTGTACATTCTCACACCTCTTATCACTCTGGGTTAGTGTGTTTAATTGCAAGAACAGCGGGGATTAAATATAGAATAAGTCATGCAAGAACAACTTCTACAAAATCTAACAAAAGTATCTTGAAAAAGATATTTATCAATCTTGGCAGAATCTTAATAAGAAGAAATAGTACTTCTTTATTAGCGATAAGTAAAAATGCTGGGAATTATGTCTTTGGGGAAAATGCTGTTAACAATGGGGATGTTAATGTCGTTCCAAACGCAATTGATGTAGAAAGATATTTGAATACATCCAAAGATGAGAACGTACAAGAAGAATTAGGTATAACCGAGGGGCAACTGATTATTGGGCAAGTAGGTCGCTTTAGTCACATGAAAAACCACAAATTCACCATAAAAGTATTTAAATCGATTATTAATGAAGGAATTGAAGCTAAATTAATACTAGTTGGAGATGGAAATTTAAAGGGGGAAATTGAAGCCCTTGTAGAAAAAGAAGGTCTAAAAAAACAAATTGTTTTTTTGGGTGTTAGAAAAGATATACCACAAATCATGAAGCAGCTAGATGTTTTAATTATGCCTTCTACCTATGAAGGATTAGGAGGGGTGGTTATTGAAGCTCAGGCGGCAGGTACTCCTTGCGTAGTTTCTCAATCTTTACCAGATGAAGTGGATATGGGATTAAATTTAGTTGAATTTGTATCATTAGATCAAAGTTTAGAAGAATGGATTAAAGCTATAAAAAACCAATCTATTAAGCCTACTACAAATAAATATAATATAAAACAAAATTTCACTAAAAAAGGGATGCTTCTTGAAACTGAAATAAAAGATTTATTTCAGTCTTATGGGATACAGTAAAGGAGTGAAAATATATAGTGACTAAACCAAAAAAAATTTTGCATGTGATTCCTACTACATCTTATGGTGGAATATCCTCTATGGTTATGAACTTATATAGAAAGATTGATACTAAAAAAGTACAGTTTGATTTTGTAACGTTCAATGATGGACCATTAAAAGAAGAAATAATCAATAGGGGAGGCAATGTATTTGAGATTCCATATATTAAAAATGATGGGCCTTATACACATATAAAGAGAGTTTTTAATATTTGCAAAAAGAATGGTCCATACGAGGCAATACATGTACATCACGGTTACAAGTCTGGATTCTCTTTGTTGTCTGCTAGAATGGCGGGTATTAAACGAAGAATTTGTCACATACATACTAGCGATGTAGAGCAAAATTGGCAAAAGAAATACTTATATTTTCTGAAGACCCTTTCCATAATAAATGCAACAAAGTTAGTAGCATGTGGTAATGAGGCTGGAACTTTTTTATTTGGTAAAAGAAGCTTTGAACTTGTTACAAATGCAATTGATATTGAAAAATATGTTAAATTGAGCCAATCTCAAGCTATAAAATACAAGAGGACATTGCAGATCAACTCAGATTTAATAATAGGACATGTTGGGCGATTTTCAGATGTGAAAAATCATTCATTTATTATAGATGTTGCAGAATCATTATGTAGGCGCACCAATAACTTTAAAATTGTCCTTGTAGGAGATGGTCCTCTTAAACCTGAAATAGAAAGAAAAATAAAAGAAAAAGGTTTAAGTGATAAGTTTTTATTAACTGGGCTAAGACCCGATATTCCAGAATTAATGAATATGTTCAATATATTTGTATTTCCATCGCATTTTGAAGGTGTACCGGTTTCTTTACTGGAGGCCCAAGTGAGTGATGTGCCTTGTGTTGTATCATCTGGTGTTTCTAGGGAAGTAGATATTGATAATGGAAGTATTACCTTTTTAAATCTCACGGAAGGGCCTAACGTATGGGCCGATTACATTATTGAAAAATCAAAACATCCTAAAAACGGAAAAATAAAAGCAGCCGAAGCTTTAAGTGCAAAAGGATATAGTTTAAATGATAATATAGCAAAGTTGATGGAAATGTACAATGTAAAGTATTAATTAGTATAGAGGGTAGGTTTATGATAATTAGAAATAGAAAATCTGAACTAAATAAAAAAAATATCACGAGAATTATAAATATATTATTCTATACAGCTACTATCTTTTTATTAGGTATAAATGCATTGACAGGAGAAAATATATTTTTAGTTATTGTTGCTTGTTTATTAAGTATTTATATTTTATGTTTTAATTACAAAAAAAATATTTATTTAATATTTTTTTTACTACCTTCTTTGAATGTATTTATATCACACGAAAATGGTTTTTCATACGCCACTATAATATTGTTAATATCCTTTTTAAAGTACATAATATATAGATTTGGTGAAATTGAAATTAATAATAAATTTCTTATCTTTTTTTTATTGCTAGTAGCATACGAATTGCTCCATATGTTTAATTATTCACCCTCTGAAGCCACCGCTCTAGTTAGATGGGCAATCTTAGTATTATATGCATTTATCTTGATAGCTGATAACAAAGTTTCTTTAAATTTCCGCAAGCTAACTTTATTCTTCGTTTTTGGCATCTTTAACTCTGGACTGCTAGGCTTAATAGGGTTGTTTGAAAATGATTCTGAATATTATAGGTTTGAGGGGGCCAGTGGGGATCCAAATGGTTTTGGAATGAGTGTTTTACTTGCTATACTATTCTTAATCAATATTCAAATGAAAGAAAATCAAATGAAAACTAACTATATTGCCCTAATTGTCATAATGTATATCTTAGGGTTAATGACACTTTCTCGTAGTTTTATTATAGTTAGTTCAATTGTATTTATTATTTATTTTATTTATAGTCTTTTATCAAGCAGGAAAATACATAGGAAAGTTTCTATGTCAATCATCGGTGTGTCTGCTTTAATAACTCTGCCTTTCTTTAATGAAATATCAAATATTATACAATCTATTTACAATCGATTTGCATTATCAAACAGTATGAGTGAATTAAGCGGCTCACGCTCTCTTGTAGTAGAACTATACTGGGAAAAGTTTTCTGAGGCATCACTTCTTCAAATATTATTTGGAGAAGGATTAATGGGATACTTAAATAACTATAATATTAGGTTACAAGGAACAATTGTAGGACCACATAACACATATCTAGAAATGATTATATCCTGGGGTATATTAGGGAGTTTTTTATTTGTATTTTTTTTGTGGTTAGTATTTAGAATTGGAAAAGTGAAATTCAGTGGTGAAGTTACTTTTATATCTTTACTACCTTTATTTAGTTTTTTGTTTTATTTGCTAAGTTTACAATCATTAAGTAAATATATTACCTATTTTTATTTAGTTCTTATAATAATGAATTTGTATTATAGTGTAAAAAATAAAGAGCATAATCACTCGCAAAGTAAAGGTTTTTTTACATGAAAAATGATTTAATTAAGAAATTCTTCTCGTTTTCGTATGGAAGTTGGATAGGTCTTTTTATTGGATTAATAACTACTGTTGTAACCACAAGAATATTGACACCTGAAGAGCTTGGAAAAGCATCTATGTTCACATTATTGATTACTGTCAGTATGATTATTTCTACTTTTGGTACTGATCAGGCATTTATAAGGTTTTATTATGAAGAAGATGAAAACAATAGAGGGAAGCTTCTTTATTCAAGCTTGAAAATTCCTGTTCTCATAACATTATTACTCTCATTAATTATATTATTCTATCACGAGTCAATAACATATTATTTATTTAATGAAAGTAGTATGCTGTTAACTATTTCTGTAATTATCGGGGTGATTTTTCAAACGCTTAATAGGTTTGGAAAATTAGTGATTAGAATGCAACAAAAAGCTAATTGGTATTCGCTGATAGAAATTATAAGCAAAGTACTTCCTTTACTTTTCATTGTTATATTTTCAATTTATTTAGGATCAGATTATAAAATAATGATATATTCATTGATTTTAACATTAGTGATTTCATTTTTTATACAAGCTAGTTTAGGAAAGAAGTTATGGAAGGTAAAACATCAAAGTTATTCTTCTACTAAATATAAACCTATAGATATTATAAAGTATGGATCGCCTTTTGTTTTTACTGTATTAATAACATGGCTTTTTCAATCTTTCGACAGAATAGCGATAAAGCAATGGAATAGTTTTGAAGAACTTGGGATATACACAGCAGCGTATAAAATTGTTGGCCTAATAGTAGCTTTACAAGCAGCATTTTCTTCTTTCTGGACTCCTGTGAGTTTTGAAAGGTATAAAAAGTTCCCTGAGGACACAAAATTTTATAGTGAAATCATGAAGATAATTACATTTTTAATGTCCATTCTCGCAGTTCTAACTATTCTAAGTAAGGATTTATTTGTTCTGTTACTTGGGAATGATTACCAATCATCATCCTTAGTAATCCCTTTTTTAATATTTATGCCTATCTTTTACACTATTTCTGAAATTACCGTGGTAGGGATAAACTTTATGAAGAAAACAATGTGGCATGTACCTATTGCAATAGTTTCGTGTTTTATAAATATTATTGGAAATTGGATGCTTGTTCCAAAACATGGTGCAATAGGAGCTGCAATTGCTACTGCAATTTCATATTTGTTTTTCTTTATTTTACGCACACATATTTCGATGAAAATGTTCCCTGTAAATTATGAATTGAAAAAGTTTTATTTTGTAATTTTGTCTGTACTAACTTTCGCATTAATTTCATTAATAAAGGTACCTGATATAATGCTACATATTATTGGTATTTTTATAATAGGGGTTATAATATTCATCTATTATAAAGACTTAAAGGTTTTTTTAAAAAATAAAAACTAAGTGTAGATAAGATGATTAACATGCTTAAAAGTAAGTGAAAAACATAAGAGTTTGAAATTCATGTAAGGAACGGTGCTAAAATCCTTAATAACAACTTTTTCCAATTCTCCAATAATTACAGATAATCGTTTCTATACTAGATAAAGATTTGAAGTATTGAAGTAGAACAACGTTCCCTTTAAATTTATGAGCAACTAGAAGGAGGTGATCAATCATGACCACATCAAAAACCTTTTAGTTTCTCAGGGGGAGTCTCGTACCTTATGGTAGCTTGCTTTTTTGGATGGACGCTGTATGGTCGAATTAAATCCCGGAGGATTTTCATTTTACCCTCGTACCCCATAGATGTATACAGTGCAGTTCTTGGTACCTTCCTTCTTACGTTTCTCTAAGTAATCTTTTCGGACTTCTTAATTACGCTATTATCACAATAAATCAAACAAAAGGAAAACAGCAGCTTTAAATAAGCGTATAAAGAAAGCGAAGCTTCCCTACATCAAGAGTATTCATGAGTTCGACTTTAGTTTTCAACCTAGTATTGACGAACTAAGGGTGAAAGAAGTGTTATTGAGTAGATACATCCATAATGGAGATAACATCCTACTTCTCGTTCCACTAGGAGTTGGGAAAGCGCATATAGCCATTTCCATGGCTTTTGAAGCTATAACGAATGGCCACTAAGCACTTTTTATCACAGCCAATGATTTTATAGCTGAGTGCCAAAAGGCTGAGAAACAAGGGTTAATCCAACAACAGATTATTAAAGGATATAGTCCACCAGAATTACTGATTATTGATGAATTGGGTTACCTTAGTTTTGATGAACTAAGCGCACACACTCTTTCAAATCATATCCCGAAGATAGGAACATGGAGCGATGATTATTACTTCAAATAAATTATACGTTGAATGGGGTAAGATCTTTGGAGATGAAGTTTTAGCAACGGCCATACTGGATCGTCTAATCCATCATTCCACGACTTTTAATATTAAAGGAGACTCTTATCAACTGAGGGAAAAGAAAAAGGCTGGCATATAGCCAAACAAAATCCGTTTATAATAGGGGGGGGGGGTGATTCCGTTGAAAACAGGGAATTTTAAACAGTTGTTGACAATTCACTAAAAAAACTTGATTCTCTTATAAAATTGGATATTACTCTGCGTACTTCGTCATTTTATCTAATTTGAGGTTATGCTGCATTTTTTAATAGACGATAAGAAACAAGCATTAATCCCGAAAAAGAATACAGAGTTTTATATAGGACTAGAACCCAATTGGGTAAAAAAATAAGAGGAGCTAAAATACATATATAATGAGGAGATAAATCATGAAAAAAAACATCGTAAGTAAAATATATAACTTATCAAGAACTCTATACAAATACAAGGTTCCTATAGTCCCTAAGTTCTTGTGGGCTTTTAATCGAATTTTTTTTAGTTGTGATATACCTTATCAAGCTGATATAGACAGTACTGTAACCTTTTCACATAATGGCTTAGGGACAGTAATTAATAAAAAGACAAAGATTGGAAGTAATACACTTGTTATGCATCACGTGACCATAGGTGGTAATATGGGCAAAACCTCGTTTAATGGGAAAGAGGAAATTTTTGCTCCAATTATTGGTGATAACGTTATATGCGGAGTTGGAGCGAAAGTTTTAGGGCCTATTACTATTGGAGATTCTGCTAAAATTGGCGCTGGAGCTGTTGTATTGAAAGATGTCCCAGAAAATTGTATTGCAGTGGGGATACCGGCAAAAATTTATAAGAATAAATAAACTTAGGATCGAGTTTTTAAGCGCGGAGACGGTTCTTACGCTTCCTATATATGTAAAAAAATATATTGTTGCACATCATTAGAAGTATAGTATAATCAAAGATTATTCAAAAATTCCCCATTTCATAGACACCAAATACACACTTCCTTCGATTATAGAAATGAGGAAGTGTTTTTCTATGCACAAATCCCCCATCTTTCCATAAGAATAGGAAAATCCAAATGAACTATATCATAGCCATCAATGCCTTCTATGAGCAACAAGGATTAAACCCTTTGACATCCGCGGCAATCAACCTTTGGCACAGCCTCATGCATGTGAATAACAAATCACGTTGGAAAAAGAGTTCACTGCTTCGATGGCCGTCCTTTATGTGAAATCCAACTTGAGCGAAAGCAGCATACGTAAAGTACGTAAGGAACTCTTTGAGAAAGGGTATGTGACGTTCAACTTCAAGATCTGGCAACCAAGCGCCCATCTATCGAAATACACCTTTATAGGAAAAAATGGACAACGCGAACGGAAGTGTGGATGAGAACAATGGCCTCAAGTCGAACACATTAATTTAAAAAAACGAAACGATAGAAAAAAAGAAGTAGTAGTAGAAAAGCAAGAGGAGAATCCTCATCATTTCTACGAGAACATCATCGAGACACTCATCATATAAAATATTGAACAATCCAAGCAGAATTTATAGAATGTCGGTGTTTGAACCCCGCTGTATGGAATAGTAAACAATGAAAGAGTGACTTTATATAAAATATAGCAGTAATAGTAAAACTGATCGGTGCTGAGTACAGTCAATATTCTATTGTAAGCAATGGTGCTAAAATCCCTAATAACAACGGTTTTAAATTTTTCGCTAATAACAGATAATCATTTCTATACTGGATAAAGATTTGGAGTGTAGAAGTGATGATCAAGATTGGGGAATTTACAATGATCAGAGAATTATTTCAAAAAGGGTGATCAATCACAGCTATCTCTAACGAGACTTGCTTTGACCTAAAAACGATTAGAAAGTACATGAAATCTGAAGGATTACCAAGGATGGATAAAGTACCTAGTAAAGGTAGTAAGGTAGATCCCTTCAAAGATTACTTAGAGAAACGCATGAAGGAAGGTACCACTAACTGCAACGTATTATTAGAAAAGATTATATCTACACCTGGCACACTTATCAGTATAGTAATCATACCTGTGATTTCCTTTTAGAAAACATAAAAGTGCTTTAATTTTCATGTAGACATTCCATGTTTTGTATTTGAGAAAATATACCACGTTAGTCTTTGATGGGTGAAAGGTGTTGCTATTTCTTATTTCTGCTCTGTTGACATACTGAAGAACGTCATATTTATTTGATATCCCTATAATATTCCCGGGGACCGAGGCTTCGTCCGATGAAGGAAACCATAATTTAGCCACAATAACATTCTCCATGGTATATACAATTGTGAATGCGGGAAAGCCTTTTCAACCTTTTCCCCTTAAGATATAATAATTATAGGCTACCTTATATTTAAGAGGAAGTTGACCTTGATGACACAAAGCAAACAGAAAAAATTAAAAAGAAATTAAGCTTAGATTTAATAAGATGATTAAACACTTAGCTCATAATAATATTAAATTCGAACTAATTACTTAAGATGAAGCAACTAAAAACAATCTTAAACTAAAAATTCCTTTTACAAAATTACCACTTATAAAAGAACCTTGAAAAGAATAAATATTATAATTATATCAATTTAGATTTTGAACTATTAGTCATTATATGGGATTCCTTCATCAAATGGAGCGTATTTCTTTTCCATCCATGGAAAGGATGCTAATTTGAATTTAAGGTATGATTCGTATAAGGTTTTCACCCATGCATTTAATTAATAATTTTTACATAATTTATGACAAGATAAGCTAGGAGGTAAGTCTATTTGAAAATCATTGTTTATATTTTAGTGTTAACCTTAATTTTTCCTTTAAGTTATAGTAATAATGTATATGCTGATGAAGATATAACAGCACCAGTTTTAACAGGGATAAACGTTATACAAGAGACTGTGTCAGTGGGAAGTTCAATTCAGGTTGAAGTGGCAGGATCGGATACAGACTCTGGTCTGGCATCAAACTCGTACATCAACTTTGTACATCCAGAAACGAGAAAGTGGATACAAGTCAGCCTTACATTAAACCAAAGCACGAGAAAATATGAAGGAAGTTATTTGTTACCAAGTGATACTGTAAGTGGAACATGGGAATTTAGTGACCTAAGGTTAACTGATAATGCAGGGAACTATAAAAGTTATAATACCTCTAGTGGATATACTGATAGTTTTATAGTAGAGGGTGGAGTAGAGGATAAAACAGCACCAGTTTTAACAGGGATAAACGTTATACAAGAGACTGTGTCAGTGGGAAGTTCAATTCAGGTTGAAGTGGCAGGATCGGATACAGACTCTGGTCTGGCATCAAACTCGTACATCAACTTTGTACATCCAGAAACGAGAAAGTGGATACAAGTCAGCCTTACATTAAACCAAAGCACGGGAGAATATGAAGGAAGTTATTTGGTACCAAGTGATACTGTAAGTGGAACATGGGAATTTAGTGACCTAAGGTTAACTGATAATGCAGGGAACTATAAAAGTTATAATACCTCTAGTGGATATACTGATAGTTTTATAGTCTCAGGAAAAGTAGGGAGTATAAATATAAGAGTAGATAAAACCAGCCCTCAAAAGTTAGGGTCATCAATTACATTAACGGCAACCTCAACGGGCAGTCCAAATCCGATGTATAAGTTCTGGGTACGAGAAAATGGGGTTTGGAAAGTGTTAAAAGACTATAGTACAGAAAATACGTTCATATGGACACCATCAACAAAGGGAGAGTATTTATTCTCCATTCATGCAAAGGATGCAGATTCCAGTTCAAGTTACGATGCGTATAAGGCATTCAACTATACAATTGGATCAAAAGTAGAAAATGTGGATGTAACAGTAGATGAAGCCAGCCCTCAAAAGCTAGGTACATCAATTACATTAACGGCAACCTCAACGGGCAGTTCAAATCCGATGTATAAGTTCTGGGTACGAGAAAATGGGGTTTGGAAAGTGTTAAAAGACTATAGTACAGAAAATACGTTCATATGGACACCATCAACAAAGGGAGAGTATTTATTCTCCATTCATGCAAAGGATGCAGATTCCAGTTCAAGTTACGATGCGTATAAGGCATTCAACTATACAATTGGATCAAAAGTAGAAAATGTGGATGTAACAGTAGATGAAGCCAGCCCTCAAAAGCTAGGTACATCAATTACATTAACGGCAACCTCAACGGGCAGTTCAAATCCGATGTATAAGTTCTGGGTACGAAAAAATGGGGTTTGGAAAGTGTTAAAAGACTATAGTACAGAAAATACGTTCATATGGACACCATCTACAAAGGGAGAGTATTTATTCTCCATTCATGCAAAGGATGCAGATTCTAGTTCAAGTTACGATGCATATCAGGCGTATACCTATACAATTAACGAATAACTTTAACTTGTTCTATTTCGGCACCTCCCCCCAATGCGTTAGAGCGCTAAAGGTAGCGGAGTATCAACGGTTTGTAAATGATACTATGCTGTTTTTCATGGTCTAAATATTTGTAATTGCATATATACACATACTCAATTTAGTTTGGTATATGACAGACTCTCCTTCAATTACTTGTTTCATTTAATTGCCGTCTTTTTTTCTAATAAAATCGTTTAATTATTAGAGGAAGCAGGCGGGCTCCTTAATGTCAGGGGATACTCTTTGGCAGTATTCATTCCATAAGTGTGTCATTTCCTCCATATGGTCGTCGCAGTCCAATTGTTTTTTTGGAATAATGTAAGCACCGTTTGTTGCGCTTTATTCATGGAACCGTTCTCCTCTTTAAAAAAGTTCTTAATTGAAGTTTATCGGGTTTGGCTTGCCTTTCTCAATTAAGGACACATGACATTTAAAAATGCAACATAGCAAGTCATCCATACAAATTCGTCCTGCTATCCATCGTGTCTGACGCTAGCCCGGATGCCAATGGAGAGCCACTGTTACAGCGAATGAACTTCAAGGCCCTCAACACTGTGGGTCCGACTCCATGCGTGCTATGTTGCCGCTCTACACTCATACATACAGAAAGGTCATTACTCAGTGCTCTCACCCACATCCACACGCTTTTCATATACGTTCGTGTTCTAAAAGGTAAGCTTAATACGAATAGGAGAGAACGATGTGGGGGAATTGACACCTTTTAACCCGACAGGAAGAAAAGAACTTGATGATCTGATTCTAGAATTCCTAATGTACAGAGAAAAAATGTCAAATGCGAAATCAAGGGCGGAAATGGAATATCACTATAATATGGCGATAAGGGTTCTAGAGGAAGCAAGATCTAAAAGAGAAGAATGATCAGGGGAGGCTGGCTCAGCATCGTTTTTTTGATGCAGGGCTTTTTTAGTGGAGCGGACACAGCCACGACATTGGTACAGTGGGGCAAGATTTCATATTACGGCAAGGGGAAACCATGGTAGTGAGCTGTTTTATGATGATTAAGATCGTTTCTGAAGTGAGCAGCTAGAGAATGACCGTTACTTTTCAAAAGTTATTCGCTATATTCACCTTGGTCCGGTGAGGACAGGGATCGTCAGCTATCCAGAAGAATTTTATTGGAGCAATTTCCTTGGGTTTTACGGATAGATCGTGTATCCGCTTTTTTAGGGGATAGGTAACTAAAACCCAAAAGTTGGAGACATGGATTTACTCAGCTGTTAAGTTGGGGAACTATTTCAAACGTTGGTCTTTTGTTAATTCGATAAGTCCAAAACTCTCGCTTCTATTCTTGGCGCTGTTTCCATGCTTAATAAACTAGGTCGTTTTTCTCAGTTTACTTTTAAAGACTATGAATATATGAATGCTTTATCATTGCTTCCTTTATTTGTAGTACAATTATATGGTAAATAATTCAAGGAGGGATGTGTGCGTATGAAAAAACTGTTGACTTTGATATTGTCACTTTCGTTTATCTTGTCACTTTCCATTACAAGTGTAAGTGCTGCTGATTCTTTCCCGGATTTGGATAAAGTAAGCTGGGCAAAGGATGAAATACTATACTTGAATGAAGAAGGAATTGTTTACGGGTTCCCGGATGGTACGTTCGGTCCGATGGGAAATGTGACACGCGCAGAGGTAGCAGTCATGCTTATACGTGATCTTTACCCAAATCAGTCCCATGAAGGGGACATACCATTCGATGATGTAGCCAAAGATGCTTATTATTCTGATGAAGTAGGGGTCGCCTATGAAGAAGGGATCATCAAAGGTTACGACGGAAATATGAGACCAGAAGATCCAATCACCCGTGCAGAAGCAGTAGCTATGGTTGATCGTGCCTACACCATCCAAAGAAATGGAGAAGTCGATGTTTTTCCTGATGCGGGAGATGTGCCATGGGCAACCAAGAGCATCCTTGATCTAACTTCTCAGCAGATCATCCATGGGAATCCTGATGGAACGTTCGCTCCTTTAGAAGATATTACGCGTGCGGAATTCGCCAGAGTGCTGGCTGCAACCATTGAGCCTTCCTTCCGATCTGACCATTTGAGTGAGAATGAAATCGCTCAAAAAACAGAAACTTTGAAGGAGGAAGTTTTCACAATTTTATACGATGATTTAAAGGAACACGGTGCAGATAGCGAAGACCGTGATTATCAAAGAATTGAAGACGAAATGGCTGAGTATGTAACGAGTGACTTCAACCAAGAAGTCGAAGAAACCTATTATGAAGCATGCTTAAGCTGTGATACTTTATACTATGACAATAACTTCGCCTGGGACATTCATATGAATGTGATGGAGAATAACAGTAATAAGGTCATTGTTGAAACGGCACAGATGGAAGCTTTCACATACACGGGGGCATTTAAAACCATTACTCTCATCAAAGAAGATGGCAAATGGAAGCTGGATGCGATTGTTAGTGAAGTCTTTGACGCTGATCGCCACCTCGATCTGACCGTAGAACAGGCCGAGCAGAGAATTTATGATGAGTTTAAAGTAACGGATGTCACTTACCTGCACACGTATGAGAAAGAAATACAGGATTATGACGGAGATTCTTATACTACTGAAATCCATGTGTTCAGGAACAACGAAGATGGTGCTAAATTTGAAGTGGATGCATCAACGGGCGGGACTGACATTTAAGTAATGAATAAAAATGAAAGAGGCCGGGACAAAACTCAGTCTATTAAATAAAGAAGAGCCCTACGAACCAAATTGGTAGGGCTCTTCTTTTTATGTTGTTACTTCTCATTTGAGTTAAGTGGAACTGGCCTTGCACATACAAAGGAAAAACTGCTCCAAAGCCTTTTAGCTTTGGAGCGGTTTTGAAGGTCGGTGCCTGCACAGATACACATATACAAGATATAAAAAAGAGCGTAGTATCACCTAAAGACCTTTAATACTACGCCAACCTTTAGCACTCTAATGCGCCGGGGGGCATATATACATATTGAATTTGGAACGATAACGGTATCTGTTAGTCTCTTATTCAATTATTTTTTCATACGATCCCCGTCTTTTCTTCTAATAGGATCGTCTAATTGTTAGCGGGGGGAAGGCTTTTTTATTTAACTGGGTACATTGGAGCAATACACTACATAAAGGTTGGGGAAATAAGCTATGATTTTGTAATGATTTTATCTCAACAAATAAAAGTGGAAAGAAGAAACGCTTGAAGAAAGGGCTGCTTCGTTCAAGTGACTGTAAAGAATTCGTAGTTAAAAAAACTTCATAGAAAAGGAAGGAAACGAAGGAAACGAAGGAGTTAGTAGCACGTGCTAGTTGAATGATGAACGATCATAAGACACGCATACCTATAAAATTTCAAATTCAACAAAGAAGCATTGTCAAACGACTTATTTGCGTTTTCACACTGGAAATAAACAATCAAAGGAGACGGGGAACTATATGGCGGAAAAAATTCTGAAGTGGTCATTGTATTCGTTAGGAGCAGTATCTCTTATTGTAATTGGGGCAATTGTTTGGGTTGTTTTTTCTGGGTTTCAATCAGAAGGTAATTCCATGACGAAAGAACAGGAACAGATTATGAAGGAAGTTAACGAACCAACGGATCAGAAAGAAATAAAAGCAGTTGAAAAAGACGGTATTCCTTCTGAAGGTTCTTTTAGACAGGAACTACACGAAATGACGCACCAAAAGGTTCGAGCTAACAAAAAGCGCGGAAGTCAACAAATGACGGCAGAGCAAATTGACCATATGCTTGGTATATTGAAATCAGTGGAAGGAACCGAAGACCATTACGAACATTTTGATTTTTATAAGAAGTCGTTGGAAGCATGGGACAAGGGTGACTTCTCCAACGCCGTAACTGTTCACAATACCATTTGGGAATGGCAAAACGGAACGATCGGTAGGGCGACGGGACTTATGAGCGAAGAAGAAGAACGTGAATATATCAAACGAAAGTTCTAACAATCAACTCTTTATAATACATCTGCTTTCCAAATAAAAACCGCTCCAAAGCATAGTAGCTTTGGAGCGGTTTTGGATAATGTTTAATAAAGCAGCAATCCTTCTTCCCCTTGAGACTGAATGTCGTAAATCTTCCATGTTCCATCTTCCTTATAGAAACGGTAGGTTCCCACCTCAGAGATAGAGGAAGTCCATACATTACTTCCATTTCGTTCATAGGGGAAAGTCACCGTTCTTTCCACTTCCCCCTGGGTAATCTTCACGGCAGCGAATCGATTGGCTATATGAACGGCATGTCCTTGTTTAGGTGTAGTCACTTCATAATCCACTGAAGTTCCATCTTCCATTCCTTTGATGTCATATGAATGACTGATGGATTGCATCGCTTCATAATATCCAGTAGTCCGTTCTTGTGTCGCCCTTAATTTTTCATAATCCTTCGTTTCAAGAGCAGACGTCCATTCTTCGGATAATTGGTGAATGAGGTTGACCAGATATTCTTCCGTAGGAACATTACTTTGTTCTTTGTCTAACGCACGCTTGATCATAACAATGGATTCCGCACGATTAGCGTTTCGGTTTGGTTTGAATTCTGTCGTAGATACCCCGTGAATGATGCCGACTTTACTCGCTTGATTGATCGCATCTAATGCCCAGTGCTGAGATAAGTCGTCAAACGTTTTGACAGATCCTTTAGAGAAGTCAATGCTGTCTTCCATCGCTCGAATAACGATGGAGGCAATTTCTGCTCGTGTAATGGGACGGTTTGGTTCGAACTTATTTTCTCCTATCCCATAAACGAGTCCTTGGGAAGAAGCAATACGGACACTCTCTTCAAACCACTTTCCTTTAATATCTTTAAAATCCGTTCCACCTTCTACTTCCTTCAGGTCTAAAGCACGATTTAGGATGGCTACAAACTCTGCGCGCGTAATGGACTGGTATGGGCGGAATTCTCTTCGGCCATCCGATAATTCATACCCCTGCACAAGAGATGCTTTTGCAAACTGATCCATTTCTTCATACGCCCAATGCCCCTCAATATCGACAGGTTCAAACGGATAAGCATGGGCTTGAAGATTAGGAATCAAAAAGAAAACCATAACAACAGATGTCACAAACATTATTTTTTTCAAAACATTCATCCTTTATATTATTTTTGAAAGGGCTCTGACTCCCCAATAAAGGAGAGGGCTGGAATACAACGAGTGCTTTCATTGATATATTCATAGATACTATTAATTATTTAAGAAACAGCTACAACAATAGTTTGATATGTAAGGGTAAGAGTACTAAAAAATGACAAGAAGAGCCACGCATCAGATTAGCACAATCATCGCACTTTTACAATCCTTCGTTCCCGAAGGTGACATCTTCAGTATCCACAACATTTAGAGGTGATTTCACGTTGTTTTTATATGAAATGTATATGCTTAATTTCCCACTATCATTGAAACTTTTTCCATCCTGTAATCGACTTATTGGAGTGAAAGGGATTAAATTGCATAGTGGATCTGAATCACGATACTAAAGGTATAGTGGTTCATAACCTTAAGTACGATGGTGGAGGTTGGTTATGAAACCACTTATAGTAATACTGCTTTTTATGGTGATGATAGGTGACTCTGCGGTTGGGTAATCATGAAACTTTATTATTAATATAGCTGGTCATTATATGGAAGGTGTGATTCTTTGAGAACGTTAATCATGATTTACGTTGCTCTCCTCTTAACTGCTTGTGGTTATGGAACTGTCGGTTCTAACGATGAACCTAACATATTGTTGCCAGGCGACTCTCCAGATATATACGGTTATATCATGGTAAAAGATAGGGACGGAATCCTGGTGGTAAATCCGGAAGGCAAAGACTTCTCGCATACTAAAGAAGAAGAAGATTACCACGAAGCTATTCGAGTAAGGATGAACACTGATGCTGAAGTTGGTGAAGAGGTAGAAGTTTGGTTAGAAGGAGGAGTAGAGGAATCTTACCCCGGTCAGGCCAATGGGGATAAGATAAAGGTCGTTCCGGAGAAGAAGCCGGATGGTGCGGATCTTTATCCTTCTGAAGCTTTAAGAAAAGCGATAGACAAACACGCACTTGGGCAAGGTGTTGTTGTGGTGGTGTCTTCTACGTATGAGGATGAAGAGGACCAATGGCAAATAACACTGAAAAATACGTTTTCGACGGAAGAGGAAAGAGAGCGAATCGTTGTAAGAGACTGAGACTGTATTTTTTGGGGTTGCCTCCAAATATAATAGAGGCTCAGAGGGAGCGTAGGGTTGAGGGTTTGTCCTTGATGCTACGCTTTTCCATGCTTTATATGCTTATATGTTCATATACGCACTTTTGTTGGTGCTGGCGTACATTGAAAACATAGCTGAAATGGGATTTTCGATTTAATCCAAATGGTATATTGTTCTCCCCTTAAAACTACTGAGGGCTAGTATAGCTTCAATGGTAATAAGGAGAAAGATAGAGGCTTTGTTACATAATTGTAAAATAATGTCGAAATATAGTGTGCTACGATAGTAAAAGAGAAAAAACAATCCATTCATACATAATCAGGAGGTACAATCTTTTGGGGAAGAAATTTTTCAGTGTCGTGTTAACAAGTCTTATGGCCATGGTCTTATTTGTACCACAAACTCAGGCAGCATCCGTCTCAGGCGAGGAAGTAATCAAACTTGCAAAAGAACATCTTGGAACGCCATATCAGTGGAGTGGAGAAACTTCTGCTGGGTTTGATTGTTCCGGATTTACATACTACATAATGGACAAAGTAGGAGTCAATCTTTCAAGGGGTTCCTATGATCAATATAAACAAGGGACCTATGTATCGAAATCAAATCTACAAAAAGGTGACTTGGTTTTCTTCTCGGGTACATATAAACAAGGAATTTCTCATGTAGGGTTTTATATCGGAGACGGGAAAATGATTTCGGCTACTAAAAGTAGAGGAGTTGCCATTGACCCTGTCTACTCTGGTTATTGGGGAGATAAGTACACGGGCGCCAAAAGGTTTTTACATAACAGTTTTTTCAATGATGTATCCAGTGGTTACTGGGCCTATAATGAAATAAAACATTTAAATAACGAAGGAATCATCAATGGTTATTCTGATGGAAGTTTTGGACCTACAGATCATGTCACCAGAGCACAAGTAGCTATGATGGTGGGCAAGTCTTTGAAGCTTAATCCATCTTCATCCACCCAATTCGAAGATGTTTCTTCTTCACACTGGGCATATGGCTACATCAATGCGGCAGTGAATGCTGGTCTGGTCACTGGTTATGGGAACGGTACATTCAAACCAGATGAAGCGATTACCAGATCTGAAATAGCAGCCATCATTAATAGAGCTTTCGAATTCAGCAATAAAAGCAGTTCCTATCGTTTTAAGGATATGAGCTCTTCTCATTGGGCCTATGATGATGTGTATACATTAGCGTCGAATTCTATCACTTCAGGATATAATGACAACACATTCCGCCCTAATCAAGAAGCAACAAGAGCTGAATTTAGTGCTTTCTTGTATCGTTCATTAAATTAAACCAAACCGTTTCACAAGTATCTATAACTCAAATGGGTGATGATTAAACCTCTTTTTTTAGGCTGGGTACAGAACAAGGTCTTGAATTGAAGGGGTGTACTATGTACGTTATGGTTGCAGGCATAGGTTTGGTCATATAAAAAATCCTAAAATCAATATATAAATATTAAATATACAACGATAGCCCCCACTTCTTATCCCTTAAGAAGTGGGGGCTATCGTTGTTGAAATCCATGAACAAAGTAGGCTTCTGCTTATGGTGAGGTTTTCCTTTAATGCTTCGCTTCTATTTACAGTACTTGTATGTGTATTGATTGTTCCGGGGCTTCTTTAATAAAACGTGCAACTCTCGAAATAATAAGAGAGATGGGAGGGATAATCATGGCAAAAGGAAACAAAAAACTTTCGAATAAGAATGCACAAATTCATGATCGTAAAGAAGAGAAACAGCCGAGGGAAAAACGATAATAAAAATTGTTCCCTCTAAGGTGCTTTTTTTAACAATTGGGTGCCCACATTTAGAAGGGAAATAAACTGAGTTGAACTGAGTTGATTCTCTGTGCGGTAGATCGACATAGGATGGCGTAACACCAGAGTCAATGATCTATGGTGTTACGCACTTATGGCCATGTAAAATAGTCTGTTGGGGTTAAGCCTGTATTTAGTTAACTAGATTTCTCCAACACCAACTTTTCTTCTTTCGCTTTAGCCGTCAGTACACTTACAATCCCCATAATGACAAAGGCCGCAGCTGCACTAAAGAACATGGCGATAAAAATATTTCCGATTAAGTTAAGAGACGTAAAGGTTACATACAGGGAAGCACCCGTAACCACAGCGGCGATCGCGCCATAATGATTCGCCCGGTTCCAGAAATACCCGAGGGTGATGGGCGCGATGATACCGGATATGATTGCGGAGAAGCTGAACTGAATCAGGAAGGCCAGGGACTCTGGTCGTTCTAATGAGAAGTAGAGAGACAGGAGTCCTACGACAATTAGGGATCCTTTCGCCACTTTCAATGAATTGTTGTCCAATTCTTGTGTGGACATTTTCCTTGATGTCAGTAACGGCGCGACGACGCGGTACAGGTCGTTACCGATACTTGTGGTAATTCCTAAATACAAGCTGTCGGTACTAGATAGGATTGCAGAGATAATACCGACGATCATGATGGCTGCGATGACACTCGGGAAAGCCTCAATGACATAAGTCGGAATGGCCGCATCGGCACTTTGCAAACTTGGGAAAAGCACGCGGGCGGCGAGACCACCGAGCACCATCAGCGTTGATATGATGCAGAGCACGAGCCCTGCGGATAAGGTGAACGGTGCCAGGTCTTCTTCTTTTTCGATCGACAGGACTTTGTTCAACAGGTGTGGCATCAATACGAAACTAAATAGCAGGAACTGTACAGCCATGATGGCGAGCGCGCTGTTGTAGGGACCGCCGTCTGCAATGGCTGCGGTCAGGTTCGGGTCGATGCTATTCAGCCGATCGGTTAGTACACCGAAGACATTCCAACCTCCACCGATTGTCCAGAAAAAGGAAACGACGATGAATACTGATGTAATTGCCATAAGAATCCCCTGGATGCCATCCGTGATGATTTGTGCGAAGGCACCGCCTAGACCGATGTAAAGAATCGTGATGGCCACACCGATGATGATACCCCAGAAGTAGGGGATACCGATGACGGTTTCAAAGATGGTCGCAAGTCCGACATTTTGTCCGACGATATAATAGACATTGAATAAGATCAGTAAAGAGACGATGGCTTGCAGGGCTTTCGAGTTATAACGTTTTCCAAGCCACTCCGGAAGTGTCGACACATGACCGAATTTCTTCCCATAACGCCAGAACGTTTTGGCGAATAGAAGAAGGCCGACCCAGGATACGCCAAAGCAGCCAAGGGTGTACCAGAGCACGGCGGTCCCGTGTTCGTAAGCGAGGCCTGGGACGCCGATGAATAAGTTGGCACTGGCGTAGGAAGTGGCAAAACTTGCGCCGACCAACCAGGGACTGACTTTTCCCCGGGCTGTTGCAAAACCGGACATCGACTGACTGTGCGCCCGCCCTTTTTTACCCACCCACGTCACAGCGGCAAAGTATACAGCTAACAGAAGGATAACGGTCCATAGCAATACACTGGAACTTGTAAGCATCGTTTATCGTCCTCCTTTCTTCGTCGTGTAAAAATTCTTCCATATGAATAGTCCGAGTAACCAGAATAAAGCAACAGCTATGAAATACGTAAGGATCATATCGTTTCCTCCTGTTTTTTGAAGAATGGCAATGGGTGTGGTCCGATTTCACTGATTTCCATTTCGACTTTTAGGTTCTGGGTTAAGGCAGTTCCTTCTACCAAGACATGTGTCAATAGGGAAGGTCCTTCTTCCAGGGCGACGACGCCGACCACATAGGGCGTATGTTCCTGCCACGCTGGATGTCCGGCCCGATGGATGACGCTCCATGTTTTCAGCTTCCCTCGTCCAGAAGCTTTTTTCCAAGTTAACGAATCATGAAAACAATGGGGGCAGTGCTCGCGTGGGTAGAAGATCCATTGCTCACACTGGTCACATTGCTGAAGACTGAGGTGTCCGGCATGGATGCTTTCCCAGAAAGGCTGGCTGATCGGTGTAGCCGTAGGACCTGGTAAAGAAATGTTTTGTAGTTGGCTCATCGTTCTCCTCCTAACACAAGGGCCGTCGTTTCGCTTAATGTGGCTCCGTTCCCCGTCACAAGAGCCTGTTTGGCATCTGGTATTTGACGGTTTCCAGCTTCGCCTCTCAATTGATGGACGGCTTCCACGACGTGTGACATGCCGCCGGCCAAGTCTGCTTGACCGAAGCCCAATTGTCCTCCATGCGTGTTCAATGGATAATCTCCGTCATGACCGAAGCTGTGGTTTTGGACAAACTCTCCGAACTCACCTGGCTTACATAGTCCTGCACTTTCAAGGGTGGTGGCAACGACGCTTGTATAACAGTCATACAGGGAGAAAAGGTCGATGTCTTCAATGTTCGTATGGGCTTGGTCAAGTGCCCTTGGGATTGAATAGTTGAACGGCAGAGCGTCTATACTTGGCGCCTGGCTTACCGCCCGGTGGGTGATCTTTTCACCAGCTCCTTTCAAATAGACTGGTTTATGCTTCCCTGAGGCAGCTTTTTCCGCTGATGTTACGACGACGGCTGAACCACCGGCGACAGGCATGACGATTTCCAGCAGGTGAAGCGGATCGGCAATCATCGGAGAGGCGAGAATATCTTCGACTTCCACGGGTTTTCCATAAAAAATCGCTTCCGGGTTCAACTGAGCATTTTTCCTGTGCCAGTATGCGATCCTTGCGAAATCTTCCTGTGTAGATCCGTACTCTTCCATGTGCTGTCTTTTTAAGAGAGCATAGGAAGTATTCGCTCCCGATGCCCCGAAAGGCACATCAAATTCACGGATCGGATTGCGGTTTGGGGATCGCAATGTTTCTCCTTTTTCATTTTTGTTAGCTAAGACACAGACGACGGTTTCGCACATGCCGGCCTGGATGGCTGCGGCTGCTCTCCAAATCATCCCCGGACCGGTCGCTCCCCCGAGATCCACTGTGTTGGACATACTGGGATCGATTCCTAAGTATTCGGAAACCGTCGCCGGCACATGCTGCGGCGTTTCCCCGACTTGTGGTCCGACGAGCAGTCCGTCAACGTCTTCCTTGGAGATGCCGGCATCCTGGATGGCGAGACGGACGGATTCTGCAATCAAACTTAAGGTGGTTTTTCCTTCTGAATAACGGACGGGCTTCAGCTCACCGATTCCGGTGATCGCTCCTCGAATTTGGCTGGCCATTACACGAACTTCCTTTCTGAAAGCTGACGAAATGCTTGTAAGCTTGATGGATTACGTAAGGACGCTTCGTTTTTCACTTCTTCTCCTAAAGCGGCTGTTTTCGCTGCTCCTTCGACTCTTTTTCCATTGATGGTATGGGGGATTTCCTCCACTTGATAAATCCGTTTGGGTACATGACGGGGAGAAGCTTTGGCCCGGATCTGCAGGCGTATTTCTTTTGCTAATTCTTCCGTCAGTTTTTCCGTAACAATACAAAGGATGATTTCTTCGTCGTTATCTTTCGGTAATCCGAACACGACGCTGTCTTTGATTTCTTTGATATGGTCGACGACACCGTAAATTTCTGCCGTTCCAATTCTTACGCCACCTGGATTCAATGTCGTATCGGCACGTCCATAAATGATGAACGATTGGTCGATGGTTTGTTCGGCTAAGTCCCCATGTGTCCAAATCCCTGGTCGTTTGGAAAAATAGCTCTTCCGGTAACGTTCCTCTCCACCTTCACCTAAGAAGGTGAGCGGCATGCTTGGGAATGGCTTCGTACAAACAAGATCGCCCTTTTCTTCGTAAACAGATGCTCCTCGCTCATCCAATACATCCACCGCCATTCCTAACGCTTTGCACGCGATTTCGCCTTGCTTCAGTGGGTGAACGGGAGAGCCCATCACAAAACAGCCGATGATTTCTGTTCCGCCGGAAATGGAAGCAAGGAACAGATCTTGTTTGATTGTCTGATAGATCCAGTTGTATTGCTCTGGTGCTAAGGGAGCCCCGCAGGATAGCAGACTTTTCAAAGTGTTGAGCGAGTGACTATTTTTCAGATCGACACCTGCTTTCATCAATGTATCTAAGTACTTAGGACTTGTACCAAAATGGGTGATGCCGACTTCATCCGCAATGTCCCACAAATGGGTGAGGGAATCCTGCCTTACTGGCGAACCGTCATACAATAGAATCGCCGCTTCACTGGCTAACCCTGAAACGAGCCATGGATACATCATCCAGGCGGTATTGGTGTACCAGAACAACACATCATTTTGCTGGACATCACAGTGCAATTGGTGTTCTTTCACATGTTGCAGGAGTGTCCCGCCGACCGAATGAACGATTGCTTTCGGCAGTCCCGTCGTTCCCGATGTATATAAAATATATAAGGGATGGTTAAAAGGGACGGGTTCGAATGTCGGCTCACTGGCTTCATTGTTGCAAAGCTCGTCCCAGGATAGAGATTGGAGTCCTTCTATAGAAGTTTCGTCTCCGAACGTGACGAGTGCAGATAGTCCATCCAAGTGCTCTGTCGTCTGTTTGATTTTGTCCACGATATCGAATGGTTTCTGCTTATATTGATAAGAGGTTGCAGCAAATAATACTTTCGGTTTCACCTGACCAATGCGATCGACGATTCCTTTTGTCCCGAAGTCTGGGGAACAGGAGGTCCATGTCGCTCCTAATGATGTCGTCGCAAGCAGGGCGACCAACCCTTGGATATCGTTCGTTGTGACCCCGGCGACACAATCGCCTTTTTGCACACCTAACTGTTTTAACCCTTCCTGTGCTTTGGCTACGGATTCCCTCAACTCTTTTAAAGTAATGCTTTGATGAACCCCTGTCTCATTCGCTTCATAGGCAACAGTCCGATCGAGAGAACCACGCAGCAGGTTTTCAGCGAAATTCAACCGTGCTTCCGGAAACCATGTACTATCAGGCATCGAAGGTCCAGGGATAAAAAAACGGTCACCTTTCTCTCCGATAATTCCTGCGTAATCCCACACCGCTGACCAAAATTCAGCGAGGTGAGAAACGGACCAGCGGTGAAACCGTTCATATGGAAAAAGCGGCTGGCCGGTAGATTCAGCAAAAGCTTTGATGTGTGATTGTTCTATTCTTTCGCTCGATGGTTCCCATAGATAAGGGGAACGCTGAGCTGTGATCGATGTATTCATTGGATCTATCTCCTTTCGCATTATGAATGGGGAACGTCAATCAATAGGGCCATGCCCTGGCCGCCACCGCCGCAAAGGGAAGCGATACCTTTTCCTCCGCCGCGCCGCTTCAATTCATGGGCAAGCGTTAAAACGAGTCGGAAGCCTGTGCCGCCCAAAGGGTGACCAAGAGCGATCGCACCACCGTTGACATTGACCCGCTCAAAATCGATGCCAAGCTCCCTGCAACTCGCAATCACGACACTGGCAAAAGCTTCATTGATTTCAAACAGGTCGATATCGTCCGTCGTCAATTGATGTCTGTCTAATAGTTCTTGGATCGCTTGCGATGGTTTGGTTTGTAAACTCGGATCTGGTCCAGCAATTTCTGACCAGTCGATGATTTCTGCGAGCGGATCCTGCCCGAGTGATTCAGCTTTCTCTTTGGTGGTAACGATCCCAACGCTCGCCCCGTCCGTCATTTGCGATGCATTGCCTGCCGTAATCGTGCCTTCGTTGGAAAAGGCGGGGGAGAGGCTTGCTAACTTTTCAACTGTCGTTCCTTTGCGGATGCCTTCATCTTCTTCAAGCAAACCTGAAAAAGGAGCGATTTCCGGCTGCAGCCATCCTTTTTCTTGAGCCTCAGCTGCTCGTTGCTGGGAAAGGGCAGCATACTCATCTTGTTCTTCTCGATTGATTTCGAAGGAGCGGTTTTTCTCATCGGTAAGAGCTCCCATGGATACATCGGTTAAGGCGCACCACAAACCGTCGTTTAGTAACGTGTCTTTGAGGATGCTATGGCCGAGTCCTGAAGAAGCACGTACTGGAGCGGTATGAGGAGCGTTCGTCATCGAGTCGAATCCACCGACGATGTATAATTCGCCTTCGTTCAAATGCAGTCTGCGGGAGGCATCTGCGATCGTAGCAATTCCGCCTAAGCAGACATTGTTCAATGTGAGGGCAGGTGTATCGATTTCCACCCCTGCCTTATAAGCGACTTGTCTGGCAGGATTTTGGCCGCCCCCAGCCTGGATCACTTGGGCAAGCAGCACACCATCTGCTTGTTTGGCTATCGGATTTCTCTCAATTAGAGCGTTCAGCGCGTGCGATCCAAGTTCTGCTGCGGATTTCTTTTTCAAAGCCCCTTTCCACTTTCCAAACGGGGTACGAATGCCATCTAAAAGTACGGTACTCATCTATGTAGCCACTCCTTTTTGTAAATTAGAAAGAGCCCTCTTCACAAAAATAAGAAGAGGGCTCTTGGCTCTTCTTATCTTCCAGGATCATCTCCTGCAGGAATTAGCACCTTTTCAAGCGTTTGCTTGATGGTTGCCGGGCGTCAACGGGCCAGTCCCTCTGCCTCTCTGGATAAGAAATAAGTATTCAGTTGGAAAATATAAAACCTCTCTATCAGTGATAGAGAGGTTAGAGATTATGTAAATCTCTTATCTTCCTGAGCGTTCACTCAGTAGGATTTGGCACCATGCTATGAATATAGCGGTTGCCGGGTTTCACAGGGCCAGTCCCTCCACCTCTCTGGATAAGATGTTCTTTCGTTATTTGGTTAAGTGCCATGTTAGCAAGGGAAAGGATTGGTGTCAATGCATTTTATAGAAAAGTGTGAAAATTAATTTTATTTTGTGCCCTATCTTAAGTGTGTTAGAAAACGAAAGGATAGCTTAACATCAGTGGTTTTCGCTAGTTTTTCCGTGGCTTTTTCAATTTTATATGTTTATGTTTTTGAAAACTTATGCATTTGATTACCACCTAGTTTTATCCTCAATTGTAAAGTCGTTTTTTCTAGGGGAAGCAGGAATTTGGATGAATGGTGTAGTAAATATTTAGTACAGGAATTTATTTTTATTCTTGTCATCCTTGCTATTCCTAACATTAAACAGAACCTGAAGAAGGAATGCAGAAGTGAGAAAAGATATCAAATAAGGGGGCATACACATGGCAGAAGTATCTTCGATGAAACAGGCCGTTGATGTTTTACTTAAAAAGGGATTATCCAAGCGGGACATCCTAACCAATGTAGATAATAGCCACTTTCCGTTTGAGGATGAAGAAGTTGTGATGACTTTTATTGATCTACAAATCGAGTGTTCCTCTGATGATGAATTTAACAAGTTGGTCGAGTATTTATTTGGATTTAATTTGAATCAATAATAGATTTATTTAATTTCACCTCTTTGAGTGTCATGTAAGAGAGTGCAGACTTTTTGCTTAGTAAATGATAGTGTCTAACTTTAATTGTAAGATTGAACTAAAGGCTGGCGTAGTATCCTTCGTTTAAGATGGGTACTACGCCATTTTTCATTGTTTATTAAAGCATAATTAGATGAAGCTTAAATGTGGTTTTGAGTGGAAAACTTTCGTCATGTTTATTTAAAAATAATTAACAATTCATCAGGCTTTTATACTAAAATAAGGGGTGTGTAAATAATGTGAAATTACATAAAGAGAAGGTTTTTCTTCGTAAAAGAAAGAGGAGAGTGAGTGAATGTTATTTAAAAAAGGAAAAATAGAGCGAGTACTTGTGCTTGCCATTCTGGCGCTTATTGTCTCGCTGGGAAATCCGGAGGTTAGTTATGCGGGTTCGGATGTTACTCCACCAGTACTAAAGGAGTTAACTGTTTCAAAACAAGAGGCTACAGTGGGCGATGAAGTGAAAATCACTGCTGATGTGATTGATGATTTATCAGGTGTGAAAAGAGTCAGCATAAGGTATGACGCACCTGAAGGAACAGCAGAAAAGTACACAACTTTGAAATTAAATTCTGCCACTGGAAAATATGAAGGTAGTCTTGAAATTGGAAAATATGATGTCGCTGGACATTGGAAAATCGATTACTTATATGTATTAGATGAACAGGATAACCATTATTATTACAATAACTCATATGGTGGTGCAGAGTATAAAAAGGAAACTTCAGAGTATATAGACTTAAGTCCGTATGATGTATTGGTGTTTGGAACGGAAGAAGACAAAGAACCACCTAAGCTAGAAGAACTACAAGTAACCCCAAAAAATGTTACACAAATGGATGTTGTAAAGGTATCAGCTGATGTAAGTGACAATCTATCAGGTGTGAAAAGAGTCAGCATAAGGTATGACGCACCTGAAGGAACAGCAGAAAAGTACACAACTTTGAAATTGAATTCTGCCACTGGAAAATATGAAGGTAGTCTTGAAATTGGAAAATATGATGCCGCTGGACATTGGAAAATCGATTACTTATACGTATTAGATGAACAGGACAATCATTATTATTACAATAACTCATACGGTGGGGCAGAGTATAAAAAGGAAACTTCAGAGTATATAGATTTAAGTCCGTATGATGTAGTTGTGTCTGGAACGGAAGAAGACAAAGAGCCGCCTGAACTTGACGATCTTCAAGTAACCCCTACAAATGTGATAAGAGGGGAAATAGTAAAGGTGTCTGCTAATGTAAATGACAACCTATCAGGTGTGAAACGGGTCAGCATTAGGTACGACGCACCTGAGGGCACAGCAGAAAAGTACACAACTTTAAAATTAAATTCTACCACTGGAAGATATGAAGGAACCCTTGAAATTGGAGAGTATGATGTCGCAGGGCATTGGAAAATCGATTACTTATACGTATTGGATGAACAGGATAACCATTACTATTACAATAACTCATACGGTGGTGCAGAGTATAAGAAGGAAACCTCAGAGTATATAGATCTAAGCTCATATGATGTAGTCGTAGAAGAAACAGATAAGATCGCACCAATAACAAGCTTGGATATCACCTCTACCAATCCAATGAAGAATGAATGGTACCCTTCAAATGTTACAGCTTCTTTAAGCGCAACCGATGAAGAAGCCGGCATCAAAAAGGTCGAGTATCGTATAAATGAAGGAAATTGGATCGAATATACAGATGCCTTCGAAATCAGCCAGGAAGGCGAAGTTCAGCTTGATTACCGAAGCGTGGACCATGCTGGCAATATAGAGGAAATTCAAACCGAGATCATCAAAATAGATAAAACATCGCCGGTGACGACAACTTCTGAAATTCCTTCCGGCTGGGGTAATGAAGAAATAGAGCTATCCTTAACGGCTAGAGATGAATCTTCAGGTGTAAGTTCTATTGAGTATAGAATGAACGAAGGTGAGTGGACTGCCTACGATACACCTATTACGATCGATGAAGAAGGTAAACATGTCATTGAATATCGAAGTACAGATCAAGCTGGGAACCAGGAAGAAATTCAGACGGCCGATGTCAATCTTGATTTTGGATCCCCAGCAACTACAATGAGTTCCGTGAGTGATGAATGGCATAAATCCAATGTGGAAGTAACACTAAGTTCTTCAGATGGTTTGTCAGGCGTCTCAAGAACGGAATATAGAGTGAACGAAGAGGAATGGGCAACCTATGATACTTCTATTCTTGTTGAAGGAGAAGGAAGCAATAAAGTAGAATTCCGAAGCATCGATCATGCTGGAAACGTAGAAGCGACACAAAGCAAAGTGATCAAAGTAGACAAAACCGCACCAGTGACCACAGTTGAAGAAGTACCGACGGACTGGTCCAATCAGGATGTTGAGCTAACCTTATCGTCTTCTGATGAGTTGTCAGGCGTGTCTTCCATTGAATATAAAATCAATGATGGCGAGTGGAAAGACTATAGTGATCCTATTAAGTTAGATCAAGAAGGATCGACAACGATTGAATTTAGAAGTATTGATAACGTGGGTAATGTAGAAGGAATTCAAAATGAAACAATTAAATTGGACAAAACGGCACCAGTTACTTCAGTTAACGGAGTCCCTGAAAAATGGGCAAATAAAACGACTGAAATCACATTAACTTCTAAAGACCAATGGTCAGGTGTAGCTACGATTGAGTATAGAATGAACGAAGGGGAATGGACAGAGTATACCGGTCCGATTACCTTCCAGCAGCAGGGCGAAAATGTCATTGACTATCGCAGTGTCGATACAGCTGGGAACGTAGAAGAGTTTAAGAGTTTAACTGTGAAATATGACGATCATGCTCCACAAACATCGGCTGGTGATGTAGGCGACAAATGGCAAAACTCTGGAATAGAGATATCCTTGAGTTCCACTGATCCATTATCCGGAGTGGCTAAGACAGAATACCGAATCAATGAGGGAGAATGGAAAGAATATACTACTCCTGTGTTGATTGATGAAGAAGGCAGCCACACCCTTGATTATCGCAGTATCGATCATGCAGGAAATGAAGAAGAGGTTAAAAGCATCAATGTTAAATTGGATTCAACGGCTCCAGACACAGCCATGAGTACTGAAAAGCGAGATGGTGATATGGAGGTCACCCTGAGTTCTTCCGATGCACTGTCTGGAGTAAGCAAGACAGAATATCGAATCAATCAAGGAGAATGGAAGGAATATAACTCTGCAATTCTATTAAGCGAAGAAGGAACTCACACTGTCGACTATCGCACTATTGATTACGCAGGGAACGTGGAAGCAATCCAATCTACGGAGGTAACCATTGATAAGCCTTCCAATGATGTTACTTTTAAAGATATCCAAGGTCATTGGGCGGAAGACAAAATAAATTATCTAGTACAAAATAACTTATTAACGGGGTATAAAGACGGTACCTTCCAACCTGATGTAAATATAACGAGGGCTGAAGCAGCAACCGTTATTTCCAGAGAACTAGAGCTTGAGAAGATTGGATCTGACTTTACAGATGTTTCAGAAGATCACTGGGCGAGCGGGTACATTGGTGCTGCCGCCAAGGCCAATATCCTCTCAGGGTACAAGGATGGAACTTTTCACCCGAATGAAAATTTAAGCCGGGCAGAAATGGCAACCATCGTTTCAAGAGCCTATCAATTACAAGGTCAAACCGATATTTTCTCAGATACGAAAGGGCACTGGGCGGATTCCTATATTCAAACTCTGGCTGCCAATAATATAACGGTTGGGTACCCGGATGGTACCTTCAAACCGGAACAGGAAATTACGAGAGCTGAATTTGCCTCTTTTGTAGCGAGAGTTTTGGAAGAGAGCTTCAGAGTAACTGACTGACACTAATGAATCATCATAGAATCTGAGCATAGCAAACACCTTCAAAGTCTTAAAACGACTTTGAAGGTGTTTTTTAATAGCTGTTCTCCCATTAGAATAGGGTGGCGATTTGGAAAGGAATTCCTGGACTTTTTAGTGAATAAGTATAGGAGGTGGTTGTCCGTGTTAAATCTATTAATTATTGCTTCTCATTTATAAAAGAGGCATTTCCAGGAGGTAATGATATGATTAAAAAAATATTCTTTTACATATTAATCATTTTCGTTCTTAGTGCTTGTAGCCAACAGAGCGTATCAGAAGAAGATCATATCACACTAGAAGAGGTGAAAACCGCTATCACAGATCAAGGAATGGTTCTAGAGAAGGCAGACTTACCAAGCATCAATGCTTTCACTAGGGAGTTAAACGGTGTTTCGCCCAAAGCATATTTTATAGATGGTGATACACTTTCTATCTATGTATTTCCATCTACAGATGCAAGAAAAGAAGGAATGGATGATTTTGAAGAAAAATCAGCTGCAGCTGGAGTCGTTGAACACGAAAAATACATGCATAAAAACATCTTGGTATTTTATGAACTAGGAAATGAGGAAGTGGATAGTAAATTAAAGTCAGCAATAAATGGATTAGAGTAATCCTGTGATTTATTCAAGGTATCGGCACAGACCTACCCTGAAGCATTCGAAGTGATGAAATGGAAACAGCGTAGCATCCTATTTAGGGTGCTACGCTGTTTCTGTTGAGAAAGGGAATGTTAAGGACTGTAATAATAATCAGGATCATTCATGAAGCGGTCAAAGACATTCCATCCCTGTTGCTCTTTGACTTCATAGGTTGCTGTATTCGTGGCTGCTCCATTTTCAAAATTAATTTCCCAATCATTAATAAAGAATGACCAGGTTGAATTGTTATAAATAATGGTTTGGAAATGGTTTTCTTTTACATGCTTGATTCCGTCTTGTGCGAAGCAGAACATAGTGTTATCTGTATCCATAACTCCAATTCTATTCATCTCTCCATTTTTAGCATAGAATAATTGTCCACACGTCACATTGGAGCTCTGAACTTCTGTTGCAACTAATACATCAGGATTACTATCAAGCACATACAAATTTTGTTGTGATTCGTTGTATGTGAAGTTTCCGATGGCAACCTTTTGATTCATCGGCGCCGAGTCGCCTAGTTGTAATGTCATTTCATAATAGCCTGAATGGAGAACGTCCCCTTCGTTGGCTCCAGCCCAAGGCAAGTCATTGACCGTCGTTTCCTCATTATCTGCAAATACCCGAAGTTTATAAGAACGGTGAAGGCCGTCAAACGTTGTTTCCAATCGTGCAGGAGGACCTGGTACACGAAACTCCGGGTTGATGGTAGCACCTAACACTTTGGCAAATGCAGCACGCGTAATATCATTTCCTGGTTTGAATGTTCCATCCGTATATCCATTAATAATCCCTTTAGAATTTAAGTCTAAGATGCTTTCCTGTGCCCATGGGAATATATGATCATCAGTAAATCCATGAGGGTTTCCTTCACGATTGATGGAATATGCACGGTCTACAATGAGAGCCACTTCAGCTCGAGTTATGTATGCATTCGGTTTAAAAGTTTGGTCTGGATATCCAGAAATGATTCCTTTTTCATACGCGACACGAACCGCATCCGTATAATACTTGCCCTTTGGAACGTCCACAAATGGATTATTTTGTTGCGGAGCAGCTTCTGGATATAAGTCTTTGATCACCATTAAGGCTACTTGGCCCCGAGTCACTTCTTCCTTCGGTTTAAATGATCCATCGGGATAGCCGCTGATGATTTCATGATCGCTCAAATATAAGATCTCACTTTTGGCCCATGGTACCTGATCTAAATCCGGGTAAGATTCCGACGCGTTCACAGTGACCATCGGAATTGTAAGGAAAACATAGAGTACGAACATTGATGATAAGATTTTTTTCAAAGTAGATTCCTCCTTCTTTTCTAGGTCTTATTATAGTAGATAATTAGATTAAGTGGTAATTTTAACCTATATGAATAACAAAAGTCCCTTTAAGAGTAGGTTCTTTATGTTGACACTACAGCAAATTTGTTTCCTTAATATAGATTATTCATGATTCTTTATTATCTTTATACTTTCATTTGAATTTCTTAAATTTAGTCTAGATTAGACCCGATAAAAAGAATGGAAGGCTTTTTGCTTATCAATAAATGGAAGCTTGGATAAAGGGTGTGGATCAATTGAATATTAAAAAAGCAATTCAAAAAGAAAATATAAGTGAATGTATTCAGTACCTAGAGGATAATGTGGATGAGTTCCTTGCATCAGATTTGAAAAGTGATCCTTTGTATTTGTCCTTAGATTTAAGATCTTCATCTATCACGCAATGGTTATTAAAGGATAACTACCATATAAAATGCGATTATGATAAGCAATTGAGTTTATTAAAGAAAGCTGCTTTTATGGGGAATCATATTGTAGTCATGGAACTTCTAAAGACGAATTCTTTTTCACAGAATGATTTAACAGAGGTTTTGTATCAAGCTTCTGCTACGTGTGATGTTTTGATTGTTATTATTCTGCTGGAGAGCGGTGCCATTTTTAATGAGAATAATTTATCTCCATTAATTCAAGCGATTGACATGGATAATAGGGAGGTTGCTGCATTACTCCTTGATAAAATAGCTGACATACATAAGATTGACTCTGAGGGATTCTCACTTCTTCACCATGTCGCAGCTATAAGCCGGGACAAAGAACTTCTCCAATATCTAATCTACAGAGGTGCGGATGTAAATCAAAGGAACTCTTATCGGGAAACTCCTTTGATGCTCTGTTTATTCAGTCTTGAACTGGAGCATGAAAATGATTTTTTAGCATGCACTGAGGTACTTTTGAATGCAGGAGCGGATGTAAACCTTCAGGATAATGATGGGAACTCTGTACTGATGACTGCTTTTAAGTATAAAGACTACATCATAGATGGAAATGAGGTGATCATTGACTATATGAAAATGCTAGTCAAACACGGGGCTAACGTTAACCTAAGAAATGAAAATGGACAAACAGCAATGGATTTAGCTCAACAATATTACTTCGAAGAAGCTGTTGAATTCCTGAAAAAGTACGCGAATCCACTTGTTGTTCCCTCTATTCATACAACGGAAAGGAATAGCGCGCAATCCTCAGAGAATGATTATCCGAAAACTTCATTCCTAAGTGAAAGAGGGTATTCTACGAAAATAAGTAGGAAAAAGAGGTGGGAGATCCTACAAGCAGAGATATTAAATGAGTATCCTACACAACAAGTTATCAACAAATTATCAGAATTTATTCGCAGGTTCAAATCACAAAGAAATGGGGCAACGAAGTACTCAGAAGCCATTGCAGAATGGGAATATGATATTGATCGGATAAACCGTTATCACCATAGTTCTTACTGAACCCTTTGCTCCACATATGAATCTCCATCACATCAAATCATTAAAGAAATTGTTCATATAATAGCACCAATGATTTTTGTTGGTGCTATCTTTTTCATTTAAGGATAACTCTATAGAATGAGAATTCAATTATGCCGCAGGATAAAAAAAGCACCCCAAAAGAGGTGCTCAGTTCAGTATAGCTTAATTTCTATCATAAAAATGTTCGAGTGCCTCGCTTACTTTTTCCCCAACGAAAGGAGTCAGCGTTTCCGCATAAGTCCTCGTCAAATGGTGACCATCCTGATAAACCAATACGTTACCAATAATCGGTTTACAGACATCCTCTTCACAGAATTTATCCGTCAAGTCCGCATAGTACACACTATCCAAATCAAGTTTATCAATGTCGTCTGATAGATCCTCAAGATCGTCCTCTGTCGTACATTCTTTAGCATTGGCACCATGTTCATCAATACAAGTAGGAATATCAAATTCAGCTCTTGGATTGTCTTTTAAGGCAAACACGTTGATATCATGTTTTCCAAGTTCTTTCCATTGATCCACATAACCTTCAGGGATTCCTTCCCACTCTGTAGCATCGGCGGTTGTGTAAACAAGGTCAGGTTTCTTCTCAATCAATTCGTCCATGACACTTTCGTTCCACTCTGCACAAGTTTCCTGATCGAGTTCTGTCGTCAATAAATAAGACTCGCTGGAGAATCGGCAGGCACTACGTGTATAGTTCAGAATTTTGATATTTTCTTCATTCGCGTAGTTCTCTAATGGAGCCAGCCAGTGGGCACTATGGGAGCCTCCGACTAAGGCGATCGTATAATCTGGATTGTCGACTTCACCATATTCACACAGAATGACTTCGGACTCTTCCATACCTTGGTGGCACCCATCATCATAACTTTTTGGAGTTTCTTCTTTTGCCTGTAAAACACTAGGTGCGAAAGGTTCATCTGAATGAAACTCGTCATCGGATGCCATAACTAAAGCACCTGGGTAATCATCGCTATTAGAGATTTCCACACTGGCAGATGCAAATTGTGCATCCTTCACGTACCAAGACCAGGAGCCATTTAAAATTACAACTGGAACGGCAATGGCTACTAGTATGAATGCTAACTTTGGTTTCGATTGTATTTTTTTGTTTCTGATAGGCTTTTCAAATAGATTCGTAGTCACATAGGACAACACGACGGCCAACCCGATAATCAATAAACCGTGTGTGATGGGAACCGTGTCATTACCAATGATGTTGAAATATAAGATTAATAGCGGCCAATGCCATAGGTAGAAACCGTATGAAATTCCACCGAACCGAACCAATGGTTTCGCACTTAACAGATGGTGTGCTCCAAATTTCCCACCACCATTACCAGCAATCAAGATCAACACCGCTGACAGAACCGGCCATAAAGCCGCATATCCAGGGAAAACAGTCGATACTTGTAGGAGCAGACCACAGCTTACTAGTCCGAATAAACCCAACCAGCCAATGACTAGATTTGTAGATTTATTCAAGGAGATGTTGGCTATGACTAGAGAGAGGATGCCCCCCGCTGCAAATTCCCAAGCCCTAGCGAATGTATCAAAGTAAGCCCATGGTTGATTCACTGAAGTCTTATAGACGGAATAGCTGATGGACACAACACAGATCACGATCAACGTATAGAATAAAGCGTTTCTTGTTTTCATGTTTAATTTCTTTGCGATTGCTATGGATGTGAGCAATACTAAGGTCCAAATAATATAAAACTGAAACTGGGTACTCATGGCCCAAAAATGCTGCACGGGGCTGGCGACGTTATTTTGCGCCAAATAATCCACCGAGTTGCTGGCCAGCTGCCAATTCTCAAAATAGACCAAAGAAGCGGCGACTTCCTGAATAATTGATGACCATTGAGACTGAGGTAGGAAATAAAAACTAGTAATAATCACAAAGACTAGTACTGAGAATGCTATTGGAAATAATCTTTTTCCCAGTTTTAGAAGAAAGCCCAATATATCTATTTTCCCTGTTCTTTCAAACATATTTAAAAGAGAGATTGTTATTAAAAATCCGGATACGACGAAGAATACATCGACACCACCTGAAACATTACCTAACCAGATATGGTAAACAGCGACTAATATCGCAGCTATCGCTCGTAATCCTTCTATCTCCGGCCTGAATTTTCTTTTCTTTTCTTTATATAGATTCATATAAAGCCTCCGTTTAATGTTGAATACCGTTACACATTTTACCATAGAACGTGGGTTGGATGTTATCCCTCATCGAGGTTTTTATCTTAGTCAGTTTCTATAAAAAAGAAGAAGAGGGAGGCATGATCGCTTCCCTCTTCTTCTTTTATTCATTATGTAGCTTTTAATGGTTCAGGATACAACCCGAGCCTATTAAGCTCCTTTGGCAACAGGTGAGATAATCTCCTGTTGTTCTAATGTTGTTTGATCGCTTTCAGTCGCAGGACGATATCCCTTCTCCAGCAACCCTTTGATGTAGATCTTGTTATAAACAAAAGAAAAAATAATTCCAGGGATCCAAGCACCAATTCCAAGGGTGAAAATGCCGGCAAGTATGGCAGTAACAAACATGATCACGGCCCACTTTAAATCTCCTCTAATAAGAGCAGGAATAAAACCGAAAAAGAAAGTAGTCCAACTGAATCCTACTTTTACCTCTTTGACGACTCCTGCATCATTCTTTAATTTGACATTCATAATTACACCTCCATTCAATTAGTTCCACGACTATTATACTAGAAAATGAAGATGAGTATATCTTTTTTTGTCAATTTATGAAAAATTTCTTTATATTTCCTTAAAAGTATTCTTTTCAGGGGGTTATGGTCCCTAGGAACATTCTACTAAAATGCTACTTGTAGACGTACAAAGAGTATTGGTGAAAAAGACTGAATTTTGAGATTATAAAGGAACTATAGTATAATTTCCTAATATTTCAAATGGGAGAATTTTAGGAGGTATGTCATTAAATGAGTTTGCCTGAAAAAGCACCAGAAGTTTCTAGTAATCATAAGAAGAAGTGGGAAATGCCGGATACATACGTGATTCTGTTTGCTGTCTTACTAACAGCGGTCATCGCTACATACATCGTTCCCTCCGGATCATTTGAAAGAGAGACGATTGATGGGGTGGAGCGAGTCGTTCCGAATACATATGCAAGCGTTGAGGGAGAGCCGGCCGGGTTTATGGATATTTTCTTAGCATTGCAGGAAGGAATGGTCCAGTCTGGTGGATTGATCTTCCTCGTTCTTTTCGCCGGAGGTGCTTTTGAGGTCATTGAGCGGTCGGGTGCCATTAAGGGAGGTATCTTGCGTGCTGTAGATAAAACGAAAGGGAAAGAGTTTTGGCTGATTGCCATTGTTTCTGTTTTATTCGCTCTAGGCGGTGCGGTTGGTGCGGTAGCAAACTCTGTCATCCCATTTGTTGCGATTGGTGTGATTATTGCTAGAGCGTTGAAACTTGATGCGATTGTAGCGGTTTCCATTACGTTTGGAGCCACGTTTGCCGGCTTTAACGTAGGATTTTTGAATCCATATACGGTAGGAATTGCACAGTCGATCGCAGACCTTCCTTTATTTTCGGGGATGGCTTTGAGAATCATCGCTTTTGTAGTGATTGTAGGGGTAACGATTCTTTACACATGGAGGTACGCGAAACGAATCCTTCATGATCCATCAAGAAGCTTGATCGGTGTATTAGATGAAAAGGATGCTTCCCATGATGAACTGCAAGCCCCTTTTACAGCCAGACATAAATGGATACTTTCCTTTGTTGCTGTTGCCCTGGCCTTCTTCATCTTTGCAACGATCCAATACAAATGGACGATCAACCATATGGCTGCATTTTTCATTATTATTGGTATTGTTTCAGGAATCATCGCCGGAATGAATTACAATAAGATTGCTCTGACCTTCCTTGATGGGTGTCAAAAACTTGTGTATGGCGCACTTATCATTGGTGTCGCCCGTGCCATTCTGATTGTCATGGAGAATGCCAACATTCTCGATACAGCTGTTCATGCTTTATCTGTTCCTTTGGAAGGACTTTCTCCTGTGATGGCAGCCCTTGGTATGTTTGTGGCTAATGGTGTCATGAACTTCCTCATCCCTTCTGGAAGCGGGCAGGCCATGATCGCTATGCCGATTCTATCGCCGCTGGCTGACATGATCGGCGTTACCCGTCAGGTCGCCGTGCAGGCTTATCAGTTTGGTGATGGATTTACGAACAGCATATTCCCAACATCAGGGCCGCTCATGGCGAGTCTTGCTGTAGCTGGAGTGCCCTGGATTAAGTGGGCGAAATGGATGCTGCCGTTGTTATTGATTTGGACAGTGATTGCTGTCATTATGCTTACGGTTGGCGTGTTGATTAGTTGGGGACCAGTGTAAGAGAAACTGATCTATTAAACTCATAATATTGTTGAAGCGATTTAAGCGTAGGGAAATAGGCTCCTACGCTTTTTTTATGACTTTGAAGCTCCTCATATTTCAACAAATTTACAAAAAAGGTTTTTCATTCTAATAAATTTTACAACAAATTTTTATGTCTCCTTTTCCCTATGACTAAAGGAAAGTTAGAAATTTTCACCCAGGAGAACTAGTTTTTATACTTTTTCAAAGGTTGATAATTTTCTGACCATTATGTATTATATGGTTAATCCAGGAAATGAAATAGCGTTTCAAATAATGAAATGGAGGGGTGGTCGTGTCCAAAGTCCTTGATGTAAAAGACTTAGAAGTGTCGGTGAAAATCGATAACGAAAGAAGAAACATCGTTAATAAGGTTTCTTTCTCTGTAAACAAAGGGGAGACCCTTGGAATTGTAGGAGAATCAGGTTGTGGAAAGAGTATGACGTCTCTGTCTATTATGGATCTTTTACCGCAAGCACTATCGGTGACAGGTGGTTCCTTAACGCTTAATGGAGAAGAGTTGACCAAGTTATCGAAGAATGCATACAGAAAAAAGCGTGGAAAAGAAATGGCGATGATTTTCCAGGAGCCGATGACTTCTCTTAATCCCGTTTATACAATTGGCTTCCAAATCGTTGAGCTAGTGCGTAATCATACGAAAAAAACGAAGAAGGAAGCGTATGACCGTGCGTTACATATGCTGAAGTTGGTTGGAATACCTCGCGCGGAGCAAGTGCTGCATGAATATCCGCACCAGTTATCCGGTGGTATGAGGCAAAGGGTCATGATTGCGATGGCTTTATCTTGTAATCCTGGGCTGTTGATTGCCGATGAGCCGACAACCGCTTTGGACGTTACTATTCAGGCGCAAATCTTAAGGCTCATGCAGTCCCTGCAAGATGAGATGAATATGTCGATTGTGATGATTACTCATGATTTAGGTGTCGTAGCGGAAACTTGTGACCGTGTCATCGTGATGTATGCAGGGGAAGTGGTCGAAGAAGCGACTGTAGAAGAGCTCTTTGAATCACCAAAACACCCTTATACCAAGGGATTAGTCGATTCTGTTCCAAATATGGACAAGGATGAAGAGTATTTGTCTTCCATCAGCGGAACCGTGCCGACACCTGAGCAAATGCCAACAGGATGCCGATTTGCTCCACGTTGTAAGCATGCATTTGAAGCTTGTCATCAGACACCTCCATTGTTCGATGTCAATGAACAATCGAAAAGCCGTTGCTGGCTCTATCATGAGGATGTTTCAAATGTTCAAGAAGGGAGGAAGGAAGTTGGCGCAGGAAACCATTCTTGAAGTGAAAAATCTTAAAAAGTACTTTCCAATCAAGGGAGGAATCTTCGGTAAGAAGACGTTGAATCAAGTCAAAGCCGTGGACGATGTCTCCTTTCATGTGAATAAAGGGGAGACCCTTGGAATTGTCGGTGAATCAGGCTGTGGGAAAAGTACAACAGGCAAGACCATTCTACAGTTGATTGAGGCGACAGATGGAGAAGTCTTGTTTAAAGGCAAAGATATCACGAAGGCCTCTAAACAGGAAATGAAAAATCTACGTAGAGAAATACAAATCATTTTTCAGGATCCTTTCGCTTCCCTTAATCCAAGGATGAAAGTGGGAGAAATCATTGAAGAGCCACTGATTAACTTTGGATTGTATGAAGGAAAAAAAGCGAGAAGAGAACGTGTGCTTGAACTGATGGATCAGGTAGGGTTAAGACCTGAACAAATCGACCGTCACCCTCATGAATTTAGTGGTGGACAGCGGCAAAGGATTGGGATAGCAAGAGCTTTAGCTTGTGAACCAAGCATCATCATTGCCGATGAACCCGTCTCAGCATTGGATGTTTCCATACAGTCTCAAGTATTGAATCTGCTGCGTGATTTACAAAAGGAATTGGGTCTAACCTACATATTTATATCTCACGACTTGAGTGTTGTTAAACATTTTTGCAACCGTATCGGAGTCATGTATCTCGGACGAATGGTGGAAATGGCTGGGAAGCACGAACTCTATGACCGCCCGCTTCATCCCTATGCAGAAGCGTTGTTATCTGCTGTTCCTGTGATGGATCCGAAGCGTAAGAAAAAAGATATCATCTTAGAAGGAGATGTACCAAGTCCTTCGGATCCACCTAAAGGGTGTGCCTTTCATCCTCGCTGTCCAATGAAAATGGACATCTGTTCTGAAGTCCGGCCTCAGCTGGAAAACCAAAATGGACGGTTTGTAGCCTGTCATTTATATGATCAGCCTACAGAACCAGAACGGACCGGATAGGATGAGTAAAACATTATCAAAAGCACTTCAACTTCTAAGATTTTTCACAGAAGAAACGCCTTATTGGAGGCTCGATAAAATATCTGAGGCATCCGATCTGCCGAAAGCGACTGTCTACCGCTTAATGAAGACGCTTGAGGAAGAAGGTTTTATTCAAAGAGTAAGTTTTTATCAGAATGGTGTATTTATCGATGGAGAAATGTATCAGTTAGGCACACGTCTGATTGAACTTGGACACATGGTTTCGAGTCAGTTCGAGATCCGTGGCCTTGCACTTCCGCATATGAGGAAGCTGCAGCAGGAGTTCGGAGAATCCGTCCAGCTCATTATCATGGATCAAGATGAGGCCATTTATATCGAAAAAGTTGAAAGTGATAAACCTGTCCGCTTATATACGAAAATCGGGAGAAGAGCTCCTCTCTACGCAGGGGCCTGTCCTCGTACGCTGTTATCCTTTTTACCTGACCATGAGATTCAACGAATTCTGCAGCAGGAGAAGGAGAAAAAGAAGTACGCCTCTCAAACGATGATCGATGACGAGGTCATTATGGAAAAGGTAAAAGAAACTCGGAAATGTGGATATAGCTACAGTCAATCTGAACTTGAAGAAGGAACGGCATCTGTAGGGACGCCGATATTTGACCGGTTCGGAGAGATTGCAGCTGGAATTAGTGTGGCTGGATTTGCTTCGACTGTCACACCAGATCAGGCGGAAAGATATGCATCACGGATGTGGGGGATTTGCGAGACACTTTCAAAGCAACTAGGTTTTTCAGAACCTTATCCATATGAATCAAAAATTACAAAAATGGGGGAGTAGTAAATGAAGAAAGCAAGATGGAGTTTCATGTTATTATTTGTTGTTCTATTGCTGGCTGCCTGCAGTTCGGACTCTGAAGAAACGAGTGCCGAAAATGCAAGCGAGATTGAAGTGGAAGGAAGAGAAAATGAATTAGTGGTAGGCGTTCCTGGGGATCCACAGAACTGGGACCCGATCGATACATTCTTGCTGGATTGGAGTACGGTTGCAACATCTGTATTTGAGGGGCTTGTAGATCGTAACTTGGACCTTGAACTACAGCCGGGTCTAGCTGAAAGCTGGGAGTATGTAGACGATAAAACCCTTCAATTCAAGCTTCGTGAAGGAGTGACGTTCCATAATGGAGAACCTTTCAACGCGGACGCGGTTAAGTTTACATTTGATCGTTTGCTCGGTGAAGAAGGTGCACAAGGACCACAGCAAGCGAACTATACGTCCATTGATAATGTAGAAGTGGTGGATGAGTACACCGTTAATTTCAACTTAAATGAAAAGGATCCGGTCCTTTTGACGAAACTTGCTGGTTATGGCGCCGTAATTGTTCCTCCGAAGTATATTGAAGAAAATGGGGATGAACATTTCAATACAAACCCTGTAGGTACAGGACCATTCAAAATGACTTCTTATGAACAGGATAGCAAAGCTGTGCTTGAGAAGAATGAAGACTACTGGAAAGACGGCGTTCCCAAACTTAATAAAGTGACTTTCCGTTTCATTCCTGAGGCGTCCACACGTCTGGCAGAATTGCAAACAGGTGAAATTGATGTCATGAAGCGTGTTGAAATTAGTCAGGTTGAATCTTTGAAGGATCATCCTTCTCTTTCTATTCAAGAGGTGGGAACACCAACAGTTTATTCTTTGCGTTTCAATACGGAGAAAGAACCTTTTGACGATAAGCGTGTAAGACAAGCAGTTAACTATGCCATTGATAAAGATGCCATCATTGAGGAAATCCTGGGTGGGTACGGAGAGAAAATCAGCACGTTCCAAAGTGAGCTTTCTTTTGGTAACAACCCTGATCTGAAGCCATATCCATATGATCCTGAAAAAGCGAAGCAACTCCTTGAAGAAGCTGGTGTCGCTGAAGGAACGGAAGTAGACATTTATATTCCTGGTAACGATGGAAACTTCAAAGAGATTACTCAAGTCGTATCCTATTACCTTGAAGAAGTCGGCTTGAAAGCGAACATTGAAAGTGTCGATAGCAACACCTTGATTTCTGACCTTATTCCAAGTGGCGAAGCTGGTCATATGTACCGTCAAGGTTGGGGCGGATGGACGCTCGACTTTGATAATACAGCGTATCTTATGTACCACGAAGGAGAACACTGGAACCCTTCTTTCTATGATGAAGAAGTAGAGAAGCTGTTGGAAGCAGAACGTACAACGGTGGATCAGGAAAAACGTGAAGAAATCTTCATGAAGCTGACAGAGCGTTTGCATGAACTGGCTCCTGAAGCGAACCTTTACTCTGAAGTTGCTCTTTATGCTGTCCATGATCGTGTGAAGAATTTCCAACCACCTCACGAAGATCGTATGCGTTTAGAAGAAGTAACCGTCGAATAGTTGGAATGGAAGAAGGCAGGAAGCAACCTGTCTTCTTCTATATCATTGATTGATAGGAGGGGACGTTGTGTTACAGTTCATTATTCGGCGTCTATTACATAGTGTATTAGTTCTCTTAGCCATCTCCGTTATTATCTTCTTTAGTATCCGACTGACGGGCGATCCAGTAACTGTCATGTTTGCTGCTGGTGAACCTTCACCGGAAGCCATTGAAAGCGTGAGAGAAAACCTTGGTCTGGATGAACCTTTACCTGTCCAGTATTTAGTATTTTTGAAAAATCTAGCAACCTTTGATCTGGGGGAGTCATTCAGGACAGGCTTACCGGTGACTGACATGGTCGTAGACAAAATGGGAGCCACCTTGCTTCTAGCATTCGGCGGTGTTTTTGTTGCCATGCTGATCGCTTTTCCTGTAGGGATTCTGTCAGCAGTGAAAAGAGGAACAGCGGTAGACTTCTTTGGTCGTATCTTCTCACTCATCGGCATATCCTTTCCGAACTTCTGGCTCGGTATTATGCTGATTTTGATCTTTTCTGTGAACCTTCAATGGCTGCCGGCTTCGGGTTATGACGGAATCGAATATTTGATTCTGCCTTCCATTGCGCTTGGTATGATTCTATCAGGTATTCTTGCTAGGTTAGTCCGATCTTCCATGCTTGAAAACTTATCGCAACAATATGTTTCCACCGCCCGTTCCAAAGGATTGAAAGAATGGGTCGTTATCATGCGTCACACCTTCCGTAACGCTTTGATCCCAACCATTACATTTCTCGGTATTCAATTCGGATCGCTGTTAGGCGGGACCGTAATCATTGAACAAGTCTTTTCCTGGCCAGGTGTCGGTCGTATGATCATTGATGCGATTAACCAGCGGGACTATCCCGTCATTCAGGGTGGCGTCATCATGCTTGCGATGATCATGGTCTTAGTTAACTTACTCGTTGATATCAGCTATAGTCTGATCGATCCGAGAATTAAAGCGGGAGGTGGCAATAGCTGATGGAACCTGCAGTCTATGAACAAGAAGAACAAGTGCAACAGACGAAACCGAAGAAAAAGTTTCGTCCTGGTCTATTCCTGCTGAAGAATGCGTCCGGAATGTTCGGACTTCTTCTCGTTATCATCAGTGTATCCTGTGCTTTATTCGCTCCTTGGATAGCTCCCATGGATCCGACGGAAGCTCAATTGACTTCTAGGCTTGCTCCACCCTCTATATCAGGGGCTGATACAGAACACCTATTAGGTGCTGATCAGATCGGACGTGATTTATTCAGCCGAATCATTTATGGGGCAAGGATCTCCTTAATGGTTGGATTCTTTGGTGTTCTTTTAGCGATGGTGGTAGGAACAATTCTTGGATTGATTTCAGGGTATGTTGGTAAATGGATGGATGATCTTATCATGCGTCTGGCTGATATTCAGCTCGCCTTCCCATTTATCTTGTTTGCCATCATTATTATGAGTGTACTGGGTACTGGCATTTGGAAGATTGTCATCATTTTAGGGCTGACTTATTGGGTCGGCTTCGCCCGTCTGATCCGGGGGCAGGTCATGTCGCTGAAAGAACTGGAATATATCCAGGCTGCAAAAGCGGTTGGCGGCTCTCATCTACGGATCATCGGAAAACACATTTTCCCTAATGTGGTGTCTTCCATTCTCGTGTTAGGTACGCTTTTCATTGCTGAGTTTATCCTACTCGAAGCTTCGCTGACTTTCTTAGGTTTAGGCGTTGACCCGACGATTCCTTCCTGGGGAGGCATGTTATCCGATAGTCGTAACTATATCAGTTCAGCTTGGTGGACCGCGACATTCCCAGGTATTGCGATTATGATTACTGTACTAGGATTCAATTTATTTGGCGATTGGCTTCGGGATAAGTTTGATCCAAACCTTGATGTGTAGGTGATAAAATGAATGATTTAAGAAATCTTTGGGAACCAGGCTATCTTGTTACTGACCGAAATCATGACGGGGTTCCAGATCACATCAACGTCAATCTTCAATTGCCTGAAGGATTCACTCCTTCAGGTCTTATTGATTTTTGTGCCCGTCTTGGTTTTGAAACGACCGCGTTGACTTTTGAATTTTTAAACGGAAATCAGCAACCAGACTATAAGATGGACTTTGTTAAGGATGAAACGATCACAGCATTGAAACTCCACCCAGAAACGAAGCAATTAACTTTCCACTATAGGTCTGAGGAGGAATCAAGTCGCTTCCTTCAATTTCTTGCTTGCGAGTGGCCAGTTGCTGATATGGAGAAAAGACCAGTGGAAGTCATTTATTTTTGTGAGGAAGAATGGTGGGTTGGAAAAGGAAAGAGGACTCCTGTTACTTTTCCTGAATCTGTTGAAAACCATGTGAATCATACAAATGAGATTCAGAGTCTCACAGAGCTTTGGGAATATGATGCCTTTTTTAGTGATTCGACACCCATTCCTACTCAAAAACAATCCATGTCCATTCATGTTGATAAAAGTATTTCCCAGGAAATTTTCCTCGATATTTGTTATGGGGCAGCCAGAATAGGGATGTCCTCAACGGCTTTACAATTGCCACTGACAAACGTGGAGAATGCCGATGTTTTACTTCTAATCGAAAATCAGAACAAAGAACAATCTGAAATCACTTTAGACGGTAATAGAATAAAGGTCCAAGGGAAAGGAAGCTCCTTACGTCATGCTGTCCGTTATTTACTGCACGACAAGCACTGGCGGGAAGGGGGCGCGGTTTCGTTTTGGGAACGACCGGATTTGCAATCAACTTCAGAAGAGTTTGTCGTTTCAGATTTAATATGGGAAGGTGAACGCGAAACGGATGTTTGTTTAGATCTTGTTCGAAAACATCATTCAAGTGAAGCAGATGAAGTGACTATCTTCTTATCCGAACCTTTATCTGAAAGAAAGAAAATCAGGAATAAAGTTCAAAAAATGACCGGTGCAGAAAAGGTGAATGTTTACTCTTCCTTTAAACCGATTGTCAGTGTAGTGATGGAAGAGTGGATAGAAAGTTTGAAGAATGTAGTTTCAGAAATTGGTCACATCAAATTTGTCTGTAAAGAAGAAATGAATGAAGATGGATGTGAGTTACCTATCCGCTGGATCCAGGAGCTTTATCCTTTGGATGAATGGCTTGGAGAAGAACTTTCCTTACATAAAGATGTCGTTATCTTTGAACTTGATGGTTCGCAAGAACCTCAGGTTAACATGGAAGTCTATGATAAAAGCGGAGGAGTGATTTTTGAGAAATCGATTCTCGTCCCTATCGATTCTATGAACTACGTAGATGGTAATAAACGAGTGTATCCTGTTTCAAACGAGATTCGCTGGATGGTAGGAGGCGAAGTATGTAAACAGAAAGCTTTTGCTACCGACCGTCAAAATTTTTATTACTTTTATCAGACACGCGTTTTAGACTCCTTTTTGAATGAATTAAAACTGAACGAAGGTCAGCCATTATTCGACCGAATTGAAATCGATGTTGAAATGAGTGAGCCAGAGGAGAAGCTTTCTGTTGAGCACGAGCGTATTTCTTCATTGGAAGCACTACATGAAGATTTGTATTTTAATACGCTCCACTTCTTTGATATTCATGACAAAGATCAGGATTTCCCAGGCGGGGTTTACCCTTTTATGAATGTCAGGGAAGGGTCGAGACCAAAAGCTCATATTAAAATTTATCAAACGGAAAACATTGGACTTAAGCAGGGTGCTGTCATCGGTCTCACTTTTCAGGACAGTCACCCCTATCCAACTGGACTCGCCAAGGACATTAATGGTGTGATAAGAACGGAGAAGATCTCCGTCCCTCCAAGTTCTATCAACGTAGGTAAACATGTGTTAAAAAGTAAGAGTGCCTCTTTTACATGGATACCTGAGCAATCTTACAAGGGGAAATGGATCCCCGTTTATGAATGGTACACAGAAACCGATGAAACCTATTTATCTCGGAAGAAACTTTCTGCTTATAAGCCCACCATTCTCATAGAAACCGGACACCATGCGAATGAGGTGTCCAGTCGTCCCGCCGTCATCGAACTTATGGATGATTTATCAGAGAACGGAAGTGTTGATCATTTGAACATCGTTGCCATACCTAATGCCAACCCTGATGGGGATATCATTCACAAGAAAATGACAAGGGAGAACTCAGAATGGAAACACCATGCAGCACGGTATAATGCTGTCGGACTGGAGTACGCGGAACACCGTTATCAATCTACTCCATTCGGGGAAGCACGAGTTGTTCCTGACCTTATGCATCGCTGGGTTCCTGATGTTGTGATTGATAATCACGGGATTCCGGCTCATGAATGGATTCAGCCTTTTGCTGGGTATAACAGTCCTCCTCGTTTTCCGAAGTCGTATTGGCTTCCCAATGCTTTGATTTATGGTATTGGACGAAAATTAGTGGGAGCAACATATGAAAAACAGAGGGATTTATTAGAACGAATTCAACATCATATGATGGTTAAGGTCCAAGGAACCATACTTGAAGAGAAAAACCAGGAATGGATGGATCGGTATAAAAAGTACGGCCACCAATGGCTCCCTGATATCTTCCCTGTAGAACAAACGGGATCTTTATTGTTTTTCACATGGGAGACTCATCCAGACTCTGAATCTCATGTAGCGATTTCGAGATTTCCAGACTGGGTCAGTGCAGATCTAACATCTGAGGCCGCAGACGAAACGGTGTATGGGGAGGACTTGAAGTTATGTATAGAAGCACAAAAAGTATTTAATCAATCGATCTTAGAAGTAATCTCTGAAAAACAATCGTTATCCAAATATCAAGAAGGTGGATATCACATCATTGAAAGAAAAAGACCTCTATCCATGAAAGGAGAAACAGCAAATGAAAACACTTTTACTCACAGGATTTGAACCATTTCTCGACTTCCCAATTAACCCGACACATCAAATTGTAGAGGAACTGAAAGGGAAAGAGTTGAATGGATATCGTATCGAAGGAAGGATTCTTTCCGTCGATTATAACAAGTCCGGCCGTGAAATTTTAGAGCATATCAATGACGGCGAACCGGATGCAGTCATCTCACTCGGGCTTGCTGCCGGACGTTACAAAATGACACCTGAGCGGATTGCCATCAACTGTAACGAAAGCAATGAAAAGGATAACGAAGGGAACACACCTGATGGGGATCCTATCCAAGAAGAGGGACCGGATGGGTTGTTTTCTACTCTGCCAATAAAGAGCTTTGTTGAAGACTTACAATCAAAAGGGTATCCGGCTGAGGTTTCAAATACTGCTGGGACTTACTTATGTAACCATGTGATGTATCAAGCGCTTTATCATTTTCATGTGAACCATAAACAGGTTCCTTCTGGCTTTGTTCATATTCCTGCTTCTCACGAGCTGGCGGTTCAGCATGGAAAACTGCCAAGCTGGTCACAGAAAGATTTGACTGAAGCCGTCAAACATATTATTCAATTGATGCCCTAAGTGTTAGATAGAGTCTGGTTGAAGACCAGGCTCTTTTTTTATGAGCATGATTAGAAAGACCCATAAGTCTAGTTTGTAGTGAATATATGAGAGGTTTAAGAGGCCATACTAGCATATGAATCCAGATTGTTGGATGCATATGCTTTTTTGTGCGTCTTTCATTCTTTCATCACTATACTGAACGGGATGTGGGCAAGGGATGGGAAGTGTTTTCTGTTATTACAGGAAGTCTATTGATTTTGGAAACTCACGGACTCCAGTCGAGCGCATTATCCACCAGGATAAGGTGTTGTTTGATTACTGTTCAGCTAATAACTTGATTGTTACTAAAAGGTTCAGTGATTTAGGGTATTTAGGGTCACCATTTCAACGCCCTGAATTACTACAAATAAGAAAAATAATAGAAAAACCTAAGAATAGAGCCGATTTACTCCTATTTTATAGTATTGCAGGTTTGAGAACTGAGATGAAATCGAATGCTAAGTTGCTTTTAGAAGTGGTAGACATCTTAGGGAAGGTGCATTTTTATAGAGAAGAGTTGACGCTGGATTATAAGAGGTTCGAGCTATATTTAATGGGAGCAGCGGAAGTGGAATTAGATATCCAAGGACAAGCATGGAAAACATTCATTGATAAGAAAGAAGAAGCCTGACCATTTATTGTCTCTGAAAAATTTAAGAAAAGTAAGGGGATTATTTATAGGCGTGATATCTATTCATTTAATCGTATTATCTTTTTCTGTGAGCTCCCTCTTGCTTTCGTTGAGAGGGAGTTTTCTTGTTGGAACATTATGACGTCTCGGTTTTTAACTTCACGAATGCAGATAGACGCCCCTTAACCCTTAGTTAGTTTTAGGTAGGGGTAATTATTTTTAGAATATCATTGATCAGTATAGATAAAGGCATATCATTATTTCGATAAGGTGATAAAATAATAGAAGAAACACCAAGATTTTACATAAAAAAATCCATACGGAAAGGAAAGATGCGAGAGTGAAAAAGAACCAAAAGCAGTGGTGGCTTCGCTCGGCTCTAGGTCTGGGTTTGGCAGCCTCAGCCGTATTGCCTTCAGCGGTTATGGCGGATACGGATGAGGATGTCGTTGATTTACGATTGATGGAAACGACAGATCTGCACAGCCATGTCATGAACTATGATTATTTTTCCGGTCAACAGGATGACAAGGTCGGTCTTGTAAACACAGCAACATTGATTAATAGTGCAAGAGATGAGGTTGAAAACTCGATGCTGTTTGATAACGGAGATCTGATTCAAGGGAATCCGATGGCGGATTATGTTGTCGATCAAAAGATTCTTGATGAAGAAGGAAAGATCCATCCTGTCTATCAAGCCATGAATCTATTAGAGTATGACGCAGGAAACTATGGCAATCATGAATTCAATTACGGGTTGGAGTTTCTCAAACAGGCTATTTCAGGTTCAGAGTTTCCTTACGTGAACGCAAATGTGTATAAAGCAGGTAGTGAGGAAAACTATTTCAATCCATATGTGATCCTTGACCGGAAAGTCGTTGACCAAGATGGGGAGGCCCACTCTATCAAGGTAGGTGTCATCGGTTTTGTCCCTCCGCAGATCATGACATGGGACAAAGATAAGTTGGAAGGTCACGTGACCACGCGTGACTTGAAAGAAACGGCGGAAAAATTCATTCCTGAGATGAAAGAAGCCGGCGCTGATGTAATCGTAGGAATCGCTCATTCAGGGCTTGGGTCGGCGGAAGAATATATCAAGGGAGCAGAAAACCAAACCTATCAGTTGTCTACGGTCGATGGTTTTGATGCATTGCTTTTCGGGCACTCCCACCAGACGTTCCCAAGTGAGGATTATGCTTCTCTTGATGGCAAGCACAACATTGATTTGAATACAGGTACGATCAACGGAGTGCCGACCACCCAAGCTGGTTTCTGGGGATCTGACTTAGGAATCATCGATTTACAGATGGAAAAAACGGATGGAGAATGGGAAGTCGTTCAAGGAAATTCGGAAGCCCGTCCCATTTATGACTCTGAAACAGGAGACCCTCTTGTGGATCCGGATCAAGAAATTGTGGACGCTGTCGCCCATGATCATGAGGGAACAAAAGATTATGTAGCAACGCCTGTCGGAGAAACAGAGGCCCCTTTATACAGCTACTTTTCTCAAGTTCTCGATGATCCGACCGTCCAGATCGTCAATGATGCTCAGAAAAGCTATATTGAAAAGTATATTCAAGGAACAGAATTGGATGGATTGCCGGTCCTGTCCGCCGCAGCCCCCTTCAAAGCGGGAAGAGACGGAGTCGGTGATTATACCGATATACCAGCGGGAGGTTTAGCGATTAAAGATACGACCTCTCTCTATAAGTATCCGAACACCGTTCGGGCAGTGAAAATCAATGGGGCTCAAGTGATCGAGTGGCTGGAGTGGAGTGCTGGACAATTTAATCAAATCGATCCAGATACAAATGAAGCCCAGCAGTTGGTCAAAGAGAATACAAGTACAGAGCCTGGTTTCCCAAGTTACAACTTCGATGTCATCGACGGGATCACTTATCAAATTGATGTGACCGAACCGGCCCGCTACAACAACGATGGGGATAAAATCAATAACAGCCACCGTATCGTTAACGTAGAATTCAATGATGAGCCGATCGACCTTGACCAGGAATTCTTAGTAGCGACAAACAACTATCGTGCTTCTTCCAAATTTGCGAATCCTGATGGTGACAATGTCGTAATCGAATCACCGGATGAAAATCGCCAGGTACTCGTCAATTATATCCGTGAAAATGGAACAATTGACCCTCAGGCGGATGGGAACTGGTCCTTTGCACCCATCGAGGAGGATGTAACCTTAACGTTCCGATCCTCTCCAAAGGGTAAAGATTATGCGGGCAAAGAGGAAGCCATCACATACCTGGAAACTCAAGCCGACGGTTTCGCTGAATACACCGTAGAATGGTCTGAAACAGAGGAGGGAATCTCTTTCCCTGACGTTCCTGAAGGTTATTGGGCGGAAGGAGAGATTTCTGAACTAGCCAAAGACGGAGTGATCAAAGGTTATCCAAATGGAAACTTCGGGCCTACGGACAAACTGACTCGTGTCCAATTCGCGATGCTTCTTACAAGAGAGTTAGGCTTAATGGCAGAAGGAGAAAGCCCATTTAAAGATGTACCGGACAAGTATCAGGAGGAAGTGGCCGCTGCGTTTGAAAATGGCATTGTCCATGGAATTGCGTCTGATCGTTTCGATCCTGAAGCTTTTATCACTCGCGAACAAATGGCGGCAATGATCGTCCGTGCTTATGAATTTAAAACCGGAAAGGATTATCATCCATCAAGTGACCTGCCTTATGACGATAAGGATCTGATCCGTATCGGGTTTGTGGATGAAGTCACAGCAGCTTACGAGCTTGAACTCATGGTCGGTCTTCCAGGGAATGAATTTGTACCAAAAGGAAATGCAAGTCGGGCGGAGGCTGCCGCGGTTGTCTATCGCTTGAGGTAAAGAAGGGAGGAAGAACTTTCAAAGTTCTTCCTCTTTTTTTATAAGTTCCATTTCACGATTAACCTAGCTGAAACAAATAGAAACAACCTGCCTAAAGACAGGTTGTTTCCATTATGATATTAACTTGCTTTCGAACGCGTATAGTGATGTTGATGAATATAGTCATTAAAGTAATGGTTCGTTTCTTTCACAATCACTTTATAAAGAAGCAATAAAGCAATTAAGTTGGGAATCATCATCAAAGCATTCGCCATGTTCGCAAAAGCCCATACGAGATCAAGCTGCATAACGGCGCCCATAAATGTTGCTGTGATGTAAATGAAACGATATGGAACGATATAGCGAAGTCCCAAGAGATATTCGAAACACTTCTCTCCGTACATGTACCATCCAACAATCGTTGAAAAGCCGAAGAAGATGACGGAAAAGGCTACGATGTATTCGCCTATCGTTCCTAATGCATGTCCGAATGCAGCACTTGTAAGCGCGCCACCGTCTAGGCCGGTCGCGTGTTGAACACCAGAGATTGCTCCACCGGATGGATCCCAAAATCCTGTCATAATCAAGACAAGCCCTGTCATGGTACAAACGACGATGGTTACGATGAACGTACCTGTCATGGCAACGAGTGCTTGTTTTACTGGATGATCGGTCTTGGCATTTCCAGCGATTAATGCGGCCGTACCTAAACCAGCTTCGTTTGAGAAAATTCCTCTTGAAACACCACTTCTGACCGCTTCCATGACGACAACACCAGCAAATCCACCGGCTGCGGATACCGGACTGAAGGCGTATTGGAAGATCATTTCAAAAGCAGGGACAATCGCCTCGTAGTTGGCGATGATGATGAATAGAGCCCCTCCAATATAAAGAAAAGCCATGATCGGAACGAAAAATCCGGCCACTGTACTGATCCGCTGGATACCTCCGAAAATGATCAGCCCTGTCAAAATCGCAAGCACAGCTCCAGTGAACCAGCCATTAATGTGGAAGCTTTCCGTCATAACATCTGAAATGGTATTGGACTGAACACTGTTACCGATTCCTAATGCGGCAAAGGCACCGAATAATGCGAATGCGACGGCAAGCCATTTCCACTTCTTCCCGATGCCTCGTTCTACATAATACATCGGTCCACCAGAATACTCTCCGTTCTCATTTTTCACTCGATACTTCATCGCAAGGAGAGCTTCAGAGTATTTGGTCGCCATCCCCAATAAGCCGACGATCCACATCCAGAAAATCGCGCCGGGTCCACCAAGTGTCAAAGCGGTCGCGACACCTGCAATATTTCCGTTTCCAATCGTTGCTGATAGCGCTGTCATTAAAGTTTTGAAATTACTAATATCCCCTTGGGAATCCTGAGATGATTCTGTTTTCTCCTCTTTCGTAAATGCAAGTTTAAAGGCATAAAAAAGCTTACTGAACTGCAGCCCTTTTAGCATAATGGTCAAAAACAGCCCTGTCCCGAATAGCAAGACTAAACTGGGTGTTCCCCATAGAACATCATTGATTTGGTTCAATACGTCTAACATCATTACCCTCCTAATCCTGTTGCAACCGTCTATGTAGGGCGGTCTTTGATAATGTCCATGTTCTACCCTATCATGTTTTCATCCATAAACATTCGTTGAAACACCAAAATATAAGCGCTTACATTTGTGTGGGTTGCACAAAAAGGAGGAGGAGAGGATTCTAAACTTCTGCAATTCATACGATATCAATACGTTATAAAAGTAGCTTGCGGAGGGAATGGGATTAGAGGAGGTGGGAGTGTGTCGAACCAAAAGTCAGACAAGCAGAAATACATCGATCTCCATGTAGGGAAACATGATATCTTCTTTAAAAAAACCTACGATATTCTTTATACCATCAATGACGTCCTGCTTGGACTCTGGTTCTTGATCGGTAGTATCTTTTTTTATTTCGAACATTTGAAGACCTGGGGTGTGACGCTCTTTGTCCTCGGAAGTATTCAAATGCTCATCCGTCCGACGATCCGGCTCGTGCATTACTTTCATATGAGGAAGGTTTATGGAGAGCAATATGAGAAAACACATAGTTCACAATCATCTTGATGAGAACGTGAGACATTCATCCGCAATAATCTAATGAGACAGGTGAAAGACCATAGAAAAGCGAAGCATCCGCATAAGTCTCGGATGCTTCGCTTTTTAACAGCAATAGTTATTTGGTTACGTTTATTGCGTGTGTCATATATTTTATTTTCTATTAGAAATATACTCTTTCACAACTTCATAGACATACTCTTGGTTTGCTTCAGCCGTGTTTGGATTGTATTCTCCGCCATTCGTTTTATTATTGGATAATGTACGAATGCCTAGGTAAGGCACATCATAGGCTTTGGCGATCTGAGCTCCGGCAGCTCCTTCCATCTCCTCAACAGAAGTCCCGAAGTTTTCATGGAACCACTGGATGCGGTCGACTTCATTGTTCCAGACGTCTGCAGAACCAATGGTTCCTTCTACGACTTTTCCTTCTTCATGAGTATCTTTGACGGCTTTGGCAGCTTTAAGCAATTCCTTGTCTCCTTCAAAATAACGGATGTTTTCAGCATCAGGGTCTTCACCGGCACTGCCTTCTGATGCCATAAGGTCCATTGGGATCCATTCTTTTGGTGCGATACCTTCTCCATCTTCTCTATGTCCTGTTTTCAATGAACCGATGTTGACGGTTCTTTCTCCTAAGACGATATCAAACACATGCAAGTCAGGATCGTGACCGCCGGATGTTCCTTGGTTGATGATGGAAGCCGGATTGAATTTTTCTATAGCAATTGCCGTAGCGGCAGCTGTATTTTCCATGCCTTTTCCTGTCTTCATGACAATCACAGGATAATCATCGACTTTCCCTTTATAAAAGACGAAGTTCCCGGAGGTCTCTTCTTCTACATCCTCAAGCTTTGCTGCGAAATTTTCGGCTTCAATAGGCATTGGTCCCTGAATGAGGATCGGCTGCTGTTCATTTTCTTCAGCAGATGCTTCTCCTTCTGTGGAACTCTGGCATCCTGCCACGAAAGAAAAGATGAGAGTGATGAATAGTAAGATTGCGAGGTTGCGAATGTTTTTCATGAGTAGCTCTCCCTTGATGTAGTACTCAATCACATCGTTGTACATCGTTTATTCGCAAATAAAAAAGTCTGTAAAGTGAATGTTCTACCTTCCAGACTACCAAAAGTTAAAGCATGGGTTAGCGGCATCGCTAAAAACGGCTGCTATTTTCCCGCAGCTTGATTGCTTCAACTCGTAGTCTAGTTCTTTCTTTGGGAACCAGGTAGAAACGCTCAGACCTTATTACTGAGAATATACGAGTACGATATGTAATTGGCTGTGGTGTAACTATAACAAACACTATTAAAATAAACAATGAAAAAAACGAATGATTTTATTTATTTAGTTGTAAATATTCGTTTTACAACCTAGGGAACCAAGTGTTATCTTCTGAAGTTTTTAAAAATAACTGATTTAAAGAGTAATAATCATGAGTGCTTAGAGGTTGGGTAGGGACCCGCGGGACTTTTCATTACGAATTCCGCTTATTAGATATTGTTCGTCTTTGGCAACTGGTGGTGGTGCCGGAAAGAATAAACAAACCGATAGGCTCCCGTGTTTCTATTTATTAGTAAAATATTGTTATGGAAATGCTATCAAAGGGACGCCAGACCGCCTCTTTTTTGAAAAGTTATAAATGTAAGGGCTTTTTACACATCAGTCTTCAATTGTTGGCGAGCAAAATCACGATAAAGCGTATGTTGTTGGAACAGCTCATCATGGGTGCCGATTCCTGTTACTTTTCCTTTATCCAAAAAGATGATTTGGTCTGCATCAACGATTGTGGAAAGGCGATGCGCGATGACCAGTGTCGTTCGTCCTTTCATTAAATTTTTCAAAGCTTGTTGAACGACAATTTCCGATTGGCTATCAAGGCTTGAAGTGGCTTCGTCCAGCATGAGAATCTCAGGATCTCTGAGAAGGGCGCGGGCAATGGCGATGCGCTGCCTTTGTCCACCGGAGAGCTTGATGCCTCGTTCCCCGACTTCGGTTTCATAACCATCGGTCAACGATTGAATAAAGGTATCCGCATAAGCCATTTCTGCCGCAGCGTGTATTTTTTCAATGGGAATGTCCCCATCTAATCCGTAGGTTAAGTTGTCTTTGATCGTCCCTGCATAGAGTGGGCTCTCTTGAGATACGTATCCAATGATCGTGCGCCATGATTTCAGGTTGTAGGTTGAGATTGGTTCTTCGCCATAACGAATATCTCCGCTAGTGGGGGAATAAAACTGTTCGATTAGAGAAAACATTGTCGTTTTTCCACTTCCGCTTGGTCCAACAATAGCTGTTACTTCGCCCTTTTTTGCTGTAAAAGAAACGTCTTCCAGGATCGGGGCTTCAGGCTGGTAGCCAAAAGATACTTTCTGAATAACGAGACTGTGGTCTAAAGAATTGACCTCACTTCCATCTTGGAAATCTTCTCCGTCCAAGGACAAAATCGAGAGCACTTTTTCAGTCGCTCCTACTGTCTTTTGAAATTGGGTAGAGAAGACCACAATCTGTGTAATTGGCATGATGATTTGGAACAAGTAGATGAAGAAAGCGGCAAGTTCCCCTGGTGTCATGGCCCCTGAAGTTACCCGGACCCCACCATATCCGATGATTAAAACAAGGACAACGATGATTAAAGAAGAGACGAGGGGCGACATCAAAGCTTGAATGACCCCTTCCCGTAAACCGAGAGCGTACAATCTTTTGATCCCTGACTGCCCCTTTCTCCACTCCCTGTCTTCGGCATTCGAAGCTTTTACAAGGCGGACTTCTGAGATGACGCGCGTCAAATGAGCCGAAAAGCCCGCCGTTTCCTTTTGGAGGTTCCGTGAGATGTTTGCCATCTTTTTCCCGATTGGTATGAGAAAAAGGAGGGCTAGTGGGATGATGGAAAACATCACGAGCGTTAATGGCCAGTCCAGGTAGAAAAGAATGATAATCGCACCGACAACAGAAATGATGCCTGTAATGAATCCGGTGAAGTGCTCAGTGATCAAGTTTTTGATGACGCCCGTATCGTTCGTCATCCGGCTCACCGCATCTCCCGTCTCGTGGGCATCATAATAGGACACCGGGAGGACGAGGAGTTTTCTCCATAATTGCTCCCGCAAAGAAGCAATGATATGCTGCCCGACTTTAGCAAGGAAATAGACAGACACACCACCAGCCACGGCTTGGACGAAGAAGGCGATCCCGATTCCGCTAATGACGGTAGTATTTAAGTCATTCAAATCAAAGTTATCGATCAAACGGCTGGCCAGCAAAGGAATAGCAAGCCCTGCCACAGTCGTAAGCAAACTTAAAAATAATGCGATGGAAAAGATAAGCTTTGGTGGGTGGGTTGCACGTATTAATTGGAGGAGTTGTTTCCATTTTGGTTGCATGTCTGTCATCACCTTCGAATAAATAGGATACTTCTATTATAACGAATCTTTGACTTCCCCTGACAATATTCCCATATTCTGCATGCCCTTTCGCTTTTAATTAGGATCGCCATTAGGATAGTGGACGAATCCTACATGATTAATTTTTGTGAGGCGGGTGGGGTCCTCCATTTTGTATATAAAATAGAGGGCAGGTTTATTTGTCTTCCAAGAGGTGTAGTTATTTAGGAGCGAAACCATTTGTGAGATAATGATTAGGAACAGTCTGGCTAACCAAATAATCATTCTAATTTTTAAAGGAGTTTTAAAAATGACAAAGTATGTTGGATATGTTGGAACGTACACAAAACAGGATAGTAAAGGTGTCTATCAGTTTACGCTGGATACTGACAATAAAGAGCTGAAAGATGTGAAATTAGCGGCTGAATTAGGTAACCCGACGTATGTAACGGTAAGTGACGATCAGAAAAATTTATATGCGGTCACGAAAGAAGGAGAAGATGGCGGCGTGACGGCTTTTTCCATTCAAGAGGAAACAGGAGAGCTAACAAAATTAAATACCCAAACCGCCGCAGGATCACCGCCGTGTCATGTGAGTGTCGATCATGATAAGAACACAGTGGTAACGGCGAATTATCATACAACGAATATCGTATCCTACTTAACAAATGAAGATGGATCCTTGAATCCAGCAGCTTCTGTGATCGAGCACGAGGGGACCGGGCCTCATGAACGACAAGAAAAACCACACATGCATTATGCAGGTTTCACACCGGATGAAAAATACGTGATTGCAATCGACCTTGGAAGTGACCGGGTCATTACTTACGCGGCTGATCAAGGGAATCTAACTCAGGTCCAAGTATTCAACACAGCGCCAGGAAGTGGTCCAAGACATATCACTTTCCATCCGAATCAAAAATACGCATACGTCATGACAGAGCTGAGTTCAGAAGTGCTTGTGCTTCATTATGATGAGAAAGATGGGAGTTTTACGCAGCATCAGGCGATTAAAACAATCCCGGAAAACTTTAAAGAAACAAATGACGGAAGTGCGATCCATATTTCATCAGATGGGCAATTTGTGTACGCTGGAAATCGAGGACATAACTCCATTGCATCATATAAGGTCGATCAAGACACGGGGCAGTTAACGTTTGTAGAATGGACATCTACGGAAGGGAATTGGCCGCGTGACTTTGTGCAGGATCCTTCTGAGGAATTCTTAATTGCGACGAACCAGAAGTCAAATACGATGACCTTGTTTGAAAGGGACAAGAATACTGGGAAGCTGTCTCTTGTTCAATCGGATGTTCATGTTCCGGAACCTGTTTGCGTAAAGTTTATTGGTGATCAGAATTAAGACTCAGTCGAGTTAGAGAATAGCGCAGCATCAGGCTTTATTGTTGATGCTGCGCTATTTTTGTATTTCCTGTCGTTATCAGAGATGCCTGCTTATCTGTAGGTGTTTGTCATGCATTCAAAGGGAAAAAAATATAAAGTTAACTTAAAGGGTTCTTTAAAAAGGGAGTGGTCAAATGACGATACGACAGAGCATCTTTTTCATTAGTTGGATGGCTTTTATTTTGTATGCCGTATTTCTAGCACCTGACGGTAACCAAGGATACCTCCATCAGTTGCTGACCATGGATGATCCGGATCCTTATTTATTGATGGTGTTCAGTTTTCTTGGTATATACCCACTGGTTTTCTCTGCCTTGCTGCTCGGAGAAGATGATAGCCGTTTGCCGTTATGGCCTTTTGTTCTGGGAATGTTCTTCCTAGGAGCATTTGCCTTAATGCCCTACTTCTTCCTATCAAAAGGGGAGGAATCAAGAAAGCCAAGGGTTCCTGTATTCATATTAAATAGGCTTCATTCCCGTGTTTTCCACCTTCTTTTATTTATGGGTACCATTACTTTATTGATTTATGGGATGACGCAGGGTGATTTTGAATTTTATGTAGAGGCTTTTTTGGAATCTCAATTTGTTCATATAATGTCGATCGATTTCGTTATATTGACATTTTTGTCTACATTCGTAGTGTATTGGAAAGAAAGCAGGAGAGGGAGGTACAACCAGAAGCATTGGCTCGGCATGGTCCCTATCCTTGGAGCACTCCTCTATCTGCTTCAGAAAAATGAGTGAAAGAACAGCTCGATTCTCATAAAGATTTTCTCCATGTGTTTGAATTTGTGCCATGTTGGGTAAATGATTCCTATAAAAAGATAGAAACCGTCATTTTTCTACAAATTCTTAAAAAGAGACCGATAACATAAGAGGAGGGAACCTATTATGAGAGAAGATATGATTAGAATCCTTGATCAAAGGGATTATCTTGTGAAAGAGAATGAACGACTTCAGGAAGAGTTGGAACTAGAACGAATGAAGGTTCTTCAAATGAAAAAGGAACAAGAGGAACAACTGGAAAAACAACCGCTCTCCACAATGGGAGCATAAAGAATCATTTAAATGGGACTCAAACGGATGAAGCATCAGTCTTCACTGGTTTGGGTTTTTTTGTGTCTAAAGATAGCCTAGGAGTTTAATAAGAGAAGAGGGTGGATCTCCTGGGGTAGTGTGAACTGGTTAGGGAAGTGGAAGTCTCATATGAAAGTGTGAGAGAAAAATTCAGGATATACTAAAGCTATGGATAAGCGGAAGAAAAGATTTTTTGAAAAGTATTGATTCCATCAGGATTATAATTGGAGATTAGGACCAAGTTCGCTATATTAAACAGGCTAAAGTCTTTAAACAATTGACTTTAGCCTTCTATAAGGATGTTAGCAATAATCCCCACATGTCAGGTATATCACAACAACTTTTCTGTTTATTGGGTGAGACATCTCTTGTTAGGTAGGTGCAGTTAATTTCTCTATTACATTTTCTGATGTGTGTAGCAATAAACTTTTCCTTTAAAACGTCTATTATTAAGGCAAAATTCCTTTACTTTGTCTGATACTTCTTTTTTGCAAATCTCGCAAGTAGTAGTTGAACTTCTATTAAGAGCTTCCACATGCTTATCCACCACATTAGGATCAGTAATATGATGTTTGTTGATTTGATCATAGATATTGTTAATTTCTATATTTGTGAGTAAAGGTTCTTTATGAATCAGCTTTTGTACATTTATTTTACGGTTAATGAATTCGCTTAGTTCTACATCATAAACTATAAGTTGATTCTGCTTAATATCTCGAAGGTCCGAATCTATTTTAAAAGTGCATCGTTTCGTGAAGGATACGATAGAAATCATACGGTCTTCATATTCTTTTCCAATAACCGAAATCAATGCTTGGATATGGCCATAGTTTTGATAGAACGGATTCATCATTTTGAATTTTCCATTCACAGACCACGTTTTTCTATCTTTACCTCCGTAAACAGTTCCTTGATAATTCTTAGTTTCAATAACAAAGATTCCAAAGTCAGTAATCAGGATATGATCAATCTGAGAGTAGTCAGATTTCGCTTTACTATTCTTGATCATTAGGTCACTCATATGTAGATATTCTTTGGGCATTTGGTCCAATTGAATATTAATTTTATATTCCCCTATTTCTCCCTTCCTTTTACTAACTTCTTCACTCTTTGGAGGAGCGGGGTTCTTTTGCCTGTTTAGTGCTTTTTCGGTTTGTAACGCTTTTTTCCTTTTTTGAAACCATTTATCAAACATGTAATCATCCTTTTAGGGCTTTACTTGATATCTATATCGTCTTATTAGGAGTAGAACTTAAGTAGAGTCAAATAATGATAGCGATATTGAATGATTACAATAAAATATAACAAATCAAAACTATATTGTTCGCGTGACTTGGTTTTTATTAAATTTCTATGTAAAAATTACTTCAACAAAGCAAAATGGTTGAGGATAGAACCCTTGAAAAAACGTCACGCGTAATATTTTTGTTCGGCTTAAATGGGCTCGCTAGACATCCAATAATGATGAGCTTGGAGTGCAAATCCATTACACTTTCAACAGCCCATTCAACATCCGGGACATCGACAAATTGATGCGGATTATCTCTTTTTTGCTGGATGTCATAGGCTTGGTCAATCATGTCAGAAACTTCTGCTTTTGTATTGTACTCCTCCGGTTTGAACGCTTGATCTTCATATCCATGAATAATTCCTTTTTCATGTAAGTAGATGATTACTTTCTCAGCCCAGGGCATGTGGTCAAGGTTTGTAAATGTGGACGCTTTTACTGGGTTGAATCCTCTCATGATATTATGAGGACGATTAAAAAAAGAGTGAGTAATCTACTCCTCCTTACTTAGTGAAAAGTAGGGAGGAGTTTTAGAGTTCTAACACGTATTTGTAAGGTAAAGGAATTACGAGAAATTATGATAGGAGTGAGTGGAGATATGGAAAATAAAGGCCACCCATCAATTGGGAAAATATACAAACATTTACATGATCATCCGGAAATTAGCTGGCATGAAAATAATACGACCGATTACATAGAAAGACTACTAGGAAAGACGAGCTTCAGAGTACAACGTTTTAATGATTGTCCTGGGGTGGTCGCCGAACTTGGTCAAGGAAAACCATGTGTAGCCATCCGGGCAGACATAGACGCTCTTTGGCAGGAAGTGGACGGAGAATTCAGAGCGAATCATTCATGCGGCCACGATGCCCACATGTCGATTGTGCTTCATACTCTTTTTGCATTGGAAGAGCGACGGGCAGATTGGAAAGGGACGTTGCGCGTCATTTTTCAACCAGCGGAGGAAACGATTGAAGGAGCAATTGCCATGGTCGAAAAGGGAGTCGTGGATGATGTCGATTATCTTTTTGGCTTGCACTTGAGGCCGATCCAGGAATTGCGGTCGGGAGAGTTTTCCCCAGCCATTCAGCACGGGGCTGTCCGATTTCTCGAGGGACGGATAGAAGGGGAAGACGCTCATGGTGCCAGACCGCATCTAAATAAAAATGCCATTGAACTAGGAGCAGAATTGGTGCAGTTGCTTAATAACATCCATGTGGATCCCATGGTCCCACACTCGGCAAAAGTGACCTCGTTCCACAGCGGAGGGAAAAGTACGAACATCATACCAGGTCGAGCGACGTTTTCTATTGATGTAAGAGCCCAGACGAATGAGGTCATGGATGAATTGATGGCTAAAATAAAATCAGCCTGTCATGCGCTATCAAACTTGCATGGTACGGGTGTTCAGGTAGACGAGAAGGCACAAGTTCCTGCGGCTGTGATTAACGAGGAAGCAGCAAGTTATTTGGAACAGGGGATTCTTAAAGTCAGGGGAGAAGATGCCTTAAAACCAGCCATTCAAACGACCGGAGGAGACGATTTCCACTTTTACACGATCCGAAAGCCGGAGTTGAAGGCTTCAATGCTTGCCGTTGGATGTGATTTGCAGCCTGGGTTGCACCACCCTCATATGACATTTGATCAAAGTGCCATGCCTGATGCTTCTCGTGTGTTAGTAGAGACGGTAATTGGTGTTTTGGGAAACTGATTAAGAAGTCATTGTGCACTCTTTTGTTTCTCTTGGAAAAGCATGTGGTAAACAATGTAAGAAGATGAACTTTTCCAAGGGAGATGTAAAAGCGATGAAAAAGACACAGTTAGGAAAGTCAGATTTACATGTGAACCCGATCGGACTTGGGACAAACGCCGTTGGAGGCCATAACATTTATCCTAATTTAGATGAAGAAGCCGGAAAAGACGTGGTCCGCGCAGCATTGAATCACGGAATGAATTTTTTGGATACTGCATTCATCTATGGACCTGAACGTTCCGAGGAACTTGTCGGAGAGGTCATGAAAGAGTATAAAAGGGATGAAATTGTTCTGGCTACAAAGGGAGCACACCAATTTAAGGGAGAAGATGTCGTTTTCAATAATGAACCATCCTTCTTGAAAAAATCGGTGGAAGACAGCCTTCAACGCTTGAGCACGGACTATATCGACCTCTACTACATCCATTTTCCTGACGAGGAGACACCGAAGGACGAAGCGGTGGGTGCATTGAAAGAGTTGAAAGATGAAGGGAAGATACGGTCCATTGGGGTTTCCAACTTCTCGGTGGAGCAACTGAAAGAAGCCAACAAAGACGGTTATGTGGATGTCATCCAAGGGGAGTACAACCTTTTCAAGCGCGAAGCGGAAAACGAAATGCTGCCTTATACGGCTGACAATCAAATCTCATTCGTCCCTTACTTCCCATTTGCATCCGGTCTTCTGGCTGGAAAATATGATGAGAATACGACATTTGACGATTTCCGTGCGAAGAATCCTCTTTTCCAAGGGGATAACTTCAAACAAAATTTAGCTAAAGTTGATCAGTTACGTCCTATAGCTGAAGAGAAAAGAGTGGAGGTTCCTCATATTGTTTTGGCCTGGTATTTGAATCAGCCATCTATTGAGGCTGTTATTCCCGGTGCGAAGCGTACGGAACAGGTGGTCGATAACTTGAAGACGTTGGATGTGCAATTGACCGATCAGGAAGTATCAAAAATCAGTGAAATCTTTTCTTAAGTATTGATGTTTCCAACAAAGTTTTCTCGCTTGGTCTTCACAGGGAATTGATAATAGAAGAAGTTTAAATCAAAGATAGAACCAAACGTCCATCTCTATTTTCTAAGAGGTGGACGTTTTTTAATGAAAAAATCGTCTTATGTGTAATCACACTACTCTTCATTTCATAGACACATCACCATAAAGAGTGAATTTGGTAAAGAGAGTGTAACGGAAATGAAAGATAATCGTCTTATTGTATACAGGTATAAAATACCATATCCCATACTGAAAACTTTCCGAATGGGAATGTGGAATTTAACGAGAGGTGATCAAGGTGAAATGGTGGGTGGGACCTTTGATGGTTTTGTTCCTAGTTGTAGGGTGTGCTCCCTTTACCAGTAGTAGCAGTAGTAGTGGTGGTGCTGGCGGTGAATCATCGAATGACATTCCAGACCATATAGGTTCTCCGAACTCAATGGATGTGCCGGACTTTAAAGAATGGTCAACTGAAGAGATTAGTGAGAAATCAGGATACGAGCCTTTTACGGGAGAGTTTTTCAAGGGAATCTACCTAACAACCACGTTCTTTATGGCTGAACCCGGAGAAAGTGTTGGGACGTTTGAATCCTTTCCTAATCATAAAGTGCGGGTCCAACTTGTAGAAAGAAATCGTAACTTAAAGAAAGTTGACATGGTGAAGGAAGAGGTTTTCAGGAATGGTGAAAAATTGACTGTGGAGCTTCCAAAGAAAAAAGGCGCCATTTACACTTACAGTCAAGAAGCGCTTAGTGAAAATGATGAAGTGTTAGATACGGATGTATCTCTTTTTTATGTGCCGCGGGAGGAATTTAATGCTCGGTTGTCCGTGGAGGAAGACTCATATGGAATGGATGAAACCATACAAGTCAAAGTGGAGAACTGGGGGCCGACACAGTTAACTTTTGGTAAGGGTTATTCTTTAGAAAAACAAAGTATGGGAGGATGGAGAAGTATTAACAAATATGAGGCTTTTGAGGATATTGGTTATTTTCTCGATCCCCATGAAACGTCAGTTCAGGACATTGACTTAGAAAAGCAAAATGTTAACCCGGGGACTTATAGGGTTGTAAAGACTTTCGACGCGGCACATACGGGAATCACGGAACAATTAGCTGTTGAATTTAATGTTGAAGAATGATCGAGTAGTGTATGTTGCGGTAGTACTCACGGTTAATGAACAAAATAAAGAAGAGTTCTTCAATCGAACTCTTCTCCTCATGATTTGATTCATCAGCAAGACTTTTTCTTTTAAAAGGGTGTCGCCGCGAGTATGCGTTGATTCTCAAATATCGTTTGAGATTCCTTTCTTTCGAATCTCTAATAGCAATTCTAAACATCCATCCAAATCGAAGGGTGGGTGTTTTTATTCTTTAATCATATCCTCGTTGTTCTTAATCATTTGCGTGACTGCTTCCTTCGTATCGAAGACCTTCTCACCTTTCAAAAATTCCAAGTGTTCTTTATGGGTAGCCAAGGTTCTTTCAATCCCCCCTGGATCCTTGAAATGGACCATTTTCGGACGGATCAATTCGTAGATGGTGCGGCCGATTTCCATGGTGAATGGATTTTCCGTCTCTTCTAAAATGGCATAGTGGAATTCTAAATCAATATCGACAAGCTCCTCGGGGGTCAAGTCTGGTGTCATCCGTTCCACTTGGGAGTAATACACGGCTTCGATTTTCTCCAAATCTTTCTTTTCTTTCGTTATGACCATGTTCATTAGCAGCATTTCAAAATGTTGGCGAAATTCGATGAGCTGCTCGAGGTTATGACTATGCATGATCAAACTGAAGATCAGCGGGTTCATCGTCAGTTTTGATGAGTTATCTGTAATGAACATCCCCTCTCCACGCTTGATTTGAATGACACCGATCGATTCAAGGATCTTGATCGCTTCCCGGACAGGTGTACGGCTCACTCCTAATTGTTCAATCAGTTCCATTTCGGTTGGCAATTTATCTCCAGGTTTCAGCTTCCCCTCAATTAAATAGTCCTTAATTAAGGAAACAATCCCCATCGTCTTCGTTTGATTCGGGTGAATTCTGTTGAATGTAAGATTCAATAAAAACATCCTCACATAAAAGTATTTTAATATTTCAGAATTTTCCATAGAAGTCATTTACATCGTTCGAATATTCAGATAATATACTATATATAATACATCATACATATGATGTACACGTCAATAGCTTTTATTTTTCGGTCATGTATTGAAGAAGATCTTCATTGAAGTTCAGGCGAAATTCAGGAAAGGAGGAGAAAGATGATAGAAGTCATTGAAGCACTGATTCAAGCCACTTCAAAGGATCGGGTCACTACAAATGAGACGATTTTGGCTCAGCACAGCAAAGATGAGGCCTATCTAAAACCTAGGAACCCTGATGTAGTCGTTTTTCCAGAATCGAGTGAGGAAGTTTCTAGAATCATCAAAATAGCCAATGAATTTCAAGTTCCGGTTGTTCCATTTGGATTGGGGACAAGCCTGGAAGGACATGTGATTCCTTACCATGGTGGAATCAGTCTTGATTTTTCATCGATGAACCAGCAAATCGAAGTCAAACCAGATGATTTTCTTGTAACCGTTGATCCTGGTGTGACACGGTCGCAATTGAATAAGAAGTTAAAGCCGTATGGTTTATTCTTTTCTGTCGATCCAGGAGCGGATGCTACCCTTGGTGGAATGGCCGCTACGAATGCAAGTGGAACGACAGCTGTGAAATATGGAGTGATGAAAGACCAGGTGAGGAGCTTAGAAGTGGTGCTTCCGAATGGGAAGATCATTCAAACAGGGACACACGCAGCGAAGTCTTCTTCTGGATATCATTTGAGCAGTCTGTTTGTAGGATCAGAAGGAACACTTGGATGCATCACGAAGCTCACACTTCAAGTGTACGGAATTCCTGAAACCATCGTCGCTGCCCGTGTTTCTTTCAAACACCTGAATCAAGCGGTGGAAGCGGTGATTCAATTGTTATCTGCAGGCATTCAGCTCGCAAGGGTGGAGCTCGTTGACGAGGCATCGATCAAACAAGTGAACGAGTCGAATGAGAAGAGTTTCAAGGAAGCACCGACCTTGTTCATTGAATTTCATGGAAATGAAGCAAGTGTTCATCATGACATTTCTTTTGCTGAAGAGTTATTAGCTGATGCAGACGGCATGGATATCGAGTTTGAAAAAGATGTGAAAGGAAGAAATGAGTTGTGGGAAGCGCGTCATAACCTTGCGTATTCTTTCGTTCACGGACATCCCGGGAAGAAAATGATGGTTACAGATGTCTGCCTGCCGATCTCTCAGTTAGCGCTTGGCATTCAACATGCACGCGAACAAATGGATGCGCTTTCACTGGAGGGTGCTTTACTTGGTCATGTGGGTGATGGGAATTTTCATGCGTTACTCATGATTGATCCAGAAAATGCAGAAGAGAAGCGGAAAGCGGATCTATTCAATGAAGCCATCGTCCATCATGCCCTACAAAGAGGAGGGACATGTACGGGAGAACATGGCGTAGGAGTCGGAAAAATGAAATACCAGCAGTTGGAACATGGCGACTCCTTTGAAGTGATGCAGCAAATTAAAATGGCGCTTGATCCGAATCAAATCATGAACCCTGGGAAGATTTTCGACAGGGTGTAGGGGGCTGAATAATGAAAAAAGGATTGTTTTGGTTGGTTTCTCTATTGTTCTTGATGGTTTTGACTGCATGTGGAAGTGATGATGCTTCTTCTGATGGTGGCGAAGAAACATACACCCTTCAGGCTGGTCATTCTTTACCAGAGGATCACCCTTATCATTTAGGGTTTCTTGAAATGGCGGAAAACGTGGAAGAACGGACAGATGGACGAGTGAAAATCGAAGTGTTCCCGAACAGTGAAATCGGGGCAGAGCGCGAACTGACGGAAGGTATGACACTTGGAACGGTCGATCTTGTCGTTTCTTCCACCGCTCCTGTTACGAACTTTGTTCCAGAACTGGCCGTCCTTGATGCTCCTTTTATCTTTAAAAATCGTGACGAGGCGGTCAACGTTTTAGAAGGGGAAGTCGGAGATACGCTCTTTTCCAAAATGAAGGAAGAAGGAATCATCGGACTTTCCTGGGGCGAAAATGGCTACAGACATGTAACGAACAGTGTGCGTCCGATTGAAAAGCCTGCCGATCTTGAAGGGTTGAAAATCCGTACCCAGGAAAACGAAATTCACTTGGCAGCTTTCGAGGAATTAGGAGCGCAGCCGACGCCGATGGCTTGGACAGAGGCATTGACGGCCCTGCAGCAAGGAGTCGTGGATGCACAGGAGAACCCGGCGATTGTGGCCGACCAGTTCAAGCTTTATGAAGCCAACCAGGAACACATGACGTTAACAGGCCACGTGTATTCCGTTGCCATTTATATGATGAGTCAGCAAACCTATGATGAGCTTCCGGAAGATCTCCGTGACATCGTCATGGAAGAAGGGCAGAAAGTCGGTGCGATGGAACGAGAGATGATTGTAGAGATGGAAAAAGAGTCTCTGCAAACGTTGAAGGATGAAGGGATGCAGATCATCGAAGAAGTCGATACCCAACCGTTCCAGGAAGCCGTGAAGCCTGTGTATGATCAAATTGAATATCAGGATTTATTGAATCAGATCCTTGATGCGCAAGAGTAATGGGGATTGGGGGAGGGAATTCCTTCTCTTTCCTGTTTCTTCATTCAGAGAGGAGGAGTTATCATCCAATCGATCTTAAAGTACATAAACCTGGGGATGAAACATTTCCTGAATCTTTTGCTGGCTGTATTGACCGTTTCTGTATTCATGCAGGTGGTCTTCCGTTTTCTCATTGAACAGCCATTGGCATGGACGGAAGAATTAGCGCGGTACTGTCTGATTTGGATCACTTTTCTGGGAGCGGCTTATGCGATGTCGCTACGAGCCCATCTGAGCGTGGAGTTTTTCGTGAACTCCTTTCCTTTACTTGGGAGAAAAATCATGGCCGTCCTCGCAGGTGTCGTCAGTCTTTCATTCTTTTCAATACTTGTCATTTACGGATTTCAGCTTGTCAGTAAATCGACGAGCCAGACATCACCCGTCCTCGATCTGCCGATGGGATTTGTCTATCTTGTCATTCCGATCAGCGGCATTTTTCTTATCATTAATTTACTCGCCAATACGATTTCAGATGTGTTGAAAAAGGAGGGCGAATCGCATGACGATCCTGCTCTTTAGTATCCTGATCCTCCTTTTTTTAATCAATGTCCCGATCGCTGTCACGCTCGGGATGGCGGCGACCATCGTTTTTCTGATTGAGGGAAACTTATCGATCATCGTCATTGTTCAGCGTATGTTCAATTCGGTCGACTCTTTTCCATTATTGGCGGTTCCCTTTTTCATTCTAGCTGGAAAGCTGATGGAAAACGGCGGCATCTCACGAAGGTTGATTCATTTTGCTAATGTCATCGTTGGGCGAGTCAAAGGTGGATTGGCCATTGTGTCAATTGTCGCTTGTGCGTTTTTCGCAGCGATTTCAGGGTCAGCTGCGGCTACGACAGCTGCCGTTGGTTCTTTGTTGATACCGGCGATGGTGAAAAAAGGCTATGACAAAAGCTTTTCAACTGCCTTGCAAGCGGCTGGAGGGACGGTAGGGATTATGATTCCTCCGAGTGTGCCCCTTGTTCTTTACGGGGTGACGGCTGGTGTTTCAATCAGTGACTTGTTCCTTGCCGGCATTGTTCCAGGAGTGTTGGTCGTTGGTTCCTTAATGGTTCTTGTTTTTTTCATTTCTGTAAAAGAGGGATATGGAGGCGGAGAGTCCCATTCCTTCAAAGAGTTTTTGAGAGCATTTGCGGATGCGATTTTAGCTCTTTTAATGCCTGTCATCATCCTTGGCGGTATCTATGGGGGTATTTTTACAGCTACAGAAGCTGCGGTCGTAGCTGTTGTTTACGGATTGATTGTTGGCGTATTCATCTATAGAGAAATCAAACTTCCGGACTTGACTGAGATCTTTTCTTCTTCTGTTGTCATATCAGCGGTCATCATGTTCATCATCGCGGGAGCCTCTGCTTTCGGTTATTACCTGACACGTGAACGCATCCCCGCTCAATTGACGGAAGCGATGCTCGGCGTGACCGATAATTGGATCATCGCTCTGTTGATCATCAATCTTCTACTCATATTCGTCGGGGTGTTTTTGGAGACTTCAGCAGCCATCATTATCCTGACACCGATTCTCGTTCCGATTGCCAACGCGATGGGCATTGACCTTACGCATTTCGGCATCATTATGATCGTGAATTTAGCGATCGGCTTTATTACGCCTCCTGTGGGTGTGAACTTATTCGTCGCTGCGAATATTGCGGGGACCAAATTTGAAAAGCTCGTCCGTGCAATTATTCCGTTCATCATCATTATGATTATCGATGTTTTGATTGTTTCCTTTTTACCATTCTTAAGCCTATGGTTCATTGAATAAAAAGACGAGGAGGGATTATGTGAAAACTTATCGATTAGCTGTACTGCCAGGGGACGGCATTGGTCCTGAAGTCGTAGAGGAAGGGATGAAAGTCTTGGACGCTTTAACCAAAACGGATTCGTCCTTCCAGTTAGAAACGACATCCTTTGATTGGAATTCAGAATATTACCTGAAGCATAACCGCATGATGCCGGAAGACGGTCTGGCAACTTTAAAAGAGTATGACGCCATCTTCTTTGGAGCGATTGGTGACCGTCGTGTTCCCGAACACATCCCGATCTGGGACTTGATCATGCCGATCCGGAAAAACTTTCATCAATATGTGAACCTCCGCCCGATCAAACAATTGCCTGGAGTGCAGAGTCCCATTCAAGCGGATGGTCCGATAGACTTCTACGTCTTCAGAGAGAACGCGGAAGGGGAGTACTCCAACATCGGTGGTCGGTTGTATCAGGAAACTTCGGATGAACTGGCCATTCAAAATACGGTGATTACGAAAAAAGGGGTGCAGCGTCTGGCCCGTTATGCGTTCGACTATGCTCAGAAGAATGATGTGAAAAGCGTAGTGAACGCAACGAAATCCAATGCCATTGTCCATTCAATGAGACTGTGGGATGAATCAGTCAAAGAGATAGCCATGCATTACGAAGGGATAGCAGTGGAAGATGTCTACATTGATGCCTTGGTTGCCCATCTAGTCCAGCGTCCGGAATCCTTTGACGTCATCGTCGCTTCCAATTTATTCGGTGATATTCTAACGGACCTTGGAGCGGCGCTTGTCGGTGGATTAGGGTTATCCCCGTCCGCGAACTTGAATCCGGAAGGGGATTACCCATCCATGTTTGAGCCAATTCATGGTTCAGCTCCTGATATTACTGGAAAACAAATGGCGAACCCGATAGCACAAGTTTGGTCGGCAGCTTTGATGCTTGAGCATCTAGGGAGAGAAGACCTTGCTTTGATCGTGATGACTGCTATCGAAAAAGTCATAGAAACTGGAGAATTCTTGACACCTGACATGGGAGGGAATGCGAAAACGTTTGAAACCGGAGATGCCATTGTCAAACAAATCTACCATCAGATGTAGGAGGAGAATCGATGAATTTTCAAAATAAAAATGTTGTCGTGACAGGGGCCAATGGTGGAATGGGGCAAGTCATTACGAAGCGGTTTTTAGAAGAAGGAGCGAAAGTAGCGGCTCTCGATCTGCATGTTGATGAGGTGGAAAAGTGGAAAAACGAATATGGCGATCAATTGGAGGTCATTTCCGCTAACCTTACAGAGGAAATAGAAGTGAGGGAGGCCGTCGAAAAAGCGACGGAATTTCTGGGACCTATCTCCATATTAGTGAATACTTTAGGAATCGCTCAGCCTGCGACACCGATTGATGAAGTGGAAGTCGCCGATTGGGATCGACTTTTGGCTGTGAATACGACTTCTTTATTCCTTATAAACAAAGAAGTGGTAAAAGGAATGAAAGAGCAGCGTGCTGGTGTGATCACCAATGTTGCTTCTATTGCTGCTGAGCGTCCGCGGCCGGGTTTGAATGCCTATGTCACATCAAAGGGAGGCGCGTTAGCTTTTACTAAAGCGCTTGCCATTGAACTGGCCGAATACAAAATTCGCGTGAATGCCATCAATCCGGGTCCATCTGATACGAGTATGCTGGGGAAATTCAGTCCAGAAGGCGGGGACGTCGATCAGGTGAAAGAAGATACTTTTAAGAAAAGCGTCCCGCTAGGTGAGTTGGTGACACCTGAAGATATCGCAGAAGCCGCGATGTATTTAAGCTCTGACGGTGCACGGATGGTGACAGGAAGTGTCTTGAACGTTGATGGAGGAAGAGGACTGTAAAAAGAGGAGGGGTGAAGGTATGAAGCACATGTATGTTGGTGGTGAATGGGTAGAGGGTGAGGATCAAAGAACGCTAGCTACGAAAGATCCAGCGACACAAGAAGTCATTGCAGAAGTACCAAGAGGCGGCAAAGAGGATGTTCATCGAACTGTGCTGACCGCACGGAAGACCTTTGAATCTGACGAATGGCAGGATTTTGCAGCTGAAGAGCGCGGAAGGATTCTTTTTGACATGGCAGGGAGAATCAGAGCAGCGGCTGAAGAGTTCGCTCAAATGGAAACGAAGGATACGGGAAAGCCGATTTCTCAAGCTCGAGGAGATGTGGAAGCGGCCGCTCGTTATTTTGAATATTACGCAGGCATGGCTGACAAAATCTTTGGTGAAACCATCCCTGTCCAGGCGGATGTATTGGATTACACGGTGAGGGAGCCAGTCGGAGTGACGGCGCATATCATTCCGTGGAACTATCCAATCCAGATTACTTCACGAAGTACGGCCGCTGCCATTGCCACAGGGAACACCGTTGTCGTAAAGCCTGCGGAGGATACGCCTCTTACAGCCCTTAAACTCGCAGAACTTTTTGATGAAACCTCTTTACCTAAAGGAGTGTTCAATGTCGTTACGGGCTACGGAAAAGAAGCCGGGGATGCGTTGATTCATCATCCAGAGGTCAACCATATCACCTTTACTGGTTCTGTCCAGACGGGGAGGCTCGTCATGGAAGCAGGTTCAAAGAATATCGTGCCTGTCACGTTGGAACTTGGCGGCAAGTCTCCAAATATCGTTTTTGCTGATGCTAAGTTGGACGAGGCTGCGAAGTGGGTCGTCAAATCGATTGTCCAAAATGCCGGTCAGACGTGTTCGGCGGGTTCGCGCCTTCTCATACAAGAAGGGATAAAGGAAGAATTTTTACAACGTATTCAGAAACAAATGGAGAGCTTAAGCCTTGGGAGAGGTTTGGACGATCCTGACTTGGGACCCGTTTTGTCACAGAAGCAATACGAGCGGATTGAAATGTTTTTGGACATTGCGAAGAAGGAAAACGCCTCGTTCTTAACAGGGGGCGAGCGTGTCGATGTTGATGGATGTGAAAATGGTTATTTTCTTGCTCCGACGATCATTGATGGTCTCGATGCCCATAGTGAAGTGGCCCAGGAAGAAATATTCGGACCCGTGCTCAGCGTGTTCACTTTTAAAGAAGAACAAGAGGCCATACAACTTGCCAATGACACCCCTTATGGATTGGTAACAGGTGTGTGGACCGAAAACATCGGGCGCGCGCACCGTCTAGCCAGGAAAATAAGAGCCGGACAGGTATTCATCAATAACTATGGCGCTGGTGGAGGCATCCAGATGCCTTTTGGTGGATACAAAAAAAGTGGCTTCGGCAGAGAAAAAGGGCTTGAAGCACTGAAAAACTATACGATTTTGAAAAATGTCGCGGTCAAGATGTAATTGCAATTTTCTTTGATCACCCTATGAATCAATGAAAACTTTTATCTTGGAAGTTTTCAACTCTATAAAAAAGGAGATGGGGTCTTGGAAAAAGAAAGGAAGAAAAAACAGGATGACCGGTTCAGGATTGCCAACAGGGAAGCCTTGATTGGAGTCGCTCTTGCGGTGTTCAACTTCATCTGGTGGTTTGCTTTCGCTTATGGTCTCGGAGATCGAACACCTGAAGACTATTCATACGTCTTCGGGTTACCTTCCTGGTTCTTTTACAGTTGTGTGCTAGGATTCATCATCATGGCTTTACTCGTCATTTTTGTTGTGAAGGTCTGGTTTGTGGAAGTTCCTTTCGATGAAGAGGAAGGTGAACAAACATGAACACACCAGTCGTCATTTCACTCGCTATTTTTCTTGCTTTGATTTTTGCCATTGGCTTTTGGTCGAGTCGGTCTCTTAAGAATGCAACGGGAGATTCTTTCCTTCAGGAGTACTTCCTCGGAGGCAGGCAGCTCGGGGGATTTATCCTCGCCATGACGATGATTGCTACATATGGAAGTGCGAGCAGTTTCATCGGCGGCCCTGGTGTGGCTTATACTCAAGGCTTCGGCTGGGTACTCCTTTCCATGTCCCAGGTAGCTACCGGTTACTTTGTACTGATGATTCTCGGTAAAAAGTTCGCCATCATGGCCCGTCGATATAAGGCGGTCACGCTCATCGACTATTTGAAAGGCCGCTATCAAAGTAAGTGGGTCGTATTGACAGCTGCTTTCAGTATCATTATCTTCCTTTTTTCTGCCATGGCCGCCCAGTGGGTCGGGGGAGCACGTCTGATTGAATCTCTTACTGGATTGAATTATACGACGGCCTTGTTCATCTTTGCGGTCTCTGTTCTTGTTTATGTCATTATCGGTGGGTTCAAAGCGGTCGCTCTTACCGATACGGTCCAGGGTGTCGTCATGTTCGGAGGAACGCTTATCTTGCTGATTGCGACCATCATGGCAGGAGGCGGAATCGACAACATTATGGCAGACCTTACGGCAGAGAACCCGAACCTCGTCACTCCGTACGGTGCCGATGGTGGGTTAAGTCCGACTTATGTTTCCTCCTTCTGGATTCTTGTCGGTGTCGCTGTCGTCGGTCTGCCACAGGTAACCGTTCGTGCTATGGCTTATAAAAACTCTCGTTCCATGCACCGTGCGCTCATTATCGGAACGATTGTCGTAGGTTTCATCATGTTGAACATGCACTTGATCGGAGTATTCGCACGTCCGATTCTTCCTGGTATTGAAGTGGGAGATAAAGTAATGCCCTTGATTGCCCAGGAAGTGCTGCCGCCATGGCTGGCTGGTATTGTTTTAGCTGCTCCGATGGCAGCCATCATGTCCACAGTGGATTCCTTGCTGCTCCTTGTCAGCTCTGCTGTTGTGAAAGATGTGTATTTAAATTACATTAAGCCGGATGCTTCGCATACACGAGTGAAGCGGATGAGTTTTGGTGTTACAGCCATCCTTGGAATTTTAGTTTTTCTCATGGCCTTAAGCCCGCCGGATTTACTGATTTGGCTGAACCTATTTGCCTTCGGGGGACTTGAAGCGACCTTTATTTGGCCGGTTGTGCTCGGTCTTTATTGGGATGGTGGGAATAAATACGGAGCTTTGGCATCGATGGTTGTCGGGATTGTTTCTTATATCATCGTTGATCAATTTTTTCCGAGTTTATTCGGAATGCATAACGTCGTCGTCCCGATTCTCCTTTCCTTTATCGCCTTTGTCACTATTAGTTTATTGACCAAATCGCTCATTCAAAATCAATCCATTTCTCATGACCAATTAGAGAGGAGCATGTAATTTATGTCTCATACACAAATCGAAACGAGAAGAATTCGTGATCGGAAGCGGGTTATTTCTTTGACTCAAGAACTTGTTCGTATCCCGAGTGTTTACAGACCTGGAGTGGAGGGTGGTAATGAGGAAAAAGCGGCTCTTTATGTTGCCGAATACCTGAAGAAACTAGGCATCGAAGTTCATGTGGAGGAAGTGGAGCCGGGGCGTCCGAATGTCATCGGTGTGATCGACTCTGGAAAGCCAGGACCAACGCTTTTATTTGAAGGACATACGGATGTCGTGACGGAAGGAGACCATGGATCATGGTCATACGATCCTTTTGGTGCGGAGATTGTCGGTGAGCGGATGTACGGGCGGGGGACGAATGATACAAAAGGGAACCTCTCCTGCATGATCACAGCTGTCCAATCTCTTTTGGAAGATCAAGAGGAATGGTCCGGGAAGATTATTTTATGTATTCCTTGTGATGAAGAAGGAATGATGATTGGCATCAAGCACTTCATTAAGCAGGGGTGGGCCGATGCAGTAGATGGCGCCATCATTTGTGAACCTGAAGAGAATCAAGTGTGCATCGCCCAGCGCGGAGCTATGAGAGTGGTTTTGAATGCGTATGGAAAAATGGCCCATGGAGCGATCTCATGGAGTGGCATCAACCCGAACTGGCGGATGGCGAAGATCATCGTTGAATTAGAGAAACTGGAGAAACGGGAGCAGGAGCGGCTTGGGAAACACCCAACCTTAGGATGGCCTAGTATCACACCGACTATTTTACAATCGCCGGCCAAAGGGGATGCCCAGATCAATGTCATCCCGGAACAATGCATGACTACGCTGGATATCCGCACCGTTCCTGGTCAGGACCATGAGGTATTGAAAGAAGAACTGCAGCAAATATTAGATCGGCTAGCGAAGGATGATCCGGATTTCAAAGCGGATTTCACTGTCATTGAGGATCGCCCTTGGACATCAACAGAGAAAGATGAACCTGTGGTAAAAGCCATCTCAGAAGCGGTCCGCACCGTTTTGAAAAAAGAACCGGTGTATAACGGCGTTCCCGGTGCGACAGACGGTACGTTTTTACATGTAGCGGGTGTTCCGATCGTGACGATTGGAGCGGGAGACCGCGAAGTACCGCATCAGATTGATGAGTATGTGGATATCGATGAACTTGCAGAAACGACGGAAATCTATAGACAAGCCGCTTTGAATTTCTTGAACTCATAAAAAGTAGAGCCCTGGATCTATTGTTTCCAGGGCTCTACTTTTATTTAAACAGAATTTAGCTAAAGTCGATGAGTTACCGTCCTATAGTGGAAGAGAGTGGAGGTTCCTCATATTGTAATGGCCTGGTACTTGAATCAGCCGTCCATTGATGCCGTCATTCCAGGAGCTAAGCGAACGAACGGAACAGGTGGTTGACAATTAGTGGACATTGGATAGCTTTCGGATGAGGAAATCACAAAGAATGATTCGATTTTTTCATAAATATAAAAGCCTGCTAATATTAGCAGGCTTTTTTGTATTTACATATGATTTTCTTTTATATGTTTCCAAATCAGATCACTTTTTTCTTTATCGACGGAGAATAACGTCTGGTTGAACATGAAATTTGAATCTGTAATTTCCTTCATTTTTTTGGCTGCCATAGGCTTTTTCAAGATGGTGAAATCTTCTAAGTTCATATTATATTCTTCATTTGCTTTTCCATGATATTCCTCTTTGTTAACTATTCCTGTACCGATTCCCATAGCGACAATTCCTTTGCCACTTTGGTAGAGAAAGACTTTGTCTCCTTTTTGGATGCGTTGGATTTTATTTTTCCAAGGGTGGTAATAAGCGGCTGCTTTTTCTTTGGTAAGCATATCTTGATGGGAAGCGGGGTTTCTTTTGTGATTGGTGTTCAAAATGAAGTTGGACGGTTCATGTTCAATGACATCTTGAAATGGGGAATACGTATTGAATTCAATTAAATGCTCGTTAGCATCTGTCGTATAAACACGGTAGACGATCGCTTCTATATCAAGGCCTGTTTTCTTCCAGTAGTTAATGGCTCTACGTGTTTTGAAATCTGTCCCATCGGTGACGATTAAAAATTGTTGATGTTGATTGAAGTGTTCTTCTTTGATTTCTGATTCTGAATCCAGCTTAAAATATTCCCTATGGTCCTGGATGAGGGACGCTGCATCCGGGTTGAATTTGAAATACATGTTTTCAAGATCTTTGTAACTTTTCTGGCCGTATTTTTGTCCATATTTTAATACTTGTAGTAGATTGTCATCTTTGGACTTCCAGCGTTTCAATTCAAAAATGTATAATTTCCCTGTTTCATCCAGTGCTAATATATCGGGCTCAGGTTGAAAATTTCTTTCCGTAAAAATAGGCATCAAATTTTCCTCGTCTAAAACACGGTCTAAGTTTTTCACCAATAATTCCTCTAAATCTTCTTCTCTCCATCCAACGCTTTTCAAATTCGTTCTTTTCAACATCTGAAGGTTTTCTTTGTCCTGACTATCCAAGTAGTAAAGCATGAACTCTCCCCTTTGGTTTAATAGTTAGGTTTATATTTCCAATTAATTATATCAATAGACCCAATTATCTAGTGTTTTTTCAGTGTTTTGTAAAAGTTTTGTAACATACCTTTAACATTTAGGTAATAATACTCTTTTTATAATTACCACTTTATAGGTTAATAGGGAATGGAAATCATTTAGGGGAGGACTAGCACTATGAAAAGAATAAACGTTTATCGTATGTTTGTGATTCTTGTCATGGCTTTATCTGTGGTTGCTACGATCAATCCAGTAAAAATAAATGCACAAGTGTTCACAGATGTACCAGAAGGAACGGTTTATTATGAACCTATTCATGCTTTGGCTGAAAAACAAATTGTAAGTGGTTATGAAGGTGGAGAATTCAAGATTCGAAATCAAATTACTCGTGCAGAAGCTTCAGTTATGCTTGCAAATTTGTTGAATCTAGATAAAGAGAATGCCCCACCAGCCCCATTTGAAGATGTGCAGCAAGGGGTATGGTATTCCGGTGCCATCAATGCTCTCTATCATTCAAACATTGTCGTTGGTGTAGGTGAAAATAAGTTCGGTACTAAAGACAACATTACGCGGGCGGCTTTGGCACGTATGATTGTCCAGGGATATGGCTTGGAGTTAGAAGATGAAAAAGAGATGCCGTTCACAGATGTGGTAGATGGAGCATGGTATATGGAAGATTTAAAAACTCTATATTCTCACGGCTTGATCTCCGGTACAACGACAACAACATTTTCACCAAATGCCAAAATGCGTCGTGGTGACTTTGCGCTGTTATCCTACAATACAGAAGTGGCTCAAGGAACACTTTTCCTGGAAGTTCAGAACATTGAGGTCCTGAGTGAAAACCAGTTGGCTGTCAATTTTACGGACAATGAGACAGTTACAATCGACCTTGATGAAGAGCTGGTCGACGGGGAGAACAATGTTTCTTTTGAATATAAAGGGAAGGTCTTTGAAGATATCCTTGTTCAATATGAAGTTCCAGATACAGAACCACCTGTCATCACTATCGATGGTTTCAAAGAGTACTTCATTCAAAAAGGGTTAAGTTTTAACCAGCCCATTGTTTCAGCGACGGATGATGTCGATGGGGAAGTGACTGTCGATATGCAGATTACAAGAGATGGTGAACCTGTAGGTCAAGTAGACACTGACATGGTTGGAAAATACACATTGACTTATACTGCTGAAGACCAGGCAGGGAACAAAGCGGAAAAAGCCGAGGTTTCTGTAGAAATTGCAGAGAGTGTTTTGGATGTAGAAGTGGTTGATGAAGAGACTCTAAGCCTTACATTGCCTGGTGGAAATACAAAAGAGATGAACCTTGAAGAAGTTTTGACACATGGAGAGAATGTCCTGAGTTACACAACTGAACGTGAATCTTATCAATTCACAGTAGTTTATGATGCGCTGACTCCAACTATTGAAGCAGCAGAAAAAGCGATTAATGAATTGCCAGATCCAGTTGCTCAAGAGGATGCTGCTCTAGTAGAAGAAGCTCGTTCACTTGTGAATCAAGCATTAGCCATTGATGAATCGGCCGCGATTCAAGGCTTGAATAAACTTAAAGCTGCGGAATATCTCCTTTCCTATTATCGAAATGGGAGTGTATCCGTGAATCATACTTCTTATAGTATGAAAAAAGGGAAAGAAATTCAGCTTGAAGCTTCCTTAAGTCATGAAGTCCCATACGATGATTATACATGGAGTTCGAGTGACTCTTCAGTAGCCACGGTTACTGATGGAGGACTTGTTACCGCTGTAGGAGAAGGCTCTGCGACGATTACCGTAGAAACTCAAGATGGGAAAAAAGCGACTAGCCGCGTCAGCGTTTGGATTAAACCTTCGCTTCAATTTAACAGCTACGGTTCTGTTACTGTAAATAACGTAATCCAAAGGGTTTCTACTTCTTTTTATAACCTCACCCGTACAGATGTGACGGTAGAGAAAATAGAAATCTTTGAAGATAATTCCCGTCGCAGTTCTTATACGGAAGCGGAACTTAAGAATAGTGGAATCGATCCTGTCATTAGTTATGGGGAACAATTCGGAATCAGCATTTCCTTTAAGTACGGTGGACTATGGACGACTAGTGATAACAAAGTCGTTTACCAGATTAATGACGGTGAAGAGACATTTGAATACGTTTCAACGATTAGATAAATAAAACGGCTGTCCTCCGGGGCAGCCGTTTTATTTAAGTTTGGAAGCATGAACTTCATCATCTACTCCACGATAAAGGTAGCCGCCAATTCTTCTTCCACTTCTGTATCAGAAACACCCAGACGCTTAATAATTCGGTGTTTTCCTTTTTCAAGATCATAGGATTCTAGTTTGACAGTATGGATGGTTGATTCCTTTGGAAGCAGAATATATTCCATAGCTACGACTGCTTCTGGTCCTTCGACAGTCTTCCAAGCCTTATTCCCATAAGATTGAATGATGAACCTGGCCCCATAACTTAACCTGGAAGGACCGAAATTGGTGATTCTGAAATCCATCGTGTCGGTGGGAGAGTAGGAAGTCTTGTCGGTAGAAACTTCTGCATTCACTTCAGGCTCCGGTGGTACATAGACAATACCGACATAAGTATCGATGACCTTTCCATTCCCGTTGATCATCTCGGCACTAAGGGAATAAAGTTGGTCTCTTTTATCCGGAAGGGTGGCGACGAGTCCTTTTTCGCCTTCTTCATATGTCACTTCATTTATCTTATCTATTTCCTCTAATTCTTTCGTCCGTTCAATTAGTTCTACTTTGACTGTATGACCTTCTGGGATCCCTTCAATGTATGTCCCTTGTTCTTCTCCAGGTTGGTTGATTTGGAAATCAGCAATAGAGGCGATCATATTGCTGCTGTTAAACCCTTCCCCTGTTTTAGGACCATATCCTGTTTTTTCTAGGATTTCTTCTTCTGTGTAAGGAAAGCGTTCCGTGAACATATACTCACTGGAATCAGGTTTTCCCATTTTACTGGGGATCGTATCACTATATGGATTGCCCGAGGTTTCTTTAGTTGTCATACTTTCATAGATCCATAACCCAAATATGGCAATGGTGCAAATGGTTATGATGCTTAGCAGGGTTTTTAGCACAGAGACACCCCCTTTGCTTTAATTGTATCACATGGAATATATTACTAGGTTTGGAGTTTGTTTGGGGATCTTATGTTAAAATAAATTTAAATGTAAGGCATCGTTAATTAAGAATGGAGGCTTATATGAAGAAATACTTGGAAGGAATAGGGATGGCCGCATTTTTTTACGTTCTTGTTCTGATGTTCGGGTACTTCATGGACTCAAGGTTCTTGGGCGGGACGGAGGTATCAAGTGTTTTTATTGGTGCACTCACGGTGATTTTTCCCTATGTCCTGTTAGGAGTGTTTTCAAGTGTCATTCTTGGAGAAAAAAGTTCGTTGAAAAGTGTGATTCGTCTAGGTCTCTTTGTCATCGTAATGGAAAGGTTGGCTGTGTATCTTATCGGATTTACTTATGTCCTGCGTGATGTTGGACCGAGAGAGCCTGTTTGGTCGATTGGATTGCCTTATTACACACCTTTTTATATATTCATTGGTGGAATGATCAGTCTATTATTATACATCATGGTGGCGAGCCTTCCATTAAGGAGTGAGCGGACCGTTTAATAAATACGGGAGCGGATAAAGAAACGTCTGGGCGTTTCTTTATCCTTTTTTTATGAGGAAATATGAGAATGGGAGTTTTCAGAAGATGAAAAATTCAGAATTTAGCAATCTCTAGAATCTTCTCCTATGTTACGATAGATTGAGATAACGTTTTCATAGGTGGAGATGTCAATGAAAGTTTCCCTGCGCACGAAGATTATGGTGTTGATCCTATCGTTACTTATGTTGGTAATCGGGCTATTAGCCGGAGTTTTTGCGTATATGGAAAAAAGAGACGTTGAAGAGCATATGGGACAGCTCGCCCTCCAAGTCGCAAGTACGGTTTCTTTTATGCCTTCGATCAAAGAAGCGTTCGAGACAGAGAACCCATCTGAAATCATTCAGCCGATCGCTCTAAGTGTGCAGGAGGAGTCGGGTGCTGAGTTCGTAGTTATAGGGAATAAGGACAGCATCCGCTATGCCCATCCTGATGAATGGAAAATAGGGAAGCGGATGGTTGGTGGAGACAACGAACGTGCACTTAGCAATGGAGAATATTACATATCGAAAGCAGAAGGTACGCTTGGTCCCTCCTTGAGAGGCAAAGCGCCGATTATTGGTGAGAACGGGGATATTATCGGTATCGTCTCGGTCGGATTCTTGCTGGAGGATGTTCGGTCGATTGTGTGGAATAAGCTTGAGAACGTCTTTGGTGTCGCAGTCCTTGTATTAGTGGTCGGGGCTGTCGGAAGCCTTTTACTGGCGCGGAGTATAAGAAAAGATACGCTTGGTCTTGAACCTTATGAAATCACGTCCTTTTATCAAACGCGTGAAGCCATTCTTTCTTCTATAAAAGAAGGGATCATATCCATTGATGCAGCGGGCCGGGTGACGATGATCAATCAGTCGGCGATCGATCTCTTAAACTTGTCGGAGGGAGCCGAGGGGCATTTAATTTCTGAAGTCTTTCCCAATACGCAAATGTTGAAGGTGCTCGAAACAGGTGATGCGACCAGGGACGAGGAGATGATTTTGATGGATAAGGTCGTCATCGTCAATCGAACTCCGATTATGCATGAAGGACAGGTGGCCGGAGTCGTTTCCAGTTTTCGTGATAAGACAGAAGTCAGGAACATGGTCCAGACGTTGTCGGAAGTGAAGAGGCACTCGGAAAGTCTTCGCTCCCAGACGCATGAGCATGCCAACAAGATGTATGTGCTTCTTGGGCTTTTGCAGTTAGGGAAACAGGAAGAGGCGATGGGGATGATCGAAGAAGATTTCCATATGTCGCAAAAGCATCAAGCTTTGATCTTTGACAGGATCCAGGATGAAACGGTACAGGCGATTCTGACCGGGAAAATGAGTATGGCCTCTGAACAGCGATTGGACTTCACGATTCAGGAAGATTCGGAGTTGCGGCACGTACCCTCACATATCACAAGAACGGAGTTAGTCACTATGTTAGGCAACTTGATTGATAATGCTTTTGAAGCGGTGAGTCGACAGAAGGAGAAGAGAGTCGAGTTTTTTGTGACGGATGTAGGGCATGATATCGTTTTTGAAGTGTCAGATAACGGGCCTGGCATTCCCGAAGACGTGTACAGTTCGCTGTTTGTTCGAGGTTTCTCTACGAAAGAAGGAGATTATCGGGGGTATGGTCTTCATAATGTGAGGGAGATTGTTGAGCAGCTTTCAGGAACGATGGAAGTGGATCATAGTGACGAAGGCGGTGCTGTGTTTTCCATCTTTTTACCAAAACAGACAGGAGGTGGACCTGATGAAGGTGATGATTAGTGAAGATGATTTCAGGGTGGCTGAACTGCATGCGCAATTCTTGCGAGTGGTTGATGGTGTGGAAGTTGTCGGTAAGGCTTTGAATGGTGAAGAGACTTTAGAGATGCTTGAGGAACAACAGCCAGATCTGCTTTTGTTGGATGTGTATATGCCTGACCAGCTCGGCGTCGACCTTCTGCATGATATTCGTTCCATTGCACCCAAGACGGATGTGATCATGATTACGGCCGCGCAGGAAAAAGAAGTCGTGGAAAAAGCGCTGAAATATGGCGTGTTTGATTATATTATCAAGCCGATTACGATGGAGCGTTTTCAGGAGACGATTGAAAGCTATCAGGAACGGAAAAAACGCATGGCTCAAATTGAGACATTCGATCAGGAAGCTGTCGATCAGTTGATAAAGTCTTCAAATGAAGCGGCTGCGACCACTACTATATCTGTTCCTAAAGGCATCGATCCGTTGACGCTTGAGAAAGTGGAGAGGATGCTTTCAGATGCGGGGGATAAAGGATTGACTGCCGAACAGGCAAGCGGTAAGATGGGAGCTTCAAAAACCACAGCTCGCAGATACCTGGAATATTTGATCAGTATAGGGAAAGGCAGAGCGGAGATGAACTACGGCAAAGTCGGTCGGCCTCAGAGAAAATATTATAAAGGGTAGAGCACGGAGAAGACTCGTCGAAATGACGAGTCTTTTTTAGCTGGAACGGAGGAAAGGGAAGATGGAAAAAGGCAGAAACTGTAAGACCTGGTCATCCAAGAATTGGGTGACCAGGTCTTACAGTTTTATCCATATTACTCTCGTGAATTTTATTTGGTTAATTAATTTTATGCTTTTAATTTCGATTATTTTGAAAACGGTTACAAGTGACTTTCTATCTTATAAACTATCATCAAATAGCAAGAAGAGAGGGGATTCATACTTATGAAAAAGCATTTATGGATGATGGGTAGTTTATTGATTGTTTTATTCTTAGCTGCTTGTGGCGGCGACTCTTCGGAAACGAGTGGAGATGGAGGCGATGGTGAATGGACGCCAAGCAAGAATATTGAAATCGTCGCTCCTGCTGGGGCAGGCGGTGGTTGGGATACGACCGCACGCTCTGTCGGGAAAATCCTTGAGGAAGAAGGAATCACCGAGCAGAACGTCGGTGTCGTAAACAAAGAAGGTGGTGGAGGAGCTGTTGGTTGGTCTTACATCAACAGTACGAACAACCCACACAACATCTTCGTTTCTTCACCTCCAATGATCTTCGTTCCATTGAACGGACAGTCGGATTTGTCTCATGAAGATTTCACACCACTTTCCAACATGATTGCGGACTATGCAGCCTTCGCTGTCGCAGATGACGCAAAATGGCAGGATTTGAATGAACTATTTGAAGATATGAAAAACGATCCTTCCAGCGTAACGGTCGTAGGAACATCTTCTCCTGGTTCTATGGACCACATGCAATTCGTTACCATCGCTAAAAAAGCTGGTGTCGATATTCAAAAAATCAAGTACGTTTCTGCCCAAGATGGCGGAGGGATGACACAGATTCTGAACGGTAGTGCAGACGTTTATTCAACTGGAATTGCTGAAACGGTCGAACAAGTGAAGGCAGGAAAAGTTCGTGTACTAGGAATTACAGCAGAAGAACGTCTGGAAGGAGAAGTTATTGAAGACTTCCCGACTGCAAAAGAGCAGGGCATCGATGCAACATTTGTAAACTGGAGAGGCTTTTTCGGACCTGGAGATATGACGGAAGGACAAGTCGCTTACTATGAAGAAAAACTGAAAGAAGTCAGTGAGTCAGAAGCCTTTGCGGAAATCCGTGACAACTATGGTTGGGACGAGATGTACATGGATAGTGAAGAATACAGCCAGTTCCTTGATGAACAAAGAGAGGAACTTGGAAGCTTAATGGAAGAGCTTGGCTTGAATCAATAATAGATAGAAAGGGTCTGTACGCAGGCCCTTTTCTATTAGATGGAAGGTGATGTTCTTGCTGAAAACGTTGAACCAGAAAGTGAGTATCTTCCTGATTTTGTTCGCTGCTGGTTATCTTTATTTGAGTTATAACTTAAAGGAATACCCTTATGTGCCGGTCGATTCGGATTTTGTACCAAAGATCCTGGGCTATTTATTGATTATTTTGGCAATCTTTTTATTCTTTGATAAATCTTCAGAAACAGAAGAGGAAAAAGATAAACGTCAGGTACCGAAAAAAGAAATGCTCGTTTTACTTGCAGTGGGTGGCATGATTTTTCTTTATATCTTCTTACTTGAAATTATCGGTTTCGTTTTGAGTTCCATGCTATTCATTTTTGCCTGTTCCTGGTTCCTTGGGTACAGGAAGCTTGTCACGACCATCCTCGTAGCGGTTCTCTTTCCACTAATTATGTACCTTTCGTTCAATTATTTACTACAAATCCGACTACCACAAGGAGTACTACCATTTTAAGAGGAGGTAAGTCACCATGGGTGCAATGGATGGATTAATGCAAGGAATTCAGGTCGCATTCAGCTGGCAGGGGATTTTGTTCGTTTTGATCGGCGTCGTCGCTGGAACACTAATCGGGATGATGCCGGGGCTTGGTCCGATCAGTGCAATTGCGATCATGATTCCGATCACATATGGAATGGACCCCTCTGTCGCCTTAGTGATGATGGCGGGTGTCTATTACGGAGCCGTATTCGGTGGATCGACATCCTCAATTCTCTTGAACGCACCAGGGATATCCGGAACCGTCGCCACATCATTCGACGGCTATCCGATGGCGCAGCGGGGAGAAGCAGGAAAAGCCTTGGCGATTGCTGCGATTTCCTCTTTCGTCGGAGGGACGGTTTCCGTCGTTCTTTTGATGTTATTCGCTCCTGCTCTATCAGCAGTCGCCGTTTCATTCGGTCCGCCTCAGTATTTTGCCCTTATGTTCTTAGGTCTGACGGCCATTGCAAGTTTATCGGATGGATCCACCATCAAAGCTTTGATTACAGCTACTGTCGGCTTTATGGTTGCGACCATCGGAATTGACGGTCAGACGGGAACGAGCCGTTTTACGTTTGGAAATCCGAACTTATTGGAAGGAATCGATTTCCTCGTCATCGCTCTCGGACTATTTGCTCTCGCTGAAATTTGTTTTCTTGTGAAAAAGCGGAAAGATCAATCGCTGCAAAATCAGGGCGACATCGGAAGTTTGAAGCTCAGCAAAGCTGATTTTAAAGAAATGCGCGGACCGATGAGCAGGCAGTCGTTCCTCGGTTTCATTCTTGGTGTTTTGCCAGGTGCAGGCGCGACAATCGCTTCATTTATCGGTTATATTTCAGAAAAGAAAATCGCTAAAAATCCGAAAGAGTTCGGAAAGGGATCGATCAAAGGGTTATCTGCACCGGAAACGGCCAACAATGCAGCGACCAGTGGTGCCTTTGTTCCTTTACTGAGCCTTGGTATACCAGGGTCTGGAACAACAGCTGTCATGTTAGGCGCATTCCTCGTCCTTGGTATTCAGCCGGGTCCACTCCTGATGGCCGATCGTCCGGAAGTTTTCTGGGGCATCATTGCTAGTATGTATATCGGAAATATCTTTTTATTGATTCTAAACTTACCACTCATTCCATACATCGCAAAAATATTGAAAATCGCACGTCCTATGCTGATCTCTTTAGTTGCGATTTTCAGCTTGATTGGTGTTTATGCCATCAGCTTCAGTACCTTTGATTTGTATCTATTGCTAATCTTCGGTTTCGTTGGTTATTTGATGAGACTGTTCAGTTTCCCAGCAGCTCCCTTCATCTTAGCTTTCATTCTCGGAGGCATGATGGAGCAGTCACTAAGACAGTCGCTTACGGCCGCAGGTGGAGACATGATGATCCTCATCTCTGATCCTGTATCCATCGGACTTTACATCGTAAGTATCTTATCTTTCATTGTTCCAATCATTCGTAATCGGAAAAGTGCACAAGCCGATCAGGCAGATAAAGAGTCGAACGCATCCTAAGAGGAGGCGTTCGACTTTTTTTATCGTTCGAATCATAAAAAAATCGCTTCATAAAAACCGGGAATCAAACGATACAAAGACGAGAAATAATACTCATGTAAAGGCCGAATCCTTCTAATAATCAAATGAAATATGAAAATTTTTTTCAATCTATTGCAAATAAGAGTGAAAACGCTCACACTAGAAGTATAGCCGACATACAAAGCGTCACGTTTCTCACATCGCTGAAATTAAGTCTGATGCGGACTGTACGCCTCCTGTTGCCTCTTTAAAAACAGCCGAACTTTCAGTAAAATAATTTTCATGGCAAACTACACATTTTAGACACATTTCATAAATGTTATGAAGAAGGCAAACAATAAAACAGTGTTCATCTTTCAAGTTTGTTCACTTACATATTTGGTGCTCATGCTATATACTGAAAAAAGCTGAAAAGTACAGGAGGTAACACGAATTATGGATCTACACAACACGAAAAGTCATGGAATCGATACCGCAGAAGTGATGGACGACATGACCTTTGTTTTATTCGGAGCAAGCGGTGATTTGGCGAAACGTAAAATCTATCCAGCTCTCTATAACTTATATATCGAGGGAAAAATGCCAAATTCCCTTTCCGTCGTAGGCCTTGGACGTAGACCTTATACACAGGAAGATTTCCACAACATCATTAAAGAATCACTGGAATCTTTCTCAAGAAGAGATGTAGACGAATCGAATTTGGACGAGTTCCTTGCTTCTTTCCGCTATTTCATTTTCGATGCGATGAAGAATGAATCGTATCAAGGTTTGAAAGCCTTTATTGAAGAAAGGGAAAGCGAGCTTTCGATTCCAGAAAACCGTCTGTTCTACCTTTCGGTTGCACCGAAGTTGATTGAACCGATCGCGGCCTCTCTTCATGAAAATGGAATCACGGACACGAGCGGGTGGAAGCGTCTGATCGTTGAAAAACCTTTCGGAAGTGATTTACACTCGGCGCGTCATTTAAATGCTGAACTGACAAAAGTGTTCCAGGAAGAAGAGATTTTCCGTATCGATCACTATCTTGGAAAACCGATGGTGCAGAATCTTGAATCGTTGATCCGTCCGAACCCGATTTTGAAGGCACTCTGGAGTCATGAGCAGATTGCGAATGTCCAAATTACAGCAAGCGAGACCGTCGGTGTTGGAACGAGAGCGGGGTACTATGATAAAGCTGGAGCGATTCGTGATATGGTGCAGAACCACTTGCTACAGTTAGTGATGATGACCGCGCTTCACCATCCGGCAAAACTGACGCCGAAACAGATTGAAGAAAAGAAAAAAGCGATCATGGAATCGTTACGCCCTGTAGAAGAAGAGGAAATTTCCAAACATGTCGTGCGTGGACAGTATGAAGCGGGTGAAATGAACGCTGAACCAATCCCAGGTTACCTGGAAGAAGACGGTGTTGAGGAAAACTCCAACAACGATACGTACTTCGCTGCTCGTTTGTATATCGACAACGACTACTGGAAAGGCATTCCTTTTTACATCCGTACAGGGAAGCGTCTTGAGAAAAAATCAACGCGCATTATCATTGAGTTCAAGAACGAAGTTGACGCGGATGAAGATGCGGCAGGTGCGGTATCCAATTTGTTGATGATTGAAATCAATCCGAACGAGAGTGTCGGACTGCGCATCAACTTGAAGGATGATTCGAATGAAAAATTCGAACCCGCCTATATCAACTTTTCTAAAAATCTGGATGCCCAGCCGGAGGCTTATGAAAATCTGTTGAATGATGCCATGTTGGGTCATTCTACTTATTTCGCTCACTGGAGTGAAGTGGAGCTTTCCTGGAAGTGGGTCCAGCCGATCTTAGAAGCTTTTGAAAATGACGCTCTCCCTCTTCACGGTTATCAAGCAGGATCTGAAGGACCGGAAGCGGCTGAGAAGCTCTTGAACGAAGACGGCTATACATGGTGGTAAAAAACTTTTACAGATAGAATGGAAAGGATTTGATCGGAACATGGATAAGCAGAATATTGGAGTCATCGGTTTAGGAGTGATGGGGGCGAATCTTGCCCTGAACATTCAGGATAATGGTTACACAGTATCTGTCTATGATTACTGGACAGACCGAGTGGACGAACTGGTCGGAAATGATGAAAACACAGGTAACATTTTTGGAGCGTACAGCGCTGAAGAATTCGTTGGTTCTCTTGAGAAACCACGCAAAATCTTGATGATGGTCAAAGCGGGCGAAACGACTGATAAAGTCATCGAAAGCCTTGTCCCTCATTTGGAAGAAGGCGACATGCTGATCGACGGCGGAAACACGTACTATGAAGATACAGAACGCCGTGCCTCTTACTTAGAAGAAAAAGGCGTCCATTTCATCGGAACAGGATTCTCCGGCGGGGAAGAAGGTGCTCGTAAGGGACCTTCCATCATGCCAGGTGGACCGGGTGAAGCTTACGCAGAAGTTAAACCGATCTTCGACGCGATCGCAGCGAACGTTGAAGGTACACCATGTGCGGCCTACATGGGACGCGGCGGTGCCGGTCACTATGTGAAAATGGTTCACAACGGTATCGAATACGGCGACATGCAGTTGATCTGTGAAGCGTACTTCATCATGAAAAATGTCCTTGGCCTCTCTGCTCAAGAACTTCATGAAGTCTTCAAAGAATGGAACGAAGGTGAACTCGACAGCTACTTGATCGAGATTACGGCAGACATTTTCACAAAAGTGGACGAAGAAACAGGCAAGCCGCTTGTTGAAGTAATCCTTGATACAGCCGGTCAAAAAGGAACAGGAAAATGGACAAGTAAGAGTGCCCTGGACCTTGGTGTTCCACTTCCAATCATCACAGAATCTGTGTTCTCTCGCTTCATCTCTGCGATGAAGGAAGAGCGCGAGAAAGCGAGCCAATACTTGACTGGTCCAGAAGTTACTTTTGACGGAAACAAAGAAGAAGTCATCGAGTCTCTACGCAAAGCGTTGTATATGAGTAAAATCTGCTCCTACGCGCAAGGTTTTGCACAGATGCGTGCACAGTCTGAAGAAAAAGGCTGGGACCTTCAGTACGGCGACATTGCCATGAACTTCCGCGGCGGCTGCATCATCCGTGCCCAGTTCCTGCAGAAGATCAAAGACGCGTACGACAAAGACGAGAACCTGACGAACCTGCTTCTCGATCCTTATTTCCAGGATATCGCTGTTTCTTATCAAAAAGAGCTTCGTAAAACACTCGCTCTTGCGATTCAAAACGGTGTACCGGTACCTGCCTTCTCAAGCGCACTTGCTTATTACGACAGCTACCGTACAGCCAAGCTTCCAGCGAACCTGCTACAAGCACAACGTGACTACTTTGGTGCGCACACGTATCAGCGTGTGGATAAAGAAGGTACGTTCCATACGGATTGGATTAACGGTTAATAGCAATGAAGAGCGCGAGCCTATAAAACGGCTTGCGCTTTTTTGATTTCAGCTGGAAGTAAGAAAGTGAGGAACGCGCGCGAGAAGGTAAGGAACGCACGCGAGAAGGTGTGAAACGCGCGCAGGAAGAGTGGGGCGCGCATAAGAATTTTAAATGGCACGCAGAATATACTGAATCCTGCCCAAGTAACCCAACTTCTCGACCTTCACATCTATATGTCAAAATAAAAATAAAAACCAGAACATACGCTACTTGCATGTTCTGGTTTTGCTCAACTAATAGAAGCTTTTCCCACCTCGTTAAAATAAGGATAGTGACTGAGGTTTAAAGAATTGATTCCGTAATATTCTTTTAATGAAATCGCTACGCCGCCTAGTGAGCAGGCTTCTTTTCCTAAAGAAGAGGTCACAATTTCCTGGTAGTTGTTCATTCTCGAGTTCAGACGCTTTTTCAAAGAGGTAAGCAAGTGTCTGTTCTGGTGCATGAATTCACTGTTAATGATGATGATTTCCGGATTGAATATGTTGATGATATTGTTCAACCCGACAGCCATGTAATCAAGGTATTCTTCAATGATGGTGGTATCTTTAATCTCCGTCAGGTCAAATTCCTCGCTTGATTGCTTGATGTAGCCTTTCGCTTTCAGGGTTTTCTTTAATGCATGTTCTGAGGCGTAAAGTTCCCAACAGCCCTTGTTCCCACAACTGCACTGTAGGCCATTTCTTTCGACGATCATATGACCAATCTCTCCTGCGAAGCCCTGACTTCCTTTATATATATCATTTCCTTCTAATATTCCAAGTCCGATGCCAGAGTACATAGTAATGCTAAAAAGGTCTTCCATCGGATAGTGATACACTTGTTCAGCATAGACGGTCAGATTCGCGTTGTTGTCGATGTGAATAGGGACATCGAAATGCTTCTCAAATGCTTCCTTCATGTTGATGTTGTTCCACTGGAGCTTTGGTGTGAAAACAATGTTGTGATCGTTATTAACGATGCCGTGTATGCCTATTCCGATTCCTGTTAACCCTTTAGGCGACTCGGACACACGGTGCTCTTTAAGAACATCATGGACTTTTTCAACAACATTGGAGATATTTTTACATACATCCTCATCATCGGTTTGGACCTGGTAATTGGCAAGTGGCTTACCAAGGAGGTTGGCGATTTGAATTTGAGTCTGGGGCATATCAAAGTCGATTCCGATTGTGTACCCTGCCGCTTCATTGATTTGAAGAAGGATCGGTTTTCTTCCACCATAAGAAACCTCGGAAGGGCGTTCGATAATCAATTGCTCTTCCATCATGTGATTAATCTGCGAGGAAACTGTGGAACGGTTCAATCCGGTTAATCTGGAAAGTTCAATTCTTGATATGGATTGATGCTCAATAATTTTTTCAATTAAAATACGTTTGTTTAACGCTTTGATGTAAGTGGCATCTCCTGTGCTCATTTGAAACCCCTTTCAAAAAACTCTTGAAATTTATTTTGGTTACCTTTATTATATGATTAACAGTTTGTTGTGTAAACAAACAAAGTTTTGAAAACGCTTAAAATATTTGAGGGGAGAGGTACATGTGCAAAAGTCAGGTTTATGGTTGTTGTTGTTGATTAGTTCATTGCTTATGCTTGCTGGTTGTGGGAGTTCTGATTCAGAAGCTTCAGGTGACGGGGGTTCGGGTGGAGATAGTCAGGAACTTCGTCTTGCTCACAACTTGAGTGAAGATCACCCTGTTCACAAAGCTCTTGAAAAATTCGCTTCAGGTGTAGATGAAAAGACGGATGGTGAAGTGACCGTTAAGATTTTTGCCAATGGTGTACTAGGAAGTGAGAAAGAAGTTCTTGAACAGCTTCAAAGTGGTGCGATTGATATGACGAAAGTTAGTGCTGGAGCACTTGAGAGCTTTTCTAATGAGTATTCTGTTTTCTCTTTACCTTATATTTTTGAAAGTAAAGATCACTATCGAAAAGTAATGGAATCAGACGTTGTGAAGGAAATCTATCAATCTACTGAAGATAAAGGGTTTGTCGGCCTTACTTACTTTGATTCAGGTGCACGTAGCTTCTATACGAAGGATACGCCGATTCAAACACCTGCAGATCTAAATGGCTTGAAGATCCGTGTCATGGACAGTCCGACAGCAATTCAAATGGTAGAGCTATTGGGCGGAACACCGACGCCAATGCCATACGGGGAAATTTACACAGCGCTTCAACAGGGAGTGGTTGATGGAGCGGAAAGTAACCCGACTGCATTAACGACAGGTAAACATGGCGAAGTAGCAAAAGCGTTCTCTCGAAACGAACATACGATGATTCCGGATATCGCGATAATCAGTAAGCAAACATGGGACAGCCTTTCGGATGAACAAAAAACAGCATTCGAAGAAGCAGCTGCAGAAGCTACAGAATATCATACAGAAATCTGGAATAAAGCGATAGAAGATGCTGTAGCAGAGGCAAAAGAAATGGGTGTCGAATTCAATGATGTAGATAAAGAACCATTCATCGAAGCGGTTCAACCGATGCACGAAGAGTTCAAGGAAGACGATAGAATTGCAGAAATCATGGAACAAATCAAGAGTTTGACTGAATAAAACATAAAGGTGCTCATCAAAGTGGGCACCTTCATTTATAAGGGGGCGGAAACCTTGTTATATCCAAGAATGACAGAAAAAAGACAAAAGAAACCATTGGATGGTGTTTGGATGTTCCAGTTGGATCCAAACGGAAAAGGGGCCGAAGAAGGGTGGCCAGCTCAGGGGATTCCGTCCCCGATACATATGCCAGTACCTTCAAGTTTTAACGATATTACGACTTCAGAGGAAATCAGAGATTTCCTGGGAGATGTGTGGTATGAAACGTTTACCTATGTGCCCTCGGAATGGATGACAGAAAGAATCATGCTAAGATTCGGAGCGGTCGCCCATCATGCAAAAGTGTGGGTGAATGGTCACTTAGTTGTAGAAAGTCATAACGGTTTTCTCCCTTTTGAGGCTGATGTGACTCCTTTTGTAAATGAAGAAAAGATGAACCGCATTGTTGTGAAGGTGAACAATGAATTGTCTTGGGACATGCTTCCTCCAGGGGAGGTCATGGAAGAAGTGATAGAAGACGGTGAAGTCAAAAAGACTTTGCACCAGCAGCACGATTTTTTCAATTACGCAGGTATTCACAGGTCTGTATTTCTTTATACGACACCACAAACGTTTATTCATTCGCTTAAAGTTGGTACCGATTTCAATGGAAAGTCAGGAAGGGTAGCGGTGGAATCTGGTAGTCATCCATCTGCTTTTGTCCATTATTCTCTTAAAAATCATCAGGGAGAGGTCATAGCTGAAGGAAAAGGAACGAAAACAGATTTACAAGTCCCCGAAGCAGAAGCTTGGAGCCCTGAACATCCTTATCTATACAAGTTGGATGTCTACCTAAAGGATGAGGAAGGGGCAACGCTCGATCATTATTACTTGAACGTCGGAATCAGGAAAATTGAAGTGAAGAACCAACAGTTGTGGCTGAATGGTTCCCCCATTTATTTAAAAGGGTTTGGAAAGCATGAGGATGCTGTTCTCAGAGGAAAAGGCTATGATCCTGTCACCAATTTGAGAGACATGTACTTAATGAAGGAAACAGGAGCCAATTCGTTCCGTACAGCTCATTATCCTTATGCGGAAGAGGTTTTACAATCGGCAGATGAACTTGGATTTTTAGTCATCGATGAAACGTCTGCCGTTGGTCTGTTGAGTCAAGGGGTTCCAGCGACAGGGAATTTGGAGCCTGTCTTCAGCAATGGGAAGATTTCCAGCCGCTTGAAGGAATATCATTTGGACACGCTTCAAAGGTTGATTGAACGGGACCGTAACCATCCGTCTGTCATTATGTGGTCCCTCTCGAATGAAGCTTCGACGATGGAACCGGAAGCGGAATTCTATTACAAGACTCTGGTGGAGGTTGTGAGAAAGCTTGATGACAGGCCGATCATGAATGTGAACCTGATGCTGATCGAACCGGAAAAATGTGTCGTATCCAAACTCGTGGATATCATCGGTTTGAATGTTTATTTTGGCTGGTATTCGACACCGGGAGACCTGAAGGCAGGCACAGCCGACCTAAGAAACTATCTCGACAGATGGGCGAAGACGCACGACCAGCCGATTGTCATTACGGAATATGGGGTCGATACGGTGCCAGGACTTCATAAGGTCCCCTCCGTCATGTTTTCAGAGGAATTTCAAGTGCAGTTTTTAGAGAGGTACCACGATGTTTTTGATGAATTTGCAGAAGTGATTGGTGAACAAGTGTGGAACTTCGCTGATTTTATGACGAAGCAGGATACGGTACGGGTGGACGGAAATAAAAAAGGAGTCTTCACCCGTGACCGGCAGCCGAAGATGGCTCAATACACATTACAAAAGAGATGGAAGAGCCCGTTGAGGGAGGGAAAATAAATGGTTACAAAGATAAAAAAGGCGTTAGACAGAACGATCATGTCTATCACTACCGTATTTACAACCGTTCTTGTCGCCGGAGCGATCTGGCAGGTGGTCAGCCGTTACTTCTTTAATGCGCCAAGTACAGTGACTGGTGAACTACTAAGGTTTTTGCTTGTATGGACAGCTATTTTGGGAGCGACCTATGCGTTCGGTTCCAATCAGCATCTGGCTATCACTTTCTTAAAAAACAAGTTTAAAGGAAAGAGTCGTCTTGGAGTAAGGATTGTGAATGACGTGTTCATCTTCGCATTTGCCATTTTAATCATGATCAAAGGCGGAATGGAAGTTGTCAGTATTACGATGACACAAACAACACCAATTCTGAATATCCCCATGGGCGTAGTTTATTCGATCCTGCCGATTTGTGGGGTACTCGTCGTCATTTATAAGTTATTGCTTGTAAAAGAGTATCAAGAAGAACTTAGTACAGGAAAGGAGGGATAACGAATGGACATGGCATTACAGGCTTCACTCATATTGTTCGGTGTTTTCTTTTTGTTGCTGGCACTCGGAGTCCCGATATCCGTGGGGATCGGTGTTTCTTCATTCGTCACCGCTTTAAGTGTCGTGCCGTTTGATGTTGCTGTTTTCACCGCTGCACAAAAAATGGTCCAGGGCATCAACAGTTTTGCGTTGCTCGCCGTTATCTTCTTCATCCTGTCCGGGAGCATCATGAACAACGGTGGAATTGCGATCAGGCTGATCAACTTGGCGAAGTTGCTTGGCGGGCGTCTGCCGGGCTCTCTCGCTCATACGAATGTCGTCGGAAACATGCTTTTCGGGTCCATTTCTGGTTCAGCCGTAGCATCAGCGGCTGCCATCGGTCGAGTCATGGGGCCATTGCAAGCGAAGGAAGGATATGACCGTTCTTATTCTGCGGCGGTGAACATCGCTTCTGCACCGGCCGGGCTATTGATTCCACCTAGTGGTGTATTGATCCTTTATTCATTGGTCAGTGGTGGAACGTCCATTTCCGCGTTATTTATGGCAGGATATTTGCCAGGGATTTTGATGGGACTTGCCATCATGATCGTCGCTTATTTTATCGCGAAGAAGCAGTCTTATCCAGTCGCTGAACGTCCGACTTTCCAACAAGGTCTCAAAGTCGTTTTGGATGCGATTCCGAGCTTGTTGCTGATTGTCATCGTCATCGGAGGAATTGTGGCAGGGATTTTCACGGCGACAGAAGGTGCGGCCGTTGCGGTCTTGTATTCCATTATTTTGGCGGCTGTCTATCGTGAAATTAAATTGAAAGACATTCCAGATATTCTTCGCGAAACGGTTGTGATGACAGGAATTGTTCTATTCCTTGTCGGAGCCTCGTCAATCATGTCTTGGGTCATGGCGTTCACAGGAATCCCGACAGCGATCAGTGACCTTCTTCTGCAGGCATCAGAGAATCCGATCATTATTCTTCTGATCATGAACATTATTCTACTGATTATCGGAACGTTTATGGACTTGACACCGGCTGTACTGATTTTCACACCGATCTTCCTTCCGATTGCGATGCAGTTGGGCATGGATCCGGTCCATTTCGGAATCGTGCTTGTCTTCAATCTATGCATTGGAATTATGACGCCACCTGTTGGTAGTGCGTTATTCATCGGTTGTAGTGTGGCGGACGTCTCCATCGAGTCTGTACTCAAACCGCTGACGCGCATGTTCATTGCTCTGATTATCGCATTACTTTTCGTCACATATATTCCATGGATCAGTCTGGCCCTGCCAGAATTGTTCGGACTTTTGTAAATAAAAAGGAGAGTTCTTATGATTACTCAGCTATCGTTTACTTGGACAGATGGTCGAAACAACCGGGTCACTTTTGAATCGGAAAATAATCAAATTTCACTTCATGTATTAGAAGAAACTGTATTCCGGGTCCATCATCATTCTGGAAGTGACCTGGATGAAAGAAAAACGTGGGCCATTGCACCCGGCATGGACGATGTCCCCTTTGAAGGAAGGCCCAGGGAAGATGTTTCTGCTTTTTCTCTCCCTGCTTATGAAGTAGTCGAAGAAAATGGTCACGTGTTGGTTTCTACTTCAAAATTGCTGGCAAAGATCCACCTTCACGGCTTCTATATCGATTGGTATGAAAAAAGGGACGGAGAGTGGTTAAAAGTCGCCGGTGACCGCAAGACCCAAAGTTATAATTTCGAAAATCAGCTTGGTGAAGGCGTGTTCCACTATATGGAGCGTGATCAAGAGGATCGTTACTATGGACTCGGTGAAAAAAGTGGAGACATGAACAGACATCACAAGCGTTACCAGATGAGGACCATCGATGCGATGGGCTATGATGCAGAACGCACCGATCCATTGTATAAGCATATCCCTTTCTATATCGTTCAATCACCGAAAACAAGTACGGCTTACGGTTTATATTACGACAACTATTCGGACAGCACTTTCGATATGGGAGCAGAATTGGACAATTACCATGGCTTTTACCGTTATTATCAGGCGAAGACAGGGACACTCGACTATTATTTCATTCTCGGTCCATCGGTGAAGAACGTCGTCGAAACGTACACATGGATGACAGGGAAGATGGTCCTTCCACCGAAATGGAGTCTAGGATACTCGGGTTCTACGATGACTTATACCGATGCGCCTGATGCTCAAGAGCAGCTTAAAAAATTTGTGGATGCGTGTAAACAATACGACATTCCCTGTGATTCCTTCCAGCTCTCTTCCGGTTACACATCCATCGGAGATAAGCGTTATGTCTTTCATTGGAACCGGTCCAAAGTGCCAGATCCGGAAGGGATGAACGAATATTTTCATGAGAATGGCATTCAAGTGTGTGCCAATATCAAACCCGTTCTGCTTACGGATCATCCACAATATGAAAAAGCGGCCGAAGAGAACCTGTTCATTAAAGATCACACGGGTGATTCCCCGGAGGTTTCGCAATTTTGGGATGCTGTCGGATCTTATGTGGATTACACCAACCCGACCGCCATACGATGGTGGAAGGATGAGGTGAAAGATGCCCTATTACGCTATGGGATTGATTCCACTTGGAATGATAACAACGAATACGAAGTGTGGGATGAGCGGGCGATGGCTCATGGCTTCGGTGAACCACTACCTGTATCAAAAATCAAACCGATTCAAACGCTCCTTATGATGAAAGCGTCTTTGGAAGCTCAACAGGAATACGATAAAAACCGTCGTCCGTATCTCATATCCCGCTCCGGTGGTCCAGGGATGCACCGCTATGTACAAACATGGTCCGGCGACAACTACACCGCGTGGAAGACGATTCGTTATAACTTGAAGATGGGTCTCAGTTTAAGCTTGTCCGGCATTTACAATTTCGGCCACGACGTCGGTGGCTTTTCAGGGAAAGCACCGGAACCTGAATTATTGATCAGGTGGATCCAGAATGGCATTTTCCACCCGCGTTTTACAATCCATTCTTGGAATGAAGATCAGACGGTCAATGTTCCATGGATGTATCCAGAATATATCGAAACCATCCGCCACTGGATGAAAGAGCGGGTCAAATGGATGCCTTATTTCTATCACCTCTTATACAATGCCCATAAACAGCAGCAGCCTGTACTGACACCGACGTTCTATCATTTTGAAACGGATGAAAAGACGTTCGAGGAAAATGATGAGTTCATGGTCGGAGACGATCTATTAGTGGCGAACGTCATGGAGAAAGGGCAAACAATGAGAAATGTGTATCTGCCTGCAAATGAGCGTGGGTGGTATGACATGAACGCAGAAACGTGGCATGAGGGTGGTCAAACGTTGACCGTTGACGCTGACCTTCATCAAGTTCCTCTATTTGCTCAAGGGGGCGCCGTTTTCCCGATTCGGGATGGAGAAATTTCCTTCCGTCATAAAGAAGACGATTCACGTGGATTACTCTTTTATCCGGCCAAAGGTGAAGCTGCGATCGTGAAATCCTTTTATGATGATGATGGAGAATCCCTCGATCATGAAAAGGGTGTGGCGAGCTGGCTGACCGTAAAAACGGTAACGGATGACCAAGAAGTAAGGGTGGAAGTGCGTATGGAAGGTTCTTATCAACCTGTGTATGAAAAGGTGCGCATCTATTTCCCGGAAAATGAAACACGTACGGTGGTTGTGAACGGCGTGCGTTTGTCTGATGAATCTTATACAGACTTGAATGTGAAATCTTTAAAGGAAGGTGAAAGAGATGAGTAATTTTATTCCAGACGATTTCTTACTGACTAACGATGTTGCGAAAAGGCTGTATCATGATTTTGCCAAGGACCTTCCAATCATTGATTTTCATAATCATCTGCCTCCGGATGAAATATCTAAGGATGTCACGTTTGAGACGCTTACGGATATTTGGCTCGGTGGTGATCATTACAAATGGCGTCTGATGAGAGCGAATGGCATCGATGAACATTATATAACCGGCCATGCGGATGCAAAGGAAAAATTCAAAGCATGGGCAGAAACGGTTCCGAACACGCTCGGCAACCCGTTGTTCCATTGGACGCACATGGAACTGAAAAGGTATTTCGGAATCGATGACTACCTCAATTCGAAGACAGCGGACCGCATTTGGGACGTGGCAAATGAAAAGCTTCAAAGTGTTGGAATGTCCACGCAACAACTATTGAAAAAAGACCGCGTCGAGTTTGTAGGCACGACCGATGACCCTACGGATGAACTGACGTTTCACAAAGAATTGCAGAATGAAAATCACCCGTTTCAAGTCGCTCCATCATTCAGGCCGGATCCTGGTTTGAAAATCGATAAAGAAGATTTCAATGCCTGGGTACAGAAACTGAGTGAAGTGACGAATAAGAATATTCAAAAGTACACCGACTTCCTGGATGGATTAGCTGAACGGGTCGATTATTTTGATAATCATGGATGCAAAGCCTCTGATCATGGCATTGATGAGATGTTCTACGCACAAACGGATGAAAAAGAAGTCGCAGGGATTTTTGATAAAAAAATGCGTGGAGAGAGCCTGACAAATGTTGAGGTGGAGAAGTATAAGACATTTACGCTCCAATTCCTCGCCTCCCTCTACAACCAAAAAGGCTGGATTATGCAGCTTCATATCGGGGCAATGCGAAACAACAACACGAAAATGCTCGAGCGTATAGGTAGAGATACGGGCTATGACTCACCAGGGGACCGGTCGCTCGCAAAGCCTTTATCCCATATGCTCGACTCCATTGAATATGGGAGCGGTCTTCCTAAAACGATTCTCTATTGCTTAAACCCGAAGGATTATTATGTAATGGCTACGATTGCTGGTAACCATCAGGACGGAAGCACGGCAGGCAAAATTCAATTCGGAACCGCCTGGTGGTTCAACGACCATATCGATGGCATGGAAAATCAGATGAAAATCCTTGCCAATGTCGGGTTGATTAAACATTTCGTCGGGATGCTTACAGATTCCCGTTCTTTCTTATCTTTCTCCAGACATGAGTATTTCAGAAGGATTCTCTGCAACCTATTCGGTACATGGGCACAAGACGGTAAAGTGCCGTCAGATGTTGAATGGCTGGGAGCTTACGTGAAAGATATCTCTTATTATAATGCGAAAGAATACTTCGGTTTGAAGAATGGAGTGATTCTATGAAAATGAGTTTTCGCTGGTATGGAGAGGATGACCCTGTCACTTTGGACCAGATCAAGCAGATTCCTCAAATGAAAGGAATCGTTTCAGCTATCTATGACATCCCTGCCGGGGAAGTATGGCCGCTCGGGAGAATCAAAGAGCTGAAAAATACGATAGAATCCAATGGGCTTGAGCTCACTGTTATTGAAAGTGTCCCCGTACATGAAGATATCAAGTTAGGGCGACCGACGCGGGATCATTACATTTCCAACTATCAACAAACGTTAAGAAACCTCGGTGATGCTGGCATTTCAACGGTGTGTTACAACTTCATGCCAGTGTTCGACTGGACGAGAACCAATTTGACTGAGCCTCTACCAGATGGGTCCCATGCTCTTGCCTATGAAGAATCTACAGCTCGAAGCTTGAATCCTTTGGATGGAACATTGACGCTTCCAGGCTGGGACCTCTCCTATCAGTCTACGGAATTGCAGGCTATTATGGATGAATATCAAACCATTGATGAAGAGCAGCTCATGGAGAATCTTATCTACTTCCTGGAAAAAGTGATACCAGTAGCGGAACAGGCCGATGTAAATATGGCTATCCACCCGGACGATCCACCATGGAACATCTTCGGATTGCCAAGAGTCGTAACGAATCGTAAAAATATTGAACGTATTCTTGGAAGCGTGGAAAGCACACACCATGGACTCACTTTTTGTTCAGGATCTTTCGGAGCTGAAGAGGAGAATGATCTGCTTCAAATCATAGAAGCTGCACGTGGACGCATCCATTTTGTCCATGCTCGGAACATCCGATGGACAGGCGATCGATCGTTCCAGGAAACTTCGCATTCGGTTCATGAGGGGTCTCTACCAATGATAGAAATTATAGGGAAACTTATCGACTGCGGGTATGAAGGTCCGATACGCCCTGACCATGGCAGAATGATTTGGGGAGAAGAAGGACGTCCCGGATATGGATTGTATGATCGAGCCCTCGGGGCGACGTATTTAAATGGAATCATCGATACATGGAAAATGAATCAAAGAACGGAGGATAAAGATGAAGCTGCCATTTCAAGTAGATCTCAATCATAAAGTCGCCGTCGTCACGGGTGGGAGTGGTGTCTTAGGATCCGTTCTCAGCCGAACGTTAGCTCAATGCGGCGCCAAGGTCGCTGTTCTTGCACGAAACCAGAAGAAGATCGACGAGGTCGTTAGTTCCATTAATGAAACTGGAGGTACAGCTAGAGGGTACAGTGTAGATGTTCTCGATCCGGACAGTCTCCAAGGTGTCAAAAAAAGCATTAATGAAGAATGGGGAAAGGTCGATATCCTGATCAACGGTGCAGGCGGAAACCATCCGAAGGCAACAACAAGCAGTGAGTATTTTACAGGCGGTGCCGAAGAGTCGCAGTCCTTTTTTGAACTGTCTCCTCAAGCAGTTGATGATCTTTTTCGATTGAATTTTTCAGGTACTTTAGTTCCGACTCAGGTGTTTGCTAAAGATATGCCAGGTAATGACGGGAGTACAATCATTAATGTGTCATCCATGAACGCTTTTACTCCACTAACGAAAATTCCGGCTTACAGCGGAGCTAAAGCGGCAGTCAGCAATTTCACCCAGTGGCTGGCGGTCCACTTTTCTAAAGTTGGGATCAGAGTTAATGCCATAGCTCCGGGGTTCTTTCTTACCGAACAAAACCGGAACCTTCTGCTTAATGAAGAGGGAGATTACACAGAGCGAGCCGATAAAATCCTGACCCAGACGCCGATGGATCGATTCGGAGAGGCGGGAGAGTTGGCCGGGACAATTCTCTGGCTGGTCGACTCAAAAGCATCCAGTTTTGTGAATGGAATCGTAGTTCCTGTCGATGGTGGTTTTTCTGCTTATTCAGGAGTATAAGGAGGAAAGAAGATGAAGAAACTTGATGTGTATCAACTATTGCTGAACAGTAAATTAACCGTGGTCGTTCGTGGAAACTCACCCGAACAGGCCATCGAAACGGCAGAGGCCTGTATTAGAGGCGGAATTAAAAGTCTCGAGTTCACGTTCACGATTCCACAGGCGGAAAAAGTAATCCAGCATTTTTCAAACCATGAAGGAATCATCATCGGAGCAGGATCTGTCCTTGATTCTGAAACCGCTAAATTAGCCATTCATTCAGGTGCCGAATATATCGTCGGGCCGAATTTCAGTAAAGAGACGGCCAGGCTTTGTAATCGATATCAAGTCCCTTATATTCCAGGATGCATGACCGTGAATGAAACAATCGAAGCGCTTGAATTCGGTTCATCCATCGTGAAGCTGTTTCCAGGGCAAGCCTTTTCCCCTTCCCACATCAAAGCGGTCAAAGGCCCTGTCCCTCAAGTAGAAATCATGCCTACGGGCGGTGTGAATCTTGATAATATCCAAGACTGGTTCCGAAACGGTGCCGTTCACGTAGGAGTCGGGGGAGAGATTACTAAACCTGCTCAGCAAGGGAATTTTGAAACGGTGACCGCGAATGCAAAGTTGTTTATCGAAGCGGTTGAAGAGGTGTTCGTATGAGTAAAATCATCACTCTGGGTGAACCTTTGATGCGAATGACTCCCCCTGGTTTTCAAAGAGTCAAAGAAACGAAGGAATTCAAAGCTACCATCGGTGGGGCAGAACTCAATGCATCTGTAAATCTAGCAAACTTGGGACATGAGGTCGCGTTCGTATCAGCGCTTCCTGGCAATGACCTAGGAGAGAATGTGAGGAATTTCCTACGTGAGCGTCACATTGACGATCAATGGGTGAAAAGGGAAGAGGGACGACTCGGTGTCTATTACGTTGAAGAAGGATATGGTCCCCGTTCAGCAAAGGTGACGTATGATCGCGCTTATTCTTCCTTTTTGCAAGTCGCGAGTCAAGAATGGGACTGGGAGGCGATCTTTGATTCTTGTCAGTTGTTCCATGTGTCCGGCATTACGCCGGCCCTATCGCCTTCCTTGAAGGAGTTAACTTTGAAAGCTGTTAAAGAAGCGAGGGAAAGGAATGTCCTCGTAAGTTTTGATTGTAACTATCGAAGCAAATTGTGGAGTGAGGTAGAAGCGAAGCTTGCTTTCGAACAGATTCTTCCTTATGTGGATGTCTGCTTTGCTGGGCAAAAGGATTTCACCAATATTATGAATGAAGGTCCTGAGGAAAGTTTCCATCCGCAACTTTTGGAAAAGTATTTCAGAAAAGCTGCCTTGGAATACGGAATCTCTCTATTCGCCTGTACGAACAGAGAAGTGAGGGATTCACAGAATCATCAGCTCCAGGGCTTTCTGTTTAAGAACGATCAGCTTTTTGAAAGTCAGAAACATTCCATTCAGGTGCTGGACAGAATCGGTGGCGGAGACAGTTTTGCCGCAGGAATTCTGCATGGAATGGTGGAAGATTTGAATGAGACGTCCGTTCTCGATTTTGGAATGGCCTCGAGTATCTTAAAGCACACGGTGAAAGGAGATCATTCTTCATTTTCTGAAGATGAGGTGTTCGGATTTATGAACGCTCACCTGCATGATGTGGTTCGGTAATGTAGAATAAACAAGTCATTGAAGATTTACTCTTCAATGACTTTTTTTAGTTCAACCTATTATTTGAAAATCGTCACTTTACCAACTGTACCATCTTCACTTTGACCAGTGACTCTGAACTTCAGTCCATACTCAGGTACGTTACGACCTGCATCAACAAGACCTTTGTTCGAGTAGTCTGCACTGTCATCGAAAAGAGGGGTACGCTTCGTATAATTATCTTTCAAGGTTACACCAAGAAGATCTGTGTAGTCTAAATACATTTTCTCTGACTTATCCAAGCTGAATGCGGCATCGTGCACTTGGTAACGTGTGCCTGCTACAGCTCCATCACTCCATTTGTTTACACGCTGGTCTGCATCGACAACGCCGACAAAACCATCCCCAGGGTGAATGCCAGTCCAGTTTTCAGAGTATTGGTTATCCACGTACCAAACGACAAGTCCATCATCAAATGTCATGAGACTATCTCCACGGCGGATGTTTGCTAATCCTTCATCTACACCGTTATGACTGCGCCATTCTAGTAGGTAGTAGTGGTCAGAGCGTTTAATTCCATCATTCTTCGTGAAACCATCAAGGACGAATTTAGGTTCGCCTTCCACATCATCAAACAAAACTTCTTCTCCATCAACTACGATGGAAAGATCGTCTGCATAAAGACCAGGGTTAGATACGGCCGCATCTGTCACGTATTCAATAGCCACTTCAACTTCTTGGCCTGCGTAAGCAGAAAGGTCGAATGAAGCATCAATCCAACCATCCGAGCTTCCAGTTATACCATTACCAAGGTTAGAACCATGCGGGTTAGTGTCTGTTGTAATATCACTCGCGATTGGGTCCCCGTTTACTGTAACGTACGCATAATCCCAATCTACTTCAATGTCATACCATGCCTTAAAGTTGAATTCAGCACTCTCAGCATTTGTTAGGTCTACTGGGGTTGATAGTTTAGTATTCAGGCCATCAGCACTACCAGAGAAGTACTCATATTCACCACTAGCAGGTTCATTGATGACTGTTTCTTTTTGCGGCAAGTTGACCTTGACGACATCATTGTTTGTTCCTTTTGTATTCGCTTCATCTAAAAGGAACTCCTTGCCCGTTTTATTAATGTCATCTAAATTGATTTCTGTACCAGATAACCAGTTTCCTGGTGTCCCCTCGTTGTCTACAACTGCCGAAGTTTGAAGCATTTCTTTCGCATAAGGACTGAACCCTGTTGGCATTGTACCAGGAATATCACCAGCCCAGCTTCCGCTAGACATGATGGACCAGTAGCTGACCGGCTCACCAGCACCTGTGTACTGAGTATCATATTCGTCCGGAAGACCAAGGTCATGTCCAAATTCGTGGGCCATGACTCCAACCGCACCGTCTTCAGGCTCGATAGTGTAATCAAATGCAGCCATCGAACCTCCCCAGTAAGGAACCTCTGCTTCTGTACCTTCAAGTGCTGTAGGTTCCGATAAACTCCAACGGTGAGACCAAATCGCATCAGAACCAAGGGAACCTCCACCAGCTTCTTCACCCACACCAGAGTGGATGACCATCAAGTGATCGACAAGTCCATCTGCTTCAAGATAGTTTCCGTCACCATCCAGATCATAGCGATCCCATTGATCATATTCAGATATATCAACAGATGGATCAGCGGCTGCGGCTGCAAGAGCTTCTTTTACTAATCCCCTTGCATCTACATCACTGCCATCTGGTTGAGGGTCGTTACCGCCATATTCAGCAGCAGGTTTGCTAGCCGTGTACCAGCCAGCAACATCTCCTTCAACAGAATAACTTCCACCAGATTGTTGTTCATAATATTGTTTCATAGATACATAGTTTTCCCCGTCTGGACCAGTCCAGCCGCCATCACCGAACAGCATGTCCTGGTAATGTTCACGAGAATAAGCGCCTTCGCCATCATAATACATATCTGTTTCATCAGCAGTCATGGAATTATGAGGTTTATCAGGATAGTCTACGAGAAGAACTAGAACTTTGTCTGTTCGCATTTTACCATCGTAAGCCTCTTCCTCTACGCTATCAGGAGCATCAGCCTTCGCTTGTCCAAGTTTATTTCCTTTCCCTTTCGTCAAACTGTTCTTGCTCATCTCTTCTTTTAATTTTGCCTTAGTGTCTGCTTCTTCATCAGCGAAATGACCTTTCGCTTTTTCAGCAGAAGCCTGTTTAGATTCCAGGAACTTCTTCAAGCCCTTCTCAGCTTCGGCAGGTGAAGCGTCTTTCGCGATTTTTCCACTTTCCTTCAACATCTCGATCAATCGTTCGTCATTCGCAATCGCTCCGTCGAAAGGCATGCCTCCTTGAGAATGTGAATGAGTTTTATGTACGTTCTCATGACCGGTCGTCGGCATTTCGAAAGCACTGGCGCTCATTGGCCCTACAGCGAGCGCTAAGGCTAAAGCGGATGTTACAATCTTTGACGTTTTCTTCAATAAAATGACCCCTTTCTTTAGAAACCCTTTTTATCCTACATTTTCTAATTTAGCAAAAAAGAGAGAATAATCAATATTATTTGTTAATTATTCAGAAAAATAAGAAAAAAAGACTACCAATTGTCATAAGTTGTAGTCTTGGGTGTTCATCATTCGACACAATTTAATTTTAAATGTCATATATAGATATTTATACTATATATGAGTTTCTAGTGAATTTTAGAAATTCACTATTATACTGATTTTAAAGGGAGGTACATAACTCCTGCGCTGGTCATGATTCGATATACAGCATCTGTTGTTGGGTTAAGGTCTGTTCTTAACCATACTTGGCCTTCCACAGGATTCTGGGGGTCACTCGTTCTTTTTTCAACTATAGTTGTATCATGACTGATGACAAGATTTTTTCTTCCTTTATCACTAACACGATCCAGTGGCACATTTCTGGATAAGTCAACGAAATTATAAGACGATCTAGTCGTGAAATCTACGACAGGCCCCGAATGGGGGATCTCAAATAAGTCCCAAACCATCCCTGTGAATCTGTTATCTTGACCACTAGCAGTAATGATTTTTTTAGTGGAATTGGAAGGTTGGATTTGAAGATTTGAGAATATGTTTCCTGTTGTTTCAAATGGGACCGTTTCGCTTCCTTCAAGCACAATCATGTGAACACAATCTTCGATGGCGACATTATCAAAGTTATTTGCGTTTACCCAAGCCCTGCCGGTACTAGGTTTTGTCGCGCGAAGATGAATTCCCTTTTCGAAGCCCACGACCTTAATGTTGCTGAAGTTTACAAACGAAATTTCGTGTTCGTTTCCTCCTGAGTAAAGGTAAATCCCAGTGCCTCCGTTATCCCCCATCCAGTTCAGGATCGTAATATCATCAATCTGTGTATTGTTCCACGTGTTGTAGAACTTTTGTGATCCATTCAAAGAAATGGCTTTTTTTGTATAGCCAGATACGTCAATAGCGACTTTTCCACCTAAAAAAGAGGCATCTTGTTCTATGATGAAGCCATCCACATTTGCTCCCAACATGTAAACCGTTGAGTAAGCAGACAAAAGTCGTACCCCTTTTTTTATAGTAATTGTGCTCTCTAGATAAAAACTAAGATCATCAGAAAATACGGTTTTAATGGAATGTTGCTCAGCATAGTCAATCGCTTTCTGTAACCGATCAGCATCACTTACTCCTGAAAAGTCAGATACTCTAATATAGACTGGTGGGGAAACCGCAGTGTTACTTTCCCCATACTGTGAGGATAAAAGTGAAACGATCCCGTTTATGGCACTTGTCAAATTGTTAATCTCTTTCTGAAGTTCTTCATTGGAAAATACCAATTGGTACACCTCTTCTTTTCAATTTTCCATCTTATTTACTATAAAAGCTCTCTTAACAAAAATTTGATATGTTCATTCCTACCTTAAAAATCCGTCAAGAGTTAAGACTGTATTATATGAAAAATAAATACAATTGGTTCTTACGTCTCACCTTACATGAACAGCGATGTTAAAACTCTTGTCGTGAGGTGTAAAACCTCCTATGTTGGCTGAAAGTGAGTCTTAATGAAATATGTTCTTTCATAAGAATAAACAAGGAAAAAATTTACTTATTATAGTGTTATATCGAGTATTTTAAAGATTTATTGTTAAATCTGTTCTTTAAAGTGAAATATGGGAGTATTTGAGGTTTTCCATATGTCTCCTAAGGTTATATAATCAATTTATACCATTCTTAATAAAGAACAACGAAGAAACTCTGAAAAAATACAGGTGAAGGAGTAAATACCAACGATATACCAATACCAGTGTTGTGTATAGTTCAATGCACTCAGGGCAATTCTCAATCGCGAGGTTAAATGTAATGGGAATTATTGGTTTTTTTGTTTAACGATGCTGTTTGGTGGTTAGTAACTACTTAACAAGTGCATGAAATCATTTGCTAATTATCTTAGGTGTTAGGAAATATCAACCTGTTTAATCTATGTTTGAAAATACTAAAGAGGTGGAATGAAAATGATCGATTTGCACTGTCATATTTTACCTGGATTAGATGATGGGGCACAGACGATGGAGGAAAGTGTCGAGATGGCCAGATTGGCTGTTGAACAAGGAATCGATACGGTCGTTGCTACTCCCCATCATCTTCATACACGGTATAGGAATCCAAAGTCGCTTGTCATCCAAAAAACCGCTCAGTTGAATGATGAACTCTTTCAACAAGGTATTGAATTGACCGTGCTCCCTGGGCAGGAGATAAGACTCAATGGGGAACTTGAAGCGTTTGAATCGGAGGAAATGCTTTCTATCAATAAGAACAGTGGTTATGTTTTTCTCGAATTGCCAAATCATGAAATTCCTCATTATGCTAAAAAGATGATGTATGAGATTCAATTGCTTGGTTACAAGCCTGTTCTCGTTCATCCAGAGCGCAATAAAATGATTCGACAGCAACCGAATGAACTTTATAACTTTGTGAAAAATGGTGCTATCACTCAAGTAACCGCTGCAAGTATAGCAGGAAAATTAGGGAAAGAAGTCCAAAAATTTTCTTATCAAATGATTGAATTCAATCTGACTCACCTTGTAGCCTCTAATGCCCATGACTCCAAAAAACGTGGATTTTTCATGAAAGAAGCTTACAGCAAAATTGAGAAGAAGTTCGGTACGGACCTCATGTATCAATTCATGGAAAATGCTCACGTCGTCCTTGAGGGAGAGATGGTTTATACGGATCCACCTGAGCGCATTAGAACAAAAAAACGGCTGGGAATTTTTTAAGCAAAAGGAAGACATAGATGACCTATTTTCTGAAGCAATGGTCCAGTTTAAGAGAAATTATACACTCAAAGCCTGTCGTTCATGTCATGAAAAAACGCAAGCTCTTATTAGAGAAGCTTGCGTTTTTTCAGTCTTTATTTGTTCTTAAACAATAGTCCATGTCATGTGGATGCATATTAGGTGCGAGTTATTTCTGCCTTATACAAGTTCTCTCTCTAATCAGTTATAGCATTCAAGCTAGGGCCTTTCTTACCAAATATATTTTTGAGGAGCGTATGCGTTGAATTACAAGGTTTTTATGCTTTCATTAGCAGTACTTATCCTCGGCGTTCTATTTGTTTACGAAAAATATGAAAATCAACACCCATCCTTAGAGGAAGATTCACTGAAAGAGGGAGTGAATATTGAGGATTTTGGTGCCAAAGGAAATGACGATCAGGATGATTCAACGGCTATCCAAGAAGCAATTGAATATGGTGTAAAACATGGAGTAGGCAAAGTTAAGTTGACAGGGAATCAACGTTTCATCCTTCATAAAGGAATCGTATTAAAACAAGGCATTGAGCTGGAACTGGGAAAAAATACGACTATAGAGGTTCAAGGTGACTTTAAGGTATTTGAAATTATGAAAAATGCCTCAATCACAAATGGAATCATAGAGGTGTCTGATCAAACCTTCTCTTCTGAAGTCCTCTATTTTGATGGTGGACAAAAGTTCTGGTCGTGGGAAACTTCACGCATTGAGGGGTTGAACATTATAAATACGAGTGAGGAAAACACGGGAACAGCTATAGCTCTTGTAGCTGATCAATCGAATGAGTTTATTAGTTTTGTCGATTTTTTATCGTTGAAGATTGTAGGTTTTCAAACAGGAGTTTTCATGAAAGCTGAAATTCCAAATGAAAAATATAACTTTGTTAATGGAAATCGTTTTATCAATCTAACGCTGGATGATTGTGTCCAATGCATTGTTATAGAGAGTTCAAAATCTATTCCTAATGAGGTGTCTGGGAATCAATTTACTGACTTTCAAATTCAATTGTCAGATGCCACAGAAGAGGTCTTGCGTGTATCTGGATCAGATAATCGCTTTCAAGGGATGATATGGGACGTGGAATCATATGCCACGGAAAGTAAGATCGTTAATTTCTCTGCTCAGTCCATGAGGAACAGTCTGATTTCTAATGTGAATGAAGCAAATATTGTCGATCAAGGGGATAACAACTCCTACTATCCGTCGCAATCCGTCCCTGGACCTTAGCAGTTTTTTCGAATTATAAAAGGGGTTATTAATATATGTAATAACTTTTTACTGTTCTTCGCCCAAGACGTTTGAGCAGAGGGTTGAGATATTTAAACCTTAGATTAAAGAGTGGTCAGTTTGGTTCTTTAGAAACTGATCACTCTTTTGTTCTTTAGAAAGAACGAAAAAGATAAAAAAAGAGAGGTATTGGAAGTATTCTCCACGAAAAGTGTCTTATCGAGAACAAAAAAGGAGGATTTGAGGTTTTGAATTTCAGGATTAGCACTCTATAATGAACGTAATATACTTTATAAAGAACGTGAATCTGTTTGTTCTTTATAAAGAAATCGCGGATGGGCAGGTGGAATTAGTGAAAGTATTAGTGACAGGTGGGGCTGGTTTTATTGGATCGCACATCGTAGATGAGTTACTTTTAGATAATTTCGATGTAATCGTTCTAGACAACCTATCAACAGGAAAGGTAGAGAACATGTCTGACCGTGTCGATCACTATAATGTGGACCTTAAAGATAACTTGGATTTAGTGTTTGCCAAGGAAAGGCCGGATATCGTTATTCATCAAGCGGCTCAAGTTTCAGTATCTTACTCAATGAAAAATCCCGGATTTGATGCGGAAGAAAACATCAAAGTAACAGTAAACCTTTTAGAAGCCTGCGTGAAATATGGCGTGAAGAAGTTTATTTTTGCTTCATCAGCTGCCGTCTATGGAGCACCTGAATATTTACCTATAGGTGAGGATCATCCTGTAAATCCTTTATCTTTTTATGGATTGTCAAAAAGAAATGCAGAAACCTACATTCAAATGTTTTCTAACATATTCGGTCTGAACTACACCATTCTTCGCTATTCCAATGTTTATGGAATGAGGCAAAATACAAAAGGAGAAGCAGGGGTGGTGGCCTTGTTTATCGATCAAGCCCTGAGAGGGGAGGCATTATCTGTTTTCGGAGATGGGTTGCAAACGAGAGATTTTATTTTTGTTAAAGATGTAGCCAAAGCGAACGTAGCTGCTTGTCATTATGGTGATCGAAAAACGTTTAATATCAGCCAAGGCACTAAAACTTCTATATTGGATCTCATTGAAGAACTGTACTTTAACTTAAGTGAACCCATGATGCCTTCTTTTCAGGACGAACGTCAGGGTGATATCCGTCATAGTCTACTTTCCAACCAGGAGGCTAAACGATGCCTCCATTGGGAGCCGTTTTATACATTATCGGACGGCATTCAATTAACAGTGAAATATTGTGAAAGACATCAAGTGCACACTTTTTAGATATAAACTTTAATGAATAGGTGGAGGTTGTCATGCAAGATCAGATGGATATCAAAGCTTTTTTCTCTGTTCTTAAGAAGAGAGTCCTTACAATCTTTCTCGTCACCTTTTTCGTGTTTATTTTGGTCGGAGCTGTTTCGATATTTGTCATGAAGCCTACGTATGAATCAATGGAGAGTATCGTTGTCGGTGATTTGAATAAACAAACGACGGAATATGCGGAATCGAGAGAACTTAACATGTTGCTTGCCTCTACCATCGATTTTATTAAAAGCCCAAGTGTACTAAATTCAGTCAGTAATGAATTTAGTATCCGTTATGAAGACATAGAAAAACAGGTGGTCGTACAGAATACAAGGAATTCCCAGATTGTAAATGTTGTCGTAAGAGGAAGTAATGCGGATGATACAGAAGAAATAGCGAACAAAATCGTTGTTACTACTGTAGACAAGATGAATCAATTGTTTGGTGTACAAGACATATATATCTTAAGCGATTCTCCTAATGGAACCACCGCCGAAAAAGTAGGCAGCACTGCACTTAACTTAGGAATTGGTATAGTGATTGGGTTATTAGCTGGAATAGGAGTCGCTTTTTTGAGGGAACATTTAGACGATTCAATCCGAACTGTTTCACAAGTAGAAAAAGAATTAGGGATTCTGGTCCTTGGTGAGATTCATTTGAAAAAGAGAACACCAGGAAAGAGGAAACATGAGAAGAAACCGATTCAGAAAGATAGAAAAATAGAAGTTGTAGAAGGGGAGAAAAAAAATGAGGTCAGTGTCTGAGAAGGTCAAACAGAGACTCATGCTCAACGAACAATATGTGAGCACTCAGCAGATACGCATGATTCAAATACGATTGAATCGTTTCATCAGGCACGAACCTTCAGCTTTGATACTTACATCAGTAGATGAACATACGGAAAACTCTTTAGTATCTGCGAAATTAGCTATGGCAATGGCTCAACAAGGTAAGAGGGTGTTATTGGTCGATACGGATCTCTCGTCTCCTGCTCTCCATGTTTTTTTTCAGAATAAGAATGAATGGGGCTGGGCTAATGCGGTTCAGGAAAGGAGAGGTGTACGAAATATGATCAGGGAAACAATGGTCCCTAACCTATGCCTCTTAACGACTGGAATGACACAGAGGTTTTCCCACGAAATGTGGATGCCTGAAAAAATTAAAGGGGTTGTTGAAGAATGTAAGAAGGCCTTCGATCTCGTTTTATTTACAGCTCCACCCTTTTTATCTAGTGCCAATACTCAATTGTTAACCGATTATTGTGAAGGTGTTATTTTGGTCGCCCGTACCAATAAGAGTAAGAAAGAAAAGTTAGTAACCACAGTAGATGCCATTGAAAGGTCTGGTAGAGAAGTCTTGGGGACTATTTTACAAACAGGATAAATGAAAACCTGGAAGAAGGGGGAGCAGCAGATGAGCAAGGAAAAGAAAAATTCTATTGGATTAAATATCCTTCATCTTTTTTACAGTACGGCTTTATCTAGTATTTTGAATGCTGCTGCTCTTATTGTCCTGGCTTCCTACCTCCAATCCAACCATTATGGAACGTTTAGTGTAGCTTTAGCCTTTGCCATGATTATGGGGTACCTTACTGATGCAGGTTTAAGCGATATCACGCTTCGCGAAGGATCTAAGCCAGGCGTGAAATTATCGGCCCTGATTTCTTCTTACGTAAAGATGAGGTTGGCTCTTCTTGTTGCCACCTTTTTCATAGGTTTCTCTGTCATTCACTTGTTCAACTCAAGTAACGGGGAGTTGATTCGGACAGCTTACTATTTAATTATTCCTATGGTCACTGGTGTGGCTTTACAAAGTATAGGAACGACTTTCTATCAACTTATAGAAAAAATGCAGTACTACGGCTTGATTCGTATGGTCTCGTCATTTTGCCTTGTTACAGCAATGGTGATCGGGATGGGGTTTCAGTTAAACCCTCTCATCATGTGTACGTTATATGGATTGTCTTATTTAACCGCAGGAATTTTTGGTCTGATCTTAGTGATGAAGGACGTATCTATTCGATTTTCCTACCCTTTCCATAGAGGACTATTCAGGAACTTGGGTTCCTTCACATTAGGTGGACTTTTGTTCGTCATGCTGCCACATATTGGGCCGATCATTCTTGAGAAAACGATTCCAATTGCTGCAGTGGGTTTGTTCGCGGTGGCTTATCGAATCCCGCAAGCTTTACAGCAAATCCCTTTTATTGTAGCGGGGGCTTACTATCCCGTTTTATTCCGTTCTTTCCAACACCAAAACTTGAAAGAACATCTTGACCATCAAATTTCGCAGACGAAAATCATGTCTTTGGTCGGTATGATGATGGTTCTTCCTTTTTTTTACTTATCTGAATATGTCATCAAGATCTTGTTCGGGACAGAGTGGTTAGGGGCCGCTTTTCCACTTAAAGTACTTTCACTTATGCTGTTACTTCAATCCATAAATATAGCATTAGCGGACGGTTTGACAACGATGGAAAAACAAAACTCCCGTACATTTATACAACTGGTCACAGTTATCGTCGGTGTAGGTCTGTATATAACCTTAAGTCTTTCTTATGGAGTAATCGGGGCTGCCGTTACTGGAGTGGCTATAGAAGTTTTAGCTCTTATAGGTTTTTGGTTGTGTTCACCAAATCGATGGGGACTGTTCAAAAGATCATTATTTCCTTATTTATCCTATTTTTTTGCTGGTTTGCTTATTATAGAATGGCTGGGTATTCTTCATGCCATGCTTGCGCTGAGCCTCCATTCAATCCTTGTGCTGCTGCTTCCTTTGCTGGACACTGAATTAAGGCAAAAACTCCATGTTTATGCTCAACAGTTATTCTTGAAATACAAACAAGGACAGGTGCCAAAGCAATCAGGAGGTGTGGAAAATGGGCCTTCAAAAGCCAACGGATCTTAGAAGAAATTGGACTGTGTTTTTTCTATTCCTGCTGATCACTTTAGCCAATTATGGTGTTCACATAGGTTTTTCATTAAAACCTTATATGATTTTTTCCCTCCTCTATTTTGTAATTATGATCAGTCAGTTCCGGTTCTATCATCTGCAATTGTATGAAGTGGCGATGCTCGCATTCTATCTGATTTACTCGTTTACGGGTGCATTCTCGCTATATCCGGCATCAAGTATAAGGATAATGGCTGGTGCTCTTATCTATTTGTCTTGTTACTTGGTAATGAAATCTATATTAGAAGGCGTCCATCAATCGATTATTGATAAGAGTATTGGATATGTAGGTCTGATCTTTAATACGGCAAGTCTTCTTTTGTACGTGATTGGCCTTAAAAGTGTCGGTTATTTTTTTGATACCGAGGGCATCCGGATTTCTCAATTCGGGTTGATGATCGATCGAAACTACCCTAGATTAATTGGCTTACTCCAAGATCCTAACTTTTTCGTTTTTTATAATACTGTATTCTTTGCCTACTACTTATGTAACTCAAAAGGTTGGTTGAACAAAGCGGGGTTAATCTTGTGTATTACTACGAATATCCTCACTTTTTCCAGAGGGGGATTACTTGTTATGATGGCTCTCTTCGTCTTATATGGATTGATCAACCACCCATTCAAACAATTGAAAATGACAATGGGGGTCATTCTTTCCGTTTCCTTCGCTTGCTATATAGCCATCGTATATTTGAGGTTTGACTTGCTTTCCATATTAGAATCGAGAATGAACGACTTTACCAATGACGGAGGCAGCGGGCGGATCGAGTTGTGGGGGCGGGCTTGGGAATATTTCACCACGCATAAAGTTGTAGGAATTGGAGCCTTTAACTTTGCGGAATACAACTCCTTTGAGTATGGAGATAACCTTTCCGTACACAACACTTTCTTGGATGTACTTTCAGAATCTGGCCTGCTTGGGATATTCTTTTATCTCCTATTTTTATTCCTTGTTGTTTATCAACTGTATCAATATAAAATTTACAAACATAAACCATATCTTTTTTTAACAGTTATTGGAATGGTCCTTCAAATGGGGTTTCTATCTGTAATCATCAATGACATCTTTTTTATGGTCTTGGCGATCTTATCTACCTATTTAAATCGATGTAAGTCTGGGACGCAGGAAAGTACATTTTCTATGACAACGGTACAAAAAGTTTCATGACTGATAGTAATGGAGGTGGTGACAGTGAATGTTTTGTTCCTAACCGATAAATTGAGCTTCGGAGGAGCAGAGATTTACTTCTGCAAGCTCGAAAATCATTTAGAGCATCCGGACCTCAATTTCTACTATGCTGCTGGTCCAGGTGATTTGCAAGATAGGCTTACAAATAAGGACCATTACGTTGAATTAAAAAGAGAGAAACATTTTAGCAATTTGTTAAAGTTGAAAAAAGTAATGAAGCTCCATGAAATTTCTTTAATTCACGCGAATAGTTTGCGGATGGTTTTGTACGGAGTTGCTCTGAAGATGGTGACACGCAGGCCGATTAAACTTCTTTATACGAAGCACAATATCACCTGGTTGGAACTGAAAAGCAGAAAAATATTTTCCACATTAATGAATAGGTTTGTGGATCGAATCATTACCGTGAGCAATTTCGAAAAAAAATCGCTCTTAGAATCCGGGGTTCAAAAAGAAATCATTAAAACGATTTATAACGGAGTAGACCTGGAGCAATTTATTTTTAGAGAAAAAAGAGAAAATCAGACTTTTAATGTTGGGGTTTTGGCTAGGTTGTCTAAAGAAAAAAACCTTGAGTTCTTTATTGAAATTGCCAGGAAGTTCAAAGGTATGAAAAATGTAAACTTTGTTATTGGTGGAGACGGACCGGAAAGAAAGAACTTGGAAACTTTAATTGACCGGTATGGGTTATCTGGGAACGTAAAGATGCTTGGTTCAATCAAGAATCCAGAAAAGTTTATCGGAGACATGGATGTTATGCTGCTTACTTCAAATCGAGAGGTTTTTCCAATGGTCATTTTGGAGTCGATGGCTGTAGGAACTCCCATCATTTCCATAGACCGGGGTGGGATCAGTGAAGCACTCCTTGAAGGACAAACGGGTTATCTCGTTACCGAACATTCAACCGAAGCGTTCCATGAAAAGATTTTGACGTTATTCGCGGATTCTACGAAGCATCGTGAATTATCTATGAAGGCACGGCAGCGGGTGGAAGAGGAGTTTTCGTTAAATAAAATGGTAGGTGAGACAATACAGGAATATTTGGATCGGAAAGATGTCGTTTAGAGAGGGGGAGGGTGTTTTGAAGGCTGGAAAAATGAAGTTTGGCATTATTATCGATTCACTTTCAGGAGAAAAATGGAAATATGAAATGCTTCATAAGCTAAAAGAAATGGAAAATCTAGAATGTTCGTTAGTTATTAAGGTTCATGATAGGGATAAGCACAAGTCATATAAAAATCAAGACCAAAATATAAAAGACTTGTTCCCGTATAGTAGTCTCAAGACATGTAAAGTTGATAAGGGTGTACTAAAGCAAAGGGACCTCTTACATTTAAGAACTTATCCTTTGAGTTTTTATTTAGATTTAAGTGATATAAGATTTGAAGGCGAATTTCTTAATCTACCATCGTACGGGGTGTGGACCTTCCGCCACTTAAAAGAGAAAGAACCAATTTTCTATGAGTTATGGAAAGAATCATCCTATACGGAAGTGTTTTTTGATCGGCTACTCCCTAACGGAAAAGTTCAAAATTTGATGAAGGGTTCACTCCCGACGATTCTTTTTTCGGCTAAAAAACACAAGACACAATTAGAACAGGCCATACTAGAATGGCCGGCACAGATGTGTAGGAAAATAAACAAAGGTATCCCAAACGCTCCTGCTTCACATGAATGGGTTATAGAAAAGAACCCCCCTCTCTCAGTATTGAAACGAATAAGGTATTCACTGCGAATAGGAAAACATCAAGCTAAAAGATGGTATAAGCGCTTGTTTGGATACGAGTACTGGAATATAGGGATCGTGAATCAATCCTTGCATGAATTCTTGAATGAAGATCCATTAGAAATTGAATGGCTATTCCCCCATAAAAAACTATATTATGGAGATCCATTCGCTTATGAAGCAGATGGAGAGTTGCGTCTGATTTTCGAAGAAGTGGATCATAGAGTTGTTAAAGGCTTTATTAGTGAATTCCATTTAAGGGACGATGGGGAAGATATGGGGAAGTACATTCTGAGAAAGGGAACGATGAACTTACCCACCCATATGTCTTATCCTTATATTGTAGAGGATGGGAATAACTCCTACTGTATTCCTGAAACATCAGAATCGAAAAAAGTGACGCTCCACCAATGGAATAATGAGACTAAAGAATGGCGGGAAGTCAAAACCATTTTGAAAGGCATGGCAGCTGTAGATTCTACTATTATCCATTGGAATGGAAGATGGTGGCTGTTTTGTACCAGAGCGTCATCCTTCCAAACCGAGAATTATGAGCTGCATATCTTTTATTCCGATCACCTTCTCGGTGAATGGAAAGAGCATGGTGCAAACCCGGTCAAGTATGATATTCGATCAGCAAGACCAGCAGGTACCCCCTTTGTTCTAAATGATGTATTATACAGGCCTGCGCAAGATTGTTCGGTCACATACGGTGGGAGTATTGTTCTAAATAAGGTAGAGAAGTTAAGTCCCGATGAATTCAAAGAAAAACCAGTATCGCAATTGCATCAGTCACCTGAAAGCCTTTACCCAGACGGATTACACACGATGTCATATGCAAGAGAGAATCTATCTTTAGTTGATGGGAAGCGAATCGATTATCATCCAATAAATTTGTTTAAAAAGCTTTATTTGTTAAAGTCAAAGCCTTTTGAAAAAGTGGTGAAATCTAGTAATAAAAGAGTGAATTTTATACGTTCATTCTCAATTAAGAACTAAAATTCTTAATTGAGAGGGTGCAGGATAGTTAAGAGAGGAGAGGGACCAGATGAACCAGTCGTTTAAAGGAAACTTTACCCCCTTTATTTTTATAGATATGGCACTGCTCTTTTGTGGATTTTGGATAATCTATCATTTTTTTGGAGCTAGATCCATCATTGATTTTCCGTTTCACACAGCATCACTTCCTCTCGCATTAGGAATAGCCTATATGATCTTTACATTTTCCAACTCTTATAAGAACTGGGAGAGAAAATCGCTCAAGGATCTTATGTATTCCGTCGTTTTTTCAATGACCATTGTAGGTGTGTGCATTAGTTTGGGAATCGTTTTCACATCATGGTTCACTTTCGGTATAAGCTATTTGATGGTTTCGATCAGCCTCCAGACTTTTCTTTTATTACTCGTAAGGTCGCTTGCCTGGTCTTTCATAAGGAAAAGAGCGGTAAAGAGGATCTGGTTAATTGGCGACGAGGATTCAAAGATGGATCATTTTCTTGAAAATAATGAAGACTGGTATCGGATTTGTGGTTCTTCTCAAACAATAGATGAAGATGTATTAAAAGAATATGGGAAGGATACGGATGCGTTGTTGATCGGTTCTGGTTTTAGTGCAAAAGAAAAAGTGGAAATGGTACAGCTTGCCACTAAGTATGGGAAGGAAACATTGGTGATACCTGAACTTTATGAATTAGGTATTCAGGGGGCGGAAACTTATCAGCTTGAAGATACAATCGTCTTCTCTATCCAACCTTTTCATATTCATCCGATCCATCAATTACTGAAAAGGGGGATGGATGTGATTGGATCCTTAAGTTTAATCTTACTTACAAGCCCAATCCTTCTATTATTAGCAGGGCTCATCCCTCTAACATCTCCGGGCCCTGCCCTGTATAAACAGCAAAGGTTAGGGATCAAAGGGAAACCTTTCTGGATTTATAAATTTCGAAGTATGGTTGCTGATGCAGAGAATAAAACAGGACCTGTTTTAGCAACCTTTAAAGATCCAAGGATTACTACGATTGGTTCATTTATTCGAGCGACAAGACTAGACGAACTTCCGCAATTGTTTAATGTTTTGAAAGGTGAGATGAGTTTGATTGGTCCTAGACCAGAGAGAGAATATTTTGTAAAACAGTTCAATAAGCAATTTCCTGATTACCATCACCGACTTGAAGTTAAGCCAGGCATTACAGGTTTAGCTCAAGTACACGCAAAATACACCACGTCAGCGGAAGATAAATTGCGGTTTGATTTAGCTTATGTGAAAAATTATAGCTTGTCTTCAGATTGGAAAATATTAATTTTAACGTTGAAAGTGGTTTTCCACCGCGAACAGGCTCAAGGTGTGGATATGCAAGGTTCTATGAAAAGCGTAGGTAAGAAAAGAGCGATTCATTAAAAAGGGGAGATGTTCAAATGGATTTTAATAGTATGGGGAAAGTCTCCGTCATTACTCCTTCGTATAATTCAGCAAATTTTATATTGGAGGCGATTGAATCTGTTCAGTCTCAAACATACACAAATTGGGAAATGGTTATCGTTGATGACTGCTCTAATGATCATTCAGTAGAACTTATTGAAGCCAAACAATCGGAAGATAAACGTATTAAACTTATCAAACTAACGAGAAACCGTGGACCTGCTTATGCTAGGAATCAAGCGATCCTAGCTGCAGGTGGTAAATATCTAGCTTTTTTAGACAGTGATGATTGCTGGCTACCTCAAAAACTAGAAAAACAAATTTCATTCATGCATAAAAATGATTTTTCTTTTTCTTATACTGCCTATAGGATTATGCTGGAAGCAGGGAAACTGACAGAAATCGTATTCCATGTGCCTCGTCAGATTACGTATAAAGATTTACTTAAGAATACAGCAATTGGAACTCTGACCGTGGTTCTGAACCAAGAAAAGTTAGGGAGGGTGCAAATGCCCCTCTATAGAGATTGTTCTGAAGATTATGGATTGTGGATGTCCATTCTCTCTCAAGGGGTGACTGCTTATGGATTGAATGAAGAACTGTCATTATATAGAAAATGCAATGAATCGCTATCCAGCAACAAGTGGAAGTCAGCTCGGAAGACTTGGAATACTTACAGGAAAGTCGGTCATAGTAATCTTCCTTCGACGATGTGGTATTTTTTGAACTACTCCGTCCGTGCGATGAGGAAACATACGCGAACTTCTTGAACCTAAATCATAAGTAAGTAAACATAGGAGAGATGAAGATCATGAAACCATCCAATTCCGGTAAATTGGAGATCATCCAGATATCCAGAGCTCTTGCTATATTATTTGTACTTATCGGACATGCGAACAATAACTTTTATCAGGAAATTGGGTATGATTGGTTTAATGTAGCCCAATGGGAACGTACAGGGGGCGTAGATTTCTTTTTTATTGTCACAGGATTCATGATTTATTACCTCTATAACAAGCATGCTGGAAATAAGGAAAAAGCCATTCAGTTTCTGATCAAAAGAAGTTTGAGGATTTTTCCTTTATATTGGATTTTTACCACATTGGCTTTAATTGTTCCCATTATGTTTCCCATGCTGCAAGAAGGTTATAGTATGGAGGTCACCCTCAAGTCGTTTCTCTTATTAACCAATGAGCCCATTTTAAGTTCAGCGTGGTCACTGACACACATCGTATTCTTTTATCTCTTATTCTTTGCTTATATGTATAAACCAGTGATTATGAAACCTTTGATAGGCTTAATGATTGGATTCACTCTTCTTGGAGAAATGAATATATTTTCCTTCCTTCCAAGCTCCATCTTCAGTATTAGTATAGTGGAAATCTTTTGTGGAGCGCTCGTAGCTTACCTATCCATTCACTTCACAAATAGATATGCTGGACTTTGTATTGGACTAGGGTTGGCTGGCTACTTCTTGGTATGGACCCATAATGTTTACTCCTTTACCTTTATACCATTACCACTAGCTTACGGATTTTGTTCTATGTTAATTATGTATGGGATAGCAGAAAAGGATAAGACCAAGAGAAATGTCCCTTATTTCTTATCTTACCTAGGTGGAGCATCTTACTCCATTTACATTGCTCATGGCCCTTTTATTAAAGGATATTTAATGATATTTGTGGAGTTGAATTTCTTTGACATTTTTCATCCATTCTTCGGGTTGATCATGATCATCTTTTTGGTCACTGCTTCGTGCTGTATGGTTTATAACATTGTGGAAAAACCTTTGGTAGAGACTTTGAGAAGAAAGGTCCTTGGTAAGAAGAAAGTATCTCAACCAGTTCCTCATTTGCTTGCGAAATAGAAATTCATTTAATGAAATATAATTAAGGTTTCTGCTTGAATAGAGCATATTCACTTTCAACGGAGTCATCTGTTGTACCATGAGAATGTTTGGCCCATCTTAAATATTTTAGATGAACCACAAAATAAGTGATCCATACTCCACACCAATCTTTTATTAAATCATTAACCGTAAACGACCGACCGTCTACAAAAAGCTGGTGGATTTCGTCAATCAATCCGTAAAAAGAGGCAAAAATCGCCGCCAGCATATTAGTTGTTTTCGAAAAGCGGTTATGAGCTTGGAGTGCAAGGACGATGAAAATGTATAAAAATGCAAACTCAACGAGGTGTAGGCTTTCTAGAAAAAATCCTAGTGTCATAACATCCACTCCTTAATCGTCTTTATAGAAAGGCTCGACTGGATCCAAATAAGAATCATATAGAGAATGGGTAGTATTGTTATCACTGCTTTTTTCATCAATGAATCTCCTTCCATAAACTTTTTAATAGTATGGGAGATTTTAGATGTTTTTATAATTGTAGAATTGTAAGTCTTTCCTTCTCGCTATATAATAGAAGGAAAAAGTGATATAAGGTGGAGAGAATTGTAAATGAAACGTTCGGATAAACATAAGAAGAGAAAAACTCGATGGTGGAAAGTCACGCTTGTTTTATTGGTATTGTTATTAGTCCCAGCAGGTGTATATGGTTACTCTCTATACAGTGGAGCGAAGAACACGGTGGATTCAAAGATGCACAAAGAAGTCTCATCCATCGATCATGAATTGACAGAGAAGAAGCGAAAAGAAAAAGAATCGCTCAACATTTTGCTCATGGGCGTCGATGAAAGAGCCGGAGATTCCGGGCGTTCCGATGCTTTGATGGTATTGTCTGTCGACCCGAATGACAATCGAAGCCAAATCATCAGCATTCCTCGTGACACACGTACAGAGATGGTCGGCGATTCTTCTCAGGCGGGCAACCTGGACAAAATTAATCATGCTTACGCCTTTGGTGGAGCAGATATGGCTATACAAACTGTCGAAAATTTCCTTGATATTAACCTTGACTACTATGTCCAGGTGAACATGGAAGGTTTGGAAGAAATGGTGGATGCCGTTGGTGGTATTACCATCCAAAACGATATCGAATGGTATGGAAAGAATAACTTCCATTATAAAAAAGGTGAACTGACCATGGATGGGAAAGAAGCTCTAGGATATGTTCGTATGCGCTATGACGATCCTCAGGGTGACCTCGGACGTAACGAACGTCAACGTAAAGTCATCCAGGGAATTGTTGATAAAGGGATGAATGTTGGATCCATTAATAAAATTGGTAATGTCATGGACGTTCTTGGTAAGAATGTGTCTACCAATATGGATTTCAGTACGATGCAGGATTTGATGAAGAACTATAGTGGGGCGAGAGAAAATCTGTCTACCTATCAGATGACAGGTACTGGTACCAAAATTAATGGAATCTACTATTTAGAAGTTCCAGATCAGGAAGTGCAGGATGTACGTGAAATGATTCTTGACTTTAATTCGTAAGCTACTCTTTTTGAGTAGCTTTTTTCAATGTCTTCGGTATTATAATATTCCAAGCTTTAGAAAGATTCTTCAAACGAAGCGAGGACACAGGGTACTGGCCAAAAGTGATGACCATATTGAAAAGGGGCCTGTGTAAAGGGAAAAGTGTTTGTCTTCTCATGTTTTACTAATGAGATTTACACTTGGGTGTTTTTTCTTCTTTTATAGGTATGTCATAAATTGACAAACAAAATATTACCCGGGAAATTATTGTCTATTTGTAAAGAATTATAGATTTTCTGAAAAATGGAAGAGGATAATAAATGCCGCTTTTGATATTATGTGTCGAGGAATTTAAAGAATTAAAGGTATGGTAGTATGTAAGTTACTAAAGATGAAACGAGGAAATAATGGAGTGTGAGAAAATAAATGCTTATCCCAAAAGAAGTCGCTCAGTCGATTGTACAAGAGACTGAGAAAATAATGGATCGGAATATTAACTTCATGGATGAAGAAGCAAGGATAATCGCAAGCCTCGATGTAGGGAGGGTCGGTGATTACCATGCAGGGGCGGCTGATGTATTGAAAACGGAACGTCCTGTAATTATTTCCTCGGAAAATACTTATCAAGGGGCTAAGCCTGGTATTAACCTGCCTGTCCGTTTGCATGAACAAATTGTAGGTGTGATTGGTATTACCGGTAATCCAGCTGATGTGAAACAACTGGGGGATTTATTGAAAAGGATGACCGAAATTTTAATTAAGGAAGCTTACCTCGATGAACAAGTTGAATTGGAAAACCAGGCAAGAGAAACGTTTGTGAATGAATGGATTCGAAATTCCTTTCAGGATGAGAAGCTCTTTGCTTCAAGAGGGTGGATGTTCGGTATTAATATTCACAAGCCTCGGGTAGCTGTTTTGCTGGAAATGGTCGGATTCCAAGAGTATTGGTATCGGAAAATTGGTCAATCGAAAGGGAATGTACAAGAAGAAGTAAATTTGCAAAGATATCGGCGTGATTTAGAAAAGTTAATCTCCATGCATTTTCCGGATGATCATGAACACGTATTGATTCCCGATGGTAGCTCCCGTTATACGATGCTACTAGCTGTAAATGAAACGAGTGAATCTTTTCAGCAGAAAGATAGAATTACGGCAAGAATAGATGAAATCCAGCAAGCTCTAAAAAGTAAGTACGAACAAGAGAGTGTGGCTGGTATTGGAAGTATTTGTATAAATCCAGGGTTCATGTGGAAGTCTGTGGATGAGGCCGATCGCGCACTACGGTTTGGTGTTGATTATAGCCGATCACTTTTCTACTATGAAGATCTAGGAGTAGAGTCTTTCATGTATGACGTACCTGAATCAATACGGGAAGATTTTATTAAACGTAAATTAAATCCTGCTCTTTTGGAAAAAATTCCTGAATGTATTGATACGTTAGAGGCTTTTTATAAAGAAGAGGGTTCCATCAAAGCTACGGCTGAAACCCTTCACATTCATAAGAACACCTTGCAGTATCGTTTGAAGAAGGTGAAGGACTTAACCGGCTTTGATCCCAGGGATATTAACGATTCAAGCCTCCTTCAGATTGCTCTCGCCTTTCATAAAATTACGTAAAGAGACTTCTTACTGGAGTCTCTTTTGTTATGCGTAACAAAATTAAAAGTTGAAAGCGTTTATATTATTGTCTTGTGTAACATAGAAAGCTATTTCTATTTATTTTATGATAGCGTTAACATATTAAGGAGGGTTACTCATGAACCGTACAATGAGTGCACAAGAAGCGATTCAACAGAACCTTTATGACGTTTATGGAGAAGAGAAAGGGAGCCGTCTTTACGAAGCTGTCCAGCAAATCATCGATAAATATAAACAGTCACCTCAAAAGAAAGAGTGGGTAGATGAGCGTGACGTGATGATGATTACATATGGAGATTCGATAAAGGATCCACACCAGACTCCTTTGACAACTTTGAAAGAGTTCTTAAATGAATATGTGGGTGAAACAATCAACTCCGTCCACATTCTTCCTTTTTATCCTTTTACTTCAGATGATGGTTTTTCTGTTCAGGATTACTTAGCAGTAAACCCTGAGGTCGGGAATTGGGAGGGCGTTCACAACCTTGCTGAGCACTATGATTTGATGTTTGATGCTGTCATCAACCATATTTCGAGTAAGAGTGAGTGGTTCTTAAAGTACTTGGAAGGGGATCCGGAATATCAGGATTATTTCGTAGAGTCAGATCCTTCCCTCGACTATAGTACTGTCGTACGTCCTCGTGCCCTTCCGCTTTTGACAAAGGTGGACCACAAGGATGGAATCAAGTATGTATGGACAACGTTCAGTGATGATCAAATCGACTTGAATTATGAAAGCGAAGCGCTTTTTACTAAGGTGATGGAGGTCTTAGCAGAATATGTCCAGCACGGAGCGCGATACCTTCGGTTGGATGCCATAGGTTTCCTTTGGAAGCAATTAGGTACGACAAGTATTCACTTAGAAGAAACGCATAAAGTTGTTCAAGTCATGAGACATGTACTTGAAGAGATATCGCCTGGAACGATCATTATTACAGAAACGAACGTACCTCACAAAGATAATATCAGTTACTTAGGTGATGGACACAATGAAGCTCATATGGTCTATCAATTTCCGCTGCCGCCTCTGACGTTACATTCGTTTGTATCTGGTAGTGCGAAGCATTTGTCTGAATGGGCGGACTCGTTAGAAGCTACGAGTGAACATACATCCTTTTTTAACTTCCTAGCTTCCCATGACGGCGTAGGCCTAAGACCAGTTGAAGGAATATTGGCAGATGAAGAAGTAGAACGTTTAGCAAAACGCGCAAAAGATAACGGAGGATTTGTCTCCTATAAAGATAATGGAGACGGGACGAAGAGTCCATACGAGTTGAACATCAATTACTTAAGCGCCTTGACAGAGCCTGAAGAATCTCCGAATGAGGCCGTCAAGCGCTTCCTTGCTGCCCAAACGATCCTCTTATCGGTTAAAGGAGTACCAGGCATCTATATCCATAGCTTGCTAGGTTCCTTGAATGACTTAGACGGAGTGAAAGAAACTGGGCGTAATCGTTCCATCAATAGAGAAAAACTAGACTACAAACGCTTGAAAAAAGATCTGGACGATAAAGGAAGTCTTAGAGAGCGGGTCTTTTCAACGTTCATGGACCGAATTGAAAAAAGGAAGAAAGAAAAGGCTTTCCATCCGAATGCTGAACAAGACGTGCTTTTCATGGATGATCGTTTATTCACAATCGTACGAACAGCAAAAGATCATGGTGAAAGACTCGTTTCACTTGTTAATGTATCGGGAGAACAAGTAGCCGTAGACGCGGGAGAGATTTATCGTACGTTAGACAGTGATCAAATCGTAGATATTATAAGTGGGAAAGCTTACACATCATCACAAGGTGAAATCGTTATTGAACCTTATCAAGCGATGTGGCTGAAGGAGGCATAAGGATGAATGTATTAGTTGCTCCGGACTCTTTTAAAGGGTCTATGAGCAGTGCGGAAGCATGTGATGCCATTTGTGAAGGCATTTCCAAATTCAATCCTGCGATTCAAACGCAGTCCATGCCGATTGCAGATGGAGGAGAAGGAACCGTTGAAGCTTTAGTGAAAATTCTCCATGGGGATTGGATTGAAGAGCAAGTGGAAGATCCTTTGGGTAGAAAAGTGACTGCCGCATATGGGTGGGTTCCAGAAACGAAAACGGCCATCATTGAAACAGCACAAGCCTCCGGGTTACCAAGGCTTAAAAGGGAGGAGTTGGATCCTTTAAGAGCCTCTACCTTCGGCACAGGAGAGCTGATTAAATCAGCTCTCGACCTTGGTGCGAAACGGATTATTTTAGGTTTAGGGGGAAGTGCTACCGTTGATGCAGGGGCAGGATGCTTCCAAGCCTTGGGTGTTAATTTTTATGATGCCGAAGGTAAGGAGTTGAAAATGACTGGAGGGAACTTATCTAAAGTTTCTCAAATTGAAAGCGATTACTCCTATTCAATGACATCTGATGTGGAATGGCTCATTGCGTCTGATGTTTCCAATCCTCTTTTAGGTCAAGAAGGAGCGGTAGAGGTTTTTGGTCCACAAAAAGGCGTGACAAAATCCCGGGTGGAAAGATTTGAAGAGGGAATGTCTCATTATGCCTCCGTGCTGGAGGGCCATACAGGAAGGTTGGTTAGGGACAAAGAAGGTAGCGGGGCTGCGGGTGGTTTCGGATTCACATTGTTCAGTTTACTGGACAACCTTAAGGTGGAAAGCGGCTTTGAATTGATTGCGAGGCTTGGAGAGTTAGAGAAGCATATCCAAAAAGCAGATCTTGTGATCACAGGTGAAGGTAAGCTGGATCGTCAGTCCTTATATGGAAAAGGACCTGTTGGCTTGGCCCGTTTAGCTAAAAAACATCGGGTTCCATGTATTGCTTTTACTGGTATGTACGACGGAGAAATAAGCGGGGCGAAAGAAGAAGGATTGCTTGCGATTCTTCCTATTGTTGATAGACCGATGGAACTTGACGAAGCCGTTGGAAAAGGACCTGAGTTAATTAGAAGAGCTACGGAGCGTTTTTTGGATGTTTATTTCTTAAATCGAACGATCGGGGTGGAAATACATGAGTAGTTTTACAGTGATTGATTACGTGATCTTTATTGTTTATGTACTTGGAACAGCAGCTATTGGTGCGATGTTCGGAAAGAATCAGAAATCTACCAAAGACTATTTTCTTGGTGGACGTAGCATTCCTTGGTGGGCGATTGGGTTATCTGTTATGGCTACACAGGCAAGTGCCATTACGTTTATTGGTGCTCCTGGTTGGGGATATGATGGTGGTCTGACAAGGATAATCACTTTTATTAATGTGCCATTAGCAATGGCTTTCCTAATTGCGACCATTGTACCGTTCTTCTATAAAACAGAAGTATATACGGCATACGAATACTTAGAGCGACGGTTTGATGTGAAGACCCGTACGTTGACGGCCGGTTTGTTCCTCATTGCCCGTGGACTGGCGACGGGGGTTGTATTGTATGCACCTGCACTGGTTTTATCTGTTGTGACAGGCCTTGATGTCAGCTTAATGATTATCTTGATGGCTGTTATTGCTGTTTCATATACCGTACTTGGAGGCATCAGTGCGGTCATCTGGACAGACGTTATCCAGATGTTCGTCCTTTGGATAGGTGCTGGACTTAGTGTTTTCATCATATTTCAAGATGTTCCAGGCGGCTGGGGAGAGATTATGTCTACAGCCTCTCAAACAGGAATGCTGAACTCCATCGACTTTTCTACAGATCTTTCTGTGGAATATAGCATATGGGCTGGTGTCATTGGTGGTTTCTTCTTGCATGCTGCTTATTTTGGAACAGATCAAAGTCAAATTCAAAGAGTTTTGACGAGTAAATCCATTCGTGAAAGTAAGCTGTCTTTAGTACTAAGCGGGGTATTAATGATTCCGCAAATGCTATTATTCTTATTGATTGGTGTCCTGCTGTACATCTTTTATCAATATGCCGGCGATCCGAACGTTGAGAACTTGAATGAGTTATTCCCACGATTCGTTGTAAATGAGCTGCCGGTGGGTATTTCTGGTCTGATCATTGCAGGGGTATTTGCTGCAGCGATGTCCAGTCTGGATTCAGCATTGAATTCGTTGTCCGCTGTAAGTGTGCGGGACTTTTATAGTAAGTTCATGAAGAAGAATGCATCGGAAGAGCACTACTTGAAAGCTTCCCGTTATGCCACAGTCTTCTGGGGAATTTATGCAACGATTTTCGCTTTCTTTGCTGGGAATCTTGGACCTGTCATTGAGGCTGTCAACCAGATCGGTTCTTACTTCTACGGGGCGTTACTAGGTGTGTTTATCTTGGCCATTTTCACTAAGAGAGTCAGTGGAACAGGTGCTTTCGCGGGGGTTATTGCTGGCATGGTCGCTGTTTGGGCCGTTACCGTTTTTGCTGAAATTTCTTGGTTGTACAATAACCTTGTAGGTGCGGCGGTTGCCGTTGGAATCGGGTACGCCGTGAGTCTATTTACGAAGGCTCCATCTAAAGAGAAAATAGCCGGATTAACAATAGGTCGAGAGCAGGAAGACGTTCAAAAATCTCTTGAAGCTAGAGCTGAGGCTGCAAGTTCAGTGGAAGAGATCAAAGAAGAGAAGAAAACGAAAATGTGGCCGCTTTATCTTGTTCTCTACTTCTTTGTCGTTTTCGCTTTCCTACTTTACTTGCAAAATCTATAGGAGGATGTTTTGTGACTTATTATTTGAAATCAGTTGTTGAGCGTGACGAGGCAATTGGAAAAATGTCTGACCACCTCTATTCAAATTGGTGGAAGAAAATGAAGAAAACGAAACGACTCCTTTCTATGGAGCAAGTCTTCCTTCCATTCTGGTGTTTCGATTACAGAGTCGTCTCTCATGCACTGCCTGATGGTTTGGAGGGGAGGATCGCAATCGAACCTTTGAGTGAAATGAGTGCGATTCTTCCGGTAGATTATGAGAGGGAAGAATCCTGTGAGCAATTTATACCTGTCAAAAAGACACTGGAGGATGAACATGCTCGAAAGGTCCTTTATTGGGAACTTTTTTCAAAGGAAAAGAGAAGAGAAAAAATTGATGTCACAATCACAGGCCGTACTTTGCTGTATGTGCCTTACTGGATAGGATATATAAAGGATCGGAATCAGAGATATGATGTCATTGCTTTGGATGGATTGAATGGAAAAGTCGATCTACCGATGAAAGAAACCGTTCTTACTTATTTGTGTGAAGAAGAACAAGAGATAGGATAGTGATAGAGAAAAGGCAGCTCTTAATTTGGGCTGTCTCTTCTCATTCTTTAGGAAATTCGGAGTGGTGGAAAAAAAGAATCCGCCATAGTGGTGCCCTTACATCTCCGTTCATGGTGCACAAGTGTGCGGCCAGGTCATTTCTTCTGCTATCATGAAAGGAGAGAGAGGAAGTTTTTTAACCGCAGGAGGAGATTTGAAACATGATGAAATTATTGCTTACAGGTTTTGAACCTTTTTTACATTACAACATCAATTCTACACAAAGAATTGTACGTGCTCTGGACAATGAGACGATCTGTGAGAGAACTGATCCGCTTGATTTAATAGACGATAAAAAGCGAGGAATTTAAAAACTCCTCGCTTTTATGGTTATAGACTTGGACGGTAAGCTGTTTCAGGAATCTCTTCGTAGTCTTCAGGGTTTAAATCTTCAACCGTGTTTTCAGCTACACCGTCAATAATCCCCCTGAGTCCTGTTTCTACGGCTTTTACGAGCATCCCTTTTTTCTTCTGGCCGAGACTCTGCGTTTGGCCCGTCACTTCGAAAAGGACCGTGCCACTGCCGTTAAGGGCAAATGAACCTAGTGCTGTGCCTGGAAGGTCCAGTCCCTGGCTGTAGAGAGTAATGTTATCGAATGGCGAGTTCCCCATTTCTTGAAGCGCATCATAGGCAGCGACATTCAACTGGCGGGAGTAATCATAATCGTAGTTGTCTGCGTACTCGGAGTATTTCGCTCCATCTTCTGAGTTTGGATCAGGGACGAACTGGCCGGATAGAGACAAGGTGACGGGGTCACTTGTGCCATCTACATAATAGAGTCCCTGGTGGTGGAGGTCTATGAAAACATCGACCGTTCCGAATTCATCCTGCAAGTTTTTATATACATCACGGACGGTTTGGGCTTCCGGTGTAATGTACCAGCCTGGCTCTGAAGAAGAACCCGGCACATCTTCTGCTTCGGGAACATAATCCAAATCAGGATTAAAGTCACGGTTCACATCAAATCCTGGATTAGCTGCGTAATTGTCCCCCTGAATGTTGGGGGCGGTATAGTAATTCCATGTTGGACCACCGGCCTCAGCCAGCTGAGGGAAGTCTTCGACGACTTCTGACCAGGACATGTCATTTCCGCGCCTGTCGAGCTCCGAAGCATCAGGATTCATTTTTGGAAGAGTAACAAGTGTTACCTCTTCTCTGATTTTTTGTGCGTGAGGGGAATTACTTGAGCCTAAATAGCTTAATAGATTCAGAATGGCTTCGGTTCCTGTTTTTTCATTGCCGTGGATTTCACTTTCGATAAGAATGACTTTATCGCCGTGACCGACACGGGCTTGATAGATATCAAGTCCTTGATTGGATTGACCGACAACATCGACTTGCACGGTCCCTTGGCTGGATTTTTCAATCTGCTCTAATTTTTTGGTCAGTTGAGCATAGTCTGTCCAACCGGAGCTGTTATAGGTTTGCTGCTCGGGTGTACCAGGGTGATTTCCGGCTGCAAATGTAGGGATGGCCACACTGGAAGCCAATACAATGGAACTAGCGACAGCAAATACTTGTTTTTTCATAAACTATTCCTCCTTATTCTGTAATTCCAACTTGATTGAATCCATCTTCAGTAGCTAGAGCTTCTTCACTATTTTCACCATAGAGGTCGGCAGCTGATTGGATGACCGATTCTCTTGCATGACTGAAGTCAGATTCCGGCTGCAAGTAGACAGTCAAAGCACGGTAATAGACTTGTCCAAGTTTTTCTTTTCCAATCTGTTCACCCGTGATGTAAGCCGCATGGTTGATGATGGAAGAGTTAATATGGACACCACCGTTATCTAAATCCAAAGGAAGGTCATAGTATTCATCCATGTGGGAAGGATACATGCCGTTGCCGTCTCCATACGGTACATAGTCTGCTCCTACAGGGAATTTGCTAGGATTACTCAGGCTTCTTAAGGATGTCCGTCCGGAAGCAACTGCTTCCTCTGCCATGATATCTTCACCGATTTCCCAATCGTCCTCATCGACGAGTGCTCCGAAAATATCAGAGAAAGCTTCATTCAAAGCCCCGGATTGGAAGCGGTATTTAAGACCTGCTGAGTAAGTGGTTACACCGTGTGCCATTTCGTGTGCAGCGACATCGAGCCCTGCAGATAGAGGGATGAAGAATTCACCATCTCCGTCGCCATACGTCATTTGCCGGCCGTTCCAGAAGGCGTTGTTGTAATCTTCACCATAGTGGACCGTAGACTTGATGGCCATTCCTTCTCCATCGATCGAGTTGCGGTCGTGTTCTTCTAAATAGTACTCGTACACTTGTTCAGAGTTGTAATGGGCATCGACGGCAGGCTGCTCGTAATCATCATTAAATGAAGCATTTGGAGAAGAGAACAGCTTGCCCGGCAAGGCAGCGTAGTCCCAGCTGTTTTGTGCATCGTATGTGTAAATGCCGTCTAAATTTTCATGTGATTTATCATACAGGTAAAAGTCGGTTCCGTTCGCTTCCACACCTTTTTCATTGGTGTGAGTAATGTGTAGGTTACGGTGGTCACCGAGGACACCTGTTCCGGATCCTTTAGAAGATTGATATCCATCGGCGTGCATGAGCGCGTTATATTTATCAATCACTTCTCCAGTGTTGGCGTCAACATAAACGAACCAGTTTCCTGGGTCTTCCCCAAGGAAGTTCACATTCACTTTATAAGCAAGGTAATTTTCATCTTGAATCGGATAGATGACAAGAGTGGATGACGGAGACTCCACGAGTTGTTCTGGTGCATCTACCGACTCCTTGGCGATTTCCAACCCACTTGTTTTGCTTAGGGAAGCGTTCGTAGAAAGGTCTTGTTGTTCTATCGCCTCGTTGAACTGCCCGTTTACGGCTTGGACTTTGTTGTCCTTATCATAGTGGACGGTCACTTGGTGGCCTTCTACAGGTACGCCATTCTTTTCTTGCTGAAGTTTGACGTGAGTCATCCCTAGGTCATCCTTCGTCACTTCTGCTTGTCCTAAGCTATGTTCAGGATCATTCATTTTATAATTTTCCTTATTCTTGTTCAGGTGTGCTTTAGCAGAGGCTTCGTTGGCTTTTGCGTACTTTTCTTTCTGTTTTTCCTGTACAAAGAATGGACGATTGTCTTTATCCTTATGTACACTGTTTTGCTGGATTTGTGCATGGGCTTTTGGATTTGCGTTCTCACTGATCGCATGTGACTGTGTCGGAGCGACCGTTCCCATCAAAAGAGCAGATGATAAGACGGCCATTGGAATTACGTGTTTTCTCTTCATAACCAACCTCCTCGTAATAATGTAACCAATTATAGGTAATGGAGGATAAAGTATACAGAGTAGATTGAACTGTTTGTATATTCTGAAAATAATGTCGAATGGAAGATTAGCCTAAGACTTTAATCACGGTTATTAGACATAATCACCGTCATACGAACATTTCGAGTAACGAAATAGATTCCAACTATAGGACTAAATTACGGAGGGATTAAATGGGATTATTTGTATGACTTGGTACGTAAATATTTGGAAGTGTTTTCTTTCTCAATAAAAAAGCTCCTCCACGATTGTGGGGGAGCTTGTTGTATTATACGTGTGCTGGAGTTTGAAGAGCTTCTTTTACTGGTTTGTACTCGTAACCAAGATCACGAGCTACCGCTTCATAAGTCAGGTGACCATTCGCTGTGTTTACACCTGCTTCAATCGCTTTATTATCTTCCACCGCTTTGTTTACGCCTTTGGAAGCGATTTGCAAAGCGTATGGAATCGTTACGTTTGTAAGAGCGATCGTCGATGTACGTGGGACAGCTCCTGGGATGTTTGCAACCGCATAATGAAGGACGCCGTGTTTTTCATAAATCGGATCATCGTGTGTCGTAATGTGATCGACCGTTTCGAAGTTTCCGCCCTGGTCGATCGCGACATCTACGATGACAGAGCCGTCTTTCATTTCTTTAACCATGTCTTCTGTCACAAGTTTAGGTGCTTTTGCTCCTGGAATCAGGACTGCTCCGATGACTAGATCGGCTTCTTTGACCGCTTCCGCAATGTTGAACGGATTGGACATCATCGTTTGGATGTCTTTGCCGAACTGGTCATCCAGTTCACGCAGGCGATTCGGGTTCAAGTCCAATACAGTTACGTGAGCACCAAGGCCGATGGCAATCTTCGCTGCGTTCGTACCAACGATGCCTCCACCGATGATGACGACTTTTCCACGGGATACACCAGGAACTCCGCTAAGCAGGATTCCTTTTCCGCCAAAGGATTTTTCAAGATATTGAGCTCCTACTTGTGTCGCCATACGCCCGGCTACTTCACTCATTGGAGTTAGAAGAGGAAGTTTGTTATCGACAGCAACTGTTTCATAGGCAATCGCAGTTACTTCGTTTTCTACTAAAGCTTTTGTCAGTTCAGGTTCCGCTGCAAGGTGAAGGTATGTGAAAAGAATAAGTCCTTTGCGGAAGTAACCATATTCAGATGGAAGCGGTTCTTTTACTTTCATAACCATTTCTGAATTCGACCAAATATCGGAAGCGGTTTCAACAATCTCAGCGCCAGCATCACGATATTCTTCGTCGGTAAAATTACTTCCCGTTCCGGCCTGGGTTTCGATGCGGATCGTGTGTCCGGCTTTCATGAGATTGATGACACCTGAAGGCGTAATCGCAACGCGGTTTTCATTATTTTTAATTTCTTTTGGAATTCCGATAATCATGGGGAACGTCCACCTTTCAAATTGAATGTAACCAAAGTATAGCTCGCAATCCTGACTTTTTGTTTAGTTGAAAGTGAAAAAATAAACAGGAGGATTTGTGTAAAATCACAAATCCTCCTGTTCGTTCTCATAGATCAGTAAATCAAGGTAAAGCATTGTCTTCTGGTTCATATCCTTGAAGTCAATGTTCCCGATTTCTTTGATCCGCTTCAAGCGGTAGTTCAATGTATTCGTATGAATGTGCATATGGGATGCTGCCTGGTGGACATTGCTGTTCTTCTCAAGGAAAACTTTCAACGTTTCCAAGAGCATGGAGTTATGACGTTCATCGTATATTCGGATATTGGTCAAGGCATCGTTTTTATAATTCTCCCGTTTTTGAAGGGAGGACAGTTCATTGAGGAATTGGTAGACACCAAGATCCTGGTAATTGTCGACGTGCTGAAGGCCTGCGGAATATTGCTCTTTCAATTCCAGAACTTTCAACGCTTGCTTGTAACTATCACTGATTAAAGTCGGTGAGTCATAAATCAGCCCGAACGCCCCTTTTAAATCCTCAAAGTCCAGACGCTCCTTCATCTTTTGTGTGAATTCACGAATGAAAGCCTGATTCATTTCATTCGCATCTTCCTTATTATCGGTACGGACAAGGAGAATGAGCTGCTGGTCATCAAAGATCCGGTTCACAATCCGGGTTTGGTGGAGCGTTTCTGTTAAGTAATAGGCATGGCGCTCAACCGCCTGACTCATATCTTCCGTGAACTCGAACACGGCTACACAAAGCTGTCCTTGTAAATTCATATGAAATTTTTTGGCAAGCCGTTTGACCTCTGCTGGATTTTGGAGGGATCCTGTCAGCAGCTGCCAGAAGAATTCTTTTCGGTTTTCATCAGTTTTTTTCTTTTTCGCCTGCTGCCTTAGTAGATGATGGCTGACCCACTGGGCGGCTTCTTTCATCTCTTCCAAGTGTTCCGCTGTTACGGAGAGATCATTTGTCTGTGCCCATATAAACCCAAGAATCTCATTGTTTTTGCGGACAGAGACAGCTAACCTGTGCCCAAGACCAATGGAATCAATGGTTTTGACAATGATCGGCTGGTCACTTTCAAAAAGTTTGGCCATGATGCCTTGTTTCCATAATCCATTAATCACATGCTCCGGGACTTTCCGTCTCATGATGGTTGCAATTCTTGCTTCATCTACATTTTTCTCATGTTTACTGTAAGAGACGATGCGGTGGTTGGCATCTTCTATGGTCACTGGACATCCTAAGGTTTCCGCAATGCTGTCGGCAAGCCCCTCTGGGGAATCGATGTAATCTTTATATGAATAGTTCAAGTGTGATGAATGTTTCATAGCGGTGCTCCTTATGGTGTGAATACCTTTATATTATCATTGATTCTTTTATTACAACATCCATTTTCCTATTGAAGTATTTGTTTATTTAAACGAATATAGGGAATGGGATTTGTTCATTCTACCAAATCATAGAAAGCGCATTCATGATAAGCTGATTTTACATATTATATATGAAAGCGTTTAACTTATGCGGATAACCAGCAGACATCTCAGTACATTAGGAGGATTTTTCGTGAAAAAAGTAATGAAAATTGCAAGCGCTTTTATAGGAATTATCGTTGGTGCGGGCTTTGCATCAGGCCAGGAAATTCTTCAATATTTTACGAGCTTCGGGTACCTGGGAACCATCGGTACGATCATTTCAACCGCCCTGTTCGCGTATATGGGGATGATGCTCGTTAAACTTGGGACGAGGACACAGGCGACTTCACATAAGGAAGCGGTCTATAAAGTCAGTGGAAACAAATGGCTTGGACGGATTGTTGATTATGTCATCATTCTGACTCTGTTTGGTGTTGGTGTCGTCATGATTGCAGGAGCGGGTTCCATTCCAAGTCAGCAGTTTGGGTTACCACCACTCGTCGGTGTGATTTTCATGAGTGTCATCGTGATGGCAACCATCATGATGAATGTGGACAAAGTCGTCAATGTCATTGGCAGTATTACGCCGTTTTTAATCATTACCGTTTTAATTATATCCGGATATAGCTTGTTTACGATGGACCAGTCGTTTAGTGATTTGAACGCGGTTGCCGTTGATCAGCCATCTGCTTTATCCAATTGGTTTATTTCTGCCATCAATTACGTCTCCTTTAATGTGGCGGTCGGGGCATCGATGTCCTTGCTGATGGGAGGAAATGAGAAAGACGAACGTACGTCTGCACTCGGCGGGCTTCTCGGTGGATTAGGTCTTGGAATCATGATCGTGATCAGTCACCTGGCCATTTTCTCAAAAGTGGATGCCGTTGCGTCTTACGATATGCCGCTTCTGGCCCTTGTCGATGGGCTTTCTCCTGTATTAGGAACATTCTATTCTATTGTTTTGTTCGGGATGGTCTTTAATACAGCGGTCAGCATGTTCTTCTCCTTTGCCGCTCGTTATACAGAGGTCGGGACAAGCCAGCATAAGAAGTTCGTTCTGATTACTGGAGTCGTCGCTTTCGGGCTCAGCTTCGTAGGATTTACAGAACTTGTCGCGTTCTTCTATCCGTTGATCGGATATATGGGGCTGTTTTTAATTGTTGCGTTGGTCACAGCACCATTCCGTCTCAAAAAAGAACATAAAAATACAGAACGCTTATCCGCATAAACCAAAAGACCATCTCTCGGAGATGGTCTTTTTCCATTATCTGTATGACCTGGTACAACAAATAATGGAAGTATCCACCGGTTTTGCGTTATGGTTATATGAGAAGGTTTTCATAAGGGAGTGGTAGAGATGAATAATCAAGAATGGTGGAAGAAGAGTGTCGTCTATCAAATTTATCCGAAGAGTTTCAATGATACGAACGGGGATGGAATTGGTGATATTCCTGGAATTATAGAGAAGCTGGATTATCTAAAAGAGCTGGGCGTGGACGTCCTGTGGCTGTCCCCCATCTATGATTCTCCACAAGAGGATAATGGCTATGATATCCGCAACTACCGTCAAGTGGATGATCTTTTTGGAAGTATGGAAGATCTAGAACGGTTGCTGGATGAAGCTCATAAAAGAGATTTGAAGTTGGTCATGGATCTTGTTGTCAATCATACGTCTGACGAACATCCATGGTTTGTTGAATCTTCGAAAAGCAAGGAAAATCCATATCGCGATTATTACATATGGAAAGATGGCAAGGAGAACGGGGAACCGCCGACAAATTGGAGCTCTGTTTTCGGCGGCCCGGCCTGGGAATATGATGAAACGACAGGCCAATATTATTTACACATCTTTGCGAAAAAGCAGCCGGATTTAAATTGGGAAAACCCGAAGCTGCGGGAAGACGTGTATGACATGATGAAATTCTGGCTGGATAAAGGTATGGACGGGTTCCGTATGGATGTCATCAACTTTATCTCTAAGGATCCGGAATACCCCGATGGAGAGAATGGGGATGGGAGCCCGTATTTTATGAATGGGCCGCGTGTCCATGAATTTTTGCAGGAAATGAATCAGGAAGTTCTATCAAACTATGACGTGATGACAGTAGGGGAAATGCCTGGAGCTTCTCCAGAAGATGCAAAGCGTTACACGGATCCTGCGAATGAAGAATTGAATATGATTTTTACATTCGAGCATATGGATTTGGATTCGAACGGGGATAAGTGGAATTGGAAGGATTTAAACCTTGTCGACTTGAAGGAGAATTTTGAAAAATGGCAGACCGCGCTTCATGGTGTCGGATGGAACAGTTTGTACTGGAACAATCATGACCAGCCCCGTATCGTTTCGCGTTTCGGTGATGATGGAGAGTACCGAGTGAAGTCAGCCAAAATGCTTGGTATCTGCCTGCACATGATGCAAGGGACGCCTTATATTTATCAAGGCGAAGAGATAGGGATGACGAACGTCCACTTTGATACGCTTGAAGACTATAGAGATATTGAGCTTTTAAATATGTATAAAGAGAAGAAGGAACAAGGGTGGTCCCATGAAGATCTGATGAAAGCGATCTATGTAAAAGGCCGGGACAATGCCCGGACACCGATGCAGTGGAATGATTCGGAAAATGGAGGTTTTACAGACGGAGCCCCATGGATACAGGTGAATCCGAATTACAGTGAGATTAATGCCGAGCGTGCTCTGGAAGATAAAAATTCTGTGTTCTATTTCTATCAACAGTTGATCCGTTTAAGAAAAGAAATTGATATTATTACTGATGGCAGGTTTGAACTTTTAATGAGAGAAGATCCGAATGTTTTTGCTTATAAGCGTGTGAGCGATGAAGGAAGTCTTCTTGTCGTCTGTAACTTCTCTTCCGAAGAAGTGACATTAGATGAGGAAATTGTGAAAGAGATTGAAGGAATGCCTATTGTGATTACAAATGAAACAGCATCATCAGGTCGCGGTGGATTGGCTCCTTATGAAGGAACAGTTTATAAGCTTTGATGGAAATAATAACCACACCAGGTCATCCAATATTTGGAGGACCTGGTGTGGTATTTTTTACAAAATAGGATCTCTGCCGATATTAATGATGTGGAGGTAACGTCATGCTTTTGGAGGAGATCTTGTGTTCTTTAAGATTGTGCTTTTGGTTTTGGTGTTTTTTGGAGGATCCCTTGCTAATCCAGTGGTTAAAGGGAAAATTGGAGAAGCTAAGGTTTCCCTTCTACTTAAAAGACTGAATAACAACGAGTATTATGTCATCAATGATTTATTGCTGGAAACGGAGAAGGGAACGACTCAAATTGATCATGTAGTGGTATCGATCTACGGAGTTTTTGTCATTGAGACAAAAAATTATAAAGGATGGATTTTTGGTGCTGAAAGAAGTAAAAAGTGGACACAGGTTATTTATAAGAGAAAGCATACATTCATGAATCCGGTCCACCAGAATTATGGTCACATGAAAAGCTTAGAAGAGGTATTAGGCAAAACTTATTCTCATCCTTTTTGTTCGATTATATCTTTCAGTTCCAAATCTACGCTGAAAGATATAACCATTGCTTCTCCTTTGATACATGTAGTGAATAACTTTCACTTACTGAATACAATCAAAATGTATGATGAGAGACTGATATCCAATGCAAATATGAAAGGAATCATTTATAAGCTAAACCATCATAATATTGAAGATAGAACAAGGAGAGAAAACCATGTCATTAATGTGAAGGAGAAACAAGAACGGATTCGTCAAAAAGTAAAAGAGATGAAGTGCCCTAATTGCGGAGGAGAACTGATTGATCGCATTGGTAAATATGGGACGTATAAAGGGTGTAAAAGCTTTCCAGAATGTCGATTCACCTATAACCGAACATCATAATTGAAACTACATGGAAAAAAGTGGTGTACCAGGTCATCCAAATATTGGATGACCTGGTACACCACTTTTTAGTATTTCTGATCAACCTATCTATCGGGGCTCTTTTGAAATATAATTACAATATTTCAAAACATATGTTGACATAAAAATTCATAAATTTTATAATAAAGCCAACAAAGATTTGGAGGAAGTCCATGAACTATGTGATTGGAATAGACGGAGGCGGGACGAAAACGACGTGCCTGTTCCTAGAAGCAAATCACTGTACATACCCGGAACAACCAAAAGTCATCCATGGGCCGGGGACCAATCCTCATCAGATTGGTTTTGAGGAAGCGGGTCATCGCTTAACGGCTCTTATCAAAAAAGGATTACAAACATTCAACGTAGATTCTGCACAGATCATAGGCATTGGCTTCGGACTTGCTGGTATTGGAAGACCAGAGGACGAAGAAAGAATGAGTAAGATTGTGCAGGATATTTTTTGGGATTTATCATTTTCTGAAAATTTAAACTCATTTGTTGGATCCGATAGTGTAGCGGCGCTGAAAGGAGCGCTTTCCCTAAAAGATGAGTCTGGAATTCTCGTCATTTCAGGGACAGGATCGAATGCTGTTGGGGTAGATCGTGAAGGGCTTATCCATAAATGTGGAGGCTGGGGCCATCTTATTGGTGATGAAGGAAGTGGATACTATCTTTCTTTGAAAGCGTTATCAAAAGTGGCGAAGGAAGCAGATGGACGTGGAAAGGAAACGCTTATTACTCCTCTTATATTAGAGAAATTAAATTTACATAAGCCTGAAGATCTTGTCCGACACATATATGGGGGGACACACGAAAAACACGAAATAGCCAAGCTTGCGACATGCGTGATCGAAGCTTCGGAGCGACAGGATGAAGTTGCGGTGAAGATATTGAAAGAAGCGGCCGATGAACTCGTTTTACATGTGGAAAGTATCGCTTGCCGCGGTTTTGAAAGTGATACGACCATTACAGCAGCTGGGTCTATTTTTAAGCACTCAAAAGTTCTGAAACAACATTTCATCCAGCAGATCGAAACAAAAGGGTTAGGCGTATATAAAGAGCCCTATGCTCCACCTGAGTTTGGAGCAGCCCTGTTAGCAATCCCGGAAAATTAATCAAAGGTGGTGCCAAAGGTGACGAATTCCTTGACGTTCCTAACAACAGAGCAACGAAATGAACGAACGAAAAACATGGATGAAATGACGACTGCTGAAATCCTGAAAGTCATGAATGAAGAAGATCACAAAGTTGCAGAAGCCGTCAAACAGGTTTTACCGGCCATTACGAAAGCTGTCGATCATATTTCCGCTTCTTTGAAAAAGGGAGGCCGACTCTTTTATGTAGGAGCAGGAACGAGCGGAAGGCTGGGTATTTTGGACGCTTCCGAATGTCCACCGACCTTCCTCGTGGATCCAGATATGGTTCAAGCGGTCATGGCCGGGGGCGGTGACGCCTTCACGAAGGCCAAAGAGAATTCCGAAGATAATGCGGCACAAGGCGAAACCGACTTGAAGGCAAAGAAACTCACCTCAAACGATGTCGTCGTCGGCATCACCGCCAGCGGCCGAACACCTTATCCAATCGGCGCTCTCAAACATGCGCATGCGGTTGGGGCTTACACGATCTCCTTGTCGTGCAACAACCGCTCTGAAATCAGTGATTATGCTGAGTGCCCGATCGAGGTTGTCGTCGGACCGGAAGTTTTGACAGGTTCAACACGACTGAAAGCAGCAACAGCTCACAAAATGGTGTTGAACATGATGAGTACGACAGCGATGGTCAAACTCGGGAAGGTCTATGAAAATCTGATGGTGGATGTCCATGCAAGCAATCATAAATTGAGAGAACGCGCGAAAAGCATTCTGATGGAGTGCACCTCAGCGACTTATGAGGAAGCGGAGGACACATTGAAAAAAGCGAAGCTGCAAGTGAAGCCCGCAATTGTCATGCTGAAGCGAAGCGTTTCCTATGAGCAAGCCAAACAAATGCTTCAGGCGAATGAGGGCAATTTGAGGAAAGCCACGCAAGAATCTTAATGATTTGAAGACCATTGTTCATGGTTTCAAATAAATTTTTCAATCAAAAAGGGGGAGCTTATGTTGAGCATGTGGCGGAAAACATCTGCTTGGTTGATGATGGCGGTTTTGTTCGCTTTCTTGTTGTTGGTCGGTTGTGCACCAGGAGCAGGGACGGAAGAAACAGACAGCGAGGGCACAGAAGAAGAGTCTAGTTCTGAAGGGTCTTCAGAGTCCAGTGAATCCGGTGAAGTTTCGGGAGAGCTTGAGATTCAGTACTTTGTCGGTGGTTATGGAGATTCTTGGTGGAAAGAAGTCATTGCCGATTTCCAGGAAGAGTATCCGGATGTCTCGATCACGGAACATGCAGGACCTAATATTAATGAAGAAATGCGTTCGCGCTGGGTATCCGATGATCCACCTGATGTCGTCTACATTGATGGTGCCGGTTCCAGTGAAACACAGATGGTTGAAGATGGTCAGCTTATGAACTTGACGGAATGGTTGAGCGGCGTTGAGCTTGAAGATGGCTCCGCTCTAGGTGAAAGTTTTATTGTTGACCCTGCTAAATACGATGGAGAGATCTACAGCTTACCACTTGTCTTCGATACGTGGGGCACATGGTATGACAATGCCTGGTTTGAAGAAAACAATTGGGATGTACCGAAAGACTTCCCGAGCTTCATGGATACGATGAGTCAGATCAAAGAAGATGAAGGTATTGAACCTTTCGTAACGACAGGCCAATATCCATACTACTTCCTACGCGGCATGCTTTACCCTGCCTTTGGTGCAGCAGGTGGAGACGAGTTACTTAATGATGTCATTACAGGTGCAGAAGGCGCCTGGACGAGTGAACCTGTCCTTAATGTCATGAAAAAAGTGGAGCAGATGCAGCAAGAAGGCATGATTGATTCCGGGTTTGGTGCGTTGAACCATACGCAATCCCAGATGAACTTCCTGCTTCATGACAATGCATTTATTCCGGTCGGTTTCTGGCTGCCGAATGAAATGGCGAATGATACGCCGGAAGACTTCGAATATGGATTCATTCCTTCTCCGATGCAGGATGAAGGTGAACCAGCGGCAATTGTTCCAGATCTACGTCCATTAGCGATTGCAGAAAAAGCAGAAAACCCAGAAGCAGCGAAAGCTTTCGTCGAGTTTGTTTTCACAAAAGAATATGCGAAGAGTTTCTCTGAACATACGGGAGCGATCATGAACTTGCAAGGGGTCGACCTAGCTTCCAGTGAGGAAGTTCCTCCATTCTTGATTGATGCCAACGAGATGATTAACGATCCTGAGCAAGTCCAGATTTATCAAAAGCCACACCCGATGAGTTCAGAGCTTGAAACGCCAATCAGCAACTCACTCGTATCTTTGATGCTTGGTAACATTACGGCAGAAGAGTTCGTTGAGGAAGCTGAACAAGCGGCAGCGGAATACCGCAGCAGTTTGGAGTAAAGGACAAGTGGAATGTGGAGGCGGATGTCTTCACATTCCATTTTTCTTAAAGGCATAAGCCAATCAGCAGCGGGAAAGCCATCCTGCTGTTGCTTGACTTATGCTAGTAAAAACATATTCAAACTAGAAAAAGAGGTGGTTGTAAATGGTCCAGTCCAAACGACAGCGGAACTTGTTCCTTGCCTTCTGTCTTGTTCCGACATTCATATTGTTTGCGGTGTTCACGTTGTACCCGTTATTCAATGGTCTTTATTATTCCTTTTTCAAATGGTCGGGAGCATCTTCACTCGCAGAGTTCGTAGGTTTTGAAAATTATCGCCGGTTGTTCAGTGATGAAATCATCCCAAGTACGATTTGGCACGATTATTTTCTCGTCATAACAAAAGTCATCGGCATCATGATTCTATCCACCTTTTTTGCCGTTGCTTTAACGCAAATGAAAATCAAAGAAGCGCCATTTTATCGGATTGTCTTCTTTTTCCCGAACATCATGTCCGTGGTCGTCATCGGGATCCTCTGGATGTTCATCTATAACCCAAGTCTCGGGCTTGTGAACTCAGGTCTTGAGTTAATCGGTCTTGAGAGTTGGACGCGACCGTGGCTCGGAAGTGAAGACTGGGCGTTGCCAAGTCTTGTATTACCTTCTGTCTGGGCAGGGATCGGGTTGTTCATGCTCATGCTGATGGGCGGAATTTCTAACATATCGAAGAGTTATTATGAAGCGGCTGAAATTGACGGGGCCACCGAGTGGCAGCAGTTTTGGAAGGTGACCTTGCCGCTGATCTGGCCGCAAATCAAGATTTCCATTTTGTACATCATTATCACGACGTTGAACGGGTCCTTCATTATTGTTCAGGTTATGACCAAAGGTGGACCGAACAACTCGACACACGTGATGGGTTCCTACTTATATGAACAGGCTTTCGTCAAATACAACTTCGGATACGGGGCGACGATCGGGGTTATGATTTTGATTTTGTCTCTCGTGACCGTCTTGATTATGCAATTCCTGATGAGAAGAGAGAAAGTGGAGTATTAACAGACAGGAGGGGAATAGGGTGCAAAAAGGGAGTATTTTTTCAAGGACGATTGTACGTATTCCATTGATCATCTGGTCACTGGCGGTCTTATATCCGATTTTTTGGATGGTGTTGGGGGCATTCAAATCCAATGCCGAAATCTACGCCAATCCATGGGGGCTGCCGGAATCGTTCAGTTTCAGTAATTTCGTCGATGCATGGAGCAATTACAATATCGATGCGAGTGTGTTTAATAGTTTCATTGTTACCGGTCTTGGTGCGACACTGACCCTTGCGATGGCGATTCCGACTTCTTATGCGTTAGAGCGCATGCGTTTCCGCGGAAACCGGTTGTTGTTCACGCTTTATATTTCAGCGATGATGATCCCGATGGTCCTCGGCTGGATTCCGTTGTTCTTCCTACTGATGCAGCTGAATTTGCTTGATAACATCTTCGGGCTCAGTATTGTCTATGCGGTCAGCCAATTGCCGTTCAGTATTTTCGTTCTGACGAGTTTCATGGCAACGATTCCAAAATCACTGGAAGAAGCGGCAGCGATTGATGGGATGTCGCCGTATGGCATCCTGTGGAAAATCATTACGCCACTTTCGACAACCGGGATCATTACCGTTACGATTATGAATATGATCCAGTTTTGGAATGAGTATTTTATGGCGCTCATCTTCCTTCAAACAGAGGAAAACTATACGCTTGCTCTCGCGATTGATTATATTAGTAATGAAACGCAGTACACGAATGCATGGGGGACGCTGTTTGCGAGCCTCGTCATTGCCATCGTCCCAGTGATTGTATTGTATGCGATTTTCCAACGCCGAATCGTTAAAGGAATGACCGAAGGCGCCATTAAAGGATAAGTGTGGTGATAGAAATGAAGAATTCACTAACTGGCGGGCTTGTCATTCTAAATGAAATGAAAGATAAGCTTCCGCCTTCTGAAAAAAAGATCGCCGAATTCATTTTGGATCAGCCTCACGAAGCGATCCATTGTACGGCGACACAGCTTGGTGAACTGAGTTCGACGAGCAGCGCGGCCGTCATTCGGTTATGCAAATCACTGGGATTGAAAGGTTTGCAGGAGTTGAAATTGAGGATTTCCGGCGATTTGCAAAAGAAACCGGAGGCCAGGTACCGGGACATTCAACCGGGGGAGCCTTCAGACTCAATAGTAGAGAAAATAACGAGCAACAGCTTGCAGGCGATCCGCGAAACGACGGAGATGGTGGATTACCGGACGTTATCAGAAGCGGTGAAGCTGTTGAATGAAGCAGGATCGATTCACTTTTTCGGTGTAGGTGCTTCAGGAATCATCGCTCAGGATGCCCAGCAGAAATTTTTACGGATGAACAAACCCACCTCTGCGTTTACAGATATGCATAATGCGGCGATGAATATCGCCAACGTGACGGAGAATGATGTTGTCTTTGGTATTTCTTTTTCTGGTGAAACTCATGAAACAGCAAAGATTATGGAAATTGCAAAGAAAAAGGGAGCTCGGACGATTAGCCTGACGCGGTACGGACAGTCTCCTGTGACGGAGCATGCTGATGTTTCGCTGTACATTTCTGCCTCAAGGGAGATCCCCGCACCGTTTCGGAGTGGAGCCACATCTTCCCGTCTCGCCCAGTTACATATGATCGACATTCTTTTTGTCAACGTCGTCACGGAACAGTGGGACAAAGCCTCGGAGTACTTTCACGAAATTACCGACGTCATGGATTTGTTGAAAGCGAAGAAAACAAAGGGATAAGGAGGAAACATCGTATGGAAAAGTGGTTGGAAGAGCTCCAGTCCTTGCTTCCGGAAGGGCGTGTTTTAACCTCATTGGCCGACCGTCACAGTTACAGTTTTGATGCTTCTTTTGGGGAACACCTGCCGGATGCAGTTGTGCAGGTGAAGGAAAAACTGGAAGTCGCTGATGTTCTGAAGCTTGCCAATCGTTACAAAGTTCCGGTCCATCCGCGCGGTTCCGGCACTTGCCTGAGCGGCGGTCCCCTTCCTGTGCATGGTGGAATCGTTCTGGATATGTCTCAATTCCCAGCAGTCATTGACCTCAGTCCGCGTGATTTGACGGTAAAAGTGACGCCGAGCGTGTTGACCGGGAATATCAATAAAGCGGCAGAAAAACACGGACTGATGTACGCGCCAGACCCAAGTAGTGCCCATGTAGCAACAATTGGAGGCAACCTTGCGGAAAACTCCGGCGGTCCCCGAGGGCTGAAATATGGAGTGACGAAGGATCACGTGCTTGGTTTGGAGGTTGTGACCCCTGAAGGTGAAATGATAAAGACAGGGGGTCAGACGATCAAGAATGTCACAGGCATTGACTTGACGAAGCTGATTGTCGGTTCGGAAGGAACGCTTGGCGTCATTGTAGGAGCTACGCTAAAGCTGATGCCGAAGCCGCCCGCTGTGCAGACGATCATGGTTGCTTTTGACGAAGTGCGAAAAGCAGGCGAAGCGATATCCCAGACGCTAACGTCAGGGATATTGCCAGCGAAGATGGAATTTATGGATCAAGCCTGTATCGTAGCCGTCGAAAACTTCCAACCCGTCGGTCTGCCTGTCGATGCGGCTGCCGTCATTATCATTGAACTCGATGGACATCCCGAAACATTGCGTGTGGAGCGGGGTCTGATCGAGGAGATTATGGAGGAGATGGGCGCGAAAGAAATCATCATTCCGAAAAGTGATGAGGAAGCGGCCAAGCTCTGGCATGCACGCAAGCAAGTGTCACCTGCAATTGCGAAGATCAAGCCGACGAAGGTATCCGAAGACGCAACGGTTCCGAGGAGCAAAATCCCGGACTTTATGGACCGATTAGAGCTCATCAAAGAAAAGTACGGCCTGGAAGTCGTGGCCTTCGGGCATGCGGGTGACGGCAACCTGCACCCGAATATTTTATGTGACAAACGAAATGTGGAAGAAATGAAGCTTGTTGAAAAAGCAGTGGAGGATATGTTCCAGGCTGCCCTCGATCTTGGGGGCACGCTTTCCGGCGAGCACGGAATTGGTACGATGAAGGCACCGTTCATGGAGCTTGAACTTGGAGAAATCGGACTGGATATGATGAAGCGCATTAAGGACAGCTGGGACCCGAACGGCATCTTGAACCCAGGCAAAGTTTTTCCGGAAAAAGGCCAGAAGTTGGTGCTGCATCATGACTAGTTCGCTGAAGGAACGCCTGAACTATGACAAGACGTTCGACTGTGTCCAGTGCGGCTATTGTCTTCCGGCCTGTCCAACGTATGAAACGATGGAAAAAGAAACCCACTCGCCAAGAGGTAGGATCAATCTTGTGAAGATGGTTGCGGAAGGGAAAGCTTCTGTTGAGGATTTGAAGGAACCGATTGAGAAGTGTCTCGGCTGCATGGCGTGTACGACTGTCTGTCCGACGAACGTTCAGTATGGAGAGATCTTCGAAGGGGCCAAGCGTGTGATTGATGAGGAAAGACCGCGCCGCCTTGTGGAGGACTTCTTGTTTCAATCGTTTTTTCCTTCTTCGAAGTGGATGAGTACTTTAGGAAATGCGACTTGGCTTTACCAGAAAAGTGGATTGCAGAAGGTTTCTCAGCGGTTTGGGTTGACGAAACGTGCACCCCTTCAGATTCATGAGTTTGAAGCGGCTTTACCAAGCATGCCTACGCCGAAAAAACGCCGTCGGGAGCGAGTGGATCGATACGTGCGCAAGCGGCCGGCTGTTGCGAAGATTGGATTTTTTAAAGGATGCGTGATGGACAGCGTCTTTTTTGAAACGAATCAGAATACGGTGGAGCTTTTGCTTAGGAGTGGAGCGGAGGTCGTTTTTCCAGAAGCCCAGACGTGTTGCGGTGCTCTTCACGCTCATACGGGAAAAGTCGATCAGTCGGTGGAACTTGCGAAGCGTAATATTGAAGCTTTTGAAGAAGAAGGCTTTGATTATATCGTGAACAATGCCGGTGGCTGTGGGGCTCGGCTGGTCGAGTATGCTCATCTGTTTGATGAGGGAACAGAGTGGTACGAGCGTGCAGAGCGGTTTGTTGATCGAGTGCGGGATATTTCTGAAGTGCTTGTCGGATTAGACGGACTTGCTTTTGAAAAAGAGTTGTCGAGGACCGTAACTTATCAGCCTTCCTGTCACTTACGCAACGTACAGAAGGTAACGAGCGAGCCACTTGATTTGATTAAGCGCATACCTGGTGTGGAATTACGTGAGTTGGAGCGACCGGAGTTCTGCTGTGGGTCTGCTGGGGTTTATAATATCGTAAACTATGAAGATGCTATGGATATTTTGGATGTGAAGATGCAGGATGTTTGTGGTACGGGAGCAGGCGGTGTTGTGACTTCGAATCCTGGGTGCCAGCTGCAGATGAAGCTTGGTGTGGAGCGCGAAGGTTTGCAGATGGAAGCTGTGCACTTGGTAGATTTGTTGATGGAGGCTGATCCTAGGCCGAAGTGGTGAGACGATCTCTTGATGAGGTCGTCTTTTTTTGGGTGGGAGGAGTGCGGTGTTCGGCGGATATCGGCTGAATTTTGGTTATATCAATTAAAAATGGAATATATCAATTAAAATCAAGATATATCGGCTGAAATAGAAATATATCAATTAAACTATTACAAAAAGTACACCCTTCCTTTATTCTCCCCTTCTGATTTTAAATTCATATCTCTAAGTATATTTTGCATAGCGGAGGGGGAGTTGATGAGCAAAAAACTTCTTGCTTGAAGGTTATTAATTCTTTGTCCCATAAGTAATGAGTAATCACCTAGTGCAGGGATGTGCGCTCTTCGGTCTCTATGGAGACAAATCCCGCACTGCCAAGTTCCGCGTTTTCTTTTCATAGGGAGAGCGTTACAATTCGTGCAAAATACCCCTCGTTTAAAGTCTTTAATAGAAAGAGAGAAATATTTTATATAATCAAATTCATTATCTGTATGGTCAGATAGTAATTCGCTAGAAAGTAAATGAAGAGAAGAGATGCTTAATTTCTGTAAATCGTTGTGCTGAGAGATAATCTCTTCCACCTTTTCCGGCAGAGCTTCCGTACGGATAACGATATCCAGTGAAGGGTCATCTGTGTTTATCGAAGTACCAGGATGACTGTTCGCAACGAGGCAGTAGATAGGAATGTCGGGGAAATCTTTTAAATGAAGCCATTGCTGCAACTGTCTTCGATGCCTTCTTACTTGAAGAACGGGATCGGAAAACGTTTGCGGTCCATCATCCCATGTCCTGGATAGGAAGTTGAACCTTTGATTGTAAAACAACTCTCCACCAATGTTCTTCGCTTCAACAATCAAAATCCATTGGTTCGTTAAAATCAGGCAATCGATTTGGAAATAGTGGGTGCCATCATAGAGACGCAGGTGATGGAAAATGTGATAGTGTTCGGGAAGGTAGGAGAGTGGAAAATTGAGGGCGAGTTCTCCTTTGTGTCCGGAGAGGCGAGTTTTGAGGTGTTCTTTGACTTTTGGCATTTGGGGATGGCTCTCAGGAAGCCGTCGTTCTATGGCTTGCAGTTGTTCGATGTCTCTTGGAAATGTTCGCTGCTTAATGATCATGGCATCCGTCCTTTCTTTTATTATCGTACGATAAAACGTGTTGGATTCCTATTAAATATTCAACCCGCAACCTGCCAATATGCTAAAATACAGGCAACAAAACAAATGAGGGATGAGCATTGAGCAAACCTAATATTTTAGTCGTTGAAGATGAAACAAAAATAGCTCGTGTATTGGAGTTGGAACTCGAATTTGAAGGGTATCAAGTCACGAAAGCTCATGACGGGATGGAAGGTTTACGGCTTTATCGTGAAAAAGAGTGGGACTTGCTTCTTCTTGATATCATGCTTCCGGGCTTGAGCGGCACGGATCTCCTCAAAAGAATTCGTTCTGGTGACGAGGAGACGCCGGTTATTATGCTGACGGCGAAGGATGCAGTGAGGGATAAGGTGACAGGTCTCGATCTTGGAGCGAATGATTATGTAACGAAGCCCTTTGAGATCGAGGAGCTGCTTGCAAGGATACGAGCAGCTTTACGGACAAAGTCTGAGCAACAGGTCATGAGAATGGAAGACCTGACCGTCAACGTAAACACGCATGAAGTGCACCGGGGTGAAAAGTCCATAGAGTTGACGGCCAAGGAGTTTTCTCTTCTTGTCTATCTAATGAAAAATAAGCGTCAAGTGCTGAACCGTGAGCAGCTGCTGGAAGGTGTATGGGGCTTTGACTATTACGGGGATACGAATATCGTTGATGTGTATATCCGTTATTTGCGTAACAAAATGGATAAGGGATACGAGACGAAGTTGATTCATACCGTCAGAGGAGTCGGCTACGTGTTGAAGGATGCACGATGAAACTCGGGAATCGGATTCAATTTTATACGACGGGCCTGTTCGTCATCCTTCTTGTGCTGATCAGCGCGGCGGTTTATTTTTCTTTCAGTAAAATTGTTTATGACAGTGATGTGGATCAAACGAGGCTTGAAGCGGAGCGTATTGTAACGGGTATCCATGAACGTTCTGGTGATTCCCTGTCCGCAGACGTCTTGAGAGCTTATGTTCCTGCCAATGGCATGATCCGGCTGGTCCTTCCGGATGGAACTTCAGAAATCAGTTTAACGGGAGGGAGCCAGGAGAACCTCATTGAGCAAGCTTATCCCTATGAAGCAGGGGAAAAAGCGGAGGTCCGAACATACGAAGGTCTTCCTTATGCTTTTGTATCCATCCCAATCGTGTGGACAAACGGCGAGGTCGTTTCTTTTCAGCTGACAAGAAGTCTGGAGGCGACGGCACAGAATTTAACTATTCTTAGAATTGTTCTGATGACCGTCGCTCTTCTTGCGATGATTCCGTTTTTCCTTTCTTCAACACTTTTAAGCCGGTTGATTGTCAATCCGATCCGCTCATTGATCCAAACGATGCAGCAAATCAGGGGCAGTGGCCAGTTTAAACATATCCCTTATGAAGGGAAGTCCAATGATGAGTTAGCCCAAATGGCCGATACGTTCAACAAAATGATGGTTCAGCTTGAAGAAAACTATCAAAAGCAGGAGCAGTTTGTTTCAAATGCTTCTCATGAGTTGAAAACTCCGTTAACGGTGATCGAGTCCTATGCAAGTCTTTTGAAGAGAAGAGGAAAGCAGGAGGAAGAACTTTTTCAAGAATCTGTGGAAGCCATTCATTCGGAGGCGAAACGAATGCGTGAACTTACAGAACAGCTTCTACTCCTTGCAAGAAAAGAAGAACATTGGGATGTTCAATTTGAGTCTGTCGAGCTCTCCCAGTTACTGCAGACAACCGTCGCCTCTTTTGAAAAAGCTTACCAAAGAAGAGTTGAACTCTCCTGCCCTCAAGAGCTTCATTTAATAACGGATGAGCAAAAATTGAAGCAGTTGCTTTATATTTTCATGGATAATGCCAGGAAGTATAGTGAAGAGGCAATTGAAGTGCATGTAGAAAAGGCAGGAAAGCATGTGGCCATCCGTGTCATGGATCGAGGAATTGGGATGTCACAAAAAGATCTTGAAAAAGTCTTTGATCGCTTTTACCAAGTGGAGGAATCGAGAACCGAAGGATATGGATTAGGCCTTTCGCTGGCTGAAGAGTTGGCTCATGCGCTCAAGGCTGACATTCAACTTTCCAGTGAGAAAGGGAAAGGGAAAGGGACCACGGCCACGATTCTTTTGCCGCTCTCAGAGGATTCTCATTTTTAGAGAGTAGGATGCTATGAAGGAGGGAGTTTTATGGCTAACCGTTTTAAGGTGTTGATTTCCATAGGTCTGCTCACTCTCTTGATCGTCCTGGGGTGGCAGTGGATTAACCAAAGTCTGAGTGCTGAGCCGTTATCGGAGTCCGATATTCGTGAAAAAGTACAGACACAATACAATGGTGAAATTACAGATGTAACTTCGATGGAGGATCATTATCTGGCAACCATAGAATTAGACGAAGGTGTTTATGAAGTGGTTGTTTTAAAAAAGGATGGCCGTATTTCTGATATTCGGCCGCTTGAAAGTCTTAAAGACAACGATTCAACTGCACCATCGGAAGACCAGTCTGAAAACGCACAAACGGAGCCGATTACTGAAGAAAAGGCAAAGGCTGTGGCACTGAATGAAATCGAAGGGGCAGTGGATGATATCGATTATGAATCTGGAGGCGATCCTGCCTTTTACCTTGTCGAAATCGAGCGGGCGGGTGGTGAGGAAGCAACCGTCCAAGTCCATGCCCTTACAGGTGAAATCATGTCCGTCACCTGGGATGATTGATTTCTCATCAAATTCTCATTTTCTTCTTTCTTTGTTCTCATCGTGGGTGGATATAGTAATAGTAGAACAACAAAGAGGAGGAGATAAAATGAAGAAAAAGTGGCTGATTGGCGGTATTGTGAGTGTTGTTGTATTGGGCGGCGGTGCTTTTGGTGTAAGTGCTGTATCAGGTGATGATCAATTCTCTGAAAGTGAAGTGGATCTTTCTCAAAAAGAAGCAGAAACTGCCGCTAAAGAGGAAGTAGATGGCTTGACGATTGAAAAGGTAGAAAAAGATAAAGAGGACGGTATTTTAGTCTATGAGTTTGAGGGTCAGACAAATGATGGCAAAGAAGCGGAAGTGGAAGTGGACGCAAACACGGGAGAAGTCTTACAAGTAGAGCATGATGATGACGATTCCAATGAAACTTCAGCGGAAGATTTGAAAATAACAAAAGAAGAAGCTGAGAAAACCGCTAAAGAAAAAGCCTCTGGCAGTGAAATGAAAGACATGGAAATCGACGATGGACATTACGAGTTTGAATTTCATGATGATTCCTTTGAATATGAAATCACTGTGGATGGTCAAACAGGGGAAGTCATCGATTTTAAAAAAGAAAAGTTGAAATAAATAATAAGAAGCTCCACCGAAAGATGGTGGAGCTTTTCCTATGAAATCTTTTATAGAAGGAAGCATCCAAAATCACATTGGAGTGTTCTTTAATGACGTTCCACTAATTGAAAACCGATTGTTGAAAGAGCTGTCTTTAAATTAGAAACCGTTTTAGGCTTGTGAGGGGACAGCACATTCGTTTCTATTTCTTTATGAGCGACTTCCGGAGTAATTCCAGTCAAAATCGTATTAATTCCCATCACTTGCAAGGCGTGAATCAGTTTTGGAAGCATTTCAGAGAAGAATTGATCACGGACAACTAATCCAGATAAATCCAGTACAAAATGATCAATATCCTGCTCTTTTCCGTATAATAGGACGTCTTGCATCAGTTTGTCCGCACGTTCTTCATCCACGATCCCCTGGATAGGGACAACAGATACACCTTCTGTGATCGGTATGATCGGTACATTCATCAATCCCATGTTGTAGTGGGTTTGATCAAGGTCAATCATATGAGACAGGACAGCCGCGATTGTTTGTAAAAATTCTATGTCTTCATCGGTAAATTGTTTTTCTTCTTTGTCCATCACACAAAGGGTTCCGAACACATTCCCTCGTAAATCTTTTAACGTGACACCGAGGTACCCTTTGACCTCCAGTTGGGCTGAGGCTTCCATTTCACGAGTGAGTGGGTCGTCCATTAAGTTGGTTGTTCTAAGTACATGGTCCTGGTCATTTATAATTAGGCGGCAATGGCTTTCTTCATAATCAATGGTAAACCCTTCGGGGACGATTTCCTCTTCCTTATTCAAGGAACTCAGTACGGTCATCGCGTGTTTACCTCTCATCGTTACATAAGCGGTCTGGACATTCAATCTTTGTGTCACCACTTCAAACATTTTCTTAGCGGCTGATTTCAAAGAATAATATCCTTCTGATTCCAGCAGATGTTCTTCCGACATGAAAAACCTTCCTTTTCACAAAATTAGGAGCTATACCCTATTATACCCTATTACCCTTTGAAACTGAGATTAATCCTATAATTTTCAAAGAATGTGTCGTAATCGCCAGTTAAATGGCAAAAAATAATGAAATACTTAGCAATCAATAGAAAAGTTTAATAGAATAACAAATTTCAGCTTAAAAGACGTTCAAAAGTAGTATTCAGAAAATTTGCAAGAGTAGTAAAATTTGAGATAATAGAAGACACATAATAAAAGGGGGAAAAATGGATGAAAGCAAAATGGTACTTATTCATTATGGTTATGGCTTTAAGTATGCTTCTTGCTGCGTGTGGCAGTGATAGTGAAGCAGGCTCATCAGGAGATTCTGGTGATTCTGGCGGAGAAACGTATACCGTAGCGACGGATAACAACTTCGTTCCATTTGAATTCATGAACGAGGAAACGGGTGAAATGGAAGGGTTCGATATTGATCTAATCAAAGCGATTGCCGATGAAGCAGGGTTCAATATTGAAATTGAATCCATGAAGTTTGACGGTGTTGTCGCTGGTATGCAATCCGGTCGTTATGACATCGGGATTGCTGGTATGACTATTACAGAAGAGCGTAAAGAGACGATCGATTTTTCTGATCCTTATTATGATGCTGGTCTTATGCTTGCGGTCAGCGCAGATAATGATGAAATTCAATCTGAAGATGACCTTGCAGGTAAAAAGGTGGGAACGCGTTCTGGTACGACAAGTGAAACGTACATCAGAGAAAACCACCCGGATGCAGAATTAATTACATTCCCGGGAATCGTGGAAGCTTATATGGACCTTGAGTCTGGTCGTTTAGATGCGGTAATGTATGACGTTCCTAATGTCCAGTATTACGTAGCCAATGACTCTGAAGGCTTGAAAACGGCTGGCGACATTTTACAGGGGGAGCAATACGGAATCGCCTTTCCTAAGGATTCAGAACTTGTGAGTGATGTGAATGAAGCATTGCAAACATTGATTGATAATGGCACGTACGATGACATCTACGAAGAATGGTTCGGTGAGCGTAAATACGGCACAGAATCTTCGGAGTAATAGAGAGAAGCTGATCAGAAAAGCGTAGCAAGTGATTGGCTTGTTGCGCTTTTTCCATGAATTGAATACTGGCATGAACCATTACACCATTCAAAACACAAGGAGCGAATACATATATGGAGTTCATTACGGAATCGCACTATTTTCGTGTCATGCCATTTTTGCTTGAAGGATTGGTATGGACACTACTCATCACGTTTGTTGGATTGATCTTCGGGTTTGTGCTCGGGGCGGTCTTTGGATTCGCACGCTTGTCAAAAAATAAGATCATTTACGGACTTGCGACGGTCTATGTAGAAGCGGTCCGAGGAACACCGATTTTGGCACAAATTTTGTTCATTTATTTCGGTCTATCGGATTTAACCGGAATCAATATTGATAAAATATCGGCTTCCATCATAGCGATTGCCATTAATGCCGGTGCTTACATAGCGGAAATCGTAAGGGGAGCGGTTTACTCGATTGATAAAGGACAGGAAGAGGCCGGACGTTCCATCGGTCTCACACGGAACCAAACGATGCGTTACATCATCTGGCCACAGGCCTTCAGACGGATGATTCCGCCGCTTGGAAACCAATTCGTCATCAGCTTGAAAGATACTTCTCTTTTCTCCGTCATTGCTGTAGGAGAATTGCTTTACATGGGACAACAGTATTACGGAATGACGTTCCAGGCTTTCCAGGCGTTGACGATGGTTTGTGTGATGTACTTGATCATCACGGTGCCGACAGCCGTGTACTTGAGACGAGTTGAAAGGAGACTGGATGTGTAATGATAACCGTCAAAGATTTGCATAAATCATTCGGTTCCAATGAAGTGTTGAAAGGAATCAATGCAGAAATCAAAGAACAAGAAGTGGTCTGTGTCATCGGACCGTCCGGATCTGGGAAAAGTACGTTTTTACGGTGCTTGAACCTGCTTGAGGAAGTCACTTCAGGAGAGGTCATCATTCAGGGGGACAATTTGACTGACCCTAAAATCAATATCAATGATGTTCGCTCCCGTGTAGGAATGGTGTTTCAGCACTTTAACCTTTTTCCACATAAGACCGTGCTTGATAACATTACGATTGGTCCAATTAAAGTGAAAAAGATGAAGAAAGCAGAAGCCGAAAAAGTGGCCCGTCCGCTCCTTGAGAAAGTCGGTCTGAGTGACAAAGCGGACGCTTACCCGGAGAGCCTTTCTGGAGGGCAGAAACAACGTGTGGCGATCGCCCGTTCACTAGCGATGGAACCAAGCATCATGTTGTTTGATGAGCCCACCTCCGCGCTTGACCCGGAACTTGTCGGGGACGTGTTAGCGGTTATGAAGGAATTAGCACAGGAAGGAATGACAATGGTCGTTGTCACCCACGAAATGGGATTTGCCCGCGAAGTCGGCGATCGGGTTTTGTTTATGGATGAAGGCATCATTATGGAAGAAGATGTACCGGATAACCTTTTCGGAAACCCACAAAACCCAAGAACACAGGAATTTTTAAGTAAAGTGTTATAGAAAAAATCCGCAGACATGATGTCTGCGGATTTTTAATGATTAGAAAAGGAAATAAGAGGAGACAAAATACATGACTACGATAAGGAGAGAAGGAGCGGCATAGCGAGCGAAGCTCTCGACCTTTTTCCTCACCATCATGAAAATCGTCAGCACCATCATGCCAATAAATAAGAGAGCGATCGGCAGGTTTCCACCGGAAGTCGCACTTAAAATCGGACCGTTTTGATAAAAGAGGTCGGTGATGGCAAGAAGCTGCAGGTTGAACAAGTTACTACCTAAAATGGAGCCAACTGCCATATCGTAGTTACCCATTTTGAACGCTACAAGGACGGTGACGAGTTCAGGCAGAGAGGTGGAAGCGGCAATCAAAAAGCTCCCGACGAAGCTTGAACTCATTCCTGTTTGTTGGGCCAGCTGGTCCCCTGTGATGGAAAGCGCACTTCCGGCAGCGAAAACAACAATCGCGCTGATGGCAAAACCAATGCTTGCCGCTTTTAAGGAAACATCCTTTCCTGTAGCGGCCGCTTCATCCATTTCTTCTCCTTCATCATTTTCAAAAAAACGGACGGTCAGGACATACAATCCGACAAGAATGAACATTTCGATCCCAATATTAAAAAGAGAAAGGGTAGAATCCAAGAATAGAGAGACTACAACAACTAAAGTAAAAATAATTCCTGCGATCGCGGAAGGGAGATGCTGCTTTTGCTCGATACTGTTGAACATTTTCTGCTTGCGATAGATGAGGTCAACCGCAGCTAGAATCAATACATTAAACACGTTACTACCAAGCATATTTCCTACTGCAATGTCGGGGTTGTCAATATAGACAGCTGTTAAACTAGTCGTCAGTTCCGGTAAAGATGTAGCTCCGGCTATAAGGAATGTTCCGACCACAGCCCCGCTCAATTTAGATTTTTGACTGATGACATCCCCATAGCGATTCAGCTGGACGGCAGCTAGTACGACCACAACAGCTGAGATGGCGAATATTAAAAAGTTCATCATTTTCCTCCTCCAGATTGAGCCAATAAAAAAAGACCTTGGCCCTATTTTCGTGCAGGCCAAGGTCTTGCGTACTATGGTCATAGTTTGGTGAACCGAGTGTTTGCACACTGAAATGACGATTCACCAACCGCATTATACGGTCGCTACTCCCCTTGTTACTATTAATATAGCTAATTCTTATCAAAAGGTCAAAGAAATAGTCTTTCACCTACGACGATGATCTTCAACGTGGAAGACTCAGTTTCGAGACTTTTGTTGAGTGGAGGGGGCTACGGGGAATAGCTCGCTTTCCGCGGGAGCGCGGTGAGCCTCCTCGGACTGCGTCCTGTGGGGTCTCACCCTGCACTTTTTTCCCGCAGGAGTCTCGCCATTCCCCTCCGCCCCTCTGCCATGGAAGATTCTCAAAACCACTTCTAAAAGATCAGCTTTTATCATTAACGATAGTGGATATATAAACCGCTCTACAGAACGTAAAAGCTTGATATAGAGCGCTTTATGCTTGCTTAGGAGGGGGAGAGTGGCAGACACTCCCTCTCGGTATAGGGGTTCGTATCTCCCTTACATTGAATGGGGTGGTTGGGAAGCTGCGAGACTCCCGTGGAGAAGGAGATAGGCGAGATCCCGCAGGACGTAGTCCGAGGAAGCTCGGCGTTCCCCCACAGGAAAGCGAGTTGCTTCCCAGCTACCCCTGACGCTCAACTCAGCAACGAGCCCCGAATCATCTCGAAACTGAGTCTTTAAGAATAGGGAGCTATTGTAAAACAAAAAAAGCGGCCGGGTGGCCGCTTTTTTAGATTAATAGTTTACCGCATCGTAAGAGTTGATGACACCATGTTCGAAGTAGTAGCCGGTACCAGTGATTGGATCAGCTGTTTGTTCGATGGCTGCACGGATGTTGCTGTTGGAGCGTCCTTGAGACGCAAGCAACCCAGCTAGTCCAGCAACATGCGGGGAAGCCATAGATGTACCGGACATGTAGGCATATCCTCTGTTAGGAACAGTAGAAGCGATGTCGACACCAGGAGCTGTCACATCTACCCATGTGCCGTAGTTGGAGAAGGACGCCTTGTTGTTGTTGCTATCGACGGCACCAACAGCGATGGCATTTTCATAGGAAGCCGGCTCAAACGTTGTGGATACTCCATCGTTACCTGCAGCGGCAATGACGACTGAACCATTATTCCAAGCGTAGTTGACGGCATCTTCAAGCGTTTGAGTGTCACAGTTACAACCAAGGGAAAGGTTGATGACTTCTGCTCCTACGTCAGCAGAATAACGGATCGCATCCGCGATGTCGTACAAAGAACCGCTGCCGTTTGCATCAAGTGCACGCACGGCAAGGATTTTCGTGTTTGGAGCCATTCCTGCAACGCCGGACCCGTTATTCGTTTCTGCGGCTGCTGTTCCTGCAACGTGTGTTCCGTGGTTGTTCAAGTCCATTGGATCATAATCGTTGTCTACGAAGTCATAGCCTTTGATCGTTTTACCATCAAGGTCCGGGTGGTTGTAGTCGACCCCAGAGTCGATGATGGCGATTTCCTGGCTACTGCTTCCGCGGGTGATATCCCATGCAGCTTCTGTGTCTGTGTTTTGTGGACCATACTGGTATCCACTATAGTAAGTATCATTTGGCGTCCATGTTGCTTCGAAAACGTAGTTGGGTTCAGCATATTCCACGTTTGGGTTTTTACTGAGTGCTTTTGCTACAGCTTCTACGTTTCCGACTTTAAGTACTTTAACTTTGGAATCGACGAAAGAACGTTCTTCTGAAACTTCCTTAGCTCCGAATTTTTTCAGTTGTTGATCATTCAAAGATTTGCCGTTTTTGAATTTAACCACAACTTCTCCTTTTACGAACTCCCCTTTGTCTTCTTGTACGTTGACTTTGTTCAGTGATTCAGGTTCAGAATCAGCGAACGCCTGCCCTGTTGTTGGCAGGATGGCTAATGTAGCGGCCAGTGATAATGTTGCTAGTTTTTTGAACTTCAAATCTATTCCTCCTTAAAAGTTTATACTCTAGTAATTCTTTGATTTTCGCTGTTTTCCTTCAAAATACGGGTTGGGATAGTTGATATGATGTATGGCTCTTAAAAGGGGTTTTAGAGAGCGATATTCCCAAGTTCATGAAAGCGAAAAGGGTCTTGGGGTTCACTTAAATGGAAGTAAATAGGGAAAAGTGGAATGGTTTGGACGAGAAAGCTAGCCACTTATTTTTTGTGAAGGGCAAGTGTGATTTTTTAATGGAACTGTCATTTTTGTAAAGGAATCTATTTTCCTGTGATTCCCTAGTCTTATAGATTCAGGGTTTCCGTAATATTGGATGTAATTCTTACCATTTTTCAACTTTTTTATCAAGCAAAGGGTTTCATAAAGCCATTCGTGGGAAGTAAGGGTAGAAACCAGCCAAAAATTATATATGAATAGTAACGGGGTGGTATTGATGTCTCATCTACGAAACGGTCAGGAGGAAGATCCATCGATTCTTGATCAAGTGGAAGGAGGTATAAAAAAGTCTGCGGCTGTTATCAAAGATAAGTTGCCAAATCCGGTTAATAAAATTATCCGGAAAGCAGATGACCCTCAAGAGGCGACTGAACATGCCACGGATGAAATGAGTGATCAAGCGGGAGATTTTTTCCGGGAGCAATTCAAAAGGCAGATGCAGTCCCAAATCGAGGACATGAAAGGAGAGCTTCAGGAGAAAACTTCAGCGAATGCAGATCACGTCCATTCAAAGGCTGAGGAAGTAAAGCAGAAGGTTCAGGAACATCTGCTTGAATTCAAGGAAAAACTCGGATCTGTCAAAGAATCCGGAGAGCAGATGCAGCGTTCGATAAGTGAGAACAGTTCTTCAAGTGGAAGGATCAAAGGAGCGAACGATATTAAAGGCATCTCTCATATAAAGAGTTCCGCTTCTATTAAGGGTCCAAAAGATATCAAAGGTTTATCGAGTATCAAAACGTATCATTCGTAAATAAGGAGAGGAGATTTAACATGGCGATTCAAAAATCAACAGATAGTTCTAGTCTTGCAGAAGTGGTTGACCGTATTTTGGATAAAGGGATTGTAATCGACGCGTTTGCCCGCGTATCAGTTGTAGGGATTGAATTGATTACAATAGAAGCGAGAGTAGTTATTGCCAGTGTGGATACATGGCTCAGGTATGCAGAAGCTGTCGGTCTTTTACGCGATGAGGTCGAAGAGGAAGGACTCGGCGGCCGTCTGGGTGAAGGTGAGGAAACATCTTCTCGTACGTCGAACGAACGTGGGGAATTCAGTATATAAACGACTGCCGTTTTTCTAAGAGGGATAGGATGGAATCTCTATTGGTTCCATCTTGTTCCTATATGATGTGAAAACAGATTGATAGGAAAAGAGAGGGATACACTGCTATGAAGGTCTTGAATGAAGTTACCGATTTTTTCAAAGAAAATATTGCACCTCCACATAAAATCATTTCCGCCAGAAAGAAAGATCAGGAATGGCGGGTGTTGGTTGAAGTGATCGAAGAAAAGGAATATATGAAAAAGTATGCCAGAGACCAAATGATTGGGTTATATGAAGTTTTCCTTGATGAGAACAGTGAAGTGACAGGCTTTTCCCGACTAAGCCTCAGGTATCGTACGGACATTGAAGAACAGGTCGAGCAGTAGGAGGCAGGGTGATGAGTGTACTGAAACAAACCAGCAACCGTCCTTCTGCAAACCAACACGTTTACGACCAACCTTTCTTTAAAAACCTGATCCGCCGTTCCTTGAATTATTTATCCGCCGGTTATCCTGTGCATTATACCGGCCCGTCGGGCATCGGGAAAACGACGCTTGCCATTCATGTGGCGAAGCAAAGGAACAAGCCCGTCACCCTGATTTCAGGGAATAAGGATTTGACCAATGACGACTTGATTGGTGCTTATAAAGGATACAGCCGGAAAAAGCTGAACGATAATTTTGTAAGAACCGTTCAAAAGATTGAAGAAAATGTTACGGAAGACTGGGTGAGCGGACACCTGTATGAAGCGGTGAAACATGGCCATACCCTGGTGTATGACGAGTTCACAAGATCGAGTCCGGAAACGAATAATTTGTTTTTGTCTGTTCTCGAAGAAAAGATCCTGCCTTTGTATGGATCGAAATCCAAGGATTCACATATCAGGGTCCACCCGGACTTCAGGATCGTTTTTACAAGTAATCCCGCTGAGTATATCGGGGTTTATGATACGCAGGATGCACTGATGGACCGGATGATTTCCATCCCATTGCATGCCATGAGTTTGGAAGCTGAGGTGGCAGTTGTGATGGAGAGGACGAAAATTAGGCAGAAGAAAGCCGAAGCCATCGTTCGTTTTGTAAGAGAAGTGAAACAATCGATGGATGGGAAAGAAGATTTTCTGAGTTTGCGTGCCTCGATCATGATTGCTGATATTGCTGAAAAAACAAGTGTACGTGTGGATGGAAGAAATGAGGCATTCCAGAACCTATGTCTGGATATGACCTATTTTTCCGTATTATCGGTGACGAAGGATGAAGAAAAAGCAAGGAAAATTATTCTTGATCATTGCAAAAAGGTTTAGGAGGTAGACTGTTTATGAGTGAACAAATGGGAATCTATGTTTTTTGTTGTATTCAAACAACAGAGGAGAAAAGTTTCGGTACGGTTGAATTCGAAGGGGAAGAAAAAGAAGTTTTCACGGTCCATCATAAAGATGCAGCCATGGTAGCTGTAGAAGCTCCGATAAAAATTTATCATCCGAAGAAAAAAGCACTCATGACTCACCAGCAAGTGATTTCGAGAGTCATGGAAACCGAGAGTTCTGTCGTTCCCATCAGTTTTGGGAATGTTTTTAATACGAAAGAAGATACACAAGTGCTCATTGAAAACCTTTATCCTCAACTGGAAAAGTTGTTTGTTGAAGTAAGGGATAAGATCGAAATCGGTTTAAAAATCATTGGAAAAAGAGAGTGGCTGGAAGAGCAGATCAACCAGAGCGACCGGGTGAAAAAGAAAAAGGAAACGGTAGCGAACAAATCGGAAGCGGCCGGTTATTTCGACCGGATTCAACTCGGAGAGATGGCTCGTGACTTTTTTACACAGATTCAGAAAGAAATCGAAACCACCATCCATGGTCCGTTGGATCAATTAGCGGAAGCTTCCCAGGTGAACGATACGATTGGTGAAAAAATGCTTCTGAATGGAGCTTATCTAATAGATCGGGAAAAGGAAGAGGCGTTCGATCAAAAAGTCAATGAACTGCATGAGCGGTGGAAGGAGTATGTTGATTTCAAATATACAGGACCGTGGCCTGCGTATAATTTCATCAACATCAAGCTGAAAGTAGAAGCCTCATGATTCATAAACTATTCACTTCGCCCATCCATTTGATAAAAAAAGTCGGAGAGCATGTAAAAGAAGAAGTGGATAAGGAAATGTACGACATCGAGCATATTCAAAAGAAATTAATCCAGTTGCAAATGATGTATGAATTGGAAGAGATTTCAGAAGAGCATTATGAGGAGCAGGAAGAAGAGCTGCTTATACGCTATGAGGTCGCCAAAAAGCTGGAGATGGAGCAATGGGAGAACATGACGAAAAGGAAGTAAGGAGTTTTCAAGATGGAAAGGCTACTGTATTTGTATGGCATCACTCTTAAAGAGGAAGCAGAATCTCAAACCATCCCTGACCTTAAGGGAATCGATGGGAAGGCTGGTCTTGAAGTGCTGGATTATGACTGGTGTTCAGCAATCGTCAGCCGTGTCGACGACGGAGAGTTTGGAGAAGAGGCATTGGAAACGAACACGCAACAAATGGAATGGGTGCAGGAAAAGGCTTATCTTCATCATGAAATATTAATGAGCTTGAAGAATGTCCTCACCTTGATTCCGATGAAATTTTGTACGATTTTCCAGCATGAAGAAAGTCTGAAAAAGAAGATGGATGCCCATGAAAAAGAATGGATGACGCTTTTAGAGAAGTTAAAAGGAAAAGAAGAGTGGAACATCAAAGTCTTCAACCACTCGGACCTATTAAAAGAGCAGGTAGCAGACCATCATCCTGAGATTCAAAAGAAAAAAGAAGAAATTTCACAGATGTCTAAAGGAATGCAGTACTTGCAAAGGAAAAAACTCGATCAGTCCATTGAGCGGCAAGTATTGCAAGAACAGCAGAAATACGTGAGGCAGTTACATAGTGAGTGGCAGGCACTATGTGAAGACACAGCTGAGAAAAAAGTCTGGAATAAGAACGTTACCGGAAAAGATGCGGATATGTGTTGGAATGGTGCCTACTTGATCGAGCTCGGAAAAGTAGAAACTTTCTTAAAAAATATAACAAACGCAAATGAGCAAGGGGAAAAGGCAGGCTGGGTGATTGAAGTGACAGGTCCATGGCCTCCTTATCACTTTTCGTCACTCTCTAAAAGTGAGGTGGACTGAGTGTCCTACAGAGAAAATTATGAGAATCAGGATATTGCTCTCATCGATATCTTGGATACCGTTTTGGATAAAGGGGTGGCCATCAAAGGGGATATCATCATATCCATTGCCGGGATTGATCTTGTCTATGTGGATTTGAAAGTATTGATTTCCTCTGTAGAAACTCTTGTCCAATCCAGTTTGGATGACTCCCTGAACTCTAAAACGCTGGATAGTGAAAAGGAGGCGTTGGAACGTGTCACAAAATAATTTGCAAGAGCAGCCATTTAAAAGCGGCCGGCTCAATTTAGACCCGGACGGAGCGGAGCAAGGGCTTGCGCAACTCGTCTTGACCGTCATTGAACTGCTTCGTCAACTCGTGGAAAAACAAGCGATTCGCCGTGTGGATGGTGGAACGTTGTCCGAAGAGCAAATCGAGCAGCTGGGTGTGGCTCTTATGAACCTCGACGTGAAAATGGATGAACTGAAAGAAATTTTCGACCTGAATGATGAAGATCTCAATATCGATCTCGGACCTTTAGGCAATTTGTTATAAAAAGGAGGCATCTTAGATGTCCATTGAACACCCGACTCAGTCAAACAGTATTGTGGATGTGTTAGAAACCGTTCTGGATAAAGGAGTGGTCATCGCCGGTGATATCAGGGTGGGGTTGGCAGACGTGGAGCTTCTAACGATTAAGATCCGCCTCATCGTCGCCTCTGTCGATAAAGCGAAAGAAATCGGCATGGACTGGTGGGAAACCGACCCGTATTTGAATTCCAAAGCCGCTCAATCAAATAACGAAGCATTAGAAAAAGAAAATGAAGAACTGCAAAAACGCATTGCACAATTGGAGAAAAACATGCAGGAAGTCTATCAAAAATAAGAGGAGAGATGAACCATGAGTGAATCCAAAACACAGTTGACCCACCCTACAAATGAAGAGAACAAACAGCAAGAAACAGAAAGCAAGAGTAATCACCGGGTGACCAAAGCTATCGTAGGCGGGGTGCTTGGAGCAGCGGCTGGATATTTTCTGAAACCGAATCGCGCAGAAGAACAAAAGGGAAGTATGAAGGAAAAAGCAGAAAAAGCCGGTGGACACCTGAAGGATTTGAAAAACCAAACGAAGGATAAAACGAGTGAAATGGTCGGTCGTGTGAAAGACAAAGTGAAAAGCGGTTCTGATGAAGAGGAAGAAAAGGAAGAAACACCTTCCCTAAATGGAGCGGATCTTTCTCAAAAACAACTGGAGTCCCCTGATGAAGCGGCTGCCACGGAGGAAACCGATCACGCTGATGATGAACAAATGGGCACCGCTGATAATGAGGAAACGGAAGAAGAAAAAACAGAGAATGAAGGTACGTTAAACAACGGTGAGGAAGAGGATACTCAAGAAAGTGAAGAACCTGTGAACAACGAGGAAGAGGATGCTCAAGAAAGTGAAGAACCAGTAAACAACGAAGAAGATGAAGCTACTCAAGAAAGTAAAGAACCAGTAAACAACGATGAAAATAAAGGTACAAAAGAAACGGTGAAAACAGGGACGACATTAACCGTTAATGACGATACGACAAAGTAAAAATGCTTATAGGAGGGAAAAGGATAAATGGATAATATTCTACGAAATTTTGTAAAAGCAGCAAATCAGGGGGATTTTTCTCTTGATATTACGTTGAACGTCAATGGTGCGTTAGTTACTGGAACAACGGTATCTGCGAAGAAATATATGCAATCGTTGAGCCGTACCTTTGAAAACGGTAATGAGATTTCCCAGGAATTGAGTGAGAAATTGTCCCGTGCGAGTGAGGTCAACTATGCACATGAGGAAATCAACTATATCCATCTGGAAGAGGCGCAAGTGTACAATGGCGATTCCCAGCCCACGCCTTCGGAAGGGAGTTTTTACTGGCGGGGGAAACTTGACGAAGTGGATGGTTTTTTCCTTGGGAAGATTGACGCTACTTAAGCGTTGTCACATGTCCAATATCTACCTTAAATATTACCATAATTAAAAAAGAGATTATAAAACAGCAACAACCCCAAAAATGAAGCTTGACCATGGTAAGATGACGTGTGTTTAAATCATGATTACAAATGAGGTTGATAAAAATGGCTAGAGAAAAAATTGAGTCTATCTTTCTATTACGGCTCTTTGCCATGGTCATGGTGGTTCTCGTTCACGTCACGGGAACGTATGCCTCCATTTTACCGGCAGATGGTGATGCGTTCGAAAAGTATCATTTTCTCAATAGAATTATAAGAATAGAAGCAGGGATCTTCATTATGATCACTGCTATGGTGTTTTTCTATAAATATATTGAACAGAAAATGGATTGGAATGAATTAAAGTCTTTTTATAAGAAGAGGGCTTTATATATTGTTGTTCCTTATCTTGCTTGGGCATTATTCTATGAAGTTTACTCCATCTATATAGGAGCTGTACCTTTTAATGTTAGTGAAATAGCTTTGCGCATTTTAAAAGGGGAATCGTTTTATCAGCTCCATTTTATATTCTTGATTGTGCAATTTTATTTATTTTTTCCAGCTATTTTATTTGTTGTAAAGAAAGTAACGTTTTTTAGGAAGTATCTATGGTTTTTTGGAATGCTCATCGCTGTTATGTACCATTTTCTTAATCGTGAGTATCAATTTATTCCTTTTACTTTCTTTTTGAGCAGTATGGGGCCGTATTTATTAGGGGCCTGGATTGGTATGAACTTTAAAGAACAAAAACAAAGAATTTATAACAAATCAACCATTGCTTGGGTTTTTGTCGCCGTTGCAGCGGGGATTGCAACTGTCCAACTTTACTACCATCTCTACACGGTATCTTCTATTTATTTACCGGGGTGGACGTATTTGGTTGTGAATTTAATTTATATGATGGCGGGTAGCTATGTAATGTTCAGGTTGATGGAAATCATCTCACGCAAATGGAGACCGATTCTTCCATACGTGAAGAATATTGCTGTTTATTCGTTTGGTTTTTATCTACTCCATCCGATTGTTTTGAAAGTAGTAGCGCAGGTTGTACCAACTCCGAGTAACTATTGGTTTCATATTGGTATAATGCTGAGGTTTGGTCTGACATTGTTTTTCTGTTATCTCATCATTTGGCTTGCTCATCGTTACTTGCCTTTTGCCGGTTTGCTTTTTGGTAAGTTGCCAAAAGGGAAACCTACTTTCCTAGGAATTACACGTTCTGTTAATAACTATGATGAAGTAAAAACATCCGCTCAGTAAGAGGGAAGCAAGAGCTTCTCTCTTTTTTTATCTATTATTTTCAGAAAAATCTGTATATGCATTGAATTTAGAAAGGGAAGTAATATATAATACATTTAAATGTAAACGCATACATAATTTTGTAGATTGAGGAGGGTTTTTGTGAGTGGGATTTGGTTAGCTGTCGTAGGAGGTCTCGTCTTTTTTTTAGGTTATCGGTATTATTCGAAATTCATTGCTGAAAAAATCTATCGTCTCGATCCGAACTATGTCACACCCGCCCATCAGTATAAGGACGGTGTCGATTTTGTCCCGACGAATAAGTTCGTGTTATGGGGACACCATTTCACTTCCGTTGCAGGGGCAGCGCCGATTGTCGGACCAGCGATTGCCGTGTATTGGGGCTGGCTGCCGGCTGTGCTCTGGGTATTGTTAGGAACTGTTTTTGCAGCCGGGGTCCATGATTTCGGTACACTTGTGTTATCGGTAAGGAACAAAGGACAATCGATCGGTACGCTAGCCAGTAAATTGATCGGTCAAAAGGCGAAAGTGTTGTTTTTATTTATCATTTTATTGCTTGTTTTAATGGTAAACGCTGTTTTTGCCTGGGTCATTGCGAATCTATTCATTTCATTTCCTGCGAGTGTCCTATCTGTTTTCATTCAAATACCACTGGCCATCTGGATTGGTTACAGTGTGTATAAAAAGCAAGGGAATATGCTGCTTCCATCCATCGTAGCGCTTGCGGTCATGTATTTAGCAGCAATCGTTGCGAGTTATGTACCTGCTTTGCAAATCGACCTAGTCCGCTATTTTGGCGGCGAAGGTGCTTCAACATTATTTGGACTTAATGCGACGTCCATGGCCTTCTTCGTATGGATTGTCGTCTTGATGGTGTACGTGTATATCGCTTCCACCTTGCCTGTTTGGAAGCTTTTGCAGCCGAGAGACTATATCAACTCCCATCAGCTAATTGTTGGACTTGGTCTTCTTTACTTGGGACTGCTTTTCACAAACCCTGAAATTACGGCACCTGTGACAAACGCTTCTGCGGATACGTCCTGGTTCCCATTGTTGTTCATCACAATTGCATGTGGAGCCATTTCCGGCTTCCACGGTCTTGTGTCGTCCGGTACATCTTCGAAACAGTTGAATAAAGAGACAGATGCTCGTTTTGTCGGTTATTTGGGCTCAGTCGGTGAAGGGGCTTTGGCTCTTGTTGCAATCATCGCTGTTGTTACATTTTTCCCTACAGCAGGTGAATTTTCAGCGACATACAGCGGGTTTACAGCGGCGAGTGGTGCTGGACTTGGCGTCTTTATCCAAGGGGCTGGGCAGCTTGCTTCTGGACTTGGAATTCCTGCATCTGTTGCAGCAACGATTGTTTCTGTCATCGTCGTAAGCTTTGCGGCAACGACACTAGACTCTTCTGTTCGTTTGATGCGTTATATCATTGCAGAACTGGGGACGGAATATAAGCTGACGCCACTGACGAAAACGCATGTCGCGACAACCGTCGCCGTTGTTTCCAGTGCGGCTTTGACTTTAATCCCTCAAGGTCCTAAAGGGTTCGGCTCTGGTGGGTACTTGCTTTGGCCTTTATTTGGAACCTCGAACCAGCTTTTGGCAGGGATCAGTTTGTTACTTGTTTCTATTTGGTTGAAACGTCAAGGACGAAACTATCTGCCTACAATCATACCGATGGTCTTCCTCATGTTTATGACGTTGTGGGCCATGATTGACCAGGTGGTGACTGAGTGGGCGCCATGGAATGAAGGAAGCGACTGGATGCTGTTTACTTTCGGTGCCATCATCCTTGTGTTTACCTTCTGGATTCTCATTACAGCGTTTTCTGCGATTGCAGGGAATCGTGACGATTCTATTGAGAAAAGTGCGTAATCATAAAAGGAAGCCGGCATTTGTCGGCTTTCTTTTTCCTTGAAAGGAGTATCGACACCATGAAGGAGATCATGATCATTCGCCCTGAGAAAGAAATTGGTATGGGATGCTGTGGAGGAATATGCAGTGATGACGACGGTCTCATTAACATGAAAGAAGAGTTCAAGCACCACGACCAGGACCGGGAAAAACTAGGGGAGTGGTACAGAGGGAATCAAAGCGAAGGGGTGCATGTGGATTATGTAGATCCAAGGAATCTGCTGGCCATTCTCGTTTATTTTATCAAGCACGTAAAGCGAGGAAATGTATCCGCTGGGAGTGCGTTGCGGTCGATCTTTTTTCGAATGCGTTACAATAGCTTGTTCATTAATGGTAGATGGATAGAAAGTAAGGAGGGAGAGACATGGAGAAAAAGTTTTCGTTAAAGCGGTTATTTGAGTTTTATGATGAAGTGTTAAGCCTCCCTCACAAACAAGAGATTGCCAGGGAACTAAGGGATGAGGATGATCTCTTTTTACTTCTTGTCTATTCAGACATGCTAGGGATACCAAATCCGGCTTTTTATTATACGTTAGAGTTATATCCGCACATCATTGAAAAGTTCCACGATTGGCATTTGCGGATGGGGATGGAAAAGTCTCCACTCGATGGCATTCGTTGTTGCTAGAGGAGGAAGTTGAATGGAAGGTTTGCATAAGAATAAAGTAATATTTGTAGGTGGAAAAGGAGGAGTGGGAAAATCAACATCCTCCGCCGCCCTTGCTGTTGCGTTTGCTAAAGAAGGGCATCGTACGCTTGTCGTATCTACAGATCCTGCCCATAACCTCGGGGATATTTTTCACAAAAAAGTCAATCATGAAAAGACGGAATTATTGGAAAACCTTTGGGGGATTGAAATCGATCCCTTTCATGAATCTAAACGGTATATCGAAGGTGTGAAAGATAACTTGGAAGGCCTTGTGAAATCAAAAATGGTCGAAGAAGTTCACAGGCAGATTGATATGGCGAGTGCATCTCCGGGAGCCGATGAAGCAGCTCTGTTTGATCGGCTCATCTCTATTATTCTTGAAGAATCCGAGCACTTTGACAAGATCGTATTTGATACAGCACCGACAGGACATACGATTCGTTTATTAACATTACCCGAGTTAATGAGTGTTTGGATTGACGGGATGCTTGAACGCAGGAAAAAGATTAATGACAATTATACGCAACTACTGAATGATGGAGACCCTGTCGATGATCCGATTTACGATGTGTTACAGCAAAGGAAAGAGAAGTTTGCTGCAGTAAGGAAAGTGATTCTTGATCCTCGTCTGACTGGTTTTGTTTTTGTCTTGATCCCCGAGCGGCTTCCCATTCTTGAAACAGAACAGGCGATTCGTAAATTAAAACAGCATGACTTGATGGTTCAAACTCTGATTATCAATAAAGTACTGCCAGATTACGCAGATGGTGAATTTCTTGCAAAGAGACGAAAACAGGAAAGAACATACCTTGAGGAAATTAGGGAGAAATTCAAAGAGCAGCAGTTGATTCAAATCCCATTATTTGAAGAAGATGTTTCCGATATGAACAAATTAAAAACCTTCTCCAGCAACCTGAGTGAAGGAGTAAAGGCACGATGATTATCTAAATTTCCAATTTATGTATGACCTGGCACACCAAATATATCCATTAGAATCGAAAAAAGCGCACAGTCAGCTTGTATTCGCTTGACTGTGCGCTTTTTCATTTGGCGTAACAAAAGATTTCTTCAGCCATATTCTCGATTTCCATCTTCGCAGCATAAGGACACCGCGCAGCCATTCATCCACAATGAAGCCGATCCAGATTCCGATCAGACCATAAGCAAAATGGAGACCGAAAATCCACGCGATCGTCACCTGGATTCCCCACATCGATAGAATTCCGACGATGACGGGAAAGCGGACGTCGCCAGCGGCTCTTAGTGAGTTGATGACGACGAGGTTGAAGGCCCGTCCAGGCTCCAGTAGAACTGTCAGCAGTAACAAGGTTCCGCCCGTTGCTATGATGGTCTGGTCATCAGTAAAGAGTCCCAACAAAAAGTCACTGGAAAAATAAAAGACGACCGCAACGGATAGAGAAATGGCAATGGCTAACTGTAAGCTCCGAATGCATTGCCGGTAAGCTTTTTCTGTCTCTTTAGCCCCGATATGATGTCCGATCAATATTTGCGTCCCTTGCCCGATGGCGATCGAGCATAAAAATATGAACATCATCAAGTTTTGAGCATAGACTTTCGTCGTAATTGCGGTCGCTCCCATTTGTGCGACGAAGTAGGTGATGACCATTTGACTGGCATTGTAGGAAAGCTGCTCGCCGGCTGATGGTACACCGATATGAAGCAGGTTTTTAATATGTGCTTTCTCATAGTGATAAAAAGATCGCCAAGGTAGATCACCCGCTACACGCTTAATGAGCAATAATAGGAGAACGAGGAAACCGATCCCTCTCGAAATCGCTGTGACATAAGCGACCCCTTCGACTCCAAAGACGGGCATTCCGAACGGCCCGAAAATGACAAAGTAGTTGCCGATGACGTTCAGGATGTTCATGCCGATCGTGACATACATCGGATCTTTCGTGTGACCATAGCTTCGTAAAAGCGCTCCGATCGTCATAAGCATCGCCTGGACGAAAATAAGTCCGCCGACAATGTTCATGTAGTCGGTGGCGTCTCCCATCAAAGAGGGTGGCAGATCCATCACATTCAGGATCTGTTCGCTGAATACAAAGAGGCCGAAGCTGAGAAGAAGGGAAAACCACAAGTTGACACTGAGTGACGTGACGGTGATGCTCCCTGCCTCTTTCTTTTGTTGGGCCCCAAGGTTTTGGGCAACTAAGATCGCTGCCCCGGTTGCGACGAATCCGAACATGACGATCACGACAGAAAGGATTTGGTTGGAGACCCCGACGGCCGCTACGGCCTCGTCGGAGTACTGACTGAGCATGAGTGTATCGGCATTGCCCATCAACATGTGAAGCAGAACTTCAATGAAGATCGGCCATGTGAGCGCGAACAGCGTCATTTTTTTAGCTTGAGTCATGGAAAGACTCCTCTACATTACTTTTTCTCCAAAATTAAATATCCAGATGGACTTAAGGATGCTTTCTTCCCTTTTACTGTTAAGTTTTGGTCACCGTCCACAATTCTTGATGAGTACGGGTCCTCTATAGAAAGGGAGTCGGGTGAAAGGTTGATCAAGAACAACAGGGTCTGCTCGTCAGACTTTTTCTCATAGGCAAGGACCTCCTCACCGTAATCAACGAATGAAAACCGGCCCTGATTACCAAAGGCGGGCTCTGATTTCCGATGGCCGATCAACTTCTGTATAAAGGAAAACAACTCCTGGTCTTGGTCCTCGTCATCCCATATCATGCATTTTCGGCAGCCAGGGTCTTCCCCGCCTGTCATTCCGATTTCATCTCCGTAATATATGCAAGGAGTTCCTTCGTACGAAAGCTGGAAAAGATACATCAATTTAGCCGCTCTCTTATCTTTATCGGCATAGGTCAGGACTCTAGGTGTATCGTGACTGTCAAGGAGGTTGAACGCCACTTCATTGACCGATACAGGATACATATGCTGAACATGGGACAACTGATTCTTGAATTGATCGAGAGTTATTTTTTTCTTTGCAAAAAAGTCGATGACCGCATTTGTGAAAGGGTAGTTCATGACCGCATCGAATTGATCGCCCTGGAGCCATGGCATCGAGTCATGCCAAATTTCACCAAGGATATAGGCGTCTGCCTTTACTTCTTTGACGGTTTGGCGGAAGTCCCTCCAGAAGGCATGGTCTACTTCATTCGCAACGTCCAGTCGCCATCCGTCGATATCAAACTCTTCAATCCAGTATCGTGCGACTTTCAGTAGGTAATCTTTGACCTCAGGGTTCTCGGTGTTTAGTTTCGGCATGCTGGACACATAAGCGAAAGCATCGTAATTTGGAAGAGGCTCTGTCACGACTTTTTCTTCTCTTAAATGGAACCAGTCGGCATATTTGGAATTGATTCCATTTTTCAATACGTCCTGAAACGGTTCGAAATAATAACCGCTATGATTAAAGACAGCGTCCAACATGACGCGAATCCCGCGTTTATGGCACTCTTTCACGAGCTTGCGGAAAGATTCCTTATCACCGAATTGCGGGTCGATCTCCATGTAGTCGATCGTGTCATATTTATGGTTGGAATGAGCCTTGAAAATGGGCGTGAAGTAAATGCCGTTGATCCCGAGATTTTCTAGATGATCGAGGTGGTTGATGACACCTTGAAAATCCCCTCCAAAAAAGTTCGATGGAGTTGGTTCTGTGCTTCCCCATGGTAAGGTACCTTCAGGATCGAGGGAGGCATCTCCGTTAGCGAACCGTTCAGGGAAAATCTGATACCACACCGTATCTTTCACCCATTCAGGCGGCTGGAAAACGTCGATGCTGTTCAGGAACGGGAAGCAAAAGTGGTAGGCTGTATCGTCTAATGGAATCTCATCATAAAACCCTTTTTCGGTAAAGACGACTTCCTCTTCTCCATCATCCAGTAAAAAGGAGTAGCGCAGTCTGCGGTGCGGGGGCTCTAACGTTGCAAACCAATAGTCGAAAAGTTCGTCGGAACCGGACTTTTCCATCGGCTTCTGTTCTGTCTGCCAATGTCCATCTGCCCAGTTGTATGGATCACCGTGAATCAGTTGGACAGCATCCATATCCTCTTTTTTTGTTCGTAAACGAATGTGTATGGTCTTCTCATCATACGCGTAAGCATAGTTATTCTTCGGCCTGTGGTAGACGGCTTCTTTGAACATGAATCTTCATCCTTTCTGAACAATCGTTTGCACATAAATATGCATTTCTACTAAATAAAACTATAGAAGATAGGGAGGGAAGTCAATGAAAATGTGAAAGCGTTAACGTACTATTATCAATAGTGAAACACAATTTTAATATTTTACAAGAAAACGCTTGCAAATCTATTTTTAGTTTGTATAATTAGAATCAAGATGTGTGCAATCGGTTTCACTAGATTGTGTGGCATATCCATTAGGAATCTATTAGGGGGAGTTAAGTATGAAAAAGTGGTTGAGCTTATTGTTTATCGCTTTTCTTACAGTTGCGATGCTGGCTGCGTGTGCGCCGGATCGTGAAGAGGAAGCGAGTGGAGGAGATTCTGGTAGTGATGATACATCTTCTGAATCCTCAGAGGACGGCATGCCTGAAAAACCTGAAAAGCTTGTCGTTTGGGAAGATAAAGAAAAAGGTGTCGGTCTTGAGCCTGCGATTGCTAGTTTCGAAGAGGAACATGGCATTGAAGTAGAATTCAAAGAGTTGGATATGGCTACGAAAATGGGCGAACAGCTTCGTCTTGATGGACCGGCTGGGACAGGCCCTGATGTTTTGACATTGCCACATGACCAAATCGGTCAGTTCGCAATCGAAGGTCTGCTTTCTCCAATTGAAGTGGACAGCTCTGTGACAGATCTTTATACAGAAGCTTCCATCCAAGCACAAACATACGATGGAAACCTTTATGGACTTCCAAAGTCTACAGAAACACCGGTTTTCATTTATAACAAAGAACATATGACAGAAGTACCTGAAAACTTTGATGAACTATTCGAATTCTCTAAAGAGTTCAATAGTGGTGACCAATACGGTTTCTTAGCTCTATGGGATAACTTCTACTTCGGTAACTCCATCATGGCTGGTTATGGTGGCTATGTTTTCGGTGAAGAAGGTGGAGCTTTGAATCCTCAAGATCTTGGTTTGAGCAACGAAGGCGCTGTTGAAGGTGCCCAGTATATCCAGAAATGGTATGAGGAAGTCTTCCCATCCGGAATCGTTGGCGAAAGCGGCGGATCTGCGAAAGATGGTCTTTTCCAAGAAGGTAACGTTGCTGCTATGATGGACGGCCCATGGGCGTATCAGGCACTAAACGAAGCTGGAATTGACTACGGCGTTGCGCCACTTCCGAAACTTCCGAATGGTGAATACCCACAAACATTCGTTGGTGTGAAAGGCTGGCACTTGTCTGCAGCTTCTGAAAATAAAGAGTGGGCGACAGAGTTGATCAAGTGGATCACGAACGAAGAAAACGCGAAAATCCGTTATGAAGAAACGAATGAAATTCCTCCAGTGAAATCATTGATCGAGGATCCAATCATTGCGGATAACGAAAAAGCACGTGCGGTTGCTGTTCAATCTGAGCGCGCGGTTCCAATGCCGAACATTCCAGAAATGGGAGAAGTTTGGGAGCCGATGGCACAAGCTTTACAAGTTGTAGCGACAGGTAAAGCACAGCCGGAAGATGCGTTGACTGAAGCACAAGAAACGATCAAAACACAAATTGAGTTAAATCACTCAGGTAACTAAGATCGGGCAGAGCCATACCCGTCTGTCGGGTATGGCTTTTCCTTATCAATGAGAAGTCTTAAAAAGTGCTGGATAGTTAGAAAGGAGATTGAACATGGGGGAACGTCAACCGAAGTCCAACTATGAGGGAAGCCATCGTCCATCGAAGAAAAATAAAAAACAAGATCCTCATGGGATGACCAATCACCGTAAGATTGCTTTAGCGCTCTCGATCATTCCTGGTTTTGGACAGTTTTATAATAAACAGTGGCTCAAAGGTTCTGCTTTTTTCATTTTAATGGCCTCTTTTTTTATAGCCTTTTCCGACTTGCTGCAATTCGGATTTTGGGGTCTGATTACGCTTGGAACCGATCCCAATTACGATCATTCCATCGTGTTGCTCGTAGAAGGAATATTGACTTTGATCGTCACCATTTTGGGATTAGGTGTTTATGCGTTTAACTTAAGAGATGCTTTTAAAGTGGGAAAACAAAGAGACCTTAACGAAGCACCAAACTCTATTAGACAACAGTATCAAAACCTGGTAGGTGGGGGCTTCCCTTACTTGATGATGACGCCGGGATTCCTGTTGCTTGTTTTCGTCGTTATTTTTCCGATCTTATTCGTTGTTTTGTTATCATTTACAAACTATGACTTATATCACTCACCACCTGCGAATCTCGTTGACTGGGTCGGTTTCCAAAACTTTGTCGAGATTTTCAATATTCCAATTTGGCGTGATACGTTCTTCAGTGTATTGGCCTGGACGGTGATTTGGACATTTGGAGCGACGACATTACAAATTGCTCTCGGCATTTTCCTTGCCGTTTTGATGAACCAGAAGGGAATCATTTTCCAAAAGACGATCCGTACGATTTTCATTCTGCCATGGGCGGTGCCTGCCTTTGTATCGATTCTTGTGTTTGCAGGGATGTTCAACGAAACGTTCGGTACAATCAACCGCGATATTCTGGCTGTCTTTGGACTAGGTGATATTCCTTGGCTTACAAATCCAACGTATACGAAAATTGCTTTGATCATGATCCAGACGTGGCTAGGCTTCCCGTTCATTTTCGCCATGGTTACAGGGGTGCTGCAGTCGATTCCGAATGAACTGTATGAGGCGGCCGATGTTGACGGCGCTTCCATATTCCAGAAGTTCAGAGGCATTACTCTGCCGCTCGTCCTGTATGCGACAGCACCGATCATGATTACCCAGTACACGTTCAATTTCAACAACTTCAATGTCATCTTCCTCTTCAATGGAGGAGGTCCGGCTGTTCCTAACCAGAATGCGGGTGGAACAGATATCTTGATTTCCTGGATCTACAATTTGACGATGACCTCTGCCCAATACGGAAAGGCGGCAGCGATTACAATGATCCTTTCCTTGATCGTCATTACCGTAGCTTTGTGGCAGTTCAGAAGAACGAAATCATTCCAAGAAGAGGATATGATGTGATATGAAAAATAAACAACGCGCGTTACAGCTGACGTTTTCGTACATTGTAATTTTGGCTATGATCGCGATTATCCTATACCCGATTCTATGGATTGTCGGATCTTCCTTTAACCCGGGGAACAGTTTGTCAGGTTCCTCGATCATTCCGGAGAATGCAACATTGAAACACTATAAAGAATTGTTCGACCCAGCACAAAGCGACTATCTGATCTGGTATTGGAATACAATTAAAATTTGTGTTCTGACGATGCTGCTTTCTGTCGCGCTCGTGTGCATGACCGCCTACTCTTTCTCAAGGTTCCGTTTTGTCGGTCGTAAAAATGGTTTGATGACCTTTTTGATCCTGCAAATGATTCCGAACTTCGCTGCATTGATTGCCATCTATGCATTAGCAAACTTGACAGGATTGCTTGACACCCACCTTGCGTTGATTCTCGTTTACACAGGTGGAGCGATTCCGATGAATACGTACTTGATGAAGGGGTATTTGGACACCATTCCAAAAGAGTTGGATGAATCCGCTCGTATGGACGGTGCAGGGAACATGCGTATTTTCTGGCAGATCGTTATGCCGCTTGCAAAGCCGATGATCGCGGTCATTTGTCTGTTTACTTTTATTACTCCGTTCACAGACTTTATCCTGGCTCGTATCCTGCTGCGTTCGGAAGATAAATTCACGCTTGCGGTTGGGCTTTATGAAATGATTGCCGATCAGTTCGGAAATGAATTCACATTGTTTGCTGCCGGTTCTGTATTGATCGCCGTACCGATTTCTTTGCTGTTCTTGTCCTTGCAAAAATATTTTGTAACTGGATTGACAGCAGGGGGCACGAAGGGATAACCTTGAAGACATATGTTGGAAGGAGAAGCGGAGCAGCCCTCCGGTTCTCCTTTTTTAATAAAAAGAAGATGAAAGCGTCCTCATGATACAATGGACATAGTATGTAAATAGAAGGTGAAAGTTATGGCGGTAACCATTAAAGAAGTGGCCAAAGCGGCGGGAGTAGCTCCTTCAACCGTGTCCCGTGTCATTGCAGACCATCCAAGAATCAGCCCAGCCACGAAAAAGCGAGTAAAAAAAGCCATGAAAGAGATGGGGTATCATCCGAATGCCAATGCAAGGAACCTGGCGAACCGTTCGACGCAATCGCTCGGTGTCGTCATGCCTTCCAGTGCAGACAAAGCGCTCCAAAACCCGTTCTTTCCAGAGGTATTGCGTGGAATCAGTGCAGTCGCTCATGAGCTTGATTACTCGATGCTCTTATGTACAGGAGAAACAGATGAAGAAATGCTTGAGGCCGTCAAGCGCATGGTATTCAGCAATCGGACAGATGGCATCATCCTTCTTTATTCACAGGTGGATGATCCAATCATGGAATTTCTGCTGGAACAGGATTTTCCTTTTGTCATCGTCGGGAAACCAGCAGCACGTGTGGATGAAATTACACACGTGGATAATGATAATATTCGCGCAGGCAAGGAAATTACCAATCATCTGATCGGAATGGGCCATGAGTGTATTGCATTCATCGGTGGTTCCGAGGACCGAATTGTGACCATCGATCGTATGCGGGGGTATGAATTGGCTCTTGAAGAGGCGGGATTGCCGTACTTGGATGAGTACAGGATTCATACAGAATTCCTGAAGTCCGGTGGGCGTCAGGCGGTGCATGAATTATTCGCCCTTCCTAAACCACCAACAGGCATTGTGATCGCCGATGATCTCATGAGTATCGGTGTTGTGAATATGCTTGAGGAATTCGGGAAACGCGTACCTGACGATATCTCAATCGTCAGTTTCAACAATGTGTACTTATCAGAAATTACAAGGCCTCCGTTGACGACCGTCGATATCCATATTCATGGACTCGGCAGCCAGGCAGCCAAGTGTCTGATTGAAAAAGTGAAAAATAAAGAGGAACCATCGAAGCGGATCATAGTTCCCTTCGATATCAAATATCGCTCCTCTACAAAAGCAATCAAACCACAGCTCGAAGGCTAACCTTCCAGCTGTGGTTTTTTTTGGTGTTTTGTTGGAACGTAAAAGGTGTGAGTTAATGTAAAAAAATGTAAGACTTGGTCATCTAAGTTTTGGGTGACCAGGTCTTACATTTTTTTACATGTGACTAAGAGTCACATTATTCATCCAATTAATGATGGACCTAAATTGGGAAATAGAGCCTAAATTTTCTACCGACTATCAAAAAAGATGAAATGTTTTTGGGGCTTCTTTCGTCTTGTATGTAGAAGGTTAACATGAAGGGGGAAATGACCATTGATTAAAGTGGAGAAGTTGTCTCATTCGTTTTTTGTAGGAAAAAAGAATAATAGACAGGAAGTTTCTGTTTTGAAAGATATCAATCTTGAGGTGAAAGAGGGTGAGATTGTATCAATTGTAGGACGGAGTGGTTCCGGAAAATCAACATTATTGAACTTGATGAGCGGTTATATTAAGCCGACGGAAGGTGATATTTTCATAGCTGATGAGAGAGTGACAGACTATAAGGAATCTGCCTGGGCTGAGTTTCGAGCGAATCATTTGGGGTTCATTTTCCAAAGCTTTCAGCTGATTCCCAGTATGACCGCCTACCAGAATATCGAACTTCCACTAGTAATGAAAGGTGTTTCTGAAAAGGAGCGGGAGAAAAGAGTTAATGAAATGCTCGACAAAGTCGGACTTAAAGCATTTCGCGATCACTATCCATCCGAACTATCCGGTGGACAGCAGCAGCGTGTATCCGTAGCTCGGGCCCTCATTGTCCAACCGCCGATCATTTTAGCGGATGAACCTACGGGGAGTTTGGATCAGGAAACAGAGAAGGAGTTGCTGGATTTTATTCAAAAGTTGAACAAAGAAGAGAATATTACTTTTGTCATCATTACTCATGATGAAGAAGTGGCACGTATAGCTGAGCGGACCATCCGTCTTGAGGATGGGCGTTTGGCGGCGGATAGAGAGGTGGCGTTTCGATGAAATGGAAAGACCGATTCCAATTTATCAGACAGAGCATGAAGAAAAATAAATCACGCGTATTTATGACAATTCTTGCTACAGCCATCGGTTGTGCATTTCTCATCGTCCTTGCATCTGTTGGGTTCGGTGCCCAAAAGTTTATCGTTAACGACATTATGCAGGACCGGGCGATCACGGAAGTCACGGTTTATGGAAAACAGTCGATGGAAGAAGGGGAAAGTCCTGAAATTACTAAGGAGGACATCGAAACCTTTGAATCGATGGAAAACGTAAAGGCTGTCTCTCACAAAATTCAGTTGCGGACAGAAACGGATGTTCTTTATGATGACTATTCAGGCGGTTCAACGATTAGTGTTGTAGATTTTCTATCAGAAAAAGAATCAGGGTTGAATCTATCAACGGGGCGTATGCCGCAAGAAGAGAATGAAGTTCTTATCGGGTACCACCTGGATCAACTTTTATATAAAAAGAGTGAGGAAGAATCAGAGGATCAGATTTTTAATCAAAATGGTCTTGTAAAAGAAAAGTACCGGATGGATGAGGGATTATTAAATCAAACGATCGAGATTGAAGTTGAGCAGTACAAGGGTGACGAATGGGAGACCAAAACCTTCCCAGTAGAAGTAGTTGGGGTTATGGAGGAACCTGCGCGAGATTGGCAAATTAGTAACGATGTTTACATTTCGGAATCTGTGTTGACGGATATTGAAGCATTCACAGGAACAGCCTATGGTGCTACCCTTCACCCCGACATGAAAGAAAATGAGATTGAAACCTTACAGTCCGAGGGTCAAGAGAGGGTGTACAGCGATGTCCAAGTGATTGCAGGAAACATGGAACAGGTGGAAAAGCTCTCACAGAACTTGAAAGATGAAGGGTATCAGATCTATTCTGTGACAGAGGAATTAGACCAGGTCAACATTGTATTTGCTGTTATCAAAATAGGATTGGTTATCGTGGGTACGATCGCTTTACTGATTGCGTCGATTGGCATCTACAATACGATGTCCATGGCAGTAACAGAACGGACGCAGGATATTGGCATCATGAAAGCCATTGGTGGCCACCCTAAAATGATTCGCAGCATCTTCTTAATGGAAAGTGGCTATATTGGGTTGATGGGGGCTTTTGTTGGTGTAGTCATCGCCTATCTTGTGAGTGTAGGAATAAACATGCTGCTGCCTTTAATCATTCAGCAAGTGTTCGACCAGACATTAGAAGAAGCCATTCAGTTATCTTATATCCCTCCTTACTTAGCGCTGATTTGTGTGGCACTCAGTATCGGTGTAGCGATGCTCTCTGGACTCAAGCCAGCCAAAAAAGCGACAAGAATAGATGTGCTGAGCGCATTAAGAAGAGATGTATAAGTGCGACTATAATACCCATTTATTGTAAGGCCAGGTCATCCAAATATTGGATGACCTGGTCTGTATATTATTTCCTCCTTCTTTTTTCCTTGATTTTTTGCATGTTGGCTCAATCTTCGGTACTCTAGTAGAGTTGAACGTTTATGAGTTAAGAGAGGGATATGAATGAGTAAGGTAAAAAGAAATGACCCATGTCCATGTGGCAGTGGGAAGAAATATAAGAAATGCTGTATGAATAAGACAGACGAAGGCGTGGGATCCACAAGCCTTCATGAAGAGTTGAAAGGCCATTACAGCCACTTCATGGCCTATGTGAACCGTAACTATCCGAATATTACGCCTAACGAAGAGCGTGTAACGCAAGAGGAAGAAGTGGAAGCCGCTTTCCGTATGGTTCAGGGTGTATTTATGGAGCAGCAAGAAGATGGTACGACGCTTTACGACGAATTCTTTGAAAAGAAACAGGATAAAATCGTCCGTCCAGCCACTTTAGCGTCTATGGAAGCGTGGAAATCACCACTTGCAAGTGTTTTCCATATCCAGGAGGTTCAGTCCGAACAGACCGTCATAGTTGAAGATGTGTGGAGTGGTCTAACGTATGAAGTGAAGCGTGATGGCATTCCATTGAAGGAAGAAAATTATCAGCACATGCCATATGTGATTGGGGTTGTACTGAAGTGGGGACCGATTTTCAACTTCGTACCGCTTGCAATTCCAAACTATGAGGAATCCTACCAAACTTTCAAGCAAATGGTAGAGGAGAAATCCCAGCAATCTGGTTATGAATCTATTCATGCCTACATGCAGACAACACTTATTGAGCAGTTGAGAAGCTGGATGTATATGAATGCTTCTGAAGAATCCTTGGAAGACCAAGAGGTGCAAGAAAAAGAGTCTCCAGCTACAGGGGAAGATGACGTGCTCGATCTTGTTGATGATGAGCTGAAAACAGAACCAACTTTCGAGAGGTTGCGTGAAGCTTGGCTCTCTTATAAACAGGAAGAAGATCCGACGTTCCGTAAACCGGAAGTGGTTTCTGCTGCACTTGAACACATTTATCGTACATCACAAGAGTTCCGCACAGAACCTGAGAAGGTGACGAAAAAAGCCGTAGCGACGAAATATGATGTTAGTCCGAGCAGCATGAGTAAGCGAATCACTCAGCTGAAGGATTATATCGAAGGTTAATCATAAAAGCTTAGAGCACTTTGCTCTAAGCTTTTCTTTTGTGGGAAGTTGTACTAAAAATCACTGTTAAAAGTTCTGAAGTCACTGATCAATTCTAAGAGTCGCTAATAAAACACCAAAACCTGCTAATATATTCCTAAAAGTCGCTAATAAATCTCGAAAGTTGCTAATAAAACCCCAAAAGTCGCTAATATATCCACGAAAGCTGCTAATATCCTTCCACCCTCAAATTCACTTCCTCTATTGGAATAAAAAACCTAAACTCAGCAAAAACTCTTCCTATACAACTGAGGAGGGAAGAGTATGGATAAACATGAACAAGGACCAGGAGGGGCGGAAGATCAGCGCTTTTCTGAAGAGGAGAATGAAAAGACGTTAACGACGAGACAGGGACATCCTGTCCGAACCAATCAAAATCTGCGAACGGTCGGCAATCGTGGTCCGGCGACGCTTGAGAACTATGATTTTATAGAAAAGATCTCCCACTTCGATCGTGAGCGTGTACCTGAACGAGTCGTGCACGCACGTGGTACCGGAGCGCATGGGTACTTTGAGACGTATGGAAAAGTAGGGGATGAACCTGTGGAGAAATATACACGGGCGAAAGTCTTTTCTGGTGTTGGAAAGCAAACCCCTGTCCTCGTTCGTTTTTCGACAGTGACGCATTCGGCTGGTTCTCCGGAAACGTTGCGTGACCCGCGGGGCTTTGCGGTGAAGTTTTATACCGAAGACGGGAACTGGGACTTGGTTGGTAACAACTTGAAGGTTTTCTTCATTCGTGATGCGATGAAGTTCCCGGACCTGATCCACGCTTTCAAGCCGGACCCTGTCACGAACATCCAGGACAGTGAGCGGATATTTGATTTCATCAGCCAGACGCCTGAAGCGATGCATATGGTGACATTCCTTTTCTCGCCGTGGGGAATTCCGGCGAACTACCGTCAAATGCAAGGGTCAGGTGTGAACACGTATCGCTGGGTGAATGAGGAAGGAAAAGCGGTCCTCGTCAAATACCACTGGGAGCCTTTGAAGCATGGGATCAAAAATCTGACCCAAGAAGAGGCGAACGAAATCCAGGGCGAAAACTTCAATCATGCCACACAAGATTTGTACGAAGCGATTGAGAGTGGCGACTATCCAGAGTGGGAGCTTTGTGTTCAAATCATGGAGGATCATGAACATCCAGAACTCGATTTTGATCCTCTCGACGATACAAAACTCTGGCCGGAGGATCAGTTTCCATTTTTAAAGGTAGGAAAAATGGTGCTCAATAAAAATCCGGACAACCACTTCAATGAAATCGAGCAGGCAGCCTTCGGTACAGGGGTACTTGTGGACGGTCTCGACTTTTCCGATGATAAAATGCTTCAAGGGCGTACGTTCTCTTATTCTGATACACAGCGCTACCGTGTGGGGGCAAACTATCAACAGCTGCCGGTAAACGCACCGAAGAAGCATGTTGCGACCAACTATGAAGGTGGAAACATGTCCTACTTCACAGATCGGCCCAAGGATGCCAATCCCCATGTGAACTATGAACCTTCCACTCTAAATGGTTTGGAAGAAGCAACACCGAAATCAAAACCGCATCAGCCATATGCGGAAGGGAAATTGAAGAAAGAGCCGATCGATCGCGAAAATAACTTCAAGCAAGCCGGCGAACGCTACCGACTTTTAAAAGACTGGGAGCGGGATGATTTGATCATGAATCTCGTGACTTCCCTGAAACCATGCCAGCCTCACATTCAGAAGAAAATGATTTCTCTTTTCTCCCAATGTGATGAGGATTATGGAAAACGGGTAGTGGAAGGGCTCGGCATGAACACAGGAAACATGAACGAAGAAATAGCCAGTGAAATCACTCCGACAAAAGGAAAGCTGCCGAAACAGGGAGGCTCTCCGATCGGAAGTGCAGGAGCTGCGGATGCCGTAGAAGAAGCACAAGAAAAAGGACACGATGCAGATCCTTATTGATGTTTAAAGCCTGACTCAAATGAGAGTCAGGCTTTTCTTTTTTTCTTCTCCCCTGCATAAGGTAAGTAGGGGAGGGAATCACATGAAGCGGAGCCGTTCACCAATGATTTTCATCTTTGTTTTAGGCTTGATTGTTATCCTTGCGATCGTCCTCACGATTTTTTTCATGACTCGGCCCGGCCAGCGTGCAGAAAGTGCCATCGAGCAATTTTATTTGCATGAACAACAAGGGAAGTTTTCCGATTCGTGGGAGCTTTTCCACTCCCAAATGAAAGGTAAATTTGGAAAAGGGGCTTACATACAAGATCGTGCGCATGTGTTCATGAATCACTTCGGTGTAGAAAGTTTTGAGTTTGTGATGGGAGATTTAAAGAAACTTGATCAATGGACGATGGAAAAAGGGTCTAAACCTCTATCGCCCGTTTATCAAACGACTGTGATTCAAACGTACAAAGGGAAATACGGTCTTTTCCGGTTGCACCAGGATGTTTATGTGGCAGAGGAAAAAGGGGAATGGAAGATCTTATGGGATTATCATAAATAACAAAAGCTTCCTACTCATAAAAGTAGGAAGCTTTTTCTGTCAGGAGGCTTCATCCAAAGCTTGCATTCGTTCCACCGTCACTTGGTATTCGTTTTGCGGATCGAAGATAAAGATGTACTCGCCATCTGTTTCGGGTGTGAAGCGGAGGTTATCGCCTTCCAGCCACTCGCCGTCACGGACAAATTTATATTCCACCGTTTCTCCTACGGTCAATTCGACCGGCTCGCTTTTCCAAAGGTTATCTTTTTCATCGAAGGTCAGCATGTTGGCATCACTGGACCAGTCGAACGGTGCAGATCCACGCAACACGACTTTGTTGTATTTCTTTTCTTCTGAAGGAGCCTCATAGCGCAATTTCCCTTTGACATCATAAATCGCAACAGAACCAGCTACGCTCGTCATTTCAAGCGTGCCTTTATGACTCTTCAGCTTTTCCTTGTCAAGAAGTGAAGTGAGCTGTACTTTGTTCGGTGTCTGCTGGTTGTAGAGGTCGATGATATCCAGATTACGGTCCTCTTCACCCAGATTCATGACGACAAGTACTTTGTCCTGTGGCACCGTACGTTCAAAGACAAGGACGTCATCATCAGAGTAGATGATATTGAAATCTCCATGTGTCAAGGCAGGCTGGTCATTTCTTGCATCAATCAACGTTTTGTAATGGGAGAGAATCTCCTTGTTCTGCTTTTCTTCCTCCCAAATCATCATCTCACGGTAATAGCGGTCTTTCCACTCGTCCACCTCATTATGGTCACCACTCTGGGACAAGCCAACCTCATCTCCATAGTAGATGATTGGTGCGCCAGGTAACGTAAACTGAAGCGCAGCAGCGTTCTTCAACGTCTCTTCGTTTCCATCAGCTTCGAACAAAAAGCGCGGCATGTCGTGACTATCTAAAAAGGTTGCCGCAACGAATTCATCGCCATAAGTTCCGAAGGTTTCCTCGAGAGACGACGCTAGTGCGTTTACTGAACCATCCTGAATGAAGGCATTCGTAATTGCTGAATGCGTTTCAAAATCGATCGCCCCATCTAATTTCCCTTTGTAGGAAGAGATGGTATCGAGGTTGTCCCAAACTTCTCCGAAGATGAAAGCATCGTCATCGAGTGATTTTACTTTATGACGGAAATCGACCCAGAAGCTTTGGCTTGGGCCTTTGGCATAATCCAAACGGAACCCGTCGACACCGATTTCATTCATCCAGAACGGGACGACTTCATCAAGCATATATTCGCGCGTTTCTGGGTTGTCGTTGTTCAACTCAGGAAGCTCTTGAATGCCATAAAAAGTATCGTATTCATCCGGGTGATTCGTAAATGTGTACCAATCATAGTAAGGACTGTCAGGACCTTTTTCTAAAGCATTCTGGAAAAAGTCGTGTTGATCGGATGTGTGGTTAGGCACGAGATCATAAACGACTTTCATATCCCGTTTGTGTGCTTCATCAACAAGCTCTTTCATGAGTTGATTGCTCCCAAAACGAGGATCGATGTTCATGAAGTCTGTTGGGTGATACCCGTGGGAATACGGCCCCTCGTAAATTGGTGAAATCCAAAGTGTATTCACCCCAAGTTTCTCGATATAATCCATTTTCTCAAGGACACCTTGAAGGTCTCCACCCATCCAGCCTTTTAACTGCTCATCGTAAGGCTGGTCAGGATCAACAGATGTATTGTTCTTTGTACTTCCGTCACGGAAACGGTCGACGAACACCTGATAAATGACCGCTTCTTTCGCCCATTCCGGAGATTCATAGTTGTCTACATAATAGGCGAATTCGGTGGCTTCTTCAGAACTCAACACATTGTTATCAGCAAATTGAGAGCCGTCACTGTTAGAATTCCAGACATCGAGTTTATATTTTACGCGTGTTTCTTTTTTCTGGGAGGGGATAATCCCTTCCATGATCGATGTTTTCAATCCATCGGCATTCTCAGATGTTTCGGTCACTTTCAAAGGAACGGTTTGTCCATTGATCGCTTCTCCGCGTTTTCCATCTGGAGTTGAGCCGTCCGTTGTGTAATAGATGGCCCCTTTGTCGATCGGGCCAAAATGCTGGACTTCGACTTTCACGGTTACATCATCACGGTGATCAGGTACGTATGGGGTATGGTAATAATCATGAGTCACCGATTGGGCGACAGGGACTTTTTTCCACTGGGTGACCGTATCTTCTTTGGTGTCACCAGATGTGGATAAAGTCACTGTACGAGGTTCGGAGCGTTCTTCCTTATAAGATTCCCCGGCAAGACTATAAAAATAAGAAACTTCTTCGCCCGCTTGTCCTACGATTTTAGTTGTGTACGTATGTTCAGAGGTTTTCGTCATAGGTGCGGCTGTGTAATGGAAGTCATTTTTGCTTGAAGCGACTGTAGGAGTCACCCACTCCGGCGTTCCCTCAGGGACGGTGAGCTCAAGCTCTACACTTGCTTCGTAAGTATCAGCGAGGCGGATGTCGACTTTGCGTTCGTTTTCCGGGTGAAAAGCGAAAATGTACTCCGCATCTTGTGGAGCTGTGTATGTCAAGTTTGATCCAGGCATCCAATTTCCATCATAAACAAACTTGAACTCTGTCACTTTTCCACCTTCCAATGGAATGGGACCACTGAGCCATACTCTTTCTTCTTCATTGTAATTTAGTGGGTTGTCATTCGAACTCCAATCTAAGGTTTGAGCGTTCCCACGCAAAACAACATCATTGTACGTTTTGGCATCTGCATAGGCTGATGCAAACGGTTGCGCAAATGACAAAAATAAAAGAGCAATACCGATCAGCCAAATCCAACGTTTTTCTATCAAACGAATCCCATCCTTTCAAAATTATAAGTGAAATCGCTTTCATGATAAAGGAGTCGACATTCATTGTCCATAGGGCAATATAATTAAATGTCTGAAAAGAAAGAAAAGTTCCGTTTACTCTAAGAGTAAACGGAACCAATAGACCCCTATTTTCACATACTCGCCGAACGTCATCCTTTTTTCGTGTTCCGTCATTCCATCAGAAGGATTGAAGAAAGAAGAGGCAAAGGAGTAGTCCAGCTCTATCTGGTTGTCGTAAATATCATCAAATGTCATCTTTGTACGCCGGGAGTGGTAATCACTAGTGACCACAAGAGCGGATTCAAAACCCTCTTCCTCCATAATATCTTTCGAGAGTGTCGCATTTTCATATGTACTGGTGGCAGAAGGTTCTTCGAATATAGCATTTTGAGGAATGCCTTTTTCTAAGGCTTCCTCAGGAGTTGTCCCACTTTCCGTAGAATTCGTCAAAATCATATGACTTGCCGATCCTTCATCGAAAAGCTCAGCACCATGATCGAGACGTTGCTCACTTCCACTCAACACAATGATTGCATCATATTCTTTAGAGGATTCCATAGAATCTTCAGCCATCAAAAACTCTGGACCTAGGAGAAGAGGTGTCATCACCGCTGCGGATAGGAATAAAATAAATAATAGGAAGGATAGAAGAATAATCTTTTTTGTTTTCTTAATATGAGATGCCATAAAAAACCCCCAATTTTTGGATGAATTCATCATCTTGTATATATCTCCAGACAAAATTATTAAACTTACTATTGTTTTACTTGTATAATCTTGTCGAATTTAGTAACATATATTGTAAAAGTTTTGTTTGAATTGTTTGTTAATTTATTGTAAAGTTTATTCAAAATACGAGGAAGAGAAAGGGTAGAGAGATATGATACAACCTGATGATCGCATTGCCACTCCAGGGCAAATTGTAACTTTCGAGAGAAACGACATCATTTTCAAAGGCAAAGTCATTCCGAGTCAATGTCAACAATCCGTTATCGTAGATTTGACGATTATGGACAACTTAGATGAAATCGATTTCGAATATGACCGAACGGTTGTGGCTCATACCAATTATCGTATTATAGAAGAATAGCACAAATACCCTTTCCTATAAATGGAAAGGGTATTATTTTTGGTTAAATATTCCTTTGTAATTAATAATTACTAGTCACATATGCTGTTTCGGACAAACGCATTTATAGATATATTAGTAGAAGGTAAAGAAATTGCGTACGATTGATGAGAGGGTGTAGTCTTTTGCCGCAATTAACCAAACTGTTATTAGAGCAACAAGAATTGACATTAAGTGCCCGTTATAGTGTCCGAATTGATCGAACGATTGTGATTGAACCTTTGAGACGGTTGACAGAAGATACGTTTAGAAATGTACTGAACCAGAAGGAAAGGGTACATAATATTGCCATTATGAACGCAGATAGTGCATCTATAGAAAAGTATGAAGGGCCGTTTCGATTCTGCAGAATGAATGGCATCCTCATTTTTAAACCAATGGCATAAAAAAAGGACTTCCACTACTAATGGAAGTCCTTTTTTTGACTTAATTTATAGAGTCATCGTAGGTTTTGTCTTCAGGTACGGGTAGATCTAATGATTTCTTTAACTCGCGTTTCGTTTCTTCAAGACTCTCTTCATCGGGCACGAAATAAAATAACCCGTCATTGAGACGTTTGTTTTCTCCGTCTATTTCCGAAGTATCCACAGATGTGCGATCGGAAGAGAAGGCTTTTCTTAAACTGAGCATCTCTCCAGGCGTTAGGTTTGTGCTCACGTTCTTGCCTATGACATCTTTCATTTCGCCTACTTTGAATAGCGTTCCTGGAGACAATGCTTCATTAATACCGGCCTTGATAAACTGTCTTTGCCTTTCATCTCTCGTATAGGATACTGCTACATCACGCTTTCTCATCCTTACAAAAGCGAGTGCTTCTTCCCCATCCATTTTCATTGGACCTTCTTCAAATTCAATCTTTTTATAGTAATTTATGCTGCTTCGTTCCCAGAAACCTTCTTTGACATCAACCGTCACTCCACCGAGGAGGTCGACGATTTCAATAAAACCCTCAAAGTTGACGGTAGCATATTTATCAATAGGGATCTCTAACAAATCTTCAACGGTTTCTACAGTCAATTTTTCTGCGCCGTATCCTGTCACTTCACCTAACGTGTAAGCCGCATTGATTTTGTGAGAACCTGCATATTTTTGGCGTACTTTTGAAGCGGGTATATCAACGAGTGTGTCTCTAGGGATACTTGTCATCGTCATTTTATTAGTGTCGGGATCAAGTGTTAATACAATTTGGGTATCTGCGCGTCCGGCTTGTCCGGCTGTGGAATAATCCTCTACGCCCATCAGAAGGATGGAAATTGGATCTTCCTGGGCATCGACCGCTTCTTCCCGCAGATCTGATTTATCTCCTCGGTCCAGACCTTCATAGGCAGCAGTGTACACTTGTGTTACATAGTAAAAGCCTCCACCAGCCATTAAGGTTATTAAAAACAATAGAGCGGCAATCAAACGTATTTTTTTCTTCTTTTTACGTCTGCGCACTCGTATGATTCTTTTTGTCAAAATAGAACACCTCAATTTCTAACCTCTCGCTTATCTATTTTACCACAGTTGGAAACATCCGATAGATACGCATCTTTTGTCGGATAATTTGTAAAAGAGCTGTTATAAATAGTCGTTTTTTCACGTGCCATTGGGAACATTTACATTTTTTTACGGAAAATAAATATAAAATCTATTCTGAATTTTATATACTAGAGCTGACTTATATTAAAGACAAAGGGGATGCATTGTGAAAAAAATATTTCATCTGTTGTTAATCGTATCATTAGTTTTCAGCTATGCTGTTATACCTACTTCTTCAGCAAAGGCTGAAGGAATGGACGACCTGATTATTTCTGAATATGTAGAAGGATCGAGTTTTAACAAAGCATTGGAGATTTACAATGGTACAGGTGAAGATGTTGACTTATCTGGGTACACTTTAGAGCTATATTCCAATGGTAGTGTAGAACCATCTCAAGCGGAAACTCTAACTGGAACACTGGCATCTGGAGAAGTATTTGTTGTGTCTAATAGTCAAGCTGGAGAGAGCATTCAGTCTGTCACGGATCTGACTAGTAATGTGGCAAATTTTAATGGGGACGATGTTTTAGTTTTAAAAAATGAGAGCGGCGTCACGGATAGCATTGGACAGGTTGGTAAACGTGATGAATTTGGTAATGATGTTACACTCGTGAGACAGCCTGAAGTTTTGACTGGCGATCAAGATCCTACCGATGCGTTTCAGGTCAGTGAAGAGTGGGATACGTACGCTAAAGATACATTCGATTATCTTGGAAGCTACGAAGTAACTGAGGAAGAGGAAGTCGAATTACAAACGATTGCAGAAGCCCGTGCTATGGAGGATGGAGCAACTGTACGCGTGGAAGGAATCGCAACAGCAGCTTTTGAAGCAGGCGGACAGACGAACCTTTACATACAAGATGAAACCGCTGGCATCATCGTCCGTGCCCCTGGTCTCAATATCCAGGTGGGTGACCGTGTAGAAGCTCAAGGCGAAAATAGCGAGTACTTTGGAATGGCTCAACTACTAGCTTCTTCCGCGAATGTAGAAGTGGTAGAAAGTTCAGCAGGTGTTCCTGATGCACAAGAAGTCTATGCTTCTGCCTTCTCAGATTCGAATGGAGAAGAGATCGAAGGAGAGTTTGTCCAGGTAAACAATGTAGAAGTCATCGATAAAAATGAATATGGTGATTTTACTGTTCAAGATGAACAAGGAACTTTTGTAGTTCAACCTCAAAACGAAGACCTATTAAGCGTAGGGGATACGTTTGAACAAGTAAAAGGTGTGGTCGATTACAACTACAGTGAGTATAAACTGGTTCCTCGTTCACCATCTGATTTGATTGAAAAAGTATTCGCTGTAACCGCAAGTCCTGCTGGTGGATCGGTCGTGCAGGGAACAGAAGTTACGTTGAATACGGCAGAACCGGAAGCTACTATTCACTATACGTTAGATGGTTCAGAGCCGACGGCAGAAAGTACAGAATATGAATCTCCAATTGTGATTACGGAAGATACGGTCGTTCAAGCAGTTGTTGTGCGTGCGAACGGCGAAACGAGTGAAGTGGCTGTTTTTGAATACGAGGCTTTGAAAGCATTGGACGATGTTGAGATCCATGATCTTCAGGGAGCCGCTCACAAATCTCCTTATGAAGGACAATCGGTTGAAGGTGTTGAAGGAGTTGTAACAAAGCTCGATGGAAACAACGGCTTCTATATGCAGTCTTTGAATCCGGATGATGATATCGCCACATCAGAAGGAATCTATGTGTATAAACGTTCCTCTGGAGTAGAGATTGGTGATGTCGTATCTGTGAACGGAAAAGTAACCGAATGGCGTGAAGATGGGTACTCTGACGCAGCCGATCTATTAACGACACAAATTACCGCAAATGAGGTTACGGTTACTTCCTCTGGGCAGGCATTACCTGATCCGATTGTCATTGGTGTTGACCGGGAACAACCGACAAAAGTGATTGAAGATGATGGAATGGAATCCTTCGATCCCGCTCAGGACGGTCTTGATTTTTATGAAAGTCTTGAAGGGATGCTTATTGAGCTTCCAGAACCAAAGGTCACTGGGCCAGTTAAATATGATGAGCTCCCTGTATATGTAGAAACGAATGAAGATCAGGATTTCACAAGAGCTGGTGGGTTGTTGATCTCACCGGAAGACTACAACCCTGAGCGAGTGCTTATTGACGTAGATGGCTTCGATGTTCAGGCCAAAACAGGGGATTACTTCGAACAGTCGATTACGGGTGTTGTAAGTTACGACTACAGCAATTACAAAATTCGTGTCGCGGGTGAGCTTCCTGAACTTCAAGATGGCGGAACAGAGAGGCAGTCGGCAGAGCTTAAAGGATTAAAGCCTAAAATGACTGTGGCTACGTATAACATGGAAAACTTCCATGCAGGCACAGACCCTGAAAAAGTCCAACGCATTGCCGAGTCCATGGTTGAAAACTTGAACACACCAGACGTAGTCGGGCTTGTAGAAGTTCAAGATAATACGGGTCCAACAGATGATGGAACGGTGGAAGCGAACGAAAGTTATCAAACATTGATCGAGGCGATTGTTGAAGCCGGTGGTCCGGAATATGAATTCACAGACATTGCACCACTTGATAAAACGGATGGCGGTCAGCCAGGAGGAAACATCCGCGTCGGTTTCATTTATAATCCTGATCGTGTCACGTTGACAGACAAGCCGAGTGGAGATGCTACAACGGCTGTAGATGTTAATGAAGATGGATTGACGTTGAACCCTGGACGTATTGACCCTACGAATGAAGCCTTTGACGATTCCAGAAAATCACTGGCTGCTGAATTCGAGTTCAATGGCGAAAAAGTGGTCGTCGTTGCCAATCACTTCAATTCAAAAGGCGGTGATGATGGATTGTTTGGTGCCAATCAACCGGTTGTGCTTGGAAGTGAAGTGCAGCGCTTGAAACAATCGGAAGTGATTAATGATTTTGTTGAAAAAGTAGAAAAGCGTATGGATCATTCAAACGTCGTAGTCCTAGGTGACTTGAACGACTTTGAATTTTCCGCACCTGTTGAGACCCTCAAAGGGGACGATCTCACAAATATGATGGAGGAGCTTCCTGAAGAAGAACGATACACGTACATTTATCAAGGAAACTCTCAAGTGCTCGATCATATCCTTGTCAGTAATCACCTGGCTAAACGCACAAAAGTGGAGACCGTAAATATCAACGCCGACTTTTCTGAAGCGGATGGTCGTGCGAGTGACCATGATCCGGTCCTTGCACAGATTCATTTGAAGAAGTCGAAGCAAGGTCCACCTGCGTGGGTAAAAGATCATTTGAAAAATAAAAGTCATTAAAGCAAATTCCCCGCTATAGAGATAGCGGGGAATTTTTATATCTCTTCTTTTTCTAGAATCAGGTAGTTCATTTCTTTTCGTTCAATACTGTTGTAACGTCTGGCGTTGAAAGCGTAGAAAACAATTCCCAACGCGACCCAGATCAATAGAGCGATATAAGACTCTTTTCCGAGAGATGCCGGGGATAATGGAAGTAAAAGTAATGCCAAGAACCCTAAAGCACTAATCATCCCGACCAGAGAAAACAACTTCTTCCAAGGGGAAGCCGTACGTGATGAATCCGGTCCTGTTTCTTTCCAAGAGAAAAACTTGTAAGCTGTTGCCGTACAAAAGAAATAGGCGATGGCTACACCTGTGGAAGACATGTCTACCACCCATAACAATGCTTCTCTTCCGAACCACGGAGCAATCAGGCAAATCAACATTGTGAAAAGGATTCCAACGTAGGGGGTATTGTATTTCGGGTGTAATCTTCTGAACACGTCTGGTAAAATCCTTGCTCTTCCCATCGCAAACGTCAGTCGGCTAGCGGATATGTAAAATCCATTCAGCCCTGTAAAAATCCCCATACAAACGGCTACAGCAATGATCCACACGCCTGCTCTTCCGAGGTAACTCTCAATGGCGTCTCCTGTTCCCCATACAGACTGGTTTTCCGATATGTTTAAAAGCAGCTCCTGCCACGGCATTGTGCTTGCTGTAATAAGGATCATCGCACTATAAGCGAGTCCTGCCGCTAGCAGAGACCATATAATCAGTCCGAATGCTTTTTTCGCTTCGAATTTAAACTCCTCAGCTGCCTGAGGAATGTTATCGAAACCGACATAAGCAAAAGGAGCAATCGCTAAGATCGTCAGTATGGAAGCGAGTGTCGATTGTTCCGGATGGAAAGCAGGTCTAATGTTTGCTATTTGCGGCCCCTCTGCGATGATGGCTCCGATCGCTAATAGCACAATGCCTGCGATTAATATTAAACTGAAGACGAATTGGGTCTGTCCTGAAAAACTAGCTCCGCGAATGTTCAAAATGGCGAAAGCAATCAGAGCAAGGCTTGCAATCGCGATTTGAATGATGGACACTTCATAGCCAGCTATCGTATAGAGATTTCCTGTCCGGACTAAGTCAGGGAATAAAAATTTCGTAAGTAATGCCAATGCCGATGCATTCAAAGCGACGATGCAGATGTAGCCAAGTGTCAAAAACCATCCAGCCACAAAGGCGAACTGTCTTCCGAATCCAATGTAAGCATAAGCGAATTCCCCGCCGGTGACCGGGAATTTTTCAATGAGAAAACCATAACTGACTCCAATAACCATCATGAGTACGGCCCCAAGTAGAAGTCCGGTCACAACACCCAATGGTCCTGCCTGACTGATCCAGTCTGTCGGCAGTACAAAAGCTCCCCAGCCAATCGCTGACCCAAATGCGATGGCCCACACCCAATGGGGCTTCAATGACCGCTCTAATTTTCGTCTCTCTCTCATATCCATGACCTCCCTTTTGAAAAAAGATTGTAAATTTTCATATATGTGTAAAATATTCCAATCCAATCTGTTATGATGAGAAAAGCTGAAAGTGCTTGATGAATTTTGCATGATTTGAACGATTCTTGTCAATTTTTTCGTCTTATCGGTGGTTAGATTTTGGAGGAATTTAGCGTTTTTTTTACATAGAAATGTTTCAAAACGTGGGGGTTTGGCTAAAGAAAAGTAATTAAATCGTTACAATTAAAACCGGTTTCTTGTGATATAATTTTTCACGGTTAATATGTAGCAAATCAGTTGTAACTATACAGACAAATATGGAAATTATATATCAGCTTATGACCTCTGGGAGAGGACATAATAAACCTGAGGAGGATCTTTATGGAGTACAAGGCCTTGCTATTTTGCTTGATCGCTTCAATTCTAATCACACCCCTGGTCAAGAAAATAGCAGTGAAAATTGGTGCCACCGATCAACCGAACCACCGTAAAGTTCATAAAAATGTGATGCCACGGTTAGGTGGCCTGGCGATTTATCTCAGCTTTGCTTTAGGAATTTTATTTTTCTTTCCAGAGAGCGATTATACGTGGCCGGTATTTATAGGAGCAACGATCATTATTATTACTGGTGTTCTTGATGACCTTAAAGAGCTATCTGCCAAAGTGAAACTAGGCGGACAGTTATTGGCTACCTTGGTTGTTGTTTTGGGTGGCGTTCAAATTGATTTCATCAACCTGCCTTTTGGCGGTCAAATCGAATTTGGGTATTTGAGCATTCCGATTACGATTTTGTGGATCGTTGGGATAACCAATGCCATTAATTTAATTGATGGACTTGATGGGTTAGCTGCTGGAGTGTCAGCCATTGCGCTGCTGACGATCTCAGGAATGGCCATTACCATGGGAAATGTATTTGTCGTCTTTGCTGGTTTAATGATGCTTGGAAGTACAGTTGGATTCCTTGTTTACAACTTTTACCCGGCGAAGATTTTTATGGGGGATACAGGTGCGTTATTTCTAGGGTTCATGATTAGTGTGCTTGCACTTCTGGGCTTCAAGAACGTCACATTGTTCTCCTTTATCATCCCGGTCATTATATTAGGTGTACCTATTTCTGATACCTTGTTTGCGATTGTGAGACGAGTCATTCACCGAAAGCCTTTATCTGCGCCTGATAAATCACACTTGCATCACTGCTTATTGAATTTAGGTTACAGTCATCCGGAATCTGTTCTGATGATTTATGCAGTTAGTGCCCTATTCAGCCTAGCCGCTGTTATTTTCTCACAAGCCACGATGTATGGTGCGGTCATTGTCCTTGCCATGTTGGTGGTAATGATTGAGATGATTGTAGAAATGACAGGCTTAATTGGCAAAGACTATAAACCGATTTTGAATATGATCAAAGGTCCAAAAGAAAAATAAGAAAAACGGCTTCCTTGTAGGAGGCCGTTTTTTACATGGATTCTTCCATATCATCCGGTTCGTCGCTGGTGGTTGAGGATGGATCTTCAGATGCAAGAGGGTTTCTTAATCCAAGGTGATTCTTTAACTCCTCACTCGTGGTTTCAACATCCTCTTTTGCCAATTGATAATACCAACCTTTATCTGTAAAGCCACCTTCTCCATCCAACTGCATTTTTTCAAAAGTGAACCCTTCTTTTTGGAGGAAGTAATCCTTAAAGGTAATGATTTCTTCGAATGTTAAATTTGTACTCATGTTTTCACTCACGGAGGTCAGTATGTCATCGAAGTTATTTAAGCCACGGGTCGAAGCTGTTTCACGGAAGATTTGCTGAATGATTTCCATCTGCCTCTCTCCGCGCGCCAAGTCACTATCGTATTTACGAGTTCTGGCTAATGCTAGAGCCTCTTCTCCGTTCAACGTTTGTTGTCCTTCTTCTAGCTCTATGGCACCTGCAAGGTCAGAGCTGTTTTGTTCCGTAATTGGAAAAGGGACATCATAGGTAATTCCGCCAATAGAGTCAACAATTTCTACAAAAGACTGGAAGTTCATACGTACATAGTAATCGACAGGCACATCAAGCATACGCTCCACTGTTTGAACCGTAGCATCAATTCCTCCGAAAGCGTGAGCATGAGCGATTTTATCCTCGTACCCTACTTCCGGGATGTACGTCAATGAATCGCGGGGGATGTTCAGCATTTTGATGGATTTATCGTCATCGTTAAAAGTCGCTAGAACGAGCGCATCCGAACGGGAGGCATTTTCAGACCTTGCTTCACTGTCATCAATTCCTACAAAAAGAACGGACGTGTGATCTTTGGCTGGATTCACAACCTCCACCCGCTTTTCCGATTTGTCTCCCCGGTCAAGTTCCTGGTGGGATTCCGAAGCGGTTTCTTTCACCTGATCGGTAAGGTAGACGGCATAGCCTGTGGCTGCTCCAACACCGATTAAAACAATGAAAGCGATGGACCACATGAAAATGGCAAGCTTGCTGGGTTTCATGTTGATGTGAGCTCCTTTACTCAGGTGTGACATCAAATTCCACGTAGGAAGCGTCTCCTTTTTCAATCGTAGCTTGACCGCTAGTCAAGTCAATCATCCAATGTTCGAATTCTTCTTCAAGACCGCTTTCTACATATACTATTAATTCCACATTCTCCAAGTAATTAATCGTCTCCAATGTGTAGGTTGAATTCCTTACGGCGTTTTCTACTTTTCCTAACAGGTGGTATTCAATCTTCACTTTCATCTCCTGCATCAATTGGCGCTTGACCACACCGGTTGTATCAATAGCTGCTGATGTTGTAGATCCATAAGCACGAATCAGTCCGCCAGCACCCAGCTTGATCCCGCCGAAGTACCGGGTCACAACGACCGCCGTATCCTTCAGTCCTCTTTTTTTCAAAACTTCGAGCATCGGAACGCCAGCTGTGCCGCTCGGTTCTCCATCATCGTTCGCTTTTTGTATAAGGTCATTCTCCCCAATCATGTAGGCGGAGCAGTTGTGGGTAGCATCATGGTGCTTCTTTTTGATTTGTGCGATAAAGTCCTGGGCTTCCTCTTCGGTTTCACAACGTTTGACATAGCCGATGAAGCGGGACTTCTGGATCGTCACTTCTTCTGAACCTTCTGGTTTTACGGTATAATAGCTTTCTAACATGATCCTCAAAACCTCCTAAGGTTTTATTATATCGATGGGTAAAAAAAACGGCAAACGGTTGGATTGCTGTTCATTATTTTACAGTTTTACTGAAAATCACCCCCATAAATGGACATGGGACTTACGAATGAGTATGTGAATATTGATGGAGGGACTAATGATGAGTGTACAAAAAACTGGGGATATCGCCCTTGACCATATCATCGGTGAAATGGTCGATACGGTCACCAATAGTAAGGATGAAATTTTCCAGATTGGTGAAGAATCCCGCAATGAGTTTGAAAAGTTGAACAGTGAACTAGCTGACACAAAAAAGCAGGTCATCTCCCTTATTGATGAAGGGGACAAGCTTGAACAGAAAGTCCGTTTTTCAAGGGTGCGCTTATCAGAAGTCAGCAAACAGTTCCAGACGTATTCAGAAGAAGAGATCCGTAAAGTTTATGAACAAACGCATGAACTTCAAATGGAGTTATCCATGAAACGGGAAAAGGAAAAACAGCTGCGTGAGCGCAGAGATGACTTGGAAAGACGACTCAGGAATTTAGAAGAGACCATTGGTCGTGCAGAAGCCCTTGGTGGAAAGATTTCTATCGTATTGAACTACCTCACAGAGGATTTCAAACATGTCAGTGATGCTTTGGAAGACGCAAAGGAAAAGCAGGAGTTCGGCTTACAGATCATCGAGGCTCAAGAAGAAGAGCGACGTCGACTTTCAAGGGAGATCCATGATGGTCCAGCGCAAATGCTTGCAAACGTCATGCTTCGATCTGATCTCGTTGACCGCACCTATCGTGAGCGTGGGGTGGAAGAAGCCATGCAGGAAGTGAAAAGCGTGCGAGCGCTTGTTCGTTCTGCATTATATGAAGTCAGAAGGATCATTTACGACCTGCGCCCGATGGCTCTTGACGATCTCGGGCTTATTCCTACGCTTAAGAAGTACTTAGCCACCATCGAAGACTACAATGAAAGCATTCACATGTCTTTTGCTTCGTTTGGAAAAGAGCGACGACTAGACACCAAATATGAAGTGGCACTATTCCGTCTGGTACAGGAATCTGTACAAAATGCGGTCAAACATGCGGAGCCGAAGGAAATTAAAGTGAAAGTAGAACTGAAGTCGAACGCGGTCATGATCGTCGTTAAAGATGATGGAAAAGGCTTCGACACGACGCAGAAAAAAGAAAAATCCTTCGGTCTGGTTGGAATGAGGGAGCGCGTCGATATGTTAGATGGCGAACTCAACATCGATTCAAGCTTAGGAGAAGGGACAATTGTCACGATTCATTTGCCAATAAATTGATATTCCAACGAAAAACTATGTAAATGGACGTGAATCGTTTATAATAGGGAATAGGATTAGGGTAGATTCACATTTCTAAAAAATAGATAAAAAACAAAGATAGAGATATAGAGAATAGGTTAGGGGAACAAAAACCCATTCTATGTAGGAGAAACAGGAGGAAATGACCATGACGACCAGAATAGTCCTAATTGATGATCATAAATTGTTTCGTGAAGGCGTAAAGAGAATTTTAGATTTTGAATCAAGCTTCGAAGTTGTAGCTGAAGGTGATGATGGGGATACAGCAGTAAACCTTATTGAAGAGCATATGCCTGATGTTGTCCTAATGGATATCAACATGCCGAGCATGAATGGGGTAGAGGCAACAGCTGAAATCACCAAACGCTATCCAGACATGAAAGTGATTATTCTATCGATTCACGATGATGAGAATTATGTGACACACGCGCTGAAGACAGGAGCGCAGGGTTACCTTCTTAAAGAGATGGATTCAGATGCCTTGATTGATGCGATTAAAGTTGTCGGTGCCGGTGGTTCATACTTGCACCCGAAAGTCACACACAACTTAGTAGCTGAATATCGTCGTCTGGCAGATAGCAAAGGTGGCAGTGCGTATCGTACGATCGAATATCGCAAGCCATTGCACCTGCTCACACGTCGTGAATGTGAAGTGCTGCAACTGTTGGCGGACGGAAACAGCAACCGTGGCGTAGCAGAAGCTCTCTATATCAGTGAGAAGACCGTGAAAAACCACGTCAGTAACATCCTGCAGAAAATGAACGTTAACGACCGTACCCAAGCTGTTGTGACAGCAATCAAAAACGGCTGGGTTGAAGTCATCTAAATAAAATAATTTCAAAGATTAGGGCTGTTTTTTTAAGGTGCAGAAATGTATACCTGAAAAAACAGCCCTTTTTGGTGTGTGTATTTGGAGTTGATTTGGGGTTGAGATGGGATTATTTGGTGTACCAATTATAGACATCCGGACAACTGTTTTCGTATTAGTTGGTGCATTGTGGGTGGGGTTCATGTAAAATAGATAGAGAGAATATCGGAAATTATTTTACATATATTCATAGAAAAACGATAAAGAAAACAAGGAGTTGGATCGGATGAAAACAGCGGTAATCACAGACAGCACAGCTTACCTTCCGAGAGATGTACGTAAAGCCAACCACATACATATGGTTCCTTTGAACGTTATTTTTGGTCATGAATCCTATCAGGAAGAAGTAGATATCAACGCGGATGACTTCTACGATATGGTGAAAGAAGGAGGAGAACTTCCGAAAACTTCGCAGCCTTCGATCGGCATCATGACTCAGAAGCTGGAGGAGCTCTCTCAAAACTATGATTCGGTCATCTCTATTCACTTATCGAGCGGAATCAGTGGTACGTATCAGGCGATGGTTACCGCAGGCGAAATGGTCGAAGAGATCGATGTTCATGTCTTTGATTCAGAAATCAGCTGTCACATGCAGGGGTTTTATGCCCTTGAAGCTGCTGAATTAGCGAACAATGGGGCAACGCCGGATCAAATTATCAGCCGTTTGAATGAAATGAAGAAATCGATGAGTGCCTACTTCATGGTCGATGATCTCAGTCACCTTCAAAGAGGCGGTCGCTTGAATGGAGCTCAAGCCTTTGTCGGCAGCCTTTTACAAGTGAAGCCTGTCCTTCATTTTGTGGATACGAAAATTGTTCCATTTGAAAAAATCCGTACACGGAAAAAAGCGATAAAGAAGATTGTGTCGCTTTTTGAGGAAAAGGTAGAAGAAGGCGGAACGTATAAAGCCTGCCTGATTCATGCCAACCGACCGGAAGAAGCGGCAGAGTTGAAAAAAGAATTGGAAGAAAAACATGACAATGTCGAGGTCGTCCTCAGTTACTTCGGCCCCGTTATCGGTACACACCTTGGTGAAGGAGCCATGGGCCTTGGGTGGTATCGTCAATCCTAATAAAAGGAGCCTGTTTGTGAGACTCAAACGGGCTCTACTTTTCTATAGGATGGTGGTTGAATGTTCAAAACGGTTAAGAAATACCTTCAAAAAGACTTCTCCTGGATCCCTCATGAAAATCCCACTCATAGCTACCCATCTCTTACCGGAAAACTTCTTCTGCGTCACGAAATCCCTTATGAAGATGAAATAGTAGATCAGCTTTTAGCGCAATCAATTTTAGTAAAAGTAACAAGCATTGAGTCCTATCCCTGGGGCCATCGCTGCAGGCGTTGCGGAAACACAAAATCCTACCTTTTTGCGAAAATGCCTCATGCGACGTGTGGTCAGGACTGTTTATATTGCCGCTCCTGCATTCAAATGGGCAGGGTGATTGAATGTGAGCCGTTATTCTATGGAAGTTCTGGTTTTGAGTGGACAGCCCATGAACACCCCTGCCATTGGGACGGGGACTTGACAATCCATCAACAAAAAGCTGCCGATGAACTTGTGTCGCTAGTCCAAAAGGGAAGTGGTGAAAAACTAGTGTGGGCGGTATGTGGAGCCGGAAAGACAGAGATTCTTTTCCCTGCCCTAACGGAGGCACTGGAAAAGGGGAAGCGTATTTGTTTGGCCACGCCTAGAACGGATGTTGTAAGAGAATTGCTCCCTCGATTACAGAAGTCATTTCCTGATGTGAATATTCAGGCTCTCTATGGAGATAGCCCAGATAAAGCTGGTGATGCTCCGTTTATTATAGCTACAACGCACCAGCTTCTACGTTTTGCGCATGCTTTTGATGTCATGATTATCGATGAAGTGGATGCTTTTCCGTTTCACAATGACGTATCCCTCCATTATGCCAGTGAACGAGCGGCCAAACCGCAAGCTTCTACCATCTATTTGACGGCCACACCTAGAAAGAAGCAGAAGCGAAGGATTCGTTCCAAACACCTTCCTGTCGTTTTCATCCCTCAGCGATTCCACGGTCATCCTCTCCCAGTCCCACAACTCAAACTTACTCCTACCCTTCACCGTTATTTACAAAAAGGAGAACTCCCACCAAAAATACTTCAAATAATCGTTCATCAACAGCAGACTAAGAGACAACTGCTTCTTTTTCTTCCTTCAATAAAAATAGCGGAACAAATGGCTTCTTACTTAAAAGAGCGGAACTTTGAGGTGCAATCCGTTCATGCCGAAGACAGTCAGCGTGCAGAGAAGATTCAAGCATTCAGAAAAAAAGAATACCGTGTACTCATCACAACGACGATTTTAGAGCGAGGAGTGACGTTTCCGTCTGTTGATGTTTACGTCATCGACGCAGGGCACGTTGTTTTCGATGAGGCCGCACTCGTTCAAATCGCGGGAAGAGCCGGGAGAAGTCCAGACGATCCTACGGGAGATGTGATTTTCTATCATATTGGGAAAACGGATGAAATGCTAGATGCTGTGGAGTCGATTCGTTATATGAACAAACTTGGACGGAAGCTATGAGGTGTCTGATCTGTCATGTCGAAACCATTCCTGATGTCACGTGGGTGACGTTCTGGAAGCCTTCTGTCCAGAAAAAGATATGCCAAGAGTGTGAGGAACAAATGGATAAAATAACGGCATCTTTTTGCCCTGGATGTCATCGTCCAGGGCATGAAGGAGTGTGTCACGACTGTGAAAAATGGGAGAAAACAAATCCTGGCCTATTAGAACGGAATGTTGCTGCTTTTCCATACAATGAGTTTAATAAAGAGCTTGTGGCACGGTGGAAATATAGAGGAGACTTTGTGGTGTTGGATGCTTACAAGGAACACCTACAAAACGTGTGGTTATCTTCATTTTTTAAAGGGAGACAGGTTCTAAGTGTTCCTCTGAGTAGCAAGCGTCTCGATGAGCGTGGATTCAATCAATCAGAAGCAATTAGTTATGCGTTGGAGGAAGAGCCTTTCTCTGTATTTGAACGGTCGCACAGTGAAAAACAGTCGAAAAGGGGGAGGAAAGACCGCATGCAATCTGAAAACCCCTTCCGTCTCCTGCATCCCATTTCAGACCCTGTAGTCATTGTTGATGATATTTACACGACAGGGAGAACGGTCCGACACATGGCTTCGTTATTGAAGGAACAAGGGTGTCCATCTGTATCATCTTTTACTATTTTTCGCTGAATGGGCGATAGGACTTTTGAATCTCTCCTTTTCTGCCGATATAATAGATAAATAGAGAACATGGAGGACGATGAAGATGGGGGAATTAGCGAATTGCTCACATTGTAACGGACTATTTTTGAAAGGGCCAAGTACCGTTTGTCCAGAATGTAGGAAGCAGGAAGAAAAAGAATTTCAGACGGTGTACGCTTTTTTAAGAAAAAAACAAAACCGGACAGCGACCGTGGAAGAAATTGAGGCAGGTACAGGGGTTTCTGAACGACAGATTCGTAAGTTTGTCAAAGAAAAAAGGCTTCACCCTGCTCACTTTCCGAATGTAAGCTATTCCTGTGAAAAGTGCGGAGCGTCCATTAGAGAAGACCGTTTGTGCGTTGCCTGTAAAGAATCGATCCAAAAAGGACTCGACGTACAAGAACGTAATGAATCTTTGGAAGCTAGAAAAGAAGAGAAGGAACGGGAAAAAGCAAACAGGACTTATTATTCATGGTGAAATGAATCTTAAGCATGATTTATATCTTCATGAGCATGGTCGATATAAGGAGTAATAGATAGTCGGAAGGAAATGAGGTGACAGAATTGAAAATCAACGGACCGAATCAAACGAATTTAAATCCATATCAAAAGCAGATGAACAAACAGGCAGAAACCGGACCGAAAAAGCAAATGACCGATAAAATTGAGATTTCTGAGACCGCCAAACAAATGCAGGAATCCGGGAAGAGCGATTCTGTACGAAAAAAACTGGTTGATCAAGTGAAAACAGATGTACAGCAAGGAAATTACCAGGTGGACACCAAGGCGACCGCTAAAAAGATGCTTGATTTTTGGTCCAAGTAATTATAGAGGAGAATCATCATGACGATCGATCCGGTCATCAATCATATGAAACAGCTTCAGCAGTTGCATGAGAGTCTTTTGTCTTTGTCTAAAAGGAAGACAGAGGCATTGAAAACGAACGATGTAACCGGTATTCAACAGCTGTTGATTCAGGAAAAGGAGCATGTGCAGGCGATTGAGAAAATCGAAAAACAAAGGGAACGTTCTGTGACTCAGTGGGCATCGGAAAACGGAATCCCTCCACGTGAGCGGACCGTATCCGAACTTATTGAAATTCTTGATGGAGAAGAAAAAGAGAGACTTCAGAACGCGTATGAAGCTCTCATCCTCGTGTTAGCTGACTTGAAGCAGCAGGAAAAGTTGAACACAGAACTGACCCAGCAATCGCTGCAGTTCATCAACATGTCTCTGGACCTGCTCCAACCCTCCCTTCAGTCTGTGAATTATGGAGTGAAAGAAACAAACCACGGGAGCACAGCTAAACGTTCCATCTTCGATTCAAAAGCATAAAGCAGAGGAGTAACCATCATGGGATCAACGTTTCACGGGTTGGAAGTAGCAAAGCGTGGGCTTTTCACTCAACAATCCGCTTTATATACGACAGGACATAACATTGCCAATGCCAATACAGAAGGATACACGAGGCAGCGCGTCAATTTTGAACAAACAGGGCCCTATCCACCTGCTTCAAGGAACCGCCCGGAAATACCCGGACAGGTCGGAAGTGGTGTGGAAGCGGGTTCGATCGAGAGAGTGCGCGTTGAGTATCTTGATTTCCAGTACCGTGGAGAAAGCAGCAAGTCCGGCTATTATGATACACGTTCAGCAGCCTTGGGACGACTCGAGGCTGTCATGAATGAGCCTTCTGATGATGGTCTTGCGCGAACGATGGATCGCTTTTGGGAATCTCTCCAGGACTTGTCGGTGAACCCGGAGGATTCTGGTGCCCGTTCCGTTGTGCGCCAGCGGGGAGAAGCGGTTGCAGAAACCTTTAATTATTTATCCAATACACTACAAGCCCAGCAAAAGGATATCAAAAGAGAGACGGGTGTAACCGTCAAAGAAATCAATTCCGTAGCCAATCAGATCAATCGTATCAATCAGCAAATTGCTGAAGTGGAGCCTCACGGCATGGTACCGAATGATTTGTATGATGAAAGGGACCGCTTGCTCGATCAACTATCTCAGCACGTCAACATCGATGTGAAATATGAAGATGCGCCATCTTCTGCTGACCCTTTGGCGATGGGAAAAGCTTCTGTAACGATTGTGGATGCTGATGGGAAACCATTGCAACCGGCAGCTGTGCTTGTAGATGGCGCAGCGAACACCGTGAATGTTATGAGTGTTCAATATCAAGATGATGGTTCACTGGCTAGTGGACTTCAACTTGGTGAGGCAGATCCTTATTCTGTGGAAGACTTTTCTTCTCAAGGCAAGTTGAAAGGTCTCATTGAATCTGGAGGTTATGTGCAGGGAGGAGAAGAGAAAGGCACCTATCAACAGATGCTCTCTGACCTGGACCGGATGGCCACTGGTTTTGCTCGTTCTTTCAATGAAGTCCATAAGCAAGGGGAATCATTGAATACCATCAGTGGAGATCGTACGGAAGTGCCGAACTTTTTTAATCTTGGAACAGCGGCTCCTGCTGCGGGAAAAGTTGTCGAAGGTTTAGCTGGTACGTTAAAAATTTCTGAAGAGATTAGAGCGGATGGAGACAATATCGCTGCGGCAACTTTAAAGCAAGCGGGTAACGGTGAAAATGCTCTAGCTCTTTCAGAAGTACAAAACAATCCCAATGCAGACTACTTCGGAGAAGAAACCTCTATGAACAGTTTCTACGAATCGATGATTGGTACAATGGCTGTTGAAACCCAAGAGGCAGAGCGGATGTCAAGGAATGCCGGCACATTGAAAGCATCCGTAAATGAACAGCGACAATCCGTCAGTTCTGTATCGCTTGATGAAGAAATGTCGAACATGATTAAATTTCAGCACGCCTACAACGCAGCAGCACGTAACATTACAGTAGTAGATGAAATGCTGGATAAAATCATTAATCAAATGGGAAGAGTCGGAAGGTAGGTGAATGAATCATGCGCGTAACGCAATCGATGCTATCCAACAATATGCTCCGGAACTTGAGTAACAGCTACGCGAATATGGGGAATTATCAGGATCAATTGTCCACAGGGAAAAAGATTTCCCGTCCATCCCAAGATCCAGTCGTTGCCATGAAAGGAATTAACTATCGTCAGCAAGTGACGGAAGTTGAGCAATTTCAACGCAATATCGCAGAAGTGCACAACTGGATGGATAACAGCGACTCTGCCCTGGACAAAGCAACACAGGCGATGCAGCGTGTACGTGAACTGACGGTGCAGGCAAGCAACGATACATATGAAGAAGGTCAACGGGAGAACATCGCTAAAGAGATCCGACAGCTAAAAGAACATGTAGGGACAATTGCCAACACGAAAGTGAACGATAAGTACATGTTCAACGGTGGCAATACGACGAATCCTCCGTTTGCAGATATGGATGCGTTAGAAGATACTGTGATTCCTCCGGCGACAGGTGAGGACGAAGTGAGAATCGAGGTCTCGTCCGGGGTGAAACTTCAGGCGAACGTTTTACCCGGTCGTGTCTTTAATCAGGATTTGTTCAAAGACCTGGATGATTTCGCCCAAGCTTTAGAAGGTGATGCCTCTAAGGGAGAGTTGGGTGATTTTCTTGGCGAATTTGACGATCATATCGGGAATATCGTCAATGAGCGAGCTGACCTGGGAGCACGTATGAACCGGGTTGAATTGGTAGAAGATCGTCTGGAGACACAGAAAATCAGTGCGACAAAGATGATGTCGGACAACGAAGATGCCGACATTGAAAAAGTGATTACAGATCTAAAAACACAGGAAAGTGTCCACAGAGCGGCCATGGGCGTCGGAGCCAGAATCATCCAGCCGACATTGATGGATTTCTTAAGGTAAGGCTGTCTCCTCAGAGACAGTCTTCTTTTCTTTGAATCTACCTCCTAAGAAAGTGAGGATTCATGATGAACATACCCAAGCTGCACATTCAGTCGACCCCGGGCCGGATTGGGCTGTCCATCCAGAAGCCAGAACAAACCATCCGGCAGCATAAAGCGGAACAGTCCATTCATCAACCAAAAGCAAAGATGGATGTTAGACAGAAACCAGGAAAGCTGACCATCGACCAGACAAACGCCTGGCATAATCTTGATTTAAAAAATGTATTGGTGCGGACTGAAGAGCTCGTAAGCATTGCAAAGAATCATTGGATGGAGGGACTGGCTCGTGTTTCTCAGGAAGGTGATGAGATGATGCGGATTGAGAACGGCGGAAATCCAATTGCTGATCAAGCCAAACGGAATGCAGGGTATGATTTTACATTCCAACCGGGTGGGAAGCCAGCCTACGATCTTGTCGATATTCATTACCAACCTGAAGAAGCTCAAATCGATGTTCAACGTCGTGATCCTATCATTGAAACGAAGAAACGAGACCCCGAACACCATTACAAGCCGGGAAGCGTAGATGTAGCTATGGAACAAATCCCGGACTTGCAAATTGATTGGAAGGTGTAAAAATGAAAATTGAAACGAAGTACTTTGGTGAAGTGGAAGTAGAAGAAAAAGAATGTATCGATTTTCCAAATGGTCTCCCTGGCTTTGAAAGCTATCATTCTTTTGTACTCCTGCCTGTGGACGAATCTGGTACATACTTTGCTTTACAATCGGTGATTGAAGCTGGGGTTTCCTTAGTAGTTACAAACCCTTATCTTTTTTATAAGGATTATGAATTTGACATCATTCCTGAGGATTTAGGTATTTTAAGTCACGAAGACATTGTGGTTTATAATGTGGTTACAATTAAGGATCCTTTTGAAAAATCCACGTTGAATTTGCAGGCACCTATTGTAATGAATATAAAGAAACGTGAAGCGAAACAGTTGATATTGAATACAGCTGATTATCACACGAAGCACCCGTTAATTTCTACTGTTAAAGGCGGTGAGTCTCATGCTCGTTCTTAATCGCAAAGAGGGAGAAACGGTTCGAGTAGGAGATGATATTACGATTACCGTCGTTGGAGTGGAAGGTGGTCAGGTTAAACTAGGGATTGAGGCTCCCAACAGTGTCGGTATTCACCGTCAGGAAGTGTATGTGGCTATAGAGAAAGAGAATGCGGAAGCGGCGAATGTTTCGGAGAATCTATTGAATCTGTTGAAAAATACAAAAAAAGATTAAAACCTTCATGAAGTCGGTCGATATAAGTAATGTAAAACATTACAATGTCGGCCGGCTTTGTTTTGTAACTATAGGATCACACAAGGATGTGGGGTCTCACTTATTTCAAGGAGGAATTTTTAAAATGAGAATAAATCATAATATTGCAGCGCTGAATACTTATCGTCAGTTAGGGACTGCTAACCAAGCTCAACAGAGTTCTATGGAAAAACTTTCTTCAGGACTACGTATAAACAAGGCAGGAGATGATGCAGCAGGTCTTGCCATATCTGAAAAAATGAGAGGACAAATTCGTGGATTAGAACAAGCACAAAAAAATTCACAGGATGGCATCTCTTTGATACAAACTGCAGAAGGTGCACTAAATGAGACCCACGGTATTCTTCAAAGAATGCGTGAACTAGTAGTTCAATCAGGCAATACAGGAACTCAGGGGTCAGATGATTTACAAGCAATTCAAGATGAAATTGATGCACTTCAAGAAGAATTAGGAGGCGAATCAGGTTCTAAAGGTATTGCCGATCGTACACAATTCAACGGCAAAAATTTGTTGGATGGTTCATTCTCTGGAAGTACATTCCAAATTGGTGCAAATCAAGGGCAACAAATCACTTTAGATATTAATGACATGTCTGCAGATGCTCTAGGTACAATGTCGGGAACTGGATCTAGTGCTACGCTCAGTGTTTCCATCGCAGACATTGATGTTACCAATTTTGCCGGCTCAAGCGCAAACGACTTTGATGCTCAATTGGGAGCAGTTGATGACGCGATTAAACAAGTATCAGCGGAACGTTCGAACCTTGGAGCAACACAAAACCGCCTAGAACATACCATAAATAATTTGAGTGCATCCTCAGAGAATCTAACAGCAGCTGAGTCAAGAATTCGGGATGTAGATATGGCAGAAGAAATGATGAAGCAAACTAAGAATTCTATCCTCTCCCAAGCTTCTCAAGCAATGCTTGCACAAGCTAATCAACAACCTCAAGGTGTATTACAATTGTTAAGATAATTAAACTAAGCCTATCTCTTATATTAGAGGTAGGCTCATTTATTAAAGGCCCGTAGCTTTAGCGGTTTTTTGATAAATGATTATTGAATATGAAACTTCATAACTAGAAGAAATTCCATAAAGGATGTGTCATCATGTTACCATTTTTGTCGGTTTGTATGATTGTTAAGAATGAGGATAAGGTGTTGAAAAGGTGTCTTAATTCGATTGAGGGAATTGCGGACGAGATAATTATAGTGGACACTGGTTCTGTTGATAATACTAAGAAGATTGCTTTAAGATACTCTGACAAAGTTTATGACTATAATTGGGAAAATGATTTCTCTAAGGCTAGAAATTTTGCAGCAACTAAAGCAAATGGTAAATGGATTTTAGCAATTGACGCAGACGAGTTCGTGGATAGAGAAAGTTTTAAAGCTTTTAAGGAAAACTTAAAGAGTAGGACAACTAAAGAAAACATATTATTAGTACAAATTGTAAATTTTGTTGGTGAGAATGGTGGGGGGACCTCTTTTAACTTTCATGAAAGAATATACAAAAATAATGGTAGGATTAATTATTACCGCAATATCCATGAGTTGTTGAGACATGATAATAAAATGGAGGTTAGAGGAGAATCTGAACTACAAATTTTTCACTCAGGCTACCTTTCAAACACTGTAAGAGGGAAAGGGAAATCTGAACGTAATTTAAGGTTGCTGAATGCCATTAAAGAAAAAGAGGGAATAGACTATTATTTCTTAGGTAATGAGTACTATGCTAAACGTGATTTTGAAAGAGCTATCGTTAATTACAAAAAAGGGTATCAATTGAAGGAAAACATAAACGTTGAATGGGTACCAAGGTTATTAGTCAGATTAATAAATAGTTTACTCTATCTAGATCGTATAAGTGAATCAATCATTGTAGCGCAAACTTCTGCTGATTTGTATCCTGGTTTGGTGGATTTTAATTACCTAATTGCTAAAATCAATATGGCTAACGGAAAAGAATTAGAAGCTATAAATATCCTAGAAAATATTATACAAAAAAAGGACGTATTGATATCTTACTCAAGTAGTGATTTTGCGGAGTACTTACCACATAAGCACTTAGGTAGTTTGTATGAGAAAATAGATAATAGTCAATTAGCTGTCCATCATTACTCTAAGGCGTTATCATTAAATGATTTTGATGACTACGTTTGGATGAGATTAATCTATTTAATTAGCGAGCATTCAACAATGAAAGACCTTAACGACTTCATAAATGATAATTGTGTTGATAGAAATTCTATGAATACAATAAGACTACTTAAAATTTTGTTAAAGGTACCAAATTTCAAAGTGCAAAACCTATCAACATTTTACTTGAATGATCCAAACTTAACTAAAATTCAAAATGAAGCATTAACCCTAAAAAATTTACTTATTAACGGAAAAGACTCCGAGGTTATAACAAAGATTTATGATATGAGTTTCAACCAATTCGCAAGTGTACTAGGTTCTGGACTATTTAATATAGAGGACCTTATTTTATTGATATTAGAAACAAATGAAAAAAAGTTAAAAGAGATTATTGCCCATTTAGAAGCATCTGAATCTATAACGAATTTATTGAATTTCCTATTTGATATTGAAAATAAACGCTTATCAGCATTTGAAGAAAGATTATTTATATCGATTTATAAACTAGCAAATGTTTTACATAGGAAGAAAATAGTTAATATACTTGATAATAAAAAAAATACCCTCCCATTAAATTTCAAAATAAAAATCGATGAAGAGACTGTTTTCTTTTTAAAAGGTATCAAAAAGAGTGGGAAGGATGCGTTAGTTTCTAGTGATGATATGAAAGGAAAAGTAGAAAAATTAATAAATAAGGGACATTTTGATAAAGCAAAAATGCTAATACGGAAATATAAAGAACAATTTCATGGTGATGCAGAAACAGTTTCAATGGAATCTATCATAGCAATTACAGAGAGAGACTATGAATATGCAGAACAAATACTAGTAAAAGGTCTTGAATATGAGGATAATCTAGATTTAATGTACAACTTAGGGTATTTATTTGAAAGAACAGGTGATATAGATAAAGCTTTTATTTACTATAATAGAGCTTTAATCAGATGTGAAAAAGGAAAGTTACAAGAAGAAATCCGAGAAGCAATAAATAACGTTATACTAAAAAGACCTGATTTAGATCAGAAAAAAGTTCTTTTGGTAGCATATGCTTTTCCTCCAATTGGAGGACCAGGTGTTCAAAGGACACTGAAATTCGCGAAATATTTAAGAGATAACGGATGGTCTCCGATTGTGTTGACAGTAGGTAATACTGCGTGGGATTTAAAAGATACATCCTTGCTCCATGAAATAGATGAATCTATCGATGTTATAAGGGTTGATGATATAAAACCACACGATATTGATAATCATGTTATTAAACAAGTAATGACTATGTATAAAGAGTTAATAAATGATGATGATCTATTTAAAGAGTACATTCAAACAATAAATAATCAAGGTAACTTAAATGAGCTTTTATTCATTCCTGAGTATCAATCCGTTTGGGCAAATAAAGTAATAAATAACATCCAGTCTTATTTAAATATAGAAGAAATAGACCTAGTCTATACTAGCGCTGACCCTAACGCTGATAATTTCATAGGTTACTATTTGAAAAAGATCTACAATAAGCCCTGGGTTGCAGATTTTAGAGATGCTTGGACTCAAAATCCATATACCGATTATGTTAAGGAAGGTATAAAATATAAAATTGAATGTTGTATGGAAAGGAATTTAGTAAGGTTTGCTGATAGGTTAGTTACAGTAAGTGAAGTTATTAGTGCTGATTTTATAAACAATTTAGGACTTGATAAAAATAATGTTGAAACAATAACTAATGGATATGATGAATATGATTTCAAAAATATAGCTACTGATAAAGAAGAACACGATTTCTTCACAATAACCCATAATGGATTGTTTTATCAAAAGCGCTCTCCAGTTACTTTTTTAAAGGCTATCAAAAGTATTATTGACAATAGACTAATCCCTGTAAACAAAATTAAGGTTTATTTCACGCGTAAAGATAACTGGGTCGAGTATGTAAAGCAGCTAGGGTTAGACGAAGTGGTTGAGTTTACAGGATACATGAATCACTCTGACAGCCTAGAGTTAGCAATTAAATCCGACTTACTTTTACTTATTGTAGGGGCGGGTGAGGAGAATAAAGGAATTTATCCAGGTAAGATTTTTGAATATTTAAGGTTAAGGAAGCCGATGTTAGCTTTGTCACCAAAAGGTAGCGTAGTAGAGAATTTGGTTGGTAAGTTAGATAGGGGGAGAAACATACATTTTGACGATATTCAAGAAATAGAAAATTATATAGTTAACCAGTTTAATAATTGGAAGACTAATAAAACTACTTTTTTGAACTTGTCAGATGATATAGAAAACTTTGAGAGAAAGAAACTAACTACAAAGTTGAGCGAGGTCTTTAATGATGTTTTAGAAAAAGGGGTCCAATTATCCAATTTCAATGAAAAAGATCACATTTACTATGATGCTATGTATAAGACTGGTGGATGGAATAAGACATACTTTAAACATTATAGTGAGATTCACTATTATGAAGTGTGGAAAAAAGCGCTAGCTATAATAAATGATATTAAAAAGCCTACTATTATAGATATAGGATGTGGACCAGGCCAATTTGCTAATCTTCTATTAGATAATGATGTACATAGATATTTAGGTTTTGACTTTAGTGAAGAAGCCATTGCTATTGCAAAAGAAGTAAATAGTAATTATAAAGAGTTGTTTACTGTTGATAATGCCTACACATCTAGAGTACTCTCTGGTAATTATAATACCGTTGTGTTGTTTGAAGTACTGGAGCACATTAATGATGACTTAAAGATTATATCAAAAGTGAAAAGTAACTCTAATGTTTTACTTTCAGTACCCAATTTTTATTCGGAAAGTCATGTGAGGTGGTTCAGTAGTGAAATGGAAGTGCGTGAACGATATGAAAACTTAATTGAGATTAAAGAAATACAATCTTTCAGTCTAAATGAATCGAATAAGATCTTTTTATTGCACGGCATAAAAAAGAAATTTTAGAGTAAATACAAATTTTTTCATACTATCAAGATTATCTAGGAGGCTAGATAGATGTATCCTTCTGACAATTGGTGTGAATTTATTCATTGATTATATTTCTCATTGTTGTTTCAAACTACAAATAAAACAGGTTATGGAGAATTTTTTTCAATGATTGGTTATCACTCTCACTCCCCTTCCTAGGGTAATAATTGTATAGAGTTCTTGAACATTTGTGTGTTTTTCCGATATAAAAGCAAACAAGCAAATATAAAGGGAGTTGTTGACGTTGAATGTGAGAAGTATTCCTTCCCACTCACAACTCCTGCAGAGAAATCAAGGACAACTTGGTGTTAGTCCATCGGTTCAGGAAAAAACAAATAAATATGAAGCTTTAAACATGAGGTTCCAATTATAGATCAGAAAGAAAAGTTGATGCAAGCTACAGAAAACAGGAATAAGATAATGAAAAAGTTGGAGACATCTCTTCGCTTTCAACTTCATGAAAAGCTTGAAGAATATTATGTACCTATTGTAGACAAACAGACGGATCATGTTATAAAAGAGATTCCACCTAGAAAAATGTTGGATTTATATGCTTCGATTATAGAGTCCATTGGAATTATGGTGGATGATAAAATATAAGTAGGTGAAAAGATGAGTGATATGCGAATCGGAGGCTTAGCTTCCGGCATGGATATAGATAAGCTTGTCAACGATTTGATGCGTGCGGAGCGGCAGCCGCTGAATAAGATGGAGCAGGACCGTGAATGGCTGAAGTGGCAGAGAGATGCGTATCGTGATGTGAATAAGCAGTTGAGCGAACTGGATACGCTTGCTTTTGATATGAAGTTGGAGCGAACGTTCAATTCGAAAAGTGTGACTTCCTCTGATTCTGCTGTTTCAGCGATAGCTACTGCTGCCTCGGGCAATGGTGACTATACGCTAAGCGTGGAACAGGTGGCGACATCGGCGTATAATTACAGCAGAAACCCGATTACTACAGATGGGAAAGCGCTGGACCCTAACGCCAACCTAAGTACTCAGACAGGGAACTTTAAACACGGGCTAACACTCGGGGAAACGTTCTCTATTACTACATACAACGAAGACGGTTCAAAGAATACCCAGTCTTTTGATGTCACTGGAGATAAATCGTTGAACGACATACTTTCAGAAATCAGCGATTCTGATTTAGGTGTACGAGCTTTTTACGACAAAAGCGCAGATCAAGTGATGATTGAAAGAACAGTGACGGGTAACTTTAACCAGAGTGAGGATGAGTTCTTAGGAGCCGAAATTGGCTTTGATGGAAGTGCGGAATTTTTAGCGACCACTTTAGATATTAAAAACGGTGATAACTCCTCTGGAACATGGAAGTTGAATGAAAAAGGTGGAGAAGATGCCAAATTCACGTATAACAATGGTTTGAATATTACATCACATTCCAATCAATATACCTTGAATGGGGTCAACTTTCAGTTCAACGATGTGACAGACGGAAATATCAAAGTCAATGTCTCCAACAACGTCGATGATGCTGTCGACAAAATTGTAGAATTCGTTGATAAATACAACAAGGTCATCGAAGATCTCAATGAAAAGACAGATGAAAAGAGATACCGTGATTTTCCTCCCCTGACAGAAAAGCAGAAAGAGGACATGGAAGAGCAGGAGATTGAACTGTGGGAAGAAAAAGCTAAAAGCGGCATGCTCAAGAATGACTCGGTCATTGAAGGCGGACTGAATCAGATGCGTACGAACTGGTACACGCCGATTGAGAATGACGGAGCCTTCAAGATGATGTCTGAGATTGGAATTACAACTTCCTCCAACTATAGAGATGGGGGCAAACTTTTCATTGACGAAGATGATTTGAGGACAGCCTTAAGTCAGGATCCAGAGTCTGTTCACAAGTTATTTTCAGGAACGGATGAGAACCCTGGTATAGCTCGCAGGTTAGAACAGACCATTGATAACACCGTCCAGTCGATTGAAAAGAAAGCTGGAAAGTCTACTACGGTAGATAATAGCTTTTTGCTTGGGCGTCGAATAGAGGATTTGAATAAAGAAATGGACGATTTTGAAGACCGGTTGATTCAAATTGAAGATCGTTATTGGCGTGAGTTCGGTGCGATGGAAAAAGCGATTCAAAGAATGAACCAGCAATCTGCTTATATTATGCAGAACTTCGGTTAATGGAAAAGGGAGTGTGCGGCTAGATGTCTATCCAAGCCTATCAAAATAATTCAGTAGAAACGGCTTCCCCTGGCGAATTGACGCTGATGCTTTATAATGGGTGCATCAAGTTCATTAAAGTGGCGCGGAAGTCTATCGAAAATAAAGAAATCGAGAAAAAGAACACCAATATACAAAAGGCACAGAAGATCATTCAAGAATTGATGGTGACCATGGATCAGCAGTATGCCATCACAAAAGAGATCATGCCGTTGTACGATTACATGAACCGCCGGTTGATGGAAGCGAATACGGCGAATGATGTGGAGATCTTGGATGAGGTTCAGGGACTTGTTGAAGAATTCAGGGATACTTGGAAGCAGGTTATTCTCGAAGCACGTAAATCACATTATGGACAAGGTGGCAATGCTTGATGAGTGATTGGACTGATTTTTTGTCAATCACGAAAGAACTGGATGAGCTCGTTCATCGTCCCATTCACGAAAAAAACCGCGCCGCCATCGTTGAGCAGGTCGATGTTCTTTTGGATAAGAGGGAAGCAATGTTAAGGGGCTTGCCACAGCCTTCCCCTGAAGAAAAAGAGTTGGTTCAACAAATCATTCAAAGTGATTTGAAGGTGAATCAGAAGCTTGAGTTTCTTTTTGATGGATTGAAGCGTGATATGCGAAACATGAAGAAGCAGAAGGCTAGTAAGCAACGCTACACCAACCCATACAAGAGCGTCTCGGGTTACGACGGGACGTATGTAGACCATAAAAAGTAGAATAGGTGATTTTTTGTCAGAACTTACAGCAGAACAGCACCATATGCTAGAACAGTATGATCAGCTGTTAGACACCATCAGTGAAGGTTTGGAGTACTTGGAGAATAACATTACTGCAGAGGCTCCGCCACAAACCCAACAGGTATTCCAGGACGTCTTACTAGGATTGGAACAGGTGAGCAGAAGCCATGACCAGATGGCTGTCCTCTTTGAGGAGCGTGAAGAAATTCAACCGCTCATCATCGACTTCCATGAAGTCGTCCAGATGCTTCAGGGGTGGTTCTCACTTGAAAGAAACGAAGAAAAACGAGGCTTACTTGTAGAAAAAGTTGTGCCTGCCTATGAGGCTTGGCGTACACGAATGCAGGGCTTTGTAAAACCTTATATCTCTCATTGATTCCAAAGCGTCTACCCCTTTGTAGACGCTTTTGTTATGCCGAAATCTATCAATTTCTGTCCTTCATTTCCCAGAGGAATCCTTAATTTCTACTTTTTCCAACAATTACCGACACAAATTAGACAAAATATTTCGAAAGTTTATGCAGGAATGGGCGTGGGTATGATAGAATATATATCACATAAGGATGAAAGGAGGACACTTCTAATGCTACAATACAACATTCGTGGTGAAAACTTGGAAGTGACGGATTCTATTAAAGAATATGTGGAGAAAAAGGTGAGCAAGCTTGAACGCTACTTTGATACTCCGCCGTCTTCCGAGGTACACGTTAATTTAAGTGTCTATAATGATGAGCAGACAATCGAGGTCACAATTCCGATGAAGAATCTACTTCTTCGTGCTGAGGAACACAACACAGATTTATACGCTGCCATCGACCTTGTGGTAGATAAATTGGAACGACAAATTCGCAAGCATAAAACGAAAGTGAATCGTAAGTTCCGACAAGAGGGTGCTCCGAAATACGTCTTTGCCGAGCTTGAACGTGAAGCTCAGCAGCAAACGCAAACACTTGATGATGAGTTTGATGTTGATATCGTGAAAACGAAGCGTTTTGATTTGAAACCGATGGATAGTGAAGAAGCGGCACTGCAGATGGATATGCTTGGGCACAACTTCTTCGTCTTTACAAACGCGGATACTGATGAAACGAACATTGTTTATAAACGTCGTGACGGCCGTTATGGTTTGATCGAAACTTGATAGGTTCATAGAGTAAGCGCCTCTGCTACGGCAGAGGCGTTTTTTTGTTTTTCAATAAGGAATGGGATGAAAAACGAATCTTTGCTAGAGGAAAATTAATTTTCCATCATTATTAGGTACATAAAATGGGATTTTGCGCTTTGGCTCATTTTTGGAATTAGTAGTATAAAGGATACAACAGGAGGTGATAGCATGAATGGCAAGGAGTTTGAATACATTTATAAGCGCTTGAACCAGCAGGAAGAAACGATCGCTCAGCTTGTGGAAATCATCGGAGCGACGAATCGCCGCATTACGGATTTGGACCGCCGGCAGCTCGGGGTTGAACACCATATCATCCGTGAACGTCCCCTCTCTTTTACCCCCTCTACATAATTCTTTCACCGGTGTCCCTGGTCCTATGTCATTGATTGTCAGGCCGCTTCTCTTAGTGTTATGATAATAGAGGATTAAACTATTCAACCGAAGTTCGGAAATCAACAGAGGAGCGGTTGCAATGCTTGGTACTTTAAAGAAGATCTTTGGCGATGGGAATACCCGTCAATTGAAGCGATTGGAGAAAATCGCCGATGACATCGAAGCGATGGAATCGCAAATCGAAAAAATGTCTGATGATGAGTTGAAAAATAAGACAGAAGAATTCAAAGAACGCTATCAAAAAGGCGAAGATTTAGATGATATGTTGGTCGAAGCTTTCGCGGTTGTACGTGAAGCTTCTAAACGTGTGCTTGAAATGCGTCCGTTCCGCGTACAGCTCTTAGGTGCAATCGCGCTTCATGAGGGAAACATCGCGGAGATGAAAACCGGTGAAGGTAAAACACTGGCGTCTACGATGCCGGCGTACTTGAACGCGATTACTGGAAAAGGCGTGCACATCATCACGGTCAACGATTATTTGGCGAGCCGTGACGCTACAGAGATGGGCCAGCTTTTCCAATTCCTTGGATTGACGGTCGGGTTGAACTCGAACGGCATGTCAAAGGATGAAAAACGTGAAGCGTACCTAGCGGATATTACGTATGGTACGAACAATGAGTTCGGATTCGACTACTTGCGTGATAACATGGTGCTTTACAAGGAGCAGATGGTTCAGCGTCCGCTTCACTTCGCGATCATTGATGAGGTCGACTCAATCTTGATTGACGAAGCGCGTACACCATTGATTATCAGTGGCTCAGCATCAAAATCCGCTGATCTCTATCAGGGAGCGAACTCTTTTGTTCGTTTACTCGCGAATGAAGAAGATTATACGTATGACGAAAAAACGAAGAACGTTCAGCTTACAGAAGAAGGAATCAACAAAGCCGAGCGCTTTTTCAAAATCGAGAACTTGTTCGATCTTTCTAACGTATCCTTGATTCACCACATCAACCAGGGGCTCAAGGCGCATACGTCGATGCAGAAGGATACCGACTATGTTGTCGAGGACGGCGAAGTGGTCATCGTCGACCAGTTCACCGGTCGTCTAATGAAAGGCCGCCGCTATAGTGACGGATTGCACCAGGCGATTGAAGCGAAAGAAGGGCTCGAAATTCAAAACGAGAGCCAGACGCTTGCTTCGATCACGTTCCAGAACCTTTTCCGTATGTATGAAAAGCTTTCCGGTATGACCGGTACAGCGAAGACCGAGGAAGAGGAATTCCTGAACATCTACAACATGCGTGTTATCGTCATTCCGACGAACCGTGATATCATCCGTGATGACAAAGCGGATCTTGTGTACAAGACGATGGACGGGAAGTTCAAAGCGGTTGTCGAGGATATTAAGGAACGCCATGAAAATGGACAGCCGGTGCTTGTCGGTACGGTAGCGGTCGAAACATCCGAAATCATCTCCCGCTACTTGAATAAAGCGGGTGTTCCGCATAACGTCCTGAACGCGAAAAACCACTTCCGTGAAGCGGAAATCATTGAAAACGCCGGTCAGAAGGGTGCCGTAACGATCGCGACGAACATGGCCGGTCGTGGTACCGACATCAAACTCGGTGAAGGTGTCAGAGAAGCCGGAGGTCTCGCGGTCATTGGTACGGAGCGTCACGAATCGCGCCGTATTGATAACCAGCTTCGTGGTCGATCCGGTCGTCAGGGAGATCCGGGAATGTCCCAGTTCTACCTTGCGACAGATGACGAATTGATGCGTCGTTTCGCATCTGACAACATTCGCAGCATGATGGACAGACTCGGGATGGACGACTCTCAGCCAATCGAAAGTAAAATGATCTCTCGTGCTGTTGAATCCGCCCAAAAACGTGTGGAAGGAAACAACTTCGATGCACGTAAGACAATTCTTTCTTATGACGATGTCCTGCGTCAGCAGCGTGAGGTCATTTACAAGCAGCGTTATGATGTGCTCACTTCCGAAAACTTGCGTGAAATCATTGAACAAATGATCGAGCGTACCGTTTCTAAAACGGTCGGCACTCACACAAGTGAAGAAGAAGAGGAGAACTGGGAGCTTGAAAGCCTGGTCGAATACCTGCGTGCGAACTTGCTGCATGAAGGCGATGTAACGGTGGATGACCTGAAAGGAAAAGACCCTCAGGAGATGGAGGAGCTTATCCTTGAAAAAGTGAAACAGCGTTATGACGAGAAAGAAGAAGAATTGACGCCTGAACAGATGCGTGAGTTTGAAAAAGTCATTCTGCTTCGTACGGTCGACCAGAAGTGGATGGATCACATTGATCAGATGGACCAATTGCGTCAGGGAATCCACCTGCGTGCCTACGGTCAAAACGATCCGCTTCGTGAATATAATTTCGAAGGCTTCCGTATGTTTGAACAGATGGTTGCCAATATTGATGAAGAGGTTTCCCGCTACATCATGAAGGCACAGATCCGCAACAACCTGCAGCGTCAGGAAGTGGCACAGGGAGCACAGGCCGTCTCAGGCGGCAGTGAAAGTAAAGAGCCGAAGAAAAAATCCCCGGTCGTGAAAAAGGATCATGTGCGTCGTAACGACCCATGTCCTTGCGGAAGCGGGAAGAAATATAAAAATTGTCACGGAAAATAAGAGGTTGAGGCACTCTCTTTCTAGAGGGTGTCTTCCCTTGTTTTAAGAATCATATAGGAGTGATTGATATGGATATGGCAGAAATCCGCCATGCATTGGATAATACAGCTAAGCGATTAGCGGACTTCAGGGGGTCTCTTTGACGTCGATCAAAGAAAAACCCGTATTGCAGAACTAGAAGAACAAATGACCGAGCCGGGCTTCTGGGATGACCAGAACACAGCGCAAAAGGTCATTGACGAAGTGAATGGACTGAAAGGATTGGTCCATACGCTGGAAGAGCATGAAGAAACGCATGAGAATCTGGAAGTTTCTTATGAGCTTGTCAAAGAAGAAGATGATGAAGAATTGCGTGAGGATCTCGAACAGGAAGTCCAGCAGCTGAAGAAGGACCTTGACCAATTCGAACTGAACATCCTGTTGAGCGAGCCTTACGACAAGAACAACGCGATTCTTGAGCTTCACCCGGGTGCAGGTGGTACCGAATCCCAGGACTGGGCGAGCATGCTTCTACGTATGTACACACGCTGGGCAGAGAAGAGAGGTTTTTCTGTTTCGACGATGGACTATCTTCCTGGGGATGAAGCAGGCGTGAAGAGCGTGACTCTTTTGATTAAAGGTCACAATGCGTACGGTTATTTGAAAGCAGAAAAAGGCGTTCACCGTCTCGTAAGAATTTCTCCTTTCGATTCTTCCGGCCGCCGTCACACTTCTTTTGTTTCGTGTGAAGTGATGCCGGAGTTCAACGATGAAATTGAAATCGATGTTCGGACAGAAGACTTGAAAATCGACACGTATCGTTCCAGTGGTGCCGGTGGACAGCACGTCAACACAACAGACTCTGCCGTCCGTATCACCCACTTGCCAACGAATACGGTCGTGACGTGTCAGTCCGAGCGTTCTCAGATTAAAAACCGTGACCAAGCGATGAAAATGTTGAAGGCGAAGCTCTATCAGCTGGAGATCGAACGCCAACAGCAACAGCTTGATGATATCCGCGGTGAACAAAAAGAAATCGGATGGGGAAGCCAAATCCGCTCTTATGTGTTCCACCCTTATTCCATGGTGAAAGACCATCGTACGAATGAAGAGGTTGGTAACACACAAGGCGTGATGGATGGTGACCTTGATAAATTCATCAACTCTTACCTCCGCTCTAAAATGGATGGTTAATAAGGAAGACTCTCACTGAGGTGAGGGTCTTTTTTTCTGTTCAGCTTATACTATTTTTGCTACTATGAAGTTATATTACATACAAAGGGGCGAATAGAGAATGAAGGTGAAAAAAGCGATTATTCCTGCAGCTGGACTTGGCACACGTTTTTTACCCGCTACAAAAGCGATGCCGAAAGAAATGCTTCCAGTTGTCGATAAGCCGACGATTCAATATATTGTGGAGGAAGCGATCCAATCAGGGATCGAGGATATTATCATCGTGACAGGAAAAGGGAAACGTGCGATTGAGGATCACTTTGATCATGCGTTTGAACTTGAGGATAATCTTTACAAAAAAGGAAAGCTTGATCTCCTTGAAGAAGTTCAGCAATCCGCTGAAGTTGACATTCATTATATTCGCCAAAAAGAACCAAAAGGACTTGGACATGCCGTCTGGTGTGCACGCAAGTTTATCGGGGACGAACCATTTGCCGTCCTGCTTGGAGATGACATCGTTCGCTCGAATGAACCTTGTTTGAAGCAGTTGATCGACCAATATGAAGAAACACAATCGTCCGTCATCGGTGTCAAACAAGTGCCGGAAGATGAGACCGATCGTTACGGAATTATTGCACCTGAGAAACAAGAGGGCAGACGCTATCAAGTGAAGCATTTTGTTGAAAAGCCGGCCGTCGGAGAAGCACCGTCGAATTTAGCGATCATCGGCCGTTATGTGTTTGCACCGGAGATCATGGATCTGCTTGGCACCCAAGAAGAAGGAAGAGGCGGAGAGATCCAGTTGACGGATGCGATAGAGCGTCTAAACCTTGATCAGCCTGTGTACGGGTATGAGTTTGAAGGCGAGCGATTTGATGTAGGAGACCAGCTCGGCTTTATTAAAACGACTCTCGCCATTGCGATGGAACGAGAAAACATGCGGGACGATGTCCTTGCGCTATTAGCTGAGGTTATGGAAAAACAAGAATCGATGAATTCATGAAAGGAAGCGGCGGGTCTTAGGACTCGTCGCTTTTGTATAGAAGTGCAGAGGAAACAAAAACTAAAAGGAATACGACATCTTGCTCCTTTACCGTGTTAATACGTTATTTTACTCTCATTTACAGGAGATTTCCCTAGTGTTATACTCCTTACGGTTTATGGAGAACGATACATAGGGAGAGTCGAACAGCATGATGATGATGGCAAAAAAATATCGACGAGAGCCGATGCCACCGGCACTCAGACAATCACTGGATTATGGCTTGGTCATTCTTGGATCATTTTTTGTGGCGTTAGCATTCAATTTATTTTTATTACCGAATAATATCGCCTCTGGAGGAGTAGCAGGTGTCAGTACGATCACGAAAGGCGTGTTCGGCTGGGAGCCTGGAGTCGTCCAGTGGGTGTTGAACATTCCTCTGTTCATTATGGGCGTTGTCATATTAGGAAAAAACTTTGGTCTGAAGTCATTCGTCGGGACCGTTACTTTGCCACTGTTCGTTTTATTGACGAGTGAAATGGCACCAGCAACACCGAATCCTTTACTTGGTGCGATTTTCGGTGGAATGGGCGTCGGTCTAGGACTTGGCATCGTTTTTAGAGGACGAGCATCAACAGGGGGCATTGACTTAGCCGCGCAAGTCCTGCACAAATTCACCCATCTACCGCTAGGGATCAGTGTCGCTCTGCTGGATGGAATGATTGTCCTAACATCGGCGATTGTATTTTCACTCGAAGAAGGTTTGTATGCGCTTATAGGGTTATTTGCAACCAGTCGGACGATCGACTTTGTGCAAGTGGGACTGAACACATCGAAAAATGTGATGATCATTACCGAGGATGTCGATGAAGTGCGCTCCGCCATTTTTGAACAAATCGACCGTGGCGTAACCGTATTGAGTGGAGCTGGGGGCTACACAGACCGCGAACGCCGGGTCGTCATGTGCGTCGTCCAGCAGAATGAATTCATCAAATTGACACAAACCGTAAAAACGGTTGACCCGGGTGCGTTCGTTGTCGCGATGAATGCCACCGAAGTACTCGGTGAGGGTTTCAAAACCTCGTGACTCGGTTATAATATCTCTATATCTCATCAAAATACGAGAGGGGATACAGGAATGAAAAAACTATTATCTGCTCTATTTTTAGGGCTGATCCTCGTCTTAAGTGCCTGTGGGGGCGGCGGAGACGAAGGAGCGACTGATGACAGCGCGAACGATGAAACGACAGAAGAACAAACCGGTGAAGATTCTGGTGAAGGTACAGATGAAGGTACTTCTGACAGCGGTGACGGTGAGACTGTCGACACAGCGGCAGCAGAAAAAGTTTATCAAAACAACTGTGCCAGCTGCCACGGCGGTGAACTTGGCGGTGGAATGGGACCAGCTCTTACTGAAGTAGGTTCCAAGTACTCAGCAGAAGATATCGTTGGAGTCATTAAAAATGGTAAAGGCGGCATGCCCGCTCAAGATCAAGTGTCTGATGAAGATGCTCAGCTTGTAGCAAGCTGGCTTGCGACAATGAAATAAGTTTCTAATGAAAAGTCTGGTGAAGCACCAGGCTTTTTTTGTACTCAGATTTATGGACTAGACCTCTGTTACCACGAAGGGGGTTTTAGAAGATTATGCTATATTAGTGTAATAACGATCACATGAAAAACAAATGTAATAATTTCATGTCTAAATAGATCGAAAATTAATGTTATAATAAATGTGTTTGTAGACAAGAGAGAAGACAACTGACTTAACATTATGAGAGATACAGGTGATTTTACATGATTAATATGCAAGGAGTATATAAAACATATCCGAATGGAGTCACAGCTTTGAACGGCCTGGATATCCGTATCGACCAGGGAGAATTCGTCTATGTCGTAGGACCGAGTGGCGCAGGGAAATCCACATTCACGAAGTTGATCTACAGAGAAGAAAAGCCGACAACAGGAACGGTTCTCGTGAATGATATGGATACATCAACAATGAAGCAGCGTCGCATCCCTATGCTGCGCCGCCAGATTGGTGTCGTCTATCAGGACTTCCGTTTATTACCGACACTTACCGTTTATGAAAACGTAGCTTTTGCGCTTGAAGTCATTGAAGAGAACCCTCAAAACATCCGCCGCCGTGTCATGGACGTGCTGGATCAAGTCCGTCTGAAAAACAAAGCACGCTTCCTCCCTGATGAACTTTCCGGAGGAGAGCAGCAGCGTGTATCCATCGCACGTGCGATTGTGAACCATCCGAAAGTGTTGATCGCTGATGAGCCGACAGGTAACCTGGATCCAGAGACATCCTGGGAAATCATGCACATCCTTGAGGAAATCAATGAAGCAGGGACAACTGTATTAATGGCGACCCACAGCCAGGAAATTGTTAATACGATCCGAAAGCGTGTCATCGCGATCGAAGACGGCATGGTCGTACGTGACCAAAGCAATGGAGAATATGGATACGAAATGTAAATGCATGCAGACTGTCTCGATTATGAGATGGTCTTTTTCTTTGCTTTCATACAAGTTTGGCACCGGCTTTTTTGCTTTTGGTGCCAGGCACTAGAAAGGCTGGGTGTGGTGCCTGACACCAAAAGGAAGTGAAGCGGTGCCAGGCACTAGAAAGGCTGGGTGTGGTGCCTGACACTAAAAGGAAGTGAAGCGGTGCCAGACACTAGAAAGACTATGTGTGGTGCCTGACACCAAAAGGAAGTGAAGCGGTGCCAGGCACTAGAAAGGCTGGGTGTGGTGCCTGACACCAAAAGGAAGTGAAGCGGTGCCAGGCACTAGAAAGACTATGTGTGGTGCCTGACACTAAAAGGAAGCGGAGCAGTGCCTGGCACTGCACACTGCTTCACCGGTACCAGGTACCCCATATTTTTATTCTGTACCTGGTACCAATCCGACAGTTCTCTGTACTTGGAACTAACATGGGAACCGAACTTGAATGTCTACGATTCTCACATCTGATCCATTTACAGGTAGATAGATAGGTGGGGATGTCCTATAATGAAATGGACATGCTATCGTCAGTTTTGGCATAGATTAACTCAGGGAACAATCGTTGATTTACGGTGAAGGCGCTTTTTTGCTAGTATAGAGGCAACATGAAATCCAAAATAGAAGGGTGAATGCGATGAATATAAAACCGCGCTACGTTGCGCTGCTGATGGCGCTAGCGGTCCTATTTGGAGCGGCAGGCTCGTACATAGGAATAGAATACTTCGCTGACGGCACGAACGAACAGGCACAATCTGAACAGTATGCAGATAAAAATGCGGAGAACTTTGGGAGTCTGTCCGAAGAGGAACAAAAGGCATTCATACAAAATATGTCCGGCAACACCGATTTAAAAAAGGTGGAACAGGCATTCAGTACGATCCAGGAAAATTACGTAGAAGAAGTAGATAAAAACACCCTTGTTGAAGGGGCGATTCAGGGAATGCTCGATACGCTTGAGGATCCATACAGTGTGTATATGGACCCTGAAACGATGGAGCAGTTCAACCAAACGATCGAATCCTCTTTCCAGGGAATCGGTGCTGAAGTGAGTATGGTCAATGATAAGGTGACCATTGTAGCGCCTATCAAAGGCTCCCCTGCAGAAGAAGCAGGCTTGAAGCCGAACGATCAAATTTTGAAAGTGGATGGTGACAGTGTCGAAGGTCTTGACCTTTATGAAGCCGTTCTGAAGATTCGTGGGGAAAAAGGGACGGAAGTGACATTGCAAATCGACCGCCCAGGAGTCAGTGAACCACTCAACATCGATATCACCCGTGATGATATTCCATTAGAAACGGTGTACAGCGATACGAAAGAAGTGAACGGCAAAAAAGCTGGCATTATTGAAATCACCTCCTTTTCTGAGAAAACATCCGACGAATTCCATCAAGCTTTAGAGAAGCTTGAAAAGGATGGGATGGACGGCCTTGTCATCGATGTGCGTGGAAATCCTGGCGGGTTGTTTACAGACGTTCAGGAGATTTTGAAAGAGTTCATTCCGAAAGATAAGCCGATTGTTCAGGTAGAAGACCGCAAAGGTGAGAAAACGCGTTATTTCTCTGAAAATGAGGAGAAAAAGCCGTATCCAATTACTGTGTTGATGGACGAAGGAAGTGCATCGGCTTCGGAAATTTTAGCTGCAACGATGCAGGAAGCAGGCGGTTATGATCTCGTCGGAACGAAAAGTTTCGGTAAAGGGACCGTTCAGCAAGCGTTACCGATGGGCGATGGCAGTACAATCAAGCTGACCTTGTTCAAGTGGTTGACTCCGAACGGCAATTGGATCCACGAGAAAGGGATCGAACCGACGGTGAAAGTGAAACAGCCGGAATACTTTTACACGAATCCGGTGGAAGTGGAAGAACCGCTTCAATACAATGACAATGATGAAAAAGTGAAAAACATTCAAATCATGCTGGAAGGTCTCGGACATGACCCTGGCCGCTCAGACGGATACTACAGCAAAGAAACAGAAGCTGCCGTTAAAAAGTTCCAAGAAGAAGCGGGGCTGGAAGCGACAGGCGTGGTTGATGAGAAGACCGGCGGGAAGCTTGAAGAAGCGATCATAAAAGAAGTGAGAGACGAGAAAAACGACAAACAAATGCAAAAAGCGGTCGAGGTCTTGTTTCAATAGGCAGGAATTTGCCGCTGGATGACGAATTATATCCGTAGTCTGTGACTGCGGATTTTTTCGTTATTGGGTATAGACAACAGAGAGCGACACGACTTGAAAGGAGAATCATGTTGGACGTTTGGTTGATGGAATTTGCAAAAGGGATCGGGATGCTGTTCACCCTCCCATTTTTATACATAGCATTAGCGATGATTTTCATCGTTTCTGGAAAACGAGTGAAAGAGGAACGATCGGCGTTTGGTACACGAATCTTTGACCGCTTCACCGAATGGAAAGGAACGTGGGGGACGGCCCTCATAAGTGGCCTCATTTTATCTATGATGGCGGTTGCTGGAGGAATGGTGTTTAGTTATCCATTGCTTCTTCTGATAGCTGGGATATTGCTTATTGTCAGTTTAACCGGGAAATTGAGCTGGTACTCTTCTGCTTATACGCTAGGGTTGAGTTACCTGGTCTTGCTTGTCATTCCCTATCTACCTGAATCTGTGCAACGTTACGATTGGGTGGGAACACTCCAGGAGACACCTCTCCACACACTTGCGGTTTTGATGGCCGTTCTTTTATTAACCGAATCGATCCTGATGCTGCGCACAACAACTGCTCACACGTATCCTGAACGCTTAAAAGGGACTCGGGGAATGTGGATTGGTCAGCACCGGTCAAGAAGGATGACGATTGTTCCGTTCCTGGCCCTGTTTCCAGCGGGCATGATTGAACCATTTGCCCCGTGGTGGCCGATGATTTCGCTTGGTGGAGATCCATATGGATTGATTCTTATTCCTTTTGTCATGGGATGGGAATGGAAAGCTCGCGGGCAGTCTCCTATCGTCGCAGCAAAAACGATGGGACGACACATTTTTCTTTTGTCTATTGTCATCCTTGGGCTTGCCGTGGGGAGCTTTTTCATAGGCGTCTTATCACTCGCAGCTGTGATGATTGGCTTCGTTGGCCGTGAATTCATATTTGTGATGCACCGGATGCGTGAAGAGAAAGCCCCGTTCTTTTCTTCTACGAAAAAAGGCATCCGAATTCTCGGTGTCATCCCAGGGAGTCCCGCCGATCAAATGGGACTCACCCCTGGTGAAGTCATTGAACGGGTGAATACCATCCCTGTACGAAGGGAAAATCAATTTTATGAAGCTCTGCAAAATTCAGGGGCGTTTACGAAAATGGAAGTACGTGATGAATGGGGAGAAAACCGCTATGTGCAGCGGGCGATGTATGAAGGCGAACACTATGAACTTGGACTCGTCTTCGTTGAACCGGCGATCCATGAAGAATCCGTAGGCTTTTTTTAACTGTAAATAGCATTCATTCATTATATTCTAAGAAGATGTCATGATGGGATCGAGAATTTGGTGAGATGGATAGGAAATGTTAACTGAAGCATTAGGTGCGAATGATGGATTACCAATAAATGTTTATTCCCTCTTCCTACGGGTACGTGAAACCAAAAGCCTTCAAGGAGGAGACCAATGAATCCGAAAGTTAAACTAGCCATTTTAGTCATAGGTGCTTTAATAATGATCGGTTCTCTGATTTATGACTTCACCGCGGGGCATGTTGGTTATCGAACGATCAAAGTGATCGGTGTGGTCATTATTTTCGGGTATATGGGATATACCTACTTTTCTAGTAATCGAGAAAGTGAATTGTAAAATAACCTCTTCCGAAAGAAATCATAGGTTTTTCGAACTCGGAGCGAGTGTCTTTACCTCGCTTAATATGAAGAATCGAGTTTTGTAGACGGGGATTGTCTAATAAATCTTACTTATTCTAAACAAAAATAGAATGTCTTTTCACTTTAAATAGTTTGAACGGTTATCTTCTTCCTCTATTGACTCCGAAGGTAGCCGTTCTTCTTTTTGAAAAAATAAAGGAGTGGGTCCACCGATGTTACATATTTTAAATGGGCAAGAAATGAAAAAGGTCTTTGAACGCCGGGGCTTCCTTGAAGGCGAAAAAATAATTCCTTTCAATGAAGCGATGTGTTCCGGTGAAACCTGTGAAACGATCTTCTCGGAAGAATTTATAAAAACAAGGGCTCTGACGCATGGAGTTTCTGATAATGAATACAGACACATAACTGTAGAACATCTTGAGGCGGTCTTCCATCATGGGAGAGATCATCTCAAGTTATGGTTTGATGAAGATATGTTCTGCCAGGTCAATCTCCTCACCTTACTGGCATGGCTGGATCAAATCGGATACGAAGGGAAAGTTGAACTCTGTTTAGTCACTCAGCAGTTCGAACCTCTTGCTTTGTATTCGATTCAGGTGACGGGGTACCATTCCATGTATAAGCAGGTTCTTATTAATAGAGCATATCCGTCCCACGTACTCTTGAAGCCTCTTAGAAAAGGGATCGATTTATACTTTCGATACAAGGATGGAGATAGTGAACTTGTGAGCTTCATCAAGGATCATCCAGATGTGTCGGAAGAGAGGCTTGTAGAGTTGATGATTGGTACATTTCGACCATACGGGTTAGGGGATGTTCAATATCAACAATTAATCAGGAATGTAAGAGCTTCCAATCAGTCATGATCACCCATATGTAAATAGGCCTTGATCCAGATTCCTTTGATAAGGCAGTGGGTTCTCATTTCTTCCTGTTATGCATACACTTTTCACAGTCCAGTGATGAAAATGATTCTCAAATTCATTGACAGAGTGGAACCGAGCCCATAAACTAGAAGATAGAGAAAATATATAGAATTCGTGATTTTTCGTGTAGCTCCAACAGCGATAGATTTCGTGAGACATAAAGGAGAGGTCAGATTATGGATACCCTGTTGGCGAATAATTTAACTTTAGGCTATGGAGATTCCATCATCATAGATTCATTGGATATTACGATCCCGAAAGGCAAAGTTACTGTACTCATCGGTGGAAACGGTTGCGGCAAGTCCACTTTGCTTCGTTCGATGGCTCGACTATTGCGTCCGAAGTCAGGGGAAGTTGTACTGGATAGCGCCGATATTTCTAAAATGCGTACAAAAGATGTGGCGAAGAAGATGGCGATTCTTCCGCAAAGCCCGACAACTCCTGAAGGTCTCAGCGTTTATCAGCTTGTGAAGCAAGGCCGCTATCCTTATCAAGGGTTCGCAAAACGCTGGTCGGACGAAGATGAGAAGGCGGTCACGCGTGCGCTTGAAGATACGAACTTGATGGAGTTGAAAGACAGAACCGTCGATTCTCTATCCGGTGGGCAGCGTCAACGTGCGTGGATTGCCATGACGCTTGCGCAGGATACAGATATTCTCCTATTGGATGAACCGACGACTTATTTAGATATGACGCACCAGATTGACATTCTGGATTTGCTCTTCGATTTGAACCAGGATAATGGACGTACGGTTGTGATGGTGCTTCATGATATCAACCTTGCTTGTCGTTATGCGGATCATATTATCGCAGTGAAAGATAAAACGGTCTTCGCCCAAGGGAAGCCGGAGGATGTCGTTACTTGTGATATGATGCAGCATGTTTTCGAGATGCTTTGTGATGTCAGAGAGGATCCTCTATTCGGTACACCGATGTGTATTCCGCATGGAAAAGGACGCTGTTTAATCAAACAAGCGCAGGCGGAAGCTCAGGCTCAACAAAAACAAACAGTATAACTTTCAAAAGCAATGTGCCCTGCACATTGCTTTTTTTGTATATCTGGAAAGGATTTCTGGTTTTTTGGTAGAAAGATACATAGAGAAGCAGGAATGAAACATGGTAACATGGTATACATGTGTAAATACGATGAAATGATTGAGGGGATAATCCATGGAACGAGTGAAAGAATGGATGGATCAGGGAATCATAGCAGGGATTGCTGACCGCATTCCCCATGAACACTTGTTACATATGCTTATGGATGGAATATCCGACTATATCTTTTTTATGGAAGTCGTCGGTGAGAGACGGTTTAAATATGTATATATGAATGAATCGGCCAAAAACCATTCCCCGATCAAAGGAGCGGGATGGGAAGGCAAGTACATAGAGGATCTTTTAGGTGAAGAACAAGCAGAGGCTTTAATTGAAGCCTATCAAACGGTGGTTAGGAAAAAAGAAGCCCTTACTTACGAAGATGAAATCATCATCAATGGAACACTTTTCAGAGGACATTCTGTGCTGACACCTACGATGGACGAATCGGGAGAAGTCACCCACATTGTCGCGATCACAAGAAACATTACAGAAGTGATTGAAAAAGAACGCGACCTCAGTCGGATTAATGCCATGTATCGTTCCTTGATGAAGGATACGACCGACGCGATTTTGATTGTCGATACAGCGGGCAACGTTTTAGAAGCGAATCGTGCATTAGAAGAACTGTACGGCTATACGAAAGAAGAGATGCAAACCTCATCGTTTCCATTTGTTCCTTCGAACAGAAAAGAAGAAGCTCAAAAGCTTGTTCGTAAAGGGATGGAAAGAGCCATCGCCCGTTATGAAACCGTCCGCCAAAAAAAAGATGGAACACTTGTGGATGTTTCGATTAGTGTTTCTCCTATTCAGAACGAAGACGGTGAAACGATTGGCCTCAGTTCGATTGTAAGGGATATTTCGAAAGATAAGGCCGCACAACGGAAGTTGGAAGCGAGCAGGTCCCGCTATCGGTCGCTGTATAAACATAATCCGCAGCCGATTTTGACACTTACTTTCCAAGGGCTGGTCTTGAAAGCGAACCGAGCGACCTTGCGTCTCTTAAAAACAGAGGAAGATGAATTGGTGCAAACGTCTATCGTAGATTGGGTGCCAGAAGAACAGAGAAGCTGGCTGAGGCAGCAGCTGTTGGAATCCTTTTTCCAGAAAGGCACCCGGTTTGAAACGAGTTTTTGGATGGAAGGAGAAGAGCGTATTCTACGAGTTTCTCTCGTTCCTATTATTAATGAGGGGCAAAAAGAAGGCATTTATGCGATTCTTGAGGACCGGACGGAGCAAGTGAGAGCTCATGAAGCGTTGAGACAGAGTGAGGAAAAGTTCCGTCTGATTGCGGATCATTCCAATGATTTGATTTCTGTTTTCTCCCCCATGGGAGAACTGATTTATGCCTCGCCATCACAAACGAAATTCTTAGGTCGTGCGCCTCATGAGATGACTTCAAGAAAACTCATGCAGCAGCTCGATCCTGATGATTTAAACGAACTTTCCAATGCTTTTAAATGGAGCGAAAAGAGTAAAGAAGCGTTCACGGTTTCCTTAACATTGAAAAGTCAGAATGGGGAGCCTGTCTGGTTTGAGTGCAGAGGAACGCCGGTAGTCAGTGAACAGAATCAGGTCAGCCACTTTGTCATCGTGGCCCGAGATATTTCCGAGCAGAAAAATTATGAAGAAAAGCTTGAGCGTTTCGCTTTTTATGACTATTTGACGGACTTGCCGAACCGGAGGCTTTTTGAAGACAGGGTTGAACAGGCCATCGCAAAGTCTGAACGATCCGGTGAATCATTCGCCCTCCTTTATTTAGATGGGGACGGGTTCAAATGCATCAATGATGAATTTGGTCATGAGATCGGAGATGAATTTTTGTGCAGTGTCGGGAAGCGGATGAAAGAATGCATCCGTTCGGGGGATTCTGTCGGACGGATCGGTGGGGATGAGTTTGCGATTCTTTTGGAAAACATCGCGGACCGTAAGCAAATTTATGACGTATCCATGCGAGCGCTCGAGAAGTTGAGAGAGCCTTACATCGTCAAAGGAGAGGAAATACGCTCTTCTTTCTCTATCGGTGTTGCCTGTTATCCAGAAGGTGGACGGACATTGGATGAGCTTTTCCGGTCAGCTGACCAGGCTCTTTACAAAGGGAAGCGAGACGGGAAAAATCAAGTGCGACTATACGATCATCGTTAAAAGACGGAGCCACAGGGACTCCGTCTTTTTTAGTCCGGGATTTCATTGAGGTTGCTGATGACGTGCGTCGGGTTGATTCCCAGTTCCGGCCACTTTTGCTGTTTTCGATTTACCCATGCTGTATGGAACCCGTAGGAAGCTGCTCCCGTAATGTCCCAGGGATTACTTGAAAAGAAAAGAATTTCTCCTTTTTCAAATCCTAACTGTTCATGGGCATAGCTGTAGGCATTGGGGTGAGGTTTGTAGACCTCAACGTCGTCAGCGCTGAGTAAATCAAAGTCTTCTTTTAATTGATTATTTTCTAAAAGAGGCTCCAGCATGGAACGCGTGCCGTTTGAAAAAATGGTAAACGTTTTATCCTGATGATTTTGTTTTAGTGAAGGCACCTCGTCGTAAGGCTGAAGTTGTTCATATTCGTTCATCAGGTCTTCCACAACGTCTGGTTTCACATCCACATCACTGTAAGCGAGGGCATCTAAAAGCGCCCATCGAGTAATGTCTGTGAATGGTTTGTATCCTTGAATCAACTGTCGGACGAGGAAATAGTGAACCTGACGGCTGCGCCACTCTTCACTTACCTTGGGACCCTTATCAGGGAAGAATTGATGAATCTTCTTCATAACGCTATGGACATCGAACAACGTTCCATACGCATCGAAAACATAGGCTTTATATGTCATAGTTTCAGACTCCTTTCCATTGATTAGGTTCCCCTTGGTGATTAGGGGTAAACAGGAAGTTAGGGGAGGGAGAAAAATGAATACACTGCACCATGGCTACTGGACATTTTTTGCAAGCAGAAAACAAAGGTACACCGGCTGGTTTATTTTCGGGAGCCTTTCACCGGATCTCGTGTATTATGTCATGTTCATTTATTTAAGTGTAAGAAGACAGGCCTGGCAGGTGATGGACGATGCCGATCCGATGCGGTCGTTGTTTGGTTTAGTCCATGATCTGTTCGAGCATCCTGTCGTTTTTATTTTGCGACATGCGGGTCATTCCTTATTTGTGTGGGGGATATTTTTTGTTATTGTTTTGATATGGAAAGGAAGAAGGCTCTCCGTGTGGACCGCTTTTTCCTATGGGTGGCTTGGGCATGTGGTCCTTGATATTCTTACCCACCATGATGATGCGGTTCCTATGTTTTATCCGATCAGCGGCTATACGTTTAAAAGCCCGGTTTCCTACTGGGATGATGATCATTACGCGGACGTTTTTTCAATGGTCAATACCTTGCTAATTGCGGTTTCTCTCCTCTATTTGCTCATTAGAAAAATAAGGGATAAACGTCGTTCACAAAAAGTTCATGACTCATGACGGCGCTTTCCTTTCTCTATCATCCAAAATTCGTGATATGATTTACTTAGGAAACAAACAATATTCATGACATCATGATCATAGATAGAGAAAGGGTAAGACGATGAAGAAATTTTCAATTCTAACTACATTCGTTACGTTTCTCGCATTGATCCTCGGAAACCTTGTCGTTGCGACAGATTCAGGGGACGCGTGTGGGACGACGTGGCCGGTCTGTAACGGAAAGATTTTTCCTGATATTACGGACTATCACGTCATTATAGAATATTCGCACCGTTTGATGGTCCCATTACTTATCATGCTCACTGCCATCAATGCTGTAGGTGCGATCTATAAATACCGCAAAAACAAATCCGTATTTATTTTAGCTATTCTAAGTTTGGCGCTGCTTGTATTTCAGTCTATGGTTGGAGGGTTGAACGTCCTCCTAGGGACACCACCAGGATTCACGACGTTCGACGTTACATTCAGTCAGCTGTTGTTAATCGTTCTCGTGTTGTTGAGTTACAGTCTTCATGAGAAGAAAATCGAGCTGAACCGGACGAGCTGGGAATCGGTGTCGATGAGTTACCGTGCTTTTCTGTTGGGGTATATCGCCTATATTGCACAGGTGATTCTCGGTGCATTCTTTAAACACAGCCGCGCGAGCAATGTCATGATGGACATTCCAGCGATGGAGTACTTGATCACAAGTGAATCCGTTGCGAATGCCGTGTATTCTTTACACTGGGTCGCAACCTTTGTGGTCATTGTCGCAGCGATCTGGTTCGTCATCTATGCTTCAAGGTTCAAATACCATATCGCGTTGTCCTGGGCATATTTAATTTCCCTTCTGCTGAATGCAGTAGTAGGATTTATTATCGTCGTGACAGGAAACGTCGTCCTTGCTTCTTCGATGCACATGCTGCTCTCCACGGTTACAATGGTCATCGGCGCCTGCATCCTCGGAGGATACTGGTTCAAACTGCAAAAGAAAACAATGAAAGCTTAAAAAAGAAGCTGCCAACCAAGGCAGCTTCTTTTTGTGGTGTGGATGGAAATTTCTGTATGACCTGGTCTGGAACTTTGTTCCAGACCAGGTCATACAGAAAATACCAATTAAATAAAAGAAAAGAGCCGTTTGGGAACGGCTCTTTATTGGAAGAGTTGTTTGATTTCTTCTTCGCTTAAGGAAGTAAGCATCGATTCTCCTGGTTGAATGATTTGGTCGACGAGATCGCGTTTCTTTTGTTGGAGCTGGTAAATGCGCTCTTCAATTGTACCTTCGGATATCATCCGAATAACTTGTACGACTTTTTCCTGACCAATGCGGTGCGCACGCCCGGCCGCTTGTTCTTCGATGGCTGGGTTCCACCAGAGGTCGTAAAGAATGACGGTGTCTGCACCTGTGAGGTTCAGACCGGTTCCTCCCGCTTTCAACGAGATAAAGAACGCATCTTTTTCTCCTTCATTGAAAGCTTCAACCATTTCCATTCGTTTTTCAGATTTCGTACTGCCATCTAAATAGAAGGCCTGTAATCCTTCTTTGGCGAGTTCATCGTGCATCTTGGTCAGCATGCTTGAAAACTGAGAAAAGATCAGCAGTCGATGTCCGCCTTCCTTCAGCTCCCGCGTCAATTCTTTCAGCTGTTCAAGCTTTCCGGACTGCCCTTCGTAATTTTCAAGGAACAACGCGGGGTGGCAGCAAATTTGCCTCAGTCTGGTCAGTCCGGCAAGTATTTCGAGCTTGCCTCGCTGGATGCCTTTCGTTGCGATCGTTTCTTGGATATCATTTTGAATCCGCTCCAAGTAAGCGAGGTAGACTTCTTTCTGTTCCCGCGTCAGCTCTGAATACTGGACGGTATCAATCTTATCTGGCAACTCATCCAGCACTTCTGTTTTCATCCGGCGTAAAATGAACGGACGCGTCATCAAAGAGATTTTCTCCGGCTTCAATTGCAAAAACTTTTTCTTGCTTGTGAAAAATCCTGGCATGATGGTGCGGAACAGGGACCAGAGTTCCTGCAGGGAGTTTTCAATCGGTGTACCACTTAAGGCAAAACGATGCCTCGATTTGATGGATCGAACGGCAACTGCTGTTTTCGTCGTTTCATTTTTAATCGCTTGTGACTCATCAAGGACCATCGCGTGAAACTTTTGCTCCTCATAGGAAGTGATGTCCTGCCTGAGTAATGGATAGGATGTAATCCAAATATCTTTTTCTGCTGCTTGGCTCAGCGCTTCCTGTCTTGCCATTGGGTCCCCTGTCAAAATCTGTACTGACAATTGTGGTGCGAATTTTTCGAGTTCCTTTTTCCAATTGTAGACGAGTGAGGCAGGAGCGACGATGATGGCTGGGTCTGTCATGTTCCCTTTCAACTTCTCATCTAATAAGAAAGTGATGGTTTGGATGGTTTTCCCTAACCCCATATCGTCAGCAAGCACGCCGCCTAAACCGTAGTGGCTGAGCATCTTCATCCAGCGAAAGCCTGTCAATTGGTAGGGGCGCAAGTCCGCCTGTAGACCTTCCGGAGGCTCGATTTCAAAGGATTGAGGTGATTTCAGTCGATCGACAAGCTCTTGGAAAAGTTGATTTCTTTCTGTCTCATTTGGATTCAACGCATCTTCCACTTGCAAACTTCTTGCCGTGGAAACTTGAAAGTGGTTGTCCTCTAAGTCTTTCGTGCTCAAGTCTAGATCATCGACGAGCTTTTGGAAACGATCAAAGGATTCGCTCGTCAAAGCCATGAGTGCACCATCAGATAAGCGGTAATACTTTTTCCGTTCAATGACGGCTTTTAGAGCTTCGGTTACATCGTCATCACTAATGCCTTCGATAGTAAAGTTGATGTCGAGCCAATTGCCGTCGCTCTCCAGTTCCACCGAAGTCTGCAGTTCGAGTGGTCGGTCTTCAACAAGGGAACGCACGGATGATGAAAGATAGACGTCACTATGCTCTTTCAGCTTTGGCAAAAAGTGATAGAGGAATTGATCCAGTTTGTCTTCGTCCTCGATGTAGACCATCTCTCCATCAAACTTGAACTCAGCAAGCTCAATGATTTGCATGATTTCCTGCTCTGTCTGTCGATCGCGTCTTACAATCGTTTGATTGCTCAACGGCTGTTCGTCGAACGGATCGATGGTCAAGTCCCCATAGTGAAACTTCACATCAACCGTGAGTGTCCACTGTTGAAAATCCAAGTAGGTTTTAGCTACGAGTGATTCTTGGACGATCTTTTCTTGAGCGGAGCGGTCGAGTTGAACGTCTGCGATGGTCTCAAGCTCAGGAAGAACATACGATACAATTCCTTCCATATCATGATGGCTTACGGTGTGATTGCCATTTGAATTGTAGGGAAGGATGGTGTAGAGCGTTTGAAGGACCTCTTCCTTCTGAGTATCGACAGGATAAAAGCTGCCCTGTTTATAAAGAAGGTGGTAATCCGATAGATAATCGTAATCTTTCAAATGATTCATGTGCATGTGAAAATGGCCTCTTTCTTCCGAGACGTAGAAAGAAAGGTTCGGAAACTCTTCTTCGAACCGTACGATTCCTACGTTTTCCCCTCGCTTGATCACCTCTGCCTGCTGCTTCTCTAAAAGCGGGAGCAGTTGAGTAGCAAGAGCTGGAGAAACTTTTAAGATTTTCGGTTCGGCTGAATTCCACTGTTGCTCATAAAATTGCTCTTGTTCGTAAGCAAGCTGTAAAAGTCTTAGAATTTCCTTGTCTTCCGCAGAAAAGGAGTGTTCTGCCGGATCGTATGTGAACTTTTTTGTAATTCGATACGCCTGATCTTTACGGATATGATCAAGCAGCTCACGGATATTTTTAATGACATAGGGATAGTTTTCCCCGAGCTTCAACTCCAAGCCGAGGTTTTTTGAGCCAAGAATCGATTGGAGGTGAAGGTAATATTGGATTTGAAGAGGTTTCTTCAAATCCTGTCCTCCTCGGTTTTCCTGACGCTGTCTGAATGCTTCAAACAAGCTGACCGCAAACATCCGGTCCTGGTTGGTCAAACCGGACTGTGATTTCCGGCCTTTTTCCGCTAGCTTCGGCGCAAGATCCTCTAATGTCTTTTCCCGAATGGCGATGAGGACGGCCGCAATATGTTTACACGTGTAATAGGTGGAATAAGCGGCACATTCACACGTCGCTTCGACATCTTCGTCTTCAAAAAAGAAAACACGGACTTCATAGTCGTGTGTACCTGCAACGACTGCCCGCCATGAACGAATCGCACTGTTATGAGAAAGGCCGTAAACTTTCCCGCGGTCGAAATATTGCTTTCCACGTGTGTAAAAGGTCTGGCCGGTAATTTTCTTTATATCGTTCGGTTGTAATAAGTAACTCTGCATAACTGGCATCCTTACTATCGTTTTTTTCCTATTATAACAGGTTTCAACACCCAAAGAGAATGAGAGGGTTTAGGAAGAAATGTATGACCAGGTCATACATAATCTGGATGACCTGGTACACCAATATCTGGAAGGTGTTCGTATTTGTGATTGATTTTACATGTGGGTTATGCTAACTTTCAAAGTATAATCAAAAAATTCGACGAAGGCGCTTGAGTGTGTGAGCGCTTTTTTTATGGAGTGAATCTGCCAATGTAAAACGTATATCCTACCCAGCCTAATGTATTGAAATTCTTAATAAACGGAGGATATCACGATGAGTCAAATACAAAATGAAATGAAAAAACGCCGTACGTTTGCTATTATCTCCCACCCGGACGCCGGTAAAACAACGATGACGGAGAAAATGCTATTGTTCGGAAACTTGATCCGATCGGCAGGTACGGTTAAAGGGAAAAAATCTGGTAAGTTTGCAACATCTGACTGGATGGAAATTGAGAAGCAGCGTGGAATTTCTGTTACGTCGAGTGTTATGAACTTCCCTTACAAAGACTATCAAGTGAATATTTTGGATACACCCGGACACGAAGACTTCAGTGAAGATACGTACCGCACATTGACAGCTGTCGACAGTGTTGTCATGGTCATCGATGGAACAAAAGGGATTGAGGCGCAGACGCTCAAGCTGTTTAAAGTTTGTAAAATGCGGGGCATCCCAATTTTTACTTTCATCAACAAAATGGACCGTGAAGGCCGAGAGCCGTTGGAATTGATGGAAGAAATCGAAGAAACATTGAATATCGAAACCTATCCAATGACATGGCCGGCAGGTATGGGTAAGCGTTTCTTAGGCGTTTTCGACCGTGAAAATGAGCAGTTTGTTCAATATACAGGAAATGAGGAGGAAGAATACATTCCATACAGCGAACTGGATCAGCATCCTGAATTAACGGAAAATGCTACGTTCCAGGAATCGGAAGAAGAAATGGAAATGGTCGCTGAAGCTGGGGACACTTTTGATATGGAAAAAGTCATGCGAGGCGATCAGACGCCTGTCTTCTTCGGTAGTGCTCTCGCACCGTTCGGAGTGGAAACCTTCTTCAATTCATTCATTGATATGGCTCCTGAACCAGCGTCGAGAAAATCGACTGAAGGTATCGTTTCACCAGATCATGAAGAATTCTCTGGTTTCATCTTTAAAATTCAGGCGAACATGAATCCACAGCACCGCGACCGGATCGCTTTTGTTAGAATCTGTTCCGGGAAGTTTGAGCGTGGGATGAACGTTACGCTCTCCCGTACAGGAAAAACGTTCAAGCTGGCTCAATCTCAGCAATTTGTGGCTTCTTCCCGTGGAACCGTTGAGGAAGGGTATGCCGGGGATATTATCGGAATCTATGATCCGAACGTCTACCGAATCGGAGATACGATCGTAACTGGAAAATCCAATTTCGAGTACGATGAGCTTCCACAATTCCCGCCTGAACTATTTAAAAAAGTAACCGCAAAAAACGTCATGAAATCCAAACAGTTCCGAAAAGGGTTGGAACAGCTTGTGCAAGAAGGCGCGATACAGTTGTTCAAGCGCTATCGATTTGAAGACTATATCATCGGAGCGGTTGGTGAGCTTCAATATGAAGTTTTTGAATACCGTATGAAGAACGAGTACAATGTGGACATTGAATTGACTCCTCTCGGCGAGCGCATTCCGCGTTGGTTGAATGAAGACCAGGTGGATGAGTCGTTGTTTGATGAGCGAAACATGCTCGCAGAAGATCGAGAAGGCAATCCACTTGTCCTCTTTAAAAACGACTTCTCTCTACGTTGGTTCAAAGATAAAAATCCAGACATCGAACTGACCGACCTGTTCGAAGTCAACGAATACAATCAAACACTGAATTCCTAATAACCGAAGCACTTTGCATCCTGCAAAGTGCTTTTTTTATTGTGTGAAATGGGATAAACTGGATGACCTGGTGTGGAAATTTATTCCACACCAGGTCATCCAGTAATTGACAGTGCACACTCGAATGCGAATGTTTGTTCGTTCGATGTTAGAATGGTAAACTGTTGTGGTAAACTAAAAAGTACGAGTATAGACAATGAACGGAGGTTTTCGTCGTGGAGGAGAAGTTTGAATTAGTTTCACAGTATTCACCTCAAGGGGATCAACCGCGAGCCATTGAGGAGCTCGTTCAAGGGATTGAACGAGGAGATAAGCATCAAACATTGCTCGGGGCCACAGGTACAGGAAAGACATTTACGATGTCCAATGTCATTGAGCGAGTGAATAAACCGACACTGATCATCGCCCATAACAAAACGCTTGCTGGACAGTTATATAGTGAATTTAAAGAGTTTTTCCCGAACAATGCTGTCGAGTATTTTGTCAGTTACTATGACTATTATCAGCCAGAAGCTTATGTGCCTTCTTCAGATACGTTTATCGAAAAAGATGCGAGCATCAATGATGAGATTGATAAATTACGCCACTCAGCGACTTCTGCTCTCTTTGAGCGGAACGATGTCATCATCGTTGCTAGTGTTTCTTGTATCTATGGCCTCGGTTCTCCCGACGAATACCGCAGCCAGGTGCTTTCTATAAGAACGGGAATGGAAAAAGACCGTGATGAATTATTAAGAAATCTTGTAGATATCCAGTATTCAAGAAATGATATCGACTTCCAGCGCGGGACGTTCCGAGTCCGGGGAGATTCCGTTGAAATCATCCCCGCTTCCAGAGAAGAACATGCGATGCGTGTGGAATTTTTCGGAGATGAAATCGACCGCATCCGTGAAGTAGATGTTTTAACCGGGGAAATTGTCGGAGATCGTGACCACGTAGCGATTTTCCCTGCATCACACTTCGTTACCCGTGAAGAAAAGTTGAAAAAAGCAATTAAAAATATAGAAAAAGAGTTGGAAGTCCGTCTAAAGGAATTGCGTGATCAAGATAAATTGCTGGAAGCTCAGCGTCTTGAACAACGGACGAATTATGATCTGGAAATGATGAATGAAATGGGCTTCTGTTCTGGAATCGAAAACTATTCGAGACACCTGACTTTCAGAGAAGAAGGGGCAACACCTTATACTTTGCTTGATTATTTTCCAGACGATTTTCTCATGATGGTGGATGAGTCTCACGTCACGCTTCCCCAAGTGAGAGGGATGTACAACGGGGACCGAGCGCGAAAACAAGTGCTCGTGGACCATGGTTTCCGCCTGCCTTCAGCCATGGATAACCGGCCGCTCATGTTTCCGGAATTCGAGGAACATATCAACCAGATTGCCTATGTTTCTGCGACGCCTGGACCATATGAAATTGAACATACACCGAAAATGATAGAACAGATCATCCGACCAACTGGACTTCTTGATCCAGAAATTGATGTGCGTCCGATTCATGGTCAAATTGATGACCTTGTCGGAGAAATCAATAAACGAAAAGATAAGAATGAACGCGTCCTTGTGACGACATTAACGAAAAAGATGTCTGAGGATCTGACTGATTATCTTAAAGACTTAGGAATCAAGGTTGCCTATTTACACTCGGAAATTAAGACACTGGAACGTATTGAAATCATCCGTGATCTAAGGGTCGGGAAATACGATGTCATTGTTGGAATCAACTTGCTTCGTGAAGGACTGGATATTCCAGAAGTGTCCCTCGTCACCATTTTGGATGCGGACAAGGAAGGTTTCTTACGTTCCGACCGCTCGCTCATTCAAACGATCGGTCGAGCGGCTCGTAATGAAAACGGTCGAGTGATTATGTATGCTGATAAGATGACGAAGTCCATGCAGTTCGCGATTGATGAAACATATAGGCGTCGCGAAAAGCAAATCGCTTATAACGAAGAGCATGGTGTCACACCGAAAACAATCAAGAAGGAAGTACGTGACGTTATTAAAGCGACGAACGTAGCAGAAGACGAAGCCGGATACGACACAGGTAAGAAGCCTTCAGAAATGACGAAGAAAGAACGTCAGGAAATGATCGACAATTTGGAAACCGAAATGAAACAAGCCGCACGCGATCTCGATTTCGAGCGGGCAGCCGAACTGCGTGATGTGCTGTTGGAATTAAAAGCGGAGGGATGAAAAGAGTATGGCCAGCAAACATATCAGTATTAGAGGAGCACGTGCTCATAATTTAAAAAATATCGATATCGACATCCCGAAAAACAAACTGGTCGTGATGACCGGTTTGTCTGGTTCAGGGAAGTCTTCTTTGGCCTTCGATACGATTTATGCGGAAGGGCAAAGACGCTACGTTGAATCACTAAGTGCCTATGCACGACAATTTTTAGGTCAGATGGACAAACCCGATGTGGATTCCATAGAAGGCTTGTCTCCAGCAATCTCCATAGATCAGAAAACGACGAGCCGTAACCCACGTTCCACCGTGGGTACAGTAACCGAAATTTATGACTATTTGCGTCTGTTGTTCGCTCGCATCGGTCGTCCGACTTGTCCGAAGCACGGAGTGGAAATCAGTTCACAAACGGTTCAGCAGATGGTCGACCGCGTGATGGAATATCCGGAGAGAACCAAGCTCCAAATTCTTGCGCCTGTTGTGTCCGGTAGAAAAGGAGAACACGCCAAAGTCTTTGAACAGCTTCAGAAGGAAGGCTATATCCGTCTTCGAGTTAACGGGGAAATGCGCGAAATTTCCGAGGAAATAAATCTCGAAAAAAATAAAAAGCACTCGATTGAAGTCGTAATTGACCGAATCGTCGTAAAAGAAGGCGTGGAAGGCAGACTTTCTGACTCTATTGAAACCGCACTTAAACTTGGTGGCGGGCACACGATTGTGGATGTGATCGGAGAAGAAGAGCTGATGTTCAGTGAACACCATGCATGTCCAATCTGTGGTTTTTCCGTCAGTGAATTAGAGCCGAGAATGTTCTCCTTCAACAGCCCTTATGGAGCGTGTAACCGTTGTGACGGGTTAGGCACACAGCTTGAAGTGGACATCGATCTGGTCATCCCGGATTGGGGACGTTCTTTGAATGAGCATGCGATTGCTGCTTGGGAACCGCAAAGTTCTCAATACTATCCGCAGCTTTTGAAAAGTGTTTCCGACCATTACGGGATCGATATGGATAAACCATTCCGTGACCTGCCGGAAGAACATAAAGAAAAAGTGCTTTATGGAAGCGGCGAGGACAAAATTTATTTCCGCTATGAAAATGACTTCGGAAAAGTGCGGGAAAACGATATTTTCTTTGAAGGTGTCATTCCGAACATCGCTCGTCGTTACCGTGAAACGAGCTCGGATTACATCCGTGAGCAGATGGAAAAATACATGGCTCAAAAACCATGCCCAAAATGTAAAGGGAATCGTTTAAATGAAGAAGCTCTGGCGGTTTTGATCGACGGAAAGCATATCGGGATTACAACCGATTATTCCGTAACAGAAGCGAAAGAGTTTTTCGAGTCCCTTGAGTTGACGGAAAAAGAAGAAACGATCGCCCGTATGATTCTTAAAGAAATTTGTGAACGGCTCAGCTTCTTAGCGAACGTAGGTCTCGATTATTTAACCCTCTCACGTTCGGCAGGGACACTCTCGGGCGGGGAGGCCCAGCGTATTCGACTGGCGACTCAAATCGGTTCTGCCCTTACCGGCGTTTTATATGTGCTCGATGAGCCATCGATTGGTCTTCACCAGCGCGACAATGACCGTTTGATCAATACGCTTAAACGGATGCGTGACCTTGATAATACATTGATTGTCGTTGAGCATGATGAAGATACGATGCTTGCCGCGGATTATTTAATCGACATCGGTCCAGGAGCAGGCGCCCATGGGGGCGATATTGTCACTCAAGGAACACCGAGACAGGTGATGAAAAGCCGTAAATCCTTAACGGGTCAATACCTTTCAGGGAAAAAATTCATTCCACTTCCAGCAGAACGTCGGAAGGCGGATGACCGCTTCTTGAAAATTAATGGAGCGGAAGAGAACAACCTTAAAAAAGTAAATGCAGAAATTCCGCTCGGAGTGTTCACAGCCGTAACAGGAGTTTCAGGATCTGGTAAGAGTACTCTCATTAACGAGATTTTGTATAAGTCCCTTTCAATGAAGCTTCACAATGGAAAACAAAAGCCTGGGAAGCATCAAACAATTGAAGGGATGGAACATCTGGATAAAGTGATTGATATTGATCAATCCCCGATCGGCCGTACTCCACGTTCCAACCCGGCTACTTATACGGGTGTGTTTGATGATATCCGTGATGTTTTCGCACAAACGAATGAAGCGAAAATCAGAGGATATAAAAAAGGCCGCTTCAGTTTCAACGTCAAAGGTGGTCGTTGTGAGGCCTGCCGCGGGGATGGAATTATCAAAATTGAAATGCACTTCCTGCCAGACGTTTATGTCCCTTGCGAAGTTTGCGATGGGAAAAGATATAACCGTGAAACATTGGAAGTGAAGTACAAAGGAAAGAGTATCGCTGATGTATTAGGCATGACAATTGAAGAAGCACTTGAATTCTTTGCGAACATTCCTAAGATTAAGCGCAAGCTTCAAACAGTCGCCGATGTAGGTCTAGAATATATTAAACTCGGTCAACCAGCCACCACTTTGTCTGGCGGCGAAGCGCAGCGGGTGAAGCTCGCAAGTGAGCTTCATCGCCGATCGAATGGAAAGTCTTTTTATATTTTGGATGAGCCGACAACCGGTCTGCATGTCGATGACATTTCAAGGTTACTGAAAGTGTTGCAAAGACTTGTAGATAACGGGGACTCTGTATTGATCATCGAGCATAACCTTGATGTCATCAAAGAAGCCGATCATATCATCGACCTCGGACCAGAAGGTGGAGAAAACGGGGGACGAATCATTGCAAGCGGTACTCCTGAGCATGTATCAGAGCAGGAGGTTTCTTATACAGGCCGTTATTTAAAACCGGTTCTAGAACGAGACAGGGCACGGATGGATAAGAAAATGAATGCACGTGAAAAAGTAGGGAACAAGTAGATGTTTTGACGCTTGTCTCTAAATTGAGTATCGTTAAACAAGAATCGTTTGACGGGAGGAATACGAGTGGATGCCATTCAACAAAAAGTTGTTCAAGAAAAGATTGATCAACTAGCGAATAAAGAAGTATATGTACATTTAGAAACGACGAACGGGGCTTATGCGAGCCACTTCGATGAAAATGCCTACAACGTCGGGGCGTTCATCCGAAATGCGCAAGTCTCTTACCAGCACGGAAAAATCGTCAGCACCGGTGGATCTTACCGCGTGGGTTTGAAACTGGACTTAGGATGGGTTTATGCCGAAGGATTGACGGATTTTGAAATCGATGAGAAGAATCGACTGCTTATGGCCGGTCATGACCGTGAGGGTCGTTTGATGGTTGCTCTTGAAATCAGCGAAACTCCTTTTTCACATGAGGCGGATCCTGATGAGTAAAGAAAAAGTGGTTGTCATTTTCCCTCATCCGGATGATGAATCGTTTGGAGCGTCTGGGACGATTTCTAAATTCCGCGAGGAAGGCGTGCCTGTAACTTATCTATGCGGTACGCTCGGGGAGATGGGCCGAAACATGGGAAACCCTGTCTTTGCCAATCGCGAAACGCTCTCTTCTTTTCGAAAAAAGGAACTGGCTGAAGCAGCCAAACAGTTGGATATAGACGTTGAAATGCTTGGCTACAGGGATAAAACATTAGAGTTTGAGCCCCGGCAGCAAGTGGCTGAGCACCTGAAGGAACGTATCGAAGCATTAGGAGCGACCATCATCATTACGCACTATCCTGGGTATGCTGTTCATCCAGATCATGATGCGCTTGGTGCAGCAGTGATTGAGGCTGTGGAAAACGTGCCTGAGGAAAACCGTCCTCAAGTGTGGATGCATGCCATTTCCAATCACTCGGAACAAGATTTAGGAAAGCCTGAAATCATCATGGATGTTCGACCGTACTGGGAAAGAAAATTGGCGGCCATTAAAGCCCATCTATCACAGGCTGACGGGATGATGAGTTTGATTGAAGATCATGATCAGGCATCTGAACAATTAGAACGGCTGAAAACAGAACGCTTTTACACGTACAAATATCAATAAACCCTTACACCTGAGAAACCAGCAAAGTTTTCTCAGGTGTTTTTTAGTTTTTGAACCCTTTCGATAGGGAAAAACGTAAGAGATGAAAAGGAGCTGATCTTATGAATGAAGAACGCATGAAAATTCTACAAATGATCGAAAAAGGCACCATCTCCGCAGAAGAAGGTGCGAAACTATTAGAAGCTGTCGAAGAACCTTCCTCAAAGGAATCAGAGCAGCGCGAGAAGTCTTCTAAGTACGGAATAAGAAATTTCCTGGATGACGCCATGGAGAAAATTAAAAATGCAGATTTCGATTTAACTTTTGGAGAATATGTTGAATTCAGTGATGATACTGTTCTTCCTACCGAGGACTTTCATGATGCCGATCTTTCCATATCGAACGGCTCTTTAAAAGTCCATACCTGGGACCAGGAAGATGTGAAAGCCTCTTACGAAGTCAAAGTCTATCAAGTGGAAACAGAGGAAGAGGCGCGGAAAAGATTTCATGATGAAACCCAAGTGGAGATTAAAAATGGTCTTCTTCGCATCGCCAGCCCATCGAAAAAGATAAAAATGAATGTAGATTTATATATTCCGAATAAAAAATACGAATTTATCAAATCACAATTAACGAATGGAAATTTGGATTTTGAGAATATCAAGAGTGACCATTTCCAGATGAAAACGTCAAACGGAGCCGTTAAAGCGAAGCAGCTCTCTGGAATGACATGTAAAATACAGACCGGCAACGGAGCGGTCCAGCTGCTGGAGGGCACTTTTGATGAGTGTGAAACAGACACGATCAATGGATCCATTACACTTTCAGGAGATATTGGAAAAGCGGATGCTTCTTCGGTCAGCAGTGCTATAACGGTTGACCACAAAGGATCTAAAGCGCACACAGGTTTTTACAAAACAACGACGGGCAGAATCCAAGTATCTCTTCCAACAGAAAAGAAAGTTGATGGCGTCCTGAGAACGAAATTCGGTCAAATTAAATGTGAATTGGAGAATTATAAGATTTTGAAAGACCGAAATGATGTCGCCAACAAAATGTTGGAATTCGAAGCGTACGAACAATTCGAAGAAGCATATCATATAGAAGCAGAGACGAAGACAGGAGCTGTTACTGTCCAATCTCCTGTAAAACTCTGAAAGATCAACGTTACATGAAAGGCAGGATGAAACTATGAAAAATTGGTTGATCCATATCGTCGTCAACGCCGTCGCTATTATTGCGGTGGGAGCACTCTTTGATTCTGTAATGATAGACGGCGTTGGAGGCGCATTGCTCGCGGCACTGATTTTATCGATCCTCAATGCCATCGTAAGACCGATCTTAGTGGTCCTCACTTTACCGATTACGATCTTATCGCTCGGTCTATTCCTATTCATCATCAACGCCATTACCTTGTGGCTGACGGATGCTTTCCTAGGAAGTACTTTTGAGATTGATGGCTTTGGCATGACCATCATCGCCGCCATTATCATATCCTTAATCAACCTTGTGTTGAACAGTTTGATCAAGGATATGAAAAAATAACCCCCGTACCGTATGAGCCCGCTCATACGGTATTTTTTTGAACTCCTTTCATCACTAAAGCTCCCTATTCTTGAAGACTCAGTTTCGAGATGTTTCCGGTGTTCGTTGCCTGGTTGAGCGTTAGGGGCTGGGAAGCAACTCGCTTTCCTGTGGGGGAGCGCCGAGCTTCCTCGGACTGCGTTCTGCGGGATCTCGACTATCTCCTTCTCCCACGGGAGTCTCGCAACTTCCAAACCAACCCATTCAATTTATGTGAGAAACGAACCCCTTTACCAAGTTGGGTTGTCTTTAGATACTCTTCTGTTAGCAGCATAAAGAGCTCTATATCAAGCTTTCAGAGTTCAAACACCTCGGCACGAGAGTTTAATCCTTATACTCCCATCACTGAATTGCTGCTTATTCGAGAAGTGTTTTCGAGACACTCATACGGCTAAGGGCGGAGGGAAACGGTGAGACTCCTGTGGGAAGTGCGTGGTAGATGAGACCCCGCAGAGCGTTAGCTCGAGGAGGCTCATCACTCGCCCACGGAAAGCGAACCTTTTCCCGGAGCCCCTAAACTCCAATAAAAGTCTCGAAATCGAGTCTTACACAATCCTGCCAGATCGTTGAATAACTCTCTACGATAGGGATGATTTGTTCAATGGGAATACTAGTAAAAAACCTCCCTATCCAAGATTTATTGAAAACATGCTACAATAGGGGACAGTGATTGATGAAAGAGGAGGTTGATGGACAAATGAGCAAGGTCCGTACACAAGATTTGTTAGAACAATTTGCACTTGAACTCGTTGCCGGTGCTGACGGCGTCCACCGTGAAATACATATGAGTGATATTTCTCGTCCTGGAGTAGAAATGACAGGGTATTTCAAGTTTTATCCGAAAGATCGTCTACAGCTGCTCGGCAAGACAGAACTCTCTTACTTTAATGAACTGACGAAAGACCAGAGGAGAGAAAGAGCGGAAAAGCTTTGTACAGATGTGACACCTGGAATCGTTATTACCCGGGGAATGGATATTCCTGATGAGCTTTATGAAGCCGCTAATGAGGCGGGCGTTCCACTGATGTTGTCGCCATATAAAACGACAAGAGTGATTAGCCGCCTGACGAATTATCTGGAATCCAAGTTTGCTCCGTTTACGGCTATCCATGGAGTGCTTGTCGATATTTACGGAATTGGTGTGTTGATTACAGGGCAAAGTGGTGTGGGTAAGAGTGAGACCGCTTTGGAACTTGTGAAGCGCGGGCATCGTCTTGTGGCTGATGATAGTGTTGAAATTCGCCAGGAAGATTATGACACGTTAATCGGAAACAGTCCTCCGCTGATTGAGCACCTTTTGGAAATCCGTGGACTGGGCATTATCAATGTGATGACATTGTTCGGTGCTGGTGCTGTTCGGAGCTATAAACGGATCACGCTTGTCATCAACCTTGAATTGTGGGATAAGAACAAACAATACGACCGTCTTGGTTTAGAAGAAGAAACGATGAAGATCATGGATGTTCAAGTTCCGAAAGCAACGATTCCTGTTCGTCCTGGTCGTAACCTTGCTGTCATTATAGAAGTTGCGGCGATGAACTTCCGTTTGAAGCGTATGGGTGTCAATGCTGCTGAAGAGTTTTCAGAGCGTTTGACGAAAGTCATCGACCAAGATCAAACGCAGGAGTAAAGGAGGAAACCACTTATGATGTGTACACCTGAACCGTTGAACCCGGTCTTCCTCCAATTAGGTCCGCTTTCGATCTACTGGTATGGCTTGATTATTGCCACAGGGGCTTTTCTTGGACTATGGATTGCAACGCGAGAGACCGAACGTCTCGGTTTGAAAAAAGACTATATGGTCGATATTGTCGTCTTTGCCATTCCGGCAGCCATCGTGTGTGCCAGGCTGTATTATGTCATTTTTGAATGGGATCGTTATGCTGGTGGACCATGGTGGAAAGTCTTTGCCGTGTGGGAAGGCGGAATCGCCATTCACGGTGCCCTGATTGGCTCCGTGTTGACCGCCTATATTTACACGAAAATTAAAGGATTGTCCTTTTGGATGATGGCGGATATTGCTGCGCCAAGTATCATTCTTGGACAGGCGATTGGACGCTGGGGAAACTTTATGAACCAAGAAGCCCACGGTGGTCCGGTATCCGAATCTTTTTATAATAACTTTATGCAGTATTTGCCTGGTTTCATCAATCAGCAAATGTGCATTGACGGAACGGTCTATCACCCGACCTTTTTATATGAATCTGTGTGGAATATCATTGGATTTGTATTGCTATTAGTATTGCGTCATAAATTTAATCCTCGCCGTGGGGAAGTGTTCTTGAGCTATGTGATTTGGTATTCTGTCGGTCGTTTCTTTGTCGAAGGCATGAGGACAGACAGCCTTTATCTCTTTGGTGAGATTCGTACGGCACAATTTATCTCCATCGTGCTTGTCATTGGAGCGGTAATAACAATGATCTACCGCAGAAAGAATGGCATGGCGAATAAATATTATAACGGAAAGAAAGTAAAATAAGGGAGCAGGTAACATGAAGGGGATTTTCAAACGCGGGAGTAAAAAAGGATTGGAATTGACGTGGACGCTTGGGAAAGTCATTTTTCCTGTAACGTTAATTGTCACGATCCTTCAGTACACGCCGGTCCTCCCATGGGTGATGGAGAAATTGGAACCTTTAATGGGATGGATTGGCCTATCCGGTGAAGCTGCTGTTCCTCTTGTTTTAGGAAACTTTTTAAACCTTTATGCAGGAATTGCGGCCATCATCTCTTTCGAATTCACGGTAAAAGAAGTGTTCATTCTTGCCGTGATGCTTTCCTTTTCCCATAACTTACTGATTGAATCAACGGTGGCTAAAAGGGTGGGTGTGAGCTGGTGGTTTGTAGCCGGCGTCCGCTTGAGTCTCGCATTGGCTTCGGCTGCCCTGATCAACATTTTTTGGAAAGGCGGAAGCGAAACCGCGAAATATGGCTTTGCTCCTGAGAAGACAGCCGATCCAAATGGATGGACGGAGATTATTTTTCAAGGCGTGCAAACCGCCTTCATGGGGATCGTGCAGCTTGCATTGATTGTCATCCCTTTAATGATCTTCATGCAGTATCTCCGTGAAAAAGGGTGGCTTGACCGTTTTTCTGGCTGGGTCGCTCCTGCAACCAGGGTTCTTGGGATGGAGCGGAACACATCGATGACCCTTGTCGCAGGACTGACGATCGGTCTCGCTTACGGTGCAGGCTTGATGATTCAGGCCGTAGAGGAAGATGGTGTTTCCAAAAAAGATATGTACTTAGCCATTCTCTTCCTCGTCTCCTGTCACGCGGTGGTTGAGGATACACTGATCTTTATTCCGCTTGGTATTCCCGTTTGGCCACTGCTTTTGATTCGCTTAATGACGGCGATTGTGTTAACGGCTGCCGTCGGCTTCGTTTGGAACAGACTACAACAGAAAAGAAAGGATCCTTCCAATGAGCATACGTACCATTCTCTTTGATTTAGATGGAACGTTGATCGACACAAACGAATTGATCATCGCTTCTTTCACCCATACAATTGAACAATATTCCGATCGCACTTATGAGCGTGAAGAGATTCTTGACTTTATCGGTCCGCCTTTACGGGAGAGCTTATACAAAGTCAATCCTGATAAAGTAGAGGAAATGGTCGAGACTTATCGTGAACATAACATTGAAAACCACAACCGTTACGTAAAAGCCTATGAGGGCGTGGTGGAAACAATCGAAACGCTGAAGGATCAAGGTTACAAGTTAGGCATTGTAACGACGAAAATGCGTAACACTGTTCATATGGGTCTTGAACTGACGAATCTGGATGGATTATTTGAAACGGTTGTCACGCTGGATGATGTCACGAATGCGAAGCCACATCCTGAACCGATCGTTAAGGCACTGAATCAGCTGGAATCGCAGGCATCTGAAGCCATGATGGTCGGTGACAACACGCACGACATCGAAGCAGGGCAGAACGCCGGGACGAAAACAGCAGGGGTCGCCTGGACGGTAAAAGGAAGAAAAGTACTCGACGACTTGAACCCTGATTATATGCTTGATAATATGCGTGATCTATTAAAAATTACAGGAGGATGACTGTATGAGGAAAACGGAACGCTATCCGGTCAAAGGAGCCAATTCACTTTGGCACATTTATAAGACGGTCCCGTTTTTCAAAGTGGTCAAAAACTTCATCGTTATTCAAATGGCCCGGTACACCCCTTTTCTTTCTATGAAGAATTGGTTGTACCGGACTTTTCTCCATATGAAAGTCGGGGATCAAACGGCCTTTGCCTTGATGGTCATGGTGGATGTTATGTTTCCTGAGAAAATCGAGGTTGGGCGGAATTCGGTCATTGGTTACAATACAACGATTCTCGCTCATGAATACTTGATTGAGGAATACCGTCTCGGAAATGTTGTGATCGGGGATGAAGTTTTGATCGGGGCGAACACGACGATTCTTCCTGGTGTCACAATCGGTGACCGTGCCGTTGTCTCTGCCGGGACTTTGGTGCATAAAGATGTGCCTCCAGGTGCCTTCGTCGGTGGAAACCCGATGCAGCTCATCTATACGAAAGAGCAGATGGAAGAACGGAGAAAGAACGGAGAAAGAACGGGGGAGAAGAATGACTTTGACACAGTCGGTTCTGCCTGCAGTGAAAAAAATCAAAGAATTTGAAGCCTTGTTAGAAAGTGAAACGGATTATATCATCCTTTTGGAGAGCAGGTTGGGCCTTTTAAGGAAACTTGTCAAAATCGGACAAAAGGCTGGTAAAAAAGTTTTTGTGCATGTAGACTTGATTCAAGGTTTGAAAGCGGATGATTATGGCATGGAATACATAGGGCAGGAAGTGAAGCCTGATGGAGTTATTTCAACGAGAGCCCACGTCATTCAGCAAGCGAAAAAGTATCATCTTGTTTCTGTGCAGCGGTTGTTTTTAATTGACAGCCAGGCGATTGAACATAATGTGAAGATCATTCAAAAAACAGCCCCGGACTACGTTGAAGTTTTACCGGGTGTGTTACCGGGAATGATAAAAGAGATTAAGGAGCATATCGGCATTCCTGTCATTGCTGGAGGCTTGATTCGTTCTAAGGAAGAAGTCGATCAAGCACTTGCTTCTGGTGCTTCTGCAGTCTCTACTTCACGTTCTGAATTATGGCGTTTTAACAGCGAGAATACATAATCACCTTTCGTGAAGAGGCTGACGGATCCACACAATGATTAGATCAAACTAATGTTGTGTGGTTTTTTGTACGTCAAACGTGGTACACAGAAAGGAGATCACATCATGACTGAATTCATGGGTGAGCTGATTGGCACCATGATCCTCATTATTTTCGGGGGAGGCGTCATCGCAGGTGCAAATTTAAAAGCAACAAAAGCAGAAGGGAACTGGGTACTGATTACAATTGCCTGGGGACTTGCTGTAGCCATGGGTGTTTATGCTGTAGGAAGAGTGACAGGGGCTCATATCAACCCTGCCGTCACACTCGGACTTGCAACGGTCGGAGATTTTCCCTGGAGCAAAGTTCCGATGTATATCACCGCTCAGATGGCCGGTGCATTCATGGGAGCCGTCATCGTTTTCTTTCACTACCTTCCTCACTGGAAGGATACAGAAGATCAGTTGGCGATCAAGTCGATTTTTTGTACAGACCCTGCCATCCGCAGCCCGATTTCAAACCTCGTCAGTGAGATCATCGGAACATTTGTATTAGTCATGGGAATCCTGTTTATCGGCGCGAATGATTTTACACAGGGGCTAAACCCTCTTATTGTCGGTTTGCTTATTGTAGCCATCGGGATGTCTCTGGGTGCGACAACGGGGTATGCAATTAACCCAGCCCGTGATTTAGGTCCTCGACTGGCTCATGCGCTGTTACCGATTCCAGGAAAAGGGGGATCGGATTGGGGATACTCTTGGATCCCTGTTTTTGGTCCGGTCATCGGCGGGATCTATGGTGGGTTATTTTATCAAGCCATTTTCGAAACGAATGCGAATGGCTGGTTCTGGATTGGCACCGTTATCATTTTACTTATTTTACTTTCCTCCATGCGTGTGGAGCTGAAAAAAGTTCAGAAATCTGAAAAAGGAGTGGAATCATGAAACAGTACATTTTATCAATCGATCAGGGTACAACAAGTTCAAGAGCAATTTTGTTCAATCATGAAGGAAAGATTGTAGAAACCGCCCAAAAAGAATTCGAGCAGCATTTTCCAAAGCCGGGCTGGGTCGAACATGATGCGAATGAGATTTGGACATCTGTTCTGGCGTGTATTGCTGATGTGCTTAGAAAATCAGACATTGAAGCGGATCAGGTCGCAGGCATCGGCATCACGAACCAACGGGAAACAACGGTTGTGTGGGACAAAAACACGGGCAAACCGATTTATAAAGCAATCGTCTGGCAGTCCCGTCAAACGCAGAGCATCTGTAATGAATTGAAAGAACAAGGATTGGAAGATACATTCAGAGATAAGACCGGTCTTCTGCTTGATCCGTACTTTGCAGGAACGAAGGTGAAATGGATTTTAGACCATGTTGACGGAGCGAGAGAAAAAGCGGAAAACGGAGATCTTATGTTCGGAACGATCGATACATGGCTTGTGTACAAACTTTCCGGACAAAAAACACACGTCACCGACTATTCCAATGCCTCCCGTACATTAATGTACAACATCCACGACTTGAAGTGGGATGACGAGCTGCTCGATATCTTAGAGGTGCCGAAAAGCATGCTGCCTGAAGTGAAGCCTTCATCTGAAGTGTACGCAAAAACGGTAGACTATCACTTTTTCGGTAAAGAAGTCCCGATTGCAGGTATTGCTGGAGATCAGCAGGCAGCGCTCTTCGGACAAGCATGTTTTGAGAAAGGAATGGGCAAGAACACATACGGAACCGGTGGTTTCATGCTGTTGAATACAGGAGAAGAAGCGGTCAAATCGGAACATGGACTTTTGACAACGCTTGCCTGGGGCATTGATGGAAAAGTCGAATATGCTCTGGAAGGAAGCATTTTCGTTTCAGGTTCTGCCATTCAATGGCTGCGTGACGGTTTGAACATGGTTGAATCCTCGCCACAGAGTGAAGAAATCGCCGGACAAGTGAAATCTACTGACGGTGTCTATGTGGTTCCTGCTTTCGTCGGTCTTGGCACGCCTTATTGGGACAGTGAAGCTCGTGGGGCTGTCTTTGGTCTTACGCGTGGAACGACCAAAGCTCACTTTGTACGAGCTACGCTTGAATCTCTTGCTTACCAGACGAAAGATGTCGTGGATGCGATGGTCGAAGATTCTGGCATCGAAGTGAAAAAACTCCGTGTCGATGGAGGTGCCGTTAAAAACAATCTCTTGATGCAGTTCCAAAGTGATTTGCTTGATGTAACGGTTGAGCGTCCAGAGGTCAATGAAACAACGGCTCTTGGTGCGGCTTACCTGGCCGGGCTGGCTGTAGGTTTCTGGGAAGATCGACAGGAGATCGCAAACCAATGGAAAGTGGAAAGAGAGTTCGAGCCTAGTATGAATGAAGAGAAAAGTAAGAAACTATACAAAGGCTGGCAAAAAGCTGTGGAAGCAACAAGGGTGTTCAAGCAAGAAGAATAAATCCTTGAAAACATCTCCCTCTCTGATATAATAGAGCTACAAGTTAATGAAATCGGTCGGAGATACGGAGAGACCACGAAGCTTTATGCAATGCGCATAAGAGTTTTCGTGGTCTCTTTTTTTATGACATGAATGGGCACTCGATGAGCTATCCGACACATATTCTTTGCTGAAAAAGGGAATACCCGTATCAGACCATGAATTAGAAGACAACGGAAGAAGGAGAGATAGCATGCAATCATTTTCAAGTTACGAAAGGCAAAATCAGTTTAACCGTCTAACACAGGAGGAGTGGGATGTCCTCGTCATCGGCGGTGGAATCACAGGTTCTGGAATCGCTCTCGATGCAGCGAGCCGCGGCATGAAAACGGCGGTTGTCGAAATGCAGGATTATGCAGCAGGTACATCCAGTCGTTCCACAAAACTGGTGCACGGCGGTTTGAGATATTTGAAACAGTTCGAAGTAAAAATGGTCGCTGAAGTAGGGAAAGAGCGAGAGATCGTTTATGAAAATGGCCCTCATGTGACGACACCAGAATGGATGATGCTCCCATTCCACGAAGGTGGTAACTTCGGTCCATTTTCAACAAATGTCGGTCTTCGGGTGTATGATTACCTTGCGGGCGTGAAAAAATCAGAACGTCGAACGATGATGAGTGCAGAGGAAGCTCTAGAACGTGAACCACTTGTGAAAAAAGAAGGCTTGAAAGGCGCAGGCTACTATGTGGAATATAAAACCGATGACGCGCGTCTCACACTTGAAGTGATGAAAAAAGCCGTAGAGTATGGCGCTTGTTCTGCGAACTACGCGAGAGTCGTGGATTTCATTTACGATGACAATGGATCGATTGTTGGTGCGAAAGTGGAAGATACCGTTTCAGGAGAACAGTACCATGTCAAAGCGAAAAAAATCATCAATGCAGGCGGACCATGGGTTGATGAATTGCGTGAAATCGACGGCTCGAAGAAAGGAAAAACGCTACAGCTGACGAAAGGTGTCCACCTCGTCTTCGACCAATCCGTCTTTCCTTTGAGACAAGCGATTTATTTCGACAGCCCGGACGGTCGTATGATCTTCGCCATTCCACGTGACGGCAAGACTTATGTGGGGACAACCGATACGACCTACGATCAGGAAATTGCTCACCCGACAATGACGGAAGACGATCGTGATTATATTCTGAACGCCATGAAGACGATGTTCCCAACGGTCGAGGTAACAGCTGACGATGTAGAATCAAGCTGGGCAGGGCTGCGTCCACTCGTCCATGAAGAAGGGAAAGATCCATCTGAAATTTCTCGTAAAGACGAGATTTTTGTATCAGACTCTGGGTTGATCTCCATGGCCGGAGGAAAACTTACCGGATATCGCAAAATGGCACAAACGGCCATTGACCTCGTTCGTGACCAGTTGATGGAAGAGTACGGCATTCGTTATTCTGACTCTGAAACGAAAAACATGCCGATTTCCGGTGGTGAAGTTGGAGGTTCCAAAGGTTTCAAGAAATATAAAGAAGAGCGAATTCAAATTGGCGAATCTCTAGGAGTAACGAAAGAAGATGCCGACAAATTGATCCAGCTGTACGGTTCAAATGTCGATAAAGTCTTCAACAACTTCAAAGATCGTAAAGAAGAAGCAGCGCAAGAAGGGGTCGACCCAGTGGTCTTTGCCCAGCTCGTCTATGCTTTGGAAGAAGAAATGACGTATAAACCTGTCGACTTTTTTGTCCGCCGAACGGCTGCGCTATTCTTCAACATCCAGTGGGTCCGTGATCACAAAACATCCGTCATCAACTATATGGCGAAAGCACTGGATTACAGTGAACAGCAAAAACAGGAATATACGGAACAACTCGATCAACTCTTAGAAGAGGCTGTCACACCAATCGAATACGTATAAATTTTAGAGACTTCTCCTTCATGGGAGAAGTCTTTTTCTTACATATTCTTGAAACCTTTCGCTGCTTTCATTCGTACTTATAGTAAAGCTTCTTTTTCAAGGAGGATTTAAGATGTCACTTGTTCAAACCATGATTTATCAAGATGCGAGAAGACAATTATGGACCGGAATCCTTCTCTCCTCCATATCGATTGTTTTTATCCTAGGGATGGTCACAGTTAATCCCAGCAGTTTTATTATTTCTGTCGTTTACGCAGCGATTTTTGCCATCACAGGAGCTGGGCTTCTAAAAGGTGGCTACGCTGATCTTCAAAAATCCAAAACCGTTTCTGATTTTGAACCGGATCCTACAAAAAACGCCTTAGAACGAGTACCTGCAAGGATGTATATGGGGCAAAATAAGCTTAAATCCTTTCAGGCTGGCTTGTTTGATATGGATGGGAAGACCTATGGGGAAATTCAGGAAAATGTCGAGTGGAAACATAAAGCTTTAACGATGTTTACCGCTGTATTTTCTTATGACCAGTTCAGACCAGCCATATTCACTTTCAAAAATCAGGCCGGCGAACCGCTTTATCAGATTGAGAAAAAAGGCGGTTTTAAGTGGAGGGGATATATCCAGCACAAAGAAGGAGCCTATGTGGCTTACACAAAGCAAACCAAAAATAAAACGACCGGGCAGTGTATCACTCGCTATATAGAAGGAGATCAATGCCGCTGGAGTGCAGAAGGTGATGATTTCATCGGGCATTTTAAGATTAGAGACCATGAAGGGAAGGTATGGGCGGTTATAAAAAGAGGAGCCATTCCTCGGGAAGCGGCGGAGCGATTCGAAAAAATGCCTGGCTACTTAGTCGAATGGAACATCCGCGACAACATCCCTGCCTCCCTCCTCGCTTTCCTATTCCTCCTCCATTCCAAAGAAAGATAAACCCCTGCTTTATTAAAGAATATGGCAGGATTGTGGAAGACTTGATTTCGAGATGTTCCGGGGTTCGTTGCTTGGGATGAGCGTCAGGGGTGGCTGGGAAGCTACTCGTCCAGCTCCATCGCCCAGACACTCGCGTCATAAGCCGAACAGCAAAGGAATGAAAAGGCACATTCCGTTGCTATTCGGCTTATGCCAGTCGTGTCTACCAGGGCGATTCCGCATTTGAACACTTTCCTGTGGGGGAGTGGTGAGCTTCCTCGGACTACGTCCTGCGGGATCTCACCTATCTCCTTTCTCCTACGGGAGTCTCGCAGCTTCCCAACCACCCCATCCGTCTTATGTGGGTAACGAACCCCTATACCGAAGGAGACTGTCTTCCACTACTCTGGCATTATATGCATAAAGCGCTCTATGGCAGTCTTTACCCAAAATAGCCAGCGTGGGAGTTGGTTTTTCTTCTGTTTTTAGTGGGGTAAAAGCTGTTTATTCTGGATGTGGTTTCGCGACACTTATATGGTAAAGGGGCGGAGGGAAACGGTGAGACTCCTATGGGACGTGTGGGACAGGTGAGACCCCGGAAGGCGTAGCCTGAGGAGGCTCACCGCCCGCCCCATGGAAAGCGAACGGTTTCCCGGAGCCCCTAAACTCCAACAAACATCTTGAAACTGAGTCTTCAAGAATAGGGAGCTATACTTTATGAAAGCACCTTTTTAGTAAGGTGCTTTTTTAATTGTGAATTTCCATATTTTTATAGTTGAACCTTACGTTAACGTTAATGGTATAGTAAAATTGTTAGAATTTTCATTCAATGAGAGGGGATCGAATGACAGGACGTTTATCTATACAACAAGTGGCCGAAAAATTTGATGTGACTCAGCGGACCATCCGATACTATGAAGAACTTGGGCTGATCAGACCTTCCCGCAGCTCGGGCGGGCACCGCTCTTTTTCTCCGAAGGATCTGACACGCCTCGGGCTTGTTTTTCGTGGGAAAAAGTATGGCTTCCAGCTTGATGAAATCAAGGAAATGATCCATCTTTTCGACCAGGACCCCTCAGGAGTCCGTCAGCTTGAACGGACGCTTGCCTATGGAAGAGAAAAAATGCAGGAGGTGGACGACCGGATTCAGGAGTTGGAACAGTTAAAAGCGGAAATGGGGCAGTGGCTCGACAAATTCGAAGAAGAATTAAAGGAACGGAGAGGAGATCCTGTATGAATCTTTCTGAATTATTAGCTTACCAGTCTCGTAAATACCCGGAAAAAGAAGGGATTGTTACACCTGAAGAACGTTTGACTTATCATGAGTGGAACAGTCAGGTGAATCAGTGTGCCAGAGGTTTGATGAGGTTAGGAATTCAGGATGGAGATAAGGTAATCATCCATATGCCAAATACGAAAGAGTTTGTTATCAGCTACTTTGCCATCCACCGGCTTGGTGCCATCGTCGTCCCGATTAATGCTCGTTTGGTACAGAGTGAAATTACTTATATTTACGATCATAGTGATGCCGTCGCATTGCTCACCCATGATTTGCTTATTGATCAAGTGAGAGGACTTGCAGATGAAAGGGAGGGCACATTCATAAAAACAGGGAATGCGGACGGGGGATGGCACTCGTATTCGGACATGCTCGCAAAAGAGGAACCGCTTGAAATGGTGAATGAAGCTCATGAAGATGAAGAAGCTTCGATTTTATATACATCAGGCACCACGGGGCAGCCGAAGGGCGTTGTCTTTACCCACAAAAATATTTTGACCGTAGCCTCCATGATGGCTGTAGAACTGGAGATGAAGCCATCCAGCCGTATGCTTCATATGATGCCATTCAGTCACTCCGCACCATTACATCTCTTTTTAGCAGGTGGAACCTTCGTAGGTGCCACGCACATCATTGCTCCTACATTCACTCCTGACCTGTTGCTCGAGCTTGCTTCAAAGGAAAGGGCGTCACACTTTTTCGGGGCACCTGTCGCATATTTAATGACAGCCAAGCATCCTAAAGTAAAAGAAACGGATTTGAGCTGGGTGAAATTTTGGACCTATGGAGGCGCTCCTTTGTCTAAAAAAGAAGTGGAGTTTGTGAGAGAACAGTTTGAAACAGACAGCCTCTGCTGTTTGTATGGTCTGACAGAAGCAGGACCCAGTGGGACACTGCTGCTTCCGCAGGAGCATGATGAAAAAGCAGGAAGTGTCGGAAAACGTGCAGCGCTTCATTGTGAAGTACGTATTGTTGATGAAAGTGGACAAGAAGTAGGAAATGGTCAGGTGGGCGAAATCGCTCTTAAAGGCGAAGGAATTATGAAAGGCTATTATAAAGATGAAGAAAAAACGGCCGCCACTTTCCGTGATGGCTGGCTGCTTACTGGTGATATGGGGGAGAAGGATGAAGATGGCTACCTGTGGGTCATTGACCGTAAAAAAGATATGATCATATCGGGTGGCGTCAATATTTACCCACGCGAAGTAGAAGAACTTTTGTTGCAGCACCCGCATATTGATGATGTGGCTGTCGTTGGCGTGCCGCATCCGGATTGGGGCGAGACCGTCAAAGCACATATCGTCCAAAACGGGCAGATCACAGATGTAGAAAATGAATGCCGTAGCTTTTTACAAAAGCATTTAGCAGACTATAAGATTCCGAAGATTTATGAGCAAATGGACGAGCTGCCGAGAAATGCGACGGGTAAATTATTGAAGCATCGCTTACGTGGACAGGCGCGTCAAGTGTAAGGGAGGGGACACGATGAACTTTTACGAAAGAGATGAGAATCTTCAAGATCTCTTGAAGGAAGCATGGGATGAACCTTTTTATCAGTGGGCCAATGATCGACTGCGATTTTTCGGTGAGAAATGTGCACAGGAGATTGATGAACGGGCGGTTCACACCGACCGAGAAGGTCAACCGAAGTTGATCAAATATGACAAGATGGGCCATGACATTTCAGAAGTGTGGTTGAACGAAGGATACAAAAAAACAATAGAAGAAACCTATGGCGAAGGAATCGTCGGTTATCTTCATAAGGACATCCCTGAGCTTGGACAAAAAGGCGACTACCTGTATTCCTATGCTCAGGGTTATCTTCTCTCCCAGGCAGAGCCTGGCTTTTACTGCCCGGTGACGTTAACGATGGCCACTGCCTATTTGATCGATCATTACGCGGATGAAGAATTGAGAGCGAAATATTTACCGCATGTGATCTCGACGGGAGAGGTGGAGCTTTATGAAGGGGCGACTTTTCTTACGGAACGTCAGGGCGGTTCAGACGTGGGCGCCAATGAAGTGAAAGCCATTAAAGAAGGGGCCCATTACAGAATTCATGGTGAAAAGTATTTTGCCAGCAACGCAGGTGCTTGTGGCGTGGCCATGGTTCTGGCCCGTACAGAAGGCGCACCTTCGGGGTCGAAAGGTCTCAGCTTGTTTCTCGTTCCCTGGAGGAATGAGGAGGGGGACTTGAATGGTATTCAAATCCGCAGGCTGAAAGATAAGCTTGGTGTCCGTGCCGTTCCATCCGCTGAGGTTGAATTTATCGGGGCAAAAGCGTTTATGGTAGGAGAAGCGGAGCGTGGGTTCTATTATATGATGGAGGCGCTGAACCTTTCCCGTGTTTGTAATGCGGTCGCTTCTATTGGAATTATGCGGCGTTCTTTAACAGAAGCCCAGGATTATGCTACTAAAAGAAATGCATTCGGCCAGGCGTTGATCGAATATCCGATGGTGAAGGACACGCTAGTTTCCATGACGGTGAAACAGGAAGTGGAAACGAGAGCGGTTTTCGACCTGATCCAAGCCTTTGAAAAAGTGGCCCGTAAACCAGAAGAAACAAGAATAGAAGAACATATCCTGAACCGTGTCCGGATCGCCATCCTGAAAAAGGAAACAGCCGAACAGGCCGTAGATTTTACACACGAGGCGATCGAGATGCACGGAGGAAATGGATACATTGAAGACTTTGTCACACCAAGACTTTTGCGTGATGCTCAAGTGTTGACGGTTTGGGAAGGAACGGCGAACATCCTCGGACTTGAAGTCTTAAAACTTTTCAACAAATATCAAGGCCATGAGTTGTTCGTGCAACATATACAAGAACGCTTGGACAACATTGAGAAGAAAGGGAAAGAGCATACCCTTGTGAAAGAGGCGGTCTTGACATTCATTCCATATGCAGATGAAGTGTTAAAACAGCCAGCTGATGTACAAACCTATTACAGCAAATCCCTGGCTGAAAAAATGGCTTTGTTATATGAGGCCGTTGTTGCTCTGGAGATGATGGAAAAGGGACCAAGGTTTGAAAAGGTTGGGAAACTGTTCATTCACCAACAGATGCAAAAAGAGGAACCGAGTGCAGAACCAATGGCTCTTCGTTATGCCGATGAGATCCTACAATTGAATAAAGCTTTAACGTAAAGAGGCGCACACTTTTGTGCGTCTTTTTTTGCGGTCGGAGAGATCTAATGTCCTCCGACGTCTATTCCACGTCCCCTAACTGAAACCTCACGCTGCAAGTCCGTATTTATGAAGCGGTTTCTGCTATGATAAGAAGGGGAACAAAGCTAAGGAGTTTCTTCATTGACGCTCTATCTTTATCATGTTAGCATATTAGCAAGCTAAAGGATTTGAAGAAAGGATGAATGCCATTGGTTAAACGCCTGATGTTTGAAAAACCACTGGGAATGCGGGACACGCTTCCCTTTTTTTATAACCAAAAATCAAAAGCACGCCAACAATTATCGAATGCGATTCTTTCGTTCGGATATTCGTTCATGGATACGCCGATCATGGAATATCACGAAACGGTAGGAAAAGTGAGTGCGACGCTTGACCAGCAGTTGTTCAAGCTATTGGACCAGCAAGGACACACGCTCGTATTGAGACCGGACATGACAGCACCAATTGCAAGGGTGGCTGCTTCTCAGCTGAAGGATGCTGAGTTTCCTCTTCGTCTTGCGTATGAAGGGCCGGTATTCCGTGCCCAGCAGACCGAAGGAGGGAAGCCGGCTCAATTTGAACAGGTCGGAACGGAATTGATTGGCGACCATTCCTCTTATGGGGATGCAGAAGTCATCGCCCTCCTTGTGGAATCTTTGAAACAAACGGGACTAGATGATTTTGTTATTACGGTCGGTCACATTGGCTATGTGAAAGCCTTTTTCACAGATTTGCTCGGAGATGATGAAGATACGATTGAATATCTTTTAAATTACTTATATCGCAAAAATTACGTTGGATACAGGGAAGCGGTGAAGGAGCTTTCTGTTCCAAACGATAAAAAAGATGCTCTCCTTCAGCTGCTCGCACTGAAAGGCGGCGAAGAAATCTTTGAAAGCAGTCGTTCACTTGCGCGCAATCAAGCTTGCATGCAGGCCGTGAATGAATTGAAGCAATTGTATCGTCTGCTAGAACAGTATGAGGTCGAAAAATACATTCACTTTGATTTGAACTTGATCAGCCATATGGACTATTACACCGGCATTTTGTTCGAAGGCTATGCGCCAAACCTTGGGGCACTTCTTTGTAACGGAGGCCGCTATGATACCTTGCTGCCTTCCTTCCAGCTCAGTGCATCAGCCACTGGCTTTGCCATCCACCTGGAACGTCTCGTAGAAGCATTGAACGAACAAGAGTCGGATGATGGGCGAATCGGTGTCATTGTCGACGATGATAGTTACGGAAAAGGGCTGAAGGAAGCGAAACACTATCGTGAGGCTGGGCAGGCGGTCCTTTTACAACACGTGGACCAAATCCCGGACTTACAGGCATTTAAAGCGGAATTATCAGAAACGATCGATTTGACGAAAGGCGGAGGTGAGCGTGATGAGTAAGCCGTTGACCATTGCCATGCCGAAGGGCCGTATTTACGAAGAAGCGGCTGAACTGATGAAACGAGCGGGTTATGAGCTTGAAGCGGACATGGATGAGTCAAGAAAGCTGATTTTAGAATTTCCTGAACAGAACATCCGTGTCATGATGGCTAAACCGATGGATGTCGTCACATATGTGGAATATGGAGCGGCAGATATCGGGATCGCCGGTAAAGACGTCCTGTTAGAACAGGACCGGGATGTTTACGAAGTACTTGATTTGAAAATCAGCCCTTGCTATGTAGCTGTTGCGGGATTACCTGACCAGCCGTTGAGCCGGATCGCGCCGAAGATCGCCACGAAATACCCGAAAGTCGCTTCTGACTATTTCCGCGAGCAGGGTGAACAGATTGAAATCATTCCTTTGAATGGATCGATTGAGCTTGCGCCTCTGATTGGATTGGCGGATCGGATTGTCGATATCGTATCGACAGGTCGTACGTTGAAAGAAAACGGCCTGGTCGAGTATGAGAAGATTACCGATATTACGTCGCGTTTGATTGTGAATCCGGTCAGTTACCGGTTGAAGAGCACCGAGATTGAAGAAATGGTAAGCAAACTAAGTGAAGTGATGGAAGGGGAGCGCTGATGAAGATCATGAATAAGTCCGACTTAAAGTCATTGAAGCGTTCCGTCGATCAAGGAACGGAAGAACAGCGGAAAGCCGTCCAGGACATCATTTCACAGGTGAAGAGCCGAGGCGATGAGGCGGTCAAAGAATATACGAAGCGTTTTGACAAAGCCACTATGGAAACATTCAAAGTGTCAAAAGAAGAGTTCGAACAAGCGTATGCCTCTCTCGATGGGGAGTTCGTTCAAATCCTTCAGGAGGCTGCGGACAACATTCGTGCTTTCCACGAAAAACAAAAGACCGCTTCCTGGTTTGACAGTTCAGAAGATGGCACCCTCTTAGGGCAGAAAATCACACCGATTGATGCCGCAGGTGTTTACGTGCCTGGGGGAACGGCCGCTTATCCTTCCTCTGTCTTCATGAATGTGATTCCAGCGCAAGTGGCTGGCGTGGAGCGGGTTGTCATGGTGACTCCTCCTGGGCAGGATGGGAAAGTACCAGACGGTGTCCTGCTTGCTGCGCAGATCCTTGGGGTTGAAGATGTATTCAAAGTTGGCGGCGCACAGGCCATTGCCGCTCTTGCTTATGGAACAGAAACGATTCCTTCCGTCGATAAAATTACCGGGCCAGGAAATGTTTTTGTTGCGCTTGCGAAGCGGGAAGTTTTCGGAGATGTCGATATTGATATGATTGCTGGACCAAGTGAGATCGCTATTCTTGCTGATGAAACCGCTCGTGCGGAAGAAATCGCCGCCGACCTTCTTTCTCAAGCCGAACACGATGCGCGTTCGTCAAGCGCCCTTGTGACAACGAGTGAGACACTTGCGAAGGCTGTGGAAAAAGAAGTGCAATTACAGCTGGATTCCCTGCCACGTGCAGATATCGCAAGAAAGAGCGTGGAAGACTACGGAATGATCGTCCTTTGTGAATCATGGAAAGAAGCGGTAGAAACCATCAATGAAATGGCACCTGAACACCTGGAAATCGTGACTGAAGATCCTTTTCAGGAGCTCGGAAAGATCAAGCATGCTGGAGCGATTTTCTTAGGGCCGTACAGCAGTGAACCAGTCGGGGACTATTTTGCTGGACCGAACCATGTCCTGCCAACGAATGGGACAGCGCGTTTCTCAAGTCCTCTCAATGTCGATGATTTTGTGAAAAAATCGAGCATCATTTCATACAGCAGACAGGCCCTCGAAACGAACGTCGACAAAATTGCCCGGTTCGCCCGGTTGGAAGGGTTGGAAGCCCACGCACGCGCAGTAGAGACACGTAAGGAGCGATGGAAATGACAGAAACGAGAGCATCAAGAATCGAACGCAAAACGAGAGAAACGGATATACAGCTTGAACTTGGCATTGATGGAGGAGGAAAAGCAGACTTGGATGTCCAGGTTCCTTTTCTTTCTCACATGCTGGAATTGTTCACAAAACACGGCCTTTTTGATTTATCCGTTGTCGGACGAGGTGATGTGGAAGTGGATGATCACCACTTAACCGAAGATATCGGAATTTGTCTAGGACAAGCGTTACGAGAAGCCGTCGGAGATAAGTACGGCATGAAGCGATATGGTTCCATGACGCTGCCGATGGATGAGACACTTGTCACGGTAGCGGTTGATTTGAGTGACCGTCCGCACCTCGAGTGGCGTGCAGAGCTTCCGAAAGATCGCGTCGGAACCTTTGACACGGAAAATGTCCACGAATTTTTCTGGAAGCTTGCCGTAGAAGCTCGGATGAACTTACATATCGTCTTACATCATGGGCATAACACCCATCATATTATTGAGGCGATGTTCAAAGCCTTCGCACGTGCTTTGGATGAAGCGACGCAAATCGATCCGCGTGTCAAAGGAGTCCCGAGTACGAAAGGAAGTTTATAATGATAGGCATCATCGATTATGGTATGGGAAATTTATTCAGTGTTTCAAAAGCGCTTGAACGACTCGGCGTGGACTATAAAATCGGTGACCGTCCGGAGTCGTTGGGAGGCTGTGATGGATACATCCTTCCTGGGGTAGGCGCGTTTCCGGATGCGATGAAAGCACTTCAAGAACATGGATTCATAGATTTTATAAAAGATAAAGTGGCAGAAGGGACACCGGTTTACGGTATATGTCTAGGGATGCAGCTGTTATTCGAGAGCAGTGAAGAAGGCGGACTTACAGAAGGATTAGGGTTGTTCCCCGGCACCATTTCCCGTTTTCCAGGCATTGATGAACAAGGACGTTCTTACAAAGTTCCACATATGGGCTGGAACCAACTTGAAATTCATCAACCAGATAAACCTTTGATGACAGACGTAAAGGAAGACCACGTCTACTTTGTCCACTCTTTTGTTGTGAAGACGGATGATCCTTCTATTTTATATGCCACGTCTGATTATCATATGGAAGTCCCTGCAATCATTGGGAAAGAAAACCTTGTAGCCAGCCAGTTCCACCCGGAAAAAAGCGGGACAGCCGGCATGCAGTTATTAGAGAACTTTTGTAAAGTAATGTGCAAACAGTGAGGAGTTTTAATGATGAGCTTTACGATCTATCCTGCGATTGATATGCGTGACGGAAAATGTGTGCGTCTTGAACAAGGCGATTTTGATAAAGAAACCGTCTATGGGGAAAACCCTTTTGAGGTGGCAAAGGAATTTGCTGAGGCAGGGGCTTCATGGATTCATATGGTCGACCTTGATGGAGCAAAACAAGGTTCCAAACAAAATGCGGAACATGTGTTACGAGTGGCGCAGGAATTGGACTGCCGTGTACAAATCGGTGGTGGAATACGTTCAGAAGAAGATGTCCGTTTTTACTTGGATAAGGGCGTCGATCGGGTCATCATCGGTTCTCTTGCTGTCCGCGATGTGGAAACAACCAAACAGCTGCTTTCAAAGTATGGAGAACGGATAGCCATTGGACTGGATGCGCGTGACGGTTTTGTTTCGACAGCCGGATGGCTGGAACAATCGGAAGTGAAGGCTGTGGATTTAGGGAAGGACCTCGCTTCCGCGGGAGCGAAGACATTCATTTATACAGATATCGCAAAAGACGGCATGCTTTCTGGCCCGAATACGAAGGAAATCGTTCGGTTGGCTGAAGAAACAGGTGTTGACGTCATTGCATCCGGAGGCATTAAAGGCTTGGATGACCTTATTGAGCTGAAAGAATATAAGGGTCGAAATGTCATTGGATCAATTGTTGGAAAAGCCTTGTACACGAACCAATTCACCTTAAAAGAAGCGCTCGATGTGGAGGTGGACTGAATGCTCTCCAAACGAATCATTCCCTGCCTGGATGTGAAAGAAGGCCGTGTCGTTAAAGGCATACAGTTCGTTGATATCCGCGATGCCGGCGACCCTGTCGAACTTGCAAAAGTGTACGACGAACAAGGGGCGGATGAGCTTGTCTTTCTCGATATTTCTGCCAGCCATGAAGGAAAGAAAACGATGATTGATGTTGTCCGATCTGTTGCTTCTGAACTTGCTATTCCTTTTACAGTCGGTGGTGGGATTCGGACGCTTGAGGATATCAAGGAAACGCTCCGCAATGGAGCAGATAAAGTATCCTTGAATTCATCCGCTGTGAAAAGGCCGGCTTTAATTACGGAAGGTGCGGATTACTTCGGAAGTCAGTGCATCGTTGTGGCGATTGATGCGAAGTACGACGAAGAGGCAGTGAACTGGCGTGTTTATACGCATGGGGGGCGGACGCCGACCGACTGGCTCGTCACCGACTGGGCGAAAGAAGCGGTCAAGCTTGGAGCGGGAGAAATTCTGCTTACGTCCATGAATAAAGATGGGGAAAAATCCGGTTTTGACCTACCTCTATTAAAAGCCGTACAGGAAGTCGTGAATGTTCCTGTCATTGCATCCGGCGGGGCAGGGTCCAGTGAACATTTTTATGACGTATTTACTGAAGTTGACGCAGATGCTGCACTTGCCGCATCGATTTTTCACTATAAAGAGACGTCCGTGCAAAACGTGAAGGCTTATTTGAAGGAAAAAGGAGTGCCAGTCCGATGAATATCGATGAAATTCAATTCGATCAACAAGGTCTCGTTCCAGCAATCGTACAAGATGCAAAGTCAAAAGCTGTGCTGACCTTAGCTTATATGAACGAAGAATCTTTGAAAAAAACGTTGGAGATCGGTGAAACGGTATTCTACAGCCGTTCCCGCCAGGAATTGTGGCACAAAGGGGAGACTTCCGGGAACACACAGGAAGTAAGAAGTATCCATTATGATTGTGACCAGGATGCGTTGCTTGTTCAAGTAGTACCCTCGGGGCCAGCATGCCACAAAGGGGATTATAGTTGTTTCTCTGAAGAACTGACTGATTCGGAAAGGAAGCCCAAAGAAAATCGCTATCAAATCCTGGATGAGCTTCAAACAGTTCTGGCTGATCGAAAAGCAACCCTTCCTGAAGGCTCTTACACAGCCACTCTGTTCCAGGAAGGTGTCGACCGGATTGCGAAGAAAATCGGTGAGGAAGCAGGGGAAGTCATCATTGCTGCCAAAAATGATGATCCGGAAGAAATCGCATTGGAATCTGCGGATCTTTTATTCCACCTCTTATTAATCCTGACTGATCGTCAAGTCCCACTGGATGATGTTCTCGATGTTTTGGAAAAACGCCATTCCTAAACGGATTACACTTTTCTCCTATTTCTCTGTGAGCTTTTATGTTATACTGCATAATTAGTGAGATTTGAAACGGAAACAGGGGGACAGTCATGACGACAACACTAAAAGGAACTACAGCACAACAGGATACGAACATTATCCCATTTGTACCTACAGGTTCATTTTATTTTTCTCATGGGATTCAAGCTTTTCAAAAGCGTCGTTTCAGTGCTGCTGTCAAGTGGCTGAAAAAGGCGGTTGAAGCTTCTCCCGAGGAACCATTGTATCCATGCCAACTTTCTGTTGTTTATACAGAAGTTGGCTCTTATCATGCCGCCAATCAGGTACTCACCGAGGTATTGGCTGAACACGGCAAAGAATACGTCGATTGTTACTACCTGATGGCGAATAATTACGCACATCTTGGTCTTCTTAATGATGCAAAAAAATATGTCGACACTTATTTAGAGCAACCTGGTGACGGTGAATTTGAAGAGGCGGCTAAACAATTGAGCGAGATGTTGGATTCATTAGAGGAAGAAGATGAAGACGATGATTGGGCGTTCGAGGATGAAGATGAGCTGATCATCTATCAGGAAACCGCCTTTTATCATTTAGAGCACGAAGAGTGGGATCAGGCGTTAAGTGTTCTTGATGAAATGATGGAGCATTTCCCGGACTTCAAAATCGCCAAACACCGATACGCCTATGCTTTGTTCATGAACGGAGAGCGTGACGAAGCGATTCAGTTTGAAAAAGAGATCCTGGAAAAAGAACCAACGAACCTTCACTGTGATGTGAATTTGGCTACCTTTTATTTAAAGCAGGGTTTGACGGAAGAAGCGGCTTTTCACATTGAACGGCTCCGCAATGTATTTCCTATGCATGAACAACAAAAACTAGCCGTAGCTGAAACTCTAGCAAGAGCAGGCTATTATCAAGAAGCGGTCGAACGGTTCAGATCGCTTCGAAATAAGCAGGTCACTCGCCGGAGAGTTTACTATAAGTGGTACAGCATTTCCGTTTATCATACAGGCCATCCATCCAAGGCGTTGCAGCTATGGGAAAAGGGTTGCAAACAATTCCCGAAGATGGGGAATGAAGGCGGCCCCTGGGAGCATGTATAGGTAAACATGCATTTCCCTCACCTGTAAGCACATTAATGGACGGTTTTCGTATGATTTACTATGATATGTACAGGAATTGCAACTGAGATTATTTGGATTCATAAGGAGTGAAGATTGATGAGTGAAGATCGCATTTATGATGTCATTATTGCCGGAGCAGGTCCTGCTGGTATGACAGCTGCTGTATACACCTCCCGTGCCAACTTGGATACGCTTATGATCGAGCGTGGAATTCCGGGTGGTCAAATGGCGAATACAGAAGACGTTGAAAACTACCCAGGCTTTGAGAGTATTCTTGGACCAGATCTATCCAATAAAATGTTCGACCACGCGAAAAAATTCGGTGCCGAATATGCGTATGGCGACATCAAAGAAGTGGTGGATGGCAAGGAATACAAGACGGTCAAAGCCGGTAACAAAGAATATAAAGCACGTGCCGTCATCGTAACGACAGGTGCTCAATATAAAGAACTTGGTGTGCAAGGTGAAAAAGAACTCGGCGGCCGCGGTGTTTCTTATTGCGCGGTTTGTGACGGAGCATTCTTCCGTGATAAAGAACTAGTCGTTGTTGGCGGAGGAGATTCTGCAGTAGAAGAAGGTGTCTACCTTACTCGCTTTGCAAGCAAAGTAACAATCGTTCACCGTCGTGATGAATTACGTGCCCAAAAGATTCTTCAGGACCGTGCGTTTGATAACGACAAAATCGATTTCATCTGGGATACCGTTGTTAAATCCATCAATGAGAAAGATGGAAAAGTAGGAAGCGTTACGCTTCACAATAAAAAAACAGATGAAGAATACAATTTTGATACCAATGGTACGTTCATTTATATCGGAATGATTCCATTGTCCAAACCTTTCGAAAGCTTAGGCATCACGAATGAACAAGGATATATCGAAACAGATGAAAACATGGAAACGAAAGTACCAGGCGTTTTCGCTGCCGGAGATATCCGTGAAAAAGAATTGCGCCAAATTGTGACAGCAACTGGTGATGGAAGTATCGCCGCACAATCTGCCCAGCACTATATTGAAAATCTTTTAGAGGAATTGAAGGTCGTCAATTAAAAAAGAAACAACATTTTAACTCGGGTGTAACACCGATGAAATATTTTCCTGTTACGATGGAAATGATTAATTGACCCCCTTTTAATAGATTAATCTCTATGAGGCACAGGTGCTCGTCATCTGTGTCTTTTTTTGTGTTGATTTGTTAAATCTGGATGTGAATAGACGGGGTTAAAGAAGGATCGATGATCAGAGGTGTGGGGAGTGGAGCAGGACGAGCCGTTTACCTAGTCATCGTCCCTCAAACAATAATCTCGAAACAGGTTCTTCTAAACGGACCGGGTTTAGATTACAGATAAGTTTAAGGAAATTGTTTTCAATCCAGGCTGTGGAACATAATATTGTAGCAACCTGTGTATTCATTGTATAATGGGTGGAGATGCCCTCTAGAAAGAAATTGAGGTGACCATAACGATGCAGCGTGTAGCGAATTGTATTTTGAGAGTTGATGATTCCGTATTGATGTTAAAAAAACCACGCAGAGGCTGGTATGTAGCCCCTGGTGGAAAGATGGAAGCCGGAGAGAATATCAAAGATTCCGTCGTCCGTGAGTTTAAAGAAGAAACCGGACTTTCCATTGATCATCCTGAGCTTCGTGGTTCCTTTACATTCATTATGAGGGAAGAAGAGAAAACCGCTCAAGAATGGATGATGTTTACTTTTTACAGTACGAGCTATTCGGGAGATTTGCTTGATGAAAGTGAAGAAGGCGAATTGGAATGGGTTCCGGTTGAAGAAGTTCTTCAAAAGCCGATGGCAGAGGGAGATCGGAGAATTTTCAAGCACATCTTAAGTAGTGAAGAGCAAGTATATGGAACATTTGTATATACGACGGACTTCCGCTTGATTGATCAAGATTTGGATCCGTCACGACCTGACTAATGGGGAGCGATGAAAGATGCCAGTAAATGCCAACGATACTCAGTTAGTAATCATCACAGGGATGTCAGGGGCAGGGAAAACCGTAGCTGTTCAAAGCTTTGAAGATCTCGGTTTTTTTTGTGTCGATAACTTACCGCCGGCGCTGCTTCCGAAATTTCTTGAACTGATGAAAGATTCCAGCAACAATATCCAAAATGTGGCGCTAGTGATGGATTTACGAGGAAGGGAATTTTTCGACGCGCTCTTTGATTCTCTAGACCGTCTTGGAAAAGAGGAATGGCTGCAAGAACACATTCTTTTCCTTGATGCAGAAGATCAGGCGCTTGTTTCCCGCTATAAAGAAACACGAAGATCTCACCCCCTTGCTAAAGAAGGTTTGCCGCTTGAAGGTATTCGTAGAGAGAGAAAAATGCTGGATGAGCTGAGAGGCCGTTCGCAGACGATTATTGATACGACATCATTGAAGCCGAAAGAACTCCGTGAGCGAATTATTGAAAAGTATCGCCAGAAGGAACAACAGGTGTTTTCCATTCAAATGGTATCCTTCGGCTTTAAATACGGCGTTCCCATTGATGCAGACTTAATGTTTGATGTCCGTTTCCTGCCAAACCCGCACTATGTTGAGCATATGCGCCCGTTGACAGGGCTGAACACAGAAGTATCCTCTTATGTGTTTAAATGGACAGATACACAGAAGTTCCTTGAAAAATTGAAGGACTTGCTGCACTTCATGCTACCTCAATACAAACGTGAAGGGAAAAGCCAACTTGTCGTTGCAGTCGGCTGTACAGGCGGCCAACATCGCTCTGTTGCGCTTGCTGAGCATTTATCGGAATATTTCTCCACTGATTTCGTGACCCATGTCACGCACAGAGACATTGATAAAAGAAAGGGTTTGTAACGGATGGATCATAAGACCAAGCCGCGTGTCGTCGTTGTAGGTGGCGGGACCGGAATGCCTGTGCTTTTGCGCGGGTTGAAAAATTTACCGATCGACCTTTCAGCCATTGTCACGGTTGCTGATGATGGTGGAAGCTCCGGACGCTTGCGTAACGAGATGGCTATTCCTGCCCCGGGGGATATCAGGAATGTCGTGGCTGCTCTTTCCGATGCTGAGCCGATGCTCCTTGATCTTTTCCAACACCGTTTTGCAGCAGGCAACGGCTTGTCCGGTCATTCCATGGGAAACCTTTTGCTAGCTGCGATGGCATCCATGACGGGAGACTTCTATAAAGGGATTAAAGAAATCTCCAGAGTCTTGAATGTGCGTGGTCATATTTATCCGATTGCGAACCATTCCATGAACCTTCATGCGGAGATGGAGGATGGAACAGTGGTTACCGGTGAGTCAAGCATTCCAAAGCAGAACAAGAAAATAAAAAGGGTGTACGTGAGCCCTACGCCGGTTCAGCCTTTGCCGGAAGCCGTAGAAGCAATCAAATCCGCGGATTTGATTGTCATCTCTCCCGGAAGTCTTTACACAAGTATCTTACCGAACATCATCATTCCGGAAATCGGGCAGGCTCTGAAAGAAACGAAAGCGATGGTCACTTATATATGCAACGTGATGACGCAGGAGGGAGAAACTTCTGGTTACACGGCTGCTGACCATATCCAGGCCTTATTTGATCATATTGGAGAAGGTGTGTTACAGTCAGTGATTGTGCATAATCAACCGATCGATCAAGGGGTGAGGGCTGCGTATGCTGAAGAAAATGCGGAGCCCGTCATTTACGATATTGAAAGAATTAAATCCATGGGATTGAAAGTTATAGAAGAAGATATCATCGACCATAGCAAGCCTATGTTACGTCATGACACAGAGAAGTTAGCAAAGTTATTGCACTCCATGCTATAGGTGTTGCGTGGTAGGTAGAAGGGGGTGTACATCATGTCATTTGCATCAGAGATCAAAAAAGAATTAACGAATGTAGAAGCAGATACTTGCTGCATGGAATCGGAACTAGCTGCCCTTGTACGCATGAACGGCACATTTTCCCTTTCCAATCGTGAGTACATTCTGGATGTACAAACGGAAAACGCAGCGATTGCCAGAAGGATCTACACGTTAATCAAAAAGCTTTATCCCTACCCGGTAGAACTCCTTGTTCGGAAAAAGATGAGGTTGAAAAAGAACAATGTCTATATTGTAAGGATGACGGAGAAAGCGAAGGTCGTTCTTGAAGATCTTCAAATCTTGAAAGGTCCTCTTTCCATTAATCCAGACATTCCTCAAAAGTACTTGAGCGATACGTGTTGTAAAAGGGCTTATTTACGTGGGGCATTTCTTGCAGGAGGTTCCGTCAACAACCCAGAGACCTCTTCCTATCACCTTGAAATTTATTCATCTGATGAGGAACACAACGAGGCGTTGTGTAAGCTTATGAATAGCTTCGGGTTGCACGCGAGGACACTCAGTCGTAAAAAAGGATACATCACCTACTTGAAAGAAGCGGATAAAATCACGGAGCTTATCAGCAATATCGGAGCACACCAGGCTCTTTTCAAGTTTGAAGATGTGAGGATCGTCCGGGATATGAGAAACTCCGTCAATCGTCTCGTCAATTGTGAAACCGCAAATTTGAATAAGACGATCGGTGCAGCTTTCCGACAAGTGGAGAACATAAAATTCATTAAACGGACCGTAGGCTTAGAAGCCCTCCCAGATAAATTGCAGGAGATTGCATCCTTAAGGTTAGAGCATCAGGAAGTTTCTTTGAAAGAGCTTGGGGAGTATGTTTCTGGTGGATCAATTAGTAAATCAGGCATCAATCACCGCCTGCGTAAAATCGACGAGTTCGCTGAAAAAGTTAGAAAAGGTGAAGTCACAGAAAACACAAGAAATTAATGTTTCCTTAACAAATTCATGCTATAATGAAATACAATTATAAACGCTTTCTATAAGAGAGCGTTCTTTTTTCTCAGTGTTGAATCCGCTTACAAAGAAGTTGAAATATAGAATGAGAGGAGAATGACAGGTGATTGAAAGGACGATAACGATCGAACTTGAGACGGGGTTACAGGCAAGACCAGCAGCACAATTCGTACAAGAAGCGAACAAGTTCACCGCAGATGTTTTCATTGAAAAAGGTGAGAAGCGTGTGAATGCCAAAAGTATTATGGGGTTAATGAGCCTTGCTGTCGGGACGGATGAGGAAATCAAATTAATTGCAGACGGTTCCGATGAAGAAGAAGCGGTTCAGGTGCTTACCGACTTTGTGAAGAATGAGTAATCGGTATTTATGTGAAAAAATGAACGTTCTCCAATGAGGGAACGTTTTCATACAGGACAAAAAAATCCGCTGTGTGATCACAGCGGATTTTGTGTTTTGCTTATTGTTCGTTTTTCTCCATTACTTTGTCGATCAAGCCATAGTCAACCGCTTCATGCGCAGACATGAAGTTATCACGATCTGTGTCGCGCTCGATGACTTCCATCGGCTGTCCCGTACGCTCAGCAAGGATTTTATTCAGTTTTTCGCGCATTTTGATAATGCGTTTCGCATGAATTTCGATATCAGATGCCTGACCTTGGGTTCCTCCCAGAGGTTGGTGTATCATGACTTCACTGTTAGGTAGTGCGTAACGTTTACCTGGTTCACCAGCGTTAAGCAAGAATGCACCCATAGATGCAGCCATACCTGTGCAGATTGTAGATACGTTCGGTTTGATAAACTGCATCGTATCATAAATCGCCATACCAGCTGTGATCGATCCACCAGGAGAGTTGATGTATAGGGAAATATCTTTTTCTGGATCGTCAGCCGCAAGGAAAAGCAACTGTGCAACAACAGAGTTTGAGATGTTATCATCAATCGGACTTCCTAGCATGATAATGCGGTCTTTAAGTAAGCGGGAATAAATATCATAGGCACGTTCTCCGCGGTTTGTTTGTTCAATAACTGTAGGGACTAAATTCATTTGAAATTCCTCCTTAACATCAAATTAATAATGATGGAATACATTCATCATACCTATAAGGTCAATAAAGGTCAAACAAAAACAATCGACCTTTTATCCTTTATTTCAGCAAGGGTTCTCACGCCTTTTAAGTATGAAAAACGGTTACTCTTATTCGTTCTATGTGATGTGTTCCAATTCCTTCTACCATCATACCCTAAATTTACCTATATAAACGTCCCATCCTATAATTAAGCTATATGACAGGACTGTGGGAAACTCAATTCTCATCTACCACGCACTTCCCATCATATCCGGTTCCGGGCGCCTAGCGGCTAGTGAGACTTCCCTCGCTTTTGTACGATAAGTCAACATCGAATCGCTACGCTCTTCGTGTTTCCTTTATCTCCGCCAGCTCAGTCCAGTCCATACGCCGCTGACCAAGGTGCCTCCACACTTAGAATAGGAGTCTCACCGTTTCCCTCCGCCCCTTGGCCATGTGAGGTTCTCGAAATCCCTCTAACAGTAACCTGCCGAGTTCTGGAACGGAGACCTGCTTAACTACACCGTTATTGAGTCGTTTTTTCAAAACCTGCACGAATAAGGCGTGGAAACAAGGGCTGGGAAACGTCCGCATGTAAAGCGAATGGAGACACAAACGTGTGTGTTTTTGTACAAACTTCATTCATTATTTCAACCAGATAAGATTTATTAAGGCCTATTCGGAAGGTGCTCCCTGTATTCCCGCGGAAAGCGAGTCACCCACGGACTCCTCGAACCGCTCACACAAACGTCTCGAAACTGAGTCTTCTAAAATAGGAAGCTTTTCTTCAAGGTTGAAAAAATGGGTTGCGTTTTTGAGGGATTCTCCTTATAATATTAAATGCATGTCGCTTTTGCGCCCGTAGCTCAGTTGGATAGAGCGGTAGATTCCGGTTCTACGTCAGTCGGGGGTTCGAATCCTCTCGGGCGCGCTAACTAGATGGACCTTCCTTAAATGTAAGGGAGGTCCTTTTTTTACAGAAATATCATTATATTAATATAATAACCTCTTGTGATCCTTTACGGTTACATAAGTGTTATTTAAATAATAATTGAACAGAAATCTCACAGGAATTATACGAACGTTTATTTGGGTTTATTATCGCAATGATGTTTATTTCGCGCTTTTTCTATGTTACTATAAAATAAATAAAGTCAGACTTTTCGCTTTATTTAGAAGAGGGGTATTTATGACAAACCTAATCCGTTATAAAATGTTGTCGACCGAAGAGGTTTCTGAAGACAGGCGGATTCACGTGTTCGATATGCAGGAGCAACAAAAGTTATCCTTCAACTATAAGTCATTGAAACGGACACCCGAAAATTATGTAGGCGAAGAGTTATCGGATTTCTTGGATAAACGGAAGTTGAAAATCGATAACGGTTTTTATGATAAAAAGGGACATGCTTCTTGAAGCGTGTCTTTTTTTGTGTTTAAGTTCTGCAGAAGAATGGATGAGGCGATGGTCTTTTGGTAGGATGAACATGTAAGATCAGGGAGGCATGTCGATGTCTGAAGTAATATTGTATGTAAAAGAAAACTGTGGGTTATGTGATGAAGTCAAGGACTTGTTGTCTCTATTTGATGTCACAGTAGTATTGGTGGATATTGAGAGCGATCCCGAATGGCTGGAGAAGTATATGCTCGAGATACCGGTATTAAAAATCGGTGAGGAAGAGTTGGATTATCGTCAAATTGATTACTTCGAACTAATGAAGCGTTTACAATGAAAAAGGTCCAGGTTTTCGCTTGCACGTGGACGACCCCACTGGTAATATGAAAATTGAAATAAGATATTTTTTTGCTCCGAGCGGGACATAATATGACTAGCTGGGACGTAATACATCCCGGTTGGCACCATTTCAAAGAAGGGGCTTTTTCCATGAGAGCGTTCATCGACTTACAAAAAAAATTATTCCCGGATGTTCTGGACGTTATTCAGCGGCGTTATCAGCTGCTGTATTATATCCAGATCATGCAGCCTGTAGGACGGAGAGCGTTGGCTGAAAGTGTTGAGCTTGCTGAACGGACTGTCCGAAGCGAAGTGGACTTTTTGAACAAACAGGGAGCTGTGGAGATTACCTCAAGAGGTATGCACTTGAGTTATGAAGGGCAGAACATTCTCGAACAGTTGGCTGAGTTTATTAAAGAGGTCTCAGGGATAAAGGTTTTAGAACAACAATTAAAGGATAAATTAAATTTAGACTATGTCGTTGTTGTTCCAGGTGATAGCGATGAGCTTAATTGGGTAAAACAAGAGATGGGAAAAGCATGTGTCCAATATTTGAAAGAACATATGTCGCCGAATCAGGCGATCGCCATCACAGGCGGAACGACAATGGCTTCAGTCGCGCAAGTGATGACGCCGCTATCTGGAGCTGATCAGTGCTTATACGTACCTGCACGTGGCGGTTTAGGTGAAAGAGTTGAAAACCAGGCCAACACGATTTGCGCGGAAATGGCGAAAAAAGCAAGAGGTGACTATCGTCTTTTATATGTACCCGATCCATTAAGTGAGGAATCCTATCAGACGATAAAAGAAGAACCTTCGATCAAAGAAGTGTTGGACATCATCCGCAATGCTGAAATCGTCATTCACGGAGTCGGGGATGCGCTAACGATGGCAGAACGGAGAAAGACTTCTCCTGAACAGATGGAATTAATCAAAAAGTACAACGCGGTAGGCGAGGCTTTTGGTTACTATTTCAATGTGGAGGGTGAGATCGTTCACAAAGTACGTACGGTCGGTCTGCAATTAGAAGATCTGAAACGTGCGAAACATGTCATTGCTGTTGCTGGAGGTTGTTCGAAAGCACAAGCCATCTCATCTTATTTCCAGCCGGGCCAGAGTAATGTCCTCATTACTGATGAAGGTGCAGCCCAAGAGTTAATAAGGGATTTATCCCTTTAAATAAATATGATTTCAATCATCCTAAGGAGGAATTTTGCATGACAGTAAGAATTGGTATTAACGGATTTGGACGTATTGGACGTAATGTTTTCCGTGCTGCTTTGAACAACAATGATGTAGAGGTAGTGGCGGTTAACGATTTGACAGATGCAAACATGCTTGCACACTTGCTTCAATACGATACTGTACACGGTAAGCTTGAGCAAGAAGTGACAACAAACGGTGACAACCTGATTGTCGGCGGAAAAGAAGTCAAAGTACTTTCTGAAAAAGATCCAGCTCAACTTGGTTGGGGAGATCTTGGCGTAGATATCGTGATCGAATCTACAGGTCGCTTCACTCAGCGTGACGATGCGAAGAAACACTTGGATGCAGGTGCTAAGAAAGTCGTTATCTCTGCTCCAGCGAAGCAAGAAGACCTTACAGTCGTTATGGGTGTAAACGAAGATCAGTATGACAAAGATTCTCACCACGTCATCTCTAACGCTTCTTGCACAACGAACTGCCTGGCTCCATACGCAAAAGTTCTTGACGAGAAGTTCGGTCTTAAGCGCGGTATGATGACAACTGTTCACTCTTACACGAACGACCAGCAGATCCTTGATCTTCCACACAAAGATTACCGTCGTGCTCGTGCAGCTGCTGAGAACATCATCCCTACGACAACTGGTGCTGCACAAGCCGTTGCAAAAGTTCTTCCACACCTTGATGGCAAGCTTAGCGGTATGGCTATGCGTGTACCAACATCCAACGTTTCCATCGTAGACTTGGTTGCTGAGCTTGATAAAGATGTAACTGCTGAAGAAGTGAATGAAGCTCTTCGCGCAGAAGCTGAAGGTAACCTTAAAGGAATCCTTGGTTACAGTGACGAACCACTTGTTTCTACGGACTACAATGGCAACACTCACTCTTCAATCATTGATGGTCTATCTACACTAATCCTTGAAAACAACATGGTTAAAATCGTTTCTTGGTATGACAACGAAACTGGTTACTCCAACCGTTGTGTAGACTTGGCTGTATACCTTAAAAACCAAGGCTTGTAATATCTGAGCCGTTTTAGAAAATACTATGAAAAAGCTGGAAAGGAGGAGGTCTCAGGTCCTCCTCCTTTATCCATGTTTTTTCGCATCCTGCTTAACGGCGTTTCTGCACAATGAAACTGTGGAAACGTACATAAGGGCAGGCGATGAACCTGACCACAAACCAAGGAGGTTGTCATTCTATGAATAAGAAAACAATCCGCGACGTTGAAGTGAGCGGGAAAACCGTCTTTTGCCGTGTCGACTTCAACGTACCAATGAGCGAGGGAGAGGTCACAGACGACACTCGAATTAAAGCTGCCCTCCCTACAATCAAGCACCTGACTGGAAACGGTGCAAAAGTCATTCTTGCCAGTCACCTTGGACGCCCAAAAGGGGAAGTTGTCGAAGACCTTCGTCTTGACCCTGTAGCCAAGCGTCTGAGTGATGTTCTTGGACAAACCGTTACAAAAACGGATGAAGTACACGGAGCTGAAGTAAACAAAGCCATTTCTGAAATGGAAAACGGTGATGTTCTTCTGATCGAAAACGTACGCTTCCATCCTGGTGAAGAGAAGAATGATGCGGAATTAGCCAAGGCTTTTGCAGACATGGCTGACCTCTACGTAAACGATGCCTTCGGTGCTGCTCACCGTGCGCATGCTTCCACAGCAGGTGTTGCTGAGCATATCCCTGCCGTTGCTGGTTTCTTGATGGAGAAAGAAATCAATGTTTTAGGTAAGGCGCTGTCCAATCCTGAACGTCCATTCACAGCTATCATCGGTGGTGCGAAAGTGAAAGATAAGATCGGTGTCATCGACAACTTGATCGATAAAGTTGATAACTTGATCATCGGTGGAGGTCTTGCTTACACATTCGTCAAAGCACTAGGTCATGAAATCGGTAAATCGCTGCTAGAAGAAGACAAAATCGATTTAGCTAAAGAATATATGAAGAAAGCAGAAGAAAAGGGCGTCAACTTCCTTATGCCTGAAGATGTCGTTGTTGCTGATGATTTCTCTGATTCTGCGAACAAGGAAGAAGTCGGAATCGACAGCATCCCAGCCGACTGGGAAGCCCTTGATATCGGTCCGAAAACGAGAGAAAAATATGCAAAGGTCATTAAAGATTCTAAATTGGTCATCTGGAACGGACCTATGGGAGTCTTTGAAATCGAATCTTTTGCTAACGGTACAAAAGCTGTAGCGAATGCCCTTTCTGAAACAGATGGCTACACGGTCATCGGTGGAGGCGACTCTGCAGCAGCCGTTGAGAAATTCGGATATGCAAATGACATGGACCACGTCTCCACAGGCGGCGGTGCTTCCTTGGAATTCATGGAAGGTAAAGATCTTCCTGGTGTATCCTTGTTGAACGATAAATAAAAAGGAGAGGTGAAACCTATGCGTAAAAAAGTAATTGCTGGTAACTGGAAAATGAATAAAAACCACCGTGAAGCGGAAGATTTTATTCAAACAGCTAAAAACGAAGTTCCTTCCTCTGAGCAGGTAGAATCGGTTGTTTGTGCTCCATTTCCTTTTCTACAAAAACTTGTAGAAGAAACAGAAGGCACTAGTCTTAAAATCGGTGCCCAAAATATGCACTTTGAAGAAAGCGGTGCGTTTACTGGTGAAGTAAGTCCGGTCATGCTGAAAGAGCTTGGTGTTTCTTACGTCGTACTTGGCCACTCCGAGCGTCGTGAAATCTTCAAGGAAACAGATGAAGAGGTAAACAAAAAAGTCCATGCTGCATTCAACCACGGATTGACACCGATCATTTGTGTTGGGGAATCTCTAGAACAACGCGAATCAAACGAAACGATGAATGTTGTTGAGACACAAGTGAAAAAAGCATTGGACGGCCTCACGAATGACCAATGTGCAGAGACAATCATTGCATATGAGCCGATCTGGGCGATTGGCACAGGTCGTACAGCGACTTCTGAACAAGCGAATGAAGTTTGTACACACATTCGTAAAGTTGTCAGTGATTATGTAAGTGCGGATGCAGCGGAAGCTGTTCGCATTCAATACGGCGGCAGTGTGAAGCCTGCAAACGTTGATGAACTACTATCTCAGTCCGACATTGATGGTGCTCTAGTAGGAGGAGCCAGCCTTGAAGCTGATTCTTTCCTAAAACTAGTGGAGGCAGGTAAGAATGAGTAAGCAAAACCTTGCTGCCTTAATCATCCTTGACGGCTACGCTCTTCGTGATGAAGAGAAAGGCAATGCTGTCAAACAAGCGAACACACCAAACTTTGATCGTTACTGGAACCAATTCCCCCATTCTCAATTAACGGCATGCGGGGAAGCTGTCGGACTGCCAGAAGGTCAAATGGGTAACTCTGAAGTTGGACACTTGAACATCGGTGCAGGCCGAGTCGTTTATCAAAGTCTCACAAGAATTAACCTTTCCATCCGTGAAGGGGACTTCTTTGAAAATGAAGTGTTGCTGAACGCGGTTCGCGAAGCGAAGGCGAAAAGCAAAGCTCTTCATATCTTCGGTCTGTTATCTGATGGCGGTATTCACAGTCATATTAACCATATGATTGCCACCTTGAAACTGGCGAAAGAAGAAGGGCTTGAAAAAGTTTACATCCATGCATTCCTGGATGGTCGTGATGTTGGTCAGCAATCGGCTAAGACTTATATCAAGCAGACGCTAGAAGCGATTGAAGAAGTAGGCGTAGGTCAAATGGCTACCCTTTCCGGACGTTATTATGCGATGGATCGTGACAATCGCTGGGAACGTGTGAAAAAAGCTTACGATGCCATCGCCTATGGTGAGGGTCCGACGTACAAGGATCCGATCAAAGCGATTGAAGATTCATATGAGCAGGACGTGTACGATGAGTTTGTTGAGCCTGTCGTTTTAACAGACGATGACAACAACCCGATTGGAACGGTAGAAGATGAAGACAGTGTCATTTTCTTCAATTTCCGTCCAGATCGTGCCATCCAACTTTCCCGTACATTCGCAAATGACGACTTTGACGGTTATGAGCGTGGAGAGAACGCACCGAAAAATCTTCACTTTGTTGGTATGACGCAATACAGCGACCAAGTCAGAAGTAAGATTGCTTTTCCACCGAACGATTTGAAAAATACCGTCGGTGAAGTCCTTGCTGACAATGACATGAAGCAATTGCGCATCGCCGAGACAGAGAAGTATCCACACGTGACGTTCTTCATGAGCGGTGGTCGTGAAAAAGAATTCGAAGGGGAAGAGCGCATCCTCATCGATTCTCCTAAAGTCGCGACGTATGACCTGCAGCCAGAGATGAGTGCTTATGAAGTTACAGATGCCCTTCTTGAGGCCCTCGATGCAGAGAAACACAATGCGATCATTCTAAACTTCGCCAATCCTGATATGGTTGGACACTCAGGAATGCTTGAACCGACCATTAAAGCGATTGAAGCCGTAGATGAATGTTTAGGTAAAATCGTAGACAAGATCCATGAAAAAGGTGGCCATGCCATCATTACAGCTGACCATGGAAACTCCGATGAGGTGACGACCTTGGATGGAGACGCTATGACAGCTCATACGACAAACCCTGTACCCGTCATTGTGACGAAAGATGGGGCGGAACTCCGTGATGGAGGAATTCTTGGTGATCTTTCACCAACATTGCTAGAACTCTTGAACGTTGAACAACCTGAAGAAATGACAGGAAAATCACTAATTAAAAAATAAGGGAGAGATATTCATGCCTTACATTACTGACGTATATGCACGTGAAGTCCTTGACTCTCGTGGTAACCCGACTGTTGAAGTAGAAGTTTATACAGAATCCGGAGCTTTCGGTACAGCACTTGTTCCAAGTGGCGCTTCCACTGGTGAATACGAAGCGGTTGAACTTCGTGATGGTGATAAAGAGCGTTACCTTGGCAAAGGTGTACAAAACGCTGTAGATAACGTAAACGAAAAAATTGCTCCAAACCTTCTAGGTATGGACGTCACACAACAAGTGATCATCGACCAAATGATGAGAGAACTTGATGGTACAGAAAACAAAGGAAACCTTGGAGCGAACGCAATCCTTGGTGTATCCATGGCTGTTGCACACGCGGCTGCAGACGTTGTAGGTCTTCCACTTTACAAATATCTTGGAGGCTTCACAGCGGCTACGCTTCCAACACCAATGATGAACATTCTGAACGGTGGAGAGCACGCAGACAATAACGTAGACATCCAGGAATTCATGGTTATGCCTGTTGGTGCACCAACATTCAAAGAAGCTCTACGTATGGGAGCAGAAATTTTCCACTCTCTTAAGAAAGTTCTTTCCAGCAAAGGATACAACACTGGTGTAGGTGATGAAGGTGGATTCGCTCCTGACCTTGGTTCTAACGAAGAAGCACTATCTACAATCATTGAAGCGATCGAAGCTGCAGGGTACAAGCCTGACGTAGAAGTGAAGCTTGCGATGGACGTAGCCTCTTCAGAGATTTATGAAGATGGCAAGTACAACCTGAAAGGTGAAGGTGTGGTTCGTACGTCTGAAGAAATGGTTGATTGGTATGAAGAGCTTGTGAACAAGTACCCAATCGTTTCAATCGAAGACGGTCTTGACGAGAACGACTGGGAAGGAACGAAACTTCTTACAGACCGCATCGGAGACCGCGTACAGCTTGTCGGAGACGACTTGTTCGTAACAAACACGGAGAAGCTTAGCCGTGCGATTGAAGAAGGCGTTGGCAACTCCATCCTGATCAAAGTGAACCAAATCGGTACACTTACTGAAACATTTGAAGCGATCGAAATGGCGAAGCGCGCAGGTTATACTGCTGTTATCTCTCACCGTTCTGGTGAAACAGAAGATGCGACAATCGCGGACATCGCTGTTGCGACAAATGCGGGTCAAATTAAAACAGGTGCTCCTTCCCGTACAGACCGTGTAGCGAAGTACAACCAGCTTCTTCGTATCGAAGACCAGCTGCTTGGAACAGCAACATACGCTGGCGAGAAAGCATTCTACAACTTGAATAAATAAGTTACAAAATGAGCCTCTCTGATGATTCAGAGAGGCTTTTTTCTATGATATGATGGAACATATATTCAGGGAGTAGGAGAACCAGGAGATATGAAAAGACTCATTCAAATCATTTTACTGATATTGTTAGCCTATGCATTATACACGGGGTATTCCGTGTGGACCTATGGGGATGAGAAAGCAACGGATGCCGATGCCGCCATCGTCCTTGGTGCCGCACAATGGAATGGAAAGCCAAGCCCTGTCTTTGAAGGGCGTTTGAAGCAAGGAATAGAACTATATAAAGAAGGACGCGTCGAATACTTGATTCTCACTGGCGGTAAAAGTGAACAAGCAGCCTCCTCTGAAGCAGAAGTAGGAAAAGATTATGCAATGGAGCATGGAGTAAAAGAAGAAGATATTCTGTTTGAGGATCGGTCACTGATCACCGAAGATAACTTGAGTAATGCGAAAGAAGTCAGTCACGAAAAAGGGATCCGTTCCTTTTTAATTGTCAGCGACCAATTTCATTTAAAGAGGGCTGTGGCCATGGCCAAACATCTGAATATGAAGGTCGAAGGTGTCCCGACTCAGTATTCGGCATATAAAAGCATGGAAACGAAAGTGCCATTCTTCTTGCGTGAATGGGGCTATTGGATGGGACAACCGGTGACAAAGTTGATCATGTTGTGAGGTGTACGTGATGGAATTGTTAGAAGCGATCCGAAGCCGTCGCTCGATTCATGAGTATAAAGAGGAACAAGTGGATCAGGAAGTGTTGGAACGCATTTTTGCGGAATCTGCGTGGGCGCCTAACCATCGGATGAAAGAACCGTGGCAGATACGATTGTACCAGGATAAAGGGAAAGAAGCGTATGCCCAGGTCGTAATGGAAAGTTATCAAAGACAAGGATTCTTTGATGGTTATGACGAAGAAAAAACGAAACGTCTCCAGGAAGGGATTCGGGAATTTTTATTGAATATACCGCATCACGCTTTGATCTATATGGAAAGAGATGAGGATATTCGCAAGTATGAAGAAGATTACGCGGCTGTTTGTGCCTATATACAAAATGTACAGCTCCTGGCATGGAAAGCGGGAGTAGGCGTTCTTTGGACGACGAGTCCGTATTTACATGATGAACAATTTTCTGAAGCTATAGGATTCGATAGCCAGCGCTTCAAATTGGTTTCTGTACTGCAAATGGGATATCCAAAACGGATCCCGAATCCGAAGGTGCGAACACCCATCCACCAGAAACTTCACCTATATGACGGAAATGAAAAAAGCTGACGCTATCTTTAAGCGTCAGCTTTTTTATGATCTTCTTTATGACGTTTGTCGTCTGGTAATGGGTCAACGGTGTGTTTGTAATCGTAGCCTTTAGAGACCGCCATGCCGAACATAGCGGCAATCCCCAAAACAATCGCGATACATACAATCATGATCACAGTAAATGTCATGGAAACACATCTCTTTCTCGTTTAGAACTAGAGCCGAAAGCAAGTCGACACACACCTATTGTCCCACACTCGTTAAACAAATACTACTTCGTTTGTGTTTTTTCTTTGACAAAAGCGACAACTTCTTCTGCTGTACCCATAGAAAGGATTTCTTTTTTGTAAGAAGTCCATTCTTTTTTGGATAGATCTCTGATCTGCGTACGGGCAGGCAGGATGGATGTTGCACTCATGCTGAATTCATCCAAACCAAGTCCAAGTAGAAGCGGGATGGCAATTTCATCTCCAGCCATTTCCCCACACATGCCAGCCCATTTGCCTTCTGCATGAGCGGCTTCAATTACATTGTTGACAAGGTTAAGAATCGCCGGGTTGTACGGCTGATAAAGGTAGGAGACGCGCTCGTTCATACGGTCTGCTGCCATTGTATATTGAATCAGGTCATTGGTACCGATACTGAAGAAATCGACTTCTTTAGCGAACTGACGGGCAATGACTGCTGTTGCAGGAATTTCAACCATCATTCCGACTTCGATTTCATCTGAAACATCCTGACCTTCTTCTTTGAGATTAGCACGTTCTTCGTCAAGGATTGCTTTCGCTTGACGGAATTCTTCCAGTGTAGCGATCATCGGGAACATGATTTTCAAGTTTCCGTGGACGCTTGCACGTAGCAATGCACGAAGCTGAACGCGGAAAATATCGTCACGCTCCAGGCAAAGACGAATCGCACGGTAACCTAGGAATGGGTTCATTTCTTCAGGAAGATCCAAGTAGTCAAGCTCTTTGTCTCCACCGATGTCCAGTGTACGTACGACGACTGGCTTGTCTCCCATTTGCTTCAAAACAGAAGAGTAAGCATCAAACTGCTCTTCCTCTGTCGGAAGCTGACTTTTGCCCATATAAAGGAACTCGGTGCGGTAAAGACCGACACCTTCTCCGCCGTTGTTCAAAACGCCTTCAACGTCGTCAGGAGTTCCGATATTCGCTACCAGCTCCACGTGGTCGCCTTCAGAAGTGACGGTCGCTTCATCTTTAAGCTTCGCCCACTCTTGTTTTTGCTTTTCGAAATCGTCCTGTTTTTGCTTGTACTCTGCAATTTGATCTTCGCTTGGATCAATAATGACATCACCATTGATTCCGTCGACGATGATCATGGTATCCTTCTCAGCCTGGGAAGTGATATTTTTTGTTCCAACGACTGCAGGAATTTCAAGAGAACGAGCCATGATGGCCGAGTGAGACGTACGGCCTCCGATATCAGTCGTGAACCCTTTTACGTATTGTTTGTTCAATTGAGCGGTATCAGAAGGTGTCAAATCGTCCGCGACGATGACAACTTCTTCATTGATTAGCGCAGGATCCGGGAATGTCACACCAAGAAGGTGAGCCATTACACGTTTTGTTACGTCCTGGATGTCTGCCGCACGTTCACGCATGTATTCATTATCCATGCCTTTGAACATGTCTATGAACATGTTTGCAGTCTCAGAAAGAGCTGCTTCTGCGTTCACATTTTCACTCTTGATCTTATCTTCGATCGGTTGGATCAATTCTGGATCGCTCAAGACCAATAGGTGTGCAGAAAAGATTTCCGCGTGTTCATCACCTAAAGATTTTCTTGTATGTTCTTTAATTTTTTCTAGCTCTGATTTTGATGTATCCAGAGCCTCGTGCAGGCGCTTGACTTCTTGTTCCGGCTGTTCAATATCTTTCTTATCGAAAGAAAGGTCCGGAGCTTCCAAGCGGTACACTTTTGCAATCGCGATTCCGTTGGAAGCTGCAATACCTTGAAGCTGTGTCATGCTGTTATTCCCCCAAGCCTTCGTTCTTCATTGTTGTTTCCATATGGTCGATCGCTTCTTGTTCGTCGCTGCCTTCCGCTGAGATTTTAACTTCAGCGTCTGCAGGAATCCCAAGGCTCATGATTCCCATGATGGATTTAAGATTTACGGATTTTTCTTTGTAATGTAGGTTAATATCAGACTCGTACTTTCCTGCATTTTGTACAAGTACAGTTGCTGGACGAGCGTGAACACCGTCTGATGATGTAATTTTAAATGTTTTCTCTACCATTTATAATTCCTCCTTAAAACATGCTATTGTTTATGACTTACCCTAACTTTATTATTTTAAGCCTTTTGAAGGTCTTTTTTCAAGAATCCAACAACAATTGCTGAAAGAATTGTACCGGCAATGATTGCCACTAGGTAAAGAACGATTTGCATGACCCCGCCTTCTACGAGTGGAGCGACGATAATACCGCCGTGAGGGGCGCGCAGGCCGATTCCAAATAACATGGTCAGCATACCAGTGAGAGCACTCCCTGCGACCATAGAAGGGATGACACGAGCCGGGTCCGCTGCGGCGAATGGAATCGCTCCTTCTGTTATGAAGAATGCTCCGAGCGGATAAGCGGCTTTCCCTGTTTCACGTTCTTGCTTCGTAAATTTATTTTTGAAAAGGGTCGTTGCTAAGCCCATGGCAAGGGGTGGAACCATTCCACCAGCCATTGCAGCTGCTATAAAGGTATAGTTCCCTGCATCAAGAGCTGCAATTCCGAATGTGTAGGCAGCCTTGTTCACCGGGCCTCCCATATCAACCGCCATCATACCTCCGACAATTAGTCCAAGCAATGCTAAGTTGGACCCACTCATACTTTCTAAGAAACCGAAGAGAGCCGTGTAAACGCTAGTCAATGCTGGGTTGATTAGTAACATAATCATTCCTGTGCCGAAGATTGCAAGAACCGGATAGAAAAGGACCGTTTTCATACCATCAAGAATGGCTGGTAAACCTTCTAACCATTTCTTAATAAGCAGTGTCAAATAACCAGCTAAGAAACCCGCAATTAAACCGCCTAAGAAACCAGACCCATTACCGGCACCTTCGACCGTTTGAGTAATAGCAATGAAACCACCGATCATACCAGGAGCAAAGCCAGGACGATCAGCAATACTCATCGCAATAAAACCGGCTAATACAGGGACGAGTAAGAAGAAGGCCGCATCTCCGCCAATCGTACTTAACATTTGTGCGAATTGGTTATCTGATTCGATACCGAAGAAGAAGGAGATGGCAATTAAAATCCCTCCACCGACAACGAATGGAAGCATGTTAGAAACACCGTTCATCAAGTGTTTGTAAACACCTTTACGCTGGCCTTTTTCTTGTGAAGATTCTTTATTGCTTCCCCCGCCTTGATATACAGGTGCATCTTTATTTACGGCTTTGTTTATCAATTCTTTTGGCTCGTGAATAGCTTTTGCGACAGGAACTTCAATAACGGGCTTGCCATTGAATGGTTCCATATCGACTTTTGTATCTGCTGCAACGATGATGGCGTCCGCTTCTGCGATATCTTCATTGGTCAATCGGTTTTTGATACCGCCAGATCCATTGGTTTGCACTTTAATGTTCACACCCATTTCCTTTGCCGTAGCCTTCAATTTATCAGCGGCCATAAAGGTATGAGCAATACCAGTGGGACATGCAGTGACGGCCAAAATCTTTCCTGCTGGTTGATCTGCCGTCTCTTCACCATGATCTTCTTCTTCTGCTTCTTTTTCGTTAATCGCTTCAATCACATCTGCTTCCGTTTTAGCTTCTTCCAGTTGTTGACGGAATTTATTATCCATTAAAAAGGAAGAAAGGCGGGACAGTGTTTCTAAGTGCGTGTTGTTAGCGCCTTCAGAAGCTGCAATCATGAAAAAGAGGTTCGTAGGCTGTCCGTCCAACGATTCATAATTTAATCCATCCTGCGACCGGCCAAAAGCGATGGCAGGGTCTTTTACGGCAGAAGTTTTGGCGTGCGGAATGGCGATTCCTTCGCCAATCCCTGTCGTGCTTTGCTGTTCACGTGCCTCGATGGCTTGCTTGAAATCATCGCGATCATTCAACTTACCAGCACGATCCAATTGACCGACAAGCTCATCGATTGCCTCTGGTTTGGAAGAGGCAGACATATTCAATACGATGGTTTCTTTCGTCAGTAAATCTGTAATTTTCATGGTGGTTCACTCCCCTTAGTTTATATTGGAAACGTGGATTTCAGTCAGCAACCGTTCTACATCTTCTTTCTCACAAAGGTCATCCTGAAAAGCTGTGGCACTTCCTGAAGCCACACCATAACGGAAAGCTTGTTCGATCGTTTCCTCATTTTCCAGTGCGGCTAGAAAACCGGATACAACAGAATCTCCCGCTCCGACAGAGTTTTTTACATGACCCTTAGGAACATTGGCGAACATTTCCTGGTTTCGCCCTACATAAACTGCGCCCTCTCCGCCCATGGAAACAATGACGTGCTCAACGCCTTGTTGGATTAACTTCCTTCCGTAAAGGACTGCTTTTTCTTTTGAATCTATCTCGACGTTGAAAAGCTCACCCAATTCATGATGGTTCGGTTTCAAAAGGAAGAGTGGGTGGCCAAGCAATTGCTCCAATGCTGTTCCTGACGTATCGGCAACGACTTTTGTTCCGTTTTCAGCACAGATGGAAGCCATGGTTATATAAAAATCGGACGGCATGGAAGAAGGAAGACTTCCAGCTAGTACAAGTGTGTCTTTATTTGAAAGCTTTCTCACTTGCTCTAAGAGTTCTTCCTGTAGAGGTTCTGATATTTCCGCTCCAGGGCCGTTGATTTCTGTTTCGTTGTTACTTTTCAGTTTCACGTTTATTCTTGTCGTTTGCGATGTTTCGATAAATGCGTGATCAATGGATTCCTGATTTAAAAACTGTTGAACAAAAGTACCTGTAAAGCCGCCGATATAACCGAGTGCTTTTGTTTTGACACCAAGGCGCTTCATGACACGAGCAACGTTTATGCCTTTCCCCCCAGGGTAATAGAAGGTTTCTTTTGCCCGGTTCAAAGCCCCTGCTTCAAATGCTTCGACGTTCATGATGTAGTCGATGGAAGGGTTTAAAGTACACGTGTAAATCATGTTGTCACAACCTTTATATTCGTTTTCTTGCGATAGTCTTCGATCGATTCATTATTACAATCTGTGATGATTTCTGCTTCTGACAGATCAGAGAACTTCATGAAAGCGACCTTCTCAAATTTGGAATGATCGGCAAGGACATAACGATTCTTAGATAAGTTCAACGTCATCTGTTTGATCGCCGCTTCTTCAGGATCGGGTGTCGTGTACCCATCTTGTATAGTGACTCCGTTGGCTCCCATGAAACATTGATCGAAGCGGTACTGTTGAAGGTTTTGAATTGCTCCAGCCCCGACAACCGCCCCTGTCTGGTGTTTAACAAGACCACCAAGGACGTAGGTTTTGATCTGATGGGTGTTCAAGGCATCCAGATGACTCAAACCATTCGTTACGACAATGATATTTTTCTCTTTAAGGAAAGGAATCATTTCAAAAGTGGTCGAACCAGCATCAATGAAAATACAATCCCCCTCCTGTACGAGGGAGGCTGCGAATTGGGCGATCGCCTGTTTTTCGCTGTGAAACTTCGTGACTTTTTCTCCCATGGTTGGTTCTTCACTGGCGGAGCTTCTTAAGGACGCTCCGCCATGGACGCGCCTTAAGAGTCCTTGTTCCTCCAACTGATCTAAATCACGGCGGATGGTCGATTCTGATGCACCTGTCACTTCAACTAAACGTTTGATTTTGGATGTATGATCGTTTTTGACTGTTTTTAATATTAGCTGCTGGCGTTCTGGTGTAAGCATGTTCCTACACTCCTTGCTTGTTATCTATAATCATAATAAAAGAAAACCCTTACAAAAATCAACCATAAACTTTCAAAAGTAATCAAAAACATTCATCGGTATTCAAAAATGTGCAAGGTTTCATATGCGTTTAGGAAGTGTTACGCGCCTTAAAAATCTTCTGCAAGAAAGTTTGTCATTTCTTTCATTCATCAAGTTTTTTTCATATAGGACTTTCTCTTTCTTTTCAGAATTTCTGATCCTCGTTTTTCAACCTTTAATGAATATAGAATAAGCTTGCTGATGATAGGCTTTTATGCTACATTTAAACTAGTTATCTGTACGTTTTTAGGAGGTGTGGGCACATCATGGAAACACTTGCAATTACTTTATTAACCATCAACACGATTGCGATGATCGTCCTTGTACTATTGCAATCCGGAAAAAGTGCCGGTCTTTCAGGAGCGATTTCTGGCGGAGCGGAACAACTATTTGGGAAGCAGAAAGCACGAGGAATTGACGCAGTGTTGCACAAAGCGACGGTTGTAACAGGCGTTCTCTTCTTTGTTTTAGCTTTCTTAACTGCATATATTATCGGTTAATCAAAAAACTGCGCTTCATAAACGAAGCGCAGTTTTTTTATGTTCTCCTATTCAAACTTGATCCTGCACGATAGCTCCCGATTGTGGAAGACTCAGTTTCGAGACTTTTGTGTGATTTAGGGGCTGCGGGAAAAGGTTCGCTTTCCATGGGGCAGGCGGTGAGCCTCCTCAGGCTTACGCCTTGCGGGGTCTCACCTGTCCCGCAAGTCCCATAGGTGTCTCACCTTATCCCTCCGCCCCTTTACCTTATAAATGCTCTCGAAAATACATCTGGAATAAGCAGCTTTCCAGCTTGATGGAAGTGTGAGCGTTAAATTTCTATCCTATATGTAATTGAATTCTGAAAGCTCAATATAGAAGCTTTATGCTTATAACAGCGGGTAGACTGTCCCTCCTTTGAGGAAAGGGGGGCGTTTATCACCACCCCTGGCGCCCAACAAGGCAACGAACCCCGGAGACATCGCGAAACTGAGCCTTCAACAATCCTGCCATTTGGCTTAATAATAGCTGGAAATAGCTTGTTCAAGTTCAAAATGTGCCAGGGGAACTTAATTTTGGTAAAATAGAATACATTGCACTTTAGAATGAAATCTTAAAAACAGGACATAGATGAAGTAAGGAGAGAATGACATGAAAATTAAACAACCTCAGCCATTTACGTTTGAGGAAGGAGAACGTGCGGTATTATTACTACATGGATTTACGGGCCACTCTGCCGATGTGCGGATGCTAGGCCGGTTTTTACAAAAGCACGGCTATACATCTCATGCTCCGATTTATGCAGGACATGGAAAAGAGCTTGAGGCGTTGATTGAAGCAAGACCCGAGGACTGGTGGGCAGATGTTCAGGACGCCTTGAACCATTTGCGCGAACTCGGATATGAGAAAATTGCTGTCGCAGGGTTGTCCCTTGGAGGTGTCCTTGGCTTGAAGCTTGCGTATTCGGAGCCAATCAAAGGCATCATTACCATGTGTTCGCCGATGTTTTTTGATAATGAGAAACAATTGACTCAAGGGTTTGAATTCAAAGCGAGACAGTATAAACAATTAGAAGGAAAAGATAAAGAAACCATTGATCGCGAAGTACAGGAACTTCTTAATGAATCAGAAGAGATGTTCAAGCAGTTAGGCGGATTTATAACGGAAGTCCATGATGAAGTCGATCAAATCTACACGCCTACTTTTGTTGTACAAGCAGAAAATGATGAAATGATTAACACAGAAAGTGCAAACTATATTTATGAACAAGTAGAAGCTGATCAAAAAGATATTAAATGGTACAAAAACTCTGGTCATGTGATCACGATGGATAAGGAAAAAGAGCAGCTGCACGAAGATGTCCTCGCTTTCCTTGAGTCTCTGGACTGGTCATGACGCCGGAGTCTTGTCCTTCATTTATAAGGAGGTAAGACAATTGAGTATAGAGTTAAAACAACAAATTTTAGACTTTTTCAAAGAAACAGCATCAAAACCACTATCTGTACAAGAGCTTGAAGAGACATTGGAACTTGGGAGTTCTGATGAATTCAAGGACCTCATGAAGGTACTGAATGAACTTGAGGAAGAGGGAGAGCTTGTGCGGACGCGCAAAAACCGCTTCGGTCTTCCAGAGAAGATGAATCTAATTCGCGGACGTATTCAAATGCATGCGAAAGGCTTCGCTTTTCTGATCCCTGATGAAGAGGATAAGGATGATGTGTACATTCACCATTCCGACCTTCATTCGGCCATGAACAATGATAAAGTCCTTGTTCGCATTGAGAAACGGAAAGAGGATGGGACGCGGCCGGAAGGTACGGTCATCCGTATACTGGAAAGAGCTACGACACGTGTTGTTGGAACATATGAATCCAGCCGCAACTTCGGTTTTGTTATTGCCGATGATAAGCGGATTCCTAATGATATCTTCATTCCGAAGAGTCAGAACAATGGCGCCATCGATGGACACAAAGTTATCGTGAATATTACGAAGTTCCCTGAAGACCGTATGAGCGCTGAAGGGGAAATCGTAGAAATCCTTGGACATAAAAATGATCCTGGCATTGATATCATCTCCATCATTTATAAGCATGGGATCAAAGTGGACTTTCCTGAGGAAGTGTTGCAGCAAGCGGCAGACACGCCGGATGAAATCCACCCGGATGAAATCAAGAACCGCCGCGATCTGCGTGATGAAATGATTGTGACAATCGATGGAGCGGATGCTAAGGACCTTGACGATGCCGTGATGGTCAAGAAGCTGGATAACGGAAACTATAAGCTTGGGGTTTCCATTGCCGATGTCACTTATTATGTAAAAGAAGGCTCACCGATTGATCAGGAAGCGAGAGAACGTGCGACGAGTGTGTACTTAGTGGATCGTGTTATTCCAATGATTCCGCACCGTTTGTCCAACGGCATCTGTTCCTTGAATCCGCAAGTCGATCGTCTGACATTGACTTGTGAAATGGAAATCAATAGCCAAGGGGAAGTCGTGAACCACGAAATCTTCCAAAGTGTCATTAAGACCAATGAACGAATGACCTATAAAGATGTGAATAGCATTTTACAGGACGAAGATCCTGAATTGATTAAAAAATATGAAGAGCTTGTGCCGATGTTCAGAGATATGGAGAAGCTTGCGAGTATCTTGAGAGGCAAAAGAATGGGACGCGGCGCGATTGATTTTGACTTTAAAGAAGCCGGTGTTGTCGTGGATGAAGAAGGTAAAGCTGTCGACGTCCGTCTCCGTGAGCGTTCTGTGGCAGAGCGCCTGATTGAAGAATTCATGTTGGCTGCGAACGAAACCGTAGCGGAACATTTCCACTGGATGGATGTGCCGTTCATTCACCGTATTCACCAGGACCCGGATGAAGATAAGCTGCAGAACTTCTTTGAGTTCGTTGCCAATATGGGGTATTCCGTTAAAGGAACGGCAGATAATGTTCATCCACAGGCCTTGCAGAAAGTATTAGAAGAAGTAAAGGGTACACAGGAAGATATGATTATCTCGAAGCTGATGCTGCGTTCCATGCAGCAGGCGAAGTATGACCCACAAGGTCTCGGTCACTTCGGTTTGGCAACAGATTTCTATACCCACTTCACTTCTCCGATCCGCCGATACCCGGACTTGATCGTCCACCGTCTGATCCGCACATACTTGGTTGAAGAAAAGCTGGATTATAAGACACGGAAACATTGGAAAGATCAAATGCCGGAAATTGCCCGTCATTCTTCCGAAATGGAACGTGCGGCAGTGGATGCGGAACGGGAAACGGATGATCTGAAAAAGGCAGAATTCATGCAGGATAAAATTGGAGAAGAGTATGAAGGTGTCATCAGTTCTGTAACCAGCTTTGGGATGTTCGTAGAACTTCCGAACACGGTTGAGGGTCTGGTGCATGTCAGTACATTGACCGACGATTACTATCACTACCATGAAAAACAGTATGCCATGATTGGTGAACGCACAGGAAATGTTTACCGAATCGGTGATGAAGTAACCATCAAAGTGACGAACGTTAATATTGAAGAACGAGTGGTTGATTTCGAAATTGATGGCATGAAACCGAGGAAAGAACGGAAACGTCCAGAGCGCCCGAAACAGATCAAATCCAAAGGGCCGGACCGGAAAAAAGATAAAAAGAAAAACAAACAAAAAGGGAACAAACCTTTTTACAGAAACAAAGGCGTTAAAAAAGGAAGCAAAAAGAAAAAATAAGAAAAACGCGCGAAATCATTCGCGCGTTTTTCATTTATGTTTTAAGCACTAATTGTATTCTGAACAGTGGCTACATCTTGTTCATTCAGATAGCGGGCTGAATTGGCAAGATCCAGATTTACAAAACGGGACCACTGAGACAATTCATCTGCTTCCACGAGGTGGTTATTCATGATGCTGCCTCCATTTTCAGAACAAATGTGATAAGAAACAAATAGTCTTCCCTGCATCAATTCCCGATCGTGAGAGACAGAGACGATCGTCCACTGGTCCTTCTCTGTTTGTTCCCAATCAGAAGCGAGAGCATCCTCTGTTGTTAAAGAGTAAAAAGTAGGTTCATTATGATCAAAGAAAACAATCTTTCCTTTTTCATCTTTCACGATATATCCGGAATTCTTCCATGTATGACGTTCCAAAGCATGACCTTCATCTAACAGCTGTACGGCTTGCATAAAGTTCATAGTCTTTAATCCTTTCTTGCGTTAAAATTTTTCCTTTAGAGGATTCTAAATACTATGAAGAGGCTTGTCAATATATGCGGGAGATTTCTTATAATTATGCCTTTTTCCAAGTGCCGTAAAGGATCCATGGTTCCTGGACGTCATAGGCGGTCAATTCAGGAATGTTCTTAAATCCCTGGTCGGAGAAATCAATCCAACAACCGACATTATCCGGGTTGTTATTCCAATGATGGAGGAGTGTTTCAAACAAGCCGGACTGATCATAATGATCGTCCCAGAAGTATTTGACATGAGAATAATCGTATTTTTTTGTATCATTTTTTATAATGACGAAGCGACTTTGATCGGGATTTTCAAAAAAGGAACAGGCCTGTAAATAATCATCGGTGAAAAAAGCCTCGTCAAAAGGGAAGGGATAGTAGCATTCGTATGGAAATGTTCCTAAGGCGTTTTCATTCAAACCGGTCAGTAGGTCGCGCTTCCTTTTTAAATCATGGACAGGCGTCCATACAGGACCTGGCGTGTGCCCTGTCAATAAATCTGGACGTTTCAGAGTCAAGTAGTGGATGATAGGCCCTTGATCGATCCCGATCTTTTCAAGGACACGTCTTGCCGGTAAATTTCCAAGGTGTGTGTTCGCGCCAATCCAGCTAACTCTTGGATCTTTTTTCAATTGATCAACGACAGGCTTGAGTAATTCTGTGGCATTTCCTTTCATATGAAAGCGCCGATCACTTCGCAACCGGCCGAGCATGGCGAATTTATCCTGACCAAATAAGCTGTAACCACCGACCGCAAGCATTTGTCCATTTTGAAAAAGACCGAAGAGTTCATGACTGTCAGAAGTGACGAGTCGATCAAAAATCCGAACCACATAGTCGTTTTCAATCCCTGTGTCCATTTCTTTGAGAGTCGGATAGTCTTCAATCGTTAAGGGTTTTACATTCATGACTTGTTCCATGTGTGGTATCTCCTTTATCAAGCATGTGCAACTTTATATTCTCACACGCTGACAGAAAAAGTCTATTCAGAAAGATTAAATTTCATCCGCCTGATATCAATTGGAAATGACTATGAGTTTTGGTACAATGAAGGGACGCAACAGAGGAGGAAAAGGTATGCCAAGAGGACATGGAAAAACATTAGCCCAAAATAAAAAAGCCCGCCACGATTTCGCCATAGAAGAAACGTTCGAAGCAGGAATCGTCTTACAGGGGACAGAAATCAAATCGATCCGTAATGGACGTTTGAACTTGAAAGACAGCTTTGCCCGCATCAATAAAGGGGAAGTGTATTTACACAACATGCACATTTCTCCATATGAGCAGGGAAATATTTACAACCATGAACCAACACGGGCACGTAAGCTGTTGCTGCACCGAAAAGAAATCAACCAGCTGATCGGTCAAACCCAACAGAAAGGTTATTCTTTAGTACCATTGAAAGTGTATATTAAAAATGGTGTGGCTAAAGTGCTTGTTGGAGTTGGTCGAGGCAAGAAGAAGTATGATAAGCGAGAAGATTTGAAACGTAAACAGCAGAAGCGTGAGATCGACCGTGCGATCAAGGACAGCCTTCGCTAATGTCTCCCCCTTGAAAAATATTATATTTCTGCTATAATAATATTTGTCGTCAACACGACATGGATGAACAGCTTGACTGTTATCCCTTAATCCTAACGGGGACGTTACGGATTCGACGGGGATAGGTCGAGCTCGGGTTGCGAGTCGAGCGACGCCTCGTAAAACCGTCATTTGCCTAAATATAACTGGCGAATCTAACGAAAACCTAGCTGTAGCTGCGTAAGTAGTCTATAGCTGATCCTTCCTGGTATCGCCCATGTGCTAGATGAAGGGTCTCAAACTAAAGTGGGCTACGCGTTTTTCCACCGCCTGAGGAAAAACGAAGAGAACAATCAGGCTAGCTCCTCGGAAGCCTGTTGGTAGGCTGAAGAGGCAGTGAAATATAATATATCAACTACGCTCGTAGAAGCCCGAGTGCCGATATCTCCGGACGTGGGTTCGACTCCCACCGTCTCCACCAATACATACATTGGTGGTTTTTTTATGCTTTATTATAGATGTCATCCATGATTTCTCCTCAATTCATTCCAAAAATTAAGATATTATTTATATATAACAGAATAAATTTGATAAAATACACTTAAAGAAACCTTTAAACAATGAGTTAGTGAAAAATTAAATAAATGAATAGCATGAGTTTGAGTGGTTTTTTTATGGGATTAATTGAAAGCGTTTTCCCTGGTTTGTTAAGCTGTATATTAATCATAATTCTATGAAGGGGCGAATTCTAATGTCGCAAAAAATTTTAGTGCCGATTGATGGTTCAGATTTCTCGCTAAGAGCTTTAAAACATGCGATGGAAATAGCAAAAGCAATGGATGCTGAGATTCTTCTTTTAAATGTTCAATATAATTACAATTCCCCCAATATTAATCGCTTTGTAAGCAAAGAACAAGTGCGTAGATACCAGCAAGAAAACGCGAAAGAAGTATTGGATGATGCACTGAAAGACATTGAGAATGAAGAGGTAACGGTACACACAAAAATCAGAATTGGTTCACCAGACTATGAAATTGCTAAAGAAGCAAAGGAATCAAATGTTTATAGTATCGTAATGGGGTCGCGTGGTTTAGGTGCTATAAAGAGTAAGATTCTAGGAAGTGTTAGTTTTAATGTCCTGCATGTAGCGTCTTGTCCAGTGACTATGGTTAAGTAAGTGAAAACAGAACTAAATTCAGTCTCTAACACATCCGATACTAATGAATTCCTGTCACCAGTAAAGGAATGAATAACTATGAATGAAAATACCTGGTCCTCCTATTGTCGGAGGACCAGGTATTTCACTATTTCCCTTCGTCATCTTCGTATGGCGTCAGTTCTTCGGAAACCTCTGTGCGCAATTCCCCTGCTGGAGCGAAAGCCTCGCTGTCGGTTTCATTTTCTTCCATGGTCCTGACGACCGATTGGTGGAAGAAGTATTCAAATAGGGCTAAAGATAAAGCAGAGAGAACCGATGCGATCAGAACTCCGTCTCCGATTGTAAGGGCGTCAGTCATAAAATAAACAAAGCCGAAAATTAACACGACATCTACCAGTGTGGCTGTCGAGTTTTTTGTACGGTCAAGAACAATCCGATCCCCGACAGCATAACCCACTAGACTTAAAACCAAGCTTATGAGGAAAATATTTTCAAAAGAGACTTCAAAACCAGCGCCTAAAAGGACAAATAGGATCGCAAATGTAAAAAAGAATTTCATTGCGAATAATTTAAGGTGTTCCAAAATAAAACCCCTCCTCGTTTCTATCCTTTCTCAGTTCTTTGCTCATCATTCGTAAGAAGGAAAAGAACGCAGAGGGAAGAAAAAAGGAAACGGTTTTGTGTTATTTGCTGTAGGGAGGGGTTTCATGGACGTCTTATGGTGCGGGCGGCAACTTGGCCTTTGATCCATAAGGAGCAGGATTACTGACGTAACGGAACTGTCCACCTCCATCCGGGGCTACACCATTCGCCCATGGATCTGTAGCCCCCTTTTTTGTTCCCTTCCCATATGTGTGCTCGTGCTGATTGTCTATTCATAAAAAAGAAAGCATGCCTCCACATGCTTTCTAACGTCGTTCGATAGGCAACGTCATACAACGAATTCCGCCCCCACCCGCTTCCAATTCGTCAACATCCACTTCAATCAACCGCTTCTTTTTCAATCGTTCATGTTGGAAGATCTTTTTATGGGCTTTCGTGCTGATGAGTAATGTGTCTGGATCCAGGTTCAAAAAGTTGATATCGGCCACCGTATGTTTCACTTCATCGGTCCAAATGATGGCATAGCCGTGACGTTCAAGGAATTCGTGCATCATCACATACGAGGATCCTTTTGCAGATAAAACTTCGACAGGAAAATAACGCATATAGCTTTTGGCTAAAGCTAGTCCTTCTCCTGCAATGTTGAAATTCATATCGAGATGCATCGTATCCCCGCGGCGAGGAAGGTCAATGACACCAATCTCAGAAAAACCGAGAGGAATTAATTTTTCTCTTAAGGCTTTTGCGCTTTCGTAGCTTGATCTCATTCCAACATTGATAAAGACCGCATCTTTGCTTAATACAAACACATCTCCGTTTTCTAAAGCATTAGCCCTGTCATTTTCGTGGATGGAATATTGTTCGGCGTCAAACCATTGTTCAAACACCCTATGGGCATGTACATACTCTGGTCTTCTCATCGTTGTCCCTGCTTCACCTGGTATCACTTTTTTTCCGAACACACAGGCGAGGTCACGGACAAACACGCGGTTGATTAATTGTTCATGGAAAGCCTTTTCCTCATCCTTGAGAAAAGTGGAATAGTCAACCACTTGAACACCTTCGTTACTCATGGCATCGACCATTTTGTTAAAACAACGGCTCATTTTTTCGCTGTCTGCTGTCTTTTCCCATCGAAGGTCCGTTGCCGTTTGTTTGTCAGGGACAGGGAGGACAGAAGGTGTACAAACGACGACACTTTTAAGTTCGTCAAATTCATTCCAACAATTAGGGGTCCATGTAATCATAAGTGCCACGCTCCTTTTTCATCTCTTGATACTTTCTCCCCACCGCGAAAAAACATTCTTCCTTTCCTACACATAATCCTGACGAATCATTTCAAACTATAGGCAGAAGGAGGGGTGGGAATGGCTGAGGTACATAAAAAAGGAAAGTTATCCTGGTGGCAGCTATCTTTCATCGGGATTGGATGTATTATTGGAACAGGATTTTTTCTAGGGTCCAGCATCGCCATTGAAAAAGCAGGACCTGCTGTTTTGCTTGCCTATTTATTGGCGGGGGTAGGAACTTATATTGTCTTCCGTTCACTGGCCGCCATGACTGCGAACCATCCTGAAAAAGGGTCGTTTCGAACTTATGCCAAACAAGCCTTTGGTCCATGGGCAGGATTCAGTAACGGCTGGGTTTACTGGTCCTCAGAAATGTTGATTATGGGGAGTCAGCTGACAGCCCTCGCCATTTTTGCACAGTTTTGGTTTGAGAAGATTCCATTGTGGATGTTGGCCTGTGTTTTTTCTGTCCTCGGTCTCTTGGTCATTTGGCTTGGGGTACAACAAGTAGAGCGAATGGAGAATGTTTTCGGACTCATTAAAATATCTGCGATTGTCATGTTCATTCTAATTGCCATTCTTGCTATGACCGGGGTCATTGGAGGAGGCGGACCGGAGGCTGTCACGAACCCGGTGTCTACTTTTTTTGATGGAGAGTGGTCAGGACTTTGGATTGCCCTCCTCTATGCGTTTTATGCTTTTGGTGGAATTGAAGTCATGGGGTTAATGGCTAATGAATTGAAAGATCCGAAAGATGCACCAAAGTCTGGAACGTTGATGCTTATTGTACTCACCGGTGTTTATGTTGCCGCCTTTTATTTTGTTATCACTCTTACCTCGTGGAAGAATATCTCGACAGAAGAAAGTCCTTTTCTTACCGCCTTAACGGAATATTCTCTTCCATGGGTCCCTCATGTGTTCAATAGCGTTCTGATCATCGCCGGTTTCTCAACGATGGTCGCTTCTCTATATGCTGTTACAACGATGTTGATGACGTTGAGTGAAGAAGGGGATGCACCAGGAATATTTGCAGAAAAAGAGGAAGGGAAAGTCTCAAAGCCTGCGTTTCTTTTGACGATCGGAGTTGTTATTCTTTCCATTATTCTTGCCGTCCTGCTTCCTGATCGAATTTTCGAATATGTAACGACAGCAGCAGGCTTGATGCTCTTATACAACTGGGTTTTTATTTTACTATCTTATCGAAAATTGATGGTGAAAGGAAAAAAGGGGACAGCGCTCGTGTTCTTTGGTATCAGCCTGATCGTTGTTGCTGTCACAGGGACATGGATCGACTCCATGACGCGCATCGGTTTTTTGGTCAGTCTTTTCTTTTTAGTGATTATCGCAATCGCTACATGGGTGAAACAAAAGAAAACACCCCAGTCAGGGGCGTAAACTTTTCCATTTATTTTTCAATGCCGTAAAAGGACACTTGGATAAGGTCGACTCATCATCTTTTATAAAGTACTGTTTCCATTCGTGGTTATCTTTTTGCCCATACCACTTTAATGCGGGGTGTGTAGGAATTCCGTCATACTCCACCAAACGCTGGCGGATCACCTTTTTGATTTTCCTGCCAAAAGGAGTAGAATCGTTGATTTCATCAAAAACCCAACGTGGCTGAAAAGCGAGCAACAGACAAGGGAAGCGGCGGCTGTTCCTTATTTCATGGGCCGGGGTTGCACAGAAAGCAAAGTAAGGTGCTCCATTGAAACAAAATTCCCATGCCGGGTCTTCAGGTTCTTTGGGGATGTCTTCAGGCCACGGGGACGGGTCTTTTTTATGCGTTTCGTTGAGCATAGTCCAGAAAAGCTCTTCATATTGATCGATGGTTGTTTGTTCTTCCAAAAGTGCACGTGTATCACAAAAGATGACGAGCGAAGCATAGTTCCCTGTATCTCTTGAAATTTCTCCATATTCTTTTAATAAACCAGCTAACTGATCTGTACTTTTATCTGTACGTGGATCGTCCACAAACCCGAAACGTAACATATTTTTCATGAACCCTTGAATTCCAGGGACACATGGATATGGGGTTTCCCGCTGATTCATCATGCTCGAAAATTGTTCATAAACCTCATGCTGCCAGAGGTCGAAGTCAATGACGTGGTTCTCTATCTCTTCTTTGGTGTACAACATAAAAAATCTCCCTCCTAGGATACATCCATATCCTATTGGAGAGAGCAGATATAGGTGACTGTCTACCCGATAAACATCTTGACGGCCTGAAAACCAAAATAAACACCGAAACCAATCAGGAATAGTCCTGAAAGTATGGAAACCCCTCTTAACAACTTGGCTGTCATCCACCTTCTAGCTCCCGATGCTGCTCCAGCCATCGTAAAATCCCATAACATGATTCCAATAAAGATGCCCCCACTGTAAATAAGGAGTTGAGTGTGTTCATACTGAGAAGAAATCTGGGCTAGAATGGAACCGTAAATACCGATCCAGAAAAGAATGTTCAAAGGGTTTGATAAAGCCATAAAAAAACCTGTTCGGAAAGACTTCATTTTTGTCGATGAATAGGACCGATGCGTTTCATCCGTATAGGAGGCTGTCATACTTTCAATTCCAGTATAAATCAATACAAAAGCTCCAAAAGACCAAAGGAATGTTTTCACAAGAGGGAGCTCTACGTATTGAGCAAGTCCAAAGTAAATCATCAGCATGAACAAGGCATCCGCGCACATCGCTCCCACACCGACAAGCCAGGCATGCCAAAAGCCGTACCGAATTCCCTTGTCCAACTGAGCAGCGTTGATGGGACCGATCGGAGCGGATAATGATAAGCCGAGCAGAATATAACTGAATAGCAAAGTAAAGGGCCTCCTTTATAGGTGCTTGTCCCTATACTATATTAAAACAATGCTATGGGTATTAATAAAATCCTCTTTTATGAATGGTTCTCCTTTTTAGTGCGTGACACAGGGATGGTGACAAACGTAGTTTTGAGGTAAACAAACAAAGACGCCCGCTGAAAAGCTGGCGTCCTTGTTTGTTTAGTGTGGCATGTTGCCTTGGGGTGCGGTTGTATAGCTTTGCAGCATTTGGTTCATGTCTTGTTGCTGCAACTGTGGAACCTGGTAGTATCCATGCTTGTTCTGATAAAGGAAAATCTCATAACTCATCTCGATGAAATTTGGAACACTATCTGCAACAACACGGCGCAAAACAGGGTTCGTCATTTCCAGGGCAGTCATGGACAGTAAAGTCGCAAGCGTTTTTGTTTGTCCCAGCATATAGGCAGAAAGCCCTTTATCTGCAAGTTCATTGACTGATTGGTTCGGTTTCTTTGGTTGACCGGGTTTGATTCCGTAAACGACTTCATTGCTCTGCTGCATTTTGTATTGTTGGGTTTCTTGAGCCGGATCCTGACCTGTGCTGAAACTTTGTACAATTGTATTGTACATTTGGGTTACAAACGCATGTTGGCGTTGCTGGATGCTTTGGAGCTCAGGGTCCTGAATATGCTGTGCATACATTTGGTATTGATCAAGCATATTGATTAAGCTTGCGATGACTTCATGAGCATCAAATAACTCGTGACCTCCATGGTTAGGATTCATCATATTTTGGGGCATTGGCTGCCCTTGCTGATTCTGGTTTTGGCTTTGGTTTGGATTCATATCTTTTCCTCCTCCTTTTTCATCTTTTAAGTTTTCCTTATTTTCTTTTTTCATGTACGGGGAAAGAAACCCACATGAAAAACCCAAGGAAAAGAAATGAAGGCACGGTCTGGAGAAGTGATCTATTCTTTCGAGACCCGTATTGGTATGACGGGGACCATTAAAAAAAGGTATAAAAGTGAGGAACTGGAAACGGTTTCTTTTTGCTTATGGACAACTTCGTAGAAAATGGTAAAATGAAGTCATCCTGAAGTAGAGGGAGATTGTCTGAAATGAAGCCGCTATTGAGAAAAATATTTGTTGTACTCATATCTGTCATGACTTTAGGCCTATACGTACCACCAATGCAGATCGACACAGATGCAGCCGATAAAAAAGAATTGTCGGCCGATCGGCATATTCAAGATTCACCTCATACCTCTAAAACGGAAGATTTCGATATAACACCGCCATCATCTGTAGAGCCTTTGACGACTGATGATTGGATTGAAACAATTACGGAGCAAGCGAAAACACAGACACTTACAAAGATGGGGCCGCGAATTATTGAAAAAGTAGATGAAGACATGACGACAACGATTTTACCGAAGATCGAAGAAGTCATGGAAGAGATACTTACATCTGCGGATGAAAATGAAGTCCCTTATTATGAAATTACTGAAGATCCGTCTCCGGGATACGGAGAAAGAATTTTTAATATCCAAAACAAACATACAGATGAAGAAGTTGCCCGTTTTCATGTCCGCAGGGATAAACGGCCTGGTGAAGGATACTGGTTTAATTTCCATTATCATTTGCAAGAGGATGACTTCATGAAACACCATGAACTCGGCGAGGTTTATTGGGAAAAAAATACGCCGCCGAAGTGGATGTCCTGACAAAGAAAGCGACCTTACAAAAGGTCGCTTTTATTTTCCATAAAATCCTGGCCCGTCCAACAGCTGTTCATCTGAATCCCTTCTTTTTCTGCGTAATCATCACCCCATTGACACATTCCATAAAGCACAGGCTGAAGCTTGCGGCCGAAGTCGGTCGTAGAGTACACCACCCTCGGAGGAACTTCTTCAAAAACTGTCCGCTTAACAAGTCCATGTCCCTCAAGCTCTCTCAATTGTTGTGTCAGCATTTTTTTAGTGATCTCAGGGATGGTTCTTCTCAATTCATTGAACCGCTTGTCCCCTTCATTCAAATGCCAGAGTAATAACACCTTCCATTTTCCTCCAATTAAATCTATCACTAAATTGATGGCGCATTGGTATTCCGATTGCAGTTCTTTCATTGTGTATCCCTCATTTCTAACCATAGTTAGGTTACCCTTTAGTAACTCAGTTACTGAAAAGTGCCTTCTTGTTTCTATCTGAACCTCTCGTTAGTATATAGTATATCGTTTCACATGTTGAAGGAAACTGTTTAAAAAGGAGATGAAGACGGATGAAAGCCCTTCTTTTACAAGATAAAAATCAATGGAAAGAAATGAAGGTGGAGGAAGTAGAAAAGCCTCACCCACAAAAAGGAGAAGTTCTTATTGAGGTTCATGCGGCTGGATTGAACCCTGTCGATTATAAAACCGCAACGAATGGGAATCCCAATTGGACGTATCCTCATATCCTCGGTCTGGATGCTGCGGGTACAATTGCCGAGATTGGAGAGGGTGTGACGGAGTGGAAGAAGGGAGATCGAGTGGTCTACCATGGTGATTTGCTAAAGAAAGGGGCTTATGCGCAATATACTGTAACAACAGCCCATACGATCTCACGAATTCCAGATAAAATCAGCTTTGAAGAGGCGGCTGCCTTACCGACAGCTGGTTACACCGCTTACCAAGCGATCCACCGTAAGCTTCCTTTAGATCAAGTGGAAACCATTTTGATTCACGCAGGAGCAGGAGGTGTCGGAGGTTTCGGTATACAACTTGCAAAAGCGGCAGGGAAGACGGTTATTACCACAGCTTCTGCACATAATCATGATCACGTCCGCCAGTTAGGCGCAGATTTCGTTATTGATTACCGTAAGGAAGATGTTCACCAAAGAGTTAAAGAAATCACCGAAGGCAAGGGTGTCGACGCAGTCGTAGACGCAGTAAGCCGTGACAATGCGACGGCATCATTGGACTTTCTTGCTTTTATGGGGCACCTTGTGTACATCGCGGGTGCGCCGGACTTTTCTAAAGTGAAGCCATTTACTAACGTAGTATCCTATCACGAGATTGCTCTAGGAGCGACCCATCAAGCTGACATGAAGTCTCAAAAAGATCTTGCTGTTATCGGGGATCAGATGCTTGAGATGATGGGGGATGGTAAACTTTCATCTCTACTGGAAGAGATCATCTCATTGGAAGAGGTTCCACAAGCTCTTGAACGTCTGTCTGAACGCCATGTGAAAGGTAAAATCGTAGCGAAAATAAAATCATAGAGAAGGAGCTTTTAATTATGTACCCCTATCCAAGAAGTTTTTCACATATCGGTTTGTCTGTACCAAATTTAGAAAAAGCGATTGAGTTTTATACAGAGTTATTCGGGTGGTATGTCATTATGGAACCATCAGACGTCCATAACGATGATACACCAGTCGGTCAGATGTGCCGGGACGTTTTCGGCAATGATTGGGAGACATTTAGAATAGCTCACCTATCGACTGGAGATAAGATCGGCATAGAGCTTTTTGAATTTCCACATCAGGAAGACCCGGAAAATAACTTCGAATATTGGAAGACAGGCATCTTCCATTTCTGTATTCAAGACCCGAATATTGAAGACGTTGTCGAAAAAGTGAAAGCCAAGGGCGGGAAACAGCGTATGCCTATTCGCGAATATTACCCTGGCGAAAAACCGTACAAAATGGTTTACGTAGAAGATCCTTTCGGCAATGTTTTCGAAATTTACACTCACAGTTATGAATTGACTTATTCTAAAGGGGCTTATTAAGGAATCATCCTATGTTGTTATTCATAAGGGAGCTTAGGGGAGAATGAGAAAGAGCCTGCGCGTTGCGCAGGCTCTTTTTTTAGTCTTTATCATCACCGATGATTCGAACTTCTCTTTCCAGGTCGACTCCGAATTTTTCTTTCACCGTTTTTTGAACGTGCTCAATCAGAGAAATGTAATCAGAAGTCGTTGCATTATCTTTGTTAATGATAAACCCGGCATGCTTTTTCGAAACTTCTGCACCACCGATATTGGTGCCTTGCAGATCGCTGTCTTGAATCAGCTTTCCAGCGAAATATCCGGGAGGTCGCTTGAAGACACTTCCGCATGAAGGGTATTCAAGGGGTTGTTTAGACTCGCGTTTGTACGTCAAGTCGTCCATCACTTCTTTAATATCTTCATAATTCGCAGGTTTCAAATGGAAGGTGGCCTCTACTACGATATCTCCATTTGCCGAAATGTTACTTGTTCGATAATCAAGATCAAGTTCAGCTGCGAGACGTTTCACAAGGTTTCCTTGCTTATCTACGACGAACGCGTAATCGAGTACATCTTTGATTTCTCCACCATAAGCACCCGCATTCATGTATAACGCACCCCCGACCGTTCCAGGGATACCACACGCGAACTCCAATCCTGATAAATTCTTATCAAGAGCATAACGAGACGCATCAATGATCCGGGCACCGCTTTGGGCGACTACTGTATTGCCTTCAGAATAGATGGTATCCAGATGTTTTAAGTTGATGACGATTCCGCGAATGCCGCCGTCTTTAATGATTAAGTTGGATCCATTTCCAAGCAGTGTGAAAGGAATGTTGTCTTCATTCGAAAGCTTAACAACATTCTGAATTTCTTCGTAGGATGTTGGAGTAATAAAAAAGTCGGCTTTTCCGCCCAGCTTCGTGTACAAGTGGTCTTTCAACATTTCATCCACTTTCACATTTTCCTCTTTCACGAGTTCCAACAATTTATTATAGATCTTTTGTTTCTTATTCATAAACACCAGTCCTATTATAAGTTGATTTCTGATTGGACCTCAATCAGTCTTTCCAGCGATCTCTTTTAATATAAAATATGAAAGAACGAGGGAAAAGTTCATTTTGATCATTTACAATCACGCTTCCTATTCTATCACAAAACGAAGTGGTCATTGTGTAGGATTTTACTTCAGGCTTTTATGGGCAGGACTGACACGTATATTGAAAGTCCTATTAGCAGAAAATAACGGCTATAGGGAGGTGTTAGAGGATGGCGCTGGATGTAAAATGTGAAGTCCGAAACTGTGTCCATAACAATGACGGAATTTCCTGCGGAGCGGATGAGATTTTCGTTGTCAGCCATAAAGGTAAAAAAGCAAGTCACAGTGAAGAAACGGATTGTAAAACATTTGAACCTGCAAATGTGTAAGATTCCCCCTATAGAACAAGGTCTGCTTTATCAGCAGGCCTTTTTTTCATTTTTTTCTCTTAATGTAAGCGTTTTAATTATAGGGAATGTTTATTATATTCAGAAAAATCATTGCTATGCTCCTTACTTGTTAGTATTATCATGGTAAGTTCATTCATTTACGCAATGATTCGACCATTTTTTATAAGGAGTGTTAGGGATGGAGAAAAAGAAAAAAGATCTAAGAATAAGAAGTAAAGACATCAGTGAAGGCGTCAATCGAGTCCCGAACCGCTCGATGTTGAGAGCTGTTGGATTTACAGACGAAGATTTCAAAAAACCGATGATTGGAATTGCGAGTACATGGAGTGAAGTGACTCCTTGTAATGTACATATCGATAAACTTGCACAAGAAGCGAAAAGTGGAGCCGGTGAAAATGGCGGAGCACCAATGATTTTCAATACGATTACAGTGGCTGACGGGATCGCGATGGGACACGAGGGCATGTTTTATTCCCTTCCAAGTCGTGAAGTGATTGCGGATTCCATCGAAACGGTCACAAATGCTGAAAGGTTGGATGGTCTGGTTGCCATCGGTGGATGCGACAAAACGACACCAGGTTGTTTAATATCCATTGGGCGTCTGAACATTCCTTCTGTGTATGTATATGGAGGAACGATTCAGCCAGGAAAGCTTGATGGAGAGGATATTGACATTGTGTCGTCGTTTGAAGCTGTAGGAAAGTACCATGAAGGACAAATTGACGATGAACAGCTGCATAGAGTTGAATGTCATGCGTGTCCAGGAGCGGGTGCCTGTGGCGGAATGTATACAGCGAATACGATGGCTTCTGCAGTAGAAGCTTTAGGGATGAGTATTCCTGGATCTTCCTCTACACCAGCGGTTAACGATTATAAGGAAACGGAATGTAAACAAGCGGGCGAGCTTGTCATCGAGCTGCTTGAGAAAGAGATTTACCCTCGCGACATTATGACCAAAGAAGCATTTGAAAATGCCATCACCGTCGTTATGGCCCTCGGTGGTTCCACAAATGCGTTCCTTCACCTCCTTGCTATGGCCCATTCTGCAGGAGTGGATTTGACACTGGATGACTTTGAGCGCATCAGACAGGAAGTCCCTCATATTGCAGATATGAAGCCGAGTGGAAAATATGTGATGCAGGACTTGTATGAAAGTGGCGGCGTACCGGCTGTTATGAAATTGCTTCTTGAGGAAGGTTTATTGCACGGGGACTGCCTTACCGTTACCGGAAAAACGATTGCTGAAAACTTGGCAGAAGTTCCTTCTCTCAAAGAAGGCCAAAAGGTCATTGTTCCTTTCGACAAGCCGATCAAAGAAAAAGGACCACTTGTTGTTCTGAAAGGAAATCTGGCTCCAGAAGGGGCTGTAGCTAAAATGTCCGGGCAGAAAATCAGCCGTTTTGAAGGACCTGCACGTGTGTACAACAGTGAAGATGAAGCGACGGAAGCAATCGTCAACGATGAAATCAAAGAAGGAGATGTCCTCGTCGTACGAAACGTAGGTCCAAAAGGAGGACCTGGCATGCCGGAAATGCTTTCTATTACAGCCATGATCGTAGGGAAAGGGCTTGGTGGAAAGGTTGCGTTGCTTACGGATGGTCGTTTCTCAGGGGGATCCCACGGTTTCGTGATCGGTCACGTCGCTCCTGAAGCAGTGGTCGGAGGTCCAATCGGGCTTCTTCAAGAAGGGGATACGATTACTATCGATAGTGATACGCAGCAAATTAACTTTGAAGTTGACGATGAAGAATATGAGCGCAGAAAACGCGAGTGGAAACGTCCAGAACCTAAGCATAACAGAGGTGTGCTGGCGAAGTATGCCAGACTTGTTTCTTCCTCTTCCAAAGGTGCCGTTACAGATTTGGATCTTGAATAATAATAGGATATGCTCCATGAAAAGCCCGGACTCCGATCCGGGCTTTTCTATTTATCCCCAACAATCTTCCACTAAAGCTCCCGATTTTGGAAGACTCAGTTTCGAGATAACCGGGGTTCGTTTGCTTTTTTTGAGCGTCAGGGGTGGCTGGGAAGGTACTCGCTTACCTGTGGGGGAGCGCCGAACTTCCTCGGACTACGTCCTGCGGGATCTCGCCTATCTCCTTCTCCCACGGGGGTCTCGCAGCTTCCCAACCACCCCATTCCATTTGGGACAGAAACGAACCCCTATACCAAGATGAGGGGTGTTTACACCATACTCAGAAGTAGGGATAAGGGGCTCAATATCAGGCTTTCGATCTTTCAATGGCTACTGTAGAGGGTATGATGTTATCCATATTGCTTGAGTAGACCAGCAGCGTTTCGAGACACTTACATGGCAAAGGGGCGGAGGGGAATGGCGAGACTCCTGCGGGAAGAGAGTGCTAGGTGAGACCCCACAGGACGGAGTCCGAGGAGGCTCAACGCGCTCCCGCGGAAAGCGAGTTATTCCCCGCAGCCCCCATCCACTCAACAAAAGTCTCGAAACTGAGTCTTCAAGAATCCTGTCATTATGTGTAATAAGGATATATAAAGAAGTTACGTTTAAAGGATATGGTCATCTTGTTGTAGAAAAGGAAAGAGGGAGGTTGATTAGATATGACGAAGGTTGCATGGATTAGACATGGAAGTACACCATGGAATAAAGAAAAAAGAGCGCAGGGAAGCTCTGATATTCTGTTGGACGAAGAAGGAAAAGCTGATGCTCGGAAATTAGCTGAACGCTTACATAAGGAAACATGGGATGTTCTTTATTCAAGCCCACTTAAGAGAGCAGAGAAGACTGCGGAATTTATTAGTGAAAAGGTAGGATTGGCCATCCAATTTGATTCTAGAATAGAAGAGGCGAGTGGGGGTCAGATCGAAGGGACGACAGAACCGGAGAGAATCGAAAAGTGGGGAGAGGACTGGCGGTCTTTGGACTTGGGCATTGAAACCCGTGAGTGTGTTGTTTCTAGGGGAATGTCATTTATGGATGATGTTTTAAAAAAACACCCAGGGAAGAAGGTCATTGTGGTAAGTCATGGTGCTTTAATCAGTCATTTATTAAGGGCATTGGATGGTAAAAATGTTAGAGATGAACATATGAAAAACACTTCTTTATCAGAAGTTCATCTTAGAGAGGACCAATGGTTTTGTGATCGTTTTAATTGTACCATCCATTTGGATTAAGAGAAGCGGCTCAGGAGTGAGCCGCTTTATTCATTGTTCTTTTGTGTAGTTTAAATCCCAAGTTATTCCGTAAGGGTCTTTCACTTTCGCATACGTAGCACCCCAAAAAGTATCTTGAAGTTCCATTACTACATTTCCGCCATCTTTTAACCGGTCGTAATACGTTTGAATTTCATCAGCACTTTCACATTCTAATACGAGGGCAATATTGTTACCAGTCTGAACACTCTGTTCCGTGAATGAATCGGAGACCATAAAGAATAAGGCATCTTTTCTGAACTGTGCGTGCATGACTCTCTCATCCATTTCCTTCGGTGTTTCAAAATCTGCTTCCCCGAAGGTTTGGAGATTGAGAATTTCCCCATGGAAGACTTGCTTGTAATAGTCCATCGCTTCTCTTGCGTTCCCGTTAAAAGTGAAATAAGGGGTTGCTTGATGCTTCATAGCCGTGAAACACTCCTTTTGGAATTTTATTTAATCATCATTATTATAAGGTGGTAAAAGGAATAAAACAAGAACATTCGTTCGTTTATTTCTTAAAGGTATGGTTCCATGCTTTCATTTTATCTAAGGCAAGTAAATCTTCCTTAATTTCTCCAGGTTTGACGGCATTCCCTATCACATAATCTTCGAACGACATCCCTACAAAATCGAAAATATGGCCGAACTGCTGAATTAACGGCAGCCCTGTGACATATGGATTGCTCCCGCCTGTTGTAACCACATAGGCTTTCTTCCCGTGAACCTGCATTTTGAAGTCAAATCGATCATCACGCATATATTGGGACCAACGGTCGAAGAACAACTTCATGTGGGAAGTCATTCCAAACCAGTAAATAGGAGTGACAAAAATAATGAGATCATGAGCTAAAAAATCAGTCAGCACTGATTCATAATCGTCATCGACAGGTGAGAAGCCTTCTTCTGTGTGCCGCATATCGGTGATTGGGTTAATTTTATATTCACTGAGACGTAACTGTGTATGTTCTATTCCTTCGAGCGCTTGGTTGACGAGGTATTCAGAATTCCCGTTATCTCTTGAACTCCCCAATATAGTTAATATCTTCATTACATCCAGCCTCCTTCACTTCTAAAAGAAGTATATCATTGAACATATCATCATTGTTATCTATACTTATTGATAATAACTATTGTAAATAATGATAGAGGTGTACGTATGGACATATCCTATTTATACACATTTAAAGAAGTGGCCAAGTGGGGGAGCTATACACGTACGGGGGAAGAACTCGGTTATGCTCAGTCCAGTGTGACGACCCAAATAAAAAAGCTCGAAGATTACTACGGGGTGAGACTTTTTGAGCGTGCTGGACAGACGATGCGTTTAACCCAGTCTGGCGAACAGCTTTTATATTATGTCGATCAGGTCATCGATTTAATGGAAGAAGCAGAAAGTAAGCTTTCAGACAGTGTTCAGATGCGAGGAACGGTGAGGATCGGAGCTGTTGAATCCTTGGCCGCTTATTTCATATCCAAGTCATTGAAAGCTTTTAAAGAACAAAACCCGGACTTGCGTATTCAGTTGGAATCCGGACTCTGTCCAAATCTTAAAGATGGGGTGTTAGAAAGTCATTATGATCTGGCTGTTGTTCTTGATGAAGAAGTAAAGCATCCTCTCTTGAAAACTTTACTTTTACGAAAAGAAAGAATGGTCATGGTAGCTGCTAAGGAACACCCGCTTGTTCGTAAGAAACGGGTTCATTTGCGGCGGATAGAGGACGAAACCCTCATTCTGACAGAAAAAGGTTGTTCTTATAGAAATATGTTGGAAAGGCTTTTAAAGAAACGTGCCGTCGAACCCCGCTCTGTGATTTCTTTTACAAGTCTTGAAGCCATCAAACAATGTGTGATTGACGAACTGGGTATAGCGATGCTTCCGGAAATTGCAGTAGCCAATGAGCTTGAGAAGGGAAGCTTATGTGCTTTAGATTTCGACCATGAAGAATTAGCGTTATATATCCAAATCGTTCATCATCAAAAGAAGTGGTTATCTCCATCGCTGGAGAAGTTTATCGAATTGCTTTACAAGAAAAAATGACGAAGGCTTTACCTGTATTAAAACAGTATGGTTTTTGTAGGGAAGATAATTTTAGTCAGTTTATAAAATATGAAAAAGGCGCTGAACCCTTTGACAGCGCCTTTTTTGTTTCCAACATCTGCCCAAATTTAAAAAACTTTCAGAAAACGGTTGCAATTTCCGGTTCCCCACAGTAAACTGTACCATAACAGATAAACAAAATAATTTCTGTTATAACAAAGGAGGAGCTAAAATGAAAAAACAACAAAATGTCCCTTGTCCGCAGTGTGGTTCAAAAATCGAAGGTCATACTTACAATTACATGATGGAATGTGATCGTTGCCTTTCCAAAAAAGATGAATAATTTTTTGGTGTAACTGTTATATATCAGATTTAAATATTTTCTATTAGTATACAACAGAGGTGGCGATGCAATGGAAATCAAATTGTCTGGAATACAAATTCATGGAACGATGCACGAGGGATTTGCAGAGATTTTATCAGACGAAGCATTATCCTTCATCATTCAATTGCATGAGAAATTTAATGAAGAGAGAAAGCAGTTACTTGCAGATCGAATAAAGACCCAAAAGAAAATGGATCAAGGTGAACGGCCGGATTTTCTGAAAGAGACGGAGCACATCAGGAATGCTGAGTGGACGATATCTCCCATACCTGACGATCTTAAAGATCGTCGGGTAGAAATTACAGGGCCTGTGGATCGGAAGATGGTCATTAATGGGCTGAATTCAGGAGCGAAGGTATTCATGGCTGATTTTGAGGATGCCAACTCTCCAACCTGGCAGAATACCATACATGGCCAGATCAATTTGAGAGATGCTGTGAGGCGGAACATTCGTTTTGAGAATCCAAACGGGAAGGTCTATGAGTTAAACGAAGAGACGGCTGTACTCAAAGTACGCCCACGTGGATGGCATTTAGAAGAAAAGCACATGACTTACAATCAGGAACGGCTTTCAGGGAGTCTTGTGGACTTTGGCCTCTATTTTTTCCATAATGCTAAAAAACTTATAGAAAATGGTTCTGGCCCGTATTTTTACTTACCGAAGCTTGAAAACCATCGAGAGGCGAAGCTGTGGAACGATGTGTTCGTCTTTGCTCAAGATTATATGAACATCCCACAAGGAACGGTGAAAGCGACCGTCTTAATTGAAACGATTTTAGCCGCCTTTGAGATGGATGAAATCCTTTATGAATTAAGAAAACATTCCGCTGGATTGAACTGTGGACGTTGGGATTATATTTTCAGCTACTTGAAAAAGTTCCGTCATGATGAAAGCTTTTTACTGCCAGACCGTGCGGATGTGACGATGACGGTTCCATTTATGAGAACCTACTCACGGTTAACCATTCAAACCTGTCACAAGCGTAACGCTCATGCCATGGGTGGTATGGCCGCCCAAATACCAGTGAAAAATGATCAAGAGAAAAACGACGCTGCTTTTGAAAAAGTACGTGCGGATAAGGAGCGGGAAGTCAATGATGGGCACGACGGGACATGGGTCGCCCACCCGGCCATGGTAGAGACAGCGATGGAGATTTTTGACAAACATATGCCCGATGATAATCAGATACAAAAAAATCAAGCGTCCGAGTCCTATCGTGCGGAACAATTGCTTGAAGTACCTGAAGGATCCATTACAGAGCAGGGGTTAAGAACGAATATAAATGTAGGCATTCAATATATGGCGTCATGGCTCGATGGAAGAGGGGCGGCACCGATTCACCATTTAATGGAGGATGCGGCAACTGCGGAAATCTCGAGAGCTCAAGTTTGGCAATGGATCAGACATCCGAAAGGGAAATTAGAAGACGGCCGGGCAATTACGATGGAGCTTTACGCTTCGTTGAAAGAAGAAGAGATGGAAGCGATTCGCTGGGAAGTAGGAGATAATGCTTTTGATAAGGGTTCCTATAAGGAAGCCGCTCAATTGTTTGATCAATTGATACGTGACGATGATTTTGCTGAGTTTTTAACTTTAGAAGCTTATAACCATTTATCTTAAGGGGGATTTCATAATGAATGAGCGTGTAGAAAAGTTGCATCACCAGTGGCAGGATGAGAGTCGATGGAGCGGGGTGCAGAGACCATATGAAGCCGAAGAAGTCATTCGGCTAAGAGGATCCATGGATATTCAGCATACGTTAGCGGAAAAAGGTGCCGAAAAGCTTTGGAAGTTGATGAACGAAGAAGATTATGTCCACGCGCTGGGTGCTTTGACGGGCAACCAAGCGATGCAGCAGGTGAAAGCAGGGTTGAAAGCCATCTATTTGAGTGGATGGCAAGTGGCCGCTGATGCTAACCTCTCAGGGCATATGTATCCTGATCAAAGCTTGTATCCGGCTAATAGCGTACCCCAAGTGGTGAAACGGATCAATCAAGCCTTGCAACGAGCAGATCAAATTCATCATATGGAAGGCAAAGAGGACATTGACTGGTTTGCGCCTATTGTCGCAGACGCCGAAGCTGGATTTGGTGGACAGCTGAATGTGTTTGAGTTGATGAAAGGAATGATTGAAGCGGGTGCAGCAGCCGTTCACTTTGAAGACCAGCTGTCTTCAGAGAAAAAATGTGGTCACCTAGGAGGAAAAGTCCTTTTGCCGACACAGACGGCGGTTCGTAACCTGATTTCCGCAAGGTTTGCTGCGGATGTCATGGGAACTCCGACCATCATCATCGCAAGAACCGATGCGAATGCAGCAGATTTGATCACAAGTGATGTGGACCCATATGATGCGCCATTCATTACTGGAGAGAGAACAGCTGAGGGTTTCTTCAAAACAAGGTCTGGGTTGGATCAGGCGATTGCCCGTGGTTTGGCTTATGCGCCATATGCCGATCTTGTTTGGTGTGAAACATCGGAGCCTAACTTGGACGAAGCCCGTCGTTTTGCAGAAGCCATCCATGAACAATACCCTGGAAAGCTATTAGCTTACAACTGCTCTCCTTCATTCAACTGGAAGAAGAAGCTGGATGATGAGACGATTGCAAATTTCCAGCGTGAGCTCGGGAAAATGGGATACAAGTTCCAATTCGTTACCTTGGCAGGATTCCATGCGTTGAACCACGGCATGTTCGAACTTGCTCGACAATATAAAGATCGTGGTATGGAAGCCTATTCTGAACTTCAGCAGGCGGAATTTGCGAGTGAAATCCACGGGTATTCAGCGACACGACACCAACGTGAGGTTGGAACAGGATATTTTGATGAAGTCGCTCAAGTGATCTCAGGTGGAACATCTTCCACGACGGCATTGAAAGGGTCTACAGAAACCGAACAATTCAACTCTGAAACTGTCAGCCCTTCTTCTTAATCGGAGCATATAAGTGAGTGGGAAACGTCGGGAGTGTGAACCTCCAGGCGTTTCTTTTTCTTGACCATAAATCACAATTCTCCGCTAATTTAATATCGTATGATATCAGTTATTTTCAGTGATTGTGAAAATCAGGAGTGATATCATGCCGGTGATTTCAGGAGAAGAATATAAAAAACGGATCAACGCGATAAATGCGGAAGTGTGGGTGGCCGGAAATAAAGTGACGGGGGACATTTCCGAGCATCCTGCCTTCAAAGGGATCATCCGCAGCCAGGCAGAACTCTACGGTCTTCAGTGTGATGATCAAGACAATATGACTTTTTCCTCGGAAACGACAGGGAACAGGTTAGGGCTTTCTTACTTAATTCCAAAAACGAAAGGGGATTTGGAAAGAAGGAGGAAAATGATTCAGCAGTGGGCTCTTCATTCAGGCGGGGTGATGGGGAGAAGCCCGGATTACATGAACACTGTAATCGCCGCCTTTGCTGCATCTATTGATGTATTAGACGGGGAAGCAAATTGTTATCCGGACCGGCTTCTGCAATTTTATGAATATGCGCGGGAGAATGATTTGTCGTTCACACATACCTTCGTAAATCCACAAAGCAACCGTTCAAAATTAGCCTTTTTAGAAGAGGATGTCACCAATGCTCGAATCATGGACCGTACCGAGCAAGGTTTGATTATTAAAGGGGCAAAACTTCTTGCCACACAAGGAGGGATAACGGATGAGATTATTGTCTTTTCCGCTCCTGGTGCTCAGGATAATGCTCATGCCTACTGTTTCTCGATTCCGAGCAACACCGAAGGGTTAAAATTTATATGTAGGGAATCTTTCGCCAATGAGGGAGTGTCTTATGATTATCCTTTATCTTCACGTTTTGATGAGGTAGACACTCTCGTCATTTTTGATGATGTTCTCGTTCCGTGGGAGCGTGTCTTCATACACGATAATATCCGTGCTGCTACTCGTTTGTATGTGCAAGGAAAATTTGTTCCTTTTACGTTACATCAAATCGTTTCACGACAAATCATTAAAACGGATTTTCTCTTAGGAATTGCCCAGGGGATTGTGGATACGATACAAATTGGTGACTATCAACATGTACAAAGTAAAGTGGTGGAAATAGTCAAAGGGTTGGAAGTCATGAAGGCTTTGATCATCAAATCCGAACATGAAGCGGCAGTCGATGCTTCAGGTATAATGGTTCCTGCCAGACAACCCTTATATGTGGCTGTGAATCAGTTTCAGGAATCCTATCCGAGGTTTGCTGAAATCTTACAGATTCTTGGGGCGAGTGGGATGATGTCGATTCCACAAAAGGCTGATTTTGAAGGGGAAGTCGGAAAACAGCTGGATCACTTCTTGCAAGGGGTGGAAGTAAAAGGAGAAGATCGAGTCTCGCTTTTTCGATTAGCCTGGGACTTGACCATGAGCAGTTTCGGTTCCAGACAAACGCTCTATGAACGATTCTTTTTCGGAGATCCTGTACGGCTCTCGCAAACCATTTACCAACTTTATGATGACAATAAAGCGTTAGAAACCATCCAACCGTTCTTATCAAAAAAAGCTGACAAGTAAATGTCAGCTTTTTATCGTTTAGCATTCGCTTTTTTTGCTTTTTGTTCCAACTGAGAGCGAGGCTGCTGATCTGCGACATCTTCAGAAAGTCCTTGTGGGTTTACTGTGTTGCCGGCATTTCGTTTGAATGCATTGCTTTTCTTACTCATAAGCACACCTCCTAACGCTTATTTTGGATGAATGCTCGGTTTTTATCCATGTTTTCTATAGGCAAAAGCTTACAACGAATGGGTTGTTCAAACATGCAAAAGCTAAGCGCAAAGGAGGAGTTAGGTATGAAGCAAAAGCAAAACAAACCCAACCGTAATCAAAATCAAAACATGGATGACTTCAGTTCCCAGGGCTTATCTATAACACAGGAGCAAGTATCCGACACACTGACAGAGGGTACGTACGATGCCAAGATTGATGAAGTGGATGAAAACGGTCAGTTGATCAGTCATAAAGGTGAGGCTATCAAAAAAGGAAAGAAGCGTGACTGAAGATGGCCCGAAGAAATAAACTGCTTGTTCCAGAAGCGAGGGCAGGACTTGATCAAATGAAAGCGGACCTCCTCCAGTCTTCCTCTCCCGATCAAACGAAATATGAAGTGGCAAAGGAACAAGGGATCCCTTTAAAAAAAGGAAACAATGGTGATTTGTCTACGAGGGATGCCGGTAAAATCGGTGGGCAAATTGGTGGCCGAATGGTAAAAGAATTGATTCTCAGAGCACAACAGCAGATGGAACAAGATCAAAAGTAAGAGGCGCATACCAGCGCCTCTTTTTTAACACATTCGTAACTTCTTTAAAAAAGCTTATTCTTTATTAGCTAACATGTGTTTCGGGTGTATCATCATCAATTGATCCAGTTCTTTTTTATGGTAAAGGAATTCGGATTTATTCTTATATATAAGGGACTGATCGATCTGGTGTTGATGGACAAGAATTGCTAATTCTAAATCCATTTCTGTATAGAGTGAACGATCTTCGTACTTTTCGTCGATAAAAGGAATGGACATATAAAAAGGATCCGTATCATTTTTTCTAACAGCGATATACCAGCCGGCATGATCTACATAAAAGGGATCTTCAAGGATGTGAAGATGATCGCCTTGGGTAAATTCAATGATTTCATGGCACGTACATTCTTGATTGCCTTTTTCATATGTGAACGTTTGTAGAACGGTTAAGGTATTCTCCATAGCCATTCTCCTTTCAAGGTGATAAAACAATAATAGTTGATAATGATTATCAATGTCAAACAAAAATGCGCTTCTTTTTCTGATAATTTTGGTATAATGATATATATAAAATGGCTTTTTCATAGAGGAGAATCTTTATGGGGAATATCAAAGATTTGGTTGGAAAAGTACAGTTTGACGGGGACCGTGCTATCGTTGTTCCCCAAGAGTTTCAGTGGATTGGCCAGGGAAGAAGTGCCGTGGTCTACCGTTTGAAGGGAACTGCCCTTGCGATCAAGATTTTTTATCCAGGTTATGAGGACTTGGCACATATTGAAGGGGAAGTGTACGAAAAACTGAACAACCATGAGTTCTTTCCAGCTTTTTATGAACAAGGAGAGGGCTATTTGACGATGCAGTACGTGGAAGGCATCACTTTTTATGACTGTCTCGTCAATGGGGTAGCGATTACGGAAGAGATGGTCCAGCGTGTAGATGAGGCGCTTGAATTTGCCTGTCGTTTAGGATTTAATCCTTCTGATACCCACCTGAAGAACATTCTGCTCACTACAGATGGAGAAGTGAAAGTGATTGATGTGGTTCGCTTCACGCAGGAGTTTGATTGTCCGCATTGGCGTGACTTGAAAAAAGCCTATGAAACCTTTTATCAGCGCCGCTATGTCCCGAAAAAATTCCCGCGATTTTTTATAGAGTTTATCATCCGTTTGTATCGTAAAAGGTTGTTGCCGATTTAGACGGTTCTGTTGTTTGATTATCCATTTTTCTGGGAAAACCCTGAATTAGAAAGGTGGAATGTGACATGACACAACATCGTTTGAGTGATGTAGAAGTCGGTAAAAATTACAAGGCAAAAGAGTTAGACAGTTTTGTATCCACGACAGATGTACTTGTTCTTTCTAACAATGATTCACAACTTTTCACAGAACCTGAAAGAGAGTATAAAGTCGTCGATGCATTTGAAGGGTTTTTTGAACATTCCTCTGAGGATGGAGAAAAGTATTTCCGTGAAAAGAAAGCTTATGTGGTAGAAAAGGTATAGAAAAAGGCGTCCAACAAGGGCGCCTTTTTTATCGTTATAACATCAGTATCTTAGCTTCATAAGAATTTCCTTAATCTCTTCATCGGCCATGAGTATTTCCTCGTATTTCTTCGTAATTTCAGTCAATGCCACATCATGATAGAAGAATTCAGTAAAGAATTTCACTAATGGTTTGGATAAGGTATGAATGCCTTGGAACGTATCGCCCTCCACACCTGCAAATAAAATTTCCTCGTGGTCAATGATCATGAGCTTGTGCCTTTCAAGGGCTTCATGTTTTTCGTCCGGTAAAAGGACATGGGCATGCAGCTTCCCTGGGTCCAGTTCACCAACAGAAAGAAGCTCTACTTCGAGGCCTTCTTTCTTTTTTTCTTCCAGAAGAGGAAGAAGAGGGGCTAATTCATCACTCCACCCGGTCACCAGTATTTCTTTCCTCGCGTTTTGAATTCGCTCTCTTAACAAAGCATTGATGGAAGAATTATTTTGGATGGTCCAAACCCGTTCATCCGAATCATGAAGTTTAAAAGTCGTATTTCTTATTTCGTCGATATTGGCTTGAAATTCATCTGTCAGCTTATCAATGGTCGTTTCCAGTGAAAGGGCCGTGTAAAGTTTTTTTCTTTCTTGAAAAGAAGTGAGAATCAACCCTTTTTCAACTAAGCGCTGAAGGACTTCATAGATCTTCGATTTTGGGACTTGGGAGTACTTGACGATGGATGTAGCATCCATCGGTTCTTCGCTTGCTGTAAGGACTTCAAAAACTTGGCTTTCATATTGAGTAAATCCGAATTTCTGTAACATCATGTACCTCACTTTTTGTGAACAGATTTTAGATGAGTTGTAGAATAACCTTCTTCAATAATGGCAGGATTGTGGAAGACTCAGTTTCGAGACTCTTGTTGAGTGGGTGGGGCTGCGGGGAATGACTCGCTTTCCGCGGGAGCGCGGTGAGCCTCCTCAGGCTAACGCCTTCCGGGGTCTCACCAAGCACTCTGTTCCCGCAGGAGTCTCGCCATTCCCCTCCGCCCCTTTGTCATGGAAGATTCTCGAAACCACTTCCGCAATAATCGGTATTTATGATTGAAGAAGCGGATCGTATAAACCGCTCCAGAGTACGTAAAGGCTTGATACAGAGCGCTTCATACTTCTATCGGTGGGATAATGGAGAGACAGGCCAACTTGGTATAGGGGTTCGTTTCTCCCTTACATGGAATGGGGTGTTTGGGAAGCTGCGAGACTCCCGTGGGAGAAGGAGATAGGCGAGATCCCGCAGGACGCAGTCCGAGGAAGCTCGGCGCTCCCCCACAGGAAAGCGAGTGGCTTCCCAGCCACCCCTAACGCTCAACCAGGCAACGAACCCCGGGAACATCTCGAAACTGAGTCTTCCACAATCGGGAGCTTTAGTGTAATGGAATCATTTTATTGATGCTTTAGATTTAGAATACATGGAGGAATGAAAAACGTAAACATTTCCTCTTGTTTTATCCTTTCTGTATGGTTACCATTGTAGTGGTAACCTAATAGAGAGGGTCATGAAATTATGAATAAAAAAGTTTATTTGTTAGCACTTGTTGCCTTTGTCGTTGGAACCGTTGAATTGATTATCGGTGGAATTTTAGACCTTGTTGCCGATGATCTTGGTATTACCCTTGGTCAAGCTGGTCTATTGATCACTATTTTTTCTTTGGTATTTGGGGTGGCCTCACCGATTTTACTTACGGCAACCGCTCGGTTTGACCGGAAAAAATTGATGCTTGTCACGTTGGTTATTTTCTTTCTTGGAAACATGCTCGCCTACTTGAGTCCGAATTATTCTACAATCATGCTGGCAAGAGTATTAACAGCAGCGAGTGGATCATTGCTTGTCGTGCTCGCTGTGACGATTGCTTCTGCCATTGTTACTAAAGAGTATAGAGGGAGAGCAATTGGTACCATCTTTATGGGCATTAGTGGTTCCCTTGTTCTAGGAGTACCCATTGGGCTCACCATTGGCAATAGCTTTGGATGGAGAGCACCGTTTCTACTGATTAGTGTAATGACTCTGCTCTCTTTTGTGGCTGTATGGATTTCGTTAGGTAATATTGCTCCGAAACCTGTTATTTCTGTTAAAGAGCAACTACGGACGTTGAAAGATAAAAAGATTTTTTCTGCACAGCTGACCTCGTTCTTGTTTTTGACCGGGCACCTTGCCCTGTATGCTTATCTGACTCCGTTCCTTAAATCGGAAATGGGGATGAACGGGACTTGGGTGAGCATTGTTTACTTCATCTTCGGTGTCGCTGCCGTTATGGGTGGAGGAGTCGGAGGTTTCTTATCAGACAAATTTGGATCTGAGAGAAGCATCCTAGGCATAATCCTAGTCTTTGCGGTCGCTATTTTCACAATTCCGCATGTCACGTTCTCCCTACCATTATTCTTAATGGTGATGGTGATTTGGAGTGCATTGAGCTGGGCAGTAACGCCTGCACAACAAAATTATCTGATTTCTTCGGCACCTGAAACGTCAGATATTCAGCAAAGCTTGAATAACTCTGCGTTACATTTCGGTATTGCTTTTGGTTCTTCCATCGGTGGAATTGTCATTGAGCAGAGTTCCGTTATTCATAACGCTACAGTTGGAGGATTCTTTGTGCTTGTCGCACTGGCCACCGCCTATTTCTCCATTACACGTGGTCGACAAACGTATAAACAAGAAGCCATCCAGCAATAACACAAAAACCCCACCGGACGCGGTGGGGTTTTTGTTTATTTTCCTTTGTATTCAATGGCAATCATGTTCCAGTATTCCAAGTGAGGAAGGGTGAAGGAGAGTCGCCCATCGGTTTGGTCAAATTCAACAGGTACAGGAACCCCTTTCTTCGAATCAGGGGACGCCATCCAAACTTTGTCCACTTGGCGCGTTTCATCTACTTGCATAGAGATATCTTTTTTTTCTTCGGGCTTTTTTTGTGTATCGTTCGGATCACGCCAATTCATATGCTCTACATCTGTAAAATTAAGCACGTGAACAATCTTTTTGTCCTTTGTTTTTTTGCTGAATGCATAGACCGATCCCTTTTCTGGTTGAAGGGAGACATTCACTGTATTTGAAGAAATCGCTAACTCATCCGGAGAAAGTTCATGTCCTCGTAAAAGGTTTTGATACCCAACCATGAAGTCATAGTAATGAAGGAGCCGCTCTTTTAAATCTTTTGTCATCATCAAGTGATCGTTTGGAAAATACTCTTTGGACAGCATATGTTCTCCGAGTTCGATATGGGCACCACCATGAGCAAAAATTAGTGCGTCTGTAAGCAAAATGCCAGGAAGGTTAAATGCGCCTTCTTGATCGGCGCGGTCATAATTCATGTATGCAGCCAATACGGTGTTTTTATTCCACTTTTGTTTATTCTCAATTATGATGTTTTTTAACTGTTCGTAGGTTGTGATGGGGTCCCATACTTCCGTGTACAAAAATGGAGCACCGGCATTGGAAATTTCCTCTTGGCCATATTGATTGACTGCATTCATAATGAAAGAATAATCGGGAAACCTTTCTCTCACAGCTTCCAGGAAATATTGATAACTTTGCTTCATCCACAAAGGGTCTCCTGAATGCTTGAAAACATCCCCGCGGTCCCCTAATTGATCAATATGCCATCCATCAAAAGAGAGAGCATCATACACAGTCTGTTGTTTTTCAAAAATATAGTTCTGCCATGCTGGATTTCCAGGGTCGGTTAAGAAGATATCGCTTTTCCAATTGTCAGGAAGGGCGTGGCGATCTACTGCGGTTGTGCTCTTGTCTTTATACACATACCACTCCGGACGAACACCATCGTGCTCCGCTCCTGATAGGGTTCCGTATAAAAGATTGTATGCCATCGCCTGCATGCCATGATGATGAGCTAAATCAATATACTCTTCTACTGTTTTAAATTCTACGGGTTCGCTGGCTATGTTGGCCCACCTATCCAATGGCTTTTCATTCTCAAATTTAAGTGGTTGGTGATGCTCATCGTGCCAGTCGTAAAATTGGATGGCATTGATATGAAAACGAGCTAAGGTGTCCATTACTTTTTGTTGTTGATCATATTCGATACCGGAAAAATGAGATAGAAACCCATATCTAGGAAAAGCCGTCCAGGAAGAAGAGACGTCCACGGCAATAGTTTCCCTTTCTTTGTCTGTAGAACTTGAGAGGACTTCGACTAAATAGCCTTGATGGTCGGTTTCAGGAGGTTTCCATTTCCACTCCATAACCGACTCTTCCGGTGTGACCTTCATTTGATCAATCTTTGTTCCTTTGTAGTAATAGTTCACAATAAAAGCAGTGGAAGAGTTATGGTTTAATTGAGCATTGAAGTGTACTTCATTGCCTGGTTGATACTTTGCTTGGTCTTTTGAAAGGTGTTCGATTTCCGTGCTCTCATCTCTAGAATCAAACGATTGAAAGACAAAGAGTAGAACGACCACTAGAAAGAATAGTATCATCAGTATTTTTGTTCTCATAAGTAGATCAGCCTTATAACAAATGGCTAGCAGATCATCTGCTAGCCATGTTGATTTAATGAATATGTTAGATGGGAATTTCTTTAAAATGTGTAATCATCTTACGATAAGGATAGGATTAGATGGTCATTCAGGCTTGCCTGCTTACTTCTTTTTACCATTGAAGAAAATCTTCACTTTATGCTTTTCATCAGCTGGAACATTCACATACAGAGCTTGTTCTTCCTTGTCATAGAAGAAGGACTCTTGCGTCGATTTCACTTCCTCTACAGAGCTGACTTCCTTGTACTTCGCTTTTGCAGCACGTACACGTTTAGGTGCTTCTTCGCCATTAAGCTTCAGCGTGTAAGATTCTAAGTCAGTATCGTAGCCTGTAGCTTTCTCTTTTTTCTTGAATTCAATGTGCTTCCCTTTCCGTTTTACTTCCAGGTCCGTCACATTGTACTCGCCATCCTTGTAATCTAATGTTGCCCCATCATCTTCATAGAAGGAATAAGTGGCTTTCTCATCCAAGTAGGTGTCTAGAACAAGGTTTTCCAGTGGCTTTTCACCTGTATATTGCTGTACTTCACGAGTAGGGATCATAGAATCCTTTTTGACGTAAATCGGAAGGTGATCAAGTTGTGCTTCTGTCGTGATGGTCTGACCTCCGTCAAACTCTTCACCCGTCCAATAATCAATCCACGTTTCTCCTTCAGGCAAGTAAACATCACGTTCGGTTTGTCCTGGTTCAACAATTGGTGCAAGCATCATTGCTTTTCCAAACATGAATTGATCACTTACATTGTAAGTATTTTCGTCATCTTGGAATTGATAAACAAGCGGTTGTTGAACAGGAGTCCCTTGTTCGGCAGCGTCTATGAATGCATTATAAAGATAAGGCATCAGTTTGTAGCGCATCTCGATGTATTTCTTACTGATGTCCTCAACCTCTTGACCGAAAGCCCAAGGTTCTTGTGCTTGTTTCTTGCCTTCTGCTTTCTTATCACTATCATAGTGAATACGAGAAAATGGAAGGAAGGCGCCGACTTCGATCCAGCGTGCGAACATTTCTGCATCCGGGCGTCCAGCGAAACCACCAATATCATTTCCTACGAATGGTACACCGGAAAGGCCGACGTTCATGTTCATTGGAAGAGACATCTCTAAGTGATCCCATTCACTTACATTATCACCTGTCCAAAGAGCTGCGTAACGTTGAGAACCCGCGTACATATCACGTGTCAAAACGAACGGACGCTCATTCGGCTTATACATTTCAAAAGCATCATATGTAGCTTCCGCTTCATCATGTCCATAAAGGTTATGGTATTCCTCGTGCGTTCGTTTGTTTTCTCCTTCACCGAATGTCACATCCAGTGGCATGGTGTGGTATGGACCATCAAACACAGCAGGCTCGTTCATATCATTCCATACGCCATCGATTCCTTTGTCGAAAAGGATGTCATGCTTACTTGCCCACCAGTCACGTACCTCTTCCTTTGAAAAGTCAGGGAACATGGAATCTCCAGGCCAAACTTCACCTACAAAGTTAGATCCATCAGGGTTCTTTGCCCAATAGTCGTTGGCTGTACCTTCATCGTACATGAAGTAGCCAGGATCTTTTTTGACGGCTGGATCGTTGATTGTGATTTTTTTGAAGTTCATGTCATCTAGTTTTTGATGAAGCGCATCGTCACCGAACTTATCAGACCAAGTGAAGACACGGTATTCATCCATATAGTCGATATCAAAGTGCATGGTGTCTACTGGAATCTCTTTTTCACGATACGTTTCCGCTACACGTTCGATATCATCAGCTGAGTATTCCCATTTGGACTGGTGCAAACCAAGCGTCCACTTGGCAGGCTTGTCCATCTTACCTGTCAATTCTGTGTAACGATCAAGTACATCTTCAATTTCAGGACCGTACATGAAGTAATAGTTCAACGTACCGTCATCTGCGTAGAAGTAATAATAATCGTCACTTTCACTCGCCATTTCAAAATAAGAACGGTTCGTGTTATCGAAAAACATTCCGTATGCTTTTTCATCTTTCAGACCGATGAAGAATGGAATGGATGTGTATAAGTATTTCGTGTCTGTTTCATATGCATATGCATCTGTGTTGAACATTCCGATGCTTTTCCCACGTTGGTTCACTTCAAGACCGGATTGTTCACCGAATCCGTAAAAGGCTTCATCTTCTGTGGTCTTTTTATAAACGTAAGGCTTTTCTCCATCATATCCAGAACCATTTTGCATGTAATCTTCGTTGATCACATTTCCTTCTTTGTCCAGGAATTTAATGCCGAAAGGTTCTTTTTTAATTTTGATGGTGATTTCGTCAGTAGTGAGGGTGATTTCGCCTTTCTCTTCAGAAACATCAAAAGATGGAGTGTCCCACTCTTTTTTGCTGATGGCTTCAGAGAAATACTCTTCTTCACCTTCTTTTAAAATTGAAACTTTCGCCATATCTTCAGAGAAAAGGCGAATAAAAGCGTTTTGATCAGAGGATAAATCGAGCTTCACTCCATTTTCAAGCTGTTCCACACCTTCTACTTGAAGTTGTTTTTTTACAGCCTCCTGGTTCAGCTCTTGATCAGGATGGGGTTGTGTTACCGCTAGTACGTTCGGTGCTTGTGCTGCGAGTACCGTAGCCGCAATAGCCGTAGTAGCAACTAAGCGGGAGATTTTTTTGGATGGTTTGTGCATTTAATTTTTCACCTCGATAGAATTTTTTGCGTCAACCGGTTGCGCAAATCAACTGTATACCGAGAGTGAAAAAGTGGCAATAAAGGAAATGTGGAATCGTTACCATAAGTCGTAAGAACCATTCGACTGATTATAGAGGCATTGGAAGCGGTTGAAAGAGATTTTGTAAGAGTTTCCAAAAAAAGTGAGATTCCAACCAATGATTCATGATTTACGATTCCTTAACAAATGTGGGGACTTTGGGTTCTTTTTATGTAAAAAGTGTGTGAACCCCCATAAATGTGATGATTAAACCGAAATAGGATTTTGAAGATTTATCTGAAGAATATTTTTGGTGATTCGAAAAATACTATCATTGTTCCAACTAAAAAGGAGGGGAAGAACATGGGTAGAGACGAACACCGTAAGAACAAAGGGAAACAGAAACGTAAGTTACCTCAAACTCCTAAAAATCAGAAGAACATTGATGTAGAGTTCTCTGAAGAATTAGCGGATCGTGAAGATAAAATCGCTCAACAAAGAGCAGAAGCCGCAGATCGCCGCGCTCACAAAAAACAATAATTGGTAAATATACCCACACCAGGTCATCCATAATATGGATGACCTGGTGTGGAATAATCATACAAAAATACATTCTGTACAGTTTTAATTGTTTGAACTTAAATTACTATATGGTATAATTTCAAATTGTGTTTAAATGATGAATCACATAGGAAATGAAAGAATACTTAGAGGAGGTCATCTGTTATGAAACAATGGCGCAAATGGTTGCCAGCTGTATTGCTGGGTATTCTCTTAACTTTAGCTGCTTGTGGCGGCGAGTCAGGGGAAGATACATCCAATGGCAACGATAACGAAGGAGAAAATGCTGAAACTTCAGAAGAAAAAGGAACCGTCAAAATTGGTATGAACAACTGGGCGGAGAACGTTGCTGTATCGAATATGTGGAAGCTTGTTCTTGAAGAGAAGGGCTACACAGTAGAGCTGGAACAAGTAGAAAAAGGTTTTCTATATGAGGCTTTATCCAGTGGGGATTTAGATATCGGTATGGAGATCTGGCTTCCGAACACGGACAAAGCGTTTTATGAAAAGTATAAAGAAGATATCGACTGGCGCGAAACTTGGTATGAAGGAACAAAATTAGGACTGGCCGTACCAAGTTATATGGAAGATATTAATTCAATCGAAGATCTAAAAGGATCGGATGCCTTTCCTGACAAGCAGATTGTAGGGATTGATGCCGGGGCAAGTATCATGTCTCTCACTGAGAAAGTCATCAGTGAATATGGACTGGATTATACACTTGCAGCATCTTCTGAGCCAACAATGATCACAGAATTGAAGAGTTCCATGGAAAGTGAAGAACCTATTGTTGCGACTCTATGGAAGCCGCACTGGGTATTTTCTGAAATGGATCTAAAGTTCTTAGAAGATCCTAAAAACGTTTATGGCGATTCCGAAAACATTTCTTACGCTGCGCGCAAAGGTTTAGAAAAGGATCAGCCTCAAGTGGTCAAGTGGTTTGACAACTTCATGTTGAACGATGATGAGCTTGGCAGCCTCATGGCTAGCATTAATGAAGCTGGCGATGCTCAAGAAGGTGCTCAAAAGTGGATTGATGAGCATCAAGACCTTATCGATGAATGGACAAAAGAATAATACACCAAGGCCCGCTCTGAGAAGAGTGGGTCTTTTTTTTTGCTTGTACAAACATAAAAAATCATTCAATTTCGGGACTCGTGCGTGGGGGCGGTCGGCAACTCAGTCGAATTGACATTCTGTTATATGAAGGAAGTTTTGAAATGTTACCTTTAAACATTTATGTTGGGAATTTCGATGGAAAAGGGATGCATCTGAAATTGAAAGAATTATCTAACATCATTTGGTATAATGGGTAACTGAAGTTTTAGTACAAAGGAGCTTATACATAATGAGTATAGAGAAAATAAGAAAAGCGAAAGAAACCATCGGTCGCGTGATCCTCGGCAAAGACGAGGTTGTGGAGTTGTTGTTTATTTCCATCATTGCAGATGGCCACACGCTTCTGGAAAGTGTGCCTGGCTCTGGAAAGACGAAACTAGCGAAGAGTTTCGCTAAAGTGATGGATGGTCATTTCTCGAGGGTTCAATTCACTCCTGATGTCCTTCCAAGTGATGTCACAGGCATTCAATTCTTCAATCCTAAAACCCAAGAATTCGAGTTGCGCGAGGGTCCGGTCATGACGAATGTCCTCCTTGCAGATGAAATCAACCGGGCGACTCCGAAGACGCAGTCCAGTCTGCTTGAGGTCATGGAGGAAAAGCAAACGACGGTCGATGGTGAAACATTGAAGATTGCTCCCCCACTATTTGTCATTGCAACTCAAAACCCTGTGGAAGGAAACCATGGGACGTTTCCTCTTCCTGAAGCCCAATTGGACCGGTTCTTGTTCAAGATTGACATGGGATACCCAACGGAACAGGAAGAAAAGAATATTTTAAGAACATATCAAAAGAATGAACCCTTTGAGACGCTGACACCCCAAATTTCCTTAGGGGAAATTTTGGATATACGGGCCCAATCAAAAAATATCGCTTTGGCCGAAGATACGATGAATTATCTTTTAGACCTCGTTCGATTGACACGCGAATATGAAGATATCGAGTTAGGAGTCAGTACGAGGGGAGCCCTTGCTTTTATGAGAGCGAGTCAGGCGCGGGCGTTACTATTGGGAAATGATTTTGTCCGCCCAGAAGATGTGAAATTCCTAGCTCCTTATGTCTTAGAGCACCGTATTGTGCTTTCTATGGAGGGCGCCATACGGAAAACAAAAAGCCAGGTGATCCAGGAAGTGATCCAGGAAATTCCTGTTCCCGTTGAGACAGGTTCGGTACAGTGAACCATTGGGAAAAACAACTTGGGTTGGGAAGAAGGTTTTATGATGGTGTTTTATCTGCGGTGATTCTCACCGGATTGGTCGGGTTCGTGATCAACCAGCCAATTTTTTATTTCCCTACAGGCCTGCTCATCATTTTTATACTAGGAAGTAAGGTTTTCGATTATTATAGTGGTTCGGATTTTGAGCTGCACAATGCTAAACGTTCCGTTCGTTTGTTTCCAGGAGATGAAGCAGAGTGGGAGATCCATGTGAACAATTATTCAAGGGTGCCTATGTTAAATGGAACGTTCTCATTTGAAACGGGAAAAATGATAAGCAGCCGAAAAGAAATGATGAATGAATTAAACCATTCCTATTCTTACAAAATCCCCTATTCATTAATGAGTCGTGGGGAGTCGGTAGTACATATCCCGGTGAAAGCTGAAATGCGTGGGGTAACAAAAGCAAGGAATTTGTCATTCCGTTTTCCACATTTACTGAATTTCACTCCTATAAAAATGTGGTATAAAAAACCGTATCAAACAGAGTTCATTGTTTATCCAACTCCGGAACCCGTGCGAGGTCTCAAAGAATATATTTATCCGTCCATCGGGGAACAACGCGCGAATTTTTCACCCTATGAAGATGTTTTAACACCTGTGGGGACGCGTAATTATGAACAGGGAGACGCCTTTCATAAAATTCACTGGAAAGCGAGTGCGAAATCTCAATCTTTGAAGACGAAAGTATTGGAGCGTCAGGTGGATGGGAGTTGGACGATCATCGTCAACGTAGTGGAACAAACGAGACTGGGAAATGAACACCTGTCTCCTCGCCTCGAGTCATTATTATCCTACGCATGCTATTTATGCTATACGGCTACAGAGCGGGGCTATCCATATGAGATGATCATTAACATGCGCAAACCTCAAAGGCACCCTTATTTCTATCAAGAAAAAGGGGAAGGAAGCGTTCATTTAAGGCAATCACTAGAGATGTTGGCACGGATTGATAAAGAACAGCGGCTGCTTCCCATGGATCAACTGTTCCACTGGTTCGGATCGCGCGGCTTAAGCAGTAAAGTTGTTCTTATAGTAGGGGATATTCCTAATGGAATCATAAATCAGTTAAAAGATTTGCAGTCGAGAGGCACGGTTGTGCTTCAGGTGCAGATGGACGGTTCATCTGCCTATTTACGCCCCGCCTTACAAAGAGGGGGTGCTTAAATATGGTAGAAGGTAAAAAGAATATCATTTTTGTTTATCAGATCTTAGGGGAAGCGATGCTTTTCTTCGTGCTTCTTTTCCCTTTGATTCAGTGGACGTCCATGTCCCTTTCCTACGTTCTGTTTAGTACATACGCGATCGTGAGTATCGTTCTCTTCTTTCTAATAAGAAGGTGGTTACCAGGCTTGATCCCCTATTTATTTAATTTTGCGGGAATCATAGCGATTGCCTATTTTGTAGGCGCGAGTTTATTGCTGGGACTCTTCGTCGGATCATTTCTTGGATGGAGATATTACCGTCATGAAAGGGATCCTGATTTGAATCATGAACGATCATTAATTTTGTCCACATCGATTTTGACATTTATTATGATCTTCTTCTTCCAGTCCTGGGACCTGGTCTACGCACTGGTTTCCTTGTATGTAGTAACGTGGGGCGGCTATGCTTTTTCCCATTATTATAATGTAGACAAAAGGGAGAGGAAAGGAGGGTGGAAAAGTCTCTTTGTCATCTTCTTCTCTTTGATCACGGGAACTTCCATCATGTTGCTTCTTTTTCCATTTCTACGTTCATTGATGGGGAAACTCTGGGGTGGGGTTTCGTACGCCTTTTTAATAGGAATCAACGGAATTTTGACACTCCTCGCCAAAATAGGTCTTGATGTTTCTAAAATCGAGTCCATGGAGGAAGGTTCTTTGCCGGAAATGAAGTTTTCATCTCAAGAAAGGCAAGAAGAGCTTCAACGAATGAATGATAGCAATCAGGAAACCACTCGAAAAGTAGCAGAAGCGATTGAATCAGGAACCGTCGTCCTGATAGTCGTTGCTCTTCTTTTAGCCATGGTCACTATTTTCTTTTTGAGAAAAAGAGCGACCATGGATGTGGAAACCGCATCTGATCCTCTCAAGTATCAGTATTACGCATATAGTGAAGAAGAAAAAAAGAGATCCTCCTCTTCTTTTTCTTTTCATAGGTCCCGGACAGAAGGATGGGTGAGAAAACAGTTTCGTGCATTTGAACATTTTGCAGCCCGGAATGGATGTGGCAGATATTCTAATGAATCACTAGAGGACTGGTTTCATAGGATAGGGCTTGATATTGATTACACTGTCTTTTATCAGAAAGTGCGTTATGGCAGTCAAACGTTAACAGACGAGGAAAAAGAGCAATTTGCGCTTGAATTGAAAGAACTGAAACAAAAAATCGTAGAGAAAAAGCAATGACCTCTAGGAAATGAGTTTAAGCACTTCTTTTTCAGGAAACATACAGTATAGATTCGATTTACAATTCTTGAAAGGAGTCGCTGTTTTATGGACTTAAATAAAGAAATAAAGAAACTAGAGGCAGTACATTTAGAAAAACCACAAAAAGTATTTACGATGTATTTAAACACCGACCCTTCCGACCCGGATCAACAAGGGGGAGAATGGAAGATCCATTTAAAAAATGGGTTGAATAATTTCGAATCCTATCTTCAAAAAGATGGCGATTCGGATGAAAAGAGAAACTATTGGGCTGTAAAAGAAAAAGTGGAGCAATTCATAGAAGAAAATGAACAAAACTTCGCTAAGAGTGTTGTTTTATTTGCAACAGGTGATGATACGGTTTGGTTTGCCGAGCGTTTCCAGATGCCTGTGAAAACAGAATTCTACTGGGAAGAAACACCAGCTCTGAATCAATTGAAAGAGATGCAGAAAAAGTTCCCTAAAACAGGTGTTGTCTTAACTCAGAAAAATCAAATCAAATTGATTGATGCTGAACTTGGAACGTTAAATGACACCCAGTTGTTTGAACTTGACCTGGATACGGAAGATTGGAGGCAGCATCAAGGGCCACACCGTGCCCAGCCTTCTATGGGATCTGGCGGTGCCAAGACCTCCAAGAGGGATCAATTTCAAGAGCGCTTCGAGGCCAACCGTTATCGTTGGTACAAGAGTGTAGCTCCTAAGATTGATAAGCTAGCTAAAGACTATGGCTGGGAGCGTTTTTACCTTGTCGGAGATAAAGAAGAGCTGAAAGATCTACAGGATCATATGAATAAAGAAGCGGATGATATGATCAACAAGAATCTTCTGGATCATGAAGAAATGCATGTGCTTGATGAAGTTGTACAATAGGATGATAAAAAAAGGTGCCGGCAATAGAGCCGGCACCTTTTTATTGTCTAGAGAGTTGTGAAATAAATGGACGTTCAGTTGTTTAGAATAGCAATATGAGTTTACGCTGCCTAAATCTTAGCCAAGGTTTCTATTTTCTCCAAGGGGTTCCCATCCTTTTTGATTTAGGTTTGAGGAGAATCTTAACATTATACATAAAAGAAATAGGTATGATAAAATATTATTTAATGAAAATAAATCAGAATGGGGAATTACACATGTTCGTCGTAGATTCTATGGTGAAGGTACCAGACCATAAAGCGGATGACTTAATTGATATATATAGAAAACGATCTCGCCTAGTAGATCAAGCCGATGGTTTTATTTCTTTTCAACTGTTACAGAACGACAGAAAGCCTGGAGAACTGACGGTGCACTTGGAGTGGGAATCTAAAGAAGCCTACCTCAAGTGGGCTCGTAGTGAGCAGTTCAAAAAAATCCATGAATTAGAAAAGCAGTATCCCGATCAAGAACTTCAAGGGATCGTTCCGAAGGTTTCTAAATACGAGGTAGTGGCAACATGAATAAGTCGGAGCAGAGCCGTTTAGTTCAGTTAGTAGCAGATGAAATTTATGAAGCTTATCCATACCTTTGGGAAAAGTTCGGTCAGAACGGAAGAGACCGTACCGAAGAAGATAACTTTCATCATTTAGATCATTTACAAGCAGCCTATGAGATGAAAAGTGTCGATTTTTTTATTGATTATACGACGTGGCTCAATACCGTTCTTACCTCAAGGGATGTTCCCACTTCGCTGATTATTGATAACTATGAACGCCTCGTACGCCTTTTGAAAAACATGGAGGTTGTCGACGAGGACGAAAAACAGTGTTATATCAAATATTTGGACGAGTCCTTACAACATTTGCATACACTTTCAAAGAGGTGAATACTTTGGACGTGCAACACGAAACTTTAGCCCATTATTTCCTTCAAGGAGATGAACATGGGGCAGCAGAGTATATTAAAACTTTATTGGAAAAACATCCGCGGGCTTATCTGTATGAAGATATCATAACGCCCGCCATGTATTATATTGGAGAACTTTGGGAGAGAAATGAAATATCCGTTGCAGACGAACATTTGGCTACGGCCATTTGCGACTTTGTGCTTTCAAAATTAGACTCGGAAACCGGTACTGTAAGTAGAAAGCATCAAAAAAATTTCAAGGCTATGTTATTCGGTGTAGAAGAAGAGCAGCATTACATAGGTTTGAAGATGGTAGCCGATACGTTTAAAGACCACGGGTGGAGAGTGCGTTATTTGGGACCTGCTCTTCCTTTGGAGCACTCTTTCACTCAAATTGAAAAGTATCGACCTGATGTTATTGGAATTTCAGCGGCATTGCCCTATCGTTTGAAAACAATCAAGAAGTTGTTGGAACGTTTTTCTCAATTCGATTGGAATCCGCTGATTATGATAGGCGGAAGAATAGTGAAGAAATACGACTTGAAAGAATTTGAATCTGACCAAGTGATGGTTGTCAAGGATCTGGATCATCTTAAACGTTGGTTCAATGAAGGAAGGGAAGAAACGATCAATGAAACGAGTTGAACGCAGCTTTCCTTTGCCACACTTTATCATCAATAAAAATTTTAAGATTGAATCCTTATCGGATGAAGCTGTTGCGATGTTCGGTGAAGTGAACAACCTATTGAATGTCGTGGATGAAGGAAGCCTGTCTAAAATTGAAAAATGGGTCACCCCTGATGTTCATAAACTCACTGTCGAAATCGCGCTCAAGCCTTCAGAGGAAAAACAGAACCCTATTACATGCGATATGCATGTGAAGTGGAAAAATGATTTGTATGCAGAAGTGTTGCTTATTCCAAAGGATGAACAGTTATCAAAAGTCACGAAAACCATGGATCAATTGAGGTCACGCTTAAATGACACAAACTTTCAGCTGCTTGAGGAAAAAGAGAAATTGGAAGAGGCGATCCAGCACGGGAATCGACTGTCCGCACCGTTTATCCGCTTAACGGAAGAAACCGCCTTAATCCCACTCTTTGGTCATATTACGGCTGATAAAATGTACACAGTGGAAGAGCCATTGCTTCAAGCCACTCAGGATGGGGATATTGACAGGGTTCTTTTTGATTTTACCGCAGTAGGACAAATCGACGAGGATGGCGCTCAATTACTAAAAAATTTAATGACCTCTTTATGTTATATGGGCTCACAAGTCATCATCACCGGAGTTCGTCCGGAGCAGGTGAAACGTATTCAAATGATTCATTTTTCATCAGAAATTACTTTTATTAATTCTCTTCATCAGGCTTTGAAAAAATATTGCAGCTATTAACATAACCCGCTCCTTTTATAGGAAGCGGGTTTTTAAATGGTTAAAAAACATCCTTTTATAAAAATATGTTAAAGAAATACGCTTTTGTGGAATAGTTCAACAAGAGCTTACATTGAGAAAGGTTGTGAAATCATGGAAATGACGTTAGAAGTAAATGGTATGACATGTAATCACTGCGAGCAGTCCGTGAAAGGTGCCCTTCAAGAATTGGAAGGCGTCTATGGTGTGGAAGTTGATTTAAACAGCGGGAAAGTAAACATTGCATACGATGAAGCTTATGTAAGCAAAAAGATGATGAAAGAAGCCGTAGAGGCTCAGGGATATGAGCCTGTAGGGTAAACAAAAAGAAGCCCGGCAGACCCGGGCTTCTTTTTTAGCTCTATAAACACTGAGAATTATTGGACGTTGTATGGCAATTGGGTTTTATACCCTGTGAATTGTTGATACGTCTGGTCAATTTTTTGTTTTTCTGCCTGCTCAAGCGCATACCACCCATTTTTAAACATGAGGTTGTATAAGTTCCGTTGGCAGTCCTGCGTTTCCTTGAATATTGTAGCAAGATCCTGATACATGTTTTGATTACTCGCTTCATTTAATGCAATGTTGTATGAAGCGGTCATATACTTTTCTGTTGTCAGCTGGTCATTAACAAAGTCTCGCTCATTCATTTGTGGAGTTTTAGGGACGTTTGTTTCAGGATTCTGTATCTTTTGCGTCTGATTCATGATGTTCCTCCTTAGTTGGTGGTTTGGGATTGAGAATTCAAATGGTTAAGCAGCTTATCATAATGACGTTGGTGCATTTGACCCGCCTCTTCTAAAGCGGCCTGTATTTCCGGCGTTTGACAATTTTGTGCGAAGAAATGAGCTTTTTTACAAGCATTCAAGTTCCAGGACAACATATCAGCAAGATAAAGCTGATCTTTTGTGCTCACGATGTTAGGTACTTGAGACATAGGTTGGGATTGCTGCATCGATTGGTTTTGTTGTTGCATCACGTTTCCTCCTTCTTTTTTCATTTTTTATTATGACCCTCCTCTTCATTTCTATAAGAAAAATCTCATGCATGATAATTGAAGATTGCTTTGGTGAAAGAGATGGGAGTTTGTCGAAGGAAACATTATTTTTACCCATTTCATCTAATAAATGATAAAATAGTAGTATGTTAACGATTACATGACGGAAAAATCAGAATAATTTTTGTGAACGGGAACAAGGTTTAGGGGGTAGGAGAATGGAACGGATACTCAGAAACTTTTTTCTATTTTTATCAAAAAACCGGTTTTTTACAAAGTTGGCAAAAAGATATGGCCTTCGCTTTGGTGCAGGAAAGTTCGTAGCGGGAGAAACTGTTCCTGATGCCGTTGAAACAATCCAAGAATTAAATAAGAAAGGGATGGCTGTGACCATCGACCACCTAGGGGAATTTATTGATAGTGAAGCAGAAGCAAGAGAGGCAGCGGAAGGCTGTATAAAAGCGATCGAAGCAATTGCAGAACATCAGTTGGATTCCCAGCTTTCTCTGAAATTAACTTCTATGGGTCTGGATATATCTGAAGACCTTGTCATGGAGAATATGCGCAGGATCTTGGATGTCGCTGAAGAAAAAGATGTGTTTGTTACCATTGACATGGAGGATTACGAAAGATGTGAAAAGACGCTTGAAATCTTTAAGAAGCTGCGTGAGGATTATCAGCATATCGGAACCGTATTACAGTCCTATTTATACCGTACCGTTGACGATATAAAAGATCTCGACAAATACAACCCAAATTTACGACTTGTTAAAGGCGCCTATAAAGAGTCACCTAAGGTCGCTTTCCCCGACAAGAAAGACGTAGATGAAAATTTGAAAAAGATCATCCGTATCCATTTGCTGAACGGGAATTACACAGCCGTAGCCAGTCATGATGATCGCATGATTGAATACACGAAATCTCTTGTTGAAGAAAAGGATATATCAAAGGAACAATTTGAATTTCAAATGCTATATGGAATTAGAGTGGAAAGACAAGAAGAGTTAGTGAAAGAAGGTTATAAGATGCGCGTGTACGTCCCTTATGGAAATGATTGGTATGGGTATTTTATGAGAAGACTTGCCGAGAGACCGGCGAACGTTGCATTTGTGTTAAAAGGTGTGTTCGGAAAATAACCTGAAGCCCGCAGTCTTGCGGGCATCCTTTAGGATGATCATGCATAGAATACATGAACCAGAAAAATCCAAGGGAAGATTTCACAGAATTATGGAGAAAAGGATTGCGAAATGTCTGAAAATATTTTATATTATACATAGATACGAATTAGCCGTACTTATTTTTTTGGCTGTAAAATGAATGAGTATTCATTCAAATGAGATAGGGGGAAATGTAATGAATCACAAAATCAAGCGGGCAGCCGTCCTTGGATCAGGAGTAATGGGCGCAGGGATCGCCGCACATTTAGCGAATGTAGGAATTCCTACATTGATGATGGATATCGTCCCTCGTGAACTTACGGATACAGAGGCAAAAAGAGGGCTTACGCTGGAAGATACAGCTGTAAGAAATCGAATTGCTGCTGAAAATAAAAAAGCACTTCTTAAACAAAAGCCTTCACCATTAACGAGTAAACAAAATCTCGATCTCATTGAAGTCGGAAACTTTACCGATGATATGGAACGATTATCAGATGTCGATTGGGTCATTGAAGTAGTCGTCGAGAATCTTGATATCAAGAAAAAAGTTTTAGCTGACGTCGATCGCTACCGTAAGAAAGGCGCTTTTGTAAGTTCCAATACTTCTGGAATATCCATTGAAGCCATGTCCGAAGACTGCAGCGAGGATTTCAAAGCTCATTTCCTAGGCACACACTTCTTCAACCCGCCACGTTATTTGAAGTTATTAGAAGTGATTCCGACGAAGCATACAAGTCCAGACGTTCTTCAGTTCATGAAAGAATTTGGAGAAGATGTTCTTGGCAAGGGTGTCGTCGAAGCGAAAGACACGCCGAACTTCATTGCCAATCGAATTGGAACTTACGGTCTTTTAGTGACCGTCCAACAAATGCTTGAAAAAGGGTATTCCGTCGGCGAAGTGGATTCTGTCACCGGTCCGATGATCGGTCGTCCAAAGAGTGCGACCTTCCGTACGCTTGATGTTGTTGGTTTGGATACTTTCATCCATGTGGCCAACAACGTGTACGATCAAGTAGAAGGAGAAGAGAAAAAAGCTTTTGAAACCCCTGACTTCATGAAAAACATGCTTGAAAAAGGATGGTTGGGATCGAAGAGTGGTCAAGGGTTCTTCCTGAAACAGAAAGGTGAAAAGGGAAGTGAAATCCTGCAGCTTAACCCTGAAACCCTTGAATATGAAAAGCGTGGCAAGTTAAAAACCAAGGCCACTGAAATGGCGAAACAGGAAAAAGGTCCACAGCGAAAATTGAAAACGCTCGTAAATGCAGAAGGGGACCGTGCGGGAGACTTAGTATGGTCTGTAGTCAAACCAGTTCTACTTTATTCAGCCGAGTTATACGGTGAAATCGCAGATGATGTACCGTCTATTGACGAGGCCATGCGCTGGGGATTCGGCTGGGAACTCGGTCCATTTGAAATGTGGGACAGCATCGGAGTGAAAGCTTCTGTAGAGCGTATGAAGAAAGAAGGAGAGACGATTCCAACGTGGGTAGAGAAGATGTTGGATGAAGGTATCGATACATTTTATAAAAAAGAAAATGGAAACGTTTACTTCTATTATGATGGAAAATACAAGCAACAGTCCTTTAATGAAAAAGTCATTAATCTTAAACGCTTGAAAGAAGAGCGGGAGGTTATTAAGAAAAATGCCGGTGCCAGTTTAATCGATCTTGGCGATGGGGTTGCCGGCCTGGAGTTTCATTCCAGAAGCAATGCGATTGGGCTTGATATCATTCAGATGATTAATTATGCCATCGATCATGTAGATGAGAACTTCGAAGGTCTTGTTATCGGAAATCAGGCGAAAAACTTCTGTGTCGGTGCAAACCTTGGGATGATCCTTATGGAAGCGCAAGATTTCAACTTCTTTGAAATCGAAATGGTCGTGAAAAGTTTCCAGGATAGCATGATGAAAATGAAATATTCGGATAAACCTGTCGTTGCCGCACCTTTCGGAATGACACTTGGCGGCGGAGCTGAGGTTTGTCTGCCAGCTGATGCCATCCAGGCTTCACAGGAAACCTATATGGGTCTAGTAGAAGCTGGTGTCGGTCTAATTCCTGGTGGTGGTGGAAATAAAGAACTTTATATCAAATACTTGAGAAACATACCTGAAGGCATTGACTTTGACCTTCAGAAGGTTGCGAACAGTGTGTTTGAGAAAATCGCTATGGCGAAAGTTTCTACTTCAGGCGAGGAAGCGAAAGAGAATGGTTTCTTAGATTCACGAGATGCGATTAGTGTCAACGGAGATCACCTCCTTCATGATGCGAAACAAAAAGTGCTCGGATTAGCGAGGTCAGGCTACAAGGCGCCTAAACGGACGAAAATACCGGTAGTGGGCGAGCAGGGCTATGCAACAATGGTTCTAGGAGCTAAATCACTCGCTCTAAGTGGATATGCGAGTGAACACGATCTTAAAATCGCTGAAAAACTAGCTTTTGTCCTATCAGGAGGAAAGTTGAGAGAAGGAACGCTCGTGGATGAGCAGTATTTGTTAGATCTTGAACGTGAAGCCTTTTTAAGTCTCGTAGGTGAGGCGAAGTCTCAAGCACGTATGCAGCACATGCTCATGAAAGGAAAACCGCTACGTAATTAATTTAACCAAAAGAGGGGGAAGAGCCGTGAAAGAAGCAGTTATCGTATCAGGAGCTCGTACACCAGTCGGTCGGGCGAAGAAAGGGTCACTCGCACATACGCGTCCCGATGACCTGGCCGCTTTGACAATTAAAGAAACCTTGAAAAGAGCCAACAATTATGAGGGCAACATCGATGATGTCATTATCGGGTGTGCGATGCCTGAAGCAGAACAAGGAATGAACATGGCAAGAAACATTGCAGGGCTTGCCGGACTTCATCATAAAGTACCAGCGATTACAGTTAACCGTTATTGTTCCTCTGGTTTGCAAAGTATCGCTTATGCCGCAGAAAAAATCATGCTTGGTCACAGTGACACAGCCATCGCAGGCGGAGCGGAGTCCATGAGTCTCATCCCTATGGGGGGGCATGTGATTAAGCCGAATATCCAGTTGGTCGAAAACGCTCCTGAGTATTATATGTCCATGGGTCATACCGCTGAAGAAGTCGCGAATCGTTTTGAAATCTCAAGGGCGGATCAGGATGCATTTGCGGTTCAGAGTCACGAGCGTGCAGCTAGAGCGATCCAGGAAGGGAAATTCGAGGATGAAATCGTTCCAGTTGAAGTGACGAACCGTGAGCTTGGGAAAGACCACAAAGTAAAAGAAACAAAAACCTTATTTTCAATGGATGAAGGAGTTCGAGCAGGTACTACGCCTGATGTGCTTGGTAAGCTGAAGCCTGCCTTTTCAACGAAAGGTTCTGTAACAGCGGGGAACTCTTCGCAAATGAGTGACGGTGCAGCAGCTGTTATGGTGATGGATAGGGAAAAAGCAGAAGCTGAAGGTCTTACACCTTTAGTCAAATTCCGCTCCTTTGCAGTGGCGGGAGTGGAGCCGGAGATCATGGGAGTCGGACCGATTGAAGCCGTACCGAAAGCTTTACGAATGGCTGGTCTTTCTTTATCCGACATTGGACTCTTTGAATTGAATGAAGCTTTTGCTTCTCAATCCCTTCGAGTCATACGTGAACTTGGATTAGATGAAGATAAAGTAAACGTGAACGGTGGGGCTATTGCCTTAGGCCACCCGCTAGGATGTACAGGAACGAAGCTTACGCTGAGCTTGATTCATGAAATGAAACGCAGAAATGAACAATTCGGTGTTGTAACGATGTGTATTGGTGGCGGTATGGGAGCCGCTGGAGTATTTGAATTAATTTAACTCGGGGAGGAACAGAAGGATGAGCGATTTGAAAGAGATGATTAAAGGCGGAGGATTCATTGTCGAAGATTTGACTGCAGAAGATGTGATTACACCGGAAGATTTTACGGATGAACATTTAATGATTGCAAAAACAGCGGAAGATTTTGTTCTTGGTGAGGTTGTTCCAAAAATCGAAAACCTTGAAAACCATGAATTCGAGCATTCCGTTGCTCTATTGAAGCAAGCGGGAGAGTTGGGGTTGTTAGGTGCTGATGTACCAGAAGAGTACGGTGGACTACAGTTAGATAAAATCAGCTCTTCTCTAATCACTGAAAAGTTTTCTCGTGCTGGAGGCTTTTCCGTTACCCATGGTGCTCACGTAGGAATCGGGTCCCTACCCATTGTTTTCTTCGGTAATGAAGACCAGAAACAAAAATATCTTCCACTCCTTGCGACTGGGGAGAAAATTGCAGCCTACGCTCTCACAGAGCCAGGTTCAGGCTCCGATGCTCTTGGAGCGAAAACGACAGCCAAGTTAAATGATGCAGGAACTCATTATGTGCTAAATGGTGAGAAACAGTGGATTACAAACTCTGCGTTCGCTGATGTGTTCGTCGTATATGCAAAAATTGATGGAGATAAGTTTACGGCCTTTATTGTGGAGCGTGATTACCCAGGCGTATCTACAGGGCCGGAAGAGAAGAAGATGGGAATTAAGAGTTCTTCCACTCGTACATTGATTCTGGAAGATGCTGAAGTCCCTGTCGAGAATGTTCTTGGGGAAGTTGGCCGAGGTCACGTCATTGCCTTCAACATCCTAAACGTCGGTCGCTATAAGCTGGCTATTGGTGGAGTAGGTGGATCCAAGCGGGCGATTGAACTTTCTGTCAAGTATGCAAAGGACCGCAAACAGTTCAAGACTCCAATTGCAAGCTTTCCACTGATTCAGGAAAAGATCGGTTCCGTAGCAGCCAACACGTATGCGAATGAAAGCTCCGTGTATCGTACGGTAGGTTTATTCGAACAAAGTATGGGTAAATTGTCTGACGAAGAGCTAAAGGATGGCGCTGCTGTTGCTAAAGTTATCGCAGAATATGCCATCGAATGTTCATTGAACAAAGTGTTCGGTACAGAACTCCTTGATTTTGCCGTTGATGAAGCGGTACAAATTCATGGTGGATACGGGTTCATGGCTGAATATGAAGTAGAAAGAATGTACCGTGATTCCCGAATCAACAGAATTTTTGAAGGAACGAACGAAATCAATCGTATGATCGTCCCAGGTACACTGTTGAAGAAAGCAATGAAAGGTGAATTGCCTATCCTTCAGCAAGCACAAGCCCTTCAAGAAGAAATCATGATGATGCCGGAAGAACCAGGCGTAGAAGTCCTGGAACAAGAGAAATATTTACTGAAAAATGCGAAGAAGATCGGCCTCCTTGCCGCAGGTCTTGCCGCACAGAAATACGGAGAAAAACTGGAAAATGAACAAGAACTCCTTGTAAATATCGCGGATATGGTAGGCGAGATTTATAACATGGAATCTGCCGTCCTTCGTACTGAAAAAGCCATCAACAAATCGGGTGAAGAAAAGAACAAGCAAAAGCTTCTTTATACACAAGTGTATGTGCAGGAAGCCTTTAACCGAATTGAAGGACACGCAAAAGAAACATTAATTGCAGCGGAATCTGGGGATTCCTTAAGAATGATGCTTGGTGCATTAAGGAAACTGACGCGCCATACGCCGACGAACGTTATTCCTAAGAAGCGCGAGATTGCCAAAGCATTGATCGAAGCCGAAAAATACACGGTTTAAAAATCAACGGATAAATGTGGCACAGGGCCTGCACTTTCGAACACGCGAAGGTGCAGGCCTTCGTTTTGACCTTCTTTTTGTTAAACAACATGGCAGCATTGTGTAAGATTTGATTTCGAGACTTTTGTTGGAGTTTAGGGGATCCGGGAAAAGGTTCGCTTTCCGTGGGCGAGTGATGAGCCTCCTCGAGCTAACGCTCTACGGGGTCTCATCTACCACGCACTTCCCGCAGGAGTCTCACCGTTTCCCTCCGCACCTTTGCCATATGAAGATCTCGAAACTGAGTCTTTAAGAATAGGGAGGTATTATGGAGGGACTTTATGTGGTGATTGTGAAGACAATAATAGAAATAAATGAAATCTTTACCTTCATTATGATAAAATATTAGACAACAAGAATGAAGGAGGGTGTGTAGATGTCTTTAACCTTCTATTGGTACCCCAATTGTGGTACGTGTAAAAAAGCAAAAAAATGGTTGGATGAGGAAGGGATTGACTACGAATCTGTACATATTGTCGATCATCCCCCTTCAGAAGAGCAGATGAAGAGCTTTATCGCTACTAGTGACAAGCCTGCAAAGAAATTCTTTAACACTAGTGGGAAAAAGTATAGAGAACTGAACATGAAGGAAAAGCTAAAAGAAGCAGATGAAGGTCAAATGATTGAGTGGTTAGCATCTGATGGAATGCTGATAAAGCGGCCCATCCTAACTGATGGTGAAAAAACAACGGTAGGATTCAAGGAAGAAGAGTTTGAAAACGTTTGGTCTCAGTGAGCACATTATTGGGAATAGAAGCCTATAGCTTTTATGTTTATATTTGTTGTTAAACTATAATTATTTTGGAGGTAATTGAAATGAGCGTACCTAAAGATCTGCGTTATTCTGAAGAACACGAATGGGTGAAAGAAGAAGGAGAGAAAGTCAGAGTTGGTATTACTGAATTTGCTCAATCAGAACTTGGGGATATCGTATTCGTAGAACTTCCAGAAGTCGGGGATGAACTAGAAGCAGATGAGCCATTTGGTAGTGTAGAATCTGTGAAGACAGTCTCTGAACTTTATGCTCCTCTTAGTGGTAAAGTTGTAGAAGTAAACGAAGACCTGGAAGACAGCCCGGAGTTTGTCAACGAATCCCCTTACGATAAAGCGTGGATGGTTGTTGTTGAACCAAGTGACAACTCTAAAATCAATGACTTGATGACACCGGAAGAATATGAAGCAATGATTGATGAAGACTAAGGATAGTGCATTGGACAGGCAGGGCTATTAGAAACCTTGTCTGACATGATCACGTTTGATCTTAATCATGTTCAGACCATGCCTGATTGGCATGGTCTGTTTCTATATAGTAGGTGATGAAGATGGATGGAGAACGAATCGTCATTGTTGAAGGAATCACGGATAAAAAGAAGTTGAATAAGGTTCTTGATGAAGAGATTGAAATCATCTGCACCCATGGTACTTTAGGAATCGAGCGGATGGAAGAAATGATTTTTGATCATAACTTAGATGATCGGACCGTGTATATTCTAGTGGATGAAGATGACTCTGGCTACAAATTAAGAAAACAATTGACGGAAGAGCTTCCTCACGCCGAACATATCTATATAGATAAGGCTTTCAGGGAAGTGGCAGCTACGCCAGAACCTGAATTGGCAAGAGCCTTACTCAGTAGACATTTTAATGTAAAGTCGATCTATTTAATATAGGAGGATGGCTGTGGAGGAAATAAATACAACAGATGTAAAGAAGCTCTTTGAAGCTCCACAAACGACCCTCACCTTTGTTCACAGCCCCTTTTGTGCCACTTGTCACTTAGCACGTCAAATGCTTACAACACTTGAGTCTGTATTCGATCGAGAAGTTTTCAAGGAAATGAATGCTTCTCTGCACCCTGAGTGGATGCAGCATTATAAGATAAAAAGTGTCCCGTGTCTGATAGTAACGAGGGGCGGGGAGGTAGAGGAAAAGATTTATGCTTTTCACTCTGTTTCCTATATGTATGAGAAAGTGGTTGGTTTTGTTGAATAGTGTTCATATTTCCCAGGAAATGACTACTATTGTAGTGTTAAAAATTCTCGATACTTAGATGTGATGTGGGAGCTATTCGGTATCAAAAAAGCGAGCAAGGACATGCCAATGTCCTTGCTCGCTTTATTATTATGAACATCATACGATTTCTCCTAATTTGCTTACAATATCTAAAAAGGAGGACTGATCGTCAAAATTCGCATGGATATCTCCTTGTTGATTAATAATGATGGTAGAAGGAACGCCATCACAATTATACAAGTCATAGACGTAACGTCCTTCGTCAGAAAGAGTAGGTTGTGTTAAAAACTTTTCTGTGAATTCGATGCCTTCCTCTACATGCCGTTCCCTTCCAGTTACATTGATCGTCAGCATTTTTACTTTGTTGTGGTCCATGGTTTTGAACAGTTGTTCTTTCATAGGTAAGTCTTTGCCGCAATCTGGACACCAGGAAGCCCAGAAGGTTAACACAATAACTTTCCCTAAGTCTTCTTCAAGTTTATATATAGAAGAGTGGTTGTTGATATAAGGCAGTTCAAATAAAGGGGCTTGTTTGTTCAAAATCATTCTCCTTTTATCGGGTGAAGGTTTTGGATTGACGCTTATCTATTTCCCATGCTAACATAATTATTAAATTCATATCGACATCTTCACTTATCCAGAGTGGCGGAGGGACTGGCCCGACGATGCCCGGCAACCGGCAGGTAAACTGCACGGTGCTAAATCCTGCAAAGTCATTGACTTTGATAGATGAGACATGTTAAAAGCTGTAATCTCTTCTATTAAAGAAGAGATTTTTTGTTTGGTAACTTTTAAGGAATGGGTGCTATATAAGCAATATAATTTCAAGGCTCTGGCTAAAAGAGCTTTTATATTTTCAACCTTTTTTCTGAACAATCTGTTTTTAAGTTGACACAAAATTCGTACGGTGCTAAAATCCTCTTTGTGCTACTTAAACGAATTAAAGTAATAATAATTTAATAAGATAAAATCTCTTATCCAGAGTGGCGGAGGGACTGGCCCGATGATGCCCGGCAACCGGCAAAACTTTTTTGCTCAGGTGCCAATTCCTGCAAAGCATTATGCTTTGACAGATGAGAGAACAGATTTTAGGTATGATTAAAAACGCCACTCTGTTCTCAAAACAGAGTGGCGTTTTTTGGAAGTGGAGGGAAAGCAGCATGATTACAATTAAAGGACTATCAAAGATCTTCCAAACGAAAGATCAAGAAGTTCGAGCAGTGGATGATTTAAGTCTTAACATTAACAAAGGGGAAATTTATGGGGTGATCGGCTATAGTGGGGCAGGTAAAAGTACGTTTATTCGATTACTGAACCGTTTGGAAGATCCCACAGAAGGAAGCGTACTTGTCGATGATCAGGAACTTACTTCTTTAAGCAAAGGAAAATTAAGGTTGGCTAGACAGGAAATTGGAATGATATTCCAGCATTTCAATTTGCTTTGGTCACGAACCGTACATGATAATATTGCTTTTCCGTTGGAAATCGCCGGAATCCCTAAAGCAGAAAGGCAAAAACGTGTCGATGAATTGATTGAATTGGTCGGGTTGAAAGGCCGGGGAGGCTCTTATCCATCCCAATTGAGCGGGGGACAAAAGCAGAGAGTGGGAATAGCCAGAGCGCTTGCAAACAACCCTAAAGTTCTCTTATGTGATGAAGCCACATCTGCGTTGGACCCTGAGACCACGGATTCGATTCTTGATCTCCTTGTGGATATTAACGAAAAGCTTGGCCTCACAATCGTCCTGATAACACATGAGATGCATGTCATTCGCAAAATTTGTCATCAGGTGGCGGTTATGGAACAAGGGAAAATTGTAGAACAAGGGGAAGTCCTGGATGTCTTTCTCCATCCTCAGAAGGCAGTCACAAAGAAGTTTGTCGATCAAGTGATGGGCGATCCAGAAAAAGAAACTTCCTTGGAATTAATTAAGGATAAATATCAATCTGGAGAGATCATACGACTCCATTTTGTAGGAGAAAGTACAAACCAGGCGCTGATTAGTGATCTTTCAAGGAAGTTTGAAGTAGACGTCAACATTCTACACGGAAAGATTACCCAAACACAAAAAGGTGCGTATGGAACAATGTTCGTTCAGTTTGATGGAGACCGAAAAGAAGTCGAGCGAGCCATCGAATATATTGAATCAACATCCGTAGAAGTGGAGGTGAATCCACATGTTTAATCAATGGTTCCCGAACGTAAGAATGGAAGACATGATTACAGCTACAAATGAAACCTTGTACATGACGCTGGTTTCTGTCGCTGGGACATTCGTTTTAGGTTTGCTTTTGGGTCTCCTCCTTTATTTGACCGGACCTGGGGGTCTTTGGGCAAACAAAACATTGAATTGGATTACAGCCTCAGTCGTTAACATATTTAGAGCGATTCCGTTTATCATTCTCATTTTATTATTGTTCCCGTTTACTGATTTTCTGATTGGAACTATTCGAGGGCCTCAAGCAGCGCTACCTGCACTAATTATTGGTGGAGCTCCATTCTATGCCCGTTTAGTGGAAATTGCTTTGAAAGAAGTCGATAAAGGTGTCGTGGAAGCCGCAAAATCTATGGGAGCTAAGTATTCGACCATCATTTTCAAAGTATTGCTTCCGGAATCGATGCCAGCTCTGATATCAGGGATTACCGTAACAGCGATCGCATTGATTGGATACACTGCAGTAGCCGGCGCCATCGGATCTGGTGGTCTTGGTGATTTCGCCTATTTCTACGGTTTCCAAAGAAGTAACTTTGATGTTGTATTCATTTGTACTATTTTAATCATTTTAATTGTGTTTATTTTCCAATTCATCGGGGATGCCATCTCACGGAAATTGGATAAAAGATAAAAATAAGAAAAAGGGAGAGAATTTATAATGAAAAAAATCTGGACGAGTTTAATTGCTGTATTATTTATCCTTGTGCTCGCAGCATGCGGATCATCAAATGAGGAAGAAAACGCTTCAGGATCTGAAGGAGAAGAAGGTGGAACAAAAGAGATTAAGGTAGGAGCTACCAGTGTCCCTCATGCTGAAGTGCTAGAGAAAGCAAAACCTATGCTTGAAGAGGAAGGAATTACATTAACGATTGAAGAATATCAAGATTACATTTTACCGAACCAGGACTTAGATGAAGGTCGTATTGACGCGAACTATTTCCAAACGATCCCTTATATGGAAACCCAAGAAGAAGAGAAAGGGTATGACTTTGCAAACCTTGGCGGGATCCATATTGAGCCGATCGGAGTTTATTCTCAAAAATATGAAAACCTGGAAGACGTTGAAGAAGGTACACAGCTAGTCATGAGTCGTTCTGTATCCACCCATGGTCGAGTCCTTTCGCTCTTAGAGAAAGAAGGATTGATCAAATTGGATGAAAGTGTTGAAAAAGTAGAGGCTACTGTACAGGATATTGTAGAAAATCCTAAAAATATCGAATTTGATACGGGAGTAGATGCAGCTAACCTTCCACAAGTTTATCAACGTGAAGAAGACGTGCTCGTAGCAATCAATACGAACTATGCCATTGAAGCGGGACTATCACCTAGTGAGGATTCAATTATTTTGGAGGAATCTGATTCTCCTTACGTGAACGTTGTGGCTGCTAATAGTGAAGATAAGGACAATGAAGCATTGAATACCCTTGTAGAAGTTCTTCGTTCTGAAGAGATCGTGAATTTCATAAAAGAAGAATATGACGGTGCTGTTGTGCCAGTATCGGGTGATGCTGAATAACGGATAAAATGGGTGACTGCGGTTTATACTAACCGCAGTCACTTATTTTTATTGGGAGGTTTTCATATGCAGGAGCAAAATATGACGTGGACGCAAACGTATTTACATGATTATAAAGAAGGAATGGGAGCCTTCAGAGAGCACATGCCGGAAGTTTCTCATAAGTTCGATGAATTCACACAAGAATGTTTTAAGGCTGGGGAACTATCTAAAAAAGAAAAGCAATTGATGGCATTAGGAATCAGCATTGTTGCTCAGGACGAGTATTGTATGATCTACCACACGAAAGGCTGTGTCGACCAGGGCGCAACAGAAAAGGAAATATTAGAAGCTTGTGGTGTGGCTGCGGCATTTGGAGGTGGAGCGGCTTTAAGTCAGGCCGTAACGCTTGTGCAGGATGCATACATGGATTTAACGACAACGGTCAATTAATAAAATTATTAGAAAATTCAAGGAAATGGGATGTATTCTATATACACGCCTGCGGTAAACGCTTACATCAACCAAAAAGATTTGTTTTGAAATAATTTAAAGTTTCGTGAGGTTTTATTTGGGTATTGTATTTGTGGTACTTTAAATTGTGTAAATAATCTGAAAGGGTTGATTCGTTATTAGTGACGATCTGAACTTGAATTATACTGCTGATATGGAGAAAGCCATGCACCAATCCCATAACATGAGTTATGCGGAGTACAGCAGAAAGTTGGATACACGCTTGAAAGTAGAAGAAAAACGCCAACGTGAATTCGAAGAGAGTCAGAAAATGATTGCCCAGGTCGACCGTCGATTGCATAGATAAATCATGAGATGTAACGAAAAAATCAGGTGTGTTTAGCCACCTGATTTTTTCATGTTATAATACACATGAAAAATGTAGAAATTTGTTTGTTATATGTTCATTTCCTTGGCTTCACATAAAACGGAAAAAGTTGATAACAAGCACTAAATGATATAAGATTGTAATGAGAATAAATTGAGAATGGTTCTTTGTTTCCGATCAACTTGGACATTCTATAAAAATAGATACTGGAGGTATTCATTTATGGCAGGATCAACTTTAGAAATCAAAGATCTTCATGTAGAAATCGAAGGTCAAGAAATCCTTAAAGGTGTTAATTTAACAATCAACGGTGGGGAATTCCACGCTGTTATGGGACCGAACGGAACTGGTAAATCTACACTGGCTTCCGCAATTATGGGTCACCCTAAATATGAAGTAACAAAAGGTGAAGTATTGCTTGACGGCGAAAACGTTCTTGAAATGGAAGTGGACGAGCGAGCTCAAGCAGGTTTATTCCTTGCTATGCAATATCCTAGCGAAATTAGTGGCGTAACAAATTCTGATTTCCTGCGTTCTTCCGTTAACGCTCACCGTGAAGAAGGCGATGAAATCTCCCTTATGAAATTCATCAAAGAGATGGATGCGAAAATGGATACGCTTGATATGGATAAAAACATGGCACAGCGTTATCTTAACGAAGGTTTCTCCGGCGGTGAGAAAAAACGTAACGAAATCCTACAATTAATGATGATCCAACCAGCCATTGCTATTTTGGATGAAATCGATTCTGGTCTTGATATCGATGCATTGAAAGTTGTTGCAAAAGGGATCAACGAAATGCGCAATGATGCTTTCGGTTGCTTGATCATCACTCACTACCAACGTCTATTGAACTACATCACTCCTGATAAAGTACACGTTATGATGCAAGGACGTGTTGTTAAATCTGGTGGACCAGAACTTTCCCAGCGTCTTGAAGCGGAAGGTTATGACTGGATTAAACAGGAACTTGGCATCGAAGACGAAACCGTTAACGCGTAATTAAGATAGGAGGGTAACCATGACAGTAGAAGTCTCACTACCATATGACAAAGAGTACATCTCACAATTCTCCCAAGGGCAGAATGAGCCTGAATGGATGAAGAACCTTCGTCTAAGCGCCCTGGAGAAATCGGAATCTTTACCGCTTCCGAAACCAGATAAAACGAATATCTCCAAATGGAACTTCACAGAGTTCGAGCATCACGTAACGGGTGATCGTATTGAAACTCTTGATGAACTTCCAGTTGAAATCAAAGATTTCTTAGATGAAGAAAAAGAACAGCAGAACCTGGTCATTCAGCGTAACCATACAGTGGCTTACGGAACCATTGATCAGAAATTGAAAGATCAGGGTGTCATTTTCACTGATATCGGTACAGCCCTTAGAGAGCATAGTGAATTGGTGGAGAAGTATTACATGAACGATGCCGTTCACATGGATGAGCATCGTTTGACTGCCCTTCATGCTGCTCTTATGAACGGAGGAATTTTTCTTTACGTTCCAAAGAATGTGCAAATAGAAGATCCTATTCAGGCGATTTTCTGGCAGGAAGATCCAAAGGCTTCCCTGATCAACCACATTTTAGTCGTGGCCGAAGAGAATAGTTCCGTGACATATGTAGAGAACTATATTTCTCACAATAAAGAAGAGAAAACTTCCGCGAACATTGTGACAGAAGTTATCGCTAAAGATGGAGCAAAAGTATCCTTCGGTGCGGTCGACAACTTTGAAGCAGGCACGACCGTTTATGCCAATCGCCGTGGAGTTGCTTATCGTGATTCCGTTATTGAATGGGCGCTTGGACAAATGAACGAAGGCGATACCGTTTCTGAGAATATCACACACTTGATTGGTGACAACTCACACTCCAACGCGAAAACAGTTGCTATTGGACGTGGAAAACAGAAGCAAAACTTTACAGCTAACATCACGCACTTCGGAAAAGGCTCTGACGGTTACATTCTTCAACACGGGGTGATGAAGGATAAAGCGTCGGCTATTTTCAACGGAATCGGTAAAATTGAACATGGGGCAAGCAAGTCTAATGCCGAGCAGGAATCACGTGTTCTTATGCTGAGCAGTGACGCTCGTGGTGACGCGAACCCGATCCTTCTCATTGATGAAGATGACGTAACAGCGGGACACGCCGCTTCTGTTGGACGTGTGGACCCGATTCAATTGTATTATTTGATGAGCCGTGGAATTTCCAAGTTCGAAGCAGAGCGATTAATCATTCACGGATTCCTTGCTCCAGTAGTAAACCAATTGCCTGTTGAAGCTGTTAAGCGCCAGTTGCAGCAAGTGATTGAAAGGAAAGTATATTAATGGATGTAAAAGCGGTACGCGACGAATTTCCTATTCTACACCAGGAAGTAAATGGACATCCGCTCGTGTATTTGGATTCATCAGCGACTTCTCAGAAACCGATCAAGGTGATCGAGAAGCTTGATGAGTACTATCGCGGATACAACTCTAATGTCCATAGAGGTGTTCACACGCTTGGCACAAAAGCGACAGACGAGTATGAAGGCGCGCGTGAGAAAGTGAGACGCTTTATTAATGCGTCCAGTACTCAGGAAGTCATCTTCACACGTGGGACGACAACAGCCATCAATACCGTTGCGGCGAGCTATGGCCGTGCGAACTTGAGTGAAGGTGATGAAGTTGTCATCACTCCGATGGAACACCACAGCAACATTATTCCATGGCAGCAGATTGTTAAGGAAACTGGAGCTACTTTGAAGTATATTCCATTGCAATCTGATGGCACCATTCTTTTAGAGGATGTACAAAAGACAGTGACATCCAATACCAAAATTGTTTCTGTCATGCATGTGTCGAATGTTCTTGGGACAATCAATCCGGTGAAAGAGATTGCTCAAATTGCCCATAACCAAGGAGCTGTTATGCTTGTTGATGGTGCACAAAGTGCTCCTCACATGAAGATCGATGTTCAGGACTTGGATGCTGATTTTTACGCTTTCTCAGGTCACAAGATGTGCGGTCCGACTGGAATCGGAGTTCTATACGGGAAGAAGGCACTTCTTGAGAAAATGGAGCCTGTTGAATTTGGTGGGGAAATGATTGATTTCGTCAATCTTTATGATTCGACATGGAAGGAACTCCCTTGGAAGTTTGAGGGAGGCACACCCATCATTGGTGGAGCTGTCGGCCTAGGTGCTGCCATTGATTTTCTTACAGATATCGGATTAGATGAAATCAAGGATCATGAAGAGAAACTTGCTTCTTATGCCATGCAAGAAATGAATAAAGTCGATGGCATGACCATTTATGGCCCAGAGCATAGGGCCGGTCTTGTCACTTTCAACCTATCAGATGTCCACCCTCACGATCTTGCTACGGTTTTAGACGCTGAGGGAATCGCTGTACGTGCAGGGCACCATTGTGCGCAGCCATTGATGCGTTGGCTGGAAGTTTCAGCGACGGCAAGAGCAAGCTTTTACTTGTATAATACTGAAGAAGAAATTGATAAACTTGTTGCAGGATTAAAAACAACAAAGGAGTATTTTGGCGATGTCTTTTAATAACCTGGATACACTTTATCGTCAAGTCATCATGGATCATTATAAAAATCCGCGCAACCGTGGTTCCATCGAAGGAAATCCTATGACTGTAGATATGAACAATCCTACATGTGGGGACCGCATTCAGCTGCAGTTGTTGGTCGACGATGGCATTGTGAAGGATGCTAAGTTCGATGGTGAGGGCTGTTCTATCAGCCTATCCTCAGCCTCCATGATGACACAGGCAATCAAAGGAAAGCCAGTTGACGAAGCACTGAAAATGTCTGAGCTCTTTTCTGACCTGATGCAGGGGAAAGATATCGACGAAGGCAACATAGACCTTGGAGATATTGAAGCCCTACAGGGAGTTTCCAAGTTCCCTGCCCGTATTAAATGTGCGACACTAGCTTGGAAAGCAATGGAAAAGGGTGTAGATGTAGAGAAGGAAGACTAAGCTTTTCTATACCAAAAGGAGGTATATAACATGGCCAAAAAAGCGCCAGAAGTGGGAGAGTATCAATACGGTTTCCACGAAAAAGATGTTTCGATTTTCCGTACGCAAAAAGGTTTGACGAAAGAAGTCGTTGAACAAATCTCCAACTATAAAGAAGAACCGAAGTGGATGCTAGACTTCCGTTTGAAGTCTTTGGAGCAGTTCTATAAAATGCCGATGCCTCAGTGGGGCGGCGATCTATCTGAACTAAATTTTGATGACATCACTTATTATGTGAAGCCATCTGAACGTTCAGAGCGTTCATGGGATGAAGTACCTGAAGAAATTAAAAACACATTCGACCGTCTGGGTATTCCAGAAGCCGAGCAGAAGTACCTTGCTGGTGTATCCGCTCAGTATGAATCCGAGGTCGTTTATCACAACATGGAAAAAGACCTTGAAGATTTGGGTGTTATTTTCAAGGACACGGACTCTGCACTTAAAGAGAATGAAGATCTTTTCAAAGAGTACTTCGGTAAAGTTATTCCACCGTCTGATAACAAATTCGCAGCGTTGAACTCTGCGGTTTGGTCCGGAGGTTCCTTCATTTATGTACCGAAAGATACGAAAGTAGAAACGCCTTTGCAAGCATACTTCCGTATCAACTCTGAGAATATGGGTCAATTTGAGCGTACGTTGATCATTGCTGACGAAGGGTCTTCTGTTCACTACGTAGAAGGTTGTACAGCACCAACGTATTCTTCAAGCTCTCTGCATAGTGCCGTTGTAGAAATCTTTGTTAAGGATAACGCTTATTGCCGTTATACAACGATCCAAAACTGGGCGAACAACGTGTACAACCTTGTAACAAAACGTGCGGTTGCAGAGTCAAACGCTACAATGGAATGGGTCGACGGAAACCTTGGTTCCAAATTGACGATGAAGTATCCTGCTGTGCTTCTTAAAGGTGAAGGCGCGCGTGGAATGACGCTTTCCATCGCTCTAGCTGGTAAAGGGCAGCACCAGGATGCCGGTGCTAAAATGCACCACTTGGCACCAAACACTTCTTCTACGATCGTTTCTAAATCCATCTCTAAACATGGTGGTAAAGTAACGTATCGCGGAATTGTTCAATTCGGTCGTAAAGCTGAAGGTGCTCGTTCCAACGTTGAGTGCGATACGCTCATCATGGATAACGAGTCTACATCAGATACGATTCCTTACAATGAAATCATGAACGAGAACATCTCTCTTGAGCACGAAGCGAAAGTTTCTAAGGTGTCAGAAGAGCAGTTGTTCTACTTGATGAGTCGTGGTCTTTCTGAAGAAGAAGCTACGGAAATGATCGTCATGGGCTTCATTGAGCCGTTCACTAAAGAGCTCCCAATGGAGTATGCCGTAGAAATGAACCGTCTAATCAAATTCGAAATGGAAGGTTCCATCGGTTAATAAAAGATATAAAGCCGTGCAGATATCATCTGCACGGCTTTTTCATCGTGGACCGGTAAATTGATTCTGCTTAGTAGTTATATAAGTATATGGCAGGATTGTGGAAGACTCAGTTTCGAGACTTTTCGGGGTTCGTTGCCCGGGTTGAGCGCCAGGGGTGGCTGGGAAGCTACTCGTCTAGCTCCATCGCCCAGACACTCGCGTCATAAGCAGAACAGCAAAGGAATGAAAGGGACATTCCGTTGCTGTTCTGCTTATGCCAGTCGTGTCTACCAGGGCGATTCCGCATTTGAACACTTTCCTGTGGGGGAGTGCCGAGCTTCCTCGGGCTACGCCCTGCGGGATCTCGCCTATCTCCTTTCTCCCACGGGAGTCTCGCAGCTTCCCAGCAACCCCTTTCGATGTGAGGGAGAAACGAACCCCTGTACCAAGTTGCATGGTCTTTCACTATCGTATTGGGAGAGGTATAAAGCGCTCAGGATCAAGCTTTTATGTGCTATAGAGGTGTTCTATAATCCACTTCCCATAATTATACGAGCTGACCTTTTAGTAGTGGTTTTGAGAATCTTCCATGGCAAAGGGGCGGAGGGAAATGGCGAGACTCCTGCGGGAAAAAAGTGCAGGGTGAGACCCCACAGGACGCAGTCCGAGGAGGCTCACCGCGCTCCCGCGGAAAGCGAGCTATTCCCCGCAGCCCCCATCCACTCAACAAAAGTCTCGAAATCAAGTCTTTAAGAATAAGGAGCTTTTCTATAATTAATGGGGATGTTTGATACTCCAGTGGAGGCAAGATGTTTTATGAATACAAAACATGATACTATAATATTATCTATTAAGAGTTAAGGAAGATTCGATATGTTTTTGATTATGTTTGTGATCGGTTTAATCACAGCCCTGGTTGGCAGTGTGGCAGGCCTTGGAGGAGGCGTTATTTTAGTTCCTGTTCTCCTATTTTTAGGTGATCATTTTGCTTCCTTCGATTGGGTTACCCCCCAGACAATCGTGGGAATTTCTTTAGTTGTGATGATTTTTACGGGGATGTCCTCAGCCATCTCGTATATGAAGCACCACCGTGTTGATACAGGAATTGGACTAGTTTTTTTGAGTGGCAGCATTCCGGGAGGCATTTTAGGCTCCTGGCTGAATCAATTTTTTGAAACGGATGGTTTTTCTCTTTTCTTTGGAATTGTTATGATTGCGGTTTCTTTACTGTTTTTTATTCCGAGAAGAGAAGCAGGACAGTCCTTATTTAAAACAGGTATGTCGAGAGAGAAAACAGTGGACGGGAAAGTGTATAAGTACCGGATGCCTTTTTGGGTTGGATTCATCTTATCGTTTTGTGTAGGCATGCTTTCTGGTTTATTAGGCATAGGTGGAGGATCTCTAATGGTCCCAGCTATGATTTTACTATTGAACATACCCCCTCATATTGCTACAGCGACTTCTATGTTCATGATTTTTTTTGCGAGCATAACAAGCTCTGCGACACATGTTGTTTTAGGTCATGTGGACTGGAGTCACACCCTCTGGTTTATTCCGGGAGCTTACTTAGGAGGAACGCTTGGGGCATGGGTCAATCGACGGCTTGATGGACAAGTAGTGGAAAGATTCCTGAGAGTACTGCTCGTATTGATTGGCATACGTTTAATTTGGCAAGGTTTAGGGTGAGGAGACTGATGATGAAGGAAAAACTATACTTTTATTATACAAGCGATCTGCACAGTCACTTTGAAAATTGGCCACAAATCGTCGGGTATTTTAATGATCAAAAAAAGAAACACGAGAAAAAAGGCGAAGAGTACTGGCTTTTTGATAATGGCGATCATGTTGATCGTTTCCATCCGATAGCGGAAGGCTTGATGGGAAAAGGCAACGTAGAACTATTGAATGAAGCTGGATATGATGTGGCAACGATCGGGAATAATGAAGGCATTACTTTAGCGAGCGAAGATCTTCATTCCTTATACGATCATGCGACTTTTCGGGTCGTTTGTGCCAATTTGGATTGTAAGAGCTCCTCTTCACCTGCTTGGTTAAAGCCCTACCACATTCTTGAGTCCAAATATGGGACGAAAATTGGCGTATTAGGTTTGACTGCTCCATTTCAAGCATTCTACCAGCAACTAGGGTGGGATGTGCTTTCGCCATTCGATATCTTGGATGGGGTAATCGAAGAGTTGAGAAATCAAACGGATATCATTATCTTACTTTCACACCTAGGTATTAATGAAGACGAGGAAATCGCGAGACGTTATTCAGACATTGATATTATCATTGGAGGGCACACGCACCATCTTTTCAAGAATGGTGAATATATTGATGGGGTCTTGTTGACAGCAGCAGGTAAACATGGGACACACCTCGGTGAAGTTGCTGTAGAATGGAACATCGACACCCGCCACCTGGAAAAGAAAGAGGCCTATGCCATACCAACGGAACAACTGAAAAAAGATGATGGAGTAACAAAAAAAGTCAAGGAGATCCGTTCTAAAGCTGTTCATGAACTAGGCACTCCCGTGACTTATCTCCGTGAACCTCTGCACATCGCATGGTTTCAAGACACCCCGCTTATGAAACGCTTGACTGATCAATTACGCTTGTGGACATCAGCGGATATAGCGATGTTAAATGCAGGTGTGCTTCTCGATCATTTATCTGCTGGAGAGATTACTTATGAAGATATTCATCGTATTTGTCCCCATCCGATGAATCCCTGTCTTGTCGAATTGAAAGGTGATGAACTGCTGGAAGTGGTACGAGCGGCACATACGAAAGAACTTACGGAAATAAGGCTGAAAGGGTTTGGCTTCAGAGGCGAAGTGATCGGTAAAATGGTTTTTGCAGGTATTGACATAGAAATGGGAATGGATGATGATGGTGGTGAACATGTAAAGCGTGTTACCTTTGCTGGTGAACCGATTGATTATGATCGGACGTATCAGTTCGCTACAGCTGACACCTTTACGTTTGGTCGATTCTTTCCTGAAATCGCTTATGCGAAGTCAAAGAAATATTTTATGCCGGAATTATTGCGAGATCTTTTATCTGAAGCACTTAAGTCTTAACACGTGGAGCTACCTTCTTAGGTAGCTCTCTTACATAACGGATCGTAAGGAGTTTATTATGAGAGTCGTTGCAACAAATTCACTGCTACCAGGGGCTGTATTAGCTAAAACCATTTACAATGAAAGCGGTCAAGCGCTTCTCCAACAAGGTGTCGCTTTTACACCGCGGATCATCGAACGTTTAAAAAGTTTTGATATTACTTATGTGTATATTGAAGATGGACGAACATCAGATATCATTGCCGACTCTCCTCTCTCTGAAAAGACACGGATGAAGGCGATCCATTCTATTAAACAGTCCTTTTCCACCATCCATCACTCTGTCTTATCGGAACATCGCTATGTTTTAGAGGAAACGGGAAAAGAAATGCGTGGGGTTGTGCGTTCTCTAATTAGAGAATTACGGAATCATGGAGAAGTCATGTCATTGTTGTCGGATGTTTGTACCCATGATGATTATATCTTTACCCATTCATTGAACGTCACCATGTACGCTCTTGCTTTAGGGAAAGAGTTGAACCTGACATCTCCTAGGATAGAGGAACTCGGACTAGGTGCCATCCTTCATGACGTAGGGAAAATGAACGTACCGAGAGAGATCCTCCTCAAGCCGGGCAGGTTGACGGGGGATGAATTCGAAGCTATTCAAACACATGCAGAAGCTGGGTTTGAAATCCTGCGCCAATCACCTAACATTCCTCTTTTAGCGGCGCATTGCGCGTACCAACACCACGAGAGGATGGATGGATCAGGATATCCGAGGGGAATCAAGAGTGATGACATTCATCTATTCGGAAAGATTCTAGCCATTGCCGATGTATTTGATGCTGTCACCAGTAATCGTGTATATCGGGAAGCCATGCTTCCTCATGAAGGCTTAGAAATCTTATATTCAGGATCGGGTTCTTTGTTTGATCAAAGCATGGTTGAGGCTTTCAGGCGCTGTATTGCGGTTTATCCAAACGGATTATCTGTTCAACTGGATGATGGACGTGATGCGATTGTCGTTAAACAAAACCCAAACCTGTGTGATCGTCCCGTCGTAAGGGAAATAAACAGTGATGGGACAAGAGGACGAGACATCGACTTGTCCAAAGAATTGAATATTATGATCGCAAATTGTCATCTGACATCGGTAAGTTGATGCTTAAACCCTTCTTTTCTTTCATATAGATAGATGAGGAGGGTTGTTCTATGCCAAAAAAGAGTGCGACTACTGGTTCCACGATCGGAAAAAGGATTGTGCTTAGTCTGCTGTTTTTCGCCCTTTTCACAGCGTTAAGCCTCTGGTTCATTAACAGAGGTGTGACCCCGGCGCTCGTTGAAATTGCTGAAACGAAGGCTCAGCAGCTGGCAAGGGATGCCATTAATGAAGCAGTCAGCAAAACGATCGCAGAAGATTTACAATTCAATGACCTCGTAAATATGGAGAAAGATAACCAAGGAAACATCGTTTATATGGGTTGGAACTCTGTTGTGGTAAACCGAGCGCTTCGTGATACGACCATACGTGTCCAAAACTTTTTAAAAAGGATGGAGCTTGGCGAGCTTCCTATGGAGGATACTTCTTTAGAGCCTAATATTGATCCTGATCGCACACAGGAAGAATTAGGAGAACAGCCAGCGACTCTTATCGAACTTCCCATCGGCGTAGCGACAAACAACAGTTTACTTGCGAACTTAGGACCAAAAGTCCCTGTGCAACTTAGAGTGATTGGAGACGTACAATCTGAAGTTGATATTAAGATGACGGAATATGGGATTAACGCTGCTTTATTTGAACTGACGATTCATTTTGAAGTGAATGTTCGAATCGTTATTCCTTTTTCTACAGAAACAACTGTCGTAACGAATAACATTCCAATTGATCAAGCCACCATCCTCGGAAAAGTACCTAATTTTTATGGTGGTATGGGGGGAGAAGGAGATCCATCATTTTCTTATCCAATGGACCCCTTGCAATAAATGCTTGGAATTGTTAAAATTATCGAGAATTGAATATGCGTGACCTTATCAGATCGGTGAGGTAGAGGTGCAAACACCATCAGTAATCAATTGGAGCCAGACAAGCGACGATGATTGATGGAAGGGGATGTTTGCCGAAGTGTTTTATAGTTCGTCATGCTGTAAGACGCTGGTGTATATCTGAACAAGAGATACACTGTCATGCATGCTTTTGGGTGCATGGGGCGCTACTGATCGAAATGGAGGATAATCAAATTGCCACTTACAAGGCAATGGTAGGTTATTTTCTATCATTGTCTTTTTTTATTCCTCATTTTTATCCGCAGTAGCCTTCCAATCCCGTTACATCAAGATTTTCGGAGGGGAAACATCATGGAAGGAACCATCTATTCTTTAATTCCAGCAGTATTAATGTTAATCCTTGTTCTGCTGACAAGGAAAGTTATCCTATCCTTAGGGATCGGGATCATCGTAGGAGCGTTCTTGCTCACACAAATGGATATTGGCGGAGGTATATCGTTAATCTGGTCGATTTTCGCGAACATCTTCGTCAGTGAAGGCGCACTGAATATGGGAAACATTTACTTGTTATCATTTCTATTCTTACTAGGAATTACCACCGCCTTCATGACAGCATCAGGAGGAAGCCGTGCGTTTGGTCGTTGGGCAGTCGAACGAATTCGTACACGAAAAGGAGCAACACTTGTTCCGGCTCTTCTTGGAATCATCATCTTTATTGATGATTACTTCAATGCACTGGCCGTAGGACAAGTAGCCCGTCCAGTAACCGATCGATATAAAGTATCCCGGGCAAAATTAGCGTATTATATCGATTCCACATCGGCTCCAATTACTGTCATATCACCGATTTCCAGCTGGGGCGCTTATATTATTGGAACGATCGGAAGTATTCTGGCTGCCAATGAAATCACACAGTATCAAGCGTTCGAAGCATTTGTGTTGATGATTCCAGCAAATTTATATGTATTTGCGGCATTATTACTCGTATTTCTGACGATTTACTTAAGTATGGACATTGGTCCGATGAAAGTTCATGAAAAACGAGCCATTGAAACTGGAGAGTTGAACAACCCTGAAAAAGGCGACGTTCCTGGTGATTTGAATGATGAATTCAAGGAGCATAACCATGGCAAAATCTCTCATCTTATTTGGCCGATTGTTGCTCTCGTTGTCGGTACAGTGTTAACAATGGTTATCACCGGAATTCGCAACACGGAAGGCAGTGTTGATCTTCTGTCCATTTTTGCCAACACAAATGTGAATATTTCACTGTTTATAGGTGGAGTTGTCTCGGTTGTTATTGCACTTGTTCTGTATATCAGTCAACCCAAGCCTAAATCAGGAGTTCCTCTAGTCTTTGGTCAAGGGATGAAAGCTATGTTACCAGCGATTTACATCTTGGTTTTTGCCTGGATGATCGGTGATATCATCGGCCAACTTCAAACCGGTGAATATTTAGCCCAACAGTTCACTCAAGCAGATATCAACCTTGCCTATCTGCCTCTTATCATTTTCTTGCTGTCTGGCTTCATGGCTTTATCTACAGGTACATCTTGGGGAACATTCGGGATTATGCTTCCAATTGCAGGAGAAATCGCAGCAGTATCTGATCCTACACTGATTCTGCCGGCGCTGTCAGCAGTACTCGCTGGCTCTGTTTTTGGAGATCACTGTTCACCGATATCCGATACGACCATTCTTTCCTCGACAGGGGCAGGATCGAACCATATCGATCACGTACTCACACAGCTTCCTTATGCGCTTATCGCTGCAGGAGCTGCTTCGATCGGTTATGTGATATTAGGACTAACTGGCGGAGTTTGGCTGCCGTTGCTCTTGACGTTAATCATTGTAGGCGTCGTTGCCTTTATCATTCACAAATTTAATCATAGCCAACCAACGGAGTAAAAATGAAAAGAAACCATTAAAGAGAGTATGGAACGTTCAACGTTCCGTACTCTCTTTTTGTTCTATTCTCTCTACTAAGGATATATGGTAATTAATCTATAATATGGTAGACCCATATACTCAAGCCTTTTTTCTCACCTTCCAATTTCTGAAAATTTTAAAATTATTTTGACAAGCTGTGTATTGCTAGTTATAATTTAAAGCAGAATAATCAGAAAAATAAAAATTTAAAAACATCTTTCGGGATGTTTAACTCAGGGAGGTCTTTCGCATGGAAAATCGTGCACAATGGGGAACACGAGCCGGTTTTATACTGGCAGCCGTCGGTTCAGCTATCGGTTTAGGTAACATTTGGCGTTTCCCGGCAGTAGCTTATGAAAATGGTGGTGGGGCATTTTTTATTCCTTATTTATTTGCTCTATTAACAGCAGGTATTCCGCTACTTGTTATGGAATTCACCATCGGTCACAAATTTAGAGGGTCAGCACCACTTTCATTCTTCAGAATGAACCGGAAAACAGAATGGCTTGGCTGGTGGGCAGTACTTGTATCATTCGTTATTTCGACATATTATGCTGTCATTATTGCCTGGGCAATTTCATACAGTTTCTTTGCATTCAACCTTTCATGGGGGGATGACACCGAAGGCTTTTTGTTTAGCGATTATTTGCAATTATCCGTAGATCCTGGTCAGACAGGAAGCCTTGTCCCTGGTGTTCTTATTCCATTACTTATTGTTTGGTTGATTACACTAGGTGTCCTTTTCAAAGGTGTTAAAAAAGGAATTGAAGCAGCAAACAGAATCTTTATTCCAACACTGGTTGTCCTTTTCATGATTATCGTTATAAGGGCAATCACTCTTCCGGGGGCGGCAGAAGGTCTTCAGACGTTCTTTGCTCCAGATTTTAGTGCGATTACAGATAGTTCCGTGTGGGTAGCAGCTTACGGGCAAATTTTCTTCAGTTTGTCCATCGCCTTTGCGATTATGATTACGTACTCCAGTTACCTACCTAAGAAGTCAGATTTAACGAACAATGCTTTCATTGCTGGCTTTGGTAACTCAAGTTTCGAACTACTTGCTGGTATCGGTGTATTCGGGGCCTTAGGATTCATGGCTTCTCAAAGTGGTGTACCAGTGAATGAAGTAGTGAGTGGTGGTGTGGGGCTTGCGTTCGTCGTCTTCCCACAAATCATAAATGAGTTCCCAGCTCTTAATGGTCTATTCGGATTCTTATTCTTTGCTTCATTAGTATTAGCCGGTCTATCTTCATTAATCTCCATTTCAGAGACTTATGTAGCAGGCTTGAGTGAAAAATTCGGGCTTTCAAGAAAAGCTGCTGTAGGGCTGGGTGGCGGACTTGCTGCCATCATTTCCTTACTTTTCGCAACACAAGGTGGACTGTACTTCCTTGATGCAGCTGACTATTTCATAAACCAATTTGGTGTGGCTTTTGTCGGCCTCGTTGAAGTCGTAGTCATTGCCTGGTTCTTACGTAATCTTAATGACTTTCAGGCCCATGCTAACGGTATTTCTGATATTCGTCTTGGAGGATGGTGGAAGATCTGTCTTGGTGTAATCACGCCAATCGTCCTTGGATTTATGATGTTCGACTTATTCAAGACGAACCTTCTTCAACAATTTGATACGGAAACAGGGAACTATGCAGGATATACAGATGGTTTCATTTTATTCGGGGGTTGGTTTGTAGCAGCATTTGCCATTGTAGCCGGCTTCTTGATGACATTGAAGCGTTGGGATTCAAAAGCAGTTGAAGAGGTCAAGAAGGAGGTAAGCTAATATGACAGCTGGTGCAGTAACAATGATGATTCTCGGAATGATCGTAATATGGGGTGGCCTGGCTGCCAGTATTACGAATGCCGTTAAAAAATCAAAATAACAGGAAAAGCGTCGCACATAACGTGCGGCGCTTTTATTTTTTGGTCATTCTTTCCCACTTCTTTAGAAAAGGGTAAGGGTCAAAGGACCATTCGTTTTTTCCATTATCTTGATACATGCCGTAATGAAGGTGGGGAGGGAACTTCCCTGAAGTTCCAGGAGGTCCATAACCAGAAGCTCCTACCGATCCAATTACATCACCAGGTTGTACGATGTCCCCCACTTTAATATCTTCTGAAAAGCTGTGCAAATGGGCGTAATAGTGGTAAATGTTGTAGATATCCCGGATCCCGATTCGCCACCCTCCGAACTTATTCCAACCTTTCATCTCTACAACTCCATATGTTGTAGATTTAACAGGCACTCCGTAATTAGCGAAAATATCTGTGCCTTCATGAATGCGTCTTCCTCCGAAGCCCCGGGCATCTCCCCATGTGCTTCTATAACTGTAATTCGCTTGGAGAGGGAGGGGAAAGTCGCGGTTTGTCAAATTTACGGTCTTAAATTTCTTGAATACTTTTGCTGTGTTCATAATGGTTTGAACGGTAAGGTCTCTTTTGTAATAATTCCACAGGGCAATTTTAATATCATCCCTCGTGGTACCGTAGGATTTCAAGTATGTGCCTATTGAATAGAGCACGTCTTCATCATTTTTCAACTGAACCTTTTGATCACCATTTCCATCTGAACCCCAGCCATCTGGGAAGAATGCGGAGGGCATTTCTCCAGCAGAACCGGTCCAGAACATCGGATCCGCTTCAATTGCTGTGACACGCCCTTCTTTAGGGTCGTCATGGACTTGCCTCTCATATTGGTCGATAGCTGCGAGGTACTCCCAGGGAATATCTGTGATGGCTGATGTTTTTTTATATAATGCCATTCGCGCATTGCTCTCATCATCTGCATGTATGGAACCTGCAGAGAATAATACACACATGCTAAGACATAAAATCATTGATCCGATGTATTTCATAAACTCACCTTCAATGTTTTGATACCTATAGCATGAGGCAGGCATGCTTTTGTTATGAATGGAAAAATTGGGGTGAGGTCAGTTTTCCATCCCAGTTTCTTCTTCAGTATTCATGTTGGGGCCAACATCCGGTTGATTAGGGTTGGTTTCATCAACTTTTCCCTGTGGTGACTTTTTCATCTTTTTGATAATGCTGTCGATTGTATCGTTATAGCCTTGATCGTATACGGTAGAATTACTTAAACTTTGGATATCTCCAAAGGAAGCAGGATTGTCGGAAACATACACATGGTAAAAGCTTGGAACTAAAGAATAGGCTGTCTTTTGAACCATATCAGCAGCTGTTTCCCGATTTAAGTCGTCTGTTTTTTTGTATGCGACGAGTACCTCGTTATCCGTAACTACTGTGGCTACGTCATCGAATTGATCATAGCGGAGGATCATTCGGGAAATCATATCCGCCATTTCTTCACGGTTGACTTTGATTTCACGATGCTCTTCAGCATCTTGGTTTAACTGATCTTTGTTAAAGCGTACATAACCGACTTGCCCATCTTTTGGCTTTTCGTTATATCCATCCATGGCATTGCCATTCAGCGTGTCATCATCCATCATATTTTTGGCTTGTTCTTCCTTTGTTTCTTGACATCCTGCAACAATGAGTGTGACAAGAGATAAAAGGGTAAAGACTTTCCAAATTTTTTTCATCATATTTCCTCCTTCATGTAACTGTTTATAATTATTAGATTGAGCAGTTTTATCGGAAACATACTTTTTGACTTTGTTGTATTTCCTAACAAATGAAAAAATGTGATACACTGAAAAAGGATAGAGGTGATACAAATGATTGAGCTGGCTGGGAAAACGTATGAGATCCTGGAGGACTATCAAGAAGGCTTTCAACAAGAAGAAGTGGAAGGTCGTTTTAGTGATATCCTGAATAAATATGACTTTATCGTTGGAGATTGGGGTTATGGTCAATTACGTTTAAAAGGGTTTTATGATGATCAAAATTCCAAAGCAACGTTTGATACCAAAATCAGTACGCTGGAAGATTATTTGTATGAATACTGTAATTTTGGTTGTTCTTATTTTGTACTGAAGAGAATTCGTCAATAAGAAACGGCGCGCAAATGATCGCACGCCGTTTTTTATTTCGATTTTAATGCGTTTCTTCAGAAGGTTTTACATTTTTATCTTTTTCATCATGCGTCGGGTGAGCACCATCCTCTTGACGAGGGAGGTCTTGGTGAAGTCCTTTATTTTCATAGTTAAAAGCGCTGTAGTACCGCTGTTGTTCTGTCCATGGCGCACTTTTATCATTGGTTACAGGTTCATATTTGTTTCTGGGTGCGCCATAAGGCCCTTCAGGAAGTTGTTCAGGAGTCAAGTAATTACGCTGGGCTTCGACATTGGCAAAATCCGAATACTTACGTTTTTCTTTACCCATAAAAAAACCTCCTTCTGCGTTATTTTTTGTCGAAGGAGGTTTTTTTATGCTTGTTCTTATAGGAGGTCTGGAAGGTAATTTCTTAATTCCTCTGCTTCCATAGCACTGAGTTGAAACATGTGTTCCAGATGGCCGATTTCATTGATGTTTTGATGATCGAGCAAAGCTTGGCGATTTTTAGGTAAGTTGATGACCATCGTTTGGTTTTGAAAATAATCGGCCTTCATGAGTGCAAGTTCAAAACGGTGACTGCCTGCTGTGAATGAAACAAATCGAGTGCTTGTATTTTGAGTGACGTCTTCAAGAAGCGGACGTTGTGCCATGATGTGATCATCTCCTATTTTTGTATTTTTTAATCCGCTGCGAAAAACTTTAGCATTAGTATGCCCGATTTCTATGAAATCAGACGCTTAAAAATCAGGAAGCGTGAGAGTAAGTCTTTTATGGTATCATGAATGAAAATGGTCATTTTTGTGGGAGGTTAACAAAATGTATTTTGTGAATCGAGAAAAAATTGAAGAGGTTTTATCATATATGGAAAAGATACAGGAAGAATTGGCGGAACACTCTTATATCCGCTTTGCAGACCAGCTTCTTTTAGAGCGCATGACACACTTAAACATAGAAGCCATCATTGATGTCGGAAATATGATGATCGATGGATTTATCATGAGAGATCCAGGAAGTTATGAAGATATTATCGACATCCTTACAGATGAAAAGGTATTACCTGAAGATGAGCAGGAAGCATACAAGCAGTTTGTTCAACTTAGAAAAATGATTGTACAACAATATACGGAAGTCGACCATGAGCATATCGTTAACGTGTGGCAGGAACAAAAGGACTCGTTACAAGCTTTCCCACGTCGTGTCCGTAATTACTTGGATAATGAGCTTGGACCCGTGTCTGCCTTTTCCAAAAGCTGAGGAGTGTGCAAAAGTATGAACATGAAGGAATACAAAGGTTATCTCATTGATCTCGATGGAACCATGTACAAAGGCGCTGAACGGATTGAAGGCGCGTCAGAATTCGTCGAGTATTTAAAAGAGAAGGACCTTCCATTTATGTATTTGACAAACAACTCTTCAAAAACCGTGGACCAAATTGCAGAGAAACTCAATCAAATCGGAGTCCGTGCTAAGCCGGAGCAAGTTTATACGAGCAGCCTTGCCACAGCTGAGTATATAAGCAGTAAAAAGGAAAAAGCCCGTGTTATTGCTATAGGGGAAGAAGGGTTATTCGACGCTTTGCGTCAAGAGGGCTTGGAATTAGTGCAAGAGGAAGCAGACTTCGTGGTGATTGGTATTGACCGGGAAGTTAATTATGAGAAGCTGGCTTCGGCGTGTTTGGAAGTGAGGAACGGAGCTGCTTTCATAAGTACAAATGGAGACATTGCCATTCCTACTGAACGGGGTCTTGTGCCTGGAAATGGAGCTTTGACATCTGTGGTTTCTGTGAGTACCGGTGTGAATCCGGTGTTTGTAGGTAAACCTGAGCCTTTGATTATGTCTCGGGCACTCAAACGGTTAGGTTATAATAAAGAGGATGTCTTAATGGTTGGAGACAATTACAACACAGATATCAAAGCCGGAATGACAGCTGGCTTGGATACATTGATGGTAGAAACTGGGTTGAGTACATTCGATGAAATTAAGGATGAGGAACATCAGCCCACGTACAAATGCGAAGATTTATTCCATTGGATCCAGCGTTTGAATTCTAATGAAAAGAAATAGATAAACGACCAGAGAATAACTCTGGTCGTTTGTTTTTCTACATAAGATAGGGACCGAAAAAGACGGTAATAAAAAGCACGTGCATTCCTATGAAATAGGTGAGTTGAATGGGATTGGACCAGTCTTTAGAACGTGCCCCCGCTTTTAATATGCCGTAAGCAATGCCTGCAAATACGAGTAAAAACAAGATAGGGCTACCCGGAAAACTTAAATACTCTGGAGCTCTAGCGAGAAGTGCTTCCGAAAACATTGGATCCCTTGCAACAATTGCTGCCACTAAGTAAATGAGTATTCCTGTATAGAGAACCCAAGAGCGGTCTTGGTCAAGCGCATCAGCTTTAGAAAACATGATAAAAATCATGAAAAGGAGAGGCCATAGAAACCAGAATGTAGAGATGATCAGGGCAAATAAACCTGAGGAAAGCATACCGATGGTTTTTCCGGAAGCAAGCAGCAAACCTTGTTTTGTTACCTGGTCTGCCCGCTCGATTACTTCAGGTTTGCTTGAAGCTAACAACAACTTATGATCGTCCCCACCATTGTCTACCCACAAAACCGTCTGTTCATTTAGCCTCACTGGAAAATTAGAAAATGAAGGTGTATTGCTTAATCGTGTTACAGTTGTGCCACTGTTCTCACTCAGGGTTGCTTGGTATATGTTAAATTGCGGACCTGGCCGGAAAAGCGTGTCCGTCCATCCATTTGCTTTAAAGAGGAGTACTGGCCCGTTCTCCGTATTATAAATGCTGAGATCAGATATTTCTTTCAGCTCATTTGTGGAGGAAGGATCTTGAAAATCGACTCTGGTTAGATTAGGGTTTTCCCCAAAAGGAGCCTCTGCATAATAATAGTAATTTTGTATTTTGCCGGATTGGCTTTGTTTTTGTATCGTTGTAACAAGCAACTGATAACTGTCATTTTTGCTCGTGAATTGGATATTATTGACTTGTTCAGATTCTTTGACAGAGAACGTTGCTTCACCTAGTGGAGTTATGTTGTTCTTATCCACCTGGTAGTATGTCAATAAATTCCCTGAAGACGTGACTTGATCTGTCAATAAATAAGTACCGCTATCCGTCTCCGCCATATGGACAGAGGCTTTCGGGTTTTTCAATGATAAAAGCTCTTTACTAGTAGATTCATTTACGTCAAAGCTATAAATTTTATCCTCATTTCTGTAAAATACACTGTTTTCGAGAGGATAAAAAGCTTGAACGTCAGTGATTTTATCCCCTGTCTCCTGATCATACATACTATAATAATCGGCAAAAATTACTTTGTTTGTACCTATGTAGAATTGGGTGAATTTATCGACAGGGATATCATATGAGTTTTGTTCCTTTATTTCATATTGCTCGTTGTAAATGTTTTGTTGGATTCCGTCTTTGGTGAGAAAAGAAACGGACGGGCTCCCATCGTGAATGCCTACGTTTGGGGTCCGTAAAACAGGTGTGGTTCCAATATCCAGGGCGCGGCTCCAATTCTCATCCGGCGGCTCCGTGACTTTTTGATAATTATGAGAAAACAGCAAGCTTACCGCGACCAGAACGATGATCGTAGGAAGCAGCCAAACTAACTTTCCTCTCCAACTTTTCATCTATTGTATCTCCTTCCTTTTTCTACCTCTTCATGTAGTACGTAGTTACGATTATAAAGGTTTCAGAAAAATAAAAATACGATTAGAAAAGAAGTCTGAAAAATCATATCCCGTTATATGTAGTTCCTTAATAAAGTATATGGCAGGATTGTGGAAGACTTGATTTCGAGACTTTTGTGTGAGTTTAGGGGCTCCGGGAAAAGGTTCGCTTTCCGTGGGCGAGTGATGAGCCTCCTCGAGCTAACGCTCTGCGGGGTCTCATCTAACACGCACTTCCCACAGGAGTCTCACCGCGCTCCCGCGGAAAGCGAGTCATCCCCCGCAGCCCCGAATCTCTAATGCAAAAGTCTCGAAGCTGAGTCTTCCACAATTGGGGGCTTTTATTGAAGAAAAATAGAGGTAAATAAAAAGCAGTTCAATGGGAAGATACGGTAATGCCGTACAATTCATTGAACTACTTTAAGCTTTAATGATTCATTTTTTATTAAACCTCAGCATCTCCAGCGATGGTGTGGGCAAGTCTGCTGGATGCGGCGGCTGCAATAGCACCGACAATGTCATCCAGGAATGTGTGGCATTCGCCTGAGGATTTATCATTTAACTTTTGTAAAATTCCAGGTTTCTGTTTATCGATATAACCGTAGTTGGTAAAACCGATGGATCCGTAAACGTTTACAATGGAAAAGGCAATGATTTCATCAATTCCATAAAGGCTTTCGTCTACTTCAATGGTGGACTGTAATGGCTCTTCAAGCATTTTCTTTTCTGCTAGCCGATCCATTTGAATCCCAGTAATGACTGCATTCTGAACTTCACGCTTGGTCAATACTTTGTTCACATTGAAGCGGCAGTCGTCCATGGATAATTCGTCGTGATATTTAGACTGTAAGTAATAGACAAGGTCCGCAATGTCATCAATGGTGACCCCTCTTTCCACCAGCCAATCTCTTGCTGTTTTTTCAAGAGTGGATACTTTTCTTTCTTCTGCCATAGTGAAAAACCTCCCTGCTCATCATGACTTGCACTGTACCATACCCGCGTTTATTATTGCACAAACGAGCGGTGTTATGTTCATTATATCAAAACTTCTCTCAGAAGGTGCAAAAGTGTAGAAGGTTGGAAAGTCTCAATGATCATTTGCTATGATTAAAGAATAAAAAATGGATGGAGGTTCGATCATGACAAAACCAAAAGTTTTTATCACCCGTCGTCTTCCTAATGAAGTCGTGAAACCTTATAATGAACACCTTGATATTGAAATGTGGCCAAGTGAAGAAGAACCTGTAGAGCGCCAAGTTTTAATTGAACAAGCCCAATGTTCCCATGGTTTAATGACCATGTTGACGGAAGATGTAGATGAACAAATTCTCAGGCAATCCAACGACCTTTCTATCGTAGCGAATATGGCAGTCGGCTATGATAATGTCGATGTGAAAACAGCGAAGCGTCTAAATATTTCTGTTACCAACACCCCTGATGTGCTTACAGAAACAACAGCGGATCTCACATTTGGTTTATTGATGGCCACAGCGCGGAAAATGATTGAGGCGAGCCAATACATAAAGGACAACAAGTGGAAACATTGGTCTCCGTTGATGTTAGCCGGTACGGATATACATGGGAAAACAATAGGCATCGTCGGGATGGGGAGGATTGGAGAAGCGGTGGCAAAGAGAGCCAAAGGCTTCGGTATGAATGTGCTGTATTATAATCGTTCTCGTAAACCCGAGGCGGAAGAAATCCTTGGTGCGAGCTATGCGGATTTTGAGACTTTACTTGAACAAGCGGATTATGTCGTGTGTTTGACCCCTTTAACAGATGAAACCAAACACATGTTTAATAAGGATGCTTTCCATAGGATGAAAAAAGAGTCCTTCTTCATCAATGCTTCCAGGGGGGCTACGGTAGATGAAGAAGCGCTGTATGAGGCGATCAAAAATAAAAAGATTGCAGGGGCTGGGCTTGATGTATTTGAAGAAGAGCCGATCTCCTCAGAACACCCATTGCTCTCATGCCCTGAAGTGGTCTGTTTACCACATATCGGATCTGCTACAAAGGAAACGAGATATAAAATGATGAAGCTTAGTCTCGATAACCTCGTTAACCATTTTCAAGGCAAACCATTAATCACACCTGTGACTTGAAGCACTGTTCACTCTTAAATTTCATGAAATCGCTTTTGAAGTATCTGGCAGGATTGTGGAAGACTCGATTTCGAGACTTTTATTGAGTGGATAGGGGCTGCGGGGAATGACTCGCTTTCCGCGGGAGCGCGGTGAGCCTCCTCGGACTGCGTCCTGTGGGGTCTCACCCTGCACTTTTTTCCCGCAGGAGTCTCGCCATTCCCCTCCGCCCCTTTGCCATGGAAGATTCTCGAAACCACTTCCGCAATAATCAGTATTTATGATTGAAGAAGCGGATCGTATAAACCGCTCCAGAGTACGTAAAGGCTTGATAAAGAGCGCTTCATACTTCGAACGGTGGGATAGTGGGGAGACAGTCCAACTTGGTACAGGGGTTCGTTTGCCCTAACTCCCGATCTGGCAAACGAACCCCGGTTATCTTGATCCTGAGTTTTCCACAATCGGGAGCTTATGTTGGATATGAGGATGAGCATATTACAAAAAAAGAGCCGCTCCAAGAATGGAGCGGCTCTTTTGGTTAGGTGTTTTAAAATACTTGCTCGACTTCGTAAATTCCTGGTACTTCTTGTGCAAGAGCTCTTTCGATTCCTGCTTTCAAAGTGATTGTGGAACTTGGGCAGTTTCCGCAAGCACCCATGAGCCGCAGGCGGACGATCCCGTCTTCAACATCGACAAGCTCGACGTCCCCACCGTCACGTAGTAAAAATGGGCGAAGTTTATTGAGTACCTCTTGAACCTGTTCATGCATGTTCAATCTTCCCCTTTCTTAAGTATCATTATAAAACGAAATGACTAAAAAATCTATGGTTGTCTAAGTCTCTGTACATTAATATTGAGAACTATTATCATTTTATCTTTTTTCTTATCTTTTGTAAAATAGAAAAAAACGTAACACCATAAGGGAGAGAGTGGATGGGGGATCAACAAGGAGTTCGCGTAGAGGTTTATGGAGCTGATGTGAAATGTGCAAGCTGTGTTAATGCACCTGGCTCAAAGGAGACTTATGAGTGGCTGCAGGCGGCTATAGGAAGAAAGTATAACGATTCAACGGTTACTTACAATTACTATGATATACATGAAGAAAATCAGGATGGAGCCGATCCTTCCATTATCCAGCAGCTATTGGATGATGAGCTATTTTATCCTCTCGTTCTCGTGGGGAATGAAATTGTAGGCGAGGGAGACCCTAGATTGAAAAGAGTGTATAAGGCCTTAGAAAAGAATGGCATCCATCCAAAGGAAAATTCATAGCAGGTTCTGCGGACGATGTGATATGATATAGGATATGATAGGGTTTCATCCAACATAGAGGTGAAGCGGATGAATCCATTAATTGAATTTTGTATCAATAACTTGATCAGTGGGTGTCAGGAAGCAAAAGAGACGCTTGAGAAAGACCCTGATCTTGACGTTGTCGAATATGGGTGTTTAAGAAACTGTGGACTATGTTCCCAGACGCTATATGCAGTTGTAGAAGGTGATCGTGTTATGGCTGATACACCAGACGAATTAGTTGATAAGATTTATGAACACTTGGACGAAACCCTATAAGACGGTGTAGCCATGGACAGGAAAGGTATCCTTTAAGGATGCCTTTTGTTTCTGAATACGGGATGTTTGATAAAAAGTTCTGCCATTTAGTATACTGACGATAAGAAGAGAAAGGAGAGGCTTGGTATGATTCTGAATATCACAGAAGCCGCAAGTCACCAGATTAAAGAGATGATGAAAGAAGAAGAAGGAGATGTTCGTCTTCGCTTCGGTGTCAAAGGTGGAGGCTGCAGTGGATTGTCTTATGCCATGGGCTTCGAAGATGATATCAATGAGGAACTTGATCTTGTAGAGGAGTCTAGTGGAATTCCGGTTGTCATTAACCGTCAAGATGCCGCTATTGTTGAAGGTACGACCATCGATTTCAAACAGAATATGATGGGGGGCGGGTTCACCATTGATAACCCGAACGCGATTGTATCCTGTGGGTGTGGATCGTCATTCAAAACAGCTACAAATGCCGGAACCCCAGATCCAAATTGCTAATATCAAACCTTTCTGTGTCTACAGAAAGGTTTTTTCTTATCTCGGAATCTAAAAAGGAAGAAGCCCACATAAGAGGGCTTCTTCCTTTTGTTTTTTATGAAAACATACTAGTCGAGTGTTTAGGTTGAACACGAGCACCTGGATCGATATAAGCTTTCGCATTGTTGACGGCTGTTGGACCTTCACCAAAACCAGAAGCAATCAATTTTACTTTACCAGGGTAGGTGCAAATATCCCCCGCTGCATAAATGCCTTTGATATTGGTTTCCATTTTGGAATTGACAACGATGCTGTTCTTCTCAATCTCGAGTTCCCAATTTTTAATCGGGCCAAGAGAGGAGATGAAACCGTAGTTCACAATCACATCATCGACGTCGATCGTTTCTACTCGATCTCCTTTCACTTCTTTTAACTCCACCTGTTCAATGCGTTCATCGCCAATCATTTTTTCAGGAGTGAATGGAGTTAGAATTCTAACGTTCGATTCATTAAGTTGTGACACACTGTGTTCGTGTGCTCTGAATTTATCTCTTCTATGGACGAGTGTCACTTGTTCAGCGATTGGCTCAAGCATAAGGGCCCAGTCGACAGCAGAGTCTCCGCCACCAGCAATCATGACTTTTTTGTCACGGAATTTGTCCATGTTACTGACGTGATAGTGGAGGTTTGTTTCTTCAAAACGTTCCGTATCGTCAATTTTCAGCTTCCTTGGTTGGAAGGCTCCATTTCCTGCTGTGATAATAATGGTCTTTGTATAATGCACGTCTTTATCTGTGGTCAGTTTAATGGTTTCATCATCCATTCTTTCTACGGAAACCACTTCCTGATTCAAAGAAATTGTGGGATTGAACATCATCGCTTGTTCTTCTAAATTGTCAACAAGTTCTTGTGCTCGGACTTTCGGAAATCCGGCAACGTCAAAAATGTATTTTTCAGGGTAGAGGGCTGTAAGCTGGCCTCCCAGATGGGGAAGACTTTCAATAATGTTTACACTAGCTTCACGCATCCCGCCATAGAATGCTGTGAATAAACCGACTGGCCCACCGCCGATAACCGTTATATCGTATATTTTTTCACTCATAATAAACCTCCTGATGAAAATTTCACTAAAATACATTCTATCATAAAAAAAAATCTGATGGGAACAATGGGGGTATGTAAACCTTTACAAAAGGGTAATTGATCAATAATTCCGATAAAGGGCTTAAGGGTTGAAAATGGTTAGAAAAAGGTCTAAGATGAAAACAGATAATATAGTAAAAATTTGTGACAATTTCACCTGAAACCGACTCAGGTTTTTTTCATGTTTTCTTGTGTGAAAGTAGTCACAAGCATTAGTCAACGGATCATTATTACGAGATGGAAGTGATTAAATCATGAGAAACCCTAACATTGTGATTCTCGGTGCCGGTTATGGCGGGATCATGACAGCAGTGAAACTACAGAAGAGCCTAGGTGCAAATGATGCAAACGTGACACTGGTCAATAAGCATAGTTACCATTACCAAACGACTTGGTTGCATGAAAATGCTGCGGGTACCTTACACCATGACCGCACACGCATCCAAATTAGTGATGTCATCAATACGAGTAAAGTGAATTTTGTACAAGATACCGTGACAGAGATCAAGCCTGGAGATAAGAAAGTAATGCTCGAAAACGGTGAGCTTTCCTACGATTACCTCGTCATCGGACTTGGTTTCGAGGCAGCTACATTCGGGATTTCCGGATTAAAAGAGAACGCCTTTACCATTAACAGCATCAATAGTGCGCGTTTGATTCGTCAGCACATTGAATATAACTTCGCAAAATATAATAATGAAGCGGAGAAAAAGCAAGAACGTTTGAACATTGTCGTAGGTGGCGCCGGATTTACAGGCATCGAGTTCGTAGGTGAACTCGCTAACCGTGTACCGGAACTTTGCAAAGAATACGACATCCCACGTGAAAATGTACGTATCATCAACGTGGAAGCTGCTCCAACGGCACTTCCAGGATTCGATCCAGAACTTGTGGAGTACGCGATGAACTCCTTAGAAGCAAGAGGCGTTGAATTCAAAATCGGAGCGATGATCAAAGAAGTTACTGAGAACAAGCTCGTTTTCGAAAAAGACGAGCAGCGTGAGGAAATTGAGACCAACACGGTGGTTTGGGCTGCTGGTGTACGCGGAAACTCCCTTGTTGAAAATGCCGGATTTGTAGCAAACCGCGGACGTATCCCAGTCGGAGATGACTTGCGTCCAGAGGGTTATGACGATGTCTTCATTGTAGGGGACTGTGCTCTGATCATGAACGAGGAAACTGGACGTCCTTATCCTCCAACAGCACAGATTGCCATTCAGCAAGCTGAACAAACAGCAGCGAACCTTACTCGTCTGATCAGAGGCGAAGATCACCTTGAGCCATTTGAACCAGACTTGAAAGGGACCGTAGCTTCCCTTGGGCATAATGATGCGATAGGTGTAGTCTTTGATGATAAGAAATTGTTCGGATGGTCAGCGACAGCGATGAAGAAAGTTATCGATAACCGCTACCTTCTAAAATTAGGCGGCATTCCGCTTGTTCTTAAAAAAGGAAAACTTAACTTCTTCCATTAATTATAATAAAGCGAAAGCAGAACTACTGCTTTCGCTTTTCTTTTGGGGAAATTGAACATTCCTCTTCCATAATAGCTCCCTATTCTTGAAGACTCAGTTTCGAGATGTTTGTTGTGTGGATGGGGCTGCGTGGAATAGCTCGCTTTCCGCGGGAGCGCGGTGAGCCTCCTCGGACTGCGTCCTGTGGGGTCTCACCAAGCACTTTGTTCCGCAGCCCCTAAACCACCACAAAAGTCTCGAAATCAAATCTTCCACAATCCTGCCAGTTTGGTTAATAAGCATTTGCATCGATATGGGAGAGCTCTTGCGCTTTTAATGTAACCGTTATAAAATGAGATTTGGATTCGTTTGTGTTTCGTTGAACATACATAGGGGGAAACGTTAGTGAATATCGTGCAGTTCATCGTGTCAATGTTGTTATTTTTTGTGCTATTCTTCGGAATTTCTTTCTTATTGAATATGATTTTACGTTCTTCGTGGTTGATGGCTTTTGTTTATCCGGTCATCGTGCTATTCATCGTTGATGACTTTCCAATGACAAACTACTTTTCGTCTCCAGGGTCCGCCTTCCCTACAGTTTTTGAACAAGTAATCAACCTGAAGCTTGTGGATATCGTCATATTAGCGAGTGGATTCGTCGGTACCATAGTCGCTGGCATCATAATTAAGAAATTACGGAAAAGTGGATACCAAATGTTTTAAAGCAGAACGGTTAACGGCACAATGTGCTGTCAGCCGTTTTTTTATTTTGGTTGAATAAAAGGATGAAGACTCGTTTGAATAAAAAAATGGAGCTTGGACATGATTACACCTAGAGGTGATTTCATGAACAAGCGGACGAAGTCTATCTTTTTTATTCTCCTGTTCAGCTTTGCTCTTTATAGTACTTTTACGAATGTAACAAACCTATCGTTTTCAGACTTTGACGAATGGATATCGTCTAAATTCAAAGGAGAATCTCTGGAGGGGGAGGCTCTCCTTCAAAAAGAACGGGAGCTTTCTGAGAAAAGCTTAAAAATTAAAAACGCTCCACAGACCCATGTATCCAGTGCGGTCATCGAAGCGGTGGAACTGTTGGAAGACACGATTGACCTCACTCAATACCCGAGCCATGAAGTAGTAGCGACAGGTTATACGGCGGGGTATGAATCCACAGGCAAAACGCCGGAGCATCCCGGATACGGAATTACCTATTCAGGTGTAAACGTAAAGCGCGATTTATATTCTACCATTGCTGCCGATTTAGAAATGTTTCCGTTAGGGACTGTGCTGTTTATTCCTGGGTACGGATATGGAGTGGTCGCTGATATTGGTGGGGCCATCAAAGGGAATAAGCTCGACCTCTATTTTCCAACCGTGAATGATGTTTACGATCAGTGGGGAAAGCAGACGCTCGATGTTTATGTGGTGGAAGAGGGGAACGGTCAACTGTCTGAAGAAGATTTGAAGAAATTGAATGAGGATGAATCGTTGCAGGTGTTCCGCTCACAAATGAGCCAATAAAAAATCTCTTCCGCGAAAATAAGTCGGAAGAGATTTTTTATTATTTAATAGATCAAAGAATGAAGAAGGAAGGTGAGCAGAATGCCTGTCAGTCCTCCGAAGAATACTTCAATTGGCTGGTGACCCAAAAGTTCTTTTAGTTCTTCTTTCTTTTGATAGCCTTCTTTTTGCTGCCAGCTCTTGGCTTCACTTACAAACCGGTTAAAATCGTTTAGTAAGATGTTCAACATAATGGCTTGTTCGCCGGTCTGACGCCTTACTCCGGTGCTGTCAAACATGACGATGATACTGAACACACAAGCAATAGCAAAAACAGATGAACCGAATCCTTGTTCAATTCCCACCCCTGTGGCGAGGGCAGTAACAGCTGCTGAGTGACTGCTGGGCATGCCGCCTGTACTGAAGGCGAGACTTGTATTCAATTGTCTGGAAGCAATGAATTGAATCGGGATCTTAATTACTTGGGCGAAAAGGATAGCAGCGATCGACGCCCAAAGGGGGAAGTTTTGAACTAAATCTAATAGCATGATGACATCCTTTCTGATCTTCCGGGGAATAGAAATGGCAATCTATGTAGTTGTTCATTCATACAATATAGAATAGGTGTGCAGGATAAAGTGCATCCATAGGATCATGGCATGCTTTTTTGTAGCGTTCATAGGGTGATGGAGCAAAGTCATTATACCATATGATTCATGGAGCGAGATAGTTATATTCATGTTAAGTTAAGATCAAAGAACGAATCTTTTTCGCAAGGAAATCATAGTGAATTTGTGTATACTTGGGTATGGAGGTGTATCAATATGTATACTGTAACAAATGAATGGAAAGATACGGGATCGTTACTCGTGGGTCTTTTTGAAGAAAATGAAGTGAACAAGCCTACCATCGACAAGGTGAAAAATTCATGTGGAGTCGATCTTGAAGCGTACATAGAAGCTGGGCATTTGTCTACGGAAAGCAAAAAACTGGATAAGGTTTTAGTCATGAATGAAATGAATGAAAGTGATTTGAAGAACATCTATGTGATTGGTCTAGGATCATCACAGAAATTCGATGAAAACAAGTATCGCAAGACATTTGGTCGTGTATTTCAAAGCTTAATCAAAGACAAAGTGTCGTCTGTGACTATTTTGCTAGAAAGTCTTATTCCTGAAGGGGGAAACGTAGAACGATACTCCGCTCTTCTTTCAGAAGCTATGCTGACATCGACGTATCGTCTCCCTTCTTTTAAAACCAATCAAAAAGAACCAGTCGACATCAATGAACTCAACGTTTGGACGGAGCAAGAGGAAAAGGTAGTACTTGAAGCTTTATATAGAGGTCAAGCCTTTGCTGATGGGGTGAATACGGCAAGGTATTTGGTTCATCTGCCTGCGAACATTTTGACTGCTTCTGAGATGGCTGAGTTCGCTACAACGATGGCGGAAGACTATCAGTTCGAGTTGAGCATTCTAGAGAAAGAAGATATGGAAGAGTTGGGAATGGGAGCTTTACTGGCTGTCAATCAAGGCTCTGTAGAACCACCCAAAATGATTGTGCTTAAATATCAGGGACTAGAAGAATGGAAAGATGTTACAGCCCTTGTTGGAAAAGGAATTACCTATGACACAGGTGGCTATTCCATTAAACCGAAAACCGGTATGCCAGGTATGAAGGGAGATATGGGAGGAGCAGCAGCTGTTCTCGGCGCTATGGAAACCATTGGTCAATTGAAGCCGAAAAAGAACGTCATCGCTGTCATTCCATCGTCCGACAACATGATTTCAGGCGATGCCTTCAAGCCGGATGATGTGATTACGTCTATGAGTGGCCTAACAATTGAAGTGTTGAATACAGATGCAGAAGGCCGTCTTGCCCTTGCCGATGGGGTCACCTATGCTCAAAGTCAGGGTGCGGATCGAGTGATTGATGTCGCTACGTTAACTGGAGGCGTCGTAACGGCACTAGGATCTTGGATGACAGGTGCTATGACGAATGATGAGCGTTTGTATAAAGATGTTGAGGATGCAGGGAAATCTGTAGGAGAGCCTATTTGGCTGTTACCTTACAATGATGATTATAGAGCGCAGGTGAGAAAAAGCGCGATTGCTGATTTGAATAACTCGCCAACGAGAAAAGCCCATCCCATCATGGGTGGAGCGTTTGTCGGTGCCTTCGTTGAAAAAGTACCGTGGGTTCATTTGGATATCGCTGGTACATCCATAGCTGAAGGTGCTCACGATTTGGGGCCTAAAGGCCCGACTGGGGTCATGTCCAAAACTTTAGCCCAGTATATTGTGAAATAGTTTAAAAACCTCCCGGATCTGGGAGGTTTTTTTATGTTTATAGGTCCAGACCTCGCACCCCGTATATGACAGACGTATAACATATAGGGAGGTTTATGAGCGAGGAGGATGGGAGATGTTCCAACTAGCGTCGTTGTGGCGGAAAATTCGTTCCTCGTCACGCAGGCGTGCCACCCGAAACATGGTAAAAAAGAACCTGGGGACTTTCCTTATCGTCCAAACGGTGGATGGTGTTTACTATGGCAAAATGGAAAGAGTGTGGGATGAGGAAGTTTTTATTAGTATTGGTGACCGGATCTATGTTGTCCATATCAAAGATATAGAGGGAGTGGGACCAAAATAAAAGCACCCACTACAATCTGTAGGGGTGCTTGCTCATTAATCTTGAATGGCGGCTTCTAGAGCGACTTGAATCATTTCATTGAATGTCGTTTGGCGTTCTTCCGCCGTCGTTTCTTCACCTGTCAGGATATGGTCACTTACTGTAAGAACGGATAGAGCCTGACGATTGTATTTCGCTGCCAGCGTGTACAGCGCTGTTGTTTCCATTTCAACTGCCAGCACGTTGTACTTAGCGAGCAGGTTGAAAAGATCCATGGCTTGATCACGGTAAAAGCTGTCGCTGGTAAATACGTTTCCGACTTTCAGCTTCAAGCCTTTATCAATACCCGCATCATACGCATTTTTCAAAAGATTGAAATCAGCGGTCGGTGCAAAGTCAATGCCACCGAAGACCATACGGTTCATTTGTGAATCCGTTGTGGACGTAGAGGCAAGGATGACGTCACGCACTTTAACGTCGCTTTGCAATGCACCGCAAGAACCGACGCGGATCAGCTTTTGGACACCGTAGCTTTCCATCAATTCATTGATATAGATGGAAATGGATGGCACGCCCATGCCTGTTCCTTGGACGGAAATTCTTTCACCTTTATAAGTACCTGTATAACCGTACATGCCTCGTACTTCGTTATAGCATGTCGCATCTTCTAAAAAGTTTTCTGCAATGTATTTCGCTCGTAGCGGATCACCAGGAAGAAGGATCTTGTCTGCAATGTCTCCGGGTTTCGCTCCAATATGTGTTGTCATGGATATGACCTCCTCCATTACTTTTGACTATATAAAATTACCATACCCTTGAATAGAAAACAAATACGAAAAAAAGCGCTGTCATCCTCCCATTTAACCGAAGTACTGCTTCTCTAAATCATCCAGCTGCTTCTTCGCACTCTGGTTGAAGTCCGTCTCTCTTCTCACAAGCTTCGTTTTAAGAGCATCCACCGCTTCCTTCAAAGAATCTTCATATGAAGGGATCTCTCCTTCAAAAGGCTTAACGGCTTCTTTTTGTACATTCGCTTTTTCATTGTAGCTTAAAGCTTTCCGCTGATGGAAAAAGACTTCTTCTGTTTTGCCGGGGTTATGAAGATCCCCTTGCATCGGGTGTTTATCGACGGCTAGGACTTTTACCAAATAAAAGCGGTTGCGGTCTTCGACGACCTCACCAATATAAATACCCGTTTTATAATGGGCTTTCACGATCGAACCATTTGGAAATTCTGACATACCTTCACTCCTCTTCGCGTGCTCTCTCTATTGTAACAAAAAATTGAAATTGTGAAGATATCGTGAAGCTCTTCATGGAAGAGGGTGAAGTTTGATATAATTCTTTATAGAAGGATGTGTTGCCCTATGATGGAATTTCTTTATTTTCCTCAAGATAAATCAGAGTATATTCCTGCAATCGTCATGCTAATGCTTTTTATCGTATTTGCCGCAATCACAATGATTTGGTTCATAAAAAATTCCCAGAAGGAAGAGCAGAAAGTAGACCAAGCCTATAAAATAGACAATCATGCTAATGAAAAGAATGAAAAGCCGCGTTAGGGCCTGAGCCTGACGTGGCTTTTGTTATATTTTTATAAATCGATGGAGATACTATCCATGGAGTATTTCATGGAACGGAGGATTTATATGAGAGTCTTAATCGGTTTATCGATAGCATTTGTGTTCATTCTTGCTGGGTGTTCGGGGGAAGAACGTTCTCCTTTGAATACATCGATCTATAATGCCGACAACGATAAAATTGGTACAGCAACCCTGACAGAGCAGTCGGAGGGAGTAGAAGTCCAATTAAAAGTAGAAGGACTTGAGCCGGGCATGCATGCTGTCCATATTCATGAGTTTCCGAAATGTGAGGCCCCTGATTTTAAAAGTGCCGGAAATCACTTTAACCCCCTTTCGAAAGACCATGGTTTGATGAATCCGAAGGGAGCTCACGTCGGAGACATGCCGAATGTAGAAGCAGACCAAAGTGGTATGGTGGACACTAAACTAATGCTGCCTGAAGCCAAGCTGAAAGAAGGGCAGAAGTCTTTACTTCGAGATGAGGGGACTTCCATCGTGATTCATAGCGGTCAGGATGACGGGATGACGCAGCCGGCAGGAGATTCAGGAGAACGTATCGCTTGCGGAAAAATTACTCTAAAAGCGGATGAAGACGAAACCAGTGATCCTACAGAGCCGGATAAGAAGCAGGAAGGAAATTAAAAAAGTCTCCCCAAGAGGGAGACTTTTTTATTGTTCTCGCGCCTTTACAGCGCCGATGATACGGGTGAGGCCGTCTTCGATGATTGATTTCGGGGCGGCTATGTTCAGCCGCATGAATCCTTCCCCCTCTTCACCGAAGGAAGCCCCATCGTTCAAGCCTACTTTTGCTTCCTTTTGCATGAATCGCTTCAACTCTGCCTGATCCATCTTCAGTTCTCTACAGTCCAACCAAAGAAGATAAGTGCCTTCTGCTGGAAAAACGCGGATGGAAGATGTTTCGTTATGAAATCGATCGGTGACATAATCGCGATGATTTTCCAGAACATTCATTAATTCATTTAACCATTCTTCACCTTGGTCATAGGCCGCTTCCATGGCTGTCAGTCCTAATGTATTCAGCATCAACATTCCTTGGTTTTTAAAGTGACGGTCGACTTTTTTCTTGGCTGATTCATCAGGTATGACGACGTAGGAAGCCTGAAGCCCTGCTAAGTTGAATGTCTTTGTTGGTGATAAGCAGGTGATGGTTTGCTTGGAAGCTTCTTCTGACAAGCTCGCTGCAGGAATGTGATGGTTTCCTTGATAGACCAAATCTGCATGAATCTCATCTGCTACTACTTTGACATCATGCTTTAAGCAGATATCCATCATCTTTTGCAGTTCTTCTTTTTTCCAAACACGCCCTACTGGATTGTGAGGGTTGCAGAGAATGAACATGGAGACGCTATGGTCTTTGATCTTCTTTTCAAAATCAGCGAAATCAATTTCATATTGCTCTTCGTTCAATTGAAGAGGATTTTTCACTACATGCCTTCCATGATCTTTAATGACACTGTAAAAGGGAGGGTAGACAGGAGTCTGTATAATGATATGATCTCCAATTTCTGTCAGTGATTGTATAATCATATGCAAGGATGGAATAACTCCAGGGCTATAAGTGATCCACTCTGGGTCTATTTTCCATTGATGGCGTTTTTCAAGCCATTGTGTGATGCTTTTTTTAACTTTGGCATCAGGCATCGTGTATCCGAAGATTCCATGTTCTGCTCTTTCTTGTATAGCATTCGTTACAGCTGTTGGAGTTTTGAAGTCCATATCAGCCACCCACATCGGCAGTACTTCTTTATCCTGATAAAGATCTTCCGCCATATCCCATTTGACGGACCTTGTTCCTTTTCTTGAAACGACTTCTTCAAAACGTTCCATCGCGTTTTCCTCCAATACTCCATTTTGTTATCTATCTTACCCGAATCAGACGGTTGAATGAAAATATGTTGTTTGAGTGTAAGGCGCTCGCGAATAGAAAAGGTTCGTTATGTATAGGGGGTATTTATAAAAAAAAGCAAAAAAAAAGCAAAGCGAACGTTCGCTCTGCTTACACAGGGGGAATACGAGAAAGTCTTACGTTACTTAATATAACCATCTTTCATAGTTTATAAACCTATTTTTTTAATTTTTTTGTTGATTTAAATCATAGAGGAGATTCATTGCGCGTAGGACGTCCTGTTCTGAGAAGTCACGGGCTTTCTTTAGTAGGAGTTTTGAACGTTTTACGCCAATTTCCTGTATGAGGGTTTGTAATTCTTCATCAATTTCTGATGAGTTTTCCTCATGGTTTTCCAGTAATTCAGAGGCAGGGATATCAAGGACAGTTGAAATTTTCAGGATGGTATCTAATTCAGGAGTGCGTTCGTCAGTTTCATAACTTTCGAGAGTATGGATCCCTATTCTCGCCTTCATAGCCAGATCTTCCTTTGTGAAGTTTTTCAACTCACGGTATTTTCGAATGTTGTTACCAGTGGACATAAACATACCTCCTCTGTTCTTTCCTATATTATACCACTTTATGGGAGGGGGAATTTCAAACGTTTTAAGAAGTTTAAGATTACTTTGCTAAATGGTCTCTTTTATGGTAAAATCATTTATTGCGTGAAAAGAAGCGAATAATAATTAAATCAGGAGTTGTATAGCATGTCAGATAAGTTTCAAGAAGGTCAAGTTTTAGAAGGTAAAGTTACAGGAATTCAGCCATATGGTGCGTTCGTTGCTCTAGATGAGAAGGTTCAAGGTCTTGTTCACATTTCAGAAGTCACTCACGGATACGTGAAGGATATCAATGAGCACCTTTCTGAAGGTGACGAGGTACAAGTTAAAATCTTGAACATCGATGAAAAGAGCAATAAGTATTCTCTTTCTATCCGTGCGACGCAAGAAGCTCCAAAAGCAGCAACACGTCGTCCTCGTAAGCAAGCAGCACCGAAACAACAGGAAGAGTCCACAGCTGGTTTCAACACGCTGAAAGACAAGCTGGAAGATTGGATCAAACAATCCGACGACCGTGAGAAATTCCGTAAATAAGAAAGATGTGAAAAGGACCTGTTCCACGGAACAGGTCCTTTTTTTTATGGGGATTCAGTTTGCAATTTTTATTCCGCCGGATCAGCTTCGGGGGATTTCTCATGCTCAGCTACCGGTGAAAAATAAAGAGATATGACGATAAGTCCGCTAATACCGACAAGTGTATAGATTACCCGTGCCAGCCATGCTCCTTGTTCACCACCTCCGAAAAGCCCAGCGACAAGATCGTATTGAAATAAACCAATCAACCCCCAGTTAATGGCTCCGACAATGACTAGAAGAAGGGCCACACGATTCAACCAATTCATTCAAAACACCTCCTTTTCTTTATTCTTTATTAGCTTAAACACAGGGAAAAATATTATACGAATTGCATATCTTTTGAGAATACCTCGGAATTCGGGGATAATATCATCGTACGCTCAGTTTAGAAAGGGGAATTCCATTATGGATGCTTTTACTTTTCATAATCCAACGAAATTAATTTTTGGTAAAGACCAAATTAGTCAATTACCTTCCCAGTTACCGGCCGCTACTAAAAAAGTGCTTGTAATTTATGGTGGAGGAAGTATAAAGAAGAATGGTGTTTATGACCAAGTGATGAGTCAGTTGAACGAAGCTGGTGTTGAAGTCCAGGAACTATCAGGTGTAGAACCCAATCCGAAACTGACGACTGTCGAAAAAGGAGTTCAGATTTGTAAAGAAGAAAACATTGATTTCCTTCTTGCTGTAGGGGGAGGAAGTGTCATTGATTGTACGAAAACCATTGCAGCTGGAGCAAAATACGATGGAGCTCCATGGGATCTCGTTACGAGAAAAGCGAAGCCAGAATCAGCTCTTCCATTCGGAACGGTATTGACCCTTGCAGCTACAGGATCCGAAATGAATGCAGGTGCCGTTATAACCAATTGGGAAACGAATGAGAAATATGGATGGGGAGCAGCTCCTCTTACAAACCCGACTTTCTCTATTCTTGATCCTGCTTACACCGTTAGTGTTCCGGAAGATCAAACGATTTATGGAATTGTTGATATGATGACACACTTGTTTGAACAATACTTCCATAATCCAACACAGTCCCCTGTGCAAGATGAGATGGTGGAAGGTGTATTGAGAGCTGTCATCGAAACAGCTCCTAAACTTCTTGAAAACCTGGAGTCACTAGAGCATAGAGAAACCATTTTGTATGCCGGGACCGTTGCACTTAACGGCATGCTTCAAATGGGATATCGAGGGGATTGGGCCAGCCACAATATCGAACACGCAGTATCTGCTGTTTATGACATTCCACACGCAGGCGGACTCGCAATCCTATTCCCCAACTGGATGAAACATAACATGGAAGTCAACGAACAACGCTTTGCTCGTATGGCTACAAAAGTGTTTGGTGTCAATCCAGAAGGGAAAGGGGATAAAGAAGTCGCAGAAGAGGGCATCAAGGCTCTACGTTCTTTCTGGAGTTCGATCGGCGCTCCAGAAACACTCGCTGATTACGATATTGGCGACGACAAATTCGATGTCATCGTCGACCGTGCTATGAAGCGAGGACCATTCGGAAACTTCAATCAATTGCATGAAGAAGACGTTCAAAAAATCTTGGAGATGTCCAAATAAAATACAAGCAAATCGGAGGGGCTTTCCCTCCGATTTTTTTATACAATTATTAAACTAAATGGCAGGATAGTGGAAGACTCAGTTTCGAGACTTTTGTTTAGTGGTTGGGGCTGCGGGGAATGACCCGCTTTCCTCGGGAGCGCGGTCGGTTCCGGCGCCTAGCGGCTAGTGAGACTTCCCTCTCTTCTGTACGATAAGTCAACATCGAATCACTTCTTTCTTCGGGTTTCCTTTATCTCCGCCAGCTCAGTCCAGTCCATACGCCGCTGATTGAGGCGCCTCCACACTTAAGATAGGAGTCTCGCCATTCCCCTCCGCCCCTAGGCTATATCAGTTTCTCGAAACCACTTCTCGGCAACTCCTCTAGTATACTTAAGCAAAGTGAATCATATAAAGCCCTCTTTAGTGGTGATTCTCAGCGCCAAAGGCCTGACAGAGCACTTTATTTTGGGTTGGGGTGGAAGACGTTCCCCACTTTGGGTATAGGGGTTCGTTTCTCACATACATCGAATGGGGTGGTTGGGAAGCTGCGAGACTCCCGTGGGAATGGATTGGCTGGCGAGACCCCACAGAGCGAAGCTCGAGGAGGCTTGCCGTCATCCCCACAGGAAAGCGAGTAGCTTCCCAGCCACCCCTGACGCTCAACACGGCAACGAACCACGGAAACATCTCGAAACTGAGTCATTAAGAATAAAGAGCTATAGTTGAATAAAGTAGGAGTTCAGGAGTGAGTGATATTCCAAAATTTTTCATATTCATGAAAGTTTTCAATGTATCCGTTTACAATTTGGCGATTGCTTGATTTGAAGGTAAGGTTTCGATAAAGTGAAATTGGTCAAGCAAAAAATGACGATTTGGAGGGTCATCAATGACACATGTTCGTTTTGATTACGAAAAAGCTTTGCCTTTCTTTGGTGAGCATGAACTAGAATATATGCAAGGAGCTGTATCTCTTGCACATAAATCCCTGCACGAGAAATCAGGAGCAGGAAATGACTTCTTAGGATGGTTGGATTTACCTGAGGATTACGATAAAGAAGAATTCGCGCGTATCAAAAAATCCGCTGAAAAGATCAAATCAGATTCTGATGTTTTACTAGTCATCGGAATCGGAGGATCCTACTTAGGGGCGCGTGCTGCACTTGAAATGTTGAATCACAGTTTTTACAATGAGTTATCTTCTGATGACAGAAAAACTCCTCAAGTTTTCTTCGTTGGTAACAGCATCAGTGCACCATATATGAATGAACTTTTTGATGTACTTAAAGACAAAGATGTTTCCGTGAACGTCATCTCTAAGAGTGGAACGACGACAGAACCGGCCATTGCTTTCCGTATCTTCCGTAAGTTCCTTGAAGAGAAGTATGGCGTAGAAGAAGCACGTAAACGCATCTATGCAACAACAGACAAAGAAAAAGGAGCCTTGAAGACACTTGCGAGTGAACAAGGCTACGAATCCTTCGTCGTACCTGATGATGTCGGCGGGCGTTACTCTGTTTTGACTGCCGTTGGACTTCTCCCGATTGCTGCAAGCGGAATCGACATTGATCAAATGATGAAAGGTGCTCAGGCTGCTCAAAGTGAGTTGAGCACGGATAAGCTATCCGAAAACCCTGCGTATCAGTATGCGGCCGTGAGGAACGTCCTTTATAACAAAGGAAAAACGATTGAAATGCTTGTGAACTATGAGCCATCCCTTCAATATTTCGCTGAGTGGTGGAAGCAATTGTTTGGAGAAAGTGAAGGGAAGGACCAAAAAGGAATTTTCCCTGCCTCTGCAAACTTCTCCACAGACTTGCACTCTCTTGGACAATATGTACAGGAGGGGCGTCGTGACTTGTTTGAAACGGTTTTGAATGTAGAAACGCCATCTTCAGACATTACGATCGAGGAAGACAGTCAGAACTTGGACGGCCTCAATTATCTCGCAGGAGCTACCGTTGACGAGGTGAATGAAAAAGCTTACCTTGGGACAATGCTTGCACACACGGACGGGGATGTGCCGAACTTGATCTTGCACCTGCCGAAACGCGATGCTTATACGTTTGGTTACCTTGTGTACTTCTTCGAAAAAGCATGTGCGATCAGTGGTTATCTATTGGGTGTGAATCCATTCGACCAGCCGGGTGTAGAGGCATACAAAGTCAACATGTTTGCGCTACTTGGTAAGCCAGGATTTGAAAAAGAAAAAGAAGAACTTGAAAACCGTTTGAAATAAAAAGAAAAGCGCAGGTCCTCCAGAAAATGGATGACCTGCGCTTTTTTTGTTTGGGCATAGTAAGGAATAAAGGAGTGATGACAGTGATTCCATTATCTTCACCAATTACAGGGCAAGTCTACACATACAATGATGTGGAGAGTGAATTAAAGGCTCTTGGCTTTAAACTATCCGATAACTGGGATTATGAGCATGGATATTTTGACTATAAAATAGACGATCATGTAGGTTATCAGTTTATTCGTCTTCCATTCGTCGTAACCTCAGGTTCTTTAGATGCACCTGGCGATTATGCCATGATTGAGATGAAAGAACCGTTTCTGCTATCTCATAAATATAATCCAGGTCTTGATGACAACGTCAAGGAAGGGAACTTCCGAGCGATATTTGATCAGTTCCAGGAGCCGGTGGATAAAGACGCGTCTTTTCCTGAAGAGCACGTCAACAAGGGAAGAGAGTTGCTTGCCCAGGTTGAACAGGTTTTACTTTCGAAGGGGTGAAAAAACGACAAGTACATCCCCTTCTTCCAATACGATATCAGGGTGAAGGTCGAAGGAGAGATCTTCGCCTTTTTTTATGCCGATAATTTGATAATGTTCTTTCAGATAATGTTCAAAAGCTTTGAGCATAGGCTTTCCAATAAGTTCACCACTAATTGTTTCTTCATGAAATTGTCGTTCAGTCAACAAGTCAAGAAGAAGTTCAAATGGTTTGACGGGGTCGTTCCGATAGAGCTCCTGGTAAAACAGGCTGCTCATAAAGTCATTAGAACGAATGATGGTGTTGGCTCCTGCCCGTTCTGCATTGATTTTTTGCTTTTCGGTTAGTACTTCTGCGATGATAAACAATCCTGGATGGTGCCCTTTCAGCGCGACAATTTGATGAATGACCGTCTGATCGGATTGTTCTTCTTCCATGGATGGATCAGCGGTGATGATCGCCATTCTTGCTTCACTTACATTGGCATGTACAAGCGTTTCTTCGTTTGTGGCACTTCCGTTAATGAAGTGCACACTGGATAAACGCTGATAAAACTGGTTCATTGTACGGTCAATCAGAACAATTCTTTCTTGCAGGTTTTGTTCTTCCAACATGTCCAGCAAGTGGCGAGTCCGTTCATTCCAACCTACAAGGATTAAGTGATCACTCCCTTTATAGGGCACTTTTCCTTCTGATAAGTCCGTTTCGTGTTTAACTGTAGATGCTGAGAGAGTGGCCATATAGAAAGTCACGAGGCCTCCACCTGATAGAATGAGAAGGATCGCAATAATTTTTCCCGTAGCACTTAACGGTACATAATCACCATAACCAACAGTGGCACCTGTCACAAAGGCCCACCAGAGACCATCAAAAAAAGTAGGAAAGTTTTGCGGTTCTATGATATGGATGATCAATCCGAATAACGACATGGTAAACAGTACAGTAGTCAATAACCGCAAAAACAGCGGCATTTGGAAGTAAAGGCGGATTAAGGATTGCATGCCATACGCCCCTTTTTTATCCTCAGTATGGCTATTCCTGTCTTTCTTCAAACATAAAAGGACTTCCTTAATACTAAGGAAATCCTCTTGGAAAAGGGCTTATGAAATTTTTTCTTTCAAATCTTTATAGACACAAGACCAGAAGTCCCGATTATCACGATAGGCTTTTGTAATGAATGTCAGCATTTCCTTCCGTTTTTCGTTAAAATCCTCAGCATTATGATTAGGGAGGTTCGCTAATGAATCATCTATAAATGCTTGGATTTCAGGAGTACGGGGTCCCCAAGTTCCCACTTCATTTCCTTTCGTGTCGATAAAAATGATTTTAGGGATGGATCTTGATCGACCGTTGGTCAAATATTGATCCATCAGCTCTAAATTCTCATCACGCAAAAGGAAATGAACAGGGATATGTCCATGCTCTGCAATTTTTAAGAAAATCGGCAAGTTCAGCATCGCATCTCCACACCAGTCCTCTGTAAGAACAATCGCGCGTAATTTCTTATTTTGGACTTTTTCGAATAGGGGGTGATCTTCAACGGGGACAGGGAAGTTTTCATATATATAAATGAAGTCTTTTTGGTGTTTTTGCATATGATCGACGTATGTCTGTGCTGTCATTCCTTTGTTAAACCAGTTTTCTAAGTTCATTCCAATTCCTCCTCTAAAAATTCCGTACAAGACCATGTTCCCTCATTAGGATCAGAATAAGCGTCTAATTATAATGGAATCCCCCTTTTTTGGTATGATAAAAGAAAAGGGGGATGATTATGGAAAAAGAACGATTGAATTTCTTAATGGAATTGCTAAACACACCTTCTCCATCCAGCATGGAAATGGAGATACAGAAAAGATGGATCAAAGAAATGCGTCCGTTTGCTGACGAAATCAAAACCGATCATGCCGGGAATGCCATCGCTGTATTGAATCCTGATGCGGAATTCAAAATTCTGTTAGCTGGACACTGTGATGAAATTGCGCTCGTCATCAACCGTATTGATGATCAAGGCTATCTTCATTTTGACAAAATGGGGGGCATCAACCCGAAAGCTGCCGTAGGAATGAAGGTTCAAATTCTTGGCTATGCCAAAGAATTGTCAGGGGTCATTGGAGTGAACGCTCAACACCATGGTGGGTTGAAAGGTGACTTTGGTTTAGATGATCTTTTTATTGACTGTGGAGCCCAATCGAAAGAAGAGATGGAGCAGTTTGTTCAAATTGGTGATCTTGCTGTTTATAAAAGAGAGCCGGAACTGCTGATGGATCGATACATAGCTGGACGCGGTCTTGATAACCGTACCGGACAATTCATCGTAGGGGAAGTATTAAGAAGGCTTTCTAAAGAGAGTATTCAAGTGGGGGTCTATGCGGCAAGCACCGTTAATGAAGAGACCAACATGGGGGGAGCTTACTTCGCCGCAGCTGGTATTGAACCAACGATGGCGATTGCCTGTGATGTGACATTTGCTACCGATTATCCAGGGGTCAACAAGAATAAACATGGAGACGTCCGCTTAGATGGGGGACCTGTACTGGCAAAAGGAGCTCCGATCAACCGGAAGATTAACAAGCTCCTTGAAAGCACAGCGAAATCTCTTGAGATGGACGTGCAGTATGAGTTAACACCTAGAATGACAGGGACAGATGCCGATAAGATGAGACTTACTGGCAAAGGCGTTCCAGTCAGCCTCGTTTCTCTTCCACTCCGTTATATGCATTCTCCTGTAGAAACCGTAAGCGTAAAGGACATCGAAGAAGAGATTTCCTTAATGGTAGAAATGATAAAGAATATGACAGGAAACGAAAGTCTGAATCCGCTAGTAGATTAATTTCTTCAAGCACCGAGGGATCTTCCCTCGGTGTTTTGTTTATTTAAAGCATAATTGGAAAGAATAGCAGATATAATCTTCTATATTAAGGAGTGATCTGCATGGATCGGGAAGTACTGCATCAACAAATTATGACGTTGAAAGGTAAGATTTGTGCCGGACAGTTACAGTTGCATGGGTATGATGAATACATTCTTATGCAGCTTGATAAGGTGAAAGATAGTGAAGATGGTCTCGTCGATGTATCTACTGTTTCTTCTACTCTTCGTCTGTTTATCGATGCTACAGAAAAAATGCAGTCTCCATTGGCATAAAAGAATAATGAAGGCGCTGAATTGCGTCTTGTTTAGGTGAAATTGAACTGAAGGCCTAATCAATAAAAAAAGGAAGCCAACGAAATGTGGCTTCCTTTTTTATTATCGATTATTTTTTGGAAGAGCGTTTTGTAAACTTTGAGCTACTTCACTATTTTGGACATTTTGACCCACTTGCTGCATTCCACCATTGCGATTCATTCTATTTATCCCATACATAGCTGCTGCACCTATAGCCCCAGCTGTTCCTAATGCTAACCATGAGTTTCTTCTTCCCATATTTAATCATTCCTTTTAATGTAATGGTTTGAAAGGAGTTACATGACTATTCTGCCTCGAATGATGGATCTTATAATAAATTTTTTGGACGATTCAGGTGTATGAATTCTTATGGTATGCAAATAGTAAAGGTTAACATATCAAGGAGGTGAGAAGATGAAAAGACAACTAACAATCGTGATGGTGGTGCTACTCACTTCCATTTTATCTGCATGTGCAGGTATGGATCAAAATGAGCCAGAAGATGTCAATTATCAACCCACACGTTATGATCAAGATGATCAGAGAAATCGCATGGATCGGGACGAAGATATGAGACGTGACTTGGAAGAACCTATCTTAGATAGGGATGAACAGGAACCGGACCTTGGAGAAGAACCTTCTGAAGAAAACCGGGAAGTTGACGAACAAATGGACCGGAGAGAATAGTCGCCATTTATAACCTTCTCTATTTAAAAATCTTTACATGGAAAGACATGATCAATGTTTCGTTTTATTAGGACTATTTCACTTATGTATGTTCCCAAAGTCGGGGGCCTTTTTGGAAAATACTTTTAAAGTATTTTCCTTTTTTTATTTACGATCGTTACTGTCACTAGTCATTTCTATAAGATCCACTTAATAAAAACGAGTGAACCATTCAGGTTCACTCTAAATTGTTAACGACGGATGGGATGTTCGAGTGTACGAACCTCTTCTTCAATCGAAGAGTATTGGGTTTGTAGAACGGTGATCGCATCGTTTACCGCATGATTATAAAAGTGAGAAGCTAGTGTGTTTTTGAAGAATTCCAAGAAGTTTTCAGCCGCAAACTCCGATATTTCTTCATCTCTTTCGTTTAGAAAGAAATGTTGGATGTCTTCAACCATCAATTGTCTCTGTTCTTTTGATAAATTAAATTTCATATGACCACTCCTTTGAATAAGCAACAGGAGCATTATAACGTGGTGGAAAATTAGATGACAGTCTTTTATTTATTAAAAAATTATGTACAAAACTATTTAAAGATGAGAGGAACTTCATTTAAGAGATAGACCTGAAATATTCCTTTACATCGCAAAAGGAAAGAAAAGCAATCCGTTGTCAAACATTAATCTTGCGATTTTACTGCGTTTTGTATAAAATTAATTTACAATAACATATCGATTCCATCTTCGGGGCAGGGTGCAATTCCCGACCGACGGTAAGGAGAACGTGGATTCTTCAAGTCCGTGACCCGTGTGGTTTGACCATGCGGTGGACCTGGTGAAAGTCCGGGACCGACAGTTAAAGTCTGGATGGGAGAAGATGTCGAACGGATCGGGTAGATTAAACACTACCTCTATTTCCTTATGGACACGACTACCCTTAGCCCTTAATGCTACAGGGTTATTTTTATGTGTTCTTATAGGCCGTTTACCTTCATCTGGGATGTGAATCGATGAAAAGATGAAGGAGGAGATCGATGATGAACTCTTATACGGGGCAATCATCACAACTGCAAAAGTTAGTTATTTTAGCGTTACTTGGTACGATATCCATGGTGTTAATGTTCTTGAAATTTCCGCTTCCTTTTTTACCCCCTTATTTAAAAGTGGATGTTAGTGACATTCCTGCGCTTCTAGCTGCGATTTTATTTTCTCCGCTCGCAGGGGTTGTTGTGGAAGCGTTGAAAAATGGCTTATATATGATTTTTACAGGAGTTTCAGACCCTATAGGGGTCGCAGCGAATTTCTTTGCTGGAGTCCTTTTCGTTGTTCCGGTTGCTGTTATCTATCGTAAAGGAAAGACGATGAGATCCCTTATTTTAGGTTTGGTTTTTGGTTCCGTCTTCATGGCATTGACGATGAGCGTACTCAATTATTTCCTTATCCTTCCTGCGTATAGTTGGTTTATGGGATGGGAGACAATGAGTGCGGATGTGAAATGGATGACGATCTTAGCAGGAATTCTTCCTTTTAATGTAATTAAAGGAGCTATTGCTGGAACTTTATTTATTATGTTATTTGTTAAAATGAAGGACTGGATCGAACAAAAAAGTGTGCGACAGTCAGCTGCATAAAAAAGCGAGGGGAAAGGTCCCCTCGCTTTTCTTTTAATTATTTGCTTCGTTTTCAATTTCTTCCACTTTATAACGAGCTGTAGGCATGGCTTCCAGGCGTTCAACCGGAATCGGTTCACCTGATTTTTCACTTAAACCATAGCGCCCTTCTTCCATACGCTTTAGAGCATCTTCTACTTCCATTAACTTCTCCCGCGCCTGCTCATAAAACGTTTGTTCTTTCGCTCTCTCAAATTGATCTGTTCCCTGGTCGCCAGGATGATCAGCCACGCTCGATATTTCACCGGTTCGGTCGTTTTCGTAATCTTCTTTCGCTTGGTCTTCTTTGTATTCTTCCATTTGTGCTTCCGCTTCCTCTTTCATTTCTAAAAGGCGGTCTTTGAATTGTTGTTTTTGTTTATCACTTAACATGGTAAAGAGACTCCTTTCGACTAAAACAGCTCAGTTATTTTTTCAACGGAACGACTCCTATGGTGCATCGGGATAAACACAACAACTCCCCCGAGGCTTCATTGACAATCTGGATTTCCCATACCATTGTATTTTTTCCGATATGGGCAGGAGTCGCTGTCCCTTTTACATATCCATCCCGGGCACTTTTAATATGATTGGCATTAATTTCTACTCCGAAAACTTGTTGTTGATCAGGGTCAATGTTCAAAAACGCCCCGATGCTTGCAGCGCTTTCGGCTAATGCGACACTTGCTCCCCCATGAAGAAACCCCATGGGCTGATGCGTGCGGTGGTCGACAGGCATACGAATCTGTACCTTTGTCGCCTCTGCCGTCAGAACTTCCATCCCTAGTGCTTCCATCAATGTATTCTTCATCATAGATTTGTTCATTTTCATCCCGTCCTTTTTGTATTATTCCCATTGTAAAAATGGTCAAACCTTCATGTTACGAACTAAAATCATAAATGACTTATTCGACAATCAGGAGATTTAGTAATAATAAAAAAGGATGGTAAGGACCATCCTTTTTTTGTTTCTCGTGATGTGTTTTGTCTGGTTCTCTCTTTTAGGAAAGAGGGAAGTTAAGGTGTAATAGTAAGGATAGACCAAGAAGAAAACCATAAATGGTGTTCGTCTGAGCCGTCGCTTTCATAGCAGGCATCATTTCCAGTGGTTGCGTTTTTCCTATAAATCCCTGAATGGCTTTCGTTGCTTTTATTAGACTAAAGAAGGTAATTAATGACCACAATGGCAGTGTACCTAAAATGATCAATACGCCTGTCCAAATAAAGGCTGTTGCAAAAAGTGAACTTATGAAAACGATGGATCCTTTATGGCCGAAAAGAATAGCTAGTGTTTTCCTTCCGTTTTCGGCATCACCGATGCGATCCCTGATATTGTTGGCTAACAAAATGGTACCAACGAAGATGGCCACAGGTACGGAAACGATGATCACTTCGGCAGTAATCGCAAGGGTTTGAATGAAATAACTGATGCCAATAATGATGGTCCCCATGAAAAAACCTGCTGTTATTTCACCGAATGGCGTATAGGCAATAGGTAAGGGGCCTCCTGTGTAAAGGTAGCCGAACAGCATGGAAACCAACCCGATGACAGCAATCCACCAGCTTGAAGAGGCGCATATATAAACGCCCAGGACTCCTGCAATGATAAAGAATAGATATGCTAATGAAAGCACGGTCTTAGGGTTGATTCCGTCACGGACAATGGTTCCGCCGATCCCGACTGAATTTTCATTATCTAAGCCTCGTTTGTAATCATAATATTCATTAAACATATTGGTAGCTGCTTGAATGAGGATTGAGGCGAGCAACATGGCGGCAAATAACCAGAAGTTGATCGTTTGTTCCATAGCAGCAAGCATTGTCCCGACGAAAACAGGGACAAAGGCAGCCGTCAGTGTGTGTGGTCGTAGCAACCGCCACCACACTTGGAAACCTTCACGTTCATTCAAGGAAGCTTTTATGTTTTGGTTTTGAACAGAGCTCATTGATGTTCTCTCCCTTGTCACTATACTCTTGTTATGATAACAGTTTAATTTTAGGGAAACGGTCCTAGAGTGTCAATCAATGTAAGAAAATGTTGGATTTAAAGCAAGATTCCTTGAGTCAAGAGAAAAAAGAGAATAAAATAGAGAGTGATGCATGCACACAGAGGCATTCATTTGCTTCGTGTGGATAGAGTAGATAACGTCCCTTAAAGAATGGGAGGAATATATATGCTTCATACGAAGGCCCCTCATATAGAAGAACTGATCGGGGAAGCTCTTCAGAAAGCACATCATCTTGGGGAACCTCTTTTTATTAGTATAGTTGAACATATAGATAATCAAGACCCCTTTCAATTTTTTGAAACGGGTCAGCATATCGATCAGCATCGCTCGTTTTGGCAGAGTGCTGAAAATGACTTGACCATGGTCGGGATAGGGAAGGCCAGTCAATTGTATGCAAAAAGTAAACATCGTTTTCGTGAAGTCCAATCCTTGTGGAAGCATCTGCAGGAAAATGCGATGCAGCATGATGATTACAATAAAAAAGGAACAGGGATGGTGGCTCTTGGCGGCTTCAGTTTCGATCCTGATCAGGAAGAGGAAACGCCATGGGAATCCTTTCCTGACAGTCAAATGACGATTCCTGCTTTTCTCTTAACGAAAGTGGATGGGGAAACGTATTTGACCATTAATGCATTAATTTTTCCAGAAGATCATCACCAGCAAATTGCTCATCAAATACAAGATCACCGGGACCTTCTTCTTAAGGAAGGGAAGATGGCCGGTTCGTTACCTGTCATCGATCAAACCTTTGAGGTTGCTCCTGAGGCTTGGAAAGAATCGGTGAAAAAAGCGACGGAAGATATTACAGCAGGATTGATGGAAAAGGTCGTCCTTGCCAGAGAACTCCGTGTCACATTCAAAGAGGATGTGCAAATCACCGCCATTTTGAAAGCTCTAGCTGATACCCAGCCAAACAGCTATATTTTCTGCTACGAAAGTGAAGGGGATCACTTTATTGGTGCGACCCCTGAGAGGCTTGCGAAAGTGGAAGACAGGGAACTTGTGTCTACGTGTCTTGCAGGAACAGTCCCTCGGGGCAGGACCGAGCAAGAAGACCTCAAGCTTGGAGAAGAATTGCTAGGCGACCCTAAAAATCGTCAGGAGCATCAATTTGTAGTGGAAATGATTAAAGAAGCAGTAGAAGCATGCAGCAGCCAAGTAGAAGTACCGAATGGACCTGTCCTTTATCCGCTCCGGAACCTGCAGCATTTGTACACACCAGTAAAAGCCGTATTGGATCAAGGCTACACATTGCTGGATGTCATTGAAAAGCTGCATCCGACTCCGGCTCTTGGTGGGATGCCGCAGCAAGTTTCGGTCGAGTATATTCGTACCCATGAAACGTTGAATAGAGGCTGGTATGCTGGACCGATCGGTTGGTTTGATGCACAGGATAACGGTGAGTTTGCTGTCGCCATCCGTTCCGCTCTCATTCAGCAAAAGGAAGCTTCTTTGTTTGCTGGGTGTGGGGTAGTCGAGGATTCCGATCCTGAAGCAGAATATGCAGAAACGGCAGTAAAACTAAAACCGATGATGAATGTATTGGGAGGATCAGAATGGGACATGTAGAAGCTTTATCGAAATATGTGACTCATTTTGTAGACCAACTCGTGTTCTCTGGAGTCGAGCATGTCGTCATATCCCCAGGCTCGAGGTCCACTCCATTAGCTATGACGTTTGCTGAGCATTCCGAGGTGAATCACTGGGTTCACCTTGATGAACGCTCAGCTGCTTTTTTTGCTTTGGGGGTAGCGAAGCAAGAACAAAAACCAGTAGCGCTCGTATGTACGTCTGGTACGGCAGCAGCGAACTATTATCCGGCTATTGTCGAGGCTTTCTATAGCCGAGTACCTCTCGTTGTGTTGACCGCTGACAGGCCGCATGAATTGAGAGAAGTGGGAGCGCCCCAATCTATTAATCAAATTCAAATGTTTGGCAATTATGTTAAGTGGTATCAGGATCTGGCACTACCTGAAGAAAACAACTTCTTTTACGCGAGACAACAGGCGGCAAGAGCGATCGAAGAGGCGATTTCTGGTCAAGGTCCTGTGCACTTGAATATTCCATTTCGAGAACCATTAATTCCAGACTTTGAGTTGAAGGAAGCGTGGCGTGGAGGAGTCGAGTCGATTCCAAAAGCTCAACGAGGAAGTTTAACGATGCCGGACGATCAAGTAAAACAATTATTTGAACGATTGGCTCAAGGAGAAAAGGGGTTACTGGTTGTAGGACCACAAACGGATTCACGCTTAGCTGAGGCAGTTACACAGCTGGCCTCGCGTCTTGGAGTTCCTGTATTCGCTGATCCTTTATCACAGCTTCGTACGGGGAGTCACGATAAGAGGAACATCATTGAAAACTATGATGCTCTGCTTAAGTCACAAACAATCCAAGCTCAAGTTGTGCCCGACTTTATCGTACGTTTCGGAGCGATGCCTGTTTCCAAAGCGTACTTGAAATGGATCCAGCAATATAAAGAACAGATCGATCACTATGTTGTGGATGATCAACAGGAGTTTCGTGAGCCTGCGGGCATTGGGGCGACATTCATTTGGAGTAATCCCGTCCGATTGTGTGAAAGCTTGTCTACATTCATGCCTGATGGCAACGTAGAGACGTCATGGCTTTCCATGTGGCAGCAGATGAATGTATTAGCGAAGAATGAAATGCTTCTCGAACCTGAACATACGCTCAACGAAGGCCATGCGGTCGTTTATTTGTCAGAATCGATACCAGATGATTCTAACTTCTTTGTGGGCAACAGTATGCCGATCAGAGATGTTGATAGTTTCTTTATGGCTTCTCCAAAAAATGTCCAACTGATGGCGAACAGAGGAGCAAATGGGATTGACGGCGTGGTCAGTACAGCGATTGGAACAGCTGCCACAGGCAAACATACCACGCTTTTATTAGGGGATATTTCCTTCTATCATGACTTGAATGGACTATGGATGGCAAAGAATAAGAAGATTCCATTGACCATTGTTGTGATTAACAATGATGGAGGCGGCATATTTTCTTACCTGCCACAATCCCAACATCCTGATCACTTTGAAGAGCTCTTTGGCACGCCTCTAGGTCTTGATCTCGGTCCTGTTATCGGGATGTATGGTGGCACACACAGAAAAGTGACAACTTGGGAATCTTATAAGCGTGCCTTAGCAGAAAGTTATGCAAGTCCGGGGCTGAATGTCGTCGAAGTGGTGACGAACCGTGACGATCATGTTGCCTTTCACAAAGAGCGTTGGGCAAATGTAGAAAAAGCGGTTCTGGAATGGAGCGAGGGTTTATGAGGATGAAGGTAAACGGTAGAGAATACTGGCTCGAGGATGAGGGGGAAGGGCAAGGGCAAGCCTTTATCCTGCTGCACGGGTTTACGGGTCGTACTTCAACTTTTGACTCCATCACGTCCCGTTTTGAAAAATCCTATCGACTAATTAAAGTGGATTTGCCCGGTCATGGAAAAACAGGATCGATTGGTATGATAACGATGGAACGCTTTTGTCGTGACCTCAAATCCATGCTGGATCAGCTGGGATTAGAAAAAGTATCCCTTCTTGGTTATTCCTTAGGAGGAAGAACAGCTCTATCCTTTGCGATGCTCTACCCTGAATATGTCGATCGATTAATACTTGAAAGTGCTTCTCCGGGTTTACCTACAACCGAAGAACAGCTGGCAAGACAAGCAAAAGATAAAGGATTATCGGAAAAGCTGCTGGAAGAAGGCGTTGAATCATTCGTAGACTTCTGGGAAAGCCTCCCACTTTTCTATTCCCAGCAAACCCTTCCTGATGAAATGAAAAAAGCGTTGAGAGAGGAACGCCTGAGTCAGACGGCTAAAGGTCTTTCTGAGTCGCTTCTCGGTATGGGCACAGGGCATCAGCCATCCTGGTGGGATCAGTTACCTTCCCTCAAGTGTCCGGTCTTATTAGTGACCGGAGAGGAAGACGAGAAGTTCCAAAGAATCAATAGGGACATGGCTGAACGGTTTTCTCAGGCCACTCATCAGGTCGTACAAGATGCTGGTCATACCGTCCACCTTGAGAATCCTGGGATTTTTGCTAAAATTATAGATGGCTTCATGATAAAATGAAAATTGTAGGAAAGCGTTTTTTCATGAGGAATATAGAAACTGAATGTAGAAAAAGGAGGAAATAAGATGTCTTTTGATTGGGTTAGTGAACGCGAATATGAAGATATTATGTACGAGAGATTTGAAGGGATTGCTAAAATCACGATCAACCGTCCGGAAGTCCGTAATGCCTTCCGTCCGCAAACGGTACATGAGTTAATCGATGCTTTTGCTTATGCTCGCGATGACTCCAGAATCGGGGTTATTGTTCTTGCAGGAGCTGGCGATGATGCTTTCTGTGCTGGTGGAGATCAGAAAGTACGCGGACACGGTGGTTATGTAGGGGATGACCATATCCCTCGTTTGAATGTACTTGACTTGCAACGTTTGATCCGTGTGATTCCAAAGCCAGTAGTAGCGATGGTTTCCGGATATGCCATCGGTGGTGGACATGTCTTACATATCGTTTGCGATTTAACGATTGCTGCAGATAACGCCATCTTCGGACAAACAGGACCAAAAGTGGGAAGCTTCGATGCTGGTTACGGCGCAGGATTACTTGCTCGTATCGTCGGTCATAAGAAAGCCCGCGAAATCTGGTACTTGTGCCGTCAGTACTCTGCGAGAGAAGCGGAAGAAATGGGACTAGTCAACACAGTTGTACCATTGGAAGATCTTGAAGCTGAAACTGTACAATGGGGGCGTGAAATGCTGGAGAAGTCACCGACTGCTCTGCGCTTCCTGAAGGCTTCTTTCAATGCCGATACAGACGGTCTAGCTGGTCTTCAACAAATGGGTGGAGACGCCACACTGTTGTATTACACAACAGAAGAAGCCAAAGAAGGACGCGACGCCTTCAAGGAGAAAAGAAAGCCTGACTTCGATCAGTTCCCTCGTTTCCCTTGATCCGTCTCTATATATGAAACCATGTGTGAAGGGGCATCCTGTAGAAAGGATTGCCCCTTTTATGATTCGAGCGTCAGAATAATAGAACTAGGTAAAGGAAGGATTGAAATGGGCGAACGTATTCCTCATTGGTTAGATAAACAGGCGGCATTAAATCCGCTGCGTACGGCGATTGAAATAACAGACGGTAAGACCATCAGTTTTTCTGAATTAAGGGAAGAAAGTCGAAAGATGGCTTACGCTCTTATGGATAATGGGGTAGAACATGGCGACCATGTCGCCTTCTTAGCGAGCAACAGTACAATGTACGCGGTTTTCATTCACGCGGTAAGTTATATCGGAGCGGTAGCTGTTCTTTTGAACACAAGGCTGGTCTCTAAGGAAATTACGTACCAGCTTACGGATGCACATGTTTCACATTTTTATGTAGATGGATCCCACATGCAAGTAGCCATGGACTCGGTAAAAGAGCTAGACCTAGATGTGCATAGACTTGAACATGTAGAAGAGAAGAAGGAAAGCGCCCATGAACTTCAAGCTGACCTCGACCTCGATGACGTTTATACGATGATGTACACTTCAGGGACGACAGGGAATCCGAAAGCCGTCATGCATACGTATGGAAACCATTGGCATAGTGCCGTCGCCTCTGCCTTGAATTTAGGGACCCAGGAAAAGGACAAGTGGCTGAATTGTTTACCTTTGTTTCATGTAGGTGGCTTTTCAATTTTGATGAAAAGTGTCGTTTACGGCATGCCGATCATGCTACTTGAAAAGTTCGATGCCCGACAAGTTCATGAGGCCATTATGGAAAAAGGGATTACCCATGTGTCTGTCGTCACAGTCATGCTGCAGCGTTTACTCGAGGTGCTTGAAGACGGTAGGTATCCAGGCTACTTCCGTTGTATGCTTCTTGGTGGAGGGCCTGTGCCTGAGGTTTTACTGAACAAGACATCAGCAAAAGGAATACCCGTTTTCCAAACATATGGGATGACGGAGACAAGCTCCCAAATCGCCACCCTCAGTCCGGAATTCGCTTTTTCAAAGCTTGGATCAGCTGGTAAGGCACTAAGCCCGGCGCATTTGTATATAGATTGCACGGAAAGTGGCGAAGTTGGTGAAATCATCGTACGTGGGCCGATGGTTTCGAAAGGTTACTACAACCGGCCTGAAAGAGAGGGCGAGTACTTGCGGACGGGGGATCTTGGGTTTGAAGATGAAGATGGATTTTTGTATGTGGTGGACCGAGTGAAAGACGTGATCATCTCAGGGGGTGAAAACATTTATCCTGCAGAGGTGGAGAGCGTGTTATTATCCTTGCCAGGGGTAAGGGAAGCAGGAGTGGCCGGACGTCCCGATGAACGTTGGGGGGAGGTCCCTGCAGCGTACATTGTGACCGAAGATGGAGCCAGGCTGACGGAAAAAGAAGTCATGGACTGGTGCAGGGAGCGTTTGGCTAAATATAAATGTCCGAAAGAAGTTCACTGGATTGATGAAATCCCAAGGAATGCCTCGAACAAGTTAGTGCGGAGGCGTTTGTCTTCATCCTCCATACAAGGAGGGGACGAATGAGAATCCAATCGGTGCGGTTAAGAAAAGTTTCCCTACCACTCAAAGTTCCATTCGTTACTCATCAGGCTGAATTGAAAGAACGTCCTCTGATCATTATAGAAGTTAAAGATGACGCAGGTCACTTAGGCTATGGGGAAGTGACGGCTTTTCCTAATCCTTTTTACACCTATGAAACGTTAGACACAGCTTGGCATATTCTTGAGGATTATTTAATTCCATCCCTTTTAAAAAATGGGGCGGTTCACCCTTCTGATTTTGCAATACAAAATGAGAGCGTCCAGGGTCATCCGATGGCAAAAGCAGGGCTGGAAGCGGCTCTATGGGATTTATACGGAAAACAAGAAGGGAAAAGCCTTGCCGATCTCCTTGGAGGGACCCGTTCATCGGTAAGTGCAGGGGCAGTGATCAGCTTGGGGGATTCGTTAGAAAAAGATGTGGCCAGGCTCAAGGCAGAAGGCTTTCAAAGATATAAATTGAAAGTGATTAAAGGAAGAGAGAAGGAAGCAATAGAAACCCTTCATGAAATTGATCCGGAGCTTCCGATCATGATCGATGCGAATGGACAATACATTCCAGAGGATATGACCCATTTATGTTCATTGGATGATCATGGGTTAACAATGATCGAACAGCCTTTTACAGCAGGGGACTTCTATTGGCATAAAAAGCTGCAAGAGGAGATGAACACTCCCATTTGTTTGGATGAGTCCATTATGTCTTTTCACGATGCCGTTCAAGCGGTTGAACTGGGAAGTTGTCAAATCATCAACATAAAAATCAGTCGTGTGGGCGGTCTGACAGCAGCCGTACAAATCCATGACTTTTGTCAATCGCGGGGAATTCCTGTATGGTGCGGAGGAATGGTAGAATCGGGGATTTCCAAAGCGCATAACCTTGCGTTAGCATCCCTGCCAAACTTCACGATTCCAGGGGATTTGTCCGGTTCTACAAGGTATTTTCATAAAGATCTTGTACACCCTGAAATTGTTATGCGAGGAGGAGCCATTGAGGTTCCACAGAAAGCGGGAATGGGAATAAACGTGGATGAAGAATACTTAGATAAAGTCACACTTGTTTATGACACGTTTTCTTGAATGTTTCTATCTGTAATAGGTTTCCCTTCCGTGGTTCACACTAAGGATGAGGAGGGTGAATGATGGACAAGGAAAAGTATTATATCAATATGGGAACAAGGGAAATATCTTTGAATCACGATGCAAACAATGATGATTTTACAATTTACGCAACGGAGGAAGAAGTAAAAGCTCTAAGAGAAGTATTTGATGAGATTTATAATGCGGATGCTGAGTCTTTCTGGAGGTCCCACGTCCCGTTTAATCCCTATCATAATGACCAGGCGAACGATGAGGCAGATCTCGATATGAAAAAAGCGTTTCAAAAGATTTATGATCTTGGAGATGAAACGACTAGGCATCATATCACGGAGATGGGCGTATTGAATGAATGATTGAACCGCTTCTTGAAAAAGAAGCGGTTCTCTATGCAGCATCAAAATAAACCAGGGATACTGTCCATTTCGTCTGCTTGATTTCGGATGTTCAGCGGTACGGGGATTTCTTCAATTTCGTTAAAGCGGCTGAATTCACTGTATTACAGACCTTCTTCAGAGGCTAATTGAAAATCATCCGTATAATCCTCTGGAAATTCCATTTGTTCAGCTGGAGTTTGACTATTCGCATTCAAGGCTTGGAGTTTGCTCGAGAACTTTCTATGGTGCTTTCACCCAACCATCACCAGTAGGGTTGGTCATGTACAAGCCTTTGTCTGTATAGTATTGCTCTGTTATCTGCGCCACAGATTCAATGGTCTGGTGAAAAGCCATAGGCTCCATTTGGTGAACGGCATCGATGGTGGATTGAATGGGAATCCCGTCTTCTGGGAGCCCTTTGTTTCCTTGCCCACCCATCTTTATGATTTGGTCTGTCTCAGTTTTAACAGCCATAACTTTGTAAGTCTTTATTAACTTCAGAAGCTTCAGACATAATTTTTCGATTTTACTGCCTTCTGCACTGCCACAAGCGCTTAGCAAAAGTATTAAAAACAGACTGATCATTGCTACATAGGTTCGCTTAGCCATTATTGCTTTCTTCTCTTTTGCTTTCTTTCTTGTACGAATGATAAGGATTGGTCGTTTTATGTTTCTGGATATTTTTACAATTTATTCAGGGAAAAGGGAAGTTTGTCTGCTGACCGGTTTGTATTTAGCGCGGCTTGTGGTACGATTTAAACAGGTGAAAGACAGAACGTATATCAAGGATTAAAGGCAGTTGAGCAGACATGAAAACATTTTATGATTATTACCACAACCCTGTCCGGTTATCTTTTGAGGATCATCCTTTTTCCGAGACACCGAAACACGTGTGGGTGATATGCCGATATAAGGATCAATGGCTGCTCACCAAGCATAAAGATCGCGGTCTCGAATTTCCAGGTGGAAAAGTGGAAGAAGGAGAATCAGCGGAAGACGCCGCTGTTCGTGAAGTCAAAGAAGAGACGGGGGCCGTTATATCTTATTTATCCTACATTGGCCAGTACCATGTAGAAGGTAAAGGGGGGACGGTCATTAAGAACGTGTATTTTGCGATGATTGATTCGATTGATGATCAGGATCATTATTTTGAGACGCACGGACCAGTATTGTTCCGTCATCTCCCGCGTAATTTGAAATCGAATGATCGATTCAGCTTCATGATGAAAGATGAAGTGTTGCCGGAGTGCTTAAAAAAGGTAGAAAAGTTTAACTAAACTTTTCTACCTTTTTTCTTGTATTTCTTCAACAATCTGGCAGGATAGTTGAAGACTCGATTTCGAGATGTATGGGGGTTCGTTGCTTGGGATGAACGTCAGGGGTGGCTGGGAAGCTACTCGCTTTCCTGTGGGGGAGTGGTGAGCTTCCTCGGACTACGTCCTGTGGGATCTCACCTATCTCCTTTCTCCCACGGGAGTCTCGCAGCTTCCCAACCACCCCAGTCCATGATGTTGAGAAACGAACCCCTTTACTGTGTGAAGGTTACTTCCACTATCCTGGTGTAATAAGCAAAATTCCTCTATAACGAGTTTTTCGAATGCAGAATAGCGTCCTTAGGAGCTCATTTCCCTCCAGCTACCATGTGCATAAAAGCAGCTTATTCCTGAAGTGGTTTCGAGATCCTTATGTGGTAAAGGGCGGAGGGGAATGGCGAGACTCCTGCGGGAAAAGAGTGCATGGTGAAACCCCACAGGACGCAGTCCGAGGAGGCTCACCGCGCTCCCGCGGAAAGCGAGCTATTCCCCGCAGCTCCCATCCACTCAATAAACATCTCGAAACTGAGTCTTCAAGAATAGGTAGCGTTTGTAGTGTTAGGTGGAGGGCATAGAGAAGGCCCCGCTGGATTTCCAGTGGGGCCTTCTTTTATATGAGGAGATGAGGAAACAATAGTTATGACCTGTGATAGGTTGGTCCTGCATTTTTGATTTCTTCACTTGCATATGTGAATTTCTTGAAGTTTTCATGAAACTTGTTAGCCAATGACTTGGCGCTCTGATCATATGCATCAGCGTCTGCCCATGTTCTTCGAGGAGATAATACTTCATCTGGAACACCAGGGCAGTGGGTAGGAATATTCAAACCGAAGAATGGATCTTGATAAGTGTCAGCAGAGCTTAACTCTCCCTCCAGTGCGGCATGAATCATGGATCTTGTATAGGACAATTTAATTCGTTGCCCTTCTCCGTAAGAACCTCCTGACCAGCCTGTGTTGACCAAATAAACATCTGCATTGAATTGGTCAATCTTTTCCCCGAGCATTTCTGCATAAGTGGAAGGCGGGAGGGGAAGGAATGGCGATCCGAAGCAGGCGGAAAAAGTAGCCTGTGGTTCTGTAATTCCTCGTTCAGTTCCCGCTAGTTTACTCGTGTAACCACTTAAGAAATGGTACATGGCCTGTTCTTTTGTCAACTTACTGATAGGTGGAAGTACACCTGTTGCATCGGCCGTTAAAAAGATGATAGCGTTCGGGTGACCGGCAATACTCGGTTGTACAGTGTTGTCGATATGCTCTAATGGATAAGCCGCTCTTGTATTTTCAGTAAGGCTTGTGTCATTGTAGTCAGGCTGGTGAGTTTGTGGGTCCAGCACGACGTTTTCCAGGACAGAACCAAAGTGGATGGCATCAAAGATTTGGGGTTCTTTTTCTTGAGAAAGGTTGATGCATTTCGCGTAACACCCACCTTCGATATTAAAGATCCCGTAATTGGACCATGCATGCTCATCATCACCAATCAATCTACGTTGCGGATCCGCTGATAATGTCGTCTTTCCTGTCCCTGAAAGGCCGAAGAATAATGCCACATCTCCTTCTTTCCCTACATTTGCTGAGCAGTGCATCGGCAGAACATTCTTCTCGGGAAGGATATAGTTCATGACAGAGAAAATGGACTTCTTAATTTCTCCTGCATATTCCGTGCCACCGATTAAAACGATGCGGTGTTTAAAAGAAATCATGATGAATGCTTCTGAGTTCGTTCCATCGACATGCGGATCGGCTTTGAAGGTTGGAGCCGATATGACTGTAAACTCTGCTTCATGATCTTCTATTTCTTCTTCATCCGGTCGAATGAACATTTGCTGTGCGAATAAGTTGTGCCAAGCGAACTCTGTAAGTACTTGAAGAGGAAGGCGGTACTTTTCATCTGCCCCAGCATAGCCTTTAAACACAAACAGTTCATTCCGTTCTTTTAAATAATCCAATACTTTATGATAGAGTTTTACAAACGTTTGATCATCTATGGGCTGGTTGACAGCTCCCCATTGGACTTTATCTCTTGATAAGTCATCCTGGACGATGAATTTATCTTTCGGAGATCTACCAGTATAAGTACCCGTCGTTGCCTGGATGGCCCCTTTTTCTGTCAGGGTACCTTCATTACGGTATAAAATCTTTTCCACTAAATGTGGAACAGATAGCTGATGGTGGACATGTTCTTGGGCAAGTAAAAGATTCAATTCAGACATTTGATTAATGGTACTCATATGTGTCGACCCGCCTTTGCATTTAATTATGATCAACCTAATGTGAGATTAGTATAACACATTGTATTCTTTAGTCCATACTATACGTGAAAAAGCTTACATTTTATTTATTCTGAATAATTAAACATAAAACCTGCACTTTTGTTCAACAATCTGGCAGGATTGTTGAAGACTCATTTATGAGGTGTCTCCGTGGTTCGTTGCCCTTGTTGGCGACAAGGGTTGTCGGGAAGCTATTTGTCTACCGGGACGATTCCGCATTTGAACACTTTCCTGTGGGAGAGCGCCGAGCTTCCTCGGACTTCGTCCTGCGGGTTCTCGCCTATCTCCTTCTCCCGCATGAAGATTCGCGACCACCCCTTTCGATGAAGGTGATAAACGAACCCCATTGCTCAGAGGGACTGTCTAGCAAACTCCTGCTGTTATAAGCATATAGCCTTCTCTATCAAGCTTTCAGAAAACAAATACACATGGGGTAGAAGTTTAACGCTCTTATTTCATCAAGATGGAAAGCTGCTTATTCCAGAAGTGGTTTCGAGACACTTATAATGTAAAGGGGCGGAGGGAAACGGTGAACTATGGGACGTGTGGGACAGGTGAGACCTCGGAAGGCGTAGCCTGATGAAGCTCCCCGCCCACCCCAAGGGAAGCGAACTGTTTCCCGGAGCCCCTAGAATCACACAAACATCTCGAAACCGATTTTTCCACGATTAAGAGCTTATATGGAATAGCGATGTTTTGTTCTTTCTTGAAAAAAAGTGTTCTAATAATATATGTTCATTTTTTTCAAACGTTTACGGGATACGAATACGTTTGAAAGAGGTGGAATTCAATTGACATTAAATAAGGTTTTCGATACGATAACGAAGAACGGATACTCTCTTATCCAGAGTTGGTGGAGGGACAGGCCCTTTGAAACCCAGCAACCGTCATGGACATGACACGGTGCTAACCTGAAGCAAGGAGGACATGCTCCTTGGACGATAAGAGCGAAAGGAAGCAGCCCCTTTCCTCGAATAGGAAAGGTTTTTTCTTTTTATAAGGCTTTTTCCAAACAGGGGGATGAGATTGAACCATCACCTCAATAAGTAAAGCCTTTAATGAAGAAATATTCGCACAGGGGAACCTGTAGATATTCCTATGTAATTGCTCCATTGGTTGTGAAAAGAGGCAACATGAACATATATGAAACTTATAACAGTTTCTACACATACTGGTAAAGAGTTCCGTCTAATACTTTGTACTTACAGAAGGAGGAGTTTTTAAGAATGCCTGCAAACCGCCGGTTATTCACATCAGAATCTGTCACGGAGGGACATCCGGACAAAATTTGTGATCAGATCTCTGATGCGATATTAGATGAAATTTTAAAAAACGACCCCAACGCGAGGGTTGCATGTGAGACAACAGTGACAACGGGACTTGTACTGGTTTCTGGTGAGATTAGTACAAATACTTATGTAGATATTCCATCCATCGTCCGTCAGACGATTAAAGATATCGGTTATACTCGTGCGAAGTACGGGTTTGATGCGGATACATGCGCTGTACTGACAGCGATTGATGAACAATCTCCTGACATAGCTGGAGGTGTGGATGTCGCTCTTGAATCCCGTGAAGGGAAAATGAGTGATGATGAAATCGAATCGATTGGTGCAGGAGACCAGGGGTTGATGTTTGGTTTTGCTAATAACGAAACCAAAGAATTGATGCCTCTGCCAATCTCCTTGGCTCATAAACTCTCTAAACGTCTATCTGATGTTAGAAATGATGGTACACTCGATTACCTTCGTCCAGATGGGAAAACACAAGTGACGGTAGAGTACGACGAAAACGATCAGCCCGTACGTGTGGATACGATTGTTATTTCTACCCAGCATGCGGAAGAAGTGACGCTGCAACAAATTCAGGAAGATTTGAAGAAACATGTAATTGAGCCGATCGTACCTGAAGGGTATATCGATGAACAGACGAAATACTTTATCAACCCGACCGGACGTTTCGTCATTGGAGGGCCACAAGGTGACGCCGGTCTAACCGGAAGAAAGATCATCGTGGACACGTATGGTGGCTATGCCCGTCATGGAGGGGGAGCTTTCAGTGGTAAAGACGCAACGAAAGTCGATCGTTCTGCTGCTTATGCTGCTCGTTATGTGGCGAAAAATATCGTAGCTGCTGGACTTGCGGATTCAGTAGAAGTTCAGCTTGCTTATGCCATTGGAGTGGCGCAGCCTGTTTCCATTGCCATTAACACAAATGGAACAGGTACAGTTTCTGAGGAGCAATTGGTAGAAGCTGTGCGTGAACTGTTTGATTTACGTCCAGCAGGCATTATAAAGATGCTGGACTTGCGCCGTCCTATTTATCGCCAAACGGCTGCTTACGGTCATTTTGGACGCACGGATGTGGAGTTCCCTTGGGAGCGTATAGATAAAGCGGAAGAATTGAAGGCACGCTGTCAATAAGAGAAAACCGTTCCAAACAAAAGTTTGGAACGGTTTTTTTTCATTCGGGTTATCGTTTTGTGGACTCAGGATTCTCGTAGTTGTTTATAATATTGCCCTTTTTCCACATAACTCTTCCTTATCCTATTCAGTTCTTTTATGTCTTCATCATTAAGTTCTCTGATGACTTTGGCCGGGCGACCGAAAGCGAGGGTATTTGGTGGAATCACTTTTCCAGGCGGGACAAGACTCCCGGCCCCGATGAACGCTTGTTCCCCAATCACAGCGCCATCCAAAATAAGAGATCCCATACCGATCAGCGCGTTTTCTTTAATGTGGGCGGAATGGAGAGTGACTTGATGGCCGACGGTTACCCCATCTTCAATGATTAAAGGCTGATCTGGGCTTTGGTGTAAGAGGCTTAAATCTTGAATGTTTGTATTCTTTCCAATATGTACTGGAGCCACGTCTCCTCTGATCACGGTCTTGAACCAAATACTGGCTTTCTCTTGAATGGTCACGTCCCCTGTGATCACTGCATCTTCTGCTACATAAGCGCTCGAATGAATGTCAGGTACCTTTCCTTTATATTCGCAAATCATGAAAAACCCCCTTATACTATTACTATTGATAGTATAGCAGAAGAAAAGAGGGAGATGCTGTGAAGAAAGTAGAATCAATCAATGATCGTGCTACGGTTGTGCTCGTTCATGGAGCCTTTGAACATTCAGGGCGGTATCATGAATTGGTCGACCAACTTCAAAAGGATGGGTATTCCGTTATTTACGGCGATCTTCCAGGTCAGGGGCGTTCTCCAGGAAAGAGTGGCCATATCCGCTCTTTTGAGGATTATGTTAATACCATTATGATGTGGATTCAACAGGCGGACCCCGATAAGAAAATATTTTTAATGGGTCACAGTATGGGAGGCCTGGCTGTTGTTCGGACGATGGAAATTGCTCAACCAAAGGTGGATGGTGTTATTCTTTCTTCACCTGCACTGGGACTTCTGAAAAAAGCGAGCCTCCCATTGGAAGTCGTGTCTTATGTTTTAAACACTTTTATTCCATCATTAAGAATCAAAGCTCCTCAAGATCCCGAATATATCACGCGTAATAAGGACAAAATTATAGAGTTTCAACAAGATCCTTTGATTATTGATAAAGTTTCTGTTCGCTGGTATCGTGAATTTCAAAAAGCGACGAGAGAAGCGTTCTCCGATATTCAACGCTTTCCTGATATTCCATTGTTACTGATGCAGGCTGAAGATGATTATATGGTGAAAATAGAGAAGACAGCTGAATGGTTTGACCGGGTTCAAGTGAAAGAAAAAAGATACAAACAATGGCCGGGCCTTTATCATGAGATTTATAATGAGCCTGAATGGAAAGATGTCTATCAACATACGCAATCTTTTTTAGAGGATCATCTAAAGTAAATCGGCAAGGAGGATTTCTTTTGACACGTGCAGTCCCAGGCAACGCCATGTTTTTGATGTACAGGGTGTATCGAAATATTTTTCCTGCTGTTCATAATGAATTGGCTTACTGGATTGAGAGGGCTAAATCGATTCCAGACGAAGAACTAAGAAGTCAAGCCTTGGCGAGTATTGAAGAAAAAACGTTTCACTGTGAAGGGGGATCGATTTACTCTGTTCTCTCCCGTGGCAACGATAAACAGGCCATCCGCTTCATCGTTGCGTATCAAACCATCAGTGACTACTTGGATAACCTTTGCGACCGGAGCACCTCCATGGACCCGGAAGATTTCCGCATGCTGCATGAATCTATGATCGACGCCTTAACCCCAGGGAACCCATTACGCGACTATTACCAATATCGTGAGGAGCATGATGATGGGGGATACCTCCATGACCTTGTGAAGACTTGCCAACAAGTCCTTTCTGAGGCGGTAGACTATCCAACCGTCAAGAACCATGCGATAAAGTTGGGAAAATTATATGGGGATCTGCAAGTTCATAAACATGTTATCGAAAATGAGAGGATACCAAGACTGCAAAATTGGTTCAAGCGCTATCAAAAAGAATGGCCGGAGCTTAGCTGGTATGAATTTTCCGCATGTACAGGGTCTACTTTAGGGATTTTTTGCCTTGTTTCCTATACGTTGAGTGGAAAGATGGATGCATCCTTATCTAATCAAATTGAAAGAAGTTATTTTCCGTATATGCAGGGATTACATATCTTGCTTGATTACTACATTGATCAAGAAGAAGATGAGAAAGAGGGGGATCTGAATTTCTGTGCTTATTACGATCATGAGGAAGAAATGAAGACCCGTTTTCGATATTTTGTTGAGAGGACGCATGAGGAGATTCAAAGGCTTCCCGATGCACCCTTTCACCAAATGATCCATGAAGGTCTCGTTGGCATGTACTTAGCTGATCGTAAAGTAGGCAGGCTTTCAAATGCTAAAAGCTTTGTGAAGGAAATGTTGAAAGTGAGCGGCAAGAAAGCGACTTTCTTTTATTACAATACTAAAATGTACCACAAATTAAAGCCTGGTCGTGAAATTTAACCGACCAGGCTTTTTTCCTTTTCAGGAATCCGAAAATACGAGGTGGAAGTTTCGTCCTTTCGAATGTCTTTCGCTTTAATTTTTATGAGAGTTTCTCGATGGCTAAGATAAAGGGAGGCGTTCTCTTCTTATTGATAAATCCGTAATGAAGGACTTGGTAGTGCTTTGAATCTAAATCTGATACGTACTCCATGACGGCATCTTTCTCTTCCACTCCTCCAGGATGTCCATAATAGACAACTAAGACTACCAGCCCTCCTTTCTTTAAAGTAGCCAGTACGTTTTTAACCGACTGGATCGTGCCTTCAGGCTTGGTAACCACACTTTTATCACTGCCTGGCAAATAACCTAAATTGTAAATAGCTGCGGATATGTTGGTTTGATGTTTGTCTTGCAGGTATTTTTGAACGTGCGCATGGGAATCATGGATAAGGCTCGTATGGTTTGCAAGCCCATGTTCTAATAAACGCTCTTGGGTGTTTGTAATGGCTTGTTCCTGAACATCAAAGGCATACACATGTCCTTGCTCTCTGACGAGTTCAGCGAGAAAAGCAGTATCGTGACCGTTTCCGCAAGTTCCATCTATAACGGCATCGCCAGGTCTTATCGTTTTTTTCATCAAGGAATGGGCGTAGTCTAAAATTCGTTCAATCGTCATGTTCCATCCTCCAATTGTATTGTTCTTTAGTATTGTAGCATGAATAGACCTTTCTTGTAGATGGACGATCAGTTGGGCGGATGCTGCTTGACAAAGCTGTTTTCATTCATTAATATACGGTTATAATAGCATGACGTTGAAAAGGAGTAGTAGTGATTCTTTCAAGTGATAGAGAGGCAGCGGCTGGTGGAAGCTGTCCTTGGAAATCATGAACTCGCCTTGGATGTCGCAGAAGTGAACAGAAGTAGTTTCTGCCGGTGTGGTCGCCGTTATCGATGTCAAGTTGAACACTTATGTGTTAATTTGGGTGGTACCGCGGGAATCAAGCCTCTCGTCCCATACTGGGATGAGGGGCTTTTTATATTTTTTTAGAGAGATTATGAGGAGGCAATGAAATGGCTTTTGACCATAAGACCATTGAACAGAAATGGCAAAAATACTGGCTTGAACAAAAAACGTTCAAGACAGACAGTTATTCAGACAAAAAGAAATTTTATGCATTGGATATGTTCCCTTATCCATCAGGTGCAGGCCTGCACGTTGGACACCCGGAAGGATACACAGCTACAGATATCCTTTCCCGTATGAAGCGTATGCAAGGATATGAAGTGCTTCATCCGATTGGCTGGGACGCATTCGGACTTCCGGCAGAACAATATGCACTGGATACAGGAAATGACCCTGAAGAATTCACAAAACAAAACATCAATACCTTCCGCAGGCAGATACAAGAACTCGGTTTCTCCTATGATTGGGATCGAGAAGTAAATACGACAGACCCTGATTACTATAAATGGACGCAGTGGATCTTCTTGAAACTTTATGAAAAGGGTCTTGCCTATATTGACGAAGTTGCCGTGAACTGGTGTCCGGCTCTTGGAACGGTACTTGCGAACGAAGAAGTTATCGATGGTCGAAGTGAACGAGGAGACCACCCTGTAGAACGTCGCCCGATGAAGCAGTGGATGCTGAAGATTACAGCCTATGCCGATCGACTTCTTGAAGACCTGGAAGAGTTGGATTGGCCGGAAAGCATTAAAGATATGCAAAGAAATTGGATCGGAAAGTCAGAAGGGGCAGAGGTCACTTTTGAAATTGACGGCTTTGACCAATCTTTTGATGTGTTTACCACTCGTCCAGACACATTATTCGGTGCAACTTATGCCGTTGTCGCACCAGAACATCCACTGGTCGATGAAATCGTTACATCTGAGCAGAAAGATGCTGTATCCACATATATTGAAAAAGCGCAAAACAAGAGTGATCTTGAGCGGACTGATTTGGCTAAGGATAAATCAGGGGTATTCACTGGTTCTTACGCAATCAATCCGATCAATGGTGAAAAACTTCCAATCTGGGTGGCTGATTATGTATTGATGAGCTACGGCAGTGGTGCCATTATGGCGGTCCCTGCACACGATGAAAGAGACTTTGAATTCGCTCAAAAATTTGACCTTCCAATTATTCCAGTCGTTGAGGGAGGAAAGGTCGAGGAAGAAGCGTACACAGGAGATGGACCGCATATCAACTCTGACTTCTTGAACGGCCTTGGGAAAGATGAAGCGATCGAAAAAGCGATCCACTGGCTTGAAGAAAACGGGAAAGGCAAGAAACAAACGACTTATCGCCTTCGTGATTGGCTCTTCAGCCGTCAGCGCTATTGGGGGGAGCCGATTCCTGTCATTCACTGGGAAGATGGATCAATTACGGCAGTCAAAGAAGAAGAGCTTCCCGTTAAACTTCCGAAAACGACGGAAATTAAACCATCCGGTACAGGCGAATCCCCGCTTGCTAATATTGATGAATGGGTCAATGTCGTGGATCCTGAAACAGGGATGAAGGGACGCAGGGAAACAAATACGATGCCTCAATGGGCAGGTAGCTGCTGGTATTACCTACGTTATATTGACGCCAACAATGATGAAGCGTTCGCTGATTATGAAGCATTGAAAAAATGGCTTCCGGTCGATGTGTATATTGGTGGTGCGGAGCACGCGGTTCTTCACTTGTTGTATGCACGTTTCTGGCACAAAGTCCTTTATGATGCTGGAGTCGTACCGACCAAAGAACCGTTCCAAAAACTATTCAACCAAGGAATGATCCTTGGGGAAAACAATGAAAAGATGAGTAAATCTAAAGGGAATGTTGTTAATCCTGATGACATCGTCTATTCTCATGGTGCCGATACTTTGAGGCTTTACGAGATGTTCATGGGGCCGCTGGATGCTTCCGTTGCATGGTCTGAAAATGGCTTAGATGGGGCGCGCCGATTCCTTGATCGTGTATGGAGATTATTCGTCACCGATGGAGTATTGTCAGAAGCAGTTAAAGAAAATACAGATGATACAACGTTGGAAAAGGTCTATCATGAAACCGTTAAAAAAGTGACGGAAAACTTTGAGGCGCTTCGTTTCAATACAGGAATTTCTCAAATGATGGTCTTTATCAATGATGGGTATAAAGCAGACCTTTTACCAAAAGAGTATGTAGAAGGTTTTGTTAAACTCCTTTCTCCAGTTGCTCCACATCTTGCAGAAGAACTGTGGCAAAAGCTTGGCCACTCTGAAACGATCAGCTATCAACCATGGCCGGAGTTTGACGAATCCAAACTTGTAGAAGATGAAGTGGAAATTGTTGTTCAGGTTATGGGTAAAGTGCGTGCGAAAATGTTGGTTAATAAAGAAGCTTCCAAAGAAGATCTTGAAAAGCAAGCGCTTGAAAATGATGACGTTAAGCAGTGGCTGGAAGGAAAGACAGTTAGAAAAGTCATTGCCGTACCAGGAAAGTTAGTTAATATTGTAGCCAATTAAATGAGTTATGAGCACCCTGCTTTTGTAAGCGGGGTGCTTTTTTATGAGTGGCCGTATGCCTTGACTTTAATGAACAGTAAATTAAAATTAATGTGACAATTAATATGGAGGGATAAAAATGAGTCAAATTAAAGAAATCACACCTCAACAAGTAGAAGAAAAAATGAACAATAACGATGATTTTACTATAATTGATGTCAGAGAAGATGAAGAGGTTTCACAAGGTATGGTGCCAAATGCAAAGCATATACGCCTTGGTGATATTCCTGAAAAAATTGAGAGCCTGCCTAAGGATCAAGAATATGTGATGATTTGCCGCTCCGGCCGTCGCAGTATGAACGCTGCTGAATTCATGAAAGAAAGAGGATTCGTGAACGTGCAAAACATGGAAGGCGGAATGTTGAAGTGGCAAGGGGAGCTCGTTTTTTAAAACAGTTGTTATGCGATTAGCTTCAACCAATGAAGTTTTTTTACAACACTTCTATACCTAATAACTGTAGAGTTCATCTACATTGAATCGGCCCTTTCTTTATAGAAGGGGCCTTTATATTATGCATTTCTTAAAGGCTTTTGTAATTACACGAAAAGAAATTCTATAAAACTATTGACGTGGAAAAGTTCACCGTGTATTATAGATAACGTTGCTTATTCAGCAGCGCACAAAACATCTCATTAAGAGATTTATTTCAACAAATTCTATGAAACCTATTGACGATATATAGTCAATTATGCTAGAATTTGATTACTGTCGGGTAAGGCAGTAATTGATCTTTGAAAACTGAACGAACCAACCAGTACGTCAAAACATTTCTTCTTTTATAGAAGAGATTTGAAACAAAGCACATTCGGTGTGCAAATGAGCAAGTCAAACTTAACTTTTATGGAGAGTTTGATCCTGGCTCAGGACGAACGCTGGCGGCGTGCCTAATACATGCAAGTCGAGCGCGGGAAGCGAGTGGATCCCTTCGGGGTG
>NZ_WMEZ01000026.1 GCF_009856415.1 Halobacillus litoralis | reverse complement strand
GCCTTTCGCTGCCGGAATATCCCGATGACGTGGATATCCATGTTACTGGCGTTGATATTTCACAGGACATGCTCGACAAGGCCGAGAAGCGCATCCAGAAGCACGGCCTGACCAACTGCGAGCTGTACAACATGGACGCCGAAGCGCTGGACTTCCCGGACAACAGCTTCGACAAGATCATGGTCCTGTACGTGCTCTCCGTGGTGCCTGATCCCTACAAGGTAATGAGCGAGGTGCGCCGGGTCGCCAAGCCGGGTGCGGACGTGATCTTCGTTAACCACTTCGCCAAGGAGAATCCCCTTGTCCGCCGGTTCGAGTCCGCGCTTTCGCGCTGGGCCGCGCCGCTTGGCTTTGATCCGGACTTCCCCATGGAACCGGTGCTTGAGAATGTGGGCCTGAACGTGGAGAGGATTGAGTCCGTGAACCTGTTCGGTTACTGGACCATGCTGCACGGGCGTTGCCCCGAAGAGTAACCCCCGTCCGCCGGGAGCCACGGCTATGAATCGAGCACTGTTCCCTCTCAACTC
>NZ_WMEZ01000025.1 GCF_009856415.1 Halobacillus litoralis | reverse complement strand
GTGGGGCCAATGATTGGGGTGAAGTCGTAACAAGGTAGCCGTATCGGAAGGTGCGGCTGGATCACCTCCTTTCTAAGGATATAACGGAAACGTACTGTGTTGGTTGTTCAGTTTTGAGAGATCAAACTATGAAAATATGATCTTCCTTCAATTGGATGGGCCTGTAGCTCAGTTGGTTAGAGCGCACGCCTGATAAGCGTGAGGTCGGTGGTTCAAGTCCACTCAGGCCCACCATTCAAAAAGGGGCCTTAGCTCAGCTGGGAGAGCGCCTGCTTTGCACGCAGGAGGTCAGCGGTTCGATCCCGCTAGGCTCCACCATTTAAATGTTACACCTAAACACAAGAATCTATTTTGTGTTTTATATTCAACCCTGGATAAGGGCGTGAACCTTGAAAACTGGATAAGGATTCATTGTTTCATCTAACGATGAGGCAATTGATGACAAGACATCTAATTGAAATTGTAAACGTCTTTTCACGAAGATAGTTAAGTGAATAAGGGCGCACGGTGGATGCCTTGGTACTAGGAGCCGATG
>NZ_WMEZ01000024.1 GCF_009856415.1 Halobacillus litoralis | reverse complement strand
GTCCTGTATCACTAAAAACAGTAGATCGTCATGAATGTCACCGTTTTGTTCACCACCTATAATTCCCCGAAATGGCTTGAAAAGGTATTGTGGGGTTTTAGTGTCCAAACCCATCGGGATTTCGATATCATTATTGCCGATGATGGTTCTACCGATGAAACCCGGCAACTAATTGATCGAATGCGCTCCGAAACAGGAATAAGAATTAAGCATGTCTGGCATGAAGATCATGGATTTCAGAAATGCGAAATTCTAAACAAAGCGATTTTACAGGTTGAAAGCGACTACATTATTTTTACCGACGGCGACTGCATTCCCCGCGCGGATTTTGTTGAGGAGCATTTAAAATGCGCCAAACCCGGCTGCTTTTTAACAGGTTCGGTGGCCCGTTTACCTATGTCGACAAGTGAACACATTGGCAAGGAAGATATCACGTCGGGCGCTTGCTTTAACTGGGATTGGTTAGTGGAAAACGGCCTTCTGGTCACCCGTAAAAACATGAAACTTAGAGCCAGGAAATACGCCGGAAATATCCTCAATCATCTTACGCCTGCCAGAACCAACTTTACAGGATGCAATGCATCGGCGTGGACTAAAG
>NZ_WMEZ01000023.1 GCF_009856415.1 Halobacillus litoralis | reverse complement strand
GAAGCCGAGAGCGTAGCCGCGCTGGAGCTGTCGCCCGCCGTGCTGCAGACCGCGCTGGACGGCCTGGAGCCCAAGCGCCGCGCGGCTCTGGAAGCCGCCGCCGCCCGCGTACGTGCGTATCACGAGAAGCAAAAGATCGAGTGCGGCACGCACAGCTGGGAATACGCCGAAGCCGACGGCACGGTGCTCGGCCAGAAGGTGACGCCGCTCGACCGCGTGGGCATCTACGTGCCAGGCGGCAAGGCGGCGTACCCGTCGTCGGTGCTGATGAACGCGATTCCGGCGCGCGTGGCCGGGGTCAAGGAAATCATCATGGTGGTGCCCACGCCTGGCGGTGTGCGCAACGAGCTGGTGCTGGCTGCGGCCTGCATTGCCGGGGTGGACCGCGTGTTCACCATCGGCGGCGCGCAGGCCGTGGGTGCGCTGGCTTATGGCACGGACACCGTCCCCGCCGTCGACAAGATCGTCGGCCCGGGCAACGCCTATGTGGCGGCCGCCAAGCGCCGCGTGTTCGGCACAGTGGGCATCGACATGATTGCCGGTCCGTCGGAAATCCTCGTCATCTGCGATGGCACGACCGATCCGGACTGGGTGGCGATGGACTTGTTCTCGCAAGCCGAGCACGACGAGCTGGCCCAGTCGATCCTGCTGTGCCCGAACGCCGAGTTCATCGCGCAGGTGGAAGCC
>NZ_WMEZ01000022.1 GCF_009856415.1 Halobacillus litoralis | reverse complement strand
AATATAAGCCATCATAGCTCAAACGTAAACCATGATAGGTCGACCTAGCTCACACATGCGTGAGCTAACCTTAGACCACGCATGCGTGAGCTAACCCATAATACAAGTAGCTAAAAAATCAATAACTTACAAAATCGCCCTTAAATATCTTTTCTGTTGAAAGTGTTGCGCGAAGCGGAACACTTTTTTGGGGTGTCGGGGCGAAGCCCTGACCCAGTCACGTAGCGATAGCGGAGTGTATACTGGCTTACTCCTCTGCAAGCCTTACCAGCTGTGATTTTTGCCAGATTTCACGCTCTCAACGTTCAACAGCTCCATCATGGTTTTGCCGTCCGTTCACCGCTAAAACGCCTCAGAAATCGGGACAGGATGTGCAAATGTAATACCGTCACCCGCGACGATATTCCGTTTGCCATCTGGTCAGGGCTTCACCCCGACACCCCGCATCAGTGCGTACGTGCTCAATGTGGTTTCCGGTTCTCTTCCGCTTCCTCGCCCACTCGCTCACTAACGTTCGGTCGCTGGGGCTGCGGCGAGCGGTGCCACCTCTCGCATGTTATCGGTGATTCCGCTGTTGTTCTTTCGGGGATGAGTCGCCAGATAGCCCCTCAAACGCGCTCACAAGCTCTCAGACGCACGAAACGGGTTTTAGATGCCCGCCAGGGCATGGAAGGCGCGAAAAACGCTTACAGAGGCTCTCAGGAGGTCAGGCGCGCCGATGCCCCTAACCAGGGGCTTTCAGGTCGCCAGGAACCGCGCCAGCCCCCTGCAAAGCCCATTTGCACGGAACAGGCAGCCATGCGGTTGGTAGGTTGTCGTAGACCGTCGGTGTTGCAGCGATGGGGGTCTGGGGCTCTCCCCAGACG
>NZ_WMEZ01000021.1 GCF_009856415.1 Halobacillus litoralis | reverse complement strand
TAGAGTGACCTAATAAAATGAGACTTAATAAAACACCTTCAAAGTTGTAATACTACTTACACTTGGAGGTGTTTTTCTTATGGGTAAAAAAGTTCATTATCCTGAAGAAGTTAAGAAGAAAGTTGTTCAATTAAAGTTAGAAGGAAACCATTCAAACCAAGAGTTGATGGATATGTTTGGAATTAAGAATAAGTCTCAAATTAAAACTTGGATGAAATGGTTTAGAAACGGGGAGAACCACCGTTTCGCTCAACCCATAGGAAAACAATATTCGAATGGGTTAGGTCCGGAAGATGATAATGAAGTGACGTTGTTGAAGAAGAAGGTTGCTTATTATGAAATGAGAGAGGAATTGTTGGGAAAGTACCAGGAAATCGAAAGGAAGTGGTTCCGGAAGTATTCATCCAAATCGTAGAAGCATTCAAGCATAAGTACAAGATTAAAGCTATTTGTGAGTGTTTCGGTGTAGCTAAAGCTACGTATTATCGTTGGCGGAGAAAGGAATGGGGGCCAACGGTGTTAGAAGAGAAGATCCTTGAGATTTGTGAAGGATTAAAGTTTCGAGTAGGTCACCGTATGGTCCGGGATCTCTTACGTAAAGAACATCAAATAAAGGTGAACCGAAACACGGTTCAAAGAATTATGCAGAAGTACCATGTTCAGTGTCGTGTGAAACCAAAGAGACAGTCCTATATTGCTGGGGAAAGCAAAATTGTTGTACCCAATTATTTAGAACGGAATTTCCATGCATCTAAACCTAATGAAAAGTGGGTGACAGATATTACCTACCTTCCTTATGGAGAGAAGATGTTATATTTATCAACGATTATGGATCTGTACAATAATGAAATTCTCGCTTATTCCATTAGTGACAATCAAGAGAAATCACTAGTATTGGATACGTTGAGGAAAGCTTGCGAGGGGCGTAATGTGTATGAAGTGATCCTTCACAGTGATCAAGGGTCACAGTATACGTCTTATGAATTTCAAGAAGAGACCAAAAAAAGAGGCATTATCACAAGCATGTCCCGGCGGGGAAACTGCTTTGATAATGCCGTCATCGAATCCTTCCACTCCCAGTTAAAATCGGAAGAATTCAACCCTCTGGATCGAGGGAAGTTAGATAATCATACAGTACGCGAAAAAGTAGAAACGTACATGTATTATTATAATTATTGTCGACCATTTAAAAAACTAAACTGCCAAACTCCAATTGAATTCAGAGTAATGGCAGCCTAGGTGTTTTATTGAGTCTTATTTAACTGTGTCACTCCAA
>NZ_WMEZ01000020.1 GCF_009856415.1 Halobacillus litoralis | reverse complement strand
TGAAGTGAACCCCAATAGTTGGACACTTATCCAACCAAAAGGGGGTACTTGTTTTGAAAAGATTTTCGAATGACGAGAAACATCAAGCTGTGCGTCGATACTTAAACGGTTCGGTCGGCTATGGTCAACTTGCGAGACAACTCAAAGTGGATACTTCTTCCTTAAGGTACTGGGTGAAATTAGTGGAACACCATGGAGACCAAGCATTTTCCTTCCCCTATACAAACTATTCCTCGGCCTTTAAACTGAGGGTAATTCAGTTTATCGAGGAGAAAGGGTATTCCATTCGTGAGGCCTCCGCTATCTTTCACATTCCCGACTTTTCCATGGTCCGAAGGTGGAAACGCAAGTGGGAAAACGGTGGCATGGAAGCCCTTGAGTCTAAACGAAAGGGGAATCAGCCTATGCCACACCGTAAAAATAATAAAAGCGAAAAACCTTCCAAATTCAAATCCATGGAGGAAGAACTGGAATACCTACGAATGGAGAACGCCTATTTAAAAAAGTTGAGAGCCTTGGTCGAAGAAGAAGACAACCGTCTATCGAAAGGCAAAAAGTCCAAGCGGTCTTCGAACTAAGGCATATCTTCCCTGTAAAAAAACTAGTGAAAGTAGCTGGAATCTCCCGCAGCACGTATTATGACCATGTCAAGCGCATGAATAAACCAGACCCCGACCATGCCTTAAAGGAAAAGATCAAGACTATCTATTATAAAAATGACGGGAAGTATGGGTACCGTCGCATTCAAAATGAGTTGGAAAACAAGGGTACTCACGTAAACCGTAAGAAAGTGTATCGCCTTATGAAAGAATTGGGTCTTCAAAGTCTTGTAAGGATGAAGAAATATAATTCTTACAAAGGCAAGGTTGGGAAAGTCGCTGAAAACTTGTTGAACCGGGAATTCAAGGCTGATAAACCAAATCAGAAATGGGTCACAGACATCACGGAATTCAAGCTCTTTGGTGAAAAACTATACCTGTCTCCTATCCTTGACCTTTTTAATGGTGAAATCATTTCTTATACGCTTGGCACCCGCCCGACCTATGCCCTTGTCGAAGAAATGTTAGAAAAGGGCCTCAAACACTTGGATGAGAATCACAACCTACTGATGCATTCCGATCAGGGCTGGCATTACCAAATGCCTCAATACCGTCAACGACTCAAGGAAGCTGGGGTTACGCAGAGTATGTCCCGGAAGGGCAACTGTCACGACAATGCGGTGATTGAAAACTTTTTTGGGATCATGAAATCAGAGCTCCTGTATTACAAAGAATTTGAGAGCATCGATCACTTCAAGAAAGAACTGACCGTCTTCATGGATGATTACAACAACGAACGGATCAAGTCAAAACTTCGGATGAGTCCAGTTCAATACCGTGAAAAATTTGAGAAAGCAGCTTAATTACATAGTGTCCAAAAATAGGGGGTCAGTTCA
>NZ_WMEZ01000001.1 GCF_009856415.1 Halobacillus litoralis | reverse complement strand
GAAACGTACATGTATTATTATAATTATTGTCGACCATTTAAAAAACTAAACTGCCAAACTCCAATTGAATTCAGAGTAATGGCAGCCTAGGTGTTTTATTGAGTCTTATTTAACTGTGTCACTCCAATGAAAGGAGGTCTTTTTTACATGTTTTCTTTTATTTTCGTTATGGCTGCAGACAAATCGTCGTGCACGACATAGTCAAAAAGGTGGTCCTTATCGGTTGGTTCATTGTTGATGAGAACGGTCGTCGTGTTTTCTTGTTCATAGGCAAGATACGGAAGGAGGTTGAAAGGAGTTACGAAAAGCGACGTACCCATGACGAGCAGGAGGTCAGCTTTTTCGATGATCGACTCGGCCTCATCATGAGCGGTGATTAAGTCACCGAACAGCAGGACATCCGGTTTCAAAACCGATCCGCAGTGCTCACATACCGGCACAGAAACTTTCATGACATCATTCAAAGAATAAGACCTGCCGCAGTCCGGACAGCTTGATCGGTTCAATGTACCGTGGTACTCAAGGACACGGGTACTGCCGGCAAGCGAATGCAGTCCATCGACATTCTGGGTAATGACCGAGACTTCCCGCTCATCGGTTTCCAATTCCTTTATGAACTGATGGACAAGGTTCGGCTGGTAGTCTTTCAACAACTTCATCCGGAAGATCGCCTTATACTTTTTCCAAAAATCCTCGGGATCATGGAAAAAGTAATCGGTGGACATGTAATACTCACGATCATGATCTTCTGTCCATAACCCTTCACTTGAGCGGAAATCAGGAATTCCGCTTGCGGTCGAAACACCGGCACCGGTCAGAACGGCGATCCGTTCGGCACTCTTTATATTAAGAGCAATCGTTTCATACATAGACGGCAACTCCTCTTACTGCTTGTTAAAGCCTTTCTTTTTCACGATACTAGTGACGTCCATCCGCATTGGTTTTGTAAAGCGACGCAGCATTTGATCGGTCCAGGAGTCATTTCTTGTATTCGTCTGACGCGACTGATAGTAGGCGGCGATTGTCTCGTCAAAAGCTCCCAGCTCGTCTTTATGATCACGCTTGTATTCATTTTCAAAATAGATCGCTTCTTTCGGCAGACGCGGCTTCTGGTCAGGCTGGTGATCGGGTTCCCCGAGGACCATGCCAAACAGTGGAAGCACATGTTTCGGAAGTCCAAGGATCTCATCCACTTTATCAAGCTGGTTACGGATGCTTCCGATATAGCAGATGCCAAGCCCCATTGATTCGGCAGCAATGGCTGCGTTCTGCGCAGCAAGCGCTGCATCAATCGCAGAAACGAGAAAATGTTCACTGTTTTCAAGATTTGCGAGCATATCTTCATACTGCTCTGAGGTGGCATGAAGGGTATGACGGTAAAGATCCGCACAGAAAATCATCAAATGTCCGTTATCTTTCACGTATCCTTGACCAGTGATTTCGGCAAGTTGCGCTTTTTTCTTTTCATCTGTCACCCCGATGATGCTATAAGCCATCATGTAGCTGGAAGTGGACGCTTGCTGGGCTGCAGACAAAATGGCGCTCAGCTGTTCGTCCGTCACGGGTGTATCTTTGAATTTTCGGACCGAACGGTGGTTCAAAATCGTTTCAATCGTTTCATTCATCATCGAGTCCTCCTATTTGTAAATCCATTGCGTCCGAACCGGATCCTTGGTATCGGAACCTGCCACTGGATCGTTACTGGTAATTTGCAATCGTTCTTCATCCATAAAAGTAACAGAATGGATGGCGTATTGGTACTGATTCGGTTTAGGGAGGAGGTGATTTTCCCCAGGTTCGAGGGGGACAGGTTCCAGTGTATCGAGATTCATGACGGCCAGCTGATGCTTGGCTTCCTCTTCATACTCACGTTCGAAAAGAAAGGCCACGTACTGTTGGTCAGGAGAAACCTGACTGGATACCATTCGGCTCAAATCACTCATTAAAAACGAGTGCTTCTGTTCAAAATCAACCATTAAATGCGAGCAACGCTGCTCATGACAAGCAAACTCCACCAAATATTGATTCTCTTTTATTTTTGAAAAAGGAAGTTTTCGTAGTTGCTCTTCCGGTTGATCAAAATTATGTACATATTGCGATAGAATGGGATAGTCTTTGGTTGTGAAAGGATAGGAAGCTCCGTCGAGGGTGAGCTGCATCTTATTACCATTGTCTTCCGCTCTCCCTTCCTCAAGGAGGGGATCATCCCCTTCAAGCGGATTTATTTTCAACGTGTCCTCTGCGTCCGCATTCGAGCTGCATCCGACCAATAATAGGAGGAACAAGCCGATCCACCACACGTTTTTCTTCATCATAAGCAATTCCCTCACTTAAAAAACTCTTTTCTACAGAATACCACAACAGGCAGAAATTCATGAGGGTGAAACTTTTACAAAGTTTATCTGTACTCTTGAAGGAATAAAGAAGAGAGAAAAAGAAATATATTCTTTATAGACCAAAGAGCGAGGTGGGGGCAATGGGGGAAATCTACAGTTTCAAAGCTTTTCAGTCCAGGAAAGAAAAGGAGAAGAAAGTCCAGGACCCGAGAACAACCGTAGCCATTTACCGGAGTGTCGTTTATTATGTGCATTTGTACTGCGATGAAACCTATGAACATCCACTGGAACACTTGACGACTAATATCGAGCTTGCGACGGTTTTTAAAAAGGACCGTGCCAAATTTTTGGAGGCGTTTGCTGCCCTCATTCAACATTGGGAGCTTCCCCAGAATAGCCATCTGGAATTGCCTAGATACCGGGAGTTCACTCAATTTCCGACGCTTGGAGATCTTTGTATATATATAGAAAAAAAGGTGAAAGACCTATAAGACGATGATATCTCATGTCTCATAGCCTTTCACCTTTTTTATGTTGACAATTCCGACATAAAATTGTGTCAACCCAATTCCGAACAAAAGCGGCCCGACACTTGTCGCAAGCATTGTACTAATCAGCGTCTGTACCATCCCAATCGCAATCAACATCATGTATTTCTCTGCTCTAAACGTTAAGTATGAACCGAACAATGTGACGATACTGATGATCAAAAGGGCCGGCATCAACCAAGGATACACCTGCATAAGCTCCATGGTATTCACCTCCTCAAATGTATTCTGAAAATTCTTATTATTGAAGATTTTATCACGTTATGAAATCCTGTTTCAACCGTGAAAACCGTCTAGTTTTGGCGGTTTTCCGTAGTGACGTAAAAATAAAGATTCCCCGCTTGAAACAGTTTCAAACCTCTGACCCGTTATTCCTAAAATTCTGTCAATAAAGCTTTTTTAGTATAAGACTTAGTTTCGAGATGATCTCCCGTTTCTGCTTCTGTTGGATGAGCAGTATGGAAACGTGGCAGGAGGATACGTGCTCCTGTCACTGAAGTCATTGATAAAAGTGTAAAACCCACTGACAAATACATCTCGAAATCAAGTCTTCTACCGAATAGTAGCATATGCGGATGTGGTGAGAATGGTTTGCAAATGTGATTATGGTGGGACTTTTGTATATAGTTAAGGTAAGAATTGATGACTGGAGGGATTGTAGTGAATGGGAAAATCGTTGTGGAACACTTAACAAAAACGTTCAAAAAAGGAAACGTACAAGCAGTAAAAGATGTCTCTTTCGAAGTAGAGGAAGGAGAATTCTTTGCATTTCTTGGACCGAACGGTGCAGGTAAATCAACAACTGTTCAAATTTTGACTACGCTCATCAACGCGACTTCCGGAAAAGCGGAAGTGGCCGGCCATGATGTCATCCGGGAGCCGGAAAAAGTGAGACGTTATATAGGAGTTGCCCTGCAGGAAACAGGCGTGGATCCTGATCTGACAGGCAGAGAAATGATTGAGCTCCAAGCGAATATTTTTGGATTTCGTAAAGAAGAAGCGAAAAAGAGAGCACAAGAGCTTTTAGAAATTGTGCAACTGACAGAAGCGGCGGAACGTAGAATCGGCAATTATTCGGGTGGAATGCGCAGGCGTCTGGACCTCGCTCTGACGCTCGTGAACGAACCGAAGATCCTTTTTCTCGATGAACCGACCACAGGTCTTGATCCTTCGAACCGGATGGCGATCTGGGAGGAACTGCGACGGCTGAACGAAGAAGTGGGCACAACCATTTTCCTTACCACCCAGTATTTAGAGGAAGCCGATTCGCTTGCCCATCGCATCAGCATCATCAACGATGGAGAGATTGTTGCGACAGGCACGCCGAAAGAATTAAAGGCGCAAATCGGAAGTGATCTGATCACCCTTACGCTGAAAGAAGAAAAACAGCAAACCGAGGCATCGGAGTACTTACGTGCACAAATGGCAGACGTTGACGTAATCAGTCGTCAGAATAAAATTCTCATTTACGTCGAAGAGGGGACGAAGCAATTGCTTGAAGTCGTCCGTCTGTTTGATCAGGAAGGCTATGAAATTGAGGATATCCAACTTTCCTCTCCAACCCTGGATGATATTTTCTTGAAGATTACAAGTGAGAAGAAGGAAGGAGTGAGAGCAGATGGGGAATAACCTATGGAAAGACACGTGGCTGATGACGGTAAGAAACATCAAAACGACGCTACGTAATCCATTTTCATTTATTCCGAACTTAATCATATCGGCTTTCTTCCTTCTTGTTTACGAAGGTGGATTGAGTGGGATTTCCCAGCTCCCGACCTTTGAAGGAGCAAACTATTTGGCGTTCATTCTCCCTGTGTCCATTGTATCGGCAGCCATTGGTGGAGCCGGGGGTGCCGGACAGAGCATCGTGAAAGATATAGAGAATGGGTTTTTCTCTCGATTGTTGTTGACTCCTGCCTCCAGACTTGCAATCGTCCTTGGGCCGATCATTGCCGGGATGCTTCAGCTCGTTGTCCAAACGCTGCTCATCATAGGCATCGCCTTTTTGCTCGGTCTTGAAGTAGTGACAGGTTTCGGTGGCATTTTGTTTGTGTTGCTCATTGCGGTCGGTTGGGGACTCGCGTTCGCTGGATATTCTGCAGGGGTCGCACTCCGTACAGGAAATGCGCAGGCAGCTCAAGCCGGCACGTTCATCTTTTTCCCGCTTATTTTCTTAAGCACCACGTTCGTCCCGTATGAGCTGATCGAAGCCCAGTGGTTGAAAATCGCGGCGACGATCAACCCGACGACTTACATTTTTGAAAGTATGCGGACGGCTCTCATTGACGGCTGGGTGTTTTGGGATTTGATGCAGGGGGTATTCGCGATCATCATCGTATGCACCATCACCATTACCTTTGCAGCGATTTCTGCGAAAAAAGCTGTTTCCCGCGGATAAACGTATCCCACTGGCAAAAAATTCTGATATAATAGGACTAATCAAAAAGTTAGGAGTGATGTTTTATGGCAAACGCAACGATTCTATTCAACTCAAATCAATCAAATCACGGAGGACATCACTCGTAACGTCCTCCAAAATTTCAGGAGGAATCGAATGAAACGGAATGATTTTGCAGATTTTTTTAAAGCACAAATGCATGAAGGGGACCACATCGGAAGAGTGACCCGTCTGACCCATGGCCATTACACGGTCGTGGATGATGAGCTGGAGCGAAACGGAGAAGTATCCGGAAGGTTTCACCACACGGTGCAGTTTGACAACGATTACCCGGCGGTCGGGGATTGGGTCGTATTTGAACCCTATGATGCAGGAGCGCGTGCAAAAATTCACCGCGTGCTGGAACGGAGAACCGTCTTATCCAGAAAAAAGGCGGGAGGAAGTCATCAGGAGCAAATCATTGCGGCGAACGTCGATACCGTGTTTATCGTCACCGCTTTGACCCAGGAGTTTAACCCAAGAAGAATCGAACGGTATGTACAGCAAATTTATGAAAGTGGCGCAAGCCCGGTCGTTATTTTGACAAAAAGGGACTTGTGCGACACGGTTCCTGATCACATCGCTGAAGTCGAAAGTGTTGCGCCGGGGGTTCCTGTCTATGCGGTTGATAGTTTGACAGGGGAAGGTATGGAAGAGCTTGTCACTGAATTACGTGCGGGCGAAACCATTTCCCTCGTAGGTTCTTCTGGTGTCGGAAAATCGACGCTCATCAACCATCTGCTTGGCATAGAAAAGCAAGCGACCCAAGGTGTGCGGGAAGAGGATCAGCGCGGAAGGCATACCACGACACACAGAGAGCTTTTTGAACTGCCGAACGGAACCTACATCATTGACACACCGGGCATGCGCGAATTGCAACTATGGGGTGGCGATGAAGAAGGGGTGGACCAGACGTTCTCTGATATCGATCGTCTGAGCGCATCTTGTAAGTTCAGAGATTGCAAGCATGAACAAGAGCCGGGATGTGCAGTGAAGCGGGCCATCGATGAGGGAGAGCTCGAAGCCGCACGTCTGAAAAGCTACAACAAATTGAAACGGGAGCTGAAGCGGCTCGAGCTGAAAGATCGGTACGGGACGCATCGTACGAACCGGATGCTGCACGGACCGAATGCGATCAAGTAGGAAAAAGAGGTGCCGGGTCCGGTGCCTCTTTCTTTATGTATCTGAAGCGTTTCATTTTTGAAGAAAAGGGAGATTGTATGCCGGATTGGTCTTATCATGTGTTGTTTAAACCTTGGCTTTCAAAACTTTCCCCTGTAACGTCCAGGGAGTTTATACATAAAAATATGAACCGGATTGCATCTCTTCCAGGAGGCAGTCATGTCATTCATTTCCTAGGAAGAGAGGAGATCGCTGAACGACTCTCTACTTCTGTAGGGGGCGAGCAAATCACCGGCCCTGTTGGATTAGCGGGAAAAATCGATCCACGATTAACAGGGACAAAGGCCTTTAGTAACCTTGGATTCAGCATGATTGAAATCGGGCCGGTGACACTGGGCCCGCAGAAGGGGGAACACCCAGTAAGAAAGGAAGGTCGTTTGCAGCTTCCTGATCAGGGCGAGTCGATCGGCCTGGAAGAAACGGTCCGTCGTCTAGAGAAGGTGGATGCAGCCATTCCATTTCTTTTTCATTTGCGTGGGGCGCCAAATGAAATGATGAAAATGGCAAGTGCATTACAGTCATTTAATGGAATATTCAGTGTCGCGTATCATGAGTGGGATGAAAACCTTATTGACTTCCTGTCAGGATTTAAACCCGTTTTTTTAAGGATTCCCAGTTTAGACGTTTCTGAAGTAGATAGATTTCAAGGAGCTGCCGGAATCATCTTAGAAGAATCTGAGGGGGAGGGAAGTGCAGAAGCGCACAAAGGGGCTTTGGAAAAACTGCAGGAGTATGATGTAATCACGGTCGGAGGAGTAAAGGAACCCTCAGATGCGCTCACTCTCCTTTCCGCTGGCGCCCGGATGGTTCTTCTTTCTGCTGGGTACGTTGATGCAGGTCCTGGATTACCAAAACGGATACACGAAGCACTCCTGGATGAAAAACCAGAATCACAGCATCAGGAGACGGGCTGGATGTGGTATTTCCTGTTTGGGCTTGCCATTTTTCTAGGTGGCATCCTTGCCTTGGTGTTCAGTTTGACCTCGGTCATTCTGCCTTATGATGAAGCGTTTCTCGGAATATCCAGACAAGAATTGCTTTTGTTCAATGAACGGATTCTTTGGTTTATGGCCCACGACCGGATGACCCTCGCCGGCACCATGATCTCTGGCGGGCTGATTTACATGTGGTTGGCGAGGTATGCTGTTTCCAAGGGAGAAAAATGGGCGAAACAAGCGATTGATTTTGCTGCAATAGCTGGCTTTTTAGGTATTCTCTTTTTTATCGGTTACGGCTATTTTGACTGGCTGCATCTGTTATTCTGGCTCATCCTCCTGCCCCTGTATGTGACCGGTTGGATCAAATCGAGGGGCCTTTCTGGAAGGCCGTCTTCAAAGAACAGGCATAGTGACCGTGTCTGGATCCTTGGTGTTTATGGACAATTCTGCTTCGTTGTCTTGGGGTTCGCTTTCGTCCTTGGAGGCATCGTCATTTCCTATATTGGCGTGACAGGAGTCTTTATCCCGACGGATATTCAGTACCTGTGTATGCCTCCGGAACTGATTCAAAGCTTCAACGAGCGATTAATTCCCGTCATCGCCCACGACCGTGCCGGATTCGGAAGCGCTCTTTTCAGTGTTGGCTCGCTCGTCCTGATGAGTGCTTTGTGGGGGTATCACCAGGGGAAACGATGGTTTTGGTGGATGTTCCTAATCGGAGGGATCCCCGCCTTTGCTGCAGGAATTTTTGTGCATGTCATGATCGGGTACACGACATTCATCCACTTGCTGCCTGCGTATATCGCGCTGTTTTTTTACGGGGCAGGTTTGATTCTGTCCTACCGTTATCTGATGAATAAATGAAGCGAAAAGGTCATCCGATTTGAGGATGACCTTTTCGCGCGCAAGAAGCCTGAATCGCGCGCAAGAAGCCTGGAACGCGCATGAAAAAGCGCAGAACCTACATAAAAAAGCAGCGCCCCGTCGGAGCGCTGCTTTTCTCTTTCTTACTTGTTCATATATTTGTCGATTTCCCACTTGCTTACTTGCAAGGAGTACTGAGTCCACTCATCTTCTTTGTCTTCGATATACGCATTGGCTGTGTGATCGCCAAGAGCTTTAAGAAGAACTTCGTCTTTCTTAAGAGCAGAAAGTGCTTCTTTCAAGTTCGTAGGAAGTGTTGGTACACTGTCGTCCTCAACTTCATACAGGTTACGGCTTTCTGCTTCACCAGCATCATACTCGTTACGGATACCTTCAAGACCTGCTTGGATCAATACCGCAAGTGTCAGGTAAGGGTTCGCTGTCGGGTCCGGGTTACGGACTTCGAAACGAGTACCTTGACCACGTGTTGTTGGTACACGGACCATACAGCTACGGTTGGAGTGAGACCATGCAATACTTACAGGTGCTTCATAACCAGGAACGAGACGCTTATAAGAGTTTACGTTCGGGTTCGTAATTGCTGCAATAGCGCGAGCGTGGTGAAGAATACCTGCGATGAACTGTTTCATAGTTTTAGAAACGCCATCTTGTGCATCTTCATCGTAGAAAGCACTGTCGCCATCTCTGAATAGGGATAGGTGTGCGTGCATTCCGGAACCGTTCTCACCTGCGATCGGCTTAGGCATGAATGTCGCGTGGTAATCGTGGTTAGTTGCAATATCTTTTACGACGTTTTTGAATGTTTGGATGTTATCTGCTGTTTTCAGCATGTTGTCAAAACGGAAGTTGATCTCGTGCTGACCCATGGCCACTTCGTGGTGGGAAGCTTCCATTTCGAAACCGAATTTTTTCAGTGTACGAACGATGTCACGACGTACTTTATCCCCTTTATCTTTTGGAGAAGCATCGAAGTATCCACCGCGGTCGTTCATTTCGCGGATTGGGTAACCATCTTTGTCCAGCTTGAATAGGAAGAATTCTGGTTCTGGACCGACGTTTACTGTGTATCCCATGTCTTCGGCTTCTTTCATTGCGCGTTTAAGGATGTAACGAGGGTCTCCTTCGAATGGAGTGCCATCTGGCTTGTAGATATCACAAATGAAGCGCGCGCTGCGATCTTCATCGACCAAAGAAGGAAGTAGTAGGAATGTATCTAGATCTGGTACAAGATACATGTCACTTTCTTGGATATCAGAGAAACCGGAAATGGAAGAACTGTCGAACATCGCTTCATTGTCTAAAACCATTTCCAGCTCTTCAGCTGGTAGTTCTACATTTTTCGTATCCCCATACATATCTGTGAATTCTAATAGTAGAAATTCAACGTTGTTTTCTTTTACTTCCTGAATAATTTGCTCTTTTGTGTAAGTCATACATTACCCTCTCTTTAACAATTTTATTATGAGATGTGTATCCGGAATAGTGCTGGATAAGTACCTCACTTTTTCTTATGTTAGGAATTCTAACACATAGTGTAGACAAATCTCAAATGCCTTTTATGTAAATTCCCTTATTTTTTTCTCCTAAACCTATGATTTAGTAAAAAATTTCGTCCTGCTACATAAGGTAGATTATAAGTGTAATGGGGGTGTTGTATGAACAGTAAAAAGCTCGTATTCATGCAGTCTGCGGCCATTTTTGGTTACTTGGTTTTTATCTCTATCGTTACAGTGAAAGTACAGGGGACAGCCCTTGTGACAGAAAATTTTTATTTTTATATTATTTTCTCACAATTCGTCTATGTTCCAGTAGGAATAATTCACGCTCTACCTGGGTTTCTCAGTAAATGGGAGAAGGGAGGGCAGTGGAAATGGAAGAAAAGGTATGGGTTCTTTTTTCTTTTTCCTACTTTATATATGATGATGGTACCTTATGTCATCCCTGTCGGTTCACTCTTTCCTAATCTACTGATCACTAATCCTTCTGTGAGTTCAGTCATCCAGGTTCTATGCGGTTACTTTTTGATAAAAGGGTTCGAAAAAGAATAGTTTTCCTTCCATATTAAGGGGAATGATAGGAGAAGATGGACTATGGCTGCAATCTATTTTATAATCGAGACGGACAAGCCATCCTACATACCCTTGATAAAGAAAGGAAGATTTTTGTGAGCAAAACTTTGATTTTCGGGCACAAGAACCCGGATACGGATACGATTACTTCAGCTCTAGTGTACGCTGAATTGAAAAAAGCCCTTGGCGAAGAGGTAGAAGCGGTTCGTCTTGGGGAAGTAAATGGAGAAACTCAATTTGCCTTGGATCAGTTCAATGTCGATGCGCCACGTCTTGTTGAGCGTGTCTCTGATGAAGTTGAACAGGTCATCCTTGTCGATCACAACGAGCGCCAGCAGAGTGCTGGAGATATTGATGAGGTGCAGGTGCTTGAGGTTATCGACCACCACCGTATCGCAAACTTCGAAACGAAAAGCCCTCTTTACTATCGTGCCGAGCCAGTCGGATGTACAGCAACGATTTTGAACAAGCTGTATAAGGAAAAAGGACAGCAGGTTTCGAAGCCGATGGCAGGACTGATGCTGTCTGCGATCATTTCCGATTCACTTTTATTCAAATCCCCGACATGCACGGACGAAGATCGTAAAGCTGCTGAAGAACTTGCGGCGATCGCTGGTGTCGATGCTGAAGAATATGGCCTGAAAATGTTGAAAGCAGGCGCGGATATCAGTGACAAGACTGCGGAAGAATTAATCTCTCTGGATGCGAAAGGCTTCAATATGGGCGATAAAAAAGTAGAAATCGCTCAAGTGAACACCGTCGATACAGACGATGTGCTTTCCCGTAAGAGCGAGCTTGAAGCAGCGATTGAAAAGAACGTTTCCGAAAAAGATTTGGACTTGTTCCTGCTTGTCGTTACAGACATTCTGGAAAGTGACTCAACAGTCGTCGCAGTCGGTAATGAAAAAGAAGCGGTTGCGAAAGCTTTCGAAACGGAGCTGGATGGCAATCAGGCTGTCTTGAAAGGTGTCGTCTCCCGTAAGAAACAGATCGTACCTCCATTGAACACGTATTTCGGATAAGAAGAAAAGCGAACCCTCATCGCGAGGCGTTCGCTTTTTTAATATCATTTATTCACTTCCATATAAGCTCCCGATTGTGGAAGACTCAGTTTCGAGATGTTTCCGGGGTTTCGTTGCCTGGTTGAGGGTTAGGGGTGACTGGGAAGCCACTCGCTTTCCTGTGGGGGAGCGCCGAGCTTCCTCGGACTGCGTCCTGCGGGATCTCGCCAATCTCCTTCTCCCACGGGAGTCTCGCAGCTTCCCAACCACCCCATTCCACGTAAGGGAGAAACGAACCCCTGTACCAAGTTGGACTGTCTCCCCACTATCAAACCGTTATAAGTATGAAGTGCTCTGTATCAAGCCTTTACGTACTCTGGAGCGGTTTATACGATCCGCTTCTTCAATCATAAATACTGATTATTGCGGAAGTGGTTTCTGGAATCTTCCATGGCAAAGGGGCGGAGGGGAATGGCGAGACTCCCGCGGAAAGCGAGTCATTCCCCGCAGCCCCTAAACTCCCACAAAAGTCTCGAAATCGAGTCTTCCACAATCCTGCTATTTAGTTTAATAACTACTATGGATACCCTATTATAGAAACTGATCATTAAAGGAACGGATTGTTTCTGTCAGGGCCTCCATTTTTTCCTTGTCAGATACCGTAAAAGAATCTTTTTCCACGATATACTGTACGTCGGTGTGGATCTGTTTTAATGCAGCTGTGATTTCCTCCACTTTGTCTGATTCCTCATCTTCAAATGACTCCGTGGTAATCACCGATCGAAGTTTGAACAACTCATTCGAGTAATCACGGAACCATCCTTTTTCCAACTCATTCGATCGTTCAGCAGCATTCAATAGTCTTTGATTACCGGTCAGTTGCTGGAGGCTGCGCGTGAGCAGTGTCTCTGCGTAGAACTTTGCTTTTTCATCTTCTTCGCTATGAAACGACTCAAAGGAAAGGGTGACGTCTTCGATACGAAAGGGAAGTTCGGACACTGCGGATGTGGCTGCATCTCTTGTAAACGTGTCGATCTCTGAAGACCTGGTCGTATCGAACCAAAGGTAAGCGAAGACGAGGGTGGTCAACAAGAAGATTCCTGTAAGAATTTTGTACATGATTTCGTGGTCTCCTTTTTCTATCAATCATTAATCGTATCGTATCACGTCTGTCATATTCTTGGTTAAATGAAAGATTGAGTATTTGTTGAACATTTGAAATAATTGGTAATAAATGAGGGGGTTATTCATTTGTACATGTCTTATGGAAAGGTGTGGTGGAATGGGAACATTGATTCTTTCTGGTGGCGGAAGTGCAGGGCAGAACGAGAAAGCTCATGGAGCGTTCGCAGAAAGGCTTGGCCAAAAAGGACCGCTTCTTTATATCCCTGTCGCCGGGGACCCTGAACAGCGGCCTCACGCAGAGAGTTTCCGTTACATAAAACGTTGTCTGAAGCCGTATGGTGTGGATCAGTTTGAAATGTGGACGGAACTTAACAATCATTCACTCGAAGAGATTCAAGCGTTTTCGGGTGTCTACATCAGCGGAGGTTGTTCATTAAAGCTGCGAAGGTTGATGCATGTAAGTGGATTCGACCGAGTTCTCCTGGATTATTACAAACAAGGCGGCGTCATTTTCGGTCAAAGTGCAGGTGCAATGCTGTTCGGAAAGGCCCTTTCAGGAGGAGAAGAAGCTCTGAATCTTGTGGAGGACTACAGGATCTGGTGTCACTACAAGCCTGAGAACGAGAATGAAATCGTTCGAGTCACAAAGAAAGATCGATTGCAAATCCTCGCTATGGAAAACGGTGGATCTGTACTTGTTTCTGATAGGCGTATAGAGAAAATCAGTGGTGGTATTTATACATTTAATAGAGGAAAGAAAAACATAATAGCTGAACCCTCTCAATGAAAAGGTTCTAGACAAAACCTTGAAGCTCGTGTATCGAGGTTTTATTGTTCACCAAATTGTCCATGTTTTCCTCTGGTATTCCTATCCTTGCTCTGATTAAATGAGAGATGGAGTGAACCATCGCTCCTTTGAATTCGTAGTCTTTATAAAAGAAAAAGGAGTAGGACCATGAAATATATACCTATTATGTTTTGTTTACTTATTGTATTTGCACTGCCAACGATGGTAGGGGCACACACTCATCTTGAAAGCTCAGAACCTGAATCAGGAGGGGCGTTAACCCCTGAAAACCCAATTGTTACGCTCACCTTTGACTCAAAAGTGCAGGAGCCTACCGACCTGACGGTTACAGGCGAAGATGGGGAGGATTTCAAAATAGAAAGCTATACCCATTCCCCTGAAAATGTCATTGAATTCAGTATTCCTGAAGGAGTAGGTAGTGGGGACATCGAGGTCTTCTACAGCATCATCGGGGAAGACGGGCACGTCATGGAAAATCAGTTGACCTATACCTATACAGTGAAAGAAGCGGCAACTGCACCTGAAGAGGACACCGAAACAGAGGAACCATCAACCACTTCAGGTGAAGATGAAAACACGAGCGGAGAAGCTACTGAAAGTGACCAAGTGGCAGCGTCCAACCAGGGGAATGAATCAATGGTCTGGATTGTACCAGTACTTGGATTCGGAATTTTGGTTACGGCTGTGCTTGTATTTCTGGGGATTAGGAAAAAGTCATGATTCATGCGTTAACTAATGGAGGTCTCTATGCTTGTCTCTCCATTCTTATCGGAGCAAGTATCTTGTCCCTTTCGGATGAAAAGCTTGCTCATCGTAAAAAGACTTGGACACTTGTCACTCTGACTGTGCCTGTTTTAGCTCTATTTCCAATTATAGAGTTATCCGTCATGCTTCAGGGATATCGCGACGGCAGCTTTTTGTCGAGTCTTATTCATGTGGTTACCCAGTTAAAGGGAGGACAGGCATGGCTTCTTCTATTTTCCTTGTCTGTTCTTCATGTGGTTTTATTGAATACGGTTAAAAGTCCTAAAATCGTCTATTCATTCAGTTTATTATTCATTGTGGGGATGATTCTCACTCAAAGTATTACGGGGCATTCCGCGAGCACCAATTCTCTTCAAGGGGCACTCTTTCATACGATTCATTTTATCGCTGTAGGTGTATGGTCCGGGATATTACTCGTAGTGAGCTTTTTTTCTGATCGGGAGCACCGTTGGGAATCCTTTGTGAACTGGTTTACGAAGGTAGCCATCGGCTGCATGGTATGGATCATGTTGACTGGAGTAGCCATGAGTTTACTATTATCAGAGAGTATCGTAGGTTCATGGATGCTTTCCTATGGTCAGGCGTTGTTGGTCAAACATCTTTTGTTTATTGTTCTCCTGTTGTTTGCTTTCGTCAATGGTTTTCTCATGAAGCGCTTAGTAGCGGAAGACCCAGATTTCTCACCCAAACGCTGGTGGAAAGCGGAAAGTATTCTGGTGGTTTTCGTCTATACGATTACAGGATACATGACTGAACAGGAAACGCCGCATAATATTGCACAAACACTGGAGCAACAGGAACCTTCTGTCCTGTTTCGTCTCTTTACAACGGTTGACGGGGTCGGCCCATTGACCCTTGCACCGAATCTGATTAGTGTAGCCTCTTTGGCTTTGTCGTTTATTTTCCTGCTGTTTACAGGGGTGATGATCAAGCGCAACTCGCTGGCGGGTACTTTTTTCATCAGTGCAATGGTTGTATGGTGCTTATACCTTGGTCTTATGAGCAGTGTATCACTGAGTTAAGCGGACACCTATGCGGGTGTCCGTTTTTTTTTTTTATGAAATGAAACCACCAGTCCTGCTCAATCGTATTCACGTTTATTACTTTTTTAAAGGAGTTAGGAAATGGATCGATCTATGAAAAGAAAGCTTGAAGTATTGATGGAAGATGAGATGCGCACCATTCTTCTCCATCAATGGACGCTCTTCTCTTATGTAGAAGCGGGGAAGATTTCAGAGAAAGAATGGCTCGATCGGATAAAAGAAATGAATAAAAGAACGGAACGGGTGTGTGACGATCGTCTGACTCCTTTCCAAGCTGAGGAAGGGAACGCTGTAGAGCGCATACATATCGTCTTTAGTGAATCTACGAAAGGCTCTTTGCAACTTGCTTTGAACCAAAAAGAGACGAGGGAAGAAGTCATAGCTTTTTCTTCGATGTATTCTATTGGGCCCATTCAGGATTTGGATAAAGAAGAAGGCATCGGAAAGCGTAAGGAATGGCTGTTCTATCATCTTGTCATGGACGATGAGCAATGGGTGCACATGGTAGAAGATTCCCTGAAGACCATTGAAAACTTAAGGTCCATACCAGGCGGGGTGCCTATCACGATCTGGGCCGGTACCAATGCTCATGAACAGACCGGGCTTCGTTTTGTTATGCATCTTTTGAAAAATAAACCCAACGAAATGGATACGGTACAAGTAACGGATGTTTTAGAGTTTCCGCTTCACACGGGGGAACTGTCTCCTGAACGCTTTGTGCGTTTGTTGGAACGTTCCCAAAGTCGTCCGGTGTCCGTAGAGTGCATGAAAACCTACCTGGACGAATGGCGGGCTTTATCCGAAGAGAATGCGAATCTCCGAGTGTGGGACAAAGGCATCCAATCCACTACGGAAGACTATTTTGATGCGACTCTCATCCAATCTTTAAAAAGGTTGCAGGATGAGAGTGATAAGGAAGATTACATGAAAGCGGCCCGATTAATTGGGGAAGTGCTGGGGCACTCGTCACAAGTCGTCGGGGACAGCTTTTTCGAGTACCGAGTCCGTGAACTTGTCTTGCAGGGGGAGTTCCTGATTAGAGGTGTTCCGAGAGGGATGAGGTATTATGAAGTGAAATGGAAACCACAACAAGACGTTTAGAAGGATAGAGAAAAGAAAACGCTTGGCCTAATTAAGCCAAGCGTTTTTTACGCACGTTTCATCCATTCTTCCCTAAGGACACCCATGCGGATGGAATCATAAAACTGTCCCTCATAAATGCGGCACTTCCTCAACCGGCCTTCAACTTTCATGCCGAGTTTTTCACCGACACGCATCATCCGCTCATTTTTGGACCATGTCGTCAAACCGACCCGGGCAAGGGGGAGCGTGCGGAAAAGGTAATCCACCCAGATCTCGAGGGCTTCCGATCCGTAGCCTCCGTTCCAATAGTCGGGATCATAGATGCCGATGCCGACTTCGAGCCATAGGGAAGGTTTGTGCTCCCAGTAATAGGTGACGGTACCGATGGTCTTTCCGTCTACTTCAATGATGAGTCGTGAGTCGGGTTCGTTCGGCCCGAGCCTGTTGATGCGGGCTTTCTCGTGACTGCGATAGCTTTCAAGGGTATGAGGCTCGAGCGGATAATAGGGCGCATCCCACTTTTTCCATTCCGGTTCATCGCCATTGTAGATCAACTGGTACAAGACGGGAATGTCTTTTTCGTTGATAACCCTTAATGTGACCCGTTGCCCTTTCAAATGCTCGTCGCTTTTCAATCGTTGCAGCATCCGCATGCCTCCGTTCCGTCTTTTCTTCCATCGTACCACAAGTGAGAATGGTTGTTTGAATAATTTCGTTTACGGTTATAAAAGAATAAGACGTACATAGGTAGGTGAAACGCATGATTGAGGTTATGGCTTATAGTAAAGAATCAGGATTGCATGATGACCTTTCCATTGAAGAACTTTCCAGTGGGGACTGGGACTGGTATTGGGTCGACTTCAATCAACCGACCGAAGGGGAAGTGACGCTTTTAGAGAAGACGTTCGAGTTTCACCCATTGGCGGTGGAAGACTGCTTGCATGGGCTGCAGCGACCGAAACTTGATTATTATGACGATCACAGCTTCATCGTTGTTCATTCTGTGAATCCACGAACGCTGGAGCGGGAGGAAATCAACGTTTTTCTCGGTCATTGTTCCATCGTCACTTTTCATAAGGAAAAGAATGAACCGCTGGAACAAGCGAAAAGGATCGTGAAGAATAACAAGTTGCATGAGGATGTCGACGAGTATTATGTCTTTCATCAGATCCTGGATAAGGTCGTCGATCATTATTTTCCGATCATTTATAAAATTGAGGACCATATCAACGAAATCGAGGACAACACGAAAGATTTGTCGATGGAAAAGCTGCTCGAAGAATTGTTTGATCGGCGCAGTGAGTTGCTGACCTTGAGACAGACGATTCACCCCATGAGAGACTTGCTGTACCGTATCTTGAACACGAGGCACTTGGATGGGGTGTTTGATCGACGGGAATATTTCGCGGATATCCATGACCACTTGATCAAAGTGGCCGACATGGTTGCCTCGAACAGGGAAATGACCCAGGATATCCGGGACAGCTACCTGTCCTTGAACTCCCACGAAACGAACCGGACGATGCAGATTCTCACCGTCATCAGCGTCATCTTCATGCCGCTCACATTTATCGTTGGTGTGTATGGGATGAATTTTGCCAACATGCCTGAGCTGCAGACGGAATATGGCTATTTTGTCGTCTGGGGAGTGATGATTGCTGTTGCGATTGCGATGTTCATCTGGTTCAGAAACAAAGGCTGGTTTGATTGAATCTCAGACGTAAGACGGAAGCCACCCGGGCGGTTGGCTTCCGTCTTTTTTCAGTCCAGAGGATGAAGAGAAATCACTCCACCGGCCGTTAGAAAGAAAAGCGGGGCGGTCTATACTTAAAGTAACAAGAAAACGAAGGAGATGACCGGAATGATCAACATCTTTGAAGTCTCTATCGATATCCAGGACCGCCGCCCTCGCTGAATATATAGAAGAAAACGCTCGTGACTGAGAGGTCGCGAGCGTTTTTTAGTGGTAGGGAGTTGTCGTGTTCGGTGCGACGGATATATTAGCAGGTTCAGCCGCTTTATTGGCGACTTTTGATGTTATATTAGCAGGTTTGGGCGTTTTATTAGCAGCTTTTGCGATTATATTAGCGACTTTCCCGGATTTATTAGCACCTTGCCCTCCCACTCAAGAGCGCTGAAGAAAAAGAGGGCGGAAGCGGCATGGGCTTTTATCCTCCGTCCTTTTTCGGTCCAGAGGATGAATGGAAATCACTCCACCGGCCGTTAGAAAGAAGAGGGAGGCGCTCTATACTTAAAGTAACAAGAAAACAAAGGAGATGACCGGAATGATCAACATCTTTGAAATCTCTATCGATATCCAGGAGCGCCGCCCTCGCTAAAAAAACGGTCGTGACGAAAAGTCACGACCGTTTTTTGATATTCAGTTAAGATTCTTCTTCGTCCTGGTCGAACCAAAGAAGTTCCTGCTCATCAACAAAACCATTGTAGTTGATGTACACTTCTTCATCCGCTTTGATATCTTTGTAGGCATAAAAGTCAAACGTGTGTGTCTCGAAATTGATGACATAGTTGGCGTTCGGCTCGTAGGAGTGGTTGAACATCATTCCATAGCCGAGCACAAAGGCCGTATGGTTTTCGCCATATTCGAAAGCGTAATCAGCCAGTCGGGTTTTTTCAATGTGGACATGCTCTTCATTTGGATAAGGGATGACAGGAGCCTGGTGGATCAGCTCATTTTTGGCGATATCCCTTTTGGCGAAAATGCCGCGGTTCAATTCTTCGTTTTCAAGTGTAGACGTACGTACTTCGATCATCGTCTCACCTCCGTGATTTTTTCTTCTATAAAAGCGATCCGTTTTGGCGGATATTCTTGTGTCTTTGCCTATTCAAGTCTGACAGGTATCGGAATGGAAAGCAACTTTCTTATTTTTCAGTTTTCCTCGGGCGAGAATAGGAAAAGCAGGTGGAAAGATACTATCTCTAACAATCTTTTTTTGGAAGGGATCGCTTGCTGATGAAAAAATTCAATACGGTTTTCAAAATTTCAGCTGGAATCATGCTTGTGCTTGTCATCATCGGAATCGTCTGGCCGGATGGTTTAGAGCAGGTGACGACAAACGTCAAGAGCTTCATCGCCAATAAACTGGGCTGGTATTACCTCATCGTCGTCACACTTTTTGTCCTCGTCTGTCTCACATTCCTTTTTACCCCACTTGGAAGAATCAAGTTAGGAAAAAAAGGAGAGAAGCCGGAGTTTTCGCGCCCGACCTGGATTGCGATGCTCTTCAGTGCTGGAATGGGAATCGGTATCGTGTTCTGGGGTACGGCGGAACCGATCAGTCACTATGCCATCAGTTCACCGACGGGGGAGACAGGGACTGATCAAGCGATCAAAGATGCGATGCGGTTCACCTTCTTCCACTGGGGCATTCATGCATGGGCGATTTATGGCATCGTTGCGCTCGTGCTCGCTTATTTCAATTTCCGTCACGGCCATGCCGGGCTCATTAGTGCCACATTAAAACCGTTGATCGGGGAAAAGGCGGCAGAAGGCGTGTTTGGTAAAGTCATCGATATACTTGCGGTCATCGCAACAGTTATCGGGGTTGCGACGACACTTGGGTTTGGTGCCGTGCAGATCAATGGAGGACTTTCCTATCTTTTTGATATTCCGACCGGCATCGTTGTTCAATTCATTATTGTGGCGATCGTTACTGTTCTGTTCATGATATCCGCCTGGACGGGCTTAGGGAAAGGAATTAAAATCCTTAGCAATGCGAACATGGCACTTGCCGGTCTCCTTTTCCTTCTTGTCTTCATCGTAGGACCGACCATGTTCATCTTAAACATTTTCACAAGTTCGATCGGCGCCTATTTTCAATACTTGCCTACCATGAGCTTCCGGATTGCGCCCCTCAATCAGGAAACACGCGAATGGATTAATGCGTGGACGATTTTTTACTGGGCATGGTGGATCGCATGGTCGCCGTTTGTCGGTGTGTTTATTGCCCGTGTTTCAAGAGGGCGGAGTATTCGTGAGTTTGTTTTCACGGTCCTTGTGGTCCCATCCATCATCGGGTTCTTATGGTTTGCGACCTTTGGTGGTACAGCCATTCAACTGGAGCACAATGCCATCGACACCATTTCATCTCTAGCTACAGAGGAATCGCTGTTCGGCGTGTTTTCTAATGTACCTCTCGGCTGGCTGGCTTCGATTGTCGCCATGACACTGATTGCTACGTTCTTCATCACCTCCGCAGATTCAGGAACCTTTGTCCTCGGCATGATGACGACGGGAGGTTCCGAAACACCGGGAACATCGATTAAACTCACATGGGGCGGGTTGTTGTCTGCAACAGCGTTGGCTCTTCTTTACACAGGAGGACTGCAGGCGTTGCAAAATACGATGATCATCGCAGCCTTGCCATTTTCGATCATCATGTTGATGATGGTCATCAGTTTTGTGAAGGCGATCTACAAAGAAGGTAGAGAACTCGGTGTCGGGCGGTTCAACCCGCCGGATGATAAAAAGTCATAAAACAAGCCCCCGGTCTAAAAAGATCGGGGGCTTCGTTATGTTTATATTACTTACCTAGCACGTCATGATCGACATAACGCTTGCCGTTCAATTCACTGATGACATTGATGGCGACTTTCGCACCGTCTCCAGATGTAACAATCGTATGGACACTCACCCCGGCAACGGTGCCGGCCGCCCATACTTTCGGCTTGGACGCGCGTCCGTGTTCGTCGGTCTGAATGATTTTGGCCACGCGTGGTTCCGTTCCTTCGACAATATCAAGCCCGAAAGCTTCTGCGGCTTTGACAGACATACCTGTCGCAAAAATGACGTGGGAGGCTTCATAACTTCCTTCAGATGTTTGAATGATGTAGAGCTCTCCTTTTTCCTCAATGGCGATGACATCATCCTGGACGATGTCTGCCCCGAATTTTTGCGCCTGTTTCTGGCCTTGCTCCAATAACTTCGGACCTTCGATTGGGTCGACGCCGTAGTGGTTTTCGACCCAGGCTTTCGCCGTAATGCTCTTTCCGTTATCAAAAAGAATCGTCTTTTTCCCGGCTTTTGCTGTGAAAAGTCCAGCACTGGCACCAGCAGGTCCGGCACCGATAATCGCTACATCGTACATCCAACCACTCCTTTTTGAAGTCTCTCCTCCATTATATCTGAATTTTCCGATCATTTAAATTTTGACAGTATGGTTATGAAAACTTATTGAACAATCTGGAAGGATTGCGTAAGACTTGATTTCGAGGCTTTGTGGGAGTTTAGGGGCTCCGGGAAAAGGTTCGCTTTCCGTGGGCGAGTGATGAGCCTCCTCGAGCTGACGCTCTGCGGGGTCTCATCTACTACGCACTTCCCACAGGAGTCTCACCTTTTCCCTCCGCCCCTTTACCAAGTGAGGTTCTCGAAATCCCTCTTATAGGAACTTGCCTATTGTGTTGTGAAATCCTGCTTAATCTACGCCGATATAGGATTCTTAATAATAAAAGCTCTTATAACTGGAAAGTAGTTTCGAGAACCTCTTTCGGCAAGTGGGCGGAGGGGAATGGCGAGACTCCTGCGGGAAAAAAGTGCATAGTGAGACCCCACAGGACGCAGTCCGAGGAGGCTCACCGCGCTCCCGCGGAAAGCGAGCTATTCTCCGTAGCCCCCATCCACTCAACAAAAGTCTCGAAACTAAGTCTTCAAGAAATATATGAAATAAATAGGAAGGTGGAAATGAATTTTCTATATCCAACGTTTGGCCGTTGCTTTTGATAAGGATGTCGTGTAGAATCATTTCGGGTAACGAAATAATGGAGGGGGATCAAAACATGAAAGAAGAACAACAAGTACGTAACCCAAAGGGATTATTGATCTCCCTTTGCGCGGTTATGATGATGTCAGTGATGAATGGAACGATGTTCAACATTGCTGTTCCTGATATAGCGAAAACCTATCAATTGATGCCATCGGAAGTCAGCTGGGTCATGACTGGATATATTATGGTTTATGCCGTCGGAGCGCTCACTTACGGGAAATTGGCCGACTTCTATCCGTATCGAACGTTGATCACGTTCGGCCTCAGTATTTTTTGTGCCGGCTCTTTGTTCGGCTTTTTTGCTCAAAACTATGGGATGGTTCTGTTAGCGAGGGTGATCCAGGCAGTAGGGGGAGCGATGATTCCAGCGCTCGTTTTCTTAGCGCCGATTCGATATTTTCCAAATGAACGGGGGAAAGTGCTCGGCATCGTTTCTTCTGTGATGGCGTTTGCTTCAGGTGTCGGCCCGATTGCGGGTGGCTTCATAGCAGGTTTCCTCGATTGGCGGTATTTGTTCTTAACGTCTGCAATGATTATCATTACCTTGCCATTCTTACGTAAAAACCTACCTCAGGAAGAGTCGAAAAAGGGGTACATCGATTACGTCGGTGCCGCTTTGATCGCTGGGGTGATTTCCACGCTCATGCTTGGTATTACGTTGGGAATCACATGGTTATTCCTATTTACAGTTTTATTCTTTGTTTTAAATTTATGGCGGATGAAGTCCATCGAAGAACCGTTCATCCCTGCTCATCTATTCAAAAGCAATCCGTACAGAGCAACGATCATCACAAGTTTTCTAGGCGTCGTTTGTTTGTTTGGCATGATGTTCATGCTGCCGATCATGTTCCGTGATGCCTATGGGCTCGGAACGATGATGATCGGTCTCGTCCTTTTTCCTGGAGCTTTGAGTGCAGCCTTGATGGGGCAAAAGGGTGGGAATCTCGTCGATTCCAAAGGGAACACGTTCGTTCTCTATATGGCTCTTGGTTTACTAGGAACCGGATTTGTCGTGCTGTCTACACTCGTCGGAGCACATCCGTATATCGTAAGTGCAGCGATTATCATTGCCTATATGAGTTTTCCACTCGTGCAGGCATCATCGGCTGACATCCTGGCGAACATTTTACACAAAAATGAAACAGGGGTTGGAATGGGTGTGTTCAACTTGCTCAACTTCGTATCCGGTGCGCTGAGCGGGGCTTTGATCGGGAAAGCGCTCGACGTATTCAACCCGAACCAGCCGTTCAACTGGTTTGGTTTTGAAGGCACCACGGCGGTTTACAGCAACATTTTCCTTGCCTTCGCCCTGATCATTGCCTTAGGATTCTTACAGTTCCGGTTGAATTTTTATAAAAAAGAACAGACCTATGCACAAAAGAAACCCGCTTCCTTGTAAAAGGAGCGGGTTTTCGTCTTATGTATGAAAGGAATGCGAAGGAGTCTCTAGATGGACAGGGCGACAAAGATGGTCACTCCTTCGCTGGGAAGAAGGTGCATCATCATTCGACATTTACATCATACATTGGATTTTATAATAATTGTACAAAAGTTATACCAAAATAGAAGTTTCGTTTTCGACCATTGCATCATTGTATTTTCTGCGGCACGTACTTTCAGCAATATGATCCTGCCATTCGCCTTCGATTTCGTTGTAAACGTCATCGACACACTCGCCGTCGATAATCATGACAAACGACTCTTCCTTGTCCATGAATAAGAAAAATGATAATAATTTCGGAAGGTGCCCAGCATCAGCAATCAGCTGATTTTGATGTAAGTATAAGTCACACCCATTTTTCGAAATCGTTTTGTACACTTTCATAATCTGGTTTGTTTTTAACGGGCGGTTCAATGTGATTTGGTAAGAAGACAGCTCATTCACTGTCGTCACCTCCGTAATGTTTTGTTGCTATATTACTACCCGCACAAAACTTATACTAAACATTTCGTCATTTTCAATGTTCATAAATCATCTTTCGAGTCATACCGCCATCTACGGTCACGTTTTCTCCATTCACAAAAGCATTCTCCTCATCCGTCAAATAAAAGCAGGCTTTCGAAATATCATCGACCGTACCTACACGGTTGGACAAGTGCTGGTCATGGTCCTTGTTTCTCAATTCATCAGGATCACCCGCATGAATCCATCCAGGACTGATGCTGTTCACCCGGATGTTGTAAGGGGATAAGGAAGCCGCCATTGCATGGGTCAGGGCGAAAATGCCGCCTTTACTTGCCGCGTAAGCTTCCGAGTCAGGCTCAGACATAAACGCCCTCGTAGACGCCATATTTACGATTCGTCCTGAAGTCTCATCCTTCTTCCACCGTTCAGCTGCAAGTTTTGAAAAAAGAAAACAGCTGCGCAAGTTCGTATTCAGCACGCGATCCCATTCATCTACATCCAACTCGAACATCGATTTGAACTCGCTCACGCCGGCGTTGTTGATCAAAATAGAAAAAGGCTCATTGATTTTTTGAAAAAGAGTTTCGACCTGCTTTGGATCACTCACATCACAATGCAGGAATATCCCATCCATACCTTCCATCGTTTTCCGGCCTTTATCTGCATTCACATCACAGCCGATCACCCGATATCCTTTTTCTGCATATGCTATAGCTAATCCACGTCCAATGCCTTGAGCGACGCCCGTTATGAGTACGGTTTCGTTCTGTTTTGTCATGGTTATCCCTCCCCGGTATCGTTTCCTTTTTCTATTATAGGGTAAACTTCCATATGGATGTGAAACAAAGCTTTGATGATCATTCCTACTTCAAGCGTTTTCTTCTCCAACACCCTCTCCTAAAGCGACGAACCCAATGAGTGAAACCTTGTTCTGAATGGGTAATCATGATATGATCTTTTTTAAAAAATCGGAGGTGATCGTATGAAAAGAGTGACACTCGTCGATGTGTTCAAACACCGCATTACACAAAAGTACTTGCAGCGCTCAGGCATCAACCACGCGGTCACCGTTGCAGGCTACGCGTTTGATATGGCAGTGAAAAAGGGAGTGGACCCTGATCTTGCTACAAAATCAGCTTTGCTTCATGACATGGGCCATTATGAGTGGTACCGGGATGGCAAATGGGATTACGATGAATACCGGAAGTCCGACATCCATGCGATTAAGGGAGCAGAACGTGCGCATAAGCTCCTGATCCGTCTCGGCGAAGACCGTCTCGTCGCCAAAGAAGTGTCTGTGGCTGTTCTTCTCCACACGGACAGTTATTTACCCTTTGGTTTAGAAGAAAAAAGAACACCCCTTCAACATGTCGTTGCGAAAGCCGATGAAAAGGACGAGCAGCCGATGGGGTTGCATCACTACAAACAAATGGACAAAAGCGAAGCCCTGAAGCGATTACACGAATTGGATTTAAAAATTGAAAAATATTTCGAAGATGCTGATGAGCTGGCATAACGTTCCGTAGCCTTTCATACAATGAATCAGAGCAGGGGCGTGACAGGGCAGGGATTTCCTGCCCTTCTAAAAAAGTCAAGAATATTTTTGAAATGGGCTTTACTTTCCGTAAAACGTCCTATATAATTTCCAGTGTAAGAAAAATTTCTCAGAAAGCGAGGTCGGCAAACATGAAAAACTGGATGACACAAAAACAAACCAACTTCATACCATCGACCTGCGCGGAGATCCATTCCTGAGATCTACGATTATTCATAAAAAAGCATTCATATGAGCCGCGGGAGATGCATAATGTATTCCTGTGGCTTTTTTAATGGAGAGATTTCTTCAAAAGCCGCAGTATGCCCTGCGGCTTTTTCTTATGCTATCAAAGAGTAATTTTACTCTTTAGATATAAATATTACACTATGGGGAGAGGTGATTTTCATGACGATTCAATTTTTCATTTTTACGATTACCGTTTCGAAAAACAAACAGAAAAGTTATCAGCTGTTACCCGGATACCGACCGACGGCCAAAGACCAGTGGCTTGACCGGAAATCTGCATTCAGCCGTTACATGTAACACCTACAAATTCTAAGGAGATGATGACAATGGGAGAATTGCTAAGAATGGCTTTTATGAACTGGTTGAATGTTGAGAAGGATACCGCGTAGCCACAGTACAAAGAGGAGGAAAACACATGAGAATCCATATGATTCTTTTTACCATCATTATCGAACGTGCGGATGTCGCCTCTGTCGAGAAATCAAAACGACGCAGCCGGCAGATCGAACAGAAAATCAATGATGTGAAAAATAAATACACAGGAATATAATTGATCAAACCTCTGCTGCACAGGCAGAGGTTTTGTCATAAAATCCTTTCTTCCTTGGAACAATAGGAAGGAGGGGAGTGAATGAACATGGCATCAGGAAATAAGAAAATAACGAAGCGCAATGAGAAAAAGCATGCGCGCAAAGAAGAAAGACGTGGCAAAAAGCAGGACGAGACAGCAATCAACCACGTCGTCAATGTGTACGACCCTATTTAACTAAAGCGCAGCCCGGAGCCTTTGCTTCGGGCTTTTTATATTACCTTTCAGATTTTGATCAAACACCGAAAATCCTTATATACGCGCCGGATTCATCCAACAATCTACAAGAGTCGCGTTTATTTTCCAAGCTAACAGGGAAAAGAACACAACCATACATAGACAATCTTTGAAAAAATATGAATATTCCTATATGTTCAAAGGAAGACGTTTTTAAAGGAAGGATCGCAGATGAACTTACATAGAAAACCACTCCCTGTCACCGAAGCGGTCAACAGGGTCTTGAACTATAAAAAAGAAGGAAGGTACGAAAACGTCCCGCTTGAGAATAGTGATGGACGCACGTTGGCTGAGGACTTACTTGCCACACATCCTGTTCCTCCTTTCAACAAATCCCCTTATGACGGATTCGCTCTCCGCTCAGAAGATACAAAGGAATTATCCAGAGATAACCCTGGGGACTTTCATGTGAAGGAAACAATCGGTGCCGGGCAGCTGGCAAGTCGACCGGTGGAAAAAGGGGAAGCGGTCCGGATCATGACAGGGGCAGAAATTCCAGAGGGCGCGGATTGTGTCGCGATGTTTGAAATCTGCCAGACCTATGAAGATCAGGGCGCCTCTTACATGACATTAAAACGGTCAATGGAGAAGGATCAGAACATTATTGGCCAAGGATCGGAGACTGAAGAGGGGACGGTACTCGTCGAGGCTGGGACGCGCATCAATCCTGGTGTGAAAGCACTCCTCGCTACCTTCGGTTATCCAGAGGTTCAGGTTTATCGGAAGCCGAAAATCGGCGTTTTTGCAACAGGAACAGAACTGCTCGACGTTGATGAACCCCTTCAACCAGGCAAGATCCGCAACTCCAATGCTCCGATGATACTATCTCAAATTGAACGGGCAGGAGGGGAGGGTCACTTTTTAGGGAAACTGGTGGATGATTTTGACGCCTGTTATGATGCAGTTTCCCGTTCATTGGATGATTACGATCTCCTCATTACGACAGGTGGCGTATCTGTCGGCGATTACGACCTCATGCCAGACATTTATGAAAAATTGAGGGCACAGGTGCTTTTCAATAAAGTTGCCATGCGCCCGGGCAGTGTGACCACCGTCGCAGAACTCGAAGGCCAGCTGCTTTATGGATTAAGCGGCAATCCATCTGCTTGTTATGTGGGTTTTGAACTATTCACCTATCCGATCATTCAAACGCTGCTTGGAAATCCGAAACCTTTCCATACACGCCTCAAAGCGACGCTCGGGGAGGACTTCCCCAAACCGAATCCTTTCACCCGTTTTGTACGTGGGAAGATCCACTTTGAGGAAGGAAAAGTGATGGTGTCACCTGCAGGGATGGACAAGTCGAATGTCGTGACATCCTTAGCCCATACAAATGCCTTTCTAGTGCTTCCCAGAGGAACGAGAGGTTTTAAAAAAGGGGATGCTGTAGAGGCGATTTTCTTAGAAAATCAAGACGGACAAAAATATTTCGAGGAGGGGTGATCTTATCGATTCACACATCATTGATCAACTCGGTCGTCCCATTAAAGATTTAAGAATATCAGTGATCGATCAATGCAATTTCCGCTGTACATACTGCATGCCGGCGGAAATCTTCGGTCCGGATTATGCGTTTTTACCAAAAGAAGAACTTCTGAGTTTTGATGAAATCGTTCGGCTTGCTGAGATCTTTGCGAAATTCGGAGTGGAGAAGATACGTCTGACCGGAGGCGAACCGCTGATGAGGAAAGACCTTGCGGATCTCGTGGGCCGGCTAAAAGATATCGATGGCATCAAAGATATTGCCGTCACGACGAATGCGGTCTTTCTCGTCAGGCAGGCTCAGAAGCTTAAGGATGCGGGACTTGACCGTGTGAACATCAGTCTTGATGCGATCGAGGATCACGTGTTCCAGGAAACGAATGGACGTGGAATCAAAACGAAACCGGTGTTGAAAGGGATCGAAGCCGCGAGAGATGCGGGTTTGAAAATAAAAATCAACATGGTTGTGAAAAAAGGAATGAATGAAGACCAAATCCTCCCGATGGCACGTTACTTCAAAGGAACGGGTGATACGCTGCGCTTCATTGAATTCATGGAAGTCGGCAACCACAACGGCTGGAATATGGATGCCGTCGTTTCGAAAAAATGGATCATCGAACAGATTCACCAAGAAATGCCGCTCGTGCCCCAGGATCCGAGTTACTATGGGGAAGTGGCTTCGCGGTACCGTTATGAAGATGGTTCGGGAGAGATCGGGGTGATCTCCTCCGTGACAGAAGCCTTTTGCTCGAGCTGTACGAGGGCTCGTTTATCTGCGGACGGAAACCTGTTTACTTGTCTGTTTGCTTCTTCCGGATATGATTTGAAAACCATGCTCCGAGAAGGGGAAAGCGATGAAACGATTACCGATTATTTGCTTGCGATATGGACCGGTCGTACGGATCAATATTCGGTTGACAGAGCCCAAGGAAAGCCGATGAAAGAGAATAAAATCGAAATGTCCTACATCGGAGGATAAAAAAAGGTCGAAATCAGTCTTTGCTCCAGTCCTCTCCGTGTTCTATAATGGAGATAATTATCATTCTCGGAGGTCATTCGAATGAAAACCTTTAAACTGATTTCATTGGATATCGTGGAAGAGAAACACGAGGATATTACTCAAAGACGCATCAAGCTCGAAGACGGTTTGATCATCAACAGAGAAGATGATCACGGTCGTTGGGTCATTGAAGCATACGTCGATGAAAATTATCGGGATTTCTTTGAAACGATGAAAGAAAAGGAAGAAGAAATCATTATTCAAGTGAAAATAACGAAACAAAGCAATCGCCCGGCGACTTTTCTCGTGAAACCGATTGATGTAAACATGATTGGCGATCGTATGAATGTCATCTTCATGGGTACGATTGTGGATCGGCAGCAGGAACAAGTGGAGTGGGTGCTAAAGCAATTGATGGATGAAGGCTATCAGGGAGAAGACCTCTTAGAAGAATTCAAAAAGCGTGGCCAGGAATCAAAAGCATAAGCATACGATTGGAGGCGTCTGATACTCAGACGCCTCCGACGTGTGTATTAGTTCAAATGTCTTACATTTTTTAAAAAGCAGAAGTAATTTGTCGAATATACTGCTATACTATTAGTGGTGATAGACATCCATTAGACCTGGCAACATCAAAGGAGTTTTACTTTATGTGGGTGAGAAGAAAGAGCCTGCGATGGCTGAATGACTTATCGCCATTCCAATTAATCGCATTATACTATATGGTCGCAGTAACCATATCCTCCATACTGATTGCCCTTCCTGTGGCACATCGGGACGGGGTCAAAGTTGAATTCATCGATGTTTTATTCACGGCGGTCAGTGCGGTCAGTGTCACAGGTTTGACCACCCTGCCGACAGCCGAGACGTTCAGTACGACGGGCTATTTCATCCTGGCGATCGTTCTGCAATTCGGAGGGATCGGGGTCATGACCCTGGGTACTTTGATCTGGTTGATGCTCGGGAAGAAAATCGGATTGAAAGAACGCCGGTTGATTATGACAGACCAAAACCAGACATCGTTCGCCGGCATGGTCCGACTTGTGAAACAAATCGTGATTGTTGTATTAGTGATTGAACTCGTCGGTTTTCTTGTCCTGGGGACGTATTTTCTTCAGTACTATGAGCCAGGTGAAGCTTATTTACAGGGCTTCTTCGGTACCATCAGTGCAATGACGAACGGTGGCTTTGACATTACGGGCCAATCCTTGATCCCGTTTCGCGACGATTATTTTGTCCAATTCATCAACATCATCCTGATCATTGCAGGGGCGATCGGTTTTCCGGTTCTGATTGAAGTCAAACAATATTTGATGCAAAATCATGAAGAAAAAACCATTCGTTTTTCGTTGTTTGCCAAACTGACGACCTTTACTTTCTTTGCCTTGGTCGTGTTGGGAACGATCATGATCATCATTCTTGAAAGCAATCATTTCTTTGCAGACAAGTCCTGGCATGAAATTTTCTTTTATGCCTTGTTCCAATCTGTTACAACGAGAAGTGGTGGACTCTCCACGATGGATATCAATCAATTTACAGAACAGACCCAGCTGTTCATGTCGTCATTGATGTTCATTGGTGCTTCCCCGAGTAGTGTGGGAGGCGGGATCCGGACGACAACGTTCGCCCTTGTGGTCATCTTCGTTTTGACGTTTGCGAGAGGCGGGAACAATATCCGGTTGTTCAGAAGAGAAGTTCATCCTGAAGATTTGAATAAAGCGGTTGTCGTCACGATCGTCGCCTTATTCGTCTGCTTCAGCGCCGTCATCACTCTGACGATCACCGAACCTTTCACACTGAATGAACTTGTTTTTGAGGTGTGCTCTGCGTTCGGAACCGTGGGGTTATCGCTCGGTATTACGCCAGGCCTGTCTTCCTTTGGAAAAGTCGTGCTTATGCTGCTCATGTTCCTAGGGCGGATTGGATTGTTGACGTTCTTATTCTCCTTTAAGAAACATGACAAAGCTCAAGGGAAATTTCATTATCCTAGAGAGAGAATCATTATTGGTTAGAACACAGCTGTTTGGGGGGCGCACACATGTCGGACTGTTTGAGAGAGCTTGCATTACCGATTGATGATTGGATTTTTCAACAAATGAATGATGCCCTGATTTTTGTAGATGAAGAAGGGAAACTGCTTCGATTCAATGAGAAAGCAGGAGAATTGAACGACGGGGATGTCCAGTCCCTCGTCGACCTTCTTGATTTCCATCAACTGAAAAAGGAAGAGGTCCCGAAAATGGTGGAACTTCCGTCTACAGAAGGTCAGTTGTATAACGTGCAATGCCGGCAGTTGGAGAAAAACAGTTCCCTCTACGCGATTTTTCTCCAACCCGTATCGATGATCGATCAAACATTGGAAGTTAAGAAAAAGATGGATCAACGGTTGGCGGTTCCATCTGAGGGCCTGGTTATTCATGAAGATGGAAAAATCATTGATTGTGATGACACGCTTGCCCATATGTTCGGATACGAAAAAGAAGAAATCATGAAACAGGACGCGTTCACACTCACTGAAGAGGATGAACACGAAGCGCTTTCTAAACTTTTCCTCAGCTATCCTGAACAGCCCTATGTGCTGAAGGCGATCAAAAAAGATGGGTCCCCTTTTTATATTGAAGTCCTAGCCCACCCTTATCCCCAGGGGGGCCGTATTTTACGCGTAGCGATCGTTCGGGATATTACCGAACGAGTACATAATGAGAAAAAAATTGAATTCATGTCTTATTATGATGAACTGACGGATCTTCCTAACCGTTATTACTTCTCGGATATGGTCAAAGAGGCGATCGAAGAGAAGGACGGGCTGGCTGTCCACTTCATCGACCTGGATTATTTTAAGCAGATCAATGACACTCTCGGTTATTCCTTCGGAGATGAACTCTTGAAAGCCTGTGCATCGAGATTGAAGTTGTATCAGGATGCTGACACATTCATTGCTCGCATGGGCGGTGACGAGTTTCTTGTCCTGCAAAGGCATGTGCAACATCAGACTGAAGCAGAGGCTTTGGCGGAAAAATTGATTGAATGCTTCCGGAAGCCTGTCGTCATTGATGGGTATGAGCTGTACACATCAGTAAGCATTGGAATCAGCCTATATCCGGATCATGGAAAGACAGCGGGAGATCTCATCAAGCAGGCAGACAGTGCGATGTATACAGTCAAAGAGCAGCTTCGAAACGATTACCTTTGTTATAACGCATCAATCAGTAAAGAATTTGAACAAATGCTTTCCATTGATTCAGAACTGCGTAAAGCCTTGAAATACAACCAACTGGAACTGCATTACCAACCACAAAAAAGCATCCACACAGGAAAAATCGTCGGTCTTGAAGCATTGATTCGTTGGAATCATCCGGAAAAAGGAAGAATTTCCCCGGCCACTTTTATTCCAGTCGCAGAAAAGAATGGACAGATCTTCGAAATCGGTGATTGGGTCATAAGAGAAGCCTGCCGTCAAAATAAACAATGGCAGGAGGAAGGTTATCCGGCCGTCATTGTTGGTGTGAATCTTTCAGCTCTGCAGTTTTTACAAAAAGACCTCGTACACCGGGTGAAGCAGATCCTAGTAGAAACCGGCCTCGATCCTATGTATTTGGAGCTTGAAATTACCGAATCCATGGCGATGACCAACGAAGAATATATCATCCAGACGCTCAATGAACTGCGAAATCTTGGCGTCCACGTCTCCATTGATGACTTCGGGACCGGATATTCATCACTCAAATACTTGAGCCGTTTTCCTGTGAGTAAACTGAAAATCGATAAAGTTTTCATCAGTGAAAACCAGGAGCAAAACCAGGCCATTGTAAAATCGATCATCCACATGTCCCATTCATTGAATATGAAAGTCATTGCAGAAGGCGTAGAAACCGCCGAACAATGGGATTTTCTGAAGAATGAAAAGTGTGATGAGATCCAAGGATATTTCTACAGCAAGCCACTTCCGCCTGAAGAGTTGATCACAGTCTTCGAAAACAAACCGATCCACTGACAAAAAGGACACAGCCGCGAGGGCTGTGTCCTTTTTTAGGAAAAAGAATAAAGATGAGTCTTATAAAGAGGGAGAGAATTGTCTCTTCTCCCATCCTCTTTCAGCGTCCACCTCTACATCTTCCATAAGACGCTGGACAAGTATTGGGGAAAAGCACATCCTCCTGTCCGTCGTCTTATGCTGGTTTTTCTTTTTCAAGCATCATCCGTGTTTAGCAGTAAAATGCTGCACCTACGATGACCAATAGGATGAACAATACGACGATCAAGGCGAAGTTATTGCCGTAACGTCGTGGTCTGTGGCACCGTCTTCCTCCGTAAGGATAGCCTCCGTACATAAGCTCACCTCCTGTTGTTACATTCGTAGCCTATGCACGGAGGAGGGACTGTGTATGGTCATCTACCCACCTTCATCAAATCATGAAAGTCGGGGGAGAAAGTTTTGTGATTTTACTTTTTTGGTGCATGCTGTCCGATTGTTGCTCCTGATGATGTTCACACTGCTCCAGCTCTTCACACCAATGGTTCAACTGCTCGTTGCTGTATTGGTTGTGAGGCGGGTTGTGGGTCGAATGGGAAGGGTAATAAGGTCCGGAAATCCTTTGATTTGAATACATAACCATGCCTCCTTCGACCATATTATCCCCTCGGTTCCCTTAATTATCCTTGTCAACAATGCAACCTTTATAGTAAGCAGGGATATGGAGGGAAAGAAGCGAAAGTAGTACTTTACTAAAGTAGAGGGTTATAACATCCGCCTGAAGGGTAAAAAATGAGTATAAAGAAATGGAAAATTTGGCAGAGCACATTGGTGAAGTTGGATCAATGGCTGCCTTTGTACATATTTTGTATAATGATTGTACATTAGAAGTTCAGGAGAGAAGGTGGATGGTTATGAAGAAAATCGCCATAATCGGAGCGGGGCCTGGAGGCTTAGCCTCAGCAATGATTCTTGCAGCTAAAGGCTATGACGTTCATGTCTATGAAAAACAATCCTATGTGGGCGGAAGGAACGGACATTTTTCGCTCGGGGATTATACATTCGATATCGGCCCGACATTTTTGAGTATGCCTCAAATCATGGAGGAAATCTTCGAAATGTCCGGGCGGAATGTGCACGATTATATGGATTTGAAAGAACTTTCCCCCATGTATGAACTTCAATTTGATGGGAAAAGGGTCCCGATGTACCGGGAACGAGAAAAAATGCTTGATGTAATCTCAGAGCATTTCCCGGGCAATGAGGCAGGATACGGAAACTTTATGAATGACACAAGGGAAAAGATGCAGGCGCTCATGCCTCTTTTGCAAACCAAACATAATAAACTGACCGACTATATGAGTAAACGGGCCCTGAAAGCATTGCCTAAGCTTTCACTAGGGAAATCCGTTTATGACGTTCTTTCTGATTACTTTACAGATGAACGTCTTAAAGTCGCGTTCACTTTTCAGGCGAAGTACTTAGGCATGTCCCCTTGGGAATGTCCGGGAGCCTTTTCTATCCTCTCTTATATGGAACATGAGTGGGGAGTGTTTCACCCGATCGGAGGGGTCAATCAACTCTCAAAAGCGATGGCGAAAGTGACGGAGGAACACGGAGGACTGATTCATTTAAATGAAGGTGTACAAAAAATCAACGTATCAGGCAAAGAAATCACAGGTCTTGTGCTCGACTCGGGAGAGACGGTGAACGCTGATGAATACATCATCAATGCAGACTTCGCTGAAGCGATGACCCGTTTAGTCGATGACGGAGTCCTGCGCCGTCATTCCAAAGAAAAGCTCCAGAAGAAGAAGTTTTCATGCTCGACGTTCATGATCTATGTGGGGCTTGATAAATTGTACGACATGCCACACCATACCATCCTTTTTGCTGAGGATTACCAGAAGAATGTGAATGAAATGACGAAAGACCTCGTGTTGTCCGATGAGCCTTCCATCTATATCCATAACGCAAGTGTGACCGATCCCACGCTCGCACCAGAAGGGCATTCGGCCGTCTATATTTTAGCTCCTGTCCCGAACAATTATTCTGAAATCGACTGGGACGACAAACAGGAAACGTTCAAATCGTTGATCTATGACGAAATCGAGAAAAAGACTGGATTTACCGATATCCGCAGCCACGTTGTTGAAGAGAAAGTCCTCACACCGAAGCAGTGGCAAACCGATCATTTCGTACACCAGGGCGCGACGTTCAGTCTTGGCCACCAACTTTCCCAGATGATGTATTTCCGGCCGCACAACAGGTTCCAGGAGCTCGATCACTGCTGGCTCGTCGGTGGTGGAACCCACCCAGGAAGCGGGTTGCCGACCATTCTTGAATCAGCCAGGATAACGACAGGATGGATCAGGGAAGAGGAGGTGCAGCCGATATGATAAAAACGACGATTGTCGGGGGAGGCATCGGTGGGCTCGTCACAGCTCTCCTTTTATCCAACGATCCTGAGCGGAAGGTCTCGATTTATGAAAAGGAAGATGTGCTTGGAGGCAGACTTACTTACGAGCGACACGGAGAATTCAAGATCGACCAAGGTCCTACCATCGTTCTTTTGCCTGAAATGCTCCTAAGTATTTTAGAAGACGGTGGCATCCCAAGGGACCGTATTCCATTAATCCCTTGCGACCCTCTCTATCACATCCATTTTCCAGACGGGACGACGTTCAACAAATACTCCGATGCTGAAAAGCAAAAAGTGGAGTTGAAAGAGAAGTTCCCAGGCAACGAAATTCATTTCGACCGTTTTCTAAGTGACATGCGCACTCGTTTTTTGCAAGGGAAAGCTCAGTTCCTTGAAAAATCGTTTGTAGATAAACGAACCTTTTTTTCCCGTAAAAACTTGAAAACATTGATCAAGTTAAAAGCTTATCAGAACGTTAAGAAAATGATGCGCAGCTATTTCGATGATGAGCGTCTCGTGGAAGCCTACACGCTACAAACGTTGTACATCGGGGGTCATCCGGAACAATCGCCGGCCATGTATTCGCTCGTATCTTACAGTGAACATGAGCACGGCATCTGGTACATGAAAGGCGGCTATGCTCATCTTGTTGAGATCATAGAAGAAGAGTTGGAAAAAAGAGGAGTACAGATTTTCAAAGGAACTTCTGTAGACGGTGTGGAAACAAAGAAAGATAGAGCGACTTCCATAACAGCCGGAGGGGAAAAGGTCACATTTGATGAGCTGATTTTGAACGGGGATTTTCCTCTGATGGACAAAATCATGCCCGCGGAAAAGCAGCTCCAACGGAAATATACCCCTTCCTCAGGCTGTCTTCTGCTCTATATGGGACTTGATCGCACCTATGAAAATGACTCCATCCACCAGTTTTTCATGTCTCGTGACTTTGACCTTCATATGCGGCAAGTGTTTGTTGAAAAGCAATTGCCGGATGATCCGTCGTTTTACACCTTCCATCCATCCTTAGTGGATCCTTCTCTCGCTCCTGAAGGAAAAGGTGTACTCTATACTTTGATTCCTGTACCTACTGGAGAATCCGTCGACTGGGAGAAGAAAGATCAGTTGGTCGAAAGCGTCCTCGATGAAATGGAAGCGCGGGGATTTCCGGATTTAAGAAAACATATCGAATGGATGCACGTAAGGACACCAGAAGATGCCGAACGCGAAGGCTTATATGCTGGTGGCAGTTTTGGAATTGCGCCAACCCTTTTTCAATCCGGCGTGTTCCGCCCGCAACTGCAGCCGTATGCGCTTGGCAATGTGTACGCGGTCGGAGCTTCGATTCATCCCGGCGGTGGCGTACCGATTGTCATGCAAGGAGCAAAATTGTTGGCAGATTATTTGCAATATGAGGTCAAAGAAAGGCATAATTACAAGCGAGGTGTTTAGTGATGACGGACTTGAACCAAGCATACGATCATTGTCGCAAAGTAATCGAAAAGCATTCCAAAACGTTCTCCAAAGCATTCGCTATGCTGCCCAAACAGCAGAAAAGAGCGGTTTGGGCGATTTATGCCTTTTGCCGTCGCGTCGATGATATCGTAGATGAAGGACTTAACCCTAAAGCAGAACTAGAATCTTTTTCCCAACAATTCGATCAGTTCATGGAAGGGAAGCTCGAACTCACCGATCCTTCCTGGCTCGCGCTCGATGATGTCTTCAGACAGTTCTCTATCGACCCTGCGCCTTATTATGACATGATCAAAGGTCAACGCATGGATCTGTATCCCACTACCATCCGTACAAAAGAAGATTTATTAGATTATTGTTATCATGTCGCAAGTACCGTCGGTCTGATGCTTCTCCCTGTCATCGCTCCAGGGAAAGTCGGTGCTCTCCGCCAAGGAGCGATTGAACTCGGCTACGCCATGCAAATTACGAACATACTACGTGATATAGGCGAGGACATGGAAATTGACCGCATATACTTACCTCAGGATGTGATGGATCGTCATGGCTACACGTTTTTTGACCTGAAAGAGAAAAAGGTCAATCAAGCGTTCATTAGCATGTGGGAAGATTTGGCTTTGGATGCCGAAACCTACTATGACAAGGCGATGAAATCTTTACCTGATTATCCTTTATATTCACGCACACCAGTAGGAGGAGCCGCGAAAATGTACCGGGCTATCCTTCCGACTGTAAGAAAAAATGGCTATCAAGTGTTCAACCATCGCAATTACGTAACAGATCAAGAGAAGAAGCAGATCATTGCCGATATGCAGTGATGCTGCTTCTTCTTTTGCGCGCGAATCACGCCTTCAGCGCGTGATTCGCGCGCAAGACCGCTGGAACGCGCGCAAGACCGCTGGAACGCGCGCAAGACCGCTGGAACGCGCGCAAGACCGCTGGAACGCGCGCAAGACCGCTGGAACGCGCGCAAGACCGCTGGAACGCGCGCAAGACCGCTGGAACGCGCGCAAGACCGCTGGAACGCGCGCAAGACCGCTGGAACGCGCGCAAGACCGCTGGAACGCGCGCAAGACCGCTGGAACGCGCGTAAGAACCGCTCAACCGCGCGCAAGGACAAACATCATGTATATTCCTCTACATTCATGCGAATACTTGTAGCAACGATGAATCAGGAAAGGTAGAGTAGAATGGCAGAAAAATATTTAATTTATTACCAAGCTAAATCAGGTGTCGTGAAACAAGTCCCAGTCTTCGCTTCTCATAAAGAAAAAGCACGGGAAAGTCATTTGAAAAGCAACCCGCAAGCAAAAATCACACATATTCGTCTTCTATAATCCATTTTCTTATATAAAGGTAAGGCCGCGCCGGTACGGGCGCGGCCTTTTTTATGGAAAACCTATTGAATTCGAGATGTTAGGTTTCAATATTCTCGAATGTGGGAAAAGCGGTGAATACATTGCTTTATCGAAGTAAAGCGGATTTTAGCGAACAGAGGATGATGATATGAAAAAGAAAATGTACATCCTGGACGAATTATTGGACGGTTCTATTCAAGGACCTGATCAACAGGAAATTCATTCCGTGTCCTATGATTCAAGGGAGATCGAAGCCGGCGATGCATTTGTTTGCATTAAAGGAGAGCATCATGATGGTCATTTATTCATCAGGCAGGCAATCGAGGCGGGTGCCCAAACGATTGTCGGCACGGATCAAGGTGTGTTGGATCTTTTTGCAGCCAAACACCCCCAACTCAGCTTTGTATATGTGAGGGACAGTCGCTCTGCGCTTGCCGTATTGTCCTCCCATGTGTGTGGTTCTCCTTCAGAATCTTTACATACGATTGGAGTTACGGGTACGAATGGGAAAACGACCGTGGCATCTTTTACACATTCCATTTTAAACAGCCTTTCATTTCGGACAGGATCGCTCGGTACAGCAGGGATTTGGGATGACCGCGAGAAAACGGATTTCAAGCAGACCGTGCCGACGACTCCGGAAGCACCGGATATCCATAAAGTATTGGAATATTTTTGTGAGAAAAATATGCAAGCAGCCGTAATTGAATCCACATCGATCGCTCTTGAACAAAAAAGGTTAGAAACCATCCACTTCAATGTAGCGATCCACACCAATCTCACCCCGGAACATCTAGAATTCCATGAAACCATGGACGCCTACAAAGAGGCGAAAATGAAATTGTTTCAACAGGCGCATCAAGCAGTCATCAATGCTGATGATCTTTTAATGGCTGATGATCTCATCCAAACGTTTAAAGGTCCAGCGATTACGTACGGTATTCGTCAGCCTGCCGATCTTCAAGCCTCCTGCATCCATACGACCCGAACGGGAACCACTTTTGAAATGGATGCTTTCGGAACTAAATATACGGTCAGAGCTCCGGTGTTTGGAGAGTACAATGTATCGAATTTACTCGCGGCCATTGCCGCTTGTCATCAGGTGGGTTTTTCAATCGCCTCGATCCTTTCTGTCATCACTGATGTTCGTAAACCTGAAGGACGTTTTCAAATGGTCGATCAGGATGTCCCTTATCAAATCATTTTGGACTATGCCCATACCCCGGATGCATTGTCACACGTCTTAGAATCCGTCCAACACATTCCACATCGGCAATTGATCGTCATGATTACTGGAATTGGATTACGGGATCCTAAGAAACGGCCGCTCATGGCAAAGGTCGTCGAACATGTGGCGGATCAAATCATAGTCAGCGTCGACCAGCCGGGACATGCCGACCGAAAAGAAGTTGTCAATGATGTCTGTCGAGGATTCAATCACCCATCTTCCCCGCACATTTATACTCGTCTGCACCGAGAGGAAGGCATTCACTTGGCGCTTGATCTTGCAGAGGCAGGTGATGTGGTATTACTGACCGGTATTGGATTTGGAGGTTACCAAATCATTGGAGATGAAAAGGTTCCTTATTCTGAACTTCAAGTCATTGATTCCTACTTTGAAAACCAACCATTAATTAAAAATCCTGTATGAAACCTGGAGTCCTGACTCCAGGTTTTTTTGTTGTGTGAGCGCTTCGAGAGGCCTTGGAACTTTTGCGCTTTAAATGGAAGTAGAGTAAGAGTCCTATTGCAAAATTTGTCATCGACTGGTAAAATTTTATGAAAATTAACAATATTACCAAAAAGGGGATGATTTTCATGAAGTTGTACCTCTCCGTCGACATGGAGGGAATAACGGGAATACCTGATTACACCTTTGTTGATTCTTCGGAGCACAATTATGAACGTGCAAGGAGGATCATGACACAAGAAACGAACCATGTCATCGAAGCCGCCTTTCAAAACCATGCCGAAGAAGTATTGGTCAATGACAGCCATTCAAAGATGAACAATTTACTGATTGATGAGATTCATCCGGATGCCACACTGATTACAGGAAGTGTCAAACCGCTGTCGATGATGCAAGGGTTAGATGGATCTTATGCTGGAGCGATTTTTGTCGGGTACCATGCGAGGGCGGCTCAAAAAGGTGTGCTATCACACTCGATGAGCTTTGGAGTTCGCAATTTTTACATAAATGATGTTGCCGTGGGTGAACTTGGTTTTAATGCTTATGTAGCCGGTTATTATGGAGTCCCTGTTTTGATGGTGGCCGGAGATGACTGTGCAGCAATGGAAGCAGAAGCCTTGATTCCGAACATCGTTACAGCCCCGGTGAAAGAAACCATTTCTCGATCCGCGGTGAAGAGTTTGACACCGAAAAAGGCTGGTGAACTTTTGCAAAAACGCACGACGGAAGCGATACATAATCGAGACCGAATCGAACCGCTCGTACCACCAGAGCATCCAACTCTAAGGATTGAGTTTATGAATTATGGCCAGGCGGAATGGGCAAATCTCATGCCTGGTACGGAAATCGAACCGGATTCAACAACGGTAAGGTTTCAGGCCAAAAACATAGTGGAAGCATACCAAGCCATGCTTGTCATGACAGAGCTTGCCATGCAGACAACATCTAGCTAGGGGGAGTAGTCGTGGCGAAATACATATTGAAACGTTTCATTTACATGATTGTGACTGTTTTTATCATTGCAACGCTTACGTTTTTCTTAATGAATTTACTACCGGGTTCACCGTTCAACGAAGAGCGGACAACCAATGAAGCCGTACAGAGGAATTTAGAGGCCCACTATCACTTGGATGAACCGTTAGTTGTGCAATATGCTTTGTATTTGAAATCCATTGTGACGCTGGATTTCGGCCCTTCGATCAAACAACCAACAGAGACGGTCAATACTTTATTAGGCCGAGGCTTTCCAATATCCGCTGAGTTAGGGATATGGACGATCCTCATTGCGTTAATATCTGGTGTTGCCCTCGGTGTTTTTGCAGCATTGAAGCACAATGGAGTGATTGATTACATAGCGATGACCATCGCCGTACTCGGGATATCGATTCCTAACTTTGTATTAGCTACCCTGTTGATCCAACAGTTAGCCGTCAACTTGGGCGTCCTTCCGGCTGCGACTTGGAGCAGTCCCCAACATATGGTGCTCCCGATCATTGCGCTTGCCACCGGTCCAATGGCAATTATCGCCCGTTTGACCAGGTCGAGCATGCTTGAAACGTTAACACAGGATTACATAAAGACCGCACGAGCCAAAGGGTTATCACCAGCCAAAATTATTGTGAAGCACGCCTTGAAGAATGCACTCATGCCGGTGGTCACCATTTTAGGTACCTTACTTGCAGGGGTCTTGACAGGTACGTTCGTCATTGAAAAGATCTTCGCAATCCCCGGCATGGGTAAGTATTTCGTTGAAGGGATCAACCAGCGGGATTACCCGGTCATTATGGGAACCACCGTTTTTTACAGTGCTTTCCTCGTACTGATGTTGTTCCTGGTGGATATCGCTTACGGAATTCTCGATCCTAGAATCAAGCTGCATAAAGAAGGGGGCAAGTAAAGTGATTCCAGCGAAGAAACAGAATGAAGAAACGCCTCATTCTTCCATTCCCGACGAATGGTTTAAACCGAAAGAGAAAAACACCGAAGATGCGGAATCCGTTGTTCGTCCTTCTCTTTCCTATTGGGAAGATGCCTGGAGGAGACTCCGTCAGAATAAACTGGCCATGTCAGGTCTGATTTTTCTAATCGTCTTAGGGGTCATGGCTGTCATCGGACCATGGATTTCCCCACACGATGTGGATACTCAAAACCTGCCAAATCAAAACCAGGCCCCGTCCTTTACCCATTGGTTCGGTACAGATGAATTAGGACGGGATGTATTCACAAGAACATGGTACGGGGCTAGAATCTCCTTGTTTGTGGGACTGATGGCTGCTTTGATCGACTTTTTCATAGGGGTCGCTTATGGAGGACTGTCTGGTTATAAAGGTGGTCGCACGGATAATATCATGATGCGGATCATCGAAATTCTTTATGGACTGCCCTACCTTCTCGTTGTCATCCTGCTGCTCGTAGTCATGGGACCAAGCCTCTTGACCATTATCATAGCTTTAACCGTTACCGGTTGGGTTGGTATGGCACGAATTGTCAGAGGACAGGTATTGCAGTTGAAACACAATGAATTTGTCATGGCTTCCCAGTCTTTCGGCGCGAAAACGAAGCGGATCATTCAAAAGAATCTGCTGCCGAATACGATGGGGCCGATTATCGTACAAATGACGCTCACTGTGCCAACAGCCATATTCGCCGAAGCTTTTTTAAGCTTTTTGGGATTAGGCATTCAATCTCCCTATGCAAGCTGGGGAATGATGGCCAATGATGCGCTGGGTGTCATTTTATCAGGCGACTGGTGGCGTCTTTTCTTCCCTGCCTTTTTTATTTCAGCCACCATGTTCGCATTTAACGTTCTTGGAGATGGTCTCCAGGATGCGCTTGATCCTAAGCTTAGGAGGTAAACATCAATGGAAAAAATCTTGGACATCCGTGACCTGCATGTGTCTTTCAAAACCTTCGGGGGAGAGGTACAGGCCGTGCGCGGCGTGAATTTAGAACTATATCGCGGGGAAACCCTTGCCATTGTCGGGGAGTCCGGTTGTGGAAAGAGTGTCACGGCGAACAGTATCATGCGCCTCATTCCAACACCTCCAGGTGAAATCAAGGACGGATCCATTCTTTTCAAGGGGCGGGATATGACTCAGCTTTCGGACAAGGAAGTAAGGAAAATCCGCGGGGTGGACATATCGATGATTTTCCAGGATCCCATGACGGCCTTGAATCCAACCTTGACCGTTGGGGACCAGTTGACAGAGGGGCTTCGCCAACACCGCTCCATTTCTAGGAAAGAAGCAGATAAGCAGGCGATGGAAATGCTTACCCTTGTCGGAATCCCCAACCCTATCGAACGTATGAAACAGTACCCTCACGAATTCAGTGGCGGCATGCGCCAGCGAATCGTGATTGCGATGGCACTGATCTGTGATCCTGAACTTTTGATTGCCGATGAACCGACAACTGCTTTAGATGTCACCATCCAGGCTCAGATCCTTCAGCTGTTTCAAAAAATACAGAAACAGACCGGTGTTTCCATTATCCTCATCACGCATGATTTAGGGGTTGTCGCTAAAATAGCCAATCGCATTGCGGTCATGTATGCCGGAAAAGTCATCGAAACAGGGACAAGGAAAGAAATCTTTTACACGCCGCAGCATCCTTATACCAGGGGTCTGCTTCACTCTGTACCCCGTTTGGACCAAAAAGGAGAAAAATTGATACCGATTGACGGAACACCTCCGGATTTGTTTTCGCCACCGGAAGGATGTCCATTTGCTGCAAGGTGTCCAATGGCCATGGAAGTTTGTACAAAGGTTTACCCGTTTCATTCGGAGTTGAGCAGGACACATGACGTGGACTGTTGGCTGCAGGATGAGCGAGCAAAAAAATATATGGCATCAACTTATTAAACATATAGAGAGGAGAACGAACATGAAAAAATGGTGGACAATTTTATTGGGGGTTCTACTTGTATTTGTATTAGCCGCATGTACAGCTTCTGAAAGTGCAGGAGAAAATGATGAGGGTGGTTCTGAAGGAGAAAGTGATTCTGGAACCAAAACGCTTTTGCTGAATAACGGAGAGGAGCCGACATCCTTCGATCCATCTCAAGGATTTGATGCGGTTTCCTGGAATGCGTTAAACAATTTGATGGAGGGTCTGACGCGTCTTGGTAAAGACCACACGCCAGAACCGGCAACCGCTGAGAAATGGGAAATCTCTGAAGATGGGAAGGAATATACGTTCTTCATCCGTGACAATGCCAAATGGTCGAACGGAGATGACGTGACAGCCGGAGACTACGAGTTTGCGTGGAAACGTCTTCTTGATCCTGAAACGGCGTCACCAGCAGCATTCCTTGGTTATTTCATTGAAGGTGGAGAAGCCTTCAACAATGGAGAAGGTTCTGCTGATGATGTGATGGTGGAAGCGGTGAATGACAAAGAGTTGAAAGTTACCTTGAGTGCACCGACAGGATATTTCTTGAATATCATATCAAACCCTGCGTTTTTCCCAATCAATGAGTCTGTAGCTACAGAAAATCCAGAGTGGTTTGCTGAAGCTGACAGCTTTGTAGGAAACGGTCCATTCGCATTGGCAGAATGGAAGCACGACAGTGAAATGCTTATGAAGAAGAATGAAGAGTATTGGGATAAAGAGACGGTGAAGCTTGATGAAGTTCACTGGGCGATGGTGAATGATACCAATACGGAATACCAAATGTATGAGAGCGGGGAGCTTGATACTTCCAATATTCCGTCTGATATGGCTGAGCAGCTGTTAGATAGTGAAGAAGTATCGATCCAGGAACAGGCAGGTACGGCCTTCTACCGTTTTAATGTAAACGAAGAGCCTTTCCAGAACAAGAAGATAAGAAAAGCTCTTGCTATGAGTGTGAATCAGCAGGAAATCGTTGATTATGTGACGAAAAATAAAGAAGAACCCGCGTATGGATTTGTCTCTTATGGTTTTGAAAGTCCATCTGGGGAAGATTTCCGTGAACACAATGGAAAGCTTGTAGAACCGAATGTAGAAGAAGCCAAGCAATTGCTTGAAGAAGGAATGGAGGAGGAAGGGTATGACGAACTTCCAGCCATCACCCTTTCCTACAACACGAGCGAGGACAATAAGAAAATTGCAGAAGCCATCCAACAAATGTTCAAAGAAAATCTTGGCGTAGAAGTGACGTTGGAGAATGCGGAATGGAACGTCTTCCTTGAAGCACAAAAAGCATTGGAACACCAACTTTCCAGAAGTTCTTTCTTAGCTGACTATGCTGATCCAATCAATTTCCTTGAGAGCTTCACGACGGATTCTTCGATGAACCGTACAGGTTGGTCCAATGAGGAATACGATCAGCTGATTGCCGATGCTAAAAATGAAGCGGATGAAGAAAAGCGTTGGGAATTGATGTACGAAGCAGAGAAAGTGCTATTTGAAGAGATGCCGATTTTCCCTGTTCATTTCTATAACCAGGTCGTTCTTGAGAAAGACAGCGTGTCGGATATCGTTCGTCACCCTGTCGGTTACCTTGAGTTGAAGTGGGCAGACAAACAATAGATTTTCTTTGAAAAGAGGCGATTCTTTCGCCTCTTTTCCTTCATTGGAGGAATGATGATGATGAAGCCGGAAAGGTTGAACCAGGGGGATACCGTTGGGGTCATAGCCCCGGCAAGTCCCCCGGATCTTAAAAATTTAGACAAAGGCCTTTCTTTTCTGGAAAGCTTAGGCTTGAAAGTGAAACTGGGAGATCATGTAAAGGAAAAACATGGCTATCTAGCAGGAAATGATGAAGAAAGATTGGAAGACTTCCATCAGATGTTTCAAGACCCTGACGTTGCTGCCATCTTTTGTGCTGGCGGGGGATACGGAACAGGAAGAATTGTTTCAACCATTGATTACGCAACAGTAAAAGCAAACCCTAAAATTTTTTGGGGCTATAGTGATATCACATGTTTACATACCGCTATTCGTCAGGAAACAGGACTGGTTACTTTTCATGGACCTATGCTTTGTTCGGATAATGGCAAAGAAGACTTTGATACGGAATCAGAAAAAATGTTTCAGCAGCTGTTGGAGCCTGAGGTGATCCATTACGACGAGCGTCTTTCTCCGTTAGAGGTCATTGCAGAAGGGGAAGCATCAGGTGAAGTGGTGGGTGGAAATCTTTCTTTACTAGTAAATGGAATGGGCACGCCATACGAGATTGATACAAAGGGGAAATTGCTGCTCATGGAAGATGTCGGAGAGCAACCCTACCGTTTGGATTCCTTTTTCAATCAATTGAAGCTTGCAGGCAAACTTGAAGATGCGGCTGGGATCATTCTTGGAGACTTTAGTGGATCGGAAACAGAAGATGGCTTAACTTTGTCACAGGTTTTCGAAGACTATTTTTCTCAATTGAATAAGCCTGTGATCGCGGGGTTTAAAATGGGGCATTGTCTGCCCCATTACAGTATTCCGTTTGGAACAGACGCCGTGTTATCTAGTCACAAGAAATCCTTGATGATACAACCAGGAGTCTACTAAAGAAAGGTGGAGGATCATGAGAATTCAGTCGATTGAAACGTATCCGGTGGCGATTCCTTTACATACCCCATTCAAAACCGCTTTACGTACGGTGACTGTTGCGGAGTCCATTTACGTGAAAGTGACAGGTGAGGATGGGACCATAGGGTGGGGAGAAGCTCCGCCAACAGTTGTGATTACGGGAGAGAGTTTAACAAGTATTGATCATACGATAAAGAAAATCATCACTCCTGTTTTGCTCGGAAAGGATATCACATACAGAGAGGATCTTTTCAAGAGGCTGCAGGACTGCTGCATTGGGAATACAAGTGCCAAAGCGGCTGTGGATATAGCTTTACATGACCTCTTAGGAAAAATCTATCATCTCCCCGTCTATCAATTGCTGGGCGGATCGAAGAGCGAGTTGGAAACCGATTATACGGTCAGTGTGAACGACCCGGAAGAAATGGCGGAAGACGCTGCCCGTTATGTCAGGAACGGATTCAAGATCTTAAAGGTAAAAGTAGGAAAAGATACGATTGAAAAAGATATCGAACGAATTCAGACCATTCATACACGAGCAGGTGAGGGGGTTCGGATCAGACTCGATGCCAATCAAGGATGGTCCCCGAAAGAAGCCATTTATGCGATCCGTAAAATGGAAGACCATCATCTCCCTATAGAATTGGTGGAACAGCCAGTCCATGCCAAAAACATAGAAGGGATGAAACAAGTCACCGATCATACCTACACACCGATCATGGCTGATGAGAGTGTTTTCAGTCCCACAGACGCAAGGAGGATCTTGGAGACAAGGAGCGCCGATTTGATCAATATCAAACTGATGAAATCCGGTGGTATCCACCAAGCCGTAAAAATCAACCATCTGGCTGAAGCGTATGGAGTGGAATGCATGGTCGGCAGTATGATTGAAACAAAACTCGGAATTACGGCAGCCGCTCATTTTGCAGCAAGTCAAAACAATGTTACAAGGGTAGACTTTGACGCGCCATTGATGCTTACGGATGACCCGATTGATGGCGGAGTCCAGTATAACAAATCCACGCTTACGTTTCCGGAAGGTTTCGGTTTGGGGCTGATCAACGTCAACACCGAACAGACCGTAAACATATAAGTACATGTCTATAGAAGGAGGTCAACACGTTGACATATAAAAATGAAACCATTGAAAAGAGAGTCATACGCGTTCCTGTAGCGACACTTTGGACAGCACCGGATTCTCCCAGGGAACTGGATCAAACGTCACTTACATCATCAGCTTCTATGAGAGACTGGCTGAAGGTCCTGAATGACGATCAAAAACGCGAACTGTGTGATGAGAACCTTGTTCAATCCCAACTTCTGTTAGGCGAAGAAGTTTGGGTAGACGAGTGGCTGGATGACTGGGCAAAAGTTGTGGTTCCCTCCCAGCCTTCCAAGAAAGACAAGCGAGGTTACCCTGGGTTTATACCGGTAAGTCAGCTAGTCGAAATAAGGGAAGACGAATGGTATACAAACAAACAGGCGGTTGTACATAAAAAGCAAGCATGGCTTTCTAATGGTGCAGAGGAACCGCTCATGGAAGTGAGTTATTTAACGGCCCTCCCTGTCCTGGAGGAAAACGATACCTATGTAAAAGTCCTTTATCCAGATGGGGTTGGATATTTGGTTTCAGAAGATGTGGCGGTCCAAACGAAAGAGGAAAGAAAGGCAAAAGGAAGTGGAGAAGATCTCATCCGGTCAGGAGAAGCTTTTGTCGGCCTTCCCTATTTTTGGGGAGGGATGAGTGCTTTCGGATACGACTGCTCCGGCTTTGCTTACAATATGCATAAAGCTTTTCATTACGAAATTCCAAGAGACGCCACAGACCAGGCGAAAAGTGGAGAGCACGTAGCCTTGGATGATCTTCGTGTGGGGGATCTTCTGTTTTTTGCTTTCGAAGAAGGACAAGGAAACATCCACCACGTCGGCTTTTACTATGGAGACAACAAGATGCTTCATTCACCGAACGTTGGAAAGAGCATTGAAATCATTGATTTGGAAGGAACCGTATACGAAAAAGAATTATGTGCCGCAAGAAGATATTGGAGCGAGATGGAGGAAACCTCATGAGCCTACATAAGACACTTGAAGTGAAAAACCTTAAAAAGCATTTCAAGATGGGAAAAGGAAAATCATTGAAAGCTGTCGATGGCGTCAGTTTTGACTTGTACAAAGGAGAGACACTCGGGCTTGTCGGAGAGTCCGGTTGTGGGAAGTCGACGACGGGGCGCACAATCATGAACCTTTATGAAAAAACAAGTGGAGAAGTCCTTTTCGAAGGGAAAAGCGTTCATGAGCGTACACCGAAAGAACAATTCCTTTTGAAGCGACAAATGCAAATGATCTTTCAAGATCCTTATGCATCGCTAAACCCACGTTCAACCGTAGCCGAGATCATACTAGAACCAATGGAAATCCACGATCTCTTTACCTCCAATAAAGAGAGGATGGAACGTGTTTACGAGCTGCTTGAAGAAGTTGGTTTGAATCGGGATCATGCCAACCGTTATCCTCATGAATTCAGTGGGGGGCAGCGTCAGAGGATTGGTATCGCGAGGGCTCTGGCACTCGACCCGGAAATCATTATTGCAGATGAGCCGATTTCTGCCTTGGATGTATCTGTACAAGCACAGGTGGTTAACTTATTGGAGCGGCTCCAAGAAGAAAAAGGCCTGACGTATTTGTTCATCGCCCATGACCTTTCTATGGTCCAGCATATTTCGGATCGGATCGGTGTCATGTACCTCGGTCATTTGGTCGAGTTAACCAGCAGTGACCAGCTGTATGATACTCCTCTCCATCCCTATACCCAGGCTCTTCTTTCAGCGATACCTATACCGGACCCGGATATTGAAGATGAAAGGGAACAAGTCATTATCGAGGGAGAAATTCCAAGTCCGATCGACCCTCCCAGTGGTTGTGTATTCCGGACACGCTGTCCTTTTGCAATGGATGTGTGCAGTGAGAAAGCCCCTGCATGGCAGGAGGCAGCAGAAGGCCACCAAGTCGCTTGTCACTTGTATGATGATAAAGTGGTCGACCCTTCTGAAAGAAAAAAAGAGGAAAGAGCAAATGAAAGTGACTATTCGTTAATACCGTAAGCGTGCCTTTACATGAGGCATGCTTTTCTTTGCTTAGGAAACTATAATATTTGGTTGGGAATCCCACATACTTAATAAGTCACATCCGGATCCAACGCTCATGGCGCTTGCGTCTTGGCTCTTAAAACATTAGAAACGTAAAACTCCAGGCGCTGAAATAAGGGAAGCGTCCTTTTATTTAGATACCCCATATGGTAAGATGGTGAAATCAAATGAGTAGTTAGCGGGTGATGACATGAACCAAACCATAAAAATAGGAGTCAAAGAAAATATCCTTTCGTTTTCGCTCTTGGTCCTCATCAATTTCTTTGTAGGTTCCATGGTTGGCTTGGAGCGCACGATCTTGCCGACCATTGGGGAAGAAGTTTATGGGTTAGCTTCTACAAGTGCCGCGCTGTCTTTTATCGTCAGCTTTGGATTCTCAAAAGCGATCATGAACTTTTTCGCCGGAAGCATGGCGGACCGGTGGGGGAGAAAACGCGTGCTATTAGGTGGTTGGGCCATCGGTATGGTCGTACCCCTGTTTGTCATATTCGCAGAGGCGTGGTGGATGATCGTTGTTGCTAACATTTTCCTTGGAATCAATCAGGCCCTGACATGGTCGATGACGGTCAATATGAAGGTGGATCTCGCTAAACCTGAACAAAGAGGTTTGGCGGTCGGGTTCAATGAATTCGCTGGATATATGGGTGTCGCCGTCATGGCCGCTATTTCCGGTTACGTAGCTTCTCGTTATTCGCTTGCACCTGAACCTTTTTATATCGGCATCGTACTCGTCATCCTAGGGTTTTTCTTATCATGTTTTGCTGAAGATACGAACAAGCATGTACAAAGCCAGGTGAAGAAGAGTACGACTGCAGATTTATCTACAAAGGAAGTCTTCAAGCAAACGACATGGAAAAATAAAAACCTATCCAGCAGCAGTCTGGCTGGTCTCACGACGAACTTAAAAGATGGCATGGCGTGGGGATTGTTTCCTATATTCCTGAGTGCTGGGGGTCTGAGTGTCGGCCAAGTAGGGACAGTTGTCGCGCTTTACCCGGCGGCCTGGGGGTTCTTTCAATTGTTCACAGGCATATGGAGTGACAGAATCGGCAGGAAGAAACTGATTGTTTCAGGAATGCTGCTTCAAGGCCTTTCCCTATGGTTTATGCTCATCTTCCAAACGTATTCCATGTGGTTGGCGGGAGCCTTTTTATTGGGGCTCGGTACGGCGTTGGTCTATCCCACCATCCTTGCCTCGATCAGTGATGTCGCACGACCGGAATGGAGAGCGACTTCAATGGGCGTCTATCGTTTTTGGCGTGACAGCGGATATGCGTTCGGTGCCATTCTCGCCGGCGTGTTTGCGGATGTCTTTTCTGTACACTGGGCGATTGGGATCGTCGGGGCGCTGCCGCTTTTATCTGGCATTCATTCGCTGGTCAGAATGGATGAAACCCTATCAATAGATGATTAAAAAAAGAGGAAAGCATAGCTGTTGGGCTATGCCTTCCTCTTTTTATTTCTTACGGTCGTGCAGACGATCTTCTTCTTCCGTTTCCAGCATTCCATAATCGCCGTTCATCGCTTGTTCGTCCTGGTCGACCCCAAGGTCATTGGTCAAGGGGTTCATCGGACGCTTTTCTTCTTTGCGCGGTTTATTGCGTTTGTTCTTCTCCATTCCGGACACCTCCCTTTTTAGCTTGGCTGAAAAAGGGAGGAGTATGCAGGAGGTTATTCGATTTGGACTAGTTTTCCAAGTATTTCGTTAGCAACGTTTTGTCCGCTCAGCACGACCATCGGAGATCCGCCTCCAGGGTGTGTACTTCCCCCACAGAACCAAAGACCATCAAGGTCCTGGGATTTGTTAAAAGGTCTCATGAACGCCTGCGACCTGCTGTTGGAGGACGGTCCATACAACGATCCGCGAAAGGCACCAAAATGGCTTTCAATGTCTGCGGGATCCCATACTCTTTCGACCTGGATATGATCTTTGATAGGAACGCCGGCATCCTGGAGTCGATCATAGATGTGGTTTTTGTACGCCTGCTTATCGTACCCGTCGTTTTGTTTGAGCGCGGGAGCATTGACAAGAATGAAACAGTTGTCCCCTTGAGTCGAAACGGAATAATCGGATTTAGAAGACGTACAAATGTAAATCGTCGGATCGTCCGCGTAATAGCCGTTTTTTAACACGTTGAATTCCTTTTTGTAATCGCTTGAAAAAAACAAATGGTGGTGCTTCAAACGAGGAATTTTCGTATCAAGTCCGGCCATGATGACAAAGGCTGAGATCGAAGGGTCGTAGCCTTTCAATTTTCGGTTGGTCATCGTGCGTCTCGCTTCTGAATCAATCAATTCTGGAACAGCCTGGAGGAGATCGCCATTCATGATCACATGGTCCGCCTCGAAGCGGTCGCCATCATCCGTTTCCACCCCTGTCACTTGTTGATTTTCGTGAAGGATACGGGTTACTTTTGTTCCACTGTACAAGGAAACCCCGATGTTTTCCGCAGCTTTCACAAACCGGTCCGCAATCCTCGTGTTGCCCCCGCGGACAAAATAAACCCCATCATTCCACTCAAGATGAGCGATCATACTGAACGTGGCAGGTGCCTGATAAGGATTGGAACCGATGTATGTAGAATACCGGTTCAATGACTGGACGATCTTAGGATTTGAAAAATACCGCCTGAAAAAATGATCCATCGATTCGAGAGGACGTACCTTCGTCATGCTTTTGGCGAGGGAGGGGGAGAGGTAGTCGCTCCAACCATTGAAGGTCCTGTGTAAAAAGTGTTTTTGGGACAGATTGTATAAGCGTTCGATTTCTACAAGAAAATCCTCATACATGACGTGCCCTTTAGGATCAAAGTTTTTCAGCTGCTGTTTCATATAGGTTTGGTCTGTGGAAAAATCAAACGTGGTCCCGTCATGAAATTCATTTCTCGTGTGTGTGACGATTTTCGCAAAAGGAAGCTCCTCCTTCGGATCGAGACCTCCCTGCCGGATGACGTCCCGAAACACTTCAGGCATCGTAATCGTATTGGGTCCAAAATCAAAATGAAATCCACCTTCATCGACGCTCATCATTTTTCCGCCAAAGTGATCGTTTTTTTCAAACAGTCTTACATCAGCTCCGTGCTTAGCGAGAGTGACGGCAGCCGATAAGCCGCCGAGACCTCCCCCGATGATAGCCACTTTCATTGATAGAACCTCCCTTTCCATTGGTATTTTTCTCCTCGTTTATGGACGAACATTGACGCCATCATGATTGCAATCAACAACACGACTGCAATGGGCAGAAGGAAGGAAAGCCATAACGGATGTCCTGTCCGGGCGTCCACATACATCTTGAACGCAACTGTCAAAAGGTAGGGGAGGAAAAAGGCGGGATTTCCGGTGACAAGCCCGACGACCATGAATAGGGCGGGAAATAAGAAAACGACCGCATAGAATAAGGTCAAGAACACCACCATGCCTGCCGATCGTCCGATCCCTGTGTATAGATTCTTTTTGAAGCCTGCCCATGTCTCTTGACCAGAATCGTACATGTAGGAAAGAACGGATTCCGTAATGTTTGCAAGGATCATCTTGTACCCGTGTTTTTTTACTTCTCTGGCAATATGTACGTCTTCTACAAGAGAGCCTTTGACTGATGCGTGTCCCCCAATTGCCTCGTAAACGTTTTTTTCGATCATGATGAAAATTCCGCAGGCAGCCGTGAACATCGGCTTGGTCGTCCGGTTGGCGACAAATAGAGGGAGATGGAGCAGGACGACCATATGCTGTAGCGGTACGAGCATATGACTGAGGAAATTGGCATTGGGATAATTCGGGAATCCGCTCAGCATACCAGCTTTTTTCTGCTGCATCATAGCAAGCGTTTGTTGAATGACACCAGGGGCGACACGCGCATCAGCATCAAGGAATAAAAAATATTCCCCGTTGGCTGCTAGCGAAAGCTGGTGACAAGCATGAACTTTTCCGTTCCAGCCTTCAGGAAGTTCTTTTCCCTGAATGACGGTAAAACGTTCATCCCCTGAGACCTGTTCGTTAAGTCTGTCGAACGTGCCATCTTCCGAATGATCATCAAGCAGGATGACTTCCAATTCGGGATAAGTAAGCGAACGCAAAGATCGGATCAATCCTTTTACATTGTCAGCTTCATTTCTTAAAGGCACGAGTAATGAAACGGATGGCTTTGCTTCAAGCTCCCTTTTTGCAGACAAAGGGTAAAGGAAGAGGCTGTTGAAAATGGTCCACACATTCAGAACGATTGTGATGATTAAAAGAATGAAAAATATCAGTGACATGGATTTTCCTCCTTTTCATTACAATTTTTTATAGCAATGAAGATTTTCATGGATGATGTCTTGTCGTAATTCATCCAGCTGTTCTGTAGCCTTTTTCTCAAAATACCGGGTCATTTCATTTCTTGGGAGTGAAACGTACTCCTGTTTGGGGAGAGGTTCTCCTAGTCGTATGTACGCATTCGGTTTTTTCGTATGCTCAAGCGCATAGTATAAGGAAACAGGAACGACCTTGATGTCCGGACACTTCTGGGTGAGGTAACTGATGCCTGAAAAAAATTCCAGCGGTCTTTTCTCAAGGGGCTGTTCATTCCCTTGAGGGAAGATCCACACCGTTCTGCCCTCTTCAAGCAGTTGCTTGCTGTAACGTAAGGATTGCATGAGGTGGCGGCGGTCCTCACCGTTCACTGAATAAGCACCGATCCTCCGGAAAAAAGGAAAACGGCGGATACCCTCTTCATGCATCATGCCATAACCGTCGGATTGAACAAGACGATCATTGATATAAAAGATAAAAAGCGGGTCCCACCATGTTGAATGATTGATAAGAAACAGCGTCTTTTCATCAGGAACCGACTCCGGGTGCTGAATTCGGATGTCATTGAAATGGTAGTTTAAAAACTTACGATTGAATCGGGTGAACCCCCACTCAATCCATGCTGTTTTACGTGCGGGTTGAAACATTTGATCTCCTCCAAAAGTACAAGCCATACCACAACAGTGTAAGAGCACTCACGAACACAATCGCCCCATACAACCGGCCGGTGAACGCGATACAGAGAAACAGGAATATGATGAGCCCGAACGTCAGAACCATCCTTTGCGGCCAAGGATGAACGTTTTTATCTTCCAAATCCCTATGAATGAACAGGAAAATCAAATGAAACAGTGCAGCCAAAACAAACCATCCAAAGAAGTTGGAAAACGGAATATCATAATAGAAGCCAGGGTCTTCCCAAATCCAATATTCCTTCACTTTGAAAGAAACCGGATCGAGTATAAGATCCATGGTCACCGCTGCAAGCGCACCTGTGACAACAAAAATGAACCGGCTGGCCCAACGACTCCATCCCTGTGACAACACGCGGGCCAGTTCATGAGAACAGCCGATGATCAAAAGCCAAGCGAATCCGATCGTAATCGGTGTGTCTGCAATCTTTAATCCGAAGTTTTCTGTGTAATGGTAGGCTCCGAATAAGAAATTATATTTCACTCCCAAATGTTCCACATAGATACTGACAACAATGATGATCAGGCTGTAGATGATTCCACGCCAAACGCCGTACATCTTCATAAAATAGATCCCTGCGACGACCCCGGCGGTAATCAAAAAAACACTGTTCGCCCATTCGAGCCAAGGAGGAAGCCAGTCAAACGTTACTAGAAATACGCCGCATATGTACCAAAAAATAAAAAAACGGAAAATATAAGTTGCCATAGGACACCTCTTTCACTCTACGATCTTCGAAACTTATGTATAAAATCATCATACCTCATCCGAAAGTAAAATAAACGAAAAAAGCCCTATGAGCGATCCATAGGGCTTGGTGTATTATTGATGAGCAAGTCTTCCTCTTCTAAGTGGAAATTTGATCCCTTGTTTTTTGATTATTGGTACGACCCAGCGGTCTAATCCATAGCGTCCAGCATTGGCCCCGGCAACAAGGATGAAGATGGTGAGCAGAACCATTTGCGGGTTGGTGCTGACTGTTCCGCTGAATAAGAAAGCGAAGTTCATGAGAATGCCACCGAAAGCAGCTACGTTCGTGAATAATCCTAAGATAAGTGCAATGCCTACGAGAACTTCTCCCCACATGACGATGAAAGCGAAAAACTCATGGTTTGGTAAAGCGAATTGTTCCAGGAAGACCGCCCACCAACCTTGGACAGCGGGGTGCGCGCCTTCGGCCTTCGCAATCGCTCCATTTAGAAAACCACTGACTTCAAAACCGCCCGTAATCTTTCCGGTGCCAGCAGTCAACCAGGCATACCCTAAGTACACGCGTAAGACGGTCAGGATCATAGCAACGATCTTGTTGTTTCTTAACAGTTCATTCAACATGAAACTCACTCCTTATAATAGTTTGTTCACCATTTCACATGATGTTTTGTAAGAAGGTCTCTTTCTTACAATTCAAGTATAAACGTAGAAGGAAAGGATATCCATACTCTGTTCAACACTTCACAATCTGTTCAATTTTTTATGGCAGAATTGTGAAAAGACTCGTGTTTCTGTTTCTATTTCAGGGAAGGATAAAATATACAACGAATGTGAAACAACCAAAGCAAACGCTTTAAATATTTGCTATGATAGAGAGGAAAGAGGGGTGGAACATAGATGGAGATTATCATGTTTTTTGTCAGTCTAATTGTACTACTAGGACTCATAGGATTAACGATTTTTGATAACGGATGATACTTAATGATGGTAAGCGTCCGGGGAAGGAGCCATAACAGGTTCTCTCCCCGGACGCTTTTTTATGTTTTTAATATACTCGCCTACCTCCTTACAAACGAGCCATATCCATAAAAAATAGTTAGCGAATGACACCTTTTTCTCTTTTCTTTCGATTATAGAAGTGAGAGGAGGTGAAGCAGATGGCCGTAAATACTTTGAAAGTAGACAGTCGCTTGCAGCTTGTCTTTTCAACAGGAACAGATGAAGACGGAAACATGATTCTTAAGCGTAAGTCCTTCAACAACATCAAAACAGATGCCACAGATGAACAATTGCATGAAGTATCCGTCGCTCTATCCCCGTTGCAGCAGCACATCCTTGTCGATATCGCCCGTGATGACCGCTCAGTTTTGACTGAATCATAATGTAGAAATGGAGGAGAATAAATGAAAAAGCTGGAGCTGAAATTCTTGAATGATGAAGGGAAAACAGTCACCATCAGCCTGGACGACCCTGTAGAACCTGTCGATCCTGCACAGGTCAATGCAGCGATGGACGCCATTCTCGCCCAGGGCTGCTTCTATTCCAATGGGGGAGACCTTGTGGAGAAGAAGGAAGCACGTATCGTCGAACGCAACGTCTTTGAGATCTCATTCTAAAAACGAGAGAGCCGCTAACCATCATTAGCGGCTCTTTTTATCAGAATCGATGATTATGAGTTATTGAATGATATGTCAGTCTTGTGTAAGATTCGGTTTCGAGATGTTTGTGAGAGCTTAGAGGCTCCGGGAAAAGTTTCGCTTTCCGTGGGCGAGTGATGAGCCTCCTCGAGCTAACGCTCTGCGGGGTCTCATCTACAACGCACTTCCCACAGGAGTCTCACCGTTTCCCTCCGCCCCTTTGCCTAACTAGTGTCTCGAAACCACTTTTCATGACCTGGCTGTTGGAATAAACTCTCATGTACAGGTGTTTGAATCCTGAAAGCTTTTATTCCGTGCTTAACGCTTCTAATATTCGATAGTGGAAAACTATCCGACTTACTAATGGGGTTCGATTCTCACATACATCGAAAGGGGTGGTTGGGAAGCTGCGAGACTCCCGTGGGAGAAGGAGGTAGGCGAGATCCCACAGGACGCAGTCCGAGGAAGCGCGGCCCTCCCCCACAGGAAAGCGAGTAGCTTCCCAGCCACCCCTGACGCTCTACAACAGCAACGAACCACGGAAACATCTCGAAACGGAGTTCTCCAAAACCGGCAATAAATAAATTGGGAAGAGGTGAATGTATGGGGATTGATGCTTGGATTTCGATTTTAGCGGATGTTGGTTTTCCTGTAGCGGTGACCTTTTACTTGTTACACCGCGTGGAAGGAAAGCTTGATCAACTGATTGAAACACTACATCAACTGCCGGAAAAAATAGCGACGACTAAATGAATGGACGGCATTTTTGAATGTAAGATCAAAGAACATAAAACGACCCGCCTGATGTTCGGCGGGTCGTTTGCCTGTTTATTTCGTTAAGCCCCATTCGTTGAACGGATAAATGATCAACTCGGTACGTCCGATGATTTCTTCTTCTTCAACAAAGCCGAGTCCATTCCTACTGTCTTTACTGATGGATCGGTTGTCTCCCATGACGAAATATTTTCCTTTTGGCACTTCGATGGGTCCGAAATCTCTCGTTGCGGACGCGGCCTCTTCCGTCAGATACTCCTGGGTCTGCTCTTCACCGTTCACATACAGTTCATGATCACGGATTTCCACCGTATCTCCCGGCTGGCCGATGACTCGTTTGACATAACTTTTTACTGGTCTCTCAATGATGACGATATCCCCGCGTTCGGGTTCATCTACATAATATATGATCTTATTGAACATGACGCGTTCTCCGTTTTTGAGTGTCGGGTCCATACTTGCACCTTCAACAATTGATGTGGCAAAGAAAAATGTTCGTAGTATAAATGCGAGTGTAATGGCAACAGCAATGGCTTTCAACCATTCCAACCATTCTTTTTTTGATTGCTCAGACAATCTCATCTTCCTTTCTAGATGAACATAGAATATCTCATCCTTAATTTTACCATATCGTTGCGGAAAGAAAAGTGCAGGGGGGAGGCTTTTACCAAATTGTAATCTCTTTTTGCAGGCTTTATCTCAAATTATCAACCGCTGTCGAAATTTCAGAATCTTTACCGATTGTCTTTACAAAAGTATAGAAAATTGAGATAATTTTTTCCGTGCAGAAATGTATGCGAACACACATTCTTTTCTTTTTGGCATAAAAGGTGTACAATAATAGACAAGAACAAGTCAGGAGGTAGTCGAAGGTGCAAGTAGCCGACAAAGATCCTCGTATTGCTGAATTAGAGTATTTACGGAAAAAAATGACGAGAGTGGCGTTTGAAAAAGGGCTATCAAGCCCCGAGTCTGTTAGGATCAGTCAACAACTCGATGCCCTTTTGAATGAAGTCCAAAAAAATAAACCGAATTAAAAGAACTCATGGGATCTGCATCCATGAGTTCTTTTCATGTCCGTACATAAAAAATCTTTGAGGTGAACGGGCAACTCTCATTGTACCCGAACCTCTAAGTTACACCTCTTTTGAGATGAAGTCCTCTAGGCGCTGAAGTCCTTTTTCCAACGTATCCATGCTGTAGGCATAGGATAAGCGCATATACCCTTCCCCATATTCTGAAAAGGCATCCCCTGGAACAAGGGCGACTCCTGCTTCTTCGACGAGCTGCACGGCACGCTCGAACGTCGTCTTTCCATTCAAAGGAAACTTCAAGAAAACGTAAAAGGCGCCATTAGGTTCAGCGAATGAGATTCCCATTTCCTTTAATCGTGTGACGACGAATGCCCTTCTTTCACGATAAGCCTCACGCATCGTTTGGGCATCTTTTTTTCCGTTGGTCAAAGCCTCAAGGGCCGCATGCTGGCTGATTGAAGTCGCACAGGAGACGTTGTATTGATGGACTTTCAATAGGTGACGACTCAGCCAGGAAGGGGCGAGCAGATAACCGATTCTCCAACCGGTCATACTGTGGGATTTCGATACACCGTTTATAACGATCACCTGGTCACGAACATCGGGAAAGCTTGCTATCGATGTGTGCGGACGATCATAGACAAGTTCACTATAAATTTCATCGGCTAATAAGAAGAATTGATGTTTTTTAATTACATCTGCAATCCCTCGTAGTTCTTCCTCAGTTAAAGAAACACCCGTCGGGTTGGAGGGATATGGCAAAATAACGGCCTTTGTTTTCGAAGTGATCATTTCTTTGATTTTATCTCCCGTCAACTTGAATCCGTCATGACTTGTATCGATGAACACAGGTGTACCACCAGCCAGACGGATCAGCGGCTCATACCCCGGATAGACGGGACCTGGCAATAGCACTTCATCCCCAGGCTGGAGGATGGTCCTTAACGTAATATCAAGCGCCTGGGAAGCACCGACTGTGACGATGATTTCTTCTTCTGCTCCATAATCGAGTCCATATGAATCTTTCACGTGCAGCTGAATGGCTTTTCTGAGGGAAAGCATCCCGGCATTGTGGGTGTAACTCGTTTGATTATTTTTGATGGCTTGTATTCCTGCTTCTTTTATTTGCGGAGGTGTTGGAAAATCAGGCTGTCCAATGGTCAATGAAAGGACGTCTTCATAGTTTGCGACCATGTTGAAAAAACGGCGGATACCTGAAATTTCTATTTGTTTTACTTTTGGGTTGATAAAGTTTTCCAATGCGAAGTCTCCTTCTTTACATAAAGTTAACAAAATGTTCAAACAATTATCGCCTGAAATTTGTTGAATTTTGTTATAATTTAAAATAAGCCCATGAAAGGAGATGTATAATGAGAAGTCAAAAACGAATTTCCTTTGAAGACTTAGTGGATCGTAACAAACGACAACTGTTGAACGATCAGGAAGCAATCGAAAAAATCGAACGTCAAATAGATGAAAAACACGCAAGAAAAAACGATTCCGATGCTTATGTAAACTGATGATATCACACGAAAAAGCAACCGCATAGAAGGGGTTGCTTTTTTACTTTTCCGATAGGACATGGCAAAATATAGATATAGGTACCAAATGTGAAAAGGAAGGTGTTTGATCTATGGATGATGTCGGTTTAGTTCTTGAAGGCGGAGGGATGAGGGGCGCCTACACCGCAGGCGTGCTTGATTTCTTCCTTGATGAAGGCATTCACATTCCCTATGTGGTCGGAGCATCAGCAGGAGCATGTAATGGAAGCTCTTATGTTGCGAGACAGCGGGGGAGAAATTATGAAGTGATTGTCGAGTACGGGGCGCATCCAGAATACATATCGTACAAACGGATGATTACAAAACGGCAGTTGTTTGGAATGGATTTCATATTTGACAAGCTTCCGAACCAGCTCGTTCCCTTCGATTATGACACGTTCCTTCAACAAAAAACACGTTTTGTCGTAGGAACCACAGATATGAAAACGGGAGAACCTGTCTTTTATGACCGCTTCCCTGACAGGGAAAGTCTTTTAAAAGTCATCCGCGCTTCAAGCTCTTTGCCGATGGTTGCTCCAAGCATTCAGTATGATGGACGTGAGTTGATGGATGGCGGCATTGCCGACCCGATACCGATGCAGGCTTCCAAAAGGGATGGGAACAAAAAGCATGTGGTTGTGCTAACGCGCAACGATGGATACATCAAAGGCCGGATGAAGGGAGGGTGGTACTTCAACCGAAAGTACAGACAGTTCCCGCTATTTGCGAAAGCTTTACTTGAGAGGCACGTTCGTTATAATCAGCAGTTGCAAAAAGTGAAGGAAGCGGAACAAAATGAAGAAGCATTCGTCATCCGTCCTTTAAAACCGTTGAAAGTAAGCCGGATCGAACGGAACCGTGACCGACTGCACGACTTGTATGCTCAAGGATATGAAGAAGCGGTGGCTCATGCGTCCAGACTAGAACGGTTCTTGCAAGTGAGTGGATGATGGTGGTCATGTGGTTTGAGCGGGAAGCAGGGACGATGCTGTATCGTCGTCATCCTTCTCATAACGAAGGGAAGGAAAGACAAGACATGCGCCCTTATGGGTGGGTGCATGCTCCTATTTTCTTTTCTGCGTTATCCGTTACCTGGACTTCCATTCAGAAACCCCGTTTACCTGAAGATGAACCACAGTCCATGACTCTTGCTTCGATGTCGTTACAATTGTGGAGCGCTGCATTTATTTGGTGAGCATCCCTCCTATGCTTGATCATAGGGGTGCGCCTATTTAAAGAAACGGAGGAGAAGTGATGAACCAGGCTGCTGAATTTTGTGAAGCCGTAACCACAGCATTTGAAGAACATAGAGATGAAGACAAGCGAATTCCAATGGAAAACTATATGAAGAACCACTATCCCTTTTTCGGGATCAAAGCTCCTGAGCGGAAACAAATCCTTTCACCACTCTTGAAAGAATATAAAGGGATGAGGGAAGAAGAGCGCTTGGAAGCAGCGATTCTGCTTTTTGAAAAGCCGGAAAGGGAAAGTCACTATGCCGCTCTCGCTTTACTTGAAAAGGGAATCAAGAAAGCTCCGGAACACAGCATTGATACATACAAACAATTGCTTATGACGAAACCATGGTGGGACACGGTCGATATGATCGCGTCTACTTTGTGCGGGGGATATTTTCTTCGATACGAAGATAAGCTGCGCCCCTACACAGAGGAGTGGAGACAGTCTGACCACCTCTGGGTACGACGTTCGAGCGTGCTCCATCAGTTGAAATATAAAGAAAAGACAGATGTTCCACTCCTTTTCGAAACGATCGACGATCTCAAGCATGAAAAAGAATTTTTTATTGAAAAAGCGATCGGCTGGGCGCTCCGTGAATACAGCAAAACCGATGCAAGTGCTGTGATCGATTATCTTCATCGGGAGGAAGTCCGTCCTTTAAGCCGGAGGGAAGGTTTGAAGTGGCTGAAAAACAAACAACCCCAGCTTTTAGAGGGGTGAAGTTTATTCCTTTCTATCCTTGTTCATAATGGTAAAAAAGAACAAGGAGCGGTAGATGATGAATATTCTGGATTGGTTCGATCCATCGTTTTTAGAAGAGACCATAAGCTGGCTTGATCACGATCTATTGGATGTTTTTGGACTGAAGCCGGAGTATGTTCAATTTTCACTCATTTTTGCATTCATGCTCTCCCTCATGTGGGTCGTCAAACCGGTGATCGAATGGATGATGCTGAATCATTGGAAGACCCTATCAAGCTATGTGACCAGTACTCTTCTTGCACTGGTATTCCTTCAGCTCGTCGATCGTTATGCCATGTCCGATACGACTTCAACCCTTCCTGCTTCCTATTGGTCGGTCTGCCTTCTCGCGATCAGCAGCTTCGGGGTGGTTTATGTAATGATTACGTGGATGCGTAAACTATATGCCCGCCTATCGAAACGAAGCAAAAGAAAAGCGGCCTGATTTGAAACCTTCTCTGTTCCTAATCGTAGAATAAGTTACATACGGGAGTAGAGGAGGAACATCATGGAAATCGGCATCTTATTTCTCACGTTCCTGATCTTCGGGGTCGGGTTGTTGGTATTGAATATTATCACGAGTGTATGGGCGTATCGCGACTCTGTCCGCAAAGGCAGAAGTACCGCCTACAGCCTCGTCGTCCTTATCGCAACATTATTTTTTCCCTTAGTCGGGCTGATTGTATATCTCATCATAAGAAATGATTAAAAAAAGAGCGGACCTCCCGCTCTTTTTTTGTGCTCTTCGTTATTAAAGGACATGGCAGGATTGTGGAAAACTTGATTTCGAGATGTGTCGGGGTTCGTTGCTTGGGATAAGCGTCAGGGGTAGCTGGGAAGCTACTCGCTTTCCTTTGGGGAGTTGCGAGCTTCCTCGGGCTAAAGCCTTGCGGGATCTCGCCGATCTCCTTTCTCCCACGGGAGTCTCGCAGCTTCCCAACTACCCCATTCCATGAAGGTGAGAAACGAACCTCTTTCCTGTGGGAAGGTGCCTTCCACTATCCTGGTGCTATAAGTATAAAGCGCTCTATGCCAAGCTCGTAGAATTCAAACACATAGTTTGATAGTTTAATTCTCACACTTCCATCAAGCTGGAAATGCTGCTTATTCCAGTAGTGGTTTCGAGACACTCATATGGTCAAGGGGCGGAGGGAAACGGTGAGACTCCTATGGGACGCGTGGGACAGGTGAGACCCCGGAAGGCGTATCCTGAGGAGGCTCAGCGCCCGCCCCATGGAAAGCGAACCTTTTCCCGCAGCCCCTAAGCTCCCAAAAACATCTCGAAACTGAGTTTTCAACTAAAGGGAGCTTATATGGAACAAATGAGAGGCTTTTAGTAATCGAGGACAACGGCTTCACATTTAGACTTTGATAGACGATATAAAGAGTGGATTCTATCAAAGGAAGGACGATGCTTCATGAAGCAGGGTCAAGGCATATTACTTGAAAGTGGAACAAACGAATTAGAAATCGTCGAATTTGGAATTGGGAAGAACCGATTCGGCATCAACGTCATAAAAGTAAAAGAAATTTTGAACCCTCAACCTGTTACGAAAATCCCCCATTCCCATAAATCAGTGGAAGGGATCATTGAAATCCGCGGCGAAGTCGTCCCGGTCGTAGATGTAGCGGGTGCCCTTGGTTTTTCACCATCCAAAAATCCGAAGCAGGATAAATATATTCTGGCTGAATTCAATAAAACAAAAATCGTTTTCCATGTGCACACCGTTACACAGATTCACCGCATCTCGTGGGAACAGATTGAGAAACCGAATAAGATGTATCAGGGTTTGGAAACGCAAATTACCGGCGTGATCAAAATGGACGAAGACATGCTTTTGCTGCTGGATTTTGAAAAAGTAGTCGCAGATATCAATCCTGAATCCAGTATTAACACGGAACAGCTGCGTGAACTGGGGCAAAGGGATCGATCACAAAAGAAAATCCTGATTGCAGAAGATTCCGGCATGCTGCGTGCCATGCTACAGGAAACGTTAAGTGAAGCGGGCTATGAAAATACGGTCTCTTTTGAGGACGGAAGAGAAGCCTACGAACATTTGGAAGATTTATTGGAAGAAGGGAAAACGATCGAAGAGGAATATCAGGTGATTATCACGGATATTGAAATGCCCCGTATGGACGGCCACCACTTTACTCGTTTGTTGAAGGAGCATAGCGATTTGAGCAAACTCCCGGTCATCATCTTCTCCTCACTGATTACCGATGATCTTCGTCACAAAGGTGAAATTGTCGGAGCCGATGCTCAAGTTTCCAAACCAGAAATCGTAGAACTCGTAAAAATCATCGATCACCACATCCTCTAAAAAGAAGGGTTCTATAAAAGTAGGTCCTATTCGTTATTAAATTAAATGGCAGGATTGTGGAAGACTCAGTTTCGAGACTCTTGTTGAGTGGGTGGGGCTGCGGGGAATGACTCGCTTTCCGCGGGAGCGCGGTGAGCCTCCTCAGGCTAACGCCTTCCGGGGTCTCACCAAGCACTCTGTTCCCGCAGGAGTCTCGCCATTCCCCTCCGCCCCTTTGCCATGGAAGATTCTCGAAACCACTTCTAAAAGATCAGCTTTTATCATTAACAATAGTGGATATATAAACCGCTCTACAGAACGTAAAAGCTTGCTATAGAGCGCTTTATGCCTGCTTAGGAGGTGGAGAGTGGCAGACACTCCCTCTCGGTATAGGGGTTCGTATCTCCCTTACATGGAATGGGGTGGTTGGGAAGCTGCGAGACTCCCGTGGGAGAAGGAGATAGGCGAGATCCCGCAGGACGTAGTCCGAGGAAGCTCGGCCCTCCCCCACAGGAAAGCGAGTGGCTTCCCAGCCACCCCTGACGCTCAACTCAGCAACGAACCCCGAAACATCTCGAAACTGAGTATTCAAGAATAGGGAGCTTTTGTTGTATATGGATGAGAGGTAAACAAAAGAAGGAATAAAAAAATCCGCTCCGAGGCGGATTTTTTTATTCCTTCTTTAATCGTTCGAACAATTCATCGTGCCAAGCATAGGCATGCTTGGACAATGTTTCGGGTCCAGATTTTGTTGGTGATGAATTGACGACAATATTTTTGTGATGATCTGACAGGTGCTCATAAGAAGCACGCATTTCCGTTGTGTATTCCATATACTTCTTTAAATGATATAAAAAATCTTCGACTTCACTTACTGGCATTCTATCATCCTCCTCTCCTTGTCCATTCCTTATTTCATAAGAAATGAAACCTCGAAAAGGGTTTACGGCCGCCTTCTTCGGCGCTGGTTCCACGGGCTGCCCGTCGGCTGGCCGAGCATACTCGGTTGTGAAGTGCCTTGGAAAGAATAGGCTGGCTTTTTCGGTTGTTTCCAATTCAGATAATGGTAAAGCGTTCGTTTGGCTCTCGACAGTGACAATTTGGGTTTTGGGTTCCGGTAGGACTGGTCGACCTTTCCTAAATGTTCCAAATCTTGAAAGTCTTTTTTTGTTGCAGGAACATGGAAATAGTAACCACCAACTTCAATGAGGAGGGTCGAGTGCTGCTGGCTGAATTTCGGATGGTCGGAGAAATGGAGTCCGACCTTTTTGGCGCGGTTTTCATTTAGGAGTTTGTCAATCGTATGCTTTTTAATGTCATAGAGATGCCTAGGTTCTGGGGCTGTTTTGGCATGTCGATTGACGATAAATAGGGATTCGGCTAATTCGCGGTTGGATATTTGATTGTCTTTCATCTATGATCTCCTTTCCATCCAAGTATAGCTCTCTTTTTATCATTTTACAACATTTTACAATATCAGGATTCACTTTTATATTTCTTTAGATCTTCGACGATTTTCGCGACGGATTCGGCCTTCGTTCCGCTGTAGGTTTCTGCAATGTTTCCATCAGGGTCGACGAGGAAAAAACTCGTTCCATGAGCGACCTGATTTGAATCTTCCATTTTCTTGACGGGGGACTGGAATGATTTAATGGACCATTCTTTCACTTCCTGAAAAGAGTAACCTGTAAGAAAGTCCCACTGCTCATAATTCGGCTGATAGTTCTCGGCAAAAGAAAGCAGTTCTTCCGGAGTGTCATTCTCAGGGTCTACACTTACCGAGACGAGCTGAACGTCTAGATTCTCTTGCTCTAATTGTGCTTGCAGTCTGGACATATTCCCTGTCATCGGAGGACAGACGGTTTCACAGTTGGTGAAGATGAAATCCGCCACCCAGTATTCTCCGGCGTATGCTTGTGGTACAGATACCTCTTTTCCGTGTTGATTCACGGCTGATAATTCATTGACATCCTTCGACCCACAGGCCGCCGTAATCGATAGGAGAAAAATGATGCTGATCCAAAATCTTAATTTCATGAGATCCTCCAACTTTCTAAATTGTCTTTAGTTTACCACTCGAAAGGGGAAAGGACAGACTTGTTTTCGATCTGTCACAAAAATGTAAGAGTTCAACCGGTTCATAGCGTTGATTTTAATTGGAATACAGAAAATTCCGGGCGGCACATGAACCGGTAAGGAAGTCTTGTCGTGCCGATCCCGCGGCTCACATAAAGATTAAACCCGTTCACCAAGGGATAATGCCCTTCGACGAAATGTTCAGCGAACGGTGGAGTGACAAGGTAGCCGAAAAAAGGTACCTGTACTTGCCCGCCATGACTGTGCCCGGACAGTTGGACATCCACGGGGTAATGCTGATACTCAAGCGCCACATCCGGCTCATGCACCATTAATAAGGTAAACGATTCCTTAGGAGCATTTTCGAGTGTCCGTTCTAAATCTGGTTTGCCCAGCATGATGTCATCGACACCTGCAAGTGTGAAGGAGGCGGAACCATTCTCAATGAGGGTATGTTCATTTTGTAAAAGTTGAAAGCCGCTTTGCACCATGACATCGCGGATCTTTTCCGTTCCATAGCCGCCATGGTCATGATTTCCATAGATCCAATACTTCCCTTGTTTCGCTTCCAAACGTTTCAGTATTTGAATGAGGCGAGGTGGAAAAGAGTAGGTGTGCGGTTCGTCTACGAGATCTCCTGTAAACAAAATGAGGTCGGGTTCCTCTTGATTCATTTTTTCAACGAGCCGTTCTAAATCATCCAATTCATAATGAAAGCCTACGTGCGTGTCAGAAAACTGAAGGACTTTGAAATTATGAAAATGCTGCGGAATCTTCCCGTGTTCGATATCGTGACGGCGGACGGCGAGCATATTCGGTTCCATGTACCGCGCATAGGAATATCCGAACGCGTTGATGCCGATTAATGCTGCCGCGCTCGCTAATGTACGTTTGATGAAGGTTCTTCTCGTTATTTTCATGACGTCTCTCCTCTGAATTCTTTCGCCATTATAACATGGGTGAGGGAAAGATTACGTCGAATTTTTATACTTTCTTTTGAAAATGAACAGGTATTCAGTTTGTTCTTGTTGAATTACATAAGTAGTCAATAAGAGGAGGTTTGTACATATGGAAAATCAAGTCGTTATCGTTACAGGTGGTTCCAGCGGAATGGGACTGCATATGGCACAGAGGTTTGTAGAAGAAGGAGCAAAGGTTGCAATTACCGGCCGGAATGTAGAACGGTTGGAAGAAGCGAAAAAACAAATCGCCAATGGAAAAGAAGATCATGTCCTAACCGTTCAAATGGACGTCCGTGAAGTAGAAGATACCCAGCGGATGGTGAAAGAGACAGTAGAAGCCTTCGGGAGAATCGATCATCTCGTCAATAACGCTGCAGGTAATTTCATTGCACCCGCAGAAGAGTTGTCTCCGAACGGATGGAATTCCGTCATCAACATCGTTTTGAATGGAACATTTTATTGCAGCCAGGCCGTCGGTAAGTATTGGATTGAAAATGAAATTAAGGGGTCGATTTTAAACATCGTCGCTACCTACGCATGGAATGCGGGCGCTGGCGTGATTCATTCCGCTTCAGCGAAATCAGGAGTGCTCACGATGACTCGGACACTTGCGGTGGAATGGGGAACGAAATACGGCATACGGGCCAATGCCATTGCTCCTGGGCCGATTGAACGGACCGGTGGAGCTGAGAAACTGTTTCAATCAGAGAAAGCAGCCCAGCGTACGCTTGCTTCCGTACCTCTTGGCCGCTTAGGGAAACCAGAGGAAATCGCGGGCCTTGCGAAGTTCATTTTATCTGAAGAAGGGGCTTATATGAATGGAGAGGTCGTCACCCTTGATGGAGGCCAATGGCTGAATAAATTTCCTTTTTAAAAGGGGAGGCAGCATGGAAAAGAAATGCTTCTTTTGTAAAAAGACGTACACATTAGACCGGTCGGACCCGCAGTATTTGAAAATCAGTAAAAATCCAAAAGCTTCTTACGTCTGTAAATCTTGTAACCAATCGATGCAGAAGGATGCTCAAACATCTACGGGTCTTCACCCGGATATGATTGATTCTCATGATAAATTTCTAAGGTGATAGAAGAAAGAAACGTCCAGGGGGTACACCTCTGGACGTTTCTTTCGTTAACCCCTATCATTTTTTTTCACATTTCTTCTTTAATCCCTTTTCTCACCAATACCCAGTTTGCAGGGTAACTAGTAAGGAAGCCAAGAATCATCGCAATTTGCATCATGAACCAATACGTAGCCTCGTTCGGCTTCGGTGGCTCTTGAAACAGAACGAAATGGACGAGGGCCATCCAACCGAACATCCCCACTTCAAAAGCAATCAATGATAACGAGTCGGCTTTGATGGCAGCCCAGACGGCTCCTTTTTTTCCGAGATCTTTATTCATCGGATAGATTGCATAAAACTGAAAAAGGATGCCGAATAAGTAAGCCAGGATAAATTCAACGGTGTAGTGGGCGAACAGCGTGGACCCCGCAATCATCATGCCCGTTAAAGCGACGATCGGTACACCAACCGCATCACCAAGGGTGCAGCCTGCTGAACAGTGGCTCGTGGAAACAAACACTTTGGCAGGTCTTCCGCGGTGATCCTCTTTATCATTATCTTTGCTCTTCAAACGACCCCATTTAAAGTAAGTCCATAAGGCAAAAGGACCCATGAACCATCCATTGATTGGCCAGACGACATTCATGATTTTCATCATTTGAGGGTGTCTCAGAACATCGATGGTAATAATAAGAGAACATAAAAGACCAATTGCAAGAGCGATCACAGAAATCGTGGACAACATTCCAATCACCTCAGTACTTTTTACGTTTAAATATCTATACCCTCAGGTAGTAAAAAAATAAACACGAAAAATATATAGAATTAATAAGCTTAATTGTTGACTATTATACCTATACCCGGTATATAATATTAAACAAAGGAGGCGGTGGATATGTCAGAGAGTATTCTCCCAGAGGATAGCGGTAAACAGCCAGCAAAGCCGAGGACGGAAGATGAAAAGGTTGCCGTGCTGAATCGATTGAAACGAATTGAAGGCCAGGTTCGCGGCATTCAGAAAATGGTGGAAGGTGATCGTTACTGTGTAGACATTCTTGTTCAAATTACAGCGATTAATAACGCATTGAATAAAGTCGGATACAACTTGTTGGAGCGTCACACCCACCATTGCGTCAAAGATGCCATTCAAAAAGGCAATGGTGATGAAGCAATTGATGAATTGATGAAAGTCGTCCAACAGTTTTCGAAATAAGGGGGTGTAAAGATGGCTGATCAGAAGCAGATGAATATAGGAGTCACGGGAATGACTTGCTCTGCCTGCTCCACCCGAATTGAAAAAGTCCTCAACAAAATGGATGGCGTGGAAGCAAACGTCAACCTTGCGATGGAAAAGGCGAATGTCCACTATGATGAGTCAAAAGTGCAGCCTGAGGATATAGAGGCCAAGATTGAAAAACTTGGCTATGGCGTTCAGAAAGAGCGTGTAGAGCTGGATATTCAAGGGATGACCTGCTCTGCCTGTTCAACAAGGATCCAGAAAGTATTGTCTAAAACGAGTGGGGTAAGTGAAGCGAATATTAATTTAGCGACAGAAGCGGGGCTTGTCGAATACGACCCAAACACACTGACCGTCGATGACATCATTGGGAAAGTAGAGAAACTCGGTTATCATGCGGTGACGAAGCAGAACCGGGAAGAACAAAAAGAACAGAAGGAAGAGGAAATCCAAGCGAAAAAACGGAAGCTTTGGATTTCAGCACTGTTATCTTTCCCTCTCCTTTACACGATGATCGGTCACCTACCGTGGGATATCGGTCTTCCTGTGCCCATGTGGTTGATGAATCCGTGGTTTCAATTCCTGCTCGCAACGCCTGTCCAATTTTATATCGGAGGCCAGTTTTATAAAGGAGCTTACCGGGCACTCTCTAATAAAAGTGCCAACATGGATGTCCTTGTTGCGCTTGGAACTTCGGCCGCTTATTTTTACAGCTTAGTTGAAGCGATCCGATGGCAGTTGAACCCATCGATCACGCCGGAGCTTTATTTTGAAACGAGTGCCGTCCTGATTACCCTCATCCTTGTAGGGAAACTCTTTGAAGCACTCGCTAAAGGCCGGACGACAGCTGCCCTGACAAAATTGTTGAACCTTCAGGCGAAAGAAGCAACCGTCATTCGCGATGGAAAAGAAGAAAAAATTCCGATTGATGATGTTCAGGTCGGGGATGACATCCTCGTCAAACCAGGGGAGAAAATCCCTGTCGACGGTACGGTTGTCAACGGCATCACCTCTGTCGATGAATCGATGATCACAGGAGAATCGATCCCTGTCGATAAACAAGAAGGTGAACCTGTCATCGGTTCAACGATCAACAAAAATGGAACCATCACAATGAAAGCAGAAAAGGTAGGAAAAGATACGGCTCTATCCGGCATCGTCAAAATCGTAGAAGAAGCGCAAGGATCAAAAGCACCGATCCAAAGAACCGCGGATCAGATTTCTGGTATCTTCGTTCCGATAGTCGTCGGTATTGCTCTGTTGACTTTCCTTGTGTGGTTCCTGATTGTCTCGCCGGGAGAATGGCCGCCAGCCTTAGAAGCTGCCATTGCAGTGCTTGTCATTGCCTGTCCTTGTGCGCTTGGTCTGGCTACACCGACTTCGATTATGGTCGGTACCGGTAAAGGCGCAGAACAAGGCATTTTGTTCAAGGGCGGTGAATATTTGGAAGGCACCCACCGTTTGACGACGATTCTATTAGATAAAACCGGTACCGTCACGAAAGGAAAACCGGAAGTGACGGATTTTGTAGCTTTTGATGATGAGAAATCTTTATTGCCTCTCGTCGTTTCTGCAGAAAAATCATCTGAACATCCGCTTGCAGAAGCCATTGTCCAATACGGAGAGGAAAAGGGTGTCAAAAAATCAGCTGCTGTGGATTTTGAAGCCATTCCTGGACATGGAATCAAAGCCATAGTGGACGACGAACGGGTCTATATCGGAACAAGAAAATTAATGCAGCACGAAGACATCGATTATGGTTCGTATGAAGAGTCCTTGGTTACACTGGAACAACAAGGGAAAACAGCGATGTTCATCGCTGTCGAAGGGGAACTGAAAGGTTACATCGCTGTGGCAGATACAGTCAAGGAAACCTCTAAACAAGCGATTGCTGACTTGAAAGCCATTGGACTGAGCGTCTATATGGTCACAGGAGACAACCAACGTACCGCGGATGCGATTGCTAAAGAAGTGGGCATCGATGGGGTCTTTGCAGAAGTCCTTCCTGAGCAAAAAGCTGAAAAAGTGAAAGAACTGCAGAAACAGGGAGAAAAAGTTGCCATGGTTGGAGACGGCATCAATGATGCTCCTTCCCTTGCTACTGCTGATATCGGGATCGCAATCGGGACTGGATCTGACGTTGCGATTGAAACAGCAGACATTACTCTTGTCGGTGGAGACCTTGCTCACTTGAGTCAGGCCATCCGCTTGAGCAGAAAAACGATGCGCAACATCCGTCAAAATCTTTTCTGGGCGCTTGCCTATAACTCTGCAGGTATTCCAGTCGCTGCGATTGGACTTCTCGCTCCATGGGTAGCAGGAGCAGCCATGGCCTTCAGTTCTGTAAGTGTCGTCACGAATTCACTAAGACTGAAACGGGCTAAAATATAAGATGAAAGTCAGGATTTTGTTGTAATTCTTAATCAGGAAAGCATACAAAAAATGAAAGGGTGTTGAAAATGGAAACAACATTGAAAGTAGAAGGAATGACATGTGGACACTGCAAGAGTGCGGTTGAAGGAGCGTTGAAAGAAGTGGATGGCGTAAATGGTGTGGACGTCGATCTTGAGACAGGAAATGTAAAAGTATCTCATTCAGAAACCGTCAATAAAGTGGAAATGAGAGAAGCGGTCGAAGAACAAGGGTATGACGTGGTATAGCACATACAACCCTCGGGTATTAAACTGCCTGGGGGTATTTTTCAAAGAGGTGAGCGAACATGGGAAACGGTAAAAAAGCAGCACTGAGTTTACTTTTAGCTTCCACTTTTCTTGGTGCCTGCAGTCAGGAAGTGGAAGAGGAAGCTGTGGATCCTAAGGATAGCAAAGAAGATAAGGTGGAGAATCAGGAATACTTACAGTCATTTCAAGGAAATCTCGGACATGTCCACGGTTTAGGGTATATAGAAGAAGGATTTGCTTTTGCCGCACATACAGGAATTAAAATTTATCAGGAGGGGCAATGGAAAGAAGCGATCGATCATTCTCATGATTATATGGGCTTTCAGGTGAGAGAGGACGGATTTCTGGCTTCAGGACACCCGATTCCTTCCAGTGACCTTCAAAATCCGCTGGGACTTCAAAAGGGGAAGGTTTCTGAAGAGGGTTTAGAAGCTCTTGCTTTTGATGGGGAAAGTGATTTTCACGTGATGGGCGCAGGGTTTGCCAATGAGTCTGTTTACGTGTTTAATGAGCAACCTAATTCCCAGTTGGATCAAGGATTTTACAAAAGTACAGATCTTGGCTCAACATGGGATTCAATAAATGCGGAAGGCATCGAGGGTGGTGTATTCCAAATGGCTGTCCATCCCACAAATGGTGAGACGGTGGCGATTGCTACAGATTCCGGAGTTTTCTTAAGTGAAAACGGTGGGCAGAGCTTTGATAGGATTTCTGAATCTGGACAAGCTGGAGGCCTATATTTTACTGAAGACGAATTATTTTACGGGTTATACAACGGCGAAGCAACGATGACCTCCTATTTAATTGGTGAATCCGGCACATCCGATGTTTCCATTCCCGACCTGACCGAAGACGCTGTCATGTATTTTACAGCAAAGGACAACCGAATGGTCATTTACACCTTTAATGGTTCCGCTTATATTTCTGAAGATGGGGGAGAGAATTGGGAGAAAATTGTTGAAAAAGGGGAAACCGTTTCGTAAGGAAGAAACTCCAATGGAAAGCCATTGGAGTTCTTTTTTTGCCTGCCGGGGACCATTCAGGTGTAGAAGCGAAGTTCTCTACAGAAAAAAGACTCGCAGGATAGATCTGCGAGTCTTCAATCAACCAATGATATAGAAGAAAATCGAGAAAAAGTGAAGGATCGAGCCGCCGAGCACGAACAAATGCCACACCATGTGATGGTATTTGAAGCTCCGCCAGACGTAGAAAATCGATCCGATCGAATACATGACGCCCCCGACAACAAGATAAGTGATGCCTGCTGCAGGGACTTCCGCCGTCAATGGACCCCAGGCAAGGACGATCAACCAGCCCATCAATACATAAAAGACCGTGGACATCACGACAAATCGTTTGACGAAGAAGACTTTGAAAACAATTCCGAGAATGGCCATTCCCCAAACGATGCCGAACAACGTCCATCCAAGTGTACTGCGTAACGGAACGAGCATGATCGGCGTGTACGTTCCGGCAATGAAAAGGTAGATGGCGGAGTGGTCGAAAATCTCAAACAAATCTTTGGCTCGGCCGGGCGGGAAGCTGTGAACGAGTGTCGAGGATACGTACAGGATGAGCATCGTGACCCCGTAGATCGTCACACTTGTAATATGCCAGGCATTGCCGCCGAGACTTGCGAACACAATGAGCAGGACGAGCATGGCAATACTGAGGATCGCACCGATGCCATGGGTGATGGCATTGGCGATTTCTTCGCGCTTTGTAAAGGTGTGTGTCAGCACATTATTCAACTCCAATTTCATGAACTGATTTCATTATACGCTTGATTCGTCTTTTTATAAAGAATGGAGAATGAAACAGGTTTATTCAGAACAGTGTTGAGGGTAATAGATAGTCGGAAGAATGTTAGAGAGAGAAATGTCGGAAATTGCGTTCGTGCTTAGGTAGAAAATGTGTTAGAATATGTAATGGTCTTAAGAGCGTCTCTTTCTGCTCCTTCAATGTTCAAGAAAAAGAGGAGTGAACAAGAACATGGTAAGTTTAGAAAAAGAAGCATTGAGAATCCCACTTGTTTCGGAACTTATGATCCCAGCTGAAAAAGTAGCTCATGTGCAAATTGGTAACCCGCTCGAGCATGCGCTTTTGGTTTTAGTGAAGTCTGGTTATTCTGCGGTACCTGTGCTGGATCCTACTTTTAAATTTCAAGGAGTCATCAGCAAAACGAAAATTTTGGAAGAAACATTGGGAATTGAACAATTTGAATTGAACCGACTATCTGAAATGACGGTCAGCGAAGTGATGGATGATGAAGTGCCTTGCTTGCAGCTTGGTGACAGCATGATAGATGCGATGCACAAGCTCATTGATTTTCCTTTTGTCTGTGTGACGAATGAAGAAGGAGAATTCGACGGGATTATCACACGTCGGACAATCCTCAAACAATTCAGCAAGCATTATCATGAAACGTTTAAACATACAATGGTAGCAACAGAATAAACCGATTATGATAGAATAGATGGCATCCAAGATGTCATCTATTTTTGTATTGAAGGTGAACGTACATATGAAGAAAGACAAACAAAAACGGGGACTTGTGCTGGCATCGATCATGCTCGCCATGTTCCTTGCAGCGATCGAAGCGACGATCGTGTCCACGGCGATGCCGAGTATCGTAGCCGATCTTGGTGGTTTCAGCTTATACAGCTGGGTTTTTTCAGCGTATCTTCTTACGAATGCAGCGACCGTCCTGCTTTTCGGTCGATTAGCTGATGTCTTCGGTCGGAAACCGATTTTCATGCTCGGAATCAGCCTTTTCCTACTAGGAGCGGTTCTTTGTGCTCTTGCTCCTTCGATGAATGTTCTGATCGGCGCAAGGCTCGTTCAGGGACTGGGAGCTGGAGCGTTGATGCCGATTGCGACAACGATTGTCGGTGATATTTACACAAAAGAAGAGCGGGCGAAGATTCAGGGGTACTTATCTAGCGTCTGGGGCATCTCCGCTGTGACGGGGCCTGCGCTCGGGGGCTTCTTCGTCGACCTTCTATCCTGGCCGTATGTATTCTGGATGAATATCCCTCTCGGACTACTTGCTCTTTTCGGGATTCTCTTTTTCTTTAAAGAAGAGGTTTCTAAAGAAAAAAGAAGTGTGGATCTTGCCGGTTCCATGTGGGTCGTCATTACGGTCAGCACGTTGATGATCATTCTTGTAGAAGGCGGGGTAGGGATTGATTGGATGTCCTGGACGATGCTTTCGATGATTATCATCGCTCTTTTTGGTGCTCTGGCCTTTTTCTTTCATGAGAGAAAAATGGATGATCCGATGATGCCAATGGATTTATGGTACATCCGCTCCATCCGCTACGCCAACCTCACGTCGCTTACGACCGGAATGATCCTGATCGGGGTGAGCAGCTATTTACCAGCCTTCGTCCAGGGAGTGATGGAGCAATCGGCGACTGTTGCCGGCTTTACGCTTACGACGATGTCGATTGGCTGGCCGATTGCAGCAACCGTCGCTGGACGCCTGATTTTAAAAATCGGCTTTCGCCCAACCGCTATCCTTGGCGGGGTCTCGCTGATCATCGGGGGAACCATCTTTTCCATGCTCAGCCCCGAAAAAGGCCCCGTGTTTGCTGCGATGGGATCGTTATTCATAGGAATCGGAATGGGGCTATCATCCACCTCCTTCATCGTTTCGATTCAAAATAGTGTCGAATGGCAAAAGCGGGGTATTGCGACGGCAGCCAATATGTTCATGCGGACGATTGGGAGCGCCGTTGGAGCAGCACTCCTGGGAGGAATCTTGAACAGTCAGGTGGCAAACGCGATCGAGCGTTCAAGTCTTCCGGCCTCTTTCAGTGTCGATTCTGCCAATTCACTGCTTAGAGAGGAAACGAGAAAGCAGTTGAGTGAGGAAGCTCTCCTTGTTTTACAGGACGGTTTGACATCAGGCCTGCATCTCGTCTATATGGGTTTACTCATACTCGCTGTATTGAGTTTTCTACTAATTCTCAGAATTCCAAAAAAAGAAGATTGAAAAAGTCTGGCTCCCTTTGATAAAGTAAAGGATGAAAGATACATAAAGGAGGAACTACTCATGAAACAAATGGACGCAAATGAAATCATTTCATTCATATCAAATAGTGAAAAATCAACACCGGTCAAAGTTTATTTGAAAGGTGAAAATTTGGAAAACATCGAATTTGGCGAACAGGTACAAGATTTCATCACAGGTAATTCCGGGGTTATCTTCGGAGAATGGAAAGTCATCCAGCCGATTCTAGAAAAATATGAAAACGAAATTGAGGACTATGTGCTAGAAAACGACCGCCGTAATTCTGCGATTCCTCTGCTTGACTTGAAAAAGGTCAACGCACGCATCGAGCCAGGCGCTGTCATCCGTGACCAGGTTGAAATCGGAGACGGAGCGGTCATCATGCTTGGAGCGATGATCAACATCGGTTCTGTCGTCGGTGAAGGAACGATGATCGACATGAATGTCGTGCTTGGCGGCCGTGCCACAGTAGGGAAGAACTGCCACATTGGTGCCGGTGCTGTCCTTGCAGGCGTTATTGAACCACCTTCTGCAAAACCGGTCGTTATTGAAGATGGTGTTGTCATCGGTGCGAACGCTGTCGTTCTTGAAGGGGTAACGGTCGGTGAAGGCGCGGTCGTTGCTGCCGGAGCGATTGTAACAGAGGATGTACCAGCCAACACTCTTGTTGCCGGTACACCTGCGAAAGTGATCAAAGACATCGACGATCAGACGAAGTCCAAGACTGAAATCATGCAGGCCCTTCGTAAACTGGATAACTAATTTTCTCAATCCGATTAAATAAAAGGAAGGGCCTTGCTCCCAGAGCAGGGCCCTTCGTATAGGGAGGGACCTTTATGAAACAAGAAATGTTGGCAAGTATCAGGAGAGAGCTGCATCAAATTCCTGAACTCGGCTTTGAAGAATATAAAACACAGCAGTTTTTATTGGACTATATAAACAAACTGCCTCAAGAAGCTTTGACAGTAGAAACGTGGCGGACGGGGATTTTTGTAAAAGTCAAAGGGAACGTTGGACATAAAACGATCGGTTACCGGGCGGATATCGACGGACTTCCACTAACGGAGGAGACGGGATATGAATTTCAGTCCATACATGAAGGTCGGATGCATGCTTGTGGCCATGACTTTCATATGACCATCGCGCTTGGAGCTTTGACCCGGCTCGTTCAGGATCCGGCTGATGATGATGTCGTATTCCTGTTCCAACCCGCAGAGGAAGGTCCGGGCGGGGCAGAACCGATGCTTCAATGTGAAGCGATGGATAGATACCGGCCGGATGTCGTCTTCGGATTGCACGTCGCCCCTGACCTCCCCGTAGGTTCTGTTTCGTCCAAACCAGGGTTATTGTTTGCCAACACGAGTGAATTGTTCATCGATTTCAAAGGCGTGGGAGGACACGCAGCCTTTCCTCATTTGACTCATGATATGGTGGTCACAGCCAGTGCATTCGTTTCCCATTTGCAACAGATCGTCGCCCGCAGAGTCGATCCATTGGACAGCGCAGTCATTACCATTGGAAAAATCGAAGCAGGGACGGTGCAGAATATTATCGCCCAGGCCGCCCGCTTAGAAGGAACGATCCGTACATTGTCTCCAGGAGCTATGGATAAAGTCAAAGCGGAGATCGAGAAGGTGGCCCGCGGTTTTGAAATCGCTAATGATTGTCACATTCACATTGATTACGGGTCCAATTATCACCAAGTGTTCAACGATGCAGATCAAGTGCAACGCTTTGAACAGCTCGTGCAAGAGACCGAATATCAGTACAGAGAGGCGAACATGGCGATGACTGGCGAAGATTTCGGTTATATGGTTAAAGAGATTCCAGGGTTCATGTTCTGGCTGGGCGTCGATTCGGAAGCGGGTCTTCACCAATCGACATTGAAACCTAAGGAAGAGGCTCTTGCTGTAGGCGTCCATATCGTTGAAAAAACACTTCGAGAGCTGTAAAGTGCGCATAGGTTGGCCATTCCAGTTAACAATAGAGGATAGATGAGAGAAGGAGGAGGTTTCCTCCTTCTTTTTTATAAGGAGTGGCCTTGATGGAAATAACGATTAAATTGACGGCAGTGGTAATATTGATTCTGCTCACTGCTTTTTTTGTAGCGAGTGAATTTGCCATTGTAAAGGTTAGAAAAACAAGACTGGAAGCAAAAGCAGCGGAAGGTCACAAGAAAGCGGAGAATGCCATCCGTGTCGTCAGTGATCTTGATTATTATCTTAGTGCCTGCCAATTAGGCATCACGATCACTGCCCTTGGACTCGGTTGGTTAGGGGAACCCACGCTTGAAGTTTTGTTGAGGCCCTTGTTTGATCAAATTGATTTACCCGAAGGCCTCACCCACACCCTTTCCTTTGTGATCGCCTTTTTTGTCATCACCTTTTTACACGTGGTCCTCGGAGAGCTTGCTCCGAAGACCATGGCAATCCAGAAGGCGGAAAGTATCACCCTGCTTTTAGCCAGACCCCTTATGTTATATAGCAAATTGATGTATCCACTCATTTGGCTGTTGAACGGATCTGCCAATATTTTTGTGCGCATGCTCGGTTTCCAGACCGCTCGTGAATCGGATGAAGTGCACTCGGAAGAAGAGCTGAGGCACATTTTAACGAAAAGCTATCAAAAAGGGGAAATCAACCGATCCGAGTATACGTATGTCGATCGTATCTTTGAATTTGATAACCGGACGGCGAAAGAAATCATGATCCCTCGCACAGAGATGGCTGTTCTTGATGTAAGACAGTCGGTGACGAATGCGGTAAGGGAAGTGAAGCACAACCGCTACACCCGCTATCCCGTAATCGAAAGCAGCAAAGACGAAATTATCGGCATCATCCATATGAAAGAACTGCTCTATGATGATGCGGAAAATCAAAGTACGCTCCGACCATTTTTACGGCCGGTCATGAAAGTGTTTGAGAATATTCCCATCCACGACCTGCTCGTTAAGATGCAAAAAGATCATACGCACATGGCTGTCCTCATTGATGAATATGGTGGAACGTCGGGCATTGTGACCGTGGAAGATATTCTTGAGGAAATCGTCGGGGAAATCCGCGATGAATTTGATGCAGAAGAAGAGCGTGATATCAAACGGCTTAAAAATGGCCACTTTTTGATTGAAGGCAAAACGGCGATCCAGGACATCAATGATTATTTTGATATTCAATTGGATCACATGGATATTGATACCATCTCAGGTTGGATCTATACAAAAGATTTTGAAGCAAAAGAAGGAACTGTAGTCGAAGGAGAGGGCTACCGATTTAAAATCGTAGACCTCGTCAAAGGACAAATTAAGAAAGTGGAAATGTGGAAAGAAGAATCAAAATAACCCGACCTCATAAGGTCGGGTTATTTCTGTTATTAAGACTCTTTTTGAATAAACACTTGATGTGGGAATGGAATTTCGATATCCGCAGCATCCAAGGCTTCTTTCATCGCTTTTCTCATATCACGTTCAACCGCCCATTGTTCCATGTTTTCGGTTTTACCGAGGATACGAATGACCACATCAGAAGAACCGAGGCTCTGGACACCAAGCACATTCGGTCCCTCGACAAAACGCTCGTCCTCTGCGAATTGGTCCGCGACTTTTTGAAGAACCGCGAGAGCTTCATCAATGTTCTCGTCATAACCAATGCCGATATCCACAAGTGCGCGCATGTTCCCGCGGGAGTGGTTGGCGACACCGACAATGTTTCGGTTCGGAACAAAGTTCAATGTCCCATCGAAGCTGCGGATTTTCGTCGTACGAATACCGACTTCTTCCACGACCCCGTCATAACCACCAGCTGTGACGTAGTCATCGACTTCAATCTGGCGCTCGATCAGTAAGAAAAATCCGGTAACGATATCAGACACAAGCCCCTGTGCCCCGAAGCCGATCGCTAACCCGAGAATTCCGGCACCAGCAAGCAATGGCCCAATCTCGATATTCACTGCACTGAGCAGCATCATAATGAGGATGAAAAGTAACGTGTAAGAAAACAGGTTCACAGAAATCTTCTGTAACGTTTTGTTTCTTCCTTCTGCAATATTGCGCTGCTGGCTCATACGATTGATCGCTGCCTCAATCGCTTTCGTACCTAATGGTTTGATAATCGCAAAGGCGATAAGGATGACAACGATTTTCAATCCTCCAGTGATCAGCCACTCAACGAGGACATCAAAATTAAAATTTAATCCTTCTTCAAATAAGTTCATCAATAAACTCCTTTCCAACTTCCAGTCTCCTCTATTAGAATAGCGGAATCTGACAGGAGAATTCAATGTTTTACATTTAAAGACACAAATTTTTTTGGATAACTACTAAGACAAAAGTAGAGGGAATAGCGAAGAGTGTCAAAAAGCTTACCCATGAAGAATGTATAGAAGGAGATGATCCTCCATAAGAATGGAAGGGTTGTGATTTGAAAAACCTTTGTTTTCCATGCAAATTCTGCATGAGCCCTGTCATGCTGTAAGTCCTGTTTCAAGAATTTTAATAAGATTTTGAGAGGGAGGTGAACCTTTCCTGGTAGCCTCAGAACACTTACTTCTACAACTTTTGTATGAGGGAAAATCATCCTCTAGATAGAAAATTTTAAAAATTATTGCAAATGGGTAGATATTTATTTCGTAACCCGATATATTTAATATTACGTTAAAAAATAAGAAGGAGGGAAACCTTTGGAAACGTTTAAAAAGCTCAAACAATTTTATTGGCCATTTCGAAAATTTTTCCTTTGGTCAAACTTTTCATTACTGTTCGTAACCCTCATCACTGTGGTTTATCCAATTGTATTGAAGCTAACGATTGATGATGTCGTTCTCGCCGAACAATACAGTCTCATTCCTTATATATGTATCGTATTTATCGGACTCATGGTTATTAAGGGATTCGCTACATATTTCCACCAGTATTTAGGAGATTACTTTGGCATCCGGTCCGTTTATACGCTCCGTGATGAGTTGTATAAAAAATTGCAGCGGCTTCCTTTCCGCTATTATGACAATGCGAAAACGGGCGATTTGATGTCAAGACTGACCGCAGATGTGGAAGGATTCCGTTTTTTCCTTTCCGTGGGATTCTCGGAACTGATCCGGATTACGTTGTTGATCGTCTTGAGTTTGAGCGTCATGTTTTATTTTTCTGTACCCCTAGCCCTTGTAACAATGGCGGCGATGCCGTTTCTTGCGCTTGTGGTGTACCGATTTGATCGCAAAGTGCACCCGGCTTTCCGTAAGATCCGTAAGTCGTTCGGTATGCTGAATACAAGGGTTCAAGAAAATATCAGTGGTATGAACACGGTAAAGTCTCTTTCTAGGGAAAATTTTGAAATCGGACGTTTTTCGAACAGAAGTGAGGATTACCGATCAAAATTCATTACAACCTCCAACATATGGGCCCGTTACTTCCCATTGATGGAGTTTATCGGCAACGTTTCGGTCGTAGCCCTTCTTGCGTACGGGGGCTCCATGGTTATGAACAACACGATGCAGTTAGGAGAATTGGTGGCCTTTTTCAGTCTAGTCTGGTATATTCTTGGACCTTTGATGAATTTAGGTTTCGTCATTAACCTTTTCTCTCAAGCCAAAGCTTCTGGTGAACGGTTGCTTGAAATCTTAGAAGCAGAAGAAGAAATTAGTGAGAAGGACGCAGCGATTCATCAAGATCGTCTGCAAGGTCATGTGACGTTCAAGGATGTCACTCTCACTTACGTTGAAGATGACGATTCAGCATTGAAAGATATAAGCTTTGATGCTCCTCCTGGAAAAACGATGGGACTGATCGGAGCTACAGGATCAGGGAAAACGAGTATCACTCAATTAATCACCCGTTTTTATGAACCGGAAAAAGGGGAAGTCCTTGTGGATGGTCGCCCGGTTCAGGATTATGGATTGAAAAGTCTGCGAAAGAATATCGGCTTTGTTTTACAGGAGTCGTTTCTTTTCTCAACGTCTATTAAAGAAAACATTGCTTATGGAAATCCAGATGCGACACTTGAAGATGTCATCGATGCCGCGAAAAGGGCACAGGCTCATGAGTTCATCATGGATATGCCTGACGGTTATGACACCCTATTAGGTGAGCGTGGAATGGGACTTTCAGGTGGGCAAAAACAGCGGATTGCCATAGCGCGAGCGATTCTCATCGATCCAGCGATTCTTGTGTTGGATGATGCCACCTCTGCTGTTGATATGGAAACAGAGTTCAAGATTCAAAAAGCGTTGCAGGAAGTGATGAAAGGACGTACGACATTCATCATCGCTCACCGTATTTCTTCATTGAAACACGCCGATGAAATCATCGTTCTTGAAGATGGAACCGTCAAAGAGCGCGGTGTCCATGAGGACCTTCTTATTAATGGAGGACCTTACCAACGAATCTATGATATTCAATATCAGGATAAAGAGAAAATCCTAAAGACATCTAAAATTTCCTAAAAGGAGGGAGACCATGGCTCGCAAACCAAAACATGAACCAGAAACGAGCACCCATTTGAATCGATTTAAATATACGCAGGACCAGGCGATTGAAAAGCCGTTCAACTGGGCGCAAATGTGGCGGCTTCTCAAGTACTTGAAGCCCTATGCCAGAACTTTGCTGCCCGTAGCGATCATCGCGATGCTCGTATCCACCATCGTGAGACTGGTTGTTCCTATTTTAATTGGTCAAGTAGCAATCGACGTTGCGATTGCTGATGGGAATACCAATCTATTGATCCAACTCGTGGTTGGAATTGCCATCATGTATTTACTCAGTTATATCGGCAATGCGCTTAGAATTAAATATGTGAACATCCTCGGTCAGAATGTGATCTATGACTTGAGGCAGCATTTATTTTCCCACGTCCAAAGACTTTCTCATAAGTTTTTCGACTCAAGGTCCGCAGGTTCGATCCTTGTCCGGATTATGAACGACATCAACTCTCTGCAGGAATTGTTCACGAATGGAATCATCAACTTGCTGATGGATGTGGTCATGTTGACAGGGATTGTCGTCATTCTATTAGTCTTCAGTCCAAAACTGGCCCTGGCGATTCTCGTCATCCTGCCGATCATGTTCTATATCTCAACAAAGCTGCGCCGTAATATTCGCCGCTCCTGGCAGAATGTGCGAATCCAGCAATCTAAGTTGAATTCGCACTTAAATGAAAGCCTCCAGGGGATTCGCATTACTCAATCGTTTTCTCAGGAAAAAGAAAACACAGAGTACTTCAATGGTGTGAATACAGATAACTTCCAATCCTGGAACACAGCTTCAAGGAAAAGTGCCATGTTCCGCCCATTTGTTGAAATGAGCAATGCGGTCGGAACGGTCATCCTTGTCGCTTATGGAGCCCATTTAATCTTGCAGTCAAGCATCCAAGTCGGTGACTTTGTCATGTTCGCTTTCTTCCTTGGCATGTTCTGGGAACCGATTTCCCGTTTAGGGCAGATGTATAACCAGCTCTTGATGGCGATGGCTGCCTCTGAGAGGATCTTTGAATTCCTGGATGAGGAGCCAAACGTAGAGGAGAAGAAAGATGCGATTGAGCTGAAAGACATGAGAGGACATATTGAATTTGATCATGTTCAATTCGCCTATGATTCGAAACGCATCGCCCTCCACGACATCAACCTTAAAATGAAGGAAGGCGAGACCGTCGCTCTTGTCGGTCATACAGGATCCGGAAAATCGACGATCGCCAACTTGATCAGCCGCTTTTATGACCCGACTCAGGGGGCCGTCAAAATCGATGGGATAGACTTGAAGGATGCTACCATCGATAGTGTCCGCCAGCAAATCAGTGTCGTCCTGCAGGATACCTTCATTTTCTCAGGAACAATCATGGAAAACATCCGCTTCGGACGTCCCGATGCTTCCGATGAAGATGTAATTGAAGCAGCAAAAGTCGTTGGAGCTGATGATTTTATCCAACGTCTAAACAGCGGCTATGAAACAGAAGTAGAAGAGCGTGGAAATATCCTATCTGCCGGTGAACGACAGCTCCTGTCCTTCGCCCGTGCACTGCTTGCTAATCCAAGAATCCTAATTTTGGATGAAGCAACGGCAAGTATCGATACAGAAACAGAACTGAAGATTCAGCAGGCGCTTCGTAAACTGCTCAAAGGACGAACAGCGATTATGATTGCTCATCGCTTGTCTACGATACGAGAAGCGGACAACATTTTCGTCCTTGAGAATGGACGCATCCTGGAACAAGGCTCACATGATGAACTCATGGATCAGGAAGGCGAGTACTACGACCTTGTAAAAGCCCAGTTTCAAATGCTCGACGCTATCTGATTATTTCCAAAGACATCGCAAACGCGGTGTCTTTTTTTGTTCAACTAAAGTCTCGAAACTAAGTCTTCAAGACTAGGATCCATAACGGAAGAAGAAGTATGCTTTCTGTCGGCCTTCTTAAGTTAGAAGGTTTGATCAATAGGGAAGAGAAGATATAGGCATAATGTTCGACAGCAGGAAAAAGTTCGGGTAAGATTTTCATAAATTAGACACTTTGTGAAGGATGTCACAAAATCGTCAACAACCATCTGACCATGAACCGTTTTCACGTTTTATACTAACGGTAGTAGTGACCGATTTAGTTAGGGGGAAGAAAGATGTTTGGATTTGAAACTGTTGAAGTGAGCCGGGCGCTTACCGCTATGACGCTGCTTTTTCATGCGATCTTCGCAACGCTTGGAGTGGGTGTTCCTGTACTCGTATCCATTGCCGAGCTCATAGGAATAAAGAAAAAAGATCCACACTATACATTGCTTGCTCGTCGCTGGACGCGCGGCTATACCATTACAGTAGCTGTCGGTGTTGTAACAGGTACGGCGATTGGCTTACAGCTCTCATTAATTTGGCCAAGTTTCATGCAGTTGGCCGGTAATGTCATTGCCCTGCCATTATTCATGGAAACCTTCGCGTTTTTCTTTGAAGCGATTTTCCTTGGCATTTATTTATATACATGGGACAGGTTCAAGAAACCGATCTATCACTGGCTATTATCCATACCCGTCGTGATCGGTGGAACGCTGTCTGCCTTTTTCATAACTACCGTCAACTCTTTTATGAATACACCACAAGGTTTCGAAATGGAGGACGGGCGTTTTACAGCCGTTGATCCGCTCGCGGCGATGTTCAACCCTGCGACCCCGACGAAGGTGTTTCACGTCATTTCCTCCTCTTATTTAACAGCTGCCGCGGTACTTGCTGGTATTGCAGCCTTCATTATTCTTATTAAAAAAGGCTCGCTTTATCATAAGAAAGCATTGAAACTGACGGTTACGATGACGTTTCTATTTGCGATTTTGACAGCTGTTGCCGGAGATTTTTCTGCCAAATTCCTTGCCGAGTACCAGCCGGAAAAACTGGCGGCAGGGGAGTGGCACTTTGAAACAGAAGAAGGTGCCGATCTAGTCGTTTTCGGTACATTAAATGAAGACAACGAAGTAGAAAATGCGATACGCATTCCAAATGCATTGAGTTTTCTTGCTTATGGCGATTTCAATGCAGAGGTGGAAGGGTTGAATGAAACACCAGAAGAGGAACGACCTCCTCTTTGGATCCACTACATGTTCGACCTCATGGTCAGCATCGGCTTTTACACACTCGGAATTTCGTTCTTATTTCTCGTATTCTGGAAGTTAAAGAAATGGAACGAGTATAACCCGCTTCTCCTATGGGGGATCGTAGCTACTGGCCCGCTGACGATGCTTGCAATCGAGTTTGGATGGATTTATGCAGAAGTAGGACGTCAACCATGGATCTTACGTGGATTCATGACCGTTGCAGAAGGTGCAACCACTTCTCCGTATGTGTTCTCGATGTTCATTCTATTTGCAGCTGTGTACCTTGTGCTCGGTATGGGATGTCTCATCACATTACGGAAAATTTTCAAAGGAATACCGGCTGAATTGGAGTTGGAACACCGTTATCCTCAAACAGCCGCTGCAAGTAAGGAGGATGACGCATGAGTTATGAATTGATAGGAATTTCCGTTCTATGGCTCTTCCTTTATGGGTATTTGATTGTCGCTTCTGTCGACTTTGGAGCCGGTTTTTTCGCTTATTACGCACGAATGACGAAGAAGGATCATTTGATCAATCAGCTGATCTCTCGTTATTTATCGCCCGTATGGGAAGTGACCAACGTCTTTTTCGTCTTCTTTTTCGTTGGACTCGTCGGGTTTTTCCCGGATATGGCGTATTACTTCGGACAAACCCTACTCATACCAGGAAGTATAGCAATTGTCCTGCTCGCTATTCGAGGATCTTTTTATGCTTTTGAAAACTATGGTTCAAAGGATAATTCTCTCTATATGTTCTTATATGGAGCGACAGGACTGCTCATCCCGGCATCTCTTTCCACCGCTCTAACCATTTCTGAGGGTGGCTACATTGAGGAGACCTCTAACGGTGTGCAACTGCTTTTTGGGAAATTGCTGACCAGTCCCTATTCCTGGAGTGTTGTTTTCCTTGCTATCGTTAGTGTCCTTTATATCAGTGCCATGTTCTTAACGTATTATGCCAACCGGGCAGGGGATCAACCAGCGCTTGAAATCCTTAGAAAATATGCGCTGTTCTGGAGTTCTCCGACAATCATTGCCAGTCTCACGACATTCATCGCACTTAGTCAGCAAAATATGGATCACTTCCAGCGAGCCATTGAATTATGGTGGGTCTTCGGAATATCCGTAGCCTTTTTCATGATTGCTGTCTTTCTCGTCTATCAAGGGAAGTATTATGGCTGGGCATTCATCGCCGTCATGATTCAATTTTTCATTGCATTCTTTGGTTACGGAGCCTCTCATTTGCCATACTTGCTCTATCCTTATGTAACCATTACAAGTGGCGTGACGAACGAATCCATGGCGATCGCTCTGGTCATCGTCTTTATCGCAGGACTGTTATTATTGATTCCATCTCTCATCCTGTTAATGAGACTGTTCCTTTTCGATGCGGATTATGTAAAAGGGAAAAAGTAAATGAACTAACCCAAAGCATAGAGTCCATGGACTCTATGCTTTCTTTTGTTATGAAAGAATATGGCAGGATTCTTGAAGACTCAGTTTCGAGATGTTTCGTGGTTCGTTATCGTGTTGAGCGCCAGGGGTGGCTGGGAAGCTACTCGCTTTCCTGTGGGGGACGTGGTGAGCTTCCTCGGACTGCGTCCTGCGGGATCTCACCTAACTCCTTCTCCCACGGGAGTCTCGCAGCTTCCCAACCACCCCATTCGAGGTATGTGAAAAACGAACCTCTGTACCAAGTTGGAAGGTCTTCCACTACCACACATTTGAGGTGTAATGAGCTCTGGATCAAGCTCTGACGTACTTTGGAGGTGTTCTAATCATCCACTTCCCTCAACCATACATGCTCCCCTTTTAGAAGTGGTTTCGAGACACATATAAGGTAAAGGGGCGGAGGGAAAAGGTGAGACTCCTATGGGACGTGTGGGACAGGTGAGACCCCGGAAGGCGTAGCCTGAGGAGGCTCACCGCCCGCCCCATGGAAAGCGAACCTTTTCCCGGAGCTCCTAGAACCAACAATTGTCTCGAAACTGAGTCTTCAAGTAAAGGGAGCTTTAGTGGAAGTTCTTTTATTATTATGGAAGTTCCATATGTTGAGTGGGGTTTTATGTGATAGAATAAGCATAGATTTTGCGAGACAGTTGGAGGTTGACCTATGAAAAAAGAATTTGCCGTTATCGGCCTCGGCCGCTTCGGGGGGAGTATCTGCCGCGAATTGAGCCGGGAAGGGATGGAAGTTCTCGCCCTTGACCTTGATGAAGATAAAGTAAACGAATATCGTGATATCGCGTCACATGCCGTCATTGCTGATTCAACTGATGAGAATGTATTGAAAGAGCTTGGATTCCGTAACATCGACCATGTGATAGTAGCGATCGGGGACAATATCCAGGCCAGTATGTTGACGACATTGATATTAAAAGAGATGGGCATCAAAATGATTACAGTCAAAGCCCAAAATGATTACCACGAAAAAATTCTAAACAAGATTGGAGCCGATCAAGTCGTTCACCCAGAACGTGATATGGGAAAACGAATTGCTCATAACATCATTTCCAACAACATCCTCGATTATATCGAGCTTTCTGATGACCATAGTGTTGTTGAAGTGAAAGCCGGAAGTAAAATGGGTGGTCAAACGCTCGTGGACCTTGATATCCGCGCCGAATACGGATGTAACGTTGTCGCCATCAAAAGAGATAAAGATGTCATCGTTTCACCAATGGCAACGGAAGAAATCAAAGAGAGCGATGTCCTAATCGTCATTGGTGCAGATAAAGATATCAGCCGCTTTGAAAAAAACCTCGTATTAGAAGATTAATACTATGCTGTAATACCTCTCTGGTCAAAAAAGGTCCAGAGGGGTATTTTATTATTGTTTTTATTAAAGTTTGATGTAAACCATAATGCAACTGCTAATCGCTCAAAGAATCAAGGGCAATCTCCATTTTTCTACTCCTGGTCTTCATCCCCATGGACCGATAAAATTCAATCGCCGATGAATTACTCTCGGTTACTCCCAGTTCAATACTATCTACTTTGAGTCTGCTGCCAAAATCAAAAACGTACGCCGTTAGTGCTTTTCCGATCCCCTTTTTTCTATGCTTTTCATCAACGCATAAACTGTTTATTAACAATACTTTCCTCGCTTTGACAAAAGAGTTTTCCATTGTTTCTTCTTCCTTTGTCACGATAACTCCAACTAAATCATCTTCTATGGAAGCCACAAAAATATGCTGATGGCTATCCATCAACTGGCTTTCAAAAAAACCTTGCTCCACTGGAGTTGCATTCTCTATGTACAAATCCGGCCTTGCAGAAACGTGAAATTCATGAACCTGTTTAAACAGAGTCAGCAACGACTCATAATCGTTTAGCTTAGCGTTACGAATGGATAAATCCATATTTCTCCTCCCAGTCAATCATTTTTTATTGTATTTTATCACTTCTTGCTCCTGCTCTGAAGTAGTTACTTGAACTTACCTGCGCCGTTTGTGGATGATTGATCCACGAACGGAGGTCGTCTGAGATTAAAATAATGGATTCGAAGTATATCATGAATTTTTTATAACAGAAATTTATTAGTGGAAAACATGGACATCATTTATCATCGACTCCATTGTTTAAGAAAAGCGGGAAAAGGAAATAAGAAAGGTTATAGAAGATAATTTATGGAGCTTGAAAGGATGATTTGGATGTTCAATAAACGAACAGGGGAAGTCATGACACAACAACTTATCAACTGGGGTGTCGATCACATATACGGAATGCCGGGAGACTCCATCAACGAATTGATTGATGATTTGAGGAAAAGGCAGGATGAAATCGAATTCATACAAGTCCGCCATGAGGAAACCGGTGCCTTATCAGCGGCCGCTTATGCGAAATTGACCGGCAAGATCGGTGTAACGGCAGCAATTGCTGGACCAGGAGCTGTCCATTTACTTAATGGCCTTTATGATGCAAAAGCAGACAGCGCGCCTGTGCTGGCGATCGTTGGACAAGTGCATAGTGAGGAAGTGGGGACGGGAGCGTTCCAGGAAATCAACTTGGAGAGAATGTTTGATGATGTCGCTGTCTTCAATCGTCGGGCGGAGACAGAAGCACAGCTTCCGGATTTACTGGACCAGGCCATCAAAGAAGCATACGCTCATAAAGGGGTTTCCGTTTTGATCGTACCGGATGATCTTTTTGCAGCCAAGCAGAAAGATGAGGTTCGACTCACATCTGGAGACTACTATCGACCAGAAATTTTTCCTGCGCAGACTCAATTGAACGAAGCTAGACAGCTGATTGAAAAAGCAGAGAAGCCGATTATTCTGGCAGGGCAGGGGACGAGAAATGCACCAAATGAATTGATTGATTTTGCAGAAGCAATAAAGGCTCCCATCATCATGAGCCTACTCGCTAAGGGGGTCATCCCGGATAATCACCCTTACTGCCTTGGCCAGCATGGTCAAATCGGGACGAAGCCTGCCTACCATGCCATGAAGGAAACAGACTTGTTAATTCTTGTAGGGACCCAGTTCCCTTACCGGGATTTCCTTCCCGATGATGTCACAGCGATCCAAATTGACAACAAACCTGAAAACTTGGGCAAATACTATCCTATTGACGTAGGTCTTGCAGGGGATAGTAAAGAAACTCTCGCAGCTTTAGCGAAGTTAGTCTCCCCTGTTGAAAAGAGGGACTACCTTGAGTATTACCAGGAGAAAATGAACGATTGGAGAATCGCCGTTCAGGAAGAGAAACGTTCCACGGAAAATCCATTGCATGCGCCTCAAGTGATGTACGAATTGGAAAAACATATGGAGCCAGGCGCGATTGTCTCAGGAGATGTTGGAAATGTGACGGTGTGGCTCACGCGCTTTTTACACCTGGTGAACCAGAAATTTGTTTTGTCCGGTTGGCTTGCAACCATGGGAAGTGGACTACCTGGCGCGATTGCAGCGCAAAAAGCCTATCCGGATAAGCAGGTGATTGGAGTATCTGGTGATGGGGGATTCTCTATGGTCATGCATGATTTTGTAACGGCCGTCAAATACGACCTGCCGATTAAAATGATTGTGCTGAATAATAGCAAAATTGGAATGATTAAATACGAACAAGAACAGATGGGGCATTTGAATTACGCTACGAACTTAGGAGAAGTGGACTTCGCGAAGTTTGCGGAAGCTTGTGGGGGAGAAGGGTATCGCATTGAATCCTATGAGGAGCTCTCTACAAAAATGAAACAGGCCTTCGTTTCGGAAAAACCGGTGCTGATCGATGTCGTCATTGAAGACCAGGCCCCGCTCCCAGGAAAAATTGATTACCAGTCAGCTGTGAACTTTTCCAAGTATATCGTTAAAGAATTTTTTGAAACTGGAAACCTCGACTTGCCGGACATGAAAAAAGCATTGAAACGGCTGACATAAAAAGAAATCCCCGCTGGAAATTCCAGCGGGGATTTTTCATGATCACACTTCCATAATGATTGGAAGAATCATCGGACGACGCTTCGTCTTTTCAAACAAGAACGGAGCAATGGTATCTGTGATTTCGTTTTTGATCTCAGACCATTGAGTCGTACGACGCTCCATCACTTTTTCAACATGGGAGCTGACAAGGTTCTGTGCTTCTTTAATCAAGTCTTCTGATTCTCTCATGTAGACGAATCCGCGGGAGATAATATCAGGACCTGATGCGATCTTGAATTCTTTCATGTTTATGCTTACGACTACGATGACAAGACCTTCTTCAGAAAGAATTCTACGATCACGAAGGACGATGTTACCGATGTCACCAATTCCGCTACCATCTACATAGACAGAGCCGGACGGGATTTTGCCTGCGACACTAGCTTCATCTTTCCCGAGAGCAAGGACGTCACCATTATCCATGACGAAGCAGTTCTCAGGCTCGACGCCACAATCGTGGCTGAGCTTCGTGTGCTCTTTCAGCATACGGTACTCCCCGTGAATCGGCATAAAGAATTTCGGTTGGATCAAACGAAGCATGAGCTTCATTTCTTCCTGACTACCGTGACCGGATGTATGGATGTCATTCAATGGGCCGTGGATGACATCGGCACCGGCGCGGTAAAGTTTATTGATCGTACGGCTGACACTGATCGTGTTTCCAGGGATTGGGGAAGAAGAGAACACGACGGTGTCGCCAGGTTGAATTTGAATTTGACGGTGAGTACCGTTGGCGATACGTGACAGGGCAGCCATTGGTTCACCTTGTGAGCCTGTACATAGGATCACGACTTCATTTGCTGGAAGTCGGTTGATCTGTTGGGCATCAATGAATGTATCCTTAGGGGCACGGATATATCCAAGTTCCTGACCGATTCGGATGGAAGATTCCATACTGCGTCCGAATACAGCCACTTTACGGCCTTTCTTAACGGCAGATTCCACCACTTGTTGAAGGCGGTGAATATTTGATGCAAAGGTTGCAAAGATCAATCGACCATCATCCATACGCGTGAAGATGTCATCGATGCTTTGCCCAACCACTCGTTCTGATTTTGTAAAACCAGGAACTTCTGCATTGGTACTATCGGACAATAGGGCAAGTACGCCTTCTTTTCCGATTTCAGCCATCTTAGCAAGATCGGCTGGTTCTCCTACAGGGGTGAAGTCGAATTTAAAGTCCCCGGTGTGTACGACGTTTCCTGGTGGGGTTTTTACTACAACCCCGTAGGAATCAGGGATACTGTGTGTCGTACGGAAGAAGGAAACGGATGTCTTACGGAATTTGATGACATCATCTTCCTGAATCGGATTCAGTTTCGCATTCCGCAAGAGGCCGTGTTCATCCAACTTGTTACGGATCAGGCCTAGTGCCAATTTGCCCGCGTAAATAGGAATATTGACTTCACGTAGCAGATAAGGAATTCCACCAATGTGGTCCTCGTGACCGTGCGTAATGAATAGTCCTTTGATTTTGTCTTGATTTTGGACGAGGTACGTATAATCCGGAATAACATAGTCGATACCGAGCAGCTCGTCTTCCGGGAATTTAATACCAGCGTCAATGAGGATGATTTCGTCTTGGAATTGTACTCCGTACGTATTTTTACCGATCTCACCGAGTCCGCCCAGGGCGAATACGGCTGTCTGGTCATTCTTAACGAATTTCATCGGTTAAAAATTCTCCACTTTGAAATCTTCGGATTGCTTTTCATATTCAAGATGATCCTCATCAAGCACCTGAATATATTCAATATTGAATCCTTCATTTTTTAATTTTTCACGAACTTGTCTTTCTGTTTCCGCTTCCACGTACATGCTGTCTGTACGTTCACGGACAGGAACTTCGCTCGCAAGTTCCTGATAAAGTACTTTAAATATCATTACTCTATCGCTCCTAACTAGATATAATTTCCACATTCTTGTCCTGTCATCATCATAGCACGTTTGTTTCCTATATGGGAATGATAATGGTATGTGCGGGTGCTCGGTACACCCTAAAACAATGGTTTACGCGTATGTTTTTCGTTTCATGAAATTTTTCCAACGTTTTCTAAGCTTCCTTCGTAGACGCTTCATCATTGGCATCTATCCCCTTTCATTCTGAAGAAGAAAACAAAAAAACGTTAAACCGCCCAATCCCTGTTATCTCTAGTATAATACGGTTTGTGGAAGAATGAAACATTTACATATTAGATTTTGTATATATCGTGTGTTTTTCTTCTCAAACCTATCCACTCATGCTACAGTATAGCCAAAGAGTGGGGTATGCTATGATACATAAGAGAAATTGTATGCAGGCCGACGAGGAGGACAAGGAAATGACGAAAAAAATTGCTTTTTTTGATATTGATGGAACACTGCTGGATCACGATAAAAAACTGCCGGAGAAAACGAAGGCAGCGATCCAGGCACTCAAAGATGAAGGGGTTTACTGCGCCATTGCAACGGGACGTGCTCCTTTTATGTATAAGAAGTTGAGAGAAGAACTTGGAATCGATTCCTTTGTCAGTTTCAACGGACAGTATGTCGTTTTTGAAGGAAAAGAGATCTACACAAATCCATTATCTGAACCAGAGCTTGCTCGTCTTCATAAGCACGCAGAGCAGAACGACCATCCGATGGTCTTTATGAATCATGAAGAAATGAAAGCTTCTGTACCAGATCACGATCATATAGAAGAAAGCCTGGGGACGTTATATATCGATCACCCTAGTGCGGACGCATCCTTTTTCAAAGGAAGAAATATTTATCAGTCCCTTCTCTTCTGTGAAGGTGACGAAATCGAAGAGTATAGAGAAGCCTATGAATCCTTTGATTACATCCGGTGGCATCCTGTTTCCTGTGATGTCCTTCCTAAAGGTGGGTCAAAAGCCGAAGGGATCAAAAAATTGATTGAAGCAGCCGGGCTTAAGATGGAGGATACGTATGCCTTTGGCGACGGCTTGAATGACATTGAAATGATCCGTGAGGTAGGAACGGGAGTCGCGATGGGAAATGCAGTATCTGAAACGAAAGCTGTCAGTGATTTTGTAACCAAAGATGTCGGTGAAGACGGCCTTTCTCATGCGATTTATGAACTAGGGTTGTTGAAGTAACCTCTTTTTAACTTTAAGTCAGGGATTGTGGAAGAAACAGTTTCGAGGTACCCAGGGGGCGTTGCCCGGGTTGAGGGAGCTTATATAGAAGAAGTTAAGAGTATAAAAAGCTCCACCGTCATGGGACGGTGGAGCTTTTCGTTTTTATCGATCAGCAGGTGTAGCATTGTCAGGCTCCTTGAAAGGATTATCCTGATCGATGTGATCATAGAACATGACCCCGTGCAGATGATCAATTTCATGTTGAAACACGATAGCTGCATAATCTCTCAAGCGCAGCTTCACATCATTACCTTCGAGGTCCGTAGCTTTTACTGTAATACGACGATAGCGCGGGACATAACCAGGCACTTCGCGATCGACGGAAAGGCACCCTTCCCCTGTAGAAAGGTATGTCTTTTCCACTGAATGACTGACGATACGCGGATTGAATAAGCCGTAACTGTATAATTTATCTTTCATATCTGTGAAATGAACCGCTAGCATCCGTTTATTCACATTGATTTGTGGTGCAGCTAAGCCAACGCCAGGACGTAGACCGTAACGATTACAAATTTGCTCATCCTGACTGTTCTTCAAGTATTGGATCATTTCTTCTAATGTTTTTTTATCCTCCTCAGAAGGGGGGAGGGGCACTTCTTCTGTCACCTTGCGCAGAGCAGGGTGACCTTCACGAACAATATCGTCCATTGTAATCATTAAGCAACATCCTTTCAAACTATACATTTTTCAAAAAAAAGCTCCAATCAATGATTTATAATGAATGGAATAAAGAGCTCTCTCAAATAGATCTTTTTCTTCTCCATGTCAATGGTAACATATGTGAAAAAGGCACTTTCAATTTGATATCATTTATTATACTATTGTAGATACGTTTAGATTACAATAATGTTTCATGGAATTCGAGGGGGAAAAGGTGTGCGAGTACATATGCTAGTGGTGCTCCTGGCAGTAGCAGCTTTCTTATCTGCCTGTACAGGTCAGTCAGCAGAAGAACAGATTTATGAACATCTTGAAAAAGCGGTGACGTTAGAAGATGCCTTCCGCGAACAGCAGCAACCGATGGTGGATCTTGAGACAGAAGAACAACAGTTATATGAAGAAATCATCAATTTAAACATGGATCAATTTGATCAAATTCAAGAGAAGTCCAAGCAGGCGGCCTCGATTGTTGAAGAACGCAGAGAGAAGCTGGAGCTTGAAAAAGAAAGCATCGATGCAGCAAAGGAAGAATTCGATAAGGTTGAACCTTTGATCGAAGACATAGATGAAGAGCATGCGGAGGCAAAAGAAAAAGCAGAGCAATTGGTCGAAACGATGAATGCACGGTACGATTCGTACCAGAATTTATATACGGCTTATGACGAAGCTTTAACTTTGGATGCTAAACTATATGAAATGATGCAGAATGAGGATTTGACAGAAGAACAACTTCAGGAACAAATCGATAAGGTGAATCAAAAGTATAATGAAGTGATTGAACATAACGAAACGTTCAATGAACATACGGAAGAATATAATACATTGAAAAAAGAACTTTATGAAGCGATGGAACTTGATGTAACTTATGAAGAACAATCAGAATCCTCTGCTTCAGAAGAGGAGTAATGAGAAAGCCGTTGACGGAGATTCGTCAGCGGCTTTTTCTTTTCGGCAAAAATCATAAAGCTTTCCTTCCATCATTAAGAACTTGAAAACTGAACCAGCAGAAAGCTCTTACTGAACAATTCATTTGATTGTTAAGGGAAAAAAACGTAAGATTAATACAGGCTTAATTTTGTGGTGATACAGTATCTTGTTCTGAAATAACAAAATTAGTCATTTTTCGACTGCTGTCAGAAGCCTCTATGACTATGGTTAGATATTATGTAGCGAAGTGATTGACGAATGATGACGATTTAAGCTAAACTACATAATGGATTGACATTGTACCATTGAATCTTACTTGAAGAATGTAACAGTTTCTATAAACGCCCCTGCATGATTAATAAAGAAGTGTTCAGGGTAAAACGTAAAGAGCAAATCGGTACAGTTTTTTTTCATAATTGGGAAAGCTACTCACAGCATCCATTTTAAAATACGAAAGGAAAGGGTGAATGACTTTGAAACGAACTCTTGAGAACATTGAAAACCAGTTCGAAACGTTTCAAATCCTTAACGAAGAAGGCGAAATCGTAAACGAAGATTTTATGCCTGACCTATCTGATGAAGATCTAAAAGAAATTATGCGCCGTATGGTTTATACGCGTATTCTAGACCAGCGTTCCATCGCGCTTAACCGCCAGGGACGTCTTGGATTCTACGCTCCAACTGCTGGACAGGAAGCATCTCAGCTTGGAAGCCAATTTGCACTGGAGAAGGCAGACTTTATTCTTCCAGGATATCGTGACGTACCACAGTTGATCTGGCACGGCCTTCCACTTTACCAAGCATTCCTATTCTCCCGTGGACACCATAAAGGAAACCAAATGCCTGAAGGTGTCAACGCAGTGAGCCCACAAATCATCATCGGTGCGCAAATCACGCAAACAGCTGGTGTTGGACTTGGTTATAAAAAGCGCGGTGAAAATGCTGTAGCAATCACTTACACAGGTGATGGCGGTGCATCCCAAGGTGACTTCTACGAAGGTATCAACTTTGCTGGTGCATTCGGTGCTCAAGCGATTTTCGTTGTACAAAACAACCGTTTCGCGATCTCTGTACCTGTTGAGAAGCAGTCTGCAGCGCAAACAATCGCTCAAAAAGCTGTCGCTGCCGGGATCGAAGGCATCCAAGTTGATGGTATGGACGTTCTTGCTGTTTATGCAGCAACGAAAGATGCACGTGAGCGTGCTGTGAACGGTGAAGGTCCGACATTGATCGAGACACTTACTTATCGTTATGGCCCACACACAATGGCCGGAGACGATCCGACTCGTTACCGTACGGAAGATGAAGACAACGAGTGGGAGAAGAAAGATCCAATCGTTCGTTTCCGTAAGTTCCTTGAAGCGAAAGGCCTATGGTCTGAAGAGGAAGAGAACGAACTGATCGAAAAAACAAAAGAAGAAATCAAAGCAGCGGTTAAAGAAGCTGACAATACTCCAAAACAAAGTGTTACTGATTTGATCGGTATCATGCATGAGGAACTTCCTTCTAACTTGAAAGAGCAGATGGAAGAATACAAGGAAAAGGAGTCGAAGTAAATCATGGCACAAATGACAATGATCCAAGCCATCACAGACGCGATGCGCACAGAACTTAAAAATGATGAAAACGTGTTGGTTTTCGGTGAAGACGTTGGTCAGAACGGCGGAGTTTTCCGTGCGACTGAAGGTCTTCAAAAAGAATTCGGCGAAGATCGTGTATTCGATACACCACTAGCTGAATCCGGAATCGGCGGTATGTCCATCGGGCTTGCTCTTACAGGCTTCCGTCCGGTACCTGAAATTCAATTCTTCGGTTTCGTATACGAAGTCATGGACGCAATCAGCGGTCAAATGGCACGTTATCGTTACCGCTCTGGTGGTACTCGTCCAATGCCGATTACTGTTCGTTCTCCATTCGGCGGCGGTGTACACACACCAGAACTTCACGCAGACAGCCTTGAAGGTCTAATGGCTCAACAGCCTGGTCTTCGTGTAGTTATCCCATCTAATCCATACGATGCGAAAGGTCTTCTGATCTCTTCCATCCGCAATAACGATCCTGTGATCTTCCTTGAGCACATGAAACTTTACCGCTCTTTCCGTGAAGAAGTTCCGGAAGAAGAATATACAGTAGATCTTGATAAAGCTGCCGTTAAGCGCGAAGGTACAGACGTTACTCTTGTTGCTTACGGTGCAATGGTTCACTCTTCTCTTAAAGCTGCAGAAGAGCTTGAGAAAGACGGAATCAGTGCAGAAGTCATTGACCTTCGTACTGTATCTCCAGTCGATTACGAAACAATCCTTGAATCTGTTAAGAAAACAAACCGTGCTGTAGTTGTCCAGGAAGCTCAAAAGCAAGCGGGTATCGCAGCGAACGTTGTTTCTGAAATTCAAGAGAAAGCCATCCTTCACCTTGAAGCGCCTGTATTGCGTGTAGCTGCACCAGACACTGTCTATGCATTCACACAAGCAGAAGAAGTATGGTTGCCAAATCACAACACGATCGTTGAAAAAGTCAACGACGTTATGAACTTTTAATCATCTCTAATACTAGGAGGTAATAACCGTGGCATTCGAATTTAAACTGCCTGATATCGGTGAAGGTATCCACGAAGGTGAAATTGCGAAGTGGTTCGTCAAGCCTGGCGACGAAGTAAAAGAAGACGATGTACTTTGTGAAGTACAAAACGATAAAGCTGTAGTAGAAATCCCTTCCCAAGTAGATGGAACGGTCAAAGACATCCATGTGGACGAAGGTGAAACGACTACAGTCGGAACCGTCATCATCACAATCGATGATGGATCTGAAGATGCTCCTGCTTCTGAAGAGCCTAAAGAAGAGCCGAAGGAAGAAAAAGAAGAAGCATCTAAAGAAGAAAGCAAAGAAGAAAAAGCTGAACAACCAGCTGCATCTGCAAACGATGGTGATGTTGATGAAGACCGCCGCGTTGTAGCGATGCCTTCTGTACGTAAATTCGCTCGTGACAACGATGTCGACATCCGTAAAGTTCAAGGGTCCGGCAAAAACGGCCGCGTTCTTAAAGAGGATGTTGAAAGCTTCATGAACGGCGGACAAGCAGAAGCAGCGACAGAAGCTCCAGCTGAAGACAAGCAGGAAGAAGCAGCTTCTACACAACAAGCAGCCCCAGCTGCAGGTGAAGCTTATCCAGAAACCCGTGAGAAGATGAGCGGAATCCGTAAAGCGATCTCCAAAGCTATGGTGAACTCCAAGCATACAGCTCCTCACGTAACGTTGATGGACGAAGTGGATGTATCTGAACTAGTTGCCCACCGTAAGAAGTTCAAAGCTGTTGCAGCTGAGCAGGACATCAAGTTGACTTACCTTCCATATGTTGTGAAGTCTCTTGTATCTACTCTGAAGAAATATCCTGTCCTTAATACGTCAATTGACGACAATACGGATGAAATTATTCAGAAACACTATTATAATATTGGTATCGCTGCTGATACAGAGAAAGGCCTAATGGTTCCAGTCGTAAAAGATGCAGACCGCAAGTCCGTCTTCTCAATCTCAAGCGAAATCAACGAACTAGCTGTGAAAGCTCGTGACGGTAAACTATCATCTGAAGAAATGAAAGGTGCTTCCACTACAATTACGAATATCGGATCTGCCGGTGGTCAGTGGTTCACACCAGTCATCAACCACCCAGAAGTGGCGATCCTTGGTATCGGACGTATTGCAGACAAGCCAATCGTACGCGATGGTGAAGTTGTAGTAGCTCCAGTTCTTGCGATTTCCCTAAGCTTCGACCACCGTATCATCGATGGTGCAACAGCTCAGCACGCAATGAACAACATCAAGCGTTTACTGAACGATCCACAACTAATCATGATGGAGGCGTAAAGTATGGTAGTAGGAGATTTTCCAATTGAACTAGATACGTTAGTTGTCGGTGCGGGTCCTGGCGGTTATGTTGCCGCCATCCGTGCTGCACAATCCGGTCAAAATGTAACCATTGTCGACAAAGGTAACCTTGGAGGCGTTTGTTTGAACGTCGGTTGTGTTCCTTCTAAAGCGTTGATCCAAGCTGGTCACCGTTACGAACACGCTCAAGGCGCTGAAGACATGGGAATCAAGTCAGAAAATACAACGGTCGACTTTTCTAAAGTACAAGAGTGGAAAGGCGGCGTTGTAAACAAACTGACTGGCGGTGTTGAAGGTCTTCTTAAAGGAAACAAAGTAGACATCGTAAAAGGCGAAGTTTACTTCGTAGATAAAAACACAGTTCGTGTCATGGATGAAAAGAACTCTCAAACCTACACGTTCAACAATTGCATCATTGCAACAGGTTCTCGTCCAATTGAGATTCCTTCTTTCAAATTCTCTGATCGTGTTCTAGATTCTACAGGTGCTTTGAACCTGGATGAAATCCCAGAGAAAATGGTCGTGATCGGCGGCGGTTACATCGGTACTGAACTTGGTACTGCGTATGCAAACTTCGGTACAAAAGTAACCATCCTTGAAGGTACAAAAGACATCCTCGGCGGTTTCGAGAAGCAAATGTCTTCCATCGTTAAGAAGCGTCTGAAGAAAAAAGGCGTAGACGTTGTAACAGAAGCGATGGCTCAAGGTGTTGAAGAGACGGAAAATGGAGTGACCGTTAAGTATGAAGCTAAAGGGGAAGAAAAATCCATCGATGCGGATTACGTACTTGTAACTGTCGGTCGTCGTCCGAACACAGACGAAATCGGTCTTGAAGATGTAGGAATCAAGATGTCAGATAAAGGAATCATCGAAATTGATAAACAGTGCCGCACGAGCATTGATAACATCTATGCCATCGGTGATATCGTTGAAGGACCTCCACTTGCTCACAAAGCTTCTTATGAAGGTAAAATCGCTGCAGAAGCGATCTCTGGTGAGAAGTCTGAGATTGACTACCTTGGAATTCCAGCTGTCGTATTCTCTGATCCAGAACTAGCTTCTGTTGGTTACACCGAGCAGGAAGCTAAAGATGCAGGATACGATGTCAAAGCATCCAAATTCCCATTTGCAGCAAACGGACGTGCGCTATCTCTAAACGAAAGTGACGGTTTCTTGAAACTCGTTACACGTAAAGAAGACGGCCTAGTCATTGGTGCTCAAATCGCTGGTGCGAATGCTAGTGACATGATTGCTGAGCTTGGCTTGGCGATCGAATCCGGCATGACCGCTGAAGACTTAGCGCTAACGATCCACGCTCACCCGACACTAGGTGAGATCACGATGGAAGCAGCTGAAGTTGCGATTGACCAACCAATCCACATCGTTAAATAATGAAAGATAAAAAGCCCGACAGACTCACATGAGTCTGTCGGGCTTTTTTTGTTGTAGACAAGGTTAATGTCCCCTAACTAGAGTTTAATGTCCTTTGACGGTAAGTCAACGCCCTCTAGCTGAGCTTTAATATCCATTAATGGTGAGTCAAGGGCCTCTAACTAAGATTTAACGTCCTCTCACAGGAGTTCCTTATTGAATGTACAAAAGCCTCCCATGATAATAATGGGAGGCTTGGCATCTATCTAACCATCGCTATATGATTTTCCAATGTCATTAAGATTTTTTCACGTGGATTGTTTCCTGATATCGTAGTCACCGTTTTTCCTTCTTCTTTCACAACGAGGAGGGGTAATTCTTCTGTAGGAATGTCCAGGTCGTTTTTATTCTTTTCCGTTTGTTGAAACTTTAATTCTGTACCGTCCTCCTGCTTCAATTTCCAATCAAGGAGAGCGCTTAAGTAATCCTGGGCAGACTCTTCCTCGTCCACTTCAGAGTATAAGTATAATTCATAATTCTCAGGTGTAGCTGTAAGTACTTGGACGGTTTCCCCTTTCTGGAGGCATCCTGCGAGTAAGAAGATAGTTAAGAAAGATAGGATAATACGATTGATCATGGTCCGACCCACTCCCTTGTCTTTGATCCATACTCAGTGTAACAAGGAATAAGAGAGATTTTTTTGATGTTATCGTTTTGTCATGGAATTGAAAGTCTCATGTTGTATTGTGACATCTACTGTAAAACCCTTCATTAAACGAATAACCTAGTAGACGTCTATATAGAAGCGTGCAACAGCTTGTGTAAGGATGTGAAATATAAAGGAAGGGGAAGGGTGCTTGGAGAAGAAAAGTAGGCTTGCCATGCATCTATTGACCTTATAAGGAATGGGAGAATGGAGTATAAAAAAGAACCCAGAAAGTGATTTCTGGGTTCCTTAGGTTTCATTATTTCTTTTTCTTTTTGAGATCAACTAATTTCGCTTCCTCCTGGAAGGTCTTAAACAAGGAGAAGCAGATGAGTATCATAATAAAGGTGAACGGGAAGGCGGCGATGATCGCTGCCGTTTGGAGAGCACCTAAGCCACCTTGCCATAGCAGGACGGCTGCTGCTCCTGCTTGAATGATTCCCCAAGTGAATTTCACCTGGTTTTTAGGATTCAAGCTACCGTTCGTTGTCTGCATGCCAAGTACGAATGTAGCAGAGTCAGCAGAAGTCACGAAGAACGTACTAATAAGCAATAGCCCTACGAAAGACATAATTGAACCTAATGGTACATTTTCCATCATAGAGAAGAGAGCGACTTCTGAACCAAGCTCACTAACATCTGAATAGATATCCACATCATTGAAGAACTCAAGTGAAATCGCTGTTCCACCGAATACTGAGAACCATAGAGCTCCAAAGATTGTCGGAACTAAAAGGACACCTAAAATGAATTCACGAACTGTTCGTCCGCGGGATACACGTGCGATAAATGTTCCTACGAATGGAGCCCATGAAATCCACCAAGCCCAATAGAATATGGTCCAGTTTTGAACCCATGAACTATCTTCTGCAAATGGAGTCATCCGAAAGCTCATGTAGGGCAGGTCGCGGATATAAGACCCGAATGATGTCGTGAAGTAATCCATGATAAAGTTCGTAGGTCCTGCGAATAGCATGAACACCATTAAGCCGATGGCAAGCACCACGTTGGTGTTACTAAGATATTTAATTCCTTTGTTCAAACCAGTCATGGCAGAAACCATGAAAAGGATAGTTACGACAGCAATAATTGTAAGCTGTAGTGTGAATGTGTCTTCTAAACCGTCAATGGTAAAGGCAAGACCACTGGATATTTGAAGTGCACCTAAACCTAGAGAGGTCGCAACACCGAAAATCGTTGCAAAAACAGCGATGAAGTCGATAAGTGTACCAATCGGACCTTTTACTCTCTTTTCACCCAGTACAGGTGTGAGAGCGGCACTAATGACACCAGGAGCATCCTTTCTGAATTTAAAGTAAGCAAGTGCCAAAGCCAATACAGAATAAAAGGCCCAAGGATGAAGTCCCCAGTGGAAGAAGGTGTACTTCATCGCGGACTGAGCTGCTTCTTCGCTCATAGGCTCTTGTCCCGGGATTGGTGGGGTGTGGAAGTGAGAAAGGGGTTCTGCAGATCCCCAGAAAACAAGTCCAATACCCATACCCGCACTAAAGAGCATGGCAAACCATGTAATATAAGGATACTCCGGTTCATCATCCGGTTTCCCTAATTTTAAATTTCCATATTTCGAGAAGACCAAAAAGATAACAAAAATTAAGAATCCTGTAGCTGATAATAAGTAGAACCATCCAAATTTTTCAGTCAGAAACCCCTGTATGTTAGATGTTACATTTTCTAAGTTCCAAGTCGGTAGAATACTTTCTGGGATGACTCCCCAGCCAATGAATAAGAATGCGACAACTACCGAAATGTAAAATACTTTTGTTACTTGTTTCATTACTGACTTCCCTCCTGTTAAAAGATTTCTTCACCACATTACGACTGATTTGGTAAATAGCATTTTTTCACTAATTGCTCCTGTTTTTCTGACAAATTTTGCAATTCTTCCAATACGTCGTGAAAACAAAGCAATTCGTAAATTAAGATCGTCTGTGGTGGTAAGTGGTGTCGGTATCCTGTCTGCTTTACGACATGGTCTTCTTTCCATTTCCAGAATGCATCATCCAGCTTATTTACCATCTCGAACTGCTTTTCGTTAATCGAGTGGGTCGGGTCACTGAGTACGTGAGTGAATTCCTCCGTAAGTGCAAGCAAAAGCTCTTTTTCCTCGTTTGTGAAATCAGAGGCTTTTGTTTGGACGTACTGCAAGTTTCCAAGATGATAAGCAATTTGTTGGAATGCCGCCAGTTTGCGCTGAGAGAGTTGAAAAGCGACCATTTCTTCTTCTGAGTGACGGTGATATTTCCACTCTTCCCTTTGATATTGAGAAAGCTGATTTGTCTTTTCCAGATGGGCCGTCAATTGCCGGTATGACCTCTGAATAGCGCGAGTTTTCTCTTTAGATTCTGCCGTTACCTCAGAAATTATTCGCTTCAAAAGCAGACCAGCATGATTATACAAACCGTTGATGTTTTTGTAAATCATCGGCGAATAATTGGGAGGCAAAAGGAAAAAATTCACAAAAGTCGAGATGATGATTCCAATGGAGGTTGTACCCAATCTCGTAAAAAATGAAACCACATATTGATCTTGGAAATCTGGAATCATGGCCGTTGCCGTAATGGTGGCAACCAAGATCCCATCATCCAGTTTCAATTTGTGACAAACGGCGATCGTCACCATAGCTACAAGTGCGAACGTCAACGCGCCTTTTCCAAGCATCCCGTAAAAAGCTGTCGCGAGTAAAGCTCCGATAGCTGAAGCGGGGAAGCGCACGAAGGCTTTCTTAATCGAATCTGCAGCTGTGTGTTCAATCGTTACTATTGCAGTGATGACAGCAAATATAATGGGTAAATTAAAAAAACCGCAAATTAATGCAGTCAAAAAGACAGAAATCCCCGTTTTCAATGTGCGGCTTCCTAAAAATTTGAATTTTTTCAATGAATGTAGCATTTTTATCACCCATATGTAAGAAGTCATGAGACCACGATAAAACATTATATAATATTTTACCCGAAAACGATAGAAAAAATGTTGAATTTTCTTTTATAATGGAGGAAGTGGAAATACATAACAGTGGAGGGAACACCTATGAAAAAATGGACAAGTTTGTGGATCGTACTTATTTTCCTGCTTTCTGCCTGCTCTGGAGCGAACAGTGAGGAAGTTCAGAATCAAGAAGAAGCGGGTGCTGACAAGGAGACTGCAGAAGAGGTGGTCGAGGAAGAGGAGAAGGAAAAAGAAAAAGAAGCAGAAGAAGAAGAAGACGTAGAGGAAGAAGAACCCTCTGAAAAAGATGCAGAAGTGATGAAGAATGTAGAACCACAATACGAAATAACAGGGAACTGGTCATTCAAGCCGATTACAGACGCGAATCCGAAAGTCGCTCTCCTTACGATTGATGATGCACCAGATACCCACGCAGTGGAAATGGCTAAGACTTTGAAAGAGAAAGATGCGCCGGCAATCTTTTTCGTAAATGGCCATTTCATTGATACACCAGAGGAAAAAGAAAAATTGAAAGAGATTCACGAAATGGGTTTTCCTATTGGGAACCATACAGAAACCCACGCAAGCTTACCTGACCTCAGTGAAGAAGAACAAAGAAAAGAAATTGTCGGGCTGAATGATAAAATTGAAGAAATCATAGGCGAACGTCCAATCTTTTTCAGAGCTCCATTTGGGCAGAATACCGATTTTTCTAAACAGTTGGCAGAAGAAGAAGGAATGCTCGTCATGAACTGGACGTATGGGTACGATTGGGAAGGTGAATACCAGGATGCTCAAGCCCTTGCTGACATAATGGTCAATACACCACTGCTAAACAACGGCGCTAACTTGCTTATGCATGACAGGGAATGGACAAACGATGCATTAGGTCCAATCGCGGATGGTCTGAGAGATAAAGGCTATGAGCTTCTAGATCCCGCACTCATCCAAACCCCATAATGAAAAGATCACTCGTCCGAGTGATCTTTTTTTGGGCTTAAATATGAATCTTGATCATATACTAGTAGGTAAAGAAATTATTAGTATGACACATTTTATAAAAAGTTATACTTTTGGGCTTGATTTTTCGATTGTGCCATATTAGAATGAAATTACGTTGAAAACGATTACAAATATGGGGAGTGGATGTGAATGGGTACAATCGTATGTCAAGACTGTCAGAAGGTAATTGAGCACTACGAAAATGAGAAGGTTTCTACTCTTTACAGCACCTGTCCTACCTGCAACAAACCAGAAGATAAATAATAAGTATGTTCTATTAAATGGGGGCATCCTTTCTGTGAAGGAAGCATACAAGATGAAGATCCAGGTCATTGACCTGGATCTTTTGTATTTTCGCGTAAGGATTTCCGACTTGAGGAAATCCTTACGCGCGCAAGAGGAGAGAAACGCGCGCAAGAGGAGAGAAACGCGCGCAAGAGGAGAGAAACGCGCGCAAGAGGAGAGAAACGCGCGCAAGAGGAGAGAAACGCGCGCAAGAGGAGAGAAACGCGCGCAAGAGGAGAGAAACGCGCGCAAGAGGAGAGAAACGCGCGCAAGAGGAGAGAAACGCGCGCAAGAGGAGAGAAACGCGCGCAAGAGGAGAGAAACGCTCCGGAGAGTGAAAACAAAAAAAGAAGCCCAGGGCGGGCTTCTTTTTATTTGAAAGCACGTTGTTCACGAATGACTTGAATCGTTTCAAGAGTATCATCTTCAGGCCCTTGTACAGGGAGACCGGCTTCGACATTTTCGTGAATGTAGTCAATGTTTTCTTGTGTGATAATTTCACCCGGTATAAAAATGGGGATTCCCGGGGGATAAACCATCACAAATTCAGCACTGATCCTTCCGACAGCTTCCTTTAGCAAAATCGTTTCCGTCGAAGAGTAGAAGGCCTCTCTTGGAGAAAGAGCAAGCACAGGAATGTCGGGAACTTTCACCCGAATGTTTTCTGTCTCTTCTTCGTCAGAGTGCTCTTTAGAAAGTTTCTCTAAAGCAGTTACGAGCTTGTCGATATCTTCTTCCCGATCACCAGGGGTCACGATGCATAAAATGTTATACAGATCGGAAAGTTCCACTTCGATGTTGGCTTTTTCTCTAAGCCAAACTTCGACGTCATAACCGGATAACCCGAGCTTTTTCACGGAGATGATTAATTTGGTCGGATCGAAGTCGACGGTTGCATCGCTTGTCAATATTTCGCTCCCTGGACAGTAAATGCCCGGAATCTCATTCAATCTTCTTCTGGCATGATCCGCAAGTCGAAGCGTTTCTTCCATCAACTCCCGTCCGTGAATGGCGAGGTGTCTCCGTGCGGCATCGAGACTTGCGAGTAAAAGGTACGAAGTCGAAGTCGTGTGAAGCATGGATAATATCGACTGTACTCTTTCATGGGATACGAGCCCTTCTCGTAAATTTAACACAGAACTTTGCGTTAAGGACCCACCCAGCTTATGCACACTCGTGGCTGCCATATCTGCACCTGCCTGCATGGCGGACAAAGGAAGACGCTCATGAAAGTGAATATGGACGCCGTGCGCTTCATCCACAAGAACGGGGATATCGTAGCTGTGTGCGATAGTAACGATCTTTTTCAAATCGGCCGACACTCCGAAATAAGTCGGGTTGATGACGAGCAGACCTTTCGCATCTGGGTGCGCTTCACAAGCCTTTTGAACAGCTTCTGAGGTGATACCGTGAGAGATTCCGAACCGATCATCAAGTTCGGGATGGATGAAGACAGGTTTCGCTCCTGAAAAAATGATCGCTGTCGTTACGGATTTATGGACATTTCTCGGCACAATAATCTTATCGCCGGGATGACAGACGCTCATGATCATGGTCATAATCGCACCAGAAGTTCCCTGTACAGAGAAAAAGGTATAGTCCGCACCGAAGGCCTCAGCGGCTAGATCTTGCGCCTGTTTAATCATGCCTTGCGGGTGGTGCAGGTCATCCAGTGGTTCAATGTTTATCAGGTCTATGGAAAGGGCTTGATCTCCGATGAACGACCGGAATTCTTCATCCATTCCTTTTCCGCCTTTGTGTCCTGGGATATGAAATTGGACCGGCTTTCGATCTCTATGTTTTTTTAACCCTGAAAACAGGGGAGTTTTGTGTTGGTTCATATGTGTTTCCACCTCTTTAATTTAGAAAAGCACATGAATTATAGCAGGTTCCACGTTCGCTTGCTAGTCTTTTGTGTATCCTTTTTCCAATCATGCTAAAATGAAACAAAGGGGAGGGATTCATGTGGAATGGAAAACTCGTGTCACAGAAGCATTAGGCATTACATACCCGATCATCCAGGGAGGGCTTGCTCACCTCGCTTATTCTGAATTGGCTCAAGCGGTATCAAACGCTGGGGGACTCGGTCAGTTGACCGCGATGAGTATGGAAGGTCCGGATCAACTGAGGAAAGAAATTGCTACCGTTAGAGAAAAAACAAATCGCCCGTTTGGAGTGAATTTCGCGATTGGTCAGCATGGACGTCCATTTGAAGAGATGGTTCAAGTGGCTGTGGAGGAAGAGGTGCCGGTCATCTCTGTGACAGGTGGAAATCCTGCCCCAGTCCTTGAGCTTGTCCAAGGTACTGGAATTAAAACCCTTGTGCTTGTAGCGGCAAGAAGGCAGGCTGTCAAAGCGGAGGAACTGGGTGCTGACGCAGTTATGGTCGTCGGTCATGAAGGCGGTGGACACCTTGGCCGTGATGATGTCGGTACATTCGTTTTGACGCCCCAAGTCGTAGACGCCGTTGATATACCTGTCATCGCATCAGGGGGAGTAGGAGATGGTAGAGGATTGATGGCTGCACTAGCTTTAGGAGCGGAAGGAGTGGAAATGGGAACGCGTTTTATCGCAACCAAAGAGTGTGTGCACGCGCATCCCGCTTATCTTGAAGCTTTAATACAAGCAGACGAAACATCCACTACCGTCATCAAACGGAGTTTGAAAGCACCAGCTCGCGCCTTGAAAAATGAATGGACAGCGCGTATTTTGGAATTGGAAGATGAACAAGCAGGGTACGAAGGCTTGAAATCTTACATCAACGGCGAAGCGAATAAAACGTTCATTTATGATGGAAAACAAGCTTACGGATTCGGTTGGGCTGGTCAAGTGGCCTCACGGATCCATGACGTTCCATCGGTTGATGAATTGTTCAAGCGCATCGTCTCTGAGGCGGAAGAAATCCGGAGCCGGTGGAGCAAGTAAGGAGGAAGAATTATGAGTTATACCTATCCAATTGATGAAATTTATTGGTCAAAAGAAGAAATTATCGATGTCGTCAATTTTTACAGCATGGTCGAACAAGCTTATGAAAAAGGCGTCGACCGTGATGAGTTGATGTTGGCATACACCCGGTTCAAACAGATCGTCCCGTCTAAAAGTGAAGAAAAAACACTGTGCGGACAATTTGAGAAAGAATCCGGCTATTCTTGCTACAGAGCTGTTAAACACGCTAAAACTCTGAGTACAGGTAGCAAAGTGAAGATGTAAACGAGAAAAGGCGCCTCCCATAGGGGCGCCTTTTATTTACTGATCCAGTTGCTTTGTGTACCGGTATAAAGGTTCCAATGTTTGGAACGTTTCTTTGCAGAGCTCAAGAAAAGCATCAGGATCTTTCAAACGCGCATCTCCACGTTCTATGTTCCTGCCACATAAGATCTCTGCTTTTTTAACCGTCTTCAGACGCTCAGTCATACTCAGAAACTTGTCCTCATTCACATCAGACTGCGGAATGCTGTCAGGCTTCATATGATCGATCGACCATACAAAGTCCTCCGGGATATGACCCAGAACTTCATCTTTGTTCTGCTCCAGTTTATAGGCAAAGTCCTGTTTAATGGGACTTTCGTAGATCACTGCAAACCAAATGAAGACATGAGTCTCCCACAATCCGATTTGGAAGTGGGGAAGCTTTTTGTATCCGCGTTTATTTGAAGCGAGAGCCGCCCAAGTATCATTCGGCGGGTTCGTTTTCCGACGCGCATGTTTCGCAACGTGTACAAACATCTCGTCCCCAGTCATCGCAGTGACATCTGCCGCAAGTTCCGTCGCTATAGCCTCAAGCTTAGGAGAAATGCGATCTCTCAAAGCCTCCATTCTATTTTCTAATCCTGGAATGGAAAAAACGTCAAAGTCCTCTTGGGTAAATCCACTAAATGTCGTCATTCGATCAACTCCTTCAATTCTCGCCCTTATTTTACCACAACCGACCGAGCTTACTAAGTGATGTGTTCGGTTGGTTTGAATCCTGTAAAAATGGGTTACATATAAGTAATCTAATTGAAACTTCTGTCGCAAAAGTCACATATATATATAGTAAGGATTTGAGAGGGAGGGATTAGCAGTGAAACATGTCATGGAAGCATTGCGTAAAAGAGAAGCTGAAGAGAAGCTCCCGGTAATCCGTATGGAGATTGATTACGAACTGGTGACCTTGCACGATGCGATGATCGCCGGAGATGTCGAACAAATGAAAAAAACAAAGAGAAGACTCTCTGAACTTCGTAAGCAATTGATTGAATGGTCCATATAAGAGCGAGCAACACTATAGTTGCTCGTCTTTTTTATTGCCTTTAAATCCAAACGGCTTATTGAAGAACATGGCAGGATTGTGGAAGACTCAGTTTCGAGACTTTTGTTGAGTTGGTGGGGCTGCGGGGAATGACTCGCTTTCCGCGGGAGCGCGGTGAGCCTCCTCAGGCTAACGCCTTGCGGGGTCTCACCATGCACTCTGTTCCTTTTCGATATCCGGTTCCGGCGCCTAGCGGCTAGTGAGACTTCCCTCGCTTCTGTACGATAAGTCAACATCGAATCACTCCGTTCTTCGTGTTTCCTTTATCTCCGCCAGCTCAGTCCAGTCCAGACGCCGCTAATCAAGGCGCCTGCACACTTAAGTTAGGAGTCTCGCCATTCCCCTCCGCCCCTTTGCCATGGAAGATTCTCGAAACCACTTCCGCAATAACCAGTAGTAGGATTGAAGAAGCGGATCGAATAAACCGCCCCAGAGTAAGTAAAGGCTTGATACAGAGCGCTTTATATTTCTAACAGTGGGATAGTGGAAGACAATCCAACTTGGTGCAGGGGTTCGTTTCTCACATTCAACGAATGGGGTGGTTGGGAAGCTGCGAGACTCCCGTGGGAGAAGGAGATGGGCGAGATCCCGCAGGACGCAGTCCGAGGAAGCTCGGCGCTCCCCCACAGGAAAGCGAGTGGCTTCCCAGCCACCCCTAACGCTCAACCAGGCAACGAACCCCGGAAACACCTTGAAACTGAGTCTTCCACAATCGGGAGCTTTAGTTGGACAAGGGGGCGGAATTGGTGCAATGTTTGGATGGATTTGGTACGATAAAGATTGATACTTATAAAAGGGGTACGATGTTATGGATCAACAGAAAAAGAACGAGATTTTTGAAAATGCAAAAGCTTGGGTCTTGGAAGCTGGTGAACGAATCAAAACCAACATTGATTCGCCACGATCCATTGAAACAAAATCCAACCCAAACGACCTGGTCACAGAAATGGATCAGGAAACAGAACAATTTTTCGCGGGAAAAATCAATGATACGTATCCGGATCATTATTTATTAGGAGAAGAGGGATTCGGTGATGAAATAGAAGACCTCGGAGGGACCGTCTGGATTGTAGATCCGATTGATGGAACGATGAACTTTGTCCATCAAAAGAGAAATTTCGCCATATCTGTCGGAGTATATTATGAGGGAGTTGGTGAAATCGGTTTAATTTACAATGTGATGGACGGTACGTTGTACACAGCCAAACGAGGGGAAGGCGCTTATAAGAACGAGGAAAAGTTACCACACCTGGATGAAGAGCGTCCGTTGAACCAGTCGATCCTTGCGCTTAATACGTCCTGGTTAATTCCTGAAAATCCACACGTGGATCATAAAGGTATGGAAGATTTAGTGAAAAAAATACGCAGTACGAGATCTTATGGTTCTGCCGCTTTGGAATTTGCTTTTGTAGCCGAAGGGCTGCTGGATGGTTATTTAACGATGACGTTGATGCCATGGGATTACGCTGCCGGAAGCATTATCGTTCGTGAAGTGGGTGGAATCGTTACCCGTGCGGACCGGGAAGAGTTGGACTTGTTGAACAAAACGACAGTTCTCGCAAGCCGGTCAAACATTCATGAAGAAATATCTAAGGATTACGTCCGATTGAAGAAATAAAAGAAAGCGACCTCGAAGGAGGTCGCTTTCTGCTGGAATCAAGACGTTTGCTGTTGTTTTCTTTTTCTTCTCAACCCTACACTCATAAGAGCAAATCCTGAAAAGAAAAGGACGGCTGCAAGCCAGAAAATTTCTTGGCCGATAGCAAATCCTACAGCGATAAACGATAAAATGACGAGACTGGCTAATAGTGCTGTGTTCATATGAAAGTTTTTCAAAAAGGCTCACCTCTATTCCAGTCTATTATATAGGATATGTCTAAATAATGAAAATGGTTTCACGGGTAGCATCCGGCAAGGCTTTCTAGTATGATAGATAACAGAATAGGGTACCCATGAGGAGGAACATCATGAACGATATGTCCACACTACCTGTGCCGACGGACCTATGGCCTGTGGCCGATTTCTTTTTTCGCGGATTCGGTAGTGAAGTGAACTTAAACGATGAAAGCGAAGTGTCCATGCTCTTTCGTTCTTTCATGCTTCTATACTTAACGACTGTTATTCTTGCTATCATTACTTTTAAGCTTGGATTCGCTAGAAAATTACCTTTGATGAAGACAATTGTGGTTTATTCGGTTCTCATTATAGGGACATTTATCTTAACCTTAATCCTTGGATTGAATTTGCCTCTTCCTGAAAGTTTAGTGGTGGCTGCTTTAATTCTTGGTATTTATCGGATCAGACTCCACAGAGAACGCGGAGCCCGTCAGCAAAACGAATCATCCTGACCCATAAGCCCCTTTCACATGAGGAAAGGGGCTTTTGCTATAACTGAAAGTGTCTAGTTATTAAAGAATATGGCAGTATTTTTGAAGACTCAGTATCGAGGTGTTTCGGGGTTCGTTGCCTGGTCGAGCGTTAGGGATGGTTGGGAAGCCACTCGCTTTCCTGTGGGGGAGTGGTGAGCTTCCTCGGACTGCGTCCTGCGGGATCTCACCTATCTCCTTTCTCCCACGGGAGTCTCGCAGCTTCCCAACCATCCCATTCGTCGTATGGAGGTAACGAACCCTTACACTGGGGGAGAATGTCTCCAACTATCCTGGTTTTATTAGCATAAAGCTCTCTATAACAAGCTTTTCACGTGCATAATAGCGTACTTAGGAGGTCATTCCTCTCCAATTACCATGTGTATAAAAGGAGCTTCTTCTAGAAGTGGTTTCGAGAAAATTATATGGCAGAGGGGCGGAGGGGAATGGCGAGACTCCTGCGGGAAAAAAGTGCATGGTGAGACCCCACAGGACGCAGTCCGAGGAGGCTCACCGCGCTCCCGCGGAAAGCGAGTTATTCCCCGCAGCCCCCATCCACTCAACAAAAGTCTCGAAACTGAGTCTTTCACAATCGGGAGCTTATCTTTAACTGTGCAATATAAAAAGAGAGAGGCAGAACCTCTCTCTTTTAGTAACTAGCTTAAATGCTTTTCTTTCTTGCGCTCTCTATTGAATTGGAAATTCCCTGTAGCTAAACGTCTCTTGGTGTTTTCTTCTATACGATCGTGGCAGGATTGACACATGTACGTGTGAATCCGGCGATTCCGAAGTCGTTTTGCTTGTAGACAGTAGCTGTCAATTTTCTCAATTTCATCGCAAATGACGCATTGTACACGCATCTTTTTCACCTCTATTTTTCCATTCGATTACATATAGTTTAACATAATAAGTTTTTTATAAATAGATGAGATTTCTACGTTTGACTTCTCATGTGATTGGGAAATGTAATTACAGAAGTAGAGGAAAGGATGATTTGTTTGAGAAAACGTTGGATTTTTACAGCTATCGGTGCCACTCTTGGAGGAACGCTTGCTTATTTCTTGAAAGATGAGGACAAGCGTCAGCAAGTCAAAGACAAAGCAAAATCAATCCAGAGCAACCTAGGAAAATCAGAGGACATGCCGATTGAAGAAGCTGGGAAACCTGAAACAGCCTCTCTGGATAATTCAGACATGGTGGCAGAAGGATCTCAATTCGGTGTCCAATACTATAATGAGTTGACCGAAAAAGAAAGAGAAATCCTTGAGAAAAGCAACAGCTAAATCCCGCGAGGATTTAGCTGTTTTTCTGTTCGTTTAGTTTTGCTTGGATTGTTCTTTCTCAATCTGTTCGAGCTGTTCTTGTTCTTTCTCAGGTACAGAATCCTGATTGGAGTTGGACTGTGGTTTTTCTTCCACCGAACCACTCGGCATATAGCGCCCGACAATTTGGCTCAGTTCATCGGTGACCGCTTCCACAGGGTGACCTTCAGCCATTTTTTGACCAAGGCCTCTAATACGTTCCACACCATCTGCGTCTGCAATGACAGCGGCTTGTTTTCCGTAAGGATCATGCTTTAAAGCTTCGGCTACAGAATATTTGATGACGCCTACGCGGGAGCGATCGAGGTCTTTGTCCACATCAATTCCTACAACTACATAGTTGCCAAGGACGAGGGCCGTTGCATCGTGTACATCTGGAACTTGGACGGCAAGCTTAGCCAGGTGTCTCGCTGCTTGCTGGCTCGTCATGTTTTTCTTTTCCACCGGATCTGAATCCGTGACATACTGCAACTCAGGATCGTTTTGTCGCTCTTGAAGCAGTGACTCTTCACCACCGTTTTGCTGACACGCAACTAGGCCCAAAAGGGCTGCTAACCAAATTAATTTTTTCAAAGGAATCACCACTTTTTTATTTATAGCCTGTGTCAGCTTGCAGATAATATACAAAAAGGACAGCTTAAAAGCTGCCCCATCATTTACTGCAATACGATTTTTTTAATTCCTTTGATTGGCTCAGAACGGTTGGATCCGTCTTTGAAATAAAGGTGAACGGGGCCATGCTCTTGCAAAGGCTTTCCATTTTCAGCGAAAAGTAAAAGGGAGTCGGATAAAACATCGGCATCGATTATTTCTTCGCCTTCATCCGTGACCAGTGCCGCTTTTCTTACATCGTCTGCTGGTTCGCTGGTATGTAGAAAAGGCTTCAACGGAATGAGAAATGTACCTTTTAAAATTCTTTGTTTTTCATAACGGTTGATGCTTTTGTTGACTGGCGGATTGATTTTTTGTTGATAGACTTCTCTGTCAAAACGAGTAGACTGGCGCTTCAACTCGTCTTCTTGCGTTGGTGCTGTTGGGTTTTCTTCACCTTCGAATACTTCTGAGAACGTCTTTTTTCGATCATCGAAAATCCAGACGGTCGGGTCGAGTGTAATTGGGAATTTAACATTTCCTGCTATTTGAACAATCATGGCTGTGGCCACCTTTCGATTAATAAAAAGTCATCCATCCAAAATCATAGCAAAAAATGAATTCGATTTCATTAAAGGAGGCATGATCCATTGATTAAAGATATTACAGAAAACGTCCTGGAAGATTGGTTAGACAATGTACGCCCTTATGCATATGACGGACAGGTGGCCAACTATATCCCGGCTTTATCACGCAGCAACCCGGAAGATCTCGCGGTCGCCATCCACTATATAGATGGAAATGCAGTGGAGGCTGGTGAAACGGAAGTAAGGTTTACACTTCAAAGCATATCGAAAGTCATCTCACTCGCTTTGGCGCTTATGGATAACGGGGAAAGTTATGTGTTCGACCGTGTAGGTATGGAACCGACAGGGGATCCGTTCCACTCGATTTACCGTCTGGAACAAATCCCCTCGAAACCGCTCAATCCGATGATCAATGCCGGCGCGCTTGCAGTGACCAATATGATCCACGGAGATACGCCTGATGAAAAAGTAGGGCGCTTGCTGAGCTTTATTCATGACTTGACCGATGATCATTCCATCGGCTACAACGAGGAAGTGGCTACCTCAGAATTTGAATCTGCCTTTCTGAACCGGTCCCTGCTTTTTTACATGAAGCAGCATCAGATTGTCACCGGCAGTGTGGAAGAAACGCTTGATGCCTATACGAAGCAATGTGCGATTGAGGTGAATGTTTGCCAACTTGCGCGCATTGGAGCACTCCTTGCGAATGGTGGGAAGGACATCCACTCTGGGCGCAGAATCATACCGAAACATCTTGCGAGAATATGTAAAACATTTATGGTCACATGCGGCATGTATGATGCTTCAGGGTCCTTTGCTATTAAGGTTGGTATACCAGCAAAAAGTGGTGTATCGGGATCTGTTCTCGCCTCGTTGAACGAGTTTGGAGGAATCGCGGTTTACGGGCCGAGTCTTGATGAGAAGGGAAACAGCGTAGTTGGTTTGAAACTGTTAGAAATCCTATCCACCCGTTACGATTTGTCGATCTTCTAATTGTTCATTCCTATCTTGCATTTTATTGTGTTAAACGATAAGATAAAAAGAAGAAAGACTTGTACATTGGAGGGGATTTTGATGTTGTCTGATGTGGCTGTGGATCATCGAGAAAAAGCCTATGCCCTTCTAAAAGCTGACGCTGATAAAATATTAAGGTTGATAAAAGTACAGATGGACAACTTGACCATGCCTCAGTGTCCACTCTACGAAGAAGTTTTAGATACACAAATGTTTGGATTATCCCGCGAAATTCATTTTGCGGTTCGCTTGAATTTAATCAGCGACGAAGAAGGTAAAGCACTTTTGGATAACCTTGAAAAACAGTTGAACGTTTTGCATGAGGCTGCACAGAAGTCATAACATAAGAACTCAAATTGCGACAGCTTGTTGTAATTTGAGTTTTTTTATTTTTACTTTTTACATATAGGAAGAGGTTTTAATGAATGCTGCTCGTCAGGTATTCTTACAACTAAAATTGTCAGATTTAAAGGAATTTTCGGTACTTGAGTAGAAAACTATGTATCAGAACGTTCAAATTTCCTAAAACATAGACAAACAGGGAGTGGAATCATGGCAAATACGAAGAAAATCAATAAAGTATTAGTCGCTAACCGTGGCGAGATCGCTATTCGAGTTTTTCGTGCATGTACAGAATTAAATATTCGTACCGTCGCCATTTATTCGCAGGAAGATACGGGGTCCTACCACCGTTATAAGGCTGACGAGGCTTACTTGATTGGTGAGGGGAAAAAGCCGATCGATGCGTATTTGGATATTGAAGGGATTATTGAAATCGCTAAGACTGTGGAGGTTGATGCCATCCACCCTGGATATGGGTTCTTATCTGAAAACATCGAGTTCGCAAGAAGGTGTGAAGAAGAGGGGCTTACTTTTATCGGGCCGACCAGTGAACACTTGAATATGTTCGGGGATAAAGTGAAAGCGAGAGATCAAGCCGTCCAAGCGGAGATTCCCGTTATTCCAGGGAGTGACGGTCCTGTCAGTGGACTGGATGAGATTCGGCAGTTCGGTGAAGAGCATGGCTATCCATTGATGATCAAAGCAGCGATGGGCGGCGGTGGCCGAGGGATGCGTGTCGTCAGAAGTGCTACAACCCTGGAAGACTCTTATGATCGCGCCCGTTCGGAAGCAAGAGCTGCTTTCGGCAGTGATGAAGTTTATGTCGAGAAGCTGATTGAACAACCGAAGCACATCGAAGTTCAAATCATCGGAGACCGGGACGGAAACATTGTTCATTTATATGAAAGGGACTGCTCTGTACAGCGTAGGCACCAAAAAGTTGTGGAGATCGCTCCAAGTGTCAGCTTGAAAGATGAAGTGAGAGAGGCCATTTGCGATGCTGCCGTCAAACTTATGGATAACGTGAAGTATATCAACGCGGGAACGGTAGAATTCTTAGTGACCGGTGATGAATTTTACTTTATCGAAGTGAACCCTCGTGTACAGGTGGAGCATACGATCACAGAAATGATTACCGGTGTGGATATTGTCCAGACACAAATTCTTGTCGCTGAAGGTTATGGATTACATAGCGACCGCATTTCCATTCCGAAACAAGAGGACATTGCCACACATGGATATGCGATCCAATCCCGTGTGACGACGGAGGATCCTTTGAACAATTTCATGCCTGATACAGGAAAAATCATGGCGTACCGCTCTGGTGGCGGTTTCGGCGTAAGGCTTGACGCCGGGAATGGATTCCAGGGTGCGGTTATCTCTCCATACTATGATTCTTTACTTGTTAAACTCTCTACGTGGGCACTCAGCTTTGACCAAGCGGCTCATAAGATGGTCAGAAATTTGAAAGAATTCCGTATTCGCGGAATTAAAACGAACATTCCTTTCTTAGAGAATGTGGTTCAGCATAAACAGTTCCTATCCGGAGAATACGATACGACGTTCATCGACCGTTCTCCTGAGCTCTTTGTTTTTCCAAAACGAAAAGACCGAGGGACGAAGATGTTGGCTTATATTGCGGACCGAACCATCAATGGATTCGAAGGGTACGGCAATCGCAAGAAACCGAGCTATTCAAAACCGAGAATCCCCATCATCAAGCATTCGGAACCGTTTCCGGGCGGAACGAAACAAATCCTTAATGAAAGAGGTCCAGAAGGTCTCGCTTCGTGGTTGAAAGAGCGTAATGAAGTGCTGCTCACCGATACGACGTTCAGGGATGCCCACCAGTCGCTACTGGCTACCCGGGTACGAACGAAGGATCTCGAAAATATAGCAGAACCTACCGCCCGCCTTTTACCTGATCTGTTTTCATTAGAAATGTGGGGTGGAGCGACGTTCGATGTCTCTTACCGTTTCTTGAATGAAGACCCATGGGAGCGACTGTTGAAGTTGAGGGCGAAAGCACCGAATGTCCTTTTCCAAATGCTCTTAAGGGCTTCCAATGCGGTCGGATATAAAAACTATCCCGACAATCTTATTCGTGAATTTGTAGATAAAAGTGCGTCGGCAGGTATTGATGTCTTCCGTATTTTCGACAGCCTGAACTGGGTAGAGGGCATGAAACTCGCCATCGACTCTGTGCGGGAGAGTGGAAAAGTAGCCGAAGCGGCCATGTGTTATACAGGGGACATTCTTGATAGCAGCCGGCCGAAATATGACCTCGCTTACTATAAAAAGCTGGCGCTTGAACTTCAGGAAGCAGGAGCTCATATCCTTGGAATTAAAGATATGGCTGGGGTGCTGAAACCAGAAGCCGCTTATCAGTTGATCAGCTCATTGAAGGAAACCGTCGACATCCCGATCCATCTGCATACCCATGATACGAGTGGAAATGGGTTGTTCACCTATGCGAAAGCCATTGAAGCAGGCGTGGATGTCGTGGATGTGGCGACCGGTTCGATGGCGGGCTTAACCTCTCAGCCAAGTGCAAACAGCCTCTACTACGCCCTTGAAGGTAGTGAGCGTAAGCCGAATCTAGACATCTCCTCTTACGAAGAGCTTGGACATTTTTGGGAAGATACAAGAAAATACTATCAGGATTTTGAGAGCGGTATGATGGCTCCGCATACAGAAGTGTATGAACACGAAATGCCTGGAGGACAATACAGCAACCTGCAGCAACAAGCAAAAGCGGTCGGTTTGGGACACCGCTGGGATGAAGTCAAGTCCATGTACCGCCGGGTGAATGATATGTTCGGCGACATTGTCAAAGTAACACCGTCTTCCAAGATCGTCGGTGATATGGCTCTATACATGGTCCAAAATGATCTGAATGAAGACGACATCTATGAAAAGGGCGATTCCCTTGATTTCCCTGACAGTGTCGTGGAATTCTTCCAAGGTTATCTCGGACAACCATACGGAGGTTTTCCAGCAGAGCTTCAACGAATTATATTGAAAGGGCGCGAGCCAATTACGGTGAGACCAGGGGAGCTCTTGGAACCGGTCGACTTCAACAACTTGAAAGAGACACTGTTCCATTCCCTCGATCGCCAGGTAACCAGCTTTGATATGATTAGTTACGCTCTTTATCCAAAAGTGTTCATGGATCATCATAAATTCAAGGAGCAGTACGGGGATATGTCTGTTCTCGACACTCCGACATTCTTCTATGGAATGAGACTGGGTGAAGAAATTGAAGTCGATATTGAACAAGGGAAAACCTTGATCGTGAAGCTTGTCTCCGTCGGTGAGCCACAGATCGATGGGACCCGTACCGTGTACTTCGAGTTAAATGGACAACCGCGTGAAGTCGTCGTAAAGGATGAGAACGTGAAAGCGGCCGTTCAGCAGCGTCCGAAAGCAGACAAAGCGAACAGCAAACACATCGGAGCAACGATGCCGGGGACCGTGATAAAAGTATTGTCTAATAAAGGTGAGGAAGTGAAGAAAGGCGATCACCTGATGATTACAGAAGCGATGAAAATGGAGACGACCGTCCAAGCTCCTTTTGATGGTGTCATAAAGGCCATCTATGTAGAAAACAACGAAGCCATCCACGTAGGCGATTTACTGATCGAATTTGAATAACTTTAAAAGAGAGGAAGCTCATTTGAGCCTTCCTCTCTTTTTTGATTTGTTAAACAATAGGAATATTGAAGACTCAGTTTCGAGATGTTTATTAAGTGGGTGAGGTGGGGGGAAAGACTCGTTTCCGCGGGAGCGTGGTGAGCCAGAGGCTCTGCAGAGCTTTAGTTCGAGGAGGCTCTATGTCATCCCAACCACTACTGACGCCCAACACGGCAACGAAGCCTGTAAACATCTCAAAACTGAGTCTTCCCCAGTCGGGATCTTATATGAAAGATAAAAAGAAAGGTAAAAAGATCTCAGAGGCATGAGCTCTGAGATCTTTGTTTGCTTTACTTCACCGAACGTTCATATTTTGCGCTTCTTGAAGAAAGTAATAGGAAGTATGATAAAAGACCGACATATAGAGAAATAATCAACGCATGCAGGAGGGCAAGACCCAAATGAACATATGTCATAATAACGAAAGCACCGACGAGAACCTGAGCTACCATAAAGCTCGCAGCAAGCATCCAGCCTTTTCTCATGATCGGGCTGTTCTTGTAATCTTTCAGTGCTTTCACCATGAGATATCCTGTCCATATTAAAACTCCGGCCGCAGCAACACGATGCCCCATTTGAATCCATTGAGCTGTCCCATAGGATGAAAAGTCGAAGGGGGAGGAGTTTGTACACATCGGCCAGTCTAAACAGGCCATTGATGAATAGGTATGACGGACAAGGGCGCCTGTATAAACCACCATTAATGTATAGGTCGTTAAAGCGTAAATGTGTATCCTAAACGGTTTTTGAATAAAAAGAGATCGGGCATCAAATTTTCGGTCGATTTCAAATATAATCAGCATCAATAAAAGCACAGCAGCAAAGGACACAAGGGAAATGCCGAAGTGGATAGCCAGTACAAAATCAGACTGTCCCCATTTTACGGCAGCGGCACCGATCAACCCTTGGGCGAGCAAGAAAAAGAAAGCGAGAAAAGAGAGGAATTTTACTTCTCTTATATGACCGACTTTCACCCAAGCCAGTATAGAAAGGGCTAGCACAAGTAAACCTACACCTCCAGAAACGAGGCGGTGGCTCAATTCAATGATTAAGGCGAGATCGATCTCTGATGGGATCCATTCTCCATGGCATAACGGCCAGCTGTTTCCACAACCCATACCAGAGTCCGTTTTTGTGACAAGGGCCCCTCCTAATAAAACAAGCAGCATTCCTAATGCGGCAAGCACAGATAACCCCTTTAATAATCGCATGGCGTGAAGCCACCTCCATTCCGGTCAAAAGAACACGGAGGATATCATATCATTTTACCTCTGTAAAATCACTAAAGTCTTGAAAAAAACTTGCAATGCTTGACAGGGTTTGCTAGAAATAAGAGGGTGTGCTTTATGTAGGCGTTCTTGCTTTTTCTAGTGGAAACCGTCCAGCAGCGTTAAAATCGCTGAGAATGGTAGATACTAAGAGTGAGTGGCGTTTCACAAAGTTGTCACAAATAAATAAAATTGTTGAGTTTAAATAGATAGAACAACAATTACATGATACAATTATTTTGATGTTTCTTGTCATCCTTTTTGATGCAAGAATGGAAATAGCCCTCGTTGAATCAGTCGTTGAATAATGATTCACCTGGTTCGTTTAGAGGGTGGTAGAAGGAGGAAGATAATACGATGGACAATCCAAGAACAGTCGAATCTGCTTCTACAGAAATGATCCAAACAAAAACCAATGACCATTCTTTGTTAGCTGATATAAAGAGCTTGATCAAAGTCGGTATCATTAACTCTAATTTGATTACTACATTTGCAGGATTTTGGCTGGCTCTCCATTATACTGGTACACTATTTTTTGATCAGTGGGTCACTTTCCTGCTGACGATGCTCGGAACCGCTTTCGTAATTGCCGGCGGTTGTATTCTTAACAATTGGTATGACAGAGACATTGACCCGATTATGTCACGGACGAACAACCGTCCGACGGTGACAGGAACGATGTCTTTATCATTTATAAAAACATTGGGGATCAGCGTATCCATTCTCGGATTTGTCACATTGCTCCTCACGACATGGCAAGCAGCCTTGTGGGGCGCATTTGGTTGGTTCGTCTACGTCGTCCTTTATACGATGTGGTCGAAGAGAAGGTACACGATCAATACAGTCGTTGGAAGCTTCTCAGGAGCTGTCCCTCCTTTAATCGGATGGGCTGCTGTTGATCCAGGATTGCAATTGGAAGCTTTGATTCTGTTTCTCATTATGTTCATTTGGCAAACCCCTCACTTCCTGGCTTTAGCCATGAAGAAGAAGGATGAATACAAAGCAGCTGGAATCCCGATGCTCCCCGTTGTTCACGGGTTCGAGATGACAAAACGTCAAATCGTCGTTTATGTTGCTTGTTTGCTCCCATTACCGATTTATTTGGCTTCTCTTGGTACAGTCTTTCTAATTACGGCTTATGTGCTCTCAATCGGCTGGTTGGCTCTAGGGATCGCAGGCTTTTTTATGAAAGACGACTACAAGTGGGCGACATGGATGTTCATTTTTTCCTTGAACTACCTGACGATCATGTTCTTTATGATGGTCATCGTCACATTGCCATTCCCATTTTAAAGAACTGACCTCCTTGTATGAGGAGGTCAGTTTCTAAATAAAAAATGCATTACAAGAGAAAGAGAGGTATGACGCATGAGAGGTTGGATGGGAAAATTCCGTTCATTATTCTTATTTGGTGCTCTGACCATGTTCCTTACCGGATGTGGTGTTGATAACATCAGTGCACTAAAACCAAAAGGGTATGGCTCGGAATTATTATTTGATCTTATGTTGATCAGTATTGCGATAATGATTTTCGTTTTCGTAATCGTTATGGCCATTTATGCTTTCGTTCTTCTCCGTTATCGTGAGAAGAAAGGGCAGGAACACATCGTTCCGAAACAAACAGAAGGGAACAAGGCTTTGGAAGTGATTTGGACAGTCATTCCAATTATTTTACTACTTGTGCTGGCAATCCCTACTGTGCAAGCGACTTTCGACCTCGCTGATCAATCGACGCAAGGAGATGAAGGCGTTTTAACGGTCGATGTTACAGGTAACCAATATTGGTGGCAATTTGACTATGCAGATCAAGAGATCTCTACAAGTCAAGAAATCTACATCCCTACAAATGAAAGGGTATACTTAAACATGAAAGCCAGTGACGTGATTCACTCCTTCTGGGTACCGGCGATTGCGGGTAAGATGGATACGATTCCTGGTGAAAACATGAACACAATGTACTTAGAAGCTTATGAAGAAGGGGTTTACGAAGGCTTTTGTGCTGAACTTTGCGGACCTTCTCACTCCTTGATGTACTTCAAAGTAATCGCTGTCAGCCCTGATGAGTTTGATCAATGGGTCGAAGACATGCAGAACATCGATCCTGAAGCAACACCAGAAACAACAACTGCTCAGGAAGGTCAAGAATTGTTCAACAACAACTGCATGAGTTGTCACGCTATTGGTGGCGCGTCAGCTGGTGTAGGGCCGAACTTAGGCAACTTTGCAAACCGGGAGAAAATTGCAGGAATCCTGCAGCCATCCAAAGATAATCTTGTAGATTGGATTGTCCATCCGGATGAAGTCAAGCCAGGGAACCAAATGCCTGCAGAGCTTGTTTCGGAAGAAGATGCAGCGAAAATTGCTGATTATCTTCTAGAGTTGGATCACTCGGACGTCGGAAACGATCTTGAGATGCAAAGCGTCGAAGAGTAAGCATTTATCAGAAAGAGGTTGAAAAGGGAGGTTAAAGCGTGAGTACTGCAGTAGCACAAAAACGTGGGCTCGGCGCTGTGATTTGGGATTACCTGACAACAGTAGACCACAAGAAGATCGCGCATCTTTATTTGGTCTCTGGGGGGCTGTTTTTCCTAATCGGTGGGCTCGAAGCCATGATAATTCGTATCCAGCTGATGAAACCAGACAATGATTTCATCTCTGCTGGACTTTACAATGAAATGATCACGATGCACGGTACAACGATGATTTTCTTAGCGGCCATGCCGCTCATCTTTGCCATTATGAACGCCGTTGTCCCCTTACAGATCGGGGCAAGGGACGTTGCCTTTCCATTCTTGAACTCCTTAGGTTTCTGGTTGTTCTTGTTTGGAGGACTTTTACTGAACGTATCCTGGTTCACAGGTGGTGCGCCGGATGCCGGCTGGACCAACTATGCACCATTATCGACGACTTCACCCGGACACGGGGTAGACTATTATGTCATGGGTCTGCAAATATCCGGTGCCGGAACGTTAATTGGTGGAATTAACTTCCTTGTAACGATTGTAAACATGAGAGCACCTGGTATGACGTATATGCGTATGCCATTGTTCACGTGGTCTGTATTCGTCACAAGTACGTTGATTCTATTCGCTTTCCCTGCTTTGACAGTAGGACTATTCCTTATGATGTTCGACCGTATGTTCGGATCTGCCTTCTTTGATGTAGGTCTCGGTGGTAATGCCATCATTTGGGAACATTTATTCTGGATCTTCGGTCACCCGGAAGTGTACATATTGATTCTTCCGTTGTTCGGAGCTTTCAGTGATATCTTTTCAACATTTTCTAAGAAACGTCTTTTCGGTTATTCCGCGATGGTATTCGCAACTGTATTGATCGGTTTCTTAGGTTTCATGGTATGGGCCCACCACATGTTCACGGTCGGTATGGGACCAATTGCTAACTCCATTTTCGCTGTTGCTACAATGGCGATCGCCGTACCTACAGGAATCAAGATCTTCAACTGGCTGTTTACAATGTGGGGCGGACAAATTCGAATGACAGCTGCGATGCTATGGTCCATCGCGTTCATTCCATCCTTTACAATTGGTGGAATGACAGGGGTTATGCTAGCCGCAGCAGCAGCTGACTTCCAGTATCATGATACGTATTTCGTTGTCGGACACTTCCACTACGTTATCGTTGGTGGGGTAGCGTTTGGTTTATTCGCTTCTCTACACTACTGGTGGCCGAAGATGTTCGGTAAAGTTCTGAATGAGAAACTAGGTAAATTGGCTTTCTGGCCGTTCTTTATCGGTTTCCACTTGACTTTCTTTATTCAGCACTTCCTAGGTCTTATGGGAATGCCACGTCGTTACTGGGTTTTCCTTGAAGGACAGGGACTTGCAACAGGTAACTTGATCAGTACAATCGGTGCCTTCTTTATGGCGATTGGTACGATTATTTTCTTAATCAACGTTGTTTACACATCCGTCAAAGAGAAGAAAGCGGATGCAGACCCTTGGGAGCATGGTCGTACACTGGAGTGGTCGATTCCATCTCCACCGCCACACTACAACTTTGTGCAAACACCACTTGTACGTGGGCTTGACCCACTATGGGTAGAGAAAATGGATGGAAAAGAAGGAATGACACCTGCAGAACCACTGGGTGACATTCACATGCCGAATGCTTCCATTCTGCCATTTACTATCTCACTCGGTACATTCATCGCAGGCTTCGGATTCATTTACCAAGTCGATGATCCAATGTGGCTGATTGCTGTCTTTGCTGGTATGGGACTTACACTCGGATCTATGCTGACACGTTCAGTGAAGGATGATTTGGGTCACCATATTCATAAAGAAGAGCTGGAAGAAGATATTAAGAAGGGGGTTGGCAAATAATGAGTTCTGAAGACGTACTCAATCCAAAACGAATGCCGCATGACCCGGAAAAAGCCACCCTTGAAGGTAGAAATAAATTTCTTGGTTTCTGGTTTTTCCTTGGTGGAGAGACCGTATTGTTCGCAAGTCTATTCGGTACGTACCTTGCGTTAAATGGTTCCACGCAAGGGGAGAACACACCTGAGCATCTGTTCGGTTTGGAGCTCGTTTTCATTATGACGATGCTTCTTCTGACAAGCTCATTGACAAGTGTTTATGCGATGTACCACATGAAAAACCATGACTTCAGAAAAATGCAGATGTGGTTGGGAGTAACTGTTTTATTAGGACTCTGTTTCCTGGGCATGGAGGTTTATGAGTTTTATCACTACATCCATGAATACGGATTTACGTTCCGTTCCTCCGCATTTGGATCAGCTTTCTACACGCTTGTCGGTTTCCACGGGGGACACGTTCTTTTCGGATTAAGCTGGATTGTAGCGCTTATGATCCGTAACCAGAAGCGCGGTTTGAACCTTTACAACGCGCCGAAGTTTTATATCGCAAGCCTTTATTGGCACTTCATCGACGTTGTATGGGTATTCATCTTTACAGTTGTGTATCTTATGGGAAAGGTGGGTTAATCCATGGCCGATCAATCACATTCCAAACCCATTCATCACCAGGAGTATGAGAAGAAACAGCATCGTGAAGAAATGAAACAACAGGTCCTTACCTTCGGACTGATGATTTTGTTCACGATCATTGCTTTTGGAATGGTTATTTTTGAAGTGAATTCTTACTTCATCATTCCGACATTGATTATCCTTGCTGTCGTTCAGGTAGCCTTTCAACTTTATTACTTCATGCACATGAAGAATAAAGGCCATGATATGGTTGCTGTCATGATGTATGGTGGCGCGGCTGTTGCTGCTTTGACCATCATCACGTTCACATCAATTATCTGGTGGTAAGTGAATAAGAGACAAAGAAAAAGACCGGTGCTCCGGTCTTTTTTTCTTTATTTTCCATGAGAGATATGACCAAATTATGAACAATAGATGAATTCCTTATGTATGCTCGTTTTTTCGGCGATAATTAGGTAAAATGGAGAAGAACAAGTAAAACAATCTGGGGTGAGACACCAATGTGGTTAGAACTTCAAATATTTGGCTTCCGTGCCTTATGGAGCCCATATTTTTTTGTATTCGTTCTGTTATTATCAGCCTTATATTTTTACATAACAGGACCTGGACGTAAAAAAGGAACAGTCCGTCCGAGTACTTTTCAGCAAATGATGTTTTATAGCGGGATGCTGCTTTTATACATCGTGAAAGGATCTCCTGTAGACTTACTCGGTCACATCATGTTCACCGCCCATATGACGCAAATGGCGATTTATTATTTGCTGTTTCCGATCCTGGTCATCAAAGGAATTCCTCTATGGATATGGGAAAAAGTTTTTGCTGCAAGAGGCATAAAGTCAGTGTTGAATCTACTAACACGACCATTGATTTCCTTGCTGTTATTCAATGGACTGTTTTCCATGTATCACATGCCCGTCGTTTTCGATTACGCAAAATCCAGTGAACTGGCACATACCGTGATTACATCAATCATATTGTTCATCGCTTTTTGTATGTGGATTTCTGTTTTTCCTCCACTGGAACGTTTGGACAGGTTAAGCCCGATTTTGAAAATCGGCTTCATTTTCGCGAACGGTGTTCTGATTACGCCTGCGTGTGGTTTGATCATATTTGCTGGAGCGCCGCTTTATGAAACCTACTCAGAAGCAGGAGCATGGATGCAGGCGATGAGTTTATGCGTACCTGCGGATGTTCTGAACGGTCTTGCATCGAATTTGAATGGTCCTAATTATTTTACGCCGATGCCTTTGGTTGAAGATCAGCAATTAGGTGGAATCATCATGAAGATTGCTCAGGAAGTGATTTTCGGTGCGATCATTGCTTATATTTTCTTTAGTTGGTTCAACAGGGAAAGAGATACAATTGATCCACTGCCAAGTCAAGTACAAACGGAATCTTAGAGAGTTGCTAGAGGGGAAGAGGTGGAAGTATGCCGTTATTGCCGACATTGAGTACATTCTTCATTGTCTTAAGTGCTGTACTCGTCGCGATCGGTTGGGTACTGATTGTAAAAAATAAAAGAAGCTCGCATCGGAAAGTGATGATTGCAGCTGCCATCAGTGCTCTGACTTTTTTCATTATTTATTTAAGTCGTACGATCTTTGTCGGGAACACCAGCTTTGGAGGACCGGATGATGTGAAGATCTTCTATACGATCTTCTTGATCTTTCATATTTTACTTGCAACGGTCGGGGCCGTGTTCGGGCTAGTGACGTTGACATTCGCTTTTAAACGTAAAATTAAGAAACATAGGAAAATTGGTCCGGTGACGAGTATCATCTGGTTTTGTACAGCTGTAACGGGTGTTGCCGTCTATATGCTGTTATACATTATCTATGATGGTGGTACGACGACCAGTATGATCAAAGCTATATTAGGGACGTAAAGAAAAACAACGAATCGTTGATCTACGATTCGTTGTTTTTGGTTTATCTTGTGTTGGTAAAGGGAAACAGTGTATGGATGCATAAATTTCCATATACATAAAAACAGGAAAGGGATGACCCACAATGGAATTGAAGACAGAGAGATTACAGCTATTCCCGATTACCTTAGACCTTGCACAAACATTGATGAAGAATTCGCTCGCATTTTATTACAAGTTCCAACTACCTTGGAATAAAAACTGGCCTCATGATGGCTTAAAAGCACTTATGCCCATGTATGCGGAACGTTTGGAGAACGATTCTGATGAATTGGGATTTGGTCCATGGGTCATGATTGATTCGGCAGGTGAGCATGTGCTTGGGGATATCGGATTCAAAGGCAAACCTGACAGTGAAGGCAATGTCGAGATCGGCTATCATGTAGTTGCTTCCGAAAGGAATTACGGTTATGCTTCAGAAGCTGTTCAAACGCTATGTGAATGGGCCTTTACGCATGCGGAAGTCGAGGGGATTGAAGCCCAGTGTGATAAAGATAATATCCCTTCACAAAAAGTGCTGATTAATAACGGATTTAACCATACAGGGAGAAGCATGGATATCCTTGTATTTAAGAAGGAGAAAAAAATCTATCAAAAAGAAAATACGATGAATAAAGAATTATAAAAACCTGAAGCGTTGCTTCAGGTTTTTTCTTTCTTATAGTTTGTAGTTCCATCGAATGATGCCCGCTTCTTTTGCAGAGTTGAAAGCAATGACAACCAACGGCCCAAGAATGAAACCGAGGAGTCCGATCAGTTGTAAACCTAAGTACATGGCGATCAACGTGGCAAGTGGGGACAACCCGATGTGTCGTCCCATAACTTTCGGTTCGACAGTTCTCCGAATGGCAAGCAGGACGATCGCCAGCAAACCAAGCTTTGTCCCAATCGTAATGTCCCCTACAATAAGCATATACACAGACCATGGGCCGAGGATGACGATGGAACCGATAATGGGGATGAAATCAATCGCCCAAATAATCAGCGACATGATTATAGCGACATCTGGTGCGATCCATAATAAACCGATCAATGATACGACGAAAATGATAATACTGACGAGAAACTGTGCTTTTAAAAATCCGAACACGACATAGGAAAGACGCGCGTTCATGAATTTCACTTTTTCAGAAGTGGCTTCAGTGAACTGATCGTGCATTTTATCTCGCAATCGTGGTAGTTCAAGCATGAACAAGAACAAGGCGATTAAATAAACGAGAAAACTGACGAGCAGTTCCGGTATTTTAGCAGCAGCTGCGGCTATGTTGGACAGCTGAAGCTTTTCAGAAATGGCTGTCGTCGTCCGATCGATGGCATTCATCATTTCTGCTGTCACTTTATCGACAAATTCTTTCGGCATCGATTGTGAAAAACTGGCCATGTGATCTTCCCAATCCAGCAGCACATTATTGATTTGATTGATGTACTGTGGGGCGTTGTCTGCCAGTTGTACGATTTGGGTGACGGCACGGGTCACAGCAAATGTTCCCAAAAGTCCAAGAAACACAAGGAACAATAAGAAAACTATCGTCACGGACATTTTTCGGTTGATACGGAACTTAAACTGGATGAACCTTACCGCTGGATTTAAGAATAGGGCCGTAACGAAAGCTAATATTAATGGAATAGAGACAGGTAAAATGAAATACCCTGCAATGATGAGTAGAGCGGATATTAGAATTAAAATCCACTGTTTTTTTGATAGATAACGGAACAATTTATGTATAAGTCTCCTTTCCCCCATAGACCAATCTTGAGTTCACTCTTTACTTCCTTTTAAAAAAGTCGCTCACCATACAATGATGTGCGACTGTTGTTCATCCTGCTAATATGGATGAATGATTATATACGGCGATCGGAATCTGAAGACAATTCTTCCACTTTCTTCAGGACTTCCTGGTTTTCGTTCTCTTCCGCCCATTTTTTCAGCTTGTCCAGTACGACATGTTCCGGAACTTGGCTGTGGTACCTCTTCGCTGGTTCCACAACTTTCGAAACCAATGATTTCGCTTTCGAAATGATGCTGTCTGTAAACCCTTCCTGGTGGCCATATTCTACACCGTGTGGGTAATAGTGTCGGCCTAGAAGCGGTTTCATTAAACGAACCACAGCATCTCCTTTATCTACATCCCCTTCAAGGGCAAAACCCTGGATGCGAATATAATAGGTGATATTTTTTTCTGGAGCGGGTATTTTATAATCGTATGTGACACGCTCATAATCCCAGGATCCTCCGAGGATAAATCCATTTCTTTCCATAATTTCTGTCAGTGGCTTGTAGTCAACGACGAGACCTTCAATCCCAGTACCTTCTAATTTCATTTGTTCCACCTCGCAATTGTTATGTATCTTACCTCATTTTAGTATGAAAAGGTAATGCTTGCAATTTTGGCATGACAAACGTCCTGCCCTATGTTTAATATCTGTGATTACGTTCTCATTATACTATAAAAGGAAACCGGATGCATGTAATAAATTCGGTAAAAAGGGGACAATAAGCATTGATCATGATTAATGAGGAGGATCTTTCATGAAAAGTGTAAAAGATATCATGACAAGCGATGTCTCCATCTGTCATACGAATGACCAGTTGAGTGACGCAGCTTCTATGATGAAAGAAAAGAATGTCGGAGCTATTCCTGTCTGTGACGATCAAGGCAACCTCATGGGTATGGTGACAGACCGTGACCTAGTCATTCGTGGGTATGCAGCGAAAAAAACTGATTCTACACCGATTCAACAAGTAATGAGTGATCGCATGTACAGTTGTACACCAGATTGTTCCCTTGAAGAGGCGAGCAGAATCATGGCCGAGCACCAGGTACGTCGTCTACCTGTTGTTGAAAACGGGAAACTGTCCGGCATCCTTTCTCTTGGTGACTTATCGACAGAAGAAATGTCCGACCATGCAGCAGGTGTTGCATTGCAGGATATCTCGGAGCGTCCTGAGCTTCACTAATTACATGGGCCTGCTTCTATGGGAGCAGGCTCTTTTCGTTTTATGGGATTCAATCAGCTCTTTCTAATCATAGCCTCCAACCGATTCGCTTATACATAAAATAAAATGGTCTTTGATGAGGAGTCCGATATGATGAAAAAATCCGTGATCTTATGTTTGGTTATTCTTTTTTTCGCTGGTTTGTTCCTCTTGTTGAATCCTCCTATAGAAGAACAAATAGTCGAAGAGTTTTCAGCACCGACCATAGAAACCGTAGGCCAACCCCAAGCTGAAAATAAAGCGGACTTCTTCTCTTTTCGTGGGTTATCCTCCAAAGCATTATTGGAGGAAATGGGGGAACCGCTGAGAAAAGACCCTAGTGAATATGGATACGACTGGTGGGTTTATGGATCTGAAGAGGAAATCGAGATGCAGTTTGGCATACAGGACAGAGAAGTGGTGACAGGGGTATTGTTCAAAAAAGACCAGGGGCCCGTTCGTGTTCATGATTCTTACGAAGAGGTAGCCGAGTCTTATCCCTTTGAATCTTCCTACCGGTTGGATAGTGAAGGGGCGTACACCCTGAAGCTGACCGAAAAGGATGTCGCAGAGAGACCTGTGATCTCACTAGGTGATCGCTGGACGGCGCAATTATACTTTGACAACGTAACCAATGAAATTTTTGCGATTCGGATGTTAAGGAATGATATTCTTCTCAAGCATCAACCCTACAAAGTCGTTTATCGCGGTAATCTACCTCTTCAAGAGATTTTGGACGAGAAGGCATGGGGCAAAATTGAAGATGGAATGGAAGCTCAAATCTTATCTATGACGAACGGCGTCCGTGCTCTCCATGATGCCGGACCTCTGTTGGAGCACGAAGAAGCCTCTTTTGTGGCCTATGCCCATAGCCGGGATATGAAGCAAAACAATTATTTTTCTCATTATTCCCAGAATGGAGACGGTTTGAAAGAGCGCCTGGGGGAGATTTTATATGTGAGAGCTGGGGAAAACATTGCCTCCCAATATGTAGACGCGACTGCCGCGGTCCATGGTTGGTTGAATAGTCCAGGTCACAGAAAAGCCCTCCTTGACCCTCAATACACACACCTCGGTGTCGGCGTTCACGGGCGGTATTATACACAGAATTTCTTAACTGTCCCATGAACGCCCGTTTTTTTTCTGCATAGGCTATACTGTAGTTCTTACAGTGAGGTGTAGAAGGTATGAGTACAAATGAATTGCACCCGAGCGTTCAGCAGTTCAAAGCCTTTGTCAACAAACACCCGAAAGTGAAGGGACAGTTGAGGAAAAATCATAAATTGATTCAAAGTTATTATGAGAAATATATGATCCTCGGCGAAGATGACCCTTTTTGGGATTCCCTGCCATCTGAAAAAAAGGAAAGCCCTGCAGCGAAGATGGACTGGATCAAACAGCTGGGTGGCTTGATGGAAGATATCAATTGGGAAGAGGTTTCAAGACAAATCGATGAACTGAACGGAGCGATCGGTCAATTTCAACAGCTGATCACAAACGTCAAGAAAGAATCTGGAAAAAATCAGAAGGAAATGGAATACCCTTATTACTAAAATCAGGGCAGATGGAAAAGATCTTTAAAATAGATCTTTCATTTCCATCTGCTTTCCTATTTGATAAGATAGAAGATGGAGGTGGACATGTACTATGCTAGCTACAATGGAAATTGTCGATCTGCTGGACCACTCGGAATCGATTGGGCAGATGGTCATGCATTCAGAGACCATGCAAGAATACCAGGAGGCTAAGAACGCTCTTGAGAATGATAAAGAGGCGCAAAGACTCATAAAAAACTTTGCAGATATGAAAGAACACTATGAGGACGTGCAGCGTTTCGGCCGATATCATCCCGATTACAATACCATCATGAAAAAAGTCCGCTCCGTAAAAAGAGAGATGGATATGCATGAGACGGTAGCCCACTTCAAAAAAGCTGAACGCAATATCCAAAAGCTTCTGGATGAGATCAGCGAAAGTGTAGCCTTTAGTGTAAGCGAGCAAATCAAAGTGCCGAAAAACGGCATGGCGCTTACCGATACTGGATGCAGTGGTGGATGCGGAAGCGGCGGCAGCTGTGGTTGTGCTTCTTAAGGATCCGTAAAACGAATACAGTCGTCGCATAAGTTCCCACAGCAAAACATTTTGCGCTGGGGAACTAAAAAGCGGACACGATAAACATAGAGCGCCTGATTCTTGCGTACGTAGCTCATCGCAAGGGTCAGGCGTTTTCCTTTCATCGCTTTTGATGCACACCATTTTAACGTTTCTTCCACATCTTTCTTTGTTGTTCCTTCTTCCGGGCGCAAATAGACAAAAGGAATTCCAGCGATTTTTTTTAATAACACATGAGCGAGTTTGTCCGATTTCTGTAAAAGCTCTTCAAAAACAAGCGATGCCCGTTCATGGTCTGTGAGCATGAACACCAACCTCCTCATTGCCGTAAGCGGGGATATTTGGTAAACTGACGTTAATCTATTATGTTCGATGGGGAGTAGAGTCAAACAATGATCCGAACGAAACGACAAGGACTAATCGTATATTTTCAACATATGAAAAACATCAGACAGATCAAGAAACATGGCCATCTGATTCACGCATCTAAAAAAATGAAGTATGCCTTATTGTATGTGAACCAGGAAGATGTCGAGTACAAAATGGAAAAGCTCGAACGCTTACCATTCGTTTCCCGTGTTGTGCCTTCCTATAAACCGGATGTTCGCACAGAATACGAAGGAGCAAAGCCTGATAAAGCCAAACAGTATGATTACAAGATGGGCATCTGAATGTACCAAAAAAGCGTCCGCTTAAGAAGCGGGCGCTTTTTTTTGGACGCTGTCGGGTTCATGATTAAGACCTCAGCTTAATGGGGCGATAAATTTATTCATCCGAAGAATGCCAATTAAATGCTGGTAAAAAAGCTCGGTTTCAGGAAAAAGGTTGGAAGGTTTGATGGTGAATTCCGCGACTTCTTTTCCTGCCTGCTCCACCATTTCTTTATACATCTCAAAGCGTTGATTTGGCTTTTCGTGCGGGTTGGGGATACCTTCCCTGCAAATATAGATCGGCTGGAATTTATCGTTATGCGCAGGTTTCATCACTAAAGACAGAGAAGCGACCGGCTCGCCGTTTTTTTCACTGTAGAAAGCGATCGCATGCTGAATGCGTTCAGGCATCCGTGTTCCGAGGTCAACCAGTTCATAAATATCGGCATACCCTTCGCCAAGTTCGATGAATTTTTGTATCATAGATATGTACATCCTTTCTAATCAGCTCTGATACTCATTGATTATTAGTTATTCAAGTATAAGGCAGGATTCTTGAAAACTCAGTTTCAAGATGTGTTCAGGGTTCGTTGCCATACTGGGCGCACGGGTTGGTTGGGAAGCTACTCGCTTTCCTGTGGGGGAGCGCCGAGCTTCCTCGGACTGCGTCCTGCGGGATCTAGCCTATCTCCTTCTCCCACGGGAGTCTCGCACCTTCCCAACCACCCCATTCGATGTGGGGGAGAAACGAACCCACATATACATTAAGAGCATCTTCCAAAACAACTGCGCTCTAGGTGAAAAGTGCTCTATAGCAAGCTTTAGAATACAAGTACTGCTATTTTTAGAGTGGCCACAAACTTCTGTTACGCTCGAAAGCTGCTTATTCTGGGAGTAGTTTCGAGTCACTTATTCGGTCAAGGGGCTGAGGGAAACGGTGAGACTCCTATGGGACGTGTGGGACAAGTGAGACCCTGCAGGACGAAGTCCGAGGAGGCTCACCGCCCGCCCCATGGAAAGCGAACCTTTTCCCGGAGCGCCTACACTCCAACAAACATCTCGAAACTGAGTCTTCCACAATTGTGAGCTTATCTAGAATAAACATTGAGATATAAAAGAGCAGTCTATTAAACAATCAAATTAAAGGTAGCACGAAACTTTGTGCATGTAAATTGGAAAAGGAGGGGAGCAGGATGAAGCGCATATGGATACCGCTCATTTTACTTTTCAGTGTGTCCACCCTCATGCTCCTTTATCAATGGGACCGAGCAGAAGCGGGTAGCGAAAAAGTCAGCAAGTTACAAGATTTGGAAATTTCCATGACTGTCAAAGAAAATCAGTTGCATTTTGCCTATACATATGAACAAGTAAAAGCAGGAATCTACACGTTGGAGATTCCGGAAAAAGCAACCGAAATCGTATGTTCACAAAAAGAGTCACCGTGTCGCATAACCAATCAAAAAAACCCTGAAATGATTTTAGAAATGGAAGGGGAAGTTTTTGTGGATTATACAATGCCTATGCCTGAGAATGAGGTCATCAATGATTGGATGATTAAATTGAAGAAAGACGATCGAGTGATGCATTCAACCTTTTCACTCACGATTCAAGACTTTGATGAGGTGAAAGACCCATGGCTCGTTCCTTCTAAAAAACAAAGCGATATCCAAATGGAAAATCTCCATTATTATAAGTTTCCATCAATAAATGAACCGCTACCTATGGCAAGGAAAGGTGAAGCCTCCTTATGGCACGTAGGAAATAGTATCGTTACATATGAAGCCGGAACGGAGCTTGCGGCTTCAGTCAAACAGGAGATACAAAACTTCCTGGAGGGGATGGGTCCTGTTCTGATTCAGCTAGATCAGTCAGTTACAAAAGTTTCCTCCAACCATATGAAGGTTGAAGGAAGAGACATAGAGGAACTGCAAGCGGAGTATGTTGTAGACCATTTGAGAAAAGTTACTGCAGAAGCAAACCCATGGGAGTTAAAGGTTGTCAAAAATATTTTCACAAGAAATAATTCATTGATGGCGAGTGAAGTAGCAGCCTCGCTAACAAAAGATGAGCTCATGATGTGGAAAGAACGTCTGTTACAAGCTGAAAACATAAAAGATTTAGGGGTGTACCTTGATGAAGCATTGTCCACCGTTTTTGGAGCAGAAACATCCTTTTTCCGAAACTACGAGGCCCCTACAGAAGATAATCTTTACTTCGTTGAAAGTCGGCATGTGTTTAATCATGGTCAGCTTGTATCAGATCGTATCGTTCACTATCATGGGTCACCGTATCTTGCATTACCTGATCTCAGCCGTGTCCTCAATTATAAACTTACGGAAATTGAGAAAAGCAAGGTCTATCTTTTAGAGGTTCCAGGGAAGGAGTATCGCTTTTATGTCGATCAACCGACGTTTATTGTCAATAATGAAAGCTTTGGGATGGGGCAGAAAGTATTGGTCATGGTAGAAGATTCTCCGTTTATAAATTGGCATGATCTTCAGGAGTTAGTTGATATAAATCTTACGACTGGATCTGATTTCGAGCAAAAAAAATAGGGTCGCCCATGACGGGCGACCCCGCTTTTCTGAATCATCAGAGATGAAACAAAAAAGTAAAGGGAGAGGAGAAACCGGAGGAAGAGCTTATGGGGATGTAAGCCTTCTCCGTTTTCAGAAGCAGTATCATCCGCTTCAAGTGCTAGTATGTACGTTGCTGAACCAGCTTATTCACTTGAAATAAAAAAATGTGCAAAATTCTACGTTTGCTTGGTCGTCCGACAACTCTCCACACCCTATTAATTCGGTTCCAGTGCCCAGACACTCGAGACATAAGCAATTCTGCTCTGTGGGAAAAGACACCCACTCCGCAGCTTTGCTTATGCTTGACCCCACAGGAAGTGGGGTCGTTCAGCGTTGCGACAGGACGTCGCGTACTTAGCTGAACTTCATTTTGATCAGGGCACTTCGGGCACTTCCACACCCTGTCCCATCCAGCTCCAGTGCCTAGCCCCTCGAGGTCTTAAGCCCAAATGTTCCGTGAAGAAAAACGCTTCACTGCACATTTGTTCTTAAGCTTGTCGGGGCTGCCCAAGGCACTTCCGCTTTAGAACTTCCCTGCGACGTCTGTTTTGTGGTAGGATTATGGGGAATGATGACAAGTGAGGTGTACAGGATGCGAGTGATTGCTGGTGAATTTAAGGGACGTCCGTTGAAATCTGTCCCTACACATAAAACCAGACCGACGACAGATAAGGTGAAAGAAGCGGTCTTTCATGGTATTGGACCTTTTTTCGAAGGTGGAAAAGCTTTGGATTTGTTTGCTGGGAGCGGTGGTCTCGGGATCGAAGCTTTGAGCCGCGGCGTGGAATCTTGTGTGTTCGTCGATCAACAGCAAAAAGCGATCCAAACCATTTATGAAAATATAAAAACGCTCGATATCAATGAGCGTACAGAAGTATTTAAAACCGATGCCATGCGCGCGATTAAGGCGGCTGGTAAACGAGGATTGACGTTCGATTATATTTTCCTGGATCCACCCTATAAGAAGTTTTCTTATCAGGACTTAATGGAAGCGCTTTTAGAATTTGATTTGGTCGGAGAAGAGGCGACCATCGTTTGTGAGCACGATGCTTCAGAAGAAATACCTGAAGAAGTAGGGCGTCTGAAACGTATGAAAACCGATCATTACGGAAGTAATATTGGTGTATCGATTTTTGAGTAAGGAGAGAAGGGTATGACACGTATTGCGATTTGCCCGGGAAGTTTCGATCCCGTTACATATGGACATTTGGATATTATTCGAAGAGGGGCCAAGGTCTTTGACCACGTCATCGTGGCTGTCTTTAACAACCAGAGTAAGGCCCCTCTATTCGATGTTAATGAACGTACAAAATTGTTGGAAGAAGTAACCAAAGATATCGACAATGTTTCGGTGGACGCCTGCAGTGGTCTTTTAATGGATTATGCTGAGGAAAAAGGGGCGCATGCCATTATTCGAGGGTTGAGGGCCGTGAGTGATTTTGAATATGAAATGCAGATCACATCCATGAACCGGAAGCTGAACGAAGATATTGAAACGTTTTTCGTGATGACAAACAATCAATACTCTTTCTTGAGTTCAAGCATCGTCAAAGAGGTGGCGAAATACCGAGCGAACATCAGTGACCTTGTCCCTCCGCCTGTAGAAAAAGCTCTTTCAGAAAAATTTTAATGACGATAACAAAAAAAACGATCTCTACGGATTATACGCGTAGGGATCGTTTTTTTGCTTTCCGCTCACTGTTCCATTTCACCGCGATCATGAGCATAATCATAAGCAATGTAATCGGCGGTCCATAATGATTAAAAAATTCAAGAATAGGAGTCGTGAAGTTTTCATTCGGATTCCAGGTCGGCATGCTTTGCTGTTGAAAGGGACGGTAAACAAAGTACAACACATAAATCAGAGCTGCGGCGACAATGCCATGAGCGATCCTAGCTAGTGCATACGGTTTGAAACGAATGTCCGTTTCAGCGAGGATGCTTGCAATTTGGGCCTGGATCGAAAATCCATGAAAACCGAGAATAAAACTGACGATTAAAAGCTGCGCGAGCAAAGGTTCATGGGTTTCTGTGATCGCACCGATTCCTGTCGTCAACTCCAACATCCCCGCTGTAAAAGGCACATGGAAAGTTTCCGGCAGTCCTGTATAAAAGAGCAGGTGCGAAAAAATATGGATGGCTCCCGTTTGCTTTAACAATTCCGTGAGGACGGAGAAAAGCATGATAAAACCACCGACCATAAGAAGCGTGTCCACAGATCGTGTGACTGCATCCCCCATCAATTTCCCCAACGTCCGCCCATCCTCCAGCCGGGATTGGTGCATCTTACTGAACGCATCTCTCCAAGAAGCAGAAGCTCGGTCCATGCTTCGTTCCTGATCATTCCTCTTATAAAAGCGCATGCCAATGCCCACTAGAAAATTCCCACCGTAATGGGCAATGGCAATGAGAATGCCAAGGCTTGCATCGTGAAAAAATCCTACAGCGATCGCCCCGAAAATGAAAAGCGGACTGGAAGCGTTTGTGAAAGCTACAAGCCTCTCAGCTTCGGCACGTGTCACTTGTCCTTTCTTGCGCAGGTCCGCGGTCCATTTCGCTCCTGATGGATAGCCGCTTGCCATTCCCATTACCCAAACGAACCCGCCACAGCCGGGCACATTGAACAACGGTCTCATGAAACGTTCACTAAGGGCACCCAGCCCGTGTACAACACCGAAGCCGATTAAAAATTCTGCGGTTATAAAAAAGGGTAGCAGGGAAGGGAAGACGATTTCCCACCAAAGATCAAGTCCTCTGAGACTAGCGGACAGGGCATCACGTGGATATAAAATCAAGGAAACCGCAAGCGCCGAAGCGAGCAGCGTCAATGCGATGGTTTTCAATTTGGAAATCGAGAACGCCTCCTTAGACATGGCTGTTTTCTGTACTTCTCATCATAGGAATAGTAGAATGGGTATAGATTTCGACGCGTGCTCACAGTTTGTCTATATTCCATGTGTACGCTCATAAGGGAATGGTTTATTCCATAAAATAAACCACATGGATGAAGGAGGAATGACGAGTGGCGAGACCAAAGATCGGATTGGCTTTAGGTTCTGGAGGGGCGCGTGGTTTTGCACACTTGGGTGTTCTGAAGGTCCTTCGTGAACATGATATTCCCGTTGATTTCATTGCAGGAAGCAGCATGGGGGCGCTCGTCGGCTCTTTTTTTGCTGCCGGACAAAGAATTGAAGATATGTATAAACTCGCCTTTACGTTTAAACGAAAGTATTATTTGGATTTCACCGTCCCTAAAATGGGATTTGTGCAAGGGAAAAGAATTAAGGAATACATCCGCCTCTTCACGTTCGGAAAGAACATCGAAGATTTTCAAACGCCGATGTCCATTATCGCAACGGACTTGTATGCCGGTGAGAAAAAAATCTTCACCACAGGTCCTGCAAGTGAAGCGGTTCGAGCAAGCATTGCGATTCCCGGTATCTTCGTTCCTGAAAAAATCGACGACCGTCTTTATATTGATGGAGGAGTCATTGATCGTGTGCCTGTCTCTGTGGTGAAAGATATGGGGGCAGCATTCATTATTGCTGTGGATTGTGCTCATTTTGATTCCGATCCAAACATTAATTCCATCTATGATGTCATCACACAGAGCATCGATATTATGCAGGATGAATTGGTTACGGCCATTGGCGTATCCTCTGATGCCGATGTGATGATCAAGCCGGATGTATCCAAGTTCAGCTCCCGGGCTTTTACGAAGATCCAGGAAATTGTAGAGGCGGGGGAGAAAGCAGCGGAAGATCGCATAGAAGATATAAAGAAAAAGCTCGCTGCGTGGAAGGAGTCAAATGACGAATGAGAGCAAATCGTAGACTGATTATCACCGGAATTATAACCATACTTATCGTAGCATTTTTGGGGGCCTTCCGCCTCCCTTATTATATTTATAAGCCGGGAACAGCGGATGCGCTGAATGACATTGTCGAAGTCGAAGGCGGTTTCGACAGTGAAGGGGACATGCACCTTGTAACCGTACGTGGTGGACAAGCGACACCCATCCAATGGGTCCTTGCTCAGGTACGTCCATTCCATCAAATCTATCCGTTAGAAGACATTCGTCCGGAAGGGGTATCGGAGGAAGAGTATTTCCATGCCCAGCTACAAATGATGGAATCTTCTCAAGAAGCCTCCAAAGTCGTCGCCTATCAAGCAGCAGGTAAAGAAATTGACATCAACTACGAAGGCGTTTATGTCATGAACGTAATCGAAGGCATGCCTGCCGAAGAGATTTTAGAGACGGGCGATCAGATTGTGAAGGTCGATGGACAGGACATTCAAGAGACAAATGACCTGATCGATTATGTGAGCAACAAGGGTGAAGGGGAGTCTGTGATGCTCACCATTGTAAGAGGTGAGGAAACAATCGAACGGGAACTTGAACTTGCTCCTTTCCCTGATAACCCAGACAAAGTCGGTGTCGGTATTTCACTTGTGACCGACCGAACGGTGGATGTGAATCCGAAAGTGAATGTGAAAAGTGGTGAAATCGGAGGACCGAGTGCCGGACTGATGTTTTCGCTTGAAATTTATGATCAATTAACAGAACCGGATATCACAAAAGGTTATGAAATTGCAGGGACCGGAGAAATCAATTATGAAGGACAGGTAGGTCGAATCGGGGGCATTGATAAAAAAGTGGTGGCCGCTTCCGATCACGGTGCTGAAGTTTTCTTTGCTCCGAATGAAGAGGGAAGAGATGGATCCAACTATCAAATAGCCAAAGAAACGGCAGAAAAAATCGATACAGACATGAAAGTCGTTCCTGTGGACACGTTTCAAGATGCGTTAAACTATCTGCAAGACTTAGAACCGAAGAAGGAAACATAAGAAAAACAGCCGTTCCGATAGAGGAGCGGCTGTTTTTTTAGAGATTGTAAATACTATCCAGTGACCTTTCATTGTGGTATCTTCTAAATGTCCGTGGAAAATCACGGCATTGGCGCATTTAAGTGTTCCTAAGTTCAAGAATGAATCACAGGCGGACCGTATTCCCGCTTCAGTTGATCCACTCTGAGCTCAGGTGTCAACACACTGTAATAAGCGGCAGCGGCTCTAGCTTCCAAGCCCAACATTTCATGATCCAGCTGCTGAGGTTGGGTGATGAGCGGTATGGAGGCTTCTTTTTTTACCGAGCGTAAATATTTTTTTCCTACGTCTGACATGCCGAGGATCCTTGCATAAGGAGGCGGTGTTTCTCTTAAAAGAACGCGGGTCTCTTGTTTGTCAGTTCCTACAAGGATATGGGCAAGCGTTCGCTGGAGTCGTGTCCACGTGTACCTCTTCGTTTTCAATGATGAAATAAACTGATGGAAAGTTGCAGCTTCTTTAATGGTCCTTTTCAGACGATATTCCAAACCTTCGTCGACTCCATGAAAACAACGAAGGGTACTTTCCTCCATCGTCATGATCTTATATTGAAGCAAATGAAAATAAGCTTCCCACTGGTGCCAAATGCCATGGCTGTCCTTGTACTGATGTAAAACCTCGGTAGTAGAAGGGGGGAGCGAACGTTCAGCCTTTTCTGATATCCTTTTTTCTTCAAACAGTTCTTTCCGAATACTTGTAGCACTTGCGATCGTTCCATGGATCTCTTCATCATGGTAGTGATTATTTTTCCGTAAGACGGTCAGTGGTTCGATATGAGGAGCATAAGTAAGAATTTGTTTTACGTAACTATAACCAAGGATGTTATTCGGTTGGGTGAGGTCAATGGAACCTGAGGGGAAAGCAATGGATTCATATCCAAGGCGAGATGCCTCTGGATAGGCATATCCTTCATTTAAATAACTTCTCACGGTCACATCATACTCTTCCTGGTGTTTGTTCATATGCTCAAACGCCTCTGTGAACGCCGTAATCCTGCCGTTTTCACTACCAAAACATATACTGTCCACCCCGACTTCCGCAAGTGTCTGGATGGCGCCCTGGCTGAAATAGTCGCTATGTTGAACCGCATAAAGAAAAGGGAGCTCAAGCACAAGGTCCGCACCACCATGAAGAGCGGCTTTAGTCCGGTGCCATTTATCAATGATGGCAGGCTCTCCACGCTGCAAAAAATTCCCGCTCATGATGGCGATCATACAATCGGCTTCTGCATGTTTTTTCGATTCTTCCAAATGATAAAGATGTCCGTTATGAAAAGGATTATATTCAACAACTACTCCACATGATTTCACAAAAGATCCTCCCATCCGATTCTTTACTATTGAACAAGTGTTTGGTTTATTTTATCATGATACTATGGAAATTTCGCATTCCTGACCGTGAAATATGAGAATCTTACTAAAACCGCACGAGAATAAGGATATGCTGTAAAGAAAAAATATTGACAAATCAGCGAAATCCTTTTACAATAACTCTTGTTGCCATGAGGTGATAACTATGAAATTTCCTCTACAAAAACTCAAACAGTCAGGTGACGAGCCTTTCTACTTTGAGGATGACGTAGATATTCGCGAATTAGAACAACTGAACAATGACATTCGCAGGATTTCCCCTGTTCATGTCAAAGGTCAAGCAATGACTCGAGGAAATGATATAACGGTAACTTTTTCGATTGATGGAGAAATGGTGTTGCCTTGTGCCCGAACGTTAGTTGATGTGACTTATCCATTTCACATTGATGCTCTGGAGGCATTTAATCTGTCACCGTACCATACAGAAGAAGATGACTCTGAAGTTCATTCCGTGAATGGAGAAGTGCTTGACTTAACGCCTTATATCAAGGAAAATGTACAGTTGGAGATTCCGACTCGCGTTTTTTCCAATGATGATGAGGCTCATGAAGCAGCCCCCCAGGAAGGGAAGGGCTGGCAGGTGGTTACAGAGGAACCAGAGGAAAAGAAAGTGGATCCTCGAATGGCTAAACTGCAATCATTATTAAATGAAGAAGAGAACGAGTAAAACAATATGTTATGGTTCTCAGAAATCCCTTAAAGGAGGTGTACAACATGGCAGTACCTAAGCGTAAAACGTCTAAGAAAGTCAAAAACCAACGTCGTACTCACAAGAAACTTCACGCACCTGGAATGGTTCAGTGTGATAACTGTGGCGAGTACTCAAAACCACACCATGTTTGCAAATCTTGTGGACAATATAATGGAAAACAAGTGGTAAACGACTAAGTTTATCAAAGAAAGGTCTGACATCTGTCAGGCCTTTTTTTATGCCCACAAACTCTTCCACTAACGATCCCTATTCTTAAAGACTCAGTTTCGAGATGTTTGTTGAGTGGATGGGGGCTGCGGGGAATAGCTCGCTTTCCGCGGGAGCGCGGTGAGCCTCCCCGGACTGCCTCCTGTGGGGTCTCACCATGCATTTTTTTCCCGCAGGAGTCTCGCCATTCCCCTCCGCCCACTTGCCGGAAGAGATTCTCGAAACTACCTTCCAGTAATAAGAGCTTTTATGGTTAAGAATCCTATACCGACACATATTAAGCAGGATTTCACAACACAACTAGGCAGGTTACTATAAGAGGGATTTCGAGAACCTCATTTGGTAAAGGGACGGAGGGGAAACGGTGAGACTCCTGTGGGAAGTGCGTGGTAGATGAGACCCCGCAGAGCGTTGGCTCGAGGAGGCTCATCACTCGCCCACGGAAAGCGAACCTTTTCCCGGAGTCTCTAAACTCCAGCAAAAGTCTCGAAATCAAGTCTTACACAATCCTGCCATATAGTTGAACAAATTCTATAGATTTCTGGTACATTAGTATTGGAAGGGGTGGAGAGAGTGTCACAATTAATTCTAGTAGAGAAAAAAGAGGGGTATGCGGTACTAACCCTGAACCGTCCAGAAAAGATGAACGCGATATCAAAACAAATGACGAAGGAATTTTATCAAGCAGTCATAGACTTAAAGAAGGAAAACCTTAAGTTTCTTGTCGTCACAGGGGCAGGGGATCGCGCCTTCTGCGCCGGGGGAGACTTGAGTGAACTTCATGGGGAAATGAATGCTGCACAAGCCTACGCGAAGTTGCACCCTATGAAGGAAGTCCTGTATGAACTAGCCACTTTTCCAGTGCCTACAATTGCCGTACTAAACGGACAAGCAAGAGGCGGTGGGTGTGAAATTGCTACAGCCTGTGATTTTAGGTATGGAACAGAGGACGCTTCCTTTGGTTTCGTCCAAGCGAACTTGGGCATAATCCCTGGATGGGGAGGAGGCACACTTCTATATCAACGGGTGAAAAGTGATGTCGCAGCCCATTGGCTAATGGATGCTGACATGTACACAGCGAATCAAGTCTATCGAATCGGTTGGTTACATAAGATGATTACAGTAAACTGCGGGGAAGATATTTTCTCATCTTTTCTAAACAAAACTCCTGAACAAATGAAAATATTTAAGCAGCAGTATATGGATCACATGGATTTCCAAACGCTCTCGGAACGTATGGAGCGTGAAGTCAGGCAATGTTCCCTGCTATGGGAATCGGATGAGCATAAACAAGCGGTGCGGAACTTCGAAGCTAAGAGAAAAAGATGAGAAATGCGATTCTATCAATCATTCCTCCTGCATAACTATAAGCAAACGATAGAGGAGGGATGCTATGGATGCCCCAAGACAAGATGCCTGGAAGGACGAGGAAGATCTGTTATTGGCTACAACGGTTTTGAAGCATATTCGTGAAGGGAAGACCCAGCTCGAAGCCTTCCAGGAAGTGGCTGAACAATTGCACAGAACACCTGCTGCATGCGGATTCAGATGGAATGCGACTGTAAGGAAAGAATATCAAAAAGAGATCCAGGAAGCGAAAAACAGCCGTAAAGCCACACGGACGATTTATTCATCCTCCAAGTCTTCTGACGATACACCGATGTCTTTGGATGCTGCCATCTCGTTTCTAAAAGAAATGAGAACCAAGCAGTTTGAAGATTTTGGGAAAGAGAATTTAGAAACCCAGCTAAAAAAACTCAACGAAGATAATGAGAAGCTTAGAGAAGAATTAAAGCAGTGGGAAGCAGCGTGGAATGAAATGGATAAACTTGTCCATTGGGTAAGAGAAAAAAGAAAAAGTGAGAGTGGTGTTTGAACCGTCGTTTCACCTGCCATTCATATTATTTACGATCATAAACAAAGGCCCCTACAACATTGTGTAGCGGCCTCATTCATGTTTTATGCGTTTACATCTCTTTCCTCCACCCCTGAAGGCATCCAGATCAGTGGATTTTCCCCGAGGTCACGTTCGACATCATAATGCGCTTTCTGAAAGCCCATTTTCTCCCAAAAACCGTGAGAATTGATTCTAGGATTCGTCTTAATCGGTAAATCAAAGCTTTTAGCGAAATCCACCAGTGCTTTTCCATAGCCAAGCCCGCGATAATCCGGAAGAACCTCGAGCTTCCACAGTTCCAGATAGTCCTGGGAGGGATCGAAATAGTGGTCATACTTCGCTTTGACTCGATATAAACTCATGCGAGCAACTAAAGCGCTTCCATAATACACCCCGTAAAATGGTGACTCACTGTCGTTTTCCACAATATTGCTTTCCAAGTCCTCAAGCATCGCAAGTTCCTGGTTCCCGTATTCTTTGAACCGTTTAAACTCCTCGAGTGTCTTATAGTTGACCAATAAAGGTTGAACTCTTGTTTTTGTCATCATGAAAGAATCCCCTTTCAAATATCTGTCTATATCCATATTATAATATAAAAATTTTCAGAATGAAATGAATAATAATACATTGGACAAGAATCGACTGCAATATCGTTTCGGAATCTGCTACAATAGTGAAGCAGATTAGTTCGAAATGAGGAGAGAGTCATGAAAATCGGAATCATAGGAGCAGGTTCCATAGGATTATTGGCAGGGGCCTATTTAGGTGAACACCACGAAGTGCATATGTTCGTAAAAAAGGAAGAACAAAGAAGGACTCTTGCAGCGGAAGGCATTATCTGTGAGCAATTGACAGAACCTGTATCCGTTTATGCGCATCTAGCTACACAAATGAGTGAAGGTTATGACTTATGGTTGGTTACCATTAAACAACATGCGATGGATGATTTTCTCGAACAAGACCTTCCTGATGACGCTCCGTACTTATTTCTTCAAAACGGGATGGGGCATTTGGAGAAATTATCGCAATCCGGCTTGAAAAGTTGTGTCGGCGTCGTTGAACACGGTGCACTTGCTAAAGGTCCAAATGAAATCGACCATAGAGGGAAAGGGAATATTCAAATGGCCGTCTATAAAAAAATGGAACCTATGCATGGACAAGCTCTTTCAATGGCATTACATACAGCACATTTTCCAGTCGTTTTTAAAGAAAAATATGAGCCTATGCTAAAGAGCAAACTAATCATAAACACGGTGATTAATCCTCTCACTGCACTATTCTCACAACCGAATCGTTCCATCCTCACGAATCCATCCATAAACGAAATGGCAAGCTTGTTGTGTGAAGAAGCTTGCTCCGTACTAGGCCTTTCCTTTTCTATAGAATGGGAGCGAGTGAAGGAAATAGCTGAAACAACAGGAGAAAATCATTCCTCGATGTTGAAGGACATTACCGAAAACAGGTTGACTGAAGTGGACAGCATCTGTGGTTACATCCTCGATCATGGGAAAAACCCACTTCCTTACCATCACTTCGTCGTGCATGCGATTCATGCACTCGAATATGAAAGGGGGGTTCGAAAAAGATGAGTGATCTGATTGTTTATACGATTGCGTTTCTGCTTACTCTGCCTCTCCCTTTCCTAGTGGTTTTCTATCTATGTGCCAGAAAATGGAGCAAGCATAAGTTAAAGGCCCTGCACCGTACAGCAAACTATACCGCTCCTATCTTTATTATGTCGGTCCACGTCCTCCTTGTCGTCTTGTTTGACCGCAGCTTTCTACCGTTCATTATTGTCTTCCTTTTAATCCTCTTAGGTATGTCGATGGTAGCGCAGTATAAAATCAATGAAGAAGTCCGTCTCTTCCGAGCACTCAAAGGATTCTGGCGCGTGAGTTTTCTTTTGTTCATCCTTTTCTATATGGGATTGAGTACGTATGGACTGGTAGCCAGAGTCTTTTTCAGCTAGTGCATCTACACGGCTTTTACATGAATTCTTCGGTCCGACATAAAATAATATCAGGAACGGATAAGCACAGCCCAAATCAAAAAGGCTGTGCTTACCTATGTAAAAGACTCCTTCGTATGTTAAGGCTACTCATTAATTATTAAAGTATATGGAAGGATTGTGTAAGGCTCAGTTTCGAGACTTTTGTTGTGTGGATGGGGCTGCGGGGAATGAGTCGTTTTCCGTGGGAGCGCGGTGAGCCTCCTCGGACTCCGTCCTGTGGGGTCTCACTATGCACTTTTTTCCCACAGGAGTCTCCCCATTCCCCTCCGCCCCTTTGACATGGGAGTGTCTCGAAATCCATCCTCAGAAAGCCTGATTGTACGCTCAAATGAATGAGGTAATATAAACGATCCACAGTGATCATTTCGAGCACGAAAGCTTGGTGTAGAGCGCTTTATGCTTCTAACAATAGGATGGTTGACGACATTCCAACATGGTAAAAGGGTTGGTTTCTCACAATCATCAAATGGGGTGGTTGGGAAGCTCGCCACTCCCCCACAGGGAAGCGAATTGCTTCCCGGCCCCCCCTAACGCTCAACCTAGCAACGAACCCCGGAAACATCTCGAAACCTCTAAATTTCACAATACGGAGCTTATGTGAATTTAGAGGTTTCAAACAGATAATGTGAAGTCTGTGGTGGTTTTTTGTACAATACAATAGGATACATAATAAAATCATGTAACTATTGCCTATAAAGGAGTCGTATAGAGATGCGTATCGATCCGATTGAACTCGAACCGAAACAAACATTGTTTCGTGACTATAAAAACGAATATGAAAAAATAGCTGATCGGTTTAATCACCACCCGTTTGAAGAATCTACTTGGGGACGTCGGTTATCTGAAATAGAGAATCAAGCGTATCAAAGAGCTGAGCTTTCTGATGTGCTGAATCGTATGAATCGAAGGTGGGAGGCTCCTGAGGAAACGTTTGCCAACATTGAAAAGCTGAAAGATGAAGAAAGTGTCGTCGTCATCGCTGGGCAGCAGGCTGGCTTGCTTACAGGCCCGCTCTATTCCGTGCATAAAATCATTTCCGTCTTACAGCTTGCGAAGGAAAAGGAAAGAAATCTTGGGCGACCGGTGATTCCTGTTTTTTGGATTGCTGGAGAGGATCATGATTTTGATGAAATTCACCATATCATGATGAAACAGGAAAACGGTATGGAAAAGATAACGATCGATCACACCCCTGAGACAAAGGCTTCCGTTTCCGAAATTACCATCGATCAACAAAAAGCTTCGGTCTGGTTGAAAGATGTTTTCAAAATGGTTAAGGAAACCGAGCATACGCAGGACTTTTACAAAGAAGTGGAGCGACTATTGGAAGAATCCAACACGTACAGCGACTTTTTTGCCAGAATGATTTATTATCTTTTCCCTGATGAGGGTCTCGTGTTGATCGATGCTCACGACCCTGAAGTCCGCCGTCTTGAGACACCGTACTTCAGTACGATGATTAAAAAGAATAAAGAAATGGCCAGCGGTGTGTACGCAGTCTTACAGAAAAACCGTCAGGAAGGGTATGAGACACTTCTTGATAGTGAGATTGATGACGCCCACTTGTTCTATAGTTTTGAAGGAGAAAGAGTACTCCTGATTCGAGATGAAGAGGGGAATTATAGAGGAAAGAACAATGAAGTCGTTTTGACGGAAGCAGAGCTGTTAAAGATCGCAGAAGAAACGCCGGAACTTCTGAGCAATAATGTGGTGACAAGACCGTTGATGCAGGAAGCACTTTTCCCAGTTCTGGCCTTTATCGGAGGCCCGGGAGAAATCAATTATTGGTCTGTTTTAAAGCCCGCTTTTGAAATGGTGGGTTTATGTATGCCGCCTGTCCTTCCGCGTCTATCTTTTACGATGGTCGACAGGAAGACAGGCCAACAGCTGGAGAAGTTTCATATCTCTGCGGATGAAGTGATCCGTTCTGGAGTGAGAGAGAAGAAGATGAATTGGATCGCTTCTCAAAGCACGCCCAAGGTCCACCATCTAACCGAACAGGTGAAAAGAGAAATAGCCAGCATTCATGCGCCCCTTCGTGAAAAATCAGCGTCATTAAGTGCTGATCTCGGTCAACTGGCTGAGAAGAACCTGGAGTACATCTTAGAAAACATCGACTTTTTAGAGAATCGTCTCCACCAATCAATGGAATCGCAGCATCAACATGAAATGGATCAGTTTGAGAACATGGAATGGACCCTTCATCCTGGTGGTGGCCTTCAGGAGAGAATGTGGAGCATCGTCCCATGGGTGAATGAGTACGGAGGAACAGTGTTTCAGCAGATGAACAGACACCATTTGAGCTTTAGAAACGATCATTATGTCGTATATTTGTAGGGAAGGTCCTCCACCATCCCCCACCACAAAAAAATATGATCAAACCCTTTAAAATCTTGCCTTCACGGGCAGGATTTTTTTCATGGGAAGAGAATGATAAAAAAGTAAGTGGAGAAAAGTGGGGCGATGTGGTAAGGTGAAATTAAAAGGTGGGGGAACTCTATGTTCATGGGTGAATTTCAACACAACATTGATACAAAAGGACGGATCATCGTACCCTCGAAATTCCGCCCGGACCTTGGTGACAGCTTTGTCCTTACCCGAGGTTTAGATCAGTGTCTGTTTGCTTATCCTATGAACGAGTGGAAGCTGCTTGAAGAGAAGCTGAAAAAACTCCCCTTAACGAAAAAAGATGCCCGCGCTTTCACCCGCTTTTTCTTCTCTGGTGCTGTTGAATGTGAAGTAGACAAGCAAGGTAGAATCAACATTCCACAACCTCTTAGAAAATATGCATCACTAGAAAAAGAATGTGTCGTCATCGGCGTATCCAATAGGATCGAGTTTTGGAGTCATGATGAATGGGAAAGTTATTTCGAGGCATCGGAAGATTCCTTCTCAGAGATTGCAGAAAATATGTTGGATTTTGATATCTGATCGATAGAAACGAGTGAAACCATGTTTGAACATTACAGTGTATTAAAAAGTGAAACCATACAACATTTAGATTTGGACCCAGAAGGCATTTATGTCGACTGTACCTTAGGCGGTGGCGGGCACTCTGAAGCGATTGCCAAAGCCTTGAAGGGGAAAGGTCGATTAATATCTTTCGATCAGGATGAGGTTGCCTTGAAAGCTGCAAAGGACCGCCTGAAGGATTACGAGGACCGTGTTACTTTCGTCCATGCCAACTTCCGTCAATTGGAAGAGAAATTAGCAGAACTTGAGGTAACGGAAGTCGATGGTATTATTTATGATCTTGGTGTTTCCAGTCCACAATTGGATGTAGAAGAGCGAGGATTCAGCTACCATCAGGATGCTCCGCTCGATATGCGGATGAACCAGGAAGCAGAACTTAGTGCGAAAGAAGTTGTCAATGACTGGCCCTACGAGGACCTCGTCCGAATTTTCTTCAAATACGGGGAAGAGAAATTTTCGAAACAAATTGCAAGAAAGATTGAAGCGGCAAGAGAAGAGAAAACCATTGAAACGACAGGTGAATTGGTTGAACTCATTAAGGAAGGGATACCTGCTCCTGCGAGAAGAAAAGGGGGACACCCTGGCAAAAGGGTTTTCCAGGCCATTCGTATTGCAGTCAATGATGAGCTTGGTGCTTTTCAGGACAGCCTTCATCAGGCAGCAAGAGTTGTCGGAATCGGTGGACGGATCGCCGTCATCACCTTCCACTCCTTAGAGGATCGTTTATGTAAGCAGGCGTTCAAGAAATGGAGTACAAACCCTCCATTACCGAAAAACATCCCGATGATCCCGGAAGATAAACAGCCACCTTTTCAATTGGTCAGCCGAAAGCCTATTGTAGCCGATGAGTCAGAGCTCGAAGAGAATCGTCGTTCACGTTCTGCGAAACTGAGGATTGTCGAGAAAGTCAAACCTTGGAATAAAGAATTCGAATTTAACGAAGGGTGGAAACAAACATGAGTGCTGAACAGATCAGAAAACAGCAGCCTTTACAGCAGCCTGAAAGAAAAAAACAGGCCAAAGTAAAGGTACATAAAAAGAATAAATGGATCAGTACAGGGGAAAAGTTCCTCTATTCGTTTGCAACGACTGCAGTCCTTGCAGCGTCCGTGTTTTTAGTGCAGACATCTGCTCAGACAGATACAATCAACCGTGATATTCGTGGGATGGAACAAGAGATTCAACAACAAGAGTCCCACAATGAAAACCTTGCTTATCAGGTGAAAGAACTCAGTAACCCGGATCGGATATTGAGCATTGCCAAAGAAAATGGTTTGAATATCCAGAATGCACAAGTGAAGCAAGCCGGTAAAATCAATAACGAGTAACGGCTGGTGATTTCTCATGAAAAAACACAACAATAAAAGCTCCGCATTTTTGATGGTCGCCTTTGCGATTGTATTTTTCATCATTGCGGGGCGTTTCATTTATATCGAGACAGCAGAGACGGTGGAAGGTGTCGACTTGCAAAAATGGGCGGAGGATATCCGCACAAGCTCCTATGAAATTGATGCAGACAGAGGTAAAATTTATGATAAAAACGGTATGGTGCTTGCCTATGATCGCCCTACTTATAGAATTTATGCCATTGTAGACCCAGAGTATTCCGCTAACCTCGATCCACCGAGACACGTGACGGACCCTGGTGAGACAGCAAATAAACTTGCTCCATTGCTTGATATAGAAGCGAGTGAAATTAGAAAAACGATTGAAGAAGGCCAGGAAAATGAACGTTTCCAAGTCGAATTCGGTTCCAGTGGACGTTCCATTTCCCAGGAGACAAAAGAAGAAATTGAAGAGCTTGAGTTGAACGGCATTGCATTCAAACAAGAGTCGAAACGCTATTACCCGAATGGGAAATTCGCTTCCCATGTCATCGGCTTTGCTCGCAGCCAGGATGGAAACATTAACGGCGTGACAGGTATTGAGAAGCAGATGGAAGAACACCTTCAAGAAGAAAAAGGTAAAATCAGTTACGAACGGGACAAGTATGGAACGAAATTGTTAGATCCTAACCAAGTGATGACAGAGCCTGAAAACGGAAATGATGTCCATTTGACCATCGATCAAAAAATTCAAACGTTTTTAGAAGATGCTCTATCGCAGGTGGATGAACAGTACAGTCCGGAGAAGATCATGGCAGCAGTCATGGACCCGGATACCGGTGAAATTTTAGCGATGAGTAACCGTCCGAGTTATAACCCGAATGACATTGGTGAGGTTGATAATTGGTACAACGACATTGTTTCCTACACCTTCGAACCAGGTTCCACGATGAAAATTTTCACGTGGGCCGCTGCCATCGAAGAAGGTGTGTATAAAGGGAGCGATATGTTTAAATCAGGCACATACAAAGTACCAGGTCATACGATAGGCGATCATAACAATGGTGAAGGATGGGGGCCGATCTCTTATGACGAAGGATTTCAACGCTCCTCAAACGTGGCGTCCTCAAAGATCGCGCTTGAGGTTTTAGGACCTACGAAACTACGAAAATATTTAACCGACTTCCATTTTGATGAGAAGACAGGGATCGATCTTCCGAATGAAAAAAATGGACGCTTTGTTTTTAACAAGCCGTCTGAACAGGCGACGACTTCATTTGGTCAAGGTTCTACTTTCACGGCCATTCAATTGATGACGGCAGCAACATCTGTGGCTAATGAAGGTAAGATGATGCGCCCGTATATGCTGTCTAAAATCACTTCGAGTGAAACAGGTGAAGTGTTGAAAGAGAACAAACCGGAAGAGATTGGGCAGCCTATTTCTGAAAGCACCGCCAAACAAGTGCGTGACCTTATGGGAACCGTCGTCACGTCTGAACAAGGGACCGCGCAATCGTTCAAATTAGATGATTATACGCTCGCAGGTAAGACAGGTACCGCTCAGATGATTGAGAACGGGAGTTATTTGACCGGCCGGAACAATTACATTTTCTCTTTCATGGGGATGGCTCCGAAAGAGGATCCTGAACTTCTCATGTATGTCGCTGTTCAGCAGCCGGATCTGGAAGTTACGGAATTAGGTTCTGAACCTGTATCTTACATTACTAGAACGGTTCTTGAAAACAGCCTCCATTACATGGATATCCAGCCGGATAAAGAAGTGGACGAATCCGTTTCACCGTTGACCATTCCAGATGTAATCGGGAATGGTACTTCTACGGCTGAAGATGAGCTGAAACAAACGTTCTCGAATGTAGAAGTCATTGGTAACGGTGGTGAGGTGACCGCGGTTCTTCCACAACCGGGCTCAAAAGTTGTAGAGAATCAAAGGATTATGGTCATCACAGACAAGCCAACCATGCCTGACTTGACGGGATATTCAGCCCGTGATGTGCACAGACTTGTGAAACATTTCAACTTGAATATCGAGACAATGGGCAATGGCTTTGTTGAAAAACAGAGCATCCCTGAAGGATCAAGCATAAAAGAAGGCGGCTATTTAGTCGTAGAATTAGCTCCTCCGAGAGAGGAGTGACACCATTCCAGGCAGTGTTCTAATCGTTTCTAGATTGCATATAGTGATACAAGCTGACTCTATTGACTTCAAAAAGGAGTTATTAAGATGAGACGAGTATCACAAGTGGTCGTAAAGAAACGATTAGTCGCTGTCTTTCTTGTTGGAATGGTTATTTTTTTTGTCATCGCAGGGAGGCTCGGGTATGTCCAGTTCTTCTTAAGTGACTTCCTCATTTCAAAGGCGGAGGAATCCTGGAGCAGGGATATTACTTTCGAACCGGAGCGGGGGAAGATTCTTGATTCGAATGGGGAAGTGCTCGTCGGAAATCAATCCGCTCCAACGGTCATGGTCGTTCCGAGACAAATTAAAGATGCGGAAGAGACAGCACAAAACCTTGCACAGATTTTGGACATGAGTGTAGAGAAAGCTTATTCTCACGTCACAAAAGTCACTTCTATCGAAAGAATCCATCCAGAAGGTCGTAAAATCAGTGAGGAACAGGCGGAGGCGATCCAGTCTTTACAGATGCCTGGCGTCTACATAGCCGAAGACTCGAAGCGGTACTATCCCCATGGCTCTTTCCTTTCACATGTGCTTGGATTCAGTGGCATAGATAATCAAGGGCTGCTTGGACTGGAAGCATATTATGACGAAGAATTGAGGGGGGAAAAGGGGGCGTTGTCCTTTTTCTCAGATGCCAAAGGGAAACGGATGCCGGATATGGCCGATATTTATAAGCCGCCCGAGGATGGAAAAGACCTGCAGTTGACCATCGACTATAAAGTCCAATCGATCATGGAACGCGAGCTTGATATTGCTCAGGCCAAATACAACCCTAATGGAGCCGTAGCGTTAGCCGTTGATCCCGATACAGGGAAAGTGGTAGGGATGGCGACCCGCCCTAATTTTGATCCGGCCAATTATCAGGAAGTGAAACCGGAAGTCTATAACCGTAATCTGCCTGTTTGGAGTACGTACGAGCCTGGTTCCACATTTAAAATTATCACCCTTGCCGCCGCTTTGGAAGAAGACCTCGTCGACCTTGATGACGAACATTTCCATGACCCCGGGTCGATTAAAGTGGACGGAGCGACTCTCCGCTGTTGGAAACGAGGCGGGCACGGGGATCAGACCTTCCTGGAAGTCGTCCAAAACTCCTGTAACCCTGGGTTTGTCACCCTCGGACAGCGACTTGGTACAGAAAAACTTTTTGAGTACATCGATCGGTTCGGGTTTGGTGAGAAAACCGGTATCGACCTTGAAGGGGAAGGGAAAGGGATCCTGTTCAAGCCGGAGAACGTCGGTCCTGTAGAGCAGGCGACGACGGCTTTTGGTCAAGGGGTATCGGTCACGCCGATCCAGCAGGTCATGGCTGTCGCGGCAGCGGTGAACGGGGGCTATTATTATGAGCCGTATATCCAGGAAGCGTGGCTGGATCCGGTGACTGGCGAAACGTTAGAAAAAAATGAACCGAAGCTGAAAGAGAGAATCATCTCTGAAGAAACATCGGCAGAAATTCGGCGTGCTCTCGAGAGCGTTGTGGCCAAAGGAACAGGGAGAGGCGCGTATGTGGAAGGATACCGGGTCGGCGGGAAAACCGGGACGGCTCAAAAAGTCGGCCCTGACGGCAGATACATGGAAAATAACCACATCGTATCCTTCATCGGATTTGCTCCAGCGGATGACCCTGAACTTGTCGTGTATCTCGCCATCGACAACCCTAAAAATACCGTTCAGTTCGGTGGTGTCGTCGCTGCGCCGATCGTCGGGAATATTATGGGCGACAGTTTGCGTGCTTTAGGAGTGGAACCTAGGAAAGATGGATTGGAAAAAGAATACTCCTGGCCGGATGAGCCGTTAGTAGAAATTCCGGATGTTACAGGGATGGAGAAAAAAGAATTAAGTCAAATGCTTTTGAACTTAGAAGTGGAAGTCAGCGGAAGCGGATCTAAAGTGATTACACAGGCGCCTGAAGCCGGTGTCAAAGTGCCAAGTGGTTCGACCATTCGTGTGTATCTGGGGAATTAAACCGACGTTTGGTATAATAAAACTTGTGAGCAGGTAAGGGTGACACATATGAAAATGAAGAAACTCTTGCGGTACATTCCATTTTATAAAGTGACGAAATCAGTGGCAGATCTCCACATCAAAGGGCTTTCCATGGATTCAAGGACGACAGAGCCTGGAGATGTGTTTGTCTGCCTGCGCGGTGTGGATGTCGACGGGCACCGGTTTGCGAAGGGCGCCGTGGAAAGAGGGGCCGTGGCCGTCATTGCTGAAGAAGAGGTGGCTGTCCCTGTTCCTGTCGTCCTCGTGAATGATACATCACGGGCGCTTGCGATGGCGGCAGCTGCTTTTTACGGCTGCCCCTCAGAGTCTCTCCACGTCATCGGAGTGACCGGCACGAATGGCAAGACGACCATTACCTATTTACTGGAGGAAATCTTCCAGCAGCATAAAAAGAAGACAGGGATCATCGGAACCATTCAGGTGAATATCGCTGGAGAGACGTTCCCGGTGAAAAACACGACCCCGGACGCTCTTACCTTGCAGCGCTATTTTCATAAAATGCATGTAGCGGACGTCGATCATGCAATTATGGAGGTATCTTCCCATGCCCTCGACCAAGGAAGGGTATATGGCTGTGATTTTGATATCGCCGTGTTTACGAATTTAACGCAGGATCATTTGGATTATCATGAAAATTTTGATGATTATCTTCGTGCAAAGTCCCTATTGTTCGCACAATTAGGGAATGGGTATAATAAGGAACGTGAGAAATTCGCAGTCATCAATAACGACTCCCCGCTCGCAAAAAAATTCATCCGCTCTACCTCTCAAGGACTGCTGACTTATGGCATTTTCGAACAGGCGGATGTAAAAGCGGAAGAGTACACGATGACAGAAACGGGTACCGCCTTTATTATGACCACTCCCATCGGTTCGGTTTCTATTAAGAGTCCCTTGATGGGGCTGTTCAGTATTTATAATATGCTGGCTGCAGCGAGTGCTGCTATATTATCAGGCGTCTCTCTAGAGACGATTCAGCGATCCTTTCAGCAGACCAAAGGCGTAAAAGGAAGATTTGAACCTGTGCGAGAAGGCCAGGGCTTTGGTGTCGTCGTCGACTATGCCCATACTCCCGATTCCCTGAAGAATGTGTTGCAGACGCTCCGGGACCTATGTAAAGGGACGATCACCGTTGTTGTCGGCTGTGGAGGGGACCGTGATCGCAGTAAACGACCGGAGATGGCAAAAGTAAGTGTCGACTATGCGGACCGGGTCATTTTCACCAATGACAACCCCCGAACGGAAGACCCAAAGCAGATTTTCAAAGATATGACTGCCCATGTCAAAGGGCGCTATAAGCAGATTGAGGACCGAAAAGAAGCCATCACCTATGCGCTTCACCATGCGAAAACAGGAGATATCGTCCTGATTGCAGGGAAAGGCCATGAAACGTACCAGGAAATCAAAGGCATCCGCCATCATTTCGATGATTGCGAGGTGGCCCGTACGATATTAAGAGAAATGAAGGAGCATCCATCATGATTTTAGAATGCAATGAACTCGCACAACTTTTTCCGAAAAAACAAGGCGCAGCTTCGGATCAGATTCAGCTCGGATCTGTGATGACAGACAGCCGAAAAACAGCTAAACAAAGCTTGTTCGTCCCGATTGTCGGAGAGAATTTCGATGGGCACGATTTTCTTGGAGATGCCATTAAGCAGGGAGCGGTCGCAACGTTATGGCAAGAAGATCAGCCTTTGCCGAAGCTGACGCCTACGGACTTCCCTGTCTTTTTTGTGGAAGACACAACGAAAGGTCTTCAGCAATTGGCGTCCTATTACTTGAAAAAGGTGGATCCTGTCGTCGTCGGGGTCACTGGATCAAATGGAAAAACAACAACGAAAGATCTGGCTGCGTCCGTCCTTCAAGTCAAGTACAAAACACATAAGACTGCTGGTAATTTTAATAACCATATCGGGCTCCCTCTCACTGTCCTTGCCATGGATCCAGAAACAGAAGCTGTCGTTCTGGAAATGGGAATGGATCGTGCAGGGGAAATTTCCGTTTTATCAAAGCTTGCCGAGCCGCAGTATGCCCTTATAACGAATATTGGAGAATCCCATATCGAGAATCTCGGTTCCAGAGAAGGGATCGCTAGTGCGAAGCTTGAAATTACAGATGGACTTTCTGAAAAAGGAGCCTTAATTCTCGATGGAGATGAGCCTCTATTGCAAGAGCAGAAGTCTAAAAACTGGACGGTTACTTGTGGTTTTGGTGACCAGCTTGACTATCAGGCTGAGGTTCTTCAATTGACAGATGAGAGCAGTACGTTTAAAGTCGGTGGGCAGTCCTATGAATTGCCTATGGCCGGGAAACACAATGTGAAAAATGCTACATACGTCATTGCGCTTGCGGAACGTTTAGGACTATCTCCACAAGAGATCCAACAGGGCTTTCAGCAGTTGCAAATGTCTGCTATGCGTTTTGAGAAACATAGAGGGCATAATGACTCTTTAATCATTAATGATGCTTACAATGCTTCCCCGACTTCTATGAAAGCCATCATTGAAGTTGTCAGTCAATTGACATCCAAAAGCAGGAAAGTGTTAATATTAGGTGATATGTTCGAGTTAGGGGAACAATCACAAACGCTGCATGCAAGCGTAGCCGATGCCATCGATGAGAAGATTCATGCGGTTTATACGATCGGCGAGCATTCCAAGGCTCTATCGGATGCCGTAGACCAAAAACACCCTTCCATTGAAACGCATCATTTTACAGACAAACAAACGTTAAGTCATCATGTCCGTCAAGAGTTGACAGCGGACACCGTCGTACTCATCAAAGCTTCCAGAGGAATGAAATTAGAAGAAATACTTGAAAATCTCGTGGATTGATCGATAGGCGATGATGATGGAAAAGGAGGAGAACTACACATGAACGAATACATACTACTAATCACTATGGCTATTTCATTCGCAATCACTGTTGTGATCTCGCCGATGATCATCCCTTTTTTGAGAAGGTTGAAGTTCGGTCAGGCAATTAGGGATGAGGGCCCAGAATCCCACCAGAAAAAATCCGGAACTCCGACGATGGGAGGGGTGATGATCATTGTAGCTGTGGTCATCACAACCATCCTTGCATCCTTTTGGTTCACCCCGGACACTGGGAACACACAAATGTTCCTCGTGTTATTTGTTTTAGTCGGGTATGGACTGCTCGGTTTCCTTGATGATTATATTAAAGTGGCGATGAAAAGAAACTTGGGACTCACGTCGAAGCAAAAAATGCTCGGACAGATCGTCATTGCCCTTGTCGTTTATTTTATTCTTAGAAATTCGGATTTCCCAACGTATATCAGTATTCCTGGGACAACCTTTGAAGTAGACCTTGGCTGGGGGTACGCGTTGCTGATCCTGTTTATGCTCGTCGGTGCTTCGAATGCTGTGAACCTGACGGATGGGCTTGATGGACTGCTTGCAGGGACAGCGGCCATCGCGTTTGGCGCTTTCGCTATTTTAGCGTGGACAGGCCAGATGAATGTTGAAATTACTATTTTCTCTCTTGCTATTGTTGGAGCTTTGCTCGGTTTCCTTGTCTTCAATGCTCATCCGGCTAAAGTCTTCATGGGAGATACAGGGTCTCTTGCTTTAGGTGGAGCGATTGCTATCATCGCTATCTTAACGAAACTTGAACTCATTCTTGTCATCATCGGCGGTGTGTTCGTCCTTGAAACCCTGTCTGTCATCATTCAGGTCATCTCTTTTAAAACAACAGGGAAACGTGTCTTCAAAATGAGTCCGCTTCACCACCATTATGAATTGAAGGGCTGGTCCGAATGGCGTGTCGTAACGACGTTTTGGGCTGTAGGACTTGTCTTCGCAGTGATCGGTATTTATATTGAGGTGATGTTCGGATGAAAAAATTAAAAAACTTCCCATACAAGCAAGTGCTCGTCCTAGGACTTGCGAAAAGTGGTACAGCAGCTGCTGAATTATTTCTGGACAGCGGCATCCAAGTACGAATTAATGATCTAAAGGCAGACCAGAAGGACCCGGAAGTACTCAGGTTGATAGAAAAAGGGGCCGAGGTCATCACAGGAGGACACCCGTTATCCGTATTGGATGACGTGGAGTACCTCGTCAAGAATCCTGGCATCCCTTATGAGAACCCTGTTATAGCTGAAGCTGAAAACCGAAAAATCCCGGTCGTTACCGAAGTGGAACTGGCAAGCTTCCTTCATGAAGGTCCACTGGTAGCCGTTACTGGCTCAAACGGAAAGACGACAACGACCACCTTGATCCATGAAATGATTCAAGCGGATCAACAAAAGGTTTCGCTTGCAGGAAATATCGGTCATGTCTCTTGTGAAGTGGCAAGAAGCACGGACGCAGATGAAACAATGGTGACTGAACTTTCATCGTTCCAGCTGCTTGGCACTGAAAAATTCCATCCAGAGATCGCGGTGTGGCTCAATCTCTATGAAGCTCACCTTGATTATCACCATACGTTAGAAAATTACCATCAGGCGAAGGCTAAAATAACAGCGAATCAGACGGCTGATGATACATTGGTCTACAATGCGGATGATGAAAGTATCGCCAGATTTCTACCTGATGTGAAAGCGAAACGCGTCCCTTTTTCCATTGAAAAAGAAGGAGAAGGCGCCTGGGCCGATGATTCGTTCATTTACTTTGAAGACGAACCGATTATGAAAAAACAGGACATCGTTTTAGTGGGGGAACAAAACCTGCAGAACATCCTCGCTGCCGTAGCTGCGGTAAAAGTAAATGGAATACGGAACGAAGCAATTGTCGAGGTATTGACAACGTTCGCTGGGGTGGAACACCGCCTGCAGTTTGTGACGAAAAAGAATGGTCGTTTGTTTTACAATGATTCTAAAGCAACGAATATTTTAGCGACTTCCTATGCGTTGAAATCATTTGAAAACCCAGTCATCCTCCTAGCAGGTGGTCTTGACCGGGGGACGAGCTTTGAATCACTGATTCCACACATGAAAGGCATCAAAGCCATGGTCGTCTTCGGAGAAACGGCTGATCAGTTAAGTGAAACAGCTCGGAAAGTTGGTATTGAGGAAGTCACCAAAGTAGAAACGATGCAGGAAGCCGTTGATCAGGCCTATCAATACTCAAAAGAGGACGATGTCATCCTGCTCTCACCTGCTTGTGCGAGCTGGGACCAGTATCGTACTTTTGAAGAAAGAGGCCACATGTTTATCCAAGCTGTGCATAAGCTCTAATAAGGGCTTTGTGCGACAAGCTAAAGCCCTGTTTTCCACTTAGATGGGAGGTAGGGCTTTTTTTATGGAAGAAAAAAAGCCGGATTTATGGTTGGTTGCCGCCATACTCGGAATTTTGATCATCGGGGTCGTGATGGTTTACAGTTCATCGAGCATCTGGTCCGAATATAAGTTTGATGACCCATGGTTTTACGCCAAACGTCAGATTCTTTTTGCTACCGCCGGTCTGATTGCCATGGTTGTATTATCACGAATTCCGTACTACGTATGGCACGGACATTCAAAGATGATTATGATCATTTGCCTGGTTTTTCTCGTGCTCGTACTCATTCCGGGAGTGGGTATGGTCCGCGGAGGGGCACGAAGCTGGATCGGGGTGGGGATGTTCAGCATCCAGCCATCCGAATTCATGAAACTTGGTTTGATTCTATTCCTTGCACGCTTTTTATCTGAACGTCAAAAACTCATGAACTCTTTTCAACAAGGGTTCCTCCCAGCGCTAGCATTGATTTTGTTTCCGTTTGCACTCATAATGCTACAGCCAGACCTAGGGACAGGTGTTGTCATGGTAGGGACATGCCTTGTCATGTTGTTTACAGCTGGAGCACGCATCAGCCACTTTATGTGGATTGCCGGCGCAGGAGCAGCGGGAATGGTCGGATTGATTGCTTCTGCACCTTATCGTATAAAAAGGATCACCGCATTCCTGCATCCATGGGAAGACCCTCTAGGGGCAGGATTCCAAATCATCCAGTCTTTATATGCCATCGGTCCGGGTGGTTTAATGGGATTAGGGTTAGGAAACAGTATGCAAAAGTTTTTTTACCTTCCTGAACCTCAGACGGACTTTATCTTTGCAGTACTTGCTGAAGAACTAGGGTTCCTAGGCGGATTACTCGTCCTTGGTCTTTTCTTTATTCTTTTGTGGCGAGGAATCCGAGCAAGTCTCCTTGCTCCGGATCTTTTCGGCTCATTGCTTGCCCTTGGCATTGTAGGGATGATCAGCATTCAAGTCATGATCAATATCAGTGTAGTCACAGGGCTGATTCCCGTCACAGGAATTACGCTCCCCCTTGTTAGCTATGGAGGATCGTCCCTGACTCTGACCCTCGCATCCCTGGGATTACTCCTCAGTGTCAGTCGCTTTTCAACAAAATAAAAAGGCCATGGACTCCATGGCCTTTTTATTTTGCTTACCTTTGGGTGAAGCCCTACCCTATACGGTGGCCAGGCTTCTCGCACTAGGGGCTTCAACTAATGGGAGCGAGTGTTAGAGGTGAAAATAAAAAAAGAATAGCTTATTGTGAGTTTAGCTAAGGTGAAGAATGGGTAAACGAATTTAGCGAAATCACTTGAGACCCATCGAAATGCGGGTTTTCCTGTAATAAAATTGATAGGAAACTAGTAAAACTCTATCAATATTTCACTCTATTTTTGTGATATAATGGGAAACGTATAGATGTAGAGTAAGCTCGGCATCTTTTAGAGGAACATCATTCTTTCAAACAGCTAGGACAAACAGCGTAAAGGGTGTCTAGCAATAAGGAGAAATGCCCGTTATGGAAGAGAGAAAAGTGGTTTCCATAGAAGATCGCATACCAAAACTGAAACAGACGAGGCGCAAAAAAGCCAATCGTCGCTTGATTCTGTATTTGACTATTCTATTTTTGCTGATTGCGACGGTCATTTATCTCCAGTCGCCACTCAGTAATGTTCGTCATATAGTTGTGGAAGGTGAGTATCACGTTTCTGAGGAAGAAATCATCGAGCTTGCCGGAGTCACAACATCCACGAATTATTGGAGAGTCGATGAAGAGGAGATGAAACAGCAGATCGAGTCGCATCAAGAAATCACCTATGCTTCCATCGACCGTTCCTTCCCGAACAACGTTCAGATTGAAGTGAAGGAAGCGGAGAGAATCGGTTACGTCAAACAAGATGGTGCCTTTCATGCCATTCTTGAGAATGGATCTCGCTTGGATGGACAAACGGCTCTCCCTGGAGGAGATGCTCCGATCCTTGTCGGATTCAATAAGGAAACGTATCTGAAGGAAATCTCTCAAGAGTTGAAAGAACTGCCTTCAAGTGTAAGCAGTCTCATTTCGGAAATCCATTGGGACCCTCGTGACGGGAATCCATATCAAATCCTTCTTTACATGAATGATGGGTATCAGGTGCAGGCCTCGATCCGCAGTTTTGCCGAAAAAATGCCGGCGTATCCTTCCATCGTTACACAGCTTGATGAAGGAGCTGAGGGGATCATACATATCGATGTAGGGGCCTATTTCGAGGAGTATCCTGAATCAGAGAAAGAAGAGTCGCAAGATGACCCAGGAGCAGGGGAGGAAGAGGAGAACACAGATGAAGAGGCTTAAAGGAAAACCGATCATCTTATCTCTGGTCCTACTCATCTCTGGTTTTCTTGTTAGCTATAGCTATCAACTGACAAAAAGTTCCCCACAGATGGTTCAAATGAACGATTCTCAATGGGAAAAAGAATACTTCTATCAACAACAGCTGCTGGACATGGAAAAAAGGAACAAGCAGCTACGTGAGGAGTTAAAAGATAAGCGGGATACGATTCAAGAGTTTGAAGATGAGATGGCCGATCGTGAACAGGTGGTTGCGGACTTCGTTGAACGTAAAAAGAAGCTTCAGATGCTGAATGGTGAGGTTCCGATTGAAGGCCAAGGGGTGGAAGTCGTCTTGAGTGATGCTGAATATATACCGGATGAAGATCAGGTGAATCAGTATATCGTTCATGAAAGCCATATTCATAGCGTGATCAACGAACTTCTCAGTGCCGGTGCGAAGGCCATTGCCATCAATGGACAAAGGTATATGAGAGATAGTTATATTGCCTGTACAGGTCCGGTCATCACTGTGGACGGTGTTCAACACCCAGCCCCGTTTGTCATTTCTGCGATCGGGGACCCGGAGGTTCTCTATTCAAGCCTCAAACTGTCCAGGGGCGTCGTCGATCAGCTTCTCAACGAAAATGTTGATGTGCAGTTATCAAAAGAAAATCAATTGGAAATGAAGGCAAGGCTATCCGCCGAAGGGTGATCAACATGAAGCGAAGAACACAATGGCTGCTATCCACCGTTTTTCTATTGATTGGGTTCATGGTGGCTGTTCAGTTTCAGACAACGTCCCATGAAACAGAGATGAGAGATACAAGAGATGTTTGGGAAGTGCGAGAAGATTTGAAGGCCCAGCAGGAACATCAACAGGACCTTCTAGAGAAAATAGCTGGGGCTGATCAGACCATTGAAAATTACGAAAAACAATCCTCACACGAACAAGTGGAGACATTGAAAGATTCTATCGGGACCCTGGAGAAAAAGATAGGTCTTCAGAAAAAAAAGGGCGCAGGGGTGGAACTGACCATCCGGCCAATTTTTGATGAGGGGGCTGCCGGGCAGGAATATCCCAGTGTTTCCCCCTATCTTCTCAGCCGCCTTTTGAATGAACTGAACACATACGGAGCTGGAGATATCAGCATAGGGAATGAACGTTTGACTAATCTTTCCCCAGTGAGGGATGTAAATGGATCGACCTATGTGAATAACCGTCCGATTGGTTCTCTCCCGCTGAACATCAAGGTGTTGGCTGAAGATCCTGAAAAATTGCAGGATCATATGAAAGCAAGCCCGACACAAGATATATTCAACATTGATAACATGGAGATTGTTTTTGAAGTGAAAGAACAAATGGTGCTTCCCAAGTACGATGATCCTCTCCATTTAGAAATTTTAGAAGAAGCTGGTGGTTAATTTGTGGTTACCCCTTTTATTTCTGATCATCGGTGTGACCCTCGGCATCTTGACGGATATCCGTATCCCGGATGCCTATTCCGATTATTTATCCATTGCTGTGCTCGCCGCTTTTGACACGCTACTCGGCGGGATCAGGGCACAGTTAGAGAAAACGTTTGATGACACCGTGTTTCTGACTGGTTTCTTTTTCAACATTTCACTCGCTGCTTTACTTGCCTTTCTCGGCGTTCAATTAGGCGTCGATCTCTATCTTGCAGCGGTCTTTGCCTTCGGTGTCCGGTTGTTCAGGAACCTTGCTATCGTTAGAAGAATTGTCATCGACCAAAAATTGCTAACGAAATTCAGAAAAAAATAAACGTATTTAAGAGGAAATTCGCGAAACACTGTGGAAAACAACATAGGAACGAGTTTTTTCTCTCTCATTCCAAGGGGATACCCCGTGGAATATATCATTTCATTTACGTTTGTATTTCAAAGATTGTATTTTAAGCGTGAATTCGATATGCTTTGAACTACTTATATGGCTTGCTACAGGAGGTGCGTCACTGGTGAATCAAAATGAAATTTTAGTAAGTTTAGATATAGGCACAAGTCGAATCAAAGTGATCATAGGAGAAATAATGAATGATAACCTCAATATCATTGGGGTAGGAACAGCTAAATCGAACGGAATGAAGAAAGGCGCGATTGTAGATATCGATCAAACGGTCCATTCGATTCGTTCTGCGGTTGAACAGGCCGAACGAATGGTGGATATGAAAATTGATCGTGTCGTTGTCGGTGTGAATGGCAATCATATTCAATTGCAGCCATGCCATGGTGTTGTTGCCGTTTCCAGCGAAAGCAGGGAAATTGGAAATGAAGACATTACACGAGTCATCGATGCTGCTCAGGTGGTTTCTGTACCACCAGAAAGAGAGATTATCGATGTGATTCCTCGTCAGTTCATCGTAGATGGTCAGGATGAAATCACAGATCCACGAGGAATGATCGGCGTACGTCTTGAGATGGAAGGTATGATTATTACCTGTGCCAAAACCGTTTTACATAATACATTGAAATGTGTAGAACGAGCAGGTTTAGAAGTACTGGATGTTTGTTTGCAGCCGTTAGCTTCTGGAACTGTCTCGTTATCCAGTGATGAAACGAATCTGGGCGTTGCACTTATCGACGTCGGAGGTGGCTCTACGACGATTTCTGTATTTGAGGAAGGACATTTAAAAGGAACGAGCATGATTCCTTTTGGTGGAGACAATTTAACGAAAGATTTATCCATCGGCCTGAGGACTTCAACAGAAGAAGCCGAGCAGGTGAAAATGGAACACGGTCACGCATTTTTTGATGATGCGAATGAAGAGGAAAATTTTTCTGTCACGATTATTGGAAGTAATCGTCAACAGGCATTCAATCAATTGCAAATCTCTGATATGATTGAAGCTAGACTAGAAGAAATTTTTGTCTTTGCTGCCCAAGAGATCCAGCGCATGGGTGTACGCGAACTTCCGGGAGGCTTTGTACTGACCGGAGGTACGATGAACATGCCTGGTGTACTGGAGTTAGCACAGGATGTTTTCCACGCAAACGTAAGACTGGCGATTCCGGATTACATTGGAGTAAGAGAACCGCAGTTTACGAGTGGGGTAGGAATCTTGCAATTCGCCTATCGTAATGCGAAAATACAAGGCAAAGAGATCTTTCCATCTGTAACTGAAGAATTTCAAGAAAAGCCTCAACCTAAAAAGCAAAAGCGTGCGACAAAGCAGCAACAACCGAAAGAAGAAACAGAAAAACCAGAGAAGAAAAAAGAATCAGGCTTCAGTAATCTCTTGAAGTATTTCTTTGATTAATGAACAAGTTTGAGTCGGTCAAGGGACGGACGAACCAATAAATCTTGTAATCTCGTGTATTAGGAGGAACGTAAGATGTTAGATTTTGATACAAGCATGGACCAACTAGCAACGATTAAAGTAATCGGAGTAGGTGGCGGCGGAAGCAATGCCGTTAACCGTATGATTGAGCATGGTGTTCAAGGCGTCGAATTCATCGCCGTCAATACGGATGCACAAGCGCTCAATCTTTCAAAAGCAGAAGTTAAAATGCAAATTGGTGGAAAACTGACTCGTGGACTTGGTGCAGGTGCAAATCCAGAAGTCGGTCGTAAAGCCGCGGAAGAAAGCAAAGAGCAAATCGAAGAAGCCCTTCAAGGGGCGGACATGGTCTTCGTAACGGCAGGAATGGGAGGCGGAACAGGTACAGGTGCTGCTCCCGTTATCGCTCAAGTGGCCAAAGAACTTGGCGCTCTTACGGTAGGTGTTGTCACTCGTCCATTCACGTTTGAAGGACGTAAGCGTTCTACACAAGCGAGCGGTGGTACAGAAAGCCTTAAAGGCGCGGTTGACACACTGATTGTCATCCCGAACGACCGTTTGCTTGAAATCGTAGACAAGAACACACCGATGCTTGAAGCGTTCCGTGAAGCGGATAACGTTCTTCGTCAAGGTGTACAAGGTATTTCCGATTTGATTGCCGTTCCAGGATTGATCAACGTGGACTTTGCCGACGTGAAAACAATCATGGTCGACAAAGGATCCGCCCTTATGGGAATCGGTATTGCGACAGGAGAAAATCGTGCGGCTGAAGCAGCTAAAAAGGCTATTTCCTCCCCATTACTTGAAACTTCTATCGACGGTGCACACGGCGTCTTGATGAACATCAGCGGTGGTGCCAACTTGAGCCTTTATGAAGTTCAGGAAGCAGCGGATATCGTAACCTCTGCAGCAGATCAGGAAGTAAACGTCATCTTCGGTTCTGTAATCAACGAAAACCTGAAAGATGAAATCGTTGTTACTGTTATTGCCACAGGTTTCGATGAAGCACAAATTGCCCAAGGTCAGCAGAAAAAGCGTCCAACCGTGAACCCTGTAAACCAGCAAAAGCAAGTCGAACAACAACAGCCAGAGCGTAACGTACGAGATGAGCAACCTCCTCGTCGTCAAGCTCCACCACAACCACAGAACAAACCGAATCAAGAAGAAGACACTCTTGATATCCCGACGTTCTTGCGTAACCGCAACCGTCGCCGATAAAATATCAACCCAAACCCGCCACACATTCCCGTGTGGCGGGTTTTTTTAATGTCTTTTTTTATCTTTTCATCCTACATAAATCTTCAAGAATAATGGCAGGATTGTGGAAGCCTCAGTTTCGAGACTTTTATTGAGTGGATGAGGGCTACGGGGAATAGCTCGCTTTCCGCGGGAGCGCGGTGAGCCTCCTCGGACTGCGTCCTGTGGGGTCTCACCATGCACTTTTTTCCCGCAGGAGTCTCGCCATTCCCCTCCGCCCCTTTGCCATGGAAGATTCTCGAAACCACTTCTAGAAAATCAGCTGTTATCATTAACGATAGTGGATCATATAAACAACTCTACAGAACATAAAAGCTTAATACACAGCGCTTTATACTTCTAACAGTGGGATAGTGGGGGAGATCCAACTTGGTAAATGGGTTCGTTTCTCACCCCTAACTCCTATTGTGGCAAACGAAGACCGAAAGCATCTCGAAACTGAGTCTTCCATAATCGTGAGCGTTTGTAGAAGGAGGAGAGTCTTTCCATCCTTCTACAAAACTTGCTAGCGAGTGGTTCAGATTGTGACAGACTTTTCAACCGGACGGGCTTATACTTTCAGTACAGCAGATAAAGAGGAGGGGGGAGAGAGGATCATTTATCTTGATGCTGTCTGGTTACTCAACCTTTTGATGGATGGCATGATCTTATCGCTTACGCAGGGGATTACGAGAGCGAAATCATCGAAATTCAGAATGATCTCAGGGGCGTTTGTCGCCTCTACGATTGTCCCGATTACCATTTATATGCCAGACTCCTGGCTGGTAGGAAGCTTCGGGAAAATCTTTTTTTCGATGTTCATCATCTGGGTGGCCTTTTCATACACCTCTCTCCGTGCATTTTTTGTCCAGTGGATCAGTTTTTATTTTATCACCTTCGCGATCGGTGGAAGTATGATGGGGGTTCATTATTTCTTAGCAACAGAAATCAGTCTGCAAGGTGGTTCAATCGTAACATTCAGTGGTGGCTATGGAGACCCGGTCAGTTGGTTGTTCGTTGTCATTGGTTTTCCTTGTTCCTATGTTTTTACAAAATGGCGGTTGAATCAAGTCAGCGTCCATAAGATGAAGCTTGAGGATATTTATGATGTGACAGTGGAGTGGAATGGCAGGTCCGCCTATTGTAAAGGTTTAGTGGATAGCGGAAACCAGCTCGTAGATCCGGTCAGTCGGAAAATGGTATTTCTTGCCGATTCTTTTTTATGGGAGCAATTTTTTTCAAAGGAACAAATCCAGCAGCTTGAAGTGGATCATGTCGTAACCGCTTTAGCGGACTTACCGGAAGATATCCAGTCCTCTGTTCGACTTGTACCCTACCAGGCCGCTGGCGTGACAGGACAGTTACTTGTAACGTTACTAGTGGATAAGATTACGGTTAAAACAGAGTCGGGGGACTTGGAAATGAAAGCTCCTTTATTAGGGGTGCAACAACAGGATTTGACACACGATCGGCTCTATCAAATGCTCATCCATCCGCACTTGATGGTCAAAGGTAAATCAGCGTGATTTCAGGAGGGGGATTCCATGTTCAAATGGTTCTTTAAAGCGCGGCTATGGTATTATCGCTTACTTATGAAGCTTGGTATCAAACAAGATGAGATTTATTACATTGGTGGAAGTGAAGCCCTGCCACCACCATTATCGAGAGAAGAAGAGAGAGAATTGCTTGAACTACTTCCAAAAGGGGATAAGGCGGCACGCGCGATGCTCATTGAGCGGAACTTAAGACTTGTCGTTTATATCGCCAGGAAGTTTGAAAACACGGGGTTGAACATAGAAGATTTAATTAGCATTGGAACGATCGGACTCATCAAGGCTGTGAACACGTTTGATCCGGAAAAGAAAATCAAACTCGCGACCTACGCATCCCGTTGTATAGAAAATGAAATTCTTATGCACCTTAGAAAAAGCAATAAGTTGAAAACAGAAGTATCCTTTGATGAGCCGTTGAATGTGGACTGGGACGGAAATGAACTTTTATTATCTGATATTTTAGGGACAGACGAAGATTTAATTACAAAGGGTATCGAAAAGAAAATCGATAAAAAGCTTCTCAAATCGGCTCTTGAACAATTGAATGATCGTGAAAAACAAATCATGGAACTCCGTTTCGGATTAATTGGCAAAAAAGAAAAAACACAAAAAGATGTGGCAGACATGATGGGCATCTCACAGTCATATATATCAAGGCTTGAGAAGAAAATCATCCGCAGGTTACAACGCGAATTCGACAAAATGGTCTAACAGCCGACGACCCTTCGATGCATAATTTTCCCACCCAGGGAGATACTGAAAACTGATTACAGCTTCCTGGGAGGGTCTTACATTGACACGACATAAAGTAGAGATATGCGGCGTAGATACATCAAAACTTCCGGTACTGAAAAATGCAGAAATGAGAGACCTGTTTGAACGCTTGCAAAGTGGTGAGCTGGAGGCAAGAGAACAGCTGGTAAATGGCAACCTCCGTCTCGTCCTATCTGTAATTCAGCGTTTTAACAATCGCGGAGAGTATGGAGACGATCTGTTCCAGGTGGGATGCATCGGCCTCATGAAATCCATCGATAATTTTGATTTAAGCCACAACGTGAAATTTTCTACTTACGCTGTACCTATGATCATTGGTGAAATTCGCAGGTACTTAAGAGACAACAATCCGATTCGTGTTTCGAGATCCTTGCGCGACACAGCTTATAAAGCTTTGCAAATGCGTGAGAAAATGATTGGTGAGACGAGTAAAGATCCGGCTCCCCATGAAATTGCTGAACGGATGGGAGTCCCGCACGAAGATGTAGTCTTTGCGATGGATGCCATTCAGGATCCCGTATCCCTTTTCGAACCGATCTACAATGACGGCGGTGACCCGATTTTCGTCGTCGATCAGTTGAAAGATGACAGGGAAAAGGATTCGGTTTGGCTCGATGAACTATCGCTACGAGAAGGAATGAAAAAACTGAACGACCGAGAGAAAATGATTTTGACGAAGCGCTTCTTTCAAGGGAAAACGCAAATGGAAGTGGCTGAAGAAATCGGAATTTCGCAAGCTCAAGTGTCACGTCTAGAAAAAGCGGCCATCAAAGAAATGAATTCATCCATGTTCCAATGAACCCTAAGCTTCTGCTCATGCAGAAGCTTTTTTTAATGCCCGATTTCCCTTTTCTTCAACAAACGCTCCCGATTGTGGAAGACTCAGTTTCGAGACTTTTATTGAGTGGGTGGGGGCTGCGGGGAATGACTCGCCCCTTTCCCATGTAAGTATCTCGAAACTACTTCCAAAATAAGCTGCTTTCATGCATATGGAAATTAGAAGGGAATCTACGATCAAAGTAGCTATTCTACATGCGGAAGCTTGTTATAGAGCGCTTTATGCATATTATGACAGGATAGTGGAAGACAGCCCTCCCACGTTAAAGGGGTTCATTTCTCACTTACATCGAATGGGGTGGTTGGGAAGCTCACCACTCCCCCACAGGAAAGTGTTCAAATGCGGAATCGCCCTGGTAGACACGACTGGCATAAGCAGAACAGCAAAGGAATGTGCTCTTTCATTCCTTTGCTGTTCTGCTTATGACGCGAGTGTCTGGGCGATGGAGCTAGACGAGTAACTTCCCAGCCACCCCTGACTCTCATCCCCAGCAACGAACCCCTAAACATCTCGAAAACGAGTCTTCCACAATCCTGTCATATACTTTAATACCATTTTGAGTAAATGGGTGAAATCATTTTCTCTGTTTTCTAATTTGTTGATTCTATGCATATAGTGGGAATAAGGAGAGTGAGGAGAAATGAAAATCACGGAACTACAAATGAAAGACGTCATCGCTATGGAAACAGGAGAGCGCCTGGGCTATATCAGCGATCTTGATATCGATACACAAAGAGGCCGGCTAAAAGGACTCGTCCTCACCATGAAAGGGAAAGCGATGGGCCTTTTCGGAAAAGAAGAAGAGATGACGATTCCTTGGGATCAAATTGTTAACATCGGGGCGGATGTAATTTTAGTGAAAAAGAATGGTTATAAAAGCATATCTACAGTACAAAAGACAGAATCAGACGAATAAGAGAAGAAATTGGATGAAAAATGTGTTAAAATGGAGTGAAATTGAGGTGGTGTTCAAATGGAACCTTTCCAATCACATTCCATTAGACAGATGACTTGTTTTCATTCCCACCAGCATGTGACTGCAGGATTGACAACACGTCAGGGCGGACATAGTGAAGCCCCTTTCGATTCGCTGAACATGGGGCTCCATGTATCCGATAAAAAGGAAGATGTGTTGAAGAATAGACGTGCGCTTGCCGATGAAATTGGCATTCCGCTTTCCAGATGGGTGATCGGCGAGCAGGTCCATGGTACCGAGGTCGCTTCAGTAGACCATAGAAATGCTGGAGCTGGTACGACTTCCTTGCAAACAGCCGTCTCGAGCGTAGATGGATTGATTACCAATGAGAAAGAACTTGTGCTTGGTGCGTTTTTCGCAGATTGCGTACCCTTATACTTTTCTGATTCTGAATCAGGTTGGGTAGGAATTGCTCACGCTGGGTGGAAGGGAACAGTAAACGGTATGGCAGGGGAGATGATCCGAGCGCTTCAAGAAAAAGGGTGTAAGCTCGGAGACATACAAGCCGTCATCGGACCGTCCATTGGTATGAAACACTATGAAGTCGATGACCATGTTATCAGCTTCATTCCTGAAACCTACAAAAAAGAATGTGTGATAAGTAAAGGAAAAGGGAAATATCAATTAGACCTGAAAGTTCTTCACCGGAGAATGATGATCGAAGAAGGCTTGAAGGAAGACAATATTCAAATGACTAATTTCTGTACATACGAGGAAGAAAAAACGTTTTATTCCCACCGGCGCGACCAGGGAAGTACGGGGCGTATGCTTGGGTTCATCACGCTTCGAACTTGATGAGCGGGAAGGAGTTCAAACATGTCGGTTGAAGATAACTTAGCAAAGATTGATCAACAAATTGAACAAGCATGTAAAAATAGTGGACGAGCAAAAAATGAAATTACCCTTATAGCTGTTACCAAATACGTCTCTACCGAACGTGCACAAGAAGCACTCGAGGCAGGAATAAAACATTTGGGTGAGAACCGGAAAGAAGGTCTTTTGGAGAAATACGAGGAAATCGGTGATCAGGCAACCTGGCATTTTATAGGGACCCTGCAGTCGAGAAAGGTCAAGGATGTGATCGGACAAGTTTCCATGATCCACTCCCTTGACCGGAAGTCGCTCGCTAAAGAAATAAACAAAAGGGCCAGCTGCCCGGTTCCATGTTTTATTCAAGTCAATATTAGTGAAGAAGAATCCAAGCATGGGTTGGCTGCTTCAGAGGTTGAACCTTTTATTGAAGTGTTGAGTCATTATGAAAATGTCAAAGTGGTCGGACTGATGACAATGGCCCCCCATACGGATGACGAAGAAAAGTTGCGTGGTGTATTCCGCCAATTGCGGGCACTAAGAGATCGCATCAGGGATAAAGGTTATCGTCATGCTCCTTGTGAGTATTTATCCATGGGAATGAGTAACGATTTTGGACTTGCGATTGAAGAAGGAGCGACACATATCCGTCTTGGGTCCAGTCTTGTCGGTGAATAAATAAAATCAGAGGTGATGAAAATGAGCATGAAAAATAAATTTCGTTCGTTTTTCACGTTGGATGATGAATACGAGTACATTGAGGAAGAAGTGGAAGATGATTACGAAGAAGAATCTGCGCGTCAACGAGCGACGAAGAAACAGGAGCAGGGCAATGTCGTCAGTTTGAAAAGTGCTAAGTCCTCATCAAAAATGGTATTGAGTGAGCCGAGCAGCTATAATGAAGCTCAGGATATTGCCGATCAGCTGGTCAATCGCCGGGCGGTTGTGATCAATCTGCAGCGTGTCGATCATCATCAAGCAAAACGTATTGTAGATTTTTTAAGCGGAACGGTATATGCTATAGGTGGAGATATCCAGAAGCTCGGAACACAAACATTTCTTTGTACCCCTGATAACGTTGAGATTTCAGGGTCTATTTCAGAAATGATTGCGCAAGAAGACGATGATATTAACAGAAGGTGGTAAGACATGGCGTTTTTGTTTCAGATTTTAATGACTGCACTACAAATTTACAGTTGGATTCTCATCATTTACATTCTGATGTCCTGGTTCCCTGGGGCGCGTGAATCTAGTTTCGGTGAAGTTCTTTCCCGGTTGGCTGAACCTTTCTTGGAGCCGTTCCGAAAAATCATTCCTCCACTAGGTATGATTGACATTTCGCCGATTGTGGCCATTCTCGTTCTTAACTTTGCGCGAGCGGGGTTAGGCGAACTATATTACATCATTATGGGATTATAAGTAGAGGAACAGATCAGAGAGCACATCTTTATGTTCTCACATCTGTTCCTTTTGGTAGTTATGGAGGTTTTTGAGGTGGATATCTATCAACACTTTCGAAAAGAAGAAAAGCCATTCATCGATCAAGTCTTATCTTTTCGCGAAGATGTGGCTTTGAAATATCAGCGGAAGCTGACAGATTTCCTCGACCCGAGGGAGCAGATGATCATGAAAGCGATTATGGGGAATGACCCCGATCTTATTTACGGATTAGAGGGTGGGGCGGAGGATAGTGAAAGAAAACGTGCCATCATCGCTCCTGATTATGAGATCATTGAAAAAGAAGACTTTCAACTGACATTATTGGAAGCTTCCTATCCTCAAAAATTTGTTGCGCTTGAACACCGTGATGTTTTAGGGGCTTTTATGTCGTTGGGCATTCGCAGAGAGAAAATGGGTGATCTCGTCGTCCAGGATGGGACGATTCAAATCACAACAGCCACTGAGATTAGTGATTATATTAAAATGAACTTAACCGGCATCAAACGCTCCAACGTCCAATTTGATGAAAAACCTTTATCGGCGCGTATAGAGAGCAATGAAACATGGTCCACCAAACAGACGACCGTATCTTCACTACGCCTGGATGTTATGGTTAAGGAAATCTACGGCATGTCCCGCAGCAAGGCATCTATGTTCATTGAAGCGGGTCAAGTAAAGGTCAATTTCCGTACCGTAGAAGACGCTGCTTTTTCATTAGAAGAAGGTGACCTCATTTCTTTACGTGGAAAAGGGAGGAGCCGGCTTGATGAAGTGCTGGGCGAAACGAAGAAAGAAAAATACAAAGTGATGACATCAAAATTAAATTAATGCCGCATCAAAGAAGGATAACGTAGGTTCCTGTCGAATTTAAAGAATAGATAGATGTTTTGGGGAGGTGGATGGTGTGCCATTAACACCACTGGATATTCATAATAAAGAATTCACTCGCGGTTTCAGAGGATATGATGAGGACGAAGTCAATGAATTTCTTGATCAAGTGATCAAAGATTATGAAATCGTCATTCGTCAGAAAAAAGAGTTAGAGCGTGAAGTCAGTCAATTGAACGAACGTCTAGGTCATTTCAATGATATCGAGACGACGCTCAATAAATCGATCCTCGTCGCTCAAGAAACCGCTGAAGGCGTAAAAAACAGTGCGAACAAAGAATCGAAATTAATCGTTAAAGAAGCAGAGAAGAATGCCGATCGTATTATCAATGAAGCACTTGAAAAATCACGCCGCATTAATATTGAAGTAGAAGATATGAAAAAGCAGGCGAAAGTTTTCAAAACAAGACTGCGTATGCTTGTAGAAGCTCAAATCGATATGATTGACAACGATGACTGGGATCATCTTTTTGATACAGAGCTCGATGATGAGAAAGAAGTGGAGCGTAAAATGGAAGAAGAGTACAGCTCTCAGCCATAATTCCATCCCGTACATACGGAAATCATACTTTCATACAAATCAAGGTGCCGTTCCTACAAGAACGGCACCTTTTCTCTTCCACCCCTTTTTAAGCAAACTGGCAGGATTGTGTAAGACTTGATTTCAAGATTTTTGTTGGAGTTTAGGGGCTGCGGGAAACAGTTCGCTTTCCGTGGGCGAGTGATGAGCCTCCTCGAGCTAACGCTCTGCGGGGTCTCATCTACCACGCACTTCCCACAGGAGTCTCACCGTTTCCCTCCGCCGCATTACCAAATGAGGTTCTCGAAATCCCTCTTATAGTAACCTGCCTAGTTGTGTTGTGAAATCCTGCTTAATCTGCATCGGTATAGGATTCTTAACTACAAAAGCTCTTATTACTGGAAGGTAGTTTCGAGAATGTCTTACGAAAAGTGGGCGGAGGGGAATGGCGAGACTCCTGCGGGGAAAAAGTGCATGGTGAGACCCCACAGGACGCAGTCCGAGGAGGCTCACCGCGCTCCCGCGGAAAGCGAGTTATTCCCCGCAGCCCCATCCACTCAACAAAAGGCTCGAAACTGAGTCTTCAAGAATAGGGAGGTTATGTTGAAGTGAGAAGTTGTTCTTTGCAGGTGGAGTTTTGTGGTACAATAGGCTAGGACTAAGATTCATGGGGGACGCTTATGATTTTGTATTATATCATTGCCATTGGTCTCATCATCCTTGATCAGTGGACGAAGTGGCTTGTGGTCACAAAAATGAATATCGGAGAAAGCATAACGATCATCGAAAACTTTTTCTACTTGACTTCTCACCGGAATCAAGGAGCTGCCTGGGGGATATTACAAGGGCAGATGTGGTTCTTTTATATCATAACGGTGATTGTCATTGGATTTGTCATTTATTATTTACATCAATATGGAAAAGAAAGTCGCTTTGTAGGTGTAGCTCTTGCATTCATTCTCGCTGGGGCGATTGGGAATTTCATCGACCGTGTATTTCGTAAAGAAGTGGTTGATTTTGCTAACACGTACATTTTCTCTTATGACTTTCCTATTTTTAATGTAGCGGACTCTGCTCTTGTCGTCGGTGTGATTTTCGTCATGATTGCCACTTTCGTTGATGAGCGCAGAAAGAAAGGAAGTTTGAAATCTTGAGTGAACACTATAAGGTTACCGAAAACGATCAGTCGAAGCGTATTGATAAATTATTAACAGAGGTCATCGAGGAGGCGTCCAGGTCTCAAATTCAGGGGTGGCTGAAAGATGGGATTGTCTCAGTGGATGGAAAACCGGTGAAGAGCAATTACAAGGTGCAGGAGGGTGAAAGTATCACTTGGCATATTCCTGAGCCTGAACCGATGGATATCCTTCCGGAGGACATTCCGATTGAGATTGTGTATGAAGATGAAGATGTCATTGTCGTCAATAAACCATCAGGCATGGTGATCCACCCGGCAGCAGGCCACTATTCCGGAACACTCGTGAATGCTCTTTTATTCCATGTGAAAGATTTGTCTGGAATCAATGGGGTGGAGCGTCCGGGGATTGTTCATCGGATTGATAAAGACACGAGTGGTCTATTGATGGTAGCTAAGAATGATCTTGCTCATCAATCCCTCGCTGAGCAGCTCTCAAAGAAGACGGTGGAACGTAAATATGAAGCGATTGTCCATGGGGAAATTCACCATGAATATGGCACCATTGATGCACCGATTGGACGGGATCCTAAAGATCGTCAAAGGATGGCTGTGGTCGATGGCGGGCGCGATGCGGTCACTCATTTCCGTGTACTCCGTCATTTCACTGATTTCACTTTGGTCGAATGTAAATTGGAAACAGGGCGTACGCACCAGATCCGTGTGCATATGCGCTACATTGAGCATCCACTAGCGGGTGATCCGAAGTACGGCCCTCGTAAAACGTTAGACCTTGATGGGCAGGCCCTGCATGCGAAATCCTTAGGTTTTGAGCATCCGAGAACAGGCGAATGGAAAAAGTTTGAGGTTGAGCCTCCAGCGGAATTTAAAGAGACACTGAAGTACTTGGAAACAAGAGAGGTATAAAAAGTTATTGACAAACCCTAAAGGGAGTGTCATACTTCCATATAGAATATAAAGACCTTTAAGGACAGTCCCGTGAGGCTGAAAAGGTGACGGTTATACACAGGATACGTGTATCGATAACCCCTTTTCTGCCATTATGCGGAAAAGGGGTTTTTTCGTCATTGAAACCATGGAATCAAGGAGGACTCGATCATGAATGCAAAAGCGACGGTACTTGATGATGCAGCGATCCGTAGGGCATTAACCCGGATCTCTCATGAAATCATAGAAAAAAATAAAGGAATTGAGGATCTCGTCCTTGTAGGGATTAAAACCCGTGGTGTTCCGATTGCTCAGCGTCTCAAGGATAAGATCCAGGAGATTGAAGGTGCAGACCTTCCAGACGGGGAGCTGGATATCACACTCTACCGCGATGATTTGACTCCTCAGGAAAATGGAGCAGAACCTCAATTGAAAGAAACGAACATTACGGCGGATATCGATGGTAAGAAAGTCATCCTCGTTGACGATGTTCTTTATACAGGCCGAACGGTGCGTGCCGCAATGGATGCACTGATCGACCATGGAAGACCGAAAGAAATCCAGCTGGCGGTTTTAGTGGACCGGGGGCACCGGGAACTGCCGATCCGAGCGGATTATGTCGGAAAAAATGTTCCGACTTCCCAGGAAGAGATCATTACTGTCACTTTATCTGAAACCGACGAAGCGGACGAAGTGAAGATTTATGAAAAATGAATGAACGGTAACCTTTAAAGGAAGTCCCGTGAGGCTTAAAAGGTTCGTAAGGATACGTGTATCTCTACACGTCTACCTCTTTGCGTACTTTTTAAGCGCAAAGAGGTTTTTTTATGTAAAAATCTCACGGGTTCCAAGCCATTCACTACCCTCACACTAGAGGAGACATCAAGGAGGAATTCGATATGAAACAACATAAAGCAGCACTCGACGTTAATGAAGTACCAGCACTAAATAAATGGCTCGTTCTAAGCCTCCAGCATTTGTTCGCGATGTTCGGCGCAACGATTCTCGTACCTTTTCTGACCGGATTATCGCCATCGGTCGCACTCGTATCAAGCGGGTTCGGAACACTTGCTTACCTGCTCATTACAAGAGGGAAGGTACCGGCCTATCTTGGTTCTAGTTTCGCCTTCATCGCTCCGATCATTGAAGTATCCAAATCAAGCGGCGTGGCAGGAGCGATGGTGGGAAGTTTTCTTGCCGGTCTCGTCTACGGCCTGGTTGCTCTTTTAATCTCCATCTACGGAACGAAGTGGCTCATGAACCTGCTTCCTCCGATTGTTGTAGGACCGGTCATCATTGTCATTGGCCTTGGATTAGCATCAACAGCGGTGGAAATGGCGATGTATCTCCCGGGTCAGGAAGAAAACATATACAGTGGTACACACTTCATGGTTGCCCTAGTCACACTGGCGATTACGATCATCGCATCGATCTACTTTAAAGGGTTCTTTTCCCTGCTGCCGATCCTCTTCGGAATAGTCGGTGGGTATGCTTTCGCAATGACTCAAGGAATCGTAGACACGAGCGGGATTCAACAAGAATGGACAGCCATAACCACAGCAGGTTCGTTTACGGGCGCGATAGCTGCGCTTTTCCAAGCTCCTGATTTCGTTGTACCATTCGTCGACTTTTCGCCACTGGAAGTGATCAGCTGGGAAATCGCCTTTCTGATGGTACCCTTTGCACTCGTCACTATCACCGAACATACGGGTGACCAAATGGTTTTATCGAAAGTCGTGGGAAGAAACTTTTTAAAAAACCCAGGACTGGATAAATCCATTCTCGGCGACGGAGTCGCTACATTCATCGCCTCCTGCCTAGGGGGACCTCCGAACACGACGTATGGAGAAAATATCGGAGTGCTCGCGATTACGAGAGTGTACAGTGTGTTCGTCATCGGCGGAGCGGCTGTGATCGCCATCGTCTTCGGTTTCATCGGAATGGTAACCGCGGTCATCAGCTCCATTCCGACAGCCGTCATGGGAGGGGTATCCATCCTGCTCTTCGGAATCATCGCTTCCAGCGGCCTCCGGATGTTAATTGATAATCAGATCGACTTTGGTGAAAAGAGAAACTTGATCATCGCCTCTGTCATCCTCGTCATCGGCGTAGGCGGTGCTTTCGTCCAAGTGACGGAGGATGTACAGATTGCAGGAATGGCACTTGCTGCCATTATCGGTGTCGCGCTCAACTTGATCCTTCCTGGTAAAGAAAAAGGACACGGAAATGGGCAGATGTTTGAGGCACCAGAAGTCGACCAACAAAACAAGAAAAATCATGTAGCATAACCAACACTAGCTTCACGTTTTAATTGGGTCCCGAGAGGCTCGAAAAGGTGCACTAGGGATGGGCTCGTTTGTCATGCGACGAGTTCAGCACCCCCAGACACCTGGGGGTGCTTTTTTCTCCTAGTCCCCGTTACATTAAAAATAGGAACGGAGAGATGAACATGACCGCTATTCGATCCAAGAGGAACTTGCTTTCCATTCAACAGCTGAGCAATGAGCAAATCCACGACCTTCTTTACTTAGCAGAGAGACTGAAAGATCCCGCAAACCGTCCTTCATTTTCGGGACATTTTGCTGCCAACCTTTTTTTAGAACCGAGCACGCGTACAAAAACGAGTTTTCACATCGCTGAAAGAAAAATGGGTTTCGATGTCGTTGAGCTGGATGGTGTCGATTCGAGCTTAACGAAAGGGGAGAGCCTGTATGACACGTTAAAGACGTTGGAGTCCATCGGCGTGGATCTAGCTGTCGTCAGGCAATCCGAAGTCGGCGGCCTGGCAGCATGTACAGAAGGATTGGATATGCCCCTGATCAACGCCGGAGATGGCTGTGGGGAACATCCGACACAATCTCTTCTAGACTTGTACACCATCCATGAACATTTTCAAAGTTTCAGAGGCTTGCATGTATGCATTGCGGGAGATTTGAAACATAGCCGGGTGGCAAGGTCCAATGCCTATGCGCTAAGACAGCTCGGAGCCCAGGTATCTTTTGTCAGTAAACCAGAATGGCAGGACCCTACCATGACAGAGGATTACATCACGATAGACGAAGCCGTTGGAACGTGTGATGTCCTGATGCTCCTGCGGATTCAACATGAACGCCATACAAACCATGATGAAACAGGGAGTTATCTAGAGCAATATGGGCTGACAGTAGAAAGGGAGGCACGGATGCTGAATCACAGCATCATCCTTCACCCAGCTCCGGTGAATCGCGGGGTAGAAATCGATGAGAGACTTGTGGAATGCAAAAAATCAAAGATTTTCAGGCAAATGACGAATGGAGTAACAATGCGGATGGCCATCATCCACGCACTCATGAAAGGGGAGCTTTAAATGAAGAAGAAAATCATTAACGGTCAGGTGTTTACAGATCACCGATTTGAGAAATCCGAAATTTTGATCGAGGACGGTACGATTGTTGAAATAGCTCCGTCTGTTGGAGACGCGGATGAAGTCATTGACGCGAAAGAAGGTCTTGTTCTGCCGGGATTGGTCGATGTCCATATCCATTTGCGTGAACCTGGAGATGAACAAAAAGAAACCATCCGTACAGGGACAGAAGCCGCAGCTCGTGGAGGCTTCACCACTGTGTGTGCCATGCCGAACACAAAGCCTGTGCCTGATTCCGAAGAAAACATGCAAAAGTTAATGGAGAAGATCAAGCAGGATGCATCAGTCAGAGTGCTGCCTTACGCTTCGATTACGACTCGTCAGCTCGGAAGAGAGCTTGTTGATATGCCGACGCTATCAAACATGGGCGCGTTCGCTTTTACCGATGATGGAGTCGGTGTCCAGACAGCAGGCATGATGTTTGAAGCGATGAAGGAAGCGAGTCGTCTAAACAAAGCCATCGTTGCACACTGCGAGGATAATTCACTTGTGTACAAAGGGGTCGCCCACCAAGGGGAAGTAAGCGAAAGGCTCGGTCTTCCCGGAATTGCAAACATTGCGGAGTCCGTACAAATTGCAAGAGATGTTCTACTTGCAGAAGCGACCGGCTGCCATTATCACGTGTGTCACGTATCAACAAAGGAATCGGTGAGGGTCATCCGTGACGCGAAAAAGGCAGGGATTCATGTCACCGCGGAAGTGACACCCCACCACTTGATTCTCAATGAAATGGATATCCGTGAAGACGATGCCTTTTTCAAAATGAACCCACCGCTTCGTTCAAAAGAAGATCAAAAAGTGCTCATCGAAGGTTTGGTAGACGGAACCATCGATTTTATTGCGACCGATCATGCTCCACATACGGAAGAGGATAAGAAAGAAGGCTTCCTCTACTCGCCATTTGGAATCACAGGTTTGGAAACCGCCTTTCCGCTGTTGTACACCCACTTCGTAGAAAAGCATGGCATTCAGCTGGAGCGTCTTGTGGAGTGGTTGACGAGGAAGCCGGCAGAGACTTTCGGAATCCCTTATGGAACCTTGGAAAAGGGGTCAGTGGCGGATATAACCGTTGTCGAAGTGAACGAGGAGCGGATGATCGACCGTCACAGCTTTGCCTCGAAAGGAAAGAACACGCCTTTCCATGGCTGGAGCGCGAAAGGTTGGCCGGAGCTTACGATAATTGAAGGAAAAATTGTATGGGAGGGGAAAACGCATGAAACAACTCGTGCTTGAAGATGGAACCGTATTTGTAGGTGAAGGATTCGGAAGTGAGCGGGAAACGATCGGTGAGGTCGTTTTCAACACAGGAATGAGCGGCTATCAGGAAGTGATTTCTGATCCATCTTATTATGGGCAGCTGATCACCTTCACGTATCCTCTCATCGGAAACTATGGCATCAACCGAGATGATTTTGAAACCGTCAATCCGGGAGTCTTCGGGGTCATAGTTAAAGAACACTGTGATTTCCCTTCTAATTTTCGAAATGAAGAAACGATCGATGAATTTCTGAAAGCTAAAAATATTCCAGGCATCAGTGACATTGATACGAGAAAGCTGACAAAAATCATCCGCCAGCATGGAACGATGAAGGCGATGATCACATCTTCTGATCGTCCGGTTTCGGAAGTTCTCAACATACTGGAAGCTACTCCGCTATTGAATGACCAAGTGAAACAAGTATCGACGGTGAAGCCTTACGTCGTTCCAGGGAGAGGCGAGCGGATCGTCCTGGTGGATTTCGGTATGAAGCACGGCATTCTACGGGAGTTCACGAAGCGCGATTGTCATGTCACGGTCGTTCCTTACCACACGTCATCAGAAGAGATCCTGAGATTAAAACCGGATGGCGTCATGCTCTCCAACGGTCCTGGGGATCCGAAAGATGTTCCGGAAGCGATCCAAACGATCCGTGAATTGATTGGTCAGGTACCGATTTTCGGGATCTGTCTTGGCCACCAACTGATTGCTCTCGCATCTGGTGCAGACACTTCTAAAATGAAGTTCGGGCACAGAGGAATCAATCAGCCTGTGAAGGATTTGGATACAGGAAGAACCTATATCACGTCACAGAACCATGGCTATGCTGTCAATCTCCAATCATTGGAACAGACAGACCTGCGTCTTTCCCAAGTTTCTTTGAATGACAACTCCGTAGAAGGATTGAAACATAAGAACCACCCGGTGTTCTCTGTGCAATACCATCCGGAAAGTTCACCGGGACCGGAAGACACCGCCCACTTATTTGATGAATTCTTAGAAATGATTGACTATCATCTGAAGACAACGAAGGAGGACTCCAAATGCCTAAGCGTACAGATCTAACTAAAATTCTTGTGATCGGATCCGGTCCGATCGTCATCGGCCAGGCGGCTGAATTTGACTATTCCGGCACACAAGCTTGCCAATCTTTGAAAGAAGAAGGGTATGAAGTCATCCTTGCGAATTCCAATCCAGCAACGATCATGACTGACCATACCTTTGCCGATCAAGTCTATATGGAACCATTGACGCTTGAGTTCCTGCAGAAAATCATCCGTAAAGAAACCCCTGACGCGATCCTTCCTACACTTGGGGGGCAAACGGGGTTGAATATGGCGGTAGAGTTGAGCGAATCTGGCATTCTCGAAGAATTTGATGTGGAACTACTAGGGACGCCGCTTGATGCCATCCAACAGGCCGAAGACCGTGAAAAATTCCGGGCCTTGATGCATGAGATGAACCAACCTGTACCTGAAAGTGAGATTGTCAGCACGGTAGAAGAAGCATTGGATTTTGCGGAAACAATTGGCTTTCCAGTCATCGTCCGCCCTGCCTATACGATGGGCGGAGCCGGTGGAGGCATGTGCGACGATGCCGCTCAGTTGAAAGAGATTGCTAGAAGCGGACTGGCCGCTTCTCCGGTCAGCCAATGCTTGATAGAGAAAAACATTGCCGGCTTTAAAGAAGTGGAGTATGAAGTGATGCGCGATGGTGCAGACAATAAAATCGTCGTTTGTAACATGGAAAACTTCGATCCTGTCGGCATTCACACCGGAGATTCCATCGTTGTCGCACCTTCCCAAACGCTCAGTGACCGGGAATACCAAATGCTTAGAAATGCTTCATTGGAGATCATCCAGGCTCTCCAAATTGAAGGCGGATGTAACGTCCAGCTTGCTCTCGATCCGGACAGTTTCCAATATTACATCATAGAAGTGAATCCGCGCGTCAGTCGTTCATCTGCCCTTGCTTCCAAGGCGACCGGCTATCCGATTGCAAAATTAGCAGCCAAAATCGCCGTAGGAATGACGCTCGATGAAATCAAGAACCCTGTCACGGGTACGACCTATGCCTGCTTTGAACCAGCACTCGATTATGTCGTAACGAAAATTCCGCGCTGGCCGTTTGATAAATTCGCCAAAGGCAACCGAACGCTGGGTACGCAGATGAAAGCGACCGGAGAAGTGATGAGCATCGGCAGAAGTTTCGAAGAATCTCTTCTGAAAGGCATCCGATCCCTGGAGGGGGATACAGAAGAACTCTATCTGTCTTATGCTGAACAAATGGAAGAAGAGGATCTTAAGAGAAGATTGAGAAAAGCGGATGATGAACGAATATTTTTGATTGCAGAAGCCTTAAGGAGAGGCTATACCATCGAAAGCCTGCATGAAATAACGGGCGGTATCGATCTATTCTTTCTTTATAAACTGCACCGCATCATCCAGCTCGAAAAGCAAGTCGCACAAGGAGAAATGGATGCCTCTTTACTGCAAAAGGTGAAAAGAATTGGATTTTCTGATACTCAGATCGCAAGGTTAACAAAGCGGAAGGAAGCGGACGTGCGGGAATGGAGAAGAAGTCACGGCATCCGCCCTGTCTACAAGATGGTCGATACGTGTGCTGGTGAGTTTGAATCGGAAACCCCTTATTTTTACAGCAGTTACGAAGAAGAGAACGAAGCCATTCCGAGTGAAAATAAAAAAGTGCTCGTCATTGGCTCTGGACCGATTCGGATCGGCCAGGGGGTCGAATTCGACTATGCGACCGTTCATTCTGTCCTTGCTCTAAAGGAAATGGGCTATGAAGCTATCATTATGAACAATAACCCGGAAACGGTTTCCACAGACTTCAGCGTTTCTGACAAACTCTATTTTGAACCCTTATCGCTTGAAGATGTGATGAATGTGATCGATCTCGAACAGCCGGAAGGAGTCATTGTCCAGTTCGGAGGTCAGACAGCCATCAATCTCGTGGACGGATTGACGAAGGAAGGCGTCAAAATACTTGGTACAACGATGGAGTCGATCGATAAAACGGAAGACAGGGATTTGTTCGAACAGCTGCTTAACGATTTGAACATCCCTAAACCAGGAGGAGAAAGTGTCACAAGCGCAGAGGAAGCGTTCCTTGCTGCTGAAAAAATCGGATATCCACTTGTCGTCAGACCTTCCTATGTCCTAGGCGGCCGTGCGATGGCCATCGTCTATTCAAACGAAGAGCTCTCTTCTTACTTGGAAACGAATGCTTCCGCACACAATGGTCATCCCATTTTGATCGACAAGTATATGACGGGGATGGAGATCGAAGTCGATGCCATTTCTGACGGGGAAGATGTGTTCATCCCTGGGATCATGGAACACATTGAGCGTGCCGGTGTCCACTCTGGAGACTCCATGGCGGTTTATCCGACCCAGCGGCTTACGAAAGAACTTGAGCAACAGTGTATCGATGCGACAACGAAAATTGCCAGAGAGTTGAATATGAAAGGACTTATCAACATCCAATTTGTGGTTTACAAAGGGACGGCGTATGTCCTTGAAGTGAACCCGAGAGCAAGCCGGACGGTACCTTTCTTGAGTAAAATCACAGGAGTTCCGATGGCAAGGCTCGCGACGAAGGTTCTATTAGGCAAAACATTGAAGGACGAAGGATACACATCAGGAGTTGCGGCTAAGCCGAACGGTGTCTATGTCAAAGTGCCTGTCTTCTCTTTTGAAAAACTGAGAAGTGTTGATACCACGCTCGGACCTGAAATGAAGTCGACCGGTGAAGTCATCGGGTATGATCAAACATTGGAAAAAGCCCTTTACAAAGGAATGACCTCAGCAGGATTGAAGATCCCGACACAAGGGTCTGTCTTGCTGACCGTTGCAGACAAAGACAAATCAGAGATGCTGGACATTGCCAAGACCTTCTTTGAGCTGGGATTCCGTCTGTTCGCCACGGAAGGAACAGCATCTGTCATCGAAGAAGCTCAAATCCCTGTTGAAGCCGTAGGTAAAGTGGGCTCTGATCAGCGCGACGTCATTGATCTGATTCAACAAGGGGAAGTACAATTCGTCGTCAATACCCTCAATAAAGGCATGCGCGCAAGGTCGGATGGGTTCAGAATCCGCAGAGAAGCGGTTGAACATGGTCTTGCTTGTCTAACAAGCCTGGACACAGCAAAAACCATTGTTGACGTCATCAACGCTATGTCCTTCTCGGCACGTGCAATCACACCGATGAAAGGGGTGACAGGATGAAAAACGAATGGATGACCATTCTTAGACATGTGAAGGTTGCGAGAGATACGCACCTTCTCGTGCTCGAGGGGGATTTGGTGTGGGACATCGCCGATCCCGGTCAATTCGTCCACATCAAGATCGATGGTTTCTATCTAAGACGCCCGATATCCATTGCGGATTATGACCTGAAAAATCAAACCATGACCCTGATTTATAAAGTCATGGGAGACGGGACCAAAGGTTTAACGCGTTGTCAGGTTGGAGAGCGTTTGGACGTCCTTGGGCCTGGAGGTCAAGGTTTTCCGACAACAAGAATCCATGACGATCATGCCTTGATTATTGGTGGAGGCATTGGCGTGCCACCGCTTTACAGCACGGCGAAAAAGTTGAAGGAAAGCGGAGTGGCGGTCACGAGTATTCTCGGTTTCAGATCCAAGGAGGAGGCCTTTTTACTGGATGAATTCCGAGCCCTTGGAGAAGTCCTCGTGACGACAGAAGATGGATCATTAGGAAGGAGCGGCCGTGTGACGGACGCTCTCCCTCATGTAAAAGAAAGCTACCAGCTTTACTTATCCTGTGGACCGACGGTGATGTTAAAAGCCGTCGCTGACCGCCATCCGGACACACCAGGGTATTTGTCGATGGAAGAACGGATGGGCTGTGGAATCGGAGCTTGTTTTGCCTGTGTCGTTGAATCGAAAGATGAAAAAGGATACAAGCGCATCTGTTGTGATGGACCTGTATTCAAAGCTGGGGAGGTCGTCTTATCATGAATTTATCTGTGAATCTACCGGGTTTGAACCTGAAAAATCCTGTGATGCCGGCTTCTGGTTGCTTTGCATTCGGCAAGGAATTCGCCCAATTTTATGATTTATCCCACCTTGGAGCTGTCATTATGAAAGCAGCCACGAAGGAACGGCGCTTTGGAAATGGCACACCACGGGTGGCGGAAACCGCAAGCGGCATGCTGAATGCGATCGGACTGCAAAATCCAGGTGTGGAAAGCATCATCTCACACGAAATTCCTTTTTTGAAAGAACATCACCTTCCGATCATTGCCAATGTGGCTGGAAGCACGGTGGAGGAATACGTGGAGGTTGCAAAACAAATCTCTCCCCATGTCGATGCCATCGAATTGAACATCTCTTGCCCGAATGTGAAAGAGGGAGGTGTACAGTTCGGCACGGATCCTGCCTTAGCGAAAGAAGTGACCCGTCATGTCGTAGAAGTGAGTGATGTGCCTGTGTATGTGAAGCTTTCACCGAATGTAACTGACATCGTCTGCATGGCTCTAGCAGCGGAAGAAGCGGGTGCTTCAGGTCTTTCCATGATTAATACACTGACAGGAATGAGGATTGACCCTAAGACGCGCAAACCTGTCATAGCAAATGGAACAGGAGGGCTCTCAGGAGCAGCCATCAAGCCGATCAGCATCCGCATGATCCATCAGGTTTATCAAGCCGTATCCATCCCGATCATCGGCATGGGCGGGATTGAAACAGCTGAAGATGTATTGGAATACTTACTTGCCGGTGCGAGTGCCGTGGCGATCGGAAGTGCGAACTTTAAAAATCCTTTCATTTGTAAGGAAATCATTGAAGAATTGCCGGCTACTCTTTCGCGTTACGGTTTTTCAAACGTAAAGCAAGCGATTGGAGGTACTCATGTTGAAAAAGTTGAAACCCCTGTACTTCGCTCTTGATTTTCAAACAGGAGACGAGGCCTTGGATTTTTTGGAGCGTCACCATCTTACAGGCATTCCGGTTAAAGTAGGCATGGAGCTTTTTTATAAAGAAGGCCCTAGCATCATCCATCGATTAAAGGAAAACGGACACGAGATCTTTCTAGATTTGAAACTGCATGATATTCCAGAAACGGTCCGCCGTGCAATGAGAGGCCTTGCCAGCATGAACATCGATGTCGTCAATGTCCATGCCCAAGGTGGAGAAGAAATGATGAGATCCGCGAAGCTTGGTTTGGAAGAAGGAGCCCAAGATCATGTGCCCATCTTACTAGCAGTGACCATACTTACCTCTTCTGACCAAAAGATGCTGGAGGAAGAATTGCTGATTGACCACCCGTTGACTGACGTTGTCAAGCACTATGGGACGCGAGCGGATAAATGTGGTGTGGATGGTGTCGTTTGCTCAGTAGAAGAAGCGGAAATCATCAAGAAACATACAGCGCTTGCAGCTTTAACACCGGGAATACGTCTTCCAGGTGGAGAAAAACATGACCAAAAACGTGTCGCTACCCCTGAGAAAGCTCGTGAAAACGGGAGTGATGCGATGGTTGTGGGCAGAGCAATCCGTGACGCTGAAAAACCTGGGGAAATGTACAGAAAAATAAAGGAGGCGTTTCAACATGAGTCAATCAACACTCATCCGTGACCTGCTTCACATCGAAGCGGTTAGAATCGAAACCGAGAATTATTTCACATGGACATCTGGACTAAAGTCTCCGATCTATTGCGACAATCGCTTAACGATGTCCTATCCTGAAGTGAGAAAAAACATTGCAGAAGCATTTGTGGAAAGAATTGAGGCTCTCGGCTCAATCGATGTCATCGCAGGTTGTGCAACTGCGGGTATTCCCCATGCGGCCTGGGTGGCGGACCTTCTCAACCTACCTATGGTTTATGTCAGATCTTCAGCTAAAAAGCATGGAAAAGGAAACCAGATTGAAGGTCACATCGAAAAAGGTCAAAAAGCGGTTGTCATCGAGGATTTAATTTCAACTGGAAAATCGTCCATAGAAGCTGCAGAGGCCCTCGAGAACGAAGGGATCGAAGTGGTCGAAGTGCTGTCGATCTTCACCTATAACCTCCAAGCAGCTCAAGATGCTTTTAAAGGTAAAAGCTATTCTTATCAATCCCTGACCAGTTATGAAGAGCTCCTGCAGCAGTTACTCACTGAAAATCAAATCGAAAAAGAGCAGGAACAGCTGTTGATGAAGTGGAGACAGGATCCATATGTTTTTACGAACTCTTAACAGATAGGGGAGTTGCTATTTCTTCATTCTCCTAGTACGATGAAGTCATCAAAACGTATTGGTGATGTAAATGAAATCAAAAAAACATTCTTTTTTCATACTCATGAATGCCTCGCTTGGCTTATTGACCTGTTTTGTCTATTTATACACGTGGGTGGCATTCGCATTTATGGAGTCCATGTGGTCTTTGGAACCTTTACTGAGTTTATTCGCTTCCCTTGCTTTATTTATTTTGTGGAATGTTTATATGCTGAAGCGTGAAAGCCGAAGGTACTGGGCACAAGCGATTTTTTCTTATCTTGCATCGATAGCGGTATTCGCATATTTCCTAACCTGAAACCACGATTCAATCGTGGTTTTTTTAATCCAATGATATAATTGCAACTCATGATTTATTATAGATAAGCTTCCTAATTCTTTAAGATTCAGTTTCGAGATGTATGTGTGCGTTTAGGGGCTCCGGAAAAAGGTTCGCTTTCCATGGGGCGGGCGGTGAGCCTCCTCGAGCTTCGTTCTGCGGGGTCTCACCTGTCCCACACGTCCCATAGGAGTCTCACCGTTTCCCTCCGCCCCTTTACCTTATGAGTGTCTCGAAACTACTCCCATACAAACAGAGCTTCCAATATCTGTTGAAATCCTGAAGTCTGTGGCTACCCTATTGAAATGCTATTACAGCGCTTTATGACTCCTGGACAAGGAGGTAGGAAGACGGCCTTCAAAGTATAGGGAGTTCGTTTTTCAAATCCATCGAATGGGGTGGTTGGGAAGCTGCGAGACTCCCTTGGGAGAAAGGAGATAGGTGAGATCCCGCAGGACGTAGTCCGAGGAAGCTTACCACTCCCCCACAGGAAAGTGTTCAAATGCGGAATCGCCCTGGTAGACACGACTGGCATAAGCAGAACAGCAACGGAATGGGCCTTTTCATTCCTTTGCTGTTCTGCTTATGACGCGAGTGTCTGGGCGATGGAGCTGGACGAGTAGCTTCCCAGCCAACCCTGACGCTCATCCAAAGCAACGAACCCTGAAAGCATCTCGAGACTGAGTCTTCCACATTCCTGCCTTATTGCTAATTAAGTAAACAGCAATGAAAGCCAATAAGACAAAGCTTAAGAAAGGCCGGTTCCCTTTTGACAGATGGGATAGAGCGCTCTATAATTTATCTCTATCTATACAACCCTATTTTCACTCATATAAAGAAGTAATAATTTATGGTGGAATCGATCCAATACATAAAAAATAGGAGAGGAGGAATGGGTTTATGTATGAAATAGGAAGACAATCCTATTGGTTTAAGAGGATGCTTGCCTCAGATCCAGGAAATAAGCGGTTGCAGCAGGCAGGGAAAGCGACGCTCAGTGTCATCTCTTCCGTTTTCACTACGTTACTGGTCTTGAACCTCATCGGTCAAGAGCCTCTGCTCCCGGCCATTATCTCAGGTGTCTGCGGATTACTGGGCATCATGGCGGTCATGGATGATACGAAAAAGGAAAAGCAGGGAACGACACTTTTGCTTCCCTTTTCTGCTGTAAGTGGTGTGACGCTTGGTTCTCTGCTTTCCTGGAGTGACATTCTTGTATCAACGTTAATGATCTTGATCATCTTCTGCAGTTTTTATTTTTCTAAATTCGGTAGTCGTTATTTTTCTTTAGGGATGATCGGTTTTATTACTGTTTATTTTTCTTCCTTTTTAAAACTCCCTCCAGCACAATTCCCTTGGTTTTACGGTGCGATTGGTATAGGCATCAGCTACGCTTTCCTTTATAATTTCATCATTTTCCGAGATACGGCGCAGGAGCTGAAGCGGAGTGTCCAATCCTTTCATAGGCAGGCGAACCTGACTTTTGAACTATTGGCAGATGTCATTGAGGATTCATCCAGGAACCAGTTTCGATCGAAAAAATTGACCGAAAACGTGAAAAAGTTGAGGGACTATGCGAATCATGTGTCCACAGATTTGAATACCCAAAATATCAGGGAAGTCTGGCCAGGGGTTCGTACAGATCAATTGCGGTTATATGTGTTCGATACAGCTATGTTTGTCATGACACTATCAGATAGTTTAGAGAAATTGAAAGAAAACGGAGCGCTTGAGTCAGAAGAACTACGTTTGATCCTCTTCCGGCTCATTCGCACGTTGCAACAGGCAGAAGTTCTTAAAATGGACAAGGAAGAGAAGCATCTTGCTGAAGCCGAACGTGTCGTAGGAGCTTTGAGGGAGATGATTGACCAAAGGTTTGGTGAACATGAAACGAGGCCTGAGGGATGGTTGTATCTGCTTCGCCGGATTGAAGCGATTGCTACGCATGTGACGGAAGGAGCGCTCGCCATTAAATACAGTGGCGAACACGATCCCGGTGATGAATGGCCCGAAGAAAAGGAGGCAGGAGACGAGGAAGATAAAAAGAAGGGGATGGAGCCTTCAACGAAAAAGGCGATTCAGTCGGTGATTGCCGGAACGATCGCTGTCATTGTCGGTCATTTGATTTCACCTATTCAGCCATACTGGGTATTGCTAACGACGTTTATCGTCCAATTAGGGACACCAACCGTTGGGCGCACCTATTTGAAAGGTTTGGAAAGATCGATCGGGACGGTAGCAGGAGCCATTATTGGTTTCTTTTTGGCAAAATCTGTGTCGGGGCAGTCTGAATTGGAAGTAGCTCTCATATTTGCGGTTATCTTTTTTGCCTTTTACACGCTTCCGGTGTCCTACACGGTCATGAGTATGTTCATCACGATGCTCATCGCATTCATGTACGACCTTATGTTGGGCGGAATCACCTATGCATTGCTGCTTGCGCGGGTGGTCGATACGATTGCAGGAGCTGGAATAGCACTAGCAGCTGCCGCATTCATTTTCCCTACACGAACATTGGATAAAATGAAAGAGCAAATGGTGGAATACTTAGAGGATCTTGAGGGTTACGTCCTATCCTACATTCAAAATTTCCGCCGTTCAGAAAGCATGAAGGGGCTGGCAGATCTCGCTTTTCAGATGGATGAGAAGATCCAGCTGCTTGAAGAGGATGCAAAGCCTGCTTTGCAAAGACCTGGAGCGAATAAATACTCAGGTATTCCTCGGTTACTGATGTCCTTTACGGCTATTAATTATTATGCAAAACAGTTAGTGGCTTCGACGTATCAAAAGGATTTTCATCATTCCGAAGAAATCACAGAGGCGCTCAAGCGAACGGAAAAGGTGTACAACCATAACATTCGCACAATCATGGCGGTCATGAATGGGGAAGTAATGAATGGAAAACTGTATAGGCTTCAGCATGAGCGGGAAATGATTGAACGGTTTGCACCAGGACACAAAAAAGGGCAGGGGGATATCGTCCACCACCTATTTTATATTTGGAAAATTAATCAAGCATTGCTTGTGGTCGGAGAACGTATGGGATTGGAGACAGTGGAGGAAATGGGAGATTAAAGGAAGCACGTGCGAATCGCACGTGCTTCTTTTCATTTATCTATGACGATCGTATGGTCCTTCTCCAGCTTTGGAGATCGTAACTCGTTCTTCTCCCGTAGCTGGTTGAACAGCATCTCTGCTCTTTTTCGGATTACGTTTTGATTTTGAATTCTTTGGCATGACAGCAACCTCCTTAATCAGATTCAGTTGCCTTCCTATTGTTTGTTATCCAGTCCTTTGGTATGTGAAAATCCCTGTGCCAATTATAGGCACAGGGATTATGATTCAGTCTCTTTTCTTTAACCGTTTGATGAAGGTTGAATCAGGTGTCACGAATAACGTCTGCTGTTGGTCATACGTAACAAAACCTGGCTTCGCTCCTGAAGGCTTCTTCACGTGCCGTATACGCGTATAGTCTACGGGGACCGAAGAAGATTTGCTTGATTTACTGAAGTTCGCAGCAAGCTGTGCGGCTTCAAACAGCGTGTCTTCACTCGGGTCTTGATCTCTGATTACAACATGGGAGCCGGGAATATCTTTAGCATGGAGCCAAATATCCATTTTATTTGCCATACGGTTGGTCAAGTATTCGTTCTGTTTGTTGTTTCTACCGACATAGATCAACGTTCCATCCGTTGATTCAAAACTTTCCGGCTTCGGTTTTTGAGGCTTGTTTTTACGGTTCCCTTTCGCAGCCGGTTTCTTCTTTAAGTACCCTTGCTCACGCAGTTCTTCTCGAATTTCCTCGATATCCTCTTCTCTTGCTGATTCGACTTGTTGAATGAGGCGTTCGAAATATAGGATTTCGTCTTCGGCTTTTTTTATTTCCTTTTGGACGACTTCTTTGGATTTCTTCAGTTTTGCGTACGTTTGAAAATAGCTTTGGGCATTTTCACTTGGCGTTTTATTAGGGTTAAGTTCGATCGTCATTTCTGATTGATCAGGGTCGTAATAGTCAACGACCGTCACAGATTCGTCTCCTGTTTTGACCATATGCATGTGAGCAGTCAAAAGTTCGCCGAGTTTCTGGTATTCTTCGGCTGACTCCGATTTTTTCATCGTTGTTTCGTGTTTTTTAATTTTTCGTTGGTTTTTATCCCGTTCATTTTTCAAGAAACGGTGTAAATCTCCTGCCTGCTGCTTAACACGATCCCGCTCAGCTTTCCCGGAATAATAATCATCCAGCATGGCACTTACGCTGTCGAATTTTTCAACATCATTTGAAAAAGCATGCAAAGGAATGACGTAAAACTGCTCTTTTTCTGAGCGGTGGATCTGTGGCTCATACGTGTGATTGAGGATGATTTCCCGAATCTCCCGATAAGCTTCTTTCACGGCTTGGGACCCACCGAGTCCAGCACGATGGACAATTTCCTTCGTCACCATCGGAGAAAAACCCATCACCACATTCAATATTTGTTTATCCATTTTGCCTGAGTTAAAGTCCAATTTCCTTATGAATGCGTCTGGTTCAAGGTCAACCGGGTTGATTTTCCCTTGTTCTGGTGGGAGTTTATAAGGCTGGCCGGGCATAATCGTCCGGTGCCGGTTTTGGGAAGGGGGCAGATGCTTGATGCTGTCGAGCATATGTCCTTCTTCCTCATCGACCAGGAGAATGTTGGAGTGTTTCCCCATCACTTCGATAATGAGCGTTTTCATTGTTTCATCCCCGACTTCATTGCGGGTCCGGATATGGAACTTCACAATCCTTTCCATGTCCACCTGTTCAATACGTTCAATGAAACCTCCGATTAAATGCTTGCGGAGAAGCATGCACAGCATCGGTGGTTCTTTAGGGTTATGGTATTGATCGTCCGTCAAATGGAAGCGAGCATAGCTCGGGTGTGCGGACAATAATAGCGTCTGTTTTTTTCGGTTGGAACGGACCGTAAATACGAGCTCCGTTTCGGTTGGTTGATAAATTTTCATAATACGTCCGGACTGGATCGTTTCATTCAATTCGTTCGTGATCGCCCGGGTTACAATTCCGTCAAAAGACATCGTCTTCACCTCTCTACTGTTAGAAGTATAGCATGAGTAAAGCTCGTTATTCTAAGATTTTTCATCATGAAAAACCAAACATTCGCAACACGATCCTTTCTTTTGTTAAAATAAGGAGTACATTCATTTTACATATAGGTGTTGATCGTATTGTTAAAAAGTATGACAGGGTATGGAAAATCGACAGTAGAAGTCGGGGATAAAACGATTCATGTGGAGATTAGATCTGTGAATCATCGCTTTTTAGATATCACAACCAAAGTCCCGCACACATTATTGTTTTTTGAAGAGCGACTGAAGCAAGTCGTTAAAGGCCGTTTAACCAGGGGCCGCGTCGATATCTTTGTAAGGTTCGAAGGAGAAAATTCAGTTGAAAAGAAAATCGATGTCAATTGGGAGATTGTCGATCAATATTTAACCCGTTTGAAGGACATACAGCGCCGCTATGATTTGACGGGGGATATTTCTATTGATATGGTATCCAAGTTAGACTATGTTTTTTCGGAAAAAGAGATGGAAAACGATTCAGATGAGTTAAAAACGGCTTTATTAGAGGCCATGGATGATGCTGTTAGACAACTGGTAGAAATGCGGGCGAAAGAAGGTCACGAGTTATACGAAGACCTCAAAACGCGCATCGCAAAAGCCCGGTCGTGGCTGGACAGCCTTGACGAAAGGCGGCCGATGGTGATCGAAGAATATAAAGAGAGGATTCGGACCCGTGTGGAAGAATACACCAAAGAACAACTCCGGCCCGATGAAACAAAAATCCTCCAGGAAGTCGCTTTGCTAGCAGAAAAAGGGGATGTCACCGAAGAGTTGACAAGATTACAGTCCCACTTTATCCAATTTGAAGACACCCTTTCCATGGATGAGCCGGTTGGGAGAAGACTCGATTTTATCGTGCAGGAAATGCACCGTGAAGTGAATACGATCGGATCGAAATCCAATGACGGCAAAATGACGGAAATGGTTGTGAATTTGAAAAGCGAGATGGAAAAGGTGAAAGAACAAGTACAAAATGTTGAATAACAATTGTGTTTATGCCTAGTTTTTTCATATAATAGAGGTAGTCATAAAAGTGCTTGGTCAGAAGAAGGAGGAGTCAGCTTTGAGCTTGAAATTAATCAATATCGGTTTTGGAAACGTCGTATCTGCGAATCGTATTATTTCTATTGTTTCGCCTGAATCCGCTCCGATCAAACGTATCATCACGGTCGCCCGTGACAATAATAAATTAGTAGATGCTACATATGGCCGCCGAACGCGAGCAGTCATCATTACAGATAGTGATCATGTCGTCCTTTCAGCCGTCCAGCCGGAAACCGTCGGGCAGCGTGTCATCAGTAACGACGAGATCTCAGATGAAAACTAGGAGGACTTTTTGCAGTGATTGATCAGAAAGGTATTTTATTCATCCTTTCCGGCCCATCAGGTGTCGGAAAAGGAACGGTACGTAAAGCATTATTCGAACAATCGACAGATTTGCGCTATTCCATATCCATGACAACTCGTGATCCACGGGAAGGCGAAGTGGACGGCGTCGATTATTTCTTTAAATCGAGAGATGAGTTCGAGAAATTAATCAGTCAAGGCCAATTGATTGAACATGCGGAATATGTGGGAAACTATTATGGAACCCCGCGTCAATATGTTGAGCAGACATTGAATGAAGGCAAAGATGTCTTTTTGGAAATTGAAGTCCAGGGAGCACTCAAAGTAAGGGAAAACTTCCCTGAAGGCGTGTTCGTCTTTTTGATTCCACCTTCTTTGGAAGAATTGAAAGACCGCATCGTCAACCGTGGCACAGAAACGGAAGACAAAGTGAAAAACCGCTTGAAAGCAGCGAAAGAAGAAATTGATATGATGGATGCGTATGATTATGTCGTCGTGAACGATCAGATTGACAATGCTGTGACGAAAGTGAAAGCAATCGTTGCCAGCGAACACTGCAAACGTGAACGTGTCGCCCATCAATATAAAAAAGCATTGGAGGATGAATAATCATGATGTTAGAACCGTCCATTGATTCCCTACAGAAACAAATCAAATCTAAATACACGCTCGTCACGCTATCCGCAAGAAGAGCGCGTGAATTGAAACAAGGAAGTGCACCGATGATCGATCATCCGACATCCCACCAGCAAGTCGGTGTGGCACTTGAAGAAATCCGCGATGGCAAATTGAACTATATCGAAGCGGATGAAATCCAGGAACGAACAGAAACCACATAAGAACATCAAAACGACGTAGGAAAAGCCGCGCTTCTTCATTGAATCAGCGCGGCTTTTCCTACGTGTTTTAGTGACAACATTTTTCAAGTAAAGGGGTCTCTCAGATGTTGAATGGAAAAAAGATCGTCTTAGGAGTATCAGGTGGTATCGCCGCCTATAAAGCAGCCGCTTTAACAAGCAAACTCGTCCAAACAGGGGCCGTTGTTAAAGTAATCATGACAGACAGCGCGCAAAAGTTTGTAGCCCCGACTACTTTTCAGGCATTGTCCAGACAGCCTGTATATACGGATACCTTTGATGAACAGGATTCTTCTCAAATCCAGCATATCGATGTCGCTGACTGGGCGGACCTCTTCTTAATCGCCCCAGCGACTGCAAATGTGATCGGAAAGCTCGCGCATGGCCTGGCCGACGATATGCTCTCGACGACTTTACTTGCGACCGAAGCACCTGTTTATATCGCTCCAGCCATGAATGTCCATATGTACAGTCATCCCGCTGTTATGAAAAATTTAAAACAGCTTGATGAATGGGGATTCCGCTTCATTGAGCCTGGCGAAGGTTACCTTGCCTGTGGCTATGTAGGCAAAGGACGATTGGAGGAGCCTGAAACCATAGTCGAAGTTCTCCAGAAAGAATACCAACGCCCTCAACCTCTCAAAGGCAGAAAAGTACTCATCACGGCAGGCCCGACCCGAGAACAAATCGATCCTGTACGTTATTTCACGAATCCTTCTACGGGCAAAATGGGTTATGCGTTAGCTAAAAAAGCCAAACAACTTGGTGCTGAAGTGACTCTCGTTTCTGGGCAAGTAGCCCTAAGTCCTCCAGCTGGGGTGGATGTGGTTCAAATTACGACCGCCCAGGAAATGTATGACGAAGTTTTAAAGGCTTATCCTGAACAGGACCTTGTCATCAAATCGGCAGCGGTAGCCGATTACCGTCCGAAAATCACGTACGATCAAAAGATGAAGAAGAAACCCGGAGACTATGTCGTTGAAATGGAGAGGACGAAAGATATTCTCCTGGAGCTGGGAGATCGCAAAGAACATCAATACTTAATCGGATTTGCTGCAGAAACGACAGATGTCGAGAAATACGGCAGAGAGAAGATGGATAAAAAGAACCTCGATGCCATTGTCATCAATAATGTTTCCGAAGTGGGTTCAGGATTTGGCACGGACACCAATGCTTCCTTGTTTATTACCAAAAAAGGGGAAGAGATGACATATCCGCTGATGAGCAAAGACGAGCTTGCTGAAAACATTCTCATGGTGGCTAGTAGTGAGATGGAGAGTGAAACCCATTGATTGCAAATGTAATCGTTGACGTACCTTCGCAAAATACGAACCGTCCTTTCGATTATGAAATACCCGAAAAGTTTGAAGGGATTGTTCAGCCGGGGGTTCGTGTAATCGTGCCTTTCGGGCCACGAAAAATTCTTGGGTATGTCGTCTCTCTTTCAGAAACAAGCTCTTTCTCATCCGTAAAGAAAATTACAGATGTCCTTGATGTGATTCCAACTTTAACGGGAGAACTCCTCCAACTCGGCAAATGGTTATCGAAAAATACATTGAGCTACTACATCTCCTGCCTTCAGGTCATGCTTCCTCAAGTGATGAAAGCTAAATATCGAAAAGAGCTCTGGAAATTGACGGAAGAACCCCTCGGCTCTGAACTCGACCCTTTATTTGATGGACGTGCTGTTGTCGACTTTGAGGAATTCGAAAAATCAGGCATCCGGTACCACACCCTCCGCAAACACATGAATGATGGAGACGTTGATGTCCATTATGAAGTGAAAAGCCGGGAAACGAAGAAGACGATGACGATGGTCGCACCCCATTTAAATCCGGTGGAATTAGAGGAGAAGTTAGAAGATCTCTCTCCACAAGCGAAAAAACAGCGGACCATTGTCGAGTATTTTCTTGAGTACCCGGATGCGATCGAGAAGAAGCGGCTCCTGGATGTACTATCGACCACACCTGCCTCGTTGAAGCCGCTCATCGAACAGGGGATCATCCGCGAATTCAAGCAGGAAGTTTTCAGAGATCCATATGGTGATCGTGACTTCGAACGTACGCAGCCTTTTCCGCTGACATCAGAACAGGAAACAGCCATTCAGCCGATCCTTAAAACCATCGAAGAAAATGCCCATGATGTTTTTCTTTTGCATGGAGTAACAGGAAGCGGCAAAACGGAAGTTTATTTGCAGGCGATCCAAGAAGTGATTGATAAAGGACAAGAAGCCATCATGCTTGTTCCTGAAATTGCGTTGACTCCGCAAATGGTGGAACGCTTCAAAGGAAGGTTCGGCTCCAAGGTTGCCGTCCTTCACAGTGCGTTGTCAGCAGGGGAAAAGTACGACGAATGGCGGAAAATCCAGCGGCAGGAAGTTCAGGTTGTCGTTGGAGCAAGGTCTGCGATTTTTGCTCCGTTTACGAACATTGGCTTGATCATCATCGATGAAGAACATGAAACGAGTTACAAGCAGGAAGACCGGACACGTTATCATGCGAGAGATGTCGCCATCGAGAGAGGGAAAACCCATCAATGTCCTGTCGTTTTAGGTAGTGCGACACCAGCTCTCGAAAGTTATGCCAGAGCTGTCAAAGGCAATTACCAGTTGTTGACGATGAAGAAAAGGATGAATGAGTCGGTGATGCCGGCGGTGGATCTCGTCGATATGAGAGAGGAACTTCATAGTGGAAACCGCTCCATGTTTTCGATCATGTTGAAGGAAAAAATCGAAGAAAGGCTTGCACGTGGGGAGCAGGTCGTCCTTTTTCTAAATAGACGGGGATATTCCACTTTTGTCATGTGCAGGGACTGTGGCCATGTGAGTGAATGCCCGCACTGTGACATTGCCCTTACGTACCACAAAAGGCAGAACCGCTTGAAATGCCACTATTGTTCACATGAAGAACCCATGCCCATCGAATGTCCCGAATGTGAGAGCAAAACCATCCGTTACTTCGGTACAGGGACACAGAAAGTGGAAGAAGCGCTTCAGGAGTTGATTCCGGAAGCACGCGTGATCCGCATGGACGTCGACACGACAAGAAGAAAAGGGGCACATGAACGGCTTCTGAAAAAATTTGGAGATGGACAGGCGGATATATTACTCGGCACGCAAATGATTGCCAAAGGGCTGGATTTCGGAAATGTCACTCTTGTCGGTGTCCTTGCAGCCGATGCTCTTCTCAACCTTCCTGACTTCCGTGCATCAGAAAAAACGTTCCAATTGATAACTCAGGTAAGTGGAAGGGCCGGGAGACATGAGAAACCGGGAGAGGTCGTCGTCCAAACGTACACACCAGAACATTATAGTATTGAACTTGCCAGCCAGTATGATTATGAACAATTTTTCAATGAAGAAATGAAATTGAGGAAAGCTTTCCGCTATCCTCCATACTTCTTCCTGACACTTTTCACCATCTCACATCCTAACCAATTGAAAGTGCAGGAAGTAACACAGAAAATTACCATGTTCATGCAGCAGAAACTTTCCGATCAATCTTATGTTCTCGGGCCTACTCCTTCTGCGCTCACCAGGATCAATAATAGATATCGATATCAATGCATGATAAAATACAAGAAGGAACCTGAGCAACGAAAATTCGTTGAACGGATATTGCACTATTACGAAGATGAAATGAAACAAGAAAATGGTTTGCAGATTACGGTGGATTTCCAACCGTATCAGCTGATGTAAGCAAGAAGGGAGCAACAAAGTCATGACACAAATTGCATTTATGGGGACACCGGATTTCGCCGTACCTGTCCTTGACCGCATCATTGAAGAGGGGTATGAGGTTGTCCTCGTTATCACCCAGCCGGATCGTCCGAAAGGGAGAAAGAAAACGATGACCCCGCCTCCTGTCAAGGTAGCGGCGGAAAAACACGGAATCCCAGTATTTCAACCAGAAAAAATCAAAGAAGAATACCAAGAAGTTCTTGCTTACGATCCCGACTTGATCGTAACCGCTGCCTTCGGTCAAATTTTACCGGAAGCTTTACTTCAGGAGCCGAAACATGGATGCATCAATGTCCATGCCTCCTTGCTGCCTGAATTCCGAGGTGGGGCACCGATTCATTACAGCATCCTCGAAGGTAAGAAGGAGACTGGAGTTACGATCATGTATATGGTCAAACGTCTCGATGCCGGCGACATGCTTTCAAAAGTTACCGTCCCGATTGAAGACGATGATCATGTGGGAACACTTCATGATAAACTCTCGGTAGCCGGAGCGGACTTGTTGGCGGACACACTGCCGAAGTTATTGAGCGGAGACATTACACCAGAAGAGCAGGATGAATCTAAGGTCACTTTCGCTTCCAATATTAAAAGGGAACAGGAGCTCATCGATTGGAGCATGGATCAACAGACGGTCTACAATCATGTGCGAGGGCTTCATCCATGGCCGGTCGCTTACACGTTTTGGAACGGCAAGCCGATGAAAGTCTGGTGGGTGGAGAAAGTCGAAGATACATTTGAAGAAGCCCCTGGGACCGTTGTAAGAATCGATGAAGATGGTTTTCTTGTCACAACAGGTGGAAATAAAGCCGTCAAGGTCGTTACTCTCCAGCCTTCTGGAAAGAAAAAGATGGACGGGCAGGCGTTTATCAATGGTGCTGGTCAGTCCTTAGAGGTCGGAGAACGTCTGGGTGAGACGAATGACTAAATATGCATTAAGAGAGTCAGCCCTTGATCTTCTCACTCGAATTGGTGAGCAGGGAGGATTCAGTCACGTTTTATTAGACCGGGAGATCTCTAAACAAAAGCTTTCCAGACAGGATGGAGCACTGTTAACTGAAATCGTATACGGAACACTCCAACGTCGGGATTTGATCCACTATTCCATACAGCCTTACATTGCCAAGCAGAAGAAAATAAAGCCATGGGTCCGTTGGCTGCTTTATATGTCGGTTTACCAGATGATTTTTCTTGAAAGAGTGCCAGACCATGCGATTATCCATGAAGCCGTGGAAATTTCCAAAAAGCGAGGGCATAAGGGAATTTCTTCATTCATGAATGGTGTGCTTCGGAACGTCCAGCGCAAAGGCGTCCAAAGCCTTGATAAAATCGAAGATCCTGTAGAGCGCATGGCTACTGAAACCAGTCATCCTCAATGGCTCGTGAATCGATGGGTCAAACAGTACGGTTTTGAAACGACGAAAGCGATGTGTGAAGCGAACAATCAACACCTTCCTATGTCTCTGAGAGTCCAGCCGCTCAGAATTTCACGTGAAGAGGCGATGAAGCAGTTGCAGGGGGATGGATTTAAAGTGGAAGAGAGCACGCTCTCACCTCAAGGCTTTCTTGTTCTTGAAGGGGCGATTCTCTCTCATTCCCTTTTCAAAGACGGTTATGTGACGGTCCAAGACCAGAGTTCCATGCTTGTTGCGGAAATGATGGATCTTGAAAAAGGATTGACTGTGCTGGATGCCTGCAGTGCACCTGGAGGTAAAACGACGCATATCGCTGAAAAGATGGAAGATGAGGGAGAAGTCGTTGCTTATGATTTGCATGAGAAAAAAGCGAAACTTGTAAGCAAAAAGGCTCAACAGTTGCAGCTCACATCAATTACGGCCAGTCAGGCAGACTCAAGAAAGCTGGGAGAGAAACATCCCCAGGGAGCATTCGACCGCATCTTACTTGATGCCCCTTGTTCCGGCCTTGGAGTTTTACGAGGGAAACCGGATATTAAATACCATAAAAAAGAAGAAGATATTTTCTCCCTAAGAAATATTCAGGATGATCTATTGAGAGAAGTTGCCCCACTACTAAATGATGGAGGCAAGCTTGTCTATAGTACTTGTACGGTCGACCGTCATGAAAATGAGGAAGCCGTCCAGCATTTCTTAAAAGAGCACCCGGACTTTCAAGTCGATCCAGATTTCTTCGAGGAGCTTCCAGAAGCTCTGAAAGGATCCCAGGGCCTTTCCGAAACTGGCCTTCAGCTTTTCCCTCAAGAGTGGGATACAGATGGATTTTTCTTGACCCGATTGCTAAAGAAGTGAGACACCTCAGAAACAAACAAAGCCATGGGAGGGACCTGTTAGTGATTGCGGGCCTTTCCCTGCAAGGTAATGAGAGGAACACCACCTAAGAACCAACACCTTTGTTTTATCCCAGTAATAAATATGAGGCAGGTGAGACCATGATAGGTTATTACGAGACAGATCAGGGGAAAGTCAGAATTCATAACGAGGATGCCGGTGGAGTTTTCAAAAATGACGCAGGCCAAGTCCTTGCGATCGTAGCCGACGGAATGGGAGGACACCAGGCCGGTGATGTAGCCAGTCAGATGACGACCTTACACTTACATAAAAAATGGCAGGAAGCCACGCTCATCGAAACGCCTGGTGAAGCAGAAGAATGGATCAAAGAAGCGGTCCGTTCGGCGAACAATGAAATTAAAACCTATGCCAATGACCATGAAGAATGTGCAGGGATGGGAACGACAGTTGTTGTGGCGTTGTGTACAGGAGAATTCGCAACGATCGGACACATTGGAGACAGCCGCTGTTATTTTGCTAACTCCTATGGCTTCAAAGTCATTACAGAGGACCATTCCCTCGTGAACGAATTGGTGCGCTCTGGTCAAATTACCGAAGAGCAGGCGGAGCATCATCCGAGAAAAAACGTATTATTAAAAGCCCTTGGGACAGAATTTGATTTGACAGCTGATGTGAAAACGATGGAATTCGAAGAGAATGACCGCCTTCTACTATGCACAGACGGATTAACCAATAAGGTCAGTGATGAGGAATTAAGTGAATTGAAATCATTCGAAGGGGAATGGTCGTCGTTTACTCGGCAGATGATCGACCTTGCAAATGAACGTGGAGGCGAAGATAATATTACGCTTGCAGTCGTGCATCATCATCCTTCTTCCGACCAGAAAGAAGGTGCGGAATAATGTTGAATAACCGTCTCCTTAATGACCGTTATCGTGTACAAGAGATGATCGGTGGCGGCGGTATGGCGAATGTCTACCTTGCTCATGACACGATTCTAGACAGGGATGTTGCCATTAAAGTATTGCGACTGGAACATGGAAATGATGAGGAGTTTATAGCTCGTTTCCATAGAGAAGCCCAATCAGCTACGAGTCTCTCTCATCCAAATATCGTCAACATTTATGATGTCGGAGAAGAAGATGACATTTATTTTATGGTGATGGAGTACGTCGATGGAATGACGTTGAAGCAATACATTCAACAACATAGTCCGATCGATGTAACTGAAGCGGTGGATATTATGAGGCAGATTTCATCAGCCATCGCTCATGCGCATGATAATGGAATCGTTCATAGGGATATCAAACCTCAGAACATTCTTATTGATCATTACGGTCATGTGAAAGTGACGGATTTTGGAATCGCCATGGCCCTCAGTGCGACGGCTTTGACTCAGACCAACTCGGTGCTTGGTTCTGTTCATTATCTATCGCCGGAACAAGCGCGGGGCGGGATGGCGACAAAGAAATCCGACGTCTATTCGCTCGGCATTGTTTTTTTCGAATTACTGACAGGGCGGCTCCCTTTTTCAGGAGAATCTCCTGTCTCCATTGCCTTGAAGCATCTCCAGCATGAAACGCCTTCTTTAAAAAGGTGGAATGCAGATTTGCCTCAAAGCGTCGAAAACATCGTCTTGAAATCGACAGCCAAAGATCCTTTTCATCGGTACGAATCTGTAATGGAAATGGAACATGAGATTGAAACTTCTCTCGAGCCTTACCGGGCGAATGAACCGGTATTCACATTACCCGATGATGGAGATGAAGAAAAAACCAAAGCCATCCCCGTCATTACGAATGAAGCTTACGGCGATTCACCTAATGAAGATACAATTATCAATACCAGTGATCACAAACCTGTCACCCCAGCCCCGACATCGCCGACAAAAACCTATAAGGAAACAGCTCCTTCAGATACGCCAACTGCTGAGAAGAAGCAAAAGAAGAAGCGGAAAGTGTGGCCGTGGATCCTTACCGTTATTCTATTATTATTGATCGGGGGAGTTGTGGCATTATTCACAATCCCAGGGATCATTCAGCCTGCAGATGTGGAGATTCCTGATCTTGCAGGAGAAGAGTATGAGACGGCATATAGTGAACTCAGTGATTTGAACCTTACTGTAACAAGAGAAACACGCTTTTCTGATGAGGTGGAAGAGGGCGATGTCATTGAAACAGATCCTGAAGCGGGGATGACAGTGAAGGAAGGTTCCGAGATTACCGTATATCTTAGCAACGGTAAAGAACGCGTGGATTTTCCTGATTACACCGGCCAGGATTTTGAACAAGTAAAAGAAGAGTTGGAGAGTAAGGGGTATAGTGGAGTCGATTTAATCGAACAGACAAGTGAGGAACATCCAGCAGGAGAAATCATTGCCCATGTAAGTCCAAGCCCCGGTACGAGTGTCATTCCTGATGAGACGACGGTGACCTTCCGAGTAAGTTCTGGAGTGGCTAAAGTTCAACTTCCGAGTTTAGTGGATGCGAATGAGAAGTTTGCGACGGATTACCTCCAAAGAAATAACCTGAAATATGAAGTCACACGTCAATTTTCTGAAGAGATAAGGGAAGGCTATGTGATTAGTCAGGATCCTGCTGCTCAAACAGAAGTAGAACAAGGATCGACCGTAAACTTAGTTATTTCTAAAGGACCTGAGCCAAAACCTCCTAGAGATGAATCCGTTTCAATTGAGGTTCCATATGAACCGGAAACGAATGAGGAAGAGGGACAGAGTGAGGGGGAGCAAGAAGGAGAGCAGCCTGAACCTGAGGGGCAGGAAGTTCTGATTTATGTGAACGATGCAAATCGAGATGGAAGTACACCAGTGATCAGTGAAACGATAACCGAAACGAAGACTTTTGAAATTACCTTAACGATTGAACCGGGAGAAGTAGCCACCTACCGGGTAATGAGAGACGGGGAAGTCTTTCAAGAAGAAGTGGAAGTACCGTATTAAGAGGTGAAAAAATGCCAGTAGGAAAAATTATTAAATCATTGAGCGGGTTTTACTATGTCCTTTGTGAAGGAGAGGTCTACCAATGTCGGGGGCGGGGGAACTTCCGTAAAAAGAAAGTCACCCCATTAGTTGGTGATCTCGTAGAATTCAAGGCGGATAATAAGGAAGAAGGATATATCTTATCCATTGAAAACAGAAAAAATGAATTGGTAAGGCCTCCGATTTCGAATGTTGATCAGGCATTAATCGTCACTTCTGCCGTTCACCCGGATTTCAATGCATTATTACTGGATCGCTTTCTCGTCCTTGTGGAAGAAAAGAGGATTGAGCCTTTTATTGTCATTTCCAAAGTGGACCAACTGGATGAACATCAAATGGAAGTGATGGAAAGCTACAAAACGCTGTATGAAAAAATCGGCTATCCTGTCATTTTATCTGCAGTAGATGATACGGAATCCATGGATCAAGTCCAATCTCACTTAGCTGGTCGCACAACAGTCATTGCTGGCCAGTCCGGCGTCGGCAAATCATCCTTGCTCAATTCCATCGATCCTAGACTCTCCATTGATACGGATGAAATCTCAGAGAGTTTAGGCAGGGGGAAACATACGACGCGACACGTAGAGCTTTATGAAATAGCAGATGGTCTTGTAGCGGATACCCCTGGCTTCAGTTCATTGGAATTCGGGGAGTTGGAACTTGATCAACTACCCGAGTGTTTCCCTGAGTTCGTTGAGGTACAGAATGACTGTAAATTCCGAGGTTGTCTGCACCATAAAGAACCGAAGTGCGCGGTCAAATCAGCCGTAGAGAACGGAGAGATTTCCGATCAGCGCTACGAGCATTACTTACAATTTTTAAATGAAATACAGAATAGAAAGCCGAGGTATTAATCATGACAAAAATTGCACCATCCATTCTAGCTTCTGATTTTTCGAAACTTGGAGAAGAAATCAAGGATGTCGAACGTGGAGGCGCGGATTATATCCACGTCGACGTCATGGACGGACATTTTGTTCCCAATATTACGATCGGTCCATTAATCGTTGATCACATCCGTCCGGTCACCGATTTGCCCCTTGATGTCCATTTGATGATTGAAAATCCCGATCAATATATCGAAGCTTTTGCCAAAGCAGGATCTGATATCATCACAGTTCATCAGGAAGCGTGTCCTCACCTCCATAGGACGATTCAATTGATCAAAAGCCATGGGGTAAAAGCAGGAGTCGTCATCAACCCGGCTACTCCAGCAGAAACCATCCGTCCCATTCTTCAAGATGTCGATCTTGTCCTCTTAATGACGGTCAACCCAGGATTTGGAGGTCAATCGTTCATCCATTCGGTCGTACCGAAAATCGAACAAATCTCCCAGTGGCGCGAAGAAGAAGAACTATCCTTCGAGATTGAAATCGATGGCGGAGTGAAAGTGGAAACGGCAAAACTTTGTACAGACGCTGGAGCTGATGTGCTCGTTGCCGGTAGTGCAATCTTTAACCAAGAGGATCGTAAAAAAGCGATTGAAGAAATCAGACAATCGTCAGAATGACCAAAAAGCTCAAAGGATCTCCATCCTTTGAGCTTTTTTATTCCTTTTTTGATTGGCATCCAATACAGAAATAAGTTACATTTTAAAATAAGAGAAATCGTCCTATTGTAGAATGTGGCAGTATTCTTGAAGACTTGATTTCGAGACTTTTGTTGAGAGGATGGGGCTGCGGCGAATGACTCGCTTTCCGCGGGAGTGCGGTGAGCCTCCTCGGACTGTGTCCTGTGGGGTCTCACCCTGCACTTTTTTCCCGCAGGAGTCTCGCCATTCCCCTCCGCCCCTTGGCTATATTAGTTTCTCGAAACCACTTCTTGGCAACTCGGCTTATATGCTCGCGTGAATCGAGTAATATAACCTATCCCCAGTGGTCATTTTGAGCATGAAAGCTTGATGTAGAGCGCTTTTTGCCTCTAACATTGGGTTATGGAAGACGATCCAACTTGTTGAAGGGGTTCGTTTCTTACATACAATGAATGGGGTGGTTGGGAAGCTGCGAGACTCCCGTGGGAGAAAGGAGATAGGCGAGATCCCGCAGGACGCAGTCCGAGGAAGCTTGCCACTCCCCCACAGGAAAGCGAGTAGCTTCCCAGCCACCCTTGACACTCAACCCAGGCAACGAGCCCAGGAACATTTCGAAACTGAGTCTTCCACAATCGGGAGCTTATCTTGAATAGAGAAGGAATGTTTTTTTATGGTGCAAGACATAGGAAGGATGTTAAGGATATGAAGAGAGTTATTGTTGTCGGTGGTGGGCCGAAGTCTTACATACCGGATGTAAAAGAATATGCATGTGAAGAATGTATTTGGATCGGAGCCGATCAAGGAGCTGAAGTCCTCGTTGAGCAGGGGGTAGAGCCTGACATTGCCATCGGAGATTTTGATTCCGTTTCAGAACAGTCACTGGCAGAAATAAAAAAGAAATCCAAACAGGTACTTATATTTCCTGATGAAAAAGATGAAACCGACTTGGAATTAGCTATAAATGAAGCACTCCGTTTAAGTCCAGAGCATATTCTATTATTCGGAGTGACCGGTGGTCGGATCGATCATTCTCAGGCGAACATGCAACTCTTGTATCCGCTTATGAAGGAAAAAGTAAAGAGTACGATCATCGATCGACAGAATCGGGTGGAATTAGTCTCTGCTGGTGAGCATAAGATAGAAGCGGATGAATTTTACCCGTATGTTTCTTTCTTACCGGTCACACTTGAAGTGACTAAAATTACGCTCGAAGGGTTCTACTACCCTTTGGATCAAGCTTATCTACCTTTTGGATCCACCTTGTGCATCTCGAATCGACTGATTGAAGATACAGGTACTTTTTCATTTGAGTCAGGCATACTCTTAGTAATAAGAAGTACAGACTTGCCTACTTGAAGGTAATAAGGGAGTTCGCATTAGTTCATATAGGAGGAGGGGGCTCTTTTGAAATTTTATACCATCAAACTCCCACGGTTCGTCGGGGGTTTAGTGCGCGCAGTCATAAGTACATTTAAAAAAGATTAGGACCAAATCAAAAGGGAAAACTCCGGAGTACACATGGGCTGAGCTCCGGAGAGCATCACAAGCGCCCGTTTACTTATCTTTAGACCAATAAAAAAAGCACCCGGGAAGGGTGCTTTTTTGTGAGCTCAAAAGCTCGGTGTCCGTAATTATACGCGTTGTACTTTGCCGGACTTAAGTTCACGTGCTGTTACGTAAACTTTTTGAGGCTTACCATCCACAAGGATGCGAACTTTTTGAACATTTGCTTTGAATTTACGTTTATTAGCGTTCATCGCGTGTGAACGGTGGTTACCTGAGCGTGTACCTTTACCAGATAGAACACTTCTGCGTGCCATGAAAATCCCTCCTGTTACATACATAAATCATCAGATACTTAGTAACTTTATCATATAGAAAAGGTGTTTGCAATAATCTTGTCAGAATTATATCAAGAATTTTTTCTTGACAGAACTTATGAATTGTTACACAGTATAGTAGGGATATCCAGGTCATTTTCATACCATTGAACAGAAATTCATTTCGCGTTTTTGTGTTATAATAGGGTAGGATTGATGAGGATTATAAAGGAGGATCTATTATGTCTGTTGATTTAAATAACCAATATGGTCATATTACTATTAGCAATGAAGTCATTTCAACGATTGCTGGAGGAGCCGCTGTTGAGTGCTACGGCATCGTCGGTATGGCGTCTAAAAATCAGATCCGTGACGGTTTATCTGAAATGCTCCGCAAAGAGAATTTTTCCAGAGGAGTCGTTGTCAGACAGGATGAAGATCGCCTCCATATAGACATGTTCATTATCGTGAGCTACGGTACGAAGATTTCCGAAGTCGCTCATAATGTCCAATCACAAGTAAAATACACACTAAACAAAACAGTTGGTTTGTCCGTGGATTCTGTGAATATTTTCATTCAGGGAGTTCGCGTGACAACTGAATAGATCGCGGTTGCAGTCAAAGGAGGAAGTAAGTGTGACGTTACAAAAGTTAGACGGCAAGACGCTTGCCGAAATGATCTTGCAAGGAGCTCATCATTTAAAGCAGAACTCACAAATGATTGATGCTTTGAACGTTTTCCCTGTACCGGATGGAGATACGGGGACGAACATGAACCTGTCCATGACTTCTGGAGCTGAAGAAGTTCGGAACGTGGACCAGAATCATGTAGGAACAGTAGCCCAATCTTTATCCAAAGGTCTCTTGATGGGAGCGCGTGGAAACTCAGGTGTTATTCTCTCCCAAATTTTCCGTGGCTTTTCAAAGGCGATTGAAGGCAAAGAAGTCATTACAACGAAAGACTTTTCAGAAGCTCTTCAAGGTGGGGCCAAAACAGCATACAAAGCCGTAATGAAACCTGTGGAAGGAACCATTCTTACTGTAGCAAGAGAGGCAGCCGAAGCATCTGTCGAGATCGCTGAAAAAGAGGATGATTTCATTCCATTCATCGAAGGAGTCGTTCAAGCAGCGAAGAAATCATTGAAGAACACACCTGAACTGCTTCCCGTACTGAAGGAAGTCGGTGTCGTAGATAGTGGCGGTCAGGGCCTTGTCACGATTTACGAAGGTTTCCTAGCCAACTTAAAAGGGGAGGAACTTCCGGATCTTGAGGATACCGTATCTATGGATGACATGGTTAACGCTGAACACCATAAGTTAAATCAGGATTTCATGAATACAGAGGATATTGAATTTGGCTATTGCACAGAATTCATGGTCAAATTTGAGGAAGATAAACTTGCTGAACATCCATATGATGAAGAAGCCTTCCGTAATGAGCTCAGCGAGATGGGAGACTCTCTGCTTGTCGTCTCTGATGAGGATTTGATCAAAGTCCACGTACACGTGGAATATCCAGGTGAAGCGATGACCTTGGGGCAAAGATACGGCAGTCTTGTTAACATGAAGATCGAGAACATGCGCGAACAGCATACGTCGATCGTTGGTGATAAAAAGAAAGCCAAGCCCAAGTCAGAGGAAAAAGCAGAGTACGGAATTGTGACCGTGAGCATGGGAGACGGAATCAAAAAGCTGTTTGAAAGTCTTGGAGCTACTGTCGTTATCCAGGGCGGTCAAACCATGAACCCGAGTACTCAAGATCTTTCAGAAGCGATCAAAGAGGCACATGCGAAACGTGTGCTCGTCTTGCCGAATAACAAAAATATCGTCATGGCTGCTGAGCAAGCGGCAGAAATCGCGGATGTAGAGGTTGCTGTCATTCCATCGAAAACGATACCTCAAGGGATGAGCGCCCTTCTAGGGTTCAACCCGGAAGCAGACCTTGATACGAATAAAGATGAAATGCTGAGCCTCATGGCTGAAGTGAAAACAGGACAAATTACGTACGCTGTCAGAGACACACAAATTGATGGGTTGGACATATCCAAAGGCCATTTCATGGGAATCGCCGATGGCAAAATTTCCGCTACCGACCGAAATGCGTTGACGACGGCTAAAACGTTGCTGAACCAAATGATCGATGAAGATGAAGATGAGATTCTGACCATCTTGACCGGTGAAGAAGTTGACGATAAAGATGTAGCAGAACTTGAGTCATTCATTGAAGAAACGTATGAAGATTTGGAAGTGGAAATCCACAATGGTGGACAGCCGATTTATTCCTATATCTTTTCAATCGAATAAAACTCGTACAGGAACGCAGCTCTTTGGGCTGCGTTTCTTTTTATGCTTGTTTTCGAACCATCTTGACTCGAAGGTGGTTTCGAATAGAAAACACAACAATCAAGAGATACCCAAAGAACAGTGAAGTGTAAACAAAAGTTAAGACCGAATCGCTGATTTGGATCGAAGACAATAAAGTTCTCGTATTTGTAAGGATGATGAAACCCCCGGCTAATACTCCTAGAACAGAAGAGGGAAGGGTTTTGACAAGCCAAGCGGCAATGGGTGCGGCTATCACACCACCGATAACAAAAGATGATATGAGCAGCCAGCTGAATTGATCATGCCCTAAAAAAATCAAAAAACCAGCCGTTGCTGAAACCGTTACCAGAAACTCGCTCGTGTCCACTGTTCCAATGACTTTCCTTGGAGCGATCCCCGAGTGAGAAAGAAGTGCAGGTGTATTCACCGGTCCCCAGCCACCCCCGCCGACACTATCCAAAAAGCCGCCTGCTATTCCAAGGGGCAAGAGGAAACGTTTGTTTACAGACTTCTTTTCTTTGATGTGTGTTTTTTTCGAAAGGGATAGGAATCGGAAAATGATATAAATTCCTAGTGAGAGTAGGAATATGGATATGTAAGGTCTAATGAATTCTCCTGATATGTAGCTTAAAAATGCTGCTCCTAAGAAGGCGCTGATGGCACCAGGAACTGCGATGATCATGACAAGGCGTTTGTCTACGTTGCCAAACTTATAGTGGGAAAAACCAGAAACAGCTGTTGTGGCAATCTGAGACATATGGATGGAAGCGGATGCTACAGCAGGAGCTAGTCCATAGGATAAGAGAATCGTAGATGAACTAAGCCCAAATCCCATGCCGAGTGCTCCATCCATCAGTTGAGCAACAAAACCAATAAGAGCGAAAATCGTCAGTTTCTGCAAAGTGTACCACTCCTTTTAAACCGTTCAATCGTTCGGAAATATATTTTTATTATTCCTATGCATTTACTTGGTTTTATAATCAAAAAATAAACCCCCTATCTGAAAGAAGGGGGAGTCATCCACACCTTATCTTTCAGCCTTTTGGCTGCTGGAATGAGCACCTTCTTACAGGTTGCTGCGGGATCGTCAGACCAGGTTCCTTCCCCGACTCTTTATAAGGGTTGTATAGGTTTGTGAAGAATAATTCTTAAACTAACGGACATGGTTTTATTTGTCAATCATATAGTATAAAAAAACAGAAAATTTTTGAATTTCCTAAAAAAGCATTGACATATGTTGATAAGGAGCATAAGATTTGTATCAACTTGTTTTTCAGAAAATTTCATACCTTTTCTTATCTAGAGAGGTGGAGGGACTGGCCCTTTGAAGCCTCGGCAACGGATCTATACAGATACTGTGCCAATTCCAGCAAGTGGTAAGCGCTTGAGAAGATAAGGAGAATATAGTTTACATTTATTTGTAAATGCCTTTCTTCTTATCGTGAAGAAAGGCATTTTTTCTTTTTAGAAAGGAGGAAGAGATGAAACAACCACTCGTAACGTATCAATCTTTTGAAAATCCATTTGAAGGTGATCCACCAAAAGCCAATGTTACAAAAGGAGCAGCAGAGGTTATTCGATGGGCTTATTCTCAGTACGAGGACATCGTGTATGCCTGCAGTTTCGGAGCAGAAGGGATCGTTCTCATCGATTTGATTTCCAAGGAGAAGCCGGATGCCGAAGTCGTTTTTCTTGATACAGATCTTCATTTTGAAGAAACTTATCAGCTGATTGAAAAAGTGAAAATGAGGTATCCGAAGTTAAACATAACGATGAAAAAACCTGAAATTACGCTGGAAGAACAAGCGGAACAGTATGGCTCCGCCCTATGGAAGCGGCAGCCGGATCAATGTTGTTACATCCGTAAAATTAAGCCACTTGAAGATGCTCTCAGCGGCAGAAAAGCTTGGCTGTCAGGCCTGAGACGGGAGCAATCCCCCAGCCGTCAGAAAACAAATTTCGTGAACAAGGATGAGAGATTTAAATCCGTTAAAGTGTGCCCCTTGATTCACTGGAGTTGGGAAGACGTATGGGAATATATCCGACTAAATAGGTTGGACTACAATGAATTGCACGATCAGAATTATCCTAGTGTCGGCTGCATCCCCTGTACCGCCCAGGCTTCAAATGATGGGAGATCAGGCAGATGGAAAGGGTTCAATAAAACCGAATGTGGGTTACACACAGCGGAATCTTCAGAAGAGGAAAAATCTTAAAGGAGGAAATGGGATGTCAATCATAACCCCGCACGGTGGAGTGCTTGTAAACAGGTGGAAGGAAACAAGGCCGGAGGAGCTGCCGGAAGATATCATCGAGCTTGATTCGATGGCATTAAGTGATGTCGGTTTAATTGCGAACGGTGCTTATAGTCCCTTAAAAGGGTTCATGAACAAGGAAGATTATGAATCTGTGGTCGAAACATTAAGGTTAAAAGATGGCACTCCATGGAGTATTCCGATTACACTTCCGATCTCAGAGGAACAATCCCGGTCGCTTGGAAGGAAAGCGAAGTTGGTCAAGGATGGGATTGTATATGGGACGATTACGATAACAGATCGATTTAAACCGGATAAGAAAAAGGAAGCTCAAAACGTGTACTTAACGACAGAATCGGCTCATCCTGGCGTGAAAAAATTATTCGAACGAGGAGACTGGTATGCCTCAGGTGAAATCGAAGTATTTCAAAAACCTCCTTACGAACATGGAAAGTCATTTTACTTAGATCCAAAAGAATCGAGAGAGCTTTTTCAACAACTTGGTTGGAAAAAGGTCGTTGGGTTTCAAACACGAAACCCTGTCCATAGGGCTCACGAATACATCCAGAAAGCTGCGCTGGAGACGGTGGATGGATTGTTTTTAAATCCGCTGGTCGGCGAAACGAAAAGTGATGATATTCCCAGTGATGTCCGGATGAAGAGTTATCAAGTTCTTCTTGATCACTATTATCCAAAAGAGAGAGTCACCTTGGCTGTCTTCAATGCGGCTATGCGGTATGCAGGTCCTAGGGAGGCGATCTTTCATGCAATCGTCAGAAAGAATTTCGGGTGCTCCCACTTCATTGTAGGGCGAGATCACGCGGGTGTCGGTGATTATTATGGTACGTATGATGCACAGAAAATCTTCAGCCACTATGAAAGTGGGGAACTTGGTATCACACCACTTTTCTTTGAACACAGTTTTTATTGCAACGCTTGCGAATCGATGGCTTCTCATAAAACCTGCCCTCACGACAAAGAGCATCACATGATCTTGTCAGGAACGAAAGTAAGGGAGTTGCTGCGTAAAGGAGAAAAACCTCCAAAAACGTTCAGTCGTCCTGAAGTGGTGGACGTCTTAATCGAAGGGCTGCAGAAAGAAACAGCAGAAGTGAAAGGGTGAGGTCCATGAACAAAAATTTGACCTGGCATGAGGCATCCATTGGGAAAGAAGAGTATCGCAGAAAAAATGGGCACCAAAGTGGAGTACTCTGGTTTACAGGTCTCTCGGGCTCAGGTAAATCAAGCATTGCCAACCAATTGAACAAAGTCCTGTTCGAAAAAGGCATCCAAAGCTATTTACTTGATGGTGACAATGTGAGACATGGACTGAACTCAGACCTCGGGTTTTCGGAAGTCGACAGAGAGGAGAACATTAGACGGATCGGTGAAGTAGCGAAACTCTTTGCGGATAGTGGAACCATCGTTTTGTCAGCGTTCATTTCTCCTTATCAAAAAGACCGGGACCTTGTAAGAGCCTCTATACCGGAAGGGGATTTTATTGAAATCCATGTCGACTGTCCTGTGGAAGAGTGTGAAATCCGTGATCCGAAAGGGCTTTATAAGAAAGCCAGAAACGGAGAAATCAAGGGATTTACAGGCATTGATGCGCCTTATGAAAAACCGCTTCAACCGGAACTTGTGCTTGATTCTAAAACGTATAGTGTGGAAAGTTGCACGGAACAAGTGTGGAAGCTTTTACAAGATAAAAAATGGGTGACATGAAAGGGGCCGGAAGATGACAAACGTTTATATTGTGGGAGCAGGTCCGGGGGATTACGACCTGATCACAGTGAAAGGGTTAAAAGCGATCCAAAAAGCAGACGTCATTCTGTATGATCGCTTGATCAATCAAGAGCTTCTGGATGAGGCGAAGGAAGGTGCAGAACTTGTGTTTTGTGGGAAACGTCCGGACCATCATGCCCTTAGTCAGACGACCATCAATCATCTCTTGTGTAAATATGCGCGGAAAGGAAAAGTGGTCACCCGTTTGAAAGGGGGAGACCCATTCGTATTCGGACGCGGAGGAGAAGAGGCGGAAGAACTCGCCAAAAGAAACATTCCTTATGAAATCGTACCGGGAATCACTTCGGGAATTGCAGCGCCTGCTTATGCAGGCATTCCTGTGACCCACCGAGACTACAGTTCTTCCGTCGCTTTCATTTCAGGTGTCAATAAGCAAGGCGGCGATGAAGAGGCTTATTGGGAGCGGGTCTCTAAAAGTATGGATACCTTGTGCATTTATATGGGAGTAAAGAAATTGCCGCTCATTTGTGAACGACTTCTGAAGTACGGAAGACCTCTTCATACACCTGTAGCCCTGGTGCAATGGGGGACAACAAAGGAGCAAAAAACGGTGACAGGCACGATTGAAGATATTGTCGAAAAATCAAAGCGTATTGAGAATCCTGCAATGATCGTCGTTGGAGACGTAGTCAGGTTACGAGAACGTCTCCAATGGTTTGAGTCATCTCTGGAAGAAGATCTTAAGGAAATAGCCACAGGTGTTGTATGAAAGTAGGGGTAACATGGAAGCCGTTTTGTATGTCAGTCATGGGAGTAGAAAAAAGCAAGCGAAAGAGGAAGCCATTCACTTTTTGAACCGTGTTCAGCGGCAGGTCAACTGCGAACTCTCTCATATTTGTTTTCTCGAGTTAGCAGATCCTGATGTGTTGGAAGGCATTCGTAAACTTGTCGAAAAAGGGGCAGATAGGATTGTCATTATCCCTGTACTGCTACTGAGTGCCGGTCACTATTTCAAGGATATTCCTCATGAGATTGAGAAAGCCGAAGCCATCTATCCAGACATTTCGATTACTTATGGTCAAACGCTTGGGGTGCAGGAACGAATCACGGATGTACTGGTGGACCGGCTGAAAGAACTGCCGACCGAAATGGATGAATCAGCCAATGTTTTACTTGTGGGAAGAGGGAGCAGGCATCCGGATACAAAAACATCCATCGAATGGATTGCTGGAGAATTGAAAGAGAAGGGCCGGATCCGACATATTCAAACCTGCTACCTGGCTGCACTTTCTCCTCGATTTCCAGACGAGTTTGAAGAATCGCTAAGCAACTATTCTAAGACAATTGTGGTCCCTTACTTATGGTTTACAGGCCTCCTCTATGATTCTTTGGAAAAAAGCGTGGTGAACGCAAAAGAGAAAGGACATCATGTCTACCTCGCTTCTTATTTAAATGATCATCCAAATATGGTTCAATCCTTGGTTGACCGAGTCAATCAAGCCTTAAGCAAAGGGGAGGAAGAGGAGAGAATTGTGAAATGATATCGCTATCCGTTGATGTAGAACAAAAGAAAGTCATCATCATTGGAGGAGGCAAAACAGCAGAAAAAAGGGCGAAGGTCTTCCTACGAGAAAAGGCAAGAATTACAGTTGTCAGTCCTGCAGTCACGGAAGACTTAAAAGAGATGATCAAGAAGAAGGAGATCCATTGGTTGAATCGTCATTTTGAAAATGGTGATGTTACGAGCGCATTTCTATTAGTTATTGCGACGGATGACTGCGAGACAAATGACAACATCGCACTGCAAGCAGGTAATGTGCCCCTTGTGAACAGAGTAGATGGGGGGAAGGGTGGAAACCTTCATCTTCCTGCACAATTTACCCGGGGGAAACTAAACGTATCTGTCACCACCCAGGGAGCTAGTCCTAAGCTCGCAGGACGCTTGCGTGAAGAATGGGAAAAGCAGTTCCCTCCTGCCTATAAGGATTATATGGATTTTTTATATGAATGCAGGCAAATGCTGAAGGCTTCTCCTTTATCTAAAGTGGAAAAAGAGATGTATCTGGAAAGAATGCTTGATCCCTCTTATTTAGAACGGGAAAAACAATGGATCATCAAGGAAGAAATACATACCAAAGGAGGAGGTAGCCTTTGTCGGGACTAAAAGGAAAAAAGGTTGGCATTGCGGCAGATCGCCGTTCGGAAGCGATTCAAAAATTAATAACGAACATGGGTGGAAAGCCTTTTGTTTTTCCATTGCAAGGAGAGCAGCTGCTGGATGAAAAAGCATCCCGCGCTCATGTGAAAGACTACCTTCATCAATCGTTTAACCGGGTCATATTGACGACAGGCATAGGCGCTCGGACGCTTGGAGATGCCGCAATAAAAGAAAGGGTAGACAGGAAATTTCTTCAGAAGCTCGAAAACGAGTCTCTTGCCATCCGGGGTGCGAAAACGATGGATTGGTTAAAAGCCAATGACCTATTACCTGATGTGATTGCTGCAGATGGAACGATGGAAAATCTATTGTGTCAAATCCCTGTTGTAGATCGAACAGAGAACCAAGGAATCTTTCTACAGACATACAATGAAGATGAAGAATTTTTAGTAAGAAAATTAGAGGAGAAAGGATACAGGGTTTACAGAGCTAACCCCTACAAGTTCTTACCACCTGATCCTGTTGTCGTAGAAGACTTAGCCCTCCATATCGCAGACGCTCAACTAGATGCGGTTGTTTTCACAAGTAAAACCCAGGTGAAAAATTTATTTCATCAAAGCAAAAGGTTGGAAAATGTTGTGGAAGCTTTCCAACATCATGTCCAGGCGGTAGCTGTTGGTAAAGTAACCGCTCAGGCTCTGCATGACCGAGGAATTTCTTCGGTCATTCAACCCGAGCGACCGAAGATGGGTGCGATGATTGTGAAGCTCGATCATTATTTTCAGGGGCAATGGTTGAATCAATAGCTATCAATATGGAGGTGTCAATGTTGAATCTTGATGTCAAGAACAGTCCATTTGATCAAGAACAAACGGAACAATTGAACCGTTTGCTTCTAACAATGGATGACCGACAGAAAATATGGCTGAGCGGTTATTTGGCCGCCTTTCAGAACTCTCCTTCCCTTGCTGTAAAGAATCACCAAGGAGAAGAAAAAGCAGTGTCTGCCCGGCAGGTAACCCTTTTGTATGGATCACATACCGGAAACTGTCAGGCCCTTGCGGAAGAATATGGGGCCAAGTTAAAAGAAAAGGGCATGGTAGCCAACGTTCTGGATATGGATGAATATAAACCGAAAAACTTAAAAAGTGAACAGGATCTATTGATTTTGACGAGCACCCACGGAGACGGAGATCCTCCAGATAATGCACTGTCCTTTTATGAATTTCTCTTCAGCAAACGAGCTCCAAAATTAGACGGAATGAAGTATTCTGTCCTTGCTCTTGGTGACAGCTCTTATGAGTTCTTTTGTCAGACGGGGAAGGAAATCGATGAACGCCTGAACGAACTTGGTGCTGAGCGTATCCATCCCCGTGTCGATTGCGACCTTGATTATGAAGAAGATGCTGAATCATGGTGGAAGGGAGTGCTTCATACATTAGGTGATACTCATGAACATGTCTCTCCAACGGTTGAAAAAGTCACGTCTGTTACCGATCGTCCGATTTACTCTAAGAAAAACCCTTTTCAAGCAGAAGTGCTGGAGAATATCAACTTGAGTGGACGGGGATCGAATAAAGAGACCCGCCATTTGGAGCTCGACCTGGAGGGAGCGAACCTTGCCTATGAACCTGGGGATAGTCTGGGGATTTATCCGAAAAATGAAGATACCCTTGTAGATGAGCTGATCGAAGAAATGGGATGGGACCCGGACTTATCGGTCATCGTGAACAAAGATGGGGAAGTCCGGGCATTACGGGAAGCTTTGACCTCCCATTATGAGATTACGGCCTTGACCATACCCTTACTGGAGAAATTAGCGACTCTGACTGATCATGAAGAGTTCAAACAACTAGTGGCATCCAGGGAAAAAATGAATGCTTATATATATGGAAGGGATCTGCTTGATGTCGTGAGAGATTATGGACCATGGAAAGCAGGGGCGGAAGCGTTTGTCAGCTCCTTAAGGAAGATCCCTGCGAGACTGTATTCTATTGCGAGCAGTTTAAAAGCAAATCCTGATGAAGTACATCTGACAATCGGGACAGTAAGATACGATTCAAATGGGCGGAAACGAACAGGGGTCTGCTCAGGGCAATGTGCAGAAAGGACAGAAGTGGGAGATCAACTGTCTGTTTTTGTACAGAAGAACAACAATTTCAAACTGCCAGATGATCCATCCATCCCCATCATCATGATCGGAGCGGGAACGGGCGTGGCCCCCTACCGATCCTTCCTTGAAGAACGAGAAGAAAGCGAGAGACAGGGCAGGTCCTGGCTTTTCTTCGGTGAGCAGCACTTTGTCACGGATTTTCTATATCAAGTGGAATGGCAGCGATGGTTAAAAGAAGGCGTCCTAACAAAAATGGATGTCGCTTTCTCCAGAGATACATCAGAAAAAGTGTACGTCCAGCACCGTTTGCTTGAGAACCAGAAAGAATTTTATCAATGGTTAGCATCCGGGGCTTATGTCTATGTATGTGGGGATGAAAAATATATGGCCAAAGATGTCCACAACACAATCCTTGAAATCATAAAAGAAGAAGGAAAATACACCGAAGAAGAAGCAGAGGAATATTTGAAAGAATTGAGGAAAGCGAAGCGTTACCAAAGAGACGTTTATTAAGGAGAAGAAGGAAGGGAGAGAAAGTATAGTGGCGGAAAACAAAACCATAAGGCCTGAAGGTCCCCCGGATGATATGGAAAGAATTAAAGAGGAAAGTCGTTTTTTAAGAGGGACGCTCGTAGATAGTTTTGAAGACCGGATCAGTGCGAGTATCCCTGAGGATGATACGAAACTACTGAAATTTCACGGAAGTTACATGCAGGATGATCGTGATCTGAGGAATGAGCGGAGAAAGCAGAAGTTGGAGCCCGCTTATCAATTCATGGTCCGTGTCCGCCTCCCAGGGGGTGTGGCGACACCGGATCAGTGGCTGATAATGGATACGTTGGCTGATGATTATGGAAATGGAACGATGAAACTTACGACAAGGCAGACCTTTCAGCTCCACGGGATACTGAAGTGGAATATGAAAAATAGTATACAGGCCATGAATGAATCGTTGTTAGATTCCATTGCTGCCTGTGGGGATGTCAATCGGAATGTCATGGCTAACGTGAATCCGGATCAATCCCCATATCACGCGGAAGTCTACCAGTTTGCTAAACAAATAAGTGAACACTTACTTCCGAAGACCAGGGCTTACCATGAGATCTGGCTTGATGAAGAGAAAGTCATAGATGGCAAAGAGGAAGAAGAGCCGATCTACGGTTCCCACTACCTGCCGCGGAAGTTCAAAATCGGTGTCGCTGTTCCACCTTCCAATGATGTGGATGTCTTTTCGCAGGATCTCGGTTTCATAGCCGTTGAAGAGGAAGGAAAGCTGATTGGTTTCAATGTCGTAGTTGGCGGTGGAATGGGCATGACCCATGGGGATAAGACGACCTACCCTCAATTAGGGCGTGTCATCGGTTTCTGTCCAAAAGAAAAAGGAAAAGAGGTGGCAGAAAAAATCCTGACCATCCAGCGTGATTACGGAAACCGATCGAACCGGAAAAATGCTCGTTTCAAATACACGGTGGATCGGCTTGGAGTGGAGTGGATCTGTGAGGAACTGAACCGGAGAACAGGTTGGGAGCTGGAAGAGGAGAAACCTTATCATTTTGATCATAATGGCGATCGGTATGGATGGTTGAAAGGGGAGGATGGGGATTGGCATCATACCTTTTTCATCCAAAATGGACGCATTAAAGATGAAGACACCTATTTACTAAAAGAAGGAATGCGCAAAATGGCCGAACTGGGACTTGGAGAGTTCAGGCTGACCCCTAATCAGAATGTTACGCTTTCGAAAATCAAGAATGAGAATAAACCAGAAATTGAAGCCGTTATTGAAGAATACGGATTATCAGACGGTAAACAGAATTCTGCATTGAGAAGGAACTCGATGGCCTGTGTGGCTATGCCTACATGCGGGCTGGCCATGGCTGAATCGGAAAGGTATTTGCCTTCGCTCATTGATCAAATAGAAGAAGTCCTGGATGAAGTGGGCTTGAGAAATGAAGAAATTATAATAAGAATGTCAGGTTGTCCAAATGGATGTTCACGCCCAGCCCTTGGGGAGATTGGTTTTATCGGTAAAGCCCCTGGGAAATACAACCTTTATTTAGGAGCTGGATTCGCAGGGGACAGGTTGAATAAATTGTACCGTGAAAATATCGGAGAAAGAGAAATAGTAGAAGAGTTAAAACCGTTACTTGTCCATTATGCGAAACAGCGGGAAGATCATGAAAGATTTGGTGATTTTGTCATACGCAAAGGGTACATTCGACCGGTTACTTCAGGTCAAGACTTCCACTCATAAATGAAATGGTCACCAAACCCAGCACCGTGCATAAAGTGTAGGGCAGACTTTATGCAAAAAGAGGTGCAAAGGTATGGATGATAAACATAAACAACTGCCGGATTTGTTTGACCAGAGTTTTCGTGACATCGTCAAGGCTTTTGATTCGTTTTTCGACGAATCCATCAAGCACGTCCATGATTTCTTTCAACAAACGACGATTCCTGTGGAAGTGTTCGAAACAGATCGAGACGTCACTGTCGAAGCTTATCTTCCTAATGTAACACGTGATCAAATACGCATTGATCGATCTGGGGATCAGCTTCGAATCCGTGTGGATGAAAGGCAACTTCGTGAAGTGAAAAATGAAGATGCTCATTATTACAACCGTTCGCATTCGTTAAGTCAGAAAGAACGCGTGATCACTCTTCCTTTTGCTGTAGCGGATACAGCAAGCAGTGCATCCTTTAAGGGTAGCGTTTTAACAATTGTATTTCCTAAGCATAACTCTACCATCAAGGTCATCGATGTGGATGGTCAATAACCCAGCTCAAAAAAACGTCCAGAATCTCCTGGACGTTTTTTTGTTATTAAGCTAAATGGCAGGATTCTGGAAGACTCAGTTTCGAGACTTTTTTTGAGTGGATGGGGGCTGCGGGGAATAGCTCGCTTTCCGCGGGAGCGCGGTGAGCCTCCTCGGACTGCGTCCTGCGGGGTCTCACCTAGCACTCTCTTCCCGCAGGAGTCTCGCCATTCCCCTCCGCCCTTTGCCATGTAAGTGTCTCGAAACTATTTCTGGAAAAGCTGCTGGTGGTACTCAAGCAAAATGGATAATATCATACTCTCTTCAGTAGTCATTCAAAGCTCAAAAGCCTGATATAGAGCCCTTTATGCCTACTTCTAAGTATGGTGTAAATACCCCTCATTTTGGTATAGGGGGTCGTTTCTGTTCCACATGGAATGGGGTGGTTGGGAAGCTGCGAGACTCCCGTGGGAGAAGGAGACAGACGAGATCCCACAGGGCGAAGCCCGAGGAAGCTCGGCGCTCCCCCACAGGAAAGCGAGTAGCTTCCCAACCACCCCTTACGCTCAAAAAAATCAAACGAACCCCGGGTATCTCGAAACTGAGTCTTCAAGTAAAGGGAGCATTACAGGAAGAAGGGGGGTTTTGGTGCTTCTGATTTTTTGTGGGGTACATATATTTAATAATGGTTAAAAAAGGAGGAAATGTTTTAAAGGACCCGGGGGGTTTTTGTATGTATGTCGTGTGGGTTCCGTGCTATGTCCCTGTCATGTACCCGAATGTTTATCATCATTACCCTCAACGCCGGTTTGTTCGCTTGTATCCAGAAGTCGATGAGGACATGTTTGTCCAGTCTGCCTCAGAGATGGAAAAGTTGATGGCTGATGCTAGAAAAGTAGTAGGAAAAATCAGTAACTCTCATGATTTTGCCAATGATGTGATGGGTGCTGCACAGGAATCGGATCAATCGAAAGTGAACACTTTAATCCGAAGTTCTGGTGTTGAGTCCCCCTTTCAAGCGGAATATAATCCTGACCGGCTAAAGATCCATTTATCTGCAAGCAATCAACAAGTGGAATGCTGTCAGTTAACCATTGTTTTACGATGGAGAATACAATAAATCCCGTACATCTAAGATGTACGGGATTTATTTCTTTTTGTATTCTTTTAGATACAGCATAGTTGCGCTGCAGCTAAATTAATGACCAAGCGAGCGCATGATAAATTCAATGAGAAAGACCATGGCAATGAGTACGACAGGCGTCGATAGTTCTCTTTGTTTTCCGATGGCAAACTTTACGATCGGGTATGCGATAAAGCCAAAAGCCATTCCATCAGCGATGGAGTAGGTGAATGGAATCATCACAATGATCAGGAAGGCTGGCATCGCTTCGGATAATTGATCCAGGGGAATTTCTTTAATGTTTTGTACCATCAGCGCTCCGACAATGATGAGAATTGGCGCAATAGCAGTGGATGGTACCATGGAAATCCATGGGATCAAAAAGATGGTGCCGATGAATAAGACAGCCATTGTAAGTGCTGCTCTTCCTGACTTCCCTCCGGATGCAATGACAGCTGCACTCTCAGCTGAAGAAACCGTGGGTGATGTCCCAAGGAATCCAGTACTTAATGCTGAAAAGGCAGAGGCTTGGTAGGACCTTTTGAATTTGCTTTGTTGATCAAGCATATCCAGTTGCCCATGAATGAGACCCATATTCTCGAAAATGAGAACGATCGCAAGGGGGAAAACGGTCATCCAGAACCCGAACTCGGTCACACTTGTGAAGTCCGGCATAAAGATCCATGATTGTTCGCTGAGTGCAAGAGAATCTCCTCTTTCTCCCAATACTCCTGTAAAATGTGCGATGATGGTACCTGCAATCATCGTCACTAAGAAGTTACCGGGAACATTTTTTGTGAAAAGGAAGATCCCGATGAACAATGTGAGGATGCTTGTGATGACGATTGCGGAAGAAGGGTTGCCGAGTGTGATCAAAGAGTGTTCCCCTCTGACAACAAGGCCGCCTTTCTCTAATCCGATCAACGTCAAAAACAGTCCAAGACCAACCGTAATCGCATGTTTCAAGGAAGCTGGAATCGCGTGTTTCAGCCAGTCTCCAAGTTTGGTGAAGGCCGTGATCAAAAAGATCAAGGAAGCGATGAATACAACCGCCAGCCCTTCTTGAAATGTTAACCCCGTACCTTCAACGATGGAGTAGGCGAACAGTGCGTTGACACCCATACCTGGAATGAGAACCATAGGCGCATTGGCGTATATGGCCATGATCAAACAGCCGAGTGCACTGGCAAGAATCGTGGCGATCATTCCGCTTTCAAGCGGCAGACCTGCACTGTGAAGGATTTGGCTGTTCACGGCTACAATATAGACAGTCGTGAAATAACCGATCAATCCAGCCAAACCTTCTTTCTTCCAGCTCACTTTTTGATGATGCTGATTGAGCATTTGAATCTCCTCTATGAAATTTATCCCTCTCCCGCCCGGTTACCGAGTAACCCACAAACGTTTATTTTACTCGTAAATGAACAATCTATCAACCTGATTTGTTCGCTTTTTGTAAAAAATGAGGTGTAGAACAACAGTTTGTGTTAAGATATAAAAGGATTATAATATAGTAGAAAGCGTTTTCTTTCTTTATATATAGATGAAAAAGGGAAGGTGATTTTCATGAAATATCGTTCAGTATTCGATATTATCGGTCCCGTCATGATTGGACCATCCAGTTCGCACACCGCAGGGGCGGCTAGAATCGGGCGTGCAGCCCGCCATTTATTTGGCAGGGAACCAAAATATGCCCATATCCATTTGTATGGATCATTTGCGAAAACCTATAAAGGTCACGGCACAGATGTAGCCATCATTGGTGGATTGCTCGACTACGATACGTATGATGAACGAATCAGTCAATCACTCGTTACAGCGCGGAAAAATGGGATGAAGATAAGATTTCATGAAGAGGATGCTCATACGGATCATCCCAACACGGCAAGAGTTAAAATCGGTGATGATGATGGGGAGCTAGAGTTAGTCGGAATCTCGATCGGGGGAGGAAAAGCGGAAATTACGGAATTGAATGGTTTTGAACTCCGCTTATCTGGAAGTCACCCGGCGATCCTTCTTATTCACAATGATCGTTACGGTGCGATTGCGTCGGCAACGGCCATTTTAGCGAGAAACGAAATCAATATCGGACGCATGGAAGTGTCCCGTAAAGCACAAGGAGAGCAAGCCTTGATGGTCATTGAGGTCGATCAGAACATAGATGATTCGATCCTGGATGAGCTTGAGCGAGCGGATCACATTACACAAGTAGCTAAAATATCAGATTAAATAAAGAAAGGAGAGCTTACATGTTTCGAAATGTAGCTGAACTCGTAGAATTAGCAGAAAGTGAAAATATCCAAATCTCTGAAGTTATGATTCGTCAGGAGATGGAAGTGAAACAACTGACGAGGGAGCAAGTGTTCTCTCAAATGGAGAGAAACCTCGATGTTATGGAAAAAGCGATAGAAGATGGTTTGAAAGGTGTTAAATCCCATAGTGGATTGACTGGGGGAGATGCGGTACTCATCCAGAACTATATGAAAAACCATACCCCGTTATCCGGAAACCTTCTTATGGATGCCGTCAGTAAAGCTGTTGCAACGAATGAAGTAAACGCAGCCATGGGGACCATCTGTGCGACTCCTACTGCAGGAAGTGCTGGTTGTGTGCCGGGAACCCTTTTTGCTGTGAAAAATCAGCTGAACCCTACACGCGAACAAATGGTTCGTTATTTGTTCACTTCAGGTGCTTTTGGATTTGTGGTTGCGAATAACGCTTCTATTTCCGGGGCCGCAGGAGGCTGTCAAGCAGAAGTGGGATCAGCTGCAGGGATGGCTGCTGCTGCGATCGTTGAAATGGCAGGAGGGACACCGTCCCAATCTGCCGAAGCCATGGCGATTACTTTGAAGAATATGCTCGGCCTCATTTGTGATCCGGTCGCGGGTCTAGTAGAAGTCCCTTGTGTGAAAAGAAATGCCATGGGTTCATCCAATGCCGTTGTTGCTGCGGATATGGCACTTGCAGGTGTGACGAGTCGAATTCCTTGTGATGAGGTTATTGATGCGATGTACAAAGTCGGACAGCGCATGCCTTCAGCCTTCAGGGAAACCGCTCAGGGTGGACTTGCTGCTACTCCAACAGGGCGTGAATTAGAAGCCAAAGTGTACGGAATATCGTTGAAGAAAGAGTGAATGACGTGTTACGCCAATCGATCAGTGAAGTTAAAGGAGTAGGAGACAAACTACAATCACAATTAAATGAGCTTGGACTCTTTACAGTGGAGGATCTATTATTCTATTTTCCACACCGGTATGATTCCTATGAAGTAAAGCCTCTTACCGAACTGACGCACAATGAGAAGGCGACCATCGAAGGTGAAATCGTCTCTGAACCTGCTTTAAGTTTTTATGGCAGGAAGAAATCACGGCTGACTTTTACCCTCCAAGTCGATCAGTTTGCGGTAAAAGCGGTCATGTTCAATCGTGCTTTTGCAAAGAAACAATTGAATCAAGGGGACACGGTCACGGTGACAGGGAAATGGGATCAACAGAGACTCCAAATAACGGTCAGTCAGTTTAAAAAAGGAGAGTCCAAAAGTCAGGAACCCATCCAGCCTGTGTACACGTTGAAAGAGGGGGTCAACCTCAATACATTGAGGAAAGTGATCAAAAACGCCCTTGATGATTACAGTGCGGATATCCCTGACATTCTTCCTGAAGATCTGGCTCTTGCGTATAAGCTTCCAGACCGTCCTCAAGCCTTGAATCAAATGCATTATCCGGAAACCAGGGTCATGCTGAAGCATGCTAAACGTCGCTTTATATATGAAGAGTTTCTTCTATTTCAATTGAAAATGCAGCTGTTAAGGAAACATAACCGTGAATCAACAACAGGAATAGTCCAACCGTATGACAACGATCAGTTGACGGCATTTGTTCAATCGCTGCCATTCGAATTGACATCTGCGCAGAAACGTTCCCTGGCAGAAATTTTGAACGACATGAAAAGTCCGCACAGAATGAACCGTCTCCTGCAAGGGGATGTTGGGTCTGGAAAGACAGCTGTTGCTGCGATCGCTCTTTATGCATCGATTACAGCAGGGCATCAGGGAGCTCTTATGGTTCCGACAGAAATTCTTGCGGAGCAACATTTCCATTCCTTGAAAGAAATGTTTGAAGGACGTGCAAAGGTTGCTTTACTGACAGGATCTATAAAAGGGAAGCGTAGACGAGAAATTCTTGAAGCCGTCGAGCAAGAAGAAATCGATATTTTAGTCGGCACCCATGCCCTCATTCAGGATGAAGTCGTTTTCAAAAACCTCGGATTTGTGATCGTTGATGAGCAGCACCGATTTGGAGTTGAGCAGCGCAGGTCACTACGGGATAAAGGTCTTTCCCCTGATGTCTTATTCATGACAGCAACACCTATACCAAGGACACTTGCAATAACGGCATTCGGAGATATGGATGTAAGTGTCATTGATGAGATGCCGGCCGGAAGAAAGCCTGTAGATACGTATTGGGTCAAAGGAGAAATGACCAACCGCGTACTGAGCTTCATCCAGAAAGAGATTGACCAAGGGCACCAGGCTTACGTTATTTGTCCATTGATCGAAGAATCAGACCAACTTGATATTCAAAATGCCATTGATCTCTACGATCAGCTCAGCTCTGTTTTTGAGCCTTCCACATCGGTCGGATTGATGCATGGTCGTCTCCATAACGAAGAAAAAGAGAGCGTTATGCAGCAATTTGCTGCGAACGAGCTGAAGATTCTCGTCTCCACAACGGTCGTAGAGGTAGGGGTAAACGTACCGAATGCAACCGTCATGGTCATCTATGATGCACAGAGGTTCGGTCTTTCCCAGCTTCACCAGCTGAGAGGAAGGGTAGGGCGTGGAGCCGATCAAAGTTACTGTATTCTTCTTGGTGATCCAAAGGGAGACGTAGGAAAAGAGCGTATGAGAATTATGACCGAAACGAATGATGGCTTCGAATTATCTGAACAAGATTTGAAGCTCCGTGGTCCTGGTGACTTTTTCGGAAAAAAACAAAGCGGTCTTCCTGAATTTAAAGTCGGAGACATGGTCCACGATTACCGCGCTCTCGAAACCGCAAGGAAAGATGCCGCTGAAATGATTATGGAAAACACGCTGGATCATGACGAACGGTACAAAACTCTAAAAGAGCACGTATATAGTGATCAACACCTTCTTGGTAATGTGTTGGACTAACGAACCAAACAAACACTCGGCTCCCGAAGGCCGAGTGTTTTTATTTACTAACGAAATCCTGGATTTTCTAATCCTGACATCCAATTCCCGGAGGTGTTTAACGCTCAAGGAAAGCAAGTGATTCTTTGTGCTCCAACTCACTCATACATCATGGGGGAAAGTTTCATTATAATTATTATGGAGAAGGAAATAGGGAATCATAAGCAAATCCTTGCGTAATTGAACTTGGTATTATATATTACTATTAGTACCTAGTCATAAGGTGAAATATTATGGCTAAATGAACGGTGGCATATGTATGAAGAAGTCTAAAAAAGTACGTCAAGAAGAATTGAAAACGAAAATAGACCATACCCCCTTCATTACAGACGAAGAACTAGCAAAGACATTCGGGGTCAGCATCCAGACGATCAGGTTGGATCGAATGGAGCTCGGAATTCCGGAATTACGGGAACGGATCAAGTCGGTGGCCACCCAGGAATGGAACGAAACGGTGAAAGCTTTGCCGGTGGAAGAAATCATTGGGGAAGTGGTCGACCTGGAATTGGACGACCGTGCCATTTCGATTTTGGATATTCGCCCGGAGCATGTCTTTTCGAGAAACCACATCGCTAGAGGCCACTACTTATTTGCACAGGCCAACTCCCTGGCCGTCGCCTTAATCAATGATGAACTCGCGCTTACTGCTCAGTCCGAGATTGCATTCACACGCCCAGTTAAGCTAGGGGAACGTGTGGTGGCTAAAGCGACTGTCAAAGGGGACGATGAAAAAGGACGAACACTTGTGAATGTGCATAGTTACGTAGGTAACGAAGAAGTATTTGCGGGTACGTTTGACATGTATCGTTCGAATCAACAGAAGGAGATGGATCGAGAATGAAGATAGCCATTGATGCTATGGGCGGTGACAACGCTCCTGAAGCGATCGTAAAAGGAGCGGTACAGGCCGCAGACACAATCGACGGCTTGGAAATCACTCTTGTAGGTGATGAAGCTCAAATCAAGCCTTTTTTAACTGGACAGTCGAATGTGTCCATATTACATACAACAGAAGTCATTACGGCTGATGATGAACCGGTAAGAGCTGTTAGGAGAAAAAAGCAATCCTCTATGGTTCTGACAGCCACTGAAGTAAAGGAAGGGCGAGCGGATGGTTGTATATCCGCAGGAAACACAGGAGCCTTGATGAGCGCGGGCTTGTTTGTCGTCGGTCGTATGAAAGGTGTGGACAGGCCGGCGCTTAGTCCGACCCTTCCAACCTCAGACGGCAAAGGTTTTCTTATGCTGGATGTCGGGGCGAATGTGGATGCGAAGCCCGATCACTTGTTGCAATATGCAGTGATTGGAAGTATCTATGCTGAAAACGTACGCAAAATCGAACAGCCGAGGGTCGGTCTTTTGAATGTCGGTACGGAAGATGGCAAAGGAAGTGACTTGACCAAAAAAGCGTTTGATCTGATGAAGGAAGCTCCGATCAATTTTGTCGGAAACGTTGAGGCACGTGATTTACTTGAAGGTGTAGCAGACGTAGTCGTGACTGATGGGTTCACAGGTAATGTAACCTTGAAGACCATTGAAGGAACGGCAATGACAATGTTTTCAATGATCAAAAAAACATTTATGAGTAACTTTAAAACAAAAATTGCGGCTGGCTTAGCAAAAAATGATTTGCGGAATTTAAAAGCCCAGCTCGATTATAGTGAATATGGCGGAGCGGGGTTGTTTGGTTTGGCAGCTCCTGTCATCAAAGCGCACGGTTCTTCCAATGATCGAGCTGTTTTGAATGCGATCCGTCAGGCTTGCCATATGGTTGAGCTTGATGTAACGAATACAATTTCAACAACACTTTCTAAAATGGACAAAGAGGAGGATAAATCATGAAGCGAATCGCATGTGTTTTTCCTGGACAGGGGTCCCAGGAAGTAGGAATGGGGAAGGCGATGTATGAGGCTTATCCTGCTGTGAAACAATTGTTTGATGAAGCGGATGAAGCTCTTGGTTATTCTTTGACTCGTTTAATGTTCGAAGGGCCTGCAGAAGAATTGACGAAAACAGAAAATGCTCAACCAGCCTTGCTTCTGAATAGTATAGCCATCCAGCGTGTACTACAGCAAGAAGGAGTGGCTCCTGCTATGACGGCAGGTCACAGCCTTGGCGAGTACAGTGCATTGGTCTCGGCTGGAGCACTGGACCCTATGGAAGCTGTTCAACTTGTCCATGTCCGTGGAAAGTTGATGGAAGAAGCTTACCCGACGGGAATGGGAACAATGGCGGCTGTACTTGGTTTATCACAAGAAGAAATAGAAGAAGTTTTGCGTGATTTCGATGGAGAGTTAGCTGTGGACCTTGCGAACATCAATTGTCCAGGGCAGATTGTCATTTCTGGTACAAAGGAAGGCGTGGACAAAGCTTCTGATCAATTGTCAGAAGCAGGTGCGAAGCGCGTACTTCCTCTTAACGTTAGTGGTCCATTCCACTCTCGTCTTATGAAGTCAGCGAGTGATGATTTTGCTGACCATTTATCTGAAACGAAGATCTATGATGCGAAGGTTCCGGTGTATGCCAACGTAACGGCCTCACCGGTAACAAGTGCCGAAGAAATTGAAAAGCTTCTCGTCGAACAACTCTACTCACCTGTAAGGTTTCAGCAGATTCTTGAAGCCTTCGTAGAAGAAGATGTCGATGCTATTGTAGAAGTGGGACAAGGGAAAGTATTGAGTGGCCTTGTCCGTAAAGTGAAACGTCGAATGAAAACGTTCAGTGTGCAGGACCCAGAGTCACTGCAAGCGTTCATCGATTGGTATAAGGAGGAATCGTAATGTTACAAGACCAAGTAGCTCTTGTCACAGGAGCTTCCCGCGGAATTGGGAAGGCGATTGCGCTTGAACTTGCTCGACAAGGAGCGAAAGTAGCCGTCAATTATGCAGGAAGCGAAGACAAAGCTGAGGCAGTTGTCCGGGAAATCCAAGAACAGGGCGGTGTGGCCATCAAAATTCAGGCCAACGTTTCTAATGATGAAGATGTTAAACGTATGGTGAAAACAGTCGTTGATGAATTCGGCCGTCTGGATATTCTTGTGAACAATGCAGGGATTACGAAGGATAACCTCTTGATGAGAATGAAAGAAGAAGAGTTTGATTCCGTGATCGATACGAACTTGAAAGGCGTTTTCCTCTGTACAAAAGGGGTGACACGTCAAATGATGAAGCAGAAGTATGGACGAATCATCAACGTTGCTTCAATCGTAGGTGTTTCCGGAAACCCTGGACAAGCAAATTATGTAGCTGCTAAAGCCGGTGTCATCGGAATGACCAAATCGAACGCCAAAGAATTGGCAGCTCGAAACATCCAAGTGAACGCCGTAGCTCCGGGCTACATCGCTACAGATATGACCGATGCCCTAACAGACGAGCAACGGGAGCAAATGCTTGCCTTGATTCCGCTGAAGCGCCTAGGTGAAGGGGAAGATGTGGCACGCGTTGTCCGTTTCCTGGCTTCAAAAGATGCGGCGTACATGACGGGTCAAACATTACATGTCGATGGCGGCATGGTCATGTAAAAACGCGCCTTTCAAAAGCGCTAAGCTTTTTTTGAAATAAAGAGCTTACGATTTCTTATGGAAGTCGGGGCAAAACAGCCTCTTGCGCTTTTGGACACATCCAGCTCCAGAGGTTAGCCCCTCGAGGTCTTAAGCAAGCCCTTTGCTGTGGCAAAATACGCCACTTCAAAGGTTTGCTTAAGCTGGTCGGGGCTAAACAACCTCTTGCGCTTTTGGACACACATTACTATAATTACTGAAGGGAGGTGAGGTTCCAATGGCAGAAACATTTGATCGTGTAAAACAAATCATCGTCGATCGTCTTGATGTTGATGAGTCTAAAGTGACTATGGAAGCTTCCTTCAAAGAAGATCTAGAAGCAGACTCTCTTGATGTCGTTGAGCTTGTAATGGAGCTTGAAGACGAGTTTGATATGGAAATTTCTGATGAAGAAGCTGAAAAAATCAATACAGTAGGCGACGCTGTGAATTACATAAGCAGCCAGTCGTAATAGGATCGCTGTCCGTTTTTACGGGCAGCCTTTCCTATATTTTTCAAGAAATTCATAGCAAAGGACAAGGTGATTTATGGATGATTTTTCCAGTTTCCAGAAAAAGATAAACTTAAAATTCAATGATATCTCGTTACTGGAACAGGCTTTTACACATTCATCATATGTGAATGAGCATCGGAAAACCGATCGAGAGGATAATGAACGGCTGGAATTCTTGGGAGATGCCGTTCTTGAACTAGGAGTCTCTCAGTATTTGTACCGGGAGTTCCCGAATATGGCTGAAGGAGAGCTTACTAAGTTCAGAGCCTCGATTGTGTGTGAAGTCTCATTAGTAGAATTTGCGAATGAGCTGAATTTCCAAGACCTGATTTTACTTGGTAAAGGGGAAGAGCTGACAGGAGGGCGCAATCGACCAGCATTGCTTGCTGATGTTTTCGAAGCGTTCATCGGAGCTCTTTATTTAGACCAGGGTTATGATGCAGTCATACAGTTCTTAAGAGCGTATGTGTATCCGAAAGTGAAAAAAGGTGCTTTTTCTCATGCGATGGATTTCAAAAGTCAGCTACAAGAATTTATTCAACGGGATAAAAACAGTAAAATTGAATATGAGATTGTTGAAGAGAGAGGCCCTGCACACAGCCGGGAGTTTATCGCTCATGTACTGATCCAGGATGACATCGGCGGGATTGGTGTAGGACGTACGAAAAAAGAAGCGGAACAAAAAGCGGCTCAACAAGCATTGGAAAATCAAGGAGCCCATTTATGATCTGCTCATGAGGGTGAATAAAAAAGACCGTTTTCCGGAGTTGAACTCCGGAAAACGGTCTTTTTTAGTAGTGGTGATTATTTTCTGTATTGGCCAAGTTCCTGAACAAATGCCTGGATTTCAGAAACACTCAATTGCCCTTTCATTTCAATAATATCGTGAAGGGATTTGATTTCTTCGTATTTATTCAGATCGTAATCCTCAGGGTCCATAAGGGAACGGTTCACGACCTGCAGTTTTTCTGCCATGTCATTGATGATGACTTCTAAGTTTTCTTGGTTCGCTTCTTGTAAACTCAAAAATGAATCCTCCTTCAAGGCTCGTTATATAGACTATTACATATGATAAAGGACTTTGCCGAATTTTGAAACCCTTCATTAATATTATGACTTATTTAAGTGATTGGCAGGATTGTGTAAGACTCGATTTCGAGACTTTTGTTGGAGTTTAGAGGCTCCGGGAAAAGGTTCGCTTTCCGTGGGCGAGTGATGAGCCTCCTCGAGCTAACGCTCTGCGGGGTCTCATCTACCACGCACTTCCCACAGGAGTCTCACCGTTTCCCTCCGCCCCTTTACCAAATGAGGTTTCGAAATCCCTCTTATAGTAACCTGCCTAGTTGTGTTGTGAAATCCTGCTTAATCTGCTTCGGTATAGGATTCTTAACCATAAAAGCTCTTATTACTGGAAGGTAGTTTCGAGAATCTCTTCCAGCAAGTGGGCGGAGGGGAATGGCGAGACTCCCGCGGAAAGCGAGCTATTCCCCGCAGCCCCCATCCACTCAACAAACATCTCGAAACTGAGTCTTCAAGAATAGGGAGATTATGTTGCACAATGAGATTTACAAGGGTGTTATAAAAGTAGCCTTCGGTTCCTACCGTAGGGGCGTTCTTTATGATAAAATATATAAGTTGAGTGAATGAAAGATTTGTGAAAATACAGGAGGATGAATATGTTCCTCAAACAATTAGATACGATAGGTTTTAAATCATTTGCCGAACGAGTGACCGTTGATTTTGTTTCTGGAGTCACATCAGTTGTCGGACCGAATGGTAGTGGGAAAAGTAATATAACGGATGCGATTCGATGGGTTTTGGGTGAACAATCAGCCCGGTCGCTCCGCGGTAGTAAAATGGAAGATATCATCTTTGCTGGTAGTGAGAGCAGAGCTCCATTGAATATGGCAGAAGTGACTTTGACTCTTGATAATACAGATCAGGCACTGCCATTGGATTATCAGGAAGTCAGTGTGACAAGACGCGTTTACCGCTCCGGTGAAAGTGAGTTCTATATAAATAATCAGACGTGCCGTTTGAAAGATATTGTAGATCTATTCATGGATTCCGGGCTTGGCAGGGAAGCTTTCTCTATCATCAGCCAAGGAAAAGTAGAAGAGATTCTCAGCTCGAAAGCGGAAGATCGCCGTTCCATCTTTGAAGAAGCGGCAGGAGTATTGAAATACAAGCAGCGAAAGAAAAAAGCGGAATATAAGTTATCTGAAACACAGGAAAACCTGAACCGTGTGGAAGATATCATATGGGAGATTGATGGTCAGCTTGAACCGTTAAAAGAACAAGCGGCCGTTGCAAAAGATTACTTAGAGAAAAAAGACGAACTGAAGAATGTTGAAATCTCTTTATTGATCACTCAAATACAGCAGGTCCACAGAGAGTGGGAAAGAATTCTCAAAGAACTGGAAGAAGTCAAAAGCCAGGAAAGCGAGTTGAGTGAGAAGATCGAGGCGGATGAAGCTTCACTGAAAGATCAAAGGGATCATGTAGAAAGACTGGATGCCTCAATAGAAAATATGCAGTCGAAGTTGCTTGAATTAACGAGAAACCTCGAAAATCTTGAGGGCAAAAAGGAACTAATGAAAGAGCGTCATAAGCACTTTGAAGAAAACAAATCCAAGTTGGAAGAGGCCTATGAGGACCTCTCTGACAAACTGGTGAACTTAAAGGCGATTGCCGAAGAAGAAGCACAAAAGTTAAAACAGATCAAAGAAAAAAGAGAAAATACGAAACAAGAGTTAGACCAAACGACCCAAGCATTAAAACAGGATCTTCATCTAATCGAAGATGAGATTGAGGATTTGAAGAGTGAATATATCGAATTGCTGAATAAACAGGCAGCCAAACGAAACGAGAAACAACTTTTGGAAAAACAACTGGACCAAATTCACTCTAAAAAAGGCAGTCAGATTGATAAATTCAAAGACCTCAGAAGTGAACGTGCTAAACTTGAAGAAAAGTTGACTTTCATGACAAGTGAATTGGAAAACCTGACAACACAGCGGGAAAAGCTGGAGTCACAAGTCCGAGAGTTGAACGAGAGATACGAAAAGAATAAACAGACGTATCAGGAATGGCAGGAGAAGCTTTATAAGGGCTATCAATATTTGGAAAACATGCGGTCAAAGAAGGAAATGCTTGAAGAGATGAAAGAAGACTTCTCAGGTTATTTTCACGGCGTCCGTGAAGTTTTAAAGGCTTCTCAAAAAGGCCAGCTTCAGGGAATTCATGGAGCTGTACTTGAATTGATCGATATTCCTTCTCACCTTTTAACAGCGATTGAGACAGCGCTTGGTGCACAGGCCCAACATATTGTCGTGGAGGACGAACAAACCGGAAGACAGGCGATTCATTGGTTGAAGACGAACAATAAAGGAAGAGCTACACTTCTTCCTCTTACCTCCATTCAGCCACGTTCTGTCCATGGGAGTGCATCCCTCTCCCAACAAGAAGGGTATGTAGGAGTTGCAGCCGATCTGATCCAATATGATCAGGCTCATTCCAAACCGATCCAGCATCTTCTTGGTCATATCGTCATTGCTGAAGGGTTAGAGCATGCAAACCAAATTGCCCGCGTACTGAATCGAAAGTATAGGGTTGTGACGCTTGATGGAGACGTCGTCAATCCTGGTGGTTCAATGTCAGGAGGGGCGAAAAAACAATCCAAACAATCCTTGTTCACAAGAGAAAAGGAATTGCAGGAACTAAGTGAGAAAATCGCTGCTTATGATGCAAAGGCGTTGGATGTTGAGAGTAAAGTGAAAAAGTTGAAGACAACCTTAGCTGAGCAAGAAGAGGAAAAAGAACAATGGAATGTGAAGCTCTCTGAATTAAAGAAAGAAGAGTATGAAAAGCAGTCCGATCAAAGAGAAGTGCAGCTGAAACTTGACCATTTGAATGATCAACTTCAATTGTTCGACCAAGATCAGGCCCAGTACGATCAAGATTCTCATCACGCAGATCAGCAGTTGAACGAGCTTGACGAAACTTTGCGTACCCTTGAAGAGCAACTTGTGGCGATTAATACAAAGATCGAAGAGTTGACGACAACAAAAGAACGTCAGAAAGAAGATGAGGCGAACTTGCAGGAACGCAAGCAGAAGCTTCAAATACAACTAGCCGAACAAGAATCAGCGGTAAACAACCAAAAGGAAAAAGCGGATCGTTATCAGCAGGAGAAAGATCTAATCCAGCAAGAATTACGAGGCAACCGTGTTTCTTATCAACAGCTGATGGAGGTTAAGGAGTCTAATCAGACGGAAGATGAAATTCAGGCTCAAATAGAAAGTACGAGAACAGACAAGGAAGAAACGACTACCACCATCGAAATGAAGAGAAAAGAGCGTCAAGAGCTTGCTGCGGGCATCCAGGAAGCTGAACAGAAGCTGAAAGAATTGAAACGTAGACATCAGAACTTTATTCAAGATTTGCAGCAAAAGGAAGTCAAGTCCAACCGCCTGGACGTAGAGCTAGAGAATATGCTTCAATACTTGCAGGAAGAGTATGTGATGACGTTTGAAAAAGCGAAGAGGGATTACCCGGGTGTAGACGATATTGATGAAGCATCAACGAAGGTCAAGCTGATCAAGCGGGCCATCGAAGAGCTTGGAACTGTGAACTTGGGGGCCATTGATGAGTATGACCGGATTAAAGAACGTTATGAATTCTTGAAGGGGCAACAAGATGACTTACTTGAAGCCAAACAAACCCTTCATACAGTCATCAATGAAATGGATGGTGAAATGAAGCGGAAATTCGAAGATACTTTTACGAAAATCCGCGCTGAATTCGGCGAAGTCTTTCGCACCTTGTTCGGTGGAGGACGAGCCGATCTGCAACTGACTGACCCGAGCGATATGTTAGAAACCGGGGTCGATATTGTGGCCCAGCCTCCAGGTAAGAAACTGCAAAATATGAGTTTGTTATCGGGTGGAGAACGTGCTCTGACGGCAATCGCTCTCTTATTCTCGATTCTACGCGTACGTCCTGTGCCTTTCTGTGTCCTCGACGAGGTGGAAGCGGCATTGGATGAAGCGAACGTGGATCGTTTTGCTAAATTTTTGAAAGAATTCAGTGAGAAAACACAGTTCATAGTCATCACCCACAGGAAAGGGACAATGGAAGAATCGGACGTCCTTTATGGGGTGACCATGCAAGAGTCAGGTGTATCTAAACTCGTATCCGTCAGACTAGAAGAAACACCCGAATTATTGGAAGCATAGGAAGGATGAGTCGATGAGTTTTTTTAAGAAACTGAAAGAAAAATTCGTGAAAGGTCCAGAGTCGGAAGAAGAAAAAGAAGACCAGCAGGTCCATGAAACAGAGGATTCCGACGAACAGGAACACTCTCTCGAAACGGATCACCACGATGATCAGGACGTGGCAGAACTTCAGGGAGAAACAGAAATACCGGAAACGGAGACCCCTGCAGAGGATAGAGAAGAAGAAACTGTAGAATCAACAGAGGATGAAGAAGAGACGGCAGAAACAGCAGTGAATGAGGAATACGAGCAGGATTTTGAAGAATCCGTGGCAGAGGACGATGCTGAAGAGATCCAGGAAGAGGATGAAAAAGAGTCAATTGCCTCCAAATTTAAATTGGGACTGGCTAAAACAAGAAACTCATTCTCGACTAAAATCAATGATCTCGTCGCACGTTACCGCACCGTCGATGAAGATTTCTTTGAAGAACTCGAGGAAGTATTGATTTCTGCTGATGTCGGGGTTACAACCGTGATGGAAATGATTGAAGAGCTTGAGATGGAAGTGAAGCGCAGAAATGTTCAGGACCCTCAAAAAGTAAAAGAAATCATTTCCGAAAAACTTGTTGAAATCTACTATGGTGATGATCGTGCTGAAGAGATCGAAGGGTTGAATGAAAATCCAGACGGCTTAACGGTTTATTTGTTTGTCGGTGTGAATGGGGTCGGGAAAACAACAACGATCGGTAAACTCGCCCACCGATTGAAAAGCGAAGGGAAGAACGTCACGCTTGCTGCCGGAGATACATTCCGTGCAGGTGCCATAGAGCAATTGGAAGAGTGGGGTAAACGTGTAGGGGTGAATGTCACGAAGCATAGTGAAGGCAGCGACCCTGCTGCTGTGATTTATGATGGCATTCAGTCTGCAAAATCCAAAAATGCCGATGTCCTCATTTGTGATACGGCCGGTCGTCTTCAAAATAAAGTGAACTTGATGAATGAGCTTTCTAAGGTGAAACGGGTTATTGAACGTGAAATTCCAGGAGCTCCTCATGAAGTGCTGCTTGTCCTAGACGCTACAACAGGGCAAAATGCGATGAGCCAGGCGAAAACATTCTCCGAAGCGACGGATGTTTCTGGCATCGTCCTATCAAAACTGGACGGAACAGCGAAAGGCGGCATCGTTCTTGCCATTCGAAATGAATTGGATATCCCAGTTAAACTCGTCGGTCTTGGAGAAAAAGTGACCGACCTTGAAACATTTGATGCTCATGCTTTCGTGTATGGACTGTTTGCAGATATGATCGAAGAATATGAAGAGGAAGAAGAACTATCATAAGCCTTGACATGAAGGTACATGTTCCTTTAATATTTATGTGTAAAGGCATTTCACTTAACAAGGAGTGCTTCAAGCATGCTTGAAAAAACGACACGGATTAACTATCTATTTGATTTCTATCAATCGTTGTTGACTCCTAAGCAGAGAAACTATATGGAGTTGTACTATCTCGAAGATTACTCTCTTGGTGAAATATCGGAAACCTTTGATGTCTCACGTCAAGCCGTGTACGATAATATTCGCCGAACAGAGACGATGCTTGAAGAATATGAAAAAAAGCTTCATCTATATGGGAAGTTTGAAAAACGGCAGAAAGTGATCAAAGAAATGGAAGCTCAGTTTAAGAAAGACGAGCTGCCAGCCCCTTATGAATCATGGCTGCACGAATTACAAGAATTAGAATAGGAGGGGATCTTCGATGGCATTTGAGGGTTTATCCGACCGTTTGCAGGAAACGATCAAGAAAATCAAAGGCAAAGGGAAGGTAAACGAACAAGACGTAAAAGAGATGACCAGGGAGGTCCGTCTCGCCCTCCTTGAGGCCGATGTAAACTTTAAAGTCGTCAAAGATTTTGTGAAGCGTGTACGTGAACGCGCCGTCGGTCAGGAGGTCATGGAAAGCCTGACTCCTGGACAGCAGGTCATCAAAGTTGTTAAAGAAGAGCTCACAGAATTGATGGGTGGCGACGAAAGTAAAATTGCTGTTGCCAAGCGTCCTCCGACGGTCATCATGATGGTCGGTTTGCAGGGTGCAGGTAAAACGACGACGACCGGGAAGCTTGCGAACCTGCTGCGTAAAAGCTACAACAGGAAGCCGTTACTCGTAGGGGCTGACGTTTACCGACCAGCTGCCATCCAGCAGTTACAGACCCTCGGAAAACAGTTGGACATGCCTGTCCACGAGGAAGGTACCGAAGCAAACCCTGTCGACATCGCCAAAAATGCGATAGCCAAAGCGAAAGAAGAGCACCACGATTATGTGCTCATCGATACAGCTGGTCGTTTGCATATTGATGGCGACTTGATGGGTGAATTGCAAGAAATAAAGGAAGCTGTAAATCCTGATGAAATCTTTCTTGTTGTCGATGCCATGACAGGTCAGGATGCTGTAAACGTAGCGGAAAGCTTCGATGAGCAGCTCGACGTCACCGGAGTACTTCTCACGAAACTGGATGGAGACACCCGTGGTGGTGCCGCACTATCCATCAAAGCCGTGACAGGTAAACCGATCAAATTCGCGGGTATGGGGGAAAAGCTGGACCAGCTTGAGACTTTCCACCCCGAGCGTATGGCGTCAAGGATTCTCGGAATGGGCGATATGCTCACCTTAATTGAAAAAGCACAGACGCAGGTCGATGAAAAGCAAGCGAAAGAGCTGGAGTCGAAAATGCGTAATGCGTCCTTTACTTTCGAGGATTTCCTTGAGCAGATGGAGCAAGTGAAAAACATGGGACCACTGGATGAAATCTTGAACATGATTCCTGGTGCGAACAAAATGAAGGGCCTTCAGAATGTGTCCTTCGATGACAAGCAGATCGTTCATGTGGAGGCCATCATCCAATCGATGACTAAAAATGAAAGACAGGACCCTTCTGTGATGAATGCAAGCCGCAAGAAGCGGATTGCCAAAGGTTCCGGAACCTCTGTGTCAGAGGTCAACAGACTGTTGAAACAGTTTGAAGAAATGAAGAAAATGATGAAACAAATGAGCAATACGAAAGGGAAAAAAGGCAAAGGAATGAAATTTCCTTTTATGTAATGGAAAAAACCTTTACACACCCTTGAAGTTCTGCTAAAATCTAATTCTGTGTGAAACATTAAAGAAATTTTGGAGGTTGTTAAAAATGGCAGTAAAAATTCGCCTAAAACGTATGGGATCTAAGCGTAACCCATTTTATCGTGTAGTAGTTGCTGATTCTCGTTCTCCTCGTGATGGACGTATCATCGAGCAAATCGGAACATATAACCCAGTTGCTAACCCTGTAGAGGTTAAACTTGATGCTGAGAAAGCGATCGACTGGATGTCAAACGGCGCGAAGCCAAGCGACACTGTTCGTAACCTTTTCTCTAACGAAGGCATCATGAAGCAGTTCCACGATAAGAAAAACCAATAAATCATAAAGTAGTGGTGATCCCATGAAAACCTTGATCGAAACGATCGTAACTCCGCTTGTCGATCATCCTGATGACATCATGGTGGATGAGAAAGAGGAAAATCACAAAGTGGTTTATCACCTTACCGTCCATCCGGATGATGTAGGGAAAGTAATCGGTAAGAACGGGCGGATTGCGAAAGCGATTCGGACTGTCGTTTATGCGGCAGGATCTGATTCTGAAAAACGAATCTATTTGGATATCATGTAAGAGAACTAATTTTATTGGTGTAAGAAGGGAGAAGGGAAGCCTTTTCCCTTTTTTACTATTCTCATGGACTGGCAGAAGGGCGGGCGAAAGATGCAGATCATCCGAACAGTACCTGTCAAACAGATTTTGACAGAGACGAGTCGTGCGCAAATTAAAGAAAAGTTCGATGAAAGATATCAACGTCTGGACCGAGAATGCAGGCAGCTTTCCTTTGAGCAGAAAAAATTAGAACGCAAGCCCGGAGTGTCAAGACAGGAAGTAGAGCGCCGTTTTTCAAAGGAAATCGGGCGCAGAAAAGATCAATTGAAGTGGCTTGAATATCAGCGTAAACAATTGGATATCCTGCCTGATGGAAGTGAGCTTGAAACGGACGAAGTACAGGCGCTGATTGAAGTTGAAGAAGGCGATCAATGGGAAGAGGTCATTCAGGATCGTCAAATCGTCTTGAGAGACGGAAAAGTCATACGAGCGAGGTAATTGCACTCATGGAAAAACAGTTATTCAATGTTGGTAAAATTATAAACACACATGGCATCAAAGGAGAAGTCAAAGTTCATCGCGTCACTGATTTTGATGAACGATTCGAACCAGGTCAGCTTTTGTATTGGGTAAGTGATAACAACGAGCCGAAACCACTGGTCATTCGAACACACCGGACTCATAAAGGTTTCGACCTTGTAAGTTTCGAAGATCATCCTACGATTAATGATGTCGAAGGATACAAAAATGGAAAATTGATGGTATCAGAAGATGATCAGGAAGAGCTTGATGACCATGAATTCTATTTTTATGAAATCATCGGGTGTACCGTATTTTTGGAATCAGGTGAAGAATTAGGGGAAATCAAAGAAATTCTCACCCCTGGTGCGAATGATGTTTGGGTTGTGAAGCGGAAGAATCAGCCTGATGTTCTCATTCCGTATATCGAACCTGTCGTGAAAGAAGTGGATACGGAGCGGAAGACGATCATCATCGATCCAATAGAGGGGCTGCTAGACTAATGCATATCGATATTTTGACACTTTTTCCAGAAATGTTTGATGGTGTATTACAGAATTCCATCATGAAGCGTGCTCAGGAACAAGGCGCCTTTTCATACCAATATGTAAATTTCCGTGATTTCACCGAAAACAAACACAACAAAGTCGATGATTACCCTTACGGGGGAGGAGCGGGACTTGTTCTATCCCCGCAACCCATCTTTGACAGCATTCAGTCCATCAAAGATTCTGCGGAGAAACCCCCGCGTGTCGTGCTTCTTTGCCCGCAGGGTGAACCCTACTCCCAGCAAAAAGCAGAAGAACTCTCAGAAGAGGATCATCTTGTCTTCGTTTGTGGCCATTACGAAGGATATGATGAACGCATTAGGCAGGAAGTGGTGACCGATGAAATCTCCATCGGTGATTACGTCCTTACTGGTGGAGAACTCGGTGCGATGGTCGTCATCGATTCTGTGGTTCGTCTTCTCCCTGGAGTTCTCGGAAATGAACAGTCGGCTCCGATGGACTCATTCTCAAGCGGCTTACTTGAGCATCCTCATTATACGAGACCGGCCGATTTCCGGGGTCACAAAGTGCCGGACGTCCTATTGTCAGGAAACCACGCCAAAATTGATGAATGGCGTCACTATCAGTCGTTGAAGCGGACATTTGAAAGAAGGCCGGATCTGCTAGAAGGACGAGAATTATCCGCTAAGGAACAAACGTGGTTGGATGAGTGGAAAAATAGCTGAGTGCTGTTGAAGTTTGTCTCTAGTTATGGTATATTAAATTTTGTGCTTAAACGTACGGTTTAAGTGGAAAACGATGTTCCGCTGCCTCTTAGAAGACAAGAGCATTAGTTAAAAAGGAGTGAAAATCATGCAACAATTGATTCATGACATTACAAAAGAACAACTTCGTTCGGATCACCCAGATTTCCGTCCTGGTGATACTGTAAAAGTACACGTGAAGGTTGTCGAAGGCACACGTGAACGTATCCAGGTATTCGAAGGTGTTGTCATCAAGCGTCAGAACGGCGGAATCAGCGAAACATTCACTGTTCGTAAGATTACTTACGGTACAGGTGTTGAGCGTACATTCCCAGTTCATTCTCCACGTATCGCTAAGATTGAGCGTACTCGTCGTGGTAAAGTACGTCGTGCGAAACTTTACTACTTGCGTAACCTACGCGGTAAAGCGGCACGTATTAAAGAAATTATCTAATTTCAGTGAAAAGGAGCTTGCGATGCCAAGCTCCTTTTTTCTACTTATCAATAGATTTGAGACCCTATCCCCACCTTTAAAGTCAGGGATCTATACTGCAATAGAATCATGGGTATAGAATGTTATGATATGATTTGAAAGACAAAGATAAAAGCGAAAACAAGAGAGCGTTCAGCAGCAAATTCAACCATATTTATGAAAAGGTTGTGTCTACAGCCAGGGTACTATGGTTTTGCCGCTCCAAACTCCTTCATTCAAGGAAGAAGGGATAATGATGAAACAACAATGGTTGGACTGGTTGAAAGCATTTCTTATCGCCGGCGCATTGGCTGTGGTCGTAAGAGTGTTCTTGTTTGCACCAGTCGTCGTTGAAGGGCCTTCCATGTTGACCACTTTACATAGCGGGGATCATTTGATTGTGAGTAAACTCAATTATACGCTTGGATCACCGGATCGTTTTGATGTCGTTGTATTTCATGCCACAGAACGTAAAGACTATATCAAGCGTGTGATCGGCCTTCCTGGGGACCATATCGCTTATGAAGATGATCAACTCTATGTGAATGGAGAACCCGTAGAAGAGCCATTTCTTAATGAACGGAAACAGCAATTAAACGGAAGTCGCCCGCTGACTGATGATTTTACGATGGAAAATCTACCAGGTGAGTATGAAGTAGTGCCTGAGGGTCATTTGTTCGTACTTGGCGATAACCGCAACAACTCGACAGACAGCCGGATGCTCGGCATGATTGATCAAGACCAGATGGTAGGGGAAGCTGTCGTATCCTACTGGCCATTAAACCGCATCCAGCTTGTGAATTAGGAGGATCTACATGACCATTCAATGGTTTCCGGGCCATATGGCCAAAGCAAAAAGGGAAGTCGCTGAGAAGCTTAAGCTCGTGGATTTTGTCATTGAACTCGTTGATGCACGTGCACCACTTTCTTCTCAAAATCCTATGCTTCATAACACCTTACAAGAAAAGCCTAAAATGATGGTGTTAATGAAGAAAGATCTCGCTGACCCACAGATTACAAGTCAGTGGATTGAACACTTTAAAGAAGAAGGCATTCCAGCCGTGGCAATAGAAGCTAATCAAAAACAGGATGTGCAAAAAGTTGTCCAGCAAGCGAAAGAGTTAGGGAAAGAAAAAATGGACAAACTTAAAGCGAAAGGCATCCGCCCCAGAGCTTCACGAGCGATGATCATTGGAATCCCGAATGTAGGCAAATCTACATTAATCAATAGACTGGCTAACAAGAAAATGGCGAAAACTGGTGATAAACCAGGCGTCACAACAAAGCAGCAATGGATTAAGGTGAAAAAAGAATTCGAATTGCTTGATACTCCTGGGATTCTGTGGCCGAAATTCGAAGAAGAAGAAGTTGGATACCGTTTAGCTGCGATCGGCACAATTAAAGATCAAATCCTTCCTAAAGAAGATGTAGCTGCTTATGTCCTTCATTTCCTGCATCAACACTACCCAGATCGCCTTGAAGAGAGATTTGGTCTTGAGAATGTAGATGACATGATGGAAGCTTTTGAGGCCATCGGGAAAAAGCGAGGTTGTCTTGAAAGTGGAGGCCGCATTAACTTTGAAAAAGTCTCTGACATCATCTTACAAGACTTACGGACAGGAAAGCTTGGAATGATTACCCTAGAACATCCTGACTCATAAACAAAAGCGCAAAGAGGCTCTTGCCCCTTGCGCTTTCTTTATGAGGTCATACCTACAGTACCTCTGAGATCACTTCAATCAGGGCTGTAAGTGTCAGCAGCAGCCAACGAAGCTTTATAAGGAACGCACCCATAGAGATGAAAAATAAAAGGGATAGAAAAAAGGAATAAAAAATGATTATAGAATGATGACAAATGTCCGATATGATAAGAAATGGAGGGGTTAAGTTTCATGATCCAATTGACCGTAGCCCAGGTGAAAGAAAGACTGAATGACGATGAATTGACCGCTCATGAGTTAGCTGTGTTTAAAGAGGATTCGAGGAAAGGTGTCCAACAGCTCATGAAGCGTTATGATAAGGAGATCAAACAAAAACAAGAGCTGAAAAGACAGTATGAGAGAATGATGATGTTTGAAGAAGGCCTCTTCCAACGAGGATTTACTCACGTTGCAGGAATAGACGAAGCAGGGCGAGGCCCGATTGCAGGTCCTGTCGTAGCAGGTGCTGTCATTTTACCTCGTGATTATTACTTAGAAGGATTGAACGACTCGAAGAAACTTTCTTTAAAAAGTCGTGAGGCCTACTTTGATCGCATCAAAGCAGATGCTGATTGGGGTGTAGGGATAGTTACAAATGAAGAGATTGATAGAATCAACATTTATCAAGCAACAAAACTTGCCATGAAGAGAGCTGTCGACGATCTTTCTGGCCAACCGGAACATTTGCTAATTGATGCGATGGAATTAGGTGCGACATCAACTCCCCAAACAAAGCTTATTAAAGGAGACGAGAGGAGTGTATCGATCGCTGCTGCTAGTGTGGTTGCTAAAGTGACCAGGGACCGGATGATGGCAGCATTAGATGAACAATATCCGTTGTATGAATTTCGTAATAATCAGGGATACGGCACAAAGCCACACGTGGAAGCATTAAAGAATCACGGGCCTTCGCCGGTTCATAGAAAAACATTTGCCCCTGTCAAAGATCTGCTTTAAGAAAGGGATGAAATAGAGATGAATCATTTGATCAACAGTCTTACTCGTTTATCTACAAAGGCACTCCTACCCGTTGAACCACAATCAGGCCAACTGATAAAAGGAAAAGTCGTACAATCTCTACAAGACAATAAAATTGTAGTAAACATGGGTAAGAAAAGTGTGGAAGCCTTAGTGAATCAACCATTGATCAAAGGTTCATCTTATTTATTCCAAGTAGAACAGGTGAAACCTGATCTCATATTACGAGCCGTATCGCTTTCTGAAGCTCGTTCAGAACCGTTGAACCTCGCTTCGCTTTTAGAACAAATAGGAATAAAGGCAAACAAAGATAATCTCACATTGATAAAAGCGATTGCTGATTTGAAGGTGCCTTTACATAAAAAAGATTTAGCAAGAGCGTTCCGTTTGATTCAGTCGCCGAACGAGCACCGATTCACACGCGAAATATTACTACATATGCTTAGCCGGAAAATGCCCATTAGCCCTTCTGTGTATTCAGCACTATCAGCGAAATACACGGATGAGTATTCTCAAGTCTTATCTAATGTTGTGCAGCAATTGGGAGGGAAATCACTTTCTACCTCCGATGAAAAAGTTAAATCTATGGTCCAATCATTGCGAGCAGAACAAAATCCAAACTTTGAAAGTGCCATGCTTATTAAATTAAAATCCGAGTCAGCAAATGGATCAAGATCCACTTTTGAGCTATGGAAGACAGCGGGACTTATAGATACCAAGCATACCTATACATCTTTCAAACAAAATTGGTTTCGTCAAAATCCTAGTATGGATAAGTTACCATTCACGAAAGAACAAGCAGCAAGTTCTTTACAACAGCTGTTACAAAATCAACTTCCCTTATCCCCATCAGAAAATCAAACGATCAAACAGTGGGGGCATACATCGGAAAAACTCCTATCCCTCTGGACTCAACAACCTCCAAATCATGAATTCTCCATGTTGTCTCGGCAAACACGTAGACAATGGACAGAGAATTTCAGAAAAGTAGTTGACCAAAAAATAATGGAACGTTTAACACCAAACTTAAAGGATTCGACAAAGGTTTTTATCGATAAAGCTGTCACTCTTTTAAATGATCCTGGAGGTGAAAGAAATCCTTTTACAAGAGCTGAATTCAGGTCTTTTCTTTCTGATATTCAAAAGTTAATAAGGGTACAACTTCCCGTTGAACAACAAAAGCTCCTCGTTCAGTTGTTACAGTCATTGAGCCAGTACATACCGTTGTCTGACAAAGAAAGAATATGGCTCCAAATGAAAACAATGATGAACGGGATAGGATTCAATGATGAGCATGTTCTTGCAAGAACCTCCCAAGAGACAGATGCATCTTTACGGGCAGAACATTCATTGAAATCGTTGCTGTTAAAAGGTTTAAGTGAAGGGTCAGAGGTAAAAACAGAAACGGCATATCGTCTGATAAACTTGATCAACGGGACTCAACTCGCTTCCCTCTCGGATCATTCCCAAACCTTGCAATTAGCGCTTCAATTCCCTGGTGATTTCATCGGAGCACGTAAGGATGTACATATGAACATGGAAGGGCGAAAAAATGACGATGGGCAGATTGATTCCGACTATTGTCACGTGATGTTCTACTTGCACCTTTCTCAGCTCGAGGAAACCATCATAGACCTAAATATCGTTGAACGCCGAGTATCTGTCGTCGTATATAATGAAAACCCTGAGCTTGAAAAGCTTTTTCAGCCCTATCGAAAGAAATTAGAAGTGGGTTTAGAAAATGCTGGATATGAACTGAACTCTATAAAGGCACGGGTCACGACTGAAGTTTCAATAACCTCTGACTCTAACACCCAAGAGACGGCGGAAGAAGGGGTGGATATAAGGATATGAATGAAAAAAGAAAAGAAGCCATTGCTTTGTCCTATCAATCCGAAAAAGCAGCTGCTCCAGAGGTTGTTGCTAAAGGGAAGGGCATTATTGCTGAAAATATTTTAAAAGCCGCTGAGGAGCACCAAATACCCGTACAAGAAGACGCAACACTTGTCGAGCTGCTCTCAGAGTTGAATATCAATGAACAAATCCCAGAAGATCTTTACCACGTCGTCGCTGAAGTTTTCGCCTTCATTTATAACGTTGACCAACAACAAAAGAAATAATCCTTATTGAAGTATATGGCAGGATTCTGGAAGACTCAGTTTCGAGACTTTTTTTGAGTGGATGGGGGCTGCGGGGAATAGCTCGCTTTCCGCGGGAGCGCGGTGAGCCTCTTCGGACTGCGTCCTGTGGGGTCTCACCTAGCACTCTCTTCCCGCAGGAGTCTCGCCATTCCCCTCCGCCCTTTGCCATGTAAGTGTCTCGAAACTATTTCTGGAAAAGCTGCTGGTGGTACTCAAGCAAAATGGATAATATCATACTCTCTTCAGTAGTCATTCAAAGCTCAAAAGCCTGATATAGAGCCCTTTATGCCTACTTCTAAGTATGGTGTAAATACCCCTCATTTTGGTATAGGGGGTCGTTTCTGTTCCACATGGAATGGGGTGGTTGGGAAGCTGCGAGACTCCCGTGGGAGAAGGAGACAGACGAGATCCCACAGGGCGCAGCCCGAGGAAGCTCGGCGCTCCCCCACAGGAAAGCGAGTAGCTTCCCAACCACCCCTTACACTCAAAAAAATCAAACGAACCCCGGGTATCTCGAAGCTGAGTCTTCAAGAAAAGGGAACGTTTGTGGAGGAATGGAATACAGAAAATTCGAGACCACAAATATAGTTTACATAATAATATACCTGGTAATCTATTGAATTTTTCGACAGATATCTAGCTTAGTATGGACAATTGATAGCGTTTTTTTATACAATGTACATGCAGTGAAATTTGATGGGAGGATGAAACATGAACATTCACGAGTATCAAGGAAAAGAAATCATGCGTGATTTTGGCGTATCTGTGCCAAATGGACACGTCGCATATACCGTAGATGAAGCTGTCGAAGCAGCGAAGAAATTAGGTAGCGATGTCACAGTTGTTAAAGCGCAGATCCACGCAGGTGGCCGCGGCAAAGCAGGCGGAGTCAAAATTGCTAAGAATCTTGACGAGGTGCGTACATACGCTGACGAAATACTAGGAAAAACACTTGTAACCCATCAGACTGGACCAGAAGGCAAAGAAGTAAAGCGCTTACTCATCGAAGAAGGTTGCGATATTAAGAGCGAATACTACGTCGGTCTTGTTCTCGATCGCGCGACAAGCCGTGTGACGATGATGGCATCTGAAGAAGGTGGCACAGAGATTGAGGAGGTAGCAGAAAAGACTCCTGAGAAAATCTTCAAAGAAGTCATCGACCCAGTGACAGGTCTCACACCATTCCAGGCGCGTCGACTTGCATTCAATATTAATATTCCGAAAGAATCCTTAGGAAAAGCGGTTAAGTTTATGCTTGGCCTTTATGACGTCTTTGTACAAAAGGATTGTTCTGTTGCAGAAATCAATCCACTCGTTACAACAGGTGACGGGGAAGTAATGGCGCTTGACTCCAAGTTAAACTTTGACGATAACGCTCTTTTCCGTCAAAAAGACATTGCTGAACTTCGTGATCTTGAAGAAGAAGATCCAAAAGAAGTAGAAGCATCCAAATACGACCTTAGTTACATCGCACTTGATGGAAACATCGGCTGTATGGTTAATGGTGCAGGTCTTGCGATGGCTACCATGGATACAATCAAACACTATAGTGGAGACCCTGCCAACTTCCTAGATGTCGGAGGCGGCGCTACAACAGAAAAAGTTACCGAAGCTTTCAAAATCATCCTTTCAGATGAAAATGTCAAAGGAATCTTTGTCAACATTTTCGGAGGCATTATGAAATGTGATGTCATCGCTGAGGGTGTGGTTGAAGCGACGAAACAAATCGGACTTACATTGCCGCTCGTTGTTCGTCTGGAAGGTACGAACGTAGATGCTGGGAAGAAAATTCTTGATGAATCAGGCTTGAACATCACTTCTGCAGATTCTATGGCAGAAGGCGCACAAAAAATCGTTGAACTAGTCAAGTAAGAAAGGCGGGTAATCAGATGAGTGTATATATTGATAAGAACACAAAAGTCATTGTTCAAGGAATTACAGGATCGACAGCACTTTTCCATACAAAACAAATGGTTGAGTATGGAACACAAATTGTGGGCGGTGTAACGCCTGGTAAAGGCGGCACTGAGGTTGAAGGAATTCCAGTATTTAATACAGTTGCAGAAGCTGTAGAGAAAACAGGAGCAAATGCTTCCGTCATTTATGTCCCTGCACCGTTTGCAGCGGATGCCATCATGGAAGCGACAGATTCAGAAATGGATCTTGCTATTTGCATCACTGAACATATTCCTGTTTTGGATATGATCAAAGTTAAACGTTACATGGAAGGAAAGAAAACTCGCCTTGTGGGACCGAACTGTCCAGGTGTCATCACTCCTGATGAATGTAAGATCGGCATCATGCCTGGTTACATCCATAAAAAAGGTCATGTAGGCGTCGTTTCTCGTTCTGGTACACTGACATATGAAGCGGTCCATCAGCTTTCTGAAGCTGGCATTGGTCAATCCACAGCGGTAGGAATCGGCGGAGACCCTGTTAATGGGACCGATTTCATCGATGTCCTGAAGGCTTTCAATGAAGACCCTGATACTGAAGCGGTCATCATGATCGGTGAAATTGGCGGAACTGCCGAGGAGGAAGCAGCTGAATGGGTGAAAGCGAACATGAACAAACCTGTCGTCGGCTTCATTGGCGGTCGTACAGCCCCTCCAGGAAAACGCATGGGCCATGCTGGTGCGATCATTTCCGGTGGTAAAGGTACGGCGGATGAAAAAATCCGTGTCATGAACGAATGTGGAATCCAAGTGGCTGAAACACCATCAGTTATGGGCGAAACATTGATTCAAGTGTTGAAAGATCAGGATCTATTTGAAAAATGTAAAACACACTAATTAAATGAAGAAAGAGGCCGTATCGATGGACAGGTACGGCCTCTAAACTATGGAAACGAGGTGCCTGATGAAAGACCGTAGAACACGTTTACTCCTCCTTCATGATTCCCCTCATATGACGAGGCCTCTACTTGGAAAATTACTTCAGATTGACACTTCTTTACATTATCCCTTTTCTCGTACAGCTGCACAATTAGCTGAAACTCTTTCCATCCCCCTTTCTAGAGCTCAATCTATCCTCCGGCATATAACAGACCCTAATATAATGAAGAAACTCGACATCTATATCCACAAATATACAATCATCACCGTGTTTGACCACACATACCCCAAGTGTTTAAAAACGATTCCAGACCCTCCTTATGTCCTTTATACAGTAGGGGATGTATCTTTGTTCCATACACCTCTTTCCATCAGTGTGGTTGGCACTCGCAAGCCATCTGCTTATGCATTTCCTGCTATGAAATCTGTACTTATTCCAATTATACAGTCCGGGTTTACTATTGTTAGTGGTATGGCTCAGGGGATTGATCAGTTTGCTCACACGTTGGCTGATGATTATAATGGAAAAACGATTGCTGTTCTCGGTTCGGGATTTCAGCATATTTATCCTAAGAATAACCCTTCTCTATACTACAGATTAACTCAAAAACATTTGGTCGTAAGTGAATATCCTCCGGACTGTCCTCCGAAAAAGTATCACTTCCCTGAACGTAACCGGTTGATCTCAGGATTGACCCCAAGTACCTTTGTGATCGAAGCTCGACTGAAAAGTGGAACACTGATCACAGTAGACCAAGCCTTAGAGCAAGGAAAAGATGTTTACGCGCTACCCGGACCTGCAGGGAGGGTAACCAGTGAAGGGTGTCATAAAATGATAAATGAGGGCGCAAAATTGGTTCATACGTATCATGACATTCTGGAGGATTGGTTAGAAAAATTTGAATAATTCGTTACAAAGGTGTTACATTCAAGGGTAAGATTGGTCCAATTTGAGACTTTTTTGAAAAATATATGTTTGACAAACGGTTTCATTGTATTTAATAATAGGGAAGATTTATTTTATAAAAGCTGATTCAACCAATAACATGGAAATATAATAACGTTAGAACGACTTTTTCTATTTGGAATAAACGGTTAAGCTTCCTCTTCCATTAGATCAAGTTTTACAGCAAATGGTAAATCGAAAACTGAGAATATAAAAAGAGTGTATGAAACATAAAGAGAAAACACCTCTATGGGAGGAACATATATGGCAGATTATCTGGTAATAGTAGAATCACCTGCAAAAGCAAAAACAATCGAACGATATCTTGGAAAGAAATACAAAGTGAAAGCATCCCTTGGACACATACGTGACTTGCCAAAGAGTCAAATGGGCGTGGATGTTGAAAATGAATTCAACCCCAAATATATAACGATCCGTGGAAAAGGTCCTGTTTTGAAAGAGCTAAAAACTGCCGCCAAGAAGGCAAAGAAAGTTTATCTCGCTGCCGACCCTGACCGCGAAGGGGAAGCGATTGCCTGGCATTTGGCTCATAGTTTGGAAATTGATGATACTTCAGATTGTCGAGTTGTTTTTAATGAAATCACCAAGGAAGCGATTAAAGATTCATTTAAACAACCGAGATCGATCGATTCAGACCTGGTTGATGCCCAACAGGCTCGCCGGATTCTCGACCGACTAGTCGGATATAACATCAGCCCGATCCTTTGGAAGAAAGTGAAAAAGGGCTTGAGTGCAGGCCGTGTTCAATCGGTTGCCGTCAAAATCATTATCGATCGTGAAAATGAAATTAAAAAATTCCAGCCTGAGGAATATTGGACCATTGAAGCAGATTTCTTAAAAGATAAAGAGACATTTGAAGGTTCCTTTTACGGTGTTGAAGGCAAGAAGAAGGATTTGAAGACACAAGACGATGTCGATCAAATCCAAAAGCAGATGAAAGGGAAAGATTTCTCTGTAGATAAAGTGAACAAAAGAGAAAGAAAGAGGAACCCATCTCTTCCTTTCACCACTTCCTCACTGCAACAGGAAGCCGCACGTAAATTGAACTTCCGTGCGAAGAAAACCATGATGATTGCCCAACAGCTTTACGAAGGGATTGATCTTGGAGGGAAGCAAGGGACCACTGGTTTGATTACGTACATGCGTACGGATTCCACCAGGCTGTCGAATTCCGCCAAAGAGGATGCCAAGCAATACATTGAAGGTAACTTTGGTAAAGAGTTTCTTGGACAGAGTAAAGGGTCCAAAAAGCAAGAAGGGGCACAAGACGCCCACGAAGCCATCAGGCCGACAGGAGCAGATCGTGATCCAAAAGCTATGAAAAGCATTTTATCCCGTGATCAGTACCGTCTCTATAAGCTGATTTGGGACAGGTTCATTGCCAGTCAAATGGCTCCAGCGGTGTTGGATACGATGACCGTCCATCTTTACAACGAAGGGGTAGAATTCAGAGCAACAGGTTCTGAGGTGAAATTCAAAGGGTTTATGAAGGTGTACATTGAAGGTCGGGATGATAACAAAAAAGAGAAAGACAAACTTTTGCCTCATCTTGAAGAAGGAATGACTGTAAAAGCGGAAGAAATCAAACCGAACCAGCACTTTACACAGCCTCCACCGCGCTATACAGAAGCCCGTCTTGTTAAGACGCTTGAAGAGCTTGGGATTGGACGTCCATCGACTTACGCACCAACACTTGATACCATTCAGCGCCGTGGGTATGTCGCTCTGGATAATAAGCGTTTTATTCCAACAGAGCTTGGAGAAATTGTCCTTGAACAACTGAGAGAGTACTTTCCTGAAATTATCGATGTCGACTTTACAAAAGGCATGGAAGATGACCTGGATGCCATTGAAGATGGGAAAGAGGACTGGGTGAACATCATCAGCCATTTCTATGAGGGCTTTCAACCCCGCTTAGAGAAAGCGGAAAAAGAAATGGAAGAAATTGAAATTAAAGACGAGCCTGCTGGAATTGATTGCGAGAAGTGCGGGCATGAAATGGTATATAAGATGGGGAGGTACGGGAAGTTCCTTGCCTGCTCCAACTTCCCTGACTGTAGAAATACAAAACCGATTCTTAAAAAAGTCGGAGTCACTTGTCCGAAATGTAAAGACGGAGAAGTCGTCGAACGAAAAAGTAAGAAAAACCGCAAGTTCTTCGGGTGTGAAAACTACCCCGAGTGTGACTTCATATCTTGGGATAAGCCGATCAGCAGACCTTGTCCGAAATGTGAATCACTTCTTGTGGAGAAGAAGTCGAAGAAAGGCACACAGATTCAGTGTACCGAATGTGACTATAAAGAAGAGCCACAATCCTGATTTAGTTATAAAACAAAGAGTCTATGACTATCCTTTTAGTTGTAGACTCTTTTTCTTATTGGGTTTATTCTTTGTTGGAATGAATATCAGTAGTAATTAAAGGATATGGCAGGAGTGGATTGTGTAAGGCTCGATTTCGAGGGGGTTGTGTGAGTGGTACGGGGCGGCGGGAATGAGTCGCTTTCCGCGGGAGCCCAGTGAGCCTCCTCAGGCTGACGCAATGCGGGGTCTCACCAAGCACTCTCTCACTGCAGGAGTCTCTTCATTCCCCGCCGCCCCTTACTATATTTGCTACTAGAAATTAAACTATTCAGCTCAAGACTTGCTTATAATGGTGGGGGAAACATGTCCCAGTACTGTGGTTAGAGCATTCTCCGCCTGAAGAGCTCCCAAGGTAGTTTCGAGCACCTTCCTCCTCACTCAAAAGTCTCGAAACTGAGTCCTCAATGAAAAGGGAGCGTTTGTTATAATAGGCGATGAGTTTTAATGGAACGCTATTTTTTAATTGACAGTGGTTATGTGGGACGCTATAATTACGCTTTGGTAAGTATACATACTTGACACTAATTCACGCTAAAGGACGATTTCTTTAAATACTTGATTGATTAGAGTTGGAAACAATTCAGAATTTTGTTACATTTTTATTAAATCCATTGTTATGCCAATGAATGTTGTGATAAAATTTAGACGCCTTTGAGAGGTGGATGGACTTATGCAGTCTTACAAAGAGCTTTTTATGGAATACCTTCAAATCGAAAAGAACGCTTCGCCTCTGACATTAAAACATTACGGAAGAGATTTAGATGAGTTTGAATCCTTTCTAAAATCAGAGGGGTTGACCATTAAGGAATGTGAATACCCTGTGATCCGAATCTTTTTATCAAGACAGTATGAAGCAGAGTATTCAAGAAGGACAGTTTCCAGAAAAATATCAAGTTTGAGAAGCTATTTCCGTTTCTTAGAACGAGAGGAGATTGTCGTTCAGAATCCATTTCTGAATGTGGTCTTACCAAAGAAAGAAAGTCCCATTCCAAACTTCTTTTATGAAGAAGAGCTAGAGAAACTTTTTACAGTAAGTGATTTGCATACGCCCTTAGGACAGAGAAACCAGGCTCTTATCGAACTTCTCTACGGTACGGGCGTGCGTGTCAGTGAATGTGTGAAGATAGAACTTCCAGACCTGGATTTTTCACTGAACACAGCTTTAGTTCATGGAAAAGGAAGCAAAGATCGCTATGTTCCTTATGGGCAGTTTGCTGCAAGAGCACTTCAGACATATATAAATGATGGCAGAAAACAATTGGCTTCTAAGAAAAATGAATCGAGTAAACGGTTATTTTTGAATGCTAAAGGTGGGCCTTTGACAGCTGATGGCATCAGGCTCATATTGAAAAAGATGGTGGAAAAAGCAGCAATGACGGTGGATATTCACCCCCATAAATTGAGGCATTCGTTTGCCACCCACCTGCTGAATGAAGGAGCAGACTTGCGTTCCGTACAGGAATTGTTAGGGCATGAACGGCTCTCTTCCACTCAGATCTATACGCATGTATCGAAAGATCGCTTGAAAAATGTATATATGAACAGTCATCCCCGAGCAAATAAGAGGTGAAAATGATGGAGCAGCAATTTCATGCAACAACGATCTTTGCCGTCCAGCACAATGGAGAGTGTGCGATGAGCGGAGATGGTCAGGTAACATTAGGCAATCAAGTAGTTATGAAGCATAAGGCAAGGAAAGTTCGCCGATTATTCAATGATCAAGTATTGGCAGGCTTCGCTGGTTCTGTTGCCGACGCTTTTACTCTTTTTGAGAAGTTTGAAGGAAAACTGGAAAGCTATGACGGCAACCTTGCAAGAGCTTCCGTTGAACTTGCCAAAGAGTGGCGGAGTGATCGTGTTCTAAGGAAATTAGAAGCGATGTTGATTGTCATGGATAAAGAAAATATGTTTCTTGTATCGGGTACTGGGGAAGTAATAGAACCGGACGATGGTATTCTTGCCATTGGTTCAGGTGGAAACTTCGCTTTAAGTGCAGGGCGAGCTTTGAAACGTTATTCACCGGAACAATCTGCTTCTCAAATTGCTAGAGCAGCGCTTGAGGTTGCAGGGGAGATCTGCGTGTTTACAAATGATCAAATAATCCTGGAAGTTCTCGATTAAGGGGGACCATAAATGTCATTAAACTTGACTCCTAGACAAATTGTTGAAAAACTCGATCAATATATCATTGGGCAGGAAAGCGCTAAGCGATCTGTAGCCATTGCTCTTCGTAACAGATATCGTCGCATGCAGCTGACGGATGATTTGAAAGATGAAATCGTTCCGAAAAACATTTTGATGATGGGACCTACAGGGGTAGGGAAAACAGAAATTGCCCGCCGTTTAGCAAAATTAGTCGGGGCACCATTCGTTAAAGTGGAAGCCACAAAATTCACTGAAGTCGGTTACGTTGGTCGTGATGTTGAATCCATGGTTCGTGACTTAGTGGAAATGGCTGTCCGTATGGTGAAGGAAGAGAAAATGGAGGCTGTGAAAGAAAGAGCGGAAGAACAAGCAAACAAACGGCTTGTAAAACTGCTCGTTCCTTCTAAGAAAAAGCAGTCCAATAACTTCAAAAATCCATTTGAGATGATCTTTAATCAAGGCAATCAGCAGGAAGTGGATCCTGATGAGAAGAGTGAAGAAGCGGAAATAGAGACAAAAAGAAGCCGTATTCGTCATCAATTGGATCTTGGTGAGCTGGAAGACCGGATGGTAACCATAGAAGTGGAAGAATCTCAATCTTCCATGTTTGACATGATGCAAGGCTCCGGAATGGAACAGATGGGCATGAACATGCAGGATGCATTCAGTCAATTCATGCCGAAGAAGAAAAAGAAACGAAAGCTTCCTGTTTCAGAAGCAAGAAAAGTACTAACACAGGAAGAAGCAGGCAAATTGGTGGATATGGATGAAGTCGGTCAGGATGCTGTAGCTAAAGTGGAACAGGCGGGTATGATCTTTATTGATGAGATCGATAAAGTGGCGGCGAAGGGTGATAACCAGGCGAATGTATCCCGTGAAGGTGTACAAAGAGACATTCTTCCAATCGTCGAAGGCTCGACGGTCGTCACAAAATACGGACCTGTAGCGACTGACCATATTCTATTCGTTGCTGCTGGAGCTTTTCATATGGCGAAGCCTTCTGATTTGATTCCAGAACTGCAAGGAAGGTTTCCGATCCGTGTAGAGTTGAATAAACTCAGTGTTGCTGACTTCAAGAATATTTTAACAGAGCCTTCGAATGCTCTTTTGAAACAATATAAGGCATTACTTGAAATAGAAGGTATAAAGGTTGAATTTTCTGACGATGCTATTACTAGACTCGCAGAAATCGCTCATGAAGTAAATCAGGAAACAGACAACATCGGGGCGCGGAGATTGCATACGATTTTAGAAAAACTGCTTGAGGATTTATCTTTTGAAGCTCCTGACGTAACGATGGAAACCATTGAGATCACACCACAGTATGTAGACAGCAAACTATCATCAATTGTAAAAAACAAAGATTTGAGCCGATTTATTCTATAGGGTGAACAACAAGGAGGAAAATGAACATGAAACTACTAGACCGTGCACGTAAAATCAATGCAATGCTGCAAAAGACAACCGGAAAATCCGTGGACTTCAACGATATGTCCGCAACGATGCGAGATGTGATTGAGGCGAATACCTTCGTCTTGAGCCGTCGCGGAAAGCTGTTAGGCTTTGCCATCAATCAGGAAATTGAGAATGAGCGAATGAAGGCGATGCTTTCTGAGCGTCAATTCCCGGAAGAGTACACGCAAAACCTTTTCAATATAGAGGAAACAACACCGGATATCGATATCAATAGTGAGTACACAGCATTCCCGGTTGAAAACCGTGAGTTGTTTGAAAATGGTCTAACGACGATTGTTCCAATCATTGGTGGTGGACAGCGTCTAGGTACACTTATTCTGAGCCGTCTGAACAGCAATTTCAATGAAGATGATCTGCTACTCGCTGAATATGGTGCTACCGTCGTTGGTATGGAAATTCTTCATGAAAAAACAGAAGAAATTGAGCAGGAAGCTCGAAGCAAAGCCGTTGTACAAATGGCGATCAGCTCCCTATCCTACAGTGAACTAGAAGCCATCGAGCACATTTTCGAAGAACTGGAAGGGAACGAAGGGCTGCTTGTAGCAAGTAAAATTGCCGACCGTGTAGGAATCACGAGATCAGTGATTGTTAATGCCCTGAGAAAACTGGAGAGTGCTGGAGTCATCGAGTCCCGTTCATTAGGAATGAAGGGAACGTATATCAAAGTATTGAATAATAACTTCCTACTGGAGCTTCAAAAGCTTCGTACCAATTAATAAACCAAACCGCCACTTTGTACAAGGTGGCGGTTTTTTCATGCGCAAATTTATTTCTTTGGGATGTTTGGAATTTTATTTGTTATTCTTCCAGGTAAATTAAATGATAGCTCCCTATCGTATTGTGTGACTCGCTTTCTGCGGGAGTACACCAAGTGTCTCCGGACTGTAGTATTGCTTGAGGCTCACTAGGCACTCTATTCCTCATGGATATTCGGTTTTGCACCTACACATTTAAGTAGGAGTCTAACTCAACGTCCTTGTGATAAAAAGGGTTCTCGAAAAGATTTTCTAATAGGGTGAGGTCTTATGAAAAGACCGATAACGACATGGTTTAAAAGGATTCCCTGCCATATGCATCGGATTCCTTTGAAGGAAATTTTGAGAAGATAATAGGTTGTGGAAGCGCTGGTACCCCATAGGACGTAGTGCGAGGAGCTCTGCGCCAGGCGTGGAAAGCGAATCCGTGTTCCCGGAGCACTTAAATCAAACGAAGTCCCGTAATCGAGTCTCCCACATTCCAGCTGTGTACTTCTATAAGTTATTATCAGTGCCTTAAAGTAACAAAGTGATTTTTAACAGATTTAACCTATTTTCACTATCTTAAGTCGTGTTTTAAAAATATCCATGATAAATTCACTATTCGACAAAAAGTTATGTAATAATGTTCATTATGGGAAAGATTTCGACTGATGGAAACTAAATCCAAAAAGTAAGGAATTTGTCCCTGATTCTTTTGGGGTGTTTGTAATACTCTCGTAAAAAAGTGGTTTTTTGTATAGACAGAAGTACGTGAATTTTTTTACAATTGTGTCTGTGAGTATGGAAAAATGTCGAATAGAGGTGGAGTTATGACTCTTTTCAGTAGCACATTTACAAGTCTAGAGAATGCTTTGGACTACTCTTCAGCTAAAAACAGAGCGATTTCTAACAATATTGCCAATGTGGATACGCCGGGATATAAAGCTGAAGGTGTTGCTTTTAGGGATGTCTTGAATCAAGAACATTCGATTCTGCAAGCGAAAAAAACGAATGAACGGCATTTATCTTTTACGAATGATGCTGGTGAACCGTATCGGACGTTTACGAAAACGAATACGGTATACAATCATAATGGAAATAACGTGGACATTGATAAAGAAATGAATGAACTGGCACAAAATCAAATTCAATATCAGGCCCTGGTTGACCGTATGAGTGGGAAATTCCGAAGCCTTGAATCCGTAATCAGGGGGGGGAACTAACGAATGAGTATCTTTCATGCAATGATTAATAGCGCAAGCGCACTGACAGCACAGCGTTTACGAATGGATGTCGCTTCATCGAATATGGCGAATGCAAACACAACGAGAGCAACACTTGATGAGAATGGGGATTGGCAGCCTTATCGACGCAAAATGGTCGTTTTTGAGCCGTCTGAAAAAAACTTCAAAAGTTTCTTACATAAAGCAGCCACTGATTCAACACAAGGAAGTGGTGTGAAAGCAACAAAAATCGTAGAAGACGATGAGCCATTTAAACTCGTATATAACCCGAATCATCCCGATGCCAATGAGGATGGTTATGTAGAACTGCCTAATGTCGATCCTTTAAAGGAGATGGTCGATATGATGAGCGCCACGCGCTCCTATGAGGCGAATGTTACGGCCGTCAATGCATCGAAAAGTATGTTAATGAAAGCATTGGAAATCGGAAGATAAGTAAGGAGAATCGATAATGTCAAACCATCTAGTTAACACCATCCCCTTAAACCAACCTTCTCAAACGCAATGGAAGAAAAATGTATCTCCTGGTGAAGCTCATGCTACGTTTGCCAATCAGTTGAAAAATGCGATTGCAAGAGTGAACGAAGCACAAATCTTGTCTGATCATAAGACAAAGGCTCTTGCTAAAGGAGAAATCAATGATTTGCATGATGTGATGATTACTTCACAAAAGGCTAGCATTACTATGAAAACAGCTGTTGAAATGCAGAGTAAAGTCGTAGAAGCATACAAAGAAGTCATGCGTATGCAAGTGTGACTCTACTATATTTAATTCGCACTAAACCATTCGCTTAGGTCGTGCTTTTTTTGGGGGCAACTATGAAAGAAAAAATAAAAAAATATCAAGAAAGAATGACAACCTTTTGGAAAGAGCGTAAAAATTCACAAAAGCGGTGGATGATCGGCGGAGTGGCTGCCATCATTTTTCTTCTTGTCCTGACAAGTGTTTTCGCTTCTCGTACGAAGATGGTTCCCTTATATAGAGATTTGACTTTACAGGAAATTGGTCAAATTAAGACGGAACTTGAAACAAGAGGGGTTACATATGAACTTGATCAGGGAGGGGCTACCATCCTTGTACCAGATACACAGGCAGAAGGCTTGCTTGTAGACCTCGCAGCCGCCGGTCTACCCAATAGTGGAACGATCGATTATGGTTTTTTCAGTGGAAATACTTCTTGGGGGATGACAGATAATGAGTTTGATGTCATCAAACTGGATGCGATGCAGACAGAACTTGCCAATTTAATGAAGGGCATCACCGGCATTCAGGATGCTCAAGTTATGATCAATATGCCAGAAGAGCAGATTTTCGTTTCTGAATCTGCGCAGCCGGCCTCTGCCTCGATCGTGCTCAATGTACAGCCTGGTTATCAAATCGAAAATGGTCAAATCGAAGCTCTTTATAATCTAGCTTCAAAGTCTGTACCAAACCTGCCTAAAGATAATATCGTCATTATGGATCAAAATTTTAACTATTTTGACATAAATGATTCACCAATGGGTGGCTCTGAAAATGCTTATACATACCAGCAAAATGTAAAAAAAGACATTGAAAGAGATATTAAGCAACGATTGCAACGCATGCTCGGGATGATGATTGGTCAGCAGAAAGTGATAGCCACCGTAACCGCAGACATCGATTTTACAAAAGAGAACCGCGTAGAGGAACTGGTAGAGCCGGTAGATCCTGAAACGATGGAAGGCCTGCCTGTCAGTGTAGAGAGAATTGAAGAGACCTACGAAGGCGGTGTACCTGAAGGGGGACCTGTAGGTACGGAAGAAGGGGACATACCAGAATACCCTGCTGGTGCAGAAGGCTCTGGCGGCGATTACGAAATGAACCGTGAAACGATCAATAACGAGTTCAACAGAATTAAGAAGAATATTGAAGAAAGCCCTTATAAAGTAAGGGACTTAGGGATTCAAGTAGCGATCGATAATACCAAAGGCGTCAGTCCGGAGGGGGAAATCGAATACTTGACCGCCTCTGAGCAACAAACCGTGCAAGAAGGCGTCCAGTCTATTGTAGATTCGATGATTACAACATCGATCAATGGCGAATATGGAGAAGTGGATACACAGGACAAAGTGTCCATCGTTTTCCAGGAGTTCAACGGTGAACCTGAGTTTCCAGATTCAGGTGAGGGGATTCCTCTTTGGGCTTATATTGTTGGAGGTCTGCTCCTATTCACAATTATCGTCCTTCTCATCGTTCTTACTCGCAGGAAGAGGACGGAGCAAAATGATGAAGAGTACATGATGTTTGAAGAAGAGGCTCTAGAAGCCAAGCCTCAGGAAGTCCCTTCTATTGAAGAACGTGAAGATGATGGGACGCGTAAACGGAAACAGTTGGAAAAAATGGCCAAAGAAAAACCGGAAGATTTTGCAAAATTATTGCGATCATGGATTGCGGAAGATTAAGGAGGTCTTTATATGGCCTTGAGAAAATCGGAATTGACAGGCAAGCAGAAAGCGGCTGTCCTGTTGATTTCCCTTGGGCCAGATGTTGCTGCCCAAGTGTACAAACATTTAGATGAGGAAGAGATTGAACAATTGACGCTGGAAATCTCTTCTGTTCAAAAAGTAGATAGCAAAGAAAAGGAAGAAATTCTGGACCAATTTCACCAAATAGCTTTAGCCCAGGATTATATATCACAGGGTGGAATTGGGTATGCAAAAACAATTCTTGAAAAAGCGCTGGGTTCAGATGAAGCTTCTAATATCATCGGGCGCCTCACTTCTTCATTGCAGGTGAAGCCGTTTGATTTTGCAAGAAAAGCAGATGCTCATCAGATTCTTAACTTTATTCAAAACGAACATCCACAAACGATTGCGCTTGTACTATCCTACCTCGATCCTGAACAGTCCGGACAAATCTTGTCAGAACTTCCACAAGAGCTTCAGGCCGACGTAGCCCGGAGAATAGCCACAATGGATTCGACCTCCCCTGAAGTGATCAGTCAGGTTGAACAAATTCTCGAGAAAAAGTTATCGACAACAGTAACCCAGGATTATACAGAAACAGGTGGAATTCAAGCCGTTGTGGAAGTTTTGAATGGTGTCGACCGGAGTACAGAAAGAACGATTCTTGACTCCCTTGAAATACAGGATCCGGAACTGGCGGAAGAAATTAAGAAACGGATGTTCGTCTTTGAAGATATTGTTGCTCTTGATAACCGGGCGATTCAGAGGATCATCCGTGATGTTGAAAACGATGATCTGCGTCTGTCGCTTAAAGTGTCCAGCGAAGAAGTCAAAGACATCGTATTCAGTAACATGTCCGAACGGATGGCGACAACATTCAAAGAAGAGATGGAATTCATGGGACCCGTCAGACTTCGAGATGTGGAAGAAGCTCAAACGAGGGTGGTTTCTACGATTCGCCGTTTAGAAGATGTAGGTGAAATCGTGATAGCAAGAGGTGGAGGAGATGACATCATTGTCTAAACATGAACCTTCATCGAATGGTCGTGTCATCGGTTTAAGACCCGTACATATTCAAGGACAAGAAGTTAAGGAAAGTGAACAAGAACAAAAAAGTCTACAAATCAACCAAGAGTTGGAACAAGCCCAAAAAGATTTAGAGGCAGCAAGGAATCAAAGGGAACAGTTGATTATATCAACGGAAAAAGAAATAGAGTCGATGAAAGCGACTTGGCAAGAAGAGAAGAAAGTAATTGAAAATGAAGCCTATCAAAAAGGGATGGACGAGGGTTTCAGGCAAGGTCATAAAGAAGGCTACGATAACTTACAAGCCCGATTATCTCAGGCTAATGAAATCATCCAAAAAGCGAAAGCTTCGCATGACCTTATGGTTACAAATAGCGAGAGAACGATCGTAGAGGTGGCTATGAAAACAGCCGAGAAAATTCTCAGCACGAAACTGGAAGAAGACCCGACGTTGTTTTTGCCAATGGTAAAAAATGTGATGGAAGAGGTTAAAGGGCAACCTGAAGTCGCTTTGTATGTCCATCCAGAAAAATACGACTTTGTTCACAGACAGTCTGATGAACTAGAACGATTGATCACCCCTTCTTCACATTTAAGCATTTATGCAGAAGAAGAGTTAAACCCTGACGCCTGTATCGTGGAATCGCAGTTTGGAAGGCTTGATGGAAGTATAGATACACAGTTATCAGAACTCAGACAACACCTGCTTTCAGTTGCGAATGAGGAGATGGGAAATGGATAGTCAGCGTTATTTTGATGCGATCGCCAATGCAGAATCTATGAAAAGGTATGGGAAAATTCATAGAGTTGTCGGACTTATGATTGAATCCAAAGGGCCGGAAGCCTCTGTCGGTGATTTGTGTTATATCCATACGTCAGAACATAAAGAAAAGATCGCAGCCGAGGTTGTTGGTTTCAACAATGAAAACATCCTTTTAATGCCTTTTCGGGAAGTGAAAGAAGTGCGTCCTGGCAGCATTGTTGAAGCAACCGGTGAACCCATGCGAATCAAAGTCGGGATGGGACTTGTCGGTAAGATTCTCGATGCTACGGGGCACCCGTTAGATGGAGCGTCGATGCCACTCGGTGTAAAGGGGTATCCGACAGATCAAAACCCTCCCAACCCGCTCCAGCGTCCACCGATTCACGAACCAATTCAAGTCGGCGTGAGAGCTGTCGATACGATGTTGACCGTTGGCAAGGGACAGAGGATCGGCATTTTCGCGGGAAGCGGGGTTGGTAAAAGTACCTTGATGGGGATGATTGCTAGAAACAGCTCAGCCGATTTGAATGTGATTGCTCTCATTGGCGAACGAGGGCGTGAAGTGAGAGAGTTCATTGAAAATGATCTGGGGGAGGAAGGGTTGAAAAACTCGATCCTCGTCGTTGCCACTTCCGATCAGCCTGCCTTGATGAGAGTGAAAGGAGCTTACACGGCAACAGCCATCAGTGAATATTTTCGCGATCAAGGATATAACGTCAATTTGATGATGGACTCTGTCACACGTTTTGCTATGGCACAGCGTGAAATTGGTCTCGCTACAGGCGAGCCGCCTACAACTAAAGGTTATACCCCATCTGTATTTGCTCTTTTACCGAAATTATTAGAGCGTACAGGGTCAAGTACAAACGGAACGATTACTGCTTTTTATACGGTTTTAGTTGATGGCGATGACTTGAATGAGCCAATTTCTGATACCGTACGTGGAATTCTCGATGGTCACTTTGTTCTCGATCGTAAACTTGCAGAACAGGGGCATTTTCCAGCCATCAACATCTTAAAATCAATCAGCCGCGTCATGAAGCAAATTGCTTCTCCTGAACATAAAGAATCTGCTGAGAAGCTGCGGGCCCTTTTAGCTACTTACGAAGAGAATAGTGAGTTGATCCAAATTGGAGCTTACAAAAAAGGATCGAGTATGGAAATCGATCAAGCGATATCCTACCACTCTACCATCATTCAATTTTTAAGACAGGGGATCCATGAACCAGCAAGCTTTGAGAAGTCAGTGGAAGATTTGAGAAATCTGTTCGTATAGGAGGCCGCAGGACATGGCTGATATTCAAACATTCCAAAGAATGAGAGATCTAAGAGATCGAGAGAAGCAAAAGACTCAGAAGGTATATCAGGATGCTGTCAATGATTTCGAAAAACAGGCAGAAAAACTTTATGCATGCCTTAAGAAGAAAGAAGTAGCAGAAAACAGCTTTGAGGAAGAAATGAAAAACCATACAGTGAGAGCGGAAGCGATCGTGCGGCATCAACGATACATACAAGGTTTACAGGAGACGATCGATCACCTTCAGCCCGCTGTCCAAAAAGCAAGACTAAATATGCAACAAAAGCAAGTCAAACTTTCGGCTGCTCATATAGAGGTGAAAAAGTTTGAAAAAATTGTAGAGCATAAGCGGGATGAGCAATGGCATCTTATGAAAAGTGAAGAAAACAAACAGATGGATGAACTATCCATGCAACAATACTTAAATTTTCAGAATAGGTGATGGAATGGCAAAGAGTGGACATACGCAAAAAAACAAGAAATCTTTTTCTAAAATCTTCGCAGCCATTTTCTTTCCCCTGATTTTTCTTATTACGTTGACGTTGATTGTTCTTACGTTAAGTGGAGTTAATGTATTTGAAGAAGCTGAGAAATATACAAGTCGTATTCCAGGCATGTCCACAGAAGCTTCATCTGAAAGTGAAAATTCAGTGGCCAGCGAGGTTGACCGGTTAAAGGCAGTAATTGCCAACAAAGAAGCTGAAATGGAAGAACTGCAATCAAAATCTGATAGCAAGCAAAATCAAATCAATGAACTCGAGCAACAGGTGGTGCAGCTGGAAGCCGATTTAGAAGATGCAAGGTCAGAAGATGATAGCAACGAGAATTCAAAAACGGCGGAAATGGCACAATCATTTCAAGAAATGGATCCAGAAGCGGCTGCCCCTATTCTTGAAAGTATGAACGAAAATTTAGCGGTGCAAGTTTTGAATGATGTAGCTAGTGAGGAAAGAGGAGAAATCCTTGGTCAGATGGATGCGGAAACAGCAGCAAATATCGCAAGTATTCTTATTGAAGACTAAGGCTTCCTTGAAAGGGGGTGCAAAAGTGAATACAGCTATGATGACGGTTTTAGGGAATTCTCAAAAAATGATGATGAATCCTAATACGCAACAAAAAGGGGAAGGAGAGCCAGGAGGAGGTCTCTTTGGTTCCCTTCTCATGGATTTTCAAAGGATGACCTCATTGACGGACGCAAAAGAAGTCAAAACTGAGGAAACAACAGCGAAATTCGTAGCACTCATTGAAAAAATCGAGACTATGATTTCAAACCTGGTTCAACAAGGAGAATGGCCTGAGGGCGAAGGGTTGAACTGGAGAGAAACCCTCCAACGAGCTAAAGAAACGGCTTCTGAAGGACTTATCTCGAGTATGATTTCACCCATGAAGAAGTTGGAACAAGAGTTCATACCTGAAAATACTTTTTCTGATTTATCCGTTGGAAAACAAGACTTGGCCGCGACATTCAAGGAACTGACATCGCTGATGACAACAGTCACCTCGAGAAGTGAAAGCTCGATGTTAAACCTTTCCTTATCATCATCTACTGGTGAAAAGTTCCCATTCACTTCCAATCCTGTCAACACAGAAGAAACCTTACATAAGACATGGCAGGAGATGAGAAGTATCATTCAGACATTTGCTGGAAATGGTCCTTCACCTCATGTTTCTCATAAAGCAGGTAAAGAAATGAAAGAGTTGATGCAGAAGTTCATGCAACTCGTTGAGTCCTTACCGAACAAAGCAAAAGGACCGGGTCATGGTCTCCTGGAAAGGGTTACAAAAGATGCTTCTATTCAAGAACGACAGGTGTTCAATAAGCTTGTCCATATGTATCAAAACCGTATGGATGTCCCTAAATCCTATCATCAACAAACACCGGTGACAGGCAAGGACATCGTCAAATGGGTGAAGCAAACTCTGGGAGAGGAAGTTCAGCAAGATTCTAAACTTCAAGCATCCAAGCATCAGCTATTATCAAATGTTTCAATGATGCCCATGACAAAAGTGGAACAGTATGTCATCCAAATGAACCAGAATCAAGAGGGCTCATCTACTTCAAAGCAGTTGCTCAGCGAGATGGAGAGAATCATTCAATCCAGTCGCATGTTCACAAATCCTAAAGGCAACATGGAAATGCTGATTAAGTTGAAACCAGGAAACCTCGGGGATCTTACTGTGAAATTCACTCAAATCAATGGGGAAATGGCTGTGAAAATACTTGCCACGAGTCAAGCCGCCAAAGAGATGCTGGAAGGAAACAAAACGCAACTGAGACATATGTTCTCCCCTCAGCAGGTGGTGATAGAGAAGGTGGAAGCTTCCGCTTTGCAGCAACAGCTCCAGGAACATATGGATAGCGGCAATAAAGAAAGAGATCAACAGCAACACAATCATGATTTGGAACAAGACCACGTGGAAGATTCAGAGGACGGAGAACTCTCTTTCCACGAAATATTAATGAATGAGAAAGTATAGGTGATGGTATGACAAGTATCGATCCTTCTCTATATTTGAAAAACCAGCAGGTGCGGGGTACTGGAAGCAACGCACTAGGTAAGGACGACTTTCTGAAAATCCTTATGGCCCAGATTAAAAACCAAAATCCGTTAGACCCTATGAAAGACAAAGAGTTCATATCACAAATGACAGAGTTCTCAAGCTTGGAACAGATGACCAACATGTCACAGTCCTTTCAAAGATTCATGGACAGCCAGAATCTCCCTCCACTTATTCAATATAGTGGATTGATTGGAAAAGAAGTTTCTTATCCTGTTTATGATCAAGAAACAGGATTACTGGAGCGAACGGAATCAGATATTGTACAATCCGTCAATCAGAGTGGGACAGAAACCTACTTAGAACTCAAATCAGGGGAGAAAATCTCAGTAGAATACATGACCAAAGTGGCTGAAGTGGACAGTAAACCTGAGACCCCGGCCCAAGAGGAATAACATGGATCCACGTATTCAATCTTTTCACCGGCCGTTACCTATACCTAAGAAAAGGTCACTGAATCAGAAACCTAACGCTCCCTTCCAACAGTTTCTACAGGAAGCGAAAGAGATCAAAGTGAGTAAACATGCGATGGAACGGATGAGACACCGTAAGATTGAGATCAGTGAACAAACTTGGACAAAAATCGGAGAGAAAATGACGGAAGCCAGTAAAAAAGGGGTGGACCAATCCTTGGTCGTGCTCAACGATGTGGCACTTGTGGTCAGTTCAAAAAATCGAACGGTTGTAACAGCCATGGATCGTAACGAAACACAGTCTCAAATTTTCACGAACATTAATGGAACGATTTTTGTAAACGAATAGGCTGGACCCAAACCGGGAAGCCTTCAACATCTGCTGACCGATCGATGCGGATGAATCCACCAAAGGAAAGGAATGTCGACAATATGCTACGTTCAATGTACTCAGGGATTTCTGGCATGAAAGGTTTTCAGACAAAGCTCGATACGATTGGAAATAACATCGCAAACGTCAATACGTATGGTTACAAAAAAGGAAGGGTCACTTTTCAGGATATGATGAGCCAGACGATGTCTGCAGCTCAAGGACCTACGGCTTTGGCTGATGGAGAGAATATTAGAGGAGGTTTGAACCCTTCCCAAGTGGGACTTGGTTCTCAAGTAGGATCCATTGATACAATCCATACTCAGGGGAACAGACAAACGACAAACCGTCCATTGGATTTAGCTCTAGAAGGAGATGGGATGTTCGTTTTAGGTGAAGGAACAGAGGATCTCTCCATTTCAACGGAGGACGATGCTCTTGACCTGCAAGCTGTAAATTTATCTTTTACACGCGCAGGGAACTTTTACCTGGATAGTGATGGTGCCATTGTAAATGGGGAAGGTAAATACCTGATTGGTCAAAATGGAGAAAATGGAGGAGCAGGTGCAATCACTATTCCGACAGATGCTCAAAGTTTTAGCATCCAGACCGATGGCACAGTCAATTACATCGATAGTACAGGCAATACAGCTATTGCTGGTCAAATTCGTTTGGCGCAATTCTCTAATCCTAGTGGTCTGCAAAAAATCGGAGGAAATGCGTTTCAGAATACCAATAACGCTGGAGTTTACTCCCTTGATGGCGAAGGTTTGGCCAGCATAGATGATTTAATTGCACCTGGCCAAAATGGTACAGGGCAGACAGTATCTGGCGCCCTAGAGATGTCTAATGTCGATCTTGCCGAGTCTTTCACTGAAATGATCACTGCTCAACGTGGTTTCCAGGCAAACACAAGAATCATCACTACATCGGATGAAATCTTACAAGAGCTTGTCAACTTGAAACGATAAGAAAGGATAGAGGGGCGTGCTTGATCGCCTCTCTCTACCATACGATGATTACATTAACTAAATTAAACGGACAGCCATTTACTTTCAACGCAATCTACATAGAGCAAATCCAGTCGAACCCTGACACGACAGTGATGACTACAACGGGTCGAACATTCCTCGTGAAAGAAAGTGAAGGAGAGGTTGTTGAAAAGGTTACTAGGTATTACAAAGAAATCGGTATCGTCAGAGTGGCAGACAAGGCAGGTGAGGATAAATGAATGGATTTAAAGTGATGGTGATTACGCTAAGTACTCTGACCGTCATTGGTGTCGTAGCGCTTGTACTTGTGCTTAATTTTAACGGAGAAAGCAAGGCGAGCGGGGAAAGATCGATCGATGATATTCGTGAAGCCTCTTTTTTAACAGAGGAAATCACTACGGACTTGCAAAACGGCGACTATGTCCGGATCAGCTTTCGTGTGGTAACAGACAGCAAAGAATCTATGGAAGAATTAAAGAAGAGAGACTTTCAAATGCAGAATGTTTTGCTGAAAGAATTATCAACCATGAATTCTGAGACCTTTCAATCCGGATTATCTGACCTGGAAGCAAAGGTTAAGTTAAAACTGAATGAGTTCATGTCTGAAGGAGAAGTCACAGACGTCTACACAGTAAACAAAGTCCTTCAATAATAGAGAAGAAGAAAGGGGGGTGAGGTTTTGGCGGAAGAGGTTCTCTCGCAGAATGAGATCGATTCATTGCTTTCGGCCCTATCTACCGGGGAGATGAATGCAGAAGAGCTAAAGAAGGAAAAAAAGGAAAAGAAGGTTAGAGTTTATGATTTTAAGAGGGCGCTCCGCTTTTCTAAAGATCAGATCAGAAGTTTGACACGAATACACGAAAACTTTTCCAGGTTGTTGACCACCTATTTTTCGGCGCAGCTGAGAACTTATGTGAACATTGAAGTGGCATCGGTGGATCAGTTGCCTTATGAGGAATTTATCCGGTCGATTCCTACGATGACGATCCTGAATATTTTCAGCGTGCCTCCCCTTGAAGGACGGATCTTGTTAGAAGCAAACCCGAACGTTTCTTACGCCATGATGGACCGTGTACTTGGGGGTAAAGGAAGTAGTGTCAACAAAGTGGAGAACTTGACCGAAATTGAAACGACGATCATGTCCCATCTTTTTGAAAGGTCTTTGGAAAATTATCAAGAAGCATGGGGATCGATTGTCGACATCGACCCTTTACTGGAAGAATTCGAAGTGAATCCACAATTTTTGCAGATGGTTTCCCCGAATGAAACCGTTGTCGTCGTATCATTAAACACGACCATCGGGGAGGCAAGCGGAATGATTAATATCTGCATTCCACATGTGGTACTAGAACCGATCATTCCGAGGCTGTCTGTCCACTACTGGATGCAAAAAGAAAAGCCTAAGAATCGGGATCCTGAGGAAGTTCAAGCCATCAGCCATACGATTAAGGAAGCGGAATTGGATGTCCGGGCGGTATTGGGAGAAGCCGACATGAGCATAGAGCAATTTCTAGGCTTAGGTAAAGAAGATGTGATCCGCCTCGACCAGCCGATTGATCAACCGTTGAAAATGAAAGTGGATGATGAAGTTAAATTTTACATTCAGCCAGGTAAATCTAAGAATAAGCTGGCTGTGCAAGTATTAGAGGAATATCAAGGGGGTGCCGGAGAAAATGAGTGATGATATGTTATCCCAAGATGAAATTGATGCGCTTTTGAACGGCGGGGGTGACACGGACAACGAAGAGGACCCTTTAAATTTTGCAGGAGAAGAAACGATTTCGTCATTGGAGGAAGACGCTTTAGGTGAGATCGGCAACATTTCATTCGGAAGTTCAGCGACCGCACTATCTTCGCTATTGAACCAAAAGGTGGATATTACAACGCCACAGATTAGCGTCTTGGAACGAAAAGATCTGCCTGATGAATTTCCAAAGCCGCACGTAGCCATCGGAGTTACTTATACCCATGGTTTTTCGGGTGAAAATGTACTCGTCATCCGAACGAAGGATGCAGCAATCATTGCCGATTTGATGTTGGGCGGTGACGGAACCGATCCAGATGAACATTTGAATGAAATTGCCTTGAGTGCCGTACAGGAAGCGATGAATCAGATGATGGGATCAGCGGCTACAAGTATGTCAACAATCTTCAACAAGAAAGTAGACATATCACCGCCGGCCATCGATGTGTTGGATTTGGAGGAAGATGAAGGAACGCAAAAGATTCCTAACGAGGAAGTTCTCGTCAAAGTATCCTTCCAGCTTCAAGTAGGGAATTTAATCGATTCAAATATTATGCAGCTCATTCCGGTGAGTTTTGCGAAAGAGCTTGTGGAAGAATTAATGAATCCACAGCAGGAAGAACCCGCGGTTGAGGAGAGCTTCAAGGCTTTAGAAGAACGACCTGCAAAGAGCGAACCGGACCCCGTGCAAGAACCACCTTCTTCACATAAACAAGAAGAACAGAGACAAAGCATGCCGGGTCAAACATTCTATGAATCTTCTAACGCAAAAGAGGCTCCCCATTCTCCGCAATATGTTGGAGGACCTGTCGGGCAAACAGCTGAGGACGCAAATGTTCAAACGGCAGAGTTTCAAAGTTTCAGTCCTGTTCAGTTGAATGGGTCTGAACAAAAGAACTTGGATATGTTGATGGATATTCCATTGAAGGTAACGGTAGAGCTTGGACGTACAAAGCGGTCCGTCAGAGAAATATTGGAGTTATCATCAGGTTCTGTGTTAGAACTTGATAAATTAGCAGGAGAGCCCGTGGACATCCATGTCAATGAGAAGCTGATGGCCAAAGGAGAAGTTGTTGTCATTGATGAGAACTTCGGTGTAAGGGTGACGGATATTTTGAGTCCGAAAGAACGTTTGACAAAATTACGATAAACAATGATTGACTAGGGAGGATTTAACATGGCAGAAAGAATTTTAATCGTAGACGATGCGGCCTTTATGAGAATGATGGTGAAAGATATTTTAACGAAAAATGGGTATGAAATTGCCGGAGAAGCAGAAGACGGGAAGAAAGCCGTAGAGCTTTATAAGGAAGAGCAACCGGATTTGGTCACGATGGATATTACGATGCCTGAGATGGATGGAATCACAGCGTTGAAAGAAATCAAAGGACAATACCCGGATGCTAAAGTCATTATGTGTTCAGCTATGGGACAGCAAGCCATGGTTGTGGATGCCATTCAAGCTGGAGCGAAAGATTTTATCGTCAAACCATTCCAGGCTGATCGAGTGATCGAGGCTATCCAAAAAGCGTTGAGTTAAGAAGGAATGCACATGGTGGATACAACAAGAGTGACAGTTGCAGCTATTCTGTTGATTGTAATAATGGGGATGTTTCCTACACAAGGACTCGCGCAACCCACGGCCTTTGAATGTTTGGAGAACCCTCAGCTTGAGGGTTGTCCTTCATCTGAAGGGGGGCAGCAAGAAGATCAGCAAACATCAGATTCTCCTGTAGAAATGAATGACGGGGGTAGTCTTGTGTGGAATGTGGTTAAGCTCATCTTTGTATTGATTTTTGTCGTGGCTCTTCTATATGGATTGCTTAAATTCTTTAACCAAAAAAATAAAATGTTCAATCAAAACCGTACGATGGAGAATCTTGGTGGCATGAACCTGGGGCCGAACCGCTCGATCCAGGCCGTCCGTATTGGGGGACAGGTCTTTATCCTAGGTGTTGGGGAAACGGTACAAATCATTACAGAAATCACAGAGGAAGAGACGAAGCAGACATTAATGAATCAAGATCAGAATGGGGGTCCATCCCCACAATGGAACATAAAAAAATGGACAGACAAATGGAAAGACAAGCAGGAATCAGAAAGTCACTCTTCCATACAATTTCAACAGCTGTTTGAAAATCAATTGAATGATATGAAAGATAAAAGGAAGAAAGTCATGGATGAGAAGAGGAGGGATTCTGAGCATGAATGAATTCATTGATATCTTCTCAAGTTCCGACCCGGAGAGTGTGGCAACTTCGGTCAAATTGCTTTTATTGCTGACAGTCCTATCTTTGGCGCCGGGCATTTTAATATTAATGACAAGTTTCACAAGAATTTTGATCGTTTTGTCTTTTGTCAGGACTTCATTGGCTACTCAATCCATGCCTCCCAATCAAGTTCTCATCGGTATAGCATTATTCCTCACTTTCTTCATTATGGCCCCTACGTTTCAGGAAGTGAATGAACAAGCACTGACACCGCTCTTTAATGAGGAGATTACGTTAGATGAAGCCTATGAGGAAGCCAGTGAACCCATGAAAGAATTTATGGGGAAGCATACGAGACAAAAGGATCTGGCTTTATTTATGAATTATTCAGGCATGGAAGCACCGGAAAGCATTCAAGATGTCCCGCTGACGACTCTTGTTCCCGCCTTTGCCATCAGTGAATTGAAAACGGCTTTTCAAATGGGATTCATGATCTTTGTTCCGTTTCTAGTGATTGATATGGCTGTGGCGAGTGTCCTTATGTCCATGGGAATGATGATGCTTCCGCCCGTTATGATCTCCCTGCCATTTAAAATTCTACTCTTTGTTCTAGTGGATGGTTGGTACTTAATATCAAAATCTTTATTGGAAGGCTTTTAAGATCGGAGGTTTAAAGAATGAATAGTAATATGGTGATCTCGTTTGCGAAAGAAGGCATTTATACCGTCCTCCTCATCTCTGGCCCCTTATTGATTTTGGCCCTTGCCATCGGGTTGCTTGTCAGTATTTTTCAGGCAACGACGCAAATTCAGGAACAGACGCTTGCATTTATACCAAAAATCGTAGCGGTGATGATCGGTCTCATTGTCTTCGGGCCGTGGATGCTGACTAATATGGTAGAATTCACCGCCAATATTTTTAACAACTTGAATATCCTGGTGGGATAACATGCTGGATACAATTAATTGGGCCAATGTGCCAGCGTTTTTGCTTATATTAGTGAGGGTGACGTCTTTCTTCGTCACGTTGCCTCTCTTTTCATATCGGACAGTTCCGACGAGACATAAAGTGGCGTTCAGCTTTTTCTTAGCTGCAATCATGTACTTCACGGTCCCTGCCCCTGAATTGGTCATAGACGGGGAATATTTTCTTTTGTTGTTCAAAGAAATGGCGGTGGGAATCGGCGTCGGTCTCTTAGCTTACATCATTCTTTCCGCGATACAAATCGCTGGAGGTTTCATCGATTTTCAGATGGGCTTTGCCATTGCTAACGTGATTGACCCGCAGACCGGAGCGCAAAGTCCATTGATTGGACAGTATTTATATATCATCACCCTACTATTTATATTAGCTGTCGATGGCCATCATATGATGATTGACGGTGTGTTTTACAGTTATGAAGTGATTGCGATGGATCAATTTTTACCTTTAAGAGAAGAAGGTTGGATTATGTTCGTCATTCAATCCTTCAATCAAATGTTCGTCATTGCCTTTCTCATGGCCATTCCAATCGTAGGTTGTCTGTTTTTAGTGGATATCGCTCTCGGTATCATCGCGAGAACTGTCCCTCAGCTAAATGTCTTTGTCGTCGGTTTACCTTTGAAGATTTTTGTTGCCCTTTCTGTACTTGTCATTGCGATGACTTTTTACGTGATGCTCATAAGAAATTTATTTGAAACGATGCTGACGACGATGCGTGACCTTATGCAAGTATTGGGAGGTTGAGAATTAATGGTTTGGTTAAAGCTTGATCTCCAGTATTTTGCTGCAGATGAAAAAACAGAAAAAGCGACCCCGAAGAAACGTGAAGATACGAGGAAAAAAGGCCAGGTTCCGAAAAGTCAGGATGTGAATACCGGCTTCTTGCTGCTCCTTATATTCGGAACACTTTTCCTTCTCGGTGGTTATATGGAAGGAACACTGAGAGGCATGTACAAAGTGGCTTTTAATGAGTACATACATAAAGATCTTTCTCAAGAACAGACCCATGCCATGTTTGTTGAAATGACGATGGAAATATCGAAAATCATCGCGCCGATCATGGGGGTAGCGATTGTGGCTGGGGTTGCTTCGAATCTCCTTCAGGTGGGGGTCATGTTTACAGGAGAACCCTTGAAGATGGATTTAAAAAAATTAGATCCTATCAAGGGGGCAAAGAGGATTTTCTCAGCAAGAGCATTAGTCGAGCTACTAAAATCGCTCTTAAAAATCAGTATGGTCGGTGTAATCACATTTGCCATCATTTGGGTCAACAAAGATCAAATGATGATGATGTCACAAAAATCGGTGGAAGATGCACTAGCTTTTTTCGGAACGATTACCACTATCATGGGGTTGGCTTCTGCCTTAGCTTTGTTAATCTTATCTGTGCTTGATTACACCTATCAAAAATACGACCATGAAAAAAATATCCGCATGTCCAAAAAAGACATCAAAGATGAACATAAGAATATCGAAGGTGACCCTCAAGTTAAAGCTAAAATCAAGGAAAAGCAGCGACAGATGTCGGCTGCGAGAATGATGAGTGAGGTACCGGATGCCGATGTTGTCATTACCAACCCTACTCACTATGCCATTGCCATCAAATATGACGAAGCGAAGTCGGATGCGCCTTATGTTGTGGCGATGGGTGTGGATTTTATCGCACTTAAAATCAAGGAAGTGGCCAAATCGAATGACGTGGTCACCGTTGAAAACAGACCGCTGGCACGAGCTTTGTACCAACATTCCGAAATCGACCAGCCGATTGACGAACAATTTTATAAAGCTGTTGCTGAAGTACTGGCCTACGTCTATCAACTTGAACGAAAAATGTAAGAAAGGAGTAAACCCTTATGTCAGCAAGAGATTTATCTGTACTTATCGGCGTGATTTTAATTATTGTCATGCTTGTCATACCGTTGCCGGGGTGGCTCCTTAGCTTTTTCATACTGATTAATATTACGCTCGCCCTGATTGTTATCCTTGTGTCTATGAACATGGATGAAGCTCTGCAGTTTGCTGTCTTCCCGACATTATTATTATTACTTACTTTATTTCGATTAGGATTGAATGTATCAACCACTCGATCCATTCTCTCAGAGGCAGAAGCCGGGGGAGTCATTGCGACATTTGGAACATTCGTCATTGGCGGCAACCCACTAGTTGGGTTTGTAGTCTTTGTCATTTTGGTCATCATCCAATTCCTCGTCATCACCAAAGGTGCCGAAAGGGTGTCTGAAGTTGCGGCCCGTTTTACCTTGGACGCGATGCCAGGAAAACAGATGAGCATTGATGCAGACCTTAACGCAGGAATGATTAACGAACACCAGGCAAAAGAACGTAGGTCAAAAATTGAAAATGAAGCCGATTTCTATGGAGCGATGGACGGGGCGAGTAAATTCGTTAAAGGAGACGCCATCGCTGGAATCATTATCGTTTTGATCAACATTATCTTCGGTTTGATTATTGGTATGGTCCAGATGGGAATGTCTTTCAGCGAAGCGATTGATACATACATGCGTTTGACGGTAGGGGACGGCCTCGTCAGTCAAATTCCTGCCCTGCTCATCTCGACAGCGACTGGTATTGTCGTAACGAGAGTGGCATCTGAAGGGAATTTGAGTACAGATGTCACGAGCCAACTGCTCCGATATCCGAAGCTGCTTTACATAGCTGCAGCGACCATTTTCCTTCTCGGTTTGACTCCGATTCCAATCTTCCTGACCACGCTGATTGCTGCTGTTCTCGCTTTCGGGGGGTATTGGTTATCCCGCCAGGAAAAAGAACCGGAATTCGAAGAGCCAGATGAGATGGATGAAGCAGAAAGCGATCAAATGAAATCCCCAGAAAGCGTAGTGAACTTGATTAGCATGGATCCGATTGAGTTTGAATTCGGATATGCATTAATCCCGATTGCTGACACGAACCAGGGAGGGGACCTTTTGGACCGGATTGTCATGATCAGACGACAGTTAGCGATCGAACTTGGAATCGTCATCCCCGTAGTAAGGATCAGAGATAATATACAACTGAATCCGAATGAGTACCGTCTGAAAGTAAAAGGAAACGAAGTCGCACAAGGAGAGCTTTTATTGGATCATTACTTAGCGATGAGTCCGGGAGATGATGATGGTATCGACGGTATTGATACGCAGGAACCAGCATTTGGTCTTCCGGCAAAATGGATTACAGAAGAACAGAAAGATGAAGCGGAATTGTCCGGTTATACCGTTGTCGACCCTCCATCTGTCGTGTCGACACATATTACAGAAGTTATTAAACAGCAGGCTCATGCCCTGCTCGGAAGACAGGAAACACAGCAGTTGATCGCTCATTTGAAAGAATCTTATCCGATTCTTGTTGAAGAAGTGACGCCAGATCCGCTCCGTGTAGGAGATGTACAAAAAGTCCTTGCGAAACTATTACGAGAAAATGTCTCTGTGAAAAACTTGCCTGTTATCTTTGAAACGCTTGCTGATTTTGCCAAAATGACCAATGATACAGAGTTGCTCGCTGAATATGCTAGGCAATCCTTATCTGCACAAATAACGAACCAGTATAAAAAAGACGATCAATTAGTGAGAGTTATTACCGTTTCTGGAAGAGTAGAAAAGATCATTGCCGATCATATTCAGCAGACAGAGCATGGAAGTTATTTAGCCCTTGATCCTGAGAGTCAGCAAACCATAATTACAGCGATTGCAGAACAAGTGGAACAAATGTCCTTACAGGAAGAAACAGCCATTCTTCTGTGCTCACCAGCGGTACGGATGTATGTGAAGCAGCTTCTTGATCGTTTTTTACCACAAGTGGTTGTTTTATCTTATAACGAATTAGATCCGACAGTAGAGGTCCAGAGTGTAGGGGTGGTGAATGTAGCATGAGAGTAAAAAAATTCGAAGCTGCGACAATGCCGGAAGTCATGAAAAAAGTGAGATCCGAATTGGGGGCAGATGCTGTGATTCTGAATTCCAAAGTGAAAAAATCTGGTGGGTTTTTAGGTCTTTTCAAAAAAGATATCACAGAAGTCATTGCTGCTATTGACCCGTCTGATGAACATCCATCGACGTTTGGAACGGCGAGGGCCGTTGAGGAAAAGGAAGGACAAGCACCTACTGTTAACCCGAACCATGAAATCATGGAAGAATTGAAACACCTGAGGTCCTTGATTCAAAATCGTAAAGAAGTCTACCCTGAAAATCTAGAAATAGCCTATGAGTTCCTCTTAAATCAGGAAGTCTCTGAAGATGTCGCGGGAAAGACGATTGAACGCTTAATAGAAAAAGGGGGCAGCTTTGACGATTTATCAGAGATTGAAAACCTCCTGAGACTTGAACTGTACGAGTCTATGAAACAAAAGAGGTTTGGGAAGCCGGCTTTTGATAAGAAATTCATCCATTTAGTTGGACCAACGGGTGTGGGGAAGACGACGACCCTAGCGAAACTTGCGGCTGAAGCCGCTTTAAATCATCAGCTGGACGTAGGTTTTATTACCACAGATACTTATCGGATTGCTGCTATTGATCAGTTAAAGACGTATGCGAAAATTTTGGATATTCCCCTCGAAGTTGCGTACAGCATGGAAGATTACAAGAGGGCGAAGGAACGTTTTCAAGATTTCGACCTCGTTCTTGTCGATACGGCAGGAAGGAACTTCAGGAACCCATCCTTCATCCGTGAACTTCATAAAATGATTGATTTTGACGAAGAATCGGATAATTTCCTTGTCTTAGGATTGACGAGTAAATTCACTGATATGAGCGATATCTTTGAACAATTCAAGGATATTCCCATCCATCAGTTGATTCTCACAAAAGCGGATGAAACCGCACGAAAAGGCAATGCCGTAAACATGGTTCTTACTCATGATGTAGGGGTCGCGTATTTGACAGATGGTCAAAATGTACCGGATGACATCCAAACAGCCTCGGCTATGGGTCTTGCAAGTGAGGTTATGGAGGGGTTTTCGAATGAAAGATCAAGCTGAAACCCTCCGCCAGCGCATGCAGGATATGGATGGGAAACAACAAGCCAAAACCATAGCTATTGCCAGTGGAAAGGGTGGAGTGGGGAAGTCGAATTTCTGTATCAACTTTGCGTTGCAGCTCATGAGAAACGACAAGAAGGTCCTGGTCTTTGATTTTGATATCGGTATGGGGAACATCGATATTTTGATGGGGAAATCACCTAGAAGAACATTTATCGACTTATTTCGAGAAGGAATGTCGATTCGTGATATTATTGAACTAGGACCAGAGTCCTTGTCTTATATTGCTGGCGGTTCAGGGCTCTCTACCATTTTTGAACTGGATCAAGCAAAATTCGCCTATTTTCAAAGCGAATTCGAACAACTGTCCAAGTCTTTCGACTATATCCTCTTTGACATGGGAGCGGGGGCAACTCATGACAGCTTGCATCTCATCAGCGCAGCCCATGAGGCGATCGTTGTGACTACTCCTGAACCAACTTCAATGACAGACGGTTACGCGATGATTAAGCATCTTGTACATAAAGACAAAAATCTGCCGATTAAAATCCTTGTGAACCGTTCGCTTAACGAAATAAATGGTAAGGCTACATTCAATCGACTATCGCTTGTAGTCAAAAGGTTCTTAGAAGTGGAAGTGTCTTTATTAGGTGTTTTACCTGATGACAGGTCTGTGCTTGAAGCCGTCAATAACCAGCGACCGTTTGTGATTGACAGACCAAAAAGTAAAGTGAGTCGCTCCCTTGATGAGTTGGCACGTAAATATTTGAACGAGTACCGTCGTCAGGAGTCCACTTTTTCGTTTGTAGATAAATTAAAGAGATTTGTTTTTGAGAGGTAGAGAGATGAAGCAGATTAGGGTATTAGTCGTCGATGATTCCGCGTTCATGAGGCGTGTACTGACGGATATTTTAAAAAAAGACTATCGCATTCATGTTGTCGGTACTGCTAGGAACGGCAAAGATTGCCTGAATAAGTTGGATAGCTTACGTCCTGATGTCGTAACGATGGATATTGAAATGCCGGTGATGGACGGATTAGAGGCATTAAGGAAGATCATGAAAAGCTCTCCGCTCCCTGTAGTGATGGTTTCCAGTTTGACACAAGAGGGGGCGGCAAGCACGATGAAAGCTATGAGTCTTGGAGCAGTGGACTTTATACAAAAGCCCTCTGGATCCATTTCCCTGGATATGGAAAAGGTAGACAAAGACGTCGTCCGCAAGGTTCTTATTGCGGGGGAAGCCAAAGTGAATCTACCATCTGAAAGACCTAGTGAAAAAGTCTGTGTCCCTGACGATATGAAAGAGGAGGGCCAGTTGATTGCAATCGGCACTTCCACCGGAGGACCCAGAGCTTTGCAGGAAGTTTTGACATCCCTCCCCGCCAGCCTTCCTGCTCCGATCTTAGTCGTTCAACATATGCCGAAAGGATTTACGAAATCCTTGGCTTCACGTCTGGATCGACTGTCTGAAATTTCAGTGAAGGAAGCCGAACATATGGAGGAAATACATAATGGTGTTGCCTATATCGCACCAGGTGGCTACCACATGGAAGTTGTAAAGCGTCACCACCGCCTCTTCATTCAATTAAATGAGTCCAATCCCCTCCATGGCCATCGCCCTTCGGTGAATGTGATGTTATCTTCCATTGCAAAATTACAAGGGATCTCCACCACTTCTGTCATTATGACTGGGATGGGGGCAGATGGTTTAGAAGGCATCCTCGCCATGAAGGAGCAAGGAAGAACGGTTTTCACAATTGCAGAAGATGAAAGGACCTGCGTCGTATACGGAATGCCTAAGGCAATCATTAAGTCAGGTCTTGCCGATGATGTCCGGAAATTATATGAAATCAGTCGAAGTATTGTAGAATCTCTTCAAAAATAAAAGGAGGTAGTTCTATGGAAACCAATCAGTACTTGGAAGTTTTTATTGATGAAAGTAAAGAGCACTTACAATCCATCAACGATCAACTATTACATTTGGAAAAAAATCCTCAGGATCTTTCCATCGTCAATGAAATCTTCAGGTCTGCCCATACACTAAAAGGCATGTCAGCAACAATGGGATATCAAGACCTTTCTAATTTGACACACAAAATGGAAAATGTGCTGGATGCTGTGCGGAATGAGAAAGTGACCGTAGACGAAGGTATCTTGGATGTCGTCTTTGACTCTGTGGATGATTTGGAAGCAATGGTCATCGACATTGCAGGAGGCGGCTCTGGTGAAAGAAATGTCGAGAGGGTCGTGGATCTTTTAAGAAACATTGAGACAGGTGGTGGTCCTGCAGCCGTCGCTTCGGTGGCTGTCGCACCACAAAAGGCGGAAAACGTCCCGACGCTTTCAGTAGATGAATTTACAAAAGCAGCCTTGGAACAATCTAGTGAACTAGGAAAAAGCAATTACCAGATTGAAGTGACATTAAGAGAAGACTGTCTTTTGAAAGCCGCGCGCGTCTATATGGTTTTTGAAATCTTGGAACAAGCAGGAGATGTCATCAAGTCTTCCCCTTCTGTAGAAGAATTGGAAAACGAAGAATTCGAAACAACCTTTCACGTGTTATTAGTGACAGAAGATTCAGCAGAAGACATAGGGAGTCAAATTAAGAAAGTATCCGAAATTGAAAATGTTCGTGTCACCGCCTATCAAGTTTCTGAAGAAATGAAAGAAGAAGCGAAGCCTCCTCAGCTAGACAAGGCTGCACAAGAAAAGTCATCTATCCAAAGAGAAGAGAAAGATGGAAAGCAGGTAGGGAACAAAACGATCCGCATCAATATTGATCGATTGGATGCTCTGATGAACTTGTTTGAGGAGCTTGTGATTGACCGTGGCCGTCTTGAACAAATATCGGATGACTTGAAACATACCGAACTGCGTGAAACGGTCGAACGAATGACAAGGATTTCCGGAGATTTGCAAAGCATTATCCTGAACATGCGTATGGTACCTGTCGAACAAGTGTTCAATCGATTTCCTAGAATGGTCCGCCAACTCTCTAAAGATCTGAATAAGAAGATTGATTTGAGTGTTGTCGGGGCAGAAACAGAATTGGACCGTACCGTCATCGACGAAATCGGTGACCCACTTGTCCACCTGATCCGTAACGCAATCGATCATGGTATCGAGGGTCCAGTTGAAAGAGAGGCCAAAGGCAAGTCTGCCACAGGAAAACTAGAACTGAAAGCCTACCATAGTGGAAATCATGTTTTCATTGAAATCTCTGATGATGGGGGCGGCATAGCGCGTGACAAAGTTGTACAAAAAGCGGTAAGCAATCAAGTGGTCACAGAAGATCAGGCAGCGACAATGACTGACTCTCAAGTGTACGATCTGATCATGGAAAGCGGTTTTTCCACAGCTGATACGATTTCTGATGTGTCAGGCAGAGGGGTAGGGCTTGATGTCGTAAAAAGCACGATCGAGTCTCTTGGCGGTAACATATCTGTTGATTCGGTGCCTGATGAGGGGAGTGTATTTTCCATACAATTACCGCTCACCCTTTCGATCATTTCCGTCATGCTTGTGGAAGTACAGAAAGAAAAATACGCGGTTCCTCTATCATCAATTATAGAAACAGCCATCGTGAAAAAAGAAGAGATCATGCACGCCCACAACAAAAAAGTCATCGACTTCCGTGGGAAAGTCGTTCCTCTCGTCTTTTTGAAAGATGTTTTAAATGTACCAGAAGAATTGGAAGAAGAGGATTACCACTCTGTAGTAATCGTAAGAAAAGGAGAAAAGATGGCCGCTCTCGTCGTCAATTCATTCATTGGGCAGCAAGAGGTGGTCTTAAAGTCTCTTGGTGATTATTTATCTGGCGCATTCGCTATTTCAGGAGCGACCATTCTGGGGGATGGACAAGTGGCATTGATCCTCGATAGCAATGCTTTAATCAAGTAACGAAGGAGGAAACAGGAAGTGGCAGAAGATAACAAAAAACTGAAAGTGATCGTATTTCAAATCAATGATGAAGAATACACCGTACCGGTAGATCTCGTAGGTTCGATCGAGCGGATGATGCCGGTCACCCGCGTTCCAGGTACACAACCATTCGTGAAAGGGGTTCTGAACTTAAGGGGTGTCGTCACACCAGTCATCGACTTGAGAGAGAGGTTTGGGATCGAAGATGTAAACGATACCGATGCCACAAGGATTATTACAGTGAAAATCCATGAAATGAATGTCGGGCTGATCGTGGATGCGGCAAACGATGTTCTGGACCTTGAGGAAGAGAACATTGAACCCCCGCCAGAAGTGGTGGGTACGGTTGAAGTGGATTATATCCAAGGGGTATCCAAAATGGATCAGCGTCTGTTTATTTTGTTGAATTTAGACAAAGTTCTTGCCAAAGATGACGTTCATGAGTTGAATGAGCTTTATGTCTAATCCAAAGAATTTCACGGAAGGGTTTGGTCCAGTTCACTTGGACGTCTTGAAAGAAATCGGCAATATAGGCTCAGGTCATGCAGCGACATCTCTATCAAAATTGCTCCATAAGAAAATAGAGATGCATGTCCCGGGCGTAGAAGTGGTGGATTTTGATCAGGTGATGGATCTTGCTGGTGGAGCAGATAAAGAAGTGGTTAGCATTTTTCAAAGAATGGAAGGGGATGCTCCAGGGACTATGTTCTTTATTATGGCTCCCTCCCAAGCGCATCAATTTGTTGAACGCATGACCAACGCTTCTGAAGGTTTTAGGGATGATGCTGAAATGGCCTTGTCCGCTCTGCAGGAATTAGGGAATATTCTATCCGGTACATACCTTACTGCACTTAGTGATTTCACAGAATTGGATCTTCAATCAACGGTTCCATCGGTCTCTCAAGACATGGTGGGAGCTATTTTAAGCATGGGATTGATTGAACTCTCACAAGTGAGTGATGCAGCCATTGTCATTAAGACTTCTCTAACGGATGGAGAAGGAGGGGGGAATGATTTCTTGGAAGGTCATTTCTTCCTTTTTCCAGATCCCCCCTCCTATCAGAAAATTTTTTCTTCCTTAGGAGTGCGTGCGGATGATTAAGGAAGGCCAGATTGTGAGAATTGGTATCGGAGATATGGGAATGGTTCGCTCTCCGAATTCCATCCGTACTTCTGGGCTTGGGTCCTGTGTCGGAATCGTCCTTTATGATGAATTGAAAAAAATGGCGGGTATGGCTCATATTATGCTTCCTGCGTCTGCTCTTGCGAAAAAGCAAGGGCTGAAAAGAGCAAAGTACGCAGATACAGCCATCGAAGATCTGATCGCGGCCCTCACAGATGCTGGAGCATCTTCCTATCGTTTAAAAGCGAAAATAGCAGGCGGGGCACAAATGTTTCCATTCACTTCATCACATGACATGATGCGCATCGGGCCGAGAAATGTGGAGGCGGTAAAAGGGAACCTTCAAACTTTCCGTATCCCGATTTTGGCTGAAGATGTCGGCGGGAAGAGCGGGCGGACGATCGAATTCAATCCTGAAACGACAGACCTGCATATTAGGAAAGTAAATCAAGGAGAAAGTGTGATTTGATGAAAGGAACACTTCTGTGGAATTTATGTGCGGCTGTGTTTGCTTTTCTATTCGTATCTTCGATCAGCGCTCAAGTGACAACTTTTGATACAGCGATCTACAGGGGAACCATAGCCTTTTTTAGTTTCTTTGTACTCTCTTACGTGTTTCGATCTTTTTGGAGTTTCGTCACAGCGCAAAGTGATACATTGGAAGACAATCATGACTCGGCACCATCCGCATCATTCGCGGAAATGGATGCAAAAGAAACATCGAAAATGGTGCGAGAATTGTTGAATGAAGACTCGTAAATAGCTTAGTAATAATAACCAACTAAAGGACGGGGAGGATTGGAATGGCCAGCTGTTTATCTCCTCAAGAACAACAGTGGTGGAATCTATGGACACAAGAGCAGGATGGAGAGGCCGCAAATCAATTGGTACAGCAGTACGACTATTTAGTAAGCTACCATGTCCAGCGGATCTCCGCTCATTTACCCAAGAGCGTAAGCAAAGATGATGTGAGAAGTTTAGGTATGTTAGGGCTTTATGATGCACTGAAAAAATTTGATCGCACGAGAGATCTGAAATTTGATACGTATGCTTCCTTCCGTATCCGAGGATCGATCATGGATGGTTTACGAAAAGAAGACTGGCTTCCGAGGTCAGTGAGAGACCGATCCAAAAAAATTGAACAGGTGACAGAAAAGCTGGAGCAGGAGCGGCAACGCCCGGTGACTTCCAGTGAAATTGCTGAGGCTCTGAACATATCGCGAGAGGAAGTAGAAGAGACAGTCAAGGATTCTCTTTTCGCAAATGTGCTCTCTATGGAAGAAAAACCGAGTGATGGAAGTGAGGACCATAAAGAAGGGATCGGATATTCGATTCCGGATGATCAAACATTCACTCCGTCGGAATCGGTGATCAAACAGGAAAATTATGAAGAGTTAGCGAGAGAGATTGAGCAATTAAACGAAAAGGAACAACTCGTGATCAGTCTTTTCTATCATGAAGAGCTCACATTAACAGAGATCGGTCAGGTATTAGAACTGACAACCTCCCGGATCTCCCAAATCCATGCGAAAGCAATTTATAAGCTGAAAAGTGCTTTAAAGGAATTGGTAACCGTTTAGGGAGGACAGGGTATGAAGCAGAAGGAAGCAAAAATATCCATTTCTCCGGATAAAATGGAAGCTGTTTTATTCATCCCATCAGAAACGGAGATTCGGATAGAAGACTTAAAAAAAGGGTTAAGCAAAAAGGGTCGAGATGCAGATCCAAGTTCCCATGGACTTCATAAAGCGGGGGAAATTATAGTCCGCCGTAGTGAAAGCTATGGGGAATGAATGAAAATAGGATCAGAAATGAATGGTGTGGATAGAAATGACAGTGTTTTTATTGATTTTCAGCTTTATCATTGACGGTGTTTTGCTCTTTGCACTGTTTATCATGATGAAAAAGGTACGCAAGACCGAAGAACTTGAATTGAGACAAAAACAAGTGGCATCAGAAATCGAGGATCTTTTTACCTCATATTTAATGGAAATCAAAGAAGAAAATAAACGAATGGAAAGCCTCGTATTAAAGAATAGTGGTCACACAGACTTTGAATATTCTCTAATGGGAAGGAAAAAGGAAGAAGGAGACAGCCAGCCCGAAGAGGATATTACTGCAAACAAAGATACTTCCTCCAGCTACACCCCGCCTGACCTGAATGAAAAGGAAAGCTACCAGCCATCCTTTCATTCACAGGTGTTCGAATTGAAGGAAAAGGGGTATAGTGTTGAGGAAATTGCGAGAACACTGAATAAAGGGAAGACGGAAATCGAATTACTCTTCAAATTTCATCAAAAACCTATGAAAAAAACTTGAATGCCCCCGTGTGTTATGATATATTTACTGACGGTGTCAATACGCACGCCTTTGGATTCTCATGTGAGGTTGCTCTTTAATAGAGTTCACTAGAGAAGATGAAAAGGGCGGAGGATACTAAAAAAACCAAACAGGAGGAACTATCATGTCTGTAATTTCTATGAAACAGCTACTTGAAGCTGGTGTTCACTTTGGACACCAAACCCGTCGCTGGAATCCAAAGATGAAAAAATACATCTTCACGGAGCGTAACGGGATCTACATCATCGACCTACAAAAAACGGTCAAGAAAGTTGATGAAGCATACAACTATGTAAAAGAGGTCGCTGCTGACGGCGGTAACGTTCTTTTCGTAGGTACTAAAAAACAAGCTCAGGATACAGTTCGTGACGAGGCGACTCGTTGTGGCATGTATTACATCAACCAACGTTGGTTGGGTGGTACCCTGACAAACTTTGAAACGATCCGCAAGCGTATCAACCGTCTTAAAGACATTGAGCGCATGGAAGAAGACGGTACGTTCGATGTACTTCCTAAAAAAGAAACGGTCGATATGCTTAAAGAAAAAGATCGTCTTGTTAAATTCCTAGGCGGTATTAAAGAAATGAAGAGCCTTCCGGACGCAATGTTCGTCATTGATCCTCGTAAAGAGCGCATCGCGATTGCTGAAGCTCACAAATTGAATATTCCAGTTGTAGGTATCGTTGATACTAACTGTGACCCAGACGAAATCGATTATGTCATCCCTGCAAACGATGATGCAATCCGTGCCGTTAAATTGTTGACTTCTAAGATGGCAGACGCTGTCCTTGAAGCGAAACAAGGGGAAGAAACAGAAACAACGGAAGAAACTGAAGCTGCTGTAGAAGCTGCTCAAGAGTAAGAAGGGTCAAAAGGTGATAAGGGGGTATACCTTTATCACCTTTTTTAAAGAATCCGAAACAGCTCAAGCGTCCCAAAACGCAAGAGCTATACTTATATGCAACTAATAAGGAGGCTTTACAATGGCTGTAAACGCTAAAATGGTAAAAGAACTTCGTGAAAAAACGGGTGCTGGAATGATGGACTGTAAGAAAGCACTCACTGAAACTGATGGTGACATGGACAAAGCAATGGAATGGTTACGTGAGAAAGGAATTTCCAAGGCAGCTAAGAAAGCTGACCGTATTGCTGCAGAAGGTTCTGCTGCAATCGAAATTTCCGGGAACACGGCTGTACTTTTCGAAGTGAACTGTGAAACAGACTTCGTTACGAAGAACGACCAATTCAAAGACTTGCTTAAAGACCTTGGTCAGCACTTGCTTTCTCAGAAGCCTGCAACAGTTGAAGAAGCACTAGAGCAGAAGCTTCACGGTGATGGTGAAGTACTTAGCAGCTATATCACAGAACGCGTAGCGAAAATCGGTGAGAAGATTTCCCTTCGTCGTTTCGTCATTAAAGAAAAGACAGATAACGATGCATTCGGTGCTTACCTTCACATGGGTGGAAACATCGGTGTGTTGACTGTCCTTGAAGGCTCCACAGATGAGTCTGCAGCGAAAGACGTTGCCATGCACGTAGCCGCTGTAAACCCTCGTTACGTTTCCCGTGACGAAATCCCACAAGAAGAAGCAGATAAAGAACGTGAAATGCTTAAAACTCAAGCGATGAACGAAGGCAAGCCTGAAAACATCGTTGAGAAAATGGTCGAAGGCCGTTTGAACAAGTTCTTCGAAGAAATCTGCCTGCTTGATCAAAGCTTCGTTAAAGATCCAGACCAGAAAGTAAAACAATTCGTAGCCTCTACTGGTGGACAAATCACTGGTTTCGATCGCTTCGAAGTTGGTGAAGGTATGGAAAAACGCGAAGAAAACTTTGCGGATGAAGTTATGAACCAAGTTAAAAAATAATGAACATGAAGAATAGGGGACACTTCCGGTGTTCCCTATTTTCAAACACGCTACATAATTGCAGATCGATGTGCAAGAAAATGTAGAGGAATACAGTTAAAACACGGGAGGTAACTATGACTACTGCTCGCTATCGTCGTATCGTATTAAAACTAAGTGGAGAGGCTTTAAGTGGAGAAGCAGGGTTTGGACTAGAACCCAGCATCATTAAATCAGTCTCCCGTCAGGTCAAAGAAGTGGCTGAACTCGGTGTGGAAGTCGCTGTCGTCGTCGGAGGTGGAAACATCTGGCGCGGTAAGGTAGGAGCCGAGATGGGAATGGATCGTGCAAACGCTGATTATATGGGAATGCTGGCAACGGTTATGAACTCACTTGCCCTTCAGGATAGTCTGGAAAACTTAGGGATTCCGACCCGTGTCCAAACTTCCATTGAAATGAGACAAGTAGCGGAACCTTACATCCGCAGAAAAGCGATTCGTCATCTGGAGAAGAAACGCGTCGTCATTTTTGCGGCTGGAACAGGGAACCCATACTTCTCTACTGACACGACAGCTGCTCTAAGAGCTGCAGAAGTGGAAGCGGATGTAATCTTAATGGCGAAGAACAATGTAGACGGTGTTTATACAGATGATCCTAAAACCAATGAAGATGCTGTGAAGTACGATCAGCTCTCTTACATGGACGTTTTGAACGAAGGTCTTGGGGTCATGGATTCTACAGCTTCATCATTATGTATGGACAACGATATCGATTTATTGGTATTCTCAATAACAGAAGACGGAAACATCAAGAAAGCCGTAATGGGCGAAAATATTGGAACAATTGTGAGGGGGAAATAATCATGTCTGATGCAGTAATTAATGAAACGAAACAACAAATGGAACAAGCCACACAAGCTTTTTCTCGTCAGCTTGCAACGGTCCGTGCAGGTCGTGCGAATCCTTCAATCCTTGATAACGTGTATGTGGATTACTATGGAGCGGCGACTCCACTTAATCAACTAGCACAAGTCTCTGCACCTGAACCACGCTTACTTGTCATTACACCTTATGATAAGAGTGCAATTGCAGAAATTGAAAAAGCGATCCAGAAAGCGGACCTAGGCTTGTCTCCTTCTAGTGACGGTAATGTTGTACGAATCAACATTCCTGCACTGACAGAAGAACGTCGTAAGGACCTCGCCAAAGTTGTCGGAAAGTATTCTGAGGAAGCGAAAGTACAAATCCGTAACATCCGTCGTGATTCCAACGACCGTCTGAAGAAGCTTGAAAAAGATGGAGAGCTTACGGAAGATGATCTTCGTTCTTACCAGGATGACGTTCAAAAGGTCACAGATCAGCACGTTGAGAAAATCGATCAACTTGCAAAAACAAAAGAAGAGGAAATCATGGAAGTTTGATTCTCCAATTCTATATGCCTTAAGGTGTATCAAGCCGCGCTGTAGATGTTTGGCAGCGCGGTTTTTATTTTAGTTCAGGGATTTACCTTCGATCGAAGGACGAATAGCCTATGAGGTGACACTCGGCTTGGGTGCCAAGCCACTCGTTCCATAGCGGAAAGAAAAGCTATCCTTCTTAGAGGCCTTTTCATTATGCGCTCACTAACCCGTGCGGCACCTTGAGCCTATGTTTCGTATACCTCCTTTAGAGGATTTCGGCATTATTATTAGATTTAGTATATAATAAATAGATGGAACAATTGGACTGGAGGATTGAACATGCCTATCAAGTTTCCATTCAAAAAAGATAAAAAGCAGCCCCGCACCGAGCCATTAGGCCTTGAAGAAAACCATATCCCAAAACATGTGGCGATCATCATGGACGGAAATGGACGATGGGCGAAGAACAGAGGAATGCCTCGGATTGCCGGTCATAAAGAAGGCATGGGCGTTGTGAAGAGAATCGTTCGATATGCTTCGGATGTGGGTGTGAAGGTTCTTACCCTTTATGCTTTTTCTACGGAAAATTGGAAACGCCCGAAAAATGAGGTAGACTTCCTAATGAAGCTTCCTGTCGATTTTCTAAGTACATATTTGCCTGAACTGATCGAGCGAAATGTCCAAGTCCGGACCATCGGCGATTTTGACGTGTTGCCTGCGCATACCCAAAAGGCTGTCAAAGAAGCGATGGAAAAAACGAAGGACAATGATGGGCTGATCCTCAATTTTGCGCTAAACTATGGAAGCCGTTTTGAGATGGTGCATGCAGTCAAGCAAATTGCTTCTAGAGTACAAGAAGGAGAAGTGGATATTTCAGATATTGATGAATCCATGTTCTCTCAGGAATTGTACACGTCAGAGTTGATTGAACCTGATCTGCTTATCCGGACGAGTGGAGAACAAAGGTTGTCAAACTTCTTATTATGGCAGCTGGCCTATGCTGAATTCTGGTTTACAGAAGTATATTGGCCGGACTTTGATGAAAGTCATTTTGAAAAAGCTCTTTATGACTTCCAAAATCGTAAACGTCGTTTCGGCGGAGTATAAGGTGTGAAAAAGACTTATGAAACAAAGAACAATTACAGCCATCGTTGCAGCACTCATCTTCCTTCCGATCGTCATGTTGGGAGGATGGCCTTTTAAGGCATTTGTGTATATTATTGCAAGCATCGCCCTACTTGAATTGGTGCGTATGAAAAAAATTGCCCGTTATTCGGTAGCCTCTGGACTTGGCCTGCTTCTTATGTGGGCCCTTATGTTTCCGTATGAGGTGTTCGATGAATCCATCACTTCAGGGGATATCATTACAAAATCCGAGATTACATTACTTGCGGTACTTGTACTGTTGAGTTACACGGTGCTCGTCAAAAACCGTTTCACTTTTGATGATGCTGGATTTCTTTTATTATCAGCCATCTATATTGGAATGGGATTCAATTATCTGATCGAGACACGAGAAGAAGGGCTGGAATATATCTTCTTTGCATTATTTGTCGTTTGGGCAACAGACACAGGCGCCTACCTGTTCGGTCGTGCTTTAGGCAAACATAAGCTTTGGCCGCAAATCAGCCCGAAGAAAACGATTGAGGGATCTGTCGGAGGAATCATCCTCGCCTGTATAGTTGCAGTGATTTTCCAGTTGGTCCATCCTCTTGAGCATTCGATGATCATCGTTTTACTCGTAACTGTACTTGTATCGATTGCAGGGCAGATCGGGGACCTTGTGGAATCTGCATTTAAGCGACACTATGCGGTCAAAGATTCCGGGAAAATCTTGCCCGGGCACGGAGGTGTATTGGATCGGTTTGACAGTCTGATCTTCATTTTACCGATCCTGCATTTGATTAACTTTATTTCATAGGAGAGAGGGGCCATGGAACAATGAAGCAAGTATCCTTACTTGGGGCAACGGGTTCGATTGGGATTCAAACCCTTGATGTCCTTCGTTTGCACCCAGATCAATTTTCTTTATATGCCATGGGGTTTGGTAGAAACGTCGAAAAAGCTCTTCCTCTGATCCAAGAATTCAAACCTTCCTTGATCGTCGTTCAAGATGAAGAAACGAAGAGAAAGCTTGAAAAAGAAATGGCCCACCCACAGATTCTTTGTGGTGGAGAGGGTTTAATTGAGGCGAGTGTAGCCGAACCTGTAGATGTGGTCGTGAATGCAGTCATGGGGAGTATTGGCTTACCGGCTACTTTAAAAGCGATTCAATCGAAAAAGCAAATCGCGATTGCGAATAAGGAAACGCTTGTGACGGCAGGTCATCTAGTCATGGAAGAAGCTAAAAAACATAATGTCGACCTGCTCCCTGTTGACAGTGAGCATTCGGCTATTTTCCAAGCTCTGAACGGTGAACAGAGGAAAGACATTAATAAGCTCATCATTACCGCTTCTGGTGGTAGCTTCCGGGACCAAACAAGGGAAGAGCTTGTCGGAGTAACGGTCGATGACGCATTGAATCATCCGAATTGGAAGATGGGAGCGAAAATCACGATCGATTCTGCCTCGATGATGAATAAAGGGCTAGAAGTAATCGAGGCCCATTGGCTTTTCGATGTACCTTATGACCAGATCCATGTTATTCTTCATAGAGAAAGTGTTATCCATTCTATGGTGGAATATGTGGACCGTAATGTCATTGCTCAGCTGGGAACACCGGATATGAAAGTGCCCATTCAATACGCATTGACTTTCCCTGAACGGAAAGAACTTCCGATTACTAAAAACTTGAATTTGGAAGAGATCGCCACTTTGAATTTTCAAAAGATGGACATGGATCGATTTCCTTGTTTGAGAATGGCATTTGAAGCAGGGAAAGCAGGCGGCTCCATGCCGACTGTCTTGAATGCGGCAAACGAAGAAGCTGTCCAACAGTTCCTTGAAGGTAAAATTTCTTTTCTTGATATTGAGAAATACATCGAACAAGCATTAGAAAAGCATGACAGGATTCATAACCCTGACTTGTCTACCATAATTTCTATTGATAAGGAAACGAGGGAAAGAGTTCGTTTCCAAATAAATTAAGAGCTCTGGTTGTTGGAGAAGTTTATAAGACCGTCTAACGATGATGGTTCACTTCCGCTATACATCCTATAGGACGATTAGAGCTAAAAAAGGAAGGTGCTTCATTTGACTACAGTGGTTGCATTTATTCTTATGTTCGGACTTTTGGTGTTCGTACATGAGTGGGGGCATCTCATATTTGCCAAACGGTCGGGAATGCTGGCAAGGGAATTTGCGATAGGATTTGGACCTAAGATTTTTGCATTCACTCGGAATGAAACTCTTTATACCATCCGTCTTCTTCCCATTGGGGGCTATGTTCGAGTTGCAGGTGAAGATCCCGAAATCGTAGAATTGAAAGCGGGCCACCATATCGGGCTTGAATTCAATGAAGCAGGAAAAGTAAATAAAATCATTGTAAACAATAAAGACAAGCATCCGCATGCGCGTGTCATTGAAGTCGAACGCGCGGATTTAGATCATCGCCTTGTCATTGAAGGTTATGAAATCGATGAAGATGAAAAACTCTTCTTTGAAGTTGACCCGAAAGCGATGTTCGTCATGGATGAAAAAGAAACACAAATTGCTCCTTACAACCGTCAATTCGCATCAAAATCTGTTCCGCAACGTGCGATGCAGCTTTTCGCAGGACCAATGATGAACTTCGTCTTGGCTATTGTTTTGTTCATGATTCTTGGTTTTATCCAAGGGGTTCCTGCGAACGAAGCGAAACTTGGAGAAATCCAAGAGAACTCCCCAGCCTCACAGGCGGGCCTGCAGGCTGGTGATGAAGTTGTTGCCGTTGATGGTGAATCCGTCAATACGTGGGAAGAGTTCACGACGATTATTTATGCCCACCCGGATGAAGAGGTAACATTGACGGTAAATCGTGAAGGGGCGACTCAACAATTCGATGTCACACCTGCAGCCATAGAGAACAGAGATGTAACCATCGGCCAAATAGGTGTCACCCGAGCTTTTGAAGAGTCTTTTGCGAGAAAATTGACGTTTGGATTTACTCAGACTTATGAGTGGTCCGCATTGATTTTAACGAATCTAGGTAAATTAGTGACAGGACAATTTTCATTAGATATGCTTTCAGGACCTGTTGGAATTTATGATGCGACAGACCAGGTCGTCCGCACCGGATTTACGAATTTCGTCATGTGGACATCCATCTTAAGTATCAACCTGGGCATAGTAAACTTGCTTCCACTCCCGGCTTTAGATGGAGGACGTCTCTTATTCGTAGGGCTTGAAGGCCTCAGAGGAAAACCGATCGATCCTCAAAAAGAAGGAATCGTTCATTTCATCGGGTTTGCATTACTTATGTTATTGATGCTCGTCGTCACTTGGAACGATATCCAACGTTTATTCTTGTGATTAATTATAGCTGGAAGTCCTGAGGTGATCGGTGATTCCTAGGCTTCTGGCTTCTTTTTATTAACGTCAAAAAGAAGTGGAATCTTTGAGACTAGCGATTTCCTCCTTTTATAAACTTTGATTAAATAGAACTGAGGTGCATGTTATGAGACAAAGTCATATGTTAATCCCTACCCTGAAAGAAAATCCTGCCGATGCTGAAATTAAGAGCCACCAGCTCCTCGTTCGTGCGGGTTACATACGCCAGATTGCATCCGGCATCTATAGCTTCCTGCCGATCGGCCGCCGCGTGTTGAGCAAAGTTGAAAATATCGTTCGGGAAGAGATGGAGAAAATCGGTGCTCACGAAATGTCGATGCCTGCTCTTGAGCCGTCAGAACTTTGGAAAGAAACAGGGCGTTGGACGACGTTTGGTTCTGAACTGATGCGTTTGAATGACCGCCACAATCGTGAGTTCGCCCTCGGAGCGACCCACGAGGAAGTCATCACAAGCCTCGTACGCCATGAAGTGAAAAGTTATAAACAACTTCCTTTGACGGTTTTCCAAATTCAAAACAAATTCCGTGATGAAGCCCGTCCTCGCTTCGGTCTTTTACGCGGAAGAGAGTTTTTAATGAAAGATGCTTATTCTTTCAATGAATCCTATGAAAGCCTTGATGAAACCTATAACAAGATGTTCGAAGCCTACTCGAATGTATTTAGACGCTGCGGCTTGAACTTCCGTGCCGTCATCGCAGACTCTGGAGCCATGGGCGGGAAAGATACCCATGAGTTCATGGTTTTATCTGAAGTGGGCGAAGATGTCATTGCCTATTCCGATACTTCTCGTTATGCTGCGAACATTGAAATGGCTCCGGTCGTCGCTACGTATGAAAAGTCCTCAGCGACTCCTCAAACGTTGGAGAAAGTCGAAACACCAGGCCAAAAGACAATGAAGGATGTTGCCGAATTCCTGGGACACGATTTACAAGAGGGCATCAAGTCAATCCTTTTCCAAGTCGATGAACAATTTGTTCTAGCCCTTACCCGCGGAGATCATGAAGTGAACGATGTTAAGCTTAAGAACCTTTATGATGCAGATATGGTTGAACTGGCTTCAGAGGAAGATACGAAGCGTCTGCTAGGTTCAGGGTTTGGTTCTCTTGGACCAATTGGAGTACCTGAAGAAGTGGAAGTTGTCGCCGATCATGCGGTAGAAGCCTTGGTGAACGTATCATGTGGAGCTAATGAAGAAGGCTACCACTTTAAGAATGCAACACCTGAGAGAGACTTTGAGGTCAAGTCTTATGCCGATTTACGGTTTATCGAAGAAGGAGATCCATCACCGGATGGAGAGGGGATCATCAAGTTTGCCCGAGGCATTGAAGTGGGACATGTCTTCAAGCTGGGTGAATTTTATTCCGAGCGTATGAATGCGACTTTCCTTAATGATCAAGGAAAAGCAAAGACAATGATCATGGGATCCTACGGTATCGGCGTATCCCGTACGCTTGCAGCGATTGTAGAACAATACCATGATGAAAGAGGGATTACGTGGCCGAAGAATATCGCCCCATATCAAGTCCATCTGCTTTCATTGAATCCTAAAAAAGAGGAACAGAAAGAATTGGCAGATCAATTATATGACACACTGCTTGATGCAGGGATCGAAGTCTTATATGATGATCGTAAAGAACGTGCCGGCGTAAAATTTGCCGACAGCGACCTTTTCGGTGTACCCGTAAGGATCACGGTAGGAAAGCGTGCCGGGGAAGGCGTTGTGGAAGTGAAGGAACGTGCAACGGGCGATCAGAATGAATTAGAAACTAGTGAAGTCTTAGAATATATTAAGAACTGGTACAAAGCCTAATATCTTTTATGGAAAACTATACCCTTGCTAAAGGAAAGAGCAAGGGTTTTTCCATGTCAGGTGTTGGGTTAGGAAAGAGGAGGAATTCCGTTTGAGTGTGAGCAACAAAGAAAAAATGCACTATTTGCTGGAGCAGATTCAGTTCCCGCATGATCTAATAGAGCCTCACTTTGAAGACAGCAGTATGCAGAAGCTGGTGGTTTACCGCGAACAAAAATTATGGCATTTCCATTTTCTAATGCCGAAACCACTGCCTCCTTCTGTCTATGATTTATTTACGAGTAAACTTGTAGCGACTTTCCGTTCTATTGCAGACGTCTCATGGACGATTGAAACAACAGAAAAAGAACTATCAGCGAATGACGTCATGGAGTACTGGCAAAGTTTCATCAAAACATTAACGAACCTAACGCCCAGCTATAAAGACTTACTGATGGAGCAGCAACCTGAAGTGAATGGAAATAAGGTGATGTTAACTTGCAGGAACTTAGCTGAAAGCCATGCCATTCAAAAAAAATTAGAAGAACCATTGAAAAGCTTTTGCCTCAAATGTGGTCTTCCATCTTTTATGCTTTCTACACGAGTGAAAGAAGAGAAGGAAGAAATCAAACGTTTCCAGGAAGAACGTCAGAAAGAGGATAAAATCCTTGTTCAGCAAGCAGTGAAAGAACAAGAGGAAAGATCCAAAGATAAAGACGACTCCAAACCAAAAGGGCCGCTTGAAATTGGTTACAAAATTCAAGATGACATCATCCCGATGGAGGAAATCCAGGAGGAAGAAAAGAAGATTGCTGTCCAGGGCTATATTTTCGATGTCGAAATCAAAGAACTTCGCTCCGGACGTCATTTATTACTTTTGAAAGTGACGGATTATACGGATTCCTTTTCCATCAAAATGTTCTCACGCGGTGACGATCATGCGGAACTGTTTAAGCATGTGAAAGAAGGCATGTGGATCAAAGCGCGTGGTGGCATCCAAACAGATAATTTCACGAACGAATTGACGATGATGGCCAACGATATCAATGAAGTGAAACCGAAATTACGAGAAGATAAAGCACCTGATGGGGAGAAGAGGATCGAATTGCACGCCCATACCACCATGAGTGCGATGGATGCACCTGTTTCCCCCTCCCGTCTGATCAAGCAAGCAGCAGATTGGGGACACGAAGCGATTGCCATTACAGACCATGCGGTCGTTCAAGCTTATCCGGATGCTCATGCTGCAGGTCAGAAAAATGGTGTGAAAATCATTTATGGGGTGGAAGCGAACTTAGTAGATGACGGAGTCCCGATTGCGTATGAGGAACAGGACCGGGACCTTGAGGATGCCGTGTACGTCGTTTTTGACGTCGAGACTACAGGACTATCCGCGGTTTACGATAAGATCATAGAACTAGCTGCCGTCAAAATACAGGGTGGAGAAATCATCGATCGATTTGAATCTTTCGCCAACCCGCATCAAGCTTTGTCTCAGACAACGATTGACCTTACGGGAATCACGGATGACATGGTCAAGGATGCCCCGGAAATTGAACAGGTACTCAAGGACTTCCATGAATGGACGGGAGAAGACATCCTTGTCGCTCACAACGCCAGTTTCGATATGGGGTTTTTGAATGCCGGTTATCAGAAAATCGGACTGGAGAAGTCTACGAATCCAGTGATTGACACGTTAGAGCTCGCTCGTTTTCTCGTTCCGGAATTAAAAAACCACCGTTTAAATACGCTTTGTAAGAAATTCGATATTGAGTTGACCCAGCACCACCGGGCGATTTATGATGCCGAAGCAACAGGTTATTTACTATGGAAACTCGTGAAACGAGCCATGGAAAAAGAGATTACGAACCATAAAAACCTGAACGATTATATGGGTGAGGGGAAAGCGTATCAACGTTCACGACCTTCCCATTGTACATTGCTTGCCACTAACAGCACGGGACTAAAAAACATCTATCGTCTCGTATCAGAAGCGCATGTCAATTACTTCTATCGTGTGCCCCGCGTCCCACGCTCCCTTCTCGCGAAGAACCGTGAGGGAATCCTTGTCGGTTCTGGCTGTGATAAAGGCGAAGTTTTTGAAACGATGATGCAGAAATCTGAGGAAGAGGCAGAGAAAGTGGCTGAATTCTATGATTACATCGAAATTCAGCCGCCAGGGAACTATTATCACTTAGTGGAAAAAGATCTAGTTCAGACCGAAGCGCAAATTCTCGATATTTTGAAAAGGCTTGTCGCTATGGCGGAGCGAATGGGAAAAACAGTGGTGGCTACAGGAAACACTCACTACGTAGAGCCTCATGAAAAGCAGTACCGTCAAATTCTTATTTCATCCCAAAACGGGAACCCGCTGAACAGGCAGACATTGCCGGAGGTTCACTTTAAAACGACGAATGAAATGATTGATGAGCTTGGTTTCTTAGGAAAAGACAAAGCCACAGAGTTAGTCGTAACGAACACCCATAAAATTTCTGAACAGATCGGTGAAGTTTCTCCGGTGAAGGATGATTTATACACGCCCAACATCGAAGGGGCGGACCAGGAGATCCGTGAAATGTCCTACAACAAAGCACGGAGCATTTACGGAGAGCCTATTCCTGACTTGATCGTCAAGCGTTTGGAAAAAGAACTCGACAGTATCATCGGAAACGGATTCGCGGTTATCTATCTTATTTCACAGAAACTTGTAACCAAGTCTCTGGAAGATGGTTATCTCGTTGGTTCACGTGGTTCTGTCGGATCGTCCTTCGTTGCCACGATGACAGACATTACAGAAGTGAACCCTCTGCCACCGCATTACGTGTGTCCATCATGTCAATATAATGAATTCTTTACAGACGGATCGGTCGGAAGCGGATTTGACCTTGAGGAAAAAGACTGTCCGGAATGTGGTACCTCTCTAACGAAAGACGGTCAGGACATTCCATTTGAAACGTTCCTCGGTTTTAAAGGGGATAAAGTTCCGGATATCGACTTGAACTTCTCTGGAGAGTATCAGCCACATGCGCACAACTATACGAAAGAATTGTTCGGGGAAGATAGTGTATTCCGTGCCGGAACGATTGGTACGATTGCTGAAAAGACTGCGTACGGGTATGTAAAAGGATACGCGGGAGATCATCAGCTGCTATATAAAAATGCTGAAATTGACCGTCTCGTTCACGGATGTACTGGTGTAAAAAGGACAAGCGGACAGCACCCTGGCGGAATTATCGTAGTACCTGATGATATGGAGATCTATGATTTCTCACCGATCCAGTTTCCAGCGGATGATACGAAATCAGAGTGGAAGACGACGCACTTCGATTTCCACTCCATTCACGACAACCTTTTAAAACTGGATATACTTGGACACGATGACCCGACCGTCATTCGTATGCTGCAGGACCTCAGTGGGATCAATCAGAAGGAAATCCCTGTCGATGACCCTGAAGTAATGAAGATTTTCAGCGGTCCCGAAGCACTCGGAGTGACGGCGGATCAGATTATGTGTAAAACCGGGACTCTCGGGGTACCGGAGTTTGGTACAAGGTTTGTTCGGCAGATGCTTGAAGATACGAAGCCGAAGACATTTGCAGAACTCGTCATCATTTCCGGCCTCTCACACGGAACGGACGTATGGCTTGGAAATGCCGAACAGCTGATTAATGACGGCATATGTACACTACCCGAGGTAATCGGGTGTCGTGACGATATCATGGTGTACCTCATGCATAAAGGTCTCGATCCTTCCCTTGCCTTTAAGATCATGGAATTCGTTCGTAAGGGCCGAGGACTTCAAGATGAGTGGATCGAAGAAATGAAAAAACACGGCGTACCGGACTGGTACATTGATTCTTGTAAGAAAATCAAGTACATGTTCCCGAAAGCACACGCAGCGGCCTATGTATTGATGGCTGTAAGAATTGCGTATTTCAAAGTCCACTATCCGATTTATTTCTATGCGGCTTATTTCACCGTCAGGGCGAGCGATTTCGAATTGGAAACAATGATGAAAGGCTCCGAAGCCATCCGTAAGCGTATGAAAGAGATTCAGGAAAAAGGCTTTGATGCTACTCCGAAGGAAAAGAGTTTAATGACCGTGCTGGAGCTTTCCCTTGAAATGTGTGAAAGAGGATATGGGTTTAAAAACGTAGACCTGTACCGCTCCAGTGCTACGGACTTTCTTGTAGAAGGCAATGAGCTTATTCCACCGTTTAATGCGGTCGATGGCTTAGGCACGAACGCAGCCATCAACATCGTCAATGCAAGAAAAGAAGGCGAATTCCTATCTAAGCAGGACTTGAGGGAGCGAAGCCGTATTTCCAAAACCGTTCTCGAGTACCTGGATAACTTCGGATGCTTAGAAGGAATGCCAGATGAAAACCAACTGTCTCTTTTCTAATTTCCCAGCACTACTCAGAGTAGGGTGTAGGAAAAGCTGTTGATTTCTTCCTTTGTTGCATAGAAAACGCATCTATGATATATTTTTTATGGTGAGAAGAGTGATACGAACGACGAAAGAGTGGGGCAACCCACTCTTTCGTCATATTCTAGCCTCTTGCTTGTGGAGAAACTTCGATGCATGAGGGGTTTTAGTACCCGCGAGACGAACCGCTATGATCTATGTCATAGCGGTTTCTCATGGTACTTGTAATTCAAAACCCTGTTACTTAATGAAATAAGCGAATACATCCCATAATAATAAGTACTAACCATTATATTGTGTTCGAAGGAGGGAAGAGCATGAGCAATCATGTTACATCCGTTACAGAACGTCTTGTCCAGCCGATCCTTGAGGATATGAACCTTGAACTTGTGGATATTGAGTACAAGAAAGAAGGTCAGAACTGGTACCTTCGCGTCTTCATTGATAAAGAAGGCGGTGTGGACATAGAAGAATGCGGACAAGTGTCTGAACAATTGAGTGAAAAATTAGATGAAGAAGATCCTATTGAAATTCCGTACTTTCTGGAAGTTGCATCACCTGGAGCGGAACGTCCTTTAAAGACAGAAGCAGACTTTGAAAAGTTCGTCGGTGAATATGTGTACATGAAACTATATGAACCGATTGATGGGGAAAAGGAGTTTGAAGGGACACTGAAGTCCTTTGAAAATTCCGTAGCAACCGTTGAAATTCGTATTAAGACACGTAAGAAACAACTGGAAGTACCATATCAAAAAATAGCGAAAGCGAATTTAGCTGTTACGTTTAATTAAGGGGGAGAAAACTGTTGAGTAGTGAACTATTTGATGCCATGAATTATTTAGAGAAGGAAAAAGGCATCGACAAAAATCTTTTATTGGAAGCTCTTGAAGCAGCATTGATTTCTGCTTATAAGAAAAACTTCAATTCCGCAACGAACGTACGCGTGGATATTAATGAAGAAGAAAGTGCCATGAAAGTCCTTGCGCGAAAAGAAATTGTTGAAGAAGTCATGGATCCGCAGCAGGAGATTTCTTTAGAAGAAGCGAATGACATCGATCCGAACTATGAGATTGAAGATGTCATCGAGGTGGAAGTGACACCTATGGACTTCGGCCGTATCGCAGCCCAAGCGGCTAAGCAAGTTGTTACGCAGCGTGTCCGTGAAGCAGAGCGAGGCATCATTTACGGTGAGTATGTCGATCGTGAAGAGGATGTCATGACAGGAATCATCCAAAGGAAAGATCCCCGCTTCGTCTATGTGAATCTAGGTAAAATTGAAGCTCGTCTTCCAGAAGGGGAGCAAATGCCGACGGAAACCTATGAAGTGCATGACCGTCTCAAAGTATTTGTGACGAAGGTAGAGAACAGCAACAAAGGTCCACACATTTATGTTTCCCGTACACACCCGGGGCTCTTGAAGCGCTTGTTTGAGATGGAAGTACCTGAAATTTATGACGGTACTGTCGAAGTCATGTCTGTAGCCCGTGAAGCAGGGGACCGTTCAAAGATTTCCGTTTATGCTGAAGATCAAGAGATCGATCCAGTCGGCTCTTGTGTAGGTCAAAGAGGTCAGCGTGTGCAGGCCATCGTCAACGAACTGAAGGGTGAAAAAATCGATATCGTTCAATGGTCTGAAGACCCTGTTGAATATGTGTCGAATGCCTTGAGCCCTTCTAAGGTCGTAGAAGTCCTTGTAGATGAAGAAGATAAGGCGACAACGGTGATCGTTCCTGATTACCAACTATCACTGGCCATTGGTAAACGTGGTCAAAACGCTCGTCTTGCGGCTAAATTGACAGGATGGAAGATCGATATTAAGAGTGAAAGTGAAGCACGTGAACAAGGTCTTCTATCTACAGAAGAAGCCGATATGGAAGATGAAGACGTTTTTGACGAAGAACTGTCTGAAGATTAAGGAGGGGGAAGAACGATGACCCGTTCCAAAAAACAACCATTAAGAAAATGTGTCGTCACTCAAGAGATGGTTCCTAAACAGCAATTGATCCGTGTAGTTCGCAATAAAGAGGGAGAGGTTTTTGTGGACGACACAGGAAAAAAGAATGGGCGAGGAGCCTATCTCATGAAAGATCTCCAAGTTATTGAGCAGGCGGAAAAGCAGCAGGTGTTAAACCGTCACCTTAAAACGAAGGTGGATGACAACATCTATGAAGAATTGAGAGCAAAAGTGGAGGCTGACCCATCATGAGTGGCAGCTATTTGAATCTGTTAGGACTGGCAGTAAGAGCCGGTAAATGTACGCTCGGTGAGGAATCGATCGTACGCGACATTCAAAAAAGAAAAGCTAAGCTTGTTCTCATTGCCAATGACACAGGGAAACAAACAAAGAAGAAGCTGACAGATAAATGCAGCTTCTATGAAATACCTTGCTATGAAGTCGATGATCGAGATACATTATCTCAGGCTATCGGAAAGGCAGGGAGAGTCGCGATCGCAGTTCTTGACCAAGGATTTGCGAAAAAGTTGCAATCGCTACTCGATGAATCTATTCGGGGGTGAAGATTTTATGAGTAAAATGCGCGTATACGAATATGCAAAGAAAAATGAACTATCTAGTAAACAAGTCATTCAAAAACTGCAAAATCTGAATATTGAAGTGAACAACCATATGTCCACTTTGGAGGAGGATGCAGCGAAGAAGCTGGATCAGGCATTTGGGAAAGGGCAAGCTTCCAAAGGTCAAAACCAGAATAAAGCGAAGTCCCAAAAACCTAATAATAACAAGAAGCAGGCAAACAAAAAGCAGAGAAACAACAACCAGAAGAACAACAAACCTGCAGCGCAGCAAGCACCTAAAAAGTCTAAAAAGCAGACACCTGAAAAAATCACTTATTCAGGCAGCCTCACGGTTGGAGAGCTTGCAGAAAAACTGAACAAGGACTCTTCAGAAATCATCAAAAAGCTTATGTTCCTAGGCACAATGGCTACCATTAACCAGGAACTTGATGGAGATTCCATTGAATTAATCTGTGAGGAATTCGGTGTAGAAGTCGAAGAAGAGGTCATTGTGGACGAGACGGACATTGAGAACATGGTGTTCGACGACGAACCTGAAGATCTGCAGGACCGCCCTGCTGTCGTTACCATCATGGGTCACGTAGACCACGGAAAAACGACGCTTCTTGACCAGATCCGTAACACGAAAGTGACGGAAGGCGAAGCGGGTGGAATCACCCAGCATATTGGTGCTTACCAAATCGAAGACAATGGCAAGAAAATTACGTTCCTTGATACACCAGGTCACGCTGCATTTACAAGCATGCGTTCCCGTGGTGCTCAAGTGACTGATATCGCCATCCTTGTTGTTGCTGCGGATGATGGAGTTATGCCCCAGACAAAAGAAGCCATCAGTCACGCGAAAGCGGCAGAAGTACCAATTATCGTTGCGGTCAATAAGATGGATAAAGAAGGCGCGAATCCTGACCGTGTGATGCAGGAGCTTATGGAATATGAGCTGATTGCTGAAGACTTTGGTGGAGAAACGATCTTTGTGAAAATGTCCGCCGTTAACGGAGAAGGTATCGACGATCTAGTTGAAATGATCGGTCTTGTATCCGAGATGGAAGAATTGAAAGCTAACCCTGAGCGAGCTGCTTATGGTACGGTTATTGAAGCAGAATTGGATAAAGGACGCGGTCCTGTAGCCACATTGCTGGTTCAGAACGGTACCTTAAATGTCAGTGACGCCATTGTAGTGGGGAATACTTGGGGGCGCGTACGTGCTATGGTGAACGATATCGGCCGTCGCGTAAAAGTTGCCGGGCCTTCCACACCAGTAGAAATCACAGGGTTAAACAATGTTCCTCAGGCAGGCGACCGCTTCCTAGTCTTTGATGATGAAAAGAAAGCGCGCTCTGTAGGGGAAGCACGTGCTCAAAAACAATTGGAAGAAAACCGTGGCTCTAACGCAAAAGTAAGCTTAGACGACTTGTTTGATCAAATTAAACAAGGCGAGGTTAAAGAAATCAACCTGATTGTTAAAGGCGATGTGCAGGGATCAGTAGAAGCTCTTGCTGGATCTCTTGAGAAGATTGAAGTGGAAGGTGTGAAAGTTAAGATTATTCACACAGGTGTCGGTGCCATAACAGAATCTGACATTACACTTGCTTCTGCTTCTAATGCGATCGTTATTGGTTTTAACGTCCGTCCAGACGGGAATGCTAGAAAAGCAGCTGAAGCGGAAGATGTAGAAATCCGTCTTCACAACATCATCTACAAGGTTATGGAAGAGATCGAAGCGGCTATGAAAGGGATGCTCGATCCAGAATATGAAGAGAAAATCATCGGTCAGGTGGAAGTCCGTGAAATCTTCAAAGTATCTAAAATTGGTACAATTGCCGGATCTTACGTTACAGATGGTAAAATCGGTCGAAATTCCGGTATCCGTGTCATCCGCGATGGTGTCGTCATTTACGAAGGTGAAATCGATGCGCTGAAACGCTATAAAGATGATGCAAAAGAAGTACAACAAGGATACGAATGTGGAATTACAATTAAGAATTTCAATGACATTAAAGTGGGCGACATCATTGAACCATTTGAGATGCAGGAAATCGAACGTAAATGATCGTAAGCGCAGAAGTGGATGGTATCATTTATGATGCGCAATCACTGAAGAACAAGCGTGCGGTTTTAAAACGCATCATGACAAGGCTCAGGAACGAGTTCAACATAGCTGTAAGTGAACTTGAATATCAGGACTTATGGCAGAGAACTCGGATTGGTCTTGTCACGATTGCTAGTGATAAAGTGATTGCGGAACAAACGATGCAGCAAGCTTTGGCTTTCATCGATTCCTTTCCTGAATTTGAACGTACAGAAACCCATCAGGAATGGCTATGATGTCTGGTTAGAAGAGGTGAGAATACATGAACGATTTAAGAGCGAACCGCGTTGGAGAACAAATGAAAAAAGAGATGAGTGACATCATCAGTAAGAAAATCAAGGATCCACGTGTAGGGTTCGTCACCGTCACAGAAGTGAAAGTGACGGGTGATTTACAACAAGCGAAAGTTTATATTTCTGTATTGGGTGATGATAAACAAAAACATGATACACTCATAGGTCTTGCAAAAGCGAAAGGGTTCATCCGATCCGAGATCGGCCAACGAATCCGTCTTCGTAAGACTCCGGAAATCATGTTTGAGTTTGACGAAGCGATCGAAAGAGGAAATCGTATTGAAACGATTCTTCGCGATTTAAACGATACGGAAGATTGATAAGAAAATCCGTGCTGTTTCAGCACGGATTTTATATAGGATAAAAAGTTTTGAGGTGAGAGGTAAATGGACGGAATTCTTCCATTATGGAAGCCAAAAGGCTTTACATCCCATGACTGTGTCAGTAAGGCCCGTGGCATGTTGAAAACAAAAAAGGTCGGTCATACGGGAACCCTTGACCCAGAAGTAGAAGGGGTGCTGCCCCTTTGTATAGGAAAGGCTACGAAAATCGTTCCTTTTTTGACAGACACCGATAAAGTTTATGAAGCTTCTGTAACGCTTGGCTATGCAACAGACACCGAGGATGCAACAGGTGCGACAGTTGAAAAGACCCCAGTAAATGAGCGCATTTCCAAAGAAACGATCAACGAGGTACTTGGAACTTTTCAAGGTTGGATTACTCAGACACCACCAATGTACTCTGCTGTAAAAGTCAACGGGAAGAAGCTTTATGAATATGCCAGGGAAGGGATGGAGGTGGAGAGACCTTCAAGGGAAGTACACATCAAGGACATCAAATTGATGCAGCCTGAACCCAAACAAGACGGGGACACCTTTACTTTTTCTTTCCGGGTGATTTGTTCAAAGGGCACCTATGTGAGGACGCTTTGTGTAGATATTGGAAGGGCTCTTGGATATGCCGCTCACATGTCAACATTGGTACGGACCCAGACCGCGGACATTACAAAGGAAGACTGCTATACTTTCGATGAGATCCAACAGGTTGTCGATGAAAGCTCTGGAGAACAATTGCTCCTTCCATTATCGAGGGGACTCGCCCATATGGTCTCCTTGGAGGTGGATGATGAACAAGTCGAAAAGATTAAACACGGCCAAGTATTCGAAAAACCACCTCACATTCATGAAGAGCAATTTACAGTGATGAACGCCGGTGAGGTCTTAGCTATTTACCAGCAGCATCCACGAAAAACTGGTCTCATAAAACCGGTACGTGTATTTTAACGTTTCTACTTTTAGATGCATGAATGAAATGGAACTCATTGGAGGACATAGACATAGTTTTTTATCAGAGTTTGTGGGTTTTCCTTGCATTTCATTCGAAAAAAATGTACTCTTTAATATGGAACCTTCGCTTGGCGGAACGTAACTCCGACGTCCGCTCGGGGAAAGGGAATTCTAAATTTTACCAGGAGGTGTAGCTATCATGGCTATCACACAAGAACGTAAACAAGAACTAATCAATGAGTACAAAACTCATGACAACGACACAGGATCTCCAGAAGTACAAATCGCTGTACTAACTGAGCAGATCACTACTTTGAACGAGCACCTTCGTGCTCATAAGCAAGACCACCACTCTCGTCGTGGATTGCTTAAAATGGTAGGTAAGCGTCGTAACCTATTGAACTACCTTCGTAATAAGGACATTACACGTTACCGCGAGCTAATCAAGAGCCTTGGCTTGCGTCGCTAATGTATGGGAAAAAGCGGGAGTTATTCCCGCTTTTTCTGTATGTTTACATACAGAAGGGTGTAAACTGACAATAAACCCTTATAATGAAATAAGAAGAGTTATCGAGAGGAGTTAAGTTCTTTATGGCAGAAGAAAAACAAGTGTTTTCCATTGACGTTGCCGGTCGTACTTTTTCTGTAGAAATTGGCGAGTTGGCGAAACAAGCGAATGGTGCAGCACTCATTCATTACGGAGATACGACTGTCCTATCCACAGCTACCGGTAGTAAAGAGCCGAAGGACCTGCCGTTTTTCCCACTGACAGTAAATTATGAAGAGCGTCTTTACGCAGTAGGTAAAATCCCGGGAGGATTCATCAAACGGGAAGGTCGTCCAAGTGACAAAGCTGTCCTTGCTTCCCGTCTGATTGACCGTCCGATCCGTCCATTGTTCCCTGATGGATACCGTAATGATGTGCAAGTGATCAGCTCCGTTATGAGTGTGGATCAGGATTGTTCTTCAGAAATGGCTGCAATGTTAGGGTCATCCATATCTTTGGGTGTATCTGATATTCCATTCGAAGGGCCGATTGCAGGCGTTATCGTTGGACGTGTAGATGGTGAATTCGTCATCAACCCTACCGTTGAACAACAGGAGAAAAGTGATATCGACCTTACAGTAGCAGGTACGAAGGATGCCATCAATATGGTTGAAGCTGGTGCCAACGAGGTTTCTGAAGAGGACATGCTCGAAGCCATCATGTTTGGACATGAAGAAATCAAGCGTTTAGTGGCCTTCCAAGAAGAAATCGTTGAAGCCGTAGGTCGTGAGAAGATGGAAGTGCAGTTGTTCGACCTGGATGCTGAACTGAAAGAAAAAGTCGAAGCAGAGGCGACAGATGCAATTGTTCAAGCCATTAAAACAGAAGAAAAGAAAGCTCGTGAAGAAGCCATTTCACAAGTGAAAGCTGATGTTGTAGCTTCCTACGAAGAGCAGGAAGCAGACGAAGAGACCCTCAAACAAGTTGGATCGATATTAGAAGATATGGTGAAAACGGAAGTGCGTCGGCTGATTACGAAAGATAAAATTCGCCCAGATGGCCGTGGTGTTGACGAAATCCGTTCACTTACATCACGTGTAGGATTGCTTCCTCGTACACACGGTTCTGGACTGTTCACACGTGGTCAAACGCAAGCGCTGAGTGTTTGTACTCTTGGAGCTCTTGGAGATGTTCAAATCCTCGATGGTCTTGATCTTGAAGAGTCCAAGCGTTTCATGCACCATTACAACTTCCCTAAATTCTCTGTCGGAGAAACTGGTCCGATCCGTGGACCTGGTCGTCGTGAAATTGGGCACGGTGCACTTGGTGAACGTGCGCTTGAAGTGGTCATTCCTTCTGAGAATGAATTCCCTTACACCATCCGACTAGTTTCTGAAGTTCTAGAATCGAACGGTTCTACCTCTCAAGCGAGTATTTGTGCAAGTACGCTTGCTATGATGGATGCTGGTGTTCCAATTAAAGCACCTGTAGCTGGAATTGCGATGGGTCTTGTGAAATCAGGCGATGATTATACCATTCTTACAGATATTCAAGGGATGGAAGATGCTCTTGGAGACATGGACTTCAAAGTTGCCGGTACTGAAAAAGGTGTAACGGCCCTTCAAATGGATATCAAGATTGAAGGTCTCTCCAGAGAAATTCTTGAAGAAGCATTATCTCAAGCGAAAAAAGGACGCATGGAAATCCTTGGACATATGCTTGAGACGATGCCTGAAACACGCCAAGAACTTTCAGCACATGCCCCGAAGATCATGACGATGAAGATCAACCCAGACAAGATCCGTGATGTCATTGGACCGAGCGGAAAACAAATCAACCAAATTATTGATGATACGGGTGTGAAGATCGATATTGAACAGGATGGTACCGTGTTCATTTCTTCTACAGATGCCAGCATGAATGCATCAGCTCAGAAAATTATCGAGGATATCGTTCGTGAAGTAGAAGTCGGAGAAGTTTACGATGGTAAAGTGAAGCGTATCGAGAAGTTCGGTGCTTTCGTTGAGCTATTCAAAGGAAAAGAAGGTCTTGTGCATATTTCTGAAATGGCTGAAGAGCGCATTGGAAAAGTGGAAGACATTGTTTCCCTTGGTGATACGATTAAAGTGAAGGTCAAAGAAATCGATAACCAGGGAAGAATCAACCTTTCTAGAAAAGCGATCCTTCTCGATGAGAAGAAGAAGCAAGAAAACGTTGAACAATCCTAATATGGTTACGTAAAGAAGAGATACTGGCTTGCCAGTCTCTTTTTTTTATGCCTAAATTTGGTTTTGATGCTGTTGTGAGGAAAACGGTGCAGCGAGCAATGGTTAATGGCCCGTAATGTTGGTCTAGAAGAAGGACATGCCCCATAGAATAAAATAGGGGTGATGGTCCATGAGCTTCAGATTAATTGTATTATTCAGCGTCAATCTCTGTTTTTTTATAGGATTTGGCATGGCTTTTTTGACTGCGGATCATGTCGTGACTGTTAACAAAGAAGATACCATCTACCAGAAAATCCAAGCTGAAAAAGAAGAATTTGAATGGGAAGCACAGGATGCGAAAATCGATTCTGTATGGAAAAAGACACCCGGGATTGTTGGCCGTAAAGTAGATGTTGAAGCCTCCTATAAGAAAATGCAAAAATACGGCAAGTACAATCCTGAGTTGTATGTCTATAAATTAATTAAGCCTGAGGTTTCTTTAGAGGATTTGCCCGCTTCTCCAATCTATAGAGGTCATCCCGATAAAGAAGCCGTTGCTTTTCTGATCAATGTCTCCTGGGGCGAGGAATACATTCCAGATATGGTGGAGATTTTAAATGAGCAACAGGTGAAAGCGACATTTTTCATTGATGGAGCTTTTGCGAATGATTTTACACACCTCGTGCAGATGATTGAAGAAGAAGGGCATACGATTGGGAGTCATGGCTACAGACATAAGGACATGGGAAGAATGACGAAGGAGCAAGCCAAGGCGAATTTAGAACAAGCAGATGAACTATTATTTGCCTTAACGAAGGAAAAAGTGAAGTATTTCGCTCCTCCATCTGGAAGCTTTAATACGGCTACCGTTGAAGCGGCAGATGAAATGAATATGGAAACCATATTGTGGACCGTGGATACGATCGATTGGAAAAAGCCGACATCGGATGTGCTGATCACAAGGGTCATGGGCAAGGTCCATAATGGTGCAACCATCCTTATGCATCCGACTGAGGTGACAGTAGAAAGCCTCCCAAAATTAATTGAACAAATTAAAGATAAAGGGTATAAACTGGCTTCACTGCAAAAATTATTGAGTGAAGAGAGATAGAGAAGAAGGAGAGTAGCCTAAGTGAGAATGAAGTCTCTAGCCCAAAAACAAGTGATTGATATTGAGAACGGGGAAAAATTAGGAATTCTCGGAAAAGCGGACTTGATCATTGATCCCGATTCTGGAGTGATCAAGTCATTGGTCATTATGAATCACGGATTTATCGGTTTTGGATCATACAAAAAAGAAATGACGATCGATTGGAGTCAAATTGAGACCATTGGTGAGGAAACGATCCTGTTAAAAAAACGATGAACACTGCAGCCTGTGCTGCAGTGTTTTTTGTTTGCTAATCGAAATCACTAACTCTGCATTCCGGCATAGGATACAAGGAGATAAGATACTAGATAAAGGAGACATCCGGGATGCTAACAGGATATCATGTAGCAGTCATAGGGGGCGATGCCCGACAGATCGAACTTATTCGAAGGTTGAATGAGTGGGATGCCACCGTCTATTTGGCTGGGTTCGACCAACTGAATGAAAGCTTTAGAGAAGCCATTGACCTTGACTTTGAAAGTGAACAGGTGGAAAAATTGGATGCCATCATCCTTCCTGTACCGGGGACGGATGCGGAGGGAAAGATTGAAGGGATCTTCTCCAACCAGCTGATCCATTTGTCAGAAGAATGGTTGAAAAGAACACCCGACCATTGCCAAGTGTTTTCTGGAATCGCTAATGATCATTTAAAAGATTTAGCTGCAAAAACCAATCGTACACTCATCCCTTTAATGGACCGGGATGATGTTGCCATTTATAATTCTATTCCTACCGTAGAAGGAACGCTCATGTTGATCATTCAACATACCGATTTTACGATTCATGGATCTAAAATTATTGTCCTCGGTCTTGGTAGGGTAGGAATGAGTCTTGCACGCACGTTTGACCACCTTGGTGCCAAAGTATCTGTTGGAGTACGTTCGTCAAAAGCAGCAGCAAGGGTTTATGAAATGGGCCTGGAACCGATTGATATGAATGACATCGAGAACGCAGATATGTCATGTGACATCTTGCTGAATACCGTTCCACATCTTGTCGTAGATGCCTCGGTTATTAAACAGCTGCCATCTCATGCAATGATTTTGGATCTTGCATCCAAACCGGGAGGAACCGATTTCCGTTATGCAGATAAACGTGGGATTAAAGCATTACTCGCACCAGGTCTGCCGGGAATCGTAGCTCCAAAAACGGCTGGGAGAATCATAGCAGATGTCGTGTCACGAATTGTTCAGGAAGGTTCACGAAAGGAGAATGATTGATGTCTAAGTTAAAAGGGAAAGTGATTGGGTTCGGGTTAACGGGGTCCCATTGTACGTACCATGAGGTTTTTCCTGTTATGCAGGAACTTGTCGACCTCGGCGCCACTGTGGTTCCTGTTTTATCATACACGGTACAAAAAACGGATACGCGCTTCGGTGATGCTTCCGATCATTTAGAAAAAATAAAGGAAATTACAGGGGAAGAACCGATTTTGACGATTCCTGATGCAGAACCCCTCGGACCTAAAAGGCCATTGGACTGCATGCTCATTGCCCCTCTTACGGGCAATTCGACAAGTAAATTCGCAAATGCGCTGACGGATTCGCCTGTATTAATGGCAGCTAAGGCGACCTTGAGGAATGAGAGTCCTGTTGTCATTGCCGTTTCAACAAATGATGCTCTTGGATTGAATGGTGTGAACATCATGCGTCTCATGGCAACGAAAAACATTTACTTTGTGCCTCTAGGTCAGGATCACCCTTTCAAAAAGCCGAACTCATTAGTAGCGGATATGACGTTGATCCCAGAAACGATTGAAGCAGCTCTTGAAGGAAAGCAGCGTCAACCGGTGTTAATTGAAAGGTATCCGAATTAATTCTTTTTTTTCATACCAGGTGTTCTTGTAAATATGATAAAATAACAAAAATAGTGACATGTCTTACTATTCTTACAAATGATATACAAGAGAGGATGCCGAATATGAGTGAAATGAAAAAATATAATGTAGCTGTCGTCGGGGCGACTGGGGCCGTGGGACAAAAGATGTTGGAGACGTTGGAAGATCGGAAGTTTCCTGTTGAAAACTTAAAGCTTCTCTCATCAAGTCGATCAGCAGGATTGAAAATGATGTTCAATGGGAAAGAATACACGTTGGAAGAAGCGACACCTGAAAGCTTCAAAGGTGTGGACATTGCTTTGTTTTCTGCAGGAGGTTCTGTATCTAAGAAACTGGCTCCAGAAGCTGTGAAACATGGTGCCGTCGTCATCGATAATACGAGTGCTTATCGTATGACAGAAGGTGTACCTCTTGTGGTGCCTGAAGTGAATGAAGCAGACATCAAGGAACATAAAGGAATCATTGCGAATCCGAACTGTTCGACCATCCAAATGGTAGCTGCTCTTGAACCGGTTCGTAAAGCTTTCGGCATGAACAGAGTGATCGTATCTACGTACCAAGCTGTTTCGGGAGCGGGGAATGAAGCAGCTGATGAACTTAGAGAACAGTCTCAATCCTTCTTGAATGGGGAAGAGCTGGAAGCTAATCTTCTTCCTGTCAAAGGAGATAAAAAGCACTATCCGATTGCATTTAACGCCTTGCCTCAGATTGATGTCTTTCAGGATAATGGTTATACATTCGAGGAAATGAAAATGATCAATGAAACGAAAAAAATCATGCATGCCCCTGATCTTTCTGTCGCAGCTACTTGTGTGCGCCTCCCATTTTTCACATCTCACGCAGAGAGTGTATATATTGAAGTGGAAAAAGAAGGAGTTACGGTTGAAGAAGTAAAACAGTTGATGAACGAAGCGCCTGGAATCGTTCTCGAAGACGATCCTTCTACTCAAACATACCCAACACCATTAAGTGCGGCTGAAAAGCGAGACATTTTTGTCGGTAGAATCAGAAAAGATCTTGATGATGACAAAGGATTCCATTTATGGGTTGTATCAGATAACTTGTTAAAAGGTGCAGCATGGAATTCCGTGCAAATTGCAGAGCGCTTGATTGCGAATGAGTGGCTGTAAACTTTTATTGAGTTGAGGTGGCCAAATGAAGCTACTTGTACAAAAGTTCGGTGGAACGTCCGTCCGGGACCAGGAGAGTCGGTCCCGGGCGATCCACCATGTGAAAAACGGCTTGAAAGAAGGATTTAAAGTTGTCGTTACCGTGTCAGCTATGGGGAGAAAAGGTAGTCCATATGCAACAGATACATTACTCGGGCTAATTGACTTTCCTAAAACAAACGTTTCGCCAAGAGAGCAGGATTTGATGATGTCATGCGGGGAGACGATTTCTTCGATCGTTTTTGCCCATGAGCTGAATCTCGCTGGTGTTAAAGCCGTCTCGTTAACAGGAGCACAAGCAGGGATTAAGACCAACGGAGATTTTACAAAAGCTAAAATTACTCAAGTAAACCCTGGCAGGATATTAGAAGAACTGAAGAAACATGAAGTCGTTGTCGTTGCAGGATTCCAAGGTCAAACCATTCATGGAGAAGTTACAACGATTGGCCGTGGGGGCAGTGACACAACGGCGGCTGCTTTAGGAGCGGCTTTACATTCCGACTTCATCGATATTTTCACAGATGTAGAGGGCATCATGACCGCCGATCCAAGACTGGTACAGGAAGCGAGACCACTGAACACCATCACATACAATGAGATATGCAACTTGGCCTACCAAGGAGCGAAAGTCATCCATCCAAGGGCTGTAGAAATTGCCATGTATGCGAAGGTCCCCATCCGTGTCCGCTCCACATACTCTGACCTTCCCGGGACGCTTGTCACAGGAACGAAAGAAGATCGAACAGGAAGAGACATATCAGAACGCACTGTAACTGGAATTGCTCATATGGATGGCCTCACGCAAATCAAAGTTCAATCGAAAGAAGACCCTTCCAAACTACAATCCGATGTATTCAAATCCATGGCTTCGGCCAACATTTCCGTAGACTTCATCAATATATCTCCTAGCGGTGTCCTTTACACCATCAACCACATCTTTACAGAAAAAGCGATCCAGATTCTTGAGGATCTCGGTTATGAACCAGAAGTTAGAGAAGGCTGTGCAAAAGTTTCCACAGTCGGAGCTGGAATCACAGGAATCCCCGGGGTAACTGCAGAAATCGTGCAAACACTGACCGACAGGGGAATTCAGATTCTCCAATCCGCCGATTCCCATACGACGATCTGGGTACTGGTCAAGGAAGAAGATCTTATAGAAGCGGTGAATGCACTCCATAAAACTTTCCGATTGAGCAAAGCACCTAAGAAAGGGGAAAAACTGTCATGAATTTCGGAAAGGTTTTGACAGCCATGGTGACACCGTTCGATCGCCATGGTGAGATTGATTTCGGCAAAACAACAGAGCTGGTCGAATATTTATTGAAAAATGGAAGCGACGGACTTGTCATTGCTGGAACGACGGGGGAATCTCCGACATTGACGGCGGATGAAAAAGTAAGCTTATGGAGCCATGTCGTGAAAACAGTCGCTGGGCGTGTGCCAGTCATAGCAGGAACTGGAAGCAATAGCACAGAATCATCTATAAAATTATCCAAAAGAGCTGAAGCCACAGGCGTAGATGCGATCATGCTAGTCGCACCTTACTATAATAAACCGAACCAAGACGGTCTCTATCAACATTTTAAAACCATTGCGGGTTCCGTGAAACTTCCTGTCATGATTTATAATGTTCCAGGAAGGTCGGTCGTACGAATCCAACCCGAAACCATTATGGAACTTTCTAAGATCGAAAACATCGTTTCTTTAAAAGAAGCCACCGGAGATTTAGAAGGAATGGCAAAAATTCGTGCATTCACGGATGATCAATTTTCCATTTACAGTGGAGATGATCATTTGACCCTTCCAGCCTACGCTGTCGGGGCAAACGGCATTATATCGGTTTCCTCTCATGTCGTAGGAAATCAAATGCAAACGATGCTCTCTCTTTTTGAAGAAGGAAAATGGAAAGAAGCAGGAAACCTCCATCGAAAACTGTTGCCCGTGTTCAATGGAATGTTCAGCGCCCCTTCCCCAGCTCCTGTGAAAGCAGCTTTAAAAATCCAAGGTCTTGAAACTGGTGGAGTCAGACTCCCGCTGGTTCCCTTAACAAAAAAAGAAGAAGCAGCCGTTGCAAACTGTCTGAAGTTTCTTACCTAAACCAGGGTGATCCACCCTGGTTTTTTGTATTGGTTATTTTACATTCATATGGACTTGAATAATCCTTCCGGAAAGTCGAACCTCCAGAGCGGTGGGCAGACTTTAAGGATGTCACCGGGAGCGGAATTTATATTGAAAGTATGTTTCACATGGTTTGAGTCATACTACGGGAAAAGAGCGAAAGGAGATCGATCCATGAAAGACGATTCCAAAGAAAAAGATCAATCCAAATCGCAATCCTCTCTCGTTGACAAGATTCAGCAGCTCGGACAAAGCAATGTCCCTCAGCCAGCTGATTCCAATATCCATGTGCTGCCGATCATCGGGCAAGTAGAAGGGCATGTTCAGTTGCCATCACAAAATAAGACAACGAAGTATGAACATTTAATCCCTCAATTGATTGCGATTGAACAAAACCCTAAAATTGAAGGCTTGGTCGTCCTGTTAAATACAGTTGGCGGAGACGTTGAGGCTGGTCTTGCCATCTCTGAAATGATTTCTTCCCTCTCCAAACCGACGGTATCCATCGTATTAGGAGGTGGACACTCCATTGGTGTTCCAATCGCTGTCTCTGCGGATTATTCGTTTATCGTTGAAACGGCGACGATGACGATACATCCGATCCGTATGACCGGTCTTGTCATCGGTGTTCCTCAAACGTTTGAATACATGGATAAAATGCAGGATCGCGTCATCAGCTTTGTAACGAGGCATTCCAATGTGGCAGAAGATAAATTCAAGGAGCTTATGTTTGATAAAGGGAATTTAACCCGCGATATTGGAACAAATGTGGTCGGTCAGCAGGCGGTGGATCATGGTCTTATTGACGCCGTGGGTGGTGTTAAAGAAGCCATGTCTAAATTGAATGAGCTTATTGAGCACAATAAAGGTTCTGATCAGCAGGTGGTTCAATGACCATTCTATACACGCCCTTAAGTGAACATGACATTTTTCCAATGGAAGAAGAAATGTCTGTGGTGTATCATGAACATAACAATTGTCCGCTAATGTGTCGGAAGTCGGAAGATGGAAAAAAGCAGATTATGCAAGTCCTTTCGACAGACCCCTCTCACTACATGGATCCAGATCTTCAACCAGGACAATGGTTGGACTCGTAACATTGTAGATGGCTATGGTATAATAGAATAAATGAGTGACTGGATGCCGGTGTTGTATTTCTTCATGAATATTGAAGGAACCATCGGCATTTTTCTCGTTTTAGTTTTACATATGGGGGAGGAAAGACCATGGCTAGGAAAAGAAAAAAGAAGAAAAAGCAATCGAATATGAAAAGCCATCTGAAGTTTGAACTTATTGGACTGTTCTTCCTCTTCATTGCTGTGATAGGGAGCGGGGCTTCTGCTATTAGTGATGGAGCGGTTCCAGGAGGTTTGGAGAGGTTCTGGCAGTTCTTGTTTGGTGTATGGTACTTTATCGCCTCCCTGTTCTTTTTAATTGTTGGTGTGTATTTGATGGTAAAGAGAAAATGGCCTACGTTCTTACATAAACGTCTGATGGGCGTCTACACCATAGTTACGGCTTTACTTTTGTTCACACACTTGGAAACACTTTCTGCTGAACTTGGTACTGGCGAAGGTTCAATTTTTGCCATGACCTGGGACAGAATCACCGGAATGATGAGGGGAGAACTTCCGTTTTACAGCATTGGCGGAGGATTAACGGGTGCCATCCTTCTTTCCATCAGCTATTACCTTTTCGCAAAAGCTGGAGCAGCGATTTTATCTTTTTTCTTATTTATTATCGGTGTGATTTTCGTCAGTGAAAAATCCATAGGTGAGCTCTTTGCTAAGCTTGGTAAAAAAGTAAAAGAAATGAGCGCGGAACAAGTGAAAAAGATGAAGGATCAGAAAGAGCAAAAAGCAGAAAAGAAAAAGCAGGCATTGGAAGAGAATGAAGAAGATACAGTGGTTTATGAACTGAATGATACGTCTCATGATCAGGAAGAAGAACAGGATCCAGAGCCGATCATACAAGACTTTACAGATACCGCTTATGCTTCTGGAAAAACAAATAAGCCGGAAGAAAGCGGATCGTCAGAGCAACAGGATGTCGACGAGGTGAATATTGAAAAATCGATGCCGACAGCTGAACTTGAGAACATGGATTATCAGTTACCAAGCTTGGAATTGTTGGATGAACCTACATCAACTCCGCAAAGTCAGGGACGTTCTCACATCCAGGCAACCGTTAGGAAGCTTGAAAAGACTTTCCAAAGTTTTGGTGTAAAAGCGAAAGTAACAAAAGTCCATGTTGGTCCGTCTGTAACGAAGTATGAAGTGTACCCTGATGTAGGGGTGAAAGTCAGCAAAATCGTTAACTTGAATGATGATCTTGCCTTAGCCTTGGCGGCGAAAGATATCCGTATTGAAGCGCCTATTCCAGGGAAATCAGCGGTCGGAATCGAAGTGCCGAACCAAGAAGTTTCTATGGTCTCTTTACGTGAAGTATTGGAAACGGGTAAATCAAAACCGGATGCAAAATTAAGCTTTGCCCTGGGAAGAGACATCTCTGGTGAGGCCGTCATGTCAGAATTAAATAAAATGCCTCACTTACTTGTCGCAGGTGCGACCGGAAGTGGTAAAAGTGTTTGTATTAACGGGATCATTACAAGTATTTTAATGAGAGCAAAGCCACATGAAGTGAAAATGATGATGATTGATCCAAAGAAAGTTGAATTGAATGTCTATAATGGAATTCCACACCTTTTAGCTCCGGTTGTCACAGATCCTAAGAAAGCTTCACGTGCATTGAAGAAAGTAGTATCTGAAATGGAACGGAGATACGACCTCTTTTCAGATACAGGCACGAGAAATATCGAAAGCTACAATGAATATATCAAAAAACATAACCAGGAAAATGAAGACGAGCAACCCCAGCTTCCTTACATCGTTGTCCTTGTCGATGAACTTGCAGACTTGATGATGGTCGCTTCAAACGAAGTGGAAGATGCTATAACCCGACTTGCACAAATGGCCCGGGCAGCCGGCATCCATTTGATTATCGCCACCCAGCGTCCTTCTGTGGATGTCATCACAGGTGTCATCAAGGCAAATATTCCTTCAAGAATTGCTTTCAGTGTATCTTCTCAAACCGATTCGAGAACAATCTTGGACTCTGGAGGCGCAGAAAAGCTATTGGGAAGAGGGGACATGCTGTTTACACCAGTCGGATCCAACAAGCCGACAAGGGTGCAAGGCGCATTTTTATCCGATGAGGAAGTGGAAAGGATCGTCAACTTCTGTGTGGAGCAGCAAAAAGCGCAGTACCAAGAAGAGATGATTCCGGAAGAGGAAAGTGAAGTGAAGCAAGAAGTGGATGATGACCTCTATCCTGAAGCTGTCCAAATGGTCATCGAAATGCAAAGTGCCAGTGTTTCTATGATTCAACGACGTTTTCGCGTCGGATATACCCGAGCAGCCCGCTTGATCGATGCCATGGAAGACAACGGCATCGTCGGACCTTATGAAGGTAGTAAACCACGAGCTGTTCTTGTTTCACAGCAAGCAGAAGAACAACATACTTCATAAATCTTAAAAGATCCACCTAATTAGGTGGATCCTTTTTTTGTGTGCTTCAATAAAGACATGATCAAAGCTTTCCCATTTAATTATTAAACAAACTGGCAGGATTGTTGAAGACTCGATTTCGAGACTTTTGTTGAGTGGGTGGGGCTGCGGTGAATGACTCGCTTTCCGCGGGAGCGCGGTGAGCCTCCTCACTCTCAGGCTAAGCATTAAGGGGTCTCACCAAGCACTCTTTTCCTTTATGATATCCGGTTCCGGCGCCTAGCGGCTAGTGAGACTTCCCTCGCTTCTGTACGATAAGTCAACATCGAATCACTTCGTTCTTCGTGTTTCCTTTATCTCCGCCAGCTCAGTCAAGTCCATACGCTCCCTTACATGGAATAGGGTTGTTGGGAAGCTGCGAGACTCCAGTGGGAGAAGGAGATAGGCGAGATCACGCAGGACGCAGTCCGAGGAAGCTCGGCGCTCCCCCACAGGAAAGCGAGTGGCTTCCCAGCCACCCCTGACGCTCAACCAGGCAACGAACCACGGAAACATCTCGAAACTGAGTCTTCCACAATCGGGAGCTTTTCTATTATAAATGTAGATATTTTACATTCATGGAATGCTGATCTAAATCTATCAAGCGTTTACATGGAAATGAGTCAAAATTCATAAAAATGTCCTAATTCTATTTATTTATTTATCGAATAGTGTTATATTATTGTCAAAATGTGATGTGTCGAACGTCAGAGGTCAGATCTCTAGACATATAGTTCAATAGACTTGGGGTGAAAGTGATGTCCATCAGACAAGATACTCGACATCTTTATTTACAGGTGATCGAGCAGATTAAACGTGATATTGAAAACGGTATCTTTTTAGAAAAACAAAAGCTACCATCCGAATTCCAACTTTCCAAATCTCTTGGGGTTTCCAGGGCGACGCTGAGGGAAGCGTTGAGAATTTTAGAAGAAGAAGGTGTGGTTACTCGCAGGCATGGGGTGGGTACATTTGTCAATCCAAAACCTCTGTTTACATCAGGGATCGAGGAATTAGACAGTGTCACAGGAATGATTGCGAAATCAGGAATGACCCCTGGATCACAGTATCTTTCTGCAGAGCTGATTGAACCGACAGAAGAAGACCGAAAACGATTCTCTCCACTGGAGGTACATAGCATTGCGAAGGTCGAACGTGTCCGAACAGCCGACGACCAGCCAGTGGTTTATTGCACAGACAAAATCCCAGAAGGTTTACTTCCGATCGATCAAATTAGAGAAGCAGATTCTTTGTTTAATGTTTTAGAGCGCTATACAGGGAAAACGATCGGGTATGCAGTGACTCATATTGAACCGATCGGCTTTCATGAAAGGATTTCTCCTATCCTGAATTGTGAACCCGACCAGGCCCTCTTACTATTGAGACAAATGCATTACTCTCAGGATGATGTTCCGATGTTACTTTCCTCCAATTACTTTCGAGCTGACAAGTTCAGCTTCCATGTTTTAAGAAAAAGAGTGTAAGGGCTTACAAAAGTGTGACAGATTCATTTTAGGGAGGTGAGGCTGGTCATAAATACTTGAAATCTGCTGGATTTTGATTAACGTCATACTAAACAATTAGGGGGTAATCGTTTTGTTGAAAAGTCGTTTTCTTATGGTTCTAGTATTTCTATTAACTTTTGGTGTGTTTTTAGCTGCTTGTGGTTCTTCTGGAGGAGAGGAAGAAACGAGTGGAAGCAGCAATGATGATTCTGGCAGTGAGGAATCTTCAGGAGAAGAAAGCAGCGATTTCTCTGTAGCCATGGTTACAGATGTGGGTGGGGTTGATGATAAGTCTTTCAACCAATCCGCTTGGGAAGGCTTGCAGGCTTTCGGTGAAGAAAATGGCATGAGCAAAGGTGAAGGAATCGATTACGCTCAATCTGAGAGTGATGCCGATTACGCAACAAACCTGAATCGTCTTGTTCGTCAGGATTATGATTTGATTTATGGAATCGGATACCTTCTTCAACCGGCCATCGCTGAAGTTTCTGAACAATATCCAGATACGAACTTTGCTCTTGTTGACGCCGTTCAAGAAGGAGATAACGTAGTAAGCATCATGTTTAAAGAGCACCAAGGTTCTTTCCTTGCAGGTGTAGCTGCTGCTAACAAGACAAACACGGATAAAGTCGGTTTCATCGGTGGGGTAGATGGAAGCTTGATCAACAAGTTCGAAGCAGGATTCGTCGCTGGTGTTAAATCTGTGAACCCTGAGATTGAAGTAGAAGTAGAGTATGCAGAAAGCTTCAACGATTCACAAAAAGGACAAGCGATTGCATCTAACATGTACTCCAAGGATATTGATGTCATTTACCATGCTTCTGGTGGTACAGGTAACGGTGTATTCGCTCAGGCGAAAGACATCAAGAACAGCAATCCTGATGAAGAAGTTTGGGTTATTGGTGTCGACCGTGACCAGCACGAAGAAGGTCAAATCGGTGATTCTAACGTTACGCTAACTTCTATGGTTAAACGTGTAGACATCGCTGTTCAGAATGTAGCAAACCAAGCGATGAACGGAGAGTTCCCTGGTGGGGAAGTCCTTGAGTTTGGCCTTGCTGATGACGCGATCAGCATTGCCCGCACAAACGAGGAAGCGATGACAGAAGAGATCGTTTCTGCTGTTGAAGAGTGGAAAGAGAAAATCATCAACGGCGAAGTTGAAGTGCCAAGCACACGTGAAGATCTTCAAACATTCTTAGATTCTATGTAACAACTGTCAGAAAGGGGCTGGTGAGAGCCGGCCTTTTCTTCTGTAAAAGAAAATCATCAAATGAAAAGATTGTTCCGGCCCTTTTCCTTTGGTGATTTTTTAAGGTGAACGGGGGAGGGAGAGAGACGAATGGACTATGTAATTGAAATGTTGAAAATTAGAAAAGAATTCCCGGGTATTGTAGCGAATGACAATATCAATTTGCAAGTGAAGAAAGGTGAAATCCACGCTCTTCTTGGGGAGAACGGAGCGGGTAAATCTACACTGATGAACGTTCTGTTCGGCCTCTATCAGCCGGAAAGAGGAGAAATCAGGGTGCGTGGAGAGAAAGTCAACATCACAGATCCTAACGTCGCAAACGCACAGGGGATCGGGATGGTTCACCAGCACTTTATGCTCGTAGACACGTTTACGGTTACTGAAAATATTGTTTTAGGAAGCGAACCGAAGAAGGCAGGAACGGTGAACTTGAAACACGCGGAAGAGCAGGTGAGGGAGCTTTCGGAAAGGTACGGTCTAAATGTCGATCCAAAAGCGAAAATCCGCGATATATCCGTCGGAATGCAACAGCGTGTCGAAATATTGAAAACGCTTTATAGAGGAGCGGAAATCTTAATTTTTGATGAACCTACAGCGGTTCTTACTCCTCAGGAAATCAAAGAGTTGATTGATATCATGCAGAGCCTTGTAAAAGAAGGAAAATCTATCATCCTGATCACGCATAAATTGAAGGAAATTATGGAAGTTTGTGACCGATGCACCGTTATACGGAAAGGTCAAGGAATCGGGACGGTAGATGTCTCTAAAACGAACCCTACAGAGCTTGCTTCTTTGATGGTGGGTCGTGATGTCAGCTTTTCGACGGAGAAAACAAAGGCAGATCCAAAAGAAGCTTACCTTTCTATCAGAGATTTACGCGTGAAAGATGTCCGCGGGGTAGAAATGGTCAAGGGACTGAACTTGGAAGTCCGTGCAGGAGAGATTGTCGGAATTGCTGGTGTTGATGGCAATGGCCAATCCGAATTAATTGAAGCGATCACAGGATTAAGAAGAACTGAATCCGGGAATATCCGCCTTCATGATAAGGAAATAACCAATATGACACCTCGTAAAGTGACCCAATCCGGTGTTTCCCACATCCCGCAGGATCGTCATAAATTCGGTCTTGTACTCGATTTTCCCATTGGTGAGAATATGGTGTTGCAAAGTTACCACCAGAAACCTTATTCGAAAAAAGGGGTCATGAACTTTAAAAACATTTACCAAAAAGCAAAAGATTTGATAGCTGAGTATGATGTCCGCACGCCAGATGCTTATACGCCGGCAAGGGCGCTTTCAGGTGGAAACCAGCAAAAAGCGATCATCGGCCGTGAAGTGGACAGGTCCCCGGATTTGATTATTGCTGCTCAGCCCACGCGTGGCTTGGATGTAGGAGCCATTGAATTTATCCATAAAAAATTAATTGAAGAGAGAGACAAAGGCCGCGCCGTTCTCCTTCTATCCTTTGAACTAGATGAAATCATGAACTTGAGTGATCGGATTGCCGTCATGTTCGATGGACAGATCATTGCTGATGTCCAACCGGAAAAAACGAACGAGCAGGAACTTGGGTTGCTCATGGCTGGTAATTCAACCGAGAAAGCAGGTGGGCAATAATGTTTTCTAATCGATTATTTAATATATTAGTACCAATCATTTCTGTATTGCTCGGCCTGGTTTCCGGTGCCATCATCATGCTGATCTTCGGTTATAATCCAATTGCTGGCTTTTCTGCGCTATGGAATGGGGCCTTTGGTGATGCTTACTTCTTTGGAGAGACGATCAGGCAGGTGACTCCATATATTCTTTCAGGTCTTGCTGTTGCCTTTGCTCTTCGCTCAGGGCTATTGAACATTGGAGTTGAAGGCCAGGTATTTATGGGGTGGCTTGCTTCGGTTTGGATTGGTATTTCTTTTGACCTGCCAATGATCCTTCACTTGCCTTTAGCCATATTAGCTGCGGCTATTGCAGGTGCATTCTGGGGCTTTATTCCAGGTCTTCTAAAAGCGAAATTAGGCGTCCATGAAGTTATCGTTACCATCATGATGAACTATATTGCCTTGTATTTGAGTAATTCCATCGTCCGAAACCTATTGAGCGACGGTGCGGATCGAACAGAAAACGTGGCAGAAACTGCATCCTTGCAATCGACCTGGCTTGCAGAAATGACATTTTACTCAAGGATCCATTATGGGTTTATTGTCGCTTTGCTGATGGCGCTCGTTATGTGGTTCATTATTAACCGTACAACGACTGGATTTGAATTGAGGTCTGTAGGATTCAACCAGCACGCCTCAAAATATGCAGGAATGAATGTAAGCAAAAACATTATCCTTGCGATGGTCATTTCCGGTGCTTTCGCAGGTCTTGCAGGTGCGATGGAAGGCCTGGGTACATTTGGTTTCATGTCTATCAAATCTGGCTTTACCAATATCGGCTTTGACGGAATCGCCGTCGCTCTACTCGGTGCGAATACAGCTTTTGGTGTCATTTTAGCTGCTTTCCTTTTTGGTATCTTGAAAATCGGAGCGTTGAATATGCCTACAGCTGCGGGTGTACCGACTGAGCTTGTAGAAATCATTATTGCCTTGATCATATTCTTCGTAGCTTCAAGCTACATGATCCGTTGGGTTATTCTTCGGTTTAAAAAGGAGGGGAAATAAATGGAGATTATTGAACTGATCAGCCGTATTCTCGGTGCATCTGTTGTATTCGCAACCCCTCTTATTTTCACCGCTTTAGGGGGAGTGTTCAGTGAACGGTCCGGAGTCATCAACATTGGTCTTGAAGGATTAATGATCATGGGGGCATTCGTAGCGATCGTCTCCAACTTGACTTTCCATAGTGTTTTCGGCGCAGCGACCCCTGTCGTATCCCTGATCATTGCTATGATTGTGTCCGCTATTTTTGCACTTGTTCACGCCGTCGCGTCGATTACTTTCCGTGCGGATCAAGTCGTGAGTGGGGTCGCTATAAACTTCCTGGCTTTAGGAATAGGGTTGTTCCTTACCAAACAGTGGTATGATAAAGGGCAAACGGACTTCATTGAAAGTCCAATCTATTCTTCTAATGTTCCTATACTTAATAAGATTCCCATTATCGGTGACATGTTTTTCACCGGATGGTACTGGACTTCTTACTTAGCGATTGCCATGGCATTCCTTGTATGGTTCATCATTTTCAAAACACCATTTGGACTTCGTTTACGCTCAGTAGGTGAACATCCGATGGCTGCCGATACAAACGGAATCAACGTCTACAAGATGAGATATATCGGAGTTATGCTTTCTGGTGCATTTGGTGGTCTTGGTGGTGCTGTATACGCCTTGACAGTAACTCATAACTTCTCTCATGGTACAATCGTAGGGCAAGGGTTTATCGCACTTGCTGCCGTCATTTTCGGGAAATGGCATCCGCTTGGAGCACTAGGCGCCGCTATTTTCTTCGGATTTGCTCAAAGTTTAAGTATTGTTTCATCAGACATTGCCTTTTTAGAAAATGTCCCTTCTGTCTTTATGCTCATCGCTCCATATGTACTGACAATCCTTGCGCTGGCAGGGTTTATCGGAAGAGCGGAAGCACCAAAGTCATTGGGAGAAGCTTATGTAAAAGGAAATCGATAAAGGTTTTCAAGTCCGGTACGCAAGTGCCGGACTTAATTTTTTTACTTTTTCCCACATATACCTTAGCATAAGACTTAGTTAGAATGGATGAATATGGACATGTAGGTCTATAATAGAAGAGACTGATAAGGAGGATGAATATGAAAATAACTGAAGAAACGCTACTCGAAAAAGAAGGGTATCGTCTACATATTTTACCAAGCAAAAAATACAAAACCATTACGATTGTTGCAAAATTCAAAGCCCCTTTAAAAAGGGAAGGGATTACTGAACGTGCGCTTTTACCACATGTCCTGCAAAAAGCGACGAACAATCACCCGAATGTACGATCACTCCAGTCTGCGTTTGAAAACCTTTATGGAACCGCTCTTTCAAGTGATGGCTCTAAGAAGGGTGAGAACCATGTCATCAGCTTCCGCATGGAAGTTGTCAATGAAGCATACTTGAACGACCAAGAGCCGATTCTGGAGGAAGCGGTTCAATTGTTTCATGAAGTACTTTTTGATCCGAAGACGGAAGGGGAAGGGTTTGATTCCTCCATCGTCAATCGTGAAAAGCAGACCCTTGAGCAAAAAATCACCAGCATCAAAGATGACAAAATGAGTTATGCCAATATGAGGCTCATGGATCATATGTGCAAAGACGAACCTTATGCTTTACATGTGCATGGATATTTGGAAGATCTCGAAACAATTACATCTGAAAAACTTTACGCTTATTATAAAGACATGATCGCAAAAGACATGCTTGACGTGTATGTGATTGGTGACATGGATCAAAAAGCGATTGAAAAACTGACAGATCAGTATTTCTCTAGAAAAGGAAGCACCAATGCGGATGACGATCAAGCATCTGTTACAAAAGAGGTGAAAGAAGCAAGGGAAGTTGTCGAGAGGGAAGAAGTAAACCAGGGCAAACTTCATCTTGGTTACAGGACTTATACGAAGTTCGGTGATGATGATTATTATGCCTTGCAAATCTTCAATGGCATATTCGGAGGTTTCCCAAGTTCCAAGCTGTTCATGAACGTTCGTGAGAAACACAGCTTAGCCTATTATGCCGCTTCAAGGTTTGAGAGTCATAAAGGCCTCCTGCTTGTTTTTAGTGGCGTAGACCCTAAAGACTTTGATCAGGCAAAATCAATCATTCTAGAGCAAATGGATGCAATGAAGAACGGAGACTTCACAGAGGAACAAGTTGAAGAGACGAAAGAACAAGTCATTCATCAACTTCAAGAAACGATGGATAATGCGAACGGGATGATCGAAGTGCTTTATCATCAAATGTTATCAGGTGCGGAAATGCCTGCGAATGAGTTAATCGATAATATCCGGAAAGTAACGAAAGAACAAGTCGTCCAGATGGCCAAAAAGATCGAATTGGACACGATTTACTTTTTGACGAGCAAAGAAGGAGGGGAATCTTAATGGAAGAACTGGTCTATACTCAGCTGAACGAAACGGTTTATCAGGAAACATTGGATAATGGATTGAAGGTGTTTTTACTTTCTAAGCCCGAAATGGCCAAAACATTTGGGATCTTCACGACGAATTATGGATCAATCGATCAAACATTCACACCGATCGGAAAAAATGAAAAGGTAACGGTGCCAGAAGGGATTGCACACTTTCTTGAGCATAAATTGTTTGAAAAAGAAGACCGGGATGTGTTCCAGGATTTCACGAGGCTCGGGGCATCAGCGAATGCTTTTACTTCCTTTACAAAAACGGCTTATTTGTTTTCTGCAACCAGTCAAATCGATAAAAATGTTCAGACACTGCTTGATTTCGTGCAGGACCCTTATTTCTCAGAGGAATCTGTAGAAAAAGAAAAAGGGATCATCGCTCAGGAAATCCGCATGTACGACGATCAGCCTGATTGGCGTTCCTTTTTCGGAACCATTCAGAGTTTATATCATGACCACCCTGTGAAGGTGGACATCGCAGGGACCGTTGACAGCATACAGAAAATCACGAAAGATGACCTCTACACCTGTTACGAGACATTTTATCATCCTTCGAATATGGTCTTATTCGTTGCTGGAAATATCGACCCTGAGTCCATGATGACATTGATTAGGGATAATCAAGCGAAAAAAGAATTCCCTGATGCGCCGGAAATCAACCGTTCCTATCCTGAAGAACCAGCTTCTGCTGCTAAAAAAGAACATTCAATCACGATGCCCGTGACAACAGCGAAAGCGATGGTCGGGGTCAAGGAAAACGTCGATGGCTTAACAGGCGAAGAATTGGTTCGTGGAGAACTTCTATCAGGGATGATTCTTGATTATTATTTCTCAAGAAGCGGCGTTTTCTATGAGGAGCTGTATAAAAACGATCTTATTGATGACAGCTTCCAATTTGAAACGGAACTTGATCGTCAATTCGGTTTCACAATTCTTGGAGGAGACTCTAGAAAGCCTGATGAAATGGCATCTCGTATTAAGGAAATGTTGCATGAGTTAAAAGAGCAACGGATATCCGATGAAGACTTTACGAGGATGAAGAGGAAGAAAATCGGTCAATTTATGAGAGCGATGAACTCCTTGGAATTCATCGCCAACCAATTTACCCATTACCATACACTTGGTACAGACTTATTTGAAGTGCTGCCGATCATTGAATCCTTGACCGCTGATGATGCGGAAGAATACTTGCAACACTGGTTGAAAGAAGATGCAATCACTGTCTTCCAAATCAAACCTCAAACCAATGCATAAGAGGTGTTTGATCATAGGGGCCAGCGGAGGAATTGGTCAGGCAATCGTTCAACGTGTTGTCGATCAAGGCTTTTCCGTTGGCCTGCATTACAACCAAAGTGAGCAAATCATCCAAGAATTAAGTGAAGAGATCCCTGATACCCAATGGGGTGGGAAATATCAAGCGGATCTTTCCACTTTAGATGGCATCCATTCACTTTTAGTTCACATTGATGAAGAATGGGATGCCGTGATCTTTGCTGGCGGGCATATGTATCGGGGTTTATTCCAGGATATGAAACCGGATGAGATGGACGAACTGTATTTGGTCCACGTCAAATCTCTGTGGATGATCACACAGAAGGTGCTTCCGTATATGATTCGAAAAAAAAGTGGCAATATTCTAGTCATCAGTTCTATTTTTGGACTTGAAGGTGCAAGTATGGAGGTTGTGTACAGCTCTGTGAAAGGCGCACAAAACAGCTTTGTCAAAGGACTTGCGAAAGAAGTCGCGCCAAGTGGAATCAGAGTCAACGGTATTGCACCTGGCTTGATTGCGACTAAGATGAACGCCCACCTCGCCCAAGAAGAATTGGACTTTCTTGAAAACGATATACCTCTTGGACGGTCGGGGACGCCTGAGGAAGTCGCACAAACGGCCGGCTTTTTGATGAGTGACAAATCAAGCTACATAACGGGACAAGTGATTCAAGTCGATGGCGGTTGGTCTTAATTCTGTTGCATAAGATCCGTGTTTCCTTCTCATACTAAGCATGAAAAAATTCAGAGGAGGTTACATCATGTCTGTTCTCGATAATTTCGATTCTTGGAAAGATTTCTTGGGTGATCGCTTACATCAGGCGAAAGGTCAAGGCATGCAAGAACAAGCCGTTTCTGAGCTTGCTTATGAAATTGGTGGTTATTTAGCAAACTCCGTGGATGCGAAGAACGAGCAGGAAGCTGTCTTGCGTGATCTTTGGAATGTAGCAGATGAAAAAGAACAACACGCCATTGCTAATATGATGGTGAAAATGGTTCAAAACGAAGGAAATCAAGGTTAACCTCGTCATCAATCCGCACAGACGTCTGTGCGGATTTTTTCTGATAATACCAAGCTTTTTCAATTTTTGTATGTTTATGTAGGATCGAACCTTTCCTATTTAGAAAAAATCCTTTATGATAGATAGAGAGTGAAAAATTCCATAAATCACTCGACTTTGACAAATAACGACAATTTTTCAGAGGAGTTGTATTATGGAAAAAAAAGAATGGTACTTAGAATATGAAATCCAATATAACCGCCCAGGATTGCTTGGGGACATCTCCTCACTGCTCGGGATGATGGCGATTAACATCGTCACCATCAATGGTGTAGAAAATTCACACCGGGGAATGTTGCTTTTATGTAAAGATGAAGAACAAATCACTCGGTTGAGATCGATTTTAAATACAATGGATACTATAAAAGTGACTAAACTGCGCCGGCCAAAATTGAGAGATCGTTTGGCAGTAAGGCATGGACGATATATACATAGCGATGTGGATGATCGTAAAACTTTCCGTTTCAATCGGGAGGACTTGGGATTACTAGTTGATTTTATGGCTGAGCTCTTCATGAAGGATGGGCATAAATTGATTGGGATTCGTGGGATGCCCCGAGTAGGAAAAACAGAGTCTGTCGTAGCAGCGAGTGTATGTGCAAACAAGAGATGGCTATTTGTATCCAGTACACTTTTAAAGCAGACGGTACGCAATCAGCTGATCGATGAAGAGTACAGTGAAGACAATCTTTACATCATCGATGGGATTGTGTCTGCTAAACGAGCAAATGAAAAGCACTGGCAGCTTGTACGTGAGATCATGAGACTCCCTGCAACGAAAGTCATTGAACACCCTGACATTTTCGTGCAGGAAACGGAATATACAATGGATGACTTTGATTACATTATTGAACTTCGCAATAACGAAGATGAAGAAATTACTTATGAACCTGTGGAAAAACAAGAGATGTCAATGAACGAAGGTTTTTCCATGTTCGATTTTTAGAAATTGGATGGTGTTAACATGGAGATTGGTGAAAGACTGAGGGAAGCCCGGGAATCGAAAGGCCTTTCTTTAGAATCGTTGCAAGAGACGACAAAAATACAAAAACGCTACCTTCAGGCGATTGAAAAGAATGAGTTTCAAGTGCTGCCTGGAAAATTCTATACCCGTGCGTTTATTAGGGAATATGCCTCTGCTGTAGGATTGGACCCAGAAGTCGTCATGGAAGAACATAAAGGGGAGCTTCCGACCTTCGATGAAGAGAGCACGGTACAGTACAGCCGTGTCCAGAGGACGAAAAAGGAAGTGACACAGAAAAGCGGCCCATCTTCCGGGGTTCTGCCCACGATTATAACCGTTGGATTGATTATTGGCTTAATATTTGTCGTGTGGCTCGTGTGGCAGAATATGAGCGGGGCTGAGGATGGCAATACAGCAACAGACAATGGTTCCAACAATGAAATTAGTGTGCCTGAGAATTCTCAAAGTAAAACTTCCGACGAACAGGAAGAAGCGGAAGGTAATGAAGATGGAAGTGAATCGGAGGAGTCAGCTTCAGAGGACGAAGCAGCGCAGGAGGAAGAAGATGAACCAGCTGCGGAGGAAGAAGCAGAGGTGGACATTCAAATGGTTCAGGAAGGGACAGGTTCTTTTCCAGAGCACACCTATAATGTCAGCGGGATGACTGAACGTTCCGTTACCATCGAGTTAACAGGCAGAGCCTACATGGAAGTACAAGCGCCTAAGAGTGGTGAAGACCTTGTGACAGCGAAGGAATACACTGCAGAAGATTCGCCGATCTCCCTGGATTTAGGTGACAAAGCTGAATTGTACATTAAGACTGGGAATGCACCGGGAACAACCGTTACGATTGGCGGAAAGGAAGTTCCTTATCCTAACCCGGAAGTATCCACCCAGAAGTTATTGTTGCAATTCAACTAAGAAACTGAATATAATCATGACTAGGCTGCCCCGGCGTTTCATTGGAAGAGTGCAAAGCCACTCTCCGTGGACGGGCAGCCTTTCATGTATTGAAATGACTGTTAGGAGAGTGAGCTTATGAACTTACCAAATAAAATTACATTATCCAGAATATTCCTTATTCCGATATTCATCATCCTTATGAGTGTTCCATTTGATTGGGGAACTTTTCAAATGGAAGACCGTGAATTACCCGTTGCCCATCTAGCAGGTGCGCTTCTGTTTATTTTAGCTTCTACAACGGACTGGATCGACGGATATATTGCAAGGAAATACAACCTTGTCACGAACTTAGGGAAGTTTCTCGATCCTTTGGCTGATAAGCTGTTAGTTAGTGCAGCCCTCATCTTATTGGTCGAGATTGGACTCGCGCCTGCATGGATCGTCATATTGATTATCAGTCGTGAATTCGCAGTGACGGGACTTCGATTAGTGGCCGCTGGAGAAGGAAGTGTTCTTGCAGCAAGCCAAATGGGGAAACTGAAGACATGGATCCAAATCATCGCCATTTCCCTTCTTCTCTTGCATAATTGGCCATTTGCATTTGTAGGATTCCCTCTTGGGATGATTGCTCTTTATCTGGCTCTATTCATTACCGTGTACTCGGGTTATGATTACTTTAAGAAAAATTGGCATGTGATGAGGGATTCCAAATGAGAGCAGAAATCATAGGTGTCGGAACAGAGTTACTTTTAGGTCAAATTGCGAATACAAATGCTCAGTGGATTTCAAGTCGGCTTGCGACCCTTGGACATTCCGTTTATCATCACACCGTGGTTGGAGATAATCTGAAAAGGGTGACAGATTCTTTTGCATTGGCCGAAACAAGGGCTGACCTTGTAATTGTCACAGGTGGACTCGGTCCTACAGAAGATGACTTGACACTGGATGCCGCTCAACTGGTTTTTGATGAGGAATTGGTCGAACACGAAGATTCCATGGAAAAGATCAAGGGCTATTATCAAAGAAATCAAAAGTTTATGTCAGAGAACAATCGTAAACAGGCCCGTGTGTTTGAGAGTGCCTCCGTCTTTCCAAATTTAGAAGGTATGGCGCCTGGTCAATTGGTTAAGCATGACGACACCCTGTGGGTCTTCCTTCCAGGAGTACCTAGAGAAATGAAGTATATAATGGATGAATATGTCATTCCGTATTTGCAGAATAACTACCACATTGAATCCCAAATCGTCTCAGAAATGATGCGTTTTATCGGGATTGGCGAATCGGATTTGGAAACAAAGCTGCAGTCCTTTATTACATCCCAGACCAATCCGACCATTGCCCCGCTCGCTTCTGAGGGTGAAGTTGGCTTAAGGTTAACAGCTACAGGGGAATCAACAGAAAAGGCGAAAGAAAAAATCCTCACACTCAAAACAGAAATCCTCGCCCAAGTCGGAAAATATTATTACGGCAGTGATGCGATTACCATTGAAGAGAAGGTCAGAGATCTTCTTAAAGAAAAAGGATTCAAAATCGGTTCAGCAGAAAGCTTTACCGGCGGGAGGTTTTTGGAGCGTCTCATAGCATTGCCGGGTGCTTCGTCCGTCTGTCAAGGCGGATATACCGTCTATACTGTGGATATGAAAGAAAGAGTGCTTCAAATCCCTAAATTCCTAATAAAAAAATGCGGTACCATCAGCCATGAATGTGCGGAGATGATGGCTTTAAACGCTCAAGCTAACTTAAACGTCGATGTTGCTGTCAGTTTCACAGGAGTGGCCGGTCCGGATGCCAGCGAAGGGCATGAACCAGGTACTGTCTTTATAGGGCTTCAAATAGGAGAGAGAAAACCAGAAGTTCATAAATTTCATTTCGACGGTGGACGGGAACAGGTGCGAGTAAGAGCTGTGAAAAAAGCGTACGAAATGATTTTCCATAGACTGAAAAAATGATTTTTATTGCTAAAAAGGTGCAATTTTGATAATTTCACGTAGAGGAAATAAAAAAATTGCACCTTTTTTCTTTATAAAAAAAGGGAACATTTATTCGCTTTTTAGTTGGCAAACGGTCAAAAACAAGTTATGATAGGGATAGAAATATTGAAAGGCGGTATATAATGAGCGATCGTAAACAAGCATTAGATATGGCATTGCGTCAAATAGAAAAGCAATTCGGTAAAGGCTCCATTATGAAGCTAGGAGAAAGCGCTGAGCAGAAAGTAAATACGGTTCCTAGTGGATCACTTGCTCTTGACGTGGCACTTGGAGTCGGCGGCTACCCGCGTGGTAGAATTGTAGAAATTTATGGACCAGAATCATCTGGTAAGACAACAGTCGCGCTTCACGCGATTGCAGAAGCTCAAAGAAAAGGTGGTCAGGCGGCCTTCATCGATGCGGAGCATGCCTTAGATCCTGTCTATGCAAGAGCGTTGGGTGTAGACATTGAAGAACTGCTACTTTCTCAACCGGATACGGGGGAGCAAGCACTTGAAATTGCGGAAGCTCTTGTCCGTAGTGGTGCAGTCGATATGGTTGTCATCGACTCCGTAGCAGCACTTGTTCCAAAAGCTGAGATTGAAGGGGAAATGGGTGACGCACACGTTGGTTTGCAAGCCCGTTTGATGTCCCAGGCCCTTCGTAAGCTCTCTGGAGCCATCAACAAATCCAAAACGACAGCCATCTTCATCAACCAGATTCGTGAAAAAGTAGGAGTTATGTTCGGTAACCCAGAAACAACACCTGGTGGACGTGCGTTGAAATTCTATTCTTCTGTTCGTCTTGAAGTCCGTCGTGCGGAAACTTTGAAACAAGGAAACGAAATGGTCGGGAACAAAACCCGTTTGAAAGTGGTCAAAAACAAAGTAGCCCCTCCTTTCAGACAGGCAGAAGTAGATATTATGTACGGAGAAGGAATTTCTCGGGAAGGGGAACTGCTTGATATCGGAACAGACCTCGACCTCATCCAGAAGAGTGGTTCCTGGTATTCGTATAAAGATGATAGGCTTGGCCAAGGTCGTGAAAATGCAAAGCAATTCCTTAAAGAAAATGTAGAGGTCTACGAAGAAGTTAAAAAATTGATTCGAGATCATTATGGCATGGAAGCAGATGAAGAAGCTGCAGACGCCAAAAATAAGGAAAGCCAGGAAACGCTGGACGTTTAATTGTACTAGTAGAAAATCGAGTATGAAACAGTGGTTTCATACTCGATTTTTACATATGTTTGATTTTTTTGAAGTCAATATCAAGAACCAGATCAAAGTTTACATATGGTCTTTTTCGAGGCGGTCGGGTGTGGAAATGTAATATTAATAGACTGACATTTTTAAATATTTGAATATGTTAGCAGATACATAGGGCGTTTCCTTGACATTCCGTATAGTCAAGCATAAAATGAATGTGTATCATTTTCATCTTTATACCCTTATCTTAAACAAAATGAAACTGAAAATGAAACGTTTGTAATTGCCGACAAACGGACCAAGTTCATAGCAAGAGGAGGTGAAATTATGGATATAATATCCTCGCTCATCTTCATTTTGCTTGCCCTTATCATCGGTTCTGTTGTTGGTTATCTTATTCGGAAATCGATTGCGGAAGCGAAAATTTCCAGTGCTGAGGACCTTGCGAAACAGATTGTGGAAGAAGGTCATCGCAATGCTGAATCAGCCAAGAAGGAAGCTCTTCTGGAAGCGAAAGAAGAGAACCAGAAATTTCGCCAGGAAGCGGAGAACGAAATCCGTGAGCGCCGCATGGAACTGCAGAAAACTGAAAATCGTTTAACTCAGAAAGAAGAGAATCTTGATCGTAAGAGTGGAACGCTTGACCAACGTGATCTTTCACTCGAAAAGAAAGAAGGGACTCTTGCCGAGAGACAACAACAAATTGAAGAAATGGAAAGCAAAGTGAAAGCTATGCTTCAAGAACAACAAACAGAGCTTGAACGTATTTCAAGCCTAACATCAGACCAGGCGAAGCAGATGATCTTAGAACGCGTCGAACAAGAGGTATCGCATGAGTCAGCACTTATGATTAAAGAAGCGGAAAACCGCGCGAAAGAAGAAGCGGATAAGAAGGCGAAAAGCATTCTTTCCCTTGCCCTTCAGCGTTGTGCAGCCGATCATGTGGCTGAAACGACCGTTTCCGTTGTCAACCTTCCTAATGACGAAATGAAAGGGCGTATCATCGGACGTGAAGGCCGGAACATTCGTACGTTAGAAACACTGACAGGCATAGACTTGATCATTGACGATACACCTGAGGCTGTCATCCTTTCAGGGTTTGATCCAATTCGACGAGAAACAGCAAGAATGGCCCTTGAGAAGTTAGTGCAGGATGGACGAATTCACCCCGCTCGTATTGAAGAGATGGTGGACAAGTCTAGACGAGAAGTTGATGATTACATCAGAGAAGTTGGAGAACAAACGACTTTTGAAGTAGGTGTTCATGGTCTCCATCCCGATCTAATTAAGATTTTAGGACGTCTGAAATACCGTACAAGTTATGGACAAAACGTCTTGAAACACTCAATGGAAGTCGCCTACCTTTCCGGTTTGTTAGCTGCCGAACTTGGAGAAGATGAAACCCTGGCCCGTCGTGCAGGACTGCTTCATGATATTGGTAAAGCCATTGACCATGAAGTAGAAGGAAGTCACGTGGAAATCGGTAAAGAATTGGCGATGAAGTACAAAGAGAATGAAACGGTCATTAATGCTGTGGCTTCCCACCATGGTGATGAAGAGCCGACATCAATCATTTCTGTACTTGTTGCTGCTGCCGATGCTCTATCCGCGGCACGTCCTGGAGCCAGAAGTGAAACCTTAGAGAATTACATCAAACGTCTTGAAAAACTGGAAGAGATTTCAGAGTCTTACGATGGCGTAGAGAAATCTTTCGCGATCCAAGCTGGACGCGAAGTTCGCATCATGGTTCGTCCTGATGAAATTGATGATCTTGAAGCAACAAGATTAGCACGAGATATTCGAAATCGAATCGAGGGAGAACTCGATTATCCAGGTCATATTAAAGTTACCGTTATTCGTGAAACACGCTCTGTGGAGTATGCGAAATAAAATGAATGAAGCGGCCTTCTTGGTCGCTTCATTTCTGTTTTTACGGGTACAATAAAGAAACAATTGCGGAAGGAAGGGTTTTGTTTTATGAGAATTTTATTTATTGGTGATGTCGTGGGTTCGCCAGGACGGGAAATGGTTGACGAATACTTACCGAAACTCAAGCAGAAATATCAGCCTGCTGTGACGATTGTGAACGGTGAAAATGCAGCGTCAGGGAAAGGCATTACCGAAAAAATCTACCGTCGCTTCCTTGAAAAAGGAGCCCAAGCTGTAACCCTTGGCAACCATGCGTGGGATAAAAAGGAAATCTTTGACTTTATCGATGCTGCGGAATATCTCGTCCGGCCTGCCAATTATCCCGAAGGCACTCCAGGGAAAGGAATGACTTTTGTCAAGACTCCTAAGGGTGAAGTCGCTGTCATTAACTTGCAAGGACGTACGTTTTTGTCTCCGAATGATGATCCATTCAGAAAAATTGATGAGATGATAACAGAAGCGAAAAAACGCACGTCTATTATTTTTCTGGATTTTCATGCAGAAGCAACTAGTGAAAAACAGGCGATGGGCTGGTATGTAGATGGCAGAGTGAGTGTGAATGTAGGGACACACACCCATATACAGACAGCAGATGAAAGAATCCTGCCAGGAGGCACCGGTTATATTTCCGACGTAGGTATGACAGGACCTTACGACGGAATTCTAGGAATGGAACGGGAAGCGGTTTTAAAGCGTTTTCTTACAAACTTACCTGTACGTTTTGAAGTTCCAAAAAAGGGAAGAGCACAACTAAGTGCCTTCTTGGTGGATGTGGATGATAAAACAGGAAAATCTACAAAAGTGCAGCGTATTTTAATTAACGATGACCATCCATTCTTCGAGTGATTATTTGAATTTTGCGACAAATTCATTCATAATGAAAAGGTAATATCCTACATCTCCAAGAATATAGTAGTTATGGAACAACTATAGTGATTGAAGGAGGAGCTAGTAATGGAAGTCTTAAAAGTATCAGCCAAATCCGTACCTAATTCAGTAGCAGGAGCCTTGGCCAATGTAGTACGAGAGCGCGGGACGGCCGAAATCCAAGCGATCGGAGCTGGAGCATTGAATCAGGCAGTTAAAGCCGTTGCCATCGCAAGAGGGTTTGTTGCCCCGAGCGGCATGGACCTGATTTGCATTCCAGCATTTACAGATATCATGATCGATGAGGAGGAGCGAACAGCGATCAAGTTGATCGTCGAACCTCGATGAACTTATAATTCCAGGCTTTTTTATAAGTTTCGTGTACTTACGATGTTTGCTAGCGAATACCTTATCGTTGTGAATGAATGAAAAATAGAATGGAGCAAAAAAGGCGTACTCTTAATCGAGTACGTCTTTTTTTATAAATTTTAATAGACATTGTTTTTTTAAAGTAGGATGGACCTTTCTCAAGATCACACGTGTTGATTACTATATTAAGAGGCAGTGGAGGTGGAAAGCGGGCTATCCTCTGCCGTCTAAGTTGATCCACTCATACAGATTATAATCAGGTCTTCGAGAATAGGGAGAATCAATGCAATAAATGTGGAGATTTTATAGAGGCGAAAAGACTGTAGAATAATATGAGCGATTGTGTTTTCCCAGTGGACATACAGGTTTGCGTTTTCCTTAATCCATGTTAATATTGTTTTTATAAGAGGTTTAATAATGATTTATTAAGGTTGGGAGTGTTCACTGTGAATGGAACGATGAAAGCGATCGTTAAGCATCACCGGGGCCCAGGAGCGCAAATGCAAGAAGTTGCGATTCCGGAAATCCGTGATGATGAAGTATTGATTCGTGTGAAAGCGACATCGATTTGTGGGACGGATGTCCATATATATAATTGGGATGAGTGGTCTGAAAGCCGCGTCAAACCACCTTACGTTTTCGGTCATGAATTTTCAGGAGAGATTGTGGAAGTAGGGAGTAAGGTCCATAATTTCCAAACAGGAGATTATGTGAGTGCAGAGACTCACCTTATTTGTGGGCACTGTCCGCAATGCTTGACGGGTAAATTCCATATTTGTGAAAACACTAAAATTATTGGTGTAGATACGCAAGGGTGTTTTGCGGAATATGTAGCTCTTCCAGCAGATAACCTATGGAAGAATCCTGATGAGATGCCAACAGACATCGCTTCCATTCAAGAGCCGATGGGGAATGCTGTACATACGGTTCTTAATGGCGATGTAGCAGGGAAATCAGTAGCCATCATCGGTTGTGGACCTATTGGTTTAATGGCTGTAGGCGTAGCTAAGGCAGCTGGAGCATCTCAAGTGCTTGCTTTTGATTTGAATCCATACCGCCTGGAACTTGCTGAGAAAATGGGAGCGACAACCGTGATCCATTCTGGTGAAATCGATCCTGTTGAAAAAGCAAAAGAGTTAACAGATGGCCATGGGGTAGACGTCGTTTGTGAAATGAGTGGACATCCTGTAGCGATGGACCAAGGATTTAAAATGATTACGAATGGCGGCCGTGTTTCCATTCTAAGTCTACCTACGAAGAGAGTGAGCCTCGATGTGACGAATGACATCGTATTCAAAGGCGTAGAGGTTCAAGGGATTACGGGAAGAAAGATGTACGAAACGTGGCAGCAGGTTTCCCGTCTTCTTCAATCTCAACAGGTGGATGTCACTCCACTGATTACTCACCATTTAAAGCTTGAAGAATTTGAGAAGGGCTTTGACTTGATGAATCAGGGTCAATGTGGAAAAGTAGTTTTACACCCATAATTGTAAGGAGGATGTTTTATGAAAGGCTTTGAATACTTGCAAAAAGAACTAAACGAGATGCAGGAAGAAGGGACGTTCCGTACGTTGATCCCTCTGGAATCTGCACAAGGTTCCAAAGTGACAATCAAAGGAAAAGAAGTGATTCAACTTTCTTCCAATAACTATCTGGGGCTTACCTCACATCCGAAGATGAAAGAAGCAGCGGAAAAAGCTAATGAAGTGTATGGCGTCGGAACAGGTTCTGTCCGTACGATTGCAGGTACATTGAAAATGCATGAAGACTTTGAAGAGAAATTAGCGAAGTTCAAACACACAGAAGCTGCACTTGTATTCCAATCCGGCTTCACTACAAACCAAGGTGTCTTGTCTTCCATTCTCGGTAAAGAAGATGTAGTCATCTCCGATGAGTTGAATCACGCATCTATCATCGACGGAATTCGTTTGACAAAAGCGGATCGTAAAATTTATAAACACGTCGATATGGAGTCTTTAGAGTCTGCGTTAAAAGAAAGTGGCGATTATCGTACACGATTAATCGTAACCGATGGCGTATTTTCGATGGATGGCAATATCGCTCCTCTACCGAAAATCGTAGAACTTGCTGAAAAGTATGATGCTCTCGTCATGGTGGATGATGCTCATGCGAGTGGGGTACTTGGTGCCAACGGTCGTGGAACGGTCAACCATTTCAATTTGGATGGCCGCGTCCACATTCAAGTCGGAACTCTAAGTAAAGCGATTGGAGTCCTTGGAGGGTATGTGGCGAGTACAAAAACCCTTCGAGATTACTTGATTCATAAAGGTCGTCCGTTCTTGTTCAGTACCTCCCACCCGCCAGCAGTAACGGCTGCGAATGATGCAGCGATTGATGTATTGTTAGAAGAACCAGAACTGATTGAAAAGCTTTGGGACAATACAAAATTCTTTAAAGATGGCTTAAACGCTCTTGGATTTGACACAGGAATCAGTGAAACGCCGGTAACTCCTGTCATGGTAGGGGATGACGCCCTGACACACAAATTCTCTGATGAATTGTTCGAAGAAGGAGTGTTCGCTCAAGGAATCGTCTTCCCGACAGTCCAGCGAGGTAAGGGACGTGTCCGTACAATTGTTACAGCAGAACATTCAAAAGAAGAACTACAAGAAGCTCTTGATGCCTTTGAAAAAGTCGGTAAAAAATTAGGGATCTTGTAATAGTAAAGAAGCCAGCTATGAAATTCCGTAGCTGGCTTCTTTTAATTTAAAAACCAGTACCCCCTCTATCAAACAAACGCTCCCGATTGTGGAAGACTTAGTTTCGGAATGTTTAGGTAGGTGTTGTCTGGTTGAGCGTTAGGGTGCGCTAGGTAGCCACTCGCTTTCCTATGGGGGAGCGCCGAGCTTCCTTGGAGCGGGCTGAAGTACTAACTAAGGGATTCTCCGCCTTTCTCCTTCTACCACAGGAGTCTCGCAGCTCCACCCACTCAACAAAAGTCTCGAAACTGAGTCTTCCATAATCCTGCCAAATTGTTGAATATAATGTTTCGAAAATGGATGAAAAAAGGTGGAATTCATGTTTACGCTTAATTTATCATGAAAAACTTGATATAATGGTACAGTTAGAAGGTTCGGCTTGAAAGGAGATCATTATGAACGAACAGCAACGAAAGGAAATGTCACAAATTCGCAAGCCTTCCACGGCGGATGATAAAGCAGAGCAAGATAACTTAAATCGACTCAAACAAAAAACAAGTGAAGATTTTGTTAAATATTTTGAAACGACATATCAACCTCCGAACATGAGGGATGCACAGCGCCGGAAACGGAAAGAAACCGATGTGCATTATGATTTTGAAATTCCTGAAGATATGGATCAAGCAGGCAAAGGTAAAAAATATTTGATCCGTACATACGGATGTCAGATGAACGAACATGATACTGAAGTCATGGCAGGAATTTTTGAAGAGATGGGTTATGAACCTACAAAAGATACGAAAGAAGCAGATATCATTTTATTGAATACCTGTGCCATTCGTGAAAATGCAGAAAATAAGGTGTTCGGTGAAATTGGACACTTAAAGCCTTTGAAAATGGAAAACCCGAATTTGATCATTGGAATCTGTGGGTGTATGTCACAGGAAGAGTCTGTCGTAAACCGGATTCTTAAAAAACACCCATTTATCGACCTTATTTTCGGTACACACAATATTCATAGAATCCCACAGCTCGTAAAAGAAGCGATGTTCGGGAAAGAAATGGTGATCGATGTATGGTCGAAAGAAGGGGACATTATTGAAAACCTTCCAAGGTCACGAAAAGGTAAAATTAAAGCTTGGGTGAACATCATGTATGGCTGTGACAAATTCTGCACCTACTGTATTGTTCCATATACAAGAGGAAAAGAAAGAAGCCGTTTACCACAGGACATCATCCAAGAAGTAAGGCATTTAGCGGCTCAAGGGTATAAAGAAATCACTCTTCTTGGACAGAACGTCAATGCGTATGGAAAAGACTTGGATATGGCCTATGGGCTTGGCGATTTGATGGATGAGCTACGCAGTATCGATATTCCCCGGGTCCGCTTTACAACATCTCACCCAAGAGACTTTGACGATCGCTTGATTGAAGTACTTGCGAAAGGCGGTAATATGCTCGACCATATCCATCTACCCGTCCAGTCAGGGAATAGCGATATTTTGAAAATCATGGGTCGTAAATACTCCAGGGAAGAGTATCTTGAACTTGTTCGCAAAATTCGTGTAGCGATGCCAGACGCAACCCTGACGACGGATATTATCGTCGGGTTTCCTAATGAAACGGAAGAGCAGTTCCAGGATACGTTATCCCTTGTGGAGGAAGTCGGCTTTGAAGCTGCCTATACATTTATCTATTCTCCAAGAGATAATACGCCCGCAGCTAAAATGAAAGATAACGTTTCAATGGAAGAGAAGAAGGAGCGTTTGCAGCGGTTGAATAAAATCGTCAACCAGCAATCTGCGGACGCTATGAAAGCATACGAAGGTGAAATTGTAGATGTCCTTGTAGAAGGAGAAAGTAAGAATAATCCGGATGTGTTAGCCGGGTACACGAAGCGGAACAAGTTGGTAAACTTCCGTGCACCTGAGTCTACAATCGGGCAAATTGTACCTGTAAGAGTGACCAAAGCGAAAACTTGGTCCCTTGATGGTGAGTTATTAGAAATCAACGCAGAGGTGAAATAAATGGCACAGTATACGAGACAACAAGTTGTAGAAGAAGCAAAAAAATTAGCGAAAATGATGGCTGATATCGAAGAAATCGATCGTTTCAAGCAATTAGAAGCGAAATTGAATGACAATCAAAAGGTTCAATCTCATATTAAGAAAATCAAAGCTTTGCAAAAGCAGGCGGTGAACTTTCAAGCTTACGGGAAAACGGAAGCTCTTCAGAAGATTGAAAAAGAAATCGATCGTCTCCAAGATGAGCTGGATGAGATTCCTGTCGTTGCAGAATTTAAAGATTCTCAAACCATTATTAATGATATCCTTCAAATGGTTTCAAACACGATCTCACGTGAAGTTACCAATGAAGTCATTCGTTCTACGGGCGGGGATATCCTGCAAGGCGAAACAGGTTCAAATAAATCAAGTCATGGTTGCAGCCATTGATGCATACACTTCCGTCAGAGGGTTTTCCCCCTCTGGCGGTTTTTTTTGTACAATTTTATAGGCTATTGCATAGAATGAATTAAACACGTCCTTAGGCCATTTTCCCGTTAGTCACCATTCGCCCAACCAAACATAGGATGGGTGGTAGAATAAGGAGGAGTGAAACCCTATGTCTTTTTTTGAACGAGATTACAGAGAGATCATTACAAAAGCTGTAATCGCTAAAGGTAAAAAGTTTACAGAATCCACACACACCATCAGCCCTTCGCACCGTCCGACAAGTATCCTAGGTTGTTGGGTCATCAATCACATCTACAATGCCAAAAAGAAAGGAGATCACGTTGAAATCTCTGGCAGTTACGATGTGAACGTCTGGTATTCGTATAACGACAATACAAAAACAGAAGTCGTTACAGAGCGTGTCAGCTATTGTGATCACGTCAAGTTGGCAGTGAAAGATGATAATTGTGTACATGATGACTTTGAGGTAATCGCTAAGGTCGTACAGCAACCGAACTGTTTGGAAGCAAACATTTCAGGCAACGGACAAAAGATTGTTGTAGAAGTAGAGAGAGAGTTTGTGGTAGATGTCATAGGTGAAACGAAATTGTGTGTGAAAGTGGATCCTCATGGATGCGGCCATGATGATGATTACGATTATGATTTGTCTTCCGATGATTTTTCAGCCATCGAAACGGACTTCCTTCCATCCTCTTCAGACAAAGATCACGATAGTCACGATTAATGATGAATTCCTTGCTGCTTCAGCGAGGATTTCTTTTTTTTGCTTTATAAATGATACAACAATTATATAATAGCTCCCGATTGTAGAGGACTGAGTTTCAAGAGAACCCGGGTTCGTTGAAGTCAGGGGTGGTTCGGAAGCTACTCGTCTAGCTCCATCGCTCAGACACTCGCGTCATAAGCAGAACAGCAAAGGAATGAAAGGATACATCATGTTACTGTTCTGCTTTTGCTGGTCGTGTCTACCAGGGAGATTCCGCATTTGAACAATTTCCTGTGGGGATGACGGCAAGCCTCCTCGAACTTCGCTCTTTGGTCTCTGTGCCAGCCAATCCATTCCCAGGGGAGATTCTGCTATATACTTTAATAATGTCATGTCCTTTCATGTAAGAACATTTGCCTCGTATGCTATAATGGATGGAGAATCTTATGCACGTTTTGGAGGTTTAACCTTATGGCACAATACACACCCATGATGCAGCAGTATTTAAAAATTAAAGCAGACCAAAAAGATGCCTTCCTGTTTTTCCGGTTAGGCGATTTTTATGAATTGTTCTTTGAGGATGCAACGAAGGCATCCCAAGAGCTTGAAATTACATTGACCAGCAGGGACGGAGGTTCTAACGGACGGATCCCCATGTGCGGAGTTCCATATCACTCCGCAGACAATTACATAAAGCAGTTGATTGAAAAAGGGTACAAAGTTGCTATTTGTGAGCAGGTCGAGGATCCAAAAACGACCAAAGGGGTCGTGAAACGGGAAGTCGTCCAACTGATCACGCCAGGTACGGTCATGGAAGGCAGCATGCTTGATGAAAAGGAAAACAACTACTTGGCCTCACTGAGCGCTTTTGAAGATGGCTCGTACGTTGTGAGTTACAATGATCTCACAACTGGAGAAAACAGTGTAGCTCTTATTCCAGGTGGCTTTGATGCTGCAATGAGTGAATTGTACAGCCGGCCGGTCAAAGAAGTGGTTGTATCCAATGATTTTGATGTCGAGTATAAACAGATGTTGATCGACCGTTTGGATTACACTGTTTCTCATCAGGAAGAGACGGAAATTTCGCCTGAATTTCAACCTCTTGTCGAGGGCGTTCATCAGGACAAGCTGATTATTGGTTTTGGTAGACTCCTGAATTATATCCAGCATACGCAAAAAAGGTCACTCGATCATCTTCAACCTGTGAAAGTGATTGAATTGAAACAATTTATGACGCTTGATATGTATTCCAAAAGAAACTTAGAATTGTTGGAAACCATAAGAAAAAAAGGAAAAGCGGGGAGCCTTCTTTCTGTCATTGATAAAACTGTCACTTCGATGGGTGCCCGTATGCTCAAAAAATGGATGGAGCGCCCGTTGTTGTCAGCGGATGCCATTGCGATGAGACATGACCAGGTGGAAGGGTTTCTTGATCAGTTTTTTGAACGAGAGACTTTGAGAGATGAGCTATCCAATGTATATGACTTGGAACGTTTAGCTGGAAGAGTAGCCTTTGGCAATGTGAATGCCAGGGATATGATCCAGTTGAGGAATTCACTAAGTCGTATTCCGGATATCTTGACGACGCTCTCTAAATTCGACCACCCTTCCATAGAAAAGCTATATGACACGGTCGACCCGCTTCATGATTTGCAGGATCTTCTCCAGGAAAGCATTGCCGAGGACCCTCCAATCTCTGTAAAAGAGGGGGGCTTGATTCGGGATGGCTTCCACGAACAGCTGGATGACTATCGATATGCTTCCAAGAACGGAAAGCAGTGGATTGCAGAGCTTGAACAAAGGGAACGAACGGAAACAGGAATCAAATCTTTGAAAATCGGCTATAATCGTGTGTTCGGCTATTATATCGAAGTGACAAAAGCGAACTTGAGGCATTTACCTGAAGGAAGGTATGAGCGTAAGCAGACGCTGACAAATGCCGAGCGTTTCATTACTCCAGAACTGAAAGAGAGAGAAACAATGATCCTCGAAGCCCAGGAGAAAAGTGTGGAGCTTGAGTATGAACTGTTTCTCGAAGTCCGTGAAAAGGTAAAGGCCTATGTGAAAAGGCTTCAACAGCTCGCAGACCAAATCAGCCACATTGATGTTCTGCAAGGTTTTGCTCAAGTAGCAGAATCATACCAATATGTGCGACCAGAATATCGGAAACAACGTGTAGTGGACATCCGGCAGGGTCGTCACCCTGTCGTAGAGAAGGTAATGCAGGAAGGAACGTTCGTCCCAAATGATATTTACATGAACGAAGAGACGGATGTGTTACTAATTACAGGACCAAACATGTCGGGTAAAAGTACGTACATGCGTCAGCTCGCATTGACGGCCATTCTTGGTCAAATGGGCTCTTTTGTTCCTTGCCAGTCTGCAAGTTTACCAGTCTTTGATCAAATATTTACAAGAATCGGTGCGGCTGATGATCTCGTTTCCGGTCATAGTACATTCATGGTCGAAATGCTGGAAGCAAACCATGCTTTGACGCATGCGACGGAAAACAGCTTGATCCTTCTTGATGAGATAGGGAGAGGGACAAGTACGTATGATGGTATGGCTTTGGCTCAGGCCATTGTAGAATATATTCACGGGGAGATTAAAGCGAAAACGTTATTCTCTACTCACTATCATGAATTGACCTCATTAGATGAACAGCTTGAGCGTTTAAAGAATGTCCATGTCCGTGCTGAAGAATATGAAGGCAATGTTGTGTTCCTTCATCAGATCAAAGAGGGACCTGCGGATGAAAGTTACGGCATCCACGTGGCGAAGCTTGCGCACTTGCCTGATCCACTGATTAATAGAGCAACAGCCCTTTTGGATCAACTGGAAAATGGGCCTGTAAAAAAAGAAGCCTCCACTTCTGCCGCAGAAGAGGAGCAGCTAAGCTTGTTTGTAGAAGAATCAAAACCTGAGAAAAAAGGGGCAACGAAGCCGCAAGCTTCTCATATAGAAAAGCGTCTGCAGTCATTAGATCTAATGGAGATGACACCGATGGACGCTATGAATGAATTGTACCAATTGCAAAAACGTTTAAAATCATAAAGGAGGAACAGAGATGGCGCGGATTCGACTGATGCCAGACCACCTAGCCAACAAAATAGCGGCCGGAGAAGTTGTAGAACGCCCAGCCTCTGTCGTCAAAGAACTGGTAGAAAACAGTATTGATGCAGGTGCCACATGGGTGAAGGTTGATTTAATGGAGGCCGGTTTGCAACGGATCCGGATTACCGATGATGGCGCGGGAATGGATGAAGAGGATTGCGAAATCGCTTTTTATCGCCATGCAACGAGTAAAATTCTTGATGAAAACGACCTCTTCCATGTCCGGTCCCTTGGTTTTCGTGGGGAAGCATTAGCAAGTATCGCTGCAGTCAGCCGCTTGAGTATCCAGACCTCCACGGGGGACAGTGCTGGGACGAAAATGAATCTCGAAGGAGGGCATTTCGTCTCCAGAGGAAAAAGTGATGCGAGAAAAGGAACGGACATTACGGTTGAGGAATTGTTTTTCAATACACCGGCCCGTTTAAAGTATATGAAAACCATTCATACAGAGCTCGGGCATGTGACGGACGTATTGAATCGTATGGCCTTAGCTCATCCAGAAGTGCAATTCATTTGTACACATAATGAAAAGCAGATCTTCAAGACGAATGGACGTGGAGATCTCCTCCAAGTTATCGCGAATATTTACGGTATGAATGTCGCTAAAAAAATGATCCCGATCGAAGTGGAAACGGCGGATTTTAAAGTGGATGGATATATTGCAAAACCTGAAGTTTACCGTGCTTCGAGAAATTATATGTCTACGATCATCAATGGTCGTTTCATTCGGAGCATCCCTTTGAATAAAGCTGTTTTGCAAGGCTATCATACCTTGCTGCCAATCGGTAAAAGTCCGATTGTCGTTTTAAATATAAACATGGATCCGATCCTTGTCGACGTCAACGTTCATCCATCTAAGATGGAGGTTCGTTTTAGTAAGGAGAAGGAATTGTATGATTTGTTAGAAGAGACCGTTCGGCAGGCCTTTCGTAAACAAACCCTCATTCCTGATGTGTCACAGCCCTCAGCAAAGCCTGCGAAAGAGAAATCTACTCAGGAATCTTTCAATCTGTATCTTTCGAGGGAAGAGGATGCCCATCGCGAGCGGGAATCCACCGTGGATCATTTAGTAAAAAAAGAGCAAGGACTTCCAAAAGAGAATGATTTTCAAAAGAATCAGGACGAATTAGTCAAAGAGATGATCCCCTCATTTGATACGGATGCGGTTGTTTCAAAAGAAAGCTTACCGTCTGAAGATAAAGTAGAAGAAGAGCCTTCTCTTGAACAGAAACGAGTCCCGACCATGCATCCGATTGGTCAGCTGCATGGAACATATATCCTTGCTCAAAATGAGGAAGGCATGTATATCGTCGATCAGCATGCGGCTCAAGAAAGGATCAAATACGAATTTTTCAGAGACAAACTGTCTGAAGTAGATCACGAAGTACAGGAACTGCTTGTACCGATGACTTTTGAATTTTCTAAGGCTGAATCGTTAAGGATCGAAGAGTACAAAAATGAACTTGAAAAAGTGGGGTTGTTTTTTGAACCATTCGGAGACACGACCTACATCGTGCGCAGTCACCCTCAGTGGTTCCCGAAAGGGTTTGAAGAAGAGGTGATTGATGAAATGATCCAGCAGCTGATGGAGGAAGACCGGATTGACATTCTTAAACTAAGAGAAGAAGCGGCAATTCTCATGTCGTGTAAACGATCCATCAAAGCGAACCATTATTTGAACCAGACGGATATGTTTCATCTCTTAGAAGATTTAAGGAAGTCGACGGATCCTTTCACTTGTCCTCATGGACGACCGATCATTGTTTTCTTTTCCGAGTATGAGATGGAAAAAATGTTCAAACGTGTGATGTAATAAAAAAGAGACTCCAATTCGGAGTCTCTTTTTTTTTATTTATTGGTTTGTTTACATAATATTTTTATAATCAACTTATTTATAAGTACGAATGGCAGAGTAGAGGATTAGGAGATATTCTTCTGCTGGAGAAGAAAACGAAAATAGTTATCGATTTGTTTAATGTCCTCCGGCTGAATGCCAAACCATGCTTTCTTGTCGAAAAATACAGGTTTGGTGTATCCCTTCGTTTCCAGGAGCTGCTTAATTTCTCGCATTTCATCTTCTAGTTCATCACTTAAACCGAGGAGATAATCTGCGGTGGTATGGAGAGCGTGAGCAATCTTCGTGAGATCTTCAAGATCCGGAGAAGTGTAACTCCGTTCCCAATTCGATACAACTTGTGGTGACACACCGACTTTTTCAGCCAACATCGATTGTGTTAAACGTCTTTCTTTTCTAAGTGAACGAATTCTTTCATGGACCACTTTAAGACGCCTCCTTTTCTATACTATAACACATACTAACGAAATGCGATAGTACAACTAACGAATATTTTGAATATTTATAACGGAACTCGTTAGTTGTAGTAACGGATTGCGTTAGTTTAGTTGCTGAGGTATGATTGTAGAGCCATTCATGTATAATAGAGACGTGTGAAGGAGGTGGGCTTGTGAAACCATTGGTGATCTCAGTGGTCGGTCCTACAGCAGTCGGAAAATCGAATTTGGGGATCCGGATCGCTCAGCGTTTTGGTGGGGAAGTAATCAGTGGAGATTCCATGCAAATTTACCGGACGATGGATATCGGAACAGCGAAGGTGACCAAAGAGGAGATGCAGGGCATCCCGCACCATATGATTGATTTTAAAGATCCCGCTGAACAGTTTTCAGTCGCTGAGTTCCAGCAGAATGTACAAGCGTTAATCAGGGATATCCATGAGCGGGGGAAGCTTCCGGTTTTGGTAGGGGGGACAGGCTTATACATACAAGCAACACTTTTTGATTTCCATTTCTCAGAACAAAAAAAGGATCCTTCCATCATGGAGAAGCTTGAAAAAGAATGGAAAGAAAATGGCAGAGATTATATGTACAAACGCCTTGTTGAAATTGATCCCGAACAAGCGGAAAAAATTCATCCCAATAATGAAAGGCGAGTACTAAGGGCGCTTGAAGTTTATGAAACGACAGGCCAGGTGATGAGTGACCGCCATCATCAGCAGCAAAAGGAATCGCCCTTTAGCCCATTATTAATCGGGCTGGAGATGGACCGGGAGTTACTGTACGATCGTATCAATCACAGGGTCGATCAGATGATTGAACAGGGCCTGGTAAAAGAAGTTCAGCATCTCTATGAACAAGGGCTGAAGGACGCTCAATCGATGCAGGCGATCGGTTATAAGGAATTGATTCCTTACTTCGAAGGTTCATGTACCCTGGCAGAAGCCGTTGAGTTGCTGAAACGCAATTCCAGACGCTATGCGAAACGCCAGTACACGTATTTTAAGAACAAAATGGATATCAACTGGTATGAAGTATCTCCTTCAAACTACGAGGAGAAATTTGAAACAATTTTAGGCGATTTAGCAGGAAAGATAGACTAATGCGTAGAATCGTAATATTACAGATAGAAAAGAGGAGGAAGATCCATGGCCCAATCGGTTAATATCCAAGACAATTATTTGAATCAATTAAGGAAAGAACGCATGCAGGTGACCGTCTTTCTGCTCAATGGCTTTCAATTGAGAGGCATCGTTAAAGCCTTTGACAATTTTACTGTTTTGTTAGAGACGGAAGGTAAGCAACAATTGATTTTCAAACATGCAATTTCAACATTTGCTCCTGTCAAAAATGTTTCATTGGATAAAGAGTAGTGTGAATGGTCCAGAAAAACGCAAGAAGCGGGTGCCTTTAATGGCATCCGCTTCTTTTAATGGGGTGTAAGAGAAATGTTTTGGCACCTTCAACCTTGGGCGTTTGTCACAGGAATCCCTACGTACGCGTATGATGAAGAAGAATGAGGAGGGATCGATGTGCAACCCCAAGCGAAAACGGTGAAACCAAGCAGCACAATCAATATTGTGTTGAATGATTCTAAAGAAAAAGCGATTCCTGATCGGAAAGCAGCTGCCCTCAAACAAACCGGCGCTCCTTTCCTCAAAATCGAGGAATTTTTCAATTCCATCATTGGTATGGAGGATTTAAAGACCAGGGTAAAAGAAATTTATGCACAGGTGCTCGTTTCTAAGAAAAGAGAAGAAGCAGGACTAAAGTCGAATGCGCAAGTTCTCCACATGGTTTTTCACGGAAACCCCGGTACGGGAAAAACGACCATCGCGCGTATGGTTGCTGCTTTATTCCGCGATGTCGGGGTGCTTGATAAAGGCCAATTTATTGAAGCAGATCGGAGTGACCTTGTAGGTGAGTATATCGGTCATACAGCGCAAAAAACGAAGGATTTGATCCATAAAGCATTGGGAGGAGTCCTTTTTATTGATGAAGCCTATTCATTGGCGAGAGGAGGAGAAAAGGATTTCGGAAAAGAAGCGATTGATACATTGGTGAAATGCATGGAAGATCATCATAATGAATGCATTATCATCCTTGCTGGATATCCGGATGAGATGGAAGATTTTCTCACCCTTAACCCCGGCCTTGCTTCCCGGTTCCCTATTCAGTTATCTTTCAAAGATTACTCTGCGAAAGAACTTACGCAGATTGCTTTTGGAATGATTGAAGAAAGGGAATATTGTTTAACAAAAGAGGCGGAACGTAAACTTTTTCAACACTTGGCCCTCGTTTATGCCAGGCGCGAGGAAAATTTTTCAAATGCCCGCTATGTAAGAAACCTCATTGAAGAAGCGATTCGAAAGCATGCCTGGCGAGTGATCAGCACCCCAAATCCGAAGAAAAAAACACTGATGACCCTTCAGGCAGAAGATTTTGATGTTCCTTTACAAGAAACCGCCTTGAACTAAACCGGTTGTACATTCATAGGAAACGTTTTTCTGTTATGATGAAACAGATACAGGTAGACGGAAGAGTAGGTGAACAGACAGATGTCAAAAGAATTGGTCGTATTAGTTGCAAGAAAAGATCCATTTGAACAAGAAGAACGATTTCAGTCCTCTATGGAAGAACTTCAGTCACTGACGGAAACCGCTAACGGAGAAGTATGCAAAATTATTACTCAGAAGCGTGACCGGGTTCACCCGGCTACATATTTAGGTGAGGGTAAACTGGAAGAAATAAAAGAAGCAGCAGAGGAATCTGAAGCTGAACTCGTGATATTCAATGATGAATTATCACCCGGTCAGCTTAGAAATATAGCAGACAGGGTCGGCGTGCGCGTGATCGACAGAAGTCAGCTGATCCTGGACATTTTCGCAGGACGGGCGCGTACAAAGGAAGGGAAATTGCAGGTAGAACTTGCTCAACTGCAATATTTACTTCCACGGCTATCGGGACAAGGGACCGCGTTATCCCGATTGGGTGGAGGAATTGGTACACGTGGCCCTGGTGAAACAAAACTGGAAACCGACCGTCGTCATATCCAGCGAAGAATTGATGATATCAAGAAACGGTTGGATACGGTCGTAAAACAACGAGAGCAGTACCGGAAACGGAGAAAAGAAAACCGTGCTTTTCAAGTGGCGATCGTCGGTTATACAAATGCTGGTAAATCGACTTTCTTCAATAGAGTAACCGATAGCCAGTCCTTCGAAGAGGATTTGTTGTTTGCTACACTCGATCCATTGACGAGGCAAATGAGCCTTCCTTCGGGCTTTTTGGCTCTGCTTTCCGATACGGTAGGATTTATTCAGGACTTGCCAACGACACTCATTGCAGCATTCCGATCTACATTAGAGGAAGTGACGGAAGCAGACTTTATTGTTCATATGGTCGATGCGTCACACCCCGATCATATGCAGCAGGAAAAGACCGTATTGAAATTGTTGGACGAACTTGGAGCCGGTCAACTGCCGGTCCTTACCGTTTACAATAAAAAAGATCTGCTAAAGGAAGATTTTATTCCACATTCCTTCCCGTCGTTGACGGTGAGCGTACATGATCCGATTGACCGTAAACGTGTCCTTCATAAAATCGAAGAGGTTTTAAAAGAGGAGTGGGATGAGTATGACGTTTTCGTGCCGGCTTCTGAAGGGAAACGATTGCAGCAATTCAAAGCCTACAGTATGATAACGAGCATCCATTTTTATGAGGAAAAAGAAGGGTATGCCCTTCATGGTTTCATCCATCCTGAGCACCCATTGAAACACCAAATATTATAAATCTGAACAAAACGTTGAATCAACGAAATTCTGCAAGATAGGAAGAGGACTCATCATGAACATTCAAGAATTGAAACACCGTGTAGAAAAAGAGATTAAGAGCCAACATCATAGGGTTGATGAGATTGTTGAGTACAATCAAGAAAAAGTTTTAAAGGCTTTCCATAAACTGAGGGTCAGCGATTCTCACTTTAATCCGACGACAGGTTATGGCTATGATGACTTTGGGCGAGACACACTTGAAGCGTTGTATGCTGAAATATTTAAAGCGGAAGATGCACTTGTCAGACCTCAGCTCATCTCCGGAACACATGCGATTACAACGGCCTTATTCGGGGTCCTGCGACCGGGAGATGAACTGTTATACATATCTGGAGAGCCTTATGACACCCTAAGAGATGTCATTGGTTCTGAAGACAATAAGGATACAGGTTCATTACGAGATTTTGGTATTAGCTATCAAACCGTTCCTTTAGAAGAAAACGGGGCTTTTTTCCATGATGGAATCCGTGAAGCTATGCATGAAAAAACGAAGGTCGTAGCCATCCAAAGGTCTAAAGGATACGAGGATCGTCCATCGTTCATCATTGACGAGTTACAATCAATCATTCAGTTCGTTCGTGACATCAAAGATGATGTGATTATTTTTGTCGACAATTGTTATGGTGAATTCGTAGAAATGAAGGAACCGCTTGAAGTTGGGGCTGACATGATTGCTGGGTCGTTAATAAAAAACCCCGGGGGCGGGATTGCCAGGGTCGGTGGTTATATCGCGGGGCGAAAATCCTTGATTGAAAGGTGCAGCTACCGTTTGACTGCACCTGGATTAGGAAAAGAGACGGGGCCGAGTTTGAACAGCCTGCAAGAGATGTATCAAGGGATTTTCCTCGCCCCTCATGTCGTAGGAGAAGCTTTAAAAGGTGCGATCTTCACATCGAAATATTTAAGTGAATGTGGTTTCGATACAAATCCTTCCTATGATGTGAAGCGGACCGACCTAATTCAATCCGTCAACTTCAACACAGCTGAACAAATGATCAGATTCTGTCAGTCCATTCAGCAGGCATCTCCTGTGAATTCCCATTTCAAACCAGAACCGAGCGCAATGCCTGGTTATGAGGATGAGGTGATCATGGCCGCGGGTACTTTCATACAAGGAGCGAGTCTCGAATTGACCGCCGATGGTCCTGTTCGTCCTCCATATACAGCCTTCGTGCAAGGTGGTTTGACCTATGCACATGTGAAGATCGCTGTCATACAAGCGGTGGAGCAGTTGATCGAAGAGGGGATGGTCAAAGCTTGAAGCTGAGGGAATGATAACCCTTTCAAAAAATGACTTTAAATTGTGTGAACATTCCTCACATATGTTGACATATCCCTTACGTGACGTATAATTAAAGTATCATTCTTATGGGGAGGTGGCACATCGATGAGTGATGAAATTCGTCGTTCTATGCCGTTATTCCCGATGGGGATTGTTCAATCATTGACAGACCTTACTGCACGGCAGATCCGGTATTACGAACAGCACGAGCTGGTCCATCCGGCCCGTTCAGAAGGGAACCGCCGCATGTTTTCATTCAATGATGTTGATCGTTTGCTTGAAATCAAAGACTTGATCGATCAAGGTGTGAACATGGCCGGAATCAAGAAAGTTCTGAAGCTGAACGATCAGCCAGATAATGAAGTATATGATGAGGATCAAGTGAAGGAAGTGCATAATGAACTTACCGAAAAAGAGCTTCGTCGTATGCTGCAGCGAGAACTATTCACAGCGGGAAGACAAGGTAAATTAGCAATCAGACAGGGAGAAATGTCAAGGTTCTTCCATTAATTTTTGTGTTGAGAGGAGAAATTCAATGGGTTTAACAAAAGAAGAAATCTACAAGAAAATCGATGAGGAAAACGTCAAGTTTATCCGCCTTCAGTTCACGGATATGCTTGGTACAATCAAAAACGTGGAAATTCCACTAAGCCAGTTGGATAAAGCTATTGATGGCATGATGATGTTTGATGGGTCCTCCATTGAAGGATTCGTTCGTATCGAGGAGTCTGACATGTACTTGGTTCCAGACTTGGATACATTCGTCGTTTTTCCTTGGACTTCAGAAAAAGGGAAAGTCGCACGATTCATCTGTGACATCTACAATCCAGACCAAACTCCTTTTGAAGGGTGCCCACGCTATAACTTAAAGCGTAACATCAAAAAAATGGAGAAACTCGGCTTTTCTGCTTTCAACATTGGTACAGAACCTGAATTTTTCCTATTTAAATTAGATGAAAAAGGCGAACCGACAATGGAACTAAACGATAAGGGTGGCTATTTCGACTTGGCGCCGACCGATCTTGGTGAAAATTGCCGGCGTGACATTGTCCTTGAGCTTGAGGAAATGGGCTTTGAAATTGAAGCCTCTCACCACGAAGTAGCTCCAGGTCAGCACGAAATTGATTTCAAATATGCGGATGCCGTCAAGCACTGTGATGATATCCAAACATTTAAACTCGTCGTCAAAACCATTGCACGTCAACATGGTTTGCATGCAACCTTCATGCCTAAACCATTGTTTGGTGTGAACGGATCTGGTATGCACGCGAACATGTCTCTTTTCAATGAAAAAGGAAATGCTTTCTTTGATGAAAAAGGGAAGGAACAACTATCGGAAGTGGCTTACCAGTTCACAGCAGGCATTATTAAGCATGCAACGAACTTCACAGCCGTAACGAACCCTACGGTCAATTCTTATAAGCGTCTTGTGCCAGGATATGAGGCTCCATGTTATGTCGCATGGTCCGGCCAAAACCGTAGTCCGCTCGTGCGTGTTCCGACATCCCGTGGTTTGAGCACAAGAATCGAAGTGCGTAGTGTAGATCCATCAGCGAACCCATACATGGCGATGGCTGTACTTCTTGCTGCTGGACTTGATGGTGTGGAAAATAAATTGGAAGCACCTGCTCCTGTCGACCGAAACATTTACGTGATGGATAAGAAAGAGCGTGAAGCGCACGGAGTTAAAGACCTTCCTGCTACTTTGTATGATGCATTGGAAGAGCTGCATCAAGATCCGATCATGGTAGAAGCTCTTGGAGAGCACCTATTTGAACACTTCATTGAAGCGAAGGAAATCGAATGGGATATGTTTCGCACCCAGGTTCACCCGTGGGAACGTGAACAATATCTACAGACGTATTAAAATACAAAACCTTGAAGCTAATGGCTTCAAGGTTTTTTTTATGTATCGTGAAACAGTTTGAATGGAGGGGAGAAGATTACAAGATAGTGGTCGTATACTTTGGGGAAGGTATTATAAATAATAATAACAACATATGTTCCGTTGTGGGGGGGTCACAATGGAAGCATTATTCCAATGTTCAAAACGGAAAAAAATGAAGTTGCATTTAATCTACATCAATCACAATGGTCAATTGTCTCAACGAGTGGTTAGAGTGGTCGACATTCAGGATGAACATGTAACGGCTTACTGTTATAAGCGAAAAACAGGTGAGAACGTTCCTGAAAAATAATATATTGTCTGTATTTCCTTTAACCTCTATAAGAAAAAGTTATGGGGCATGACATAAAATAAAGAAAGAGACGAGTTCAATAGAACTCGCCTCTTTCTTTTAATGTACCGTCCTGTAAAGACCCACGACTTTCCCTAAAATGGATACATCCTGTAATAGGATCGGTTCCATTGTTGCGTTTTCCGGCTGCAGACGAACGTGGTTTCTTTCCTTGAAGAACCGTTTTACCGTGGCTTCTTCGTCTTCTGTCATCGCCACAACGATGTCGCCGTTCTGCGCCGTCTGTTGCTGTCTGACGATAACCATATCTCCATCAAGAATTCCTGCCTCAATCATACTTTCTCCTTGTACGATTAGAACGAACGTGTTGTCATCTGACCCTGCAAGTGTATCAGGAAGCGGGACATACTCTTCAATGTTCTCTACAGCTGTAATCGGTGAACCGGCCGTGACTTTACCGATGACTGGAGCGTAGGAAGCTTCGCTTCTCGGAATGCTGTGATCTTCTTCTAATTCAATCACTTCAATGGCACGAGGTTTTGTCGGGTCACGTCTAATGTATCCTTTTTTCTCCAATCTGGATAAGTGACCATGCACAGTCGAACTTGAAGCGAGACCAACGGATTGACCAATCTCCCTTACGGATGGCGGATATCCTTTTGATAGAACCTGTTCTTTAATAAAATCTAGTATTTCCTGCTGCCGCTTTGAAAGTTTACTCATAGATTAGCACCTCGTACATAGGATTATAGTAACCACATTGTACCACTTATATTTAAAAAATACAAACACGCGTTCGAAAAAACCATTGACAAGAACCTGTGTTCGTATATAATAGAGGTAACAAACACGAACACAGGTTCTTAAGAACGTTCGTTCTAGGAAAGCGGAGGGGTTATCAATGTTTAACAAATTATCTAAGCTCGATTACACCTACATTATTCTTTTTATTGTTAGTTTCATCATTCTCTATTATTCTATGGTCACAGCTGTTTAATAGAGAAAGAGAGAGGAACATCCAAGTGAAAGTGATTTTATATTGCAGGGTAAGTACGGAAAAAGAAGCTCAAGTGACTTCATTAAAGCGGCAAAGATCTGAGTTGACATCGATGGCGGAGAGCCACGGATTCGAAGTGATTGAATGTATTGAAGAACAAGCAAGTGGTTATGAAATTGAACGTGAAGGGATTTTCCGCATGCTGGAATGTTTTTCTTCCGGGCGTGCGGAAGCCTTATTAATTCAAGATGAAACACGATTAGGGCGTGGAAATACGAAAATCGCTTTGTTTCATCAATTGAACCGGTTAAAGACCAAGGTGTACTCACTATCCAATCAGGGAGAGTTACAGTTATCAGAATCCGATTCTATGGTTTTACAGATTGTGGGCATCGTAGAAGAATACCAAAGAAAAATACATAATATGAAAATACGCAGGGGAATGAGAAAAGCTGTAGAGGGTGGTTATGATCCATCAACAAATTTATCCAATCGGGATCAGGCACCGGGACGTGAAAGGATCGATTTTCCTATTGAAGAAGTTGTGCGGTTAAGGAAAAATGATTTGACATTCAAAGATATTGCAGCAACACTACGAGGTCTGGGTTATGATGTATCAAAAGCTACAGTGCATCGCAGATACAAGGAGTATCTATCGCTTGAAAAAGAAGAAGAATCAAGATAATATATGAGATGTGGACAAGGATCTTTGGATTTCTTGTCTTTTTCATGTTTTTACGATCCAGACTAAGTGTAAAGGAGAAGGATCTATGTTATCTAAAGAAAAAATCAATCGTATAAATGAACTAGCAAATAAATCCAAGAAGGAAGACCTATCGAAGGAAGAAAAAGCGGAACAGCAGAAGCTCCGTCAGGAATACTTGAAAAATGCTCGTCAATCTTTCAAGAATCAGCTGAAAGGCGTTACCGTCATCGATCCGAATGGAGATGACGTGACCCCTAAAAAGCTTCGTCAGATGCAGGAAAATGAAAAAAAGAACTAATCTTAAAAATCCGTGTTCGATAATTTTCGAATACGGATTTTTTTGTTTAAAACCGTTAATAAGGGGGAAATTAGGTGGGAGGTTGTGCAAAGATTGCGCACAACGCTTGTTTCGAAATGAATTTCATTATAGGATAATACATGGTACATATACCTGAAAAGAAAGGGGAATGTTGAACATGGCAAACAGCCTTGAACAAACATCAATCAATACGATTAGAACTTTAACAATCGATGCAGTAGAAAAAGCAAACTCCGGACACCCGGGGATGCCGATGGGTGCAGCACCGATGGCATATACGCTATGGACTCAGTTCATGGACCACAATCCTAAAAACTCGAACTGGTTCGACCGTGACCGTTTCGTCCTATCTGCTGGACACGGATCTATGCTTCTTTACAGCTTGCTCCACTTATCCGGTTATAACGTGACGATGGACGACCTTAAGTCCTTCCGTCAATGGGATTCCAAAACCCCTGGTCACCCAGAGTTTGGTCACACAGACGGTGTAGAAGCAACTACAGGTCCCCTTGGACAAGGTATTGCAATGGCGACCGGAATGGCGATGGCTGAAGCTCATCTTGCCGCAAAATATAATCGCGAAGGTTATAACGTCGTAGATCATTACACGTACACGATTTGTGGCGATGGAGACTTGATGGAGGGAGTATCGCAGGAATCTGCTTCTCTTGCCGGTCACCTTGGTCTAGGTAAATTGATCGTTCTTTACGATTCCAATGATATTTCTCTTGACGGCGATCTTGATCGTTCCTTCAGCGAAAGTGTTGAAAAGCGCTACGAAGCCTATGGATGGCAGGTCATTCGCGTAGAGGACGGCACAAACACTGAGGATATTGCTCAGGCAATTGAAAAAGCAAAAGCGAATACAGATCAACCAACAATGATCGAAGTGAAAACGGTTATTGGTTATGGATCTCCTAATAAATCTGGTAAGTCAGCCTCTCATGGTGCTCCTCTAGGAGAAGAGGAAGGAACGGCAACTAAACAGTTCTACAAGTGGGAACATGAGCCGTTCCACGTACCTGAGGAAGTCTATCAGGACTTTAAAGAAAAGGTTCAGCAAAATGGTCAGGATAAAGAAGAATCCTGGAATAACCTAATGGCACAATACAAAGAAGCACATCCTGAGCTTGCGGAAGAATTTGAGCGTGCGATGCGCGGAGAGCTTCCTGAAGGCTGGGATCAAAGCCTTCCAACTTATCAAGTAGGCGAAGACAGTCCTGCGACACGCGCAGCTTCTGGAGATGCGATCAATGCGCTTTCTCAAGCTATTCCTAATTTCTTTGGTGGGAGTGCCGACCTTGCAGGTTCAAACAAAACGGCCGTTAAAGATGAAGAAGACTTTTCACGCAAGAACTACGCAGGTCGTAACATCTGGTTTGGAGTACGTGAATTTGCCATGGCTGCTGCTTTAAACGGAATGGGACTTCATGGTGGACTTAAAGTATATGCAGGTACATTCTTTGTCTTCAGTGACTACCTGCGTCCAGCTGTCCGTTTATCTGCCCTGCAGAACTTGCCGGTGAACTACGTCTTCACTCATGACTCTGTTGCCGTTGGAGAAGACGGTCCTACGCACGAACCAGTGGAACAATTGGCTTCTCTTCGCGCGATGCCTAACCTTTCTGTGCTTCGTCCTGCGGATGGGAACGAAACCAATGCGGCATGGAGACTTGCTCTAGAGTCTGAATCAACTCCAACAGCACTTGTACTTACTCGTCAAGGGTTACCGACCCTTCAAGGTACAGGGGAACTTGCATATGAAGGAATGAAGAAAGGGGCATACATCCTTAGCGATTCAGATAAAGAAGAGCCGGATGCGATCCTACTTGCTTCAGGTTCTGAAGTTCAATTGATTGTTGAAGCTCAAGCGGAATTGAAAAAGAATGGTTACGATGTACGTGTCGTCAGTGTACCTTCTTTTGATCGTTTTGAAGCTCAGCCTAAAGAATATAAAGAACAAGTCCTACCTTCTTCTGTTCGCAAACGTCTGGCAGTTGAAATGGGCGCATCCTTCGGTTGGGACCGTTATGTAGGTTTAGATGGCTCGGTCATCGGAATCGACAAGTTCGGTGCTTCTGCTCCAGGAAATACGGTAATTGAGAACTATGGTTTCACAGTAGAAAACGTAGTGAAGCATGCGGAAAACTTGATGAAATAAACAAGGAAGAAGCTGCCTGTTCCTAAGGCAGCTTCTTTTTATACTGAGCGTTTAAATCTCAGCTCAAAAATGGGGAATAAAAGTAGGGACAACCATTTTCGGTTTCCCTGCTCTATGTGATATAATAAGCATAAGAATGATTGTTGTCTCTGGTACGGTCATCGTTCCTAGCAAACGGGGTCCTCTTTCATGTGGAGCGCTTTTGCATACTAATTGACGGTTAATTCTTTTAGTAGCTTCTGGATTACGGTCATATTGAAACGACTATTGTATTCTAGGGGACGTTTTACTATACTGTTATGGGAGACAACACGAAGGAGGAAGACGAAGTCATGACATTGGGGATCGTATGGGTCATCATCATTGCTTTATTGACTCTTGTCGGTGGTGCAGCTCTAGGCTTCTTCATCGCAAGAAAGTACATGATGAATTATTTGAAAAAGAACCCGCCAATCAACGAACAAATGTTACGTACACTGATGATGCAGATGGGCCAAAAGCCTTCACAGAAGAAAATCAATCAGATGATGCGTTCAATGAACAATCAAATGAAATAATGACACAAAGCCTTCTTTCTAGAATGAAAGAGGGCTTTCTCTATGAGAACTTCTTTAGATGTTCACAAGATAAACATCGTGTTAGGCCTGAAGCTCTGATACAATAGGAGGCGACTATGAATGAAGGTGTGATGAATGAATGGATGTGAATCTTTTCCTTGCTTTCGGAGCAGGTTTTTTATCGTTTATATCCCCATGTGTTTTTCCTTTGTACCCCGCATTCCTTTCCTATATTACAGGGATGAGTGTACATGAATTAAAAGAAGACAATGGGATGCTGAAAAGAGCAAGTTTGATCCATACCATTTTGTTCTTATTAGGATTTACGACGATTTTTCTGATTTTAGGGTTTTCAGGTTCGTTTTTTGCTCAGTTTTTTATACAATATGATTCCGTGATTCGTCGTCTAGGATCCATTTTGATTATTTTCTTCGGATTTGTCATTATCGGCGTATTTAATTTTAATTTTTTGATGAAAGACCGGAAGATAACTTTCAAGAATAGACCTTCTGGTTACATAGGCACATTTCTCATCGGACTTACATTTTCACTCGGTTGGACACCTTGCACAGGTCCTATACTAGCATCTGTCCTTTCGTTAGCCGCTGATTCTCCAGAACTTTTCTTAGTCATGATGGTGTCTTATTCTCTTGGATTTTCCGTTCCATTCTTAGCCCTGTCCTTCTTCATTGGCAAATTCAGTTGGATTAAAAGACACAGCGCGGGTATTGTAAAGGTAGGTGGGTATATCATGATCGTTGTGGGAATCGCCCTCTATTTCGACTGGATGACCATGCTTACTTCCTACCTTGCCGGACTCTTTGATTTTCAAGGGTTCTAAGACGTGGATTTTAATGAGCATTTATATTAAGATGATACTAGAGAAAAAATAAAGGAGCTTTTTTTATGACCCAGACCAACGATATTATATTAAGAACAACAACCACACTTATAGCTTTTATCCTACTAGGGTTTTCCGTTTATTTATTTTTTGCTGGCCATAATGCTCCAGGTGGAGGATTTATCGGTGGTTTAATGACTGCTGCAGCAATCATCCTCATGTATATGGCTTATGGAAGTAAGGCGATGGAGAAGATCTTGCCCGTCAATTTCCGTTTTCTAATTCCTGTTGGATTGATGGTAGCAACGGCAACCGGGATTGGTGGCATGGTGTTTGACGCGCCTTTCCTTACCCAAACGTTCGCATACTTTCAACTGCCGATTCTAGGCAAGACAGAACTTGCTACTGCCCTTTTGTTCGACCTCGGTGTTTACCTTGCTGTAGTAGGGGTAACAATGACGATTATTTTGACCATTGCCTACGACCGGGAATAAAGAAAAGAGGTTCGGTAGGTTTCTGGTGAAGCAGATCTCATCATGTGTTCATTTATGGGCCGACAGAAAACGTCCACAAAGGCTTTGGAATATGGAGCAAAAGACTTCATGGTTTAATCCTTTGTTTGAACTCAGGGCCTGGATGCCATTGATCTTGTGTTGAACTGATATTAAGGACAGAGTAGAAAGAGTGAATCATTATGTTTTGGTTAATTGCGAGTACCATTGTCGCTGCTGGTATGGCTACAGCGATGATTTTCGTCCGGTTGCGAGCGGCAAAAAAACCGGCAAGTGTAAAAAAGATCATTCTGCCACCATTCATGATGAGCACAGGAGCTCTCATGTTTGTATTTCCGGTGTTCAGAGTCGAATGGAACCAGGTATTTGAAGCTATGCTCATTGGTGTGATTTTTTCTGTTTTTCTCATTCGTACTTCCAAATTTGAGGTGAGGGATGGAGATATTTACTTGAAGCCATCAAGGGCCTTTATCTTCATTCTTTTTGGTCTCCTAATTTTGAGAGTCGTTTTCAAGCTCATTATAGGACAGCATGTTTCCTTCGGAGAGACTAGTGGAATGTTCTTTCTGCTTGCATTCGGGATGATCATGACCTGGCGGATTGCCATGTTGAAACAATACTTACAGTTGGAGAAAAAGTTGGAACTAAAAAAGGACCTGGCTTAAGCCGGGTCCTTTTTTTAACGTTCGATCAGTGGATCGTAAGGGCTCATATCTATTTTTTTCTCTTCTAACTTTTTGACGAGAAACTTATGGTCCCGCTTCGGGGTGGCACGTATGTAGCCCTCGATTAAAATTTCCTGTGTGATTTTCTTTTTCTTTTTCTGAAGGGCTAATTCTCCGATGCGTCCAGCAATTTTCTGTCTTGCTACATCGCGGAAAAGCTCAGGAACGGGGGAGATCAACTCTTCCAACAAGTCTTTTTGCTCTGCGGACCACATGTGTTTTGTCTTGTCCACATAATATTCTTCCCAATCAATAATTGATTTTCCGTCCTCTTTAGGAAGGCGCTTCAGGAATTTGCGGAACATAAAGAAACCGCCAATGCTCATCAGACCAACCATGATGACAATCCACCCGACGATAAATAGGGCAAATCCACCTGACATACTATCACCTGTTTCATTGTCTTAGACTTCTCTGATTTCATTATAAAAGGTTGATCCTTTAAATACAAGCATGCGTTTTTGTAGATATTTGTATAAAATTTATCGAATTCAGAAAAATTTGTGGTCATTCATTTTACTTATAAATCGTTTTCATTTACAATAAGGATTGCAGATTTGTGAACTTGTTTTATACAAAGGGAACAAATGTAAGAAATTGGGGAATGGTGAAACCTAAAAAAGGTTCACTATTGAATATTGATGAGGGGGTAAAAGGAATATGGCTAGCAATGCTTTTAATGCTCGCAAACAATTTGAACTCAATGGCCAAACGTACAACTATTACGATTTGAAAGCCTTAGAAGATGCGGGACATGGTAAGATTTCCCGTCTACCTTTCTCCATCCGAATCCTACTAGAATCTCTTTTACGTCAACACGACGGACGCGTCATCAACGATGATCATGTCGAGAGTCTAGCAAACTGGGGAACTGAGAAATCCAAAGGGGAAGATGTTCCATTTAAGCCTTCCCGCGTTATTTTGCAGGACTTCACCGGCGTACCGGCCGTGGTCGATCTGGCATCTCTTCGAAAAGCAATGGTGGATATGGGAGGAAGCCCTGACAAAATCAATCCGGAAGTTCCAGTTGATCTTGTTATTGACCACTCTGTACAAGTAGACAAGTATGGGACACCAGATGCTCTTAATGTGAATATGGAGCTTGAATTTGAACGAAATGAAGAGCGTTATGAGTTCTTACACTGGGCTCAAAAAGCGTTCGATAACTACCGTGCTGTACCACCTGCAACAGGTATTGTTCACCAGGTAAACCTTGAATACATTGCAAACGTCGTTCACGCAAAAGAAAATGAGAACGGCTCTTATGATACTTATCCTGATACACTTGTCGGAACCGACTCACATACAACGATGATCAATGGTCTTGGTGTGCTTGGATGGGGTGTTGGCGGTATCGAAGCAGAAGCTGGTATGCTTGGCCAACCGTCTTACTTCCCGGCTCCAGAGGTCATCGGAGTGAAACTGAACGGAAGTTTCCCACAAGGGACAACAGCTACCGACCTTGCGCTTAAAGTCACACAAAAACTTCGTGAGCAAAATGTAGTTGGTAAATTCGTTGAATTCTTCGGCCCAGGATTGCAGGAAATGCCTTTGGCTGATCGTGCGACGATCTCCAACATGGCTCCTGAATATGGTGCGACATGTGGTTTCTTCCCGGTTGATGGGGAGTCTCTTGAGTACCTTCGTCTTACTGGACGCAGCGAAGAGCAAATTAAGCTTGTAGAAGAATACTGCAAGAAAAACAGCCTGTGGTATGATCCATCCTTTGAGGATCCAGAATTTACGTCACTGGTTGAAATCGATCTCGGTGAATTGGAGCCGAACTTGTCCGGACCAAAACGTCCTCAAGACTTGATCCCTCTTTCTCAAATGAAAGAATCATTTGAAAAGGCGATCACAGGTCCAGCAGGTAACCATGGTTTTGGCTTGGATAAAACTGAATTCGACAAAGAAGTTGAAGTGAAGTTCAATAATGGAGACAAGTCCGTCATGAAGACAGGTGCTCTTGCGATTGCTGCCATTACTTCTTGTACGAACACATCCAACCCTCACGTTATGCTCGGGGCTGGCCTTGTCGCTAAAAAAGCGATTGAAAAAGGGTTGCAAGTTCCTGATTACGTGAAAACTTCATTGGCACCAGGATCCAAGGTCGTTACTCGCTATCTTGAAGATTCAGGTCTAATGACTTATTTGAACGATCTAGGATTCAACCTTGTTGGGTATGGATGTACGACATGTATCGGTAACTCCGGTCCGTTACTGCCGGAAATTGAAAAAGCGATTGCTGACAGTGATTTGACAGCTTCATCTGTCTTATCTGGTAACCGTAACTTCGAAGGCCGTATCCACCCTCTAGTTAAAGCCAACTACCTGGCTTCTCCGCCATTAGTGGTTGCTTATGCACTTGCAGGTACGGTGGATATTGACCTTAAAAATGATCCGATCGGAAAAGATACTGAAGGAAACGACGTTTATTTCGATGATATTTGGCCTTCTCAAGAAGAGATCAAATCAGAAATTTCCCGTGTTGTTACTCCTGAAATCTTCCGTAAAGAGTATGAAAATGTATTCAACTCAAATGAAAAATGGAATGAAATCGAAACAACGGATGAACCATTGTATGATTGGAACGACCAATCCACATACATTCAAAACCCACCGTTCTTCGAAGGGCTTTCCAGTGAGCCGGAAACGGTTAAGCCATTAGAAGGCATGCGTGTGATCGGTAAATTCGGTGATTCCGTAACAACAGATCACATTTCTCCAGCAGGTGCAATTCCAAAAGATATGCCTGCAGGTGAGTACTTGCAAGAAAATGGTGTGAGCCCTCGTAACTTCAACTCTTACGGCTCCCGTCGTGGTAACCATGAAGTTATGATGCGCGGTACGTTTGCGAATATTCGTATCCGTAACCAGTTAGCTCCGGGTACAGAAGGTGGTTTCACCACTTACTGGCCGACAGAAGAAGTAATGCCGATCTATACAGCGGCTATGAAATATCAACAAGACCAGACACCATTGATGGTCATTGCAGGTAATGATTACGGGATGGGAAGCTCTCGTGACTGGGCTGCCAAGGGTACAGACCTTCTTGGAATTAAGACGGTCATCGCTGAAAGCTTCGAGCGTATCCACCGTTCAAACCTTGTCATGATGGGTGTTCTTCCATTACAGTTCAAGCCTGAAGACAGCATCGAGTCTCTTGGTTTGACAGGCCGTGAAACATTTGATGTCGAAGTCGGTGAAGATGTTAAACCGCGTGACCTAGTCAAAGTGACATCTACAGATGAAGAAGGCAATAAGAAAGAATTTGAAGTGATCGCGCGCTTCGACAGTGAAGTGGAAGTTGATTACTACCGCCACGGTGGTATTCTACAAATGGTTCTACGTAACAAATTGAACTAAATTTCTTTCTGAGGATCGCCCTTTTAAAGGGCGATCTTTTTATTCTCCTTAAAAGAAGTGTTCGATAATCGTAAATGTGCACAGATCACTGCTGAAAAGAGAAGTTTTAAGTTTATATACTTCCTTAATGCTCTCTCTTAAAACTTAGTAGCAACTCCGAAATATATAAAAAAATAAAAACATCAATAACGATTCTCTTACATTTTCCGTTGAAGCTTTACAAGCATAAATGGTTTTCATTATTCTTATACATAAAGCAGAAACGTTTGGATCATGGATGGAGGCTATCAACATGAAACAATGGTTGGCAACGGCTTTCCTCGTCATACTTTTAGGGCTCATTATATTTACAACCTTTTCTGAAAAGGATGAGGGGGAACAACAAGAATCTTCCGCCACTCAGGAAACAGGGATGGTTGCACCTAATGCACCCGATGGATTAAAAGTAGGTGAGAAGGCTCCGGATTTCAGCTTAGAGACGTTGAGCGGAGAGACCGTTAAGCTTTCTGATTATCGCGGGAAAAAAATTTTCCTCAATTATTGGGCCACATGGTGTCCACCTTGCCGCGACGAAATGCCTGAAATGCAGGACTTTCATGAAAAATATGGAGATGAAGTGGTTATTCTGGCTGTTAACGGGACCGGAACAGAGAAGAAAAAGGAGAATATTACTCAGTTTGTCAAAGACGGAGGTTATACATTTCCTATCCTGCTTGACACGGAACTCGAGATCAATCAGACCTACCAAATCTTATCCATCCCTACTACTTATTTCATCGGTACAGATGGCATTATACAAGAACCAAGAATTGTTGGACCGATGACTTACGAAATGATGGAAAAGAAGAAAGATGCGCTGAATTAGGAATATTTTTATCAAATCATGGAAATCCTACCTATAAAAGGAGAGATATCCATGAGAAAACACAAAAGCATATCTTTTGAAGAACGTGTGAAAGAAAATATCCGCTCCATCAAAGCTGATCAAAAGTTGTTGGATCAAATCGATGAACGGATTGAAAAGCGTCACAATGAGCGTATGAAGCAAATCCCATCGTAAAGAGGGGTTTGTTTTTTACATAGTGCAAATCATGAGGGAAGGTGCACAGTCCTTCCTTTTTCTTTTCATAATTCGTCTCCTTCCTGGGAAAAGTAAGAGATGACTCATCAAGGGTCCATTGAAATTTACAGGAGGGGTACGAACATGTCCCATAAACAACAGCACATGGCGAACCAAAAACCAAATCCTGACAATCGCGCAGATAACGTCGATCGTCTTCAAGAAAAAGTGACTAACACGATTGAAAACATTGAAGAATCTCATGATGCTATGAGGTTTGCTACAGAAGAAGAAAAGAGAAATATCGAAAAGAAAAACAAGCGAAGAAATCAATCGTTAGAAGCTATGCGTGATGAAATTAAGGACGAAGCCCGTCATCAACAATATTAAAAGTTCTGATCAACCGCTTCTCTTTAGAGGAGCGGTTTTTGGCTTATACAATGAGCGTAAGGCATCTTCATCTACATTAAATCTCGACTATGATAAAATGGATATCGGCGATAGAAAAGGAAGTGATGAAGATGTTAGAACAACTGAAACAATGGGACAGTTTAGAACAACAGCCTTCCATATCAGAGGTAGAGGCTTTACGATATATGGATCAAACAGATGAGGAGCAGGAGAAAGAAGTAAAAGCTTTGCTTTATGTCACACTTGCCTACCACCGGATTAAGAGACACCCGGGGAATGATCCTCTAGCTGAGCAATTCATCGATGAGGCACGAGTGCTCCATCCATCGCATCCCTTAGTGGCGGAATTGTATGAGTCTCAACAGTTGATGCAGGCTTATACAATATTGAAAAAAACGCCCCTTGATCAATGGATTCTTCATGAAACAGATCATGATTCAGCGAAAGCTAAAAAAGCGAAAGCCATTTATTCTGATGTTTGTGATTTGAAGGAGCAGTGGGACGAAGATCTTGCAAAGAAAACAATCATCGACGCCTCCAGCCGTTTGACCTTGTATCAGGACGTCTATGAGGAATTGTCTGACCTTGAACAGATGTTGGAAGAAGCCATTAATTCCATTGAAAATAGACGAATTCGTGTTCCTGTGAAAGAAATCAACGAGCGTACCAGACGTCTTTCGGATAATCAGGATGAGATTTATAAACGATTGCCAAGCTTTTTGACAGATCAATCGTTTCAAAATCCGTTGGAAGCTTTCGATCAAATGGTAGGATTGCATGATGTAAAAACGTATATTCGGCGTTATTATCACTTTTTAAGATACCAGCAGCAAAGAAAGAACTTCGGTTTTTCCATGGTCGATGAACCTGGATTACATATGATTATTACCGGGAATCCCGGGACAGGAAAAACAACGATTGCCCGTCTGCTCGCTAATATTTATCATGAGCTTGGAATTTTAGATACGAAAGAAGTCGTGGAAGTGAATCGGTCTCACCTAGTCGGGTCTTATGTCGGACAGAGTGAAGAGAATACGATGAACTACGTCAAACAGGCCATCGGTGGGGTTTTGTTCATCGACGAAGCTTACAGCCTAAAAAGGGAAGGTCAAACAGGAAATGATTATGGACAAGCAGTCATTGACACTCTTGTTTCTGCAATGACGAGCAAAGAATATGGAGGGAAATTCGCCGTGATTCTTGCTGGTTATCCGGAAGAAATGCGCCAATTCTTATGGTCAAATCCTGGTCTCCGCAGTCGTTTCCCTGAACAAAATCACATCGAACTTCCTGATTATCACATGGATGAACTGTTGACAATTGCTGAGCAGACGGCGACCGACAATGATTTCTTTTTCACAACACCTGCCTTAAATGAATTCACCTCGCTCATTGATCGAGAACGTGTGGATGATTCTTTCGGCAATGCCCGTACGGTCAAAAACTTAGTGCTAAAAACCGTTTTCCAAAAAGGGGCGAAAGAAGCAGAACAGGATAAACACCATTGGCTGGATCACATGAGGATATCCGTCGAAGACCTTGCATGGGATAGGGAAGCGGATGAGGACGAACGTTCTCCTATGCAACGTCTGGATGAACTAATCGGATTATCGAATGTTAAAGAAGAAGTGAAAAAATTGTCGTCGTTTGTACAAGCACAACAAAAACGGAAAGAAAAAGGATATCCTGTCGTCCCTATCCAATTGCACTCTGTATTCTCAGGGAACCCAGGGACCGGAAAAACAACGGTTGCAGAAATCTATGCAGACGTCTTGAAAGAATGCGGGTTGTTAAAGAGAGGTCATACGGTGGTCGTCTCAAGAAGCGACCTTGTTGCGGGGTATGTCGGGCAGACAGCCATTAAAACAAAGCGGAAAATCCGGGAAGCTCTCGGCGGTGTTTTGTTCATTGATGAAGCCTATTCGCTATATAACGGAGGCAGAGATGACTTTGGCAAAGAAGCCATTGAAACACTTGTCGACGAAATGACCAAGCATAATGAAAACCTTGTCGTTGTCCTTGCTGGTTATCAACGCGAAATGGAACAGTTGGTGGAAAGCAATCCAGGTTTGTCTTCAAGGTTCAAAAAGTATTTCCACTTCCCAGATTATACAGAGGAAGAGCTGATTGCTATGACCCACTACCAGGCCCAACAATACGGCTATCACTTCAATGAATGGGCCGAGTCATTCCTCTTAGAAAAGTACACGGATCACCAAGTCCGCGGGAATGGACGCTTTATCAATAATCTCGTGAACGAAGCGATCCAATTCCAGGCGATTCGAATCATGGAAAATCAAGCGGAAGATATGAATGAACTAGAACTTGTCGATTTAGAAAAAGCATGGCATACGGTACGAAGGGAGTCTTCATAATGAAAGTGATCGAAACACCGATTCAAGTAAGATATCAGGAAACAGATATGATGGGGGTCGTTTACCATGCCAACTATTTAGTCTGGTTTGAGATCGGACGAACATCTTTCATTGAAAGCCTGGGATTTATGTATTCTGAAATTGAAAAGCAAGGCGTTGTTTCACCTGTCATTGATGCTCAAGTGAGTTTTAAAAAGCCTGTGAAATATGGAGATGAGGTCCATGTACGGACATGGGTGGAGAGCTATGATGGTCTTCGTGTTTCCTACGGATACGAAGTGGCGTTTGAAAACGGAGATATAGCGGTCACAGGTGTTACGAAGCACGTCATCGTCAAAAAAGATAACTTTAGACCGGTATCGATCCGTCGCAGTTTTCCTGATTGGCATGCCTCTTATTTATCTGCCATGGAGACTGAATCCTAATGGCTTTCGGTGTGAAAAAGTCGGAGCTGATGGATTGGAAAGCCAAAGTTAAGCAAGGAGAGATCGCATTTTTAACTCATTTTTGGTTAGATGATCGCTTTCCTGGGTGCGACACAGTCACAAAAGTTGGTTGCAGTGATCTCGACAAATTGAAGACATGGGGGAAACAATATGGTTTAGAACCAGAGTGGATACATAAGGATCCGCGCTTTCCTCATTTTGATTTATTTGGTGATCGTCAGCTGCGTATATTGAAGGAAGAAGGATACTGGGAACACATCCATCGTTTCCAATTACACAAAAAATAAGACGCCATAACGGCGTCTTATTTTTTGTATTCAAATGATGGCTCATTCCATTTCTCATCTAAAGTAACTTCCAAAGAATGATCATCGAAGTACCACTCATCATCCGCTTCAATAAAGAAATGAATGGGGCCGGTCGTCGTTTCAGCAATCGGTTCTGCAGGATCCTCCAGTTTGATGGCTAGGGAAAAACCAGGCTGTAGGCCGCCGACGCCACCATAGCGGACGTAAAATCTTAAATCGACGTTCCCGTCGATATCAAGTTCCTCTTCATACCATTTCGCTGCTTCTTCTGTTACTGTTAAGTTCATTAGATCAACTCCTGTAATAGGGGGTCATGTGTTTGTTTCTTTCCTCTGTCGTCGCTTTGTAAACCTATTTTTTTGGTGAAGACGATTCAGAGCTATGATTCGATTGCTTCATGGGTACAGGGTCGAATCCTCCAGGATGGAAAGGGTGGCACTTGAGAATTCTTTTGACAGTCAAATAGCTGCCTTTGAAAAAACCGAAACGGCGAAAAGCCTCCAGGCCGTATTCTGAACACGTCGGCTGGAACCTGCACGATGGTGGAAAAAAAGGACTGATGCCTTTACGGTAAAATTGAATCAAGGCGATCATGATTTGCTTCATCAGGTCTTTTACTCTTCCTTTTTCTTGTCATAACTGAGGGTTGCCACTGCATCATGAAGGTGAATGGACTCTTCGTTGCGGCATTTCACTGTGAATGCTTCTACGAATGAATACTCATAAAGATCGGCAGCGACAAGTCGTACGATATCCTCGACAAATCGAGGGTTTTCGTAAGCTTGTTCTGTGACCATCTTTTCATCCGGACGCTTCAATACCGGGTGGATGCGGGCACTTGCATTGCTTTCTGCTGCTTCTAAAAGCGCCGCTTTCCAGTCGATTTCCTGCTCATTGAAGTCATCCGTTAATTTCACACTCATGGTGACGTTTCCACGTTGGTTGTGTGCACTATATTCACTGATTTCCTTGGAACAAGGGCAGAGGGTCGTAATTTTACCGGTGAGAGTAACGGTCACATCATGCCCCGTTTCCTTATCATACTCCACGCGGATGGTCGCATCAGCATGGTTCATCCCTGCAAGACCAGAGTATGGGCCTTTTCGTTCAAAGAACCACGGAAAGGTCACTTCTACTTCCGCATCCGATTGCTTGAGGCGGCCGGCAAGCTCCTCTGTGAATTGTTTTAGTGTGACGATATCAACGGCGAACCCTTCATTGTGGTACTTATCGAGCTGCTCTGTGAAGCGGCTCATGTTCGTCCCTTTACTCCCTTGAGCGATCGAGGATCCGAATGAAAAGTTTCCGATTGTTGTCTGAATTTCAGGGGTCATTGTACTAGGAATACGAATCGGATGCTTGACACTGGAAACCCCAACCATATCAATATTGAATAAAAAGTCTTTCTTAGAGTTTTGAAGATCAGCCATTTGGTCTTTTTCCATTGGCTTTGTACGAGGACCCGGCTCCACTGAGCCGAATAATTTATGACGTTCTTTTTTTGATGGTAATTGTTTGTTCTGGTTCAATTCAGTCTTATTCATAACAAAGACTCCTTTCAAGCCTGCTTTCTATGTCAAAGTATACAATATGTATTTCTGAATATACAATGGATTGCTTAATGAGTGTGCACTTATAGAATACACCATAAAAGAAAGCCTATCCTTTTATGGGATAGACTATCTTCGCAAGCGTTAGCCTTTTTTAAGCTTTTAGCATGGATAGTATCTACATCCAAGTGATTTTTGGCTCTGTCTTGTTGATGATCCTCTTAATGTTGGCCCGGTGCCGGTAGATCACAAAGATGGTAAACAACGATATGATGATGGTCAAACCGTAATCCTGCACGACTAAAGTCGCGATAATGCCAACAATCCCACTGATCATCGAAGACAAAGAGACGTATTTGCTTAAATAAAGGACAATGAAAAAGGATAATAAGAGCACAGCAAATATGATCGGGTTGACACCCAGGATCACGCCGCCAGATGTAGCAACGGCTTTTCCACCTTTAAAGCCAGCAAATATAGGATACATGTGACCTACCACCGCAAATATTCCAATAACGAGAGGAATGACATCAGCCCCCATAAAGTAAGGGATAGCTGCGGCTGCCGTTCCTTTCAGAATATCAGCGATCGTAACGATTAAACCTGCTTTAATCCCTAACACTCGGAATGTGTTCGTGCCACCAAGGTTTCCGCTTCCGTGTTCGCGTATATCCGTACCATAGCCTATTTTACCTACAATTAACCCTGAAGGGATGGACCCAAGGAGATAGGCGATGAGGATATAGAGTACATATTCCAATAAGTTCAACTCCTTCTGCGCTTTCTACTATTTTATCATGGGGTTCATAGATAAAGAACTCTAATTTCATAAGGCAGCTCCTCTATTATATCAATTTAGTACCAGGTATCAAGTTGTTTTGTCATACCTTCCGGGAAGCCGCTTTGTGATATTGGACATGAATAGAATGCAGGATCGTTGCAAAATGTTTCAGATTGTGGAAATCTGGTTATAGAAATAGGTCTTTTATATTTTGTTTAGGGGGAAAACGATGATCACGTTCACTGATGTAACGAAAACTTACCCGGATGGTACGACAGCGTTGAAAAACATCAACCTGGAAGTGCAAGAAGGAGAATTGCTTGCGTTGATCGGGCCAAGTGGCTGCGGAAAAACAACGACGATGAAAATGATTAACCGTCTGATTCATCCGACGGAAGGAACCATTACCATACATAACAAAGATATTAGAGAATACAACATTCACGAACTACGGTGGAATATCGGCTATGTGTTACAGGAAATTGCTCTCTTTCCACACATGACAGTAGAAGAAAACATTTCGGTCGTACCGGAAATGAAAAAATGGAAGAAAAAAGATTTATCGAAACGTATTGATGAATTGATGAATATGGTTGGGCTCGATCCCGAAAAGCACCGCAAAAGAAAACCGAGTGAACTCTCCGGCGGGCAACAGCAACGGGTAGGAGTCATACGAGCATTAGCCGCAGATCCTGATATCATCTTGATGGATGAACCATTCAGTGCCCTCGACCCGATCAGCAGGGAACAGTTGCAAACAGACATCCGTCAATTGCAGAAAGAAATCAAGAAAACCATTGTCTTTGTTACTCATGATATGGACGAAGCTCTCGCACTTGGCGATCGCGTCTGCCTCATGAAGGCAGGAGAAATCGTCCAGTTGGACACACCACAGAATCTCATATTGAATCCATCCAATGAATTTGTTGAAGATTTCATTGGAGGTAGAAAAACGCCGTGGCAGACAGCTGTTGATGTCATCATGAATCATGCAGAAAAACGTGTCGTATCAGAAAAAGAATTCAAGGAGGGGCATGTCGTCCTAGATGGGCTTTTCGCCCTTAAAAGTAACGACGGAACATATCGAGGGATGATCGAGGATGGGAATCAGGTGCAGGCGCCCCCGTTATCCAATGATATGATCCTTAGAGACGCAGTTCGGATCTTTGAAGAAAGCCACTCTTCTATTCTGCCAGTTGTGAAGGGTGACCAACTGATCGGCACCTTATCCTACAGGGATATTGTCCTCTACCTTAAAGAACAGTCACGTAAAAAGGAAGAGGAGGTAGAAAGTAAATGAGTGAGTTTTTAGAAGTTTTTAATCAACGACAGGGCATTCTATTAGAGAAGATATGGGAACACCTTCAAATATCCATCATTGCATTAGTAATCGCTACGCTGATTTCCGTTCCTCTGGGTTTATGGCTGACGAGAAAGCAGAAAGTCGCGGAACCGATTATCGGCGTGACGGCCGTTTTGCAGACGATTCCAAGTCTTGCTGTGCTGGCTTTCCTCATTCCATTTTTCGGTATTGGACAAACACCAGCCATCATCGCCCTTGCTGCCTACGGGCTCCTTCCTATTCTTAGGAACACGTACACAGGAATCAAGGAAGTTGATCCGGCTTTGAAGGAAGCGGCGACGGGTATGGGCATGAAATCATTCAGACGTCTTTCAAAGATTGAATTACCGATCGCCATGCCTGTCATTATGGCTGGGATACGGACATCCATGGTACTGATCGTCGGAACGACAACCATTGCCGCCCTAATTGGTGCAGGGGGTCTTGGGGATTTAATCCTTCTCGGTTTGGATAGAGGGGGAGATGCCAATCTTATCTTGCTGGGAGCTATTCCGGCTGCTTTACTAGCCATCATTTTAGATCTTATTCTTCGTCTATTTGAACGGACTTCAGCTAAATCCGGATTTCGTTCACTCGTCAGCTTATTAGTGATTGCAGCATTGATTGCTGTTGGTCCACTAGCGTTCGGTGGAAATGTAAAGAATGACTTGACACTTGGAGCTAAGCTTGGATCAGAGCCTGCCATTCTCATTAATATGTATAAGCTTTTAATAGAAGAAGAAACGGACTTGAGTGTAGGTCTTGAACCGAACTTAGGGAAAACGGACTTGGTTTTTAGTGCCTTGGAAGAAGGAAGTATCGATATTTATCCAGAGTTCACAGGAACCGCTATCGTTTCTCTTTTAGGGGAGGAAGCGAACAGCAATGATCCACAGGAAGTATACGAACAGGCCAAACAAGGCATGGCAGAAACCTATGATATGGCCTTTTTACAACCCATGCAATTCAACAACACCTACGCTGTCGCGACTACCCAGGAGCTTGCCGAACAATATGATCTTGAGACAATCGGGGATTTGAAGCCTGTGGAGGATCAAATTACAGCAGGGTTTACACTCGAATTCAACGATCGCCAAGATGGGTATCAAGGAATGAAAGAAGTGTATAACTTGGACCTTGGTGAAGTCCGTACGATGGACCCTGGCTTAAGACAGGGAGCTATTGAAAGTGGAGAAGTGGACATCATCGACGCTTACGCGACAGATAGTTACATGGTTGACCTTAATTTGAAAGTGTTAGAGGATCCTGAAAATCTATTCCCACCATACCAGGGCGCACCATTAATGAGACAGGAAACCTTAGACCAATATCCAGAACTGGAGGATATCCTGAATCAATTGGGAGGAAAGATTACTGGTGATCAAATGAGGGAAATGAATTACCAGGTTGATTTTGAAGACCGTGATCCTGAAGAAGTGGCAAGAGAGTATTTGGTCAACGAAGGATTAATCGAAGAATAGGAGGTTTGAAGATGCCTTTTGAAAATCCGTCTAATGAAGAAATCAGGGATTTATTGGCACAATCGAAGACAATCGCTGTCGTAGGCCTTTCGGATAAGCCACACCGCACATCTTATCAAGTGAGTGAAGCGATGCAGAATGCTGGGTATAAGATCATCCCGGTGAACCCACAAATTACGGAGTCGCTTGGGGAAAAAGCAGTGGCAAGCCTTCGAGACGTGCAAGAACCTATAGATATTATTAATGTTTTCCGGCGATCTGAACATTTGCCTCAAATTGCAAAGGAATCGAAAAATATTGAGGCTAAAGCCTTTTGGGCTCAACAAGGAGTGTATTCCGAAGAAGCGGATCGAATTCTAAAAGACGATTCAAAGCTTGTCATCATGGACTCTTGCATTAAAGTTGCCCATGCGATTTACCGGTGAAATGATAGAGATGAAAATGAAAAAATCCCTGTTCATCAGGGGTTTTTTCATGTTTTTTGGAAGAATTATGTTTGCGAAACCTTATAAAATCGCTACAATATAACAAGCGGCGTTTTTTGTTAAGAATATGGATAAGCTCTATAATACAGAAAAGGGCTCTTTTCTAGAAAGACTTTTCTCGATTGGAGAGCTATGGTTTAACAGAACGGTTGTCGTATGAATGAAAATGATATGTAAGCGAAATCAGAAGGGGTGTTACTCTTCATCCCGACATTTGTGCAGAGGTCTCCAGCTTTTTCTAGATCATAAGCCAATCAATGGAGTGGAAGATTCTCCACACCGTTGATTGACTTATGTCATGAGTGCGGAGGTACCTGAAGTTGCACTCATCGTTTACATAATCGAACGTTTGTTCTATTATTGATGTAGCAGTGTGTTAGAGAAAGGAGCCGATGGTAAATTGTCGAGTCAAAATCAAACGTATTCAGATGATTCTATTCAAGTGCTGGAGGGATTGGAGGCCGTTCGGAAAAGACCCGGGATGTATATTGGATCCACGGATCATAGAGGTCTGCACCATCTCGTTCACGAAATTGTAGATAACGCGATCGATGAGGCGTTATCTGGATTCGGCGAAAAAATGACTGTCACGCTCCATAAAGATGGTAGTGTATCGGTTCAGGACGAAGCACGTGGGATGCCTACAGGAATGCATAAAACAGGAAAGCCGACCCCTGAGGTGATTTTGACCGTCCTTCACGCAGGAGGAAAGTTCGGACAAGGAGGCTATAAATCCTCAGGTGGCCTGCATGGTGTTGGTGCTTCTGTAGTGAATGCTTTATCCGAATGGTTGGAAGTGCACATCTGTAGAGATGGCGAGAAATTTTATCAAAGATTTGAAAACGGGGGCGTCCCTGTCACTTCTTTAGAAAATAAAGGCGCCACCAGAAAAACAGGAACCACGATCCGTTTCAAACCGGATCCTTCGATCTTTTCAATAACAAAGTTTAATTTTGAAACTTTATCCGAGCGTTTACGAGAAGCGGCCTTTCTGTTGAAAGGATTCCGCATTGTCCTTGTGGATGAACGAAAAGAAACGGTCAAAGAAGAATATCAATATGATGACGGACTCGTCTCTTTCGTCGAATATTTAAATGAAGAAAAAGATACGCTGCATTCGGTCGTTTCTTTCGAGGGCAGTCACAGTGGGATTGAAGCGGACTTCGCTTTTCAATTTAATGACGGGTTTGCAGAAAACATCTTATCCTTTGTCAATAATGTGCGCACGAAAGATGGAGGAACCCATGAATCCGGCGCTAAAACAGCCATCACAAGGGTGTTCAATGATTATGCCAGACGCGCACAACTTCTGAAGGATAAAGATAAGAATTTAGAAGGAAACGATATCAGGGAAGGATTTACGGCGGTTATATCGGTGCGAATTCCCGAGGAACTTCTGCAATTTGAAGGACAAACCAAGAGTAAACTCGGTACATCGGAAGCCCGTTCCGCCGTTGATGGGATCGTCGCCGAACAGTTATCCTATTTCCTCGAAGAGAATCCCGATGTTGCTTCTATGCTCATCAAAAAAGCGATCAAAGCAAAAGAAGCGAGAGAAGCCGCCAGGAAAGCAAGAGAAGATGCTCGTTCAGGGAAGAAGAAAAAACGGAAAGATACCCTTTTAAGCGGGAAGCTCACTCCTGCCCAATCCAAAAATGCTAAAAGGAATGAGTTGTACCTCGTAGAGGGCGACTCCGCCGGCGGCTCAGCAAAGCAGGGGCGAGATCGTAAATTCCAGGCCGTACTTCCTTTGCGAGGAAAAGTAATCAATACAGAGAAAGCAAAAATTGCGGATATCTTCAAAAACGAAGAGATTTCTACGATCATTCATACCATCGGTGCAGGAGTCGGTGGAGACTTCACACTCGAAGATTGTAACTATGACAAAATCGTCATCATGACCGATGCCGATACGGATGGGGCGCACATTCAAGTACTGTTATTAACCTTCTTTTATCGATATATGCGACCGCTTGTAGAAGCAGGAAAAGTCTTCATCGCCCTTCCTCCCCTTTATAAAGTTTCTAAAGGAAAAGGGAAAAAGGAAAAAGTTGAATATGCCTGGGATGAAGAAGGCATGCAGAAAATATTGAAGGAATTCAAAAACGGATATTCGATCCAACGATACAAGGGTTTAGGTGAAATGAATGCCGATCAGCTTTGGGAAACAACAATGAACCCGGAATCACGCACACTGATACGTGTTACGATTGACGATATCGCCCGTGCCGAACGCAGGGTGACGACGTTGATGGGAGATAAGGTTGAACCTCGCCGTAAATGGATTGAATCCCACGTCGCTTTTGGTCTTGAAGATGAAGCGAGCATACTAGAAAACGATAAAATACAGACGTAAAAGGGGGACCTTCTGTTGGCAGAGGCAGAGAAGTTTTTAGATTTACCATTAGAAGAAGTTCTCGGAGATCGCTTCGGGAGATATAGTAAATACATCATCCAGGAACGTGCCCTCCCTGATGCAAGGGACGGGCTGAAGCCTGTTCAGCGGCGTATCCTTTATGCGATGCACCAGGAAAAGAACACTCACGACAAAGCTTACCGGAAATCCGCGAAAACGGTCGGTACCGTTATCGGTAATTATCACCCCCACGGGGATACCTCCGTTTACGATGCAATGGTCCGCTTAAGCCAAACGTGGAAAGTGAGAAAACCCTTAGTGGAAATGCACGGAAACAACGGAAGTGTCGATGGTGATCCGCCTGCGGCCATGCGTTATACGGAAGCAAGACTTTCCGCCATTTCATCCGAACTGCTCAGGGATATTGAAAAGCAGACCGTGGAATTTATCCCGAACTTTGACGATACGATTGATGAACCGACCGTTCTTCCCGCTAAGTTTCCGAATCTACTCGTCAACGGCTCTACGGGGATCTCCGCAGGTTATGCAACAGAAATCCCTTCCCACAATATCGGTGAAGTGATTGATGCGGTGATCATGAAGATTGATAAACCTGGGGCGACTGTACCTGAACTGATGACTAAGTTAAAAGGTCCGGATTTCCCAACAGGTGGGATCATCCAAGGGATTGACGGTATCCAGAAAGCCTATGAAACGGGGAGAGGAAAAATCGTCTTGCGCGGACGTGCAGAAATTCAAGAGCAGCGCGGAGGACGGGAGCAGATCGTCATTGATGAAATTCCTTTTGAAGTCAATAAGGCAAGTATGGTTAAACGGATGGATGAACTGAGAATTGATAAAAAAGTCGAAGGAATCGCTGAAGTCCGTGATGAAACGGATCGTACCGGCCTTCGTGTCGTGATTGATCTGAAGAAGGATGCGAACAGTGAAGGAGTTCTCAATTACCTTTATAAACATACAGACCTTCAGATCTCCTACAACTTCAATATGGTCGCCATTCACGAACGTACACCTAGCCTTATGAGTCTTCCGATGATGCTTGATGCCTATATCAAGCACCAGAAAGAAGTGGTCACAAGACAATCCATTTATGACTTGAATAAAGCAAAGTCTCGTGCTCACATTGTAGAAGGTCTGATCAAAGCGATTTCCATTTTGGATGATGTCATCGCAACGATCCGCAGCTCCAAAGACAAAGCAGATGCAAAGAAACAGCTCATCGCAAGCTATGATTTCACAGAAGAACAATCAGAAGCGATCGTGACCTTGCAGCTGTATCGTTTAACGAATACAGACATTACTGCCCTGCAAAAAGAAGCAGATGAACTGAAAAAGCAAATCGAGTACTTAGAAAAACTGTTATCCAGTGAAAACGAAATGATGAAGGTCATTAAATCGGACCTTCGTTCCATGAAAAAACAATACAACGACGATCGTATGACAAAGATTGAGGAAAAAGTGGAAGAGTTAAAAGTAGACCTTGAAGTGACCGTTGCGAGCGAAGATGTGCTCGTGTCTGTGACGAAAGATGGGTATATCAAGCGGACAAGCTTGCGTTCTTATGCGGCTTCAAACGGGGAAGATTTCGCTCTGAAAGACGGCGATCACCTGTTAGGTCTATTTGAAATCAATACGACGGATACCATCTTACTCTTCACGAACCTCGGAAAATATTTATTCTTACCTGTTCACAAATTGCCTGACATCCGCTGGAAAGACCTTGGACAGTACATTTCCAACATCGTTCAGGTGGACAAGGGCGAATATCTCGTCGAGGCCATCCCTGTTCGTGACTTTTCATCAGAGGAATATCTCATCTTCTTCACGAAGAACGGAATGGTGAAAAAGAGTGATTTGCAGCTTTATAAGGCACAACGTCATTCCAAAGCCCTCGTTGCAATCAATCTGAAAAATGATGATGAAGTAGTGGATGTCCATAAAACGGATGGCCAGTCGGATTTGTTTATTGCTACGAAGAAAGCTTATGGTCTTTGGTATCATGAAGATGAAGTGAACACCGTCGGTCAACGAGCGTCAGGTGTGAAAGCGATCAACTTGAAAGAAGACGATGAAGTCGTGTCTGGACAATTGTTCAGATCATCAGAAGACCCATCCATCCTTCTGACCACTCACCGGGCTGCGGTGAAGCGGATGCGCTTGAAAGAGTTTGAACGCACCACCCGTGCTAAGCGCGGTGTGCTCATGTTAAGAGAATTGAAAAAGAATCCACATCAATTGGTGGATGTACATCTTGTGAACAGAGATGATCAAGTGATGATTATGACAGAAAAACAAAAGACCATCGTCGTCAATACGATGGACTTTAAAGCAAATGATCGATACAGCAACGGTTCGTATGTTCTGGATACGGAAGAAAAAGGAGAAGCGGAAGAAGCGTGGATCAAGCCGGTCTACCGTGTTCCGTTTGAAACAGAACCGGATCAACAGTGATGAAAAAAGCCCTCTGAATTCAGAGGGCTTTTTTGTGCTTAAAAGTCATTGAGGGTTTAAGCTGCACCCCATCAACCCTTTTCCTATCAATAAACCATCCGTGTGCAATTAGTATGAAGTGAGTCGGAACAGAGGTGGGATTTGCATAAGACCTCTACCGTTAACAGGAGGAGTTTGTAATGGTGTGAAGCTCTCTCGATGTCATTCTTTAGACCGTTGTATTTTCAGAAAAATGTGATAAAATGAGTGTATATTCAGCAGATGGGAGTTGATGTATGAGCGATTTGAGAGAAAAGATTATCCAGACGTCTTTAGAGCTGTTCGACCGACATGGGTTTCATGGAGTCACAGTAAAACAAATTGTCCAGCAAACAAATACATCGAAAGGCGGCTTCTATCACCACTTTCAGTCGAAGGATGAACTTCTATTCGTCATTCATGATACGTTTATTACATATGTATTGAAAGAAGCCCAGGCCGCTAACGTTATCCATTCTTCCCCAATACCGAAAGTCCAGGCGATCATACAATCTTTTGTTCAAGTGTTCGACTTGTATAAACCACATATTTCGGTTTTTTATCAAGAAAGCCTGTATTTAAAACCAGCGTATGAAGAAGAAATCAAAGGAAAGCGTGATGAATTCAAACGCATGGTGTTCAATGTCATTGAGGAAGGTCAAAAATCGGGCCACTTCCGCAGAGAACTGCCGCTGGAAATCACAGGCATGGCGATTTTAGGTATGGTCAACTGGATCTATAAATGGTACCGGAGAGATGGAACCTACACCATCGATCAAATTGCAGAGGTTTTTACTGACCTGGTGCTACACTTTTTGCTGCCAGGGAAAGAAGATAGTGAATACTTTGGTCATATGTTAAAAGTTCCTTTTTTTTACGAAAGCAAGTAAACGCTTTCATATTTTTTATCATTACAACAGACCAACCAGTCGGTCTTTATTTCCTTAAGGAGGAATCATATGAACTTCGAATTATCGAAAGAGCAGGAAATGACAAGAAAGATGGTCCGTGATTTTGCAGAGGATGTAATTGCACCGAGAGCCGTCGATATCGACATCAACAGTGAATTCCCGAAAGATATCTTTGATGAAATGGGTAATCTTGGACTTCTTGGCATCCCATTTCCTGAAGAGTATGGGGGATCAGGTGGAGATACGATCAGTTATGCGCTTGCTGTTGAAGAGATTGGCCGTGTTTGTGGCTCCACGGGTCTAAGTTACGCAGCTGCCGTTTCTCTAGGAGCGAGCCCTATCTATTATTTTGGGACAGAAGAACAAAAACAAGAGTTCTTAACACCACTCGCTAAAGGAGAAGGATTAGCTTCCTTTGGATTGACAGAACCAAATGCGGGCTCAGATGCAGGAGGAACGAAGACACGTGCCGAATTGAAAGGTGACCACTATGTCATTAATGGTGAAAAGTGCTGGATAACAAATGCTGAATATGCGAGGTCCATCACGGTCACTGCTGTTTCAGGGAAACGTGACGACGGAAAAAACATCATATCCGCTTTTATCGTTCCGAAAGATACACCCGGCATGACGATTACGAGCCCCTACGACAAGATGGGCGTCCGAGGATCGAACACGTCTGAAATTATTTTAGAGGATGTAAAAGTACCAAAAGAAAATATTCTCGGGGATCCGGAAAAGGGGTTCAAGCAATTCCTTTATACACTTGATGGCGGAAGAATTTCCATTGCTGCCCTTGCTGTAGGGATTGCACAGGCTTCTTTGGACCGCGCCCTCGCCTATGCCAAGGAACGGAAGCAGTTCGGTCAGCCGATTACAAAATTCCAGGCGATTCAGTTTAAGTTGGCTGACATGGCTATGGAGGTGGAACTTGCGCGGAACATGGTGCTAAAAGCCGCCTGGTTGAAAGATCAAGGAAAGAATTTTACGAAAGAGTCTGCGTATGCGAAACTCTTTGCTTCAGAGACAGCGTTCCGCTCTGCCAATCAGGCCATCCAAATCCATGGCGGTTACGGTTATATGAGAGAGTACGAAGTCGAGCGTTTTCTGCGTGATGCGAAACTTCTTGAAATCGGTGAAGGTACATCGGAAATCCAGCGCTTGGTCATTGCCCGTCAGTTAGGCTGTTAAAATTTTTAAAAAGGAGGAAATATTATGTCCCTATTAGAGCAGACGGTTGGTGAATTGTTAGAACAGCAGGCAGAAGCTTACCCGGATCATGAGGCGTTCGTTTATCCTGAGCAAGGTCTTAGAAAAACCTATGCGGAATTCAATGATATGACGGATGAAGTAGCCAAGGGTTTCATGGCTCTCGGAATCGATAAAGGGGAGCATGTCGCTATTTGGTCTGATAACAAGCCGGAATGGCTTCAATCTCAATTCGCTTCTGGAAAAATGGGTGGCGTACTCGTCACCGTCAACACAAACTATCGTGCACAGGAACTTGATTATCTATTAAAACAATCCGATGCGTCCACATTGATTCTTGCTGAGGATTTCAAAGGAACATCTTATATTGATATTTTGAAAGAAATCTGTCCGGAGCTTGAAACCTCTGAAAAAGGAGATCTTCAAAGTGATCGCCTTCCATTTCTAAAGAACGTCGTCGTCTTGAGTGACAAGTCTTATCGCGGCTGTTATTCGTGGCAGGATATTCTTGATATGGCGATGACCGTGACTGACGATGAATTGAAAGAACGAAAAGAAACCCTTCATCATCGCGATGTCATCAACATGCAGTACACGTCTGGAACGACAGGGTTTCCAAAAGGAGTCATGTTAAGTCACTACAATATCGTAAACAATGGAAACCAGGTTGCGGATTGCATGCGTCTCACCGAAGAAGACCGCCTCTGTATCCCCGTGCCATTTTTCCATTGTTTCGGATGTGTGTTAGGAACGATGGCTGCCGTTTCCAAAGGGACAACGATGGTGATTCTGGAACAGTTCGATCCGAAGAAAGTGCTGCAGGCTGTGAAAGAGGAAAACTGTACAGCGCTTCATGGAGTGCCTACGATGTTTATTGCCGAATTGAACCATCCAGAGTATGAAGACTTAAAGCCGACGACTTTACGCACAGGAATCATGGCGGGATCCACATGTCCGATGGAAGTCATGAAGAGTGTAATTGAAGATATGGGAGCGGAGGAAATCACGATCGCCTATGGCCAGACAGAATCGTCTCCTGTCATAACCCAGACAAAAGCGGATGATCCCATTGATTTAAGAGTGAGCAGTGTCGGCCAAGCCCATCCGAATGTAGAAGTGAAAATCATTGAACCGGCAACAGGGGAAGAAGTAGAGACAGGGGTTCCTGGTGAACTTTGTACCCGTGGATACCTCGTCATGGAAGGTTACTACAAAAACGAGGAAGCGACGATGACTGCGATCGATCCGGATGGCTGGCTCCATACGGGGGACATTGCTGTTATGGATGAGAACGGATACGTCGAAATTACCGGTAGAATTAAAGATATGATCATTCGCGGAGGCGAAAATGTCTATCCGAGAGAAATTGAAGAATTTTTGTATCAGCATCCAGATGTTCTCGATGTACAGGTGGTCGGAGTTCCGGATGAGAAGTACGGAGAAGAGATCATGGCATGGATCATCCCCAAAGAAGGCAAACAATTAAATGAAAGCGATATCAGGGAGTTTAGTGAAGGGAAAATATCGAAGCATAAAATCCCTCGATATATAAGCTTCACGGACGAATACCCGATGACGGCGAGCGGAAAAATTCAGAAGTTCAGACTGAGAGAACATGCGCTTGAAATGATGAACTTAAAATCCTAACAAAGAGGTGATCACTGTTGTTCAAAAAAATTCTAATTGCTAACCGTGGAGAAATTGCCTCCCGTATTATTCGGACGTGTCAAAGGCTGAACATCCAAACGGTCGCTGTCTATTCGGAAGCGGATCAATCTGCCCCCTACGTACAAATGGCGGATGAAAGTCATCTGATCGGTAAGCCACGCGTGAATGAATCATACCTGAACATCGATAAGATTTTACAAGTAGCCAAGGATTCCGGAGCAGAAGCGATTCATCCAGGGTATGGCCTTTTGAGTGAAAACGCAGAGTTCGCGAAAAGAACGGAAGAAGCTGGCCTTACGTTTATCGGACCGAATGCGGATGTCATTGCCAAAATGGGAGATAAAATTGCGGCAAGAGCAGAAATGAAAGCGGCCGGTGTTCCAATCATCCCTGGAACGGAAGATGCGGTTGCGAACACAGATGATGCAAAAAGAATTGCTGCTGAATTCGGATATCCGGTCATGCTGAAAGCAGCCGCTGGTGGCGGTGGCATCGGCATGCAGGCGGTCTATAACGATGAAGAGCTTGAAAAAGCGTTCGAAGGCAACTCCAAACGGGCGCAGGCCTTTTTCGGGGACGGGAAGATGTTCATCGAAAAATTGATCGAGCATCCACGTCACATCGAAATCCAAGTGCTTGCTGACCAACGAGGTAATGCCGTTCATTTGTTTGAAAGAGAATGCTCCATTCAACGCAGGCACCAAAAGGTCGTCGAAGAGGCTCCATCCCCGGTCCTTTCTGAAAAAACGCGAGAGAAAATGGGTGAAAGTGCGCTCAAGGCTGTGTCCTCGCTAGGATATTCCAATGCCGGCACGATTGAGTTTCTAGTCGATGATGAAGAGAACTTTTATTTTCTTGAAATGAATACTCGATTACAAGTTGAGCATCCCGTCACCGAACAAATCACAGGAATCGACCTTGTGGAACAACAGCTGAGGGTTGCCGATGGGGAACACTTATCGATCCAACAAAAGGATTTGATTATTGACGGACACGCCATTGAAGTCAGAATTTATGCAGAAGATCCGAACACTTTCTATCCTTCTCCAGGAAAATTGACGAAAATGGTGCTGCCCGAAGGCCCAGGCGTACGCCATGAATTAGCAGTAGAAGGAGATTCACAAGTCACTCCTTTCTATGATCCTATGATTGCCAAACTCGTCATTCATGGAGAAAATCGTGAAGATGCGATTGAACGATTGACAAAAGCTCTTCATGAATACGAAATTGAAGGCATCAAATGCAACCTGACGATGCTGAAGCGCGTCGTCACCCATGAGAAGTTCAAAGAAGGCGAAACAAAAACCACATTTGTAGAAAACTATTACCTACCAACATTGACGAATCATTAAGGAGGAACAATCATGACAGAAATCAAAGCATCCATGGCAGGAAGTGTATGGAAAATCGTTGCAAACCAAGGAGATCAAGTTAACGACGGGGAGGACATTGCGATCCTGGAATCTATGAAAATGGAGATTCCAATCCCTGCAGAAACGTCCGGGACAGTTAAAGAGTTGAAAGTGAGTGAAGGGGATTTCGTCAACGAAGGGGACGTCATCGCAATCATCGAATAAACAGGAGGTTCTTATGATGGAATGGCCTGAAAAAGTCACAATTAAAGAAGTCGGTCCGCGTGATGGCCTGCAGAATGAACCTGTAGAAGTGCCGCTTCATGATAAAGTTGCCTGGATCGACCTTTTGTCTGAAGCGGGATACTCGTACATCGAATTCAGTTCATTCGTCCATCCGAAGTGGATCCCACAGTTGAAAGATGCCAAAGAAGTGGCAGCTATGATCTCACGAAAAAAAGGGACCACCTATGCCGCCCTTGTTCCAAACCGGCGTGGGCTTGAAGCTGCGATCGACACGGACGTGGATGAAGTTTCTGTATTCATGTCCGCTTCCGATACGCATAACAAAAAAAACATCAACAAGTCCATCGAAGAGACATATCCGGTTCTAAAAGAAGTCGTTCAAGAAGCCAAATTAGAAGGAAAGAGTGTAAGAGGCTATGTATCTACGGTTTTCGGATGCCCTTATGAAGGAACCATTGCTACAGACCAGGTCGCAAGAGTCAGTGAACGTTTACTAGAAATGGGCATTGATGAACTATCACTGGGAGACACGATCGGTGTTGCCAATCCGAGACAAGTCGATCAAGCCCTTCACGAATGGAAGCAATGGCTGCCTTTCGATAAGCTTGCTATGCATTTTCATAATACGAGAGGGATGGCCTTATCCAACGTCCTTGTCTCCATGCAGCATAACATTACCACTTTTGATGCAGCGCTTGGAGGGTTAGGTGGCTGTCCATATGCTAAAGGAGCTTCCGGAAACTTAGCAACAGACGATCTTGTGCACATGCTTCATCAAATGGGCATTGAAACAGGGATCGATGAAGAAAAACTGAAGGAAGCGGCAGTCTATATCCAGGGCGTCCTGAATAAGTCGTTGCCGAGTCATCAAATGCAAGTGGTAAACAAAGAAAGGGTGTAACGGATGGAGGAACTAGTCACATTAGAAGAGCTTTCCCCTCACGTGTATGTACTGAAATTAAACCGGCCCGATGCAGCGAATGCATTGTCATCAGAGTTGCTGGACCAACTGCAGGAAAAAGCACATGAAATCAACCGGCGTCAGGAGATCAGGGTTGTTCTTGTGACTGGGGAAGGAAACAAAGCGTTTTGTGCAGGTGCTGACTTGAAAGAACGAAGGGGAATGAGTGACGAGGAAGTCGTCCAGACCGTAACCAAAATCGGAGATACCGTTCGAATGATAGAGGACATACATGTACCGACGATTGCTGTCATGAACGGGGTCGCTTTTGGTGGCGGATTGGAACTTGCCCTTGCCTGCGATTTACGTATGATGAGTACATCGACGAAAGTGGGACTGACGGAAACATCGCTTGCGATCATCCCAGGCGCTGGTGGAACGCAGCGGCTGTCAAGGCTGATTGGAATTGGTCAGGCTAAAGCGATGATTTACTCTGCGAAGCCTGTGGAAGCAAAGCGTGCTTATACCCTTGGTCTTGTTGAGTATATCCATGAACCACAGTTCCTTATGGAAGAAGCGAAGGACCTGGCGGCATGCATCGCGCGAAACGGTCCGGTCGCTATGAAACAGGCGAAAAAAGCGATTAATCAAGGGTACGATACAGATTTGTCCTCAGGTCTTGAGATCGAACGTGCCTGTTATGAAAAGACGATTCCAACGGATGATCGGGTGGAAGGCCTTCAAGCGTTTAAAGAGAAAAGGAAACCGGAATATAAAGGAGAATAAAAGGTGGAAAAAACGATGCCTACAAATGAAACGTTAGAAGAACGAGCGAAGAAAATTGCTTCTGGTGGTGCGGAAAAGTATCATAGCAAGAACGCGGAAAAAGGGAAAATGTTCGTCCGTGAGCGACTTCAGCTTTTGTTTGATGACAACATCGATATTGAAGATGCTTTTTTCGCGAATTGCCAGGATGATTCCCTCCCTGCTGATGGTGTCGTCACAGGGATCGGACGAATCAACGGGGAAAAAGTATGCATCATGGCCAACGATTCCACAGTAAAAGCAGGCTCCTGGGGTGCACGAACCGTTGAGAAGATTATTCGGATTCAGGAAACCGCATTAAAATTGAATATCCCAATGCTTTACCTCGTTGACTCTGCGGGTGCAAGGATTACCGATCAGGTTGAAATGTTCCCTAATCGTCGCGGGGCGGGACGTATTTTCCATAATCAGATTAAATTATCCGGTCGTGTGCCACAAATCTGCTTGCTATTCGGACCATCCGCAGCGGGCGGGGCTTACATACCTGCCTTTTGCGATATCGTCGTCATGGTCGATGGCAATGCTTCAATGTATTTAGGTTCTCCGCGCATGGCAGAGAAAGTCATCGGTGAAAAAGTGACGCTTGAGGAAATGGGCGGTGCGAATATGCATTGTTCGGTCTCTGGATGTGGGGATGTACTCGCGAAGGATGAAAGTGATGCCATTGCATTTGCCCGAAAATATTTAAGCTATTTCCCGCAATCCTACCGGGAACTTCCGAAAAAGGCGGATTCGAGAGAACCTGCACCTTTTGAGAAGAGTGTGGAAGAACTGATTCCTAAAAACCAAAATGCGCCGTTTGATATGTATCAGTTGATCGATCGTCTTATTGATGATCATTCGTTCTGTGAAATCAAGAAAAAGTTTGCGCCAGAGCTCATTACTGGTTTGTCCAGAATTGAAGGACGGCCGGTCGGGATCATTGCCAACCAGCCGAGAGCAAAAGGAGGCGTTCTTTTCCCTGACTCCGCAGACAAAGCGGCGAAATTCATCCAGCTCTGTGATGCTTTTAATATTCCGCTCCTTTTCCTTGCCGATATTCCAGGATTTATGATCGGAACAAAAGTCGAACGCGCAGGGATTATCCGTCACGGAGCGAAGATGCTTTCTGCGATGAGTGAAGCGACGGTTCCGAAAATTTCTGTAGTGGTGCGCAAAGCTTACGGAGCAGGGCTCTATGCGATGGCAGGACCTGCATTTGAGCCGGATGCATGTCTCGCATTGCCTACCGCTCAAATTGCTGTCATGGGGCCGGAAGCGGCTGTGAACGCGGTGTATGCGAATAAGATTGCTGCGCTGCCTGAAGAAGAGCGACCGGCATTCATCAAAGAAAAACATGAAGAATACAAAGAAAACATTGATATTTATCGTTTGGCTTCTGAGATGGTCATCGATGACATCGTTCAGCCGAATAAGCTGCGCGAAGAGCTTTCCACTCGATATGATGCCTATGAAACGAAAGATGTGTTGTTTACAGAAAGAAAGCATGGCGTTTATCCAGTATAATAAAAAGGTTCCTGGACGTTTGAAGTCCAGGAACCTTTTTGATTGTAGAGATTTTTTAAAATCCTGTTTTTTGTAGCTATGGTTCATAACAGTGATCTGTGCTTCAGCTTGTGATGCTTATGATGTTGACGAAACATTTTGACCAATGCTGCGGATCTGGTTCACGCTTTCCGGGTTGACGAGTGCGCTTAAGTCACCAGCAGGCTTATTCAAGTAAGCGGCCTTGATGGCACGTCTCATCACTTTGGCATTTCTTGTTTTTGGCAGGTCATCGACAACGAAGACCTTTTTTGGTGCGAGGGCTTTGCCTAATTTATGATTCAGGTACATCGTTAATTCTTCAATAAGATCATCGGAATCCAGGGGGTCTTGGAGGACAACAAAAGCAACAGGTTCTTCTCCTTTCACCTCATGAGGGATCCCAATTACTCCTGCCTCAATCACCGCCGTATGCGCAACGAGAACAGATTCGACTTCAGCAGGTCCTAAACGTTTTCCTGCTATGTTTAAGACATCATCGGATCGTCCAGTGATCGTATAGAAACCATCTTGATTTTTCATCACCCAATCGCCATGAACCCACGTATCTTTGAAGCGGCTCCAATACGTCTTTTCATAACGATCATCGTCTTCAAAAAAGCTCTTCGTCATCCCGACCCATGGGGATTTGATAACCAGTTCGCCAACTTCATTGACGAGGGACTGCCCTTTTTTACTATAAACATCAACATCCATACCAGGAAGAGCAGCATTGAAGGTTACCGGTTGAATGGGTTTAACGAGTACATTTCCGAGAATACCACCGGAAATTTCTGTTCCACCTGAATAGTTAAAAATCGGAACTCGTGAATCTCCCGCATGTTTGAAAAGCCAATGCCAAGGCTCAAGATTCCAAGGTTCTCCTGTAGATCCGATAAGTTTTAAAGACTGGAGATCATGTTTTCGGATCCAAGCTTCCCCATGCTTCATCATGGAGCGGACAAGGGTGGGAGAGATTCCTAAATGGGTGACATGATACTTCTCCACAAGGTCCCATAAACGGTCGGGTTCTGGATAATCAGGAGTACCTTCAAACATGACGATGGATGCTCCATTGACAAGCCCTCCGTATACGAGGAAAGGACCCATCATCCATCCCATATCCGTGTACCAGAATAACGTATCTTCTTTCGTGACATCCATGCATAGCCCAGCATCAAAGGCAGCCTTTATCGGGAAGCCTGCGTGCGTATGGACAGCTCCCTTTGGAGTTCCCGTCGTACCTGAAGTGTAAATGAGCATAAAAGAATCATTCGCTTTTTTTACTTTGGTGTTGTAATCGGTGGCTTTTTTTCTTAAATCCGCCCAGCGAACGTCACGAGGTTCTTTCAAGCTTATTTTCGCACCGGTCCGTTCAACGACGAAAACGTGCTCTAAAGAAGGGCAGTGATTAGCAACAAGGTCTGCTTCCTGTTTCATAGGAATCGTTTTTCCTCTTCGGTAAAAGCCATTAGCTGTAATCAACGCTTTCGATTTACTGGCTTGGATTCTTGTAGTGACCGCATCAGCTTTATAACCAGAGAAGGCAGGTGAGAAGATCGCCCCCACTTTGGAGATGGCCAGCATAGCGATGAGCGTTTCAGGGAGCATAGGCAGATACAATGTAACGATATCGCCTTCTGATATTCCATAGCTCTCGAGACCATAAGCGACCGCGTCTACTTCCTTTTGCAAATCTTTATAGGAGTAGGAAGCCGTTTGACCGTTATCTCCCTCCCAATAAAGGGCGGTGTCATTCTTTTTAGACGGGTGTTCTGCCCAGCGATCAAGGGCTAGGTGAACGACATTCAGCTCCCCGCCTTCAAACCAGCGAGGGTACATAGGTCCTCGGGATGTGTCCAATACCTGTTTGTAAAGGGTGTACCACTCAATGCCAAGCTCTTTGACGGCTTCTTTCCAAAACCATTCAAGATCATTAATGGATTTAGAGTGAAAATCATCATAATTGCTGTAGCCAAGCTTCTTCATCCACTGGAATAATCGTGTCGATTCTTTATTTTCTGCTGTAGGGGTCCATGCATTGGTGTAGGTACTCATGAATGTTCCTCCTTTATCAGAATGTTCTTATTTCTATTATAACTGAATCTTTTGCTTGATTGAATTCAAGCCTATCGTTTCCTTACAGATTGATTGTCGAACATTGCAAATTTCCTGAAACTTTAATAGGGTTGTAATCGTTATGTAATATAACCCCTTTTGTTACATAAATAGGGAGAAAGAAAAGAGGAGTGATCATTTGTTTGAAGGTGCGTTATTTTTGTTGATTCTAGGAGTGATTGGAGCGGTTGTGCTTATAGGAGGAATCATAACTTTTATCGTCTTCCGGATGCGTTATAAGACGGCCAGTTCGAATGAAGCGTTGATTGTTACGGGTCCAAAACTTGGGGATCCGGAAAAAGAAAAAAATGTATTTGAAGACGATAATGGACGTTCAGTGAAAATCATTCGTGGTGGAGGCTACCGCTTGCGGATGTTTCAGACGGCAACACCGATTGATTTGACATCTTTCCAACTGCAGGTCAATTCTGACAAAGCTTATACGAAGGAAGGCATACCTGTAAGAGTTGCAAGTACTGCCGTGATCAGTATTGGCAGTGAGCTTGAGATTATGGCCAATTTTGCTGAGAAATTCCTTGGTAAAAAGCAAAAAGAAAGAGAGTCGGAGTTGAAAGATGTGCTCAATGGCCATTTACGTTCTATCATCGCATCGCTTCCGATTGAAAAAATCTATAATGATTTCAAAGAAGTCAACACACAAGTGAAAAAAATCGCTGAATCCGATTTGAAAGGCATGGGCTTTGAAATCACATCGTTTGCATTGAATGATGTGGAGGACGTGGATGTCGAGAATGGATACATCGATGCGTTAGGTCGGCCTCATATTGCTGAGGTGCAGAAGAAAGCGAACATGGCAGAGTCCGATGCAACGAAAGAGACGCGCATTTACCAGGCAAAAAACGATCAGGAAGCGCAAGATGAAGAAAACCGACGTTTAACTGCGGTTGCAGCATCCACGAAGGAAAAAGATATCAAAGAAGCGGAATTCCAGAAAGAGACGAACCGAGCAAAAGCGAATGCAGATCAGGCAGGGGAATTGGAAAGACAAAAACTTGCACAGCAAATTAAGGAAGAAGAGTTGAAAGTACAGTATATTGAGAAACAAAGAGCGGTCGAATTGGAAGAAGAAGAGAACAAACGACGCCGCTCAATTGCTGATGCTGAAGCTTATGAAGTGACAAAACGGGCACAGGCTGAAGCCGATAATGAACGAATCAAAGGGGAATCGGAAGCGGAAGTCATTCGTCAACGAGGAATCGCTGAAGCGGAATCCAAAGAACGTATGGCGAAAGCGATGGAACATTACGGCGAAGCGGCGATTATGGAAATGCTCATTAACGTCTTGCCGGAGTATGCTGAAAAAGTATCTGCACCAATCAGTCAAATTAAAGATATGAAGGTCATAGATATGGGAGGAAACGATTCACGCGGAGGTTCTGCGAAAGTAGCGAACAGTGTGACTTCTACCATGCTTGGCATTCAGGAATCCTTGAAAGAAACGACAGGCATGGATTTGAAAGCGATGCTTGAAAGCTATGTATCTCGCGGAGCTGTCCACGAATTTGGAGGGGCGGCTGATGATGAACTGAAGGAAGCGGCTGCTACGAAAGAAAGGCTTGAGGAGGAGGAAGAAGAACCCTTTTTAACAGAAGGACAGGAAGAAGAGAAATGACTGCTCGGCCTGCAGAACTTGTTGTTCTGCAGGCTTTTATTGTAAAGTAGGTTTGAAGCGTTCTTTGTTTGGGGTAAATAGGTTTCAGGTCTCACATGCATATCTCTACATAGAATCGACAGTTTAACAAAGAATTAATTGTTTCAAAATTAAATTAATGGTAAAGTCAAAAACGTAGAGACCTTGACTTTTGTCCGTCTTCGAACAAAGGACTACTGATAAGAAGATAGAATAGTCATAAGAGTCATTCTATAATGGAATACGAGTATGCAAGACGTAACTAGGAGGTAGATTATGAGAATTATTGTAGCAGGGGGAGACGGTTTTTGCGGTTGGCCAACGGCACTGTACCTATCCAAACAAGGACATGATGTAACCATCGTAGATAATTTGGTACGCAGAAAGTATGATGATGAACTACGTTCGAATTCAGTTACACCGATTGCATCACTAGAAGACCGGGTAGCTAAATGGAAAGAAGTTTCAGGAAAAGAAATCAAAACATTCATTGGTGATTTGAACCATTATGATTTCCTTAGCGAAGTTTTCCGTCAAACGGAACCTGAAGCATTCGTTCACTTCGCTGAACAACGTTCAGCTCCATATTCAATGATCGACCGTGAACATGCGGTTTATACACAAACAAACAATGTCATGGGGAACTTGAACGTTCTTTATGCCATTAAAGAATTCGCTCCTGAATGTCACCTCATCAAATTGGGAACAATGGGCGAATATGGTACTCCTAACATTGATATTGAAGAAGGATATATTGAAATTGAACATAAAGGACGGAAGGATACCCTTCCATATCCAAAACAACCGGGTTCCTTCTATCACCTGTCTAAAGTACATGACAGCCATAATATTATGTTTGCATGTAAAATCTGGGGCATCCGCGCCACTGACTTGAATCAGGGAATCGTATACGGTTTACATACAGCCGAAACGCAGCTCGATCCGATGCTCGTAAACCGTGTAGACTACGATGGCGTATTCGGGACGGCTCTGAACCGTTTCGTCAACCAGGCAGCCATCGGCCATGACATCACGGTTTATGGTTCAGGAGGGCAGACACGTGCGTTCCTAAACATTGAAGACACAGTAAGATGTGTAGAGATCGCGGCTGAGAACCCGGCAGACAAAGGTGAATTCCGCGTATTCAACCAATTTACGGAATGGTTCTCTGTTCAGGATCTTGCTGAACGCGTTCAAAAAATCGCCAAAGAAGAAGGCTTGGATACACAAGTGAAGAAGATCGAGAATCCTCGTATCGAGAATGAAGACCATTATTACAACGCTGTAAATACAAAACTACGTGACCTTGGTCTAGAACCTCACTTGTTGACAGACGATGTCATCCGCGACATTTTGCGCACAGCCGTCGAAAATAAAAACCGCATCATTAAAGAGAACGTATTGCCGTCAATCACTTGGAAGTAAGGAGTTTTCCGCTTTGAAAATCGCCATCATTACAGAAACATTCCTACCATCAACAGATGGAGTCGTCACACGATTAAAAGAGTCCATCAAATACTTGCGAAACCAAGATCATGAGGTCGTCGTCATTGCTCCAGACTTTGGTGTGACGGAATATGAAGGGGCGATCGTCGAAGGGGTTAAAACGACAAGAATGCCTTTCTACAGGTATCGAGAATTCAGTTTACCACAGCGACGAGTGAAGGATTTGCTGCAAAAACATGATCCTGACCTCGTCCATGTGGTCAATCCTGCTCTTGTAGGGGTCTCAGGTGTCTACTATGCCGATAAACTGAACTATCCGTTAATTGCTTCCTATCATACTCACGTTCCTAAATACTTGGATTATTACCGGTTATATCCGTTCAAGCCTCTTGTCTGGTGGTATTTCAGAAAGTTACACAACTATGCAGATGTGAATTTGTGTACTTCAAGAGCCATTAAGAAAGAACTGGACGAGAAGAACTTCCATAATGTGAGTGTATGGGACCGAGGGGTTGCTGTTGATCACTACCACCCACGGCATAAAAACGAAGAAATGAGGGACCGGTTATCTGCCGGCAGGAAAAAGAACAAGCTTCTTGTTTTTGTCGGTCGCCTGGCTCCTGAAAAAGAGATTCATAAAATTAAACCCTTATTGGAACAGAGGGAGGATATCTCTCTTGCCATTGTTGGAGATGGTCCTGTGAAAGGCGAATTAGAAGAAACTTTCAAAGATACCAATACGGTGTTTACAGGGCTTATGCACGGAGAAGAGCTTGCTCAAGCTTTCGCTTCTTCTGATGCTCTGATTTTCCCATCAGTTACAGAAACGCTTGGCCTCGTCATCCTGGAATCTATGGCTTCCGGTCTGCCTGTCATTGCAGCAAAAAGCGGTCCAACCATGGAGCAAGTAGAAGATGGCAAAACGGGTCTATTGTTTGAAAATGAAAACACAGATAGTATGATTCAAGCGATCCAAAGGCTGGAAGATGAGGAGTTATATCAGAGACTTTGCAAAAATGCACGGCAAGAAGCTGAAAAGTATAGCTGGCAAAAACCTTCAGAGCAGATCCTTGAGTACTATTACAAGACGTTAAAGGTGTATGAAGAGCAAGCAGCAACAACGTCAAAAAAATCAAAGGTTAAAGTCACAGAGTAAGCGCTCTGTGGCTTTTCTTTTGATTTATTCATAACAAAAACTTAGTAGTAACTCCTAATATTAAAAAACATAATCAATAACAGAACATATGTTCCGACCCTCGTAAAATGAGCACCTTCTTAGTAAATTTTTTTATTCATACTTAGTAGCAACTCCGAAAATATTCAGAAAAAACAATCAATAATCCAAATTCCATGTATTCAAGTAAAAGTCCAACAAAAGATGGATAACAATTAACACGATATTTTTAGAGAAGAAAAGTAGGGAGGAACGCGTATTTTCAATCATTCTAATAAAGAGGAGAGCAGCATGCGCCATTATTTAAGTTCACGTATGAGTAGATGTGATGGATCTTAAACTAAGTGCTAATCTTATAGCTTTGAGAGCATAAACAGTAAAAGCGTGTGTAACAAATACAAAAATTAATGTAATTACAAACTATATGTGAACGGATATATATCCAATCAGCGTAAGGAAGTTGCGTGGAATTAAATCCAGTATGATTATGACGAAATGTAAAATGACATGTGTAGAAATGATTTAACAGTTAGTTGGAATGTTAAGGCAAACTTGATGAGATAGAAATGGATGGATGATATAAGATCAATTCAAGCTAATCGTATCTGGACAATATTTAGTCAGATTTTTTTGTAAAGCTCAAAAGCTCAAAATGCCGAATAGCAGAAGATATTCGAATACAAATAACTCATAAACAAAAGTAATGATTGATGTAAAACCTGCTGATTTTTTTATTTCGTCTCAATATCATGAGTATACTTTTGCAATGAGACAAAATAAACTTATTTAAAATGAGTAAGTATAATAAATATTATGTCGACTAGAATAATAAAAAAAGAAAGAGAGTTTTCCCTCCTTCTTTTTCACTTTAATAACTTTAAAAACGTTGAATATTTTCTTTCTAAATATATTCCCTTTTGGTCGTATATCCAATAGAAGAAATTTTCAACATCTTCTTTACCGCTAACATAAACTCTTACTATTAAGTCATCGTGGTTCGTATTTAATCTCGATTCTATATCATTTGCTCTAAGTACATTTATTAATCCCATCATAAATGATTTGGATCCACCTACAATATTGATAAAGTGTTTATCTCTGTAAATACACCCATCACCATCAAAATACCCTCTTACAAAATGTGATTGATATTCCCTTGGAACATTTGGATATTTTAAAGTCAATGATTTCTTAGGTATTATGCCATGTATGTGAATGAGATCCTCTTTGAGAATTTTACTTCCGATATTAAGCATGTGTACAGCTGTCCGTTCGTTTTTTGTTATCGGATGGCTGGATTCCATTTCACGCTTAATATCCAGCAGTATTTCTTTTTCTTTTTGTGCGATGCTAATTAACTGCGCATGCCCTGAAATCATTCCATCTGCTGCAATAAATCCTAAGATATATGCCATGTTGTTGGACCAAGTTTTAAAATAGTCTTCATTGACCTTAAACTTTCTCTTCCAGCTGCCTCTTGGTCTTAATGGAACTCCTAATTCCTTTAATACGATACGGATATAATCCGGTGAAACATTCGCTTTTTCAGCTATAACAGTTGTACTCTCGCCGGCCTTATACAGTTGAGCAATATCTACTTTGGACATTGTTCTTTTTCTTAATGGTCTACTCATTTATGATCCCTCCTAAGTGTTCGTTCTTTTTAATTATAGCGAACATATGTTCTGGAGGGTAATTTTTAGCACTTCCCCTTTGTTATTTCGCATTTGTTCAGCTAGGATAATGATATAAGAAGACTAAGGAAGGTGTTTATGAAAAAGCTGCTCCTCTTCGTAAGTACTGTATTTTTAGCATTGATTATAAAGCCGAAGAAAGTTACTGCACTAGTAACTCAAGAACATGAACATCTGTATCCTGGTACAAACCTCTCCATTGCCCCTGGGGATTTGCTGTTTTCTCCAATCGGTAAAAAAGAATCGCGTTATATAGGTCATGTAGGGATTGTAACGAAAGATAATAAAGTTGTTCATTCCATTCCTTCAGGAGTCGTGCAAGATCAAATGGAGTCTTATTTTAACAAATTCAGCAAGATACGCATCTATTCAGCCCAGGATAGGAAATCAGGAGACGCGGCTGCTGATTATGCGGTAAAACTGCAAAGAGAACATCCTCATGCCAACTATAAGATATGGACGCCTATAAGCAGGGTCAACGAGGAACAGTATTGCACAAAAATTGTGTGGCAATCTTATTATTTTGGTGGAGGTGTCAATTTAGGCAACCTTTCTTTTCATGCTAAATCCGTCCACCCAGAGCGGTTAAAAGATCGGAGGTATCTATCCAGGAAATAAAAAAACGCTCATCCTTATTTATTGGATGAGCGTTTTAAATATTGATGAAAGTCCGATTCTGAAATTATTTCAATGGGATATCCCTGACTTAGCAGCGTCTCTGCTCTTTCGAGTTTGCTCGTTTTTTTGCCATTTTTATACCCTTCGAACGTTTGTTCGCCAACGACTACAAAGCTTGTATTGGATTCAATTGTGGTGTGAAGTTCTCCACCTAAATCAACAACTTTTTGACTGGCTTCATCCCTTTTCATTTCTTTTAACTTTCCGGTAAATACTACAGCTGCATTATAAAAAGGGTGTGATGAATCAAACTGATTGGTTGCGGCTACGTAGGAAGATGGATGTGCTTTTTTCGCCCGTTTCTTTTTGTTTATTCTTGCTGGCTCATAGCCTCCATCAAACATCATTCCGTTCGTTGTGCCTGTTTTATCTACAAGGTCCTTAGCATCCGTAGCTCCAAGCTCTTCTTTTGCTGACATAAGGATATGAGCAGAAGCTTTCGCATCTTCTAATGCATGGTGGTGACTGAATGTAAAACCAAGATGATTGGAAACGATATTTAACTTGTATCTTGGCAGTTGCCACGTTTTCTTAGATATATTGACGGTGCAGTTGTAAGCAAGCATCGGGTAGCTGAGATTGTATTGATCCAATACAGCACGCAAAACCCCCATATCAAACTGGGCATTATGAGCAACGACAAACTTTCCTTCCAGCCATGACCTGATCTCTCGCTCCCATAACACATCAAATTCCTCGGCATCCTCAACATCACCTTTGGTAATTCCATGCACACGAATATTGATGGGGGAAAAATAGTTTTTCTGTGGTTTCACTAACTTGTAGTATTCCCTTTTTATAGAGCCCTGTTCATATTCCACCATACCAATGGAACAAACAGAACCTCTTGAAGAATTAGCTGTTTCGAAATCAAGAGCTACAAAATTCATGTCGATCTCCTTTATTTATAGTCTTATCATAATAATAAATGGCGGACCATAGGTTCGTCTATAGTAAAGGCTTGCCATTCATGAGATAAGGCGTTATGTATTTCAGGGAATATTCCTCTTCTGATCAACAAAGGATAAAACGAAGGAGGCGTTGGAGATGGCTTTCGATTATGCTGAATTACCAAAAGAACAGCTGCAGCGTTTAAAAGAGCTAGAAGATCAACTGAATGTCGTTTTAATCGCCTATGACATGAAGTATAAAGATTGATGAAAAGACGCCAATCATGGCGTCTTTTGCTATCTCCGTTCATGTACTTTCGAAGATTCATTAGAAAAGCACACCTTCCACATGATGCAGAAGATGTGCTTTTTCTTACTTTTTATAAATCGTTAATTTTTCTTCAATGGGTGTGCGTGTTTTCTGCTTCGGTTGTTGCTCAAAGAAACCCATATGAATAAAACCTACAATTTTTTCACCGGGTTGAACGCCTAAAAGTTCACGTACTTTCGGTTCGTGAATTTGCGGGTTTGTTTTCCAACATACACCTAGTTCACGTTCCCAGGCCAGCAATTGGAAATTTTGAAGCATGCTGCTGATTGCACCGAAGTTTTCCTCCCACTGCTTTTGACGAGGATCTTCATTCATAATCGCTATTAGAAGAGCGGCTGGCTGGCTGAAGTAGTTTCTGCGGTTTTCCTGCATGTCACGAGGAAATGTTTGCACAAGGGACTCCACGAATTCTTCTTTTTCGTGAGAAGGAATGAAAATGAATCTCCAAGGTTCACGTAAACCGTGAGTTGGTGCCCATCTCGCGTCATCTAAAAGTTCAGTAACAAGTTCTGTCGGTACCTCTTTATCTAAATATCCACTCTTTACAGAGCGACGTTCACGAATGATTCTTGCTAATTCTGTTTTTGTTTGTTCCATACCTCTCACCTACGTATCTAAAGTTTTATTTACGGTAATGATAATCGTTCTCAGTGATTTTGTCAAGGTTTATTCCTTTAAATACGCGATGATAAGAACCCTTGGTCTATTACAAAAAAAGCTACCTTAAAGCAGGTAGCTTTTTGCATCTCTTATTCTAAATGTCCAGCGATTTCTTCAGCAAATCGTTCTGCTGACAGAGGACCAGCAAAAGTACCCATATCACCGGGAAGCTTATACGTGTGGTTTTCTTCTACAAAATCTAAATTCGTCCAAGCTGGATTGTCGGCCAAGTTATCAAAAATAGGATCGTCGTCCTGCACCAGATAGAAGAAATGAGAATCTTGATAATTTTGCAGGGACTCAACATCTGAATTTACAAACCCGTAAATTTCAGGTTGTTCCGTTTCGACTGCATTGTTGATCCCCATTTGGTTCAAAACTCCAGCTATTACGGAATTATCTGTAAACAACCTCATGGTAGGTGTGTTTTGAGAGGTGAAGGCTTGCGTTACAACGGCATCCATTTGACTAGCATCTCCAATTCCTTCACCTAAATCGGAAATTCTTTGTTCCATTTCGGTTAGATATTTTTCAGCTTCTTCTTCTTTTTTGAAGATCTTACCCATCGTTTTAAACTCATCTTTCAAGTGCTGGTACTGATCGCTTGCACCTTCCTCAGAATACGGCGCAAACATAATGGTTGGAGCGATATCGTTTAATTGATCTTCAAACCCTTCGTGTCTGTACTTCGCACCTATGATCAAATCAGGATTCAGGCGTGAAATAGCTTCAAAGTTTGGTTCGGATCGCGTACCGACATCTTCTACCTTATCTGATAGGGGCTCACCTACATTGACCCATTTGTTATACCCCTCTTTATCTGCTACTCCAACGGGTTGAATATGTAAGGGAAGCATATGTTCAACATAGGACCACTCTAAAACGACAACTCTCTCTGGTGTACCTTCAATCTCCACTTCCCCTGTGCTGCTTTCAATCGTTCTCCCTACTTCTGAGGTTGAGGATTCAGAAGAAGCAGCTTCCTCACTCGATCCCTCTTCTCCACAAGCGGCTAAGAAAAGTACAAGCAATAAAAATGATAGCATCTGCCATATTTTCATAAAAAACTTCCTTTCATCTAAATAATTGATAAAGATTATCATTATCAATATTATTGTAAAGGAAGGATCGGGGGCCCGTCAATGAGATTCATTATCAATAAAAAGAAGAGGGTGAATTCACCCCTCTTCTTTAAACAAATGTAAAAATTCACCGTATCCACGCTTTTTCATTTCCTGCTTAGGAATAAACTCCATGGCTGCACTATTCATGCAGTATCTCAACCCTGTCGGTTCTGGTCCGTCTTCAAATACGTGACCAAGATGATTATCCCCTTGCTCGCTTCTTACTTCTGTCCTCATTCCGAAAATTCCCGGATCATCTTTTGTCGTGATGTATTTCTCCTTAATCGGTTTCGTGAAGCTTGGCCATCCGGTACCTGATTTGTATTTATCTGTAGAACTGAATAATGGCTCTCCTGAGAGAAGGTCTACATAAATGCCCTCTTTCTTATTGTCCCAGTATGCATTATCAAAAGCTTTTTCTGTACCGTCCTCCTGTGTTACTTCATATTGGATTTCCGTTAGTTTACTTTTCAAGTCCTGCTGAGAATATTCGACAATTTCACCATTATAAAACTCTACTCTCTTCCCACCTTCAGAATCGCTGGTTGTAGAAGCTCCAGAATTTTTATTGAAAAAAAATAGGACGCCGACAGTTAATAGTAAAAGAAGGCTGATCGCTATGGCTGTCATTTTTTTCATTCCTTCTCCTCCCTTAATAAAAGAAATCCTATCATCATCTTACCATGGGAGCTTAGGTTCAAAAAATTCCAGTGCTCATCCCAAAGAAACGAAGTTATGAAATCAGGAATTTTCGTCCATCCTAAGAAAGGATATGAATGGAGGGATCATGAATGAAAACTATCATCTCAATACTGGCCATAGGACTCATTGTCATGAGTGGATGCACGGCTGATAACGATGGAGAGCAAATGGTGAATTATGAACAACAACAACTATCTACTTCCCCCACCACGGATTCACTCAATGATATGAATTATGAGACGAATGAGAAGGTGGATAAGGCAAGAAAAGCTCTTCCGTTTCAACAATTTGATCTGGAAATTGATTATGTAGATACACTCTCTTATGAAATTCAATACGTAGCGAACGAATCTCAAACCCGGGCAGTGATCCACGAAATTGGCGAAGAAAAGATCTCAGGAGAAAAGGCGCTTGATCAACTGACACCCCATTTCATGGAACTCAGTTTTGATGAAGATTCATCTGAACAAGAAGTGATTGAAGATGTTTTACAGGTTTTTGGACTTGATGAAACGTATAAGGAATTCAAGTTGAGGGTTGTTTATAGCAACGGGTTAGAAGAAGAATACGAAGATTAAAATAATTAAAAGAAAACAAGCACCTTGGTTCAATGACCTAGATGCTTGTTTTTATTTTTTTATATTGTTTCGGAGTTGCTACTAAGTTTTAAGTGCGATTATGATTGATCACTGTTTTACCATTCTCTTGAATGATTTTTCGTTCTTTCATTAGTTGTCCAAGGGCGCGCTTAAATGCTGCCTTACTGATTTTAAAGGTTTTCCGAATGTCTTCTGGATCACTCTTATCATGAAGGAACATCACACCGTCGTTTTCTTGTAAATATTCATAGATCATCTCTGCATCTTCCTTCATTCCTTCTTGTTTTAAAGGGCGAAGAGATAAGTTGATTGTTCCATCATCTTTCACATCAATGATTCTAGCTGTAATCGTCTCTCCAAGTCTTGGTTCTGCTTTTCTTTCACTTGGATGGACAAAGCCTCGGTACCCTTCTCCAGTCAAGACCGTTGAGCCTGCTTTTGTTGCTCGGTAGACACGTGCAGTGACTTCTTGTCCAAGAGCTTCTTTGGGCGCAGGTTCCAGATCATCCATGACTTCTTGTTCAGAAATAGGTTCTGCCAAAAGGCGGCCTTTTTTATCCAGTTCTAGACTGACAAATAAATGATCCCCTTCTTTAGGCCAGACGGATTTTAGAAGAGGGAGGTGATCGGAGGAAACGAGAATATCCTTATTATTTAAACCAATATCAACGAATACCCCCATATTCGGAACAACTTCTACGACATCAGCCCATCCATAAGTATCTTTTGTAACTTCCGGAAGCTCCATCGTAGCGGAAGCTTGTCCTTTCTTGTTTTCATAAATAAACATGTCTTTGCTTTCATCCAATTCAATCTCTTCTGTTACATCTTCGTCCAAAAGTACAAATTCTTCATTTTGAATTTGAACAATAAAGCCTTCTGTGATTTTCTTTTTAATCTTTGCTTGTTGGATTGTTCCCAATATATTGACATCTTTCATGTAATTTCATCCTTTTTCGTGACGTAATGGTACTTATTATAGCTTACATCGTTCCATTTTAAAACGATGATTTATGATAATTGAAAAAGCGTGGCAAATGCCACGCTTTGTAGTGATTAATACCACCAAGAAGCTCCTACAATAATTAGGAGAATAAACAAAACTACGATTAGCGCAAAGCCTCCACCATATCCTTTACTCATTCCAATTCCCCCCTTTACTTCTATATATGAGGTTGGATAAGAATCGGTATGGGTGAAAGGCTGAGCTACCTAATGATTAGGCAGATGTCCACCTTAAATATCTTACACTATAAAAAGGTTTGGTTAATTCTGGAACGAGTGAGCGATTCGATGATAGGATTTTTTCTTTTCTTCAAAGTCAAATATATTTGTAATGATCAAAAATTCATCCGTCCCGTAGTATTCAGACAGTTCTTCCAATTGGGTTTTTACTTGATCTGGGTTTCCGATAATGCAGCGTCTTCGATTTTTCCTGATTTTATCCTTCTCTTCTTTTGTATATGGGTAATTTTTGGCCACTTCTGGAGAGGGCACCCGGGTGTCTAAGCCTTTTTCTACCCGAAGCAACCAGAGATCTTGGCTTATAGCTAGCTCTTCTGCCTCTTCTTCTGTTTCTCCGCAAACAACGAATATACAGACATTCACGCATGGTTCTTTTTTATCAGGGTCTTTATATCGCTCCCTATAGGTGGCAATGGGTGCCTTCCCATGGTCAGGATTGATGAAATGACCAAAAGTGAAGCCTGTCCCATTCAGTGCTGCATGTTTAGCTCCACGCTCGGTCAAACCGAGAACCCATAGTTCTGGCTGATGTTCGGTTTCCGGCCGTGCCTTTACACCATAGAATCGGTCTTCTTTAGGAGTGGATCCTTGCAAGAACTGTTTCAGCTCTTTCACTTGCCTTGAAAAAGAACTGAGCGGCTTCTCCATTCCATCCGTAAGAGCCAGCCTCGTCTTTGGACCACCACCTGGGGAACGGCCCAGGCCCAGGTCTACTCTTCCAGGAAAAAAAGCCTCAAGCATGCGGAAGTTTTCGGCTACTTTTAATGGGCTGTACTGGGGTAGCAGTACACCACCCGATCCGACCCTAATCGTTGTTGTGGATTGGGCAATCATGGATATTAATAGTTCAGGAGATGTACTGGCAAGGCCGTTCGTATTGTGATGTTCCGCAACCCAATACCTGTGAAATCCTAATTCCTCTGTGTATTTAGCTAATTCTACGGATTGTTGTAACGCTTGTTGAGCAGAGTACCCTTCAGATATCGGGCTTTGATCAAGCACACTTAGTTTCAATGCAAGCTCACCTTTCATTTATTTGTACACATCGTCCATAATTTGTTTCAATATTTGTATCTGTTCTTCAAATAACAGCTTATAACGTTTCTTTAATACATCGAATTCTTCTTTGCCTTCATCCGTCAGGTAATACCAGTAAACCTTTTGTCTTTTCTTATCATGTGATTTGTAATCATCCTTACGATATAATAATCCTTGCTCTGTCATTTCATGTAGGGTATCAAGTAATGTGGAAGGTGCAGGGATCCAATTCTTCGTAAGTTTTTTGAACTCTGTTTTGAAATGTTCACTGATCATCGGCTGATGAACTTGTAACAGGTGCATGATATAAAACTTCGTAAATTGCGCGGCACTCATGTTTAAAGCAAATCGTTTCGGATTGTTTTTATGAGACAAAATCATCCACCCCTTGTCATAAAATGGTCTTTCTATCATTCTACAACAAAAGATGGATGAATTGTCCAATTATGCGCACATTCGTTCGCTTAACTGTGTTTTTTTTGTATTATCATTTCGGAGTTGCTACTAAGTTTTAAGTAGAACTTATTAACATACGCGAAAAGCAATTTTACCGAAATTTTTTGAGTCTTGAATGTATTCGAATGCTTCTTTATACTCTTCCATCGGAAAAACCTTATCCAGTTGAGGTTTTATTTTGTGTTCACTAATAAAACGGAGCATCTCCCGCAATTCCTCTGCACTTCCCATCGTTGAGCCTAGTAAGTTGTACTGCCCGTAAAAGAATTGACGGATATTGATGGTCACTTCATCTTCCGTCGTTGAACCGAACGTAACAATCGTTCCTCCCTTCCGTACAATATCCAATGATTTATTGAAAGTAGCGTTTCCGATCGTTTCAATAAGCAGGTCCACCTGTTCAGAAGCCAGTGCTTCCTGCCAATTTTCTTCTGTAGAAATGGCTACATCTGCTCCAAGGCTCAATGCTTCCTTTTGTTTACTTTCTGATCGGGAGGTTACAATGACTCTTGCCCCGATTGCTTTCGCAAACTTCAGGCAAAAGGTGAGGACACCGCTGCCAATCCCCGGCAACATAACCGTATGCCCCGCTTCAAGATTCCCTCTTGTAAACAACGCGCGATAGGCAGTCAGTGCTGCTAATGGAAGAACGCCCGCTTCTTCGAAAGACAAATGCTCAGGTTTTCGTTCCAGGTGGTCCTCTGTACATGTATAATATTCTGCGAAGGTTCCGTGATCGGGAAGCCCGACAATTTCAAATCCTTCCGGAGGAGCATCGCTGTTTTTCTGCCATCCGAGTCCAGGATTGACAATGACTTCATCACCAGGTTGAAACTTTGTAACACTTTTCCCTATGGTTTCTACAACGCCAGAAGCATCTGAACCTGGAATTAAGGCCGGATCATCCGCCTTATGCCGCTTCGTGACTACAGCCAGATCCCTCCGGTTCATTCCTGCTGTATGTACCTTTACTTTCACTTCGTTGTCACTGATTTGACGCTCTGACATTTCTTTTACTTTCAATCCCTCTAGACCTTCTTTGCCTTCATGTACAATCGCTCTCATCCATAACTTCTCCCTTCTTGTTACAATGTCTTTAGTCTATCAATAAGTGCTTGGAACTCAAAATAAACCGCATAAAAAAACTCCCTTCTGCACTTACAGAAAGGAGTTTTTAATATTATAAGATTAGTCAGCTAGTACTTGAACTTTAACCGATTTTCTACCAAAGTCTAGTGCATCTTCACGGGAAGGCATGAAAATATCGATACGGTTGCCGTTGATAGCACCGCCGGTATCTCCAGCAATCGCTGTTCCGTACCCTTCGACATACACTTTAGATCCAAGTGGAATGACGCTTGGGTCAACGGCAATCACTTTTTGATCCGGGTTTGCACGCAGGTCAATTCCAGTTGCTGTTACACCGCTGCACCCTGTGCAATAAGCCGTATAAGCCGTAGCTTCAGCCGTAAACTCTTTAATTACATCGTTGCTTGTGTCTTGACTTGTGCTTGTTTGTGTAGCTGTTGATGTGCTGTTGCTGGAACTATTGCTTGAGCTGCTGTTTGTGCTTGGAGCAGACGTTTGTACAGCCTGTCCATCAACTTTGAACTGGTCGCCAGGATGAATGAGGGTGGAAGTCAGGTTGTTCCACGCCATCAATTGATCGACTGAAATATTGAATTTTTGAGAAATGGCGAACAACGTGTCTCCAGACTTCACTGTGTAAGTGGATGTATTGGAAGACGTAGTAGATGAAGGTGTGCTGGATTTTGAATCATGAGCTACTTTCAAAGTTTGGTTTGGATAGATCAGGTTTGAATTCAAATCATTCCATGTCTTCAAATTTTGAACGCTGACGTCATATTTTTGAGAGATTCCCCAGAGAGTATCCCCTTTATTGATTTTATATTCCGTTTCGTGGGCACTTACCGTCGTGGCGAATGCTCCTGTTAATGCGACAGTTGCTACAACAGAAAATACAGTTTTTTTCATGAAATTCTGCCTCCTCTTGATTGGTCGATCCCTATGTATTTAGGTGATCCATTCACAATTACAAGATTAACAGAATCTCAGGATAAATTAAGAACAAACAAGCAACAGTTTGTTTGCAAACATAACATCCATATTTCACAACCATTACAAAAGGAGCATTTGCACTGCGGAACGGTCAAAAATGCCCTCGTTCTACTAGATTTCGTCATCTTTCAACAAAGCAGTATATTGCCTACTCATAGATTTTTTTACCCGAAAATGATAGAAAAAAACATATTCTAGCGAAAAAAAGCACAAATCCTCAGAGGATCTGTGCTTTTATTTCATCCTTATTTAGCTGCTACTTGCTTTTGAACTTCTGGATCGTTCAAGAACTCATCATACGTCATTTCTTTATTGACAATCTTACCATTAGGCGTAATTTCAATAATACGGTTAGCAATGGTTTGTATGAACTCATGGTCGTGGGAGGCAAAAATGACGGAACCTTTGAAATTGATCAATCCCTTGTTCAAGGAAGTGATGGATTCTAGATCAAGGTGGTTCGTCGGTTCATCCAAAAGAAGAACGTTTGCTTGAGAAAGCATCATTTTAGAAAGCATGCAACGCACTTTCTCACCACCTGAAAGGACATTCGCTTTCTTAAGCGCCTCTTCTCCAGAGAACAGCATACGTCCAAGGAAACTGCGTAGGAACGTTTCTGTTTCATCTTCTGGTGAATACTGACGCAACCACTCGACAAGGTTCAAATTCGACCCTTCGAAGAATTCCGAGTTATCTTTAGGGAAGTAACTTTGAGAAGTCGTTACCCCCCATTTATAGGTTCCTTCATCCGGCTCAACCTCACCCATAAGGATTTGGAAAAGAGTCGTTTTGGCAACTTCGTTTGATCCCACAAGGGCCACTTTGTCATCCTTATTAAGAGTGAAGCTAACATTATCCAATACTTTCTCGCCATCCACCGTTTTCGAAAGGTTTTCAACTGTCAGCAAGTCATTTCCAATTTCACGTTCAGCATTGAATGCGATGTAAGGATATTTTCTGGAAGAAGGTTGAATATCATCCAGTGTGATTTTATCCAGTAGTTTTTTACGTGAAGTCGCTTGTTTAGATTTGGAAGCATTGGCACTGAAACGTGCAATGAACTCTTTCAAGTCCTTAATCTTCTCTTCTTTTTTCTTATTCTGTTCGGAAGCCATTTTCTGAGCTAATTGACTGGACTCATACCAGAAGTCATAATTTCCGACATAAACCTGGATTTTTCCAAAGTCAAGGTCTGCGATATGTGTACAGACATTATTCAGGAAGTGACGGTCGTGGGATACGACAATGACTGTATTCTCGAAATCGATTAAAAAGTCTTCCAGCCATTGAATCGCTTTAATGTCCAAGTGGTTGGTCGGCTCATCGAGCAGAAGAACATCCGGATTACCGAATAGCGCTTGCGCAAGAAGAACCTTTACTTTTTCCGATCCTTGCAGTTCACTCATCTTCTTATCATGAAGATTTTCACCAATGCCTAAGCCTTTCAATAGACGGGCCGCATCAGACTCCGCTTCCCAACCATTCATTTCAGCGAATTCTCCTTCAAGTTCCGCTGCGCGCATACCGTCTTCTTCTGAAAAGTCGCCTTTCATATAGATGGCATCTTTTTCTTTCATCACTTCATACAGACGTGTATGACCCATAATGACGGTCTCAAGCACTTGATATTCGTCATATTCGAAATGGTTCTGTTTCAAAACGGCCAGACGTTGATCCTTCTTCAAGCTTACGTCACCCGTTTGAGCTTCGATCTCCCCACTCAAAATCTTTAAGAACGTAGATTTCCCTGCACCGTTCGCACCGATCAGACCATAGCAATTGCCGGGGGTGAATTTTATATTTACGTCTTCAAACAACTTTTGATCGCCGAATCGAAGACTTACATTGTTTACTGTTAACATGTGATAATCCTCCAGTACTCTCGTTTCTATAACATAGAAATTATATCATTCTTGAGCGTTGTATGATAGCCGTCGCCGACATTAAAAATATCCACGCTCCGCTCCCCACTCAAGAAACAATTCATAATCTTCATATACCTTTTTTTCATAATGGTCGGCCCATACACTGAGTTGCTGCCGGAACCTCTTTTTCTCCGTTCCGACCGCTTCCATGATGCTATCTTCACTATGATACCCGAGGATTCCCTCGTCAATATCCACATCCGCCCGGGCATGGATTTTCGCACTCACTTTTGCCATCGTCTTTACCGTTTGTTTGACAGACTTCAGATCACTTAAGTGCTTTTCTTTCACATCCTTGGAAAAAGGCGATCGTTCCCGCACATAAAAATCTTTCCCGTCCATCGTGAAATAGCCAAGAAATGGATCGGAGAGGTGGTGCATCGCCTGCTGTGTGTGAATGACCCTTCTTCCCTGGTGTTTATGATCGTTCCAGAAGGCCTCATCATAAGGGAAGAAGTACGCAGGTACAGGTGTGCGCGCTTCTTTCGCTTCAAGGATGATATCATCTTCATGATCTTCATGACATGCGCCTTCAATGAGAATGTAAAACCTTTTCAAACCTGTCGATCCGATTCCCGCTCCTGTCTTTTTGACCACGTCTTTGATCCGGTAATAGTCCTTCGCCTTCTTTTTCTTAGCGTCCAGAGAATGATAATAGTCCTCCCACGCTTTTTCTAACAACTGTTTTTCGTGTTTAGGAACAGAAGACAGCTTGTCCTTTCCGATATCGAAAGACCGGATAGAGTCGTGGTTAATGATGGTCTGCTTTTCAAGTTCATGTGACAAACTTCTTTGCTCCGCTTTCTTTATTGCCTTTTTAACAGGACCTTTGGTGGACTCTTTCGTGAATTGGACTTGTTCCGGGCTTAATTCCCGATCATGGTAGGCTTTGATTAGTTTCACGTACGTTTTCAAGTATTGATGAACCATCTCTTCCTTCGCCTCATCATCATAGGAAAGAGATTGCATCATTAAACGTATACTAACGACCATGCGTAAGACGTCGTAAAGATAGGACCCGAGGTACCCTTCATCGAAGTCATCCACATCGAAGACAATCTCTTTGTTTTCGTTTTGAAAGACACTGAAATTGTTGAAATGCAAATCTCCCATAATCCACGTCGGTCTGTCTTTGGAGGTGTGGAAGGTAAAGGGCAGATCTGTCGTATCATGAAAGAACAAATAAGCACTTCCTCTAAAAAAGCTGTAAGGATCTGCTTTCATTTTGTTATACTTCTTCTTTCGCTCTTTCTCAGACAGGTTCATTAAATCCCCATCAAATTTGTCTAAAACCGTAGCGAGCGAATTCTTTCTTAATAGCTGTTTTGTTTCACGCATCTGTTTAACTTTTTGGTCCATGGTCTCCCCTCCCTGGAATATAAGAAAAAGCGATTGCCTGAGAAGCAACCGCTTTTTTCATTAAGATTGTGATTTATAGTATAAACTATTGTTTTCTACAACTTGAAGCACTTTGTTTTCTTCTTCCATATCACTTCCGCACATTGGACACTTCTTGTTATCATTGGTTCTGAAGTTGTCTCTCATCCAACAGTTGCAGTCTTCAGATGTACAAACCCATATCTTCGTATCTTCTTCTTTGATCTCAGCCTGGTTTTTCTTTCCGAAAGCCATCGGCGTAGCCCCCCCTTTGGAATGTCATGATATAAAAGAGACTGACCTTCAAAAGCCAGTCTCTTTCTATTTTTTATTATAGTTTCGTGACGTTTGCAGCTTGTGGTCCGCGATTGCCTTCTGTCACTTCAAACTCTACAGCTTGACCTTCCTCTAGAGACTTGAAGCCTTCTTCGTTGATCGCGCTGAAGTGTACAAATACATCATCTTCACCTTCAACTTCGATAAAACCAAAACCTTTTTCCGCGTTAAACCACTTCACTGTACCTGTTTTCATAGGGATGGATCCTCCAATGTTTCAAAAATTAATATGCGTTTTGCAATAAAGAAAAAATCACATATTATAAAAAGTACCAATAAGGATTGATCACTCTTTATAATAGGTGATTGGAAGTGCGAACTTCAAATATTGGTAAATTTTATCCTTTTATACACTATACTATGACTCACCGGTGAAGTCAAGCAGAGCGTGCTATTAACGTTACACGACTAGTATATACAGTGAGAAGGCGAATTATTCCATTCCGTCATGATCTTTCTATGATGGCACAAGCGATTCTTTTTCCTGAGTCTCCGCTTGGCTGGGACTGAAAGTCATCAGGCCCTTCATGAATAATCACCGATTTACCGATGATGGCACTCACTTTGAAGCGGTCCGTGAAAAAGATCATCCGTGCTCTTCCTTGATTGGAAAACAACACAGGGAAGTCTCCTGCGTGATTCCCGTGCGGTTGGTCGTCTGGATTCCAGTGTCCTCCGGCAGAGGAGAAGGGATCTTTACCATCCCCGATTTCGCAAACCCCTTTTTCATGGATGTGAAACCCATGAGGTCCGATCTGTTTGCCGTTTTTTGGCTTTTTGAAATCAGGCAGCCCTTCGACCTGAACAAAAACTTCGACACCATAAGGCATTTGATAAAATTGGATGGTTCCTTTCAAATTAGGAGCAAGTGGACTACTTAAAAATTTCGCCTGGGCGGTTTCAGAAGCATACGTTTGTCTATATGGACCGTTTTGGATATACACTGAACAACATCCTCCTTTCAGTCTATGCATATGACCCCCGCTTCCCCCTTAGACCTATGTGAGTTTCTGCATAACAAATCCCCCTTTTCCGAGGAGGAGGAAGAAATCCTTAGAAGAGGGGGATGCTGATGTATTACCTTATGTGCGGATTCAGATCATTAGAACTTTGGAATTCGAGAAAGGATGCGTTCAAGATCCTGCGTATTTTCTGGTCGCTCAAGATGAGACTGAAGCTGGGTAAAATGATCCGATACATCTTCTTTCCAGATGTTCATACATTCGCTGTACCTTCTATGCCACAACTCTGTATAATGATCGATGACCAATGATTCAATCACTTCCAGTTGAGCTTTCAATTCTGGAGAAACGATGGCAGACATGGAATCCTTCATCCCTTCTTTCTCATTTTTTTCAAAGAAAGCTTTAGGGTTTCTGAACAATTTCCGCAAGCTTGCTTTTTCTTTTTCACCGATATCAACCTTTCCATTGAGGTGCGGAAGAGGAAAGGTTCCTTCTTCGATCATCGACAGTTGAAGCGTGGGCCGGATTATATATAGATCACTTTGGATCCTTTCTTTCGTCTGGTTCACCAACTGATCCATGAACCGCTCCATACGAACACATACAGCTTTGACCTCCTGCAACATATCAAAACTCAATTCATCTAGAAGCTGTTTCTGAGCAACCTTCAATGATTCTTTTGTATCCCCATGGTTTTGAATGGTAGCTGGATTGAAATGTCGCTTGAACAAATCACTGAAATTAAGCATCATTCGTTCATGAACGAAATGAATTTGTTTATCGGCTTTGTTATGAATGGCGTCTTCTGCTCCCTGGTCAAAGTTTTTCTCAAGGATTTCAGATATGTGATCGTGTTCCTCTTTACTCTTTTCTATTTCTTCACGTCGCTCTTGTTCACTAAGCTGACTTGCAGCAATGAAGTTCTCAAGGACTTGCCTTATACTCTTAATGTCTTCATCAATCGCATGAATCATTATCTGTGCGAGATCTTCTTCAAGGAAAAAGCGGAAGTTTTCTTCAAAAGCTTGAATACCAGAATTCATATCCTTATCTTCCAGCTTCTCTTCAAGTGCTTGTAAACTTGAGATAGAGAAGAGTTTCGGGTGACGAATTTGGAATTCATTCAATTGTCCTCTCACATAGCTTTCCACCTGTTTCCGTTCCTCGTCAGATGATGCCAAATCAGCTGCATTGATGAGGAAGAACATTTTATCAAGGCTGAAGCTATCCTTCACACGGCCCAGCTGCTTGAGGAATGTTTGATCCGCATGGGAAAATGGATGATTATAATAAGTGACAAATAAAACAGCATCCGAATCCTTGATGTATTCAAAGCTCACATCTGTATGACGCGCGTTGACAGAATCCGCTCCAGGTGTATCGACGAGAGTGACTCCCGCTTCCGTCCATGGGCAGTCATAGAAAAGTTCCATAGACTCGATGAAGCAGGATTTTTCTTCTTTAGAAACATACGAAGAAAAGTCATCCCATGAAACATCTATAAGTTTGCCTAGATTCTGTTTCATCGTTGGATAACCGTCTATGAAGGCACGTAAAAAGGAATGTTTCTTATGATCAAGCGGCTGCCAATCCTTTTCTTTCAAGTTGTTAGTCTTCGTGTGTACATCTTCCAAAGTGAGTGCGCTGAGTTCAAGATCTTCAAGAATAGGAGATAAATCCTCAAGCATCTCCGCTTCTGTCTTCACATAAGCATCAATCGAGCGGTCCGGTTTTCCCTCATGGGATGGAGAAATTTTATTAATTGTCGCCGTGGTCGGATTGGGAGAAACAGGGAGCACCAGGTCTCCAAGCAATGCATTAGCAAAACTGGATTTCCCCGCACTGAATGCTCCGAACAGGGCAATCGTATAATGTCTGTCATCCAGACGGTTCCGTTTCTTCTCTAATTGAGCATAGAGACGTTTTGTACCTTCTAGTGAATGGATGTTTTCCAATGTTTCATCTGCCCGGAGGAGCGCCTGTTCGATGGAAGAACCACTCTTTTTGGTAGGCTCAGGACGAAGATCAGGTTCTTCTTCTTCAACGATCGAGTTTTCAGCAACTATTTCATCTGCACTTTTACGGATCATCTTTTCTTTTCGTTTCTTCCAAGCTTCACGGATCCATAATGCATCTTCTTCTGAGCTTTCTTTTTCCAGGTATTCTTCAAGGTTGTGACGGTAGTCTTTGATTCTTTCATTCAAATCCTCTAGTGCTCTTTCTATTTCCTGTTTTTTATCAGCCGCTTCGAAAACTTCTTTATGCTGTTCGATCATTTCTTGTTGATTGGCTGCAATTGCTTCAAGGAATAAATGCTTCCATTCTTGAATGAAACGCCGCGCTTCCTTTTGGATATCTTTGGATACATCATCGGTGTAGCGTAAAACATAAGAACCATTGACAGACGCCCCTCTTTCGACAAGAGCGTATAACCGTTCCTTTGGATAATGGAAGGTTTTCTTTTGCACGTGTTCAAGCAGCTTTTCGTTACTGATCGAATAGTGTTCCATCAACTGAAGCATTCGTTCACGAAGCGGCCAATACAGGTTTTTCTCCACGGACTCTGCGAGCTTCGTGTAAAAGGCATGTTCCCTTGCCTCACGTTCTTCTTCTGTTTTCTTTTGCGTAAAAAGAATGCCTACTTTAAAGTCCGGCTGAACAGACTCTAGATAAGCCTCCGCATATTCTCGAAGGGCACTCGGCATGAGGTATGCATTTGAGATAAATTGACTGACCCTCACCTGAAAGTCTGCTTCTGCTCTCTCATAGAGCGCTTGTTGGTTTTCGAGTTCCTTAGAATGGAAAGGACTTTGTTTGATTTTTTCCTCCCATTTTTCCTTTTCTTCTCGTAGTTGCGCCATCTCGTCCTCGAGAAGGTCTGAATACTCCATCACCGCTTCTTCGGCAATCCATTTCACCTGTGTTTCCGCCTGTCGTTCAAGTTTGTCTGTTGAAAAGAGGGCACGGAAGTCTTCCTTTAATGCTTGGAACTCATTGAAAGGTAGGGAATAATCTCTCAAGGATGTGAAGTAGATTTCTTCAGGGGATATGCCCCATTTTTCAAAAGCGTTTGTCACCGTTTTTTTATAGGTTTCAAAAGAGAGTTCTCTTTCTACGTGTTTATCCACCTGATTGATGACTACTGAAAAAGGTGTCTTTCGACGCTGCATTTCCAAAAGAAACAGAAGATTCACTTCAGACTGGACATGGTTGTAATCCATCACATAATACATGTAATCCATTAAATGAAGGGATGATTCGGTGATCAATCGGTCGGCGTCATTCGTTGAATCTACTCCCGGTGTATCGACGATCGATACATGAGGAGGCAAAGACTGTCCTGGTTGTGAGATCTCAAGTCCTGTAATCTTCTCCCCATCTTTACAGAGAGCTTTAATTGTATCCAGATCGATATCTGCATCATAACGGACGACCGCTCCATCCTGAAATTGAACAAGCGTATAGGGATCGCCTGTCTTCAATCGGACGATATTCGCACTAGTGGGAATGGGACTTGAAGGAAGAAGGTCATTTTCTAATAACGTATTGATCAATGTGGACTTCCCCGCTGAAAAATGACCAGCAAAGCCAATGTTCATTTCTTCATGATTTAACTTTTCATATAAATCCAATACTTTCTCTTTTTGCGATTCATTTCCTTGATCTTTTAAAAAAGCGTATAAATTCTGAATTTTATTGAGGCTTATATCTGTCAAATGGCTCATGTCTCGTCTCCTTTACCGTACAATGTCCTCCCTCATTCTACTCTTAAGAGCTGTGTTTCCTCAAGGGGGAGATATTTAAAACGATGGATCATCCATAAAGGGAATTGCTTGATCCGTGTCCAATTCTCCATAAATCCTACTTGGAAGAGACGGTTTTCCATTTAGCCAATGACCGAATGAAATTTCGGAAGGTACCGTATCTCCACCGAGGCCGAAATGAAGAGTTAATGATTCAGGACTGTAGCAGACTGTATGAATCGTCCCGGTCCATTGTTTATACCCATGAGAAAAGATCGGACCAAAGGAGTCATTCAATAAATGAAAAGCCTCTAAACCATGAAGGATGTAGGCTTGACGACTTTTAAGGTCATCCAGTCTTTCCTGTGAATCAGACAGATGCCTCCGATTTTCCTTGTCAATGTCTGTGAAGTGATTGGTACACGCCACCCCCTCTTTTTCGATGACCCTGCGAGGAGAGCCCTCAATGATTTTCGAGGTGCCTTCTGCATCAAAAACAACATAGTTAAACGAATGTCTATGAGGGAGTTGTTTCAATAGGAGAACCGCTTCGCTTGCTGTTTTGCATGTTTCCAAGACCATCCTTGTGAGTAAACAACAAATAAACCCGTCTTCCGGGTGGATTCTATTTACGAAATTATACCCGATGCAAAGTCCATGCTCATTCATGCCATCTGTGCGTCCTATGATACGCTGGGATGGGCCAATGCTCGCATAACCATCTTCGGGCTGAAACAAAACCAAACGACCCTCATACGTTTTGGGATGATAATCGTAATTTCTTGCAAAGTACCCCTTACCCGTTAAAATGGAACAGCCTGAACCTTCCCAATCCTGCTGATACCCGCTGTATTCATGAATGACTTCTTCCAAAGACCATTGCAACCCTTCAGCAAGCCCCTTGAGTTCATCGAAGAGACCTTTGGAATAATGGTCCATTAGTTCTTTTACAACTTGAACGTCAACATCGTATCGCAGCCTCGATCGTTTCCGTCTTTGTTCATGATGTTTATATAACAGCGTACGTTTTAAACGTTCTCCTTGTTCGTACCCGAAGTCATCATAACGACCGCGAAACGCGATCAACTGGGAATAGAAAGGTTTCATTGACCGGCCCATTCCTTGTGTAGCTGAGGATGGTGGAGGATGTGGTTGTGATCGGTTCCTTGAATGATGGTGACGTCAACATTCCAATGGTCTTTCACATAACGCTGGAACTCATCATGTAATAAAACTTCATCCTCACTTCCGACATAAATGGACACTTTATCCTTTATATCCTTCAGCAATTCTGGGGGGATTTTTTCTAGAAACCTTGAAGCAAGGAGGCGGAAGCTCAAGGTTAACTTTTCACTTTTGTTGAACTCATCCGGAATTTCCGCAACGGTCCTGTCGTTGAATTGATGAAAATTCATCTTATACAAAGTCATGAGAAGCATGACTTTTTTGTCGAAAACGGTATAGTCCACATCGGTTCGATCGGAGGACTTTTCAGTCGCCTCCTCACGGTACACCGGTAAAGTAGGGTGAAAAAAGGGAGCAATAAACAAATATTCACTTGCAGCGCTCTTGTTTTTTTGAATCAACCTCAACAGGTTGGCACAGCCCATGGAGTGTCCAGCCAGGGTAACTTTTTCATATCCTTTCTTTTCAATGAAATGGATGAAGTCAAATAAATCGTCATCATATTGACCAATATAATCGATGTCCCCTCTCTTAGGACTTTGATCGTAGCCTCTCAACACAGGAAAATAAATATCAGATTCACGTAAACATTCATCAGCAAACGCTTCATGATGATGAAACTCGGCTGTAATTCCGTGGATGATAATAATGGCTTCCTTGGCAGATGATGCGCTCTTTTTAAGAACCGCATATTGCAAACGAGTAAAATCTCTGGCTATATGACTGGACCAATGGGGCTCTGTCATTCTCTCCATCCCTTTCTATGCAAATACGCTCTGAATTCAGGCACTTTCCATTCTTCCAAAAATTTATGTTCAATCGATTTCATATAATTTTCCGAGAGATATTTCAAACCTCCGCGATGAATTTCTTCTGCATAATGAAAAGGGGGGGCGATTTCAGCTCTTTTTTCTATGACCGTAAATGAAAGAGCCTGGAAGTTGTTCCCATCATCTGATGTCACATTCACAATTGTCGGTCTGTAGACTTTCGTTTCTACCCCTTCCCTTTGGTATAAATACTCACGTGCCTCTTTTCCGACTTCATAGACAACCCCTTCCACGTAAGCTCCAGACTTTTCGGTAATGTCGGCTCTCGAACCGTCCTCAAAATGAGTGGAGAAAGCAAGCCTGTAATCGTTGAGCTTTCCCTTTCCTTTGATCGTAGTAAACAAATGGTCAACTCCATGGTCACATAGTCTGGAATTGTCCATACATGACCCATACGCAAAATAGTGGAGTTGGTCCCTTTGAATGTACCGATGGACTTTCCAATCATGATTGTGGACCAATTCACCGTGAGCTTGGCGCGGCCAATAATAGACAAACGCTTCCTTTACTCCATTCGGTGTAGACACTTCGCACGTCTCTCGTACGAAATAAGGGTCCTCCGCTTCTTTGGAGTAGCCTTCTAATTCATCCAATTCTTCTAGTAAAGACGATGAAATGTCGTACAATTCACCATAAGTGACCTTCTGTTCATCCTTTAGAAGAAGAGGATAGTAAGAGTGGCCCGTATATAGCGTACCTTTCACAAAAGCCTGTTCAGATAGACAGGTCGCTTCTTTCAAATAATGATGATTCTCCTGATTCTTACAAAGAGAACCGTAAACAAAAACGTTCATCTCAAATGTTCCTCCTACTGTAGATCTTTAGCTGATAAAAAACTCTTTGTTGATTCTGCATGAGCCACTGCCTGTTGAACTGCTTTTTCAACCGCCCTAACAGCCATGACCCCAAGGCTATTATAGTCACAAAAAATGTTACCTGCTCCTGCAAAAAACATCGTATCACCATCCACGAACGTATGGGAAGGACGGATTGTACGTGAGAGGCCGTCGTGGGTCATGCCCGCAAGTTTATTTGCTGCTGGTTTATCTACCTTGGCATTAGTAACGACGGCCCCGATCGTTGTATTTCCACGAAAGCGATTGGTACGACCTTCCATGATTTCATTCATCAACATCTCTTCAGTATTCAGGAACTTTCCATCTTTCTGCAGGCCGGCGATAATTTGGCCAGTTTCAGGGTTGATGACATCCCCAAAAGAATTAACGGCGACGACAGCTCCCACCTTCACGTCTCCGATCTGAATGGCATAGTGTCCCAACCCGCCTTTCATACTAAAAGAGGGTCCTTTTCCTTTTCCAACCGTAGCCCCTGCACCAGCACCATAATTCCCCTGTTTCAAGTAGGAATGCTTAAAGGCAGATGCTGCAGCTTTATACCCCATTGTAGCATCCGGACGCATCGCTTGGTCGTTTTCTCTCAAGTCAAATAAAATCGCCCCGGGGACGACCGGAACACGAGTCACCCCTACATCAAAACCAATCCCTTCCTCTTCCAAAAATCTCATCACTCCTGATCCGACCTCCAATCCAAAGGCACTGCCTCCAGATAAAAAAAGGCCATGAATTTGCTGAACAAGATTTTCGGATTTTAACGCATCGGTTTCTCTTGTACCAGGTGCCCCGCCCCGGACATCTACACCTGCCGTTGCGCCCGCTTGGCACAGAATAACTGTACACCCTGTGTGATGATCTTCACTTTCTTTTTGACCAAAATCGAATTCCTCAATTTCCGTGATATCGATCTCTTTCATATACGTCCACTCCTTTTCAAGGTTTGCCGAATTCTATTTATGGGGAAACAAGGGATAGATGAGGAGGTGGAAGAATGGAAAACAATCAAATTACTGTTCACGGCCATGTTCAAGGGGTCGGTTTCCGTGCTGCTACCAAACAGATCGCTGAACAGATCGGTGTTTCAGGATGGGTGAAAAACCAGCCCGATGGTACCGTTCTTATTGAAGCGGAAGGAGAGCATAGGAAATTACAGGATTTTATTAAAAAAATCGATGAGGGGCCGACACCATTCAGTAAAGTGGAAGCTCTTGACGTTAAAAATAAGGATGAAATCCACCATTATAAAAAATTTAAAGTCGTACAATGAAGATGACCGCATTCCTGCGGTCATCTTTTTTTCATTTACTTTTGATGCATCGGACGAACGATGACTTCATTCACATTCACGTATGATGGCTGGGTTACGGCATAGGCAACGGCACGGGCGATATCATCGGCTTCTAAAGGTTCCATACTACGGTTTTTGAACATTTCAATGACATCTCCGTCCGTAATGTGATCGGTAAGCTCTGTATCCACCGCCCCTGGTGAAACGTTCGTCACTCGGACGCCCGATTTAGAAAGTTCTTTTTCCATTCCCATGGAAAGAGCTTTTACCGCATATTTAGTCGCACTGTAAACGGTACTGGATGGAAAAACTTCATGCCCGGCAACAGAAGAAACATTGACGATGTGACCGGACTCCTGTTCAATCATTGTAGGTAAGCTTGCGTGGATCCCGTATAAAACCCCTTTAATATTGACATCAACCATCTGTTCCCATTCATCCACGTGGTCATTTTTTAAGAAGGAGAGCAACATGACTCCTGCATTATTAATGAAAAGATCCACCGTGTTGAACGATGCTTTCGTTTCGGAAACGAGCTTCTCTACATCTTCTCGCTTCGTCACATCTGTTTCTATCACTTTCGCTTCCACATTGTATTGTTCAGTAATTTCTTCTGCCAGTTCATTCAGCTTTTCTGCTCGTCTAGCTGCTAGTACGACATTCGCACCTTCATTTGCTAAATGATGGGCAATCGCTTTGCCGATTCCACTGCTCGCACCAGTTATGATCGCTGTCTGGTTTTTTAGATTTGTCATGATCGATGTCCTCCCTTGTAATCATTCCTTTTCTATCTACCCTGCACAAAGAAGAATTATTCACCCAAGAACCAACTGGCTCAAAAGGCCGCTTGATTTTTCGATAACATGGGAGAATGGTGTAAGACTCGATTTCAACATGTGTCCGTGAGGTGCATAAGGGCGGAGGGGGATAACTCTCTTTCAGAGGAAGCGCGGTTAGCCTCCTCGGAAAGAGAGTCCTGTAGGGTCTTACCGAGCACTTTTTTCCCAACAGGAGTCTCCTCATTCCCCTCCGCCCTTTTGCCTTATCAGTGTCTCGAAATCACTTCTGGAAATCGCACCTTTCCATTGGGTGGACGAGAATAGTTCTCTGCACCGCGGGTCAGGAATTTGAGTTCCTAATGTTGGCTATAGAGCACTTCCTGCGTACAGCGCAAAGGTAGAGGAAGACGGCCCTTCCCGGTATAAGGAAGACGAGAATTTAAAGGGGATATGAAAAAGACCGTCTCTATGGAAAAGAGACGGTCTGGTTATGATACTTATTGTTCTTCAAAGAACTTACGGTTAATCTCGATGTATGGAGTTTCTTCTTCTGGTACCTCGTCCTCGATATAAATCGCTTCAACTGGACACACCGCTTCACACGCACCACAATCTATGCAAATCGCAGGGTCGATATAAAACATATCTTTCCCTTCTTCGATACAATCAACTGGGCACACATCCACGCATTCTCCAGCTTTTTCATCTTTACAAGGGGATGTAATTACAAAGGCCATATCTATTTCTCCTCCTTCTATAGAATTTCGTGTGCTTATAAAATACTATTCACGCTTAGTGGCTAAGATAAACACCACAATATACTATAACGATTTTGATAAAAAATCGCAATTCTCTTAGTCGTTCGACCATTTTCGCATCTAACGGAAAAAGAAATGGAAAGAGTGAACTCAGTCTTCCCAAATGCGTTCGACTGTATATTCTCCCCCTTGTTTTTGTACAAGAAAAACATCTGGACGGGAGAGCCGCTTCCATTCATAAAAACCGATTTCACGGTTATATTTTTGCAGTAATAAGGCGAGCAAGTTCCCATGAGTAACAAGGAGAACATTCCCACAATCTTCATTTTCAAGTTCGTCAATCAGGGAAAGGACACGTTTCTTCGCTTCTGTAGAGGATTCCCCTCCCGTTAATTTCAGCTCAGGATCGACGAACGTATCATGAAGGACTTCTTCCCAGTCATCCAGAGGTTCATGGCTGAGGACACGTTCCTCTAATCGTTCATCCATTTCGATGGTCACATGATTTTTTCTGGCAAAAGGCTTAATCGTTTCGATCGCACGCAAATATGGACTTGATAGGATACGGTCGATGCTATGACCGTAATTCTCTAAAAAAGTCGCGAGCATTTGGGCCTGCCTGATGCCCGTCTTTGTTAGTGGGGAATCTTCGTGCTGACCTTCTGTTTCACTGTGACGCACTAAAAATAATTTCTCCATTGCTACCCATCCTCCCCTTTCCATCACTTATGTCCATTATGGCTGATGGAGCGAGTGTTGACAAGGAAAGTTGTGGAAGACATCACTTCCGATAAACACACTTTCCTCTATGCCACGTTTCCAATACTTTAATATCCTTCAACTTTTCAGGTTCTATTTCCTCGGGATGCTTGTCCAGGAATAGAAAATCAGCTTGATAACCAGGTTCTATTTTACCCTTTTCTTCTTCTCTATATTCGAGCTCCGCTGGGGTTTTTGTAAAACTTAGGAAGGAACCCTTTACACTTATTCTTTCCTGTGGCATCCAACCGCCTTCAGGGTTTCCATTTAGGTCTGTACGATTGACAGCCGTGAATATGGTCGTGAATGGATTCAGAGCACCGATGGGTAGGTCAGAGCTCAACGTTATTGGAATATGCTCTTTCAAAAGACTTTCATAGGCATCACAGTAGGGCAAAAGGCTTTCGGGTGTCCATTTCCCTTTTTCACTCCACTCATCCAGAAGGAAAGACGGTTGTGTTTCAATGTAAGGTTTCAACTCTCTCAACCTGGCGATCAGATCGGGTGCAAGCGTCTGTGCATGGATGATCCGGTGTCTTAAGCGTTTCGTAGCCTCTTTGGATTTCTCAAGAGCTGTAACTGCCTGCTCAACAGCGCGATCTCCGATGGCATGCATAGCGACCTGCATATCATTGTCGCTTGCAAATTTGACCATATCATCCAGCTGCTCTTGCGTATAAATCAACCGACCGTCTGCACTGGGCTCCACAGGATAAGGGTTCCTCATGGCCGCTGTATAAAGGCGCTGGGTACCATCCAAGAAGATTTTGAAAGACCCTACCGTTACTTGAGGGGTTCCTTGTCCTGTGCGAAAATCATTTTCTGTTATATATTTTTTCATGTCATTGATATTGAATACATAATGGTGAAGCTGAGCATCGATCGGCAATGCTTCTTCTTGTTCCAGCTCTGTATAGGCTTGCCACAACCGCTCATAAGAGCCGATGAAGTTAATATCATCCGTATGGACAGATGTGATGCCGTGCTCACTAAGATGGGGCAACGCTTTTTTTAATGCCTCTTTTGCATCTTCAGCAGAACGTCCCCAAAAGTGATGTTTGATGTAGTGGACCGCCGTGTCTTTGAAGCGGCCATTCCAATTGCCATGTTCATCTTTTTCTTTGAATTCATCCGGTTCTTTCTTAAAGTCCTCTTCTTCTTTCAACAATTCCATCGCTTGTTCACTGATGACACATTCATGGCCATCTTGGTGCATGAAATACATATAGGCATTCACTTGAATTTCATTTAAATCTTTAGCTGTTAAAAGGTGGTCTATATCGTCAAAGTTTCCATCATTGAAACCCTTCCCAAAGATCCAATCGTACTGTTGGAGTTCATCATAATGGTTCTCAACAACAGCTTTCATTTCTTCCCAGCTCGTCACTTGGGTAAGGTCTAATTCTTTTTTTAACAGCCCGTAACGGAGCAGATGCATATGACTATCACTGAAGGAGGGAGAAAGGACTCGCCCTCTTCCATCTACGACATCTTCCTCACCATTGTAAGGGGAGTCATAAATGGCCTCAATCTTCTCTCCTTCCACTTTAATCGCATAAGTGCGGTCCCTCTCATAGGTTTGATTAGGCTGATAAATTCTAACGTTATCCAAAATCATGGCATACTCTTCCTTTCAAGTACTTTTATTTAAACTTACCCCACTTAATCTTTTGTATAAACATGGGAAGAAATCCCTATTGAGAAATTTTTTTGAGAGGATGGATAGGAGATTTGCAGACATACAAAAAGCCAGGGAACGAGTCCCTGGCTTATCATTCATTCAAACTTCTTTGAAATACTCCTTATAAAAACCGCCCATACGGCCGGAATTATCAATGACAAAGTAAAACTCTTCACTTTCGTTTTTCACATCATACACTTTGCCTGGAGTAAGTACATTGTTCACGACGAATTTTTTTGCATCGTTATGAACACATTCAATTTGCTTAATGGTTTCGTTGTTTTCCCAATTTTTATGAATCATAGAACATCCTCCTTGTTCTTCGTGTTCCTATCATACAACGAACAAAGGGATGACTCAATATAACAGCTGATTAAAATTGACCTTTATACCATTCAGCCGCTGTTTTCACTTCATTTTCTGTTAATTGATGTCCCATCCGCTCCCAATGGACGGTTACATTCGCGCCGGCCTCCGTCAATAGCTCTTCTAAATCTTTTGTTTCTTGAGCTGGACAGATCGGGTCATTTTCACCAGCTCCGATAAATACGGGAAGACCTGGTTGTTCAGGGAGTTCAATCCCTCTCCGCGGTACCATCGGATGAAACAGCAATGCCCCACGCAAGCTTTCTTTATAATGAAATAGAAGACTTCCTGCGATATTCGCTCCATTAGAATATCCGGCAGCAATGACATGGTTTCGATCGAACCCGTATTCTTCACTCGCCTCCTGGAGGAATTCATTTAATTCATCGGTTCTGGCAATCAAATCCTCTTCATCGAAGACTCCTTCTCTTAGACGCTTGAAAAAACGTGGCATCCCGTTTTCCGATACATTCCCTCTTACAGATAGAACCGATGCATCCGGGTCAATCATCTCTGCGATCGGCAGCAAATCTTGTTCTGTCCCTCCTGTACCATGAAGAAGCAGCAAAGTACGTTCTGAATTACCTTTTCGGAAAATATGTTTCATATTCATTGTCCGTCATCCCTTCTGGGTTAATTTACATAATATTTTTATGGGAATCTAATCTTATTCTAAATTTATTTTATCTTTAATTCGAGATAATGTCAAAACTCATGTTCTTAGTTTTTTGAACAACCAAGGAAGTAGAAGTACGATCATCAATAAACGAATCGTCTGCAAAGAGCTGACAATGGCGGGTTCGCCTCCCGTTTGTTCCGCAGTGATAGCCATTTCAACAAGACCACCAGGCGCGAGAGCCAAAACAGCTGTTTTTACGTCCATGGTTGTCCACCAGCTCAATACAAAAGCCATCCCAATTCCTATTCCGATCATAGAAACAGCCAAAACGAAAAAAGCAATGCAAGTTTTTCCAGCTGAAATAACCTCTCTTAAAGATACCGTATGCCCCAAGTATGTGCCTAAAAGGAATTGCGCAAGCGTGAAAAGCACATCAGGTAAAGGATAGAATGGGACACCTGATGTCTGTAGTGAACCTATAAAAAGCATGGGTAGGATGACGAGCGAAGCAGGAATCCAGTCTCTCAACTTCCAACCTATGAAAGCAGCTACCACGTATAAAGGAAGGGTATAATAAGAGCCTTGATTCACCCCTCCCTTTACACTGGCAACGACAGTTGATGAACCATCAAACGTTCCATGGGTAACGTAAAAAGGAATGATAAAAAGCACGCTGATTAAACGTAACGTATGGAAAATCGTCACAAGTGCACTATTTCCTTTCATCGATTCGCTAACGGCAATCATGGCAGACAGACCGCCTGGAGAACTACCCACAAGCGCAGTCGTTTTGTCTACCGTCCCAAACGTGGCAATGTACAGACCCGCTAGTAAGCTGAGGGCAATCATCGCTGATGTCAGAATGGTATAAGGGAACAGGTAGGGTCCGATGGAACGAAACGTTTCTGCACTGAATGTAAGACCAATCTGGACCCCGAGTAGAACAAAAGCGATGTTTTTTGCTACTGGTACCGTGTCAGATTCCAATGTCGTGAAGTATTTAGCGAATACAACGAACACAACCGGGCCCAGGATCCATGGGATCGGAATGTTCAGGAAATCGAACAAAAGACCTCCTGGCAATGCGATCAAATAAGTCTTCCATATGTTCGAAGCTTTCATGGAGCCACCGCTCCTTTCAGGAAATCTATAAGATCAACGAGGATTCAGAGAAATACAAGAAACCGCTTCCTGCTGGGGAAGCGGTTTATCTATTCGTTTTTCACACCATATTCGATCATTCTGAACAGTTGATCCGTCATTTCTTTCACCCCAAATTTATGCCTGGTAGGAAATAATATGGAATGGAAAATGAGATCAGCCACCATCTCGCTTTCTATATCCTTTTTCCAAATGCCTGTATTCTTCGCATCATCGATCCAGTTCAACATTTGGTCATACGTTCCCATAAGGTCCTCATGGATTTTTGTACGATAGAATAAGGCCAGGGTATGATCACTGCTTTGCAACTCTCGGATCATCTGATCGATATGATGGGTTTCTGCATGATCAAGAAAAATGAACAAAAGACGGTAAAGCTTTTTATTTGGCGGATCTGTTTCCGGAATCGATTCGATTTGTTGGGTCATCTCTTCCATCATATTTCTCATGTAGGAGAGAATGAGATCTTCTTTATTTTTAAAATATTCGTAGAGGGTACTTCTGCTCACCTGGAGCTCTGTCGAGAGTTTTTTAAAATGAACCCCGTGGATCCCCTCTTTCCTGAGCAAAACGCCTGTCTCTTTTAAAATTTCTTCTTTTGTAAGAATTCGTTTTCTTCCCAATTCGGTACCTCCTCAAGCTTCCTTCATTATATCATCATCAAAGGTGAGAGGGGTATCCGTAGAATTTCATTGAAAAAGGTACGTCAAATATCCATATCCTCTTTCTTCCATCTCTTCTTTAGGAATGAACTGCAAAGCAGCTGAATTGATGCAATAACGTAATCCTCCGTGATCTTTAGGTCCATCTTCAAATACATGGCCGAGATGGGAGTCCGCCCGGTCACTTCGGATTTCCGTACGAAACATTCCGTGAGACCGATCGACTTCTTCTTTCACCTGCTGCTTTTCAATAGGCTTCGTAAAGCTTGGCCAACCACAGCCTGCATCATACTTATCTTTGGAACTGAACAAAGGTTCACCTGAAACAATGTCAACATAGATGCCTTCATCTTCATGATCATGAAATTCATTTTGAAAAGGACGTTCTGTCGCATTTTCCTGTGTGACTTTATACTGGATATCCGTTAAGCGTTGCTTTAGTTCTTCCTGATCCTTTTCATAACTCCAACGATCTTTAATGAAATCCGCCCTTCCAGAACCTTTCTTATACCGTTTGTAATGAAAACGATTTTTCTTATAATAATCTTGGTGCTTATCTTCCGCAGGATAAAACGTCTCAGCCGGCAAAATTTCCGTTACGATCGGGTCCTTGAATTTCCTAGAGGCTACAAGCTCTTCTTTACTCTCTTCAGCCACTTGCCTTTGTTTTTCGTTGTGATAGTAGATGGCTGTCGTATAAGAGTGGCCTCGATCGGCGAATTGACCACCGGCATCGGTGGGATCGATTTGCTGCCAGAAAAGCTCAACAAGCCGTTGATAAGGAAAAATGGCCGGATCGAACGTGATCTGGACCGCTTCTCTGTGACCCGTGGTTTCTGTGACGACTTGCATGTACGTCGGGTTCTCTGTATGCCCCCCTGTATACCCTGAAACGATGGATTCGATTCCAGGACGTTCATCGAACGGTTCGACCATACACCAGAAGCATCCCCCTGCAAATGTCGCTTTTTCTAATTGTCTACTCAATATATAACCTCCTAAAGGGATAGGTTTCATTTCTATATGTGGATATGTTCTTATTCTTGCTAACTCTACAAAAAAAATCAAGCTACACGCACAGCCTAAATGTATAATTTAGGCTGTGATGCACCTTGAGATCGTTTTTTCTCTTTTTTATCAAGAATACTCGTTGATTCCCATTCCTGAGAAACAGACGGTTTCTTACTGCTTTCGTCCAATGGTACCAGACTCTCATCGTCATCATCATCTGGTTCATTCATGATTTTCATCATATTGATCATAGCAGGAATGTTTTTCAGCATCGGTCCGTATTGCTGCATCATAGGTGCTGCCGATTGCATGGCTTTCAGGGCCGTCTGCATGTGGCCAAGCCATCCAGCGCCGCCTGTTTTTGCAGCTGTTCCTGCAGCACCAAGAGCTTGTGCACCAAAACCAGTACCTCCACCTCCACCGAGAACTCCTGGGAGTCCAGAGCCGAAACCTGTATTTCCTAAAAAGCCTGGAGCTCCAAAGCCGCCAAAACCCCGGCTACCCGCATTTAGATACGGAGCCATCGAGCGCATCATTTGAGGTGCCGCTTGCTGAAACCCTTGGAACTGGCCCATAGGAGGGTAAGGCGGTTGACCTGTCGGAAACATAAAAACCCCTCCGAAACGTTAGAATACTCTAGCATATGCCTTTATTATAAACTGGTTTGGGCTCCTGTCTCTGTGCGGGCAGGTGGTAACGACCAATCCACGGGAGCCAACCCGTTATTGGATAAAAACGTATTCGCCTGAGAAAAGGGCCGACTTCCGAAAAAGCTCCTATGTGCGGCAAATGGACTGGGGTGAGAAGAAGTCAGTACTAAATGTTTTTCTCGATTAATGAAAGAGCCTTTCTTTTGTGCCTGTTTCCCCCACAAAAAGAATACAACCGGCTTCTTTCTTTCATTCAATGATTGAATGACTGCATCTGTGAATGCTTCCCATCCTAACCCTCTATGAGAGTTCGCTTCCCCTTCTCTCACTGTTAAGACATCGTTTAAAAGAAGCACCCCTTGTTCTGCCCAAGAATGAAGGGAGCCATGATCTGGAGGTTGAACACCCAGATCTTCCTTTAGTTCTTTGTAAATATTGCGAAGAGATGGTGGGATGCGGTTGCCCGGTCGGACTGAAAAACTGAGCCCATGCGCCTGGTTCTTTCCATGATAAGGATCTTGGCCAAGAATCACGACTTTGGTTGACGCATATGGTGTGTAGTCCAGGGCTGCAAACACATCCTCACAGGCAGGATGAATAGAGTTAGTCTCGTATTCTACCTCAATCATACGCTTCAATTCTTTAAAATAGTCTTTGGTAAACTCTTCGTTCAAGTGATCCGCCCAATCATTGGATAGTTGAGTCATCTGATCACCTCCTACATGAGTATTTCCCGTTGGTAATTTTCAGATATTTCCCGGGCAAGCGCAAAATATGACAAGTAACTATCTTATTTCCCTTAACATGAGCAAATAATTTGGTGACTACTGGTGAGCGATGGCACTTTTCAAACGATGGAGTCCAGAGAGCAGGAAATATTCCTATCTTTATTGAAAGATAAATTCAACTTTCGATCCTTCCTGGCCTGCATCAATCTGCAATTTCGCAGGAATTTCTTCTTTCAATTGCTGTACGTGAGAAATAATTCCGAGCATCCGGTTGCCGTCCTGTAAACTTCTGAGGCAGCCAATTGCTTGTTCCAACGAAAGATCATCCAGGGTTCCAAAGCCTTCATCAATGAACAAAGTGTCCAACTGAACACCACCCGCGTATGCCTGAACGACATCAGCCATTCCGAGAGCTAAGCTTAAAGATGTTTTGAAGCCTTCTCCACCAGATAGGGTTCTTACAGAACGCTGCTGCCCTGTGTGATGATCAATCACCTCAAGGTCTAGGCCACTTTGAGCTCCTCGCTTAGCTATAGCATCGCTCCGGATGAGTTGATAACGGTGATCTGTCATCTGATCGAGGCGCAAATTGGCTTGTATGAGAATTTCATCCAAATAAGAGGCCAATACATACCTCTCCAAAGAGAGGCGTAAATGATTGTCCCCGTTTGCAATATGGGCTAACTCCGCAATATCATAATATTTTGCAGCTAGTTCCCCTTGTTCTTCAACAAGCGTTGCGATGTTTTCTCTTATCGATTCATTTTGTTGCAGTGATACGTTTAGATGATTGACCATTTCCCGCTGCTCGTTAAGCTTTCCTTGCATTTCTTCCAATTTCTCTTGAACAGAGGATAATTGTGGTCTTTCTTTTTCTTTGAGCTTTTCATTCAACTCTTCCAGCCGCTCTTTGACAACATGTACTCGTTGACGGTACTGCTGGATTTCGTTGATCATTTGTTCCATTTTTTGTGACGTTCTAATGGCCGATTGATATTCCTCGACCGAACTAAATGAAAATTGAACAAGCGTTTGATCAAATTCGGTTTTCCGTTGTTTTAAAGCCTTTTCCCCTTGCTCCAAGTAGTTTTTTCCTTCTTCGACAGCGGTTTGGATTTTCTGCCATTCGTCCCGTTTTCTTTGATATAAGCTTTGGATATCTTTCCATTTCTTATCTGCATCTTTATATAAGGTTTCAAGTTTTTCCGCTTCTTCTACTAATTCATGAGGAAGATCGGTTGTAGAAGGCAGATTTTCTTTCAATGATTCCAGCTCTGTATTTCGTTTGGTTTGCTCCTGCTGTTGGTCATTGATTGTGTGTTGGAGCGTGTCTTTTTCTTTTTTTAGTGATTCCAATTGTTGATCCATCTGCTCCATTTTCTTCTCAGTGGATTGAATGGCTTCTATTTTTTCTTTAATCCCGTTATATTCTTTATGGATTTTTCCCATCTCATCGGAGCAGGACTGCCTTTCTTTTTCGATCGAATCTTCAGTGAGATCATGTTCCACTTTTAAATCTCTCCAGATGCTTTCGGTCAAGTGACGCTGTGCTTCACCCTCAGATTTCACTTGGATCAATTCATCCTGCGCCTTGTCGAAGGATCGTTCCGCTTCTTTATAACGTTCCCTGAGCTGGTCCACCTGTTCTTCACTCATCACCTCATCCGGCTTCCCTGCCAGATGAGGATGTTCAGAGGAGCCACACACAGGGCAAGGTGCACCCTCACTTAAATGTAAGGAAAGGGTGTACGCATGGTGGTTTCTAATGTCATCCAACGCTTTTTCATAGGACTCTTTTGATGACTGTAATGTTTGCTTTCTTTCCTGATAACGTTTAGAAACAGACTGATATTGTGTGCGCAGTTTGGCCAACTGGAACCACTCTTTGGATAAGCGTTCAAGGGTTTCCTTTCTAGTTTTCAAGGTCTGATAGGACTGCTTTTTCTCATAAGCCGATTCTCTTAAAGACCTCTCGCCTTTTATTTTTTCTTTCATCGATTTTATGTCTTCGTAAATCTTTTGTTCCGTTTCTTTTAAATCTGAGAGGGAACGACGATTATTGTCTATCTCCTTTTCGAGATATTTTAGTCCTCGATCCTTCTTCAAAAACTCTTCCAAAAGATCTTTTTCCCTTAATTTTTGCTGCCAGGCTTCTTTTAACCTGTCACGTTCTTCTTGTTGATCCGCTTCCTTTACATACTCATCCTGAACCTTATCAAACTCTGATTGCACACGATTGTATGTGTCTTCTCTCTCCTTTTGAGTCTTAAGGAGTTGGTCAAGCTCTCTTTTTCGTTCTTCATACTGCTTCTCATACGGTCGGACCTCCGCAGCCTGTTTTGCATGGGCATGTTCGTTCTCCAAATCTTTGATGGCATCCGAATTTTCTTCGAGTTTTTGATGCTCAATGGACAACCTGTCCCTTTCTTCAAAAAGATCCAGGAGCTGCTTTGATTCGTAGTACTGGTTTTGCAAGTGATCTGTGGTTTGCTGAAGCTGATGCACATAAACTTTTTCATTAGTAATCAATTGTTTCTGATGATCGATTCGTTGATTCAATCGTTCCCGGATTTTTGAAAGTTCCTCGTTTTCCATTTCATCGTCTGCTTCTTCGCCCCACACGATTCTCTCTTTCTCCTGAGAAATTTTCCATTCAAATTGATTGATTTCTGACTCCAGTTCCTTCGACTGTTTCTTAAAGTAGTCGGTCACTTCTGCGTAAAACTCTGTCTTGAAAATACGCTGTAAGATTTCCTCTCTCTCTTTACTGTTCTCAGAGATTAACTTACGGAATTCACCCTGAGGAATCATGATCATTTTCCGGAATTGTTCATAATCAAGCCCGAGGATATCTTCAATGTATTCGTTCACTTCTTTGATTTTCGATGCAACCAGTTTCTCTTCTTCACCTTGATGGATATAAAAATCAGCACGGGCAGGCTCTTCTTTCCACCCCTCCCCACGCTCCTTTTTTTTCATTTGTTTTGGCATCCGCACAATGCGATACGTTTTGCCTCGCAATTCGAAAGTGAATTCTACATAGGTTGGCTCTTCTGAATTGGCGAAATGACTACGCATCGAGTCCTGGTCCCGATCGCTGCCACTTGCACGGCCATAAAGGGCAAAACACATGGCATCAAAGATCGTTGTCTTTCCTGCACCTGTAGGACCGGTGATAAGGAAAATCGATTCTTCTCCTAAAGTCGTAAAATCGACCACCTGCTTATCCCGATAAGGACCAAAAGCCGCCATCGTAAGAGTGAGTGCTTTCATCTTATTTCCCCCTCTCTTCTTTTCGTAGCTTATCTATGGCTTGTTCGATCAACTCTTTCCGTTCTAGCGGAATGGATTCCCCTTTAATGTCTTCATAAAAAGAAGCGAAAAGATCCGCATGTGAAAGTTTCTGACGTTTTTTAACTTCCTGCAGTTCTTCCATTTGCAGGTTCGTCTTTGACCTTCGTCTCTCTAAGTGAAGAATATTCGGATACACCTTTCTTAATTTGCCCATAGGATCCACGAGCTGTCCATCATCTAAAAGGCGTACGTGTAAGTAGTTTTCGGTATTTTTAGTGGCTTCTCCAGTAAGAAGGTCTTCAAAATAACCTTCAATGACTTGGAAGTCTCTGATCGGCGTCAGTGGGATTTTTTCTAATTCACACGTACCTTCTCGATTCATATCAATCAGCGTCACAGATTTCGCGTGATTGACTTCAGAAAATGAATATTTCAGTATCGACCCGCTGTACCTTATATAATCTTCTGTCACTCTTTGAGGCTGATGTAGGTGACCGAGGGCGACATAAGAAAAGGCTTTGAATAAACGGGCATCCACATAAGGACTTCCACCGATCATAGAGAGACGCTCTTCAGATTCTGACTCCATTCCCCCAGCTAAAAAGGAGTGGCCGATCCACACATGACGATCTTCCATGTTAAAGCGCTCTTCGATATCCCGTATCAGAACCTCTGCTGCCTGTTGATGTGTTTTAATTTGTTCATCTTCAAACGCATACGCTACTTCAGCAGGCTCTACATAAGGGATAAGATGAAAATGGACAGGGCCGTCTTGATCGTACAATGTCACAGGTTCTCTATTTTTTTGTAATTTCGTATCTAAGAAGAGCCCTTGTCTTCTGAACATCTGACTTCCGAAGTTCAAACGATCGGGACTGTCATGGTTACCCGAAATCGCAAGAACTGGAACCTGGTAGTCATTTATGAGCGTCGTTAACGTTTCATTCAGTAATTCCACCGCTTGTTTTGGTGGGATGGAACGATCGTAGAGGTCCCCTGCTATGATAATGACATCCGGCTCTTCTCTTTTCACAATTTCAACGAATTGTTGAAGAATATAGCGCTGGTCTTCTGTCATATGTACATAATTCACGATTTTCCCCAAATGCCAATCACCTGTGTGTAAAATTTTCATGGATTCACCTCTCTTTTATTCTTCTTCTATTTTGTATTGATCATATAATTGATCGAAAACGGATAAAGCAGAAGGAAATGGTGCATTCCACTCTAAATAAGAACTGATTTCGTCATAAGATTTCGCCTGTTTCGGGAAGCTGTGGTCATCGAACATCCATTCAGCGAGTTGTTTCTCTTCATTATTTTTCTTGTTCCCTCTGTATCTCATCATGTAATGGTAAAAAGATCTCATCGGTTTCGCTCCTCCTCGCATATTCCTACATTATTTTTATCATGTTCCGGCTTTTACAGCAAAAGATATTATTGTAAAACGGAAAACTGGATCTTTTTCTTAAATAGAAGAAAAAGATCAAATAAAAAGCCCAGAGATGTGTATCTCTGGGCCACTTCAAGTGCCTCGTTATTCATCGACTATCTAATCTTCAGATTCCATGAATTCTTGATGATTCTTAAGCTTCTTACGGTAAACGATCCTCGACAGGATGATGCTTACCTCATATAAGAGAATCAAAGGAACGGCAACAACCAATTGCAGGATGAAATCTGGTGGTGAAATGATGGTTCCGATAATGATCAAGATAAAATACGCATATTTCCGTACTTTTACTAAAAAGACGGGATTGACGATACCGAGGCTCGTCAAGAACATGATGAGAATCGGTATCTCAAATAATACAGCAAAAGGAATCGTTACCCTGAAAAGGAATCGGAAATATCGCTCCACCGTATAAATTTCATTGAACATTCCATTATTGAGGGACAATAGAAACGGCAGAATCAACTGAACAAAAACGATGTAGCCAAATGTTAGACCCGCAAGGAACAATAAAAAGATCGCAGGAACGTAGGAAAGCGAAACCCTCCGCTCTTTAGGTGTTAAAGCGGGTTTGACGAATAACCATATTTGCAGGGATAAAATGGGCAAAGTTCCTACGATGGCTACAAGGCTTGCAATCGTGAATATAATCCATATGATTTCACCTGGACTCGTCATATTCAGTTCAAAAGGTAAATCTTTAATAAAGAACATCTGTATTTTTTCTACATAGATAAAGCCAACAATGAAGAAAGTGATAAAAAAAGCTAACGTCCATAAAACGCGTTTTCTCAACTCACTCAAGTGATCGGTCACGTTCATTTCGATATCCTGAGTTATTTTTTGTTCTGACACTACACTCACCTCCAGGCTGATAGGAGCCTGACAAAAAGAAGATGTAAGGGAAAGTCCCTTACACCTTCTTTATTCATTTTATTCTTTGGTTTTCTTTTCCGTCTTACTGCTTTCATCATCAGACATAATGTCGCCTGTAGCTTTCTTGAATTCCTTAAGGGAGCTTCCAAACGCTTTCCCAATCTCAGGAAGTTTTGAAGGGCCAAAAACGACAAGTGCGATGATTAAGATCAGAATGAGACCTGGTACGCCAATACTTGATAACATGGTCAATCACTCCATTAGTTATGTCTTTAACAATTATTGCTTATGTTATTTATTCGTTTTTTCTTCACTAGAGTCACTTGTAAGGTCGCGAGCAGAATTTTTAAACTCTTTTAACGTTTCTCCAGCAGCCTTCCCGATTTCAGGCAATTTTTTAGGGCCGAAAATGACTAACGCAATCGTCAAAATCAAAATCAGACCTGGTATTCCGATACTTGACAGCATGTCCATTCACCGCCTTCAACACGTACTTTATATCCATTTTACAAGAGTAGAGAAAGAAAAGAAACAACTTCACCAAAAATTTCTTCCCATCTTTATCTTTCCTATCATATCATGCTCTGTATTCTATTGTCTCTACCTCGACCACTTTTTAAACAAATCTCTTGCCAAGGCGTATTCTTCTGGAGTGTTCATATTAAAAAAGTGCATGGAAAGTTTCTCCTGATCGATGTCAGGATAAGTGGACAGTTCTTTTATCTTTATATGTTCAAAGAGCCCCCGGACTTTCCTGCCGCCTTGAGATAGATAAAAATCAAGTTTGTCTAGAATGCGTATATGGTATATTCCGGAGATGGGCTGAAATCGTCCCTCATAGACAGGAATCACCGCATCCACGGATTCATCTGCCTCTTGAACCAAACGATGATAAACTTCTTCACTGACAAAAGGTGTATCACAGGCAGACATGACAAACCAGGTGGCCGGCTTTACTCTCATGACCGCATGTAATCCAGCTAGGGGGCCAGCATCTTCGTAAATGTCCTCGACAACTGGATAGGAAACGTTTTTTTGTTCATTCTGGTTCACTATAATGGTTTCGGTCACTTTTGAAAGAGTCGAAGCAATCAATTCCAATGAGGTCATCGAACCGAACGTCAAAGAAGACTTAGCGGTCCCCATTCTTGTCGATCCTCCCCCATTGAGGATCACTCCACACAAATCCTTATGCTGCATCAGGAGCTTTTCCGGTCGTAGGTACGGAAATAATAGTCATACGGGTTCTTTTCATCTTTCAGACCCTTCGTTTCAGAAACAAGTGTCCACTCGGCTTCGTCATACTCTGGAAAATAAGTATCCCCTTCAAAACTTGCATCAATATAAGTCAAATACATGCGGTCCGCATAAGGAAGCATCTTTTCGAAAAGTACACTCCCACCGATCACGAACCATTCTTTATCCGGATTACTCTTCTCCATTTGAAGAATTTCATCGATGGAATGAATGACTGTACATCCTTCCCGGTCGTAATTTTCATTGCTTGTGATCACGATGTGCTCACGCTCAGGAAGCGGCTGAGGAAAGGACTCAAATGTCTTCCTTCCCATAATGATTGTTTTTCCCCATGTGGTGTCCTTGAAGAATTTAAAGTCGTTCGGAATATGCCATGGTAAATCATTGTCTTTGCCGATCAAACGGTTTTTATCCATTGCAAATATGAAAGAAATCATCCTTAACACCCCTTTTTTAATTTATAGTTATTAAAGTATATGGCAGGATTCTTAAAGACTCCGTTTCGAGATGTTTATTGAGCTTATAGGGCTGCGGGGAGTAGCTCCCCTCCGGCCCTTTACCATAAAGAGTCTCGAAACCACTATTTCCAACTTGATGGAGGCGAGTGGTTTAAGCACCCGGATAGGTATTTGAAATACAAATTGTAGTTATAGAGCGCTTTCTGCGTGTAACTCAGGGACAGTGGAAGACAGTCCTTCTTAGTTCATTTCTCACCTGTGTGAACGGGGTGGATGGGAAGCTGAGAGATTCCCATGGGAGAAAGAAGATAGACGAGATCCCTTGGTGCTTCAGGTCGCCCATGGAAGCTCGTCACTCCCACACAGGAAAGCGAGTAGCTTCCCAACCACTCTTACGCTCAACTAGTGAGTCTTCCGCAATCAGGAGTTTATAGGAAGTTCACTATAAAAATTTTCTTCGAGTTAAACAGCTACTGGAGCTTTAATGCTAGGATGAGGATCGTATCCTTCGATGGTGATATCCTCCATATCGAAATTAAATATACTTTCTTTTTCCTTATTCAAAGACAAAGACGGCAAGGATCTAGGTTCTCTCGATAATTGTTCATCGATCTGTTTCATATGATTGCTGTAGATATGAGCATCACCCAGTGTATGAATGAATTCACCGACTTCCAAACCACATTCGTGTGCGATCAAGTGGGTAAGCAGTGCGTAGCTGGCAATATTGAACGGCACTCCCAAGAAGATGTCCCCGCTCCTTTGGTACAACTGACAGGATAATTTTCCATCCGCGGCATAAAACTGAAAAAGAAGATGGCACGGTGGCAGAGCCATGTTTGAGGGAACATCCTCTGGGTTCCATGCGGTTACGATATGTCTTCTGGAGTCAGGGTTATTCTTTATGCTTTCGACCACATTTTGAAGCTGATCAATGGTTTCGCCTCTGCTTGTTTTCCATTCCCTCCATTGTTTTCCGTAAACCGCACCGAGGTCACCGAACTCTTTTGCGAAGGCATCGTCATGTAGGATTTTCTCTTTGAACGTATCCATCTGCTCTTTGTATTGTTTCTTGAATTCCTCATCCTTCTGGCTGCGCCGCCCAAAATCAGTCATATCCGGGCCTTGATAGTCTTCACTCTCCACCCATTTTTGAAAAGCCCACTCGTTCCAAATGTTATTGTTATGTTCCAGTAAATAGCGGATATTCGTATCCCCTTTCATGAACCACAACAGCTCACTAGCAATCAGCTTGAAAGGAACACGCTTTGTTGTCATAAGGGGAAAACCTTCTTGAAGATCAAAGCGCATCTGATGTCCAAAAACAGAAAGGGTACCGGTTCCTGTACGGTCTCCTTTTGAGTTTCCTTCTTTTAATACGTGTTCACACATCTTTAAATAAGCCTGTTCATTCTGTGACATGACTGGTCTCCTCTCTGCATTCTTGTTCACGGTAGAACTCTTCTAAGTATTGAAGCATGAATTGATGACGTCTTTCAGCTTCCTGCTTTCCACATTCGGTATGCATCAATTCTCTTAGTTTCAGTAGTTTTTCATAAAAATGGCTGATGGCATCCTTCTCATCTTCCTTATATATCGGTTGATTAATGGACCCGCCAAAAGCGAAAGCTCGTGCAATGCCGACCGCTCCGATCGCATCTAGTCTGTCAGCATCCTGAATGATTTCTCCAATTCTCGAATTCGGAACAGCGCCTCTTGAAAAAGATACCGTCCGAATCGCATCATCGATCGTATCGACCTCATTTTCTGTGAAACCGACATCCATAAGGAGTTTATCCCTTTGTTGAATCGCCTGTGCCGGATCGGAGAACAATTTATGATCTCCCACATCATGCAGAAGGGCTGCCACTTCACATAAAAATGGATTTTCGCCCTCCTTGATTGCGATGTATTTCGCCCATGAAGCTACCCGTTTCATGTGGACGTCATCGTGCCCACTTGTATCATCTGTGAAGAAATCATTCACAAAATGTCTTATTCTTTCCAGTGCGTCCCTTTTGTCCATGATTTCCTCCTAAAAGTTGAAAAGGTCCATTTGTCGTGGATTAAGGTCTTCATACTTAATATCCAGAAGCTCCTGCATTTCCTTCGCATTATCTGCGGCATCGCCACCTGAATTGTTATTAAACAGAAGAGTGACTTCAGGTGTCATTTTTTCGAGCTTCAACGCTTGTTCTTTCCACTCCTGCAATTCTTCCTCATTGTACCTATACAAAAAGCGGACGCTTCGCCAGTCTTTACGGCCATTTTTGTTCCAACCGTGAATATTTCGGCCATGAAAACGGACCAATGTCTTTTCAGGATGGGTAGGTACAAGTACACGTGGCACAGAACCTTCTCCTGCTTGCGGTTCGTCACAAATGCTGTGGATCCATTGCTGATTTTTCATGAAAGATAGCGTTTGTTCATAATACGAAGGATCGAACCATGAACGGTTTCTGAACTCCAGGGCCAGTGGATAATCTTCCATCCATTCCCGGATATAACGCAGTTTTCTTATATTCTCTTTCCGCACATCAAACCACGGTGGAAATTGAAATAGAAGTGCGTTCACTTGTCCGTTTTCCCAAACGGGCTGGATCGATTCTTCATAACGCTTCATCAAATCCTTTGCTTCCTGAACCGTCCTTGATTCCCTATCATGACCTGTTAACTGTTGAAATGCTTTAATAACAAATGAAAAGGACTCAGGCGTTTCCTTCAGCCATTTTTCATAACGGGTAACGGGTTGGATGGCATAAAAGGCCGTATCTACTTCAACCACAGGAAAGTGAGAAGCATAAGCGGATAATTTCTCCTCTGACCTTGTCCGGTCCGAATAAAGGGCGGGATGGTCTCCCCATCCAGTCAAACCAATGCGAATTGTCACCTTAAGTCCCCCTTACCTTCAATTAACCGTTTCTTCTGTTTCATACTCAACACCATAAATAAATGCGCGACTTGAATGATTATAGCAGATCATTGTCCAACCTTGCATCAGAATAAACCATGGATGACACCCTTGTCATCTACATCCATCCGCAAAGCAGCAGGTTGTTTAGGCAATCCTGGCATGGTCATAACGTCTCCCGTTAAAGCGACAAGGAAACCGGCACCTACCGATGGATATATCTCTCTGACGGTTACCCTGAAGTTTTGCGGACGCCCAAGCTTTTTAGGATCATCGGATAAGGAATATTGAGTTTTAGCCATACAAACAGGGAGCTCTCCAAATCCGAGTTCTATCAGTTGACGAATCTGCTTCTCAGCTTTCGATGAAAAATCAACACCTTCAGCTCCATAAACGTTCGTCACAATTTTACCGATCTTTTCTTCAATAGAGTCTTCCATTTCGTAAATATATTTCATAGGCGTGGTTTTCTTTTCACAAACACTCATCACTTTTTCTGCCAGATCGATGCCACCTTTACCCCCTTCGGCAAAGACGTTTGTAAGGGATACCTCCACCCCTTGTTCTTCACACCATTGAGTGAGATACTCAATTTCCTGCTCTGTATCTGAAGGGAACTGGTTGATCGCCACAACAAAAGGAAGTCCATACTGCTGGATGGTTTCCATGTGCTTTTTCAAATTTCCGACCCCATCCTTTAATGCTTCCACGTTTTCACTTTCCAGCAAACCTTTCTCCAAACCACCATGCATTTTTAATGCCCTGATCGTAGCTACAATAACGACGGCATCAGGTTCAAGGTCGCCTGCTCTCGTTTTAATATCCAAAAACTTCTCTGCTCCAAGATCGGCTCCGAAACCAGCTTCTGTTACCACATAGTCTCCAAGTTTTGCAGCTAAGTTTGTGGCCATCACACTGTTACATCCGTGAGCAATATTCGCAAATGGTCCGCCATGAATAATCGCTGGAGTATTCTCAAGAGTCTGGACAAGGTTTGGTTTGATCGCATCCTTCAAAAGGAGTGTCAAAGCCCCTTCCACTCCTAGTTGTTTCACTTGAACTGGTTTTTTGTCATAGGTGTATCCAATGACAATCTCAGCTAGTCTCTGTTTCATATCCGTGAGGTCTTTCGCTAAACAAAGAATGGCCATCACTTCTGATGCAACCGTGATGTTGAAACCATCTTCTCTCGGAACTCCTTTCACAGGACCACCAAGACCGACGATCACTTCCCTCAAAGCTCTGTCATTTAAATCCATCACACGCTTCCATGAAATTCTTCGCGGATCGATGTTGAGTTCATTTCCTTGATGAATATGATTGTCGATAAAAGCAGAAAGTGCGTTGTTCGCTGATGTAATGGCATGGATATCCCCGGTGAAATGCAGATTGATTTCCTGCATCGGGACCACTTGGGAGTATCCTCCGCCCGCTGCCCCCCCTTTAATACCCATCGTGGGTCCTAGGGAAGGCTCTCTGAGTGCAATCACAGCACGTTGATTCAGCCTGTTCAAGGCTTGTCCCAAACCAACCGTTACTGTGGACTTCCCTTCGCCTGCAGGTGTCGGGTTGATCGATGTCGTTAAGATGATCTTTCCTTTTTTGCGATCAGAAAGTTTATTCAACAGTTGGTCCGACAACTTAGCCTTATAATGTCCATAAGGTTCCCAGTCTTCCTCTGATATGTTCAACTGTTCAGCTATCTGATGGATAGGTTTCATATTAGCTTCCAATGCAATTTCTATATCGGATTTCATTGAGAATCTTTCCTTTCCTTATGTATCTTCTCTCATTGTACCTGACTCTCGTTATGAGTTATAGTATTCCATCCCGGGAAGCGGTTTCAAGTTGTTGTAATTTATTAGAGTCAGAATGTTGACGCTTCTTTTTTCATGCGATATATTTGGGGTAAGCAAATAACACGATCGGAAACATAAATGACAGGTAACTCCTCATAGAAGTGCTTCGGAATTTATTGTTCCGGCCTTCTATGAGGTTTTTTCGGTCTGATATTTGTAATTTCCACGTTTTACGTGCAAGATTTAGGAGGAACAAATCATGCAAAATGGTACAGTCAAATGGTTCAACGCAGAAAAAGGTTACGGTTTCATTCAAGTTGAGGGTGGAAACGACGTATTCGTACACTTCTCTGCTATCGAGGAAGAAGGCTTCAAATCTCTAGAAGAAGGTCAAGCTGTTACTTTCGAAATCGTAGAAGGCGACCGCGGCCCACAAGCTGCGAACGTTGTGAAAGAATAGATGTATCATCAAAAAGCAATCTCCCCGGAGATTGCTTTTTCTTTTCCTCTAACGACTAACAAGCCTCATAACTCTCCCAATCAATATTCAAGATTAGCTCCCTATTCTTGAAGACTCAGTTTCAAGACTTTTGTTGAGTGGATGGGGGCTACGGGGAATGGCTCGCTTTCCGCGGGAGCGCGGTGAGCCTCCTCGGACTACGTCCTGTGGGGTCTCACCATGCACTTTTTTCCCGCAGGAGTCTCGCCATTCCCCTCCGCCCACTTGCCGGAAGAGATTCTCGAAACTACCTTCCAGTAAAAAGAGCTTTTATGGTTGAGAATCCTATATCGACGCAGATTTAGCAGGATTTCACAACACAACTAGGCTGGTTACTATAAGAGGGATTTCGAGAACCTCATTTGGTAAACGGGCGGAGGGAAACGGTGAGACTCCTTTGGGAAGGCGTAGTAGATGAGACACCGCAGAGCGTTAGCTCGAGGAGGCTCATCACTCGCCTACGGAAAGCGAACCTTTTCCCGGAGCCCCTAAACTCCAACAAAAGTTTCGAAACTGAGTTTTCCACAATCCTGCCATAATATTGAATAAGAGAAATGGTTCTTGTCAAATGGGTCGTACCATCGTATAATGGATCGCTGTTGGTTCTATTTACCCGCGGTTCGGGAACTCCCGCGATACCAAAACTAAGGAGGAAAAACGATGAGTAACGAAATCCTATGGGTATTATTTGCACTAATCAATTTCGCATTATTAATTGGCGTTTATCGGTTCTTCGGAAAATCCGGTTTATTTGTATGGATCGGAATGTCCACTGTCCTTGCCAATATCCAAGTAGTCAAGACCGTAGAGATGTTCGGCTTGAATGCGACTCTTGGAAATATTGTATATGGAACAGCCTTCCTAGCCACAGATATCCTTAACGAGAAATATGGAAAAAAAGAAGCCAGAAAAGCTGTTTGGATGGGCTTTTCCACATTGATCATTATGACGATCATCATGCAGTTCGCCATTCTTTTCAATCCTGGTCAAAACGACATCGCTCAACCAGCGTTGCAGGCTTTATTTGGTCTTGTTCCAAGAATCGCACTCGGAAGCATGCTAGCTTATATCGTCAGCCAGTATTTTGATGTATGGCTATATGCTAAACTAAAAAAGCTCTTCCCGTCTGATCGTGCGCTATGGATCAGGAACAATGGGAGTACAATGATCAGTCAATTGTTAGATACGAGCATTTTTTGTTTCATTGCATTTTTCGGTTTGTATCCTTTCGAAATTTGGCTTGAGATTTTCATAACCACGTATATCATTAAATTCATCGTGGCAGCTTTGGATACACCATTCTTTTATATGGCAAAAAAAATGCCGCATTCTGAATGAGGAGGTCATGAGCCATGTTAGAAGTGTACACAGACGCTGCTTGCAGTGGAGACCCGGGGGCTAGTGCTGCAGGAGTGGTCATAAAGCAAAACCAAAAAACAGAAGAATATCAATTCTATTTAGGGACATGGACGAATCATGAGGCGGAGTTCTTAGCTATCATCCATGCTTTGCAAATTTGCAAGGAGAAGTATTCAGGAGAAATCATTTCGATCCGGTCAGATTCAAAAATCGCCGTAGATACCATGGATAAACGATACACGAAAAATGAGAAATTCCTTCCATTGTTTGAAAAGATCATGAACCTTGAAGAGAACTTTTCCTATGTTTTTTATAAATGGATACCTGACAAACAAAATAAGAATGCAGATCGCCTGGCAAGAGAGTGTCTGCAAACGAAACAAAACCCAGATCAGCAATGATCTGGGTTTTCTATTCGTATGTGGTCCTGGCAATGGAAAGCTGCTTTTCGATGGATTCATAGGCCTTTCTTTTACTAGTGATGGATGAGTTTGAAATAAGTTCTAAAATACTAATGAAAAAACTGGGATCAAAAGACTGTTGAATTTTCAAAGTCATATTTACAGCTATAATGGTTTTCCACTCCGGAGCATTAGAAGAGTTATTTCCAAAATATATAAATTGTACGTCTTCATCACTCAATTTGAATCCCTTACTCCAAAGATCTTCTAAGAAGTAAGCTAACGTGTTTCTATCCATAATACTCTCCTAACCTTTTCCGTCATGTCTATGTATTTTCGACATTTTTCTATATCATAACAAAAAAATTGAGGTTATCGGCACTACGACCTGAATTTTTCACGAAAATTTTGTCCTCTTAACAAGAATTCCAAACATGAGAAAAGCCAGGTGCATTCACCTGGCTGAAATGGTCCGTTCGTATCTATTTTTATGGTAGAAATGAGAACTTTGGTTTTTCATTCTGAACACATTCATGACGGTTTGAGCAGGTACGCTTCCCAACTTAGCTAATACGAAAATCATCAGACTACTGTAAACGGCGACCGTTAACAATATGAAAATCACCATTTTGTTCTCACCTTTCTAATTGAAAATGAATTTCATTTCTAAATAGAATATTAACAGACATCCAAGAAATGAGCAATGTTTTTGAAACATTTATATTCTTTCTTGTAATGCCCTTTCCTCCGCAGGAATTCTCACTGTGAGGACAAGCAAATGTAGGAAAGGGAAAATCAGTGCCGTTAAATACGCATGAAACAATACAGGAATGACCATCAACTCAAAGAAGACGATCACATAATTTGGGTGTTTCACAAACCGGTAGATCCCTTTTCGGATAGGTTCTTCATCGGGTAATACGAGAATCCTCGTATTCCATCGTTTTCCTAATGTCCGAATGCAGGCGATTCTGAGAACCTGCAACACGAAAAATCCTGCCAGCGCCACTGAAAAAAATGGTTGCTGAACATATGGAGTCCACACAAACTCTGCAATGATACATACAAAAAATGAGCTGTGCAAAAGAATGAATAGGAAATAGTGTCCTTGCCCCCATTCTTTCGCTCCCCTTTCCACCATCCACTTACGATTCCGATTAGCTAGAGCAAGTTCGCCCAGCCGCTGAAAGATTAAAAAAGCTAAAATCATCCATAAAAAGATTTCCATTCTATTCCCACTCCAAACTTACAATTTCTGAACTAAACCCAGGTCCAAGGGAAGTCATAATCGATTTCGTCCCTTTTTCATGTTGCGTCTTTAAGACTTCATGCAATACGAAATGTACAGTTGGGGAAGACATATTCCCATGAGAGGACAACACCTTTCTTGGGATCTCTAAAGCATCCTCCTTCAAATTGAATACTTCCTCGTAAGCTTCCAACACTTTTCTACCACCAGGATGAGCGACTATAAAAGGCAGGTCTTTAATCAGCCATCCATTACTGCGTACGATTTCTTCTGCATGTACACTCCAAAATTCCTTGACTAACCGAGGGATGCTTTTATTGAAAATTACTTCAAAACCTGTATCTACAACCCTCCACCCCATGACGTCTGTACTGTGGGCTTTTGTTCTAGAACTTGAATTGATGATTTTCGGAAGGGGGTGTTTCTTTTTCTTCAATAAGGAGGATTCATTCCCCGCCACTAAAACAGCGGAAGCTCCGTCACCAAATAAAGCTGTCCCGACGAAATTGCTCACTCTGGCATCCTCGGCTTGAAAGGTCAAGCTGCAAAGTTCTGCGCAAATGACAAGCACATTTTGATCAGGGTGGCCTAGAAGCCATTCATAAGCCTTTGCGACACCGCTTGTTCCTCCTGCACATCCTAGTCCGAACAAGGGGGTTCGTTTCGTTTCTTCTCTGAAACCGAGTTCATTCATAATATAAGCATCAAGGGTAGGGGTGGAAATGCCCGTGGAAGAAACAAAAATAAGATGATCAATGTCTTCTGTAGAAAATTCATCTCCAGGTTGGTTCGATAAACAAGCACGAATCGCTTGTAAACTGTAATCTAAAGCTTTGGTATGGTATAGATGGTTCCTCTCTTCTAGTCCATGATTTTCTTTAAACCACTCTAATGGAGCAGCGAATTGTCGCTCTTTAATATCGGCGTGTTCAAAAATAGGCATCAACCGTTTTTTCTCGTGATCTTTTAGAGGGAACAATTCATAAACGAGCTTTTGAACATCCGATTGATTACAGGAATAGTCAGCACATTGAATGCCTGAAGAAAGTATGTATGGCATTTTCATCCTCCTTTTTTTTACTATGTACAAAAAAAGAAGAAATTATGTCTGTAAATGACCATCACGGTATGATAGCCCCGTGTCAAATGGATCTATTTTTGAGGAGAATCGTATGTCTTTATATCATTCTATTCCTACCGTTCTGAATGGGGGTATTCATACAGTACACCGCATTATGCCATTTGAATTAACAACCGAACAGCCTTCCCTTCTAAATGAAACCCACTTGAATGATGAGCTTCGGTCTCTAATTAGAATAACCGGTGACCTTACAGGAAAGCTATTGATCGAGAGAAGTGAAGCGAGTTTCAGCATAGTAGGAGAAAAGATATATGGGCTCTCCCTGGAAGGTGAAATGCTTTCCTCTTTTACTGGAGAGCTCGGGAATATGATTGCAGGAAATCTTGCCACCATTGTATCTGAGCATGACCTGACTATTGAGATCACTACGCCGTCAGTCATTGGAGGTCTAAGAAAGATGGAAGGTTTCAATAGAGGATTTATTGTCCCTTTAAGCATTGAATAGGAATATCAACTTTCACTCATTTTAATGATCGAAGAAAAACAAAAGATTACATAAAAAAGCGCCATATTCTTATGGCGCTTTTGCTATATCACGCTATGGAAGATTTCACATTAGTGAATGGAAACTTCGATTAAAACCCGTAAATGGTCATGCCTCCATCGACAAACAGCGTCTGCCCTGTCATATAATTTCCAGCGTCTGAAGCTAAAAACACAGCGGCACCACTCAATTCCTCTAATTTGCCAATCCTGTTCAGCGGTGTTCGTTCAAGAATCTCCTGCACATAGGATTCATCCTGCAAAAGTCTTTCTGTGAGTGAGGTTGGGAAATACCAGGGACCAATCGCATTGACATTGATATTATATTTCCCCCATTCTAGAGCAAGGTTTTTTGTCATTTGGATCAACGCGCTTTTGGTCATGGCATAAACAACTCCCGTACGTAAAGCTGTGTGACCTCCGACGGAAGAGATGTTGATGATTTTTCCCTTCTTGGAGGATTTCATTACTTGGCCCACATATTGAGAGAGAAAGAAAGCACTGCGCATATTTGTGGATATGATCTGATCCCACTCTTCCTCTGTTACACGTTCTGCTTCACTTCTAATGTTCATCCCTGCGTTATTGACCCAAATATCAAGCTCCCGCCCATTCCGAACGCGCTCAACTTCCTGGATGATTTCCTTATAATCGTTAATATCCTTACAAATGATCGATGCTTGTTGTCCAAGATCTTCCACTTCTTTTTTTGTTTGTTCCAGGTCCTTCATGTTTCTTGCGATCACAATCACATCCGCGCCGGATTCTGCAAAAGCCAGGGTGATGGCTTTACCTATACCTTTCGTTCCTCCTGTAATGACAGCGAGTTTTCTTTCTAGTCTAAAGTCTGGTAGATGCATCGCTAAAGCCCCCATTAATAGTGTTGAATTTTCAGTATAGTATAACATTTTTGCAATTTCTTTACATGTGGGAAAGCCTGACATAGAATGAAAATCGTGAATAGAAAAAAAGGGGGTTGTCTGTATGAAAAAATGGTTGTTAGCTTTAGGTCTTTCCGGGGCACTCGTTTTAGCAGGATGTAATGGTGACACGGAAGAAGGCACAAACGCAGACACAGAAAACCAGACAGAAGACACGTCGGAAAATCAAGAAAATGATGAACAAAAGGTGAAGAAAGAATTGCTCAGTGCTCAAATGGCTCTGACGAACACATTCAAACCATATCAACAGCAAATTTCTGCTTACAAAGCAGCCGTCTCAGCTGAAGAACCTGATGCAGAAGCCATTCAATCTGCAGCTGAAGAAGCAAAGACAGCAGCAAGCGAAGCTGCTTCCATGGTCGACGATTACACAATTGAAGCCGATCTACCTGAAGATGTGATGACAAAATTCGAAGAAACACTCCCTTCCCTTCAAGCCTATTATGAAGGTGTTGAGAAAGCATTAAATGAAAACATGGAAAATGCAGACTTTACGGCAGCTGAAGAGAAATTCACAGAATTCAACGATCAATTCAATGAAATCCTTAAAGAAGCTGGCTTCCCAGCAACTCCAGATCTGATGGAAGAAATGTCTTAAATAACACAAAGCCCGGCTTATCCAGCCGGGCTTTTTTCATGTTAAAACTGATAGATTTTTTTATATTTATTTGTTAAATAATCTATAAGATGATCAGGATTCAATCCTTCACCAGTAATGTCATTTAAGATTTGCAGCGGTTTTTTCATTTTTCCATACTGATGAACGTTTTCCGTCAGCCATTCCTTGATTTTATGGAAATCGCCTTCTTCAATAGAACGATCCACATCGATTTCTTCTCTCATTTTAGAGTTCAACTGGGCGGCATACATATATCCTAATGCATAGGATGGAAAGTAGCCGAAATCACCACCGGACCAGTGAATATCCTGAAGGACTCCTTCAGAATCATTTTCAGGGGTGGTTCCCAGGTAATCTTCCATCTTCTGATTCCACAGTTCAGGGAGATCCTTCACTTCAATTTCACCAGCAATCAATGCTTTTTCCAGCTCATAGCGAACCATAATGTGCAAGCAATACGTCAACTCGTCCGCTTCAATTCGAATCAGGGATGGTTTTACTTCATTGACAGCCGGATAAAACTTCTCCAAAGATAAGTTTTGGAAGTGCCCAGGAGCATAGTTTTTGAACAACTCATAATGATTTCTCCAAAAGCCTTCACTACGAGCTATAAAGTTCTCCCAAAACAGGGATTGTGATTCATGGATACCCATGCTCGTCCCGTCAGCAAGAGGTGTAAAAGCAAGCTTTGGGTCGATGTTCTGTTCATAAAGGGCATGTCCACCTTCGTGAATCGTTCCAAAAACAGCTGTCCGGAAATCTTTTTCGTCGTATTTCGTTGTAACCCTGACATCATTGGTATTTAGTCCGATGGCAAAAGGGTGCACCGTCTCATCTAACCGGCCCGCTTCAAAATCATAACCCATGCGCTCCAAGATCACTTCGCTAAACTCAGCCTGGCGCTCTTTAGAAAAATGGCCCTGCAGGACGGTCGGATCGGGTTGATTAGGGGCTTCTTTGATTTGTTTGAGAAGGTCAGTTAGAGCTTTTCTGACCTTTGGAAACACTTTATCCAGCACTTCCACAGTCACACCGGGCTCATAATTATTCAACAAAGCATCATAGCGGTGATCTCCATATCCCCAGTAATCCGCGAATTTGCGGTTGTATTCAACCAGCTTTTCTAAATAAGGGCGGAAACTTTCAAAGTCATTGTTACTTTTAGCTTCTCCCCACATGGATTCAGCTTGGGTTTGGAGCGTCACATAAGCTCTATACTCATTGGCAGGGATTTTTGCTGTTTTATCGTACGTCTCTTCCGCTTCTTCTACCGCTCTTTTCAGAATGGGGTCTTGAGCCTTGTTTTTCAACTTATCGATATATCCACGCATTTCATCTGATGTTTGTATTTCATGGACTTTTTGAGACATGACCCCAATTACTTCCGAGCGCCCTTCGATTCCTTTTCGTGGTGCTTTTGTTCTCATATCCCAAGCCATCAGCCCAATGGCTTCCCCATAAGCCGATTGTTCTTTTAAGAGATCCATAAATTTCTGTTCAGTTGTTTTACTCAAATTTACCTCTCCCCTTCACCTAAATGAATAACTTTATCAAACGAATCAAAAACCGAATCCTTTGCCATTGTCAGGCTTCGATTTTGGTTTCCTTCCGAAATACTGATAATAATCCGTTTTAATAAAGCCATTGAAGAGCTTCCGTTTTTTAGTGGCAGGCTTTCCGTAAAGTTTCTCAAATCCTTCGTGAGAAGTAAGAATGTACACACTCCAGGATGGGTGATCACGCATGATCGTACCAAGATTGCGGTACATCTCTTCCACTTCTTCCCGCTCACCCATACGCTCTCCATAAGGAGGATTAGACACAAGGTAGCCATTCTCCTGCTTCGGTTTGAAATCACTCATCTGCATTTGTTTCCAAGTGATTAGTTCTCCAAGTCCTGCTTCCATCGCATTTTTTCTCGCGATCTCAATTAAGTCAGGATCAATATCTGAGCCGAAAATTTGAAGTGGTTGATCATAATTCGCTGCATCTTCCGCTTCTTGAAAAGCATCATCCCAAACCTTTTGTGGAATGAAACTCCAATTCTCAGAAGCGAATTCCCTGTTAAAACCTGGGGCGATGTTCTGACCAATTAATGCCGCTTCAATTGCAATTGTGCCTGAGCCACAAAAAGGATCTACAAACGGTTGGTCAGGGGTCCAATTTGTAATTTGTACGAGTGCTGCGGCCAATGTCTCTTTTAATGGCGCTTCCCCTTGGCCTACGCGGTATCCCCGTTTATGCAAGCCACTTCCTGATGTATCAATTGTCAGTAACGCCTCGTCCTTATGAATGGCCACTTCCACCCGATAAAAGGCCCCGGTTTCTTTCAACCATGAATCAATGCCATGTTTAACTTTCAAACGTTCTACAATCGCTTTCTTAACAATCGATTGACAATCCGGAACACTGTATAGTTTCGATTTCACTGATTTACCGACAACAGGAAACTCCCCGTCTTCTTCTATAAAAGTTTCCCACGGCAATGCCTTCGTGTTTTCGAAAAGCTCATCAAATGATGTGGCTTTGAACTTTCCAACCAACAATTTGACACGATCCGCTGTTCGAAGCCAGAGATTGGCTCTCGGTATCGCTGAAACGTCCGCTTCAAAAACAACTCTTCCGTTTTCAATCTGTATGTCTTCATATCCTAAGGCTTTAACTTCTTTCCCAACTATAGCTTCAAGTCCCATAGCTGCCGTTGCAATCAACGTAACTTTATTCGACATGATGAACCTCCTTCATATGTAGCATGAACAAACAAGAACGTTTTCCTTCACTAATACATGTTATACAAAAGAAAAAACCCTTCCAAAAAGCATAAGGCTTTCCAGAAGGGTGTCATCTGTATCATTAGCGACCTTTGAATACTCTGTAAGCCATGTTCTGTGCCATTGTACTGCAAACGGTGGTCAACCTCGTACTCCGGTGGCAATCATCTATCTGCCGTAAAACGGCCTCTTCTCTGGTTCAATTCCCATTGAAAAGTGCCCCTACCTATATTTGGGTTGCTCGCTCGTGGGGTTTACCTCGTTCCACCCGAAGTATTTCTACTCCGGCTCCGTCACTGTGGCACTTTCAAGGTAGTCATTCCATATCAAAGACTTAGGAATTTTCCCTGCCGTAAGTTCTAAAGAACTCCCTTGACTTATGGTTTCGTCAAGCACGAACACTACAAGCATCGCAGCTTGTGCGAGCATGGACTTTCCTCTGTATAGAAACCTATACAGCGATTACCCGAGTATTCAAATGAGCATTATCATTTGTCATTGCGTCTCTTAAGACGTGCTAAACCATTATAACAGACACTTACTCGCTTGTCATTGGAAAAAAATGAATACTAGTCAGCGTATTTATTACCAAAAACAGCCTTCTCTAAGTTTGACACACGTTTTAAGATATCATAATTCACTTGATGGTTATTCGTTGATGGTTGCCTTTGTCTCTGTGCGGTTTCCCTTGATGACATTTTTTTCAACCGATCATTTTCCTGCTGCAGACGTTCAATTTCCTGTTGGAAACGGTCATAATCCTGAATGATCAAATCCAGATACTCATCTACTTCTTCCTGGTTATACCCTCTCATAGACGTTTTAAAGTCTTTCTCAAGTATATCCTTTCCGCTTAAATGATACTCTTCTAAGTTCATTTTTTTCACCTCTGTTTCACACATTATATCCATTTTTTCAAAAGGTCACGAAAATGTCAATTTCAAATCTGGAACATTTACTGACTCCAGAAATCCGGATCTGCCATCCGAAGCTCTTCTACCGTCTCTTCAAGGTCTAACGGAGTAATATAGACGATTTCATAATCCCCTTGATTTTGAGCCTTTTTCGCTCCTCTTAAGAAATATTGTGGACTACCCTCTGTATCTTCATCAAACAGTACGAGACACCCATCCGAGTGATCGATCAGAAATTGATCTTTTGCTTTGAATTGGTATGGACCTTCATATCCTTTATTATAGATTGGCTGGTAGAAATCGGCGGTCATTGTTACTTCCTCATAAACAAGCTTAAGATCTTCAGGCCAGCGCTCTTCCTGGTTTTCAAAAGGCGGAAGAACGCCTAGTTTCACATCATACTGTTCCTTTAAATCAAGGACAACTTCAGCCGTCCATATCTCGACTCCCATTTGTCCGGAAATGAGCACCCATTGTAACCCTTCTTCTATGTAGGAACGTAACCTTTTTTTTATGGTTTCTTTCACAAATTCTACTTTCGGATCATTATGCTTGAAAATACCCATTTCCATCGGTTTGTAACCCGTAACAACAATGGTTTTCAATGTTCTTCCTCCTTACCCTTCCTTCATTTTAATATGTTTCCTAGAAAAAAGAAAATAAGCCACAGTTTCGTGGCTTATTTCATCTTATCTATGATCCTGAGCCCATCATTGGCATTTGGCCTTGACCCATCATCGGCATTTGACCCTGACCTGCCATTGGCATTTGGCCTTGGCCCATCATCGGCATTTGGCCCTGACCTGTCATTGGCATTTGTCCTTGGCCCATCATCGGCATTTGTCCTTGACCCATCATTGGCATCTGACCATCACCCATCATCGGCATTTGACCCTGACCCATCATCGGCATTTGACCCTGACCCATCATCGGCATTTGACCCTGACCCATCATTGGCATCTGGCCGTCGCCCATCATCGGCATTTGACCCTGGCCCATCATATCTTCTGTCTCTTCCATATCCTCTTCATTCATCATCGGCATTTGTCCTTGGCCCATAGGCATTTGTCCCATGTCTTGAGGATTCATATAATCCATCCAGTTATAGTCTGGTGAAGACCCTTGAGGAAAAGCGAAGTCTTGAGTTCGGAAGTTGTTTTGCTCAGAAACCATATATGGGAAATAGTGGTTGTTATTCAACGTGTGATTGTTTCGCACGAGAATGTGCGTAGGGTGAATGTAATCTTGGTTTTCACAGAAGTAGTTATCCACTACACAATTTTGGACAGGACAGACGATCGGTCTACGGTTTCCGGCTGGAGAAGACATCGGAGACATAGGTCCACAGCCGCAAGAGTCCTGCATAGAATGTTGATGCATTGTGCTTTCACTCCTTGTTCTTTTTATTCCTTATCAGCGTATGTCACAAAGAGCGTGAATGTACTAGGCGATATCATCATATCCTTTACTTTCTTAATGGCAGATACCCATCATTTGAATAGACATTTGTTAATTACCTGTAGAAGCATCCTTTTTTTTAAAGCATTTGGACTAAAGGGGTAGGGTTAGAACAAGTTCTCATCCTAATACTTGATTTCTTCAAATGGATAAATAAAAAAAGGATGAGAGTCTCATCCTTTTCCTGCCTACTTCGCATCATCTTCTGATAAATCAGCAGATGAAAACGAGAATGGAAGAATTTCTTCCATAGTAAATGTTTTTGTATCCCCGTGCAGATTTGTAGTATGAATTTTAACATTGGACTGGAAAAATTCACTCATGACTTGGCGGCAAGATCCACATGGTGGAACCGGTCTTTTCGTGTCAGCGACAACCGCCAGTTCCTTGAATTTATCATGTCCATCAGAAACGGCTTTAAAAATAGCCACTCTTTCAGCACAACAGGTAACCGGATAGGCGGCATTTTCGATATTGCATCCCGTATATAGGGTTCCATCTTCTGTGACTAGAGCAGCACCTACGGGGAATTTCGAATAAGGTACATAAGCTTTTTCCCTTATCTTTTTAGCTTCATTGATTAGTTGGTTTGATTCCATTTACATCCCTCCCTACTCATGGGAAGGTCATTATATATGAATATTGGCAAAATGTAAAGCGGTTTCATGTTCGCTTTGCTTTAGCACATCGGAGGAGCATTTAATTGACACATGTGTCGGAAAAAAGTTTATACTGAAAGAGCATAAAAATCATATGGGTCAGGAGGAACAAAATGAAATCAATTTTAAATTACAACAAAATCATTTGGATTTTTATTTTGTTATTGATTTTCACAGGTATTTTCACCTATCTACAGCTACCAAAAAGGGAAATTCCTGAAATTAATGTAAATGTCTCATCTATTTCCACGGTTTATCCGGGAGCAACACCTCAAGAAGTGGAACGGACAATCATCAACCCCTTAGAGGAAGAGCTTTTGAACACAGAAGGGATTGATGAGATCACGTCTGCATCCACAACCGGGTTCGGTACAGTGACCGCTACTCTATCCGGGGATGTAGACGTAGACACAACCAATGCTAAGATCAGGCAGGCCGTATCAGATGTATCCAGGTCTTTTCCAGACGAAGTCCAATCCCCTGATGTGAACACGGACATGACCATGTCAGCTGTTGCTTCCTATCACCTTTACAGTGATGAGCGAGCTGAATTATATAACTTAAGGGATGAATTAAATGAATGGAAAGCAGAACTAACCCAGACACCTGGTGTCGATTCCATTTTAATTAAAGGCTTACCTGATCAAAAGGTTTCCGTCAGTTTGGATAATGATCAATTGAATGAGTTGCAAATTTCTCCGTCTTCCGTCATCCGTTCTTTGAATGAAGAATTAGGTCCTTCACCAATTGGTACGGAACAAAGAGATGGCACCATCCATCAACTCATCTTTGAAAAATATTCAGATATCGAAGAATTGGAAAGTTTATTTGTTGGAAATAGCTCGGAAGGAGAGCCAGTCACTCTCGCTGACATTGGGTCGATTGAAATGACAAACCAAGAAGTCGAAGACCTGATTACGTTTAAAGACCAGGCTGCTCTATCCCTCACCGTACTTACTGAAGAAGGGGTAAACATTAGTGCCCTGCAAGAAGAATTGACAGACAAGGTTAATGTTTTGTCAGAACAGTTACCTGCAGATATTAAGGTCGATCGATTTTATACACAAAGTACGGTTATTGATGAAGTCTTTTCGAACCTGATCACTTCCTTTGCTATTTCGTTTCTTGCTGTCATCATCATTATGGTATTGGGTCTTCCATTGTCGTCAGCGATTCTCGTTGCTTTATCGATCCCAATATCCATTCTTATCGGTTTAATCCCGCTTCCTTATGTTGGAGTCGATTTGAACCAGATTTCAGTCATCGGAATGATTATAGCCATCGGTATATTGGTAGACGACGCTATTGTTGTTAATGACAATATTCAAAGGAGGTTCCAACTCGGAGATGGCCCGATGGAAGGTACCCTCCGAGGTGTGAAGGAAGTCGGCAAGTCCATCATCACTTCTACACTCATGATTATTTTCAGTTTCTTGCCTTTAACATTTCTGTCGGGATCGAACGGGGATTTCATTAGAGCCCTACCATCGGTCTTAATCTTTACGGTGTTGGCATCCACCATCATTGCACTGACCTTCATCCCTACCGTTCAATATGCAAGGAAAAAGCGGAGGAAGCAATCTAAAAAAGCAAAATCGGGACTTCTCGGTGGTTTGTTTGATCGATTAGAACGTATCTACGCTGACAGGGTTCTTCCTACCACTACGAAGAAGCCACTCGTCACATCTTTGATTGGCCTTATTGTGTGTGCTCTATTAGCCACCCTGGCCATTCGGATTCCGTTTGAATTCTTCCCTGCCGCTGATCGTCCTGAAGTCACCATTTCTGTTGAGAATTCTCAAGGGACAACGATTCAGGAAACAGAACAAAGGTTGCAGGAATTAACTGACTTCTTAGAGGAATCTGAAGATAACATTACTGAAACAGCCATTTATTCAGGTAGTGGCCTTCCTAACTTATTCAGTTCAGGATTGCAGCGTTCAGGTGAGAATACAGGTCAAGTTCTCGTCCGGGTGGACAGAGACCAGACGAGTGCTAGTGATTTTATTGAGGAATGGGAGGAGCCTTTAAGGGAAGAGTTCCCAGAAAGTGAAATTTTCCTTGAAACCATTGTTTCGGGTCCACCACCTTCCCCACCTGTCCAGTTACAGATCCAAGGTCCTGAGATTGAAACATTGATTTCAGAGGCAGAGAAAGCAAAAGATCAGTTAAGTGAGCTGGAAGGTGCTGAGATAGCTACACTCAATGCCGAGACACAGCCCTTCACGGAATACAGCGCTGATCGTACATTGCTTGCGGAAAATAACATTGCGATCAACCAAATCACATCACAACTTCAACTGGCAAATATCGGAATACCTTTGGGCACTTTTGACAATGGTGTGGAACGATTACCGATCGAGATCATGGTTGACGACGGTGTAGAGGATGGTGTAGCCCTTTCAGAGCTGAATGTTGTCAGTCAGCAGGCGAGTCAAGGCGGCGGCCCCCCAGAAATTCTTACGCTTGATGAAATTATCACGACAGACTCAACCGAACGGATTGGTGTGATTCCACACTTGGATGGAGATCGGACGATCACAGTGGAAGCATACCCTGAAGAGGGAATGGAAAGCAGCTTCTCTCAAAAATCATCGGAAGTCATAAACGTAATTAAAAATGACCTTCCAGAAGGTTATACGCTTGTAGAAAGCGGTGAAACCGATGCACGGTCCGAGTTCTTTGTAGAAGTAACCAAACTGTTTGTCATCGTTTTGTTCTTAATCTATCTGACGATTGCGATCCAGTTCAATTCCCTGCTTATGCCTTTACTGATCACAGGAACCGTATTCTTAGCCGTGACAGGTGCCATTATAGGACTTTTCGTTTCAGGGGAACCGCTCAGTTTCTTAGCAGTATTAGGCATCGTCTCCCTTTCAGGTATTGTTGTAAGGAATTCCGTAATTCTTGTCGAGTTTATTGAGCAAAACCGTGAACGTTATAGCAGTAATGTAGAAGCCGTTATAGAAGCAGGCAGGGCAAGGATCCGTCCAATCGTCCTGACGTCGTTAACATCGATTGCAGCCCTTGCACCGATCATTTATACAGGAGATGTGCTGTTCAAGCCTTTGGCGGTATCGATCGTATCCGGACTCGCTTTTTCAACAGTACTCACGCTTTTACTTGTTCCATCGTTTTATTTGTTAATATCAAAAAAATAACAATTGACGGATATAATATTAAAGGATATCCCTAAAGACTTAATCCAAATGAAAAAAGCTCCCTTATGAGGAGCTTTTTTCATTTTGTTCTATATCGTCAAGGACCATATCCAAAACATAATGAGAGGACTGATACAATTCTTTGAACCTTTTACGATGGACATCCAGATAATAACTATGGAGGATGATCATTTCAATATTTTCATGTGTTGATTTAACTTGGTTTGGATGCACATTCGTCTTTCGGTCTTTCACGAAAGCTTCTGCTTCCTTAACCCATTCGTTGGTCAATCGGAACATCGGATCTGTTTCCTTTTTAACCTGATTGAAAAAGTCATAGTTTTTTTTATCTACAGGACCTTCCGTATTTAAAAAGCGTTGATGGCGTTCATCAATTAAACGCTTCAATTCGTTCGTATTGGCTTTTAAATTCATAAATTCCCACACCTTTCCTCCTTCATAATATCATGAGGGAACAAAGGGTATCAAAATCAACCTACGGAACGACGCCTGGCTTGTTGAGCAACTTTCCCCATATATTCAAACCGACGTTCTCTTTTCATCTTCCTTAATTCATCTCGGAGGCCGAAGACTTCATTCTTCAATTCATCGATTTCTTTACGGTGGGAGACGGCCATATTGAACACGATTTCATCTGCTTTGATTGACAACCTGCGCTCAAGTAAGGAGAATTTCTCCTGTAAGTGCGAGAGCTGCTCCTCAAATTCATACGGTGTGATGACACTATTTTTCTTCATACACTACTCCCCCTTTTATTGGTGTTTTACAATTTCTCTAATGGATGCATAACTCCTCTACGGATGACAAGACTAGAACTAAAGCAACAAAACAAGTCAAACCAGACTTTAATCTTCGACATAAAAGGAGAAAAGCATATGGCTAAGAAAAAAGAACAGAAAAATAAGAAACCGACACCGGCAAAAACGGACAATCCTAAATTAGCTGGTGAGAACCGCCCTTCTACGTGATTGTACAGAAGCTGTTGCTATTTTTTATAGCAGCAGCTTTTTTTATAACACGTATGAAAATGCGGAAAAGACTGCATCTTTCTTGCATTTCTTAATTACATGTAAAGAGAACCATTCACTCCCTAAACGAGACAAAAAACAACTTCCTTTCTCGAAAGAATATGATTAGGGTTTTGAATGGAACATGGAAGGGAAGATAGTCATGGCGGTTTCCTTATATGTGTCAATCGTGTGAACAGGTGAAACTTTCCTTTCTTTCAAACGTCTAAATAAAATGAGTCGCATGTATATATTCTTGGACATGAAAATTTGGTATGATACTCTCATGGCTATGGGGAGGGATTGGTTGTGAATTATCCCAATGGGAGACGTGGTTCCAAGACAAACTTAGCTCCTAAAGGAAAAACAAAACCTGATTTCAGTAACAGGGGAATGTCACTGGAAGAAGACATTAATGTAACAAACGAATATTATTTGCAAGCAGGAGTTGCGGTGGTTCATAAAAAACCTACGCCTGTGCAAATTGTACAAGTGGATTATCCGAAGCGCAGCGCCGCCGTCATTAAAGAAGCCTATTTCAAACAAGCTTCAACGACTGACTTTAATGGAGTTTATCGTGGGAAGTACATCGATTTTGAGGCAAAAGAAACGAAAAACAAAACTTCTTTTCCATTAAGTAATGTCCACCAACACCAGATTGACCATATGAGGGCTGTCCAAGCCCATGGTGGAATTAGCTTTATGCTCATAAAGTTTACACCTTTGGACGAGACGTACCTCCTTCCATCCTCATCAATCTTCACCTATTGGGAAAATCAGTGGAATGGTGGAAGGAAATCGATTCCTTATCCTTATATTAAGGAAGAAGGAATCCATATCCCTTTTCATTATCAGGCAAGGGTTCATTATGCCACTGCCATCGATAAGCTTTATTTCTGAAATGGAGGAAATGTAAATGGCCAACGATAGCCAGTCACGTACAGCAAGAAGAAAACAGATGAAATCGTCGAAAAAAGGAAAAAGCACTTCAAAATTCAAAAGGATTTTTATGACCCTTTTAACCATCGGGGTCGTACTGATGTTAGGAGTTGGAGCTTTATTTGCCTATTATGTCGCTACAGCTCCAAGTTTAGATGAATCGAAATTATCCGATCCATTCTCTTCCAAAGTTTACGACAAAAACGGGGACCTGTTTGCTGATTTAGCCGGTGATGAACGTCGTACGAAAATCACGTATAACGACATCCCTCCTGTTCTTGAAGACGCCGTATTAGCCACAGAAGATGTACGCTTTTTTGATCATATCGGAATTGACTTCCGAAGAATCGGTGGCGCGGTCCTGGCCAACATTACTGGCGGGTTCGGTGCTGAAGGAGCCAGTACAATCACGCAGCAAGTCGTCAAAGAATCATTCTTAACGAAAGATAAAACCATAAAGCGTAAAGTTCAAGAACAGTACTTGGCTATAAAGTTAGACCAGGAATATTCCAAGGAAAAGATTTTGGAGATGTACTTAAATAAGATTTACTACGGTGCAGGTGCTTACGGTGTTGCTGAAGCTGCGGAAACTTACTTCGGTAAAAAAGAACTCAGTGAGTTAACACTTCCCGAAGCCGCCCTTTTAGCAGGCCTGCCACAAAGGCCTAGTGGTTATATGCCATTTGAAAATCCAGATTTAGCGAAGGATCGAATGAACACGGTCCTTAGTTTGATGGTGCAACACGGGAAAATAACAGAAGCAGAAGCTGAAGAAGCACGACAAGTGAAAATCGAAGACATGCTGATTGAAAGACAACCTGAAAAAGAAGCACCATTCCAAGCGTTCATCGATGAAGTCGAGCGAGAAATTAAAGAGAAAATGGACGGTTCAGATATTTACAAAGATGGGCTGAAAATTTATACTACGCTCGACCCTAAAGCACAGGAACAAGTTCAACAGCTCTTAAGCAATGAGGGTCCTACCCCTTGGCCGGATGAGAAATTAATGGCTGGAGTTGCTGTAACCGATACACAGACAGGTGCCATCCGAGCGATTGGCGGAGGCCGAAACTATCAAAAAGGTCAATTCAATACGGCTACACAAATCAATCGTCAACCAGGCTCTACATTCAAACCAATCACTGCTTATGGCCCAGCCATACAATATAATAAAATGTCCACCTATCATCAGATTAAAGATGAAAAAACTGAATTTGATGTTAATGACGGTTGGACACCAAGCAACTTTGATAATGAGTTCAGAGGATGGGTCTCAGCAAGATACGCATTAAGCCGTTCATTAAATATCCCAACCATTAAATTGATGGAAGAAGTAGGGATCGATAAAGCGGAAGAGTTCGCAAGTGGACTAGGTTTTAAAGTCCCTGAAAATGGTTTTATGCTTTCAGATGCCATTGGAGGCGGAGTGGGAACAAACCCTAAAGAAATGGCGGCTGCCTACGCTGCCTTTGGTAATGAAGGCGTATATAATGAACCGCATACTGTAACAAAAGTCGAAGTACCCGGTGAAGGAACGATTGACCTGACTCCTGAGCCTAAGTCTGCGATGAACAGTTACACAGCATTCATGATCTCTAACATGCTTCAAACGACTATGAGTGAAGGTACAGGAACGGCTGCCAATGTGCCTGGTGTACCTGACGCAGGAAAAACCGGAACGACAAACCGTGGAGATTCGGCATCAGACTCCTGGTTCAATGGGTACACAACGAACTATTCCATATCCATTTGGTCTGGTTACGATGGAGAAGATCCAATGTCGCAGGCGGCAAAAAATATACCCAAACAGATTTACAAGCCTCTGATGAATCAATTATCGCAAGGAATAGATACAGCCGACTTTACTAAACCGGATTCCGTAGCTTGGGTAGATGTAGAAAAAGGTTCAAGACCTGCACGTTTACCTAGTGAATATACTCCTTCGGACCGGATTGTGACAGAACTGTTCCATGTAGATAATCAGCCATCTAAAGTATCAGAAACGTATCAGCAGCTGGATCCCGTCCAATCATTGGCAGGTAAATTTAATGAAGAAACCTCCAGCATCGATCTTTCTTGGTCCTACGGAAATACAGATGGAGTTAGTTTCCGTATTGCTGCCTCCATTGATGGTGGAGAAATGAGAGAATTGACAACAACGAAAGAAACAAGTGTCGAGATTACGAACGTGGATCCGGGTGCTTCCTACGAATTTGCTGTAGTGGTCATCAGTGATGACGATAATACGGCAAATAGTGATCCGGCTACTGTCAAGGTTCAAGCCCCAGGTTCTCTTGAACAGGAAACTCCTGATGAATCCGAAGACGGAGAAAATCAGGAAGACGAAGGAGAGAACACTGAAGATGAAGGTGCTCCTGAAGAGAATGAAGACGGAGACGGGCAAGGAAATAATGACAGGAACGGAAACAATAACGGAGATGGTCAAGGAAATAATGATCAGGGTAATGGCCAAGATGGTGGCCAAGGTCAAAATGGTGGCCAAGGTCAAGGCGATGGCCAAGGCGACGAATCCGACAATAATGACAGTGAAAATGAAGAACAAAATCAAGGTGATGATTCTGATTCAGGCGGTGACAGTGGTTCCGATGAAGAACAACCGCCAGCTGAAGACGATCAGGAAAATCAAGAAGATGCAGCCTAAACAAAAATACCCTCTCGAATATTCGAGAGGGTATTTTTTATGATGTTTTCTCTTTCTTTTTCATTCTTTTCTGCCCTTCTCTGCACAAAAATAATAAAGGACACTCTTCACAATTCGGCCGTTGAGCTTTACAGTGATAGCGTCCGAAAAAGATCATACGATGATGAGTCACACTCCACTCTTCTACCGGGATTTTCCTCATCAACGTCTTTTCGACTTCCAAAACAGAATCTTTCCAACGACAAAATGCGAGACGTTTGGAAACACGCTCCACGTGCGTATCCACCGCTATGGCAGGTTCATCGAAAGCTACGGAAGCTACGACGTTTGCTGTTTTCCTACCTACACCAGCTAAGCTCTCCAGCTCTTTTTTTGTCGGGGGCACTTCCCCATTAAATTTCTCTACAAGCGTTTGGGAAAGTTTTTTTATATTCTTTGCCTTGTTCCTGTATAAGCCGATTCGTTTGATATCATCCTGAAGCTCTTCCAAAGGCACAGCGATATAATCCTCGGGCTTTTTATATTTCTCAAAAAGTTGAGGGGTCACCTTGTTCACTAATGCATCAGTCGCTTGTGCAGATAGAACGACGGCAACAAGGAGTTCAAAAGGATTGCTGTGCGTTAATTCGCACTCGGCCTCAGGAAACATTTCCTCAAACGTATCTAAACAATGACGGATTTGCTGTTTGTTCAACATCGTGTGTTTTAAGAATCCTCCTCCAGCCAGTTATAGTAAAGGGAGATATCCCGCTTTTTATTTTCCTGCTTTTGGGTTTTAGGCGCCTGTTGTCCTTGTCGGAACTGCTTGCCCTGTTCCCGGGCTTGTTCCACCGTTTTGACACCTTTACGCTTCCACTCCCTCAGGATGCGATCAATGTACTTGAAGTTCAATTTGCTCATTAATACAGCTTCTCTTAACGCGGCCTTAATCAATGCTGGAGATTGCTCTTCCTCATCCAACCATATATTTATGGTTTCAATTTCAAATGGAGACAGAGGTCTCCCGAATTCTTGTTCAAACAATGGGAAAATATTTTCATCATACGACCGGTCATTCGTTTGTGACTTGGGTGTGACAGCAAACAGCTTTTCCCATAAAGGTTCCAGAGAGTAATATTCATTAAGGACACGGGCTTCATTTTGATTTTGTTCAATGGTCAACATTCTTTTTTGGATCAAGCTTCGGAGCACTCGTGAACATTCTTGAGCCGTAATAGAAAGATGGGCTGCCAGTTGTTCAGGTGTAGGAAAACCGTTTCCTTCTGTGCGAAAACGGTGGATTTGTAAAAGTACGACCACTTCTGTTTCATTCAACTTCAGCTGATGGAAACTTTCAAGCAGTTTCGTTGGAACGACCATTTGGTTATCCATGATGTTCTGAAAGCTTTGGTATTTAGCCAAATTAATCCCTCCATTCATTATCTTCATGGAATGAAAAACACCGATAAGCCACTAGGCGTTAAATCGGTGTTCGTTCATCCACATGATTAGTGATCACGGGTAAAGGCGATTCAATAGACGAGGGAATGGAATCGTTTCGCGAACGTGCTCGACGCCGGAAATCCAAGCGACGGTACGTTCAAGTCCCAGTCCGAAGCCAGAATGTGGAACACTACCGTACTCACGTAATTGTAAATACCATTTGTACGCATCCCCTGTGAGATCATGTTCTTCATACCTCTGCTGCATTAACTCTAGATCATCAATTCTTTGAGATCCACCGATAATTTCACCGTATCCTTCAGGAGCGATCAAGTCGGCACATAGAACCACTTCCGGGCGCTCTGGGTCTGGCTTCATATAGAATGCTTTGATTTCAGCAGGATAATTCGTTATGAAAACAGGCTTATCATAGCTTTCTGCAATAGCTGTTTCATGTGGGGCACCAAAATCTTCTCCCCATTCGATATCATCAAACCCTTTATCTTTCAAAAGTTGGATGGCATCGTCATAACTAATGCGTGGGAATGGAGCTTGGATTTTTTCAAGTTTCTCTGTATCACGGCCTAGTGCATCAAGTTCAATCTTACAGTTTTTAAGCACCGATTGAACGACATGAGAAACATACTGTTCCTGTACTTGAAGACTGTCTTCATGGTCCATGAAGGCCATTTCAGGCTCAATCATCCAGAATTCAATCAAATGACGACGGGTCTTTGATTTCTCAGCGCGGAACGTTGGGCCGAAACTGAAAACACGTCCAAAAGCCATCGCAGCTGCTTCCATGTAGAGCTGACCACTTTGAGACAAGTAAGCATCTTCATCAAAATATTTCGTATGGAAGAGTTCTGTCGTTCCTTCCGCTGATGATCCCGTAAGAATAGGTGGATCGATTTTGACATACCCATTGTCATTGAAAAATTCGTATGTGGAACGAATGATTTCATTTCGTACTTTCATGACGGCATGTTGACGCTTAGAACGTAACCACAAATGGCGATGATCCATCAGGAACTCTGGACCGTGTTCCTTTGGTGTGATCGGATAGTCGACCGCTTCATGAATCACTTCAAAATCCTTCACTTGCATTTCATATCCAAGTGGAGAACGAGTATCTTCCACGATCACACCTGTGACATATAGGGAAGACTCCTGTGTTAAAGCTTTCGCATCTTGGAACTTATCTTCACCGATTTCTGCTTTAACGACGATCCCTTGCATAAATCCTGTTCCATCACGAAGTTGCAAGAAGGCAATTTTACCACTGGAGCGTTTATTACTAAGCCAAGCACCTAACGTCACTTCTTCTCCTACATATTTTGATACTTCAGATATCGTTGTTTTCACACTAAAACCTCCAAAAGCTTAAGATTGATGTTTGTTTACAAAACGTTCGATTCGATCAGCTGCTTTTTCAAGCTGATCCAAAGATGTCGCATAGGACAGACGCACATTATCCGGACTACCGAATCCAGATCCCGGGACGAGCGCAACTTTTTCTTCATCCAAAAGAGCTTTCACCCATGCATCCACGTCCTCAAAGCCACCCTGCTCAACCGCTTCTTTCACATTCGGGAAAAGGTAGAACGCGCCGGATGGTTTCGCACAGTTTACACCAGGAATTTGAACCAGTCGCTTGTGAAGGACATCCAGACGCTCTTTGAACGCCTCTTTCATTTCGTCTACTTTTTCTTCAGAAGCCGTATAAGCAGCGAGTGCCGCGTACTGGGCAATAGTCGTCGGGTTTGATGTCGAATGGGAAGCCATATTGGACATCGCTTTAATGACGGTTTTATTTCCGGCTGCAAAACCGATCCTCCACCCTGTCATGGAATGGGATTTGGAAACCCCGTTGATAATGATCGTCTGATCATAAAGTTCTTGTGACAGCTGTGCTACGGAAACATGTTTTTCATCTGTATAGATCAATTTTTCGTAAATTTCATCCGATACAATGAGGACGTCATGCTCAAGGCACACTTCTCCAAGTGCCTTTAATTCTGATTCTGAATACATCATACCTGTCGGGTTACTTGGTGAATTAATGATCACGGCTTTCGTTTTAGGGGTGATGGCTTCTTTCAGTTGCTCTGGTGTAAGCTTAAAATTATTGGATTCCTCCGCTGATACAATGACAGGCGTACCTTCAGCAAGTTTAATTTGTTCTGGATAACTGACCCAGTATGGAGCAGGAACGATGACTTCATCCCCCTCATTCAAAAGGACCTGGAACAATGTGAACAACGCATGTTTTGCACCTGTGGTTACGATGATTTGTTCATTGGTATAGGTTAGGCCCTGGTCCCGTTTCAGCTTCGCAGTAATGCTGTTCTTCAGCTCAGGAACTCCACCAGCTGGTGTGTATTTCGTCATTCCTTCATCCATCGCACGCTTGGCAGCATCCAAGATATAAGATGGTGTATTGAAGTCAGGCTCGCCTGCTCCCAATCCAATCACATCATGGCCTTCCGCCTTCAATGCTTTCGCTTTGGCTGTGATCGCCAATGTTGTTGATGGTGTTAAAGCTTGCACACGTTGTGCTAATTCCATAAACGTTCACTCCTTCTACTCATTCTGTCTGAAAGCAAAACGCTGATCAAACGCTTCACCCTGCAATGTGAAATAATCCAATACGTAACGGTTCTGTTCATCGATATAAGTCAATTGAAAGACAGGTTCGTTTTCCTCAAAACCATATTGTATATCTTTGAATGTACAATTGGAGCAAGTATTCTCCCACCGGGAGCGCATTTCCTCCGATGACAGTACGTCTTCCCTAGAAACTTCATCAAGGATCGTTTTTTCCTTTATGTCTATGAATAGAATAGATGCTTCATTGGATTCCTTAGTTCCTTGGACGATATGAAATTCTCTTTGGCCATGGTATGTAGATACATGGTCGATCCTGGTAAGGCCCCCTTGTTCTTGAGCGATCGCTTCAGCTTGAGGGTGACCTTCTTTCCGGTCCTGATTCACATCTATATAGACCCATAGAAAAAGGATAAAAGCCAGAATGAACAGGGTTCCTGCTATCGCAAGGCTCCACTTCAACCAACTAGGTACGGTAAATGGTGAAGACTGCGGTCTCAGCATCGTCATCATCCAGTGCCAACCCAAACATCAAATTATTTTCTTTCAGCGTACGGTTCAATGTATCGACGATTTTATAAAGATCATCAGACTTTTGGATTCTGACTGTCGATAACGTTTCAATCTTATTTTCCATCGGTAAAAACCTCCATTTGCGGGTTCCGCTTTTTATTATAACAGGTTCGTCTAGTCCAATGCGCTAGAGTCAAAGCCATTTCTCGATCTTATTGATCAACTGACGGGTAGACTCATAAGATACAGGGACTTCCGGCAAAGAATTGAGGAAGTATTTCCCATATCGCGCCTCCATCAACCGTTGATCACATATAAAAACGACTCCTCGATCGGAGCTGCTCCTTATAAGCCTTCCGAAACCTTGTTTGAACCGAATGATGGCATGAGGAAGGGATTTCTCCATAAAAGAATTTTTCCCTTCATTTTGCATTCTTTCGTTTCTCATTGATTGAATAGGCTGATCTGGTGGTTGAAAAGGTAAACGGACCATCATCAAACAGGAGAGATCCTCTCCAGGTATGTCCACACCTTCCCAGAAGGAACTCGTCCCCAAAAGAATTGCCTGATCGAACGCTTGAAAGTTTTTTTTCAGTCGATCTCTACTTCCACTTGATACCCCTTGTGCGAATACCATGAACTCTTCTGGATCAATAAACTCTTTAAGAAGTGTGTAGGTTTGACGAAGCATTTCATAAGAAGTAAACAATATGAGCATTCTTCCCTTCGTCACTTCGGCAACGGAATAAATCGCTTCGCTAAGCGCTTCAACAAACGAGTCGGGATCATTTTTTATATTGGGAAAATCATTCGGAACCATAAGCTGAACCTGCTCCTTGAACTGATAAGGAGATGGAATAATAGCTTCAATGGCGTTGGTAAAGTTTTCCAACCCCAAAGATTTTCGAATGTACCCGAAAGAACCATCTGTAGATAAGGTGGCACTCGTCAAAATAGCACTGCCCTTTCTTCTGAAAAGCCGTTGTTCGAGAAGGTGCGCGACATCATAGGGCTCACTGAATAAGTAGATTGCGTTTACGGCGCCTTCTCCTTCAATTTCTACCCACTTCACTTCTTCTTCTCTTGTAAAATCAAAGTAATGAATGAGCTGAGAGCGGATCTGGTGGCAAACATCGATTTGATTGTTCAACCGAGAGAGAAGAATGGGAATACTGTAGTCTTCTCTAACCGCAAGCTGCATTTTCAACTGTTCCTCCATTTTTCCCATGTGGACAATCAACCTTTTTATCATCGCTAAGAAACGATGGGACATCTCTTTGGCCGTGTCTATAAACGAAGGCATCTCTCCAGGTTTTAAAAGAAGCTGGGTACGGCCAATGTCACTTTTCCCTTTCCCTAACCTTTTCTGCTGTTTTTTGACACTTTGATAGATATAACGTGAAAAATGACTCAGCTCTTCCTTCGCTTCGTCAATCGATTGTTGTCCTCTGATCAGGTTCGAATAAAAATCTTCCTGTAAAGACCATTCTTTATAAAGGTTCTTATGAAAGATCTCTCCAAATTGAGTCAAATGACGTTGAAGTTCACGGTAATTCATTCGCACGCCAAAGTACCGACTTGCTACTGCCTCCAAATGATGAGCTTCATCGATAATTACATGCTCATAATCCGGAAGGACCGATTCTTCCTTCATGATATCCATACAAAGAAGTGCATGGTTGGTAATCACAAGGTCCGCTTGAGCCGCTTTCTCCTGGGCCCATTGGAAAAAGCTGTCGTCCGTGAAACCGAGCCTTACGGTTTTGCTAGACTGTTCCGAGGATACTTTGTGCCAAAATTGTCTGCCATTAGAAGGAAGTTGGATTTCATCCACATCCCCGGTACGCGTTTGAGTCAACCATACGAGAATCATCGCCTTTGTCAGTGCAATATCATAATTATCCTGGTACGACCTCTCAAGCTCATAATGGAAGTGAATCAAGCTAATATAATGCGATTTCCCTTTATACAGTACTGCTTTAATCGGGCGCGGGAACATCCGCTCGACTTTAGGGATTTCTTCCTCTAGTAATTGTTTTTGCAGACTCGTTGTATGTGTAGATACGACGACACGTTTACCATGATCCATCGCTTGAAATGCTGCGGATAGGAGGTAAGCGACAGACTTTCCTGTTCCGGCACCTGCTTCTACTATTGCATGTTTGTTCTCTTCAAGAGCTTGCTTGACCTTTGCCGTCATATCCTGCTGTCCTTTGCGGATTTCATAATGAGGAAGCAGGCTTCCAAGGCCGTTTTCCCCTTCAAAAACTTGTGTTTTCCACTTATCGAACGGTGGAAGTTGTACAGATTTAGAAGAACGGTCAGGCACTTGTTTCCGTACGGCGATTCCGTGCTTCAGCATCACATCGGATTCACTACCGCTGCCATACCGCTTTTCCTCCAAATATTTAAGGAAGAACTCTCGAAAATCACTTTTCAATTTCCCTTCGATCTTTAGCAGATGATGGATCGTACGCTCTGGGAGACGCTGAAGTTCTTTCAATAAATAAAGAAGTAAATCAGCGGTCACTTGAGCGTCTGATAAAGCTCGGTGTGGTCGATCATGACCCATCTCTAAAAGTTCTGCTAGCTGCCCCAGCTTGAAAGTAGGAGAAGTCGGCATAAGAATGCGTGCGAATTCAACGGTATCAATAATAGGATTATGTAAAGGTTGATATCCGCATCGTGCTAGTTCGTCATTCAGAAATCCAAGATCGAACTCGATGTTATGCGCCACGATATAAGCATGCTGAAACAGAGGATAGACATCCCCTACAATTTCAGAAAAAAGCGGTGCATCTAAAACATCGTCATTTTCAATCCCGGTTAATGACCGGATAAACGGAGGGATCTCTTTCTCTGGATAAACAAGGGAAGAAAACTCTTCCACGATTGTCCCATCTTCCTCCATGACGACGACACCGATTTCAATGATTCGATCCCCTTTTGAAGCCGCATTTCCTGTTGTCTCTAAATCCACAATTGCAAATCTTTTCATGTTCATCCCTACTTTCACAACAAAAAGGAAGGACCTTGCCTAAGAACGTGGCATAGATCCTTTCTTCACTCGCTAGTCACTTCTTATAATGGCAATGCTTGTAAAGGTGGTTCTTCCTCGATGATTTGCTCAACCCTATTGTTCTCATCCATGAGGGCAATCTTTGGACGAAACTCTTCCAGCTCTTCTTCATCAAGCATCGCATAGGAAACGATAATGACAATATCATCAGGCTGAACACAGCGGGCCGCTGCACCATTCAGGCAGACCACACCACTCCCACGCTTACCAGCAATAACATAGGTTTCTAGACGTTCACCATTATTATTGTTCACAATCTGCACTTTTTCATGGGGAAGTATACCGACTTGATCAAGCAGATCCTGATCGATCGTGACACTTCCAACATAGTTCAAATTCGCTTCCGTTACGCGTGCCCGGTGTATTTTTGCTTTCATCATTGTACGTAACATATGAAATGGCCTCCTTGACGATCACCCATAAATGACAAGTCCTTCATGATCGAAGACGACATTGTCAATCAACCTCACATTATCATAGAATACAGCCGCTGCGAGAATCACAGGACGATCGATCTTCTCTATAAATTCTAACTCAGGATAAGATAATAATTCAATATAATCTATCTTACCATGAGTTTTCTGTTCAAGAAACTTCACTGTCGCCTCAATGATCATTTCTTTGGAGTTTTGCCCTTCCATAACAAGTTTCCTGCCATACTGCAGCGCTTCCTGTATGGACGGAGCCTCTTTTCGTTCCTCATCAGACAGTCGGACATTTCTACTGCTTTTAGCAAGACCGTCTTCCTCCCTAACCGTAGGAACAGCGATGAGATTGACAGGCATATTATAGTCTTTGATCAAGGCATCTACGACAGCTACTTGTTGGGCATCCTTCATTCCGAAGTAGACGTTGTCAGGCCTCGTAATATTGAATAGCTTTGTAAGGACCGTAACCACTCCATCAAAGTGACCCGGACGGCTCTTCCCGCACAAGACATTTGTCCGATTGGTGACCGTCATATTCACGGATAATGGCTGCGGATACATGGTTTCATTGGTAGGAAGAAAAACAAGATCAACGCCGTTTTCTTTTGCTACATGACGATCATGGTCCTCATCGCGAGGATATGTATCCAAATCTTCCCCTTTCCCAAACTGAAGCGGGTTAACGAAAATGCTGAGAATCACCTTATCATTTTCTTTCTTTGCTTCTTTGATCAGGCGGATATGACCCTCATGAAGGTAGCCCATCGTAGGGACGAAGCCAATACTCTCCCCATTTTTCGTCCACTCTGAAACTAATGTGTTCACTTGATCTATTTCTCTTAATACTTTCATTTTACACCTTACTCCTCTGGCAGTTCATTAAGGTTCATCGTAAATGTATGGGATTCTTCAGGAAATGCCTTCATCTTCACTTCTTTCACATAAGATTGTACCGCTTCTCCTAGAAGATGGTTGCTGTCAATATATGGCTTGACGAACTTCGGTAATCGATCGACCCCATATTTTAGTATATCGTGGTAAACGAGAACCTGGCCATCGCACTCTGCCCCGGCACCAATCCCGATTGTTGGGATGGACAAGAGGTTCGTAATTTTCTCTGCTAACTGCCTAGGAACACACTCTAGAACAAGAGCCATAGCACCAGCCGCTTCGATTTCAAGCGCTTCTTCGATGAGTCGTTCGGCTGATCCCTGATCTTTCCCCTGAACCTTGTAACCCCCGAGAACATTGACCGATTGCGGAGTCAAACCGATATGACCGACCACAGGTATCCCGGCATGTACGAGCTTTTTCATCACTTCAGAAACCTCGCCGCTGCCTTCAAGCTTCAATGCCTGAGCTCCTGTTTCCTGATAAAGTCTACGTGCATTTATCAACGTATCCTCTGTGGAAATATGATAGGACATGAAGGGCATATCAATGACTTTAAATGTGTCAGGTGCACCACGATGGACCGCTTTTCCATGGTGGATCATATCCTCCATGGTCACCGGAATCGTTGAGTCATAGCCAAGTACCGTCATACCCAAGCTGTCTCCGATGAGAATCATATCGACATTCGCTTCTTCTGACATTTTCGCTGATGGATAATCATAACTTGTGATCATGACGATTTTGTCTTTGTCATCTTTCATACGCAGGAACTGTGCCTTATTACGCATGATATCCTCCCTCTCCCCAGTGAATTTCCGCTGAATATAGTTTCTCTTCTTCTCCATCTTTCCTTCTTGCGCGTAAGGCTCCATCTGGCTCAATCCCTACAAGGGTCGCCTGCCACGTTTTCTTCATTGTAGAAATGGTCACTTCTTCTCCGATTTTGTACCCGAAGTGCTCCCAATCCTTCTTAATGGATGCAAATCCTTGTGCCTCAAACCGTTCATACGTATCTTCAAAAAGACGTAGGATGTGTTGAACCGTTTGTTGAATATTCCAATGTTGATTGGATTCGATTTTAAGTGAAGATGCTTTGTACTTAATATCTTCGGGGATTTCACGATCTTCCTGATTTACGTTCATCCCCATACCCAGCACAATATATTGAATCGTATCCTGTTCCGCTTGCATTTCGGTTAGAATTCCTGATATCTTCTTATGATTAATTAATAAATCATTCGGCCATTTGATTTGTGGAGCCAACGCAGACCTTTCTGCAATCATCCTTGCTAATACGGTTGCTGCCAGGAGAGTGATTTGAGGCGCTTGCACCGGAGGAAGATTTGGGCGTAAGAGGATACTCATCCATATCCCCTTTCCTTTGGGTGAATCCCAATTTCTCGACATTCTCCCTTTCCCTTTCACTTGCTCATCTGCAATGACTACAGTTCCATGCGGTTTCCCCTGTTTGGCAAGCTGATGCACAATTTCCTGGGTGGATTCTACCTGGTCGTAATGATTCAATTCATGACCGATCCATTTTGTATCCAATCCCCATCTGAGAGTGTTCTCACTGATCTTATCGGGAGAAGACAAAATTTTATAACCTTTACGTTGGACGGCTTCAATTTCATATCCGTCCTTTTTTAATTCGTTCATATGCTTCCAGACGGCTGTCCTTGATATTCCCAACTGGTCGGAAAGTTCCTGGCCTGAAATATGACCTTCTACGTTATTGAGTAACTCGATTAGTTCCTTGCGGGTGGATTCCATTCCCTCACCCACTCCTTTATAATTTCATAATCATTTTCTATTTTCCCTGTGACTACATGGTGTTCAATTTTGCTCATCCATTCTGAGATCCAAGGACCTTTAGGCAGGTCTGACAACAACTGTAAAAGGTCACTTGCCTGAAAAGAAAGCTCCTTCTTTTCTTGGATAGGAAGCTGTTGTTTCCTCCTAGTCAATGCCTCGTTCAAATCCTCTTCTTCTGAATCTAAAGCGGATGACAACCTTGAGAATGATGGGAAAAGTTCTTCGTCTAATTGATAAACAAGCCACGCATTCACTTTCTTGTCTTTTTTATATCTTTTATAGGCAAGCAACAACTGCTCTGTCTTTTTCTTTGTATCCTTGGAAAGTTTCCATAACTTCATGAAATCTTCTGCTGATATCTGTGGATATTGCGATACATAATAGGCAATGATTTCATGCCAACCATATAAAGAGGATTCCGGCACATTCTTGTGGATGTCCAAATCTTTAAGGATTGGCAAATGATTCTTCAGCCCTGTGGTGTGCAGAAGCTCTACACCTAGGGCATAATCAGGCCCTCTGAAAATTTTCTCCGTTTCCACGGCAACCCTCTCAACGGAAATGTGTTCCAGTAAATGAGACAGTTGATTCAATGCTTCTTCGGTCTTCTTTTCAATCTGGAACGATAATTGGCTGGCAAACCTGACCGCTCTCATCATTCGTAAAGGGTCTTCTTCAAAACGCTCCTCTGGCATACCCACCGCCTCAATGCTCTGGTTTCGAATAGCATCGTGTCCGTTGTATGGATCTATAAGCTTGCCGCTCCTGCTCATAGCGATGGCATTGATTGTAAAATCTCTTCGCGCCAAATCAAGGTTGATATCCCGGACAAAAGTTACCTCATCCGGGTGACGGTAGTCTTCATAGCCTTCCTCTACGCGGTACGTCGTCACTTCATATGAAATGGAGCGATGGCGGACGATTACCGTCCCATGCTCAATTCCTACAGGGATTACTTTTTCAAAGATTTCCTGAATCTGTTCAGGCGTTTCTGATGTAGCTATATCAATATCATTGACAGGCCTTCCGCTTAAGTAATCACGAACAGCACCACCGACGATATAAGCTTCGCCCCCAGCTTCCTCAATCTTTTGAATCACTTCAAAGGCGGGTTTGAATACTTCGAGATTACTCATGATCCAACACCTGTTCATATAGAGATTCGTACTGTCTAAGAATTGTGCTCGTTGCAAACTTATCATGAACGACTCTTTTCGATTGTTCTGCCATCGTTTGATGTAGATCCTTATCCTCTAATACTTTTCTCGCAAAGTAAGAAATCTGTTCGACATTTCCAAGTTCTGCGATAAAACCGGTTTCCCCATGATCGATCACTTCTGGTATTCCACCGATATTTGTTCCGATACAAGGCACGCCGCATGCCATAGCTTCAAGGAGGACAAGTCCAAAGCTTTCTTTTTCAGATAACAATAATTTCAAATCTGAAATCGAAAGTAGTTCGCTGACATTTTCTTGTTTTCCTAAAAATAGGACACGATCTTCTAACCCTAGTTGCTGGACAAGTTGATGACATTCGGAATATTCCGGACCGTCTCCGACGAGGAGCAACTTCGCCGGCATTTGCTCTGCGACAGCTGCAAAGGTTTTGATGACATCCGTCACTCTTTTTACTCTACGGAAATTAGAAATATGGATAAGGACCGCATCTTCCTCCTGGATTCCATAATGTTCTTTCAGACGCTGGTCATCTCTACGATAATACTCCCGTTCATCTACAAAATTATAGATGACGTCAATGGACCTGTCTGTATGTAACATTTCTTTTGTCTGGTCAACAAGGCTTTGCGAGACAGCCGTGACTCTGTCCGACTGTTCGATGCCGAAACGAATCATTTGTTTAAGGCTGGAGTCTATGCCCAGGACCGTAATATCTGTTCCATGGAGCGTCGTAATAATTTTCACATCACGTTCACACATTTGTTTGGCTAAAATCGCACAAATCGCATGGGGCATCGCATAATGGACATGAAGGATATCCAGTTCCTCTCGATTGATTACATCTGCCATCTTAGCTGCGAGAGCTAAGTCATAGGGGGGATGCTGGAAGACTGGATAATTGCTGACTTCCACTTCATGATAATAAATATTCGGATATACACGGTTCAGACGGAAGGGAACTTGAGACGCCACAAAATGGATTTCATGACCTTTCTCTGCCAGCAACTTCCCAAGCTCTGTAGCAATGACACCTGATCCCCCTACGGTGGGGTAACAAGTGATACCTATTTTAGCCATAATTCGATCACTCCTGTTATCTGTTCATTTCAATGATGCCTTTCCAATCGAAGTCTTCATGATCCAAAGCTTGTATCATGATCTCCGCCATCGCTTGGTTTGTCGCTACAGGGATTTGATGGACATCACATAACCTGAGCAATGCACTAATATCAGGTTCATGCGGTTGCGCTGTTAGCGGATCACGGAAAAAGACAACCATATGCATCTCTTCACTGGCAATTTTCGCCCCAATTTGTTGATCGCCGCCTAGCGGTCCGGATTGAAACCTTGTCACTTTCAACTCTGCTTCGTCTGCAATTCTCATCCCTGTTGTACCTGTAGCAAATAATTGGTGCTTCGATAGAATGGAATGGAATTTTTTCGCAAAGCGGATAATATCTTCTTTCTTCTTATCGTGCGCAATCAATGCAATATTCATTGTAACCTCTCCCTGTTAGTCAAGTATGTGTTCAAGACCATATACGAGGACGTCAAGTTCCATCACACGTTCTGCAGCAAGTTTTACCCCACTCATGAAGGATTCACGATGAATGGAGTCATGTTTCACGGTCAGTGTCTCGCCATGTCCACCGAAAATGACTTCCTGGTGAGCCACAAGCCCTGGAAGTCTCATGCTGTGAATTTTCATTCCATCAACATCAGCCCCGCGTGCACCCTCAAGTGTCTCTGTTTCTGATTCGTGTCCTTGTTTGTGAGGGTCGCGTACCTCTTTAATCAATTCAGCGGTTTTAAGCGCTGTACCGGAAGGAGCATCAAGTTTTTGATCGTGATGCTTTTCAATGATTTCCACATCAGGAAAATGCTTGGCTGCCCACTTTGAAAATTGCATCATGAGAACAGCCCCAATTGCGAAGTTAGGAGCAATGATCGTCCCGACCCCTCTTTCCGATGCGAGGTTCGTCAACTCGGATAATTCATCCTCTGAAAATCCTGTGGTACCGACGACGGGCCTGATTCCGTTTTCAATCGCAAGCTTTGTATGTTTGTACCCATTCTCAGGTGTCGTTAGATCAATGAGAACATCAGCTTCCACTTCACTCAGACAGGTGGCAGCATCTGTATAGATGACCGCGTCCATATCAGGAAAACCATCCAGCTCTTTCACACTCTGTCCTTCATGCTTTCGATCAATACAAGCCACAAGTGAAAGAGTGGATTGATTATGGATCATTTTTAGTGCTTCCTTGCCCATTTTACCACGCGGGCCTGCGACAATCACTTTAATATTACTCACCTTTTGTACCTCCTTCTTTCCGTGTCCAGCGATCTTTATCTCTCGTCTCAATTTTACTCATGGATTGCTCAAAAGCATCAGAGAGGTCAATATCCAGTGAATTTGCAAAACAAGTAAGTACGAAAATAACATCCCCAAGCTCCTCTTCGAGTGCTTTATCTTCTTCCGTACCCTTTTTTGGCTTTTCGCCGTACCGATGGTTGATTTCTCTTGCCATCTCTCCGACTTCTTCTGTCAAACGTGCCTGAAGACTAAGAGGAGAAAAGTACCCTTCTTTAAATTGCGATATGTAATCATCCACTCTTTGTTGGATATCTTTTGTCGTATAATTCATTAAAAACCCTCGCTTTTTTAAGGACTCTCTCTAAATGTTAGCCAAAAGGGCGCCATTTGACAAATTTTTTAGTTTGAGACGATAAATTTATTGTTTCTTATTTATAAGCTCCCGCTTCTGGATGACTCCGACTTGTTAGAGGTTCTACCAGGACGACTCCGCATTTGAACACTTTCCATGGGCGGGCGATGAGACTCCCCAGGATGCGCCTTGCGAGTCTCATCCAAGCCAAACGTCCCATTATATCCTGATCCGGGCGCCTAGTAAGAATGATGTTATTGCCGCAATCGCTTGAATTATCTATAATTGAAGTCGTGTGAACAATTTTTGGAGGTGTACATATGAAAATCTTTGGATTACGTGTGAAAAATATCATATGGATCTTAATTGGATCCGCCATCTTTTCTTTCGGACTCGTTCATTTCAACATTCAAAATGAATTAGGGGAAGGTGGGTTTACTGGAATTACCTTACTACTTTTATACCTGTTCGAATGGGATCCTGCCATTATGAATATTGTGCTCAATATTCCGGTCCTCATCATCGGGTGGAAGATTCTTGGTCGCATCACGTTCTTTTATTCCTTAATCGGCATCCTTGCCGTGTCCGTTTTCATTTCAGTTTCTCAAAACTATATGATTGAATTCAACCTGTCCGATGACCTTACATTGGCTGCACTATTCGCTGGTGTGTTCATAGGCGTAGGACTAGGCATCATTTTCAGGTACGGCGGGACGACAGGCGGAGTCGATATTATCGCACGTCTTGTCAATAAATATCTTGGCTGGAGTATGGGAAGAGCTATGTTCCTCTTTGATGCCCTTGTCATTTTTGTATCGATTATCACATACCTCGAATACACAAGAGGAATGTACACATTAGTAGCCGTTTTTGTCGGGGCAAGAGTCATAGACTTCATACAAGAAGGAGCTTACGCTGCGAGAGGGACAACAATCATCTCTGAAAAAAGTGAAGAAATCTCAAGGCGCGTGATGGAAGAAATGGATCGAGGGGTTACCGTGCTCGAAGGAAGAGGATCCTTTTCTGGTACGAAGAGGGATGTGCTCTATTGCGTGATCGGTAAAAATGAAATTGTTCGACTCAAGTCAATAATCGACCATATTGATCCTCATGCATTTGTTGCTGTTAGTCATGTCCATGATGTGATGGGCGAAGGGTTCACCCTTGATGAGAACAAAAATCCTATCGACTAAATTTTTAAAATGGAACATATCAAAAAAACCGATCCTTATAAAGGATCGGTTTTTCTTACTTATTCTTCATTCATGCCCACGAACATGAATACAAAACGTAGCAATTCAGCAAGTGCAACGAGAGCAGCAGCCACGTAAGTCATAGCGGCAGCGTTCAACACTTTCTTCGTTTTGCGCTCTTCATCATTACGGATGACTCCAGTTGATACCAACTGGCTCATCGCTCGGTTTGAGGCATCGAATTCAACAGGCAAAGTAATCAACTGGAACAACACAGCCGCCGCGAAGAATACAATTCCTGCGAGAGCAAGACCGGTCATTCCTAGAAGAAATCCACCGATAATAAGGAAGATGGAAATGTTAGAACCGAAACTGGCCACGGGGACAAGTGCACTTCGGAAACGTAAAAACGCATAATCTTGTGCATCTTGAATCGCGTGACCGACTTCGTGTGCGGCAACAGCAGCTCCTGCTGTTGAACGACCATGGTAGATATCTGTTGAAAGACGAATCACTTTAGAACGTGGGTCATAATGATCAGTTAAATGTCCGCGTACTTCCTCTACCGCGACATTGTATAATCCATTGTCATCAAGAATTTTTCTAGCTACTTCGGCTCCTGACATGGCTGAGGATGTCGGAACTTTTGAATATTTTTTGTAGGTGCTTTTAACCTTGGATTGCGCCCACAGTGGAATAATCAATATCAGCGCAAAGTAAATAATAAAACTCATCTTTCATTCCTCCATATTGGATGTGAGTATATAGGTCAATTTTAGTCAAAAAATCATAAAAAATCAACTATGACCACTCTTCATTGTGTGTCTATTTTTCGAACTTTCTCTATAATTGATCGCCCCGACATAAAGCAAGGTCACTAATATCGCCCCACCTATGAAAATGGCTGTCAATAGGAAGGTACTCCAGTCTTGCTGGGACTTTTCTTTGACGAGTTCTAAAATCTTTCCGCTGAAATGTTCACGACCCGCATGTGTCTCCATCACTGATAATTCCTGCAGCAATTGGTCTGCTTCGTTCACTCTTGCCTTATTTACATAATTGAGCACAACGGGACGTATCAAGTTCCATTCCTCTTCAATGTCCTCAAGAGGAACGGAAGAAACAGTACGATCTGATAAATGCTCAAGCTTCTCTGCTAGGATAGGGTATGGATGATCAGAAGAAGTAACTTCTAGAAAAGTAAGGAGACCCTCTTTCCATATAGTTTCATCGGGCTCATCTGTTGAATTATAGATATCCAGGTGCGTCCATGTTTCTTTATGGGGATCGGGTAGGGTTTGGACATATTGTTCCATTTCTGCATAAGTACTATTCCAAAGCCGCTCAGCAAGATCAAACTTTCCATCAGCAGCTAACTTTCGGTATTGGGATGCAAAAGATTCCCAATCAGGGGGGGCCTCCGACCATGAATGAACAAGGCCAGATGGTATGAGTGTGAAAATAAGGGAACAAATAAACAACAACATGGCACGTCCCATTTCACTTCTCCCCTCTCACAAGTATTATTTCATTTTATGAGAAGGAAAGGAATTTTAGACCGGGGATTTTCTTCTTACAGTTAAGACATAAGCAAAAAGGATACACCCGATACTAAGCCAAAATGTAAAATATCCGATCTCGTCCATATATTCAACAATGGCTGGATATACAGGCATTTGACCAAAAACATAATCAATCACATCATTGTGAAGCGTCCATATAGCAGCAACAACGATATGTCTCATTTCTATTTTATAAAAAGGAGCATACAGAACCCCTTGTACAGCCATGGCTCCATGTGAAAAAACTAACATAAAACCTGTCCATGGAAGTGACCCATATTCTAATAAAGTCAATCCGTTCATAACGACCGCCCATACTCCATATTTTAAAAGGGTAATGATGGCAAGCGCTTCTATGTAAGGAATATTTCTTCCAAATATATAAAATCCAAGGAATATGGTGAAAAACAAACTGGCTGTCGGGCTGTCTGGAACAAACAACAGAAAGATGGGTTCGGTTACCGACAGCTGAGGTTCATACCATATGTATCCGTAAATGGTTCCAAATAAATTAATGAAAAAAAGCATGATTAAAAATGATCGGTTCGTCAACAAGTAGGTGATCATTTGTTTCATGTTACCTCTAACCTCCGATACAAATGTAGCCGCGCTTTTTAAAAGCGCGGCTACATTGAATTAAGTATCTAATTACTCTTCAGATCCTTCGCCAGAAGAACCTTCCTCGGATCCTTCTTCAGATCCTTCACCAGAAGAGCCTTCCTCAGATCCTTCTTCAGAACCTTCACCAGAAGAGCCTTCCTCAGATCCTTCTTCAGAACCTTCACCAGAAGAGCCTTCTTCAGATCCTCCTTCGGATCCTTCTCCGGAAGATTCTCCGCCTTCACCACCAGCTTCACCGCCGCCAGCTTGAACGACGAATTCAGCAAGTTGCTGAAGCTCTTCATCACTTCCGCCAAAAATACCAGCAGGCATCTCACCGACACCATTTACAGCTATATCTTTGACTTGATCGACTGTCAGTTCAGCATCAATCAAGGATGGATAGTTTCCTTGTCCTTGCAGAGCATCCCCGTGACAGCTCAAACAGTTCGCTTCATAAATCGCATAACCGGGATGATCTTTATTAATTGTTGATTCAACCGCTTCTACGTTGACTCCGTACTTCTCTGCACGCATTTCATAATCAGCATGAGAAACAGATTCATAAGTCAACCAGAATGTTGCGATAAAACCTAAAAGCATCAATCCAACAGCAATCGGACGCTTATGAGGGCGTCGTTCTGGACCACGATCCAGGAATGGCGCCAGCAGCAAAGCACCGAAGGCTAAACCTGGCATAACAATGGCACCGAGAACGATGTAATCTCCACCTGCGAATTGATATTTTAAGAATTGATACAAGAATAAGAAATACCAGTCCGGCAATGGAATGTAACCTGCATTGTTCGGATCCGCCTGTTGCTCGAGTGGTGATGGGTGAGCAGCAGTCAAGATAAGGAATCCAATCAAGAAGACAGATCCTACGAGCCACTCCTTCAACAAGAAGTTAGGCCAGAAGGCTTCTGTACGGCCTGGGTATTCCGAATAGTCTTTTGGTAAGTTGGCTTTTCGTTCAGCCGTGATCCGTGAATCACCGACGAACTTCATCCCTTTTCCCCTATGCACAGCTTTCCCTCCTTTTTAACGATACATTTTATAGTGGTCCGGAAATTCCTTGCTTACGGATTAAAATGAAGTGGAACGCCATTAACCCGAAAAGTGCAGCCGGCAAGAAGAATACGTGAATAGCAAAGAAACGTGTAAGCGTTTGAGCACCAACGATCGATGGATCTCCGGCGAGCAGCGTTCGAATTTGGTCGCCGATGAATGGTGTTGCTGCAGCGATTTCAAGACCGACCTGAGTCGCAAAGTAAGCCTTGTTATCCCATGGTAGCAGGTATCCTGTGAAGCCAAGCCCTAACATGACGAAGAACAAGAGTACACCAATGACCCAGTTCAACTCACGAGGTTTTTTATAAGCTCCTTGGAAGAATACCCGTAGCGTATGTAAGAATAACATGACGATGACGAGACTCGCTCCCCAGTGGTGCATACCACGGACGATTTGACCGTAAGCAACCTCTCGTTGCAAGTAATAAACAGATTTCCAAGCGTTTTCAATGTCCGGCACATAATACATGGTCAGGAACATCCCGGACAAGATTTGAATGACTGTTACAAAGAAAGTCAATCCACCAAAACAATACACAAATGCTGAAAAGTGGTGTGCTGGGTTTACGTGTTCAGGAACTTCGTGATCTGCGATATCACGCCAAAGCGGGGTAATATCTACACGCTCGTCCACCCAGTCGTAAATTTTTTGAAGCATGTATTATGCCCCCCCTCCTGAATCTTTCGTTTCACCTAAGTAAAGCATACCTTCTTCAACTTTAAACTCGAAACGAGGCAGTGGCGCCGTCGGTGGAGTTCCTGGCACGTTGGTTCCGTCTTTCGTGTAACGGCCAGCGTGACAAGGACAGAAGAATTGGTTCGGGTACTCCTCATTGGAAGCCCAGTCGACCGTACATCCCAAGTGAGTACAAATCGGTGATAGTGCTACAATTTCATCATTCTCGTTTCTGTACACCCATGCCGTTTTCTGAACTTCTGATTCATACCAAGCATCCACTTGATCGATCGTCCATTCAAAACGTTGTGGTTCATTGGTAATTTCATCAACAGAAGCTACGGAGACGAAATCTCCACCCTCTTTCGTTTTCAATACAGGATCGATTGCAAAACGAACCATCGGTGCAAGCATTCCGGCTGCCATGAAACCGCCTACACCAGTGAGTGTGTAGTTGAGAAATTGGCGTCGGGATACTCGTTTTTTATCGCTCATTCTTTTCCCCCCTCTATGCTGTAATCCATGCGACATGGATTGATTACACACAGTTTACTAGGACATTACCATGATAGCGCAATCTCAAGGCGCGGTCAATAAATTATCAAACCTTGTCGGAACTTTTATCCAGTCACCAATAGGCCTGGATCAATTCACTGATCTGGTGGGCTTGTTCACGAACGAACGATTGTGTTTCCGTAGACTGGATATCGCCAGAACCCATGCCAGGTACCCACAGCACATGGCCTTCCAGTTCTCCTTCGTATTTTTTCCATTTGCTGTCGAAAGTAAAGAGGAAAATGTGATGGAACGGCTGCTCTTTGAACTTATGAATCCAACGATTGATCCTCTCTTTTTCGTCAGCTTGTGATCCTTCAAGATAATGATAATCCGGCGCTAGGAAGATCCTTCCCTTGTATTCTTTTTCAATCAGGTTCGTAAACACTTGGTTCAACTCCCGCTGGAAGGCTTGCTTCACCATGTGTTGGTCGTTCCCTGGATCAAATGGAATCAATGGAATGATTACGGTATCAATATACTGTTTTTCCGGTATGTATTGCGTAGTATCTGCTTTTGTCCATCTCATAATTCATTTCATCCTTTATCTATGTATCATTTTCTCTTTATTTTACTATATTTAAACAAAAATGAAAGCCGTGATCTTCTCGTTTGAAGATCACGGCTTTCTTATTTCATAAAAATGCATTCAAATCCTGTTTGACTTTCTCAAGCTTTCCACACAATGCTTTGAATTCATCACGCTCTCCATTGATCAGAGCTTCGTCAATGCGATCTTCTATGCTTTTCTGCCTGTGTTGCAAAAGACTGACCGACAATAGGCGTTCCGCTTCATTTTTATCTCTGTCATTTAAGTAGTAGTCTTTTGGAAGATAAGGATTTTCCTCGAGTACGAGAGCATATTTCGAGCATTGCTGTGCATTCTCAAAGTTCATTTGTATATAGACAGGTTCTCCTTGATTCATCCTTAGATCATGGAACGACTTCTCGGCATCATTCGTCATAACCTGGCCTTTATAAAAACGGAAAGGTGGGTCAGAAACACCCTGGGCACTGATTTCCATGCCACGTGGACAAAACTTCACTTCCTGGACAAAATGGACACTTGACAAAAGAGATTCATGGTTCATTAAATAATTCAGAATCCAAACACTCTCTCGCTTTTTCAACTGAAAGTGATTCAAAAACCAGCGGACAAAGTCTTTTTTCTCATCCACAGAGATTGGTGTTTGCATATGGGCGCCCCTCCTGCGCTTAATTAATCAGCTCATTGTTCTTTCAGCCGCTCAACGAAGTCCTCAACTTCTGTATCTGTAGGGTCGATCGCCAGGTATTCTTCAAAAATCTGTCGTGCTTCAGACATCCTTCCTTCTTCTACAAGAAAGTATCCGTAATATTTCAAGAAATCCGTATCTTCTTTCAAGGAAGGATACGCTTGTTGATACTGCTCATAAGCCTCCTTAAACTTCTCTTCTTCTTCGTAGGCCTGAGCGAGTTCCCACAAGTAATTCGGGTCTTCCTCCCCGAGGGAGATCAACTCGTTGATCAGATCGATGATCTTTTCATTCATATCATCAGCCTTATAATTTTCAATCAGGAATAGAACCGCTTCTTTATATCCAGGGTCCAAAGCAACCGCTTCTCTCATCCACTTGTAACCATCTTCTTTGTTGCCCTGTCTATGAGATAACGTACCGGCAAGATGATAGAGTTCCTTGTTGAATTCATCTTTTGCAAGTCCTTGCTTAGCCATTTCTAATGCTTCCTTCGGCATACCCTCCGAATCATAAGCCTGAGCCAAGTGTGGATAAACCGATTGGAAATAAGGGTCCTTTTCAATCAACTCTTCCCATACATGGATGGCAATGTCATTACGGTTTGCCTGGAACGCTACGAAACCATAACGAAACATGACATCAGGATTATCTTCTTCGACTTTTTGGAAATACTCAAGGGCTTGTTCGAATTCTCCATTAGCTGCATAAGCTTCAGCCAATCTTGTAGCAACTTCAATATCACCAATGACCGGCTGATGGTGCATCGCATTCTCATAATAAGGGATACTCTTCGAATATTCCCCATTCGAGAAGGCGAGCTCACCTAACGCAAAATCAATAATGGCTGAATTCGGCTCCACTTGTTTAGCCATCAATAGTTTTTGTTCAGCTACTTCATAAAGTCCTTGCGCCTGATAAAGATCCGCAAGCTGCACGAGCGCTTGCAAATAGTCTTCATCTTCCGGCCCAAATTGGTCAAGCAGTTCAATCGCTTCGTCATCTTCATCAAGATCAATGTGAATCTCTGCCATCATGACTTTTAGTTCTTGTTCTTTAGGGTAGCGTTGAATCAGTTCGTGCAACACCATCTTCGCTTCTTCGAGCATCCCCCATTGCATGTATAGTTCTGCAATCGTGAACCTCTCTTCTTCATCTGCTTCTGGTAAATATTGTGTTAGAGTTTTTATAGCATCTTCCGTCTTGTGGGCTTCCATTTGACGGATGGCTTTTTGAATTTCCTCCATGATGACATCCTTTCCGCTTAAACAAAATGCTTGTGAATCTTCACTTGTATGTGGGATCCAGGCGTTTCATCGATGACCTTCTGGTTCACCTGTTTCACCTGTCCATTCATAACCGTTACATTCGGAACAGAATCATGATATCTAAAATCCTCCGCCTCTTCAAACGTTCGGCCTTCTGAAAAGCGATAGAGATTATAGTCCGCATGCCCTCCAGGGACGATTCCGCCTTTATGAGGATAGATCCCGCTATCTTTTAAATTTTTCAATGAGAGTATCTCATCATCCTGTACGTCTGTTAGCTTTATGATACCATACTGTTCGCAAAGTGAAGACCACAATTCTGCATAGTTGTTCGACGTATTCTCTGTATCTTTGACGAACATTGTCAACGGCATTCGTTTATAAGCCTGCGCCTGAGCTACCCATTCCCAACAAACTTCCGTAAGTTCTCTTGCGGACTGCACTTCCACACATAAAAAGGGGCTTCCTTTTCTAGCAAAGAAACGGACCATTTCAGGCCGCAGCATCTTTGCCGGCACAACAGGTATGACCATATAATCGAGAGGCAGTGATTGGCATCGATTCAAAAATTGGTCATATTGATTTCGGTAGTGACGTAAACTAGTCACTAGGTGTTGTGTGAGTAACAAGGTACACCCTCTTTTTATGTAGCGATTCCCTGTGTCGGTTACCGAGGGTGAAAAAGCAAGCGGCTCTTTACGATCCATCATCACATGCCCTGGACTGACGCGAAATCCATCCACCACCATCAACGTATAAGGTTCTTTTCCGGTTCGATCTCTGACGAACTTCTCTTCCTTAACTGTGCATTCACTGAAACAGGGACCTTCGTCATTTTCAACATTCCCTTGAAACCAATAAGCTCCCATACGACGAAACCTCCAAGTAGGCTTTTTATATCGTATGAGAGCTTTACATAAACTATGAAGTTAATTTAGTTCAAGACTTGATTTAAATCTGTGAAAAATGATGGATACGAGATGTTGATACAATCTTTGTTCTTGACGATGACTTCTCCCTCACAAATTAAGGATGCGATTGCCCCCATCATCCCTATACGGTGATCTCCATAAGAATCGATGGATCCCCCTTTTAAAAGTGAACCACCTTGGATAATCATTCCATCCTCTTGTGCCTGGACATCTGCGCCTAGAGAAGTGAGTGTTTCAACGACCGCTTCAATTCGATCCGTTTCCTTGAAACGCAGTTCCTCCGCATCTTTAATAATCGTTTTTCCTTCTGCTTGCGTCGCTGCCAGAGCAAGGATCGGGATTTCATCAATCACATTCGGGATCAGATCCTCTTCTAACGTCGTTCCTTTCAGTCGGCTGTGACGAACGACGATGTCCCCAACGGGCTCACTTCCAATATGCGTATGTACCTGGACTTCTATATTGGCGCCCATATCTTTCAGAGCTTTTACAATCCCGTCACGCGTCGGATTAAGCCCGACATCCCGAATCACCAATTCACTACCAGGAACAATGGATGCGGCCACTAGGAAAAAGGCTGCCGAAGAAATGTCTCCGGGGACTTTAATATCAGATGCGCTAGGCTTTTGTCCACCCTTTATTTTGATAGATCTGCCTTCCACTTCTACATCCACTCCGAATTCAGGAAGAAGCATTTCTGTATGATTTCTGGTTTCCCCAAGCTCTATCACTTCTGTTTCACCATCTGCCAACATACCTGCTAATAGTAAAGCAGACTTTACTTGAGCACTTTTCACTGTCAGTTCATGACGTGATCCTTCAAGCTTTTTGCCACGGAAGGCAAGTGGCAGCAAGGAGTCATCTTCACGACCTCGGATGTCCGCTCCCATCAATCTAAGAGGTTTGATGACACGGTCCATAGGGCGTTTGGACAAAGACTCGTCTCCGAAGGCTGTCGTAAACAGAGGAAGGCCTGCAAGAACTCCGCTCATTAACCGTGCCGTTGTCCCTGAATTCCCGAAATTGATCGGTTGGGATGGCTCTCGCAGATGGGAAATTCCTTTTCCATGTACCGTGATCTTCGTCCCATCTTGCACGATCTCCACGCCCATGAGGCGAAAGGCTTCGACGGTTCGCAAGCAATCTTCACCGGTAAGAAAATTCGTAATGACAGAAGTTCCTTGCGCCAATGCTGAGAAAATGACGGACCGGTGGGAAATGGATTTATCTCCGGGAACAGATAATTCCCCATACAGTCGCTTATCTGTTGGTTTCAACTCAATACTTGACATAGGAATCCTCCTCTATTGTTGGATCATTACTTCATATTGGTAGTGATCTAAGATTTCTTTACTCTTCCATTGTTCTGCACTTGTAGCAAAGCTGATTCTCAGCACTCCCGTAATCCCTTCTCGAATTTCAAGGATTTGGATGTTTTTAATGCTGATCGCCTCTTCCGCCAGGATTCCGATCACATCACGGATCGCACCTGGTTGGTCATGGATATCTACGTAGATGTCATAGAAGGAAGGGATGGCTCCTTTGTCTTTTGTTGGTAAGCCGTCTCTGTACAATTTAGCATCAGATAGATACTTGTATGTCTTCTCTTTCTCCCCTTGGGAAAGATAGGTTCTTATCCTTTCCATCTCACCAATCCAGTCATCGAGCATGGAAATGAGGAGTGTTTTATTTTGAAAGAAGATATCCTGCCACAATTTCGGGTTGCTCGAGGCGATTCTAGTAATATCTTTGAAGCCCCCGGCTGCCATCTGCTTAATATATGGATGTGTGCCTTCCCACTCTTTTGCCTGATGGACGAGAGAAGAAGCGATCAGATGAGGAAAATGAGAGATGACCGCGGTCATCTCATCATGTTCTTTCGTCGTGAATGTCACAAAACGTGCCTTCGTTTCTGATAACAACTCTTTAATCACGTCCGCTTCTTTCTCATCGGCATGAACAGATGGAGTCAACACATAAATCGCATTCTCAAACAGGTGGGGCTTGGCGGCCGTATAGCCATGTTTGTGCGAACCGGCCATCGGATGTCCTCCTACGAAGGAGAGGAAAGGATGGGATAATCGGTTCGCTGCTTCAAGCACTTGGTTTTTCACAGAAGATACGTCTGTCACAAGTAACGGTTTTTTCAAGTCCATGGATTCGAGTCTATGGATGTAATCGATGGTAATAGAAATCGGGGTAGCTAAAATGCAGATATCTGCTTCCTGCGCCGCTTCTTCAAAATGGAAAGAGGCTTGATCGATCACCCCTTGCTTCAAAGCCATGTTAAGTGTTTCATCATCCCCGTCCATTCCAATGATAAATACATCCTCTTTCTTAGAGACGTTCATAGCTATAGAACCACCGATGAGCCCTAAACCAACGATGAGTATTTTCTGCTTCATTGTTCACCGATAGAAGCAAGTTTTTGTTTCATCGCTTCCTGAATCTCCTGCATATCTTCTTCTTTCCCGATCGTCAAACGGATGGTGTTCGGCAAACCTAGCGCTTCCCCAGAGCGTACGATAAACCCTTTTGTTAACAAGTATTCGAACATTTCATCTCCACTACAAGGCAAGTGGATCAAAAGGAAATTCGCCTGGGTATCGAAATAACCCAACCCATGATCATCACAGAACTGCATCAAAGCTTTTTTATTTTTCCGGTTTTCATCAACCGTCTCTTTAATAAACTTCTGATCATCCAAGGCTAAGAGAGCAGCCGCTTGCGCAACCGTTGAAGTATTGAAAGGCTCGCGGGAAGGCTCAAGAATCTGAATGACCTCTGGGTGTCCCACACCATAGCCGATTCGTAAACCTGCTAAACCGTATGCTTTAGAGAAAGTGCGAAGGACCATCAGGTTTGGATAGTGGTTCAACGCTTCTATGGAATCAAAGGCATCCTCCGCTTCCAAGTATTCGTAATATGCTTCATCAATAACAACAAGAACGTGATCAGGCGTCCGTTCCAGAACCGACTGCAATGTCGTTTGGTCAATATGGACACCTGTCGGATTATTGGGCGTGCAAATCCATAGGACACGTGTTTGCTCATCGATATTTTGAAGCATGCCTTCTAAATCATGGTGACCATCGATCAGTGGGACTTCTCTGACTTCCGCACCTTCAATCAAAGCATTATGGCGATACTGCGGGAACGTCGGTGTCGCCATAACTGTGTTGGCACCCGGCTCAAGGAATGTACGGCAAATGATTTGAACCACTTCATCTGAACCATTTCCGAAAATCAACTGGTTCTCTTCCACACCGACGAAACGGGCGACTTTCTTTCTGATTTCTGCGCCATATCCATCAGGGTAAATTTCTAAATTCGAGATCAACTTCGGCAATTCTTTCTCAACCACAGGAGAGAAACCGAATGGATTTTCATTGGAAGCAAGTTTAACGATTCGATCCAAACCGAATTCCTTCTTCACTTCCTCAATACCTTTCCCTGGCTTGTATGGTTTCATATTCTTTAGAATGTCTTTGGCTTTCATTGGGATACTCCTCTCAACTCTTTAGATCTGGTCTCAGTTGTTTTGCATCATTATGATAGATATGCTGAATATCTTTTTGGGAAATTTCCGTTTGTACGGTCACCATGACCCTGATACACTTCTCAAGACTACCAGGCACAGGAATTTCCCGCATGCACATGACCGGGACATACGTCCATCCGTCTATTTTCCTCAGGGACTTTGCAGGAAAAGCATCATTCAGATCCTCCGTCACTGTAAAATAGACCGAAACAACATCCGTTGCTTTAATATAATTAGAAGCTATGACATCTCGAAGCAATTGATAGGATTGTTCTACAATTTCATCATGTTCATTTCTTTCAACCGTTGTCGCTCCCCTTACACCTCGAATCATCATTCTCCACTCACCTCGTTTATTAAAAGAGACATCTGTTCTAGTAGTTGCTCCTCCTCGACTTCCACAACATAAGGGTCACTCAGTTCATGAAGTAGGACGAAATTAATTTTCCGCCGGAGGGTTTTCTTATCAAACATCATTCTTTCCAACATTCGTTCAGGACGGATCCTGGTTAAAACGGAAATTGGATAATGATTTTGATCCAACCATTCCTTATAGGCTTTGATAGGAAGCTGCGCGCCTTTAATATCGTTACTCACCTTCATCATAAATAACAGACCTACGGCCACAGCTTCCCCATGGGTGATTTCACCGTAACCAAGCTCAGCTTCAATGGCATGAGCAAGGGTATGACCTAAATTCAAGTACTTCCTGATTCCGGCTTCTCTTTCATCCTTTTCTACGATCGAAGCCTTCACCTGGATCCCTTTCATTAAATCATTCTCTAACTGGTCCACAGAAAGTTCAGAAAGATTTGCTTTTAACAGGCGCCGGGTCCATTCATCATCACTTAGAAAAGCATGCTTGATCACTTCCCCATACCCAGAACGGATTTCACTCTCCGGCAACGTTTGGATCGTTTCGATATCGTAAATGACTTTCACAGGGTGATAAAAGGAACCAATCAAGTTCTTTCCTTCAGAGTGATTGATGGCTACTTTTCCGCCTACACTGCTATCATGAGCCAGGATTGTCGTGGGCATTTGGATGTAATCAATACCGCGTAAGTACGTGGATGCTACAAATCCTGCCAAATCCCCGACCATCCCTCCACCGAGGGCGATGATGAGAGATTTGCGATCCAATTTCAGCTCTACACATCTGTCAAGAAGTTCTTCATACCTGCCCATGCTTTTCGAAGACTCTCCTGCAGGAACGACTGCAGTAAATACAGAAGCTGCCTCTGATAAGCTTCCTTTCACATCTTGCAAGTAATGATCCTTAACCGTACTGTCTGTAATGACTAATATAGAAGTGTAATCGGATGAGATGAACTCACTCAAATTATGCCGCAGACCATCTCCAATCAAAACTTCATAGTCATGACTACTTGATCGGACCGTAACAGAAGCCATTAAAATTCACGTACTTCCTTGCGGTAGTCATCGACAGCACGTTTCAGACGAGGGAAGTAGTCGGCTGGAAATTCATCTGTAATGGCTTGAGCCAGCTCAAAAGCTACGATATGCTCCATGACGACAGAAGCTGCCGGGACGGCGCAGGAATCGGAGCGTTCAATACTTGCGTTAAACGGTTCTTTGGTTTCGATATCGACACTCTGTAAAGGCTTGTACAAGGTCGGGATTGGCTTCATGACCCCTTTAACGACAATCGGCATGCCCGTGGTCATTCCACCTTCAAAGCCTCCGAGGCGATTGGTACGACGGTAGTAACCTCGTTCCTCGCTCCATAAAATCTCATCATGAACTTCGCTTCCGTTTCTACGAGCGGCTTCAAAACCGATCCCGAATTCGACCCCTTTATAGGCGTTAATACTCATCACAGATCCAGCGATTTTCGCATCCAGTTTTCGATCATACTGAACATAAGAACCGATTCCAGGTGGCATTCCTTCTACATAAACCTCAGTTACCCCACCAATGGAGTCTCCTTCTTTCTTCGCTTCATCAATCGCATGCATCATTTTCTCTGCCGCTTTTTCGTCGAAAGTACGGACGGGCGATGCCTCTGAAATTTCTCTCCGTTGTTGCAATGTCAGGTTTTCGTCAACATCTGATACAATGCCTGCGATTTCACGCACATATCCGGTCACTTCAATGCCAAGTTCTTTTAAAAGCACCTTGGCAACGGCGCCTGCCCCAACACGAGCTGCTGTTTCCCTTGCTGACGAACGTTCGAGCACGTTCCTCATATCTCGATGACCGTACTTCATTCCGCCATTCAAATCCGCATGACCCGGACGAGGTTTCGTCACTGTTCGACGAATCTTCTGTGTGTCCTCCGGTAGAGGATCTTCACCCATAATGTCCGTCCAGTGTTTAAAGTCATCATTATTTACGACGAGAGTGATGGGGGAGCCAAGAGTATATCCATGACGAACCCCACTCGTAATTTCTACTAAGTCTTTTTCGATTTGCATACGTTTCCCACGCCCGTATCCGCCTTGGCGTCTGATCAATGATTCATTTATTTGCTCTCTCAATAAAGGAAGATGAGAGGGAATTCCCTCGATAATTGTAGTCAGTTGCTTTCCATGTGATTCACCAGCGGTCAAGTAGCGCATAAACGTACCTCCTATGTATTCATCCCCTTAAAGGGGGTGTTCTAAATTTTAGATACTACTATATCATATGGATGTAGGTTTGTGTCGTTAAAATATCGGAATTTTTATAAAATAAGATTAGAAAGCGTTTCCCGTCTCTTTTTTTTGCCATTTTCTATAAAAAAACGTGTCATAAACTTCAAATCCATGCGTTTGTGGTGAAATAATCTGCTCTGTGCTTCCGACAAAGAAGATTCCCCCATCTACTAGGGAGTTGTTGAAGTTTTTGTAGATTTTCTGTTTCGCTTCTTCCGTAAAATAGATCATCACATTCCGGCAAACAATCAGATCAAAACCCTTTTGATACCGATCAGCTAAGAGATTGTGCTTTTTAAAGGTGACACTTTTTCTGATATCATCACGAACTCTATAGAAGCTGCCTTCTTTCCTAAAGTACTTTCTAAGTATATCTGGTGCCACTTCTTTCAAAGACCTTTCGTGGTACAGTCCTTCTTCTGCTTTTTTTAAGGCATTGAGATCAAGGTCTGTGGCTAGAATTTCTACTTGATCAAGAGGCATGTAACGATTCAATATCATAGCCAACGTGTACGGTTCTTCACCTGTGGAGCAAGCAGCACTCCATATACGCAACTTTTGTTTTTGTTGATGTAGATATGGAATGACCTTATGTTCGAGAACTTCAAACCTCTTTCTGTTCCTATAAAATTCAGAAACATTAATGGTCATACGATCCAATAATTCATCCAGTAAAAAAGCATCCTTTTCCAGAGCATTAAAATAACTATTGAAGTCATGATGACCGCGCTTCTCCCTTAAAGAAGTCAGTCGCCGCTTCATTTGGGCTTCCTTGTACTGTGATAAATCGACACCTGTTTTTCTATGGACTTTATCTATGAAATGTATGTAATCTTGACTCATCCCCAAAACTCCCTCTGCTTATTCCATTTAAGCGTACTCCAGCTTCCTCAGGTTGTAAACGAGTAAACCCCCATGATTAAACAAAAGCTCCCTATTCTTGATGACTCCGTTTCGAGATGTTTGTAGAAGTTTAAGGGCTCCGGGAAAAGGTTCGCTTCCGCCCTTTGCCATACAAGTTAAAAGGGGTTCGTTTCTCACCTTCATGGAATGGGGATTGGAAAGCTGCGAGACTCTCGCGGGAATGGATTGGCTTTAGCTGGACAGACCCAGCAGAGCTTTAGCTCGAGGAATCTCTCCGTCATCCCCACAGGAAAGCAAGTAGCTGTTTTCTTATGTTTATGAAATAAAAAAAGCCACCTTTGGAAGGTGGCTTTTTCATTAGTAGATCCAGTTAAGTGAATCTTTTTCGTAATCGACGAGTTCTTTTTCATCAAAGAACAAACCGATTTCTCTTTCAGCACTTTCTTTCGAATCAGAGCCATGGATGACGTTTTTCCCAACTGTTACACCATAATCACCACGGATGGTTCCTGGAGCAGCCTCAGAAGGCTTTGTAGCTCCCATCATTGTACGTGCCGTTGCAATGACATCTTCGCCTTCCCAAACCATTGCGAAGACAGGACCTGATGTAATGAAGTCTACAAGCTCACCGAAGAATGGTTTTTCCTTATGTTCTCCATAATGCTCTTCGGCAAGTTCTGTAGGAATAGCCATTAACTTGGCCCCTGCCAATTTAAATCCTTTACGTTCAAATCTTGCTGTAATGTCACCGATCAAATTGCGTTGTACACCATCTGGCTTAACCATCAAAAAAGTCTTTTCCATGACAAACACCTCATCTTATGTATAGTGTGAAAGCGCTTTTAATAAGTGCCATAAAAAAGTCTATCAAACAAAGGCAAGAAAGGCAATAGATTTATGCCCTTCTTTTACCAATATACTTTGCAATCCCTTTCAAGGTCTGTTTTGCACGGTTCGCCGGTAGCTTGTTCAAGGATTGATAAGCTTTTTTCAAATAGCGATCGCTCAGTTCTAATGATCGTTCAATCGAACCATTAGACTGTACTTTCTTGATCAAGTGCTGAAGTTGATCAGGTGTCAGCTCCTCTTTCTTTTGGAAAACAACATCCAATTCCTTCTTGAACTCTTTCTCTTCCATAGAAAAAAGTACAGGTAGAGTAATGTTCCCTTGTAGAAGATCACTGCCTGCGGGTTTCCCTAATTCCTTCTCAGATGCTGTAAAATCCAGTACATCATCGATGATTTGATAAGACATGCCGACATAGTACCCATACTGATAAAGGGCACGCTCATGGGCAGGATCTGCATTTGCAGCTATAGCACCGAGCCTGCAGCTGGCAGCGATGAGCAAGGCGGTTTTCCTTTTGATCCGTCTAAGATAAGTGCGTAGGTTTTGTTCGATATTATATTTATCCCGAATCTGTTCAATTTCCCCTAAGCATAATTCAACCATCGTGCCGGCAAGAATTTGATGAGCACGTGGGTTTTCAAGCACGGATAAATTCTCTAGTGACCTCGCAAATATATAGTCTCCTGTGTACATAGCTATCCGATTATCCCATCTTGATTTGATCGTAGGTGCCCCTCGCCTCAGCTCAGCTTCATCGATGACATCATCATGGACAAGTGATGCGGTATGTATAAGTTCCAAAGAGACGGCGACGGCTTTCATTCGTTCGATATCATAATCCCCGAATTTACCGCCTAGCAAGACAAAGACAGGACGGATGCGCTTCCCTCCTGCTTGCAACAATTGGCTGGATGCTTCCCTGAGTACTGGATTGTCCGATTTAATCGTGTCGTTTACAGCCTCTTCGATCACTGCTAAATCATTTTTAAGAAAAGAGTAAATCATTGCTAGTTTCATGGCATTTCATCCTTAGTTATTGCTTTTCCCCCATATGCATGGCTGCAACGCCGCCCGTATAGGATTTTACAGTTACATTTTTGAACCCTACTTCTTCAAACATGGTTTTCAATTCCTTTTTACCAGGAAAATCTTTGGCTGATTCATGAAGCCAGCTGTATTCCTGATAACTTTTGGCGAAAAGCTTACCGAATACAGGCATGATTTTACCGAAATAGAAATAATAGAGCTTTTTGAAGACTGGATTGGTCGGTTGTGATGTTTCCAAACAGACCACTTTACCTCCAGGCTTTACAACACGGTACATTTCTTTTAATACTTGTCGATAATCCGGTACATTTCGTAATCCGAAGCCAATCGTGACAAAGTCGAACTGGTGATCTTCATAAGGCAAGTTCATGGCATTTCCATGCTGGAATTCGACTTGTTTGACTCTACCATCAAGCTTTTTCTTAATTCCGACCGATAACATGTTTTCACTGAAGTCAAGGCCGATGACTTTTCCCTCAGTACCGACTTCCTTTGCTAATGCCATCGTCCAGTCACCCGTACCACAGCACACATCAAGCGCATGGTCACCCTTTTTAACATTCATTCGTTTCATAACATCATTACGCCATAACCGGTGCTGCTGAAAGGAAATAATTGAATTCATGCTGTCGTATCGTTCATAAATTTTTTCAAATACGTGATGTACTCGTTCTTCTTTTGATTGTGGTTCCATGTTCACCCTTCTTCCGCTATCTGTCTATGGTTGAATTGATGATGAATGGCCGCGTTCATGTAAGATTTCAGCCAGTTGAAATGGACGGGAAGCTGGGTGATTGTAGCTTCTAAACGATGCATATGGCTTTGTAGCATTTGTTCAATGTTCACCAAAACTTGACCACTGTTTCCAAGCAATGCCGGCCGCTTGATAAGCGCATCGATGAGCGGGGAAAAATTCCCTTCCTGATAGCTGCGCTTTTCTTCCAGCAATTTTTTAGCTAATAACCATTCACCCGCCATATCATTAATGGCTGTCTTCTGGACATACGAAGCAACCCTTTGAATGAGAAGCGACTCGATTTTTTTCAACCCTTCTAAAAATTCTTGGAAGGACTCCACATCTTTATAATAAAGTTCCATCTTCAATTCGTTGATTTCCTTGATTGCGCCCGCAAGCGTATGAATCATAGGAATATCGTCAAGTTGGGAGAGCAGATAATAATAGAGGCCGCTATAATAATCGCCGGCAAGTACCGTCAATTGTCGGCTGCGAACGATGTCGCGATCATCGTCTTCATCTGATAAGGTAACGAGGTCATGTGTATCAAGAGCAATCTGAACAAGCATCGTTGTAATGATATACTGCTCTTTTTTTACTTCCGTCAAATTCGTGTGATCCATGATCGAAGAAAGGATCACAAGCTTGTCTTCATCTATTGTCGGCTCAGGGATAAAACGTACCAAATAAGGGTGGCGAACTTTCGATGCAATTTTTCGTTTGAGTTGTTTGATGTCATTATCTGAAGAATTCAACTTGATCACCTTGTCCCTTCCTGAACACTATTAAACCATTCCCATTATAGCATATTTGACCTTTTACTGTTTACTATGTATACGTTCGCAGAGCGAATGGTCACTCTGCATCATTCGTCATTTCCCCATGGCTTGTTTGAATCACAGCTTTTCCACGTACTTTCACAGCAGAAGTATGCTCGGTAAATTGAGCGATCATTACTTCCCCACTGTCAAGCTTTTCGGAGTGGTGGAAACGCGTATCCGTACCGCGGGTCAAACCGATGACATTCACGCCATCTTCAAGGGCTTTTATGACGAAGAAATCATTATTGGATGTAGTCATAAGGATCGCCTCCTTCTAGTATCATTACTATCTCTTACAAAGGGGACTTTTGTCAAAACATCCACCTTGTTTAACACTTCAAATCAAAGGCCTCATCATCATTATGACCTCATTGCAGTTTTTTAATAAAAATAAAAAGAAAAAGGGTGCACATGCACCCTTTTTCGAAGCCCTATGTAGCTATTATTTTACCGCATCTTTAAGGGCTTTACCAGGTTTGAAAGCTGGTACTTTGCTTGCGGAGATTTCGATTTCTTCTCCAGTTTGTGGGTTACGGCCTTTACGTGCCGCGCGCTCACGTACTTCGAAGTTACCGAATCCAATTAATTGGACTTTATCACCGTCTTTAAGTGAATCCATGATAGATTCGAATACAGAATCCACAGCTTGTGTAGCATCTTTCTTAGAAAGATCAGCTTTTTCAGATACAGCGTTGATTAGATCTGTTTTATTCATGCCATTCACCTCCTCCCAAGAAGGTTTAACTCATTCAAGTGGTTTCATCCACTTCAAATGTTTATTTAGGTGCCATCTTTTGATGACAAGCCTTATAATAAACGAGTTTAAAGCGAAATTCAATAGACAATCGTGTTAAAAACGCGTAACAACGCGACTTCCGAGCTGAATTACGCTTCATTTCTGGTGTAACCTGCCATAATCTTCTTCCAGTGGTAAACCATCTAAAACATTGATATGACGGGGTTTTCACAACTTTATTGATCTTCACATAGGTAATTACGACATCCACCTTGAAAAATCCTTTAAACTTCATAATTTTTTTCTTAAAAACATTGAAAAATAAGCATTTCTGGTGTTTTTGAGCACAAAAATGGAAGGTAACGCCCTTTTTCTCAGATGAAAAATATAACCCACATTTATACTCATTCAGTTCTTTTCAAGCTTCTTTGCCGAAGAAATAGCACGCGGCTTTTAAAAAACAAAATTAAAAACGGCTCACACGGAGCCGTTATAAAATGATTGCGATCATACCACCAGATCCCTCGTTGATGATACGCTCGAGCGTTTCCTGTAATTTGTATCTTGCATTTTCCGGCATGAGTGCCAGTTTAGCCTGGATGCCTTCACGGACGATCGAACTCAAAGATCTGCCAAAGATATCTGAATTCCAAATGGATAGTGGATCTTCCTCAAAGTCCTGCATGAGATACCTCACGAGCTCTTCGCTTTGTTTTTCTGTCCCGATGATCGGTGAAAACTCTGATTGGACATCCACTTTAACCATATGGATCGACGGTGCGACAGCTTTCAGCCTTACACCGAACCTCGAGCCTTGTCTGATGATTTCAGGTTCATCAAGCGTCATATCTTCTAAAGTCGGTGCAGCGATTCCATACCCCGTTTGTTTGACCATCTGTAAGGCATCCGCCACTTGGTCATATTCTCTCTTCGCATGTGAGAAATCCTGCATGATCTCAAGCAAATGATCTTTTCCTCGGATTTCCTCTCCGACAATTTCCTTTAATACATGATCATACAAATGTTCCGGCGCTTGAAGATCGATTTCAGCAATCCCTTCCCCGAGGTCCATCCCTGATATATGAGCACCTGTAATGTACTCGTATTGATCGAAGTTTCCTACGACCGTATCCACATCCCGTAATCGCTTGATATCCTTGACCGTATCTTCAATCGCCGATTGAAGGTTGTTCCTCAACCAGTGGCGGGAATCAAGAACCATCACCCAGCTTGGTAAATTCACATTCACTTCAAGCACTGGGAATTCGAATAATGCTTCACGCAGAACACTTTGCACATCGTTCTCCCGCATGCTTTCTACGGATAATGCGAGGACGGGGATATCGTATTTTTCGGACAGGTTCGCCCTCAATTTTTCCGTATTCGGATGGTGAGGCTGTGCGGAGTTTACAATCATGATGAAAGGTTTTCCGACTTCCCTCAACTCTTCTACGATTTTCTCTTCGGCTTCCACGTAATCTGCCCGTGCGATTTCACCGATGGTCCCGTCTGTAGTCACGACGATCCCAATGGTCGAATGCTCCTGGATTACTTTCTGCGTACCGATTTCCGCTGCTTCATGAAAAGGGATCGCCTCTTCATACCAAGGTGTATGAATCATTCTTGGTCCGTGCTCATCTTCATACCCGACCGCTCCATTCACGGCATAACCGACACAATCGACCATGCGGACGCGGATGTCAAGGTGATCATCAATATTGATGTTTGCCGCCGTATTAGGGACAAACTTAGGTTCTGTTGTCATAATCGTCTTCCCAGCTGCGCTTTGAGGCAATTCATCTAATGCACGCTCACGCTCCGATTCTTCCTCCATATTGGGTAAAACAACGAGCTCCATGAATTTTTTTATGAATGTTGATTTTCCTGTACGAACAGCCCCGACGACTCCTAAATAAATATCTCCATTTGTCCGTTTGGAAATATCACTGAAGATATCAACCTTTTCCAAAGGATCCCCTCCCAAATAAAATTTCACCTTCATACAAGCCTAGACAATCTAATTCTATGACGTTGTCCTAGTGAAATATGCAAGAAATTATAAGTACGGAAACTCATCCTGGACGAACAATCATAGATGATTCGCATAAACAGGAGAAGAGAAACGCTGGATAGGAAGGATATGCTCAAGTTTAGTTTATGCTCACTTAAAATCTATGAAAAAAACCGTTCCTCTATGCAGGAACGGTTCACAATCATGTCGATGACTGAGCATTTGAAAACACTGGCTCACCATTTTCTACTGTATAGGTTGTCGAATATGCAGGGACAAATGGGGTATGATCCGTCAGTAAGTAACGGATATCTTCCCCTTGCTCGTAACTGTGGTCTTCATTTCTAAGATAAGTGTATAGATCTTTACGGTAATCAATATACACTTTTCCTTGTTCATCTAAGAAAACAGGCAGTTTTTGTTCAGAGTAAGGGCTGTTGACCATTGGCGGCTCGTCCATTCCAATTTTCTCATGATCCAGTTCATACACCCCTGGAGCTACGAAATCACCGAAGGGTGGGTATTTGTTATTATCACGGTAAAACTTCACTTTGACCTGCAAAGAGCGCACCTCTTCCGTTGTACGAAGGTCCAGCACTTTCACGGTCGGATCTGTTTCGGGATGGATGATGACATATTGATAATGGCCTCCGTTTTCAAAGGAAGTCCCAGGTAAATCACTCAGAAGATTCATTTCCTTCAACTTACTGAATTCAATCGGATATTTTTGAAAGATCGGCGTGTCCTGGTCCTTTGTTTTAATAGGCAGGAGACCGCTCTTCTTCTCCTGATACTCATCAACAGCATTCTGAACCATCTCAAGCTGCTGATCATTCGGCACCTGATTCTTCGCCAAGTTGCTCTGTGGATATAAACATCCGGTAAGCAACAATGCCGTCAAGGGCAATAATATGAATACCAAGCGTTTCATGTTGTTTTTCCCTCCTGTTATGCCGTCGGTCCGCTCAGGACGATATAAAGAATGATGATTCCTCCGAAAATCATAAACAAATAAGCGAAAACAGCGATCATTATAGATAGAAAACCCTTTAATTTATACCTGCTTACATAAATTAAACCAACAGCCAGGAACAATGAAATAATCCCTGCGAAGGATATGTACATTTTGAGCATTGATTCTGACACAGCTCTTCCTCCTTCAAGCACACTTTGCTGTTGGTATTATACCACAAGTCTCCATAAACGGACAGATGAGAAAACAGAGTCTATCAGTCTTTCAATCCATTCTTACAGCCTTTTTCAGAATGTCTCCGTTCACCATTGATAGATGGTGATTAGTTATTAAAGCAAATGACAGGATTGTTGAAGACTTGATTTCGAGATGTCTGTATGACTAGTGGCTGCGGGAAAAGGTCCGCTTTTCATGGGGCGGGCGATGAAGCTGGACGAGTGGCTTCCCAACCACCCCTACCTCCCAATACAGCAAACGAGCCCCGGTTATCTTTAAACGGAATCTTACACAAAGGGGTGCCTATATGAAATGAACATTGAGATTTATGGGGACATTCAATTGGAAAAAAAGCACAAAAAAATCCGGGGCAAACGGTTTGCCCCGGTTGACTAAACAATCCCCTGACCAGCTCATGCGTAATGATTGCTGCGTAATATCTTATGCATACGAATGAAGGACCGCCTCCTCAGGCGCCTATTGGTTCGTAATCATTTTAAAAACTTGCCTAAGGTATTCATATCCAAAGGCATGTTTTGTTTCGTGATTGCTTCAACGATTTTATCTTCCTTCGATTTTGACACATTCTTATTAGCAACCTTTGCGAGCTGGCGAACAAGACGTCTGACCGTCTTTTCATCACTGAAATCAGCATTCTGTACAGAATTCGCCACTTTGAAGACATCTTCTGGGTCGATGTTTGCCTTTTTCTTCAGATGATCAAAAATATTCTTTTGAAAATCATTCATGAACAATTGACCTCCTCGTGCGTTAGGTTCTGTGTAGTATATGCACGGGAGTCGATATGTGTCAGTCATTCATTTTTTCATCAAGAATATTTGTCAAATCCTCCATTTCATGACGACGAATCCTTGTCATCAATTCATCGACGACATCTCTTGGATCAGCCGATTCAAATAGAATCCTGTAGATCCCTGAAGTGATCGGCATTTCCACCCCTTGCTCTTGTGCAAGTTGAAAAGCGGCCTTTGTCGTCCTAACTCCTTCAACGACCATTCCCATTTGATCCAAAACCTCGTCCAATGGGTATCCTTGTCCAAGCTTATTCCCAGCCCTCCAATTTCGGCTGTGGGAGCTCGTACAAGTTACGATAAGGTCTCCAATTCCTGTCAAGCCGGAGAAGGTGAGCGGGTTCGCTCCCATGGAAGTTCCAAGACGGGCGATCTCTGCAAGTCCTCTTGTAATCAAAGCTGCTTTAGCATTATCTCCGTAACCAAGGCCATCAGAAATACCAGCACCAAGGGCAATTATATTTTTCAATGCGCCTCCAAGTTCCACACCCACAAGATCAGGAGATGTGTACACGCGGAATTGCCGGTTAATGAAGAGGTCTTGCACTTTTTCCGCGACTTCTAGTTCCTCTGAAGAAACGGTTACGGTTGTTGGCTGCCTGAGACTCACTTCTTCCGCATGACTAGGACCGGAGAGAACTACGATATCTTCATACTTTTCTTTAGGGATCTCTTCGGAAATCACTTCCGAAACACGCTTATAAGTACCAGGCTCTATCCCCTTTGAAGCGTGAGTAATGATCACTTTCTCGGTAAGGACTTGCTTTAACTGCCCACAGACTTCTCGCATAGCCTTCGTAGGAACGACTAAGATGACATGTTTGGCATTCTCAACAGTGGCTCCCAGATCATGGCTTGCGGTAATCGAGTGAGGCAGATCAATATCTTTCAAGTATTTTTCATTCCGATGCGTTTGGTTGATTTTTTCAGCAAGGCTCTCCCTATGTGTCCAGAGATGAACCTCATGCCCATTATCAGCAAGAACGAGGGCAAGAGCTGTGCCCCAGCTCCCCGCACCAAGTACAGCTACTTTCTCCATTCTACCTACTCCCTTTCTGAATGAATCAGCTACGTCTTCTCGCAAAAATCTTGATTGGCGTTCCTTCAAAACCGAAGGCTTCACGAATTCTATTTTCTAAAAATCGCTCATAGGTGAAGTGCATCAATTCAGGTTCATTGACGAATACAACAAAACTTGGCGGCTTCACAGAAACTTGAGTGGCATAAAAGATCTTCAGCTTCTGCCCCTTGATGGATGGAGAAGGATTCATAGCAAGGGCGTCCATGATGACTTCATTAAGAAGATTCGTCTGCACACGCTTTGCATGATTCTCACTTGCTTCCAGAACTTTAGGAATCAACGTGTGGATCCTTTTTTTCGTTTTGGCAGATAGAAAGACAATGGGAGCATAATCAAGGAAGCGGAATTGATCCCGGACCTTATCTTCAAACTCTTTCATTGTTTTTTCTTCTGTTTCTATGGTATCCCATTTGTTGACAACGATAATGACAGCTTTTCCAGCTTCATGGGCATAGCCCGCAATCTTTTTATCTTGTTCTTGAATGCCTGCATCTGCATCAATTAGTGTCAGGACTACATCTGAGCGTTCAATTGCCTTCAGTGCTCTCATGATGCTGTACTTTTCAGTCGTCTCATAAACTTTGCCTCGTTTTCTCATTCCAGCTGTATCAATGATCACATAATCCCGATCGTCTTTCGTGAAAGGAGAATCTATGGCATCCCTTGTCGTACCTGCGATATCACTGACAATGACGCGTTCCTGACCAAGGAGACTGTTTACGAGCGATGATTTCCCTACATTCGGTCGGCCGATTAAGCTGAAACGAATGGTATCATCATCAATCTCTTCCTGTATTTTTTCAGGGAAATGCTTCACAACTTCATCAAGCATGTCTCCAAGTCCCAGTCCGTGTGTCCCCGAGATCGGGAAAGGTTCGCCAAAACCGAGAGAGTAAAATTCATAAATGTTTTCTCTCATTTCAGGATTATCTACCTTGTTCACTGCAAGAACGACCGGTTTATTTGATTTAAATAGAAGTTTGGCGACTTCTTCGTCAGCCCCTGTAATTCCATCACGGCCGTTCACCATAAAAACGATGACATCCGCTTCATCAATAGCTACTTGAGCCTGGGCTCTCATTTGCACGAGCAACGGCTCGTCCCCAAGTTCAATTCCACCGGTATCGATGACATTGAATCGTGTGGTCAACCACTCGGCTTCTGCATAAATCCGGTCTCTCGTGACACCGGGCGTATCTTCTACAATAGAGATTCTTTCTCCGACCAGTCGGTTGAATATCGTTGATTTCCCAACATTCGGCCGTCCTACAATAGCAATTACTGATTTTCTCATGAAAGGATCATCCTTTCTTTATTTCTAATTTCATTATTCCATGTTTCCTCAGTAGTGAAAAGCATAAAAATACTGCTCTCCCCCGGGCGATGGTTTAACAGCCCATCTTCCGAAGAACAGCAGGAAGCCATTAACTTTCTTATCTTAGCAAACTTTAGAAAAAGAAACAATTCTTTCTCAATGCTTGACGATAATATAGAGTTGATCACTTAATGCATGAGCAATTCCATCTAAAATGGCTTCTAAGTTTGCTGCCACAGCTTCCATCTCTTCCTTTGTATCACATTTAAACACAGCAGCACTGCCGTGGACTCGATTTTCTTCCGTAGTCACAGATGCCAATATGGCCTTCTCCATTTTCATGAAAGATTCCTCCTACCTTTTTTCGAAGGCATTTGAATTGCGTTTTCAAGGACAGGTACGTGTTCAATAATCTCTTTCGCTCGTTTTGAATCCTTCTCTTGAGGAAGAATGAATACCCCAATTCTCCCATCATTCAAGTCTCTTTTAATCAATGGCACAAGAGCGGGAGTACCTGAATCCCTGAAAACCCCCAGGGTGACAGATACATCGTGCAAGATGGCCTGCCTTTGCCCAAGGTTTGCAATAGTTGAACGGACGCTGAATTCTTTAGGAGTCAACACAAAGCCCATTCCATATTTCATAATCTCTTCCTGACGCTCAGGTAAACCGATGTTCATAATATAAATATTATCGACATACAATCCTGCTCCATCGAAGGAAATGGATTTCTCCTCTACTGTTACAATATCCGAAAGCTTCGAACCACTCATCAACATTCCAGATAGAAGAAAGCATACAACAGCCGCTCCTAATGCCACCCAAATATTGAGCGCTAAATAACAAAGGGTGACGACAAAAGAAGTGAAAATAACGAGGTAATTTCTGCTCTCGAAAGCAACCGCTATTCCTTCAATATACGTATTACCACGCGGGACCAGCTCATAAGAATCCATTTCCGTCAATGTATTTCTCTCCATGTTGCGTACTTCCCGGAATTGAGAAGCAGCTAAGGTCAAGAAAGTGACGGCGGTGAATTCCTTTTCCATAATAGAAGGAATCGCGATCGTACCAAGCGCAGCTGCAATAAACCCTAAGGATAAGTGGATAATCTTCCCATGAAGGTAAGTCGGATACTGCCTGTAATCGGTACGCAGCATAAATACACGAAGAGCTGTACCAACAAGGATTCCTAAAATGATTGGATAGGTGTATTCATTCACACAAAAGCAGCTCCTTTAGATATGGATTTTCTTTTTTTACGTATCAATCTCTTCAATTGATCCACTCCATGAAAAAGGAGCAGTACAAACACCCCTTTAATTGCGAGGGAAAGCATGACATGAGTATCAATCAGCGCTTCGTTTTGGTAAAGGGCGAAGATCAGAAAAGAAAATAGGGAGCCACCGGCATTTGTTAACATCCACAGCCCCATCTGGCCGCCTACATCCTTAATGAACATTCGAAGGAGACCTACGATTACAGGAAGGACCAAAGAAATTCCCGGGAAGTTCACCCAAACAGGATGGACAATGAGAAACATCCAGACAGCCGCATAACCCACGCTGAGAATGAAAGGCCAGAAATAATCAAACATAGACTTTTTCACCGATATAAAAAGATAAGTCCCTAAGATGAGGAGGATAAGTACGTGAAAGTAAAATTGTCCTTCCTGACTCCAAGAAAGCATGTCATATGTACACATGAAAACACCCAAAATGAATAACAAATCGCGTTTCAGTTTCCGACGTTGAATGAAAAAAACGGCGATGACTGTTAATGACCAAGCAAACCAATAAAACGTTGCCTCCAAGACCCCACACCTCCCAAGCTTCACCATTTATTATGTGTGGTTCAGGAAAGCTTTAAACATTTTCTATTAAGAAATGGTCTGTAAGCAGCGGTTGGAATGATTAGTTATTGAAGAATATGGCAGGATTGTGTAAGACTTGATTTCGAGATGTTTGATGAGTGAATGGGGCTGCGGGGAATGACTCGCTTTCCGCGGAAGCGCGGTAAGCCTCCTCAGGCTACGCCTTGCGGGGTCTCACCAAGCACTTTTTTCCCGCAGGAGTCTCGCCATTCCACTTCGCCCCTTTGCCATGTGAGTGTCTCGAAACCACCTCGTGAAACAGTTGATTACCAACTTAATGGAAGTGGGTAGATTAAGCCGCCGGTTCAGGTATTTGGATTAAAAAATTTGATATTGAAAACTTTCCAGATATAACCAAAGCGATAGAGGAAGACAGTCCTTCTGACAGAAGGGGTTCGTTGCTCCATTTATAAAAGGGGTCGTTGGGAAGCTGCGAGAGTCCCGTGGGAGAAAGGAGATAGGTGAGATCCCGCAGGACGCAGTCCGAGGAAGCTCGCCACTCCCCCACAGGAAAGCGATTTGCTTCCCGATCACCCCTAACGCCCAACACGGCAACGAACCAAGAAAACACCTCAAAACTAAGTCTTCCACAATAGGGAGCTTATGTTTAATAAGTATCGTAGAAAAATAAAAAAACCTATGACCAGTTGGTCATAGGTTTAATTTAATCGTTGGTCGTACCATTCTTTCGTATAACCGAACATAACGTGTGGTTTCCCAATTAACTCCTTAGGATGGCTCGCATTCAGAAGCATCATCGCTATTTTGAATTCATGTAAAATATGATGAATTTCCGCGATTAATGCTTCTATTCCTTCATTTACTAGTATCTTTAACAGGGATCCGGCCATTCCGAAGCCCTCTGCTCCAAGTACCATAGCCTTTGCTCCATCAAGTCCGTTACGAACACCTCCTGATGCGAAAACATGCAAATCATCTGAAATAGATGACTCAAGTACAGATACCGGAGTGGGAATGCCCCAATTATTAAAAGAAGCGTATGCCCGCTCCCGCCTCATGTTTTCCACTTTAGAGAAATTGGTGCCACCTCTTCCACCCACATCAAGGTGACGAACCCCCATTTGGTAGAGTGTATCAGCGGTTTCTCTAGACATCCCATAGCCCACTTCCTTCACGATCACTGGAACGTCGAGGTAATCGATGATGTCCTGAATCCGATGCATCCGATGTGAAAAATCACGATCTCCTTCAGGCATAATCATTTCCTGGAGAGTGTTGATGTGAATTTGCAGAGCATCGGCATGGAGCATACGAACTGCTTCCCTTGCCTGCTCTAAAGTAGCCTCACTTCCAACATTGGCAAAGATGATCCCTTCTGGATTCATTTCTCGAACTATTTCATACGTTCTTCGCTCTTCGGTATTTTTCAAGGCTGACATTTGAGAACCGACAGCCATTCCAATGCCCGTCTCTTTTGCAGCTATAGCCAAATTTCGGTTGATTGCCATGGTCTCTTCTCCGCCACCGCCAGTCATCGCATTAACAAAAAGAGGGGAACTTAAATAAAGTTCCCCTACTTGTATATTCATCTGTATATCTTCGAAATTAAGACGGGCAAGACTTTGATGAACAATTTCGATATCATCAAAATGATTATGAATTTCCCGTTCGTGACTGATGGCATGGCGGATATGGTCAATCTTCCTTTCAGATCTGCTCATATCCATCCCTGCTTTTTTAACTCTTTTCCAACAAGCCTGGTTCAAGGAACAGCCTATTGTTCTAGAGCTTATTTTTTGTATTTATCAAGTTTGTCGCCGATCATATCACTCAAAGAGAAACCGGAATTGTCATCTTCTTTTTCATACTGTTGAATTTCAGCACGAGTTTCGTCACGCTCTAGCTCTTTCATGCTTAATGAAAGACGCTTGGCATCCTCGTCAACATCGAGAACTTTCACTTCAACCGTTTGCCCTTCTTCTAACACTTCATCAGGTGTACCGATGTGGCGGTTGGAAATTTGAGAAATGTGGACAAGACCTTCCACTCCCGGGAACACTTCAACGAAAGCCCCGAAACTTACGAGACGGCGGACGGTCCCTTCAAGAGTTTCCCCAGGATTCACTTTTGAAGTAATGTCATGCCATGGTCCTGGCTGCGTAGCCTTCAGTGAAAGAGAGATTCTTTCATTGTCACGATCGACAGAAAGCACTTTGACTTTGACTTCTTGGCCTTCTTCCACAACATCAGATGCTTTTTCCACATGCTGATGAGATAGCTGGGAGATATGTACAAGTCCGTCAATACCTCCAAGATTTACGAAAGCACCAAAGTCTGTCAAACGCTGTACAGTACCCTCGATGACTTGTCCTTCTTCTAGAGATTGTAGCACTTCATGCTTCTTCGCTGATTCTTCTTGCTCAACGACTGCACGGTGGGAAAGGATTACACGGTTTTGCTCACGATCCAATTCCACGACTTTAAGGGAAAGTGTTTTTCCTTTGTAGTCTTCAAAATCTTCAACGTAATACGTTTCAACCAAAGAAGCTGGAATGAATCCACGTAGGCCGATATCAACAACGAGCCCACCTTTTACAACATCTTTAACTTCAGCTTCAAAGATTTCTCCACTTTCGAACTTAGCTTCTAGGTCTTCCCATGCCTGATCAGCATCTACGGCACGCTTAGAAAGTACGATTTCATCATCTTCTACTTTTTTCACCTGCAAAGTGAGCTCGTCTCCTTCACTCACTGCATCTGAAGCTTTTTCTACATGAAGGCTGGATAATTCACTGATAGGTACAATACCTTCGACTTTATATCCAACATCTACGAGGACTTGTTTTTCTTCAATCTTCACGACTTTACCAGTCACGATGTCCCCTGCAGAGAATTCTTTCATTCCAGATACTTCTTGATTCATTTCATCCATACCAAGCTACCTCCTTCAAATTCCGACACAACCTAATAATACAGAAATGCCCTTTTGTCTAACTTCTAATATTTAGAGCATTTTGTCAAGTGATTACGCCTCATCATTGATGAATTTTATGCAATTGTCTGATTTCTTCCATGATCCGATCTGTCACAACCTGGGCAGAAGCCTTCTGTTCTCGATATTCCGTCATATCAATCGGTTCTCCATAAACCACTTTCAATGTCTTGAATTTCTTGTATGGACCGATGATTGCGCAAGGGACAATCGCAGCTTCAGACCTCAATGCAAAGAAGCCAGCTCCGGCAAGACCTTTGCCGATTTCCCCGCTTTTCTGCCTTGTTCCTTCGGGAAATAGTCCAAGTGCATGACCTTCTTTTAATATATCCAGACCTTTTCTCAAGGCGTTCCTATCCCTCATGCCGCGTTTGATCGGAAAAGCATGGACTTTTTTCAATATACCCCCGATGACAGGGTTTTTAAACAACTCTTCTTTCGCAAGGAAGTAAATATTTCGACTGCTTGTTATACCTACAACCGGTGGGTCCACATTGGAGATATGATTGGAACAAATAATGACTGGACCTTTTGCAGGAATGTTCTTTTTTCCGACAACTTTAATTCTGTACATCGGATATAAGATGATGCTGCACAAGGCTTTTCCTAATTTATATAGAGTCATCCCTGCTCCCCCTTCTCCCATTTCTCATTCACGATATTTAGAATCCCCTCGACTACTTCGTCGATATTCATGGATGTTGTATCGATCTCGATCGCATCTTCTGCTTTCACCAATGGTGCAATCTCTCGATTGGAGTCGATTTCATCACGTTTACGAATTTCTTCTTTCAATTGCTTCAGGTCGGACGGAAAACCTTTATCGAGATTTTCTTTATGACGCCTTTCTGCTCTTTCTTCGACAGAAGCGATCATAAAGATCTTCACTTCGGCGTCTGGAAGCACGTGGGTTCCGATGTCACGGCCATCCATGACCACACCCTTGTCTTTGACGAGTTCTTGTTGTCTTTGCACCATTTCTTCGCGAACGTTTTTGTGCTTTGCAACGATCGACACTTGATTAGTGACCTCCGCTGTCCTGATTTCCTCAGAGACATCGCGTTGGTCGAGGATGACCCTTTGTCCTTCTTCACTTTGTACGAGGTTCAAATCAGATTGACTCAAAAGCCGAGCCAGACCAGCTTCATCTTCAAGCGAAACGCCATGTTTCAAAGCCTTCCATGTCAATGCTCGGTACATAGCACCTGTATCCACATAAATAAAAGAGAGCTTTTCTGCGACTTTTTTTGCTACAGTACTTTTTCCGGCTGCCGCTGGGCCGTCAATGGCAATTGTCATTGTGTTCATACGATCCGTATCCTCCATCTGTCTTATCAAAGAAAAAACGCACTGGCACAGCGCGTTTTCTCTGAAATTTTTGCTTAATGATCAAAGTCAAGAATAACACAATTCGACTATGAAAATCCATTTTATTTGAGTGCTCTCACCCGTGATAGCATTTGCTGTTCAAAACAATATTTGATAATTAACTGTCTGTCCTTTTCATGAATATCGATAAATTCAATAGAAACCCTTTCAGGCTGGGAATCTTTCGACGGTATGACTCGGATTACCTGGCCTTTGGCAAACACATAATGGGTCTCTCCTCCATTCATAGGAAGGACAAGAGTCATATCGATCTTCTCCTCTTCCGCTAATTTTTCAGAGCGGGTTTGTACGACCATTACGCCTCCTCCACTAATATCATTCGTGATGGTAGAAAAAGAACGGTCATCCTTTTCAACAGCTACATCCACAGATGCATCGACACGGACATATTGGCGTCTTTGGACCCTATTCAATTCTTCCAAACCCGGGAAAAATAAGCCGATGACGGGAATATTCCTTTTTTCCCTTGATATCACTTCTGTCTTAAACCAATAGACGGACTGGTCTTGACCGACGAAGCTTGCTTGGAATTGGGTGCCATCCAGAAAAAAGCCTGTCCGGCCCGTTTTTGTATGTACAGGATAATCAATGTAAATTTTACTATCTTCAAAGTCCACCAATTTACACTTGTAATGATCGACTTCATCCACTTCTGATTTTTTCAACTCCAGTGTCAGAGGCGTCCCCACCTTCAAATTCTCCATCATGCTCCTCCTCTATAAACATGATGATATTATCTCATGTCTCTCTAAAAAAAGGAAGATTGTAGGTCTAAAGATATAAAAAAAAGAACCCTATTCAAAGGGTTCTTTTTTAGACCTCCTGGTTGAACTTCATCTCCGCCTTCTTCAATGTTTCCACTTTTTCTTCTTGTCCATTGGTGGCATTGATAAAGATACGGTAGGTTGTATTTTCCATGGTCGCCAGGAATTCATAACAAAGCACTTGTTCGTTGATATCATTTTCAATCACAGAGAGATGATTCTCCTGAATTTCAACATTTGGATTCACTTTTTCCCTCGCTTCATCCAATGAGATTTCAGGTTCATTGAGTTCTCGCTCGCTATGGTAGTTGTAATAATCACGTGAACTCATACCCAGCACTTCCCCGTTATCAAGCGCAACTTTTACCACTACGGAATCAGGGAAGAACCTGACATCATTTTGCGTGTAGAGGAAACGGAATACACCCATGTTGTCATATTGATTGCTTTCGACGAGCTCCAAATTCGATATTTCCAGGCCCTTCGCATATTCTTTCGCTTTTTCAGAAGCTTCGTATAGCGAGACTTTAGGCTCTCCCACTTCACGGCTGATCATAATCGTCAAAGGATGTCCGCCTTTTTCCGTCAAATCGATGTAGCCGTTCTTATCACCGTTTTGGAAGGAAGCGGTGTACATAGGTACATCGGCGCCTTTTCCTGATTTCGTAATCGTCAGCTTATCTGTGGATACTTTTTCCAGCCATTGACTGGCAATTTTCTTCGCTTGTTTTTCATCGATTTTTTCACCTTTGAGGTGTCGGAAGCTTTTCTCCGGGCCTGAGGAACCAAGACTGGTATTCGTCACGAATCCTTCGAAGCCATCCACGGATTTTTCTACTGTCTTGAATCCATTGACTATGGTATTATCTCCGACCTCATCGTTTGTAGCTAACGCAAGTTCAACGTCCATCCACCTTAGATTATCCTTCATTACGACATTTTGTACTTTTCTAAGTTCCCCTTCAATTTCACCCGACTTTTTGTGGAGCTCCTCAAGCATCTGAATCTCCTCTTCACTGAGAGGTTTCTTTTCCAGGTCTCGAACAGCTGTCCGATAAGTAAACTCACCGATGTCGTGTAAGAATTCTTCCGTTTTATTAAAAGGAAGAAGTGTCAGTGGCAGTTGGCCTACATCTGAACTTGCATCAGAAGAAATCTTCCATATTTCAGCGAGTTGGGGGGATAACCGGTTTCGAGAATTCATCGCTAAGCTTGAACCGATTTTGTCATGGAGAAGATCGACATTGTAAGTCAGTTCATGAAATGCCCTTTGATAACTGTTTTCAGCTTGGATCAAGATAGCATTTTTGTCCTGATTTTCTTTGTAGCCCCAAATGCCTGCACCGACCGTAGTAATACTTAGTAATATGATGGCGATCCATTTACCCATACGCCCACCTCCTATTTACAGAAAATATGTTTACCGATTTTTTTGATTTGCGGTCTTGTCCAGATCCAGTCCGATGTAGCCGTATTCGGATTGAAATAATACAAAGCTTGACCGGAAGGATCCCATCCATTAATTGCATCCATAACCGCTTCTTTTGCCTGTTCATTCGGCTCCAGCCAAATTTGACCATCCGCTACGGCTGTAAAAGCACGAGGTTCAAAAATGACCCCAGAAGCATTGTTAGGGAAGGAAGCACTTTGGATCCTGTTTAGTATGACAGCCGCAACTGCCACTTGACCTACATAAGGTTCTCCGCGAGATTCTCCATAAACAGCATTCGCCATCAACTGAATGTCATTTTGTGAATAGCCACTTGGAACATTGACGGCTGTCGGTTCCTCAGGCTGTTGCTGCTGTTGGTTTTGTTGTTGTTGCTGATTTTGTTGTTGATTTTGTTGCTGCTGTTGGTTTCCTTGATCTGTTTGTTGAGCTTTCGGAGTACCTCCATAATGCGTGAAATCATTTCCTTTTCGAATCTGTTCTTTCACGTAGCCCTCATCATAGTTACTGGCTTTATTCAGCTTATTTTTTACTTCCTGTCCCACGAGTCCATCAATTTCCAGACCAAATTCATACTGAAAATTACGAACCGCCCAGTAGGTCCCCCAACCGAAAACTCCATCGATTTCCCCGTTGTAAAAACCTAAATATTGCAACCTGGATTGAAGTTCAATGACATCATCACCCGTGGCCCCTTGCTGAATGACCTGATTTGAAAAACCTAGGACAGGCTTGACATAGGTCAACTCTGATAAAGGGAAAAGCAACAAGGCTAAACCCAAAAAAACGACCATCGTCTTCTTCCATACCATCCAATATCCACCCCTGACCCAATAGTTTAGTTATAGGGGTAGTTTTTAACAGAACCAAAAGATTATGCATACTTTCATTACTGCACTCAACTAACAAAAAAAGTACATCATTATTCGTATATTCTACATAAGCTCCCGATTGTGAAAGACTCAGTTTCGAGACTTCTGGTGAGTGAATGGGGGCTACAGGGAATGGCTCGCTTTCCGCGGTAGCGCGCCATTCCCCCCACTAGAAGGCGAGTTGCTTCCCAGCCACCCCACAGGCTCAACTTAGCAACGAACCCCGAAACATCTCGAGATCGAGTCTTCCACAATCCTGCCATATTGTACAAATACATTTTTGTATAAGAATTATTATTTGATAAATAAAAAAGAACAGCTCGATGGCTGTTCTTCATGGTTTTAATAATTTCTCATGATGCTGATTCGCTATCTTGATCTTACGCAGCCCGATCAGCCACAAAATAATCATAAAAGGTGTAATCCAATACATCCATGTCATTTCTTTCACGGTAATAATATAATCATAAATGACGTGAAGCCCTACAGGAATGACCAACCCAAACGCTAAACACAAATTCGAACGATTCGTCCTGAACTTTGCTTTTCCCATATAGTACCCCATAATGATGCCGAACAGAGCGTGGGAGGAAACAGGGAAAACTGCACGTAAGAAGGCTATTTCAATTCCGTTTTGAAAGATATAGATGATGTTCTCGATCGTTGCAAACCCTAAACTGACAGCCACCCCGTATATGATCCCATCATAATGGTGATCAAAATCAGAGTGGCGATACGCCACAAATAACAAAAAGAACCATTTGAAGAATTCTTCAAGTAATCCAGCTAGGAAAAAAGATTTCATGAATGACGAATGAAATACGTTTTCAGTTTCGAAAGCATACTGAATGAACATGATAGGAAAAACCATGATTACGCCTATGATGAACATACGGATAATTAAAGGAAGGGGCTCTAATTCGATCCGTTTACTTAAGTATATAAATGTCATGATGGCCACGGCAGGAGATATAGCGACAGTCAATATGGCCATATTTCTCAACCCTCTCTCTTTCTTTCACCTACGTTTCATCGTATCATGAAGGTATGAGAAAAGGAACATTTAAATGGAAGATGGTGTAAGTATGAAGCGTATACTAGTCATTCACACAGGCGGCACAATATCGATGAAGGAAAACAAAGAAACAGGTGAAGTCAATACGTCGTCCAAACATCCTTTGGATGAGATCTCGACTATGCTTAAAGGGAACACAGTCATTGAAGACGAAATTTTGTTTTACCTCCCTTCCCCGCATATCCGACCGGATCACATGCTCAAACTGGGGCGAGCCATCCATGAGAAAATGTCTAAGAAAAATTATGATGGCATCGTGATCACTCATGGTACAGATACATTAGAAGAAACCGCATATTTTCTAGATCTGTTTTTGCAGACAAGAAAACCTGTGGTCGTTACAGGGGCCATGCGTTCAAGTAATGAAATTGGATCAGATGGCCTGTATAACTTATTAAGTGCAATCAGGGTAGCCAATTGTGACGAGGCGCAGGACAAAGGTGTGCTTGTTGTCATGAACGATGAAATTCACACAGCTAAAAACGTGACCAAAACCAGTACGAGTAATGTAGCGACTTTCCAAAGCCCTCAATATGGTCCGATCGGAATTACTACAAAGACGGAAGTGTTTTTCCACCATAAAATGACTCGCCGGGATTCCTATCCGATTCAAAAGATAGGAAAACAAGTGGCCCTCATTAAAGCTTACGCAGGTATGGATGGGACTCTGATCGACGCTGTACGGGAAAGTAAGGTGGATGGCCTTGTCATTGAGGCTTTAGGGCAAGGAAATTTACCACCAGAAACAGTAGATGCTTTAAAGCGTACATTGGATGATGAGATTCCCATTGTTCTAGTCTCACGATGCTATCAAGGAATTGTCCAGGATACATACGGTTATCCAGGTGGTGGACGTCAACTGAAGGACATGGGTATTATTTTTGCTAACGGTGTTACTGGACCAAAAGCCCGCATTAAACTGATGGTCGCCCTCGAATTGACCACAAATATGACTGAACTTGAACATATGTTCAGTTGAGGCCTGTGCCTATACAAAAGCCTGGAGTCTATGGACCCCAGGCTTTTATAATATTTATTTATTTTTAAGAGCTTTTGCTATTTTCCCACCATGATGACGGCCATTCTCAATGAAAATTTCATTGTTATTATACCCAGCTGCGATGACACCTGCAATATAGATTCCGTCGACATTCGTCTCCATCGTATCCTCATCAAACGTAGGCCTTCCTGTTTCTTCATCCATTTCTACTCCCATTTTTGTGAGGAAGGCATGGTCAGGGCGGTATCCCGTCATAGCAAACACGAAATCATTTTCAATCCGTTTTTCCTCACCATGACATTCATAGACCACTTCATCCTTGGTGATTTCTTTAACATTCGCACAGAACTCCATGTCTATGATGCCTTTGTTGACCAATGCTTCAAATTGAGGGAGAATCCATGGCTTAATACTTTTCGAATAATCTTCACCACGGTAAAGAACAGTAATGTGTGCCCCTGATTTTTCTAATTCCAGCGCAGCATCGGCTGCAGAGTTTTTCCCACCGATGATTGCGACGTTCTTTTTATAATACGGATGTCCCTCTTTAAAATAGTGCATCACTTTTGATAGATCTTCACCTTTAACATTCATGTAGTTCGGTTGATCGTAATATCCAGTAGCGATGACGATTTGATTCGCACGGTAACTTTTCCCTCCACCGTCTTCTTTATCTGAATGGATGACGAATCCGTGGTCATTTCGTTCCACTTGCGTTACTTTTTCGTATGTGTTCACTCGGAGATCTTCTCTTCCTGCGACGGCTCTGTAATACGCCAGTGCTTCATTTCGGACTGGCTTTTGACGCTCGGTTATGAAGGGGATATTCCCAATTTCGAGTTTTTCACTGGAACTGAAAAATGTCTGATGGGTAGGGTAATGATAAATGGAATTGACGATGTTCCCTTTTTCTATAATGAGTGGTTCTATTCCTTCTTTTTGCAATTCGATGGCTGCGCTCATTCCGCATGGCCCACCACCGATGATGATGACTTTTTCTTCTTGCACGACCAACACTCCTCTTTCCCGATACAGGTCAATCCATGGCTATATAGATCTGATCTGGTATGGTTTCCATAATCCGATTTTTAATAGGCTCCGGCTACTTTTCATTCAGAAGTTTCCGATTCCCGGTATGCTTTTACTTTCGTGTACGAACCGTTTATAGTGGATGATTGCTTTCATAAAAAATGAATCTCCTATCATAACCATGATAGGAGATTGCATTCTTAGAATCAAGTTAGATCCATCCACGGAACCTCGACGCTTCCGCCATTTTTCTAACCCCGACCATATAAGCGGCGAGTCGCATATCTACACGACGCGTCTCAGCCGTCCGATAGACATTATCAAAGCCTTTGACAATAACTTTGTGGAGCTTTTCATCCACTTCTTCTTCCGTCCAATAATAACCCTGATTGTTCTGGACCCATTCGAAGTAGGAAACGGTCACACCACCGGAGGAAGCTAAAACATCAGGTACAAGGAGAATTCCACGTTCGGATAGGATTCTTGTAGCATCCAATGTCGTCGGACCATTAGCTGCTTCTACAACGATGGTTGCTTTTATGTTATGGGCATTATCTTCAGTAATTTGATTCTCGATCGCAGCGGGTACGAGAATGTCACAATCAAGCTCCAAGAGCTGCTCATTTGTAATGGTATTCTTAAACAAATTAGTGACTGTACCAAAACTGTCACGGCGATCTAGTAAGTAGTCAATATCAAGTCCATCCGGATCGTGAAGTCCACCGTAGGCGTCTGAGATTCCAATCACTTTCGCCCCGCGATCATGCATGAATTTCGCTAGGAAACTCCCTGCATTACCGAAGCCCTGAACCACGACTCTTGCCCCTTCTACGTTGATTCCTTTTTTCTTGGCCGCTTCTTCAATACAGATCGTTACACCTTTTGCCGTCGCTGTTTCACGGCCGTGGGAACCACCAAGAACAAGAGGTTTCCCGGTAATGAATCCAGGATTATTAAATTCATCAATCCGGCTGTACTCATCCATCATCCAGGCCATGATTTGAGAGTTTGTAAACACGTCTGGTGCAGGAATATCTTTAGTCGGGCCTACAATTTGACTGATGGCACGCACGTACCCACGGCTGACACCTTCAAGTTCACGGAAGGACATTTCGCGAGGATCACATACGATTCCACCTTTACCTCCACCATAGGGAAGGTCAACGATGCCTGCTTTCAAACTCATCCAAATAGAGAGCGCTTTTACTTCTTTTTCAGAAACGTTCGGGTGGAACCGGACGCCCCCTTTTGTTGGACCGACCGCGTCATTATGCTGGGAACGATAGCCTGTGAAAATCTTAATCTGATCGTTATCCATACGAACAGGAATTCTTACTGTCATCATTCTTACAGGTTCTTTCATCAATTCATATACTTCATTCGGATAACCTAATTTATCAAGTGCCTTTTTGACCACCGTCTGAGTGGATTTCAACACATCAAGTTTCTCATTATTTTGGTTTGCAGAATCTGTTGGCTTATCGGCTACCATCCATTTACCTCCTATATCAATCCATTCGATTAGGGCTCGTTCTTCAGTGAATAGTATACACGTTCACTACTAATTAGGAAAGCTGAATACAGTTTTTTTAACCGTTTTCAAAGAAATAATGTAAACGTTTACACTTGTGTGTCCTTATTTATTTAAGACAGCTCCACGAATTGTTGGATAAGGTCGTCATAACTTAACCCGATTGCTTGAGCAGAATCAGGGAAAAGGCTTGTCGGCGTCATTCCCGGCAATGTATTCACTTCTAAGATGACTGGTTCTTCGTTTTCATTAATAATGAAGTCAACACGTGAATAAACATCACACCCAAGTAGCTGGTGAGCCAAGACAGCGTCCTGTTGAAGTTGTGCTGTCATCTTGTCACTCACTTTGGCTGGTACGATATGTTCACTGCCTCCAGGTTTATATTTTGAATCAAAATCATAATAATCATTCTTAGGAATGATCTCGATCACAGGAAGGGCCTGTTCTTTCCCTTTGTATCCCATAACAGGTACAGTCACTTCTCTACCTTTGACATAATCTTCGACTAGAATCATAGAGTCAGAATGTGCAGCCGTTTCAATCGCTTGACGTATATCCTGTTCTTTCTTGACAATAGTTAAACCTAAAGTAGAACCTTCTTGATTCGGTTTTATGACAAATGGGAGAGTGAACGTTTGCTTGATTTTATCCTCGATCATTGAAAATTGTTGTGGATCCGTAACATCAAACACTTCACTTTTCGCTGTGTGTAAACCATTCAAGGAGAATATTTGCTTGGATTTCGCTTTGTCCATGGCCAGAGCTGAAGCTAAAACGCCTGAACCGACATAAGGAATGCCGAGCATATCTAAAAGACCTTGGATCTTTCCGTCTTCACCGAACCGTCCATGCAACCCAATAAAAACAAGGTTCACGTCTAAATTCAGTACTTCCTCCATTTTTTCAGGAGAAAAGTCGATCGGCGTAACCTCGTGTCCCTTGTTCTCCAACGCTTTTATGATTCCCTTTCCAGTTGAGAGAGAAACTTCTCGTTCCCCTGATGTACCACCATATAAAACCGCAATCTTCATTTGTTACACTCCATTTCATTGACCACTAAATAATAATTAACTTACACCAACTCTTATCTTAACATGTTCCCTTTCAAGCTTCTATTTAAAAATAACACACTGAACTATTTTACATTCCTTAGCCTCCAACCCCAACATTCTCTCCAATGTTTGTCGAGACGTGTTCGAGGCTCGTTGTTAAAGTTAACGTCAAAGGTGGTTGGGAAGCTACTTGTTTCACAGAGCCCCTAGATCCACGCAAACATACCGAAACTGAGGCTCAAGAATGCTACAGATAGCGAAAAAACGTACCAGTGACATCGTTATGTCATAAAAAAAGAACGACTCTTATGAAGCGTCGTCCTTGCAGTTTATGAAAAATGTTTATAGATGGTTCGACATGCATCTTTGTCCATGATTTGTTTTCCATATTCAATCAAGCGGTGCGATGTCGCTGCTGTAGCGGATGCAAACTCAGACAATAGCGCAATCACTTGATCTTGATCTAAATGAAAGATATCTTCATCTTCAAGAAGCATATAATAGGAGTCATGATAAAAGAAAACACTGCCTCCGGTTACATCAAGCTGGTAAAGCTGTTGCCCTGCCCGGATAACATGTTCGAAGTCTTCAAAGGAGAACATCATCTCTTTACTTTCATCCAACGTGACTTTCATTTCAATGTAATCTTCATCGTCTTCTATATCGGCGGGCTCTGTTTTCGTTACGACGACTAACATGCCTTGCGCTTGCAGGAGATATACCTGCACCAACAGGACACCTGACAGTTCGACACCTAGTTCGATTCCTGCATCATACATCATATCGCTGAAAATACGATGCACTCTAGGTAAATCACTCCAAAGCTCCTCACGAGACAACCCCCGATCCATGAGATCATCAAACGTAAGGAAAATCTTAAATTTCTCATTTGTCATTCTTTCCACTCGCACATGATCGCCCCCCTGTCACGATGTGTTATCTATATCTTATGATGACTGATGCGATTATGGCACCTTTTTTCAAATTATATCTAACGATTTGGGCGTGGGCAAACATTTTCCAATCCCACTTAAGGGGTTATGTAAATGAACCATCCTCAAAGAAAGGTTCTTATGATCGATCCACGACTCGCCTATACACTTAAACTAATCCTATCTAACGGCCTGCACTGTAACGCAAAGGGACAAACGGTTATCCATGTGAAAAATGGAACGGCCCCTCATTTTAATAAGGTTCCGTTCCATTATTAAGAGTGCATTCCGTTTCCCATGTATGTGCTATGTGTTAAACGTTAGGTTGCCTGCAACCAACGTTCCCATGCTTTTTTCGAGTTTCCTACGATAAATGGTTGGATACGCTTTTTGTCAAGTTCAGATAGTCGGTCATAGGCATATCCACCAAGACCGATTTTCAAGTCAGGGTATTGTTTTTGTAAAGATTCTGCAAGCCTTACTGTGATGGGAATATTTTTTTTGAGCGTACAGGACATGAACATGTACGTTGGTTCAATTTCATCAATGACAATATCAATATCTCCCCCAGCAATACTTTGGCCGAGATAAATGACATCATACCCTTTCCGTTTCAAAAACAGTGCAAAGATGAGCAGCCCTAATTCATGACGTTCATTAGGACCACAAACAAGCAGAGCTTTCGGCAGCATTCCATCTACGGGAATAGACAAAAGCATCATGCCGATCCTTGAACGGATGAACTGGCTGGCGAAATGCTCGTGGGCACTTGTAATCCTGTTTTCCTCCCATAAATCGCCGACCTTCACAAGAATAGGACCGATGATATCAATGGCCACCGTTTCTGGTGTAAATAAACTGAACGCATGATCCAGATGACGTTGCGCATCATTTTCATTAAAGGAGAGAAGGCTGTTCAACAGCTCATCACCTATTTTATCCAACTCGGTTTTATGTTCAGATTGAGTAGAACTCGACAACGCATCTTCGTTACTTTCTAACAAAGAGACGGCTTGAGATATGGTAAATCCTTTGTTCACTTTTTCCATTAACCATTTTAAAATTCGGACATGATCATCGGTGTACAGACGATGGCCAGCCTCATTTCTTGATGGGCGAATCATTTTATATCTTCTTTCCCAGGCACGGAGCGTACCCGGCTGAATTCCCAATAACTGAGACACAGCTTTAATATTGTATTTTGCTTTTGTTGTCGCCATAAGTCTGCCTCCACCCGTCCATTTTCCTCTATTATATAGGATGACAAGAATGCGTGTAAAATTTCAATATTCTCCCTATATGCTTTGGAAATTCATTTACTTTTCCGAGGTCAATTCTATCCAGTGGATTTCTGCTTTCGTCCCTAAACGGAGAGGGAATAAAGATGTTCCATACCCCTCGCTAACAAGAAAGGACTGGTTGCCATCCATCTTCCACCCACCCCGTTCATAGGGTCCGAAGCCAAACAACCGGATTTGCCCACCATGGGTATGACCACATAAAACCATATCAAACCTTCCTTTTGACTCATGGTTCATTCGTTTAAACACATACGGATCATGTACACAAAGAATCTGCAGACACTTTCCATCCTCTATGTAGGAAGCATTTCGGTTTGGTTTCATAAAATAAGGATCTAAAGCACTTAACACCACAGGCGTTCCGTTTGGCAACTCCACGTAGGCATCCTCATTTGAAAGGGGAATGACTTCTTCTTTTATCAAGTCATCCAAAAATGATCCATACTTCCACTCGTGATCATTATTCCCAGGGACGAAATAGATCGGAGCCCCCCATTGCTTTAATATGGATAGGTTGTGCATGAAACGTTCATAAGATGTCCTTTTATCTACAAAATCACCCCCGATGATCACAAGATCGACGGAGCGAATTTTTTGGAACGTCGCTTCCTTCAATTTTCGATTATGTATATCACTAATGAATAATAGGTGAATCCTTTGGTTCGCAACCAAACCCCTACAAGGCAATTGCTTTTCTTGTAAATGATCGTTTTCTGACAAAAAATACATATAACCTAACAGGATTCCTCCACCTAAGAGGACGAATAGCAGCACCCACACCATCTGAACACCTCCTCATCATCGTATTAGAACTCTTATATTATCACAAACGCCCCGATCGAATAAAACTTAATCTCAGGAAACCCTTCCGCTCCATCGTTCAAAAACGGAAGGAAGGATTTATTTAAGGTATGGTCCATTAGCATTGATTTCAAAGCTTCTAGAGAGTTCAAAGACATTTATAGAGCTGGTGATTCTATTCATCGCCTGGCTCGCAAGTATACCCTTTAAGGTTCAATCCTACAAAAAGTAACACAACCAATAGGATGCACTAAATGGAGTATAAGAAAAACCGCTCAGGATATATAATCATGAGCGGTTTGGTTTCAATCATATGGCACAATTTTATGTTTCTAGGAAAGGATTCCCTTACACATTCTTTACGCTTAAAATCCTGAAACCCGTCTTTTCAAGTTTCTTTGTAAATGCTTCAATATTGTCATTGTCTTCAATCTTCAACACTATTCTTCTCGCAAGCTTATCCGTTTCATCAAAAGTAGCAAGTGAAATGACGTTCTCATGATAACTCTTAATAATATCCCCAAGTCTTTCAATCCTCCCTGAGGACTCTTCGGAAGTGAAAGCAATCCTTACTCCCTGTTTTTTGACACCGAACGCACTTTCGAACTGTTCAATGACATCAAATCTTGTGACCAGTCCAAGAAATTTCTTGGATTCGTTGACGACTGCCAGCACGGAAAAACCCTTGAACAATGGCAGTGTATGTTCAAAAACCTCTTCATCATGAATATAAAACCCCTCATACATGGCAACATCACCAGCAGTGGTTTCACGAAGAAACGTTTTCCGATCCATCTCTTCTTCTGAATAAAAATAAGTCCGGAATATGATTTCCTTAGAAATCATCCCCGTAAACTGTCCTGACTTTAAGACAGGCATGGCTTCAATATCTTTCTCATCAAGCACGTTCAAAACTTCTGAAAGCGAAGCAGATGATTCCGCCGTGAAGGATTTGTGGGCGGGCTTCATAATTCCTTTAACAAACATACACTCACCTCTTCTTTTGATTTGCACGGTAACAATTTCGCCATCAGCCTGCGAATATCCTGCATAGATCGAATAGGACAAGAAAGGGGCACATAAAATTCCAAGGAAAAGGATGTGATTTAGGATGTACACACCCATCAAATGCTACCAGCCTTACCACGGCCCTTTTGATCCTTGTCCGCCAAGAGGGACGGTTTGTTACCAAACACCACCTAACCTTTACTTGGGATTTCAGCCTCCAAATCTGCAACAATTCCCTATTCAAAAAGCGTTGTATAAAGGAACCCTTTGGCCGGCATTGTATGATCCATACCCTACACCTTTAGAGAAAGGAGCAAAGCGATGAAGCAAGCGGCCAATCCTGCAAAAGAGCGGTATGCATTAATGGAAAAAATTCAGATGGTGGATTTTGCTTTGGTGGAACTTACGCTTTACCTGGATACCCATCCCCAAGACACCCAGGCGATCCAGCAGTTCAATCAGCTTGCAGTTGAAAGCAGGGATCTGAAATCTGCCTATGAGCAACGGTTCGGGCCTTTAAGGCAGTATGGAGCCAGTTTTTCAGGGTACCCATGGAATTGGGGAGACAGTCCTTGGCCATGGCAATTATAACCCTTCATTCATGAAGGAAATAGGAGGGCGCTTATGTGGTATTATGAAAAGAAGTTACAATATCCTGTAAAAGTTACGGAATGCAATCCGAGGCTTGCGAAATATTTGATCGAACAGTATGGAGGAGCGGACGGCGAATTATCCGCAGCCCTTCGTTATTTGAACCAACGGTATAGTATACCGGATAAAGTGATTGGGCTTTTGACAGATATCGGAACTGAGGAATTCGCCCACTTGGAAATGATTGCAACGATGATCTATAAACTTACGAAAGATGCGACCCCAGAACAAATGAAAGCGGCTGGACTAGGCGCCCACTATGCCAATCACGATCATGCCTTGTATTACAACAACGCAGCCGGGAGCCCATGGACGGCCACTTATATTCAGGCAAAAGGAGATCCGATTGCTGACCTTTATGAGGATATAGCTGCTGAGGAGAAAGCCAGAGCGACCTATCAGTGGATCATCAACATGTCGGATGACCCGTGCTTGAATGACAGTCTGAAATTTTTGCGTGAACGAGAGGTGGTTCATTCCCAAAGATTCAGAGAAGCAGTCGAAATACTTAAGTTTGAAAAGGATCGAAAACAATTTTTCTAAAACTTACCGCTCTACCGTGATTTGTTCATGGTAGGGCGTTTCTTCTAAGAGAGCAGGCTTTTGAAACGTTTGTCCGAACCACTCGTCCCAGTAAGGATAGGAAAGGATCACAACGATTAAGATCAGGAGAACCACGAAAAGGAAACGCATCCATATCGTATTCAACCTCCACCTTGTCTTTTCTTTGCTGCCCTCATGAACATCTTTTCTTGGTGGCAGTTCGAGAACATCTAATTCTTCCTTTTCAAACCCGACATCCTCTGAATATCCCCTCGACTTTTCCGGTTGGTCTTCAGTTGATCGCTGTTCACTCATCGGTTTCCCCCCATTTTCCGAAACGTATCCAAAAGGCTAATACGACATCAATAAGGAAATGTGCAAAGATCGTCACCAATAAATTACCAGTCAGCTCATACATATAACCGATAAAGAAACTGACGAATAATACCGAAACCAATAACACGATTTTCGTTAAATACCGGATATGCATAACGGCAAAGAGGATACTTGCAACAATATATCCAAACTCTGCGTGCAGCACCCCACGGAACAACATTTCCTCACTAACCGCTACCAACAAAGTAATTCCGATAATACTTATACTGGAGCGATTCTTAAAAACTTTGACATTTATACCACCATCATCGTACATCCTTTGAGGTAAACGATACACGAGAAAAAGGTCGATGAGAAGCACCATAAGTCCTGGTATCACCCCATAAACCAGCAGCTCGTTCACATGAAAATCAATTTGACTACGCCAATCGGCCCAAAAGGCATCAAAAAGAAAGACACTGCCAATGAGAGCGAGAATCAGTATACTCAACTGAGTTAGAACCAATTGTAGTGTGATTTCGCGGTCGTTCATTTCCAAAATCAATTCTGATTGACTCTTCCGTTTCATAAGCCGGCTCCTTGTTTAAAAATCATTTTCAACCGATCTTCCCAGCTGAATGTATCATACGTTTGTCTCTCCTCTTGGAAAGATAAATCATCCATGCTGAAGTCACATCCATCACAACACGGGACGGTAGGCTCTCGGATCATGTCCTGAAACGGTTGGTACAACGCTTTTCTCCGGCAGTCGGATACATGAATCCATTTCAACATTTCATTCAGTTTGTTGTGTTTATACATCCATCTCTCCTCTAAAAAGCGATGGATCTCCTGTATGAGTTCAGGCGTCACCCCTACTAATTTCCCTTCTTGTAACGCCCCCTCTTCTTCTAATTGAAACTTGATAAAGTTCCATTGTGATTCGGATAATTCAAAGCGTTCGATCATGCCATCATCTTCCGGAATCTCTTCTCCTTGCTTTTTCTTTAAAAAGGAAAACACCTGCTGAAGGTCATTTTTTTCCGGAAGTTCGCTTTGTATGAGCCTTTGAGGAAGGTAATGGTCCTGACGCGTAAATAGCAGGAGACTGGCAGCTGCTCCCCCGTCCCGTCCTGCTCTGCCAACTTCCTGGATAAAGGATTCTAATTGAGGGGGCAAATGAAAGTGGATAACGATTCGTATGTCTTTTTTGTCTACGCCCATACCGAAGGCACTCGTACAACAAATGACATCCAATTGATTGTTCATGAATTGCTGTTGGACCAGCATTCGATCCGTTTGTTCCATGCCTCCATGGTAAAAGGCGACTCTTTGGTTCAAACGTTCCCTAAGTTCAAAACTGACCTTTTCCGCCCACTGCCGGCTTGAAAAATAGATCATCGTCGGCGCCTGGTTCTTCTCTAGCACTTGTACGATTCGATCCGTTTTTTCTTCTGGACTTGTGCATTCTTCAACAGCGAAACTAATGTTTTGTTTATCCATCGGATAGATTCTTTTTTTCATATGAGGAAGTTTCAGCTTTTCCATGATATCTCGCTGTACCTCAGGTGTCGCTGTCGCACTCAAGGCCATCACGGTCGGATGACCGAGGTTTTCGATGATCTGATGGAGCTTGAGATAATCGGTTCTGAACTCATGCCCCCACTGAGAGATGCAGTGGGCTTCGTCTATAACAAAGAGATGGACACGCATACGTTTTAATCGATGCTGCAACCAGTCGTTCTGCAACATTTCCGGTGAAATGTAGACGAGAGAGTATTGATCAAGGTTCTTTAATACAGCATTTCTTTCAGGCTGATCCATGAAGCTATTCACAGCAGTGACCGCCTTATATCCGGTAGCCTTTAATTGCTTCACCTGATCCACCATCAATGATATGAGTGGAGAAACGACAAGTGTTGTTCCACCAAGGACCTTGGCAGGAAGTTGATAGCATAGCGATTTCCCTGTTCCGGTAGGTAGAATTCCTAATACATCTTCACCTTCGAGGACATCTGTAATCACTTCTTTCTGTCCTTCCCGAAATTCATTAAATCCAAAATTCTCTTTCAAAATCGAATCTAGATCATGCCTCATCCTACGTCATACCTTCCTTGATTGCGTGCTGTCCTTTCGCTAATGCGAGGCGCAATTCGAAATAATCATACTTTCCATTTAAGGCTTCATGGATTTGCTTCAGCTTTTTTGTGTTCATTTGGATTCCCATTTTATTTATCTCTTGTACGTCTTGCTCACTCAAAAAAGAAGCTATCGAAAAATCCGGGATGATCAAAGCTGATTCTACAATGTGGTCTTGGATCGTGCTTTTTTTCAATCGTCGTATATTCATAATTTCTTGCAGGCTCAAGCCTTGTTGAATATATTGGTACGTCTTTCTTGCGGACCTTGTAATCAAGTGTGTCGCATCGAGCCCTTTTGTACAGAGATGCAGGACAGGATACTGATCCTTTTTTTTCTTGGATTCAAGAAATAAATAATAGTGGGTATGTTGCAGCATGAGCTCTACATCTCCCCCATTCAAACCGAACTCTCGCTTGAGCTGATCGATCGTCATGCCGATGATGCCTCCCCCTGTTAAACGATAGGCGAACAGGTCCGCTTGATTCGAGGGGTGTTTTTTAAGTAAATGATGAATTTCTTCATACATCGATTCCACCATCTTCGGTAATTTATCCTGAAATTGATGATAGACCGTTCGCACCCATTGTTGTGTGCCATAATCATCCACGATCGGTACATAATGGTGAATGCCAGCATTGGAGTTCGCCATCATTTGTAATAAAAGGTAGACTCTTTTTACGAATGTGGGGATCACTCCATGCCAGACCATCCCCTCAAAGTGTTTAAGCTCATCAACCGGGAACGAAGACAATTGTTCAGCCCCTCCCGAAGTTATGGTAGGGAAAGATTGTTCATTGATTTGAATAAGCCCGTCCTGAACCAGTGCTTGAGCATGCCTTTCCAATTGTTCACGTTTTAGTGATGGATAGATACCAAAAAGCCTGTCAAGCTCGTACCCCTTGGCATCCTGTAATGTTTGTGATGACCGCTTGCCTGTCAGTAAATGATAAATGCCGGAGACGGTCCGCTCCCCCCTGAATCGATCCACACATGTTAAAACCACATGATCGAACATCTTCATCCCCCCTTTTCCTGCTTGTTCAACATGGTTTAGTTGAAAACCATTCCCTTGCGATTTACAATGAACGGTGTACTTATGTAATCAATGCCTCGACCATATAGAAAGTCTCATGAAGGAGGTCGTTTTATGGCCAAGTATACAATCGTAGATAAAGAGACCTGCATTGCCTGCGGGGCTTGTGGTGCTGCTGCCCCTGATCTATATGATTACGACGATGAAGGAATCGCTTATGTGGTCCTTGATGATAATGAGGGAACAGAAGAGGTTCCTGAGCTGTACGAAGAGGATATGGAGGATGCATTGGAAGGGTGTCCCACAGATTCTATAAAGATCTCTTCCGCTCCATTTCATGGGGACCCTTTGAAATACGAAGAGTGATGCATCTTTTGATTAGAAGCCCCTTACGAAAGGGGCTTTTTTATTTGACGAGTTCTTCAAAACGGATTTCCGCCTCTGTCCGGTCAATCGTAGAGAACATACGATAATCTTCTGAATCAATGATTCTATAGTGATGACTGATCAAATTTTGCTGGAGGATGTAGTTTTCTCCTTCTGCGATGGTCTGCCACCACACCTTTCCACCAAGTGTCTTCTTCCCTTGAGGTTCCACTTGCTCATGGGCAATGGTTTCCACGATTTCTACAGGGGCATCACCTAATATCCCTTTCAAAACATCGCTCTCTTGAAAAAGAGCACATACCGCGACCACTGTCGTCCAGCCTGCCAACGTCCTTTGTTTTTCAATTTGGACAAGTGTCTTCTTAGATAATCCGAGGATTTCTGCCATCCTGTCCTGCGTATATCCATGCTCAACACGGATCAGTTTTATTTTGTCAGACACCTGTTTCCGCACTTCGTGTTTATCCATAACCTATCGTCCCCTTTTCTACGTTCCTTTATTTTAACATGAGCGAGAGGGACAATCCTAGAACAAAGGCTCTGTTGCGAACGGACACAGTTAGAATCAGGACAGGAGAAGGCTACCTCCTTCCACGAAGGTTAATGGCTTTTCCCCTCGAGCAGGCATTCATTCTCTAAATGATAAAAAAGAACCTTCTGCAAATGCTGCAGAAGGTTCCAGGCCATTATTCAACAATCGGATTGATTCTTTCTGGAACTTCAATCGGCTCTTCAAGATCATAGGTGGAAAACTCTCTAACATTCATACCATTGAACTTGACTTTTTCAAAGCCAAAATGTCCGGCTGTCACCAGGATCGCTTCAATCATCGTCAAAAGCTGTTGCTCACTAGCCCATGCTTCATGTTGAAGATTTACATTCACCAATGCATCCTCTTCTGTCGTTGAAGTGAACTGTACATGTTCTGGTATCGCCGGGCTCACATAGAGACCTCTCCCCTTTTCTTTCATCAAAGAGAGAGCGTCCTGGAACGTCGGGGAACCATCGACAGAAATTGGAGCTAGGAAACGTTCTGAAGATCCTTCATATTGATACAATTGAAAGATGTACTCTCCTTCTTGTATGACAGGAACTTCGGACATTTCTCCGTAACTACCTAAACCGACAGGGTTACCGGACTCGGTTTGCAACGATATTTTTTCCAGTTGAAACTTTTCCAAGTCCCAACGAATGCTTTCAATGATCGCGCTTACCCACGCAGAGCCACTAGCGGTGAAACCATCAGGAAACGTAACGACAGCCGAACCTTCTGTTTCGTCCACTTCATATTCCAGTTCTCCAACAGCTCTCTCAGCTAAACCATACCTTTCTGGGGAGAAGGCGTTGGAATCCTGCTGCTTTTGGAGAGTAGGAAGGATGACTTCAGCATTCTTCCCTGGATAAGACACCGTCTCAAAGCCGCCTTCTTCACTCATTAAAACCAGTGAATCAAGCTCTGTTTCAGACTCTTTTTGTGTCTCTTCATGCTTTGCTTCTTTCTCTTGCTCTGAAGATTCTATGTTTTCTTCAGGAGGGAGCTCTTTATCCTCGCTAGAAGGTTCAGCTTTCTTTATTTCAGCGCTTTCTTCTTCACTCTCCGATGTAGATGAATCAAAGGAAGGAGTGGCTTCTTCAGTCGCCGACGAGGATTCTGCACTCTCATTTGAACGATCGGCAGAATCTTCCACGGTAAGCATTCCACTGTTACTGAAAAAGACAGGAATGAATACGGCCAGCACCAGTAAAACGGCAATCGTAGCTAAGCCAGGAAACAGCCATGGAGCCACTTTCCTTTTTGGTGTATTTACTCGTGATGAAACCTTTTGGTAAAGCATTTCTTTCGATTGGCGGTCTTCTACAGAAGGGAGTTTCCCTAAAACTTTTTTGATATCTTCGTCATTACGCTTCTTCACGGTCTCCCCTCCCCTCTTCCATGTCTTCAAGTATCCCCTTAAGAGCTTTCATGGCTCGATGTTGAGTCGTCTTCACTTTACTCTCACTCCAGCTTAAAATTTCTGCTGTTTCTTTTATGGACATGCCTTGAATGAAACGAAAAACCAACACACTCCGTTGATCGACCGTACATTTGTCCAAAGCCTGATAAACGCGTTGGATTTCATCATTCTGTACGGCAATCTCTTCAGGCATTTTATTCTGATCTTTGATTTCTTCGCCTCTCTCTGACCAATCAAAGAACTCCATGAAGCGGTTCCTCTTTCTTTTTTGTTTGCGGAAATAATCAATCGCTACGTGCCTGGCTATGGAAAACAACCAGGTTTTCTCAGAGCTTTTTCCACTGAATGAATCGTATGATTTCATGACCCTCACATACACATCCTGAACCAAGTCCTCAGCAAGACTTCTGTCCTTGACCATATAGATGAGAAACTGAAACAGGTCATGGTGATAGTTTTCGTATAGTTCATCAAAGAACGTTCGCAATGGTGGTACCTCCCGGGTCACTTTAATAGTCGTTTTATGTATGTAAAAAGTTACACTATCTATCTTAATATGCAAAAAAAGAAAAAGGAACCGCGTTTTCAAAAGAAAATCACCTGCCCAATACCTCTATCCCAACTTCAACTAAAGCTCCCTATTCTTGAAGACTCAGTTTCGAGACTTTTGTTGAGTGGATGGGGGTTGCCGGAAATGCAGAAGTCAGTGGGTTCGCCATTGAAATGAGGTTACAGCGCGCTTTTATAACTCCTGTACAATGAGGTTGGAAGACGTCTCTTCTAAGTATCGGGGGTTCGTTTTTCACACTCATCGAATGGGTGGTTGGGAAGCTGCGAGACTCCCGCGGGAGAAAGGAAGGCGAGATCCCGCATGGCGTTAGCCCGAAGAAGCTTGCCACTCCCCCACAGGAAAGTGTTCAAATGCGGAATCGCCCTGGTAGACACGACTGGCATAAACAGAACAGCAACGGAATGTGCCTTTTCATTCCTTTGCTGTTCTGCTTATGACGCAAGTGTTTGGGCGATGGAGCTGGACGAGTTGCTTCCCCACCACCCCTGATTCTCAATACGGCAAACGAACACCGATTATATCGAAACTGAGTCTTACACCATCCTGCCATTAACTTTAATAAACGAAAGGGTTAAGGGAACAAAAAAGCTACCCTTGTTCGGGTAGCTAAGATACTTTCGATATGGCGTTTCTTTTTTCGTAACGTTGGAAAAGTGTTCCGAGTATTGGAGATAGAGCCAATATGAACACGGTATTCGATATGGCATGGTTGATATCCATTGGGAGTCCTGCTAAATAATAGGCCCAAAATGGCTGTCCCGCTGCCCGCATCGTCAAGGAAAGAATGACGCCGAAGAAGAGTCCGCTGATAAAGCCATAGATGGAAAGACCCCAGGATGGCAATTTCGCCCAAAACTTACCTAACAGGCCAGCGCCAATGCCTATGATTGACCAGGCTATGATTTGCCAAATCGTCCATATGCCCATACCCAACAACACGTTGGATACGAAGGTCGTCAGCAACGCAATGAGGATCCCTGCACTAGGTCCGAGCCAGAAACCAGCGATAATGATAATCGCAGTCACCGGCTGGATGTTCGGGAAATGGGCTAAAGCCATTCTTCCAGCAATGGCCAAGGAGGCGAGCATGGCAATCAATGTCAGTTTATAGGTATTCATTACTCATCATTCCCAAGATTGATAGTCAAAGACGATCTCGTCTCCATCCTCTACTTCGTACTCGTTGGCTCCCACCATGGCTTCTTCACCGTTAATGGTGTACATCCAAGCCATTTTTTCTTCTTGGTTGCCAGCGATCCCTTCAATACTGTTGATGAATCCTTCTGTTTGTTCTACTTCATAATTATCTTCCATGACTTCCATGAGGGTGGTTCCTTTTTCTACCGTTATTTCATCTTCTGCCATCATTTCTTCGCCATCGTTTTTAGATACCTGTACTTGAACAGTAACTTCCTGTACTTGTTCTTCCTGAGTAGCGGATGATTCCTTTTCTTCTTGTGCTCCACATCCAGCTAGTACGGCAACAGCTAAGATCATGGCTGTTAAAACAGTCTTCCATTTTTCCATGACAATCTCTCCCTTTTCTTTGTATTTCACGGCTAGGAGGAGAGAAAAGCGAAGACAACCCAGGTGACATGTATGTAGAAATCGTAAAATTCTTTCCTACCACAAAAAAGCTTACCCTTCTACAAGGGTAAGCTTAAGACAAACGAAAGGATAAGATCTACGTTCCACGTCATACCGATCGGTTGTCTCAAATGCTCAATCCCCGAAGCTTTGAAACAATGGATCAGGCAGGTCTACTGACTTGTGCGTCATCCTAATCAGGACCCTTCCCATACCCAGCGGTACAGTGGAATTTCCTTTTCGTCTACACTTACAGTTGCGAGGACAGTTCTGGTTTTCCACCAGATTCCCTATCAAGTCTTTTCAGACACCTGAATCCTCTTCATATGAAGTTTCCATAAACAAGATTACATCAATTTTCCGAATATAGCAACATTATTTTTCCTTTTTAGAAAAAGGGATTTTAAAAGTGAAGGTCGTTCCCTCTTTCAACTTGCTATGCACACTGATGGTCCCTTCGTGGGCTTCGACAATGTTTTTCGCAATCGCCAACCCGAGACCTGTGCCTTTTTTATAATTTTTATTTTCACGCTTTCTCGATTTATCTGCTTTATAGAAACGCTCAAATACAAAAGGAAGGTCTTCCTCGGCGATTCCATACCCAGAGTCCTTGACACTTGCAATCCATTCCTTCTCATCTTTTTCAAGAATCACCTGGACCTCACTGCCTGGATCGGAATGGCGAATCGCGTTATCGATCAAATTCGTAAACACTTGTTCAATACGGTCAGGGTCGAAATCGAGAAACCCGAACTCTCCTTCAACCCTCAGGTTTATGTCAACTTCTTTTTCTTTGGCAATTCCACTGAACTTCCGAATGATTTTGTGCAAATAAGGCTCCATTTCAACGGATTCTTCATTCAATTGAATATGTCCCGCTTCCATTCTTGCTATATCCAACAGCTCGTTGACTAGTCGACCGATCCTGAGCGACTCGTCATGGATGATTTGGGCCAGTTCATTTTTGTCTTCTTTTGATTCCGCAATGTCATCCACGATGGCTTCACTATACCCTTGAAGCATGGAAATCGGGGTTCGTAGTTCGTGGGATACATTAGCGATAAAGTCTTTGCGGAGCTTGTTCAGTCTTCTCTCTTCCGTCATATCCCGAAGGACAGCGACAGCTCCACGTACTTTTTCTTTATCATACAAAGGCGTCATGATGATCACCCAGGACCTGCCTTGTAACGTCATCTCGATCATAGATTCATTCTCATCCGTGATGACATCGTTGAACAAATCCCTCAAGGGTTCTGGAAGGGACGTCTGATCAGCGGAGGCAGATGAACCGTTCTTTTCGAACTCATAGGCTTCTAAATATTGTTGGGCAGGTGGATTGGAAATGAGGACATCGCCCTCACGATTAAACGTAATGACGCCATCGGCCATTGATCTCAAAATTCCTGAAAGTTGTTCTTTTTCCTGGTTCAAAGCGTTGATATGAAACTTCAACTCCCTGCCCATCCGGTTAAATGCCATCGCTAATTCTCCGATTTCATCGTGCGTTCGTATCGGTATTTTCGTGTTGAACTCGCCTTTGGCAAGTTCAAGTGCCCCTTCTCTCATTTTAATTAAAGGAGCCGTGATACGCGTCGATAGGAAGAAAGCGAAGATGGTCGTTAAGACGATGGCAATTCCTGCACCAAGGAAAATGATTTTCGTCGTCTGTTCGGACGTTTCTTCAATCGTATCCAGGGATTGATAGACAAAGACAGCTCCGTCCTGGTTATTAAGCGGGGTTCCGACAACCATGACTCCCGTCTCACCATTTCCTAGATCGGCAACTTTTTTGACATCTGCGCCTTCATTCAAAACGGTGGCTGTATCTTCGTCATTTTTAAACCATGCATAATCCAGCACGGGCAGAGAATCGGAATTACTTTCCGAAACCAGTGGTTCATCCTCTCCATTTACAATGACAGCTCGACTTGCCGGATCTTTGACAAGGGCTGTCGTTGAAAGTAAGAGGTCTTCCTCTTGCTCATAGCGGTCCACCACGTCTGAGATTCGGTCCGCCGTTTGCAGCAAATGTCTTTCTGCTTCTACGACATGATAGTTTTGAAAAAACTCGAGGAGAAGAACCGTCAAAATAAAGAGGACAAAGCAAACCAATAGTAAGATAGTGAACCATAACTTCCCGACTACACTACGCCAGAACATCAGTCACCAGATACCTCGAACTTATAGCCGATTCCCCATACCGTAACAATCATCCCTGCTGCTTCTGCAGAAACTTTGCTCAATTTTTCCCGGAGTCGTTTGACATGGGTATCAACCGTCCGAAGATCTCCGAAAAACTCATATTGCCATACCTCTTTCAGCAATTGTTCTCTGTCAAAGACTTTATCCGGAGACTGTGCCATATAGTGAAGAAGTTCATACTCTTTCGGTGTCAGGGCCACTTCCTTTCCATCCGCAGTCACACGGTGGGCGTCATTATCGATCGTCATGTGGGGGAAAACAAGAACGTTACGGGCGGATGTTTCCGTTTCTAAAAACTTCGTTGAAGAAGAACGTCGCAGGAGCGCCTTCACGCGTAAAACGACTTCTCTAGGACTGAAAGGTTTAACGATATAGTCATCCGTACCCACTTCAAACCCTTGCACGCGATTGGCTTCTTCCCCTTTGGCCGTAAGCATGATCACTGGAGTAGCTTTCTTCTCACGCAGCTCTTTACATACTTCAATCCCATCTTTTCCAGGAAGCATCAAGTCAAGCAGGATCACATCATATTCATTCTGAAGTGCTTTCTGCAAGGCTTCTTCCCCATCTTCCGCTTCATCAACGACATATTCCTCTCTCTCCAGGTACATGCGAATCAGGCGGCGGATACGTTCTTCATCATCCACGACTAACACTTTCGCTTCTTGATCCATTTAAAAACCTCCACATCATAGAAATAATACTCTTATGGGTTCATTACATTTATTCTTTACACAAAGGGCAGGCGGAGTTCAAAGAAATCTCGCCTGCCTTTTGTTTTTTATGCATAAGAATGTAAGCCGGAAATAATTAAGTTGACCGCAATCAAATTGAACATGATGATTCCAAAGCCTCCGACTGCAAGCCACGCGGACTTCATTCCCTGCCAGCCTCTGGATAGACGTAAATGAAGGTAGGCGGCATAGAAGAAGAAAGTAATTAGTGCCCACACTTCTTTCGGATCCCATCCCCAGAACCTATCCCAGGCTTGCTGAGCCCAAATCATGGCAAAAATCAGTGCTCCCAATGTAAACACAGGGAAACCGATGGCCACGGCACGGTAAGATACTTCATCGACAAGCTCAGGATTCACTTTTTTGTTCAGGAATGGCTGAATAGCAGCAGCGATCCGTTTTCTTAAGATCAGCCTTGTACCCCAGTATAGGATGACACCACCAAGAAGTGCCCATAGGAAGGTGTTGAACTTCTTCGCCGCATCCTCCCCGCGCATCCATTCCGGTGCTTGGAACAATGGGGACATGCCATCTTCACTTATCAATTCCCCTTGATAAGGTCCAGCAATGGCTGGCATGTTGTACGTAATCTCCACTTGTTGTCCTTCAATCGGTGCCTCAAAAGTCGCTTCGTAATTCATCGCACTGAAGGACGAAGAAACAATGATGAACGCAAGCGTCACGGCAATGACATAAATGACAAACTCGAGCCAAACCGTATGTTTGGAGCGCTTGCTCTGGTCCACCTGGCTGATCAAGAAAATCAAGCCTGCGACAAAACTAACCGACAATATCCCTTGACCAAGAGATGCTGTGGTTACGTGGATGTATAACCAATGGGACTGCAAAGATGGGACAAGAGGTGAAATTTCCGTCGGGAACATGCTTGCGAAAGCAATCAGTAGTAAGGCAATCGGTAAAGCAAATAACCCTAAGAGATCCACTCTGTAAATAAAGTAGAGAACGATGAATGCGAAAACAAGCATCATTCCAAAAAACGTCGTGTATTCAAACAAGTTACTGATCGGAGCGTGACCGCTTGCAAACCACCTCGTAATAAAATAACCGATTTGAGTTACGAATCCGATAATCGCAAGCGTGATTCCGATATTTCCTGCTACGCGGCTCTTCCCTTTCTTTTTATCACGTATGGTTCCTGCAAAGAAGAAGGTCGCAATTAAATAGATGAAAAAAGCAGCATAGAGCAGATTGCCGCTTATGGCTGTCCAATCTCCCATATTTCATCCTCCTGACTCTATGATTTCATTTCATACTGGTCCTGAGGGGCCTCGATGTGAGTGCCTTCAATTGATTTTTCAATATCCATTCTCAAGGCGTACCAGTTTTTATTCGTATGTCCCGCAATCCAGGCTCCGTCTGATCTCGGCTGTAGCCAGATTCGACGATGGTTCCAATACATTCCCTGAATGACACCAATCATGAAGATCGCGCCTCCGAGAGAAATGATTCCTAATGTATGATCTTTTTTGACAGTCAGACCTGTGACATCCCGAGTATCGAAGCCTGTAAGACCAAGTTTATATTGGTTGTTTTCTCCCGCATCGATATTCGCCCCTATACCTAGGAAACTAGTTTCCGGTGTTTCTTCACCTGGTGGATAAAGGTTGAATACGAAAGCTGGGTTCTTCGGATACTTGGAGACAGAAGCCGGCTGACCGTCCTGCATTTCATACTCAGGGAAATAGTTTACGACTTCCACCCGGAACCCTTCGTCCAACTCGTATGTAGATTGTGGGTTCGTCAAATCGACGGTAAACTCGCCATAGTTGGTATCTTCATCATCCTTGTCGTGGATTTTGAAAGACATTTCACTGAATTCATCCAATTGATAACTCGCCTGATAGAGGGCAAAATCATCAAACTTCAATGGATTGTTCAACGTGGCTGATCCTTCTTTTATTGTTTCCAACTCTGGATCAGCACCCGCGACTCCTTGATTTGTCCGCTCATAAATGACAGCGTCCGTCCGGAACGTTTTCGGGATCGCTCCATCCTGATTTTCAATAGCTTCTTTAAATTTCGCATCTTCCGGGTCGTCTTTATCATAGGTTTCTAGAGTAAAGGCCTGATTTTCAATATAGTATTCGCCTTCTGTGCCAGGGATTAGTGTTGTCTCCCCTTCTCTTACCCAAACATGTTCATCGACATAGAAAGCAGGGATAAACCTAAGTAAAGCGCCTAATAGGAAAATAATAAGACCGATATGATTGACATAAGGCCCCCATCTTGCAAAGCGGTTCTTCTCTGCCAGCAAGTGGCCGTCTTGTTCATAAACTTTGAAGCGTCTTTTTTTCAAATTGGTTTTGAATGCTTCATAATCGATGGAATCTGACTTCGTCTCCCCGAACACACGCTGCTTTTTCATGAAAAGCTCATGACGCTTCGGCTGCTGCCTTTTCAACGTTTTATAAAGCGGGAAGAAACGATCAATCGATGCAATGACGATGGATATGCCGATCATGGCAATGAGAAGCATATACCACCATGAGCTGAAAAGGTCATGAAATCCGAGTTGATAATAAATCTGCCCGGCTATCCCGTACTGATCCTTGTAATGGGTCGCAGGATCTGCGCCACCAATAAACACGGCTTGAGGGAAGATCGTTCCGATCGCAGATGCTACGACAGTGATAAAGATCAGGGTGACCCCGACCTTCACCGAAGAAAAGAAATTCCATACCTTATCCACGATCGTACGATTATAGGTTTGTGAACGGCGGGCACTTCCATCATAGCGCATGTTGAGCAGCTTTTTGTCTTCATTGCCGTCGATATGCTGGTTCTGCTCCACAGGTTTCCCGCAAGCTTCACACAGGACCGTGCCTTCTGGACTCACATGACCACATTCACAGGTAATCTCTTTCATAGTAAAACCTCACAATGTCAAGTAGACTCTATTCCTCCGGTGCAATCTTTTGCAAGTGGCCTTCGAGTTTGTCCAACGTCAACGGGCCGATGACTTGCTCTTCAATTTCACCTTCCGGATTGATGAATAGCGTGGAAGGGATCGGACCGATGTTATAAAGATCCATCACTTCTCCGTTTTTGTCTTGCAGAATAGGGAAGCTCAGATTGTATTCGTTCACAAAATTCTCCACCACAAGTTCGGTCGAATCCAAATTGACGGCTAGAATTTCGACACCTTTTTCTTTATACTCCGGATACAACTCTTCCATATAAGGCATTTCATCTTTACACGGCTTACAATAGGTCGCCCAAAAGTTGACCATCACACCTTTTCCTCGCAGATCACTCAATTGAACGGTCTCATCAGTACCGAATTTTTTCAATTGAAAGTCAGGGGCTTTCTCCCCTTTGGCGATCACCGATTGTTCATCCTTGCCGTTTGCGACGAGAGCGAACACGACAAGTCCGACCATCACGGCTAGCATAGCTGTTCTGAAGATGAGGCGCTTTCTTTTTTTCCGAATGGTTTCTTCCTTCATATGACTCACTCCCAACCCATTATAACATTGATTGAAGGCTGTAAATTTGAACGTTATTCAACAGTTTTATCAGCAAGTGCACGTAGCTGTTTCACTTCAAAGGGTTTCAATGGACGGGAATCTCCTGCATTCATCCCGTGTAGGTCCAGTGTTCCGTACCGTTCACGCTTCAATTTGTCGACAGGGTATCCAAGCGATTCAAACATACGACGTACTTGACGGTTCTTTCCTTCATGAAGAATGATTTGTACAATCGCCGTATTCTTCTTCGAATCCGTAGAGGTGACTTTAGCGTGGACAGCCTTCAAATACTCTCCATCTACGGTCATCCCTTTCTTCAACTGCTTCAGTTGATCTTTCGTAGGAATGCCTTTGGTCTTTGCAATATACACTTTGTCCACTTCATGGCTTGGATGCATGAGTAAGTTAGCGAATTCTCCGTCATTGGTTAACAAAATCAATCCAGATGTATCATAATCCAGCCGGCCGATCGGGAAAATCCGTTCCTTAACTTCCGGTAAAAAGTCTGTGACTACTTTACGTCCTTTATCATCACTGACACTCGAAATGACACCGCGTGGTTTATATAACAAATAGTAGACAGGCTCCTCTTTATCGATCGGTACTCCTTCTACTTCAACATCATCATTTTTACCAACCTTCGTTCCTAATTCTGTTACTACTTTTCCATTGACCGTCACCTTGCCATCAACAATCAATTTTTCTGCTTTTCTTCGTGATGCGACACCTGCGTGGGCGATCACCTTTTGTAGTCGTTCCATATCTGCCATACGACCGTCACCAACTTTCTTTGAAATCACTTTTTTTCATGAAATGGAGCCACGCTCACAAAGCGCGGCTCATCCGTTCCTCTACATTATACACATTCTATAAAGTTTTGAACAAAAAATCACCCTATTAACCAAATAGGATGATCACAATGACAATTGATGCTATTATACCAACCAAATCGGCCATGAGTCCAACTTTCAAAGCATCCCCCATTCTTTTGATCCCAACGGCACCGAAATAGACCGTGATAATATATAGCGTCGTATCGGTACTTCCCTGCACGACAGATGCGAGGTAGCCGATAAAAGAGTCAGGGCCAAACGTGCGGATCAGCTCTGTCGTCATACTGAGTGCGGCCGTGCCTGAAATCGGCCGGATGAACGCCAGAGGGAGAATTTCAGCTGGTGCCCCAACCAAAGACATCAGAGGTTCGAACAATTTCACGATGGCTCCCATCGCGCCAGATGCCTGGAAAACAGCAATCGACACCATCATCCCCAACAAAAAAGGAAGCAAACTGATGGCAATTTGAATCCCCTCTTTACTTCCTTCCACAAATACTTCGTAAGAGGGCACCTTCTTAACGGTTGCCGTCACCAGCACAAGTAAGATGATGGATGGGATGAGCCATATGCTGATCATAAGCGCATCGCCCTCTCCCTTTTATAATGAAAATAACGGTCAATCAATAAAGCGGCAATGGTAGAAATGATGGTAGCCAAAATGGTAGCACCTACGATGGAAGTCGGATCTTGGGATTCATACTTCATCCGAATGGCAATTACAGTTGTCGGAACGAGAGTGAGAGATGAAGTGTTGATGGCAAGGAGTGTGATCATCGATCGACTCGCTTTATCCGATCCTGACAGCTTTTTCAATTCCTTCATCGCTTTGAGCCCCATCGGCGTAGCGGCATTGCCAAGACCGAACATATTCGCTGTCATATTGGACAGGATGTAACCGAGCGCAGGATGGTCTTCTGGAATATCTGGAAAAATGCGTTTGACAAGAGGCCGGAAGATTTTCGCCAGGCCTGCAAGAAGGCCCGCCTCTTCAGCAATTTTCATTAGTCCAAGCCAAAAAATGAGAACTCCTGCAAGACTCAGAGTAATCATGATCGCCTCATCCAATGTTGAAAATATCGCTTTATTCACGTCCTCCATCGTACCGTTGAAAGCGGCATAGATGATTCCCGTAATCGCAAGGAATGCCCAAATCAAGTTGACCATGGCGCAACCCCCATCATCCTGTTCAAGAAGTTCTTCACTTCTGAAAAGAAAGATTGAGAAGGGCGTTCATTCCAAACAGGGGCTTCAACTAACGGTGTTTGTCCGATCATGAAGTATGTCACACCTGCTAAATTCGACTGCCCCTGCTGATCATAACGATAAAAAGTTGCCTGTAGATCTTCTTTTTCAGATAAAGTGAGAGGATAATAGATATCTCTTGGAATATATAAAGATTGACCGTTCACTTCAACGGTACCTTCACTTTGAAGTTTCACTGTTTCGAAGTTATCGAATCCCCACTCGAACATCCTTGTATGGTCATTCCAATCATCAGGAGCATTCAAAGTAACAGCAATAAGCTCCATGCCATCTTTTTGGGCACTTGTCACCAAAGTCCGTCCAGCAGCTTTTGTAAATCCGGTTTTCCCACCGTTCGTCGGTTCATAATATTGGGTCAGCATTTTATTCTTATTCTTCCACGAGTATTCACGATTTTCCGAACGATACATTTCGCTGCCAGTCACTTCTCGGAACGTATCATTTTTCATGGAGTAAGCCATGAGCAGACCTAAATCATAAGCACTTGAATAATGAGTTTCTCCATCCAGGCCATGCGGATTTTCAAAATGGCTGTTATTCATTCCTAGCCATGCCGCTTTTTCATTCATCAGCTGCACAAAACCTTCGACACTTCCGCCCACATGTTCGGCAATCGCTACAGCTGAATCATTCCCAGACCTCAGCATCAATCCATATACTAGATCTTTCAAAGGAATTTTTTCTTTCTCCGTCAAATAAATGGAGGACCCTTCTGTATAAACGGCCCTTTTACTAACTTTCACTTTCTCTTCCATCATTCCTGATTCAATCGCTATGATCGCGGTCATGATCTTTGTGGTGCTTGCAATCAATGTAGGATCATAGGCATTCTTTTCATACAACACACGTCCTGATTCTGCATCCATCAGAACGGCCCGCTCCGCAGATACCGATATATTAGGATTCGCTTTTACCTGATCCACCATAAAGATTGGAAGTAGTAAAGTCATGGCTACAGCTACATAAAAGAACCTTCTCAAGAGGACTTCCTCCTATTCACATCATTTGCTTCAACTTATGCAAAAGCGTACAAGCTTATGAGTAATAGAAAATCCATCCATAGTAAAAAGCGCAACACAATAAGAGTTCTTAAAATATATGGCAGGATTCTGTAAGACTCTATTTCGATACTTTTGTGTGAGTTTAGGGGCTGCGGTAAAAGGTCCGCTTTCCATGGGGCGGGCGCTGAGCCTCCTCAGGCTACGCCTTGCGGGGTCTCAGCTGTCCCGCACACCCCATAGGAGTCTCACCGTTTCCCTCCGCCCCTTAGCCATATGTGTCTCTCCTAACCCCTCTTAAAGTAACTAGCGATGTTAGTGAAGAAGCTTTCATTTGCTACAACATGATAGTAGTTTCAACCAAAGAAACTGCACAAATAAGGCAAGGGAGCAGGGTCTGGGAAACGTCCGCATGAAAAGCGAATGGAGACATGAACGTGTGTGTTTTTCTACTGACTGATCCTAAACACTGCAAATCGTCGTTTCCCTGACCCCGTATCCATGGCTAGGAAGAGTCATTTATTATTTCAACTAGGTAAAGCATACTTTATGGATATTCGGTAGGTCCTCTTTGCACTCCCGCGAAAAGCGCGTCATCCCCCGAGCCCCCACCCACTTAACAAAAGTCCCGAAACCGAGCCTTCAAGAATAGGAAGCTTATATAGAAAAAAGCTGTTCCTGGTGGGGAACAGCTTTTTAGTCGTCGGCGAAGGGGTCTTCGTTGAATTTTTCAAAGAAGAGATCGGCTTCTCCGTCTTCCTCTCCTTCGCCCTGCTTGAGCTCAGAAAGAGGCGGAAGTTCTTCAATGGACGTCAATCCGAAATAGATTAGAAAATCTTTGGTCGTTCCATATAAAATCGGACGTCCGATGGCATCTTTCCGGCCTTTTTCTTCAATCAAACTACGGTTTACAAGCGTCTGGATAGCACGGTCACTTTTGACACCTCTCAAATCATCGACTTCTATTCTTGTAATCGGTTGTTGATAGGCGATGATGGCGAGCGTTTCAAGGGCCGCTTGCGAAAGCCTGGTAGACCCTGGTGAATCCAACAGACGCTTGTAATAGGAAGCATGCTCCGGCTTCGTGGTCAAATGTAACGTTCCTTGCGAATCCATGATGGTCAGACCTCTGTTTTTCGATTGATAGTCTTTCATCATTTCTTCCATCAAAGATTTGAACGTTTTCGTATCCAATTCCAGTAGGTTGGTCAGTTTCTTTTTTGTGATTCCTTCTTCTCCGGCCGCAAAAAGTAAGCCTTCGGTTATCGCTTTGTAGTCTTCTAACTCCATGGTGCATCCTCCGTCTTATATACGATTAGTTCATCAAAATGTTGTTGTTGGATACATACGATGTCATTGCTCTTCATCAACTCAAGTAAAGCGATGAAGGTGACGACGATATGTGGTCGTGTTCGTTTTTCAAATAGCTGATGAAAAGGAGTGCCACCTGCTTGAACATCAATTCTACCGAGAATTTCTTCCATTCTCATTTGGATAGGAATCTCATCTCTGCGGACTTTCGCTTCCTGCGGCTTTTCTGTTTTAGCCCGCTTTAATAGATTGCCCATCGCTTGAATCATATCGTAAACGGAAGCTTCGCCAGGGCGTACTTCCGGCATTTCTTCTTCCCAGCCTTCCATATTCAAAGGGGGACGGGTGTAGATCCGGTTGGCATCGAGTTCTTTTTCCTTCAGTTCCTCTGCCGCTTGTTTATATTTACGGTATTCAATCAAACGGCGCATCAGATCTTCGCGAGGGTCATCTTCGAGCTCTCCATCTTCGAATTCATCTTCCATGTTCTGATTAGGGAGAAGCATCTGACTTTTCATGGCAAGTAAGGTAGCAGCCATGACCAGGTATTCGCTCGCGAGATCCAGCTCAAGCTCCTGCATCGTATGGATGTAGTTCATGTACTGATCGGTAATTTGGGAAACGGGTATATTATAGATATCGACTTCGTATCGATTGATCAGGTGTAAAAGAAGATCAAGAGGTCCTTCAAAACCTTCTACTTTCACTTGGTAGCTTTTTTTCATATCATTCTTCCTTTACGTTCCAATGTTCTTTTTATAATGGTATCAAAAAATACCCTGCTGTGACAGCATGTATTTAAGGACTATAAATGTCTTTCGTTTTATATCTTCTGTTCAGTTATACTATAGGTAGAAGTACAAGATCCTGTTTAATCAACAACCAAGCTTCTCATGGTTGGATCAAAGGAATGGATAAATGATATGTATCCGAAAGCTTATATTGAATTCCTAGCACATTTCCACGGGACGAGAGATTATTTTGAGTGTCATGAAGTCCTTGAAGAATACTGGAAAGAAGTAGATCCTCGCAACCGATCTTCCATCTGGGTTTGGCTGATCCAAATCGCCGTAGCTATGTACCATGATCGCAGAGGCAATCAAAATGGAGCAAGGACTCTGGTCAAACGGTGTTTGAGAAAGAAAAGAGACCACGAGAACGAACTCCCACTCCTCGGCTTGGATGGAGAACGCCTGGAGAAACAGTTGGAAGAATTCGAAGCGCGTTTGGATGATGGGGTCCCTTACCGCAGCTGGAATATGCCCATCATTGATATGGAACTGCTTAAAGAAGTCCATCTTCTATGCCAACAATGGGGTGTTGCCTATGGGTCTCCAAGTGACATGTCCAATGAATCCCTTGTTTTCAAACACAAAAGGAGAAAAGAGTCCTTTTAAATTCAATGATAAAACGAAACAAAGGAGGTGTCGCAAATCGACACCTCCTTATTCTTTATAACTGTGAAGAGGCACTTTCTTCATCACATTTCTCGATGAATGATTCAGTAGCCACATCCGCGCATACGTGACATTCATCTTTAAAGTGATCACGGACACGGTGGATCATCTGTCTTCCAATCCCAGTGTTACGATGGGAAGGATTGACGGATACGTGCTGGATGACGGCTTTGCCATCTTCCAAACGGACGCCGACCGCTCCGAGGATATCTTCCTCTTTCCACAAAAATAGATTCCAATCCGGATTGGAATCGTATTCCTTTATAATTTCCTGAAGTGTCTTGACGTCTGAAACTTCAGGCATGAAAGAAAGCAAACCCATCGCAATCTTTTCAAATGATTTTTTATAACGAATTAACATATTAACCCCTCAATTATGAAAATAACTTTCCTAGAGTTCCAGATGATCGACCGTTGGATCGAAAAGAGAAATTTGTTACTTTCAATCATTGTCTAATTCTACCTTTATGTCAAGTTTACATGACGATGACGAACCAGTAATATAAACCCCAACCGATGCTGAACAACGATAAAAGCGTAAACAGCATCCAATTTTTCATTTTCATTATACGTTGCCCCCGGTTTTTTGTGATTTACCCCGCTACATAGAATATAGCATAGCCCAAAATTATTCAAGCCTGTTCAAAAACCGCCGTTTGACAATCGACCAAAGCCGATAGCCGTCAGAATCTTTTCCTTTGATTGAAAACGGAACAAGGTTCATGAGAGCAAGATACATATTGAAAAGAAAAGAGATGCGGAGGACGTTACCGCCTTGTTCCTTAAACCATAAGAACAAAACGAAAGCCGTTATAGCATTGAACAAAGGGCCGCCAATACTGATCCAAGCTTCTTCGAAATCCTTGAACGGACGTTTCCGTTCATTCACCGAGTAAGCTCCCTGGAAGAAAAAAAGGTGGAAGTACACATGGATCCCGCCTTTTCTCCATTGCCCGATCACTTTTCCCCGGCCAAGGTGAAGGACACTCTGGTCTGCCCTGAAGTACAGGCCTGGGAAAAGGTGACCAAGCTCATGGATGAAGAGACTCAAAGGTGCCACTAAAAAAATCAATACGAGTAGTGTGACAATCATGAAGGGCTCTTTTTAGTGATTATTTGTCCTCAACGCGGACCTTTTGCATCACATCTCCGACACGAACACGATCGACCGTGTCCACGCCTTCTACCACTTTACCGAATACGGTATGACGGCCGTCCAAGTGTGGCTGAGGAGAGTGACAGACGAAGAATTGGCTTCCACCTGTATCTTTTCCAGCATGGGCCATGGAAAGGGATCCTCGCTCATGCTTGTGAGGGTTGCCTTCGGTTTCACATTTGATCGTATAGCCAGGACCACCCGTTCCTGTTCCTTTCGGGCACCCGCCCTGAATTACGAAATCAGGGATGACACGGTGGAATGTCAATCCATCGTAAAATTCATCATTGGCCAGTTTCTCGAAATTCTCTACCGTTTTCGGTGCTGCTTCATCGTAAAGTTCAATCAGCATTTTCTCTCCATTTTCAAATTCAATCGTTGCTTGTTTCATTTCTCATACCCCTCTCATTTTTCATAAGATAAATCAAGTCGTGTCATCTCTTGATAGCTCTCTCTTCTGACGACAAGCTGATGCTTTCCGTCTTCGACAAACACGACGGCCGCTTTTTGAAAGCGGTTGTAATTGTTAGCCATAGCATAACCATACGCTCCTGTGCTGAAAACTGCAAGTCTGTCTCCATGTTCAACGGTCGGTAGCGCCACATCCCATATTAGCATATCTCCCGATTCACAGCACTTTCCAGCTATGGAATACTCTTTTTCCGGTGTTTGATCCATTTTTTCTACCAGTGCCGCTTCGTATTTCGCCTGATAAAGGGCCGGACGGATGTTATCGGTCATCCCGCCGTCCACAGATACATAGGTCCTTACATCAGGAACTTCCTTGATCGAACCGATGGTATAGATCGTTGTACCTGCTTCCCCGACAATTGCACGCCCCGGCTCGATCCAGATTTCCGGCATAGGATAATCGTACTGGGAAGAGAGGTTTTTCACTTCACGGATGAGGGCATGGGCATATTGGTCCAGCTCTAGCGGTTCGTCCTCTTTCGTATATTGAATCCCGAATCCGCCGCCTAAATTCAATACGGTTGCTTCATATCCGTGGCGGTCCCGCCAGTCGTTCAAAGTAGTGAAAAGCTTCCTCGTCGCCATTTCGAACCCTCTCGTCTCGAAAATCTGTGAACCGATGTGGCAATGAAGTCCTGCTAAACGAATGTTGGCATCCTCCTGGACTTTCATGAATGCCTCCTCCGCCTGGCCACTGCTTAAATCGAAACCGAATTTAGAGTCTTCCTGCCCTGTCAAAATATAATCATGGGTATGGGCTTCGATCCCCGGTGTCACCCTCAACAGAACGTCCATTTCTTTGTTCTGCTCTTGGAGGATGGAGTGAAGGAGTTCAATTTCATAAAAATTATCGACGACGATACATCCGATTTCATGTTCAACCGCCATCTCCAATTCACGGATACTTTTATTGTTTCCATGCATGTGGATCTTTTCTACAGGGAAGCCTGCTTCAAGGGCTGTATGTAGTTCTCCTTCAGAAACGACGTCCAAACTGAGTCCTTCCTGGTTAGCCACCTGCAGCATGGCTACAGAAGAAAATGCTTTGCTCGCATAGGCGACTTGAGCTGGTACATCGTTCTTCTTGAACGTTTCTACGAATGCACGAGCCTTTTGTCTGATTTCACCTACATCATATACATAAAGAGGGGTGCCATATTGTTCGGCAAGATCTGCAGCTGGAACTTGTCCAATTAACAATTGGCCTTTTTCATTAACTTCATGATTCATCGTAACCCACCTTTTCTACAAACATAGAAATGATAAAAAGAAAATGCCCCTTGGAAATCAAAGGACATCAAGATTTATTTTAATTTATCACATTGCTAAAGAACGGGCAATACGATTATTTCTGACGGTGATTGTTTTGAGGATGAACTACGCTCGGCCTCACTTTCAGGGATGGCATACTGAGACGGAGAATAATTTGGATTGCCGCTTTTCCGTTGAACGGAAGAAATGGCCACAAATAGGGGGTGTTCAACGACTTCGTATTCGCTAAAAGCAGAACATAAGCTAAAAACCCACCCATAAGCCCTTTGATCCCGAATATCGCGACTAATATCACAAATAGGATCCGTGCCATTTTATTGGCGACAGATAATTCATAACTCGGCGTTGAATAGGAACCGATCGCAGCAACAGCTACATAAAGAATGACTTCGGGTACAAACATTCCTACGTCAATGGCTATTTGCCCTATAAGAACAGCGGCAATAAGTCCCATAGCTGTCGATAAAGGTGTCGGTGTATGGATGGCTGCAATCCTGAGCATCTCCAAACCTAAATCCGCGATTAAAATTTGAAAGATGATGGGAATCGTGCTCTCCTCATTAGGTCCAATGAAAGCCAGCGGTTCAGGAAGCAAATCCGGCTGCATGACGAACAGCATCCATAATGGCAGAAGAAAGACCGAAGCAAAAATCCCAAAAAAACGCACCCATCGCACAAAAGTCCCAACAGGAGGTGACTGCCGGAATTCTTCCGCATGCTGAACATGGTGGAAGTATGTGGTCGGAGTAATGATCGTACTTGGTGACGTGTCCGTCATGATCACCACATGTCCTTCAAATAAATGCGAAGCGACGACATCCGGACGTTCCGTATATCTTACGAGCGGAAACGGATTCCTTCCCTGATTGACGATATACTCTTCCAAACTTTTATCCGCCATCGACAACCCGTCGATATCGATCTTTTGAATTTCATCTTTTAATAACTGCACGAGCCCTGGATCGGCAACATCTTTGATATAAGTAATACAAACATCTGTTTTCGAACGATTCCCGACCTGCATAATTTCATTTCTTAACCGTTCATCTCTTATCCGGCGTCGTGTAAGGGCTGTATTTTCTATGATGTTTTCGGTATAACCGTCCCTCGAACCACGGATGACCTTTTCTGTATCCGGTTCCTCAGGAGTCCTTCCTGGATATGTCCGCACATCAACGATGAAGGCTTCTGTTTCTCCATCGACGAAAATGACCATCAACCCGGAAAGCATCTGAGTGATACACTTATCGATATCAGAAGTCGTCTCTACTTGCTGATGGGGAATTTCATCCTTGATGGCCTTAAAAACAGAATCGACGTGGTCCTCGGTATCATTCATTTCCATCAATTGACGCATCACTTCTACAACGATTGGGGTCTCTACCAACCCGGTGACATAATAGAAGTTCACCTCAACACCGAGCAGGGTCAGCGTACGGAAACCTGCATCGAATGATTGGTCTACGCCAATGCGTTCATTCATCGTCTTCCGGTTTTGATCGAGCTTCATGACGATGGGTGTCTCTTTATTTTTCGTAGGCATAACCCTCCACTCCTTGATCTCGATTTATCCTTTAGGCTTGAAAATAACTGCAACGATAAAGCCAAACAATATGGCGGATGCTATACCGGCCGATGTCAATTCGAAAATTCCGACGGCAACCCCGATAAAGCCATGCTCATCCGCCTGTTCCATGGCTCCATGCAAAAGCGAATGCCCAAAACTCGTGATTGGCACAGTCGCTCCTGCACCAGCAAACTCAATGAGGTTATCATAGAGGTCGAACGCGTCCAAAACCGCACCAGCGACAACAAAGGAAGACATCACATGGGCAGGAGTCAACTTGAATACATCCAATAAGATCTGTCCGATGACGCAAATGCCCCCGCCGACGATGAACGCCCATAAAAATGTCATGATTCCCCCTCCCCTCTCGTGAGCACAACGGCATGAGCAATACCTGGAATCGATTCCTTCTGTTGGAGCATCATTGGACTCATCAGTGCACCAGTCGCAACAATTAACACACGTTTGTATTTACCACTGATCAAATCCTGCACAATTTTTCCATAAGTCACGACCGCTGAGCATGCACATCCGCTACCCCCTGCAAACACAGGCTGATCGCTGTGATAAACGAGCAACCCACAGTCTTTATGCACATCACTGATATCATAGCCATCCTGTTTCATCAGGTCCTTAAGAATGGGGGTGCCGACAGAGGACAAGTCCCCTGTTGCGATGACATCGTAATCTCCAGGAACCCTTCCCATGTCTTCAAGATGTGTTTTGATCGTGTCCCAGGCAGCTGGAGCCATCGCTGATCCCATATCAAACGGGTCTTTGACACTATAATCCATTACCTTGCCGATCGTTGCAGCCTCAACCTTGATTTTTGATGGTGTTTTCGAAAGAAGGGCAGCCCCGCTTCCTGTGACGGTAAACGTAGCGGTCCCAGGTTTTTGTCCTCCATACTCTGTCGGATAACGGAATTGGCGTTCAGCTGTACAGTTGTGAGAACTGACGGCTACCAAGGCTTGTGTTGCATATCCTGATGAAACAAGCGCAGCACCTGTGGCAAGCGTCTCCATACTCGTGGAACAAGCGCCAAACATTCCTAATACAGGTATTCCTAATTGTCTTGCTACATAGTTGCCTGTGACGTTCTGATTCAAAAGGTCTCCCGCTAAAAACAAATCAATATTGGATTGGTCGACCCCTGCTTTCTGCAAACAAGTGTACACCGCATCGGTCATCAATTTACGTTCAGCAAGCTCCCAGTTGGATTCCCCACAGTGAAGCTCTTCATGAATGACGTCATACGTATCTTTGAGTGGACCTTCACCTTCCATCGGACCGACGGCCGTGCCCGTGGATTGTAAATACACCGGATCGGTAAACGTCCATGAATGTGTTCCAGTTTTAGCCATATGCTTTTCCTCCTAAAAAATAAGCGACCACACATATCGGATGATTCCTAATACATAAGCGGCTACGACACCGAATACTATGACAGATCCTGCTAACTTGAATAAGTTGGTGGCAACTCCAAGGACGAGCCCCTCAGATTTATGTTCCAAGGCCGCTGAAGTGATTGAGTTTGCGAATCCAGTGACAGGAACCGCAGAACCAGCTCCGGCAAACTGGCCGAGCTTATCATACACACCAAACCCTGTCGCAAGAGCAGAGAGAAGAATTAACGTCGCTACCGTTGGATTGATTGCATTTTTCTCACTATAGTCGAACCAATGGATATACATTTGCGTCAAAAGTTCACCAAACACGCAGATCAATCCACCTACAATAAATGCTTTCAAACAATTCATGACATAAGGCGGTTTCGGTTGATATGATTTTCTCGCCTTATCAAAATTTTTTTCATTAAGCGGTTGTTTACCCACACTACTTCCTCCTAATCACAATCGTTCACCTGACAAAAATGATCCATTGAAACAAAGAACCTGCGATTTTCCCAAGGACCAGAGCCATTAATAGCGTAAATAAAAAGCCATCCACACCGATTCGTTTGAATAAAAGTGGAAATACATTCAAGACTTCTGTCAGAGCAGCAGCCAGCATTCCTATGAAGATTCCATGAAAAAGTCCCCATATAACAAGACCAATGAGTGTCATCTTCACTGGTCCATCGCCGAATGAAAGATAAATCCCTGCAAAAACGCCTAAGATCACGGCCATCTCATAACTCCGCAGTTTTGATTCCGAATGGCTCAACTGCATGAGCCTAGGGACGATGCCAAGGACGGTCAAAAACGCGACGAAGCCTGTTCCGACAGCAATGCCAGCAGCAAGTCCAATGAGTGCTTCAACGATCCACATCCTGTTTTTCCACCTTATTCTCCTTAATGGCCACGTAATGGTCGAGGTCTTCCTGGTAATTGAATATTTCTACCTCCATCGGACTCGGTTCTTCATTGAATCGTTTCTGGAACCAGTGATTAAAAAATAAAATCATTCCAATCCCAAGACCGATGGAATACGGCACCTGGATCCATAACGGATGTTCCACTTCCTCCCCGGTCAACATGAAGTGCAGCTTCTGCTGAACCGCCTGCATGCTCACATCATAGTGGAAGTTCATAATCGCCATCGCTGCTCCAATAAAAAGGAGGACCCATATGGCACTAATCAATAGAGGGGACGGCTGCTTTTGATGTTTTTCCACATGAACAACGCACTGATTCGGTCCGATCAGTTCAACCTCAAGCTCCGGAAATTTCTCGATGACTTGTTCAATGATCATGAAAGAATCGATGACAACGATATTGTGATCTTCTTCGGTCACTTGATGTAAGACCATCTGTTCCAGGACCGGTTTATGACGCTTTTGTCCCGTAACACGAGCCACATCCTGCAAACGGATTTTTGCCAAAGGTTGAACATAAATCGATTGCTTTGTACGTATATAGACAGGAGTCGCCAATCCTACCGCCTCCCCTGTGTAAAATTTTCTTAGACTTATTATGTGTGAGATCGGAAAAATCATACGAAGTCTCCTTGGTAATTGAATACACTAAAAAATCGTGTATCTGAAGCCACAAGTAGGCTTCCGTCTGATAATAGCTACTGGAACATAAAAAAAAGCTGTACCATTTTAGGTACAGCCCTCAGCTTGTATCGTTCATCGTTTCTTTCATATCAGCAAGAATTTTTTTCTCCAACCGCGATACTTGAACTTGCGATATCCCTAAACGCTCCGCTACTTCAGTTTGCGTTTGATCTTTGTAATAACGCAGGTAAATGATCAGCCGTTCCCGTTTGTCCAGTTTACTCATCACATCCTGGAGGGTCAGGTGATCGAACCAGTTGCTTTCCTCTTCAGCAATTTGGTCGACAAGAGTGATCGGGTCGCCCTCATTTTCATAGACCGTTTCATAAATGGACTGAGGGGTTCGTCCAACTTCCTCCGCCTGGACGATTTCCTCTCTTGTCAGACCTAACGCATCCGCCAGCTCATTAACCGTCGGAGAGCGTCCATATTCCTTTAAAAGTTCTTCTTTTTTGGCACGGACTTTATGATTCAGCTCTTTCAAGCTCCGGCTCACTTTCACACTGCCATCATCCCGGATGAACCGCTGAATTTCACCAATGATCATGGGGACAGCGTAGGTTGAAAAACGCACATCATAACTTAAATCGAATTTGTCGATCGATTTAAGCAGGCCGATACAGCCGATTTGATACAAATCATCCTGATCGTATCCACGTCTGAGATATCGCTGGACGACCGACCATACGAGACGGGTATTCTTTTCTACTAAAAAGTCCCTCGCCTCTTGATCGCCCGCCTGACTCTTTTTGATCAGCTCTTTGACATCTTTGTCGGACAGACGTTCTTTTGTCGTATCGCTCATAGGCGGCGCCTCAATTGCACAAAGCGCGGGTTGACGTCAACTGCTTCGTCATACGGATCGTCGTTCCGACCCCGGGCTCTGAAGTAATGTCTACGCGATCCATGAAATTCTCCATGATGGTAAAACCCATTCCCGAGCGTTCCCATTCCGGTTTCGATGTATAGAGCGGTTCTTTCGCAATATCGATATTCTCAATACCCTGACCACGATCCTGGATGATCAGTTCGATTTCTCCGTCATCAATGGCACAAGTAAGCATGACTTTTTCATCGCTTTTCTCTTCATAGCCATGAATGATGGCATTTGTAACTGCCTCAGATACGACGGTTTTAATATCCGTCAATTCTTCCATCGTTGGATTGATTTGGCTGACAAAAGCAGCAACAGATACACGGGCAAGGGATTCATTTTCACTCACACTCGTAAATTCCAGCGTCATTTCATTTCGCATGATGCCACCCCCAACATCTCAAGCGCGGATGCCTCATCATCCACGAGCTTCATGATTTTGAACATTCCCGACATATCAAACAATCTCCGAACCTCAGGCGAAATCGAGCAAAGCACCATTTCGTTTCCTTTCGCTTGTACCTCTTTATAACGACCGAGCATCACACCAAGGCCTGAACTATCCATGAAGGACAATTTTTGTAAATTGACAATCACATGTTCGACACCGTTGTTCGCGAGCTCCTTCTGCCAAGCTTCCCGAAGCGTCGTGGCTTCATGGTGATCCAGCTCCCCATTCAAACGGACGAGCAAAACATTCTCTCTAACAGCAAAATTAACTTGAAGACTCAAGTGAATTACCTCCTCTGACTTTATAAGAGTCACTATGTCTTTTCGTACTTTTCGCTGTCATTTCCTGCTCAAAAACATAACTAGTGAGAAAATGCTAAAACCTCTGAAAGCTCGTCAAATTCTTCCAAGAACGTTGCCACAGGGCAGGAAAACCTGCTTTTTCCATGGTTTCAACCGTTTCCAGACGTACTTTAGCGACTTCCTGGTCTCCACTCTTCACGATCACCCATCCCATATGGGCTCCTTTTTCCAATGGAAGGTCTGATTTCTCCGCTACTTTCAGCTCTGTTTCATACTTGCTCTTCTTGTCATTTTTCTTCTTCAAAACAACGACATCTTTTTCCGGAGAAAGATTCAACTCCAGAGGCTTCCCTCTCGTGATTTTCATGGTTATCATCGTGTCGTCCTTAGAATAGAGTTTGACACCTTCATACTGACTGAACCCATAATCCAAAAGACTGGTCACATCCGAGTTCCTCATCTTCGGATTTTCGGCTCCCATTACGACAGCGATCATATGCATATCGTCTCGTTTCGCAGAAGCCGTAAGGCAATATTTCGCTTCACTCGTATAACCTGTTTTCAATCCGTCCATTCCTGGATAATTCTTGATCAACTTGTTCGTGTTGACTAACCAGAATTCGTTTTCCTGTCCTTTACGTAAATAATCATCATAGATTTTTGTGTAATTCGTCACCTCATCATGGAGGAGTAATTCTCTGGCCATGACAGCCATATCATGAGCTGTACTGAAATGACCTTCAGCCGGAAGACCTGTCGGGTTCTGAAATTGAGTATTCTTCAAACCGAGGTCTTTCGCTTTTTTATTCATTTGAGCGACAAACTCTTTTTCACTGCCGGCAATCCGTTCTGCCATTGCGACACTCGCGTCATTTCCAGAAGCGACTGCAATTCCTTTGAGCAAATCTTCGACAGTCATCTCTTCGCCGGCTTCAAGGAAAATTTGAGAACCTCCCATAGAAGCGGCGTGTTCACTGATACGGACTTTTTCATCCAGTTTGATGCCGCCTTTATCGAGTTCTTCCATAATCAACAACAGCGTCATGACCTTCGTCATACTCGCAGGGGGCAGCTTTTTATTTGAATCCTTATCATAAAGCGTCATCCCGCTGTTCTTTTCCATCAATATCGCCGACTTCGCCGAATTGACGATCTCTGTTGACTCCCTTTCTTCTGCAAAAGTCATGTTTAACGGAAAAAGTGAGACAACTAAACAAAGAGCGAGACACACACCCATCATTTTTTTCATAACCAAAACCTCCCATTGCTTTAAGTGACCCTAGCATTCCCTTACCATCATCTTCTATACATAATGCAATAAGCCATACAAAGCAAAAAGGTGATAGTGGAAGGCTGGATTTCGAGATGTTTATATCGTTCTAGGGGCTCCGGGAAAAGGTTCGCTTTCCGTGGGCGAGTGATGAGCCCCCTCGAGCTAACGCTCTGCGGGTCTCACCTACCACGCACTTCCCACAGGAGTCTCACTTTCCCTCCGCCCCTTGGCCATGTGAGGTTCTCGAAATCCCTCTTATAGTAACCTACCAAAAACTTTTTTAAATCCTGCTTAAACCACGTCGATATAGGATTAGCGACCATAAAAATTCCTATTGCTGGAAGGTAGTTTCGAGAATTTCTTCCGGCAAGTGGGCGGAGGGGAATGGCGAGACTCCTGCAGGAAAAAAGTGCATGGTGAGACCCCACAGGACGCAGTCCGAGGAGGCTCACCGCGCTCCCGCGGAAAGCGAGCTATTCCCCGCAGCCCCTACCACTCAACAAAAGTCTTGAAACTGAGTCTTCAACTAAAGGGAGCGTTTGTTGAAGACTACTGGTAGGAAAACAACAAAAAACACGACCTTGTTAGGTCGTGTTTTAGATGTAGCGTTTGTTTTCTTCTTGTTTGAGCCAGTGGCGGATGCCTTTTCCTGCGTGGGGTTCGTCCTGGAAACGGGGGATGATGTGCATATGGGCGTGGAAGATATGCTGCCCACCGGTTTTGTAACAGTTGTAGCCGATGTTGTAGCCATCCGGTTGAAGCGTATCATCAAGCCATTCTTTGACCTGTTGAATCATTTCCTGTGTATCCATCCACTCTTCTTTCGAAAGGTCGAAAACGGTTGTTTTGTGAGATTTGGGTACAATCAAACCTGAACCCTTTAAAATACGCTGGTCTTTTTGAATGAAGTAACAGGATTTGTTCTCAAATATGATTTTCTGCTGTTCATCCGCTTCTGGTGAGCATAAGATGCATTGGTCCATTTTTTCCCCTCCCTATGTAATAGGTATAAAACTTTCGAAAGATAAAGGCCATCATGGAAGAAACAACGAGAATGATTGTTCCTCTGATGACGCGATCGTCTCTTAAGTAGTGAATTCCCGTAAAAAAATATAAAAGAGCCAACACGAGAGCAACGAGTTCAAAGCTTACGTTCAATGAAAATATCCAGTTGGACAAAACAAGGACAAGAGCAGCCAGTGCAACGAGCAACTCCAAAAACCGAACCATGCATCCGCCCCCTCTACAAGAATAATATCATGAACGTACCCGCTTATGAATATCTAATCCCCTTTGCATCTTCTGTACAAACTCCATGTTTGGAAAGACAAAAAGAAGCGACCGGCTACATGTAATAATAGTTGGTCGCTTCTTTTCTAAGTTAAAAAAATTATTTAATGATATTATGGATCAAAGTCGGTTTCTCGACTTTTTCACCAGAAATCGTGTAGGCTTCCTTCACTTTTTGGATCGAGTCCGTCGGTTGCTCATCATCACTGGTCAATACGACAAGAGCTTCGCCCGCTTTGACTGGATCGCCGATTTTCTTCTTGAGGCTTATACCTACACCGTGATTGATTTCATCGTCTTTCGTTGCACGGCCGGCTCCGAGATACATGGCAGCTATACCGATGGATTCTGCATCAATGGCAGATACGAAACCATCTTGATCTGCGGTCACTTCAATCTCGTGAGCGGCTTTCGGCAAGCGGTCGAGGTCATCAATCATCGATACGTCTCCACCTTGGGCCTCTATGAGTGTACGTAGCGACTGGAAGGCTTTCCCGTTTTCAATGTTTGCTTCGATTGCTTCGTAAGCTTCTTCGTAAGTAGAGAACTTCTCAGCAAGAACGGCCATGTGGGAAGCGATTTCAAGGGAAAGCAAACGTAAGTCTTCGACGTTCTTCCCTTGTAAAATTTCTGCTGCTTCTTTGATTTCGTTCGCATTTCCGACTTCATAGCCGAGTGGCTGATTCATGTCACTGATGACGGCAACTGTGTTACGTCCCAGGTTGTTTCCGATGTTCACCATCTCACGAGCAAGGGCTTCAGAGTCTTCAAGCGTTTTCATAAACGCGCCAGAACCTGTTTTGACATCAAGCACGATGCTGTCTGCACCGGATGCAATTTTCTTACTCATGATGGAACCCGCGATCAATGGAAGGGAGTTTACGGTACCCGTCACGTCTCTAAGTGCATAAAGCTTTTTATCTGCAGGGGCCAGGTTCCCGGTTTGACCAGCAACCGCTAGTTTGTGTGTGTTGACATTTTCGATGAATTTCTCTTTCGTCATTTCAATTTCAAGGCCTTTGATCGACTCTAATTTATCAAGCGTTCCTCCTGTGTGACCAAGTCCCCTACCGGACATTTTAGCAACAGGGATACCCACAGAAGCAACTAATGGTCCGACGATGAATGTTACTTTATCGCCTACACCACCCGTGGAGTGCTTATCGACTTTCTTCCCTTCAATTGCAGAGAGGTCGATGGTTTCTCCAGAGTCGACCATTGCTTGCGTCAATGTGGCTGTTTCTTCAGCGGTCATGCCCTGGAAGTAAATCGCCATGGTAAAGGCAGATGCCTGATAGTCAGGGATTTCACCTTTAGTGTAACCTTCCACGAAGAATTCGATTTCTTCCTTAGTCAATTCCCCGCCGTCGCGTTTTTTGACAATAATGTCGTACATTCTCATCTCAATCACCCTTTACTTAAAAGTATAAATGCGAAAGCGCCTCTCAGGACGCTTTCGATGTTTTATGCTGGTAATGTTTTTAGAAGCTCTTTCACGAACCCTAGGAAATCCTCACGTACTTGAGCCGTCGTTTCAATGACTTCATCATGAGTAAGCGGCTGATCTAAGATTCCTGCAGCCATATTGGAAATGCAAGAGATACCTAGTACTCGGATTCCAGCATGGTTCGCCACCATCACTTCCGGGACGGTGGACATTCCGACAGCATCTCCGCCAAGCGTACGCAGCATACGTACTTCTGCTCCTGTCTCGTAGGCAGGTCCTGTGTTCCCTACATAAACCCCTTGCTGTACTTGAAGATTCATACGCTCTGCTGATTGCTTCGCGTGATCAATCAAAGCGCGATCATACGCTTCAGACATATCAGGGAAACGAGGTCCAAGATCTTCATCATTCGGTCCGATCAACGGGCTGTCTCCCATATTGTTGATATGGTCGGTAATGATCATCAAGTTGCCCGGCTTGAAGCTTTCATTGATGCCTCCCGCAGCGTTTGTCACGAAAAGGGTTTCCACACCAAGCGCCTTCATGACGCGTACCGGGAAAGTCACCTGTTTCATATCGTAGCCTTCATAATAGTGGAAACGACCCTGCATCGCGATGACTTGTCGTCCTTCTAATTCACCAACGACCAACTGCCCTTTATGGCCGGAAACCGTAGATTCAGGAAAGTGAGGAATTTCCGTATAAGGAATGGTTGTCGGATTTTGAATTTCCTCTGCAAGTACACCTAGACCTGATCCTAGAATCAGTCCGACACTTGGTTCATGGGTCAATTTCCCTTGAATGAATTGAGATGCTTCTTTTACTTGTGTTTGGTTCATAATTGTTTCTCCTCCCTTATTGAATATCTTTCAAAAAGCTCTTGCCGTGTTCAGGCATTTGAATCGAGAAGTTTTCAGAAACGGTCGCACCGATATCCGCAAACGTTTGGCGCTGGTCGAGTTCCTGTCCTTCTTTGATGCCGTTGTGATAAACAATCAATGGAACAAGTTCGCGTGTGTGGTCTGTCCCATGATGTACAGGATCATTACCGTGGTCTGCGGTGATGATCAATAAATCGTCATCGTTCATTTTTTCCAACACTTCAGGCAGACGCGCATCATATTCCTGTAAGGCTTCCCCGTACCCCTGAGGGTCACGACGGTGACCGAATTTCGCGTCAAAATCGACCAGGTTCAAAAAGCTCATTCCGGTGAAATCTTTATCCAGTGTCTTCACCAGCTGATCCATCCCATCCATATTGTCTTTCGTTCGGATCGCTTCTGTTACGCCTTCGCCATCATAAATATCAGAAATTTTACCGATCGCAACCACATCAAGACCTTCATCGGCCATCTCGTTCATCACTGTACGTCCGAATGGCTTCAAGGCATAGTCATGACGATTGGATGTACGTTCAAAAGCTCCAGGTTCCCCGATGAACGGGCGGGCAATGACGCGGCCGACCATATATTTCTCATCTTTCGTAATTTCACGGCAGAACTCACAGATTTCATAAAGCTCTTCCGGCGGAATGACATCTTCGTGGGCGGCAATCTGCAGGACAGAATCAGCAGACGTGTAAATGATCAAATCTCCCGTCTCCATGTGATGTTCTCCCAATTCCTTTAGGATCTCCGTCCCTGAAGCCGGTTTATTTCCGACAATGCCGCGGCCGGTCTTTTCTTTAATCTGATTCAGCAGCTCATCTGGAAAACCATCCGGGAATGTACGGAAAGGCTGGTCGATATAAAGGCCCATGATTTCCCAGTGGCCGGTCATCGTATCTTTCCCGTTCGACGCTTCCACCATGGTTGTGTAATGCGCTTTCGGTTTTTCCGCCTTGTCAATTCCCTGGATCTGCCTAATGTTGCTGAGCCCAAGTGACCCCATATGCGGCATATCCAAGCCTTTCATATGTTCTGCGATATGCCCCAGAGTGTGGGCACCTTTATCGTCGAACTTCTCTGCGTCCGGAGCTTCTCCTATTCCTACAGAGTCCATAACTACTAAAAATACACGTTTGAATGAATTCATCAAAGATCCCTCCTAATGTTTAATTTCCCAAATTCGTGAAAAACTACCCCACATTCATAAGATGTAGGATGTCAGACAACTTAAAACACAAAAGAGTTTATGCCCGTGGATGATACGAGCGATAAACGTCTTTTAACCTTGTCTTGGAGACATGGGTGTAGATTTGTGTTGTTGAGATGTCTGCATGTCCAAGCATTTCCTGAACGGCCCTCAGGTCGGCTCCATTTTCCAGTAGGTGTGTAGCAAAGGAATGACGCAGCGTATGGGGGGTCAACTCTTTATTGACGCCCATCTCCCTAGCAACCGCTTTCAATACCTTCCAAAAACCTTGTCGGGATAAGGCATTCCCATGATGATTGACAAAAAGCTCTTCGGTCTGCTTCTGTTTCACGAGTGCATCGCGACCAATTTGCAAATAATTTTCAACCGCATCCTTGGCCATATCCCCGAGAGGGATGATCCTCTCTTTCGAACCCTTTCCTAGACAACGGACAAACCCCATCGTCAAATGCAGATCCGTCACTTTAAGTGAGACGAGTTCCGTTACCCTCAAACCCGTGGCATACAGCATTTCGAACATCGCCTTATTCCTTGCCGAAAGCGGATCTTTGGCATGAATGTTCAGTAGCTTGTCCACATCGTCTGAGGAGAGCACTTTCGGGAGCTTCCTTTCTTTCTTCGGAGTCTCTATATGTAAGCTCGGATCCTGCTCTGTCACCTTCTCCCGGATCAGGAACTGGTGAAAAAGACGTATGGATGACAACAACCGTGCGATGGTTGCTGATGAACGCCCCTGGTCATTGAGGTGATGCAAGTATTTCATAATATGGGAGCGGGTCATTTCATCCCAACTTTTCACGCCTAATTCCTGCTGTAAAAAGCGATCATACTGGGAGAGGTCCCGCTTGTAAGATTGAATCGTGTTAGGTGATAATCCGCGCTCTACGGTCAAATAATGAAAAAAATCTTCCAGCGCATGCTGCATCGTCCATCTACTCTCCTAACCGAAAAAATATCGACAGCCGATCCGTCCATGGTTGTTCCAGGGGTTGATAGACTTTAATTGCGGTACCACCTGGCGGATCGTATCGATGCTGACGCTCGTATTCTTCATGTACCATTCGTAAGGCCATGTAAAAAACACAAGTACAAACAGTGAATACAATCAGGACTTTGATTAAATCTCTTAAACTGCTCTTTAAACGAGTCATTGGCACTCCCCTCACTTCCGTACCTTTTTGTAAAGGATATGCCTAAATTCCTTACAAATATACGTAGAATGATGAGAGAATCAGATGACAGAGCGTTGAACAACAGCACAAGTCCTATCTAGGTTTAACGTACACGATTTTCATTCATTTGTAAATAAAAATACAAGAGTCAGAGATTTTAGAAAACGGATACAAAAAAACCAACCTGGATCGTTCTTCGTCCTGAGAGTTCCGCTGAATGATTATATAGCCAAAATAAAAGCCACTATGTCTTTCATAGCGGCGGTCGTTTTATTCTTCATTAGATTTTGCTGATGATGCCGTAACAGCCTGTTTTTGGCACACACGGCATATGCCATGGAACGTCAAGCGGTGATCTTTAACTTCGAAACCCCACTGACTTTCCACGATTTTTTCTACATCCCCTAAGAGATCTTCATCGATTTCTTCCACAGATCCACACTCAATACATACGAGATGATGGTGAAAGTGTTCGGCACCTTCTTTTCTCAAGTCATATCGGGAGACGCCATCTCCAAAATTGATTTTATCGACAACTTTTAGTTCTGATAGTAATTCTAATGTTCGATAGACGGTTGCTAGACCAATTTCTGGTGCTTTCTCTTTTACGAGGAGGTAAACATCTTCCGCACTTAAGTGGTCTTCTTCATTTTCCAAAAGTACCCGTACTGTGGCTTCACGCTGCGGGGTCAGCTTATAACTCTGGGAATGCAGCTGCTTTTTAATCTTATCTATACGATGTTCCATATCGTTCGTCCCTCCCTCGTAATACCAATTTCATTATAATCAGAGACAGAACGAGTGTCAAATTATAATTATTTTAATCTGTTAACGATAATCATTATTATTTGATATTTTCTACTTATAAATCCATTTCAATACATATTCCAAAAAAGTGTTGCTAAGAAAGACTTCCACAACGGAGGAAACCATCAGAATCGCAATCAACGCACCGAACAGCGCACTATATCTCACAAAGCCCTTCATGATCGGCTGGTGAACCCGACGAATGAACAGCTGCTTACATAAAGTAAGGGAAAAAATCAAAGCGAGTGAACCTGCAATCAAATATACAGGAATAATAATGACGTTTTGAGGTGCAATCGAAACGGATGAAATTAACAATCCATACCAGCCCATCTGATTAACTAGAAAACCGACGGAAAATCCGATCACCAACCCTTTGAGAAATAGTAACACCGTAATGATCGGCATGCCGATGACCGAGATCCCTAACAAAAAGAGGAGAAGCATATACTTGAGATGGTAAAGGACGCTGTCTTTCCACAGGGTAGCCTTTCCCGTTCCCCCGATCATCGTCTGCTGCTCAAAGAATTGCTTCAGATAGAAGAAGAGATCCTGCTTTTGGACGAAGTTCATACTGTTTACGATCACGGCCCCGAAAATCATCCCCATAAGAAATAGAACGAAAATGAACACGAAAATATTCATATGTGTTTGAACGTCGTTTTTAACCATTCGCATACCCTGCTGCATCTTTTTATCCACCTTTCTCTTCACCGGTCTATGACCAATCTATGAGAGAGATGGAAAAAGTAGACCACATCCAGCTCAGTTTCTATTGAATTCTTCCATAGCGTCCGCCCCCGCCTGCCTGAATGGTGAGTGTCCCTTTTCTCATGGCCGTGATCCGTTCAGCTACCTGGTCAGGAATGACAGCCGTCAATTCTTCCCGTGCAGCTTCATGAATGACAGCCATTTCGGTTCCAAAGGCATCGATCAATTTCTCGTAGGTACGCGTCCCTACTCCAGGGAGCGATGATAGAGGAACTTGATAGATATAGGGAGGTCTCTCTTTCTTCTGTGTACTAGATTCTAACTCCTCTATTCGATCTTTCACGCCTTTGACGATTTTTTTCGATCCACAAGCGTCACATACAGAAGCATTTACCTTCGCAGGGGACAGACATTTGGCACAAACGGTCTGGTGGTATTTCCCCATGGCGGGGCTCATCCCGTAATTGGTGAGGACTTTTCTTCCCAGCTGGTTATGAAGAGCCATCCGCAACTCCTCAAAATTCAAGGCCTTCAATGCCATTCGCTGATACTCACGTGCAAGCTTCCCTAAGGAATGGGCATCGGAGTTGGTTACGTAGGTGTACGGTTCAAGCTCCCCGATTTGATCAGCCATATCTGTATCCGCGCTCAACCCGAGTTCTATGGCATCAATTTTGTCAGGATCAAGAACCTCCCTTAATGTTTCTTTCACCCCTTTTCCATAAAGGCTTTTAAAAGGAGTGAAAACATGAGCGGGAATGAAAATACCCTCATGTTCTTTCACATACTGCTGGAGCTCACGAGCGGTGCCATAAAAACGCTGGGAGCTCAAGTTCACATTTTTCATCTTCTGGGAAAGCCATGCGGTGAACGCCCGCATTCGATTCATCGTTGGAAAATAACAGAGCACATGGATGGGACCGGAACAAGCCGCGTCATAAACTTCGATTTCAGAACCTAGAAGGAGCACTGTGTTTTGATATCGGATGCCCCCTTCCTTCAATTCCTCGGCTTGACCACGTTCGATCAGATCCATCATTTCTTCCTGGACGGCCGGCGCTTGTGCATCGATGACACCAACCATATCCAACCCTTTTCGATACGTCGCTTCTTCAAAGATATTCGAGAGGGTCAGCGTTTTGGAACCTGTTATTTTGACAGGCTTTCCGTTCCAGTCCCTGCCGATGTGAATATGTAGATCGACGAAAAAAGAATCCATCATCTCGCATTTCTCAATTTCATATAAAGGATGGCATAGGCGGTTTTCGCATCATGGATCCGCTCTTCTTTTTCCAAAGCTTCTGCTTCCTCTACCGTCAGTTCGAGTTGTTCGACAAACTCATCTTCATCCCCGTCCGGCTGCTCTTCCATCGGTTTGATCTGGTCTGTGAAGTATAGATGGACGATTTCATCAGCAAATCCTGGAGATGTGTAGAAAGAGGTAATGAATTCAAGATCATCGGACGTGTAACCCGTTTCCTCCTCCAATTCCCTAAGCGCACATGTTTTCGGTTCTTCGCCAGGTTCAAGCTTGCCTGCAGGGATTTCGATGATGCTTTTTTCCATCGGTTTTCTGTACTGTTCCACACAAACGAGTTTCCCTTCATCTGTAATGGCAATGACAGCGACAGCCCCTGGATGACGGATCAGTTCTCGTTTAGATGTATTCCCATCGGGTAAAGTAACACTGTCGACATCCAATTGAACAATTTTCCCTTTATAAATCGTTTCGGTTTCATATGTTTTTTCTTCGAATTTTTTCAAAACATTCATCCTCTCTTGTTGCTATCGTCATTTTATCACAGGAGTGGCATGGAACCGGAATAATCCGCTACACTTAATTTGGAAAGGATGATACCATGAACAAACGTCAATTAGGATCTTCAGATTTATACGTATCCGAAATCAGCCTTGGGTGCATGTCACTCGGGACCGATCATAACAAAGCGAAAGACATTATCACCCGCGCCGTCGATGCCGGGATCAATTACTTAGATACCGCCGACTTGTACGATTTTGGAGAAAACGAAAAAATTGTAGGGGAAGCGGTCAAAGGAAAAAGAGACGATTTATTAATCGGAACGAAAGTAGGCAACAACTTTAATCCTGGTGAGAAAGACTGGCACTGGGACCCATCCAAAAAACATATCAAAGAAGGTGTGAAAGACAGCCTGAAACGACTGGGTATCGATTATATCGACCTTTACCAGCTGCATGGCGGCACAATTGAAGACCCGATTGAAGAAAGCATCGAAGCTTTCGAAGAGCTTAAACAAGAAGGGCTCATCAGAGAGTACGGCATCTCTTCGATCCGTCCGAATGTCATCAAAGAATATGTAGAAAAATCCAGCATCGTCAGTGTAATGATGCAATACAATGCTCTTGACCGCCGTCCGGAAGAAGAAATTCTCAACCTGCTTGCAGACAATGAAATCAGCGTCCTTGCGAGGGGGCCTCTGGCAAAGGGAATGTTATCTTCGAAAGGACAGGAAAAAGCCCAAGAAAAAGCAGAAAATGGATTTTTAGAGTACAGCCAAGAGGAAGTGTTGGAAATCGCGAAGCAATGGCAATCGTTCACCTCTGACGAGAAAACGGCAGAAACGCTTGCGCTTCAATATGTCCTGCAAAGTCCTACCGTCGCGACCGCTGTCTTCGGAGCAAGCTCCGTGGAGCAGCTCAATGACAACTTGCGCTACCTTGAATCCCCTCCATTGACGGAGCAAACGTATAAGGATATGCAAGCACTGACAAGAGGAATTACCTATCAGAAACATAGAGCCTAATCATGAATGACAAACCAAAAAACGAGGATGCCCCGGCCAAGGGCATCCTCGTTTTTTTCGTAGTAAGCGTGGATCAGCTCTTATCTTTCCATGTTTCCTTAAGAACACGAAGCCAATTTTTATAGGCGAGCATTTCCATATCCTCCGTGCTCAATCCTTCCTTTTTCAATAGATCAAATAATTTCGGCACACCGGTCACATCTTTGAGAGCGGTCGGCACCCGGGTTCCGTCAAAATCCGAACCTAAAGCGACATGGTCGATTCCGATGCGATCGATCATGTAATGGATATGTTTCGTGATGTCAGATAATGCGGCTCCTTCATTATTACCACCATCTTCTGTCACCATATTGGGATTAATACTATAAGTGACCCCGATCAAGCCATTCGAATTTCCGATCGCATCGATTTGTTTGTCTGTCAGATTCCTGGTAACCGAACAGATCTGATGAGCATTGGAATGCGTAGCTACAAGCGGAGCATCACTGATGGAGGCGACGTCCCAAAACCCTTTTTCATTCAAATGGGATAGGTCGATCATGATTCCTAATCGGTTACACTCGCGGACGAGATTTTTCCCGGCTTCCGTAAGCCCTGGCCCCGTATCTGGAGAGGAAGGGAAACGATACGGAACCCCCTCCCCGAATGCGTTTGCTCTGCTCCACACAGGACCGACCGATCGCAACCCCGCTTCATATAAGACAGAGAGCGCATGCAAGTCTTGATCAATGCCCTCGGCTCCCTCGATATGTAAGATTCCCGCCATGTACTCTCCTGCAATCGCCCGTTCCAAGTCTCCGACGGTACGTGCTGCTTTAAACTTCCCACCCGATTCTGCTTCCATTTTCAAGAAGCGGGCAACCATCTTAAGGGTGTACTCGTAAGCATAGGCATAAGATAACGGTCTCGGAAACGGTTTCTCATAACCCTTCTCTGTTTTGTAGGCGACGGGAAGGGGATCGGTATCAGGATTCGGACAGAAAACGGCGTAGAAACCTGCGGCCATTCCAGAACGATGCCCTCTTGGCCAATCGATGTGCCCTTCTTTCGTCCCAGTGAAGAATGGCTTCACTCCATTTTCAAAGTTCATCATCGTATCATTATGTCCATCTATGAACGGTACTTTCATCTATTTCTCCTCCTTATAAATCATCTTGCTCCATCACAGGTGTGGAATACTCAGTTTCGAGACTTTTGTTAAGTGGATGGGGGCTGCGGGGAATGGCTCGCTTTCCGCGGGAGCGCGGTGAGCCTCCTCGGACTTCGTCCTGTGGGGTCTCACCATGCCCTTTTTTCCCGCAGGAGTCTCGCCATTCCCCTCCGCCCCTTTGCCATACATGTATCTCGAAACCACCTTCCAGAACAAGCAGTTATTGAACGCTATGGAAGTTGATGAATTCAACTTTCAAACAGACAGTCCCCGAGTACCAGCGCATGCTATAGAGCCCTTTTTACTATAAAGCAGCGGATACGGAAGACGCTCGACCCGTGTATATGGATCGATAGGTGTGATTGGGCACCTGTCCAGGGGATAAGGAGATAGCGAGATTCCGTAGGACGCAGTCCGAGGAATCTCTGCGATCCCCCACAGAAAAGTGTTCAAATGCGGGATCCCCCTGCTGGACACGAGTATTAGGTCGATGAAGCTAGACGAGTAGCTCCCCAGCCTCCCCTGACGCTCAAATGAAGCAATTAACCCAGGACATCTCAAACTTGAGTTTTCAATAATCCTCCTCCATTTTTTAACAACATATTTTTAAAATGCGCTCCTGCGTCGGGGATAGGAGCGGGAGTCCGTCTTGAGGATGATGAAGATTTTTCCAAAGTCTATTACACTAATACTATCAAAACCATAGGAGGAATCATATGAAGAACACGGTAATGAAAAAATGGGATTTGGAGCGTCTTTTTCCTGACGGGCTTGAAGATGTACTGACGAAAAAGAATGAACAATTGGAAACCCTTCATAATCAGATCAAGCACTCAAAAACTCCTGAAAACTTTAACGATTTCCTATTGATGGTAGAAGAAGTACAAAAGCTTTACTCTGACGTTTTTGCCATTGATGAATACGCGATCTGCCTATCTTCTGAAGATGTGCAGGATCGTAATGGCCACTACTTTATGGATCAAAGCCAACGTTTAAAAGCAAAAATGGAGACCTTGCTGCTGACTTTCAATCATTCTCTCGCAGCGATCCATGAATCTTCCTGGCATGAATGGATGCGAGCTGAGGAATTTGCCGAAATCCACACGTCTTTAATGGAGCGGAGAAAACAGGTGAAAGACCGGTTAGCGCCTGAATTGGAACAGGCGATCCACACCTTATCCATGAATGGTTTCGAGGGATGGGAAGACCTTTTTGAGCAGGAATTCGCCAGTCTTCGTGTTCCTGTGGAGGAAGATGGTAAACGGACGGAACTCTCATTTGATATGGCTTTCATGAAGGCGATGTTATCGAAGGATCGGTCTGTCCGCGCTTCCATTGCAACGTCAATCATTGAGGTATGCAAACAGAACCAGGACCGGTTTGCCATTATCTTTAACCATTTCGCCGGTTTCCGGAATGATTTGTATGAGTTGCGAGGCTGGACGAACCCACTGAAAGAAATGTATGAGCAGAACAGAATTACGGAATCCTCTGTGAACAGCATGATGAAAGCTTTACATGAGCATAAGGATCTTTTGTATCGATTCTTGAAAAGGAAAGCACAGGTCGACGACATTCCAAAACCGGACTGGTATGATTTATATGCACCTTCTTTCACGGCTAAGACTACACTTACATATGAAGAGGCAACGGAAATTGTTATCAAGCAGTTCTCTCAATATAGTGAGAAACTCGGAGACTTCGCCAAGCAGGCTTTCCATGAGGGATGGGTCGATGCGGAGCCACACGAAAACAAGCGTCACGGTGCCTTTTGTGCCTCGTTTCCCCATGCGAAAGAAAGCCGTGTGCTCCTCTCCTTCCAAGGAACGTATCAGGATGTTGTGACCATGGCGCATGAACTCGGGCATGCTTATCACAATACGTTGCTTCATGAACAGCCCGGCTTCGCCCAGCATGCAGGTACAGGGCTTGCGGAAACAGCGTCCACGTTCGCGGAAAATCTAGTATTGGACGCTGTCATCGATCTCGCAGAAACAGAAGAAGACGCCCTTTCCCTCTTAGAAATGAAAATTATCAATGGACTGAAGTATACGACCTTCATTCCTGCAAAATTTGAATTCGAAAATGATTTTTATGAAAAACGAAAACAAGGAAAGCTCTCTTCCTCAGAGATCATCGATTTGATGGAAGCAAAAGAACGGGACTGGTTCGGAGAAGAGCTGGAACATGTGAATGCTTATAATTGGATGAGCATCCCTCATTTTTATGATACCGAAAAAGCTTTTTATAACCTTCCCTACACAATCGGTTATCTGTTCAGTAATGGCATTTACTCTCAATACAAAGAAAGTCCAACATCATTCCCTGAAAAGTACGAGGACCTTTTAAGTCATTCGGGAGATTTGCCGATGGATGAACTGTGTGCAGACTTTCTCGGCCAAGACCTAAACACGCAGACGTTCTGGAACGAGTCCTTCCGCCCCTTGGAGGAAGCCATTGAAGATTACCTCAAGAGAACAGAAAACGATCTATCGTAAAAATGGAGAAGCGGCACTCTACGAATTGTAGGGGGCCGTTTCTTTCTTTAAGGCTATGTAGAATCTTTATTAGCAAGAGTGGTGGAAATAAAAGGGGATTTGGGTCCAGTTGTAGAACATTGAACGGGTCATAAAAAAAGGAGGACGATCCGATCATGAGAAACAAAATTCAGTTTGTTCGGTAAGTTTACTGTGCTGGAAGGTGAACGTGAAACAATGGTGGATCTTTTGTTGGAAGCAGCTGAATCCTTGCAGAACCTTAATGACTGCGATGTCTATCTCGTGAATATTTCTGAAAGTGAACCAAATGCTGTCTTTGTTTATGAAGTGTGGAAGAGCGAAGATGCTCATCAAGCTTCTCTGACTCTCGAAACTACACAATCGTTGATCCGGCGCGCAAAACCATTCATAACGGGAATGGAGAGAGTCGAAACCTTACAAACAAGAGGCGGAAAGGGTATTGGACAGCATTCTGATTGAATGGACGAGTATGTAAATGGATCATGGGATACTAAAAAATAGAACTTCCCATATTAAGGAAGTTCTATTTTAGTATGATCTTATAAACCTATTTTTTATGTTAGAAACTACTGATTTTCCGCTGTTTCTTCGAACGGATCATGGCACGGATCTGCCCGCGGTGGCTGATTTCATCTTCCATGACATGGAACCAAAGGTAGTAAGGGTTGTATTTCACGCCATTCGGCCAGGATCGTTCCTCGAACAGCCAATCATCGTCCTTTTCTTTCAAGTATTCAAGCGTCATATCTCTCGTCGCCTCAAGGAGATCCAAATAGTCGTCCACCGGTAAAGATCGGAATTTCGCGCGGGCCCTGTCCCCCAGTTCAAGCGCCGCTCCCCATTCTTCCTGTTCATCCTCTGTTAAATCCCTCTCGTCAAAACTGATGGCTTGATGGACAAACTCAATCGCCGCCATGTGGGAGAGAAGCATACCAATGGAGTTTCCACCGGTTTCGCACTCATCAAGTTCATCCTGCGTGAGATCCGCTACTTCCTGAATCGTCACCGCACGTGCGTGTTCAAGCATACATACGAGTTCCCCGATTTTCTCAGTAAAACCTTTTTCTGATTGAACTTGATAAGAAATCATGAAAACTTCCTCCTCTTCTTTTTTACATTTTCTCAAGTTTTAAGCCTGGATTCTTTGTTTTCTTACAGGCTTATTTTATATATTCGACACTTTCATGCCTTAACCTTCTTCAAAACGTTGAGACGCTCGAATTTTGTAGATATTTTTGTTGTTTAATCTTGATTAAATGACGGTATATGCTAAGTATGAACAAAGCGGTGATGTCTGTTCGTCAAAATTTCGTTAGCCCCATCAAACACTAAGGAGGAAACAAAAGATGAACATTAAAGTGGGCATTTGGAACAAGTTGACAAACCAAGACAAGATGACCCTATTAAAAGCCGTCAGCCAACACTCTCTTACAAAAAAATCAGCGTAATTATACACAGCCTTCCACGAAACTCTCTTCATTCCATCGCCATACTTTCCAACATAACCCGGTAGCAGCCTCCATAATCTTCTGACAAAACCTGCATAGGCAGGTTTTTTGTCGTTCTCTCCTTTTTGTCAAGCTCATGTAAAGATGTGTTCCATTCTTCCCTCTCTTGCATAAACCCTTTTTCCAGCGAATAGATAAGTACCGAAGGACAAGGACACACACCGCTCTTCGGTTAAAAAGGGGGAATGGAAGAATGAAAGTGGCGATTTTCACAGATACGTATGTACCACAAGTCAATGGAGTCGCTCGTACATTAAAAAGATGGACCGGATACCTTGATAAGAAACGCATTCCTTACAGGGTGTATGCTCCAGACGTGAGAAGCAATGAAGAGTACGGCGATTCTATTCATAGATTTAACAGTGTTCCTTTCTGGTTATATCCGGAATGCCGTCTGGCTCTTCCTAATTTGATGAAAATCAAAAGAGATCTTGACGTTTTCCAGCCCGACCTGATTCATATCGCCACCCCCTTCAACCTCGGTCTCGCGGGGCTCCATTTCGGAAAGAAAATGGACATTCCGCTCGTGGGTTCTTATCATACGCATTTCGATCAATATTTAGACTATTATAAATTGTCTTTCCTCTCCCCTTTTGTCTGGAAATATATGCAATGGTTCCATCAGCCTTTAAAAAAGACATTCGTCCCTTCCCTTCATACGAAAAGAGAATTAGAGCTTCACGGGTTCCACAAGATCGAACTGTGGCAGAGAGGTGTGGACCATCATCACTTTTCCCCTGTTCAAAGTGATGATCGTGTACGAAAGCATTTCAAAATCGACGCCCCTATCCTATTAACCTATGTCGGAAGACTCGCACCGGAAAAAGGACTCGACACCCTCATGAATGTGGCCAAAAACCTCCCTCACGTTATGAATAAAAACATTCACTGGCTCATCGTAGGAGACGGTCCTTTACGTAATCATCTTCAGTCGGTTGCCCCTCAGAACATGACATTCGCCGGTTATCAGGATGGAGAAAGTCTTGCTCGCATTTACGCCTCTTCCACGTTATTCATTTTTCCCTCAGCCACCGAAACGTTCGGTAACGTCGTTCTAGAATCCTTATCCTCCGGAACACCTGTAGTCGCCGCAAACGCCGGTGGTGTAACCGAGATTGTGAACCATGGAAAAACAGGCTTGTTATGTACACCGCATGATCATAACTCTTTCACCCAGGGAATCATCGAACTTCTTTCTGATCAAAAAAGGCTGGCATCAATGAGAAAACAGGCACGGCAAGAAGCGCTCGAGAGTTCATGGGAAGAAATCTTTGAACAACTGCTCAGAGATTACAAAGATGCGATTGGCGAAGTGAAGCTCGCCTCTTTCGCCTAGGGACAGGAGAAGATGAATATGAGAAAAATCACAGTCATCGGTACAGGTTACGTCGGTTTGGTTACTGGAACCTGTCTTGCGAACCTCGGTCATGAAGTCACTTGTGTGGATATTGATGAGGAAAGGATAGACGCCTTGAACGATGGACATTGTCCTTTCCATGAGCCTGGACTCTTATCATTGATAAAATCCAACCTTTTAGAAAAAAGACTGCGTTTCACGACCATCCTGAAAAAAGCTGTTCACCACGCAGAAGCCATTTTCATTGCCGTCGGCACACCGGAAAACGAAGACGGGTCGGCGGATCTCTCTTATGTAAAGAGTGCCGTCCAGAACCTATCCCCCTATATCAACGATGGAACACTGATCATTATCAAAAGTACGGTCCCTCCTGGAACCAATCAGAAAGTCCGTGAATGGATGCAGTCGGATTCTGGACGGACGTTCCATGTCGTATCCAATCCAGAGTTTCTTAGAGAAGGATCCGCTCTTCATGATTTCTTTTATGGTGACCGCATCGTCATCGGCTCTACAGACAATAATGCAGGACGATTCCTTGAAGATATCTACAGTAAAATCAACACTCCGTTTTTGCAGACAGACCCGTTAAGTGCAGAAATGATCAAATATGCGTCCAATGCTTTTTTGGCGACGAAAATCAGTTTCATCAATGAAATCTCTTCTGTCTGCGGGGATTTAGGTGCAGATATAGAGCAAGTGGCCCAAGGAATGGGGATGGACAGTCGCATAGGAGAGCAATTCCTACGGGCAGGAATCGGGTTTGGCGGCTCATGTTTCCCAAAAGACACCAAAGCTCTGGTCCAGGTGGCACAGGAAACCGGTCATCCCTTCAAGCTCCTATCTGCGGTCATGGATGTGAATGAAAGGCAAAAGAACCTTTTGATTGATAAAGCATTGAAACGCTATGGCAGCCTGAAGGGAAAGCACGTTGCGGTACTTGGACTTGCTTTTAAACCGAATACCGATGATATCCGTGAATCTCCGGGGATTTCGCTGATCAAACGCCTCCAAAAACTCGGGTCCATTCCGATCGCTTATGATCCTGTCGTCAAAAACATCCCTTACTGTGCAGTCAATAATTCCATCCATGAAGTGTTATCAGGTGCCGACTTTGCGATGATCTGCACAGAGTGGCCTTCCATCAGTGACTTACCTTTAGACGTCTATGAAAATACAATGAAGGAAGCCGTCCTATTTGATGGGCGTAATTGTTATGCACGGGAGGATTTTGAAGGTAGAACCATCGAGTACCATTCTGTAGGACGCCAACCGTATGAAGGACTCATCACAAATAAGCAATCCATAAAATTCAAGCTTTTGTAAGCTCCCCCTTTATTTTCTTTCAATCTAAGAAGTGAGCGCTTATGTAAAGTAACATCTTCAAAAAATCTTTAAAACAGAAAACCTCGATGGATGTAGGATACCATCGAGGTTTTCCTGTTCCCTATTAGTGGATGGTCATGGCTTACCGCTCTATTCATGATCTTCTTTTTCCGAAGAAAAAAGCACCAATGAAGTTTACATAATATTAAACTAGTAAACTGAGTTGGATGAGTTGTTCTTCCATCCCAGCCAGGAGTATAATGTTATATTAGTTGATTCATAGGAGGACGACATTATGACATCCAAAGGCACCAACAAAGTGCTCATGGCAGCCCTTTTACTGGCTGGTTCCTTTATTACGATATTAAATCAGACGCTCATGATTACAGCCATCCCTCCCATCATGGATGAGATGAATGTAACAGCGAACTCCGCCCAGTGGCTGACCACCGTTTTCATGCTCGTGAACGGTGTAATGATCCCTGTCAGTGCATTCCTTATCGAGCGATTCACAACGAGGCAGCTTTTCATATCGGCCATGAGTGTCTTTGCATTCGGGACGATTCTTGGTGGACTGGCATTGAATTTCCCCCTCCTCCTTTTAGGAAGGGTCGTCCAGTCCGCTGGAGCAGGGGTGATGCTGCCTTTGATGCAGACGGTTTTTCTCATGATTTTCCCCGTCCATAAACGCGGAGCAGCTATGGGATATATCGGACTCGTCATTTCATTCGCACCAGCGATTGGACCTGCGCTCAGCGGTTATATCACATCCGCCTATACGTGGAGATATTTGTTCTGGATGATCTTACCTCTGGCCATTTTGATTATTGTTCTCGCCTACTTCATCCTGAAAAACGTTACCGAACTCTCCTATCCTAAGGTTGATCCAGTTTCCATCATCCTATCTTCCATAGGGTTCGGAGGACTTTTATACGGTTTCACACTAGCTGGAAACCAGGGATGGACGAGCATCGACACGGTAACCGTCTTGCTCATCGGTGCCGTAACCTTGACCTTGTTCATTCGGAGACAATTACGGATGCACCACCCGATGCTGGAGTTCCGCGTTTTCAAGTACCCAGTCTTTGCCATCACGACGGTTATCGCCATGATTACTTTCTTAGGATTGATCGGAGCAGAAACCTTGATTCCATTGTATATGCAGGACATGCGTGATTTCTCTGCTTTTGAATCCGGGCTCGCTTTACTTCCGGGGGCGGTCATCACAGCATTCATGTCACCGATCACCGGGCGTATTTTTGACAAAATCGGTGCGCGACTGCTCGCTGTTGTCGGACTCACGATCATTACAGGAGCAACGCTTGCCTTTTCATTCTTGAACATCGAGACGACATTCACGACGATCACTGTCTTATACGCGATCCGTATGTTCGGATTATCAATGGTCATGATGCCTGTGACGACAGCAGGATTGAATCAATTGCCTAAAAAGCTCATCCCCCACGGGGCTGCGATGAGCAACACGATGCGGATGGTAGCAGCTTCTGTCGGTACAGCGATTCTCGTCACCGTGATGACAACAACGGCCCAATCCGCCGAAAGCAATCCGACGATCGACCACCCTTCGATTTATGGTGTGAACATCGCATTCTTTATCGTCACGGCATTGTCCCTTGCCGGGTTGATTCTCGCTTTCTTCGTCAAGCGGACCTATCCGCCGGATGAAGAGCAAGTCAATGAACCAGAAGCAGAGCGTGAATATCAAAAAGCAGAAAGCCATTAAATGAAAGTACGACCAATCTTACACATCCCTTCTTTCCTTGTGAGAATATTTGGTCTTAGAGAAATGGAAAAACGTAAACACCACAAAAGGCTCCCTTATTCGATGAGGGAGCCTTTTTTATATGACTATTTGAATAAATGATTCGCCGTATAGTTGGTAAAATCGAGTTCGGTACCTTCCTCTAACAAGTACTTGACAAGCTCAGATCCAATATAAGGACCGCTCGTCAGCCCAGAGGCCCCTAAACCATTAGCTACCACGATGTTTTCATGACCCGGAACCTTTCCAATGACTGGTGTTGAACCCGGGGTGAAAGGCCTGAATCCGACATTTGTTTTAATATAGGTGGCGTCTGCAAGTCCAGGAGCAACACGAAGGGCTTTATCCATCAACTGATGGACAGAACCTGCGGTGACTCTGGAGTCAGACACTTTCTCTTTCGTCGCGCCAATGACGATCCGCCCTTTCCCTAAAGTGAGAATATAGTGGTTGAACGGTGGGAGCATCACAGGCCAATTCTCCGTATCGTAATTCCTCATGTCTACATGAACAATCTGCGCTTTTTCAAAAGTGACCTGTGGGCTCATGCCGATCGGTTCGAACAACGGCTTTGTCCATGCCCCATTCGAGACCACAATCCGGTCAGCAAAGATTTTTTCTCCATTTACATAGACGCCTTCGACACGTTTGTTCTCATAAAGGAATGCAGCTTCTCCGCTTATAAAAGTCGCTCCATTTTTCTTGGCTGCCCTTATGAGTGAGGAGGTGACTTCCGCTCCATTTACTCGAGCACCCCCTGAGATGTGAAGCGCTCGATAGTGTTCCGCTACAGGTGGGAACATCTCTTTCGTCTCTTTTGGGGAAAGGCAGGAGATCTCCCCCATTTCCGGAGCTTGCTCTTTCCTTTCAAGAGCAACCTGTCGTTTCTTTTCCAATTTTTCTTCCGTATCAAATATATTGATTGCTCCCACCCGCTTATAGCCGGTTTGAGTTTCCCCAGCTTCAGCAAGTTCCTCCATTAAAGCAGGGTAATATTTCGCCCCACCTGTGACGAGAGGATACCAAACTTTGTTGCTTCTGTTCGTCAGCCACGGACAGACGATTCCTGCCGCATTGCGCGTCGCCTGTTCCGGATCATTCCGATCGATGACGATCACTTCTTCCCCTTTTTTCGCGAGATGGTACGCCGTCGACGCCCCTAATATCCCTGCTCCAATAATGATTGTTTTCATACGAACACCTTCTATCCCTGTCATTTCATCTGTTGTTATTGTACATGAACAGAAAGGCAGGGTACAGGAAATAAAAGCTCAGCTGTTGCCTGCTCCTTTTTTCGATAATTGAACTTTCAGGCCATGCTTCATCCGAAGCGTGACCAAAGGCTCTGCCTTGACAGGAAAAGCGTCAGAAGAAGGCGCAAACGTGTACGATTTAATAAGAGACGAGAGGATGACCAGCATCTCAAGCATGGCGAAGTGCTGTCCGATGCAAACACGCGGCCCACCACCGAATGGCAGATATAAATAATCAGGCCCTCCGAGAAGTCGGCCATCCTCAAAACGTTCAGGCAGAAACTCGTCGGGATAATCGATATACCTTCGGTGCCGATGCATCAGGTAAGGACTGACCATCACAGTCGCTCCTTTTTTGATGAAGGTGGATCCAATGTTCACATCTTCTTTGGCACGCCTGCCAAACATCCATGCTGGAGGATACAAGCGCATACTTTCAAGAATCACTTTTTTCGTATATAAAAGGTTCCCCGTTTCCTCGACGGAAGGAGTATCGCTTGAAAGGGTTTGTTCGATTTCGCTTTCGACTTTCTGATAACAGTCGGGGTGCTTCATGAGTAATTGGAGCGTCCATATCAATGCGGACGCTGTCGTTTCATGGCCGGCGAGAAACACGGTCATCACTTCATCACGGAGCTGCCTGGCATCCATTTTATTCCCTTCTGCATCTTCAGCCTCCTTCATGACGCTGAGAAGGTGTTCTCCGGAGGCGTGAGGCTGATGGATAATCGAATAAACCACCTCGTCCAACTTATCGACCGCATCATCGAACAGCTTGTTCCGAACCGTTTTCCATGAACGTGGCGATTTAAAAACACTACGGATCCTCTCGGTGGCGATTTCCATCGCGGTATCCAGCTGCTGCCCAACTTTATCATGGTCCGCTCTCACCTCTGTACCGAACATCGTTTCTGTAATGATCTTGAGCGTGATACTTCTAATATCTTCAGAAATCAACCGCTCTCCATCCTTCCAGAGAGAGGTATGGTCTGTAACGACTCTCCCCATCGTTTCACAATAGCGCTGAATATGCTTTGGAGTAAAAAAAGGCTGTATTTTGCGACGTTGTTGTTTATGAAGCTGCCCTTCACTCAATAACAAGCCTTTCCCTAGTAGTGGTTCCAATTCCTGAAAAGGTTTGGACTTGTAAAAGGAGTCCGCTTTTCTTACGAGCACCTCCTGAATCAAGGCCGGATGCATCAACATGAACATCGGTCGATGAGCAAACCTGAACCTTGTGACGGGTTTCTGTGTCTCTTCCATTTCCATCAGAAATGCGAGTGGATCCTTTTTAAATGCCGGCAATTGACCTAGCGGCGAACGACTCTTCCATTTATGCATAAAGTACCCCCTTCAACCTTCTATTAGAGCGTACTAGAGTCCACCTCATTTTATTCATTCCATTTAGAACCATCTAAACTTCCCTTTTAAAAATTTCGAGATGTTTTCCGAGGTTCGTTGCTATGTTGAGGGTCAGGGTGGCTGGGAAGCTACTCGTCTAGCTCCATCGCCCACGGGAGTCTTGCAGCTTCCCAACCAACCCATTCAGTATAGGAGAGAAACGAACCCACCTACATGGATGAAGCGTCTGCCATAACCACTGATTTATCGATGAAAAGTGCTATATCAAACTCTCACAAACGGTATTCCTGGGCTGGTTATCTTAATTCCACCACCTCCCTCATGCTGAAAAGCTGCTTATTCAGCGGTTTCGAGATACTAATATGGCAAAGGGGCGGAGGGGAATGGCGAGACTCCTGCGGGAAAAAAGTGCAGGGTGAGACCCCACAGGACGCAGTCCGAGGAGGCTCACCGCGCTCCCGCGGAAAGCGAGCCATTCTCCGCAGCCACCATCCACTCACCAAATGTCTCGAAACTGATATTTTTTATAAGAGGTTGTGACTGGAGTTATGGGGATGAATAGGAAAAGTCGATGGGAGGTTCCATCGACTTTTCAGGGGATGTTTTTCACATAGGTTTGAGCAAGCAGATCGTGAATGGCTCGTTTGTCTTTTCTAAAAGCGATCATAAAAGCACTCACAACAGAAGCGATTCCGAATGTAATCACGCCGAGGAGAAATTTACCGATGACTTCTCTAATGAACATCTGGAATAGCCCTACAGGCTGATCTCCTTCTTTCCTGATTTTGATTGTCAGTATCCTTTTCCCTACGACATACCCGCTCCATATCACAGGAAGTACGGTCAAATAACCCACGTAAATGACCTGCCATAACCATCCGTCCGTTACATCCGTGCTCCAATCTCCCTGATACAGAGACCATAAGAGATTCATAGGAACCGTAATGATGAGTCCATCCAAAATCAAGGCGAAAAACCGGCTCCAAAATCCAGCTCGTTCCATCAATCTACCTCCTTCCCATCTGGGAGTATCCGAATGATTTCTATGATGAAATAACCGATGAGAAAATAAAACACAAAGGACAAATCAAAGGATTTTTCAGAGAGCAGCGAGACTAAAAACACACCAAGGACGACGCCATTGCCTGTCCGTGTTAGTTTCTCAATCGCCTTATGTATCATCAGAATAAATTTTCGACACCCTGGGCCCTTTTCATGGCAGATATCGTTCCTTGATGTAGACCTTCGTGCCAGATGGTGAAATTCAACACTTCATCCAACGTCCGGAAGACGATCCCCCCGCCAAGGTCAAAAGGCTTTTCCCCTTCTTCCGATAAGCGTCCCTCGTACGTTTGAATCAAACGCTCGGTTTGAGACTCCAGCTCTTTTCTAAGATCAGACAGACGCGGGACCTCTTCCGGCCATTCGTCTGGCGATGTTCCTCCATTGAATAGTTGGATATATCCTTCTGGTATAAAGGCTTCTTCCCCTGTAAACCGAGCTAGCAAGTTTTCCTGAGAAACGAAAATATGCCCAAAGTTCCAACGGATGTTATTCAAAAACCCTTCTGGTTTTGCATCCGCTACCTCTTCTGTCGTAGCATCAAGCGCGGCAAGACTTCTCTTCCTGACAAAACGCATTTGTTGAAATAAGCTTTCTTCTTTCATTCTTCCACCACCTTCACAGATTCAGAAAAATCAATCACCTTTACTATAGCATGAACCAATCCAAGTATATATGTTAATCTAGTAAGGAAAGAAAGGGAGGAAATCCTATGAATCAAGATATGAAAATAGGCATTGCACTGATCAGCAGCTTTTTAATATTCATGGTCGGCATATTCCGGTTATTCACAGCTGAACTTCAAGATATACCACTTTTTGTAGCTTACATACTTACGATAACAGGCTTGGTTGGGGTCATAACGAATGGGTGGAAGTGGAAAAAACGGGAGAATTAACTCTCCCGTTTTTTAACGTAGATCACCGAAGGCAATTGGCTGAATGGGCAAAGACCCAGGTTTAGTCACTTTTTGATGCGGTGGAGTGCTTCATGAATGCTTTTTCAATCCAGACCACACACTAGTTTGTAAGACTGATATTCTGTATAACTTACTACCAAAGTAAAAATAAAACGGAAGGTTGTATTCTCATTGATAACCATCACCGGAGTCAATAAAGTTGATCGAATTTATTTTCCCTAAATCTGCATGATTGAATAGGACTCATATTTCCCTAGCCACGGCCCACCGTATCGTTTAACCTTGTTCGATACTTATCTTTCCAAGTTTTCTCATCCTCTAACAGGTCGTCACAGAAAGCGGCCACATCATCACCAGTAAGATCAGTGACTTTCCTGTTTTCTGCAGCCCCCTGTTCGAAGAGATCAAGAATACCGTCAAAGATCCGTTTTGTATCCTTCCAGTCTGTAGGACCGCCGGTGGTCCACATATACTTTTGGATGGCTTTGTAAGCGTTATGGTACTCACTTGGGAGCGCCTTCGCGCGTGCCTCCATCGCTCTCCATTCCCGCTTGTCATCCAGACTCCCAATAATTTTTTCAAAAATGCTCATCTTATCTCTCCTTTACTTTTCGTTTTTCAGTTCGTTAATTTTGCTTGAGACGAATTCCCATTTGCCCCAAAAGGTTTGAAGATGCTCCTGCCCTGCAGCGTTGAGTGTGTAAAATTTCCTAGGTGGTCCCATAGTGGACGGCTTTTTCTCAATGTCCACAAGGTTGTTTTTCTCAAGTCGCATGGTAATCGTATAAACGGTGCCTTCGACTACATCCGTGAAGCCGAGTTTTCGTAGCTGTTGTGTGATTTCATAGCCATAGGTTTCACCACGACTGATGATCTCAAGCACACAACCTTCAAGCACCCCTTTCATCATTTCTCTGAAGTTTCCCATTTTTACCTACCTTTGTCGTTTGTACTTCGGAGTATTCCGTTGTATAAATCTTTCAGCACTAATACTAAGTAATACTTATTACCATTATATAGTATTACTTATTAGCTGAATCGTCAAGGGAAAACATTTCATCAAAACCCCTTCTCAAAAGAGTACAAGTGTGATCAGCAGCTTTTTAATATTCATGGTCGGCCTATTCCGGTTTATTTACAGCTGAACTTCAGGATGTCCCACTTTTTGTAGCTTACATACGTACGATCACCGGCTTGATTGGGATCATAACGAATGGTTGGGAGTGGAAAAAACGGGTGAACTGCCTTTTGGACAATCGCTACGAGGCTTCAAAGAATTCCTTGAATACTAGAAAATATTTGAGGTACCCTGCTTTTAAACGACGTATAATGATGCGTACCGCCACTGATGACGGAACATGTAAAGTCGGTTACCTTTTCTTTTAATATACGGGCAACTCTCTCGTTTGAAGTATAGAACCTTTTGTTAATTTCTTCATCTTTCCCCTCTCGATCCCCCCAATCCAAGTAAAGACTATGGATTGATGAAAGGTCCGATTTTTTAATCAGCTCTTCTATTTGTTCCTGGTTCCGCCAAAAAGCTGAAGAGAAACCCACGACATTTTTATAGATTTGCGGGTATTTACATGCGGCATAAACAGAAACCAGACCACCTAAGGATATTCCCACCATGGATGTATCCTCTGTTAAAGTGTGGTATTTACGATCAATGAAAGGCTTAAGCTCTTTCGTAATGAAATCGATATATTGCTTCCCCTTACCTCCTAGTTTACATGGATACCCCAGCATTCGTTCACTGTAGGCCCCATTGATCCAAGGACAGTATTCATTGATTCTCTCTTCTGGGTTCTGATCGATTGCTACAACAATGACTTTCAAACGATTCTCATCTAAGTAGTCTTCCAATGATAATGAGATGCCACCGATTGCATCAGAATCCCGAAACACGTTCTGGCCATCATGTATATAGATGACAGGGTAACGTTTTTTATCATTTGGATTGTACCCTTCAGGTAGATAAACACGTACTTTTCTCTTTTCTTTAAACGGCGTCATATGAACTTGAAATATTTCAAGCATGTTATCCCCCTCCCGTTCTGCTTTCTTATCATTCGATTCCTGAATTCCACGCAGAAATGGAAATCTTCTACATACATGATAAAAAATCACTCCAAGTCTCCATTCCTTCTACTTTTGCTACAGCCTAAATCCTGAACTAAAAAAGAACCTGCCACACATGCAGGTTCTCACCATGATCTCTAGCTTAACTTATCTTTCCGCTGCAAACAGCAATGAATGAGGCCAGGATCTGTTACATTTTTTCGTTTTCCAGGTCAAAAACAATCGACTCCACAATGGAAGAAGCGGATTGGCTCGTGCTTAATCGGGGGCTCTGCCCTGACCACAGCGACATATATTCAGGACGGTTTTGACTGGCCGCTTCCTTTCTTATGTCTTTTGTGAGCGTGTTTTGTAGAGGATATGCTAAAAGATGATGACCTTCCCCGTTTTCCATTTTCTCGATAAAAGAATTCCGAATTCCTCTTGCTGGCTTCCCGCTGAAAACAGAAGTGACAACGGTTTCCGTTTCCTTTGTATTCAAAATCGCCTCTTTATGTTGAACTTTCGCACCACTCTCCTTACAAGTGACAAAAGCTGTTCCAAGCTGGGCGGCTTGAGCTCCCAGGGCGAGGGCAGCCTTGATCCCACGCCCATCCATGATTCCACCGGCCGCAATGACAGGAATCTTCACGTGGTCGACCACCTGAGGCACGAGCGACATCGTACCGATCATGGCATCATCGAAAGCGCCGGAAAAAGTCCCTCTATGACCGCCCGCTTCACTTCCTTGTGCGACAACCATATCCATTCCATACTCTTCGTTGATGATTGCTTCTTCCACCGTGGTAGCCGTACCGATCACAACGATCTCCTCTTTTTTCAAATCCTTGATCACTTCACGCGTCGGCACCCCGAAGGTGAAACTCACGACGGGAACTTGTTCCGTCATCAGTCCTTCGATTTGTTTTTCAAAAAGAGCAACGTCCTGCTCAGGCGTCGGTTCTTGTTCGATCCCTAGCTCGTTGCGGTAAGGTTCTAACCACTTGTTCGCCTCGGCTATTTCTTCCTCTGTCGCTTGAGGGTTTTGAGGGACAAAAACGTTCACACCGAAGGTCCGGTTTGTGATTCGCTTGATTTCCTTCACACTTTGGACCATAGCCTCAGGGGTCATATACCCTGCCCCCAAATTCCCCAGCGCTCCAGTATTCGAAACCGCTGAAACCAGTTCGGGTGTCGTTACTCCCCCCGCCATGCCTGCCTGAATGATTGGATAATCAATGTTCAGCACATCAATCAGAGAATTTCCCTTCCACATGGATTCTGCTCCTTTCTTATCCCGGATCGTTTGGCAGCTATCGTGTCACAAAACCATAAAAACGGTCTCGGTTTTTATGGTTATTTCACTTTCTCCCAGCCAAGCTCGTGGGAAGACTTCAAATCAATTGTTGCCGTTTCACTCCAAAAGTTCGTTAATGTATATTGTGTGTGATCAATGATTTGAGCGGCAGTTAAATGCTCGTTCGAACAAGTGGTATGAGCATCGGAAATCAATGTAACACGGTAACCATGATCAAACGCTCCTCGCGAAGTCGAGTCAACACAATAGTCCGTCTGCGCTCCACATATAAAGAGATGATCCGCTCCCACTCGATCAAGCGTTTTCTTAAGCGATGAATTTACAAAAGCGTTCGGCACCATTTTAAAAATCACGGCATCTTGTTCCAACGGCTTCTCCAAATCTGGATGCAGCTGCCACCCCTCGGCGCCACGTTTCATTGGACCCTCAGGGTATTCATGCTGAACGTAGATCACTGGAATCTGCTTTTCTCTCGCCCGGTGGATCGCTCGATTCATATTCGTGATTTTCTCTTCGCATTGATACGCGTTTTCCATGACGGCCTTCTGCACATCAATGACGATCAATACCTCTTTCCCCATTCACTCACATCCTTTTTGGTTTTCCCTTGTACCTTTCTCTAAAAGAGTCCAGAGTTCCTTCATAAGGTGCAAGGGGTGGTAAAGAGTTGCATTGATTCAGCTGGGATTTGAAAAGGTTTTCAATGGAATAAAAAAAGAACCTGCCATTAAAAGCAGGTTCATGCCATCATATCTTTTTCCACTGACTTCAACTTCCGTTTCATATCTTCTACCATTTCCTTGTCGGAGCTCACAGGGTAATGGTAATCCTGCTGGTAACTCTCATGGCCTTTACCAGTAATGATTACCCAATCTCCTGCTTCGCTGTTCACGATCGCTTCTTCAATGGCGAGCGTCCGGTCGGGGATGATTCTGCCCGAGGAGTCGCCGAATTCTTTCTGCAGGTCTTCGAGCGTGGATACCATTTCATCGAATGTGGCCGTATTCAAGTCATCAAGCGTGAGGATGTAATGGTCTGCTCGTATAGCGGAGGCACCAATCATTTCTCCCCTTTTCGAGATGTCCCTGTCCCCACGAAAACCGAAGACATGGGTCAGTGATGCGGCCCCTTGTTGTCTGGCCGTATCCAGTACATGTTCGATGCTGTCTGCCGTATGCGCATAATCGATGACGACGGTCGGTCCACCTTCCAATTCGATGAGCTCGAAGCGGCCGCGGATGCCAGGCAAGGAAGTCATCGCCTTTTCCATGTCAGAAAATGAAAATCCGAGCTGAAGCCCGACAGCAAACGCCTCCAAGGTGTTGTAGACATTGTGGGTACCCTTGAGCGGAGAAGTTACTTTCCTGTTTTCTTCGCCGTAATGAATGCAAGCAGTAAAATCATCGGTATCGATATCCTTTAGGATGAGCTCATTTTCCAAATGATGGCCGACCTTACAAACGGACGTGTCTCTTTCCTCAACAAGCTTTGCCAGTTTTTCACCCCAGGGATCATCTGTGTTGATGACAGACGTTCCTCCGGGTTTCAACATATGGAAAAGCTTCGATTTCGCTTCGAAATACGACTCCATTGAGTCATGGTAATCCAAATGATCTTTATATAAATTGGTGAATACTGCATAGTCGAAGGCGACCCCCTCCAGGCGGTACTGTGCCAACCCATGGGAGGAGACCTCCATCACGACGACATCATCCTTGCTTTCAAAGAGAAGCTTTTGCAGCAATGGAGCGCTCGGTGTCGTCTGTATACCCGGTACGACTTTATCATTGACCATATAATCGATGGTTCCGAACATCCCACAGGAATAGCCGTTCTTTTCACAAAGGTGTTTAATCATATGGGATGTCGTCGTTTTCCCATTCGTCCCCGTCACACCGATCACGATTTTATCGTCAGAAGGATGTCCATAAAAAGCTGTCGCGATCTGCCCCAGCGCTTTCCTGCTGTTTTCCGTTTGCAGACAAACCGCACCATCGTGCTCCACTTCTTCTTCCGTGACGACCACAGACGCCCCTTTGTCGATCGCTTCTTCAATAAAGTCATGACCGTCGACTTGATAACCTCTGACGGCTACGAAGACATAACCTTCCTCAACCTCCCGCGAGTCGTCTGTGACACCGGTGATGAGCGAATGGGGATTTATATTCTTTTTCGTTTTTTGATTGAGTAATTTTAAAATCTGTTCAACGTTCATCGTCGGTATCTCCTTTGATGTATGTTACGTGTCGCATGCCCTATTTTAATGGAAAATACACCGGTGCAGGCGGATTGTCGAAGAGATGTAAATGAATCTTAATATTCCCGTCAATAATATGGAAATCCGCTGCTATTCTCCCGAGAGCTTCAAAGTCAAATCAATCTCTTCTGCCTGCTCTGTATGAAGGGAAAAAGTATAAGAGCCTTCTTCCATAGGCAATTTAAAGTCACTTTCCTGGTTATGTGGCAGAGTTTCTGCAAAAATCGCTTCTCCATCCTTCGTAATCTCAAGCGTCACATCTCCCTCCTTTATGGAAGACGTGTACGGAATCGAGACATTCCTGTCTGATTCTACGGTATATGTATCCATCACATACCGTCCTTTCAATGAACGAATCTTTACAGAAAGTTCCCCATCCTTATAGACTTTACTCGCCCCCACAGAAACGTTCTCCCCCGTCAGCACCAGGACCATGATCCCAGCGGAGATTATGATGGATAGGATTCCTGCTGCGATCAGCCATTTCTTCATGAACATTCTCCTCTTTATTCATTATGAGGCGCCTTGCTTTTCTTTACTCTTTTTCATGTCATAAACCGTTCTGTAATATTTCCTTTCTTCCCTTCTGATCTGGTAGCGCTCGGCGAAATCTTCAAAATCGGCTAAGACTTCCACCGAATCAAAGTTTACCACCCGAATCGGAAAGCCTTTCTTCATTTTGATGGATGCGGAAGGCGTGCCCCAGCCGGCATCTCTGAAAACAATTGTATGTATGTCCGCGGGTGGTACACTTTTTTCTATAACCTTAAATTGAAAGAAGCATACGTGGAAGTGAATGGTTTGATCCACCTTCAATTGATACGAAAGACCAAGAATAAGCAGAACAATAGCGATCGTTAAAAACGTGTAGAGGTTGATTTCCTGCTCCCGTATGTCAGCGATGAAAATAGGGGCAAAGAAAGGTACAACCCATCGCGGTGGCCTGGCGTGATACAAGGAACTCCTCCCTTCTGAGCATGGAAATGTGCATGGAATCCATTATAACATCCCATAATGTAAGTAAATGAAAAGTCCAGCAGATTTGGAAAAGGAGTGTTCACACATGAACGAACAGGCGAAAGAGTACTGGGATTCCTATTGGAAAGGAAAAGAAAAACCGGATAACGTCAAAGCGTGGTCTTTTGGCACCGCCCCTGACCGAATGGCAAGACTCGTCATGGACGGGATCAAAACAGCCACATGCTCGGCGCGTCAAGCGTATGAGGTGGAAAACGAAGCGCTCCCCGAAGTCGGAGAATATAACATCATCTTAAATGGAGAAGATGAACCTGCCGCTATCATCAGGACGACAGAAGTGGAAGTGATTCCTTTTAACGAAGTAACCGAGGAATTCGCTCGGGCGGAAGGAGAAGGTGACCTTTCTTATCAACACTGGTTAGAGGTTCATAAAAAATTTTACAAGAACGAAGCGGAAGAAATCGGTTATGAATACAGCGAAGACATGGACCTCGTTTGCGAGAGATTCCAACTGGTGCACGTGAACCCGGATTGAAGGACGGAAACCACTTCCGTCCTTTTTCCATCGATCGCCTTCGGCTGCAGGGCCATTCGAATGGATAATCCAACAAGTCCAACTAAAAATACAATGATGATGGTAATGATGATGATTCTTAATTTATTCCGACTCAATGTCTATCCCTCCTCCCCTTCTCTACCCGTTTCCTAAAGGAACTATGCGAAATTTACAACGGATAAAGATCTTATAAAAAAATCATCAAATTTGAAACCTTACAAACCCTCATTCGTAGAAAAGGTGTTCAGAAACATTCGAAGGTTCATTTCATATCCTTGAACCATAGCCTTATGGTATGGTTGTATCCTGAACAACAGACAGAAAGGAGTTTACATATGAGCAAAAGAATAACGGCAAGTATCATTGCAGCCACGATTTTGATTCTCGCTCTTGTCGTCCAGCTGATCGGAACGGTCTTTACCGGTGAAGAAGCGGAGAATGAGACGATGGGGCTCTTCGCAAGCAATGAGAATTTAGAAGAAAAAGTCGTCGAACGAGGGTCCGGAAGCAAACGGATTGTAGAGTTGAACCTCGAAGGGGCCATCATCGACAACCCGAGCACGAACCCGAATCCTTTCGGGGGCGGCGGCTATCAGCATGATCGCTTTATGAAAAAACTAGAAGCGATCAAAAAAGATACCTCCATCAAAGGGGTGCACCTATATGTCAATTCCCCAGGGGGCGGTGTCTATGAAAGTGCTGAAATCCATGACAAATTGCTTGAAGTAAAAGAAGCTGGAAAGACGATTTACGTGTCCATGGGGAACATGGCCGCTTCCGGCGGGTATTATGTTTCTGCCCCAGCTGACCGTATTTTTGCGAGTAATGATACGTTCACAGGTTCCTTGGGTGTCATCATGGAAAGCATCAATTATCAGGAACTTGCCAATGAGTATGGAGTGAAATTCAACACCATCAAGAGTGGGGAGTTCAAAGATATCATGAGTCCGACGAAGGAAATGACCGAAGCGGACAGAGAGATCCTCCAAACGCTTGTCGATGAGTCCTACCAGCAGTTCGTCGATGTCATAGTCGAGGGACGAGATATGCAGGAAAGCCGCGTGAAAGAACTCGCTGACGGCCGGATCTACTCTGGAAAGCAAGCGGTGGAGAACGGACTGGTAGACGACATCGGATTCCGTGAAGACACATTGAAGGCACTCAAGAAAGAAATCGGTGGCGACCCGCAGGTGTTCCAATACAAAAATACCATGGGGTCCTTTTTCAACCTGCCGCTTGCTGAAAGCTTGATGCCGAATAGTGAAATCCGTTACATCGAAGAATTGATGAACAAGCGCCAAGGACCACGCATGATGTATATGTACACAGATTAAGGAGGGAACGGTATGGATGACACCAATCATAACGAAAACGATGGTCAGCTTTCATCGTTGATCCATCATCAGAAAAGCGACCTCCAAAAACTGCTGTACGCAGGATTCGGTTCAAGATTCCTTGCCTACATCATCGACTTGATTGTCATTTGGAGTGTCAATACCATAGTGACCCGGCCATTGCTGCGACTCTTGAATCTGGAAGACGCCCAACTTTGGGTACCCATGTTCAGCGCAGCAAATATTACGACATCGATCATCTTTTTCGCTTACTTCATTTTGATGACGAAGTTTTTCCGCGCTACGCTAGGAAAAATGATCTTAGGTTTGTCTGTCGTTTCATTCAAAGGAGAAGCTTTGTCCAACGGTCAGATCATCTTCCGTGAATGCATCGGTCGTTACATCAGCATGGCAATCCTCGGAATTCCTTATCTGGTTGTTGCGTTCACAAAACGCCACCAGGGAATACATGATCTTTTTGCAGATACATCCGTCATCAAGAATAAATTCAGGAAGCTGAATGATACGATTGAAGATCGACCACAAACGGTATAAAAAAGGAACGCCTGCTTCCAATGGGAAGCAGGCGTTTTTATCATCCTTAACGATAAGGGTCTTGTTTGCCCGTACCGTTCTTTTCCCCTTTTTCACGACGAAGTGCATTCAGGTCTTTCTTGCTTTTGTTTTTCGCTTTTTCACCCATGTCGGAAGACCTCCCTTCTCCCCTATTTTGTGAAGGTTGATGAGAATCCATGTAATGAAATAACATCCACAAAATGCAGAAGAAACTCGTTTCCTCAAAGAGTGGCTTACTCTTCGGGAAGGTTGGTTCCTTTAACAGGGATATATCCTGTCTCTTCAATCAGTCTCTGCCCCTGCCTCGACAGAATCCACTCGATCAACGGTTCGACGTGGGGATTTTTCGTGCCATTCGTAATCGCATAAAAGTTTTCCGTCAGAGGATAGTCCCCGCTTTTGATATGATAAACACTTGGTACGATGCCATTGATATTCAACAGCTTGATGTTATGTCCTTCCACCATCTTCGTGGCGAAAAACCGATAACTGAACCCAATGCTGTTGCGATAATTCCTGTAATCCGAAGCTTTTTCAATCACCCCACCCATTCCGTCGACCCTTTGGTCTTTGGGCGGGTCCATGATGGGTGTTTCCCCCATCATGTTTTCCAGTCCTGTTTGACTGCCGCTTCCTTCCGGCCGTTGAAAGGCGATAATTTTTTGATCTCTTCCGCCAACGTCTTTCCAATTCTTGATTTCACCGGAATAAATCCCTCTCAGCTCGTTCAATGTTAAAGAATCAACCGGATTATCCTTATGTACAAAAAATACGAAAGCTTCCTTCCCTATGGCTGTTTTCTCCATTTGTTTCAAGGCCTGCTTCTGTTCATCCGAAGGTCCAGCGGTGAAGATGATGTTCACTTGAAACCTTGATAACCGCTGAAAAGCTCCGTTCGTTTTCGAGACAGTAACAGGACTTTCACTGCGATCATCATGTACATAGGAGCCTTCTGGATAAACGGCTTCAGCGAACGCTGCATAGACAGGGTATAAAGCGGTCGCTCCATCTAACTCCGGAAGATTTTCTTTCAATTGAAGAGTAGCAGGTTTTTCTAGACGAGCGAGGTCCGCCCCTTCCTTGTACGGTTGATAAGTGGAAAGATCGACTTCAGCGCTGGCAATTTCAATGCTTCGTATATACCAGTCATAACTCCCATAGACGACAGAAGGAACGATGAATACCACAACCATCATGACCCACGTCCACGTCTTGGCGACCTTCTTATGTAAGTTCAAAATAAAGTAATTCACCGATAAACCAATGGCGATGCATAGGAAACCGATGTATATGTATTCATTCCCAGTGGACAATATACGAGCAAGTCCATAAACAAACCATCCCACCAATCCAAAGACAATCGTAAAAACCCAGGCGGCTATCTTTCTTTTCCTCATATCCATTCTCCTCTCCTTTTCTATGGATATGGTACCACAAATAAATGTGTAAATATACACTAAATGAACAATATTACGTTTGTGTAAATAAAGGAAAATAGTACATAATAAAAAAAACTGCGGATGTGGGGTGAGCACATGGATCAAACGTTGAACATCGACCAAATCCTTCGTGAAAAACAGAAAAACCACCATGTGACCATCAAGAAAATGGAGCTTGAGGATCACCCCGTCCACGTCATCTACATACCTGCCATCACGGATATGAAACAAGTGCAGGATGCGATTCTTCTTCCATTACAAGAGTGGAAACACAAAGAGAATCCTCTTCCACATGCCTTTTCAGCAGAGCCTTTGCTGCAACTGGAGAACAAAAACGACGTCGACCAATATCTGCTCGATGGTTACACACTGTTGATCGAACAACAGACGGTGTATGCGATCGACACCGCACAATTCGCGTACCGCTCCATCCAGGAACCTGTATCGGAGATGACCCTGCGTGGGTCACGCGATGGCTTTATCGAATCACTGGAACAAAATATCGCTCTCTTGCGTGTCCACTTGCGTACAACGGATTTGAAGTTTGAAGAATTCACCATCGGCACCCGCTCCTTTACCAATGTATCCATCGCTTATGTCGATCGTACGGTCAATGAGGAACTGTTGAAGGACGTACGAGCAAGGATCCAGGCTGTCCAGGAAGATTACATACCGGATGGTGGAGTGATGGAGCAATTGCTGGAAAAGAACAACTACTCGCTGTTTCCTGAGATACAGGAAACCGAAAGACCGACAAAAGTAGCCAGCGCGCTTGTAGAAGGGAAAGTAGCGGTTTTCGTTGAAGGTTCCCCTTCTGTTTTGCTCGCTCCGACAACGTTGAACAGCCTTTTTCAACAGGCTGATGACTACAACTTCAAGTGGATCCCGGCATCCCTTATCCGATTAATGCGGTTCATGGCTGCTTTTTTATCCGTCATGCTTCCTTCGGTTTATATTTCTTTGATTTCCTACCATCATGGTTTGATACCAACAGATCTAGCCATCTCCATCGCTAAAACCCGTGAAGGTGTACCGATCCCATCGTTCATGGAAGCGTTGATCATGCAATTGACCATTGAAACCTTGAGGGAAGCGGGCATCCGATTACCCAAACCGATCGGACCTGCCGTCAGTATTGTCGGAGCGATCGTCCTCGGTGAAGCGGCTGTTACCGCAGGGATCGTCAGCCCTTTGATGGTCATCGTCGTTTCGTTCGCGGCCATCTGTTCATTTACCATTGCCGATTATGCGTTAAGCCTGGCGCTCAGAACGATCAGTTTCGTCATGCTGTTTGCCGCCGCATTTCTAGGCATATATGGATTGATTTTGGCTATCTTTGTCGTCAGTATTCACCTTGTTCATCTGCAAAGCTTCTCTGTTCCATACTTGGAACCTTTCACACCTTTTTACGTGAAGCGTTGGAAAGATTCCTTGATTCGATTCAAGTTGAAAAAAGGAGGCGGACGCATTGAGTGATTTGAAACAACTGACTATGCTGCAGCTTGTCGTCGTATTCATATCATCGATGATCGGAATCGGCATCATCCTCATGCCCCGTGATCTAGCCAAGATGGTAAATTCTCAAGACCTGTGGCTGAGCATCATTTTCGGTGCCATCGCCGTTTCCATCGTTTCCTGCATTTATGTAGCCCTGGCTGTCCGTTATCCCGGACTCACTTTTTTCGAGATGAGTTCAACGATAATGGGGAAATTCATAGGCTTCCTCTTTAACTTATACTTCACGGTCTACAGCCTTATCGTTGCTGCCTATATACTCAGAATCATCGGGGGAATTATCAAAAACTACCTGCTCGATACGACACCATTGTATATCGTGGTGGGTTCCTTTCTTCTCGTCAGCATGTATTTGATCTATAACGGGGCCGGGGATATCGTCCGGTTTTTCCAACTCTATTTTCCGATCATGATGGTCATGTTCATCGTGCTTTGTTTATTGAGTATCAAAAACCTTGATATCAATAACGTTCGCCCCATCCTGCAAAATAACATTTGGTCAACGATCAGGGGAGCACAAATCACCTTCTTCTCTTTTTTAGGTATGGAGCTTTTACTGATCTTCGCCAAATTGATCAAAAAGAAGAAAGCCAAAAATCTGCTGATCACGATGTGGACGAGTATCGGCTTGACCGCCCTCATCTATGTGGTTTTCCATATCATCTCCATTGGAGTTCTAGGAGTGGAAGAGCTGAAAGAAATCACGTTCCCAACGATAGAAATGGCCAAGAGCATCGAATTTCAAGGTTTCTTTTTCGAACGGTTTGAATTGATCTTTATCTTCGGATGGTTGACGACAGCTTTCACTTCCTTCACCGCTTATATGTACACATTGACTTTGGGCTTGAAAAATATGTTTACACCAAGACGGTGGTTCTTACCGATTGCGGGTGTATCCATTTTTGCTTTGAGCTTATTTCCTGAAGGACTGACGGAAGTTTTCCATTACTCGACGCAAATCCAGCTGATTTCCGTTACAGCCATTGTCGTCTTACCCGCTCTACTACTGATTGTATCCTTGATCAGGGGGAATACGTATGCCACGTAAAATCATCTTCTCAGGTTTAGTGATGCTATTCGTATTGACTGGCTGTTGGGATATCAAAGAAATCGAGGATGTGGGAATCATCACGGGCATGGGCCTGGATGTCGACGAAGAGAAGGATGAACTGACGATGATCAACCAGTATGTCGTTCCAGGAAAGATTCCGTCACAGCAAAGCACCTCACAGCAAAGCGTCCCTTACCAGAACATTTCGCAATCCGGTAAGACATTTTTTGAAATCATAAGGAACAACTCATTGGAAAGCAACCGTCCTCCCAATTACACGCACTTGAAATCGATCCTGGCCTCTACAGATTTATTAGAAAAAGAACGGGCCGACAAAGTGATCGACCTGTTCATCCGTGACCATGAATTCAGGAGGACGACACCTGTGTTCCTGACCAGAGACCCTGTTCTTGATATCCTTAGTACTGAACCAGCAAAGGAATTTTTTCCGTCCATACAAATCAAATCCCTCAGTGAAAATTCCAATAAAAACAATAAAAATCCAACAAATCTAACGATCGGTGATGTGTCCCAATTGATTTCCGAAATGAAAAGCTTTCTAATTCCTGGCATTGCATTGAATGAAGGAAAGATCAAAGCATCGGGTGCTGGGATCATCGACGCGGAGAGTTCTAATTATGTAGGTTGGATCGATATTGAGGATATGGAAGGCATAAGGTATATGCAAAACACGGTGCAAGGTGGTTTTATAGATTTAGATGAAGAAGAAATTGAGGATGGTCCAATCGTTCTTGAAATTAAAGGTTCAAAAACAATGTTCAAGACAAAAGCGAGCAAAGATCAACTGGAAATGACCATTAAAATTGAGACATCCACGGTCTTAGCGGAAGACTGGGGGACAGGGAGAAATGTATATAAAAAAGGATGGAAAAAGGATATTGAAGAGGCAGCGAACAACGTCATCCAAGGAAAAGTGGAACGCGTACTAAAACTCGCCCAGCAGGAATACGAAATCGATTTTCTCAATGTATCCAAATGGGTCCACATTCATGAACCGAAGTACTGGGAAGATCATGAAAAAGAATGGAACGAAATCTTTCCTGAAGTGGATTTCAAAGTCGATGTAACGACAAAAATCACAGACTTCGGCACCCAAAACTTCAATACAGAATAAAGTGGAAGGGTTTCCCCCTCCACTTTATCTATTTCAAAAACAATTCTTCCACCCCTTTGATGATTTGGAAGGCTCCTGAACCATGATTGGAAAGGACGGTCACCATCCAATCATTATCCGGGTAAACGCATGAATGAAAACTGACCCCAGGATCATAGCCCATCGCATGGTAGACCGTCTGTTCATTGACATCATCCAGCCAGAGTCCATACCCGTAGGAAATGCCATCTTTGACTTTTACATGTTTCATCAACAGCCCCTCGACATGATCTTCACTGATGAGTTCCCCATTCAACAAGGCTTCCCAAAAACGGATCATGTCCGGCCCTGTCACAAATGCTCCCCCATCAGATCCTCCGACGACAGGTACAGCATACGCATTCGTTTTTAAAGAACCATCCTTTTCTATGTATCCAAGCGCGGTGTTCTCAGGCAAACGATCCAAACGGTAATACCCAGCATCCAGCATACCTGCATCCTTGAAGATGTGGTCGGTTACATATGCTGTAAAAGACACGTTTGCGAAGGCTTCAACGACTAAGCCTAATACGATGAACCCAGCATTATTGTAGTGAAATTTTTCACCCGGATCGAACATCTTTTCCTTACCTTCAAACATCGGTACAAAATCATCAAGCTTTTCCATCTTGTACATCGGTTTCTCTTCCCACAGTTCTGAAAAGTCATCCATGACGGATTCATCAAAGTAATCGGGAATCCCCGACGTATGTGTCAACAAATGGTGAATGGTCACATCTTCATCTATACAAGGAGGGCACGGCACCAACAGCTGATGAACGGGTGTATCGTAAGCGAACTTCTTCTTTTCAACGAGTTGGGCGACGGCTACCGCTGTCAATAACTTGCTTCCAGAGGCGATTCCGAATTTCGTATCCGCTTGATTCGGTAGCTTTTCAGCAAGGTTTCTGTAACCAAACCCCTCCGAATAGACGACTCCCCCTCCTCTTTGAATAACAACAGAACCTGAAAAATTTTCCCTTTCTGCTATTTCTCGAATTTGATCATCCAATCTCTCCATCTCCCTTTTTTTAAAAAATCTAACCATCTTTTATATCGGCTTAACCCCCCCTTTTTGTTTCACTTAGCCAGTGTACGGAAACAAGGACTGTAAAAAGGAGTGATTCTTATGGAAGTACTAGCTGTCGTTTTAATCGCTCTCGGCATCATCGCTGTCCGGGTGATCAGCTTTTTTTATCCTGATTGGAAAGCGATCAAAGGCGAGCCTTTGTCGGAGCGAAAACATTGGGGCTACAGCTTATTGGGAATTGGCATCTTGCTTCTCATGTATCTACTCAGTCAATTCCTCATCAGGATCTAGGCAGTGTGTTACACCATGGCAGCCGGTGATCATTCATTCGATCGGAAAGATATAAACGAAATAATGCAAATAATGGATTAAACCTGATTTTTCAGCAATAACATTCGAAGGCTTATTTGATTTCTCACAATCCCAGTAAGGAACCATCCCCTTACTCAAACAATCTTTCACAACACAGTGGGCGGCCTTCTGACCCAACTTATTCCCCTGATGATCCTCTATGGTTTCGATATCGATCCCGTGAACATTTTCAGCGACAAACCCAGAAAAACATAAACTCACCATCTTATTCTGGTGGACCACACAGTACCCGATTCCCTTTTGAAAAAAGTCCTCGGGAGAAGACCAGAATTCGGATATTTTTGAACGTAAAAATTCTATGTTTTCTAGAGAATCGTCCTTATTCTCATAAAGTTTTTCGTTGATTTTAAAAACTCGATAAACTGGTTTAATTGAAGGTTCATGATGAGCGGGATGCAGCCTCTTTTCCAACCGATACACTTTCTGATAGGATTTCTGCATCGGGCGATGTTCAAAGACCCTCTCGATCGTTCTTTCCCACTTTGAATGATTACCGATCGCTATAAAATTATTTAACCTAAGCTTCTTCGCTTCAGGAAAAATCACTTGATCTAAAAAATCGTTGATCTGATTATTGAACGCCTGATTTTCTTCTTCACCAATAAAGAAAAAACCATCATGATTCCCCAACCAGATCAGCCCAGTTTTAGGCGATTCAGCATCATCTACAAAAACCCGACCAGGGTTATTCCCTTCGATCACCGCTTTCACTTCTACATGCCCATTCTCTTCTATTAACTTTTCGCATTTATAAAATTCGGTTTGATCAAGTTCACGAATCATTTTTGACTCTCCCATCGGAATGACGTGGTTGATGACATCCATCCTGGCCTTTTATGTAATAACACCTCTGCAGTAGCCCCTGCTAGGCCAAGATTCAAAAAGTTGTAATTGGTGGAGCTGAAAGTGCATTAGACAACCCGCTTTTTATTAAGCCAATCAAGTAGTATGGGGGTCGAATTTTCATATTGTTGAAGTTCCATAATGGTTTCCTTTACTTGAGCAGCCCCCAGCTTTTGCTCCTTTTCATCTGAACACTCCATTTGGAGAGACCGTTTTAAATTGTATTCAAGCCAATTCAGCTTACCTAAATATCCAGTATCTAATACCCGTTCCCAATGGGCACAAAGTTCACCGGAATTCTTTTGATACCCTTCTAAGAAAGCCAAGAATAGTTTCTCATTGATGTTCCCCTGTCCATCCGTTGACCAATATACCGCTGTTTCTATCAAATCTTGCATAGGATTGATGGATCCAGCTGACTCCCAATCAATGATTACAGGACTGCCTTGGTACCACATCACATTTTTCGGATCTAAATCCCTGTGACTCATCACTGTTTCTGATGATAGGACTTCCGCTGCTTTTTTTGATTTAGCCTCCCACTCATATAGTTTATCAATATTTCGTTCCAATAAGGTTACCCATTCAGCACTCTTCTTTTGACCCTTTTTCATATAACGATGCCACTCGATCCAGTGACTATTATTTATCCCACTATATTCGAGCTCAAGTTCTTCACAATTGGCCTTATGAATATCGGCAAGGATTGAACCTATTTTCCTACTATGTACAGGTTTAATCTCTATGGGTTTCATTCTCCCCCCTTCCACCCGATCAAACACCATATAGAACTGGTGATCGATTTCATGAACAAATGTACCGTTAATAAGGTTAGCCGGCAGCGCAGGTATGTAGTTGGACAAATGGTTGGCGATTTTCTCAGAGTTCATATAGTTCGTCATTGCCTCTGGTCTTCTCATTATTACGGGATTCAATACTTTTACAGCATAGTTGTCCTTTGCAGTTTTCACACCGTACATTTTGTGTAAAAGTCCTCCTGTAATAGATTCAGGAGAAGAGACTAATTTCCCTAGGTCAGTTTGAAAACATAAAAGTTGCCATTGAACATCATTTTGCATATGACTCATCTTTTGATCCCCCTTTTAACGGATTCTAATAAAGATTAAAAATGGAAGGCCATACAGATGACCTTCCATTCTAGTTAGCGGCTATTGATTGATCACATCTACAAATTGCTGTGCTTCTTCTTTCGTATAATCCCCAGCCACTTGCATGGAATCATCATGGATGACTTTTCGAATCGTTGGAGACGCTATTTTCTCATCCCCTAAATAAATATGAACCTTCTCATTGAGATGATTCTCAGTCATCTGTTTAGGTGTATCGCTATTATTGAAGTTCACATTAACAAGTACGCGGTTTTCACCCTCTTGAATACTTGCTTCTTCAAAATCCGAGGAAGTCAACAGAACATTTCCTTCCTGGTCTTTCATAGATACATCGTTGAACTGGTCATTGGCATTTTGTTGACAGCCAATAAGCAGAAACAGCGCTGTCAATGTTGATACGATCAGCTTCATTCTAACCCTCCCTTCATCATAGGATCGTTCCGGGATTCTAGTTATCTATACGGCTAGTTTTGGAAAAGTTTCAAATAGAATATAAAAAATCACAAAAGTAACCTTTCTTTTATAATGGTGCAATGACAATCCCACCACGTCTGAAATACTCTCTCCATACTAGGTGAATATCATCATCAAAGAAATGATTAATATTCCATATATAGGGAATTGACAGACTAAAATAAAACACGTAGGTTGCAGACTTATACCATCACATGAGAGGAGACAACAGATGGCGAAGGAGAGCAAATTAAAGAAGCGGTTAAAAAATGTTGGGCCGGGGGCTATTGTAGCGGCAGCCATTGTAGGACCAGGAACGGTGACGACAGCGAGTAATGTAGGGGCACAATTTGGTTATGCACTGATCTGGGCACTGATCTTTTCCGTAATCGCAACGATGTTTCTGCAGGAGATGGTTACGAGACTGGGTGTGATTACCAGAAAAGATTTGAGTACCATTTTGCGTGAGCAATTTTCCCATCCCGTTCTGAAATGGTTGACGATTCTATTGATCATTAGTGCCATTGTCATTGGAAGCGCGGCTTATGAAGCTGGCAACATTGTTGGAGGAGCTATAGGGATGTCTGCATTCACAGGGCTTTCCACTGAAACTGTGGCCATCCTCATCGGATTGATCGCAGGCGTTTTATTATGGGTCGGGAAATATAAAATCATCGAACGCGTGTTCATTGGACTGATCCTGACGATGACCCTGAGCTTCGTCGTAACAGCCATAGTCATCCAGCCGGATTTGTCTGCGATTATTACTGAAGGGCTGGTCCCTAAGATTTCGTCAGGGAATATACTATTTGTCATATCCCTCATCGGGACGACGATCGTACCCTATACCTTATTCTTACAATCTTCTGTCGTACAGGAGCGGTTCAAAGGGGAGGAAGAATTGACAGACAGCCGCTTTGATGTGGTTACGACGATTACCATCTGTGGGATTATCTCTGTTGCGATCATCATTACGGCCGCTGTCGCTTTCCCCTTAGGAACAGAAATACAAAATCCGAGCGTCATGGCCGATCAGTTGAAACCGTTGCTTGGATCATGGGCAAAATATGTATTTGCTATTGGGATATTTGCCGCTGGCATTTCTTCTGCTATGACGGCCCCTTTGGCCTCTGCCTATGCAACTGCCGGCGCATTGGGCTGGGACAGGAACCTTCGTTCAACGAAATTCCGGCTGGTTTGGATCGTAGTACTTCTTGTAGGCGTCATTTTTGCAAGCCTTGGATACGACCCAATTCAATTGATTGTTTTTGCTCAATATGCCAATGGGTTGATTCTTCCGTTTATCGTTTTAATCCTGATGGTTGCCATGAATAATCGCGCTACACTACAAAACCACGTCAATTCCCTATGGGTGAACATTGTGGGTGGATTGATCTTCCTTATTACCGTTACGTTATCACTGATCTCATTCGGAATATTTTAATCATGTGATCATAGTAAACCCTCGATTACGGGACCATGCCCCTATAGAATAGACGCTTACGAAGCGTCTTTCTATAGGGCTCTATTGAGGATCGAGACGCACTGCGATAAGAAAATGAATGTTTTGAGGCGGATAAATCTTCAACATCCAACCCAAAACGATACGCGTGTATTGACTAAGTAGAGATGACAGATTCATCTAACTATTCTTTTGCTCATAAAATTTTTTCATATGTGAAAACAGCATAAGTATTTAAAGGAATGGCGACCATGTTGTAGGGTGATTCGAGGAAGAAGAGGTAATGAGAGGATACCAATTGGAAAGAAAAATAAGGATTGGAGCGGTGAAAATCTATTTCAATCTCTCATTGATACGATCCAACCCTTCCACTTTTGCTTTTTCTACATTCAATTCCCTTTTTAATAACACATTTTCTGCAGTCATGCCCGCTAATATAGAAATTCCAATAATCGACCGTAATACATTAGAATCTGTTGGGGTAAGATAGGTAACGGCGAAAACTGAAGCTGCCGCCCCAATAAAAAAATCAGCGAGGAATCCTAAATAAATCCCCTTGGGACGTGTTCTTTTTTTAGGAAAGATGAGCACTTTTCCATTTCTCATCAAATGAGAGACGATGCCTGTGACCCCTCCAATACACCCGGCAATAAGTAGTGTATTCATAAGAAAATTTCCCCCTAGACTAAAAAAGCGGCAGCTGGTGGAAACTTAGAAACATAAGCTACTATGCACTAAATCCTCAACCAAGCTCGCCGCTCCGTTTAAGTCCGTTATTTTTTTAAATACAAAATCTCCCACTATAATGAACACCATACCTATAGTCTACACTATTATTATCAGAAAATAAATACTATTTTTCAATATTCTGTCTTCAATAACAACTTATGTCAGATTTGTATTGTAAATTTTATTCAACCATGCATGAATCTGTTCTTCATAATACCTGACTTCCTTCTTTGAGTCAGCATCCACCAGCTTCCTTCTCAATCGTTGATACTCTTTCAATTGGGGCTCCGTTATGGATTGCCCCCTGGTTGATTCCAGATTGTCTAAGTACAGTTGGATTTCTACAAAATAATGGCGGCTTTCCTCTATCGACTGAGCCTTTTTAAAGGATTTCATAAGATCATCATAGGCTTCTTTTTCTCTTTCGTTCATCATAATCAATCGTCGGCACCTCCTCTGGACTTTTACTGATCGGGCGCTTAACACGGAATAGAAAATACCACGAAAAAGCATGACTCCCTTGTAAATCATTGAATTTGCCTTGAACACCGACTTATCCTTCATATCCATTATACAAGATTACCTAACGGATATTGTTAGTCCTCCATCATTTCTACAATATTTTTTTACCTTTATGAGAATGGTCACAGGTGTACCATCTCTTTCAAAGGATTCCTGCCATATATGAAAGAAAAAATCTTTTAAACAAGTATTGTTTTCCTCAATCATGAAATATCTCAAGGATTCCCCTTTTTATGAATGAAAGAACAATGGATATATCTATGAGACAAGCATACATTAGAATGGAAAAGCAGTATTCACGAGGAATCCTGGTCGGGTTAATGAGAGATTAACCCCAAATGAGCCAGGCACTCCGTGGTATCTTCAGAGGGGGCAGCCCATGATTTTCATTATTTTCTTTATCGCGGCAATCCTTGTCGTTACAGCTGCAATTCATTTAAATCAATGCGGTGACGTCATCAGTAAAAAAACTTCTCTAAGCGGTGCTGCTGTCGGTACCTTCTTAATCGCCGGGGCTACCTCATTACCCGAACTAACGACTAGTATTACGGCCGTTTATATCGATAACCCGGACATAGCCGTAGGAAATATGCTTGGCAGTAACGTGTTCAATTTATTGATACTCGCCGTTGTCGATTTGTTCTATCGGAAGCAACGGTTATTTCAAAGAATCAACCAGCACGCCAACCTTCCTTCAGCATGGATAAGCCTCACTTTTTTAGTCATCATCTCTCTTTCTCTTCTGGTTCCTGAATCCTTGCAACTTTTCAATATAGGTATTGAAATGTATATGATCGTCATCCTCTATATCATTTCCATGAAATTCATTGCCAGTGATTATGAAGACGATCATGACGCTCCTCTTACTAAGGATATTCCCCTTTCTTCAGCGATTACTGGTTTTCTCATAGCCGTCGGGGTCGTTTTTATATCGGGCAGCATTCTTTCCCTTGCCGGAGATCAGATGGCCGAAGTCACTGGAATGAACAGTAGTTTTATAGGCAGTTTCTTAATTGCAGCCTCAACCTCGTTACCTGAACTTGTGAGCGTGCTTGCTGCATTTAAATTAGCGAACTACAACATGGCCGTCGGGTCCATTATTGGAAGCAATTTGTACAACCTGAACTTACTTGTATTCACCGATGTATTGTATCAAAAAGGTGCGATCTTAAACTCCATCCAGGACACCCATCTTTACCTCGCTTTACTCGGGATAACGATGACATTGTTCCTCATTTACACACTCATCAGGCCGAACAAAATCGATCGTTTAGGGCATTATCTCATGCCTTCGGTGTTCATCATCACTCTATACTTTTTGACCTCTTATATGATCTTTTTTCTGTAGATCCTTCTCTTTCGCTCCTGGTTTATTGAAAGTTCGAAACCATGACCATTACCCTTTCATTCTTTCATCTAACAGATCAACTCTACGGAAGTTCAGTCTGATATCCATGAGCACGGAAGACATAGAAAAAAAGAAAAACCTACTCCCTCAAATAAATGGAGTGGGTTTCATACATTCATTTGTTATTTCACCAGTTCTTCCATTACTTATTTAAAAGACTCCGCCAATGTAATCAGATCATCTTTTGATAAGCCGTCTACATTCCCTTTCAATTCATACAAGATCGATCCATCTTTCCAAATCAACCGTTGAGTCTCGCCTTCTTTTCCGGCGTAACGCCCCGTTTGATCACCGATCGCTACCTCTTCTGTTTCCATGTCCTGAGAGGAAATATCGCCATCCTTAACCGTCTTCAATTCCATCCTATCATTCGTTTCGGCATGAAAGATAAAGATCAGTAAGGTATCCTTTTGCTCCATGACTCCTGCTTTTATTTCTACACCATCCACTTCAAAGGGCATGATTGTCGGATATTTGGGCTGTTAGGCTTGATCCTCGGTCCGACTCACTAACCTTGAACGATCATATTCGAATCGTCCTTCTTCTGTTTCAACAGACGTATCGAAAGCGTGCAGCAGTGTTTGAATATCATTGTAGTGGATGCGGGTGATTTTCCCGTCTTCGTTCGTGTTCACTCTTCCACTGACATCCGCTTTTTGACCATTGCTTATAAGGATTTGCATTTCAAAATCATAAGCGGTTTCTGTCTCCTCGCTTTGCTCGACGCTCTGATTGCCAATTTCCATGGTAACGTCATTTCCAAACGCCTTCTGATGAAAACTGCTAAGCAGATTAGTGTTGATCGCATCTGTCATATACTCTTCTGTGAAATAAGGCTCGAATTGATTCATGTAGTAGTTAGAAATTCCTTCAAAATCATTTTCTTCATACAGTTGTGCTAGTTCTTCTTCAGGTCCTGAGAACACTTGCTCCAGCACCTTTGTCACCTCTTCCTCCGTCGTATCTTTCTCTTCCGCATTCTCACCAGCGGACTGGGAGGATGTGCAACCGGCTGTTATAAAGAGTGCAATCGCAATAAATAGTATATTTTTCATCCTATAGATAACCCTCGTTTTCCTCGTTTACTACAAGTACGATTGCGAACGGTTTAGGTTTCAAAAATTGGTAATAAAATAGAAATTATTCGAGACAAAAATCCTATTTTCAACTCCACGGTCTCAAAACCAGGCTTCTGTTTTCATTTGTTTTACGAAAATTCCATGGATAGAAAAGATTCCCTATCTCCACATGAATCACAAGAGCAGGCCCTTGTTGACCTGAAGTTCTTCTCAACTCACCTGATAAATAATGAAATAATGAAACAATGAAAAACCTTTATACAGCTTCAGCGATAGATAGCAGTATAGATGATAAATCCTGAGATCAGTACAAGAATAAGGATCCCCGTACCTTTCCAGCCTAGATTCCCGATGAAATCAGGAAGTCCTCCACCGTGGATACTACCTGAAGGATCCTTCTTCCATTCCTCTTGTCTCAACCTTTCCCTTGTCGTTTCAGGTTTTTCTTCACTCATTGGAACACCTCCATGATGATTACATTTATGTAAGGCTTCATATTGATCAAAGGCCGTCTTTCTGCTTAATCTTTTCCATTTCCATAAGATTCTCTCTCAAACAAATAACCAATGAAAAATATCCCTCCCAGGAGTAGCGGAAACCCTATAAGGATGTAATAAATATTTTCAGGTACATCAAAGACACTTCTTAGATAAAAGAATAAGAACATCCAAATGATTATGAGTGTGCGTTTCATCCAAAGCTTCATCATCCACCCCGCTAACGTAATCATGAAGAGTGTCCTGGACTCTCGTATCTTGGCTCCTTAAATTTTATACAGGATTCAATGATCATCCTTCGACTTCTTCTTTATGTATGACGGTACCAGCCAACTGCCGATGATTACTCCCGCTAAGACCATTCCTATTAGATGGTTTTTATTGACTCCATCATGATTGAAATAACTGAGTAATAGGGAGATGACGGCCATAGCAAAAGCCATAGCTCCCCCTACCAAAAGTCGTTTGACTAAACTCATCCGTCCACTCCAATCCTTCATTTAACATCGGATACCTGTACCTTGGACTCCTCCATTTAATCGTCCGTTAAACTCTAGTTTCTGACACACGCCTGGGTTTGAAGCTGTACACTAAAATATTCAATAAGCTTACAGGGAATAAAGCGATGTACAGGTAAAAGGAAACAGCATCGCCACTCAAACCGAACGCATCCACGATAGATCCACTGCTGTAAAGGCAGACACTACCGATGATCAAGCTAATCGTTGTGATGATGAAAAGCGTGTATCCATTCACCTTCTCTTCCTTCTGAATAAGAAGAAGAACCGTAAGGAGAAGAGAGACAAGGACTAATAATAGGAATACGGGTCTCAACATGATAAAGGTTTCCATAAAATCCCTCCCCCTATCAGTTTATCAAAGGAAACATCCCGGAGGTAGACGCTATCTTTTGATTTCAAAATAGGAAACTCGTAGACTTGAATGAAGAACAGGTAAAGGAGTGAGGAACATGGCACAAGAAATCAAAGGGAAAATCGCTTATGTGACCGGTGCAGGTCGCGGAATCGGAAAGTCTACGGCTTTGCAGCTGGCGAAAGAAGGGGTTCATGTCGGACTGATCGCAAGGACCGAAAGCCGTCTTGAAGACGTAGCCGAGGAAGCACGGTCCTACGGTGTGCAGGCAGCTGTAGCTTCCGCTGACATTTCCGACATCGATCAGGTGGAAAGTGCGATTCAGAAGTTAAAAGAAGAGCTTGGTGAAGCGGACATTCTCATCAACAATGCAGGCATCGGGGTGTACGGAAAATTCCTTGAACTGGAGCCCGAAGAATGGAAAAGGACGTTTGAAGTGAATGTTTATGGTACATACCATGTCACGAGAGCAGTCCTGCCCATGATGAAGGAGAAAAACCAAGGAGACATCATCAATATCTCTTCATCCAGCGGACTCAAAGGCACCGCCGGCTCTACGGCATATAGCGGATCAAAGTTCGCCCTTCAAGGCATGATGGAAGCGCTCATGCAGGAAGTAAGAAGGGACAACATCCGCGTCTTCACATTAAACCCAAGCCTTGTCGCTACCGAACTCGCTTTAGGCGAAGATATGGAAGGCCAGGATAAAGAGAAGTATATGCAGCCGGAAGACCTTGCTGAATACATGGTTTCTCAATTGAAACTGCATCCTCGAATTTTCATCAAGCAGTCGCTCCAATGGGCAACCAATCCTTTTTAAGCTTTATAGACTATACCTGGCACCTATGAAAAAATTTAAGGAAACGAAAAACGCTTGGATTTCAACATCCAGGCGTTTTCTTTTTCTACACGTTTTCGAAGGACTTCTGTAGATCAACCAGTAAAATAATCTTTATAATAGATGATTGTGATCACAAGCGCTACCGTGGTATATCCGATCGCGGTATAAAATACAACGGTGGGGTTGAATTTCTGTTTCTCCTCTTCGATCTTCAATCCCGTCCGGGCCTGGATCCCCAGCCTGACCGAATTGGAAGCATAACCACCTTTTGAATTAAAGAACCACACGATGGTCATGACGACAACGCCAAGCAAAAAGGAGTATTCGATAAATTCACCACTGAAAAAAGAAGCGACTCCCCAATTGATCAGCACCATGACACCAACCGTTACGATTGCCCATAGGATATTTTTCGCCATTGCCATCCCCTCCAACTATGTATCCTCATCTCTACTTACGGATCAAAAGACGAAAGGTTTCAAATTTTCTTACAAAATTCGCGCTCGAGCCCTGACCCTATCTTTATTATGGATATGCTCTCTTACATACACGCCGGTTTCAAACCTTAGGAAGAACAGGTATAGCACGAGTAAGCTTTGAAAAAGGGAGAGAGTGTAAATGAAAAATCAAGCCGAACAGACACTGAATGATTACCGTCATGGAATAGAAGAATTGACAAGTTATTTACCGGAAGGAACGAAAGAATACAACCGTTTCACAGGCACTTTTTTCGAGGATGGAGAAGTCGACCGGTCCCATAAGCATCTGATGGCTTTGGCGATCAGCGTAAAAGATGGAGATGAAGCAAGCATTACCTATCATATGGACCAATGTGTGGCGCTCGGGTGCAGCGATCAGCAAATCTATGAAACGATGGGCGTCGCAGCTGCTTATGGAGGGGGATCAGCGATGAGCCAAGCGGTGACGGTCGGGATTCGTACATTAAAAGAGTTTCGGGAGAGATCTTGATAGAGAATGGTGATTACCTGATCAGTCCCCAGATGTCCTTCAAAACGATAAAAAAAGGCTGACGAATAAACGTCAGCCCTCCCTACTATTCTTTCATCCACTGTGGTTTCCCAAAACCTTTGAATTCTTCATCGATAATCTTTTCAAACGCCTCGGATTCCACCACTTCTTTAATATCTTTCACAAACTGTGCATCAAGATCTTCCGTTTTCACGGCCACACGGTTACGGTAATCATCAGGCATGTCTTCCAAAGCCAGTGCATTCAGAAGATCCATTCCTGCAGCCAATGCGTAGTTTCCTGGAACCATGGACAAATCTTCGCTATCGACTAGACGCGGCAGTTGGCCAGCTTCCACTTCGACAAACTGGATATCCTTTTTATTCTTCGTAATATCGTTCAATGATGCGCGTAATGGATCGACGCTGTCATCCACCTCCACAAGACCTTCATCCTCAAGCACAATCAAGGCACGGGCAAGGTTTGTCGGATCGTTCGGTACCCCCATCGTGCTTCCATCTTCAATACTTGCGATATCCTCGTATGTATTGGAGTAGATCCCCATCGGCGCTGTCGGTACGATGATGACTTCAGATAGATCCAGGTTGTTTTCCTTCGCAAACGACTCTAAGTAAATTTTATGCTGAAAAAGGTTTGCGTCCAAATCCCCGTTTGCAAGAGCTTTGTTGGGCTGGACATAATCCGTGAATTCCTTGTTCGTCACCTCATATCCCTTTTCTTCTAATAGTGGGGCGATTGCTTTTGTGACCATATCACTGTATGGCCCGGCAGTAGCACCGAAGCGAATCGTTTCTTTTCCAGAAGCATCTGCACTTTCCTCTTCTTCCCCGCACGCAGCGAGAAAGGCAATCGATAATAATGTGAGACCTAATAAAATGATTTTTTTCATGATGGTTCCTCCTAAGTGTGATTCAATTCTTTTTCACTGTTTTTGCAATGTAATCGCCCGTGTATTGTACGATTTGGACGAGGACTATAAGCAGGATGACGGTCGTGAACATGACAAAGTTATCGTAGCGATAGTAACCATATCGAATCGCCAAGTCCCCGATTCCTCCGCCTCCGATGGCACCTGCCATGGCGGAGTACCCGATCAAACTGATGGCTGTGATGGTTAACCCACTGATCAGACCGGGTTTGATTTCAGGGAAAATGATATCCTTGATGATCAGCCAAGGGGAAGCTCCGCAGGCAATGGCCGCTTCGATCACCCCTTTGTCGATATCGCGTGCTGATGATTCCACGATCCTCGCGTAAAAAGGGATGGCAGCGACAGAGAGGGCTACAGAAGCCGCTACCGGCCCCGTGGTTGTCCCGATTAAAAAGTTTGTAAAAGGAAACAAAAAGACAAGTAAGATAATGAACGGGACCGAACGAATTAAGTTCACCACGACGCCAACGATGCTTTTAACGGTGCGATTCTCGAGAAACAAATCACGGTCCGTCACAAACAAGAGCAGCCCGAGCGGAAGACCTGCGATTAAAGCAACAACCAGTCCTATGCCTACCATGATCAATGTTTCGATGAATGATTTATTCAGCTCTGGCCAGAGATTGATCAGTTGATCGATCATCTTGCAGCACCTCCACTTCTCCAAGCTTTTCTCTTAAATCTTGTATGGCCTGTTGGACAACTTTTCGTTCTCCCGTCAGTTCCATAACAAAAGTACCGAGAGCCTGGTCTTGGATGTAATCGATCTTTCCATGCAGGATATTGGCGCGTATGCTGTATCCTTGCAAGAGGTCTGAGACGACAGATTCGTTGGCCGAGTCGCCTTTGAACGTCATATGTACAATCGTCCCTTTCCTTTCTGACAGGACCTTTTCCGGGATCCGGAAATCGATGACGGTTTGGATGAAGCGTTTCGTCAATTCGTTTTCAGGATCAGCGAAGATTTCATACGTCGACCCCTGTTCCACGATTTTCCCGTCTTCCATAACGGCACAACGATCACAGATTTCCTTGACGACTTCCATCTCATGGGTGATCAGGACGATCGTCAGGCCGAGTTCACGATTGATCCTTTTCAACAGTTTTAAAATCGATTGCGTCGTATTCGGATCAAGCGCCGAGGTTGCTTCATCACACAAAAGCACTTTAGGATCATTGGCAAGCGCCCTCGCAATGCTCACCCTCTGCTTCTGACCCCCACTCAACTGGGCCGGATACTGATCGGCTTTATCTGAAAGACCGACAAGCTCCAATAATTCCTGGGCCCTTCTTTTCCTTTCCTGACGATTAACGCCTGAAGCCTTCAAGGCAAAGGCGACGTTTTCCAAGACGGTTTTCGCCATCGCCAGGTGAAAACCTTGGAAGATCATCCCGATCGATTGCCTGGCCTTCCTCAAGTCTCTGGAATTCAAAGTCATGAGATCGATTCCATCCACCATAACCTTTCCTTCTGTCGGACGTTCAAGAATGTTCATGCATCGCAAAAGGGTGCTTTTCCCAGCCCCGCTGTACCCGACGACTCCAAAAATCTCCCCTTTGTTGATGTCCAAGGAGACGTCATCGACTCCGATCACGGTTTTCCCCTTGGATTGATAGACTTTGCTCAGTTGTTCCAATGAAATCATCGGCTCTCCCCCTTTTCAACAATTCATATCAATCCTTATAAAAAAACTCCCGCCCTTTTCAGGGAGAGAGTTTCGCATAGAAAGACTGCCAAACTCTTATCTCCCAGAATAGGAATATTCTGCAGGAATTAGCACCACTCCCATAGGGAAGGTTGCTGTGATCTCTTCGGGCCTTATCCCTCAATCACTCTCGATAAGAATTTTGATTATGTTTTAACACTTTAACGTAAGTATCAGGGTTTGTAAATAATATTCCCAATCTTTTTAATTATTTATTTTTCTCGTTGACATCATTTTTTAAAATATGGATAATGATGGGCATATCTTGAAAGGGGGATGAAGATGGAGACCATCAATGTTCAAGGATCGCCGAACTTTTACAAGTGTGAATCCGGTGTACTGAAGGAATTGCCAGAGCTCATCAAAGATGAACCATTCAAACATGGGACCATCATCCACGGCAAAGATTCATGGGCCATGGCCGAACCTTATATGCCAGAATTTCCGTTCAGCATCGAAACCATTTCGTATGACGGGGAATGCACCCATCAGGAAGTCGAAAGGATCAAGGAAAACGCCTCTGCAGCCACAGACGTCTTGATCGGTGTCGGAGGCGGAAAAATTCTCGACCTCGTTAAAGCGTGCGGCGTGGCGCTAGATCTGCCGGTCATCCTGATCCCTACACTCGTATCCAATTGCGCCGCCTGGACACCTTTGAGTGTATTTTATGATGATAAGGGCAATTTCGTAGAATATACGATCTACAAAAGAAGTACATACATGGTCATCGTAGACCCCTCCATGCTCGTTCATGCTCCCGTCGAATATCTCCGTGCCGGCATCGGTGATACGATTGCCAAATGGTATGAGGCTGATGTTTTGACGAGGCAGATAAAAGATAAACCTGTCCCTTTAGAAATCGCCCTTCACGCTGCAAAATTGTGTAGAGACATTCTCCTTAATGAAGGAAAAGACGCCGTGGAGGTCAATGAAACAGCTCAATGCACTTCCGCCTTCACACGTGTTGCAGAAACCATCATTATGGCAGGCGGTATGGTCGGGGGCTTTGGAGATCGTTACGGAAGAATATCGGGAGCCCACTCCATTCATAATGGGCTGACAAAAGTGCCGGGTGCCCATCCGTTTTTGCATGGAGAGAAAGTCGCTTACGGCATCCTCGTCCAATTAGCACTCGAAGGAAAAAACGAACAAATCAAGCAGCTGGTTCCTTTTTACAAATCCATGCAACTTCCACTATCTCTTAAGGATCTAGACGCTGATTCACCGGAGGATATAGAGGCCATTTCTTACTATTCCACACGTCCTAGTGAATCGATCCACCTCATGGGCATTCATGAACAATCTCAAGTGAGAGAAGCGATCTTTGCCGTTGAAAATAGCTTAGCCTCATTGTAGGCTAAGCTATGATCCGGCGGGCTAAGTAAATTCCGCTTGCCGCCGCTTGAGAAAGGGAATGCGTTTCCCCGGAGCAGTCCCCGATTAAATACAACCCTGACACCTCGGTTTCAAAATGCTCATCGGTGAAGATCTTTGCTTCATAAAATTTGCTGTCCAACCCATAAAGGATGGTATCCCCATCGATTTCCTCGCCAAGCAGCCCTTCCAACGCTTCAAAAAACTCAAGCAGTGCCTCTATATAAAGGGGCGGAACTTCTTTGCGGAGATTTCCCGCTTCTGCTTCCAGTGAGGGGTGAATAACGCCTTTGGAAAGATGGTCGGAAGGGTTCCCCTCCAATAAATCTCCTAACTTATGCGCCACTATCCTGTCATGTCCCTGATTGATTCCGCCGATCACACGATGAGCTTCTGCCATGGCTTCCTCTTGATTTTTGAAATAGCGCGGTACAAAAAGGGTGAAGTTCAAATTCTGACTCGGTTCCTCCTCATTCTGGTTCTGCCCATCCGGCATCACCAGGCCATGCTGATATTTACGGATGATTCTGCCGCGTGGATTCATGCAGTAGGTGGTTGCAGAAAAACGCTCCGTTATGTAATGAAGTTTCGTTTCAAACGTTTCCTGAAGGATAGGATCGAGCTGATTGCCACGCATTTCCACTCTTATTCCTAAATCCAAACGTGTTTGGCCAGCCTTCAACCCTAATTTGGCTGTCATGGATTTCAGCCAGTCACTCCCGCTCATCCCTGTAGCGAATACGACCTTCCTGCTCTGAAACCGCCCGTGATTTGTATCGATCGAAAACAGTCCTGCTCCTTTTGTGACTCCTGTAATATCCGCTTCGAAGGTGAAGGTCATCTGTTCAGACATCTCTTCATACATCTCTTGAAAAACCCGCCGAGCGAGCTGCGTCCCCAAATGCCTCACTTCTGTCGAGAAAACACGCAAGCCATGCTCGGCTGCCAGTAAGGAAAGTTTTTCATTTTTTGTACTGTATCTATCTACATGGTCGCCTCCATAGGAGCATAAAAGTTCATCGACCTCTTCCATGAGTGCGAGGGCTTCCTTTTCCCCGACCTTCCTTCCCAACTGACCTCCGAAGTCGTTGGTATAATTGAATTTCCCTTCTGATTTTCCGAGTCCTGCAAATCCTATGTACCGATCGCACGGCCCTTCACATGTGCACGCTTCCTGTTGTAATCCGCACGTCCGTTCAGCCAGTGGCTTTCCTTTATCCATCACATGAATCTTCAGGTCCGGGTGTTCCTGCGCTAACGTGTAGGCAAGAAACACGCCACTGACACCTGCGCCAATGATCGTCACGTCATACACAAGATCACGCCCCTTTAACACGGACTTTGGCATAGATACACGTATCGGTTAAACGCTTTCCATCGACAGAGAGGTCCTCGTTACGAAGAATTCCTTCCAGCTCAAAACCCAGGGACTCCGGGATGGCGCGGCTCCTTTTATTTTCAGATTCGCAGCGGATCTCCACCCGTGCTCCTCCTAAATCATTCAAAGCATACGCCGTTAAAGCTTCCACCGCTTCCCGCATATATCCTTTTCCACTATGAGCCGTGTCCATCCAATATCCAAGTTCAAACTTCGGGACATCCCAGTCCATGCGATGAAAACCGGTAGATCCGACGAACGTCATATCCTCTTTCAGAAAAACGAGATACCTCAAGTTCTGCCTCAACAAAAATTTCGCATGCGCTTCCCTTGCGTTTGATTCGGTATCTTCGACGGTCGGCGTCTCCTGGACGAATCCAAGCCATGGTTTCAGTTCATTCACAGACCTCTGGATGGCTGCATTGACCGCTGTCCCGTCGCCTGGCTCCGGCATTTTCAAAATCAGCCGTTCTGTTTCGATGTGTGTTTTGATGTCTCGCATAACTGGATTCATAGTCCCATCCCCTTGTGATTCGATTTCATCCTTATTCTCTATCAAACAAGATTTCCTATTTTTTTGCAACAGCTATATTCAAACCTTTCTAAATTTTTGTATAATAGACGGAAATTGATGTAGAAGGAGGGGTACGATGACAAGAAGCCGGGCATTTTTCATGATCTTCCTCGGTGCTTCCTTGTGGGGGATCATCGGGCTGTTTGTGAACGAACTCTACGAATATGGCTTCACTCCTATTCAAGTCGTGGCTCTCCGAGTGACCGCTGCCATGCTCCTATTGTTCTGTTCTATCACCCTATCGAACATCCGACTTTTAAAAATCAAGCCTGCCGACTCGCGCTATTTCTTCGGCACAGGTGTCATCAGCATCGCCTTATTCAACTGGTGTCTGTTCAGCGCGATTGAAACGACTTCGATGTCGATCGCCTTCGTTCTCCTTTATACAGCGCCTGTGTTCGTGACCATATTTTCCAGGATCTTCTTCAAAGAAGCATGGACTGGAAGAAAATTGGTGGCGCTTATCGCGACTTTTATCGGTTGTACACTCGTTATTGGTTTACTTCCGAGTCTTAATGCAACTTTGTCCCTGGCAGGCTTTCTCTTCGGACTAGGTTCCGGACTGTTTTACGCACTTTACAGCATCTTCGGTAAAGTCGTTCTGAAAAAGTACCGCTCCCTGACTGTCACCTTTTATACTTTTTTATTCGCGACGCTCGCCGTCGTTCCTTTCAGCGGCCTATGGAATAATGCATCCCTGCTGAGTGACATCCACGTCTGGCTGTTGATTCTCGGCCTCGGACTCATCTCGACCGTTCTGCCTTTTCTCCTCTACACGAAAGGCCTTGAGCATGTGGAATCGAGCCGGGCTTCCATCGTCGCCACCATCGAACCCGTCGTCGCGACGCTCGTCGGGTACTTTGTTTATGCAGAGATCATGACAGTCTACCAATATGCCGGTGTTGTGCTCGTGCTTTTGTCTGTCGTTATCGTCCAGGAGGCGAAAAAGAAGCCAGCGCAATACAAGGAAAAGTCTGCTTCTTGAACGTTAAGTCACTTTAAGGTAGCGTTAGGGCACTTTCGTGGTGTGTTAGGGCACTTTGGCTTCGCGTTAAGTCACTTTGGTCGTGCGTTAGGGCACTTTGCCCACTCATTAGGGCACATTAAAAAACCAGCTCCTCAAAAAAGGAGCTGGTTTTTCGTTATTTCGTATGGATGACAACCGTCGTCAATGGATCGATGGTTATTCCATCTTTATTCAGCTCAAAGCCGGATGGGTCTTTCACTTTTTTGCGTCCAGCTTCGTCATTATCTACGAGCACTTTTCCTTTCTTCAAATCCTCATCGAGCGTCAGCGTACGTTCTTTGTCATCGGCGTTGATGAACACGTAATAGCTTCCTTTGGCTTTCTTGCCAGGATCGACGGCTTTGTAAGCAAGCATCAAATCCGTTTCCTGGATTTCAGGAGCATCCAAAAGCGTCACGTTTTTTTCGACGTCTTCCTCAGAACCGAGGCGGAAAGCATCTGTCCAGCGTCTCAGTTCAATCAAACCTTTGGTATATTCCATCGTTTCCTGTTGAATACTTGGCTCGGACACGGCCTGCCAATCGAATTGGTTGATCACATCCGTAGAATCATAGGAATCATGGATGAAGTAAGGATCCTCGAACGGATTCCCGTTTTCATCTTCCATGTACGTCCACTTATCTTCTGGAACGCCATCTGCTTTCCACTGCTTCGTACGGCCATACTCCTGACCGGCATGAAGGAAAGAGATCCCCTGACTTGTCAGAATCATAGAGTTACCGAGGCGGATGCGTTTTTGAATTTCCTCCTCATGCTTCGCAGGATCCTTTTTAATCGACTGTGCGATGACGTCATGAAGCGTCAAGTTGTCGTGGGCTGCGATGTACTGCACGATATCGCCCGGGTCATCTTCCGTCACATTTCCAGGCTGTCCTTTGATATTGTTGAAAATGGTATCGATGTTACGAACGCCGCCTGTAATGAAACGCGGTTCGCCTTCACTGCCGAAACCGGACTTCAGTTCATTTCTGATTTCATCAGAGAACACAGCGACTCCATCGGTTTCATCCATCCAATCCTGGTCAGCAGGTTGAACACCTTCTCCGCCGTTATCGCCGGCATATGTTCTCCAACCTTCTCCGAGCATCAAAATGTTCGGGTTCAAAGCTTCCGCAGCGTCATAAGCCGCTTGGACACTTTCTGCATCCAGGTCACCCATCAAGTCGAAGCGGAAACCGTCTACTTTGAATTCATCGACCCAATATTCGATGGAGTCGACCATGAGCTTGCGGGACATTTCGTGCGTCGTCCCCACTTTTCCACCGCCGTAACCGACTTTGGCATTCCCTTCCTCATCCATGAAGTGATAATAGTTCGGGACAAGGTCTTCCAGGATGCTCACTTTGGCTGTGTGGTTATACACAACATCCAAAATGACGCCCATTTTGCGTTTGTGAATTTCCTTGATCAACTGCTTGAACTCTTCGATTCTTTCTTCCGGATCTTCCGGACGCTCGGAATACATGCCGGAAAGAGCGAAGTAGCTGTGAGGGTCATAGCCCCAGTTGTAATTGTTCCCTGAAGCGGAGTACTCACGTTCACGTGTGCTGCTGTCGAGCTCATCACCGAAATAGTACTTCATGACCGGCAGCAATTGGATATGAGTCACTCCAAGTTCTTTCACGTAATCGAGTTTTTCTACAAAAGCATTGAACGTGCCGAACTGTGAATCCAGTTCCCCTTCGATGCTCGGATCAGAAGTGAAGTCGCGTACATGTGCTTCCCAAATGATCGCGTCTTCACGCTTTTCATAGCCTTTGATTTTGGCAAAATCAAGTTTAGGACCGATGTCAGATGGATCGACAATCGCCGCTTTCCCTACATCATCGTTATCCTCATTGTTCGAAGCCGCCATGGATTTCGCATAAGGATCGAGAGCAAGCTTCTCTTCGCCATAAGCTTCGATTTTGTATTGGTAATAATAGCTGTTGAGGTCTTTGATTCCCGTATTGGACTCATCCAGCGTCACAGACCAGACGCCGTTCTCCCCTTTTTCCATCGGGATGTCATTAGTCACGACTTCATATTGATCGTCTTTATCATAAAGAACGACAGAAACATTGGTCGCAATCGGTGACCAAAGCTTCAGTTCAGCTGTACCGTCGTCATGTAGAGTCGCTCCGAGGTCGTCCCCGTCATAAGCGAACCTTTCATCGATCAGCTTCCAGTCGACAATGACATTCGTTTCTTCTTCTCCATACTGGATGGTGTACGTTTGAGTGAGATCCAGCGCTTCTGCTGTTTCAAGTCGGACGTCTTGTCCATCCACCTCAGCAGACTCAATGGTGACGCGCTCTCCATCTGCGCCCTTCAGAACAAAATCAGAACGATCTGCATTTTCTATCACCTGGCTCATCTTTGCTGAAATGAGCGTGTCGTTCTTAATTTTCGCCGACTCCACGTAAGTCGTCAGCACAGGTTCTTCCAAATAGACTTCCTCCTTGCCTTGGACCAGCCAGAAATCCGTTTCACCGGTCGTTGGAAAACTACGATCATTCGGAGTATCTTTTAGATCCCCCTTATGTACAATGAAATTTAATCCGTTCTTGATGTCGATGACCGGGATTTCCACGGACATTCCGAAGTCCGTTTCATTCGTAAATTCCACAGGATCCGACCAATCCGTCCCTTGTTCAATTGCAGGATTGGAACCGTCCTGATTCCATAGGTGCAGTCCCCAGCCTTCGTAATTTCCATCTAATCGTTTGTAGTTAATGGTAACGGTTTCATTTGATTCAGCAAAAGTCTTCGTTGAACTGACCGACGAAAAAGATGTCGGAACTGCCAACAAAAACACAAGTACAACGCTGATGACAACCTTCCACCACTGTCTCCTTATCCTCAAATCATTCTCCTCCTTTAATAGGTATCTGAGTGCGATGCACGCCGATTAGTGCAAACGCTTTCACAAACCAATATACCATACATTTCCTGAGTGTGAAGAAATATTCAGAAAATGATCGAAAAGGAAACGAATGTCCCGTTTCTATAGTCCCAAGTTCTAAACCTGTGTTCTTTGAATACATTGAAAAAGGATATACGGGAGGTGTTTGTATGTCAGCAGCACGCATTCTCATGTGGGTCACCGCCGCTCTGGAAGCATGTTTAGGCATACCTTTTGTTGGAGGGACCTTCGTCATCTCATTACTGTGGACTCCCCTGGCCGTCATGCTCATTCTTCATATCATCACCCTTGTACTTGCCCAGCAAAAAGGAAGAGAAACGAGAGGAAGCATCCTCGGAATCGTCACCTCATGCATCGGCTGGGTTCCTTTCGTCGGTATGGTCATGCACATTTTGACAGCCATCTTTTTGTTCATTGATGCAGCGGAAGCGGATCCGGAATTGGAAAAACAGCCCGCATAGAAAAGACGCCTCAGGCCGAGGCGTCTTTTTTAATAGATTTCGATTCTGTTTTGTTCCTTATGAAAAGCCCGGATTAAGATCAGGAACATTATCTCAAGGATCATCACGACAGCTAATCCTACGATGAATAACGGAATCACCGTACTTTCCGGGAGGTTCATGGAGAAAGGCAATAGAGCATAATAAAAGAGGTGTGCAGTCACATATCCCCTAAATAGTTTATGTGTTCTCCTTTCAAGTTCCTCCTCTCCCTTTTTCTTTGCCCAATCCATGAACACATAGAAAAGGTAGAAAATCAGCACAAGTTTAATCAAACCTAGAGCCTGATGGTAAATCGTAAGAGGATCGAAGCCAATATTGACACCCTCGTTCGTACCTGCCGGTTGACCTAAAAAGGCTTGCGGAATCGTAAGGACACTGAGGGTCAAGGCAGTCGCTCTTGCCCCCTTCATCCCTTTCCAGTTCCCATCCATGCTGTTCAATGCACTTAAGACGAGGAGATACCCGATGAAATCAGCTAAGATCTCTATTTGACCAAGGTGTATATCTAATAAAACAAGAAGCAAACCTCCGAAGATCCGATGAAAGGAATTCATTGGCTGCCCCTCCTTTCAATAAGGAGTTCCATCTGCTCTGGTGTGAACTGCGGATGATTCGAGACAAGGAAAGGCTGTGTGAATGGGGTGCCATTCTTCGTCGTGCCTGTCAAATCAATCTCATAAGAATAAGCGCGAATCGCGTCCGGCTTTTCCTGCATCGTCAACCTGATCCGGTCTCCCTGCTTCATTTCGATTGGAAAATCAATCTTTTCCAGTGGCGCACCTGCCACCCGGCTCCATTCCTCATCCATTTCTTTCGTGTACGTGCGAGGTCCGCCCCCATCCGGTGTGCCTGTTGTACCGATTGAAGGGGTGTATAATTTCATTTTGACATCATCTTGAACCTCAGGAAAAGGAGAAGACATGGATTCTATTTTTACATCTTCTTTTACTGTATAAGAGCGGAAGGAACGTCCGTTACTGCTGCTTGAACTTGATTGTTGACGGAATAAACCATTTCCCTCCCTCAACTTACTAAATTCAACCGTGCCGATATCCGCTGTGACGGTTTTTCCATCATTGAAATGAATAGTCGCTTCTCCTTCATGGTCGACTTCCAATTCTCTCATTTGCTGCTCATCAAATCCTGCTTTTTTCAGCAGGTAGTGCGTGGACCTGCTTTGGACGTCCGGACCATAAGCAGGGCTTTCGCTATGAAAGCCGTAGTAGTCGGATTTCGCATGTAAAGTTGTTCCATCGCTGAACTCTACACTCATAACATGAGATGAGTCTTCTCTATTTGTTAAGTAATAAAGCTCGAACACTCCGGCACCGCCGTAATAGTGTTCAAGAAAAATCGGTTCCTCCAATTGTTTGGATTGATAGAACCATAGATTGCCTCCCCAGCTGATGGCAATGATCAGCAGAGAAATCAAAAATGTTTTTCCTTTCATATGTATCTTCCTAACTCTTATTCTTTTCGTTGCACGCGGTTCTTATTTCATGGACGTTTTTCTAGTATCCTGCGCGTGACTCGGGCTTCCTTACACGCGTTCTAGACTTCTTGCGCGCGTTCCGAGCTTCCTGCGCGCGTTCTAGACTTCTTGCGCGCGACTCACTTATTTTAAATTGAATGAAACCATGAGACCAGATCATTCGTATTGTATAGGAAATCCTATACAGAAAGCGAGACAATTATGTTACATCATTCTACTTACTACACACTGCAAACCGAAACCATCATGACCCACCAGAGCACCCAATACAGCATTTCAAATAGCGAGAATCAGAGAGTCTCGACATTTGAGGAGGATTCCTCTACCTCTAGCCATTGGCTGAACCATGCCTTGAAATTGTTTAACCTTAAACAAATGACCAGTTTACATATCAAGCTGTTATCCGATCGACAGGAGGTCCTCGCTCATATTTATCGCAAAAAAGGCATCTCGAGCGACGTCTCCATTCAAACGGCTGACTCCATATACCACCTTCGCTTCAAAGGGAGCGTTTCACAAAAAATCATAGCCGAATATTCGGGAGAAACACTGTTAGAAGTAAATGGGAAAAACATGGCGTGTGACTTTGAAGTGAAATCAGGTGAGAGACAAATCGCTACGATCCAGAAGAGGTCGATTCCTGCTCCGACAACGAAAGAAGCCTGGCTTTCCGAAGACCTCTACCATATAAGAGGCCACGAGTGGACGGAAGAACAAGCCATTCTATTATTATGTACAGCGTTGATGATCGACTTAACTTATCATCACAAATAGAGCCAGCACAATGGCTCTATTTTTATACCATCACGGCTATTATGGAAACGACGACAAGAAAGAAATAATAAGCCGCATACTTCTTTCGACCATCCATCCAATCATCGATTCCAAGCAATAAAAAGAGACCACCAATGATCACCGCATTGATTTTTACAGAAGGATTGAACCCTTCATAAAATAAACTGACCGTCAGCCAGATGAGAGCAGCGGCACCGTAGAAAACGTTAAAAATCTTTAATGCTTTCATGCCGCCATGCTCCTTTTTTCTATGTATTCCTCATAATAGTACTCTTTCGCTTCCCATTTCTTCTTCCCGTCCCGGAACCCTGTAGCAAGGCCAACCACTAAGAAAATGGCGCCCATGATCCATGAGGCGTTAGCACCCAGGATTGCCGGCAGCAAAATGTCCAGAGAATTAGTTATGGATGAACGCAATTGGAAAAGGGTGCGCCGGTCTTTCCAGCGTTCATCCCAAATCCGCCACAATTCCTCGTTGGTTTTCCTGCTCATATAAGTTTCATAAAGGAAAAATCCATAAAACACGACGGCGCCCAAATAAAAGAGACCTGGAACTTCATCGAAAAAAATCTGCCCTAACCCGATACATAAGGCCATAATCAGGAATAGATGCCAAACCGATTTACGGGCTTTATTTCTAATTTTCTTTTGATCCACGCTTTCATTTTTTAAAGCTTCTTCCATACGAACCCCTCGCAATATGTAGTCAGATGAATAATAAACCGTATAATGAGAGACTAAAAATGAGGATACAAAGAGTAATCGTGATCAGCGGCTCTACTTTCTTTCCTGTCTCACACATATCCCCAACTCTCGTAATGACGACGGAAGGGGCCAGGAAAATCCATCCCCATTCGGTCCGAAATGGGAGATCTGTGAACAGCATGAAAAGAAAAATGAGAACGGCAGCTCCAAAGAGAATATGTCCCAACCATCTCCAAGTCTTGTTCAAATTCATCCCCCTCCCTTGGATTCATCGGTCTAATGGAAGCAGATTTTCCGACTTTATGGAAAAGTAGCCCTTTTTAGGGTAGACCGATCAACAACGTTTCTAAAAACTAATCCATAGTAAACTGTATAGAGAGATCCCGAAAATAAATACACTAAAAACAATAGCAAGAATCGGTTCGACTTTCTTTCCATTTTGAATGTCTTTCACTCTCATAACCGCAACGGCTGGCACGGAGCAAATCCATAACAGCTCCCATCGAAAAGGAAAATCCGTAAACAGTGGTAGGATGAGGGCGAAAAATCCAGCGGCTAAAAAAGTGACACTTACTCTGTCCCATAACTTGTACATCCTTTTCCTCCCTTTACGCTCCACCGGTCCTATTGTAACAGAATTTTCCGTTTTTATGGAAAAAAATAACCCTTCCTGGACTAGGAAAGGTTACGATTCATCGGCAGGATACACACCGTCTTCATCATGAACTTCATCCCCGCTGATCGGTGGATTGAACACGCAGATCATCCGCATATCCGTTTTCGCCCGCAACAAATGCTCATCATGTTCATCAAGCGCATAGAGGACGCCCTGCTCGATCGGCCATGTCTTTTGATCTTTGAGAGTGACGACTTCGCCCTCGCCTTCGATACAATAGACCGACTCCAAATGGTGCTTGTACCAAATGTGCGTTTCCGTACCTGCGCGGATGATCGTGTCATGGACCGAATAGCCCATCCCGTCCTTTTTGACGATGAGACGGCGGCTGTTCCACGTCCCTCCATCGACATCCTGACTCGTCCCAATCACATCTTTTAAGGCAACGACTTTCACAACATCTCCTCCTTCTTTTCCAATCTATTCCCTATTCAAAAGAGTAGAACGCCCTTCCGAGAACTTATGGAATAAAAATATATCTCGAGACCTATGAAAGATACACCCACAGTCGCTGAGCAAATACGCGGAAGAATTCTATACTGGTTTTAGATGCAAAAAAAGGAGCGGTGATGATGAAGAAACTATACAAAACCTTGGTTGGCGCTAGTGCTTTGATGACCCTGGCCGGATGTTCCTTCGTTCATGCTGGGGAACAGGTGGAAGAGACGCAGCGGGTCCAACAGGACAAAGCAGAAAAACTGAAAGTGGAAATCGATATGGGTGTCGGAGAACTTTCATTAGGTACAGGATCGGAAGACTGGCTGGAAGGTTCGTTCATTTATCCTGAAAACCATTTGACTCCAGAGCTTTCTTATCAAGACGGCACCATCAGGCTATCCCAAACGAAACACAAAAGGAAATTCATCAACAATCAAAAGAGCGAGTGGGACGTTCTCATAAGTAAAAGTGTCCCTGTGGATCTTTCCATCCAAACGGGGGCAGCGGAGTCCACCCTGGACCTGACCGTAGCGAAATTGCAGAACCTTTCCATCGAGGCTGGAGTTGGTGAATTGACCGTCGATCTATCCGGCGATTATGAAGAAAGCTTTGATGCAAAAATCGAAACAGGCGTTGGGGAAAGTACCGTGTATCTCCCTAAAGAAACGGGTGTAAAAATCACAGCAGAGAAAGGCATCGGGGATATCAGTACGGAGGGCCTCACGAAAACGGGAGATTCGTGGGAGAACGAAGCGTATAATTCCAGTAAAAACCAAATTCATATCGATGCGGAAATGGGCGTTGGAGACTTGAATTTCATCGTAAAATAAATCGATCGGAGCGACGATCTCACTGTGATAAAAAACCTTAAAGCCGCTCGGACCTACCTGGTCCAAGCGGCTTCCTTTTATCCTCTTAAGAGTGGTTTCACCCACTTACGTTTGCAGCCGTACTTTACGCCTGTTCTTCGCTTTATACATCTCCTGGTCCGCTTCATCCAAAATGCTGACAAAGTCCTTATGCCCAAACTCGAACTCACAGACGCCGATGCTGATGCTGACAGGGATGTGGTGTCCGTCCAGATGGAACGGTTCCTGGAAAGCGTGATGAATGCAGGCACACAATTCATTCGCCCTTCCCCAGCCCTCCATTTTTTGTAGGATGACAAATTCATCGCCGCTCAGCCTGTACACTTCCGCGCTCCCTTTCACCGCTTCTTGCAAAACGGCTGCGATGGATATGAGCATCTCATCCCCCAGCACATGTCCGTATGTATCATTGATCTTTTTGAATTCATTCACATCAATGAACAACAGGGCACAAGGACCGCTCTCCTCCCCATTGAGGAAGCGCTGCTGTAAAGCCTGCCTGTTCGGGATCCGTGTCAGATCATCATGGAGGATGGTGTTCTGGGAGCGCTCCAGATTGACCAGCGTCTTGTTGATGTTCCGGTTCAATTCTCCTATGATGCCGCCGGAACGAAACTGTGTCCTTGCTGACAAGTCCCCGTTTCGAACGGAATTCAATACTTGATTCACGTGAAGGATGAACACTTTTGTAAAGTGAAAATAAACCAAATAGTTGATCAACCCTAACAGCGACCCCGCAAAGACCGAAGCGATCATAAAGAAAGAAAACAGATGCGCTGGAATCGGGATGAACTGGTCGAGGACAAGAGAAAATCCGATGCCCATGAGGACCCCGAGAACGATATAGATGACGAGCATCCACCTTAAATAATTCGATTTCATAGAATGACGACCTTTCCGAAGGGTTACGAGTAAACATCCTTCTTCTGGTCATTTAGACCCGGATATATTTACCCTACGGTAAAAATACCCCTCCTCCTACATTCGAAACTTTCCAATGTTCAAATGATCCCGGACAAGGCCTCCGCCTCTTTCTTTAACGATTCCGCCGCCCCTACGATTTCCTTGTAGCCCGCAGAAGCTTCGTTGATCTGTACTTGGCCGCTTTCCACATCTTTTCTGATCTGCTCGGTTCCTGATGTGATATTGGAAATCTCTTTTGTGATATTATCGATGTTTTCACGGACCTCACCGATGGATTCTTCCACCTTCGTCGAAAGCTTGCGAACTTCTTTTGCGACGACATCGAAACCGCGGCCATGTTCTCCTGCCCTTGCTGCTTCAATGGCTGCATTCAAGGATAGAAGGTTCGTCTGGGCGGCAATATCCCGGATCGTCTTCACGACCCCCTGGATGTCTTCGGTCTGTTTTCGTAAATCTATGAGAATATCCGTGTTTCCTTTGGATTTGATAGCGATTTCATTGATTTTGTCATTCAGTTCTTCGTGTTGGCGGACCCCATCTTCGGCCCTCGTATTTAAAGTAAAGGACATCTCCTTCAAACTTTCCACCACTTCAGTGATTTCACTTTGACGCTTCGTAATATCTGTCGCGACTTTCATGACACCGACGATTTCAGCGCCATCGTAGACAGGCATGTAAGTCGCTTCAAGCCAGACACGATTGCCTTTCGCATCCTTGCGTTCGATTTTATCCTGATAGCTGCGACCGCTAAGCAGGTCATTCCAGAACGTATCATAATCCCTGCTTCTAGCAAAATCATCGAAACAAAAGTTCTGATGATGCAAGCCGATCATGTCATCCGTCGATCTGAACTGCATCGTGGACGAGAAGATGTCATTCACATAAGAGACTCTCCGATCGGTCCCGAATTGAATCATGGCCAGATTCCTTTCAGCTGCCTCGAACATTAAGTCTTTCCTCACGTCAACGTTTTTTATACTATGTAACACTCTACCAGCCCTCTCCCGTATCATAATCCATAATACCTATCTCTTTATATTCATCATTATACCCAGTAGAAAGATGTCTGGCAATTTTAATGTTTTAGACTATTAGAGTACTAGAGTACGAAAAAAGCCCGGAACAACCGTCCCGGACTTTACATTATTCTTTCATCATCGTAATGAAAGGACACACATCCGTTTGAAAAGAAGCTCGTTTGTCAAAACCCATGTTCTCATAAAGACGGATGGCCCGCTTATTGAAGGTGGCTACCGAAAGTCGGACCGGCATACCTTCATGTTCCTTCTCGATTTCGGCGAGGACCGTTTTTCCAAAAAGATTCCCGTTCCCCTGCCCCGTAAGCGAAGGATGCATACCGAGACCCATGTCGATAGCTGCTTCATCATAGACGCCATCCTTTTCACCGGCTGGGACTTTCGCACTCTCTCCCGTGCAAAAGAAGCCGATGAGCGCTCCCTTCTCATCCAGCACGGAATGATAACTTCCGTCCAACCGTTCGGCAAGCGTCTCTTCAGACAGTTCCACATTGTAAAAATCATAAGGCGGCTCGTACATCCACCGAAGAGATTCGGCCGCATATTCTTTGGTCATTTCCTTTATAAAAAGGTTCAACCCGCTCCCCCTCTTTCAGCACCAGTCCTCATCATAATGTTCCATCTCGATAAACATCATCGCCAACCGCGACTTTTCCGGTGCGCTTTTGATTTTATGTTTCTTTTCATAACGAAACGACCCTTTCCAGTGCGCTTTCGCGAATTATCCTGGGTGTTTCAGCCACGGGTGCGTGGGGTCATTTCCTACATACTGTCTCACATTCAGCAAGAAGTCCAGGTGCTTCCGTATGATGCGCTCCCTGTGATGGCGGTCATCATCGGTTCTTTTTTTTCATGGTTCCACGTCCTGTTCCTCGAGATTTGACACGATCCCGTAAGGAGGCTCAAGGAAACTGCTCTCTACAGGAACGTATCAAACGGCGTGGTTGTCATCATGATTGGGACCCCCGTTTGCATCAGGCGAGCAGACACTCGTGCTCATAGATATACGCATACCTCAAATCAATGAAAAGGAAGTGTTGATCCGTCAACGGAAAGCTGAAGGTCCTCACCATTTCCTTTGTTTCGATATCCGAATAAAGGCCGGAAAGCAAACCCGTATTGAGCGCTTTCATCTGCATCACGTTCTCTAAGAAGTACGGACGGAACGCCCAGTTCGATCCACGCTTGTGCGGCTCCAGTTCCCAAACGTCTGTCTTTTTTCTGAAGTTGGAGGACACTTGCTGCCCGTCCATATGACAAACGAACATCCGGAAGCTCTCCTCATTGAATTCCTTCGTCACCCCTTCAATGAAAACATCCGCCTTCTTCGGACCTTCCCACTTCGGCAAGAGATCCTTCACCTTTTTCTCCCACGCATTGATAAAATCATGACGTTGCTGCAACAGGCTCTTTTCCCGTTGGACGTAGCCGGACATCTTCTCCCCGATATTCAGAGCCAGTGACTCGCGGTCGACCGGTTGGAAGGCGGGATACCCGAGATAGAATCCCTGGTAGTAGCGGCTGCCGTGTTTCCATGCGAAATAGAGCTGATAATCATCTTCTATGTTTTCAAAAAGGAGCGCCGCACCGATCCGGTGAGCGAGCATCGACATCGAGAACATGATGTCATGGAATGTGTCGCCGTTCTGCTGGCGGATGATCCTCGAATCGATTTTCAGGATATGTGGCTCCAGCTGGCGGATGCGGTCGATGTTCGAGCTTTTCGCTCCGACGTGGTCGACAGCAATTTGGATGCCATATGTTTTATAATAGAGAAGCAGATGGTTCAACGTCTCGAATTCTTCATCAAAATCATGCTCCGTGACTTCGATGACGACCCGACCCATGTCCAACCCTTTTTGTTCATAATCAAGCAGCGATTGCAACAGGTCATCCCCGTCATTGATCATCAGCTGCTTCGCATTACGGTTGATGAACAACAGCCCGTCGGTCCCTTTTTCTAAGATTTGTTCGACCGCAAGCCTTAGTACATGCTGATCGACTTCGACTTTGAATTCTTCCGGAACGTCGGGGTCGAGGAAAAAGGGACCCAAACTATGCCATTTCCCATCCTCTTCGTATCGCGCCAGAACTTCGTGGCCGATGACGTCTTGATTGATCGCGCTGACGATCGGCTGGAAGACCGGTCTGATTTTATGTAAGTTGCCTAAGATATCCAGTGGATCCATATGTCCCCCTCCTGCTTTTCTTTATCTGAATCTATTATACATGATTTTTTCTTCCATTAATAAATGAAAAGGACAATCGGATAGGGTTCATACGGGACCAAAGTTTTATATCAAAGAAAAAAATGCTTCGTTCACCTTATATCTGACTATACCTTTAGTCTGGTATATTCATATAATACTGGGAAGTCTAGAAAGGAGACTGACTACTATGAAAACTGTTGTCATAGATGCTGGTCACGGAGGGTCTGATCCGGGCGCGACTTATCGCGGATACCAGGAGAAGACCTTCAATTTGTCGATTGCTATGAATGTCCAACGCATCCTTTCACAAAATTACCAAGTGAGAATTCTCATGACCCGAACGACAGACGTTACGTTATCCCTTGGTGCTCGTACAAGTCTTGCCAACCGGGAAAACGCCGACTTTTTCCTATCGATCCACAACAATGCCGCTGGAGGAAGCGGCTTCGAAACGTATATTTATAACGGTCCGTTGAACCCGAATACGCGCACGTATCAAAATATCATCCACGATACCACATATCGTGCGATCAGAGGATACAATGTGCGCGACCGTGGAAAAAAAAGGGCCAACCTTTTTGTCACAAGAGAAACGGATATGAGTTCCCTGCTCGTCGAAGTGCTGTTCGTCGACAACCCGGGCGACCTCGCCCTTCTCAGAAATTCCGCTTTTATCAATGATGTGAGCCGCGGTATCGCAGAAGGCATCGCGGATGCTCTTAACCTTCCGAAAATGCCAACCCCTGCCCCGACACCACCTGGGAATGACACTTTGTACAGGGTCATCGCAGGATCCTTCCGCAACAGAGAGAATGCCGAACAGCGCATCGAGTCGCTCGCCGGCCAAGGGTTCCCTGGCTTTGTCGTACCAACGACGATTTCAGGCACGACGTACTACCGTGTGCAAACAGGCGCTTTTTCTAATGAAGAAAACGCGAAAGAACAGGTGGAGCGTCTGAAGCGCATCGGAATTACAGATGCCTTCATCATTCGCGGTGAAGATGCCCCTGCTCCTCCAGAACCAGAACCGGAAGAACCTGGAGACGGCTTGTTCCGCGTCATCGCCGGATCCTTCCGAAGCCGCGAGAATGCTGAACAAAGAATCGCATTCCTTGCCCAGGAAGGCATCGACGGCTTCATTGTCCAGGCGGAGATCGACGGTGTGACCTATTATCGCGTCCAGACAGGAGCGTACTCGGACAGGGAAAACGCCGAGGCTCAAGTCGAACGCCTAGAAGCCATCGGCATCACCGGTGCCTTCATCATCGGCGGCGGGTCGACACCACCGAGCGAGCCAGAGCCAGAACCGGAGCCAGAGCCGGAACCACCCGTCGACGACGGCGGTTACAAGATACTCGGAGATATGTATTTAACAGCCTGCCAGCTCAACGCTTACGCCAAAACCGTCAACCCGGACGCTCCGGACCTCGGACGCTTCTATTTGAAATATGGAGAAGCATACGGCATCCGCGGCGATGTCGCTTTCGCCCAGGCACTTAATGAAACCAACTACTTCCGCTTCACCGGAGATGTGAGAGCGGATCAGAACAACTACGCAGGCATCGGCGCGACCGGTGGCGGCGTACGAGGAGCTTCTTTTGACACACCAGAAGAAGGCGTGCACGCCCACATCCAGCACCTTTACGCCTACGCATCAAAAGATCCGATCCCAGCAGGATTTGAAAAAGTCGATCCGCGCTTCGACCTCGTCACCCGCGGCATCGCCCCGACGTGGACCCGCTTGAACGGCCGATGGGCTGTACCTGGTGACACGTATGGACAGCTGATTTTGCAACTTCATGAGCGGAATATCAATCATGCGCTCGAAGAGATGGAAGAGCAGCGTGTGCAGTTGAATGATGTGCTAGATGAGATATAAAAATGAGCCAGTCTCCTTTGTAGGAGTACTGGCTTTTTTGTTGGCTATGTGAGAGTGTTATCCATATATAGAAGCTATTTCGATTCTTTAATAGCAAGTATAGTTTTACAGAGGAACTCACCTTCTTATTCGTATTAAAAACTAGTCGCTATCCAAATAAGTAAGAACGCAAACCCTACAGCAGCAATGAGGTGGACCCAATTCCCCTTCATTTTCCCCTTGGCAATATCAAAGTCCCTGAGAATGATCGCTCCCCAACCTGCAACAACCAATAAAATAATGATGACTGACATAATGGTATCATTCATAAGAACCCTCCATTTACTGTTCCATAGGAGTCTATTACCTGGAGCGTTCGTATACAAACTACAATCAGATAATCAGTCGTGTACAATAGATGAATAACTTAAACATCACTCTAATGGAGATATCCGTTATTTCAGCCGTTGGATTGACGCCAAGCACGATTTGAGCTTCATTATCACCTCTATCCATAGAAGAAAGCCTTATCCCCTTGCACTTTTCGCTATATACCATTAAAGTATATAATGGTTCAAATCCTGCCTAAATGGTAATGGATATAGAAGAAACATCAAAAACCACAACATCAACTATGATCATTCTTATAAAGAAAGGGTTCAGATATATATGAAAGAAAATTTCTGGCACGAGCTGCCAAAACCGTTTTTTGTCCTGGCACCGATGGAAGCCGTGACGGATGTCGTGTTCCGACATGTCGTGAGTGAAGCGGCGAGACCTGACGTGTTTTTCACAGAGTTCACGAATACGGAAAGCTACTGCCATCCAAAAGGAAAAGACAGTGTCCGTGGGCGCCTGACGTTCACAGAAGATGAACAGCCGATCGTCGCCCACATTTGGGGAGATAAACCCGAATACTTCCGTCAGATGAGTATCGGGATGGCCGAAATGGGCTACAAAGGAATCGATATCAACATGGGCTGCCCGGCTCCAAACGTCGCGACAAAAGGAAAAGGCTGCGGTCTGATCCGCCGCCCTGATATCGCCGCAGAGATCATCCAAGCTTCGAAAGCTGGAGGACTGCCTGTCAGCGTAAAGACCCGTCTCGGTTATACCGAAGTGGACGAATGGCGCACGTGGCTCAAGCACCTACTGGAACAGGATATCGTCAACCTTTCCATCCACCTTCGTACGAAGAAGGAAATGAGTAATGTCGATGCGCACTGGGAGCTGATCCCGGAGATCAAGAAGCTCCGTGACGAGATAGCACCAGATACGCTTCTGACGATCAACGGAGACATCCCCGACCGTCAAAAAGGGCTTGAACTCGTGGAGAAGTACGGCGTAGACGGAGTCATGATTGGACGTGGGGTCTTCCACAACCCGTTCTGCTTCGAAACAGAGAAAAAAGAGCATACGAGTGAAGAATTGCTCGACCTTCTGCGTCTACAGCTTGATCTGCATGATAAGTATTCCGCAGAACTTGAGCCACGTCTCTTCAAACCGCTCCGCCGCTTCTTCAAGATTTACGTGCGCGGTTTCCGTGGAGCCGGTGAGCTAAGGAACCAGCTGATGAACACAGAATCGACCGATGAAGTCCGTGCTCTGCTTGATGAGTTTACAGAGACTGAAGGAGTTAAGGAAGAACAGAGTTTTTCGATTTCTTAATGTATTTCAACCAATTACCAGAGAGAAAAGCATCGATGCTTTTCTCTCTTTTTTATTTGACTCCGGTAGAATCCATGAAGTAATTTTTATAAAAAATAGGCTCTGTTAAGTTTAATGTTGATATTTATCTAAAAAAACAGAACTTCCGCAAAGTTGGAAGTTCTGTTTGGTTTTATAGGACTTTCAGCAAAATTAAAACTTATTCATCCCATTTCAAAAGTTCAGCAATAACGTCAGAGCTACCGGGAAGCAATAATAATGCTAACGACATTACTATAAACCCAATACCAATGACAAATAGAAAAATTACTATTTTAACTGAACGAGGCACATCCTTTTTAAGTGCTCCAATTATAATTAGTACAATTCCGATAACGAGTAGGAATAAATAATAAAATCCCATCGAGACACTCCTCATAATTTTTCCTTTTTTAAAGAATATGTTCAGATACTTGAATAAAGAAATAACCTTTATACAGTAAATTTAGATAATCTAAGGGTATCATAGGTCTCGACACTTGGAAATATATTCCCTTTTACCATTCATCGTCACTTCATTTCCCTGATGATGGATAATCTCTCTAACACCTGAAACCAGGTTAGGTAATGATTGAGATCCTTCGTTGCTCCACCATTAAAACGCTGCATCCACGCTTTCAGCCTTCGGTGGTAGTTATTGATGTTCTGGATGTGATAAAGCCCCTTGGTGCAGATGATCAACAACAAACTTTAACAGAGCCAAAAAATAAAAGCATGGACCCCATCCATGCTTTTTTCCTAAGATATTAAGCTTCGAGTCCCGTGTAATGAACATCTCCATAAACACGCCCCAAAGATGTGTGCAGACGTTTAGAAATATTCTCAGCCTTTTCCATCGTAATATCAGTTTTAACGACGATCGTTTCGAAGTTTTTCTTCATACTTTTATTGGGCCATACATTCACGAAAACGTCATATAACGAGTCATCTTCCTCGGTCGCCTGCAAGTAAGAGATCGTGATATAGTTTCCGCCAATATCTTCTATTTTCTGTGTAATTTGATTATAGTCCATCTATTTCACCTCTAATAATAATTAATCCTTTGCTTAAGAAGCCAAAGAGTGCCTTATCTACTATACATGAATTAGAGGGAGGATGATAGTCCGTTTTTGAGCTATTACAGGAAGATATCTTTCTTGTATAGGGATCGTATTCACATAAGCTTACGTATACGAAGCTTTTCCAGTGAGTGAGTGGTTTTAAGGATATCGTTTGCTCTTCCATTCCTCCCCTGTTTATGTTGATCTCCCATTCAACGGTCAATCCCCAACTTTAACAGAGCCTTTCACCCTCACATTCTTCTCTTGAAGGGAAGCCTCTATTTTCTCATGATAATATCGTTTGAAAGATGAGAGTTCTTCATCTGAGATCGAAACATCATCCCCCCGCCTCCGCTTCAATACTTTCACCACGGTTTTTGAAAAAGGAGAACTCAATGCCCACTGGCCGGCCTCATCCTTCGAGTAGATGCGTTCGTCCTCCAAATAATAATAGACCCGGAGGATGTTCAACACACTATAAACCGGTTCCACCTCGACGTTTTCCAGACAATCCTCATAGTCGCTCAGAATCGAATCCAAATAGTCCTGCTTCGGAACTGGAGGGAATACTTCATCGACCGGTTTTCCGAACAGCACACACCCTTGGTGATGGATGATGGTCAGATGGGCGGCCAAGTCTGCGTCTTTCCGTGCTCCCCTGTCTAAAAAGGTAGATCCGCCTGAGAGAAAACGATTCCTCCAGGCCTCGCTGTAGTGGTAATCAAATGGACACGGGTGCTGCCATTCCTCAAGCTGGTCGCGGTTCAATACAGAGATTTCGATCGGATAAGGAGAGCCCGACTGTTCTAGCAGAAAATCGGTCAGCTGGACGGCATCCATACGGGACATCGGTTTTTCCGTCACGACAATCAAATCGACATCACTTTTCGCAGGCACGAACCCGCCTAATACAAGCGAACCATGCAGATACACGCCTGTTATATTCTCACCGAAAATTTCATGGAACTTCTCCGTACATCCTACGAGAAAAGCATCGACCATTGATTTACCCTCCTAGATTCTTTGAAGATGAGTGTCCTTGAAACCGGTCGGATATTTCAACCCATACCCGAGCATCCTGTCCATCGCGTTATGCGCCATCCAGATCAAGCTGATCATCAGGAGCCAATCCAGGGAGGCAACTAAAGCAGCCACGATGAACAATAACGGTAGAACATAACTATGGGAAAGGTTATAGACAACCGCCCCGACTCTTTCATTGACAATGTATCCGAGCATGGAAATGTCGAAGATCAATAAAAGGAACACGAAGGCGAGCCAGCTGAAATCATTCTGCTGGTAAAAATATAAACTTGCCAGGAATACGAATGCTCCTTCCAAATGAAGCAAAATCCTCGTCACTTCAACCCCTCCTGTCCACCACTTGTGATACCGAACTCTATCTGCTTCCATTTTAATAGGAACCCTTGTATGACCAACCTATCATAATTCATTGGACAAGAGTTCAAATTTTAATATACTTAACCAAATGTTTAGGTGTCCAGCTTTGGTAAGTATCGTGGTCCTGCTTTTAGGAGGACTTCAAACATGATGCTTAAAGAAACTCACATACACTCAATCAATCCGCCTCAATCTGAATATCTGAGGAAACTGAACTTCCCATCCTCATCCAAATTGATTCTCCCTTTTACGGTTGTAGCATTTGTTTCGCCATCTTTCCTGTATTCCACATCGACCTCAAAAGCGTAAGCATTATTTTCTTCATCTTTGTCAATGTTAATGTCTGTTGCGTTCAATTCATAACCGCTCCTACTTGCTTCCCTGATATACATCGAAGCTTTTTGTAATTGTGTTATGTCTTCGTATCCTTTTTCATTAAAGTAAGGTTTGTACGTCTCCTCTACATAATTCCGGAGCTCTTCAGTCGTCCCCTCCCTATATATTTCTTCCGTTTTTTCACTCGGGCCGTTAAATTCGTGTTCGAGAAACTCCCGCACTCTTTCACGATTCTCATCTGAAGAGGTTTTGGCTTCGTTTCCCTTACTTGAATCTCCCTCTTGTTCCAAAGAGCTTTGATCCGAATTCGTGCAGGCGCTGGTAACGAATAAAACGGATAGGATCGTTGCTATGACGATTAATATCTTTTTCACCTTGAAATTCCTCCTTATATTCCTTCTTTCTTCAACAGCAAGTGTCCTTCTCTTTTGGCCCTAATTCCCTACAAAGGAAAAAATATGGATAAATACTCCCACTCAAACTGTGAAGAGTAATATGTAAAATTGTGAAACATTTAAGCTCGCAAGTACGTATATTCATAGTAAATGGAAGATAGATTTCCCACAGACGATGACTCCGACTCCTCCTTTTCAATGATAGGTGACGTAGGCATATCTTAGTCTCAACCCCCATTTTGTGGTATTCTTGAAGTATTATAGATTCATTTAGTCGTGGAAAAAGGAAAGACGGAAAAGGGGCTGACGAAGCATGGAAAACCTCAACTCTTTTATGCTTGAGAATTTGGAAAGAACATTCATGCCACATACCTCCGAATATCAGCGCTACATCGATTTTCAAACGATGAGAGATATGAAGCAGGTGATTAAAGGAAAACGCCCTGTTTATTTCGATCTGGATATAGAAGAACTGGTAGAGATGAAAAAGAGATATATTATGGATGGATTTTGGAACGGTGTTTTATTCTCCGCCGTTATTCCGAAGTCCAACACATTCAGGGGAACCCTCGAGTTTTACGGCAAACCGCCGAAAATGCTGCTCGGCCGCTTTGAATGGATCGAAGAAGAAAAAGCCTTCCTCCCTACTTTTCTGAAAGAAGAATTCACGAGGAAAAAAGGACTCGGAGGCACGCTGAGAGATTTTTCAGAGGTACTGTACAAACATGCAAATACCTATGTCGAGCACATGGAAGTATCCGGAGAAAGTACAACGTTTGAACATCCTGAGGAACCGATTTTCGAAGACTGGGACTTCCCATTTCTCGAGAACCATCCTGACCTCCAACAGGAGTGGACGTCTTTGAAGGAACGGACAGAGAAACAGTTCAGACGGATGGAAGAGCTCGACATCGAAGAACAATACGCCCTTGAGACGATGATGGAGAAAGACGTCCCTGACTTCATCGCATCGTTCCAACGATTGTCCGACGAAAACAAGGAAAACCGGAAACATGAACTGGTAGAGACGATGTACGATTTGCAGAAGTTTATTGAGACACTGGAGCGAAAAGAAGAAGAAAGTCATGCGCAGAACTTTGCCAGAAGCAAAGGAATCATTGCTTCCAAATATAATAAGGAAGACGAAAACTTCCTTTCGCGAAAGTAAACGGCCGTTTTTTTTCATAAAACCAACGAATGACATACAGGAGGTATGGACATGAGTAAACATTCTCCCTATAAAGATAGAGAAGCTGAAATGAACCAACAAGACCTTAGAGAAGCGATGACGCTTATTGATAAAGAAGATATCGACCGCCTGAACGAAGAAGCCGAAGCCTATGCGGGAAGGTTCGATACATCCAGGGACGATTCCCTATCTGACGTGATGAGAGAACTCGGAGACCTCGGAGAAAAAGAACAGCGCGTCGCCGGTGAGACGATGGAAACATTGAAGCGCCCGGTCAACGACCTTATGACCAAAGGCAACAACGACATCCCCGATTCGCTGAGAGAACTTGAAACGATCGTATCGGACCTTGATCCGAAGCGAACCGAAGGCAACGGCGTGCAGAAGTTCTTCTATAAACTAAGCAAAAAACAGCCCATCGACCGCTACATGAAGAAGTATGAAACGGTCGATTCGAAGATTGATATGGTTGTTAGGAGCCTGCTTGCAGGGAAAGACCGCCTCGAAGAAGATAGCGTCGAATTACAGCTCATCAAAGAAAACGCCCAGAAGCGTATTTATGACCTGGACAAGCAGATCTATCTCGGGAAGAAGCTGTTCGAGCTTTTGAAAGAAAAAGAAGCGACAGGCGAATACGACTTGGCGCTGCTTACCGAAGGAAAAGAGAAAATCATTACGCGGACGAGAAACATGACGCAGATGAAAAGTGTGCTGCATCAGAGTATTTCTTCCGTAGACATCATCAAGAAAAACAATGAAAAGCTGAAGGAATCGATCCGCAATGCGGTTACGCTGACGAAAAATATCATTACCGTTTCTGCCTCGATTCAGCTCGCTTTGAATAATCAGCGGAAAGTGATTGATACGGTGAACGGCGTCAATAAAGCGACCGAGGAGATGCTGCTTTCGAACTCCAGGAATTTAAAGGAGAACGCGGAAGAGACGACCGAGATGATGGAGAATCCAGCGATTAGTATGGAAGCTTTACAGGAGTCTTTTGATAACGTTTTTGAAGCGTTGAAAACGACGGAGCAGTCGTCGGAGAGAATCATTGCTTCCAGTGAACAGTTTATTGAAGAGATGGATGCGTTGAACGAAAATGTTCGGAAGAGGTTGTCCCAGACGGATAGTTATAAGCAAAGAGCGCTTCGTGACTGAAGCGCTCTTTTATACGTGGCACACTGGTCTATTTTCCGTACCATCTATGGTAAAATAATACATAAAAGAATTAGGTGGGATAACTAAGATTATTATTTTCTCTATTTCTTTTCTTTTCATTATGCAAGCCTCCCCCTTTCCATAATTCAGTAATAATTTGAATATTCCCTGCATTATATGTTGAATTTAGACGGTGAATAGGATTTTTCTTTATATTAAGGTACTTGTGTTTTCAAGCAGGACTCAAAATCGTGTGCCTCATGGTGGCAGGGACTAATATAAGATTGTAAATACAATCTCCCACCTACCATTAATACATAATTTATTTTGTTGTATGTCTTCTCACCGCATGGAAAATACAGGAATGTGAACGAATTTATAAAAGGAGTACTTAAATGAATGAAATTAACATTTCTCTTAATCAAATCTTCGACTTAATAATCAATGGGCTTTTATGGCTCTTGTTAAAAGTCTTGACCGGGCTTCTCTGGGTATCTTTAAAAGCCTTGAATGGTGTAATTGTAGGTCTATTTGGCTTTATTACTGCAATGTTATTATATAGATACCTTAATTATCGCTTAGTTGATAGGGATGAAATAAAAGGTATAATTACATCATTTCTATTGACGTGTAGTGGATATAGGAAAAAAGGCAGTACACACTATATGCCAACAAAACAACATCCAGGTAGTGACTATGAAATGCCGGTAGTCTACCCGTCCACAAAAGCAATTACTCAACATGTCAGAATGACCTTCCCATTATTCAAATTTAACAGATGGGGTTTCAAATATGATGAAGAATTTATTAAAGATTTACTTGAAGATATGCTTTTTGAAGGTTGTGTTCAACATTTATATGATGAACACACTCATGAAATTGTTGGATGGAAATATGGAGGAGAATGCCTAAGAAAACTTAAATTTTCTATCTGGCGACCAATCAAAGTTAAAAGGGATGATTCGCAAAAAGTAATAATTATTTCTCAAGGAAAAAAAGAAGAAAAAATATACATAAAGAATATTGACAAAGTGGCTAAAGGAAAAAGGAAAAAGTATCTTGGTATTTTTGCTAACAGGCTTATAGATGTGGACTGTGGTTGGAACTGGAGAGCAACTAGATTAAAAAAGAAAATAGATAAGCTAGCCAAAGTAAAATAAACTATAATGTGTAATTTGGTTTATCGTTACAAAGCAACTCTAAACTTAATCACATTTTATGTCTTTACTCTCTTAAATAAGCATGAACTCATTGGGTTTCCTACTTTAAAAAATCTACCTAACCTTAGGACCGCGTTGGAAAAAGATGTGAAATCACTAAAGTTAAGTACAATTTCTATTCCAAACACGCCAGAGCTAATCCCCAAAAGGACTAGCAAATCAACCATCACCACAATTAATAAGACTTTTCTATTCATTTTTACCACCCCATAAGCGTTGTTGCAGCTAACGAGGTCTCGAATCCGATTATTAAATGATGGCTCTCATACGCCACACCCCTGCGTTTCCTAGCCAGTTTTAGGCTTTAAGGTTTTCTGACGTGATAACCCTACTACATTTCGCAATCTCGTTAATCCTAAGTGCTGCTACGCCTTTCTCGTCTGGCATGTCGCATAAAAGAAGAGTTACGTAGTTTACGTAAGGCATTAATTTATAAATCAATCCTGCTTCCTCTAACATCATTGAGTCCATAAAAAGTGCCTGACTCCCACTACGTTAATACTTTAGCACAGTAGGGGCCAGGCACCATCATGATATATTAGTCGAGTGAAATTCGGGTCTATATGACCAGTTTCCGCTTTATCTGCACTGTAAGTTACCACCAGCGTTAATATTTTAGCGTAGTGGCTGCAGTCACTTTCATAAGTCCTCATTTATTCACCTATATTATCTCACAGCCTTTTATCTTCCGATTACAACCCCATTTGACTGGCAGCGTAAGCTGCATGTTCTTTGCTGAACCCTTCGAAAACCAACTGATCAATCAAACCCTGTCTTGAGAACGCCATAAAATCAAGATATTCCTGTGCCTTGATGACTGCCTGTTCCTGCCAATCCACCGAAATATTTTCTACACCATAAGTAGCATCCTCCGTGCTGAATCCCTCGAACTCCAATTGATCGATCAACCCTGACTTCGAGAATGCCATGAAATTAATGTAATGCTCAGCCATAGCAACCGCCTGTTTTTGAGAAACTGTTACGCTGTCTTCTTTAGCTTTACGCTCTGCCTCTTCCTTCGCTTTCCTTTCTTCTTCCTCTTTAGCCTTACGTTCTTCTTCTTTCTTCTTCTGTTCCTCAGCCTCTTTGGCTTCCTGTTCTTTTTGTGCCTTTTCTTTAGCTTCCCGTTCTTCCTGCTCCTTCTGCGCTTGTTCTTTAGCTTCTCGTTCTTCCTGCTCTTTCTGGGCTTGTTCTCTTGCTTCTCGTTCTTCCTCTTCTTTCTGCGCTTGTTCCTTAGCTTCCTGCTCTTTTTCCACTTGTTCTCTAGTCTCGTGCTCTTTATCTTCCTCTTCCTGTTTCGCCATTTCTTCAGCTTCTTGTTCTTCTACAGAAGCATTAGCTTCAGCGTCTTCCATAACCGTGGCATCCTCGCTCATCGCTCCCACAATAAGGGCAGACACTAATAAGGCCAGAAAGCAGCCACCTGATATCAGAAAGTTTCGCAGCCTGTATCCCTTTCCTTTCACGAAGGCTAATATAAAAAAGACGACTATTCCTGCTAAGGCTGTTACCATTAAAATTAGTAAGAAAGTTAGAAAAGCACCATCCTCAGATCCTAAAATCATAGTGAGGACGAAACAGGCATACAGACATCCACCTGCTTTTAGAAAGTTCCCGCGCCTGTGATTCTTTTCTTTTACAAAGGCAAAAACAAAAAAGACGATCGTTCCCGCTAACGCCAACGACATTAAAATCAGTAAGAATGCGTCCACGAATAACCTCCTCTGATTTTTATAACATCTCCTTCCAGTATATTAAGCAAGAAGCGATACTTTCCTTTTTCCTTCGGGTTATGTAAACGTTTTAAAATTTGAAACGTGGTAACGCATCACCTTAAATTTTTAAAGATGTACCATAACAAAGAGCGCTTCGTGACTGAAGCGCTCTTTTATACGTATGAATTCCAGTAAGCACCTGAACCGTCCCTGCTTTTACAGCAAACCTGCATAAATAATTGTAGAAACAATCACAATGACCAATCCTATCAACGTTTCATAAGGCAGGGCTTTCAATCGTTCTTTCATTTCCATGAACAGACTATCCCGTGAAATGTGAAAAAGCGGACCGTGTGGCAAATGGTCAAAAGCAACAGCTCCCGCATTAATCATCGTGGCAGCGGCTAAAGCACTGACGCCATTTTCTAACAATATTTCTCCAAACACATTACTGGAAATCGCTGCAGAAGACGTGGCTGAAGCTGTGGCGAGTGCCATAAACGAACCTGATAGAGGTGCGATGAAAGAGATGGGCAAATCAAATGCATTTAAACCGCTCATAATCATACGGCTGAGTGAGGAATTCACGATAATGCCAGCTAAGGTACCTGTAGCCAGTATTAAAATGGATATTCCAGACATTTTTTGAAGTCCGCTCGTCATGAAAGATTTTAAATCCGTTGTTTTCCTCATGATAATGGCACCGAAAAATCCCCCTGCTGGCAATGCAATTAATGAGTCCACTTCAATATCTAATAATGGCTGTAAAGATAGGATGAAAATCGCAAACAAAGGCCCTGAAATGGCTGCCAAAAAAGAAGGTTGATTGATCTCATCTGTCTTTTCCATCCTGATTTTAGTGACCTTAGATCCCTTATTATTCAATTTTTTCGCTATAAAATAAGTACATCCTGCGCCAATGATGGCTGGGCCGATTCCAGCGAACATGACGCTCGTTAATGGTATGGAAAAGCTTTCAGCCGCTGCAATGGTATTAGGGTTGGGCGACATCACATTTCCTGCCCTGGCCCCGCATACGACAGCGATTAACACACTTAACCTGGAAACTCCGGTCCGTTTGGCGATCATCAATGCGATCGGTGCGACCGTAATCACTGCTGCTGCGATGAACACCCCTACTGCGGTTAATACCAACGCGGATACTGTAATCGCTAATAATGCCCTTGTCTCTCCCATTTTTGACACAATGGTATTAGCAATGACGTTGGCCGCGCCTGATTCGATTAAAACGCCAACTAACACTCCGGCTGCCAGAATCCGTAGTACAGCCGGGGTCAATAACTGAGCCCCGCCGATCATGAATTCCAGGGTAGCCGCTAAACTGAGCCCGCCTACGAGCCCCCCAGCAATAGCACCTGCCATCATGGCATACGGAGGGTTAATACTCCGGAATATCAAAATAATAGTAATGGCCATTGCCACTAACACACCTGTAATACTAACCTCTGCGCCGATTATGCTCACCACTTCCTGATAAATAGATGTATGTACCATAACATATATTTTTTTAATTGACCTTCCATAGATTATGAAAAGTAACGACGCTAAACATCACACAACAAATGATAGAATTCTAATCTAACTCTTACTAAATAAGAATGAATCATTCTTATTTGGCTGCAGCAATGCTTTCGACTTTTCTATTCTCCCAATGTTCTATTTATTCTGTTATGATATGGGAGGGGTGAACATTTACACAGGTATAAAGTTAGGGTTAGGGAGACCATTCGATGTAAGGAAGATTGTATGCCTACTGCACTATTGGTAGATGATTCTCGAGAGAAACGTAGATTAAAAAGTATATTAGAGCGACATTCCTATAAAGTTTTGGCGGAAACGGAAGATTGCATGGAAGTCCTCTCCCTTTATGATCGATATCATCCAGACCTTGTTCTCATTGATGTTTCCATGTCAGATATGGAAGGTTTAGAATGCTTAGAGGAGCTACATAGCAAGTATCCAAAAGCGCAGGTGATTGTTTGTTCTGAGCTTAGTGATATACGACTCCTTGACCGGTGTGCTTCTTTAGGAGTCATTGACTTCATTCAAAAACCACTTCTTCATAGACTCTCTTCAGCCATAGAAAAATTACATGAAAGATAAAGAGATCACCCCTCTTTGTCAGTGCATTCATTCTGCACTGGCATTTTTTATGTACGAACAGGAGATATAAAGAATAAGGGTGAAGGTGACCACATAAACACCCCTTATATATCCAGCTATTGTGATGAGTCCCCTTTGTTAATTACGCCAGAGCTTTTGCTCTCGCGTCATTTGTCTCCTATGCTACCAACACCTAGGATAAGGAATTTAGTCCTTGGTACCTTTTACCTGTTTCAAACTGCCACAATCAAAATCATTCGAATTGTCAGGATATTGTAAAGACATGTGTTAATCTTGAGTTGGAAGAGCTTACGCGGAGGATTACTATGGATGATATTTCATTGTTAGAAGAAAAAATAGAATCTGTTCGACAAGAAATGTATGATGCCTATTTTAATGGAGCAGACGATGAGGATGTTTTATGCATATCTCAAAAGCTGGATAAACTTCTCAATCAACTCCACTCCTTACTCTAGAGATGCCACTGACGTCACTTGTTTTTAAAGAATGAAAGGTAAAAAAGAACTGAAAACCGGCAAAAGTAAAGAACAGAATGATCGGACCCAAGAAGCTATCATTTAACAGGAACGAGTTTACCATCTGCTTTCAGCTCCGAGAGAGTAATTTTATGTATTCTTCCCATATTTCGCTCCTTTTATCACACTTGTTACGAATTTTTCATTCTTCAAGAAATCTAACGAAAGAGCAGTCATCTAAGTGAACCGTTTAGGGAAAAATGCATGCTTTGTTCTGTAAGAATTCATCTCAGAAACGAGTTCATAATGAAAAAGCGCTTCGTGATTGAAGCGCTCTTTTGTGCACATTATATAAGATTGTCACTTATCTGCCTTTTGTCATTTCTTCATTAAACATGTTCTCTTATCCTTAAAACATATTTCACTCATACCCGTGCCTTACTCTCGCTTTATGAAATTGGATACATACATCGGAGCGATTTGCTGTTAGCCAAAGTACCGATGGTAAAGTGTCTTCGCTTCTGTCTCATCCTGCGTTCCGTGTATCAAAGCACGACCGTCTTTAAATAAAACCATCCTCCTTTTCCCCGTTGTAAAAGAAACAAGATATGGATTTTGTTCTACCTTCCCCTTCTGTTTATCAAGATTCCTTGCAACCTCTTCTAAACTCCATTCCCCGTTTGCCGGAGGGCGGATTTGAACAGAGTCACGCCCACACAAAACAGCCGTTTTCATCTGTTGGCTATATTCTAAAAATGGATAGGAAGGGTTCTCTCCACAAGAAGGGCAGCTTTCGTTCTTCATCCTGGATACGTTGATGGATGTATGCTGATTCTGCCACAGGTCAAAGGAAACAAGCTTCCGGCTGACAACCGCCCAGTCTTCCACTAGTATTTTCATAGCTTCAACGGTTTGATGAGCGACGACCATCTGCACAGCAGGACTGATAATTCCGGCGGTATCACAAGTCATGCCACCGTGGGGCACTTGATTAAGCAGGCAGTTCAAACAAGGGGTCTCCCCCGGAAGAATGGTATAGCTGATGCCATAACTGCTCACGCATGCCCCATAAATCCATGGAATCTGGTATTTTTGAGAAAGATCGTTCATCATCATCCTGGCATCAAAGTTATCGGTGGCATCAATCATGAGATCGACGCTATCTAATAACCGTTCCATATCAGATGGAGTCGCATCCAAGACGTAGGCATCGACTAGTACGTCACTGTTCACCTCCCCCAACCGTTGTTTCGCCGCCACTGCTTTTGGGATTCGGTCTTCGGCATCCTGTTCTGAGTACAATTGCTGCCTTTGGAGATTGCTCCACTCCACATAATCACGGTCAATCACTGTTAACCGTCCAATCCCTGCGCGTACGAGAGCTTCAGCATTTCCTGTTCCCAGCGCTCCTGCTCCAAGAAGCAGCACATGTTTGTCCCTGATTTTTTTCTGGCCTGCTTCTCCAATGGGAGCAAAAAGCGTCTGTCTGGAATAGCGTTCATTCATGGACGGCTCATTCCCTCTATCGGACTGCTTGCTGTGGCATAGCGTTTTTTCGGAATTCTTCCTGCTTCATAACCAAGACGCCCGGCTTCGATTGCTAATTTCATCGCTTCGGCCATCTTCACTGGGTCTTTCGCTGCCGAAACAGCTGTATTTAACAACACACCATCCGCTCCAAGCTCCATGGCCTGTGCTACATCAGCCGGGGACCCGATCCCGGCATCCACGATGACTGGCACCGTTGATTGTTCGATAATGAATTGAAGATTCTCACGGTTGATGATCCCTTGGCCAGAACCGATTGGGGAAGCTCCCGGCATAACCGCATGAGCACCCAATTCTTCCAACCGGCGGGCAAGCACGACATCATCGGAGGTATAAGGAAGAACCGTGAACCCTTCTTGGATCAGTTCTTCTGTTGCCTTGAGCGTTTCTACTGGGTCCGGCAGTAACGTCCTGTCACAGCCGATCACTTCCACCTTGATCATATCGCAAAGCCCTGAAGCTTTCGCCAGTTTAGCATGTCGGACCGCTTCTTCTGCCGTTTTCGCACCCGCCGTGTTCGGAAGGAGCGTAAATCTCTCGACATCAATCTGTTCAAGGAAATTCGGCTGGCTTGGTTCGAAAATATTCATCCGCCTTACGGTAAAGGTAAGGATATCGGTCCCTGATGCCTCCACCGCCTTTTTCTGAACGTCAAAATCCGGATACTTTCCTGTGCCTAACAACAAACGTGACTTGAATTCCTGGTTACCGATTTTCAACATCTTCATCCGCCTCCTACAAATTGTACAATTTCAATCGTATCTCCATCCTGCACCTTGTGTTCTGATCGTGATTCCTTCTCGAGGATGGTTTCATTCTGTTCAACGATGACCACCCGCTGATCCAATTGAAAATGACCCAGAAGCTCACCGATTGTATCGACCGTTTCCGGAACGGTCAGCCATTCCCCATTGATTCGTAGTTTCATAGGTTCACTCCTCCACGTGATAAATTCCCAGTAGTTATCCATTCATGAGGAACATCCTTGCCTTCAATCAAGTCTGCGATCACTTTTCCTGTGATCGGGGACAATAAAATGCCATTGCGATAGTGTCCGGTAGCGACAAAAAGTCCGGCATACTCCTGGTGCGGGCCCAGATACGGAATGGCGCCTTCCGTTTGTGGACGAAGCCCGGTCCAGGCTGTTTCCCACTCCGCAAAAACAAGTTCAGGCACCAACTGAGTCGCTGCTTTGATCAATGGAAATAACCCGCCCAAGGTTACCGTTTCATCAAATGTACCAGGCTTTTCTGTTGCACCGATCACCAGACGCCCCCCTGCCTTCGGAACGATGTAACATCCCTTAGAAAAGAGCGTCCCTTGAATGAGCCTGCGCTTCGTTTTCACGGAAAAGCATTCACCTTTTACCGGAAACATATCCATCCCCAGTTCCTGTTTTCCAAGCAAATCTTCACTCCATGCCCCGCAAGCGACTACGACATGATCGGCGCTTACGTCTCCTCGATTGGTTCTCACGCCTGTGACTTGATTCCCTTCTTTAATTAAACCTTGTACATCGGTATATTCTAAAAGTTCGGCTCCAAGCTCTACCGCTGACATGGCAAAAGCCTTCGACAAATGGGGAGCGGAAACTTGACCATCGTTAGGGAGAAATAACGCGCCACTCAGCTGGGAAGACACCGCCGGCTCTTCTCTTTGGAATTCCTGGGGCTCCATCCACTTCGCTTCCTCCCCGCGGCTTCGTTGAACTTCCCCATATGCGATTAACTCTTTTCTTTCTCCTTCATTGGTAGCAATTTTATAAATGCCATTTTGCTGCAAACCAATATCAATGCCGCTATATTCTTTTAATTCTTCAGCGAGCGTAGGGAACATCGCCCGACTTGCTGTGGCGAGTGAGTACAACGAATCGTTCCCGTCTTTTAGTTCCGATTGCGCTCCAAGCATGCCAGCGGCAGCTGAAGAAGCTTTGCAGGCAATTGTCCCTCGCTCCAAGAGAAGAACGCTGCGTCCACGCTTAGCCAAATGATAGGCGATGGAACTGCCAATCACTCCAGCACCGACAACAATCGTTTCATAATGCGTATTCATAACATCCTCCCTCCATCGATTTCCTTCCGGTAAGCCTGTGCTGCTTCCACAGGATCCTCCGCCTGTAGAATGCCGGACATGACTGCAATCCCCTGAGCTCCCGCACGAATGACATCACCTGCCCGCTCTGGCGTTATTCCACCGATAGCAACGACCGGGCACCCTACAGGTTCGATAATTTCACGGAGCGAACTCAATCCTTTCCCCGCTTTTCCAGGCTTGGAGGCGGTGGGATAGATATTTCCGTATAAGAGAAAATCCGCTCCTTCCTGTTCCGCATCTATGCCCTCATTTAAAGAATGAACGGATTTCCCCACACTCAGGTCTGAAAAGGTTTGCTTCACTTGAGAGACAGGCAGGCTGTGGTGAGTCAACTGCACCCCGAAGCATCCTGCAACAGAAGCTACATCTGCCCTGTCGTTAATGATGATACGATCCCTTGGAAAACCGGTATCCGTCAGCTGTTGAAGTCCATCAAAAATTTCAGCGGCAGACCGTTGCTTTTCTCGAATGTGGAGATAGTCGACATCCTGCTGCACCGCTGTCACTATCTTGGTCAGTTCAGAAAAAGTCTGCTTCCCTGTCGACATCAAATGAATGGAAGGCCTCACATTCCTCTTCCTGCCGTTAAAGAAGTTCTCATATCAAACGGCCATTCTTCCATGACATAAGCCATTTCCCAAAACTTGTACTCATACTGACTGCTGATCACAAACAACTCCATCATCCGCTCACGGTCAGCTACCGATTTCAATTCCGCCAGATCATCCAGCCTCTGGATCTGCTCCTCTACAAGTGTCCGGAACCAATCCCCGCCATAGGTGCCGATCCATTCCTGATAAATCGGTTCTTCCGGCTGATGATCTTTCAAGTGCTCCCCGACTTCATAATAAAGCCAGTAGCACGGAAGAATTGTAGCGATGATTTCTCCCAAGTCCCCGTGGTAGGCTCCCCGATACATATGGGATGCGTATGCGTAAGCCGTCGGAGAAGGAGTGAACTGGTTGCGCTCCTCCTCTGTAATTCCGAGCCTTTTTGAAAAGTTCTCGTGAAGCTCCATCTCTGCTTCATACGTCCCTTGAGCATGAGAAGCCATACTGGCCATGGTTTTCATGTCCTCTGACTTCGCTGCTCCCATCGCCTGCACTCTGGAGAAATGGGATAAATAATAAGAATCTTGAAGCACGTAGTAGCCGAACTGGTCGAGCGATAACGTCCCTTCTCCAATCCCTTTTACAAACGGATGGTTGAAACTTGCTTCCCAAATGGGATCCACCGCTTCTCGAATCTGTTGTGAAAATTTCATTGTAACTCTCTCCTTTTCCCGACGATCCACGGTCAAGGAAATAAGGAATAAGACGCAAGCACTCGATGCATCTATTTCCAGACACTAAAAAAACCACTTTCTTCATATGCGTGAAGAAAGTGGTTTCATGTGTAAACATCTATATGTAGCTTAAGATACACGTAACCGCCACTTCCCTACGCTGGTATCAACCAGATCAGGTTCTAAGAGTCTTAAAGCTACACTTTAATCTCAGCCTTATGAGAAGGCACCCCTAGTGGATCGTCTATGTTTTTTTGATTTCAATGATATCGTAACATGTTATAAATGATTGTCAAAACATTCCTGAAAAACGAATGAAATAAAATATTATTGACTTACAAATTCACGGTCGCTAAAATTCATTTAGTATTTTTTATAACATAAATTGGAGTGTTTTCATGAGTCGCTTGAAAAATTTAGTCGTATTATTTGTCGCCTCCATCATATTAGGAGCAGCCTTCAACCTGTTTTTGATCCCCAATGAAGTCTTAACTGGTGGGGTGACCGGGCTGGCTATGGTGTTCGGGATACTTACTCCTATAAGTGCGGGTATTTGGTTAGTGGTTCTGAATGCCCCGATCTTTATTCTAGGATGGATGAAGCTAGGAAAAGAGTTTATTGCGAATAGCATATTTTCAGTAGTTATCACCTCAATCACGATGCAATACCTCCCAGTCATTCAAGTAACAGAAGATGCCTTGTTAGCCTGTGTATTTGGAGGAGCGATTGCTGGTGGAGCCATTGGCACGATCATCAGGTTTTACGGATCTGGTGGTGGAGCTGATATTATTGGGCTCCTACTCACGTTGAAACGTGATATCCCGTTAGGAGTATTGATTTTTGCTATCAATAGTGTGGTTGTTTTTATCTCCGGCTTTGTTTTTTCATGGGAATTAGCTCTGTACACCATGATATCCATTTATATTACTGGAATCGTGATCGACCGTGTTCATACCCGCCATGTGAAGCTTAGCTTAATGGTTGTATCCGATCGAGGGGAAGAAGTGAAAAGTGAGCTGCTGGATAATTTAATACGTGGCATCACTGTTATGTATGGTCAAGGTGGATATTCAAACACAGAACGTAAAGTGCTCTATACGGTTATTACGCGTTATGAGCTTGCGTTAGTTAAATCACTGATTACAAGTATTGACCCCAAAGCATTTGTTAGTGTCAGTGAAACAGTAGAAGTCATAGGAAATTTCAGAAGGTAAATATAAACTTTAAAATGCCTGACTTCCCACTCCGCTAAAATGTTAGAGCGCTGGGGGTCAGGCACTTTTTACAGACACCCACCTGCTTTTAGAAAGTTCCCGCGCTTGTGATTCTAGCCTTTTACCAAGGCAAAAACAAAAAAGACGATTGTACCTGCTAAAGCCAATAACATTATAATCAGTAAGAATGCGTCCACAAATAACCTCCTTTGATTTTTATCACATCTCCTTCCAGTATATTAAGTAAGAAGCTACACTTTCCTTTTTCATTCAGGTTATGTACACGTTTTAAAAAATGCCATTATTCCCTTTGATTATAAATGATGGACCATAAGAAAGAGCGCTACGTGACTGAAGCGCTCTTTTTTATGGTCTAATTTTAACCAATTAATCTTCAGTGATTAATTCAGATCTAAGAGTGAAATTCTATATAGCTTGTCATCATTTTCCTGTGGATTTCCACGACCATCTGTATTATTACTAATGAAATAAAGATCGTCATCCTTTATCTGTACATCCCGAATCCTTCCAAGACCAGTGATCACTTCACGGTATTCACCTGTTTCGAGATCAAATTCTAAAACGGCAGAACCCCTTAATGCTGCAACATAAAGTTTTCCTGCAAAATTGTCCATTCCAGATGGTGCCCAGGTGGAGTTATCTCCAGAAGTGAATAGAGGCGAAACCATTCCCTCCTGTTCTTCAGAGCCTTCTATAACCGGCCATCCGTAATTTTGACCAGCTTCAATTAAATTAATCTCATCGTTTGCATTATCCCCATGTTCACTTGCATACATCGTACCATCTGATAACCAAGTCATCCCTTGAGGGTTGCGATGTCCAAAGCTATAAACGTAGGAATCCGCAAATGGATTATCATCCGGTATTGATCCATCCAAGTTGATTCTTAAAATTTTTCCACCTAATGAATCTAGGTCTTGTGCTATTTCAGGATCAGAAGCATCCCCAGCCGTAGCGTAGAGTTTTTCACCAGGACCTATTTTAAGTCTTCCTCCATGATGGTAAGTACCGCTTGGAATTTGGTCAAGAAGCAAATCCTCTTCTCTCCACACACTATCTTTCAACCGAAGCGTTACGATACGATTAAATTGTTCTTCACCATCTTCATACGTGTAATAGGCATAGGCAAGGTTCGATTCGGAAAAGTCAGGAGCAAGAACAAAACCAAGCAACCCTGCCTCTGAAGCTGTGGATACCTCTTCTTCAAGCTCTACCCTCTGCCTTTCTACTTCACCATCTTCTATTTTGACAATGTTCCCTGATCTTTCTGTTAAATAAAAGGTATCTTCTATTTTTTCGATGGACCACGGAACTTCCAGATTATCTGCTATCACTTCTAAACCTTCAGCAGGTAGTGGCGATTCTTCCTGGTTATTATCATCCGAGTTGTCAGAGCAACCTGCTATAAAAAAGAAGGTAGTAATCAGTAGCGCTATGATTTTTTTCAATTTAAAGCATTCCTCCCTATTCCACTTTAATCTGAAGTGGGGCAGTTCTAGTTCTCCCTCATTTCACTCCCGTATTTCAAATTAAATAGAAGTGTTCAATTTGGAAAATATGCTATTTTTCTGTTTATCATGAAGGAAGAATAGAAGCTGACGATCCGCCCCAGGCTTCACAATTGTGTCACGAGGAGCCCTTTAACAGGTGAGTTTCTTCTATTCATCTTGACGAAGAAATGATGTCCCTTTAGAAACAAAACCTTCCATAATATCTTTTGGCACCAAACTTCCACCTGTTGCCCAGACTAAATGTGTCGCCTGACTTAACCGGGACCCATACATAAGGTCTAACTGGTTTTGAATGTCAATGGAAGAAGGACCGTACATGCCTGCAAGTGCCGATGGCTCGAGGGAAATACCTTCCGATTCATGCAAAAGAGCCAATAGCTTGTACAAATTTTCGTCGTTGATCGTATAAATGCCGTTCACCATATTTTCTACCAGCCGGCCAGCCAAAGCTGATGGTCGTCCAACAGCTAATCCATCCGCTTCCGTCTTATTATCAAGCCCGATATCCTGAACAGAAATGTCCTCATGTTTTCCTGTGACAAGTCCAAGCATCATGCACGGAGAGCTGGTCGGTTCTGCAAAATAACAGTGCACATGATCCCCAAAAACATACTTCAGTCCATAAGTGATACCCGCAGGTCCTCCTCCTACACCGCAAGGTAAATAAACCACCAGAGGATGATCCGCATCAACCGAGATATTTTCCTGTTTTAATTGCTCATGAAGGCGCAAAGCAGCTACGGCATAGCCTAAAAATAAATCCTTGGAATTTTCGTCATCAATAAAATAACAGTTCTTTTGCTCCTGACATCGTCTCCGTCCTTCGTTTACGGCAAAAGAAAAATCCTTATCATGCTCCACCACCACTACACCTTTATCCCTGAGTAGGTCTTTCTTCCATTCTTTCGCGTCCACGGACATATGAACCGTCACCTGAAAACCTAAAACAGCACTCATGATGCCTATACTCAAAGCCAGATTGCCTGTGGATCCTACAGCGATGGAGAAGTTGGAAAAGAACTGCCTGAATTCAGGATTGGCTAACTTGGAATAGTCATCATCTTTTGTAAGCTTTCCATGTTTTATCGCCAGCCCTTCCGCGTATTTTAATACTTCATAAATACCTCCCCGCGCTTTTATGGACCCGGCTATCGGAAGCTCGTGATCACATTTTACATATAAATGGCCAGGGATGGATTGCTGGAATCGCTTTTCCAATTCCTGCTGCATAGAAGGTATGCAACGAATAGGAGATTCAATGATTCCGTTTATTTTCTTGGTTTCTGGAAATACTTTAGCTAAATATGGAGTAAACCTATGAAAGAGATTTTCTGCTTCATGAAGGTCTTTGATAGGGATAGATAGATTTTTGTCCAGCGTGTGATAAGGTTTAAGGGATTCATTAGACCAAAACGTTTCTTTTTTGTTTTTCAACTGATCAATCAATTCTTTCTCGCTACTATAAGTACTTTCAGGAAACATAAAATCCTCCTTTAATTAATTTAAAGAGTGCCTGACCCTCACTACGTTAATACTTAGCGCAAAAGGGTCAGGTACCCTAGACTTTTGCAATTGCATCAAATTTAGAGGAGTTCTTTAAATACCATTTTCCAATCATCTCTTTTGAATCAGATTGTTGAATCATAGTTATGCGCAGAATTAACTTTACTTTTCTCTTTATAGAAATACTACCCTCAATTATTTAATGCTTCACATACTGAACAAATATAAATCATTTACATACTTAGAAGCGTAAGGACTGTCCCCTCGCTTCTCACTAAGAAAATCGAATCTTAACCTATCATCCTGTTAAACTTGATTGTTCCAATCATAAAGTTATCAAACATTAACCTATTCAATTAACTTTTAGTGTTTAGAGGTATATCAGTTTTTGAATTTTTCTTCTCTATGCCATTTCATAAATTCTCTCTGATCTTTACTTAGATCAATTCTAATGTTCTCGTTTATATTCATAAAAATTCTGATTTTTTCATCTAAAATTGAGGAAACTAAGATATATCCATCATCTTCAAAACTGATGAAGCCTCTATCGAACAAGGAATCATGATTAGGACAAAGAAGCAAACCATTATTAACATCTAGCCTCTCCTCATTATTCGAAGTACTCCATGGCTTGATATGGCTAGCTATAAGAAAGCGGGTGTCATTTACTCCACAAATTTTGCATTTTGATTCTAAATTCAAAAGAGCCTTCTTAAATAATGATTGTCCAATGCGAGCTTTTATTATCGTGTCTTGGTCTGTTTTATCCAAAACAACTGAATAATTTCCTACATCTTCCTCAATCTTCTCTATTATTTGTTTATCACTAGTTTCATCCGACTTAAAAATGTCAATGGAATAGCCGTTTCTTTGCTCGATAATTTCAAACAAGAAGTTTGCTAGTTCTGTAGATACTCTAAATACATAACCAGTATTACCACGACCAACTTTATTAAAAGGAGCATACTTTTCTCCTTGCAAAGCTAAAATGGAGTTCATGTAATCTTTATAAACTATTGGCACGCTTAAATCTATGTATTCTGCATTTACCATGAAACCATCTTTTTCCCACAGATCTAACCCATCTAAATCCACTGGCTTTTCATGTTCTATACAATCTTCTTTAGCCACTAATACCGAAAGCATCTGTCCCCCATAGCTACTAAAAATGATATCGCCCTTTTTAATGTTTCTCATATCAGTCCAGTGGTGAAAGGTTTGCCCCAAATGATTTCGTTGAGGCGCCCAAAGAAAGCCACCCTTGCGCTCTTCATTGTAACTTTTATTTTGAAACACAAGAAAATAATTCATTTAATGACCCCCTAAAAAACATTCAATTATAATGATTGTGTTGTTATTACCTGCTCCCAGCTCGCTTTCAACAGTTTTATTACCAAAATCAAATCTTAACAAATTCAAAAACAGTAATTCCTTTTTTTAAGGGTAATTACTTTATAAGTAGTCAAATTCGATAATTGTAGAATTTTTCAATCCATCATCTAGGCCACCAAATATTTTCATATCCATTCTGTATAGAATATTCATAGAGATGAATCATTTTCTCTTCTTTATAATTTTTAAGATTTTTATCCTGTGATACAATTTCCTGTTGTACCACTAAAACTTCATTCCGTTCCACTACTAGTCTAAGGAAATCACGTATAGGCAACTTATCTTTTTTCGATGTGTTACACTTGCTGCAAGTTAAAACAAGGTTCCATAACTGATCCGACTGTACGAATGACCATGGAATGAAATGATCAACATGAGTTTTGGCCTGCCCTTTATTTAACGGTTTATCACAGTAGAAACACGTGTTTTCAGTATATTGAAGTAGCACTCGTTCAAACGGCTTTAAAGTAGAACGCTTCGCAATACTTTCTACCTTTTCCAACAAGTAATTGATGTGCGGAGCATCGTTCAATCTTTCTATCATCTTAGCCATATGGTAATTGATGAGATCTACCATTAAGAGCTGGTACTTTCTCATGAATGTCAAAACAGTCCTGTTAAACTGAAATCTTTCTTCTTTGTGGTCAAAAGCATAAAAGGACCCTTGCGTATCTCCATAAAGAGCTCCAAAAACGTTTGTCTTCATAACTGCTTTTATTCTCGTTGTTGCCTTCACCTGGATAGTGGCATTAAGTTTATCAAACGTAATATCTTCTGGAATAGACTCTTCTCTTTGAATTTCAATCAGTCGCTTCACCACAGCTGATCCGCTAGTTCCCTGCTCTAATCCATGATGAATCACAAGGTTCCAATAGATTTTTGCAAAAGAATAAGCAAGCTGATCATAGAAAACCACAGCTTCATCATCAACTTGATACAAATTTTCAATCATGGCCTTTAACAAACCATATTTGTAAGTTGAAGACTTTTTTGATCTTGTAGTTAAAATAGTTGTGAAGGATCTCCAAATTTGTTCTTCTGTTAAATAGATGGATTGGAGTTCTCCTACCCGCAACTTGTGGCTCATAATTTACTCCTTCGTCCTTTCTGATATATATCCATTCTATTAATCTTCGACATGTCCTAAAAAAAACTTTTCGTCGAATGATCCTTTATTTTCTGCTTTTTCCTTTCGTACTTTTCCCACTTCTTCTATAGTAGATCCGTGTTGCCTTGCAAGTGCCCTCACTAACTCAAGAACGTCCGCTAACTCCTCTACTGCATCTACATCACTTTCTGCTTCCAGGTATTCGTTCACTTCTTCCTGAATCTTTTTTCTCAGTTCTATGTAGTATTCTTCCTCTGAGAGTATTTGGGCTTCTAGGTCCTTTCCTTGTTTTTCAATAATTTGTGGTATAAGATCGCGGACCAGTTTATTATATATAGGCATATTTAAACTCCTCTTCTAAAGATAAGCATATTTTACCAATAATAGACTATAAGGGAAAGTAGATCATAGAAGCCCCTTTATTCCACTTTGGTTTATGATCAACAGCTTTCTACTGTACATCTATTATTTTTGTTATTATAAAGTTAAAGAGAAATAAAAAAGGAGCATTATTTTATGTCGAATTACAACGTTAATAATAGCACGGTTAATGCTTTACTAGGATGGATAGAAGAAGATATTGTTGCCATACCTGAAATCCAAAGGCCTTTTGTATGGAAATCATCAAAAGTTCGCGATTTATTAGACTCGCTATATAAAGATTATCCCATAGGTTATATCATTACATGGCAAAATCCAGATGCGAGATTAAAAGACGGCAGTATATCACATGGCAAAAGAATTCTTATTGATGGCCAACAACGTGTAACGGCGCTTATGGCAGCTATTTCTGGCAAAGAAGTTCTCAATAAAAAGTTTCAAAACAGACGCATAAAAATAGCATTTCATCCTTTTGAAGAAAAATTCGAAGTGCAAAATACTGCCATATTGAATGATAAAAAGTGGATACCTGATATCTCTAAAATATTTAACAGCACCTTCAGTCAGTTCAATTTTATCAATACATATTGTCAGGAAAATCCTGAAATGAATCCAGATACACTAAATGCAATACTTCAACGGTTAATAAATATTAAACACAGCACTCTCGGGATTATTGAGTTAAATCATACGCTTGATATCGAAACAGTTACAGAAATATTCATCAGAATAAATTCAGCTGGCGTGAGTTTAAGTCAAGCTGACTTTGCTATGTCCAAGATCTCTGTTAATGATGTATATAACGGGCCTATCATCCGAAAAACCATTGATTACTTTTCCCATTTAATCAAGAGTCCAGCTATTTATGATGATATTAAGAAAAATGATAGTGAATTTGCAAGCTCTGATCCTTTCCATAAAATTAAATGGGTTAAAGATTATAATACAAATATTTACGAACCAAGTTATTCTGATGTGTTGAGAGTGGCATTTACGTATAAATTTTTACGCGGAAGGCTATCCAACTTAGTAAGCTTATTGTCTGGTAGAGATTTTGAAACCAGAGAATACAAAGAAGACATCATTGAAAATTCGTTTAAGGATTTAAGTGATGGGGTTATCAAATTTGTGGATGAAACAAACTTCAAACGTTTTATTATGATTTTAAAGTCCGCAGGGATTATTGATACTAAATTAATCAGATCACAGAATAGCCTTAACTTTGCTTATTCTTTATTTTTACTTTTAAGGGAGCGTGGCTTTAATTCCTCTAATATCAACCATGCTGTTAGAAAGTGGCTCGTTATTTCAATACTTACAGAGAGATATTCAAGTTCACCAGAATCAATGTTTGACTTTGATATAAAACGGTTTGCCAATGCTAATAACCCAAATGACTATATCACCTCTATTGAGAACGGTGAATTATCAGATGCCTATTGGGAGAACATTTTCATGGACAACCTAGAAACATCTGTTGCAAGCAGTCCCTATTTCAACCTTTATCTCATGTCACAGATTTATGATAACGATTATGCATTTTTATCAAAGTCAATACGTGTCCAACAATTAATTGAAGAACGTGGAGATGTTCATCATGTATTCCCTAAAAAGTATTTACAAAATAATGGATATAATAACCGTCGCCACTATAATCAAATCGCTAACTACGTCTATACGGAACAAGCAGTTAATTTAGCGATCAGGGATCAAGCTCCAGAAAAATACATGGAGGTTGTTAGAAAACAAATTACTGATAGTGAGTTAGCAATTGGAGAAATAAATGATGAATCATCGCTAAGAGAAAATATGAAGATGAATTGCGTTCCTGAAGCGATATTTTCAATGACTGCCAATAACTATGATGAATTTCTGGTTGAACGCAGGCGAATGATAATGGAAAAAATCAGAAGATTCTATGAGAAGTTGTAAGAAGTATCCCAAACCCTATTCACCTCCCACTATCTGCATAAATAACTCTCTAATTTATAAAGTTTGCTTATATAATCGTTTCTCACCTAAGGAGAAGGTTGTGCTTAAATAGATACCATTGTCCATAAAAAGACCTATGCCGATAAGAGCTTTGACAAATTCAGAGGCATAGGTCTTTTTCTAATATTCGTTCAAGTCACAATCCTTAATTGACGATAAAATTCCCAGAACCGCTTCATTCTTGCTATCAGACTCTACTTTAAAATGGCGATCATAAATTTTGGTCATAGCAATCCATTGATCCGCTTGATAAATCTCAATAAATAATGGATTTCGCTTAACCTTAAGATACAAATATTCTTTATAAATTATGTATGGTCCCTCCTGACGATTATTTATAGATTAGTCCGGTGTTTCATTGATTTCTACTAGAAGCCTACCTGGATGTCCTTCATGGACATTATCAATTCTATAAAGCATAGGAGTGATCGGGGCTCTTAGCCTTAGCTTGATGAAACTGATGTATGTCCGATTAATACCAACTTAATGAGCGAGTTCTACTTGTGATATTCCTCTTTCTTCACATAATCGCTCTGTTTGTCTTCCCCACACTTTTCTTGCTTCTACATCAAAACCTTTTTCCATACTTGAATTTGCTAACTAGGGTGAAGACTCATCTGGAATTTTCCAGAGATAATAATAGTGTATAATTGTAAAAGTTACGTAAGATATTTTACTAATTAATGTATTTCACTTATGAAATTGTTGTATTAGTAAGTTGTATTGGGGACAGTATGAAAATTTCAGTCCCCAACCTGTCCCCACAAAAAGTATTCGAACTTATATTTCAACAGAGCCATCTGTCACAAATTCAAAAGCAATTACATCACGCTTTTGTAACGCACTTAACACACTTTTAGCAATATGCATTTCCTCTTCACCATACGTATCTTCACGTACTCCCTCTACGTACAATATTGCTTCTTTATTTTTCACTTCAAATTTAACCATTATTATTCCCCCTACACTGTATTTAGTTATCGCATTTAGAGATTCCTTAAATATATTGCTCCTTCTTAATAATATCTACTATATTACTAATAAATTGCGTTTGTTCAGATTTATTTGTAGGCAGATCTAATCCATAGCAATTGCCCGCTTCTAAACTCCCGTATCCACCAGTCGCTTCTTCAAAAAGTACATAATCAAACTTTTCTTTTGTTGGATAATAAAGGATGTACAATGGAATGTCGTTTCCCATATTTTCTTTAAGAATTGCTAAACGATTGTATTTTCTTGTATCCTTTCCATTTGAATAGTACCTTTCAAACTTGTGATTTTCAATGTCTTCAGTTAGAGTGTGTTTCTTAAACTCTATTATTGCGAATGGGTTTTTCTCCTTATCAAGTAAAACTAAATCAACATCTCCAGGCCAAGCTGAATCAGTACGAGATAAATAGCATTCAAGACGGGATGTTGAGTAGATCAGCCCCTTACCACCTACATGTACTGGTCCTCCTGATAAGAATTGTATTTGTTCCATTAGCTGATAAATATTTAATCTATCAAAACCATCAACTCGTCCTTCAGAATTAATGTTAACTTTTAATATCGGAAAGTCGCCTTCATCTAAGTTATTCCAGTCAGTAGATTCCCTAAAGATTAAATACTTAACGGAACCTTGTGGTATTCTTGCTAGATCCTCTACAAACTCCTTTGAATCACAAGCATAGATTAAACCTTCCAAAATCTCATCATTAACATTGGATAATTCCTCTTCACTTAATATCCTCTTAACCCAGTATTCATCAGATAGTTTATAATTACTCCAGTTGACAAAAAAGTCGAAGCCTACAGCTGAAAGGGAAAATTGTTCTAATATGTCACGGGGAAACCAATCTCCTGCGTCACCTGCAACAGGGTGAAGGGATGATAGTCTAGTACGGTCGTCGCACCTTGCATGAAAAGGTTTTCTTAGCATATAATTACCTCCAATGGAATTATTTGTACAGTTTAAGTATGAGATAAAATGAATTTTTTTACAATATAACAAGTAATTAAACCTAAAAAAAAAGACCCTAGTAGGGTCTTTTTTCGTTTTATCAATATAGCAATTATTTATTGAGTTTATTTCTTTTCAAAACCTTCATTGAAAAATCTTCTTTAAACTCTCTTCTTAGATCTGTATCTTCAGAATAAAATTTTATACCATGCAATCTTACACTTTCATTTTCTGCCAACACTACTACGTCAGGGTTGTCTGATATCTCCATAAGGATATCTTCTTTCCATTTATCTTCTGTGTACCACTTTTTACCTTTTGGTTCAAGGAATACTTGATAAGTGAAGTCAGCATCTTTTAGGTACAGTAAAAAATCTGGCATAAACCCTCTTGTACCATTAAATTCCACTATCTTTGCTTTCCTTTCATTTCGGATCAAATAAACTTCAGAATAGATTTCCTCTAATTCTTGAATAATATTGGCTATGAAGTCTATCATTTCATATTCAAGTCCGTTAACCACTGCGTTATCGTACACAAACCAGTCATGTCTCTTCATGTTTTTGGACTGTATAACTTGGTTCAATTGTATTTTATCAGAAGCTTTATTCTTTTCTATTACATAATCAGTTATTACTTTTGAAATGTCTACCCCTTCAAATGAGTAGGTACCACGCTCTTTCAAATAATTCGATTTAATTTTTCCCTCAACATAAGACAAGAATTGTTCTATAAATCCCAACTTCTCTTTTGCACTTAGGTCATTGAGTGATAGTCCTAACGGTAGAGATATAATTATTGATACGCTCGATAGAAAGTTTTCCCCTTCTATGAAATCTTTAATAGAAGTAATTGCGGGAACATAAGTTTTCAAATTGTTAAATCGATAAAATTTATTGCGTTGTATAGCCTTCCTTAGCATAGATATACTTACATTAAAATATTCCTCGTGTTTTGCAGTTTGAGACCGGGTTTCTTTATTGGAACCGAACCTCTTCTCTACACCTACATCATAACTAATTGAATATTCCTTAGAGACACCATAATCTTTTAAAGACTGGTAATCACTTACAGATGTAGGAACAGTTTTATTTACGTAGACCTTTCCTTTTTTATAAAAATCCGTCTTTTTAATTTTAGGTTTTACCTTAGCCTCTAACTTCACGTAATGATCTTCTACTGTTTGTATATCAGCCGCTTCCAATGATTGTTCTAGCTTCTTTATATATGAGTTCTCATTTATTGTGTGATAGTGCAATGTTTCTATTGCTTTCAGATCAGTTTCTTTAAAGTCAAACCTTCTCATATATGATTTTTCACCCATAAATATAAATGGATGATATCGAGCTCCCCTTCCTATTAATTGAGCTTCACTATCAGTGGTTTTTTTCGTAGCCGTAGCTCCTTCACTTATACGAACTATGTCAAATAGATTTAGGACGTCCCAACCTTCGTTTAACTTAGCTACAGCAAAAATTGCTCTTATGGGATTGTTTAAGTCTTCTAATGTATTGAGTAATATTGCATTGCTTTCAGAAACTAAGGATTGCTCATTAGCGTTTAGTATTGATTCATTAGAAAAATCCCATTGTAAATCCTCAATGACCTTTTCTAAATTCCGCATTTCGTAGTACTTATACATTTTATTCCATATACTTCGCTCATTATCGTGAATAGATAAACCGTTCTGTATGTTATTTTTCAGCTGATCAACACTTAATCCTTCAATTAAGTCTAAGAAATCTCTATTAGCTTCTTTCGATATAGAAATTTTATTTGATTTAAAAAGTATAATTGGTTTAAAATCGACTCCATTAGATTGAGCAATATATTTTTTGTATTGGCTTAATAAAGCTGCGTTAAACATTTTATTTAAATCTTCTTGATTAGAACGTAATAGTATTACATTCTTCGAATAACCTTGATCCATAAAGCTTTTCAAGTCATATTGATAAACTATTTTGTCACAATATTTGTTAAAAAGTGCTTCATTATCTAAGTCAATTGTTGCTGTGAATTCAACCAATCTATTTGAGTAATCTAGTTTTAACAATTTTTGAACAGTACTTTCCCAAGTCTTTTCTACTAATTCTTTTTTGGAAAGCTTTTTCTTCTCGCTTTTTGTTAAGGTGTTAATATGATGTGCTTCATCCGCTAATAGAACGGTTCTCATTTCCTTCAGCATGTCAAATGAGATTTTATTCTCACCTGGTTTAGTTAAATCTGAATGAAGCTTTTGTATTGTAGTTAGCTTGAGATAAATAGTGTTTTCAGCTGGTGAGATAGGGAAAACATCCACTAATTGTATTTTAATACTTTTACCATCAATTACTATTCCAGGATCATTAAATAAATACTTGGGAGAGTTTGTATTGGTTAGGTTATCTCTGGTTTTTTTAATGATAGCATCACTGTTTACAAAGAAAATAAAGTTCTGCAAGCCTTTTTCTTTAAATAAATATAAAATTGTTCCAGCCAAGACCAGTGTTTTCCCAGACCCTGTTGCCATATGAAATAACAAGTGTTTAAATGAAACATCTGCTGTGTCTGCACGTTGAGTGTATATAAACTGTCTTAAAGCTTGCTTTTGGTATGGTCTTATTTCGTGATTTAAATTATCTAAAATATACTTAGGAACGTCAGGTATTTCCTCAAATATATCCTTAAACCTGGTTTGTATACGCGAATGCAATATTTCGTTTGACATTACAAATCTTCCTTGCTTTTATTATAATAAGAGTCATTAAACTCCTTTACAATATCACTTATTTCAAATTCAGAGTCTTCCATTTCAGAATAATTCAAATACAATAAGTTAGCATCAAGGGCTCGTATTATCAGTTCTTTCTTCTCATCGAAACTTAGGTTCTCCTTAGGTTCGTTAATTTCTTCAATTAGGCGGTTTATTTCTACCTTATAATCATAAAGTGCGTAATGACTAATTTCATTTAAGAAATTTATCAATTCATACTCATTTTTAGCTTGGCTAATAGAGCTAACGGCTTTTTGGTTCAATTGATATAACTCTGCATAAACAAAACTACCGCCGCCATTCCAATTTACTTCCTTAGAAATACCGCCTTGTTCTCCTTCAATAACCTTTTTAAACCTAGCTATAGAAACATCTTCAATATAATCCATTTGTTCAATACCGATGAATTGTCTATTCATTTTCATAGCCACAGCTTGTGTAGTACCTGATCCCATGAAAAAGTCCAAAACAATATCGTTTTCATTAGAACCAAGATGAATTATTTTATTGAGTAAGCGTTCTGGTTTCGGTGTTGAGAAGACTTCATCTGCGTTGAACTTCTTTGTTTCTTCTCTTGCCTCATGGTTGTGACCAACTTCAGTATGACTCCAGATTGTCTTGGATGGTGTTCCTTGGTTTTTTAGATCACTTAGGAAGGTTTTTCTTGAAGGGGTTGCTGTTCCATCCTTTCCAAACCATATCTCATTATTTTCATCCATTCTTTGAAGTGATTCTTTAGAAAACCTTGAAAATGTACCTGCTGGCGGTGTAAATGTTACTCCATTTTTAAAAGTATAACTGAACTTTTCAGCAGTTAATGAACCACTTTTAGCATGTAAAGGTGTGGACTTCCATAGCCCTTTAGGGTGATTATCCGGATTTTTATATGCTTTATTCATTTCTTCTGTACGTGGCATTTGATTAGGACGCCAGACATTCTTATCTTTAGCATAAACTAGAATATGGTCATGGTTATCAGATAGCCATTTGGCATCGTTTGCCACGGTGTATTTCTTTTCCCATACAACATTGTTTATGAAGTTGTCTCTCCCAAAAATCTCGTCACACAGAACTTTTAAGTAATGAGACTCATCGTCGTCTATTGAAATCCATATAGAGCCGTCTGATGCTAACAGTTCCTTAGCTACTTCAATTCGATTTTTCATAAACGTTAACCAAGTTGAGTGATTAAACCTATCATTGTATTTAAAACTGTCGCCACCTGTATTGTAAGGGGGGTCAATAAAGATTAACTTGACTTGTCCGCTAAATCGCTCTTTTAAAGTATGTAAAGCAATCAAGTTATTACCTTTTAAAATAAGATTATCACTTTGATCAAACTGGTTTGCTTTCTCCATACCGTTTGAAGTGTACCTTTTTGCATTAGTTAACACCTTTGGAGAGAGGAGAATATCAATCTCTTCTCTTGCTAAAATCGTATGGTGGTAAACTTCATTTTTACCTCTGTCTTCTCTAGTCATTCCTCCCTGAAGTACACAATCCTTATGCGGATAATCTATTACTACATCATTGTTATACTTTATATATTTTGAATCACTAGTCAAACCAATTTCATTACTGAACCTGGTATAACTATCTGCCCAATAATTTTTAAAGCGTAGCATACTAATAAATTCATTAATCTTAAAAATAGTTCCACTACTTACGTTGAGTGAATATGCATCTTTTATCTTTATGTTTGTAAGCAATTTTTCAATAAGGTCTTCTCTATACTCTCTGAGATCTTCAATCACTTTATTTTTTAATAGAATATTCTCATCCCAATATTCTGGGAATGAAGATAGTTCTTTTTTTACTTGTGACAACAATTCTGGTTCCATCAATATCCTCCTCTGTTCTCCTTAAACCTTCTAGCTTCATGCTATATATTTTATCACCCTTCAAACAATATATCTAAACTTCTATTTCTGGTAACATTAAATAATCGACTAGTGCTACGCTCACCAATGGCAGTAGGAAAATCTCTTAAATTAAAATTAGTAGTATAAATTGTTGGTTTCCCACTTTGGTTAATAATTTGAAAGGTCTTATTTTTTCCCAGCTTTTTGTGTTTCTTTTTTATACTTATTGTGTTGCAGCTCTCAACTTTCCGAATGAACCTTACGGGTATAGCAATAAGCCAGGATGGTCTCTTCTTTGGTGGATACAACGTGGATGACCCTTCGTGAGGTTTTCCCTTGGTCACCCGTGTAAATGAGTTCCAGTTGTTGCTTATCTTCTAAAGCCCTTCTCAATACTCCATTCATTATCATCACTTCCCACAACATAAACGCGAACATTTGTTCTATTTATGTATATATTACCACAACGCCGTTAGAAGTAAACTGGTAAATGAAGGTCTCATAAATAAGAACATACAGGGATTAGAACAGCACCTCACCTGAATTCGCTGATCTAAGGGGAGTCCGAATAGCCTTGGCACTGCCCATGGTCTTTTCAGATGTACATGTTGCATCTGTTTATTCATCCATTTCTCGGTTATCGTCATTATTGTTATTTTCTTCAAAAGGTTCCTGAAGGTCAATTTCCCAGTAAAAGTGCTTGACCCACACCAGGTTAACACTTTAGCTAAGCGGTAGGTAGAGACTTCCATTAAAATATAATGATTTAACAGAGACTATAACAAATGGAATTTTCTCTAGAAGATAATGCTTACGGTCATCTGAACAATGGTAGTTATTTTATTTTATGACTAACCAAATCCAAATCAGGCAAACCGTCCAAACTCTTTCTCAAACCCCAACATCACCGTCCCAATCGGACCATTCCTCTGCTTCCTCAAAATAACCTCCACCACATCACTGCCTTCCTGCGAATAGTAGTCATCGCGGTACAAAAAGCTGATGACGTCGGCGTCCTGTTCGATGTTGCCGGATTCCCTCAAGTCGGACATCATCGGCCTTTTGTCTTGTCGCTGTTCGACGCTTCGGGAGAGTTGGGAAAGTAGGATAATCGGAATGTTGAGTTCACGGGCGAGGAGTTTCAGTTCGCGCGTGATGGCGCCGACTTCGAGGTCTCGGCGTTCGTAGCGGCCTTTGACATTCATAAGCTGCAAGTAATCGATGATGATGAGGTGATCATGGTCGGGGTCGGAAGCTACGGACGCTCTGATCTTTGTCGTGATGTCCTGGACGGTTTGTTGTCGTTCGTGGATAGAAAGGTTCCACTCGGCGATCTCACCTATGGCATGGAAGGAACGTTTGTAGTCTTCTGCTGAGAAACACATCGAGCGCCATTTCTGCCCGTCGATGCGCGCTTCTGAAGAAATCACCCGCTGCAGCAGCTGCTTGGATCCCATTTCCAGACTGAACAGGTCGACGGCTCCTCCGTTCTTGCAATGGTTCATGGCGATATTCAAGGCGAAGGCGGTCTTCCCCATCGAAGGCCGGGCGGCGACGATGATCAAATCGCCACGCTGCGCGCCACCGGTCATTTTGTCATAGTCTTCGAACCCTGTGGCTAAACCTGTCTGGACAGGTGATGAAATCATCTCGATGGCTATGTCACTGAGTTGCTCTTTCACCGTCTGCTCATCCGCTTCCTGGTCCTTATCCATCAGGTGGAGCTGCTGCTTCAAACCAAGCAACGCATCGGCACTCGGATTCTCGATGTACTTGATCGCCGACTGTCTCATTTGCTGGTTCGTGTAGGATTCGATGAGGAGCTTTTCATAGAAGTGGAAGTTCTCGGTTGTAGGGACGGATTCGGCCAGCCCAAGCAAGTAGCCCACTCCCCCGACCTGGGCGATCTCTTCTCCGAGACTCGTGGTGACCGTCACCATATCCACCGGCGTTCCGTTGTTGTCCACCTGCTGCATCGCTAAGAAAATGCGTCGATGGTCGTGTCGGGAAAAATGCTCTGGGGCGAGCGTAGTCTGCTTAATTTTCTCCCCGTCTACGAGAAAAATACCTAAGACGGCCTGTTCCGTCTGTAGATTATGACTCATGGGACTTCTCCTCTGCCAGCAAACGGAGCTTGTCCATGAACCGCTGGCGGATCTCATCAGATACTTCCGCTGCTTCCGCTTCCCACACTTTCATCTGCTCCAAGTGACGGTTTTCCTCCGGTTCATAGACTGCGATTTCTCCGATGGTCGGCGGGAACGGACTGCGGACGGCGAAATCGGAAAGCTTGGCCAGCACCCCTTGATAATCCATTTCCAAAAGCTTCGGAATCAGCATATTTGCGACACGCTCGGTGATATCGAATTTCTGCGGATACAATTCACTGATCGTCTCGAGCACCTCGATAGCTTCTTCTCTCTTCATACCCGTACCTCCTCTCTCAACTTATCGAACACCGATTTGTTTTTCTCATGTTTCGAATTGGTCCTCTGCTTCTTGTGATCCTGCTGGGCTCGTTCCGCTCCTCTTAGGGTGCGGACGCCACCTTGCTGCCACTGTTTCAAAATGCCTTCACAATAGCTGAAGAAACGCTTGTTGCTCTCGACCGCAAGCTTCATCGATTGGATGACGAGTTCATCAGACAACTCTTCACACCACTGGGTAATTTTCTCTGCGATGAACGGTGACAGTGTCCCGATGTTGTTTTCGTAAAAATGGTGGGGATTATCGTCTGGCTTTTCTACTACTTCTTCTTTTTCTTTCGTTTCGTTTTGTTTACTTAATGTGTTCGACTTGCCGGTATCGCTGCCGTTCGACTTGCCGCCACTGTTCTCCTCCCCACTGTCGTTCTCGCTGTCCATTTCTTCATATAGAGGGGTGATCCGATAGATGGGAGCCTGGTTGCCTGGTCTCGAAGTGAACGTCACATACCCTTTCTCCACGAGTTCCTTGCGTGCTTTCCTAATACTGCTCTCGCTCAAGTTGGATTTCAGACAAAGGACCGTCATCGAAGCCGAGAATTCTTTTTTCCAGCGGGATTTGTTATTCACATGCATGAGGCTGTGCCAAAGGTTGATGGCGGCAGAAGTCAGAGGGTTGAATTCCTGGTGATCGTAGAAGGCGTTGATCGCTTTGATATAGTTCATTTGGATTCTCCTATTCTTATGGAAAGATGGAGGATTTGTGCATAGAAAAACACTTCCTCAATTCTATAATCGAAGGAAGTGTGTGTTTAGTGTCTATGAATTTGAAAATTTTTTATTTTTTTCGAAAAGGTTTGTCCCTTAATTATGACGGACTTTAAAGAACCTTCGTCAAAATAGGGAAAATGTAAGGATTGGTCGGCTCAGGGATCGGGGTAATTTCTTTTATCTGAATGATTGGAAGTTCGACACCATTATACTCACCAACATCAATCACACCACGCACTTCCACCCACGTATCTACACCAAAGTTAACGGCCTCATCCGATTCACTCAACCATCCAATGACCCTGGCATCGGCGACGCAGTGGGTGATCAGAAACCTTGCCACCACGAGCTGATTGGGATCTAATCCTTCCTCTTTGTAAACAAAACCTTTCATTTGAATTGTTTTCCCTTTATATTGATGGAGATTTTCTTCTATTTCATGATAATACGAAGCGAAAATATCCTCGTTCATTTCAATCACTTCATCGTTGAGAAGGCCCATTTTCTGTTCATATTCCTCATCCGTCAAATAGTTGTTATTGGGGATCGGCTTGTTCTCATCGAGAGTCGGTGGTTTCGATGATGCTTCCTCTTGATAAGCATTTCCTCCTTGTGGGAGAAGGGAACCTTTATTTTTGGCAATCGTAGCATCCAGGGAGGTGAGCTCCAATCCAAACCCTGTACATAAAGGAAAAAGGAGAACCAAGTAACTCACCCACCTTTTTACATACGACTGCTTGTGATCATGGTCCTCGGTACACCCGGGAGCGCAGGAGGCATGTTCATTGCTATTCCCCTGCCATACTCTCCCCAGCTGGACGAAGAACAGAAGAACGATCACACCTGCGGCCACCTGACTCATCAGGACATATTTGGGGTTGATCAATTTCACAATATCCCCGGTATGGTGCAATTGAATAAGGAAAAAAGCGAAGGCGGCTAATAGGATCAGTTTCATGAATTGATAAAAGTGAAAGCGCACCGCCTACTCACCTGCCCACCATAGATATAGTGATCGTACATACGAAAACAATGACCGTGATGGAAAGGAACAATGTGAACACGAACCTGGATTTGAACACACTCAACAACATGATGGTATTTTTCAAATCGATCATAGGTCCATAGATTAAGAAGGCTAAAACAGCGCCGGAAGGGAACAAACTGCTGAAGGATGCTCCGATAAAAGCGTCCGCCTCTGAACATAAGGACAACACGAAAGCAAGTCCCATCATGACGACCGTCGCCCCCATCAATCCTTCGCCGAACAAAAAGAGGGACTGGGCTTGTACATACGTTTGAACAAAGGCAGCAACGAAAGCACCAATGATTAAGTACTTTCCCATATCAAAGAATTCGTCAATCGAATGGACACACATTCCTTTTAGCTTTTTCATGAACGATACTTCTGTTTGCGGGGACCCTTCAGAACCATACAAACCGGAAACCGAATGTTTGAGCTGGTTGGACTTGAATAAAGTGCTGATGAAGAGGGCGATCAGCAGCGCCGCAACAAAACCCACGCCCATCCGTAACCCTGCCATTCTCATATCATTCCCAAAGGCCATATACGTAGATAAAATGACAATCGGGTTGATCAATGGTCCCGTCAGAAGAAATCCAATACTCGCGGGCAAGGGCACTCCTTTTGCTACTAACCGGCGGACAATGGGGACGATGCCACATTCACACGCGGGAAAAACAGATCCCACCAGACAGCCCATCAGGATCGCCCGGTACTTATTTTGCGGGATCCACCGCTTCACATGTTCTTCTGTAATAAACATTTGGATACACCCGGCAATGAGAACGCCGATGAGTACAAAAGGAATGGCCTCAATGATGAGACTGAGAAAGATCGTGTTCAGCTGATTGAAAGAACCGGGCAGGATCATTGAAGCACTCTTTCCAAGCCATTGACTATACGTAACAAAGTAAGCAACCATAACAAAAGCTAAAACGGCTGTCACATCCAATACTGTGTTGTAAAGCCTGAAAGTCATAGCTTCCTCCTATCCCATGCTTATTCTCGTTCCACCATCAATCATCCATTCTGCGGTCCTTAAGTTTCAGCTGTTCCTTTATCGCTTTCCTATCCGGTTGAAGCTGTTCAGAAGTTCGGTCCGCTGGATCCGGTCGCCGATCAAAATGATGGCCGGATGAATTCCTGCTTGTTGTTGAATCTTTTCAAACTCCAGGGTGTTGGAGGAATATTGAAAGGAATAAAGTCCTTCATGCCCTGCAAGATTCACGACTCCTTTTCCTCGTAAGACCGTTTTAGGTAAGTGGCTCAACCAATGTTCCAGCTCCTGTTTCTTCACCATTGGCACGGGGGCAATCTTTATTGCCTGCAACCCGGAATGATGATGGGAATGGGCCGCCTCTTCTCTCATTTCCGTTGAAGAATGGGTAGAAGTAGAATGATCGATTCGTCTCTTCCATAACTCCTCCAGTGGGACCCGCCCATAGGTCGTCTGAAAGATCGGAACGGAATCTCCTGCAAGACCTTTGATTTTCCTGATGGTTTTATTTAAGGTCTTCTCTTTAGTAAGATCCTGTTTGTTTAACAGAATGACATCGGCGCTGGTCATCTGTTCTTCCAGCAGTTTCCGTATGTCCGCAGTGCTTGAAAAAACACTTTGATACTCTAAAAAGGTACTGGAGTCTATCAAACTAATCATCGAATACAAACGGAAATGAGACGAATAAACAGGATTCTCTAATACTTTCTTCACTTCGAGAGGGTTGGAAACGCCTGTTCCTTCAATAATTAAAAGGTCCAGCTTATTCCTTTGCGCCTCCTCTATCAATTCATCCAGTGTCGTCTCTAAATCTTTCTTGATAGTACAGCATATGCAGCCATTTAATAGTTCTTTCACGTTTTGTTTTTGAAAGAGAGGTTTTTCGATATTCACTTCTCCCAGTTCATTCAAAATCACCCCTACCCGTTGGTTCTTCCTCTCACATTCTTCGATCAGTTTTAATAAAACGGTGGTTTTTCCACTTCCTAAGAAGCCACTAATCATATACGTCGGTATGAGCACGAACAGCATCCTCCTCCATTTGTTAAATCGTAAACGTTACTATTTAAAACAATCTACTATCTAAAGAAGAAAAATATGCGTATGAACCAATGGCTTTTCCTAAAATTCATCCAAAGGCCTCATTCGATTGTAGGACTCCGAATTTGAAGGTGGGTATTCATCAGAACGATGACTATTGGTCGCTTGAACATCCAAGGATACGCTCAAATCAACAACAGTCTCTGAGCACACCATAAAGCAGGAGTAATTTTAATATCATCCTTCATTCAGGCCATGAAATCATTCTTTTACAAGAGTATGGACAGCCGCCTGATGGATAACGAAAAAAAGCGAACCACGGCATGGTGGTTCGCTCCTAGCATGTTTACAATGTGGAAGAGGCATATGCCTATATGGGGGGAGATAGGTAGTGAAATCCATAGGGGATGGAACACAAACGATACTTCCCAATATCTGAAAGCCATTCTCCTTATTCTTGCATAGGCTTCATGATTACAGCCATCTCTCCTTCTTCTATATCCATATGGAAACGTTTCAAGCCTTTCCGCTCAAAGTAGGTACGTATTTCTTTCGGTACATAAATCAGTCCTTTTCTTCCCACCGTGCTCATCACATCCAGGGTTCTTTCGTAAGCGGGCTTAATAACAATCCGATGATTCACGACGTTAAACGTGACGGTCATGCCGTCTTCGATCTGTAATTTCCTTCTCCATTCAATAGGCATGTTGAAATCGCTTTTGCATGTGAAATCGATCGTTTTATGCGTCTGTTTCATACTTATTCCTCTCCATACTCCAATTGGGTGTGATGTGTTTTTGTAGAATAGATCATTGACCACCCCTATGTATTCATGCGCGAATAATAGAAAAGCCGAAGACCATGTTCAGTCTTCAGCTTTTCCCCCTTCTATGATCACCGGAATAGTTATGATAACCAGAATAGTATCTTAATGGGCCATCATTTCATGGGCGATCTCCTGTCCATCCATATCTAATGGATAGTAGGTCGGCCAGTGGGTCACTTCCTCAAGCAAAGCCTCACGGTCATCGCCCCAGTACAGGTGATAGTGACCCGCTTTGGTTGGATAGATACTATGGTCACTGAACTGAATATACGTTGGAAGGCCTTCCGCTTCTTCCTCCAGTTTGAAGATATATCTTACCCCTCTATTGCCTTTATCGTAAGTCAAGATTTCATACCCATCCGAGACATATTCCCCGGATCGTTCTTTTCCATCTTCATAAAAAGTGACGGTCTTTCCGTGAATATCAATACGATTCACATCTGTCTTATACCCCTGCTCATAATATTCCTTGTATTCTTCCGATGTCTTGTCCCCTTCTTCTGCTTTATGAGCATAGACTTCATCAAGCGTTCCGTCTTTATGGTGTGGGTACACCGACTGCCAGTCTCCTTCCCAATCGGAAAGTTTTCGGTCCTCCACTTGGCTGTCTTCAAAATAGCCGTCATAAATTTTCTGCGCTTCTTCGTCATGCCCATGTTCATGGCTGTGGTCATGATCGTGCTCCTCAGATTCTTCCGTGTTTTCTGAAGCTGCCGAAGGATTCGCTAAAGCGGTTGAAAGGACTTCTAAGTTACGCTTCATGAGGCTGAAGTAATCCTCATCATTTTCAAGATCTTCTTCTGTTAAGACAGATAAGTTATGGATGCGTAACGTCTCGGCGTCGATTTCCTGGCGTACAACTTCTGCTACTTTAGGGGTGACATTCTGTTCGAAAAGGACATGATTCAAGCCATTTTCTTCAGCCGTTTTCACGATATTTTCCAGGTCCTTCTGTGAAGGTTCATTCGCAGGGCTTAGTCCAGACACCGCCACCTGCTCTATGCCGTAATTTTCTTCCCAATAGCCATAGGCGGCATGGGATACGATAATCTTATTCCCAGGCAGGCTTTCCATCTTCGTATGGAACTCTTCGTCTAAACGTTCAAGATCTTCTTTCAGCTTCTCAAAATTTTCTAGGAATACGTCTTCCTGTTCAGGGTTTATTTCAACTAATGTATCTTTAATATGTTCGGCCATTTCAATGGAACGGATTGGATCCAGCCAAACGTGAGGGTCCTGATCGCCATGATGATGCCTCTCATGTCCCTCTTCGTCGCTATCTTCACCACCGGAATGTTCGTCATGACTACCTTCTTCGTCGGCATGGTCGTCCTCACCGTGAGCATGGTCGTCATGGCTATCTTCTTCGCCGTGGTTATGACTGTGATCTTTTAAATCTATTCCTTTGGATGCTTCGAGAATTTGAACATCTTCCGACTCGATAGAATCAGAGATTTTCTTCGCATAAGGCTCTAATCCTGCACCGTTATAGATGAAAGCATCCGATTCAGCGATTTCTATCATTTCTTTCGTCGTTGGTTCATAAGTATGCGGGTCGGTTCCCGGTGGCAGAATAGATTCTACTGAAGCTGACTCTCCAGCGATTTGTTCTGTGAAAAACTGTAGCGGATAAACCGTAGTAAACACCTTCATCTCTTCCGTTGAATCCTGCGTTTCTTTTTCACTTTCATCACTGCTTGCCTCTTCCCCATTACATGCAGCCATGGTAAAGATCACGAAACATAAACTGAATAATCCTAAAAATTTCTTAAACATTTGTTCTCCTCCTTCTATTCCACACTTGATATTATCGTAACCATTACTATTTGTAAATAGTAATCATTACTTTTAATATGCGCTCCCTGTCATTTCAATGACATTGAGGACAGATCCCATAAACTTCAAATTTGTGATTTTCAATAACATACCCTTCCAAATCATTCTTGATGAGTTCCATCGGACAAAGGTCTATATCTTTCGTTTCCCTGCATGCCTTACAAATAAAGAGATGCTTATGGCCCGGACGCGCAAGCCGGAAATGCTTTTCCCTATTCATCTCTATGGTTTCCAATAGCTTTTCCTCTGTTAGAAGATAAAGGTTTTTATAAACGGTGGCATAGCTGACACCAGGGAAATATTGCTGAATGTCCCTTATGACATCTTTAGCTGCCAGATAATGATGCTGATCGATGAAAATCTTCAGCATTCTCTCTCTTTGTTTTGTACGTTTATATCCTTTTTCTTTTAAGGTATGGATGGCTGTTTGTAAGTCCAATAGACTTCACCCTTTACTCATTAGATATCATAATCCTGATCTACCTGCTCTTCATCAGGGACAGAAGGCCGGTCACTGGTCACTTACCAGCTTGATTTTTTCACACCGGGAATCTGACCTTTATGTGCATATTCTCTGAAGGCGATCCGGGACATCTTGAACTTTCTCATATATCCACGTGGTCTTCCCGTCACTTCACACCTCCCTGTTAAACGTGTGGGAGAGGAATCACGAGGAAGCTTTCGAAGTGCTTCATCATCCCCTTTGGCTTTCAGCTCTTTTCTAAGTTCCGCGTATTTCGCTACCATCTCCTGTCTTTTTTTCTCTTTTGCTACTTTAGATTTCTTAGCCATTCTGTATGCTCTCCTTTAATAATAATCATTACGATTTAAAATTTTTAAAAATGATTCTCTTTATCTCGATATACGGCACTAGCTGTTGTACTGGATTGACCCCTATATTTACCTTGATAGGCGTTCGTCGGTCGATCCATCTGGGCAAGAACGAGTTGACAGATCCTCCACCCCTCCGTCAATTCAATCGGGCACCGATTTGAATTGAACAATTCCAGCGTGATGCGTCCTTCAAATCCCGGATCCACCCAGCCTGCATTCTGCACGAACAACCCCATCCTCCCGATGGAACTTCTCCCTTCGACAAATGCGGTGAGATCATCAGGTAATTTCACCCATTCCTTCGTCGTCGCAAGAATAAATGAATGAGGAGGGATAATTATGGATTCATTATGGCCAATATAGATATCGCGATAGGAAGCTTTCTGTTTGAAAGACAGTTGGCCTGTACTATGTTCGTCTACTGTCATAAAGTGCCTGCCCAGTGTCAAGTCAACAGAAGCAGGCTGAACATGATCCAGGATAAATGGATTGATGCCCAACTCCTCTTTCTCCACCTTGTTCCGTATAGACTCACGGGATAGTATCATGTTGTCACCTTCTTCATTTTCATTGGTAGGATTTGACTTCCCAGTTAAATGGATCTTCCATCTCCGACCATTCCATGTCCGCCTCTTCAGGCGTTACCAAACACTCATCCAACTCTTTGGTAATCGTTTCCTTATCAAGTTCCACTCCAATGAAGACAAGCTTGGTCATTCGATCACCATACTCCACATCCCAATCGTTCAACACATCCGGGTTTTGCATAATCGTACGATCTTTTTGTTCTTTCGGGAGAGCAGCTACCCAGTAGGAGACCAGTTCTATGGAAACCGATGGACCTGCTTGTGATAAAAGAAGCGCCAGATCATTCCTTGTGGCACACCAGGAGATTCCTTTGGCCCTTACTATCGAAGTCGGCATCCGGCCGATCCAATCGTAGAAGCGTTGGGAATGAAAAGGAAGCCTTCTCTTATATACAAAAGATTGAATGCCATATTCTTCTGTTTCCGGGGTATGGGCCTCAGGGCCTGCCATCAATTCCTGGAGCCACCCAGCCGATTGACTCGCCTTTTCAAAATTAAAGCGATGCGTATTGATAATCTTCTCTGGATCGATTTCACTGAACGTAGTTGGGATGATTTCCGCATCAGGCTGTACCGTCCGCACCACTTTTGTCAATGCATTCAGTTGCTCCTCCGTCACCATGTCGCATTTATTCAATAGAAGCACATCGCAAAATTCAATTTGGTCGATCAACAGATCTGCAAGATTCCGTTCGTCCTCTTCCCCTACCGCCTGCTTTCTGTCCAACAGACGGTCTCCGGATTCATAATCGTGCCAAAACCGGTAAGCGTCCACCACCGTTACCATCGTGTCCAAACGACAGAACCGGGTAAGGTCGATTCCGAGCTCTTCATCGATATAAGAAAAGGTTTGGGCAACCGGCACAGGCTCGCTGATGCCTGTTGACTCAATCACGATATAATCCACATCCCCGGCTTTTGCAATCTTCTCCACTTCAATCAATAAATCTTCTCTTAACGTACAGCAGATGCAGCCATTGGACATCTCGACCAAATTCTCATCCACTCTGGAAAAATGGCCGCCTTTCTCTACTAAGTCTGCGTCGATATTGATTTCACTCATGTCATTGACGATGACAGCGATTTTAAGTCCATCGCGGTTGTTTAATAGATGATTGAGTAACGTGGTTTTTCCTGAACCTAAGTAACCACTCAAGACCGTGACTGGTATTTTCTTCTCCATTGTTACCCTCCTATAAAAGTAATGATTACGATTTAAAACTGTGTAAAAAAATTTCTACTCCGTCACACACTGCTGGAACTGTTCCGTAAGACTTTTTTTATCTAAGTTCTTTCCAATAAATACAAGCTCACTTACCCGCTCATCATCTCCCCACGAACCAGCTTCCTCGCCTGCAAAAAGCATATGAACACCTTGAAAAACAAAGCGTCTCTCTTTTCCCTCAATGTTCAAAACCCCTTTGTAACGGTATAACTTCTCTCCCTGAATTTGAACGAGAAAGGATAACCAAAGGTTTAGCTTTTTCAAATTCAATGGCTTCACTTCCCGAAGAGCCAAAGAAGATATTTCATCATCATGGGAATGGTGATGGCTGTTCAAAAAATCTGGATGTCCTCTCAATTTTTCCTGCAAGTCAAAGGAATAAATCCCAAGAACTTCACCTGGTGAAATCCGGCTGTTTTCACAGAGGTGTTGAGAGGCGGTGGGATTGATGCGTTCCAATCTTTTTCGCAGATCCGTGAGCTGATCCTTTGTTACCAAATCCACTTTGTTGACAAGGACAACGTCGGCAAAAGCGATTTGATTGATAGCTTCCCCCTGTTGATCCAAGTGTCTGGAAATATGCTTCGCATCAACCAATGTACAAACCACATCGATGAAGTAATCTTCGACCACTTCTTTATCCATCAGGAATGTCTGCACAACAGGAGCAGGATCAGCGAGTCCTGTCGTTTCAATAATCACACGGTCAAACTCAATCATTTTCTCGTCCCTGGATATCGCAAGCATGGATAACGTATCAATTAAATCTTTGCGTACATTACAGCAGATGCAGCCACTGTTTATTTCGATGATTTCTTCTTTCGTTTGTTCAATGAGCTGATCATCAATCCCTATATCTCCAAACTCGTTCACGATGAGTGCTGTCTTTTCTTCTGTATGCTTCAGTAGATGATTAAGGAAAGTGGTCTTTCCCGATCCCAAATACCCCGTCACTATGGTTACAGGTATTCTTGTATCCATCTCCGTCATATTTTTTGCTCCTTCAACCATCGATCAAGTGCTTGCCAAGGCATAAGTGCACAATTATGTCTGGCACGTAATGTATGTACACCCTGGAGTGATGCGGCATCCCCTAATTCAATCCCATCCTCCCGGTGTCCTTCCCTTATTAAGCGTTCAAAAGCACGTCTCTTCTTCAGGCATTCCCCCACGGTATGCTTTTTCAAAAGCTCAGTCATCATGGAGCATGAAGCCATACTAATGCTGCAGCCTTCACCTTCGAAAGATAAATCCTCCATTCTCCCTTCCTTTACGCTTAAATATAAGACCATCATATCTCCGCAAGTGGGATTTTTATAATGAATTTTATGAATATCTCTTTCTCCGTCCATCGCTCCATAATTTCGTTTATATTTGGCGTGGTCCATTACAATTTTACGATATAGATCATCCAACATGATCAAAACCTCCTCACTCTTATGATCGTAAGCGTAGACGGCCCCATAAAATTACAGAGCTCCGCTCCTATTTCCTCCTCTGATCGATTCCAGTTTCGTTACGAATGCGGAAGTGATACAAAATAAAGTTTTTGATCCTTTTTTACGTTCAAGTCAGCATGAATAGAGTCTGTACAATCGATGAATTTGACAGCGTCCATCTTCGAGGGAAGCTGTCGAGCGACTTCCTCCTCGATCTCTTTCATCACCTGCAATAATTCAAATAAAGTTAATTCAAAATGGTCCGCTGCTAGCTTATGAGGAGATTCAAGTTTAAGACGGGTTATAAATTCTCCTGCGGAATCCACTTCTTCTGCCATGTCATCCTCCATTTTAATGACATAGTTATATAGATCCCGCTGTTTTTGTGGCAGGGTACTTATAATATTGTCCGTTAGTATGTTAAGTAAATAATCACTCATCGTTTCACCTCCGAATCCGAATCTCTCTATGTACCTTGTCTGTTTCCATTTTTCTGGGTGGATCGAGTACATTTCCTTCTGGCTTTCTTCTGTGAATGAACTCAGGTGATTTCATACATATTGGGGATATAAATAATCAATGATCGATAATTTTTCATGTAAGGATGTTCCCCTACGTTACGAATCAATAGAACGTTTTAATAGTAATGATTACTATTTAACTTACAAAGAATAATGTATCACTTAATTTCTATGAGGACAAGCATAAATTCATTTTTTATTTAATTTCTTCCTTCCCTTTTACTCTCTCGTGGGTAAATACAAAGGGGTGAAAATGTTGCATCTTTCATTAAATGAAGTTAAAATGTAAGCCTTCACAAATATTCGTAATCATTACTATTAAAATAATTTACGGATGACAAATGATGTGAACTAGCAAGGCACTAATACTTACTTTACAAGGAGTGTTTATGTATTGGCACATACCGGAATCCACATACTTTCTGGTTTCTTAGGTTCAGGAAAAACAACGCTATTGCAGAGAATACTGGAAGAAGAATATCAAAGAGGACGAAAAGTGGGCGTGATTATGAATGAAGCAGGCGAACTGCCGATCGATACCCAGTCATTGCCTGAGGGCACCCCTTTAAAAGAACTGTTAAACGGCTGTGTCTGCTGCACTCTTTCTGATAAACTGGAAACTCAAATCTCGGATATCCTCTACCATCATGATCTGGATGTACTCTATATAGAAACGACAGGTGTTGCACACCCGGTTGAGGTATTAGATGCGTGTTTAACTCCCTTTTTATCCAATAAAGTTAAAGTGAATTCGATCATAACCATGGTCGATCCCAATAGTTGGGCGGGACGGCATAACCTCAGAATCCCACTCAGAAAGCTGATTACAGAACAAGTCAAGCATGCAGACCTTGTCATTCTGAATAAATCAGATCAGCTCACTATACGAAATAAAGAGAAATTGATGAGAGAATTAAATGAAATAAACCCTGGTGGTAAGGTGCTTGCAGCTAAGCACGCTCAAGTTCCCTGGGATACATTTTCAATTATAGAAACTAAACAAAGAAATGAGCATGAAAAAGAGCAGACGATTGATCACCTTCATATTAAGACATATGTTCATACATTCTCCTCTCCCGTCAACAAGGAACGATTTGAAAACTTCTTGAAATCCATGCCTGAGCAGATTTATCGTATTAAGGGATATATTCGACTTACAGGTCAACCAGGTACTCAACTTTTTCAATATGCTTATGGAATGCCAAGTTTTACCCCTTCTCCTCTAAATTTGGAAAACAATTTAGTGTTTATTGGTGATGACCTTGATCATGCAGCTTTGAATGAGGAACTGAGAGAGGTAGAGGAAGAATCTTCTCCTTCACATTCAAGTACGCAAGATTAGCCGGCGTGTGTTTTTCATTTAAAGATCACTCATCCCTTCCCGCCAGGAAGGAAAGGTCTATACACGTGATTATTTTTTAAGTTGTCGCTAAACCTACAAATATGGAGGTGATAGGTAGTGGCAAAGAACCAGATAAAGGCAGGAACCGAAGTCGGACAAGGAAGAATAGAGGAGCCGAAATCATTAAAGCCAGGACGTTCCGGAACAGATCCAAATAAAGTAAAGCAGGAAATTCAAAAGGATGTAGACGCAGGGATAGGCGCCATGACATCGCGTGAGGCAGGATCCATGAAAGACTAAAGAACCACTATTTTGTGGTTCTTTTTTTACATACTTATTTCTTGTAAATCTCAACGATTCTAAGATATCTTCTCTAGTTTCCGCTAGAGCAACCGTACATTCACCATATTTCGATGACTGGATTTCAAGGTGTCTTTTTATACTTCTTCCACTTGTTATAAGGGGTTACCGACAAAATATTGGCGAGCTTGAATGACCGCACCGTCTTACGTGTATAACAATAAGCCAGGACGGTCTCCTCTTTGATAGATACTACGCGGATGACCCGGTGTGAGATCTTCCCTTTGTCAGCCATGTAGATGAGTTCCAGTTGTTGTTTCTCCTCTAAACCCCTTCTCAATACGCCATTCATTGATGATCACTTCCTTAATATAAATACGAACGTTTGTTCTAATTATGTATATGTTACCACACGCGCATTAGAAGTAAACTGGTAAATGAAGGTCTTTAATCATGCTAAAAATATGGATGAAATCCTGGGGAGTACAGTACAGAAAGGTAAGTATGCTCAAGCATCTCCTCACCTAAAGTAGATAAAATTCAGTGGATGACCTGATAAATTGAAAGTTTTTCGAGCTCAAAAGTGACAAAGAATATTACTCCTAAAAAAGTCCACAGGACGAAATATTCCCCGGCAGAGGCCAGGGATTTTCTGACGTACGACGATGCTTTGTTATCAGTTATTCAACCATTTCCCGATTATCGTCATTATTGTTTCTTTCATCAAAAGGGTCCTCAAGATCAATTTCCCTGTCACCAAACTCAATCTCCTGGTCCTCTCTATCGATGATCGGATAATCAACATCAGGCCTCGTATCCTCGCCGTTATCTCTGTCCAAACGGTTTCTTTGATCGTCCTGGTCATAACGTGTCGGCTGGTAATTCACATCTTCCGGTTCATTTGGTTCGTTGCCAGCGCAACCGTTCAAAATAGCTGCAATTAAAATGCCTAATAAAATCGGTCCTTTGATCTTCATGCATTCACCTCCTGTTTCAACCTCTAATATTTACTAAAAGCCACTTTATAATGCTCATCTCATGGAAAAAACAATCGCGTACTTTCTTTACAGTGAGGAAAGTATAACGTTCACAAAAAAAGCTTAAGGCTGCAATTAGCCTTAAGCTCTTCCTTCTGATTAGATATAAACGTTTTCCTTCAGCTCTCTTCTCCGCTGATGCAGAATCGGTTCGGTATAACCATTCGGCTGTTTGGTCCCTTCAAAAATCAAATCTCTCGCAGCCTGATAAGCAATCGATTGTTCGTAATCAGGAGTCATCGGTCTATACTCGGAATCATGAGCGTTTTGTTCATCTACGACCTTGGCCATCTTTCTCAAGGTTTGTTCCACCTGTTCTTCGGTGACAATCCCGTGATGCAGCCAGTTGGACATATGCTGGCTGGAGATTCTTAGTGTCGCACGGTCTTCCATCAAGCCGATATTGTTGATATCAGGGACTTTGGAACAACCGACGCCATGGTTCACCCAGCGTACCACGTATCCGAGAATTCCCTGGGCATTGTTTTCAAGTTCTTGCTGGATTTCCTGCTCACTCCAGTTGGTCGAAGAGGCGACAGGCACTTGGAGAATGTCGTTGATGTTGTCTGTGATATTCTCAAGGATCTTTTCCTGTATCGCTTTTACATTGATCTCATGGTAATGAAGCGCATGGAGGGAGGCTGCTGTCGGTGATGGTACCCAGGCTGTATTCGCCCCTGCTATCAACTGACTTCCTTTTTGCTCCATCATGTTGTACATCAACTCAGGCATCGCCCACATCCCTTTTCCGATTTGAGCTTTGCCGATCAGTCCAGTTTCAATTCCTACATTGACATTGGACTGTTCATACGCCTGCAACCACGTGGATGTTTTCATTTCCTGTTTTCGAATCATCGCTCCCGCTTCCATGGAGGTATGGATTTCATCCCCTGTCCGGTCAAGGAAGCCCGTGTTGATAAAGACGATCCGCTCTTTTACTTCATGAATGCAGTTCTTTAGATTCAAGGTCGTCCGGCGCTCTTCATCCATCACCCCGATTTTAATGGTATGGCGCTCCAGGCCAAGCATGTCTTCAATCTTATTGAAAAGGCTATTCGCAAAAGCTACTTCTTTTGAACCATGCATTTTCGGTTTGACGATGTAGATCGATCCTTCAACAGAGTTCTGATATTTTCCATTTTGAAGCAGGTCATGTTTACCTAAGAGAGAGGTCACGACACCATCGACGATCCCTTCCGGCACTTCGTCTCCGTTTTTATCCAAAATCGCAGGGGTTGTCATCAAGTGGCCGACATTGCGGATGAACATCAGTGAACGACCTTTGAGCACCCTTTCGCCACCTTCAGGAGTGGTGTAACTGCGGTCAGGTTGAAGATGACGCGTCACTTCTTTGCCCCCTTTATTGAAGGAAGTGGTCAAGTCCCCTTTCATGAGACCAAGCAGATTTCGATAGACGAGCACCTTGTCCTCGGCATCGACGGCTGCGACGGAATCCTCACAGTCCATGATCGTTGTAGTCGCTGATTCAACGAGCACATCTTTCACTCCAGCCGGATCATCCTTGCCTATTGGGTGATCCGGATCCAGTTGAATTTCTACATGCAGCCCGTGATTTTCAAGCAGGATAGCAGAAGGATCATCGGGGACACCCTGGTACCCTTTGAACTTCCCAGGATCGACCAATCTTCTCTCTGAGCCATCGCTGAGTGTTGCACTCAGCTCTCCTCCCGTCACCTTGTATGTAATCACATCTTTATGAGAGGTTTCTGCCAAAGGAGCGATCCGGTCCAGGAATTCCTTGGCATACGTGACGACTTTCTTTCCTCTTACCGGGTTATAGTGACTTCCCTGCTCCGCTCCATCATCTTCACTGATGACATCTGTCCCATACAAGGCATCATATAGACTTCCAAACCTTGCATTGGCTGCATTCAGTGCATAGCGAGCATTATCGACTGGAACAACTAATTGAGGGCCTGCTTGGTGAGCGATTTCGTGGTCTACATTTTCCGTCGTTACCTTGAAGTCATCCACTTTCGGTTCAAGGTAGCCGATTTCCTCGAGAAACCCTTTATACTCTTCAAATTCATAACCAGCGTTATTTTCCTTGTACCACGTATCCAGCTGGTTTTGAATAGCGTCGCGCTCTCCAAGCAGCGATTGGTTGACTGGCGTCAATTCATCCAGCAAAGTTTCAAAATCACTCCAAAATTGTTCGTCCGCCACACCACTCTCTGGAAGAGCTTCAGAAACAATGAATTCATACAAGGCTTGATCTACGTTCAAATTACCGATTTTCACATATTGACTCATGAGTCCTTCCTCCTTTATATCTTTGTTACTGTACTCTCATAAAAAGCATTTCGATGATTTTACCGCCGATATACACCCCTGCTACACCAAGCACACCAGCGAGAACAGGAGGGGCAGGTAAAGGAAGTTTGATCAATTTGAAAACGACACCGATGAAGATTCCTGCCATCAACGCGAGAATCGCTTCTTTTACCATAAGAGTTCCTCCTTCCTGTACTTACTGAGAGACTTTATCCGCCTCGGCATTCACTTTCTTCAAGTTCGTTGAGTAAGGGGCCGAGATTACACCTTTTTCAGTAATGATCCCGCTGATCAACGCATTCGGCGTAATATCAAATGACGGGTAGAGGGCATCCGTTCCTTCAGGGGCGATGGCGATACCTTTCAGGTGGGTGACTTCGCTGGCATCACGCATTTCCACCTCAATATCGGCTCCACTCGGTGTTTCGAAATCAATCGTATGACTGGAGGTGGCTGTATAAAACGGGATATGATGTTCTTTAGCGGCCAGTGCGTGCATGTACGTGCCTACTTTATTGGCTAAATCCCCGTTTGCCGACACACGGTCTGAGCCTACAACGACCTTATCGATCCTCCCTGTACTCATACAGAACCCGGACATATTATCCGTGATCAGCGTATGTGGAATCCCGAATTTTTTCAGTTCATAGGCCGTAATGCGGGCGCCTTGCAAATAGGGACGTGTTTCACAAGTGATCACATGGATGTTCTTCCCCTGCTCGTGGGCCGTACGGATGACAGATAAAGCCCGGCCTCCATACCCGGCTCCACCTAAGGCCCCGGAATGACAGTGGGTCATAACCGTATCGCCGTCTTCGATCAACTCGGCTCCGTTTCGCCCGAGTTCATATTCAAAGGCAAGTTGGCGTTCCAGAATCTCTACAGCCTTCGCTTCCATCACCTCGATAAGCTCCTGCCCAGCCCCCTTGATGGCGGCCGTCATTTCATCAACCGTCTTCATTAAGTTCACAGCTGTCGGGCGTGTGCTTTTTAACAAAACCCCCGCTTCCTTAACAGCTTCTGGATCGCCATTAGAGACAAGGGCCGCTAAGTAAAGGCCATAAGCCCCACAGATGCCGATCGCACCTGAACCGCGGATTTGCATGGAACGAATCGCTTCCCCTAAATCTTCGACTGTGGAACAAGTCATAATCTCTTCAGAAAAAGGCAGCTTTGTCTGGTCGATGACTTTTAAGGTCCCCTCTTCGAACCAAATCGGAAGAGCGAGATTTTCTTCTTGATAACGCTGCACCAATTGTTGAATATCCGTCATGATAATCCCCCCATTAGTTTGTGACCGGAACACCTGCACGTAATTGAGTTAGTATGAACGCCTGTTTGGCTGTTGCTTCGGCAAGATCGACGACGTTGTAAGCCGCTTCGAGCGTCGGCCCGACGGAGCAGACACCATGATCCTTCATCAGCGTGATTTTGATATCCGGGTACTGGGTGAAAACGTCTGTCACATGTTGCGCAAGTTCCTTGGACCCTGATGGTGCGACGTCCGCCACCGGTACATGTCCGAGAAGTTTTCTCGCCGTCACGGTAGGAAGAGGAAGCTCTTCCCCTAAGCAGGCATAGCCAATCGCGTAGTTGGGATGGCAGTGGACGACCGCGTTGACGTCAGGGCGGACTTTATAGACACCAAGGTGAAAACCGATTTCTTTCGAAGGCTTTCCTTGGCCTTCGATGACCTCTCCGTCCATATTGACAACGAGGGCATCTTCCCTGCTCACTTCCCCGAGGCTGACCCCGCTTCTTTTAATCAGCACATAGTCTGTCCCTGGAATTCTCACACTGATGTTTCCACCTGTCGCCTGGGTGAACCCTTTTTGATAAACCTTATGGGATACATGCTGCAGTTCTTTTTTCAATAATTCATAACTCATCTTTCATTCCTCCCGTTATAAAAGTGATGATAAAACCTTTCCACATGGACCCTAAGTCTGTCCGCGAATGCAACAGCTTCTGCACTGTTTTCAAGAAGCGTTTCTGCTCGTTCCTGCACCCGCTGAATCACTTGTTTCTCATCAAATGAGGTGATCTGGTTATTCTTCATTACCCATTCTCCCTGGATCATGACGGAATCGACGGAAGAACCGTTTTCATGGAAGACCAGCTGGGTGACGGCATCGTGAGTACTCGCCCATGTGGTCGTGTTTTTATTAAGGAAAACAAGATCGGCGTCAAAACCTTCTGCGATCTCACCTTTTCGATTTTCATTTCCTAAGACACGGGCCCCTTGCCCAGTGGCCATGTTAAAAACTTGTGAAGCATTCAGCCATTTTCCTGGATCCCTCTCGCCTATTCTTGACATCATGGCTGCCAGTTTCATCGTTTCAAAGGGACTGTGCGTCGTTCCGCAATTGGAAGCATCGGTGCCTAATCCAACAGGGAAACCTTTTTGTAAATAATCAAAGACCGGCGCTTGTCCACTGCCCAAAATCATGTTACTTGCCGGGTTATGAACGATTGATACGCCTCGGTCCTTGAGGAGATCCATTTCCCATTCATCAACCCAGATCGCATGGGCGGCGGTGAGGCGCTCATCGAGAATGCCGGCCTGATCCAAGTGTTTAAGCACGCCGCCGTCCCCATAATGGCGCCTTCCGTAATCTCTTTGGATTTTCGTTTCCAAGAGATGGGTATGGATAGGGATGTCATAGGTCCTGCTGAGATGATCACACAATTCCAACGCTTCAGCGGTACACCTTTGCGGGGCATTCGGACCGACCGTCAGCTGGATCCGTCCCTCTTTTCCATGCCACTTCTCGATCAATCCGCTGTAAAAGTCATTCATTTCCGCTGACGATCGGCGCGGGGCTTCCAGTATCCTTCTTAGATCATCAGGTAAATCCAATTGAAGAAAGTGATGATCCGGCACATCGTGAATCATCGGAGCGAAGGATACCTGCATCCCTGATTCCAGATAGGCTCCCAATGCGCTTTCCGATTTCGGAATGTGCGGGAAGTGGTCCAAACAGGAAGTCACCCCACTTCGGATCATTTCTGCTGCTCCCAGCAAGACGGCCAGATAGATATCTTCATCTGTTAAGGAATGGCCGTAAGCCACGGTATATAACGACCATAGCTCTAAAGGAAGGTCGGTTTCTGTACCTTTGAGCAGGTTGGAATACGAGTGATAATGCGCATTCGTCATACCAGGGATGATTAACTGCCCGCTGGCATCGATCTCCCGGGTGTCAGGGCTGCCGAGATAAGATCCAGAAGGGAAAATCTTTTCAATTTTCCCTTCGTTGATCAGAATGTCTCCCCTCTTCACTGCACCTTCCTTGTCGATCCATTCCGCCTGTCTGATGACAAGGCTCATTTTACGCCTGCGTCGCTTCTAACTTTTCAAGTTTTGCTTCACGTGCCTTCAACGCTCTCGCATAAGCTTCATGCGCGATCGATGGTTTGTCATCGGTCGCCAGTTCAATCGTCTTCAGGAAAAGGTCTCTGATTTTTTCCTGGTTCTCAATGACGACATTTTTATGTGTATCAAGATCCGGTGGAACGTCCGTCGTTCCTGCCGCGAGGTCTGTCGACATCGTAACGACCGCATAGGCGATGCCGAGTTCTCTTGCCAGAATCGCTTCTGTCGCATTCGTCATGCCGACAACATCCATCCCCCACTGCTTGTAGATGTTGATTTCCAATGCCGTTTCATAACGGGGACCGTCCACACAGATGTAGTTCGCTTTTGGTGTGATTTCCATGTCAAGCTCCTTGGCAGCCTCTAAGAATGTCGCATTCAAATCCGGACAGTACGGCTGCGTGATTTCCACGGAGTATTTATCATAAGTCGAAACACGTTTCGTCGTGACGTCCATAAATTGATCCAGGAGGGCAAGCGCCCCGACCGGGATGTCAGGATTCAAAGAACCGACCGCACACATCGCAAGCACGTGGTCTGTACCGAGCTGTTTCAAGGCCATCATGTTTGCCCGGTAATTGATTTGGTGGGCAAGGCTGTCATGAGATTTCCCGTGCCTCGGAAGGAAATAGATTTCTTTTCCTGCATGCTCCCCTTCATAAACAACGACATCTCCGTATTCTGTAGAAACCTGCACTTCCTTCATGCCATCAACTAAATTGTAAAAGCCTGTGCCTCCGACGATTCCGATTTTCATAAAACACTTCCTCCTTCAATTTTGGATTGTTGCGTTAATAACGATGGGTAAAAGTAAGGCTTGCCTGAATCTTTCTTCAACTGATCCCAGTGGCTCAGGATTTTGATCGCTTCTGTCGCCACTGCGATCGATTGTTCCACGCCTTCTCCCTTATATTCGAATTCATCTTTCACTCTGTTGGCGACCGCTGTGAAAATAGCTCCCGCCCTCAAATTGAACAAACTGCTCAAGGTCAGAACCGTTGCGGCTTCCATTTCAAAGTTCAGAACACCGGCCCGCTGCATATCATCCATGATCGTGTGCATCCAGCTTTGATTATAATTGTTGTACCCTGGGCGTCCTTGGCCACAGAAGAAGGAAGCGGCTGTGTAGCCGATGCCCACATGATAAGTTACGCCTAATCGTTCAGCGGCCTCGATTGTCGCCATCACGACTTCCTGGTTGGCAATCGCCGGGAACTTCTGATCGACATATTGATCGCTCGTCCCATCATAGCGGACAGCACCGGCACAGATGATCAAGTCTCCTGGTGCGATCTCCTCCTGCATCGCCCCACATGTTCCGACACGAAGGAAGGTTTCCGCCCCTACTTCAGCAAGCTCTTCCAAGGCACTGGCCGTTGACGGTCCACCCGCTCCCGTCGAGCAGGCGGAGATTCCTACGCCTCCGACTTTCCCCGTGTATGTAACGTGTTCACGGTAAGTCGCGATATGTTCTTTTTCATCCCAAAGCTGAGCCATCTGTCCGACACGTTCCGGGTCTCCGGGCAGCAAGACATATTTCTCTACATCACCGGGACGGCACCGAATGTGATATTGTGATTGATCCGCTGATTCTGGTCGATTTGCTTTTGCTTTCCATTTAAGATCCTGAGCCAATTTGAACAGCCTCCTCTTTTTTCTCTTCGTTTGGTTTGTTTTCTTTGATCCATGAAAGGATAGAATCGATGGTTAAATAGGTTTTATTTGCATCCAGATTTGATAATTGGTTGGCGAAGCTTGTAATTTGTGGTGGCTGCAGGCCCGCCTCTTCCATCACGCCTTTGTGGGAAAAAACGACATCCGCCTGGTCATCCGCAATCTTTTTGCTCTGGTTCATGACGACGGTTCGGCAATTCAATTCACCGATAAGGTGCATATCGTGGGTAATCAAAACGACGATGTGGCCATGCTCTTTGAACATCCTCACTAAATCGAGGACACGTTTACAACCTTTATGATCCTGACCCGTCGTCGGTTCATCCAGGACGATCACTCTAGGGGATACCGCCATGATGGATGCCATCGCTACTTCTTTCCGCTGACTGGAATTCAAATCAAAGGGATTATCATCGAGCCTGTCCTCCAGTTCAAACAGCTCAATGGCTTTGTTGACCCTTTCCTCGATCTCACTTTCAGACATTTTCAAATTGGTACAGCCATATTCCAGCTCTTTTCTCACAGAAGGAAGAAACGTCTGGTGATTCGGATTCTGGAACACATATCCGACTAAGCTTGAGAGCTTCGATATTTTCTCCTTTTTCGTATTCAACCCACCTACGGTAATTTCACCTTTCGTAGGCGTCAACAGCCCGTTGAAGTGCTTCACGAGCGTCGTTTTCCCAGAGCCATTACTGCCAAGGATCGCGACGACTTCTCCTTCATAGATATCGAGGTTGATATCTTTAATCGCGGTCACTCCGTTGGGATAAACATGAGAGACATTTTTCACAGACATGTATGGTTGCATCGCTTCTGCCCCCTCAAACAATTATTTGTTTGCGCTTTCATAAGATCGAACAGCTTTTTCAATGGTTGTCGCAAGCGCGGCATTCTTATGGAACGTCCGGTTATACTGTGATAAAAATTCGGTCACTTGCGGGGCGTGCAGGGTCAATTCATGCAGACGATCGATTTCTGTAAACACTTCTTCCGTCGTGCCGAACATTTTGACTTCCCCTTCATCCAAAACTAAGACCTTATCACAATACGCGGCGATTCTCTCTACCTCGTGGTCAATGATGATGCCTGTCATTCCATAGGCTTTCAAGTTTTTCAACACATCATAGACTTCATTCTTTCCTTTTGGATCAAGCATCGATGTCGGCTCGTCCATGATCATGATGGTCGGTCTCATCGCAAGCACGGCGGCGATGGCTAGACGCTGCTGCTGTCCACCGGATAAGGCAAGCGGGCTACGCTCTTCGAAACCTTCCAGACCGACTTGGGAGAGGGCATCTTTGATCCGCACAAGCATTTCATCACGCGGAACACCTAGATTCCCCATTCCAAAAGCGATTTCTTCTTCAATCGTCATCTGGCTCAATTGATTCTCAGGTTCCTGAAAGACAAAGCCGACATGTTCTGACATCGCCGCCACATCACTTTCGTGGACATTCATGCCTTTGACATAGATCTCCCCTTCGATCTCTCCCTGGATCACCTGGGGCACAAGGCCATTCACACACATGGCTAAAGTCGATTTACCGGCCCCTGTTGGACCGATGATGCCGAGGATCTCCCCATAGTCGATGGTAAAGTTGATGTTTTTCAAAACCGGTTCTTCTGTATCCGGATATTCAAATGTGAGATTTTTCACTTCAATCGCTTGTTCAGACATCAGTTCACACCTCCGAATTTCCCTTGAAATCGTTTGACCAGGAACTTAACGAGCATAAAGCCGCATACGACCCAGGTTCCAATAAGGGAGTAGGTTAATAGAGCGTCGGTTGTCCACTGAAAGGATCCCATCATGAACAACTTCAAGTAGATTTCAAAGACAAGGACAGCAAGCATCCCGAGGAGGAAAGAATAATCAAGGGATCCGATATTCGTCTCGCGGAGGCTTGTTTTGTTTCCTTTTCTACTAAAGGCTCGGCATTCAAGAACGTAAGAGAGTTGGTGCACTTTCATAAATGTAATGATGAACAATGGAGCAAACATGGGGACGAGATTCTTCACACGTTGAATAATGTTTCCTTTCACATCCAGACACCTCGCCTGTTGGGCTTCCATGACGATTTTCGCTTCACGGGCGATGATCGGGATGATCTGGAAGGTGGATAATAAGATAAACGCAAAAGAATGAGGGACTTTCCATTTCACAAGGGCTGACGCCATGTCAGATGGGTGGGTCGTCATGACGAAGAGAACAGCACCTGTACCGATAACGAGAATTCTGAAAGACATGACAGACGCATAAACCATCGACTCATACTTGAAAGTCAAGCCACCAAAAATTTCAAATACTGGTGTGACGCCGATCGGATTATAGATTCCATGAACAGTCATGATCAGGACGGCAAAAAGCAGCAAGAATTGAATGGAAATCAAATAGGGCTTAACGAGTTTCGCTATGACGACGAGCGGGAAAAGTGAAACCAACAATAAGAGCTGGAGGGCCGGGTCATTCATGATAAATGAACTGGCAACGACAAATGCTACAAAAATCATCTTCGTCCTTGGGTCCAAGCTATGAATCAAGCTATCTTTGGGCAAGTACAAACTATTCAAGCTTTTTCCTCCTTCGTATAGTTAGGATGGGTATTTCTGTACGAGGTCGTTCTCATCGACGACGGTTGTGGATCCCCTTTCGATCAGCGTCGGCTGAAAAGTGATCGTTTCCTTGAAATTCTTGTCTTCCTTTATGATTTGGACAATCAATTCCACAGTCTTCTCTCCCATATCCGCTGTCGGGGTGCGGATCGTCGTCAATTCAGGAGCCACAATTTCCGCGAATTGAGAATCATCAAAACCGATGACCGAAAGTTCTTCCGGAATTGATATGTTCAGCTCCCTTGCGGCCTTATAAATCCCGACTGCAATCGCATCGTTTCCGGCGAAGATGGCTGTGGGCCGGTCAGGAAGAGCTAGCAATTCCTTCCCTTGTTGGTACCCACTATGGATTTTGAATTCATCCAACCGCACATAATGATCGGTGGGCTGAAGACCATGATCTTCGAGTGCCTTGGAATACCCTTTATACCTTTCGACTGTGGCATACGAATCTTCCTGGCCACCGATATAGCCGATCCTCTCATGCCCATATTCCAAAAGGTGCTGGGTCGCTTGATAGCCACCTTCAAAGTTATCGACGAGGACTTCATCCAGCTTCACGTTTTCCACTTGGCTTCCTAACAAAATCATAGGAAGATCAGGGCGATTCTTCATCACTTCTCTGATGTTCCGATCATTCATTTCAGGGGTAGAAAAAATAATGCCGTCAATGCCTTTTCTCAACAGGAAACTCAGGTATTCTGCTTCTTTATCCAAATCATTGTCCGTATTACATAAGATCACGTTAAAGCCATGTTGATGAGCCTGATCCTCGATGGCCCGGGTCAATTCTCCATAAAAGATGTTTTTAATATCCGGAATGATCAACCCGAGGGTCGAGGTTTTTTTCTTAATCATGGCCGTTGCGACCATGCTCTTTTGAAACTTGAGTTCTTCTACCGCTTTGTACACTTTTTCTCTCGTGCTTACGCTGCAGTACCCACTATTATTCAATACTCTCGAAACCGTGGAGATGGATACATTCGCCGCCTTGGCTACATCTTTGATCGTAGTCATTGCCACCACTTCCTATCATTATGGAAACGTTTTTATGCGAAGGGATAAAAAATCAGCTTTCATCCCTTACGGAGTCGCATGCAAACGCTTTCTATTTGTGTCTATTATACGGGAAAGGAAGCGATTATTTCAATAATTTTCAGAAAATAAAGATATTTATTTTTACATTTTCCAGTGAATGCCTTTGTTAAGATGTGGAAACGTTTTTATAAACGGATAAAAAGAGACTCAGGAAACCGTTGTCTTCTGCTTTGCTTTACATACCAGGTTCTTAAGAGAGCCGATCCCATCAATGTGGCATTCGATTTCATCTTTCTCTTTCAAAAACTCCGCTCCAACCGGACTCCCTGTCAGAATGACATCCCCAGGTTGTAGTGTCATCACATGACTCAAATACGAAATCATCCGCTCGATGGTGACGATCATTAAATTTGTCGAACTGCTCTGCTTTCTCTCGCCGTTATGTACAGCTTCTACAACGGCCGTTTTATGGTCAAACTCTGTTTCTACAACAGGTCCGAGAGGCGTAAACGTATCGAAGGATTTCCCCAGCGTCCAATGACCGTTTTCATGGAAATATTGAGGAGCCGTTACATCATTCCCAATGGTATAACCGAAAATATGATTCTGCACTTCCTCTTCTTTCAGTCCACTGGCTTCTTTCCCGATCACAACCGCCAGCTCTGATTCAAACTTCACTTCATCAATGGTTTCAGGGACTTGAATAGCGTCTGAGGGACCAACGACAGAGCTGTTCGGTTTGAAGAAGAATACCGGCATATCAGGCCCTTTTTCCGTCAGGTCGTCCACCTCAGCTACATAATTCGCTCCGATCCCGATCACTTGGTTCGGCTCTAAGGGTGCCAGCCACTCGATTTCTTCTGTTGCATAGGTTTCACCTGTATATCCCCAGGCTTTAAAGACCTCCCCTGAAATTTCTTTCACTTCGCCATCTTCAAGGACCCCTTTTTTCTTCTCCCCTTGGATCGTAAAACGCATAAATTTCATCGTCTAACCTCCACTTTATCCATTATTTTAGTCTTTCTGGCTACGCCGCTCTGGATGGCAGCATCCGCTACAGCCCATGACACCCTATCAACGACACGTTCGTCTAAGGGGGCGGGGATGACATAATCCTTACTCAATCGCTCCTCATCCACCAATGAAGCAATGGCTTCAACAGCTGCAACCTTCATCTCCTCATTGATTTCTTTTGCGGAAACATCCAAGGCACCTTTGAAAATGCCCGGAAAGGCCAGCACATTGTTGATTTGATTCGGGAAATCCGATCTACCCGTTCCCATCACCGCGGCCCCCGCTTTTTCGGCTTCCTCAGGCATAATTTCCGGGATGGGGTTTGCCATTGCGAAAATGACAGGATCACGATTCATCGAAGCGACCATTTCCTTGGTGAGAGCTCCTGCTACAGAAACGCCGATAAAGACATCGGCCTCTTTCAGTACATCTGACAACTCTCCACTCACCCTTGTTTCATTAGTCAGGGCAGCGACCTCTTCTTTCAGAGGATTCATCCGGTAATGACGCCCTTCGTAGATCGCACCTCTCGAGTCACAGAGGATGACCTCCCCGACTCCCATATTGACGAGCAGCTTGACCACGGCTATACCTGCTGCTCCAGCTCCATTGATGACGACTTTCACATGCTCTAATTTCTTCTGAACAACTTTCAGAGCATTGATCAAACCGGCCGCAGTAACAATGGCCGTTCCATGCTGGTCATCATGAAAAACAGGGATATCAAGAGCCTCTTTCAACTTTTCTTCAATATAGAAGCAGTTCGGCGCGGAAATATCTTCGAGGTTGATTCCTCCAAAGGTCGTTTCTAACGCCTTCACAGCATCGATGAATGCATCAGGATCTTTACGGTCGATACAAATCGGAAAGGCATCGACCTCAGCAAATAGCTTAAATAGTGCCGCTTTGCCTTCCATCACAGGGTAGGAAGCACCGGCCCCTATGTCACCAAGCCCCAAAACCGCGGTTCCATTTGTGACAACGCCAACTAGATTTCCTCTCATCGTATAATCGTAGATGGCTTCTTCATTCTCATGGATTTCCTTACAAGGTTCTGCGACTCCAGGAGAATAGACTAAGCTCAAGTCTTCCTTACTTTCCACTGGCACTTTCACTTCCACACTAAGTTTCCCGCGATATTTTTGATGGAGCTCCAAAGCATCTCTGCGCAAATTCATCGGCACCCTCCTCATATAGTTGGAAAAGGACCCAATAGGCTACCACAGGTATTCGATCCTTTTCCGCACATTCAACCAAGTCATAACTTTTGATTTCTGCTCTCTTTTTCTATATCCTTACAAGTAAGTAATTGGAGCATCATACAACGCGATTTCCCAAATTTTGTTGTATTGATGTTCTTTTTTATGCCGTTTTCTTTTTGCTTGTACTATTCTTCGGAGCAATTCCGATTTTTTCTCTTATGTCTTTGGCATTTGGAAGGAAACGGACTGGGAAGATTTTAAGAATCATCCAGACGATGTAGAACGTCAACAATTTGTCAGCGACTGTTCCTGGGATGTTCGCAACAAATGCAGCATTGAATATTTCCTGCCCGGAAGCGATCAACCCTGCGGTCAATACATCCACGGTATGTCCTGAAAATCCACCAAAAGCATAAACCGATATGACAGTGGCGACTGCTGATGCTAAGATCCCCGTAACAGCACCTGCTGTCATGACTTTCCAAGCTTTCTTAAACCATCCTTTTTTATAGAAGAAGTAAGCCAAGAAAGCGACAAATATTCCGACAAGAGCAAAAGGTAAGTACGTCCAACGAACAATAAGAGCTAAAATTACGTTGGTCATCAAAGCGGTCGCAGCACCCCATAGCGGGCCTAAGACGATGGCATTAAGTACGGTACCGATATTATTCAGAAACAATGGCAGCTTGAGCATTTCTACAATCGAGTTCGCCACCCAGTTCAGTGCAATACCGGCGGGAATCATCGCAACAATGAAACTGGAATTCTTTTTCATCATGATTCGTTATGTCCCTCCTCTTTTTTAAAAGCGAATAGTTAAACCTCCTTTTTAAGATTCACCCCCTCTCACGATTTTCCCAAAAGACTTAAACATAAAAACGTTTCCACAAATTGACTTCATTACCCTTAAAACTTTATATGGAAACGCTTTCTTAGACTGAATTATACATAGAGTTGTTTGTAATTTCAACAATATTTTGAAAATAAAAATAATTTCAAGATATTACCTGTACTTATTCGACAAAATCTTACAAAATACCCTGATTTCTTAACTGATATTCGATCTATTCTATAAAAATATGGAAGTGAAAACTCTAAATGAGAGTTTTGATCTTCCTTTATTTATTATGTGGAAACCTTTTCCTACTGAGATTCAAACATGCATTTAAATTAAGCAAAAAATCCACACGGAAAAGATCCGTGTGAATTTTAATTGGTATTATTTTAGCTCAAGCGAAAAGCTCGAACTTTTAACATCACGGCTGTTCGGCCCTACGAAAACTTCAAACTCCCCGGCATCACTCTTATGTTCCATATTTGCATGATAATACCTGAGCTGCTCTTCTGTAAGAGTGAAATGGACGACCTTCTGCTCACCAGGATGGAGATAAACTTTTTCGAAATCCTTTAGCTCCTTCAGCGGGCGGACCACTTCTCCAACTAGGTCTCTTACATATAACTGAACGATTTCTTCTCCCGCATAGTCGCCTGTATTGGTCACTTGAATTGAGACTGTAAGTGATTCGTCCTGTAGGATCCGCTTCGAGGAGATCGTAAGTTCGTCATATATAAATCGGCTGTAGCTCATTCCGAAGCCGAATGGAAATAATGGTTCGTTCGGGATATCGAGATATTGAGAGACATAGCGCTCCTGCGCATCTGGCGCGCCTTTAGGACGGCCTGTATTGTAACGGTTGTAGTAGATCGGCACTTGTCCGACGGAATAAGGCATCGACATCGTCAATTTAGCCGAAGGGTTCACTTCTCCGAACAGGAGATCTGCGAGCGCGTTCCCACCTTCGGTTCCTGGATACCACGCTTCAATGACGGCATCGGCGTTCTCGATGACTTCGCGTAGATCAAGGGGACGACCATTGAAAAGGACGGCTGTGACAGGTTTACCTAAGGATTTGATTTTTTTCAAAAGCTCTAACTGGACCTCAGGAATCCGGATGTCTGCGCGGCACCCAGCCTCCCCGCTCATATCGGAATGTTCCCCGAGCGCTACAACGATGGATTCCGCCTGTTCTGCTTTTTGCAATGCGGCTTGCATTTGTTCGTCTGTTCCCGTTTCAATGCCGCATCCGGCTGATGTTAGGAGCTGATTTTCATTTAAGTATTGGGAGAGGCCGGCAGCAACGGTAATGGTATCATCGGCTGAACCTCCCCATGACCACGGCCCGAGGATATCGGTATTGTCGGCAAACGGACCGATCAATGCGACTTTCTGATCCTGCTGAAGTGGCAGAGTCCCTTCGTTTTTCAGGAGCACCATCGATTTGGAGGCCAGTTCACGGGAAGCTTTTCTGTTTTCAGCGGAGAGGATATAGGTTTCTTCCTCTTGTTCACTCGCTCCCCGGTAAGGATTATCGAACAATCCGAGTTTCTGTTTCAATTGCAGGATGCGCAGCACAGCTTCATCGAGGATGCTTTCTTCCAATGTCCCCTCCTCGATTAGTTCTTCTACATGATTGACGTAACAGGACGTCATCATTTCGACATCAACGCCTGCTTTCATCGCTTTTTCTGCGGCCTTTTTTTCATTCTCTGCGACGCCGTGAGGGATCAATTCCTTCACCGCTCCCCAATCAGAGATGAGCACACCATCAAAGTTCCATTCATCCCGGAGAAGTCCCCTCATTAACGGTTCATTTCCTGTCGATGGCATGCCATTTAAGATGTTGAAGGCTGTCATCACCATCTGAGCACCTTCATCTAACGCAGCCTTATAGGCGGGAAGGTAGTTTTCGCGCAGCTGCCATTCGGACATATCGACGGTATTGTAATCACGACCGCCCTCCGGCGCCCCATAGGCAGCGAAGTGTTTGACACATGAAGCTACTTTATGAAGATCATTTTCCAAATCTCCTTGAAAACCCCGGACGAACGATCGGGCGAACTGGCTGTTCAGGAAGGTGTCCTCCCCGGTGCTTTCCATGACACGCCCCCACCTCGGTTCCCGCGATAAATCGACCATCGGAGCGAATGTGACATGGACGCCGGCGACAGCCGCTTCTCTAGCTGCAATGGAAGCACTCTTTTCAGCCAGCTCCATATTCCAGGAGCAGCCGATCGCTAAGGGTACAGGAAAGATGGTCTTGAACCCATGAACGATGTCCGACATGAATAATAACGGAATCCCTAACCGGCTCTCTTCCATATGAACCTTTTGAATATTGATCGTTTCTTTCGCTCCTGAAGCTCCTAGTACCGAACCTGTACGTTTGATATCTTCCTCATCTATGTTCATATGAACCATCGGGCCCGTAATTTCCCCTCGATCTGAAGCCCCCTTAAAGAAAGGTGTGGCCAATTGTACGAGCTGCCCTACTTTTTCTTCTAATGTCATTTGATTCAATAAGTTTTCCAATTGTTGTTCTCCCATGAATGATCCCCCTCAATTGAGTGATTAGTGAAACGTTTCGAATAAATGTAATTGAAGTATAATCCCGCCAACTCATTCCGTCAACCTCTTTATATCAGCATTAAACAAGGTCATATTATTTTTATTAGAAAAATCAAAGAAGTAGTTGAAAGCGGATACAAAGTAAATTATAATACAGTTATCGAAACGTTTCAATAAACTTAAATTATTTAAAAGGGGTGCTTTAAGTGAAAGGAAAACTATGGTTGTTTATCGCAGTTGTTTTGACATCGTTGATATTGGCAGGATGCTCGGATAGTTCATCCTCCGAAGGGGATGAAAACACCGTAACCGTGTGGGCGATGGGTGAAGAAGGAAAAAAACTGAAAGAGTTCAGTAAAGATTTCGAAGAAAAGAACGAAGGTTTGACGGTCGATGTGCAAGCTATTCCGTGGGATACAGCCCATGACAAATTGTTGACAGCGGTTGCCTCAGGAAATGGACCCGATGTCGTTCAGCTGGGTACAACCTGGGTACCGGAATTCGCAGAAGCAGGAGCTCTACTAGACTTATCTGAATACATGGAAGACTACCCTAATTTTGCAAAAGAAAATTACTTCGATGGTTCTGTAACGACGATGGAACATGACGACCAGGTCGTAGGGATTCCTTGGTATGCCGATACACGGGTCATTTACTACCGGAAGGATATCTTGAAAGAAGCGGGTTATGAAGAAGCACCGAAAACGTGGGACGAGCTGAAGGATGCGGCTCAAACGTTAGCGGACCGTGGCGAAGATTCCTATGGTCTTGACATCGATCGAAATGATCAGATCACTCCATTCATTTTCGCGTGGCAGAATGGTTATGAAGCGAACCTTGAGGAAGGAGATTTGAATTTTGATTCTCCGGAATTCAAAGAAGCGATCAAGTATTATACGAGTTATTTTGAAGAGGGAATCAGTCAGAAGCAGGAAGGAAAAGACATCGTGGAAGCTTTCAAGGATGGCTCTAAACCGATGTTCTTCAGTGGCCCTTGGATGATCAATATCATCAATGACCAAGCTCCGGACCTTGAAGGAAAATGGTCGACAGCTGTCATGCCGACCAAAGAAACGAATACGTCCAGCATGGGTGGTGCTAATCTATCCATTTTTGAAAGCTCCGATAACGTGGAAGGCGCATTGAAGTTCATTTCCTATATGACGGATGTGGATACACAGTTGAGCTGGTTGGAAGAGTCCAACACCCTCCCTTCCCGTACGGAAGCGTGGGAAGATCCAGTGATGCAGGAAAATCCGATGTATGCAATATTCGGGGAACAGCTAGAGAATACGAAGCCTGGTTTGCAGACCGAACAGTTTGAAAGAATTGCACAAGAACTACTGGCTCATATCGAACGCATTACCGTAGGTGGCGCTGACGTAGAAAAAGAGCTTGAGGAGTTCAATCAGGAAGCTCAAAGCTTGATCGAAGAATAAAACACAACATGGAATGATGGAATGGAACCCCATTCCATCTTCTTTTATCCATGTCACGACAAGATAGGTGGGTTTTCATGAAATTAAAAAATAGACACCCTTATATGTTCATATCTCCAGCTGTTCTATTGTTATCATTATTCAGTTTGATTCCGATCCTTATTGCTTTTTTTATCAGCTTCACAGATATGAATTTGAAAGGCCTGGCCGATTGGTCATCTGTTTCATTTGTCGGCCTGGAAAATTACCAATCTCTATTCGCTGACGATAAATTTATCAAGTCCATTTTCAACACCATCTTTTATGTAATCATCGGTGTTCCATTAGTCATCATCTGTTCTTTGTCCATTGCTTTATTGCTCAATTACGGGACAAGCAAACTTTTCACGATGTTCCGGGCCGTTTATTATATGCCTTCCATCACAAATATTATCGCTGTCGCTGTTATTTGGGGTTATTTATACAATACAGAGTACGGCTTGTTTAATTATTTACTTTCTTTACTTACGGTTGAAAACGTTCCTTGGCTGCAAGAGCCGACCATCGCTAAAATCTCACTGATTATATTAGCGGTTTGGAAAGGGATCGGGATCAATATGATCATATTCCTCGCAGCTTTGCAGGGAATTCCGAAATCGTATTATGAAGCAGCCGAAATGGATGGAGCGAACCGCTTGCAGGTGCTTTTTAATGTGACGCTCCCCTTGTTGCGATACGCCACTTTCTTCGTGACCGTTACCACTCTGATCGGATGGATGCAATTTTTCGAAGAGCCATTCGTCATGACCGATGGCGGACCTTTGGATGGAACGATTTCCATTGCTCTCTTCATTTACAAAGAAGGTTTCCAATTCAGTGAATTCGGCTATGCGGCCGCTGCCTCCTTTGTGCTTTTCGCCATGATCATCATTGTAACGATGATCCAATTCAAGTTCAGAAAATCAGATACGGAATATTAATAGAAGGGAGTTCCAGAAGTTATGGCACTAGCGACTAAGAAAAACAAGTGGGAACAAGCGCTTGTCATCTTTATTATGGTAGCGGGAGGAGTTCTCGTTTCGATTCCATTCATATGGATGATCTCAAGCTCCTTCAAGCCTGAAAGTGAAGTCTTGTCCATCCCGCCAACCATCATCCCTGATAACCCGACACTTGATAATTATATCAACCTGTTCACCAATATGAATTTTGCCGTGTACCTGAGGAATACGCTCGTCATTGTGCTCTTCTCTTTCCTCGGATTATTGTTCAATGCGATGGCAGGCTATGGCTTCGCTAAATATAATTTCAAAGGCCGGGATAAGGTTTTTTATATCGTATTAGCTACAATGATGATCCCTGGTCAAGTAACCATGATCCCTGTGTATCTTTTGTTGAATGCTATGGGTCTTACAAATACGATGACTGGAATTATCTTACCAGGTTTAGCTGTTGCCTTCAGCATCTTTTTATTCCGTCAGTTTATGACGACGATCCCCGATGATTTAATTGAAGCGGCAAGGCTGGATGGAGCTGGAGAATTTTATATCTTTTTCAGGTTGGTCATGCCGATTGCAAAACCTATTTTTGCGGTGCAGGGGATTCTGACCTTCATCGCGGGGTGGAACAGCTTCCTCTGGCCATTGATTATCGCCAACGATGAGAGCCTTTACACCTTATCCGTCGGACTTTCCCTACTCCAGGGACAGTATGCAAATAATTTTGCTCTTCAAATGGCAGGGGCTGCTTTCATGGTCGTACCGATTATCATTATCTTCTCTTTTTTCCAGAAATACATTGTCGAAGGTTTTACGATGTCAGGAATCAAATAAGCCGGTTTTCTTGTAAAAACTGTTATAATTAAGTATATGAATAGACAGGTGGAGGATTTAAAATGGCTACAATTAAAGATGTGGCTAAGCGAGCAGGGGTTGCGCTTTCGACAGCTTCCTATGCGTTGAATGGCAATCAAAAAGTGAGTGCATCTACGATTGAAAAAGTGCTTAAAGCCGCTAGAGAGTTGAATTATCAGAAGAACGGGTTCGCTTCCGACCTGAAGCGGACCAAAACAAATACCATTGCCTTGATATTGAGTGATATGTCAGGGCCTTACTTTTCTGAATTGATCAAAGGTGTCCAGGAAGTGACAGCAAGTCATCAGTATGATTTGATCGCGTGCAGTTCCTTGGGTGGCGATCGTTCAACCGCTACGAAATTCCTGCGGGAGAAACGAGTGGACGGAGCGATCATCCTTGCGAATAATGTCAGCACCCAGTTGATTGAGGAGTCTGCACGTGAAGACTTCCCGATCATCGTGCTGGATCGTGAAGTCCAAAATCCTTTTGCGATCCATGTGAAAGTCGATAACCGCCATGGCGCCTATCAAGCCACGGAACATTTGATTGAAAATGGTCACCGAACGATCGGGTATATCAGCGGTCCCCACGATTCCCATGACAATGAGGAACGGTTCAAAGGCTTTTCAGATGCCTTGAAAGACCATGGGATCACGTTCCAATCCCGCTTTAAAATAAGTGGGAATTTCACTCGTGATGGCGGATACCGGGCAACTAAAATGCTCATTGCCCAGCAGCAACTGCCAGATGCGCTGTTTTATGCCAATGATGAAATGGCAATCGGCGGCCTTCAGGCGTTCTCAGAAAAAGGGATATCCATTCCGGATGACGTTTCTATCGTCGGATTTGATGACATCCAGTTATCTGAGTATGTAAACCCACCATTGACGACCGTCAAGCAACCGAAGTATGAAGCAGGAGCTTTAGCGGTCCATACCATTTTTCAAATGCTCGCAGGAGAGCAGGTTGATCAGTCGTTTGATCTTTCCACAGAGTTTGTGAAACGCTCTTCTGTAAGAAGCAAATAAAATAACCCGGTGAGTCTCTCTTGAGAGTCACCGGGTTTTTTATTATTTGATGGAGAATTCTTCTTTGATCAGTAGATCTTCAGGACCGTGTCCAATGGCTGATTCATGGAAATAATCTCTGATCACCCCATCTTTGAGGTAATTGATGATCGAAACCATCGTCATGCCCTGGTCGAGAGCAAGATAAGCGTTGGTCACTTCCCCTGTTTCTACATTGACAGAATCTAAGAAACCATACTTGCTATAAGTATCGAAACGTTTCAATTTCTGGATGTTCTTGAATGCTTCCATCGGTGCATATTCAAGAGCCAGGAAAGTGGCGTGAGGGGTTACCGTGCCGTCTGATTTATATCCATCCATACCAAGTGGTGTAGCAGCGAATTCAGAATAATCCTCTGGCGTCGCGGCAGGGGACATTCCCCAAGCAGCGTACCCTTCCTCTTCGGCATATTGTATTTGGATTTCAGCATGACGTTTATTGTTCAGTCCGAGTGCATCTTTGCCCAGTTCTTTTTCTTTTAATACAAGAGGTGGCATGAGAGCTTCGAACATGCTTCCACCCCAGCTTGGTACATATTTTTTACCATTATAAGTATAGTGGCCTTCAAACACTTCCACACCATCATACGTTGTCGTATATCCTTCCGGCTTCTGTGCTTGCCAATCCCAGCTGTCAGGCATCGTGCGGTACATCTTCCACCAGTGTTCTTTAGGAACATCCCCTTTACCGATCGCGATGTAGCTGGCGACACGAGGTTCCGTGTAGAACGCTCCGTAATGGTGGGAGGTATAGCTTTCTGCTGCGACATCATAGCCTCCTCTCATCTGCCCGACTTCAGGCGTATAGAGCGTGGAATAATCCATGTCCTGCACGATCTCGTTGGACTGATCATAGAGTTCCGGGTACGCTTGTCCGACGACGATCAACCCTGCAGACAGCCAACCATTGTCTACCGTTGAAATGAACTCGCCCCAGTCCGTATATAGAGATCCATCTGAGGTGTTGTACCAGTTATAAAACAAGCCGTTCCATTTTTCCATATCTTCAAGAGTCGTTAAAGTCGTTTTGATTTTATCAACCGCTGAATCACGGGAAATGTGCCCCGCTTCTTCTGCAGCAATCGTGCTCATCATGTAGATGCCGATATTTGTTGGCGAGGTGTGTTTCTGTGCCGTCATCTCCCCGTTCTCATCATATCTGACAGCATCATAAGTGAGTCCTGTTTCCTCCACTGTAAAATCTTCAAAATACCGGTACGTTTTCTTTGAAATCGCTTCCAATTGTTTGGATAAAGCAATCTCTTTACCTTTTGGTGACTGTTTAGCCAGAGACGTGGCTGGGACGGTTACACTCATCATTAGGATAAGTGCCAGGAATAAAAGTGAAACCTTCTTTTTCAAAAAAACACTCCCTTTCAAAGTTTGGTGAAACGTTTCGATTAAAGTGTACAAGACTATTGGATATTGGTAAATACGATAATAGTAGTAATTGTCGTAAATTTCAGATAGTTATTGGGATGAAAGTAATGGTTAATTTTTCTATAGGCAATCACTTACCATTTCGAAGGAATCAAAACTGGTGCTAGTGTGTATTCGTTTATCAGTTCGTCTTCTTCATCAAGTACAGTTGTGATACCGCAACTGGCAGCATCAGCTGCTCCGCATTCTAACCGTTCAGTTACTTTTTATGATCCGTTTGTTTTTTTGAATCACTCCACGTATCCATCCCTTGAAGCAACTAGTTGAGAGAGAGTATTACATCAGTGGTTATCTCTGGTAAACTCTCATCCCCCTTCCATGAATGAATCCGCTCCCTATTTTTCTATAAATACCAACACTACACGTTAAGAGCCTAAAAAAACCTGAACCCTATGCAGGATTCAGGCTTTAAATGTTTATTTGATCTTGCCAGGCGCTTGTTCGTTCACAATTTTCGTGCGGTCGTTTTGGAGAGCAAGCTTCAAGGTTGGCGCTAATGTTCCACCAAAGTGAGACATTTGATACTCCGGAGAAGTGCCTCCGAGATCCGCAATATTTTTACCATCTAAATCATGGAAGTTATAGAAGCTGATCACTTTTCCATTAGGTAGGACCATCCAGGAATAGGCCTGATACGCATGATCTTCAGGATTCGCTAGAACAAGACCACTTTCATTCAACGGCTCATACCCTGATGTAAGCTGATCAGAAGAAAAGCCATACAACCCGTCAGGTGCAGACAAGTCAGGACCGAATTTGTGCTCGTGCGTGTTTGTGAATAAGTAATACTGGTTCCCTTTCGTTACGATATGCGGGCGCTCAAGCTCCTGGTTCACGTAGTTCGCTTCAAGAATCGGAGCCTTGGCTTCGAATTCTGTGTAGCTGTCATTCGTCGCTTCTGCAATACCAATCGCACCGTTGAACAGTTTTGCAAAGTCTTCATTTACAAAATCGAAGGAACTCTGGAAGTCTTCTCCGCCGATATAAGCAGGATCCAGTGTTCTTTCTGCAGGTGTACCTGCAGAGTTTCCTTCAAATAGAATGTAGTCTTTCCCTGTTTTCGGATCTTCGAAGAACCAAGGATCACGGAACGTATAGCCGATGTCTCCAGCTTCCGCCTGCTCTTCCGTTTGATAGTACTTCCCTTCAGGCTCAAGGATGATCGAGTGGTCGAAGTTAGAGAAAGAGATTCCCTTATGACTTGCTTCTACATCACCTTTGGCAAGGGCCAGGCGCTGTTCGTATGTGACGTTTTCTTCGCCTTTACGACCAGTTGCTGTATAGAAAAGGTTCAGTTTTCCGTCTTCAATCATGGCAGAACCGGCCCACTGTCTCGCACCGTATGCTTGCTCTGTATCAAAAGCTTTACCGCCTAGTTCCCAGTTCGTTCCATCTTTCGAGTAGAAATAACGAATCGTTGCTACGTCGTGGCGTTTACCAGGAAGCAGGTCGGAATCAGCCGTTAGGGAGAAGATGATGTAATAGCCGTTGACTTTTGCAATCGAACCATCTTTCTCACGTAGTGGCCATGTATCCCATACGTGAAGTTCTGGAGCCATTTTCTCAAAATCCGGTTCAATATAAGGAGCGGTTGTATCCTCTGTACGTTCGATTTTGGATGCATCCTCAATCGTCCAGTTGGATGTTGTGGACGTCTCTGCAGAGGCAGTTGGTGCAAATCCAAAAGATAATGTGGATACGATCGCCGTTGTCAGCAACACATTACGCGCCATAAATTTCTTTGCGTTCATTGTTCTTCCTCCTCTTTCTCCTATAAGTGGTTGGTAAGAAAGAGAAGCTAGCCGATCAAGCTAGCTTCTTTGATGATTATTAACCGTGAATTTCTCCTTCACCCATAACTCCTTTAATTTCAGAAGTATCGTCCTTAAGCTTCAACTTCAATGTCGGCGCGAAAGATCCACCAAGCTGGAAGTCGCCATTTTCGTCATGGAACTCGTTAATGAAGCTGATGACTTGTCCGTGTGGAAGAACTGCCCAAGAGTATGCCTGGAATGGATCGTTTTCAGGGTTTGCTACCACAAGTCCTGTACCGTTCATCGGCTCGTAATCACCGAACAACTCGTTTGCGTGGAAGCCATAAAGCCCGTCAGGACCATCAAGTCCAGGAGCGAACGTGAACTGGTGAGAAATGGTGAACAAGTAATAGTCATCACCTTTTTGTACAACATGCGGACGCTCAAGCTGCTGGTTTACACCGTCAGCTTCAAGAAGTGGAGGCATCAGTTCAAACTCTGTCAGATCATCGTTTTCTGCTTTGGCAATACCAACGTTTCCATTGTAATCTTCTGCACCATCTGGAATAGGGCCATCAACGTTCCCTATGTTATCGGCCTCAAGTGTCTTATCAGTGCCGCCCGTGTTTCCTTCAAAAATTAAGTATTCTTCGCCTGTTTCCGGGTGCTGGAAGAACCATGGATCACGGAAAGAATAAATGATGTCGCCGGTCTTCTGTGCTTGTGTTTCGTAATAAACGCCGTCAGCTTCTGCAAGGATTTGGTGCTCACCATTGTTTGTTACCTGGAAACCTTCTTTATTGTCATAGTCCATTTCAAACGTTGTCTTTGCTAGACGCTGTTCGAAGGTAGGACCTTCATCCTTACGACCTGATGCTGTATAGAATAAGTGGATTTTATCATCTTCATCGATCATCGCGGATCCAGCCCATTGACGGAAGCCAAGTGCTTTATCCTCATCATATGGGATCGTTCCCAACTCCCAATCTTTTCCGTTTTTAGAGTAGAAGTAACGGATAACGGCATGGTCATGACGGCCGCCCCACGTATAGTCTTTGCTTGCTGTTAGAGCGAACTGTACATAATAGCCGTTGATTTTTGCAATGGAACCGTCACGGTCACGTAGCGGCCATGTGTCCCAAACCCAGTATTCTGGCGCCACATCTGTAAAAGAATCGATGTTTGGTGCCGTATTTTCGTCAGTCAAAGTAAAGTTTGAAGCATCCTCCCGGGACCATGTCGGAGTATCTTCGACTGCTTCTGCGGAAGATGCCACAGGGAATGTTGCAAATGCGCTGGATACTACTAAGGCCGTTAAGGCCAGTTTTGAAAAAATGGATGATTGCTTAGTCTTCATAACCTAACCTCCCGAAAAATTTAGTTGGGGTGTGCTCCGGAACACACTTTTAACTCTAAGCAAACTGATAACCATGGTCAACGATCGATTTTAAGACCAAATGAGAGGGTTAAAAGTCGCAGGAAGATGATGAAGTGTACGATGGTAACGTTTCATTTAAATGTTGGAAAGGTTTGCAGAATTTTCTGAAATGATAGGAAATACATAGATTAATTTCCATATTAATCCATATATTCACACCTTAGGGTTCAGGTGTGGAAGGGTCATTTGAATGAGGTAAAAAGTATGATCAGAATTGTCTTGTGTTCATTTGAACGTTATAACTTCTAAATAGGCAACACTTTGATCTCAAACTCCCCATACAGATCGTTCAACAGACTATTTCTAATGGTTGAAACCACTCGCATTTTCTATTGAAAACTGTGGATAGAGAAATTCTTTAAAAAACCACAGAGAGAGTAGAAGAAAGTATTCACGTATTTTCCATTAAATTTAATTGAACAGTTCAAATAAAGACCCTGTTCCGATGTGGAACAGGGTCTTTATGTTTATTTCAAGTACTGATCGATGACAGTCCGAACTTCTTTCCCTGTCGCATGTTTGTTTACTCTCTTCATCACATACCCCTGGACTTTTCCTGCATCCGAAGGTTGGTGGGCTCCTGTCTCTTCGATCGCATGCTGTACTAGAAAATGAAGCTGGATCGAACTGAACGTGTAATCTTTTTTCTTCAACTTCAGTTTCTTCTCAAGAAAGTCGATCATTTCGTTTTTGATTGAAACCAATGTATCTTCTTTCTCCTTTATTTTCTCTTCTGCATCCTGATAAAGCTCAATTTTCTCATCAAGATCATCTCCTGTCTGCATATCCATCGCTTTCAGCTGCCCGAGGAGTTTCTCTTTTTCACTCAAGGCGACGGGAACATTGACGTCATCCACATTGATATGACCCCAGCCTCCTTCTGCCCTGTCCGTGATGCGAATCAGGAGGTTCTCTCCCACAAACTTAGACGCATCCCATTCGACTCGACGGTACGTTTCCTGGTTTCTTCCTGTCGCCTCCTTCAGTACTTTTCCGTCCGAAGACCGGATTAGGGAGACAGATAGTTGATCAATGTTGTTGCCACCACCGATCAAAAAGTCAATCTTTCCATTGCCGCCAAGTTCAAAGACCTGGGATTCCAAAATACCTGTGGCTGCGTCGCCACCGCTTGAATCAAGGAATCCCCAGAGGTGATAACGCTCGGAATCGATCTGGTCTTCGGCCTGGTCAAACGGTCCGCCCCAGCCCCAATCATCTTTCGCTGCGACATGCGCATCAGAAAAGGCATTCCCTTCTACGATGTTCCAGCCCGTTAAGTCACCGTTTTGGAAATCATGGTTTTCAAGCTCTCCGTGTGGTGGGACTGTTGCGGTTTCTTTTTCATAAACCGGGGCGGTCTCACCGAAGGCACCGTTCATTGCCCAGACATCCATGGACACAATCTCAGGCTCCCCTCCCTCACTCCAAAGCTCTATGCCCAGCGCATCATAACTTGTAGGATAGACACGGGAAGTGATGCTCTTCTGACCATTGGCATACGCTTCAACCATCGAACGATCCAAATAAAGATGAAGCTGCCAGCGGTCGCCGTTCAGTTTCAATTCTCCCCCTTGGACGCCTTTACTCACGTCCGGGTCCAGGCTGGAATGATTCCGGTCAATCGCAAACGTTTCTTCCGTAGTGTCGTAATATACCAGTGTTTCTTCTTCACCATTTTCACTCTGTCTTACTTTGATGCCCACTTGCTCCGCTTGTTTTGGATCAATGTCCAAGATGATTTCAAGCATGTCGCCTTCCACATCCTGAATCCTCTCATTCGCTTCTTTCATTCCTTTGTTTTCAAAAGATACCAGTGACTCCCCTCTTAAAGATTCCAGTTCCTGTATCGGCTGCAATCCGAGATCGTTATTGTCTCTCAGGGAGAGTTCCACAGGGAGGCCAGCATTGTGCGCCCAGCCTGCGTCATAATGTTCCTGCTCACTTCGTTTGTCCTGGGCGATGCTGAATAGGATCGGCGTGCCGTCTTCATCCACCATCCCGCTTGGACCTGTAAAATGCTCGCCATAGTCGAACATTTTCGGTTCTTCATGATCCGGGACAAACGATAAGTTTTCCTTATCCCATGTACCTACCCAATAGAAGGTGTACTTGACATTATGGGGACTGTATCCATCGAACCATGGGTTGATAAAGAACGCATATTTTTCTTCGCCGGATTCATCTTTTCCGAGCGGAAGAAAGACGGGCAATTCCCAAACATCTCCTGTTTTTGGATAGGCTTCTGAATCTCCGGTAAAGAAAGGTTTCTCGTAGGTCCAGTTTTCCAAATCCTTCGAAGAATATAACAGCGCGGTTCCTCCCACTTGATCGATTCCTGACCCCATCAGCTGATACCAGGTATCTCCATCTTTCCAAACGAATGGATCACGGAACTGTCCATACATCACTTCTCCTACTTCTGCCGGAAGGTTTTCTTCCTGTACCGTTACGGGCTTATCAAGCATGCGCCATTCCTTCAATTCAGGATCACTCGGGTCCTCACTGACGGCAAGCCCGGTCATTTGATTCGGGAATTTACTGTCATCGCCAGCCGTGAAGAATAGGACCGGTTCCCCGTTCTCATCAAGAGTCGCACTGCCGGACCATACCCCGTCTGGAGCCACTGAGCCCGCTTCAGGTGCAAGAGCTGTAGGAAGCTCTTCCCAATGCACAAGGTCCTCACTAACCGCATGTCCCCAGTGAATATGGTGCCAATACGGTCCCTGCGGGTTCTTTTGATAGAAGATATGATATTTTCCATTGTAATAGATGGGTGCGTGTGGTTCGTTCATCCAATGTTCCGGTGGCATAAAATGATATTGTGGTCGGTGCTGATCGCCATCGTAACGCGTGCGGTCCCAGTCCATGGATGGTTCAGGAAGCGTGTGGTCGTCGAAGTTCTCGACCATGGACTGATAGGCTTGCTGAATCTCTTCGGCTGACTTCGCCTCATTTGCGATCTTCACTTCATCCATCAACCCATTGAACATATTGGCATCAAACACCCCATTAATCAGGGCCGCCTGGTTATGTTTCCCGATCAAAAGATCTTCGCTGGACGCTGTTATCTTTCCATTCGGAGTATCTGTCTCACCTACGAGTTCTCCATTCAAGTAAAGTTTCATCGATTGGTCATTCCGGTCGAAAGTAGCAGCCACATGGGACCACTGATCCTTTTCCAACCTTTCGTCAGCGGTTGTGGAAACCTCCTGCCAATCGCCATTGATGCCTGTCTGAAAGGAAAGTTTTCCGTGCCGGCCCATGCCTAAAAGAAACCCTTCGCCTTTTGACTTGTCATGCTGGTTGACGATCGCTGATATTTGATTAAGATCTCCCCACTCATAGGCTCGTGGAGCTACCCATCCTTCGATCGTAAGGGCATCATCGGGCTGGACGATCGATTCGTTGTCATGGGTCACCCATGTGGAATACCCATCAAACAATAAAGCGTTCCCAACCAGTCCCGGCCGCCATAACGGATCCGATGATGCTTTATACACCGCGTCATTGAACACGTAGTGCACAGGATCGGATTGTCCACTGACTTCCTCTTTCGTAACCTTTCCTTCCTGCTCATCAAACGACCAATGAGCAAGCGGACCGGTCTGCTTCACTTGGAAGTCATCCACATTGATGTGTCCCCATCCTTCTGTAGAGTGATCAACGATTTTCAGATACACTTCTTCCCCTACATACTCGGACGCATCCCAAACGACTTTCGAATATTCTTCAGAGTCGTTCCAATCCGTATTGGTCGCCTTCATCAATTCTTGATCATCGGCCGCCCGCACCAAGGCTACATATAAGTTTTCTGGGTCATTTCCTCCACCAATCAAATAAGAAATCGTCCCTGTTCCGGATAAGATAAAGGAAGAGGAACGCAGGATACCGGTTTGTCCGTCACCCCCGTCTTTCGCTCCCCACAAATGGTAGTCTCCCTGGTGGTTGAACGGTCCTCCCCAGCCCCAATCCGTATCATTGGTTACGTCAGCCGGGCTGAAAGCATCTCCCTCAACAACGGTCCATCCTGTTAAATCACCCGTTTCAAAATCCCCGTTCAGAAGCTCATCTCTAACCGGCTCTCCTTCTGTATACACCTGAAAATCATCGACGTTAATATGGCCGAATCCATCATTATGGTAATCCACGACTTTCAGGTACAGCGCTTCACCCAGGTAAGCACTGGCATCCCATGAGACACGGCGGTACTTTTCGTCGTTCGCTCCTGTAGCTTTGAAGAGTTCTTTCCCGTCGGACGCTCGGACAAGCGCTACATATAAGCGTTCCTTGTCCTGCCCACCACCGATCAGAAATTCCACCTGGCCTTTTCCACTTAATTGGAAAAGATCAGATTGAAGCGTTCCTGTCCGGAAATCAGAATCAGTCACGTCCTCAGAAAAACCCCAGAGGTGATAGTTGCCTTCCTGTTCAAAAGGAATGCCGTCCCAGTACGTTTCTGTTGGAGAAACACCGTGGGTAAAAGCACTTCCGCTCGCCGTCCAACCTGTTAGATCCCCCGTTTCGAATCCACCGTTTTCCAAGGTGTTCGGAACATCTTCAGGAATCGTCCTTTTCCAAGGTTCCACGGTCGCCCTATTCAATTCCGTCACATTCAATTGAGTAAGGTAAGCCTCTCCTCCAGTGCTGAACATTTCCAGAGTGGAAGTGGTTTCATCTCTGAAAATTTGATCGGTCAGAACGGTCGTCCCTTCATTCCCGAACACTTCCACAGACGAGCGGTCCAGAAGGATTCTCATCTGCACTTTCCCGTCCTCCACTTTCAGCGGCGCTTCATGGACGGCTGCAAAATCCTCTGAGAAGTCATCCTCCCCTGATGACGAACGGTCAACTGCGATCTTTTCCTCTTTTGTGTGATAAACGATCGTCGTCGATTGATCGCTTTCGTTCGTCAACGTAAACCCGAAGGAGTCCGCAGATGACTGAGTGAGATCAAAAGAAGCGGTGATTTCAAGTAAATCATTGACAGAATCGCCAAGCTTCTCCTGTCCTTCTTTCACTACTTCATCTTTTCGCTCTACGGTTTCTCCTCTCAACTGTTCAAATTCAGCTACTGGCTGTTGTTGGAGTTGGTATGTTCCATCTTCTGACGTACGAAGATTCAATTCACGTGGAATGGATGTCGCTCCACGGAAGTTCTCTGTCGGTATGTCCTGCCCATACTGCCAATTGTTCATCCAGCCAAGCAAAATCGTACGTTCTTGTTCTTTCGGCAGGTTGTTCCATGTGACTCCGGCATACATGTCTGCCCCATAATCCAAAGGAACCGGCGTCATTTCTGTAGAAAAAGAGTCTCCATTGAAATCCCCCACGACATATTCCATGCCAGAACCGCCGGCAGAAGAACCTTCACTCACACTCATGATGAGCGCCCATTTCTTTTCATTTCCATCTCCGTCGACCGACAGCTCTACTAGATCCGGGCACTCCCAAACCCCTTTCGCATCTGCTGGCTGTTTAAAGGAGTCGGTATGCTGCCAGTCTTTTAGATTATCAGATTGGTAAAATTCAATGCTCTGCCCGGCGGACACAACCATCTTCCATTGACCTGAAGCTTCATGCCAAAAAACTTTTGGATCTCTGAAAACATCCGTATCGTCAGGCATTTCCATGACCGGATTTCCTTCATACTTCGTCCAGGTTCGTCCTTTATCATTGCTGTACGCAAGGCTTTGCGTTTGGAGGCCTGCTTTTTCATGAGTGAAGACAGCGACCATAGGTGCATGATCACCCGTTTGGAACCCAGCTGTATTCTGTTCATCTACGACGACACTCCCTGACCAGATATAGCCTTTTTCATCCGGATACAGCGCGATCGGGAGCTCCTCCCAGTTGATTAAATCTTTGCTGACCGCATGGCCCCAATACATTGGGCCCCATTGATTCCCTGTTGGGTTATGCTGATAGAATAAATGATATTCTCCGTCATCATAGACCAGTCCATTCGGATCATTCATCCAATTTTCTGCTGGTGAATAATGAAATTGGGAGCGGTATAGATCAAACGAATCTGCCTGACTCTCCTGCACCCCCTCCTCAGCCATGGGATAGCTTGGAAATAAGGCCAGGATTAATAGGGCAATCGTCAAAACGGTGGTGGACCGACGGATTTCACGTTTCAAATGATCTTCCTCCTTTTAAAATGTAAACGCTACCAAAAAATAGTGCGCTGATTTTACAAAACCTAAGTAAAATGAAAACCCGTCTGTGCTCAAAAACAGTCAGACGGGCTTCGGAAACTCCTGCTTAAAAGGAAACAAAAGGACGCTTAACAGGAGGATAATATTGACGGAATACAACGGCAGAATGCCAGGTATGAACCGAATGCACAAGAGAAGCAGGGCAAATCCAGCGATAAAAGAAAGCAGCCGACCAGGGTAAAGCAAAAGAAGATGAACGGCGATTTTCAAAGCTTCTTTGGCCTTCATTCCATGGCTGAGAGTGTTGAACGTTAAGAGGGCCGTCATCAACACCCCTCCTCCTAAAAACACGGTACCGCTGAAGAAAAGATAGAACCATACCCCTGTGAACTGAAGACTGGTATAGAGGTTGAGCCCTAAAAGAGTCAATAAAACAAACGTACATAGGAACACGACATTTGCTGAAAGAAAGGCACGTTTGTAAATGTTCCAATAAAACGATACCGGATGAGGACGCCGCTCCGCCACCCACTCTTTCAATAAAGCGACACAAGAGGCAGAAGCAGGAAAGATACCAAAAACTACACCACCCAGAAGTGTAAAAGTGATCCACAATAGATTTAATATCGCAAGCCGCATCAACCAGTCACAAACAAGGTAGATCAGGTTCCCCGTACCTTTCATCTTCATCCTCCTCTTCTTTCATTAGGTGTTCGGTTTCCAAATCGATCTCATTTCAAAAACCGACGTTTGTTTCACTTCTACCTTTCCGCGGACAGCTTCCATCTTTAACTTCACTTCGTGATCAGCTGCCGGTAAGTATACATTCGTCATGCTTATTTCCCCGTCGCCAAGAAAGATCTCGACCGAGGAATGGTCACAGACGATCTTGAGATAAAAGGACGAATGATCCCCACACAAAGGTGCCTGACAAGTACACGCATAGTCCTTCGAAAAGTCACCTTCTGCCTTGTCTCGTTGAACATAAACAACTTTTTTCTCGCGATCAATTCCAACCCTCAAACCTTTATCCTGCGTTCCGAATAAGCGTGCTTCGAACGCGCCGCCCTTTTCCATTTCCACACCCAATTCCCATAGGAAAGGAGAAGCGGGCTGGGCTAGATCGACCGAGTTTTTTTCTTTAAGTACGAAAGGATCATGCTCCATTCGTTTTTCTATTAAGCTTGTAAGCTCTGCGATTGGCTTCTGAATCAGTCGTTCCTGACCTGCCACCGTCATCAAGGTCAATTCCCTTGGCATCGTCATCGCACTTCTCCACGGATCTGTCGGCACGTCATTGGCATATTGCCAATTGCTCATCCAAGCAAGGACTACCCTTCTCCCTGGGACATCGGAAAAGGACTGCGATGCATAAAAGTCTTTACCGTAGTCTAACCAGCGCACCGTTTCTTTCGGCTGATGAGGGACGAAGTGCTTGCCATCAAAGGATCCAGTAAAATACTGCGTACCTGATCCACCCGAAGGAGCGCCTGCATCAATCCCGATCGGCAGCACCCATTTCTTTTCCCCGGACGTTTCATTCGTGAGAGGGAACAGATCCGGACATTCCCATACCCCTTTCTGCTCACCCCACCCTTCTCCAAATTCACTGACATAGGTCCACTGCTTCAAATCAGGGGAGGTGTAAAATTGAACTTTTCTTCCAGCAGCAAGCACCATCACCCACTTTTCTGTATCCTCATGCCAGAAAACCTTCGGGTCACGGAAGTCCTTGATGCCAGGGTTTGGAATCACCGGATTTCCATCATATTTGACCCATGTCCGTCCGCGGTCTTTACTGTAGGCGATGCTCTGCCTCTGCAAATCTCCATCGGCGTGGGTGAAAACAGCCACAAGTCCTGGTTTCCCATCGAAGAAACCACTCGTATCTTTGTGGTCGACCACCGCACTTCCTGAAAAAATCATCCCCAGTTCATCCGGATAGAGGGCGACGGGAAGGTGCTCCCATAATATAAGATCCTTACTGACAGCGTGGCCCCAGTGCATCGGTCCCCACTGTTTACTATTTGGATGATATTGATAAAAGAGATGATACTCCCCTTCGAAGTAAACAAGACCATTCGGGTCATTCATCCACATCTGTTCAGGGGTGAAATGGATGTGAGGCCGATACCTCTCTTCATAATATCCATTCGTCGTTAACGGCTGGCTTTGAATCATATGTTATGGCACTCCTTCCAACAAAAATAAATCCTTCATGTCAGGCGGCGCTTTCCACTTTCCGCCCGACATTTCGATCAAAATCGATTAGTTTTTTGAACCGGTGTGTGTTAATCCTTGTACGTAGTATCGTTGCAGGAATGCAAAGATCAACAGCATCGGTACAGTGGCGATAGTTAAAGCAGCCATCACCTGCCCCCACTTGATGGGTGGTTCGTTCATGAAATATTGAAGCCCAATCTGGATGGTACGCATACTCTCATCCGAAGCGACAACAAGCGGCCAGAGGAAGTCATTCCAGTGGTTGATGAATAAGACAATCGCCACCGTCGCAAACACCGGTTTCGAAAGCGGGACAATAATCCGGAAAAAGATGCCGATTTGAGAACACCCATCGATTTTAGCCGCTTCCTCCAATTCTTTAGGAAAGTCGAGGAAAAACTGCCGGAATAAAAAGATGGCAAAAGCATTCGCGATAAACGGAACAATCAAACCGGTGTATGTATTGACCCAACCAAGGTCATACACCAAAACGTAAAGAGGCAGAAAAATACTTTCCGGCGGGATGATCAAGGTCGCGATAATGACGCCGAGCCAGAAACCAGCCAGTGGAAACCGAAACCTTGCTAAGGCATATCCAGCCATCGAGTTGACGATCAGCCCAAAGACAATGATGCCAGTGGTATAAATCAAGCTGTTCAAAATGTACTTCATAAGATCGACCCGTTGAAAAGCTGCGATATAGTTGGCGAAATATCCCCCTTCGACTTCACTCGGAGCCGGAGGCAGAAAAGCTTTCAGTGATTTCATATCTCTGAAAATCTGAAACTCATCTTTCAACGATGAAACGAGCATCCATACTAATGGAAAGAGAAAGATGAAGGTGAGTAAAATCAAAGATACATATAAAACGATTCTCTGGATCCCTTTCTTTCTTTTCATAGCTTTTACCCCCTCTCCTCACGAATGAGCACACGCTGAATAATAGTGATGGTAAGGACAATCAGTGTAAAGACGACGGCCATGGCTGAAGCATAACCCACATCCCGGTAGTTAAAGCCCGTTTCATAGATGTGATAGACCAGGGATTTAGTTGAGCCAAGCGGGCCGCCCTGTGTCATGATCATCGGCTGAACGAGTAATTTAAAGGCAGCAATACTGATTGTTATAAAAATGAACAAGGCAATGTTTTTCAAACCTGGCAGTGTCACATGTATAAACTTCTGCCAATTGCTTGCGCCATCAATATCTGCCGCTTCATATAAATGGTTCGGGATGTTTTGAAGGCCTGCCAGGAAAATCATCATCTGAAAGCCGGCCCCCTGCCAGACAGACATGACAATGATGGAATTCATGGCCTGATCTGGGCTTGTAAGAAATGGTTGCGGGGATATCCCTATAAGTCCGAGCAGCTGGTTGATCAAACCTTCGTTTGGATTGTACATAAACGTCCATAGAATCGATACCACAACCAAAGACATCACGACAGGTGAGAAAAAAGCGGTTCGGAAAAATACGCGGAATTTTAATTTCTTATTGATAAGTAAGGCAAGTCCGAGCGCGACCGCCAGTTGCACAGGAACGACGATGACAGAAAAGTAAACGGTATTCCAAAAGGCCTGGCGGAATTGAGCATCCTGCCATATATAAGAGAAATTCTCGAATCCGATAAAAGAAATATCATCCGGTTTTAAAATATAGAAATCTGTAAAACTATAATAAAAGGCAGCCCCCATCGGATATAAAAGGAATACCCCCAGAAGGATTAAGGCAGGCGCGAGAAAGAAGTATCCGGTCATCGCTTCCTGGAATGCCTGTGACCGTCTTCTTTTCTTCCTTTTGGGCGGCACCTTTTTGATCGATGGTTCAGACGGAGCTTTATAATGATCATGATCGGTCAGTGGTTTCGCAGTAGAACTATTCCCTTTCAATATGGTTCACCCTCTCTTTCCAACCCGTAAACGGTCGTTAAAAATCAGAGGGAGCCTGCAGCACTCACAGGCCCCGCTCCTCCCTTGGACTATTCTTCAAAACGCTTCAATTCACGCTCCACACGTTGCACCTGCTGTTCCACCACACTCTCTACATCTTCACCCAGCGCAGCGGCATGGAAAGATTGAGCAAAGGCATCTGTTAATACCGGATAAGCCGGTGTAGCCGGGCGGGCATGAGCCGTTTCAATGACTTGTTCCTTCATGATGCTCCATGGAAGCTCATTGAATTTCTCCATGTTATCGAAGGCAGATTTCTGTGCCGGCGGCATGCCTGTAGCTTTTGAAATTTTAATAGTGGCTTCTTCATTCGTCATCCACTTCATTAGCTCGACAGCTGCTTCAGGATTTTCTGTGTTATTTGTGACCGCATAAGCCATGCTTCCGGATGGAGACACTTTTTCATCTTTGTAAGGGTACGGCATCATCCCCCAGTTCAGGCCTGCGTCTTCAGCAGAAACAGCAATCCACGGACCACCTAAAGCAAGGGCAGCATTTCCTTCCTCGAACTGCATCTCACCAGGACTATCGGTCACCACACCTTCAGCGAAAAGATCTTTCACATAGTTCAAAGCTTCAATAGTTTCCGGACTATTCAAATATCCATCCACTTTCGTACCATCCTCGGAAATCAACGCGCCCCCATTCGACCAGGCAAGCGGCGCACCCATAAACGTCAACCATTCACCAACGCCGTAGTTCATGAACAAGTTCAGTCCATAACGGTCTTCGGTTGTCAGTTTCTTGGAATTCTCCATCAATTCATCCCATGTCCACGCTTCTTCTATAGATTCAGCCGGCTCGATCCCTGCTTCCTCCAACAAATCTTTGTTGTAATAAAGCATGACAGAAGCTTCCATGGCTCCTAAGGAATAGAGTTGATCGTTGTAAGTACCTTGTTGAATGATTGAATCAACATATTGGCTTTTCTTTTCATCGTCCACATAGTCATCAATCGGCTGAATCACTCCAGCTTCAGCAAAGCTTGAGACATAAGGACCGTCGACGGCCATCACATCTGGCAGGTTGCCTGCTACAAGAGCAGCATTGATACTATCACTGTAAGCACTTGCTCCGTCATCAATGATGACTTCTGCGTTGACGTGAATGTCGTCATGCTCTTTGTTGAATGCATCAATCAACTCAATGTAAGCATTCGTTTCGTCTTCACCTGTCTGGTGAATCCAAAAATCAAGTGTGACATCTTCCTCACCTGTAGCTTCAACACTTGTTTCAACGGAACCAGTCTCTACCGTGTCACTTGATGTGTTTTCCCCCGAACCGGAATTCCCGCTATCTGCTTCTGAATTCGCGTTACTGTCACTTGAACAAGCTGCTAGCATCAACACAACTAGAACCCCTGCCAATAAATACGATAATCTTTTCATCCTCCGTACCTCCCATTTCATAATTGAAAGCCTGCCTACCTTCCATTCCATAAAAACGTTTACGTAATCGTTTACCTTATGGTTAAAAAGAGAAGGTTCTCTTTAAAAGGAACCTCTCTGTACCAACTCTGAATCGAGCATGACTTCTGTATATTTCTCCTGTGACCCATTAATTCTTTTAAGCAGCTGCTCAACGGCTACTTTTCCAATTTCAAACGCCGGCTGCCTGACTACTGATAAAGGTGGTGACGTGATCTTCATCCAATCATAATCGTCATAGCCTATGATGCCGATTTCTTCAGGAATGTTGACCTGGTGTTCCTTAAGGTAAGAAACAGCGCCCATGGTCATGACGTTATTCGCAATAAACAAAGCCGTTACCCCTGCTTCATGAAGTTCTTTCGCTAACTGATAGCCTTGTTCAAACGTGGCTGGCCCTTCTTTAATAAACTCTTCCCTCACAGAAACCCCTTTTTCTTCCAGGGCTTTTTTATACCCATTCAAGCGTTCATCACTTGTGGTAATCCCCAGAGTTCCTGTGATAAAGCCGATCCGCTCATATCCTTTGTTAAGGAGAGCCTGGACAGCTTCATAGGAACCTCGCAGGTTATCAACAACAACCATATCTCCTTCAATCCCGCTCGGATGACGGTCAATATAGACGACGGGATAGTCACCCGTTAATTCCTGCTTATATGCGGAATCTTTCCCGTTTACAGGAGCAATGATCAACCCATCAATCAATTGCGTATTAAAAACACGGATTTGATCTTTTTCCGTTCCTTCATCTTCATCGGAATTACTAAGTATTAAGTTATATCCATTCTCTTTCAACACCTTTTCAATTCCATTCGCAATGCTCATGAAAAAGAAATTGGATGTATCTTCAGCAACTAACGGAACTAAAAGTCCAATCGTATTCGATTTACGGCTTCTGAGACTTCTTGCAATTCGGTTCGGGTGGTAATTCAGATCCTTCATCGCCAGGTACACTTTCTGTTTAGTTTCATCTGCTACAAATCTTGTCTCATTGATCACATGAGATACGGTTGCTGTAGAGACTTGGGCTTTTTTCGCAACATCTTTAATGGAAACCATGGTTAATCCTCATTTCTGAAACTCACTTAATCGTTTACGTAATCGATTACCTTGTGTAAACTATACCCCTTGTAAACGTTTTCGTCAATGTGTTTTTTCATATCTTTTAATTTTTGTAGAATCAAACAGAAGATGACTTTATAAGGACACCACCTGAAAATTGCTTGCCGCTCACTTATTATATAAAATAGGCGGTTCCTCAACCAGGGAACCGCCTCTATGACTGGAAACTTATATTCGTTTATTAAGTGTTCTATTTATTCATCATCGTAGGCATTTAACGCATTCACACTATGAGCAATAGCCGAACCGGCCTTTAATGCCGTAGCAACAAAAATCGCTTCCGCTACCTCCTCTTTAGTAGCACCCTGCTGTTTCGAACCTTTCGTATGAACATCGATGCAGTAAGGACAGCCTGTTGTGTGGGCTGCCGCTACGGCAATGAGTTCTTTATCTTTAGCGGAAATCGCTCCCTCTTTCATAGATTGCTGATCAAAATCGACAAACGCATGGAAGGCATCCCCATTAAGGTTGGAAAGTTCTTTCAGACGGTCGAAGTAAGAGGCTTTGTATAAAGCATCGTCACCTTTTTCATCGTATGTATTCAATGCATTGACACTGTGTGCGATCGCAGAACCTGCCTTCAGTGCTGTTGCTACAAGAATCGCTTCTGACACTTCTTCTTTAGTAGCTTCCTGTTTCTTCACATTTTTTACATGCAAATCGATGCAATAAGGGCATCCCGTCACATGAGCAACCGCTACAGCAATCAATTCTTTCAATTTACCATTCAGCTTTCCTGGTTCGAGCGCTTTTTTATCAAACGCTACAAAAGCTTTGAACGCTTCTGGCGCTAAATCTCCAAGTTCTGGCAATCTCTCAAAATATGATTTTGCATAGAGTAGATCGTTTCCCATTGTCCTCTCTCCTTTGTATTCTTTCATTCATTACAGTGATAAATTTTACCATCTCAAGGTCACTTCGTAAATAAATTGAAGGAATTTTCTGTCTTTTTTATTAAGAGTAAGCAGAGAGTGTTCCATGTTCATTAATGAAACATCAGAAAAAGGGCCTACCCTGAAACCTTTCTCCATCCTAAGCGTATAGAATATAGAGAAATAACCGAACGGAGAGTATTTCAGATGGAATTTACACTCGATGCCGTCATTCTGGCCGCAGGTATCGCTTTAGCCGGTTACTTCACCGGACAAGGACTTAAGAATTTCGGACAGAAAGATCCTATGAATGAACACTTGGATCAAACCATCAGGGAACACCTGGAGAAGGGGGAACGAAAATGATGATCATCGGGATCATATTGACACCTATCTTTTTAGCAGCGCTCGTTTATCTATTACGCTTTTCATGGGGTCAGAAGGGAAAAACGGAGGAAGGAAAGGCAGTGCTGAATGCTTCCTATGCAAAAGCGGCACCAATCTTCCCCATCGGTTGGCTCACCATTGAACTTTATCATGAGTGGATCCAGTCCCTATCCTTTTCTGCATACCGTGATGCGATGTGGATCCTCGTGTTGATCACATTCATCTTTATAGGGGCAAGTCTGTTCCGATACCGGAAAGCAGCGGGAGCCTAAGCCTCTTATTCCAACGGGGGCTCTTTCCATTTGATCGTCGTAAAAGAGACGATCTCACTCCACCCTCTCCCTTTCGAATCCATTAACCCGGTGACAAAGGAAATCCAATACCACATTCCCTGGGTAAGGATGACCGGACCGAACCCCAGGATGACACGGATGAAAATCTGCATGATGGTCGGCGGCTTCCCTGTATTCGTTTCGATGGTGAGGTGCGTCAACAGCATACCAAGCGTCCTCCCTTTCGCAAGCAGCGGGATGAGAATGAGAAGCGAGACATGGATGATGATGAAGGCTCTCCAAAAGACCGGGTTCGGATCGAAGCCACGGCCTGTGTCCTGTGTTGATGTGTAAAGGATGGCGAGGAAGCCTGACACAATGAGTTCAAGCCCTGTGCCTATGAATCTGAGGAACAAGTTTCTTTCAGACATAGAAGTCCCTCCTTTCTGTGTATTATCCTATGGGTTTTCGTCGTCATCGGTTTGCCTATTCACCCAGGACGAAGAAAAAGAGATGGAGCTTTTGCCCCATCTCTTTTTCAATGACTTCTCTTTTCGTTGTTCCTGACTCTCGCTGATATTTCCATCCCAATTGGCTCGATCGACAAATTGTGCGTTTTCTGTCATAGCATTCTCCCCTTATATTCTTTATACTTAACTAGGATTCTATATATAAAGAGTTATGAAAGGATCGATACCATGAAAAAATTCAATTACGTCCCATGGGTCGTGGGGCTTTCCATCGCTATCAACCTCATCGTTGTGGCCTTATTGTTCTTACCAAAAGTTGATGGGGATCTCGGGTTCAATATTAAACTCCTTCCCCTGCTGAATGCCGTCTTGAATTCCTTTACGTTCGTGTTCCTGCTCGCTGCCTTGTTCATGATCATCAGGAAAAACGTCAAGTGGCACAAGCGGTTCATTTTCGCTGCATTCACGTCGACGGCTCTTTTCCTCGTTTCATACCTGACGTATCATTCGATGGCGGAGTCCACGTCATTCGGCGGTGAAGGAATTATCGCGATGATCTATTATTTCATTTTGATCACCCATATCGTACTGGCTGCACTCATCGTGCCTCTCGCACTGCTTACTTTGTTCCGCGGGCTCGCGATGAAAGTGGACAAGCACCGGAAGATCGCACGATGGACGATGCCATTATGGCTGTATGTCAGCCTAACTGGAGTCATCGTCTACTTGATGATTTCCCCTTATTATTGATGATCGATCAGGCGCGGATAAGCGCCTGTTTTTTTGTCGAAACTCTAGGCTTCCTTCTTTTGTCTTATTATAGTAGAATAACAGTTAGAGAGATGTCGTGAAATGTTTTTCATGACCGATGTTTCGGATATTGTTATTCAGGGAAAATGTATGGTTCGAGGTCAGATAATAAGGAGACTATAATGGATTTACTCCAATTTATGAAAAGTGAAGGTTACACTTCAGCCAAGTTCTCCTCGTTGACTGGTGAAGACGTCCAATTGGTTTTGAATGATGTGGCTTCAACAGAGGACCTGTATCAAAAGATGGAAGTGACACCGACCTCCGTCAGCTATTACCCTTATGAACGCGTACCCTATATCGATTGTTTCATAGATCAGAATGTGATGAAGTTACGCTTGTCCAAAGCATAAGGAATGGACCGGACCCGCCATTTGGCGATCCGGTCCATTTGTTTTTTAAAAAAAGATGGTTTACAAATTTATGACTCTTCGCTACGATGGAAGCAACGTACAAGAACTGCATACGCGTTTTGCACTGGGGGAGCTGCTTGAAGCGGCTGAGAGGAAACATTCTGACCCTTGGAACCCGAACTAGATAATACTAGCGTGGGGAAGTGCGGTCGTCATTCACAAGGACCATACTGGTTCTTCCTTATGATTGGTAGACTGCATTCCCGTGGGATGCAGTTTTTTTGTGCTCAAAAAAAGGAGGAATAAGAAATGGAAAACCATTGTGGAACATCAAGAATCGCGGGGTGCTCGTTTTCCGTGCACCCGATGGCAGACAAATTCGTGGATTACATCAAGGCGAGCCTGAATGAGGTGGACAGCTCGAAGGTATGGATGAAGACGGATGACGTCACGACCACCGTGCGCGGCCGGATGGAGCATGTCTTTGATGTCACCGAAGCGATTTTATTACATATCGCGAAAACGGGGGTTCATGTCGCTTTTCAAGGCACTTTTTCCATCGGCTGCCCGGGAGATTCGTCCGGCGACGTCCATATGGATGAATCAGAGGAACGTTTGAACAAGCCTCAATCCAAGGGAATCGAACAGCGCATAGCGGCGAAGTTCTCTTTGTATCCGATGGGTGGCGGCGATTATATGGACACGATTTACCGTCAGATCGAAGCGATGAAAGAAAAAGGCGTCGAAGTTACGCCCGCCCACTATTCCACCCGTCTCGACGGAGAAACAAGTGACATTTTCACAGGACTTGAAGATGTGTTCAGGGAGACGGAAGCGAGCGGCTCTTCGCATACGGTAATGACCGTGACGGTCTCCGCCAACAGCCCTTCCCACAAGGGTGAGCGCGCATGAACAGCTGGAAACTGAAAGAAATCGTCGTCATGTCCGTCCTTTCTGTCGTCTTTGCGGTCGTGTATCTGGCGTTCCTTCCGGTCGGAAAAATTCTCGTCGGCTTTTTCGGACCGATCGGCTATGATCTTATCTTCGGCATTTGGTTCATCGTATCCATCATCGCGGCTTATATCATCCGCAAACCCGGCGCCGCGTTTTTATCAGAAACGATTGCCGCAGCCGTTGAAGTCCTGCTCGGTAATGCGGTCGGTCCTATGCTCCTCGTTTCAGGAATGATCCAGGGGCTCGGTGCAGAATCGGCCTTCGCCATGACGAGGTACAAGCGTTATGACCTGTTCACCCTCATGCTTGCCGGAGTTATGGCCGCCGTGTTCAGCTTCGTCTGGGGCTACTTCCTTTCCGGCTACGCAGCGCTCAGCACAGGGTATGTCGTTGCCATGTTCATCGCCCGCATCATCAGCGGTGCCATCATTTCAGGTGTCGCAGGCAAAGCGCTCAGTGACGCCTTGGCGAAGACGGGTGTCCTTTCAAGCTTCGCACTTGGAAAAGAATACCGAAGGAAGCATGCGGCATGAGTCAGGAAGTGATCCGCGTCAAGGACCTCACCCTCCGTTATGAGGAAAGGGAGAAGCCTGTGCTGTCGCGTCTGAGTTTTTCCATCGAAGAGGGAGAAAACGTGCTGATCCTCGGTCCGAGCGGGTCGGGGAAAAGCTCCCTCACCCACTGTCTGAATGGGCTCTACCCACGTGAATTAGATGGCAACATGAACGGAGAAATTCTCGTAAAGGGACGACGGACAGATTCGTATCGGGCGGGGGCCATGGCGCAAAAAGTGGGAGTCGTATTTCAAGATCCGGAGACGCAGTTCTGCATGATCACCGTCGAAGATGAAGTGGCCTTCGGGCTTGAGAACTTGAATACCCCTTATTCTTCGATGGTGGAAAAAGTGGATACGGCTTTACGATCGGTCGGGATGGAAGCTTACAAAACCGCGAATATTTCTGATCTCTCCGGCGGACAAAAACAGAAGGTCGCCCTTGCCTGCATAATCGCGATGGAACCTGAGGTGTTAATCCTTGATGAACCAACGGCTAACCTGGATCCGGTAGCGCGGAAGGAATTCATCCAGCTTTTGAAGAGGTTGAAAAAGGAGCTCTCTTTCACCCTGCATGTCATCGAACATAAGCTGGAAGGCTGGCTGGACTTGTTGGATCGAGTCCTCATCATCAATGATGATGGAGAGCTCGCCTACGATGGTCCACTCCACGATCATTTGAAAACGTACTCACGGGAAATTCATGAGATGGGCATCCAGCTTCCTTACGCGACAAGGACAGCTTTAGAACAGGGATGGACGCCTCCCTACCCACTTCACATCAGGGAAATGCCGTCTTACCCTATAGTAGAGAACGCTCATTCAACGAAACCTGGTAAGGAATTGTTGAGAGCAGAAGATGTGCATTGGAAGTCGATTTTGCGGAACATCAACGTCACTTTTCATGAGGGTGAATGGGTGGCGGTCGTCGGCAAGAACGGGAGCGGAAAATCTTCCTTATCGAGAATCATTGCGGGCATCCAAAATCCTACCAAGGGGACGGTCTCCCTGCACGGCCGCGCCCTGAAGAAATGGAAAGAGAATGAAATGCGGCAAGAGATCGGGTATGTCTTTCAAAATCCGGAACACCAATTCATTACGGATACGGTCTATGAGGAAGTCGCCTTCAGTCTGCGTCATGCCGGGATGAAGGAAGCGGAATGGACACGGATCGTCGAAGAGACATTGAAGTTCTGCCGGCTGGATGGACTGGAGAATCAGCATCCCTTCCTTCTCAGTCAGGGACAGAAACGGCGTTTAAGTGTCGCGACGATGATCATCGAAGATCAGAGTATGCTTTTCCTTGATGAACCGACGTTCGGACAGGATGAAAAGTCGACTTTAGATTTGATGTCCCTCCTGAAAGAAAAACACGAAAACGGGACGACGATCGTCATGATTACGCATGATATGGAGCTCGTGGATAAATACGCGACAAGAGTGCTTGTCATGAACGAAGGCGAAATCAGCTTTGACGGTCAGCCGGAAAAACTCTGGGACCTTCCAGATTTGGCCTCCCATCACCTGGAGCTGCCTCCAAGAGAACAATGGAAGCGAATTTCAGAGCGGAAGGAACCTGCATATGTTTCTTCATGATCTGAATCCGACGGTCAAAGCGTTGACGATAATGGGGGCTGTCTTCCTCCTAGCCTTTGTGTTCGATCCTGTCACGCCTTTGCTCTACATCGTGTGGACAGTGATCGTCACCTTCCTGTTCGGGACGTTCAAGAAGCGATACTACGTGTACTATTTCATTCCGTTCACCCTGTTCGCCTTCGGAATGTTCTGGACGACGATCGTCTTTTCCGATAACGCGGGCGCTACATCCGATTATGTTTCTTTCCTTGGGATGGAGATTCCATCTGAAGACATCTGGACAGCGGCTGCGTTAGGGTTAAGAGTCCTTGCGTTCGCTAGTTTGTCGCTACTTTTCCTGTTCACAACGAACATGGTCCACTTCATTCTTAGTCTGATCCAACAATTGAAACTGCCACCGAAAATTGCTTACGGCGTGCTGGCTGGTTATCGATTTTTGCCGATGTTGAAGACAGAATTCCAACAGGTCCGCGCAGCCCATCGCATCCGCGGTGTCAACCGCCCGGATTCTATGAAGGAAAAAATGCTTCAGTATCAAAGGTTCGCGATTCCCCTTCTGGCTGGTGCGATCCGAAAAGCCGAACGGACAGCCATCGCTATGGAATCGAAAGGGTTCACCGGTGCGAAGAATCGCACGTTTTACCGTCCGATGAAAGTGCAGAAGAAAGATTGGCTTTTTCCTTTAATGATGTTCGGGATGCTCGGGGTGACGATTGCGGTCTCGCTCTATTTCGGTTACTTTTCCTGGTATGATGGTCAGCTTTAACATGAAACAGCCCCCTGTTTTTTACCGGGGGCTGTTTGTGATTGCTCTATATTTCTCCCTACAGGGGTGTGCGAATACCTTCGAGGTTGGTGATTTGTACACTAGTGCCGTTTATCCCTCATGAACCACTCGCCTCAAGAACGACTTCTTCCGGTGATTTCCTGCGCCGGATCGCCATTCTTGAAAAGTGGATGCCTGCGAACACGAGCCCAACATAAAGGACAGCCATTCCGTAACCTCCGATGACATTCCCGATGATGATCCCCAAAGCGCCGAGGATTTTTCCGAACTGAAAAACGAGTCCGTTGAAAGCCATATACGCTCCCCGTCGTGTATCATCAACGATATCGGCAAGGATGGACTGCCGAGTTGGTACATACAGCAGTTCACCGATGGAAAGGACGATGACAGCGATGAAAAGGCCCGGGATATGATTGCTGAACGCGAGGAAGGCATAGCCCAGTCCGAACAAGGCGAATCCAGCGTACATGATCGTTTCTTCTTTTCTTCCTTTAATCCATTTCGAGAATAATGATGTGAACAGGACGATGAACAAAGTATTCGCCACCGTCAACAGGCTCAACAGCCGGATGCCGTCCAATTCAAAAGAAAACATGCCGAAGAGATCCATCATGTTTGAGGCGATGTCCTGCTCTAAACGGACGGAAATGAAATTGTTGCGCTGGAATTCGATGCCCAGGATCGCAATCCCTCCGATCGTAAACGCGAGGAACGGGACGTCTTTCATGACGAGGCTGTAATTTTTCAACACCGGCTTCAGTCCGTACCCTTCCCTCACTTTTTCTTCGCTCACGACGTATGTATCGGTGATCTTCGTGCTCGTCATCCAGAGCGTCAGCAAACTAATCCCTAAGAGGACAGCGATCAATTCGAACAGGTTCCTCTCGAAAAACCAGCCGCCGATCATGAGTCCGATCATCATCGACATGTTGATCGCCCAGTAGTTGATCGCATACATAAACGCCCGTGAATCTTTCGTGCTGACATCGATGAGCATCGCTTCAGCCGCTGGGTTCACGAGTCCCCCGGCTATACCGATGAGCAGCAGCATGAAAAACGTCACCCAGGCCGATTGGAACCACGGAGAGTTCGCGAGGAACATGCCGATGAATGCCGTGAGCTTCAGGATCTCCCCTGTCACCATCAAGCGTTTCCGGCCGATGATATCTGCCAAGTACCCGCCATATAGCCCCGTCAGGAACTGGGCGGCGACTTGGATCAGAAGCAGCACGCCTGCGACCATCGCATTGATTTCTTTTGTAAAATAGATGGCCATGAATGGAAATACAGCCGCCCCAACGACCCGGCTTAGAAAAGATGTATAAATACGAATCCGGATGTTGGGATGCAATTCTTTGAACATAAGATCTCCCCCTTTGCTCCCTCTATTATGGGCTTTCCAAAAAGGGGTAAAAAGGGTACAATTTAGAAAAATCTGTCCCCTTTTAGGAGGTGTAAAGATGCTCGACGAACGCTATTTCTCGCTGAGAGCCCATCTGTATGATCGGGAAGAGAACCAAACGATCGCCTTCAAGCTTCAGGAGCTCGAGACCATTTGGTACTGCTCTCAGAAAAATGCGAAGAGAATTTTGAAAGAATTAGAAGCGAATGGAAAGCTTACGTACATTCCCGGTAAAGGACGGGGAAAACCGTCCACCCTCCTTTTTCCGAAACCGTTCCAAAAGGAAGTGGAGGATTTCGTCACCGCATGTGTGGAGCAGGACGAATTGGATGAGGCGGCCCATCTGCTGCGCCTCCCGATCCCGAAGTCGTGGATTGCGAAAGCGTCCTATGATATCCGCAAGATGTTTAGCTACAGGGAGCAAAGCAGTCCGAAAGACGTGCTTCATGCTTTCATGGCACGGTCGTTGACCACACTCGAACCACTGGAAGTATCCATTACATTCGAAGCCCATCTAATTGAACAGCTCGGCGATCCGCTGCTGAAATATGATGCGGATAAAGATGAAATCCTTCCCCATATCGCCCATCATGTGGAGGTCGATGATTCGTCCCGGACATGGACGTTTCATTTACGGAAAGGGGTACGGTTCCATAACGACGAAGAGCTGACGAGTGAGGATGTCCGATCCACCTTAGCAAGAGCAATGAACACAGAAGCCTCCACGTCATGGCTGACAGAAGGCATTGGGAGCATCGAATGTCCAGGGCGTTATAAGGTCATCATTCATCTAGACGAACCGAATCCTTTTTTCCCGAGATACATGGCGGCATCGAATTTGTGCATTCTGCCTTCCGGAACGCCCTTCGATGAACATGAGTGGATCGGGACAGGGCCGTTTTATTTAAAGGAGCGTACGGAAAACAAGCTCGTGCTCGCCGCCTTCGATGGCTATTTCAAAGAACGTCCGCTCCTTGATGAAGTCCAATTTTTCAAAGTATCCCAGGAAGCTGCGAGTATCATCCATTTCACGGTGGCAGACGGCGAAGACGTGAATCCTGCCCAGAAGCACGAAGTCGAGACCGGCTTCCGCTTCCTGACGTTCAATTTTCATAAAGACAACATCATACAGGATCCTCATTTCCGGGAAGCTGTCTATCACCTTCTGGATATCGGAAGGATGGCGGATTCTTTCGGGTGGCGCCCTTTCGGTGATTCCACTGATTTGCACGGAGAGAGTCAGTATGTGGAAGCCAGCAGTTTCGTTCCTCCAAGGTCCACACACTTGGAGAAAAAGAGCTCTCTGATTCCAGAACTGTTGAAAAAATCCGGCTATGACGGAGAAACATTGAAGCTGTTTCACCTTGAATTCCCAAATGCCGTAAAAGAAGCGGAGTGGCTCGAGAAAAGAGGAGCGGAATATGGCATCCATTTCGAACGTCACTCCTTCAACTTTTCTAACTTTTATGCGGAAGGCATGGGCAAAGACGTGGATTTGATTTTCATGGGAGAAGTGTCATCGCTCGACCCCCATCTTTCTTTTCTAGGAGCTTTTTATAATAAGAACCTCTTCTTCCGGCGCTTTTTCCCGGCATGGGGACTGCAGTGGATCGATGACAGACTCGAAGTTTTCAAAAGGCAGGAATCGTATGAAGGACGTGAGCGGGTGATGGATGAGATTGAAACGTACATACGAAAGCAGCATCTGTTGATTTTCCAGTACCATCCTATAAAAGTCCGGACATTTCACCCGATGATTCAGGACGTCAGCTTTCAGTCGTTTGGTCACTTCGACTTTTCAAAAATATGGATCCCACGATGAGCGAAAGCCCATCTCTCATAACGAGGGATGGGCTTTTGCGGTATGTAGATAGTCAAACTTTTCTCTTCATCGCTTTCTCCAAATCGACCCAAATGACAGCTCCCCGCGGATGTGTATATGCGATCGGCTCTTCATAAAGAACCGGGTTCTGTAGCATCCAGGCGTGCGTCTGTTTGTACGGCATCTGCTTACAGTCCTCTTCCGGGATGCCATGGTGATTTGTGCTCTTCTCGTAATCTGCTTTCGTCAATGGTCGGCTGTCCACGATCTCCACTGTTCCGAACACTTGACCTGTCCCACTTTTGATCAACCCGACCGTTCCTCGCTGCTTCGTATTCGTGCCACGGATTTCCCACGTCTTTTCACCATTCAAGATCATGTCGATCCATGGTTCTTTGATTAACAAACCTTTCATATTCCCACCTCCCCTATTCCTTCATGAACGTCCCGATGGATTCGACCACCTGCTTCATAACCTCTATAGAGCTTGATGTATCCATATCGGCCAGGTCCAACGAATGATTGGCCTTTTCCAGAACTTCGATTCGCATATTCGACCGTCCCGCCAAGTTTTCCACCACATCTTGGATATAGTGATGACCCTGACCTCCTACAAAAACCAACACCTGCGCACTCGTTTGTGTGAGCGGCTTTTTGTAGAGGTCGTGCTTGAATAAAGGAGTCAACAGAACAAACCTCGCCCCTTGGTAGTCATGAATCAATCCTTCTGCAATGGGCAGCGTTCCCATCGATTTCCCAAGAAAACACACATGCTGATATTCCTTTTGATGGAGTACATCTCCTACCACCGCAGAAACATCCCGCTCTATCAGCTTCGCTATCTCCTTCCAAGGTTGGTCAAAAAAGGAGGGGGCATAATCATAATGGACGTGGACAATGTCAAACGCATCTTCAATCAATTTCATCGTGGAATAGTAAAACAAGGGACGGTCGTAACTGTACCCTCTTCCTGCAAACATGAAGCAAACGCGATCCGAACCATTTTGGATATAGGTGTAGGCGATCTTACCTGCCAATCCATGCACTTCTTTTCGATGTACTTCCATCGTTCCACCCCTTCAGGATGATCTCATAACTCGATCCAATACCTTTTGACGACAATCCCGTCTTCTTCAACGACCACGGAATCATCGGTTCTCCACTATCCTTCCATTCGTTATAGAAACAAAGGTAAGATTCCTCGAGTTCTATAGTAGGTTCAACAAGTTTTCTAGCATTCATTATAAAAGGTCCCTCCTCCTGTTCCTAAATTCAAAAATAAGATTAAAAGCCTCTCATCACTTCTTTTCTTTTTTCACATCGCTTACATTCTATGATTTCTCCAGGTCCATCCTCTTTCCAACGAACACGTTCATATGTATGGAGGCCAATCCTGCATCGTAAACTCGTTTCTTTTTTCTCTATCAAAGCGTTCAACATGAGAAACAGAACCCCCGGCATCATCAGGGAGAGGACGAGGAAGGTATTCTGGATGCCGGAGAGGATGAGCACAGGTCCGCTTAGAACGAGAAGCGAACCTACCAACTTCCACTTCCGCATGCCATCAAATCTCCTTTTCCAATAAAAGTTCATCAACAATCGGGATGCCGTGATTGCCTACGGTAGGAATCTCCGGCTTCATTCCCCGCGCTCGCTGGACGGCATCATGGAAGATTTCACATATACGGTATCCGCGTTTTTGATAGAAAGCGAGGGCTCTTATATTATCGTTCGTCGTAATGACACGGAGGGAATGACATCCGAGCCGCTCTGCTTCAGCTTCTACAGCCTGGGTGAGCGATGTCCCGATGCCTTTGTTTTCTATCAAACTGTCGAGGGAGACGATCTCACACTCCCTCCCCTTTTTCACATAGGTAATCAACCCTATGATCTTTTCATTTTCCCAAGCGGCAAATCCGGCAAGTTCCGGGCATTCATAAACACCACTTGAGATGACCATTTTTGTTCCACCCCAATGGGTATGAAAAAAATCCACCTTGTCTTCGGTGGACATGTGCTTCAAGTCTATGATTTTCATTCCTTTTCTCCTTCTTTCCATCTGAACGGACCCTGTGAGGACAGGGTCCTCCTGTCATTCCGGCAATCGACCAAATGCTTTCAATCTCTGATAACGATCGACAGCCAAAATTCCCTGCCACTGCCTTTTGCTGACGGCGAAAGCTTCGGAGTCGTCTCCCCAATCCCACGAGAGGTCCCAGACTCCTTCTTCATTCATCGTTTCTAAATAAAAATCCAGGTTTTCCTTCAATAGGCGCGGGTGCTTTTCAGCAAGGATATGTTTCGGTGAATGGATGAGATCGAGCGGAAGCGGTTTGTAGCTGCTGCCCCAATTTTGCGGGTCCTTTTCTATGCACCGTTCGGCAAGAAGGACCGTTTTGGCATTCACTTCTTCGAATGTAAAAGGGATGTGGGCAGCGACTTTGTCCTTATGACGGAACAGCACATTCATCAACCGTTGAAAGCAGTTGACTTCATGAAAGTCCATCAAATCGATGGCCATCAAATGGGCGACTGCTTTTTCAACACTCGCCCACCCCGTTTTCGCACCTTCACTGTCTTCATACGACCAATGGATAAGAAAGCCGGCGAGTTCCGCCGCGGGATTGAACATCCAATTTTCCTGGACGCCTTCTTTCCAATGCCACCACGGCGCGTGAGGATGATCGTTATGTTCAGGAAGCACAGATGGCCACATCCCTGTCTCTTCATCGTACGTTTCAAGCAGGTAGGAGAGCATATCAAGGACGACGCGTTCCTTAGAAGCGACATCCAATTCGTACAAGTATTGCCCGGCCGCCCATGTCGCCATGGGGGAAGATTCCGGAAGCCAGAAATCCGGTTCGATGCCGTGCCCGAAACCTCCATCTTCGTTCTGGAAGGCGCGTATGTAATGGATCACTTCACTCTTCAAACCGCCCTCCATCAAAGCATGCCAACGGGCCGCTTCCAGTGGTCGTGCGTTCCGTTTAATCCACTTGCTTGTCCGTGTTTTCGTCTCTTTGTTCATCCTCACCCCGATCACACACCCTTCTAAAATGTTTTCCCTCCATTGACGCTGATGTTCTGACCTGTAATGAATGACGCATCATCGCTGCTTAAAAAGCGCACAGCATTCGCGATATCCTGCGGCTCCCCCATTCGTTTCAAAGGTACATCACGGAGATAAGACGTTTCTGTTTCTTCTGATACCTCTCCATGCCGTTCCACGGGGGTGAAACCAGGGTGGACCGCATTGACCGTGATGCCATGTTCGCCGAGTTCACTGGCCCACGACCGCGTCATGCCGACGACCGCTGACTTCGCCGTTACATAATTGGAAAAATGCGCATTGCCGAGCTCGACCACTTCACTTCCTATATTGATGATCCGTCCCCATTTCTCCTCCTTCATCGAAGGCAAAACGGCTTTTGTGAGCAATAGTGGTGCCTTTGTCGTAAATAGCAACTGATCGAGATAATCGTCCCAAGTTACTTCTTCCAGGGAATATTCCGGTTGAGGACCTGTCGCATTGTTCACGACAATATTGATCGGACGCCCCGTTTGCTTTTCTGCTTCTGCGACCAGACGATTCACTTCTTCCTCTCTCGTCACATCGGCCTGAATGGCAAAAGCCTGTCCGCCCTTTTCACGTATATCGTGTACGACCGCATCCGCCGACTCCTGATCACGATTAAAGTTTATGATGACAGTGACACCAGAGCTTGCCAGATTTGAAGCTATACCCTTGCCAAGTCCTTTGGATCCCCCTGTCACAAGGGCTACTTTCTCTTGCATAGACTGCGCCTCCTCTTATTCTCCCATGGCCAGTTGGTAGCGTTTTGTTTTGCCATCATACTCGGCCAACAATATAGCTGGGATCTCTTTCGATACATACAGGATGGTACCCACAGGCAAGTCGCTCGCCATCCCTTTTTCTATTTCTGCGATTTGTTTCCCTTTTGTCAGGTTCTTCTCATTGACCCAATCCGCTCCATGGGTGTATACTTCTCCGTTCTCCAGTTCCACGTAGTCAGCGTCTGGATTCATGGTGAGTACCTGCTTCAGGTTCAAACGTCCCCCTTCGCCTGCACCAGGGGAACAGGCCGAAAGGAGGCATAGAGCAGCAAGCATCATTTTAAAAATGACTTTCATTCTGCGTCTTCCCTTTTTCTAATACAATGAATCAGGGTAAAGCCGAAAATGAAGCCAAAAAGAATGGGACCATTAATAGCATGCATCGCAAAAAATTTCGTCACCGGATTCAGCGGAAAGTTCGTGTAATACAACCAGTGCGAAACAGCAACGAATAAACTGGGCACACCGATTCCGATGAACTCGGGCCACATGAAACCTTTCAATTTATGCGCTCTATATCTACGCCATAGAAAAGGAAGAGCGAATAACATCCCAAACACTACTGGGAAAATGAGATCGAAGATGATGAGAGGCACCACTTCGAATTCCATCTCCGCTTGATCCACAAGTCCTCCGCGAATACTCAACATCCCCATCATGGCGGCGATGAGGAATACAGCAAAGCCCAAATGGTACAAAAGTCTTTTCATGACAACACCTCATCTATATGTATGAACGCTATTCAAGGACCGTGATTTCCTCTGCTGTCACTTTCCTGCTTTCTGGATCTTCCGTGATTTCTGTACTTTCGACGAGTTGCACTCGTATTTTGAGAAGTTTCTCCTCTCTCGCCTGCTCTCTGAACGCGTCCATTTCTATGTTCTCGCCATCATTGGTATGGACAGGGGTATCATGAGGAACGAGTACGAGGCAAGGCCACCCTTCTTCCGTGTCCGTCCCCTCTCCATCTTTCACTGCTGATGAGCAATCGACTTCCAAACCGCCGACTTTAACTTCTGTCACATGACCTTTGAATGCATTGACGTCTTTCCCTGCTACACTGCAACCCACGACTAAGAGTAAAAGAACGAGAAGTAATTTCTTCACGATGTCTCACCTTTCTGCGAATTCGAGCACACTCTGACCGTGCTCTCCGTTGTATTGTTACTAAAAGCGTACCATGCATGGAAGAATTTGAAAATACTGGCATGGGTTTATAGTCATGTTTTGCCAAAATTACTAGGATTTAAGATTTACTTTTTACTGATAAGGACTTTCTTGAACTATTACGATATTCTCACAGGAAAACTCATTCCTCCTCCTTCCATGTATTTTCGATTCGTATAAGAGGGCTTCATTCGCTCATTGACAGCTTTTACCTGATGAAGTCCAGAAGTTGCTAATATAAATCGAAAAGTCGCTAATAAATGTTTAAAAGTTGCTAATAAAACTCGGAAAAGCGCTAATATAAGAGGGAAACCTGCTAATAAATTTCCCCTTGTAAACAAAGGACAAGTTTACAAGGGTCGATAACAGTTGGGGCAGACCGTCTGGCCCCTTCCCCTTTTCAGCCTTTTCCCGCAATGATGGCAAGTGATGGACGAGGAGTCGGGGGCGATCAATCCTTTGAACCCACCTTTCATTCTATTCACTGACAATAAACCGAACCTGAAGCCCAACCCTATGAGAATTCCAATAATCACTAAAGAAATCAACATTCCCAAAGAGCATGCCTCCCCTACTTTGCAAATTTCTGCTTGAAGAAATAAACGAAAAGACCAAAAGCAAAGATCCCTGCCAGTAAAACAAAAGAGCCGCTTAACTGGAAACCTGTTTCTTTTACAGCAAAATGATACATGGGCTGATCAAAGAAAGTAAGCGAATAATCAAAAACGAGGTCGGTCCAGATCACGGCTGCCAAAGTACCGATAAGATTTACACAAAAGAACACAATCAGAGACAGCGCGCCATACTTCATCGATGGCAGGATATGCTTCCTTATGCCATTCATTCATCCCGCTCCATTCTCCATAGGAAAGATACCATCGAAGGAAATCTAGTTTTCAAAATCGTTGAAAATAAGAATCTTATGCTTCATATTTCAAACGAACCGAACAGCCGGCAAGCTTCTCTTCAATACGCTCCTGGTTGAAACTGATCCAAAATCTGAAAGTATCACCAGCCATGCAAAACCGTTCACCATTTTTCATTGTGAAGACTAAGGCATAGTCGAAGTAAAACGATTCTATAAACTTTTGATAGATTATGATACTTTCAATATCACTAAATACAGACAGCCCCGAAGAACGCGTCGCTTGCGCAGAACCTGAACACCTCTCATAGGGAAGGGGGCCCGGTGTCTGCTTTTCATTTATGATTATTTGCCAAATATCCTCAAAATCAGGAGCCAAATCGGATTCAATTTCGAAAACGAGGTACCTGTTCGGTGTATTCATTAACACCAGCGTTTCACTGGTGGTGAAACTTTGATTCTTGAAATCATCCAGATACATGTGGAAAAAGTCAGACTGCAACCCTTGAATCGATTCACCTGTCCAGCTCTTTAACACCTGAAGATCTTGATCACGGATCTGAAGATTCATTCTTCTCCCTCATACGCTCTGGACCAGTGATACGGCTGCACTTGAGCAAGTGTCATAAACCGGAGCCCATCACCATCATGGGTGACAGCGACTTTCACACCATCTCCCCAGTAAAACAACCGTTCCTGACAAACCCCGCAAGGTGACAACACTTTAAATGAAGAACGTTCATCATCACGGGCTATGCACAGGGAATGCGTAACCTTCAAGTTCCGTTTGTGAGCTTCAAGGATCGCCCCTGTTTCCATGCAAAGATTTACGGCATCATTGATCACGTCTGGGGCGACACTGGTCACGATTGTTCCATCTTCTAACCGTACGGCTGCCGCTCCACCCCAACCGCTTGGATATCTATGTTCGACCAGCGCATTTGCTTCCTCATACAATTCTCTTTCTATGTTCATCCCGTATCCCTCTTTCCTATTTCCCATCTACCTGTGTATACGACTGAAAATAGTAAAAGTTTCATAGGCAACCGTATAATAATTATAATTATCTTAAAATTTGGTTAATCTATAGTAAAAGGCCGTTTCAAATGATTCGTAAGTTTTATAATTAAAGCGTTCGATGAATAGACAGTCACAAACAACAAGCTTACGGATTATCTTGAAGAGTACGTTCAGGAAAGGAGGAGCAGCTGTGCCTGAGTTGAGGCTTGGGGACCTGGTTCCCAACTTTATTTTGCCCACCGCCACCGGCGAACAGTTTTTATTAGAGGACCATCAGCAAAGCCATAGGAATTGCTGGCATTTGATCGTTTTCTTCCGAGGATCATGGTCACCCGCTTGCGTACGGGCTTTGAGACAGATGGAGGACCATCTCGAAAAATTCACAAATGAGTACGTGACGGTTATGGCGATTGCCGCAGAAAACACTTCAGAATTAAAGCATTTGGCAGACAAAGAAAACTTCACGTTTCCTCTCTTAGCCGATGAGTTCCTTTCCATCATTGAAGCATTCGGAGTTTTTATTCATCACCGATCAGCTTCTGAAGAAGGGATGGGGGCTTTCGGGGAGCCTGCTTTTTTTCTGATCAATCATGATGGAGAGTTGCTTTATCAACAAAAACAGACCGGTCCTTTCGGCAGGGCTTGTGCAGGGGATTTGTTGGAGACGGTTCGTCATCTTAAAATTCAGCAGCAAACCAAGGGCAGCGCTTCCTAGCGCTACCCTTTTTCTATGAATGTCCTGGCAATGATCCATCCTCGAAAACAGACTATGTTATACTGTCCAAAAGTAAGAAAAATCAGATAAAGCGGTGAACTGGATATGTTAGAAGACACGGGTGAGAGGGTCATACCGAAAAAAATGGCCCCGATGAACAACATGCTGCTCGAACACATCGCACGGTACGTGTTTTCCACCCCTTATGTAAGAGGAAGGGTACTGGATCTCGCATGTGGCACCGGCTACGGAAGTCTCAAAATCGCTAAAGAAACAAAAGAGAAGATCGATGAAATCATAGGCATGGATATTTGTGAGGAAACATTACAATATGCGGTTCATAACTACTATCATCCTTTGCTCACTTTTAAGCAAGGAGATGCGATGGATGCGTCGCTGCCCCAGGAAATCGGGACCTTTGATACGATCCTCAGTTTTGAAACGATCGAGCATGTCAAAGATGACCGGTTATTCGTGGAGCGTATGTACGATTTATTAAAGCCAGGCGGCACCCTTGTTCTTTCCACTCCATTCGGCGAAGGAAGGGATTATGGATCCGGGCAACCTTTTCATTATTTTCAATTGACACCGGAGGAATTCGAGGCATTGTTCGAAGGCTTTTCTGAAAAAGAAATCTTTAACCAGCGCGGCGTCACCATTGAGCCTCCACGTGAAGGGGTCTATTATCCTTTAGGTGTCGCTGTATGTAAAAAGTAGGGACCCTCATTCAAGAGTCCCTACTTTTTTTATGGTCCCTATTCGTGTGTCGAAAACGCTGGCAACGGATCATGAAAACCAGACCAGTTCCTGTCCATCTCTTCCTCTGTCAACAAGCAACGATCCAGGGTTTGGATGATATCTTCACGATCCATATCAATCCCAATGAACACAAGTTCCGTCTGGCGGTCCCCGTAGCGGGCATCCCATGTTTCCTTAAGCGCCGGATCTTCTTCAAGCAGCTCTGCCCTCTCCTCTGCAGGAAACGTGGCGATCCAATTCCCTGCCCCCTGGATCATTAAGGAAGATCCCGCTTGGGAGAGGAGTCCGGCGTCATCGTTCCTTGTCGCCAGCCAGAAGAAACCTTTCGACCGGACGATGCCCGGGGGCCAGTTTTCCAGCCAGTGCATGAAACGTTCCGGGTGAAAAGGTCTTTTTCTACGATAGACAAAGGAGCCAATCCCATACTCCTCTGTTTCCGGGACATGGTCATGGTTCAGTTCTTTGATCCAGCCTGCTCCTTGGCTCGCTTTCTCAAAGTCGAACAGGGACGTGTCCAACACCTCTTGCAGTGGAACCTCACTGAACGATGTTTCGATGATTTTTGCTTCCGGGTTCAGTTGTTGAAGAACAGCCTTCAGTTCTTTTCGATCGATTTCAGCCACGAGATCAATTTTATTTAATACCAATACATTGGCGAACTCGATCTGATCGATCAACAGGTCGATGACTTCCCTCGCATCCGTTTCATCTGCAGCTTCTTCTCTGTCGAGTAACGATTCTCCCGATGCGTAATCGTCCCAAAAGCGATGGGCATCCACGACCGTCACCATTGTATCCAGGCGGCATGTTTCTCCGAGATTGATGCCAAGCTCCTCATCGATATACGTGAAGCTCTGAGCGACGGGGATCGGTTCAGAAATACCCGTCGATTCGATGACGATATGATCGATATCCATCTCAGCTAGTTTCTTGACCTCTTTGATCAGGTCTTCTCTTAAAGTGCAGCAAATACAACCGTTTTGAAGCTCCACAAGTTTCTCCTCCGTTCGCGAGAAACCTCCTTGTTTGACCATGGTTGCATCGATGTTCACTTCACTCATATCATTGACGATCACTGCGATTTTCCGGTCTTCTTTATTATGAAGAAGGTGATTGAGTAGTGTAGTCTTTCCGGAACCTAAGTATCCACTCAACACGGTGACTGATATTTTTCCATTCATATGTTCTCCTCCTAAATGGCAGCAATTCTCTCCGCTGCTCTTCTCGCTCCAGCAATATTTCTCGCAGAAGGGCCGATTTCAAGTTCCGCAAGCGCTCCTGTTACATACAAACCAGGCCCCCACTCCAGGTGACTGTCCACAACAGGAAAACCACAGGGAGCTGTTGGAAGTTCGTAGGAATGAATGACACCCTCAAGCCACTCCGCCCCTGGAATACAATTTTCAGCACCTGTAGCAAGCAGTACCGTCTCCGCCTTTATTCCTTCGTTATCTTTCAACTGAAGATGGATGTGATCCTTATCGTACGATGCCGCTTCCACAAGGTCAGTAATGATTTTCAATCTTCCCTGACGCTCATGGCGCTTCAGCTTGACGGAAAGTCCGCTCGTAATGGAGCCCCGGTGACGGGCAGCTTTGATCATTTCCCGTCGCTTTTCATAACACGTCACTTTTTGAAAACCATTCATATATTTCGGTCCCAACCATCCGGGATCACTATCAAAATCTTTGATCCTGAAAGGGTGTCTCTTCAGAAGCGTCACTTCCCTTTCTCCATCCACCGCATACGTGTTTGCCAAGTGAGCGGCAGATATACCACCACCGACAATGACCAAAGATCCACTTCCCTTAGCTTCTTGAGAAGAAAACAAATGACCCATTCGCTCATCATCTGGAGCTGACCATTCTGGCAGATGAGGGCGGTCATTGACACCGAGGGCGAGGACAACCCGCTCAGCTGAAATGGTACGTCCACCTGTATTGATTTCCCAACCATCCGGGTTCTTCTCCAAGCCCGTGACCGTCGCCTGCATCCAAATATCGTTCCATTCATAACGCTGGAAAAGAGATTCATGGTAATCGTTGAACAAATCAAGCCTTGGACGGTCATACCGGCCAATATAGGGTTGAGCATACTCCTCTTTTTTGCTGAATTTCCTCAGGCCATGAGGGTCAGGATCCAAATGATGAACGGAAGTGGAACGCAGATATTTCATTCCTACACGTTTGGTGAGCGTTTTCCATCTGTGTAGAGGTTCCTCATACGGGTCGATCACTTTCAAGCTCGCGGTGTCTGCTTTTTTTGAATGTAAAAGGTAGGAGGCAACCGTACAGCCTTGGATTCCTCCACCGATGATGACCCATTTATACAACGAGCCACCTCCTCTTTCTTTTTATGTAGGGCCGCGGAGGGAAGAAACCACTCCACTTTGCCTCTTATACTTGTTGGGGCTGAACAAGGCCTCTGCGCTTTTGTATATTATCCGGTTCCGACACCCAGATGCTCGAGACATAAGCAATCTCACTCTGTGGCAAAGACCGCCACGACGTAATTTTGCTTATGCTTGTTGCATCTACCAGGGTGTCTCCACACTTTCTCTCCGGCCAGCTCCGAGGCCTAGCCCCTCGAGGTCATAAGTGTTTCAGTTGCGTGAAGAAAGTCCACTTCACTCCGCTGAAACCCTTATGCTTGTCGCATCTACCGGGGTGTCTCCACACTTAGAATTACCAACTTGATTTTTTCACGCCGGGGATCTGGCCTTTGTGGGCGTAGTCTCGGAAGGCGATGCGGGACATTTTGAATTTCCGCATGTAACCTCGAGGTCTTCCTGTGACTTCACAGCGGCCGGTCAGACGTGTGGGGGAGGAATCTCTGGGTAATTTTCTTAATGCTTCGTAGTCGCCTTTTTCTTTCAACTCTTTGCGCAATGCCGCATATTTTTGAACCATAGCTTGGGTTTTCTTTTCTTTTGCTACTTTTGACTTTTTAGCCATATCTTCACACCTTCCTATATTAGTAATGATTACGATTTAAAAATGAGTAAAAAAATAGGACGCTCCTTTGTATAGAACGAAGCTCCCTCAAACAAATAGTAACGATTACGAATTACATCTTATAACAGGATATCGTTTTTGTAAAGGGTGAAGTTTTCATATTCACCCCTTCCTCTATGTTCCCTCTCAACTACTGGGTCTCCCTACCACTCTCTACGAAGCAGAGAAAAAATATAATGGTCATAATAGCTGCCTTGATAGTAGTGTTTATCGCGGAATACGCCCTCACACGTGAAACCTAATCGTTTAAGCAAAGCGGATGAACGTTGGTTCTCCACTGCTACATAAGCGTGGATCCGGTTCAGTCCCATGTGTTGAAAACCGCTGTTGATGCAGGCCACCAAAGCTTCTTTCATCAGTCCTCTTCCCCAATAGTCAGGATAGAGATCATAGCCGATTTCTGCTATGCGGTTCTGGCGGTCCCATAAATGGAATCCGCATGTCCCAATAGGAACGCCCCCTAATTCTTTGCTTTCCATCACCCAGCGGTTGTACCCTTTTTCTTCGGGATTTGAGAACCATTCCACTAAGGCAAGAGCTTGGTCATAATTCTCCAAGTCTTCTTCATCATACAGATACTCACAGACTTTGCTGTTCCCGAAATGTTTGAAAATGAAATTGGTATGCTTCTGGCTTACGTTCACCAGATGAAGACGCTCTGTTTCGATTAGCGGAAAATGCAAAGCTTCTCCTCCTCTCTTCATTCACTTTGAAAATGATGTATCGGTAGTCACCTGGACTAATCGTTCTGCTTCCACCTTCTATTCGCACCCAACTCACGTGCAAGTACAGATTTTTGCCAACCACGCCTTTTCCAATCTCTCCATTCAGCAGGGGTTTGGTAGGACAAACGAATGTGATAATAGTTGATGTGCTCACCGAGCGCAAATACAAGCAGGAACAAGGCCCACCAGTTCCCTGTATCTGCAAACAGCCATTGAATCACCCACATCCCGGCAGCCATGCATAGGAGGATAAGGTTGATCTTTTTCAACTTCGCAAACCTGCCATATTGCGAATCATGGAGGGCCGTCTTTTTCTTACGAGAGACCCGTTTCCATTTCAGGTACCAGTAAACCGTTCCTTGAAGCAAGATCCATTCCAGGAGAAAAAAGCAGAATAAAGACAAAGGAGTAAAAAGGAAGGCTTCCAAGACAGCTATTCGCTCTAACATGAAAATATACATCAGAAAAAATAAGGCGAGGGCCATCCCCTCACCCGTAAATAGTTGAAAAAATCTACTCTCTAATTTTCTCTTCACGATTCAAGGCTCCTATTCTCCTGCCGCCCCGCCACAAAAGGTGAAGGATTCCGGCTGTAATCGCTCCATAACCGATAAAATAGAAAACTAAGAAATACAAAAAGGAGCCATAATCCTCTAGTTGGGAAAAAGAATTCGAGACAATGTAACTTTCATTTCCAATGGCCATGAGATAAAGAGGAACAAAAATCAACCAGAACCGCTTCCAGAAATAACGCTTGAATTCATGCTTCATGTCCGATTCCTCCATGTTTAATAGGTTCGCTTCGTACCTGTCCGTTCAGTTGACTCTTCATCAGCGCGCTGTTCGTTCAATTCCCCGACTTCCTGCCTCAGCATCTGAAGTTCCTGTTGTATTCCTTCCAGTTCATAAGAATAATCCTGTTGGTGGATTGTTGGGCTGACATTGCCACTCGAAGCGGCACATCCCGCAAACAGGATACAGATGCCGAGAAAATAGATCGGACCGCGAAGTTTTTCCATTTCCACGCTATTCTGCCTCCCCCTCCATGATGGATTGTATATACGATGCATCCCTTTCTGAAATCGTGAAAAAGACGGCATCCTGCCATGTGCCGTTGCGCTCTTCCGCCAGGACCGCCCCGTCATCCGTGAACCATATCCTGTGAGCGGTCAATCCGATCGACCTTTGCGGGCTCATCAGTTTAAGAAAAGCATCGGGTTCATTTATATTTACCGAAACCCCTTCAGCGGGTTGTTTATGCAAGAGAATGCCAAGCAGGGAATCCAATTTCGCAGGGTGGTCGACATCAGAGAGAACGGCTCCATTCGGTGGCTGACCCTCTCCCCCTTCTTCCTGGATACTGATTTGATACGAGGGGTCATCCGATGTGATGATCCCAACGATATAACCCCCACCAAAGACGAGACCAATGCCTAATAGCCAAAAAAGAAACTTCCACATATGTAAAAATCACCTTTCTTTGTACTTCTGCCTCCATAGGAGAGCGAGGATAAAGATGAGCAAACCTGTGACTGCGCTCAGCAGATGAGCGACTAGATATTCTCCGATGCGAAGGTAACGGAGGAAGAAAACGCCTCCAAAAATGAGCATCACCGTCGTTGAGAACATGAGGAGGAAACGATTGATTTCCATCAGTATTCTTCCTTCAAGTACTCATGCCTCAAGAGGGAAAACATGAGCGCATCATGATTTTGATCATGATGGAAAAGATACCCTCGCAATACCCCTTCCTCTTGGAACCCCAGTCTCCTCAACAGCCCTGAAGAAGCTTCATTTTGAGGAAAAGTCACCGCCCCCAGCCTGTATAGACCCAACCCACGAAACGCATAGTCGACGACAGCCGATACAGCTTCTGAAGTGATCCCTTTCCTCCAGAACGCGGGATCGAGTTCATAACCGACCTCCGCCTTTCGGCTATAAGGACTCCAATTGTTCAGTCCTACGGTTCCGATGAATGCATCGGTCTCTTTCCAGATGATGCCCCAACGCATGCTCTTTTTTACTGCAAAATTGTCCCGGAACGAACGGACGATGTTTTCCGCCTGTTCCCTTTCTGTGAGGGAAGGCATTCCATAATACTTGGTGACCTCATCCTTTGACATGATGGCATAGTAGCGGTCTATATACTCGTCCGTAATTTGAACAAGCATTAGGCGATCTGTTCCCAATTCTTGAAAATCCATGTTCCCCACACCTCTCAGTAAAGTCGTTTTGTATAACTTTCCTTCAAACGCTCGGTGACCGCTTCCTCATCCAGGTCCGGGAGTTTGGCGTGCTCCGCGAGCATTTTCGCAGCGGATGGACGTTCTTCTTTTGCAAGCCATGTTCCAGGATCCCATAACCCTGAACGCTTGAAGGCTTTGGCACAATGGATGAAGCATTCCTCGACTTCGACAGCGATTCCTAGGGAAGGAACTTTTCCCTTATGCGCCATTTTTTCAAGGAGATTCTTATCGGCAATGATGCACGCTTTCCCATTAACCCTCAACGTCTCCCCGAGCCCTGGTATGAAAAAGATCAAACCGGCATGAGGATTGGCTAACAGATTCTTCATCGAATCCACCCACTTATTTCCAGGCCTCTCTGGAATGATCAGGGTACTTTCATTCAGTATGTGAACGAAACCTTTTCCATCTCCGCGTGGGGACACATCACATTTCCCTTTCGCATCTGACGTTGCCATCGTCAAAAAAGGCGATTGTCTGATGAACTGTTTGCAGTTTTCATCCAAGTGATGAATCACCTTGTTTTCTACAAGTTCACTGGGATCACCCGTGATCGCTCGAAGCTCTTTTTCATTTGTAATGACATGCTGGAACATCTTCCACTTCCTCTCATTCGCTTGGAATCTATGAAAGTTTCGCTTACATGAAAAAACTCATTGCATGCCCTCTATTTTTTATGTAAATTAGACAAGTATGTTTTTTAGGAGGGATCATCTATGAATCAATCAACAACGACGCAACGGGTACAAATGACAACGGCAGACCCTTCCGCGATCGGACTTTTTGGACTTGCAATGGTTACACTTGTGGCATCTTCAGCCAAGCTTGGATGGACAGATGGAGTATCTTTCGTTCTTCCATGGGCGATTTTCCTCGGAGGGCTTGCCCAGCTGTTCGCAGCCATTCAGGATGCGAAGCATAACAACACCTTCGGAACAACAGCGTTTGCCGCTTTCGGACTCTTCTGGTTCGGTGTAGGAACGTCCTGGCTCATCGACTTTGGAGTCTTCGGAGAAGCAGCGGCACAGGCGGTCGACCCGCATCAACTGGGCATCGCTTACATCGGTTATCTGATCTTTTCCATATTCATGACGGTCGGCGCAATGGAAACCCACAAAGTGCTGTTCATCATTTTTGTTTTGATCGACTTCTTGTTCATCGGCCTTTCCTTATCTACGCTCGGAATTGCCCCGCACGCGACGCATATGCTAGCAGCGGTAGCTGAACTGATGATTGCGATCATGAGCTTTTACGGTTCAGCCGCAAGTGTCTTGAATGTCCATTTCGGTAAAGTCACCCTGCCTGTCGGGAAACCGTTCGGCATTTTCAAATAAAAGCAGGCCGGGAACCAATCCCGGCTTTTTTTAATTGCTCAATCGTTTGTACGCCACCTTCAACTCTTTCGAAAACATGAAGAGGATGCCTAGCACCATGAGAATCCAACTGAGAATCATCGGAAACATGAGGCCACCCTGCAGCACTGCACTCCAATACATACCCGGCGGATTGTTCCAGCCCTCGATAAAGGACAAGTAAATAACCGCACCCACCAATGTAAAACCATAAAGGATCACACCACTGATGAAAAATAAAATACCAGACCAGTATTTTTTTGCCATTCTACTTCTCTCCTATCTATGGATCGCTTCCTCCGCTTTATGGCGATCGACTTTCCTTACATAAAATTTGAATTCTACATTGTAATCATACCTGTGGGCAGGCGAACCGACGGATGGCGTATTACTTAAGGTAGCGACCCTATACTCCACGCCTTCTGCAGATAATTTCGAAGCTGCTTTATAATACTCTTCTTGAATGAATGTCGTATAAATAAGCGCCTTTTTATTGGAAAGGATGTAACTGAGTACATTCATGATGCCGTCCATAGAAGTCCCCCCGTTGATGATGTTTTTACTTTACCATAGATTTTTTCCAAGATTAACCTCTATAGAAGCGATTTATGGTCGGTTGCTGAATTTTCGAAAAATGATTGACGGGATGTACACGCTCGAATATGATACAACTATAAATGGAAATGATAGAGTTCAAGATTTGGTGGTTACCAACAGCCTTGAACATGGAGATGAGGAGGCTTTGACGATGTTAGCAAAGCTATTCAACTGGTTCGGACCAGGCCTGCCCAAGGTCGACTTGGTTCTATCTAAGACAGAATATGCACCCGGAGAAAAAGTGACCGGATCTTTCCATTTGATCGGCGGGTTGAATCAGCAGATCATCCAGCGGCTCGAATGTGACTTGATGAAAAAAAGAGCAGGAGAAAAACCAAGCCTCTTACAGCCGGTGACGACGGTTTTAATGAATCGGGAACTTGATCCCAAAGAAGAAAGTGAGTACCCCTTCCACTTCATTCTTCCCGAAGTCCTTGATTTGGATGATTCGGAAACCACTTATCTTCTCCAAACGACACTTGTATTGATGAATGATGCGAAAACTTCCGATACGGATGAAATCCATATAGTGATCCGTTAATACTTTCAAGAAGCGGTACCTATAGTCATGGCCCGCTTCTCCCTCATATCAGTTTACATAATAAATATATCGTAAATTAATTCATGGAACTTCCATGAACTCTAACTCTAATCTTTGTCACCATATTTTGTGAATGCATAATAATCCATTGTAGAAGTCTCTTCGAAACCACAGGACCGGTATAAATTTAATGCATGATTGTTCTTCACTTCAACTTGAAGCATAATCTGTTGAACTTGCCTTTCTTTTAGTATCTTTACGGCTTTCATAAGGATCTCTCTCCCGTAACCTTTTCTTCGATATTCCGGAAGAACTCCTAATCCATAAACTCCACCTACACCATTCTGTACTTCGAGATGGACTTTTCCAATAATCATTTGATCTCGTTCAACCATAAAAGTATCCATTCCATGCTTCGATTCTTCTTCCGGGTTTTTCAAACCACCTTCTGGAGCACTTACTCGAAAGTATATAGCATTTTGTCTGGCGATTTCTTTTGCATCTTCGTTTCGTGCCTTCCTAAGTTTTATACTTTCCGTAGGAGCGGATGCTCGGACTTCATTTGTCAATAACATCTCATGTTCTGAATGTTCATAAACGGCACCCATATGTTTTATAAACCCTATTCCGGATGATGAATGTCGGTCACACAATAAAAGCATTTGTTGCGAGTCTCTTTTCGACCACTCATCTCTAACCAAAGAAAACAAGTGTGTAAAAATCCCCATTCTCCTATATTCAGGATGAACCATCCCATTTACTTCTAATGTGTCCGCACCGAATTGACAGATCCCAATATATCCAATAAGCGTGCCTTCATCATAAAACATAAATTCATTGATTCTATCCATTCCTTTTCTTTCATTCGCAGCTTTACTCCATTTGTAATCAAGTTCTAGTTTTAGAGTCACCTTTTCTTTTTCAGTGCAGCAATTTTTTAAGGACAGGATATTCTCGTAATCTTTTCGGTCTAATGAATCTTTTAATTTTATGAAAGGGTTTATTATTTTTTTCATTCTATATGGTCTCCCCCATCGATCACCCAGTAGTAAATGGTTTCCGTAAGCCTTTTCTCCTCCATTGCAATGGTGACCTCTTTTACTTTCTCAGCTCCCATCTTTTCATAAAAGTGACGAGCAGGATTTTCTGATAGTACTCTTACAACCAGATTTTTATGCCCTTTCTCCTTAACCTCCCTGAATGTAGAAGAGAGTAAGAGTCTCCCAGCCCCTCGAAGATGGTATTTCTCCAGTATGTATAGTGAGCTCAACTCTGAGTCATATTCTCCACAAGTGGACCCATCTTCCCAAGTGACAAAGCCGAAGACCCCATCTTCTTCCGTTTCTATGACAGATATGTTGTATTTTCTTATATTCTCCTCCCACAGACGTTCTCTATTTTCATAACTCAGGCGATTCAAATATACATCAGGGACAATTCCACGGTAGGTTTCAAGCCATGCATCCACATGGACTTTTGCAATTGCTGGAACATCTCCAGGCTTCGCTTTTCGAATCCTCATGATTCACCTCCATGATCATGGCTGAACTTCCTCAGCCATTCAGGGTCACTCCTGCCATCAACAATTTCGTAATAGTCTCCGACCAATAAGTGGATCCCTGTTTCTTTCCCGTGAACGATGATTGGATTTCTTTCTTACCTATACTTCCATCACCTAGTCTTCATCCTTTCTCCCACCGAAGTCGAATCCTGATTTTCCCCAGTAAATTAAAAACACAGCGGGCGCGACAATCATCGCTATGGCAATGACAAGATTCATAAGATCCCTCCTTACTATTTTAACGATTGAAGGAAAGTTACGTTTCGATGAATTTTCTAAAATAAAGCTCTGTATAAAATCGTACGTTCCTTCCATACAGCTGATTACTTTTACCGATTCTCTTTTTTTGCCCCATCATTTCTCTGGTTTCAGTATGGTACGTTGAGTCGGAACGCGAGCATGCGTGACGATTAGCGGGTGTAAAATGTAATGTTGTCCATCAATCTCAAACCGGTAATTTCCAAGATAAGAGACTTTCTTTCCTCGTTCTTTCAATTCGATCTCAATTGCCTTTACATATTGATTGTAATCTTTGTACCATTCATCCAAGTGCATAACGATATTGCCTTTCTGGTACCCTGAAGTTTTGTAAGCAAAGTAACCAACAAGCAAAAACGGAATGAAAAGGATAACGAAAATAAAGATTTCCACCAACACCTCTCCTTCCTTTTATGGTGTAACAATTCTTTATCTTTTAGAAAATCGTGACCTGCTCTCAACCAATAATTTAGAAACATCGGAGGATATTCTTAAACCCCCTGCTTACTATACTAACGAATGAGCGTGTGGTTTCGTTTCAGTTGTTTTATTGACTTTTCTTCAATTTATAGTTTCCTCGCATGGCAGTCCGGATCCTCTTTGGCGTAATTCGGCCCCTCTTTGACACGTTCACCTACCCTTCTGCCTGGAGAAGACTATCATAGCCCCAACAAAAAAACGCCACCTGAATCGGTGACGTTTTCGCTTAGGCGGCTATTTTTTGTTCCTGCGCTTTTTTTATTTTTGATATGGCATGGATGTTGATCAGCATTCCGGCAGAGAACATCATCATGAGCAGCGATGTTCCCCCGTAACTTACGAACGGAAGTGGAACACCGGTCAAAGGTAGAAGACCGGTCAATCCACCAAGGTTGATGATGGCCTGGATGCCGATTAATCCGGAAACTCCGATAGCAAGCAGGCGGCCGAACGTGTCATGGCTCTCCATACTAATATAGAAACCACGCAGCACGATCAAACCAAGTAATAATAACACCACACCGACACCGATCACGCCTAACTCTTCGGCGATGACGGCCATAATGAAATCGGTATGGGCTTCAGGTAAGTATCCAAGTTTTTGTACGCCAGCTCCAAGGCCTGTCCCGAACAAACCTCCATTATGGATTGCGAGGTAAGAATTGATCAGCTGATACCCGGCATCGTCGGCGTATTCAAAGGGTTGGTAAGCGCCGTCGAAACGGGAAAGCTGTTCTTCACTGAGGCCGAAATTGTACATGAAGATCGCCCCTGCAAGAGCAATCCCGATCATGGAAAAGAGGTGGACCTTTTTTAATCCGCTCGACATGATGATCAGTCCGGATACCGCGAGGGCAATCAGGGCTGTCCCTAAATCCGGCTGTTTCAAGATCATTGCAACGACGAGCATCATCAAAATGATCGGCGGCAGTAACGCTCTCGTGAAGTCTTCAATATACCCACTCTTCTTCGTAAAAATCGTCGCCATGTAAATGATCAGGGACATCTTCGCCAATTCAGCGGGTTGGAATTTTCCAAGACCAGGGATTGGCAGCCACGATTGGGCATTGTTGGACGTATGCCCGAATACAAAGACCGCGGCAAGTAGGATGACCGTCCCAAGCAGAATCAGCTTGAATAAGCGTCGATAGTTTTTGTAAGGAAAGATGATCCCAAGGAAAAGGGCGACTAAGCCAAGAGCCCATGACATTAACTGCCTGTTGAAAAAGTAATCAGGGGTTACTTCGTAAACCATGACACCACTGACCATACTGGCACTGTACACCATCACCGTACCGAACGCAGACAAAGCCAATACAGCGAATAGGATGGTAAAATCTATGTTTTTCAAAATTCTCCGTATCATGCGTAACCCTCTTTCGTTTGGTACTATTATGTAAATTATAAGGCTTCTTGCCACGTAAAAAAAGCATTCCTTTTAAATTACTCCGAAAGTCTATATAATAACGATTAGATTTGTAGGAGGTTTGTGGAATGATTTATTTTTATGTCGGAATCGGTGGGATGATCGGCGCATCCCTTCGGTTTCTGATCGGCGAATGGCTGAAGAACCCTGACCAGTGGTTCCCTTATTCCACACTGACCGTCAATTTGACCGGTAGTTTCATACTGGCTTGGTTCACGATGGGGATCGTTGAGAAGTTTTCTCTTTCGCAAAAATGGAAAACGGCTCTTGGCACAGGGCTGGTCGGTTCGTATACGACATTCTCCACCCTGAGCATGGACTCCATTTCGCTCTATGAACGTGGAGACGTGATTCTCAGCCTCCTTTACATAGCCATCAGCATTTTCGGTGGGCTGGCCTTCTCTATGCTCGGATTCACCCTCGGAAAAAGGAGGGCTTCCTGATGCTTTCTAAACTGTTACTAGTAGGAGCGGGTGGATTTATCGGAGCGATCCTCCGCTACGGGATCAGCCAATGGATCAACAAACGCACGACCTCGGCTCTTCCTGTCGCTACCCTATTTGTCAACCTACTCGGATCCTTCGTCCTGGGGCTTCTTACAGGACTCGAGCTCTCAACGTTTTGGGTACTCTTCGGCGGCACAGGCATCCTCGGTGCTTTTACAACCTTTTCCACCTTCAAACTGGAATCGGTTCAGCTTCATTTCAAAAAGAACTGGAAAACGTTCGTCTTGTACACCGTTCTCAGCTACACGCTTGGAATTGCTTTAGCCTGGACCGGCTTCCAATTGGGAGGATTCTTCTCCCGTTGATAGCCATCAAAAAGGACTTCCTCACAGGGAAGCCCTTTTTTTGTCCCTATTCGAAATCATACGCTTTGATGATCCGCATCGTCAGCTTCTCATACCCTTGTTCATTCAAATGGACAGCATCACTGAAATAACGGGAGGACTTTTCTTCATACAAATCGTTCGTCGGGATAAACGTGACATTTTCATAAGGCTCTATGATCGACTGACTCGTTGCGTTCCAACCTTTGATGATTTGACCGATTTCAGGTTTGTCCGGATATGGATTGTATAGACCAAGAAATAATATCGGTGCCTCCGGATTCTTCTCGCGGATCTGGTTCAGTATCGTTTTGACATTCTTCTCATAATCCTTTTTGCCAACGGCTATTTTATCCTTATGGAGTGGAGAAAGGTCCCCTCCATTACTTTTGATGATATCATTCATACCGATGAAAAATAGAATATAGTCCGCATTTTCGACCGACTTCAAAACGGTCGCCTCATTCATTTGACCGAGCATTCCATCACTTTGTTGGCCGGGGATGGCATAATTATCAACAGTGACGGGACCGTCATGGTTTTTATCGAACCATTGTTGTAGATTTTCAACATACCCATGACCACTTTCATCTCCCACTCCATAGGTTAATGAATCACCGAGAGCGACGATTTGTTCTTCTTTTTGATGTGACATCGATGATTGGAATCCGAACACTCCGAGACCGATAGCGGCCAATATGAGCAGTCCCATCCACCATTTCCGATGTATTTTCATAAGCTGCACCTCCGAATACGCCCTTTTTTCCCTGTAGGAGTATGGACAAAACATTATTACGATAAATAGAACAAAAGCACGATGAATGGACATATACGTGGTCGTCCGTTCATCGTGCTCGTTTATGAGTCCTGGTGATTAGTTTTGTAATTGGTCTCTGATCATTTACCAACCTTTGGTCATAATTATTGGTACAAATCACGAATCTGGTTTAAGTCTTCTATAAATTGACTCGACTCTTCCTGACTCAACCGAACGAGCATCTGTTCATTCAACGTAAGGATTTGACCATCCTCTTCATCTTTATGATTATTCAAATAGTCATAAATGGTATCCAATTGGTCTTTATTAAGAGTGGATTGAGTCGTAAAGTGCTTCACTTGGTTTAGTACAAATTCGTCATTTATATGATCAAATTCCCCTCGAATTATTTTACCGTTAACATCCACGCTACCAACTCCTTTATGGAGATAGTTTATTCCAATCGGCAAAATATAAACGCTTAGTCAGAAAGGTCAATAACCCCATCTACATTTTCGAAAGTGTGGGGAAAATCACATCTAAAACACCGCTCAGTAAACGTTAGGGTCCAGTCTCTTCTTTGCGTTATATTAGTGCGCGAGCAGTATTTCGCCAACCCTCCTGGACTCACTTTAAAATGATTCAAAATTAAATTAAATATTTTTCTGAAGATTCCATTGATTCTCTAATCATTTTCCTGTATTGTAAATCGCAAGCGTAATATTAAACATCTAATATACAACGTCAATGTTTCCATTTGATTCTTAATAGAAGCATACGAATGACGGTAAGCGTCAACTGTTTTTCAAACCAACAAAATAATAAAACTTATCCAGAGAGGTGTAGGGACTGGCCCGTAGATACCTCAGCAACCAGCCAATGGCACGGTGCTAAATCCAGGAGGTATTCGTTGTACCTTGAAGATAAGGAAACTCTTTATACATAAAGGACCCCCTTATCCAGGGAGGTCCTTTATTTTTTTTGACAGAAAGTCAGCTATTCCCTTTCATCAGGGCATTAGCTTTCTAATATAAACTACTCATACAAAATGGAAAGGTTGTGGAATGAAATGAAACGATCATTAGAACAAAGGTTACAGGATGGAACCGTGATTTGTGGAGAAGGATACTTATTCGAGCTGGAGCGACGCGGCTATTTACAGGCCGGATCCTTTGTACCTGAAGTGGCTCTCGATAACCCACAGGCTCTAAAACAAACCTATCGAGACTTTATGCTCGCAGGCTCCGACGTCGTCCTAGCCTTTACGTATAACGGCCACCGCGAGAAAATGCGAATCATCGGAAAAGAGGAGTTGTTAGAGCCGCTGAACCGTCAGGCCATCCGTCTAGCTAAAGAAGTTGCTCAGGAGCACCCTGAGGAAGAAGCACTCGTAGCTGGGAACGTTTCCAATACGAACTTGTTCAACCCGGATGATCCTGAAGCTGTAGAAAAAACAAGAAGCATGTTTGCGGAGATGATCGGCTGGTGTAAGGAAGAAGGCGTAGATTTTGTGAACGGTGAAACCTTCTACTATTATGAAGAAGCACTGATTGCGCTCGAAGAAATTCAAAAGCAGGATCTCCCTGCCGTGATCACCTTCGGTCTGATGGGTGAAAATATTCTGCGGGATGGTTACGAAGTCGAAGAAGCCTGCCGCTTATTAGAAGAAAAAGGCGCCCTTGTTGTCGGGATGAATTGCTTCCGCGGCCCAGCGACGATGCAGCCCTATGTAGAAAAAATACGTAAGACGGTGGACGGTTATGTAGGTGCCCTCCCTATTCCTTACCGCACCACGGAAGAACATCCTACCTTCTTCAACCTGCCGGACGGGGGTTGTGCTTGTACACTTCCAACGGAAACCACGTTCCCAACGTCCCTGGATCCGCTCTACACGAACCGGTATGAGCTTGCCGAGTGGGCTAAAGAAGCGCACAGCATTGGTGTGAACTACCTGGGACTCTGCTGTGGAGCTTCTCCGGCTATGCTTCGTGAAGTGGCAGAAACCGTCGGGCGGAGAGCTGTAAACTCTACGTATTCCCCGGATATGGAGAAACACTTCCTTTTCGGCAATGACGACACGCTGCAGGATCACATTACATCTTATAAGACAAAAGCCTAAGTAAAAACGCCTGCCCTTAATATGGGCAGGCGTTCTTCAAAACTTCGTTCATTAACCTTCTCGAGGGACCTAGCTCTCTTCCGTAAGTAGTAAAAGAAAAAGTTGTAAAAAAAATACGACTAACAAAAGATTATGACGGGTAGGAAATGAATAGAAAACCACTTGAGGAGGATGCAACAAATGGAACATCGAATTTCGCATAAGAATATGGATGAGTTGTTAAAAGGGCTTGAGGACGATTATGTAAAAGCAGTCAGAGGTAATGAAGCGGAGAGTGTAGAAGCATTTGTTGAACAATTTTTATACGATTCCTGGGATTACAATGACCAAAATATAGAAACCATCAAAACTGTGATGAGCCGTTATACTCAGGGTGAAATTTATGAAACGACCTTCAGTGGCGCTTTCAATGAAATGGTCGACCATGTGCAGGAAAAATTAGAAGAGCTGGACGCTGACAAGGAATATCCAGTTATTCAAGACGGTCAAGGCGCATCTATTCTGATCGCTTTTGTTGATGGTCTCGTGATTCAATACTTTACAGGGTGTTGTACAGTGGATCAGTTAAAAGAAATGGCCCCTCAGCATAAGAAAATCCTTTTGCAGGCTCTGCGAACAGAAAAATAATGAATACTAAAATAAAAGAGAAGCTCAAAAGGGAGGATTCCTTTCTGAGCTTCTCTTTATAAAAGGTTTTTTCTTATTCAAGCCGAAGCTTTAAAGCGCTTAAGCAGAACTTATCTACCGCCACTCTAGGTAGTCCATTATAAAGTCCAACACCACCTCCAATCATCCAAAAGCAGTATACAAAAGGTGGTGTCTACACATCATTGTTATTTGGAGTAGATGGCGTTTGAGAACAGGCGGAATAAATAATCCGTGTGATCACGGAAACCTGCTTCAAGTCCGATCAGCGTTACGTCCTGGTCCTTTTCTTTAATCATGACCGGTTTCCCTTGAGCATCCGCGCGGTCTTCCCAGTGTCCAGCCATAAAGAAGTTACTGCTGTCTTTATAAGTCGCATGGACATCTGTTCCTTCTACATCTGTGTACCAAACCGGGCGGTAGACGAAACCATAATCAGTTGTTTCATAACCAGAAGTTAAAGAACCAGTACCGTAATTCACTCGGACGATTCCATTACTATTGTAATCACCTTTATGAACAGTCACATCCGTCAGTCCTAGTTGCTTCGCCGCATCGGAAGCGCCCGCTCCAACAGCGATATATTTCCCTCCATCTTCAACAAAGGAGTGGATGTTTTCTTTAAAGGCTTGATATTGGGCTTCATTTTCAAGTCCGAATTCAGCGTTCGGAGTCCAATTGTTATACGAAACCAAGCTTGATGTGCCACTGTAGAAAAAGACATCTGTATCTCCTAGTCCTTGTTCTGCCAGTTCCCTTGGAGTGATTTCTTGAACTTCAAATCCTAATCTTTCCAAAGCTAAAAGGGTGCCTGCGTGTGATTGAGCTTTATTCATACCACCGTCTTTCAGAATCGTAACCTTCTGAGAAGTTAATGGTTCCCCTTCAACAGTTCCGGTCGATTTGACAGTAATGCCAGACGCTTCCACAAGTTTTCTCAATTCAGGAGACTTGTCGGCATCGACAAAGAATTGCTCCCCATCCCTGGTCACTTCAAACCCGTTCTTCACGAGAGAATTCACGAGATTGATCGCTTTCACGGAAGAGTTAGGAATCACATAGGGACCGTTTCCGGTTAACTCCCCATCGGCTTTTACTTTCTTCACGTCATTCGTCTTTACATTAAAGGAGTTGTCCGCTCCAACCTCTACTGCTTCAAAGCCCCATAATTCTGGTAAATTCCAGGCAGAGATATCATACATCGATGGGGTGATATCGGTAATATCTTCTCCATCCCACAGCATCGTGTTCGCAAGTCCAGCTTTCGCCTGGCTCATGTCTACGATATATGTTCCCGCTGGGTACGAGACACCGTCGTATTCGAAAGCTTTCTTCGATTCGGAGATCTCAATATCATTGAACATCAAATGTTCAACGGCTTTTTCGGTTGCTGTTGGGTCTGTTTCATCTACGGGTAAAATATACGCTTGCGGGAAGAATCCTTCCGTATGGTACGGGTGATCAAATTGGATGCCCCGTTTGAATACTTCAATTTGGTCTTTGATCATTTGTTCTTTGTTATCATCGGAAAATTCAAGGGCTCCCATAACCGCATCATAATGCCATTGAACGCCATCCCAATCGTTCGTCGGTGCTTCAAGCGTATATCCATATGCCCCGTGGTACATCGCATACATCGGTGTGAAAATCGGTGGATAATCATCCCACCCTGCATCATCATCCCGCTGCGGAATATATGTACCTGTCATCGATTGATAGTCGACGCCTGAAGTATTCGTATTTTCATAATCTGCACGATTATCTACAATGCTTCCTTCCATGGCTTCCGCCTGATCAAGTGCCCACTTCGAGAATAGATCATATTCGTAGTTCGGATTGTGCGGCGGTGTACACGGCTCGATTAAACCAGGATGTTCTTTCCCGCCATAGCCCTTCACATAGCCATGCAAATCAAGGAAGACCATGGGATTCCATTCTTTGATCAATTCCACGGTGTGCCTGGTTTCCGCTTGAGACTGTGTAATGAAATCTCTGTTCAAGTCAATGCCATTGCTGTTAAAACGTGTGGCATTAATCCGGCCGTCAGGATTCGCGACCACATTAAAAATAAGAATATGATCTTCAAGCAGATCTTTCGTTTGCTCATCATCGGCTGTCGCAAAACGCTCAATCAATTGCAGCGCAGCATCTGAACCGACAAACTCTGTGCCATGAATCGACGCATTAATCATCACCGGCACTTTAAAGTCCGGATGTTTTTCAATAAATGCCTGAGCTTTTTCAGGGTTCTTGAACATTTTCTTCCGCAACGATTTTTGGTAGCCATATTTTCCTTTGGCTGTTGGATCGGAAATGGTGACCGTATAAAGATCATGCCCGCCGGAAGATTCCGCCGAACTTTCCACGGTGATCCGGTTACTTTGTTCAGCGATTTCCTGTAGTTTGTCGTCCACCTTCGAGTACTTCAAAAAATTATAGTTTTCACTGTTAAATAGACTACCATCTTCCTCCTGCAGTGTTTCATTCACGTTGACATTTTGCCACTTAGGTGCTTCTGCTGCGGCCGTTAGAGGCGCAGCAAGCATCGTAATGGCTGCCATACCAGTCATGACTGTTTTTTTCATTAGGTACCCCCTAGTCTAAAAGATATAATTACTAGTTTATACCATTAGTAACAGAAACTGTATAAACCGAATCTACTGTTTAAAGGGGGTGCTTTTGTACTACGTTAATCCATTAAAGTTTCCGAACATCTTATCTACCTTGTCCCACCCCTTTCCATACATTTAACAAAAAAAACAAACCATGCTGGAAACGCATGGTTTGTCCGCAAGCTTTGATGGAGCTTTCTTCATCCTACTCGTTCCGAGGGATGATCCTCTTTTTCCTCTATCGACTTCGTTTTCTTTAAGAAATGACGCTGCAAGAACGAGTCCATTATCAAACTTTCCCAAGTTGATCCTTGAAGACCGCTTTAAGCGGCCGTTTTTACATATCCATTTCCCAAACACGAGTCAAACTACATATGTTATCTTAATGTTATAACTATTCAGAATTTATTAATAGTTCTGAATACAAATTAAAAGGAGGAATTGGATGCGTAAACACATGTGGAAAGTAGCCGGGATTATGTTAGTGTTTGCTTTAGTTTTTTCATTCAATAACATAGCCCAAGCTTCCGTTGAAAAAGCGGCGGAGCAAAAGGCACAGGTCGAAGAATACTTAATTGGTTTCAAATCAAAAGTGAACCAAAATGCAGTCAAAGGTGCGGGAGGGAAAGTACTTCATGAATATAAATATATGAATGTTGTACATGCCAAGCTGCCGGAACAAGCAGTAAAAGCCCTATCCAACAACCCTAATGTCGCCTATGTAGAAAAAGATCATACGGCACAGGCAACGAGTCAGACGACGCCCTATGGAATCTCCCAAATTAATGCGGATGATGTCCAAGCTCAAGGAACGACTGGGAATGGTGTAAAGGTAGCGATCCTGGACTCTGGTATTGATGGAGCACATGAAGACTTGAACGTAGCTGGCGGAGAGAGTTTTGTCAGCGGTGAACCGAACGCCTTAGTGGATGGAAATGGTCATGGTACCCACGTAGCTGGAACGGTTGCAGGCGTAAATAATACACTAGGCGTGCTTGGTGTAGCACCATCTACTGAGCTCTACGCCGTTAAAGTATTAAGTAGTGAAGGCAGCGGTTCCTACAGTGGAATTGCTCAAGGAATTGAGTGGGCCATCAGCAATGACATGGACATCATTAACATGAGTCTTGGAGGAAGCCGCGGTTCAGCTACTCTAGAACAAGCGGTAAACAATGCGGATGCTCAAGGCTTACTAGTCGTAGCTGCTGCTGGAAACGAAGGATCTAAAGGGAAGAAAAACACCATTGGTTATCCTGCCAAATATGCAGCAGCCATGGCTGTTGGTGCTGTAGACAGTGCCAATAATAGAGCGTCATTTTCCAGTGTTGGAAGTGAACTTGAAGTGATGGCTCCTGGTGTAGATATTCTAAGTTCTGTCCCAGGTAATAACTATGAGCGCTTTAATGGTACTTCCATGGCAACTCCGCATGTTGCAGGTGCAGCTGCTTTACTATTAGCAGATGACCCAGCATTGACGAATGATCAGATCCGTCAAACATTAATTGACACAGCTGTTCCTCTTGGTGACTCCTTCTATTATGGAAACGGAGTGATCGACGTACAGGCTGCTGTTCAATAATATTCAACAGTAGCACGGACTGTTCACAGTTCTAAACTAAAATGAAAAGGCGTATGAAATCAGATATTCATTCCTGATTTCATACGCTTTTCATTTATTAGAGATACTTTTCCATCCACTTAATTTGTATTAGGGTAACAAATATAATGGATCACCAACTTACAGAATAGTGTAGACTAAAGCTCTTATGTGCAAGTAGTTTATTAAAATAAAGAATCTATTTTAAGACTAGATTTCGAGGTATCTCACAGAGAATCTTTTACTTTTATCCCCTACTCTAGATTATTTATTTCTTTGCTTTACTTTGTAATGAAGCCAAACTGAACCTTTACCCACGGTTTTCATATTTTTTAATTCTAATCTGGTCGCATCATTTAGTTCTTTCAAATCCTCTGAGTCAAAGATCGATGGTGTAGTCGTACCTCCTATCGCTAAAGGGGCCATAACTAAACTTATTTCATCTATTAGACCTTGCCTTAAGAACGCTCCATTTATTACACCGCCGCCGGCAAGTCCCAATCTTCTATATCCTAATTCGTATAATTTATGTAGAGCTAGCGGTAAATCTATATGAGCTCCGGAACCTGCTGAAATATAGGTAATGCCCTTTTCTTCTAATTGTTGAATATATTTTTCCGAAACATCTTCCCTTGTAACTACTAATAACCCCTCCGTTTGATACCAATCAATACGCCCCCGACCATCAAATACAATATATGCTTTTGATTTTTTCGGTTCATAGACGGGCTTCTCCAGCTTTACCCCATTTGCGCTCCATACGATTAAACTTTCGCTACCTGAAACTAGACCATCACAGTCTAACTCATCGTATAGTTGATGCGTGACTTCGTGAGCTTCTCCATCAATGCCTGTTGCTGTCCATTCGGCTACATCCCTATTCGGAGCAGTTGTAATTTTTCCATCGATCGAAGAAAAGACATTTAAGACTACGTAGGGTTTTTTCAATACCATTCACTCCTTTACCGTTGTACTTATAATGGTATTGTATTCCAAAAAAGAATGTCAGTGTTTTTTACAATTTCCTTTTCCGATATAAAGATCATGAGTTAAATGCAGAACTTACAAATTTAACAATTGCCAGAGATTGTTTAAAACTCGAAATCAAGATAATGAAATAACAGTTTATGGTGATGGGGCAACAAATTCTACTTTTATCCTATCTGGGTCTTCAAAGTAAACCGCATAATAATCCTCCCCACCTGCAAAAGGATGTTCGTTTTCGTATAAAATATTCATACCTCTCTCCTTGAGCATTTTTGTCATTTCATCTACTCTTTCACGTGAAGACGCGTGAAAAGCCAAATGATTCAAACCAGTTCTGCACCTGTGGTAAGGGACGTCTAAAAACCTATTTTCTGTTTGGACAAACACCAAATAAGTTTCTCCTAACTTCCAACTTTGTCCCTCATCCCATTTTTGATAAGACTTGTAACCTAACTCTTCCAAAAACCAGCACCAAAATGATTCTGACTTCTTTAAATTGGAAACATAAATTTCTACATGATGAAGTAAGCCTTCACTCATTGAAACCTCCCCTTCCTATGCTTATTACATCATAACAATGAAATTACATAGAGAAACGCCCCCAACACATTAAGATTTGAATTCCAGATCATTGATACAAGTGTTAAGTTTATGAAACGCTTTTCCTGAATGAACATTTATAAACTTCTTAATACAAAAAAACCGCCCACTGAAAAAGGCGGTAATCTTAACAATTGGTATCCTTTTCTTCAACGAATTCCAAAAAGATGCTGCCTAATTTTTCTCCAGAATAACAAGTGAAGAAACCATTGGTACCAATCCAACTGGACTCTGAGAAACAACTTTCCATCCCTCTTGAAGAAGTTGATTTAACTCACTTACGTTATTCTTTTTATCGGATTGATAATGAACGGTGATCGCTTTTTGCATAATACACCTCCCAGAACCCAATATACTATACGTAAAATTCCATTAAATAGTAGAGCCACAAACAGAATCTGTTATAGATATAACCAAAGCTTATCATAAGAAACCATGGCGATATCCAGTAAACACTTCCGTCAGTTATGAAGGAAACATTACTAATTTGGCGCTGTATTTAATAAAGATTTTCAATTCTATATCATGTACGTTTTCCTTCATGGAAAGGTTCCAAATCCTTGGAATCTCGAAACGGAGCCTTCCACAATCCTGTCCTTTTAGCTGAAGACTCAGCTTCGAAGATCAATAAAATAACCAGTAACGTTTTCCCTTCTTTGGTAGAGAACACTACTGGTTTCATTCTTGTATTAGGCTTTAACTGTTGAGAAATCCCTATTTCCATAGCATGTCATTCTGAGTACTTCCATTCATTAAGAACGAAATTGCTTCGCATGCTCCTTGGCAAAATGGATGATCTTATTGTAGGTTTTCTGTTCGAAGTCCTTTTTGGATGGAATGTGTAACGTCGCATTGTCTTCATCAATGATTTTGATTCTTTCGCCGCCTCTGACATAAAGGGTGACGTACAAAAATGGTTCTCTCATCCCTAGTGCTACCCGTAATTCTTTCGGAAAGTCTGCCGTTATGATGATCCGATCCTCCACTTGCTTCAAACTCAGTTGACTATGAAACTTCAGGTGCTCGATCCCTTTTATATGCATATACGCACTCCCCGTTTTTCATTATACATACCTAATCTTACGTTCTTTTAAACTCATTATCTGTCGTTTGTTGCTTTTTTCACAAAGCTTTAACAAATCGTCCAGCTAACACCTAGGATAACCGTTTTCATCTCTTTGTTCCTAAACTCCATGTAAAAATTTTCGAGGATATGTGAAATGTTGAGCATCAAACCTGGCACTGTGCACTTGTTTGTGGGTACCGGGTACGGAAAACATATTTTCCGTACCCGGTACTAAACGAACAGGAAACTGTACCTAAACCAAAATATAGTACCACAAAACACACAAAAAGACCGGACAACAGCCCGGCCCTCTCATATGATTATCTTCACAGAAAGTCTGGCACCATGAGCATTTTATTTGGTGCCTGTCACCAAACAAAGTGTTTTTAGTGCCTGTCATCCCAAAACGAATGACAGTGCCAGGCACCGAAAAATGTAAACCAGTGCCTGGCACCACATCAAAACACAACCTTACCTACGCCTGTTCTCTAATCACAACCCCTCGCCTCATCATTTCATCGATATACACATCACCAGGGACGATCGTTTCCGGTGGACATACCCCACGCTTTGTGATCGTTCCTCCGCCGATCAATTGAGCGACGACAGAGATGGTGTTGGCTGTAGCGCGGGCCATGGCCGTTACGTTTGTCGCCCTGTCTTTATAGGTGACCATTTCATATTCACAAGCTTTCCTCACTCCGTCTTTCTCACCGCCTACGATGACGCGGAGCAGGACGGCATCGTCTTTATCTTTCAGCTCAAGAAGAGGATCGATGCTCTTCAGCAGCACTTCCCTCGTCTTGATTTCCGTTCCCCGGATATTCACGACTTGATCCGCGCCCGTCAAGTTGAGATCGACGAGGAGTTTCATTTTCTCAGCATGGCCGGGATAACGAATCGTCTTGTATTCAAGACTGTCGATGTTCGGGTACGATTTCAGTAGCGTCGATGTCCCGCCGGAAGTATGGAAAGCTTCCAATGGACCGAAGCGTTCAAAATAGATGTTCTCGATTTCCGTCAAGGACTCGACTTCACGCAGCTTTCCATCTCTGATGATTGTCGATGGATCGGAGTAATGATCCAGCAATCCTTCCATGGAAAACACATGGTTGTACTCAAGTGGTGGATCCGGCCTTACCGGTATGCCGCCCACGAACAGGCGGATCGACTCGAGTTTATCAAGCTTTCCTGCGCCGTAGCCCGATAGAATGTTGATCATGCCAGGAGCGACACCGAGATCCGGGATGACGGTGACTCCGGCAGCTTTCGCCTGTTCATCGAGCTCCAGAACTTTATCGGTAATGTGACCGATGTGTCCGCCCAAGTCGACCGAATGGACCCCCACTTCGATCGCTGTTTTCGCAACGATTTCATTGAAAGAGTAGAAAAGCGCATTGATGATGACATCATAATTTTGGATGAACTCAGCAAGTTCGGTCTGGTTTCCGGCGTCCACTTTGAATCCTTGTATTTTTGATGAGTTCAATGAATCAGAAACACGCTGGGCACGATCGAGGTCGATATCGGCGAGACCGACCTTCTCAACCCCCGAACTATGGACAAGATCGCGCGCCGCTTCTTTTCCCATCAATCCAGACCCTAGAACAGCTACTTTCATAGTCCGCACTCCTTTTTCTCTGTAAAATTACTCGACATCGATTTGGGCACGCTGGAGTTTCCCGCTGAAATCGACGTACACCGCTTTCCATTCGGTAAACACATCTAGGGCAGCCACGCCAGAATCTCTGTGGCCGTTTCCGGTCCCCTTCGTACCTCCGAATGGCAGATGAATTTCAGCTCCTGTCGTCCCTGCATTCACGTATACGATGCCTGTATCTAAATCCCGCTGAGCGGCAAATACTTGGTTCACATTCTGAGTGAAAATCGAGCTCGACAAGCCGAATTCCACACCATTGTTGATTTCAACAGCTTCCTCAAAACTTTTGACAGGGATTAAGGAAACAACCGGCCCGAAAATCTCTTCCTGGGCGATTCGCATGTCCGGTTTCACATCCGTGAACAACGTCGGAGCGAAATAGTTTCCTTTCTTGTGATCCCCGTTTTCCATGATATATCCACCGGTCAGAAGTTTGGCTCCTTCTTCTTTTCCGACACTGATATAGCTTTTCACTTTTTCAAGGCCCGCACGATTGATGATCGGTCCGACTTTGATTGATTCATCAAGGCCATTCCCGATGGAGAGTTTGGCGATCTCCTTCTGCAGGCGCTCTTCCAGTTCATTTTTGACCTTTTCGTGGACCATTACGCGACTGCAGGCGGTGCAGCGCTGACCGCTTGTCCCGTAGGCACTCCAGAGAATACCCTCGACGGCGAGGGACAAGTCGGCATCATCCATGACGATTACGCCGTTTTTCCCGCCCATTTCAAGGGAAACTTTCTTAAGACGCTGGCCGCATTTCGCCGCGATACCGCGACCGACTTCGTTCGATCCTGTAAAAGAAATGACACGGATGTCGTCTTGCTCAATCATCGCTTCCCCTACCGTTGAGCCCGAGCCGAACACGACATTGATGACCCCTTTCGGCAGACCGGCCTCTTCGAAAATTTTCGCCAGTTCGTAAGCCATGATCGGAGTTTCCGTTGCGGGTTTCCAAACGACCGCGTTTCCGGTAACGATGGCCGGGAAGGACTTCCATGTCGCAATCGCAATCGGAAAGTTCCACGGAGTGATGATCCCGACGACGCCGACGGGGGCACGGACGCTCATCGCGAATTTATCCTTCAACTCTGAAGGTGTCGTCTGCCCGAATAGTCGGCGCCCTTCTCCGGCCATGTAGAAGGCCATGTCGATGCCTTCCTGGACTTCTCCCCGCGCTTCTTCAATGACTTTTCCGTTCTCCATCGTCAACAGCTGGGAGAGCCGCTCTTTTCTTTCTTTCATGATTAAGCCGACCCGGTACAGCACTTCCGCTCTTTGAGGTGCCGGTACGAGCGCCCAGCTTTTCTGTGCTTTTTTCGCCGCGCGTGTCGCTTTCTCTACATCAGAAGCCGCTGATAACGGAACGTTCACCAACGTTTCGGATGTTGCTGGATTGATGACAGCTGTCGCCTTACCAGAAGAAGGCTCCACCCATTTTCCATCTATGAAATTCTTTAACTGCTCTTCATGAATCAATGTCACTTTGATTCTCCCCCTTTTTTTCTTAATTGGCTGATCGTTTTTGATAGTGAGATCTGCTCAGGATCTGTCTCTACTTCAATCACCACAGGCTTGTCCAAGACCAGCGCCTGATCCAGGGCATGTCTGAACTCTTCCACTGTTTTCACATAAAATCCAGCAGCCCCCAGGTTTTCCGCCACTTTTGAAAAGGCGACATCGCCTAAGTCCGTACCGATGACTTCGCCTGGATAATGGATTTCCTGATGCATGCGGATCGTTCCGTACATCCGGTTATTGAACACGATACTGATAACTGCAATGTCATACCGGACCGCCGTCTCCAGCTCCTGCAGCGTCATCATGAAGCCACCATCCCCAGATAGAGAGACGACTTTTTTATCAGGATTGGCAAGTTTCGCGCCCAGGGCTGCCGGCATGCCGTACCCCATCGCGCCTGATGTTGGTCCTATATATCGGTGTTTCTTAAACTGAAAATACGTGTGCAGCCAACCGGCAAAGTTACCAGCATCATTCGTCAGGATGCTGTCTTCCGGCAGGTTTTCCTGAAGAAGCGAAATCACTTCCCCGTTCAGCGTTTTGCGCCCTGCTGTAACGAGCGTGGCCTCATAAGCCTTACGCCTCGCGCTTGTCCATGCCGTCAAATCCCGTCCGTAGGCGGCATCAGCTAAAGCTTCCAGCATTTCACTGGCATCCGCTACAATGCCAACATCCGGAGGGTAGACCTTGCCGAGGACGCTGTCATCGATGTCACAGTGGATCAAACTCTGCCCTTTTAAAAGCGAATAGTCCTGTGTCGTCACTTCAGAGAGTCTTGTCCCAATAGCTAGGACCGTATCTGCTTGAGCGATCGTCTCCAGAATGTTCGGATGGGTGCCGAGCCCGAGATGACCGCAATAGTGGATATCATCGTTCGGAAAAACATCATGACGTCGGAATGCACTCACAATCGGAGCGCCCCATTTATAAGCGAGCCGCTTCAAAGCCATTTCTGCACCCGCAAGCTTCACTCCCCCACCCGCTAAAATCAGCGGACGTTCAGCCAGACGGAGGCGGTCGACCACCTCGATGATTTCTTGATCCGAAGGCTTTGGTGCCGGCCTTTTTGTAACAGGGCCGAATGACATGAGCGCATCTTTTTTCAAAACATCTTCAGGCAAAGAGAGAACGACAGGTCCAGGTCTTCCCGACATAGCGATCCTGAGCGCCCGTTGGATGAGTTCCGGAGTCCGGGGTGGTTCGCGGATTTCAGCCACCCATTTAGCGATGGGTCGGAAGAAAGCTTCAAGATCGACTTCTTGGAAGCCTTCACGTCCACTGAAATTCGTGTGCACCTGACCGAGGAGGACGACCATGGGTGTGGAGTCCTGGTACGCCGTATGAACACCAATCGCAAGGTTGCTCGCACCGACGCCTCTCGTCGCCATCACAACGCCTGGGGTTCCACTCGCTTTCGCGTACCCTTCCGCCATAAATGCGGCCCCGCCTTCGTGTCTGGCCGAGATGAGCTCGATGTCCGGCTCTTTCAAAATGGCATCCATCACAGGAAGATAGCTCTCCCCTGGGACACAAAATACTTTGGAAATGCCTTGTCTCTGAAGACAGGTGACGATGGCTTCCGCGCTCGTCATCAGACGTTCGTCCATGGACGTCAGCCTCCTTTCATCGCTTTTTTCATACGGATTGAAGCTTCATGCAGCCGCTCGATCGGAACCGACAGGCTCATTCGGAAATACCCCTCCCCTTTCTGACCGAAGGCTGTCCCAGGGGTGAGGATGATGCCTGCTTCATCGAGCATCTTTTCAGAGAATCCTTGAGACGTATAGCCTTCGGGAACACGAGCCCAGATGAAGAAAGTCCCCTTCGGTTTTTCAGCGTAGATATTCATTCCATTGAAAGCATTCATCATAAGATCGAGCCGCTGCTCGTACGTTCGGTTATTCGCTCGGACTGAGGAAAAATCACTCTGTAATGCCGTAACCCCAGCCAATTGGATCGGCAGAAACTGACTCGTATCCATATTGCTCTTGTACACACTGAGGGAGCGGATCAGGTCCTTATTGCCAACGACATAACCAAGCCGCCAGCCGGACATGTTGAACGTTTTCGACAGCGATCCGAATTCGACGGCTGTTTCTTTCGCTCCCGGCACCTGTAAGAGACTTGGAGCTTTATAGTCTCCGAACGTTACGAGATCGTAGGCGGCATCATGGATGAGGGAGAGTTTATGTTCTTTCGCAAAACGGACCGCTTCCTCGAATGTATCCAATTCGACCGTTCCACCAGTCGGGTTGTTCGGATAGTTGAGCAGCATCATTTTCGATCTGGAAATATCTCTTGGTGAGATTTGATCAAATAGAGGTGCATAGCTGTTTTCTTCATCGAGCGGAAAACGGATTGTGCTTCCATGGGCAAGGTGGATCGCTGATTGGTAGACCGGATAGCCCGGGTCCGGTGCTAAAACCCCGTCTCCCGGGTCAAGGACGGCACTGATCATATGAGAGATACCCTCTTTTGATCCGATCAGGGTCAGCACTTCTGTTTCTGCATCCAATTCCACGTCATAGTGAGATCTATAGAAATCCGCAACGGCTTCCCTGAACTCCCGGCAGCCGCCATACGGGGAATATTTGTGGTTCTTCGGTTTACGTACTTCTTCTGCCAAACGGTCGATGATAAATGGTGGTGTCGGTAAATCCGGAGCGCCGATACCAAGATCGATGACATCGACCCCCTGAGCGGTCAACGCGACTTTCTTTTTATGAAATATCGAAAACAAATAAGGTGGCAGGCTACGCACCTGCTTCGAGCTTTGGATCATGGAAAGACCCCCTTCAAACATTCTGGTTGTCCCATCGCTCTATCCTATTAATTGAAAAATGATTCTATGAACCAAAGTTTTCACGTCATCTTTTCCAACGAGGTGCATATAGTGTGATATAGCCCGTCAAGGACAACTCCCCTATCTGAATTGATCCGTGTTTCCCAAGCCAGTTGGATTCATACGTCGTATGGGTTCTTCTGGCTTTTTCTAATGTGAAAGGGTGTGATGAGTGGTGACCGCCGCATTGGAAGGCATCCGCGTCCTCGATTTGACCCGGGTTCTCGCCGGCCCTTATTGTTCGATGATCCTTGGAGATCTCGGTGCTGAAATCATCAAAGTCGAAGCTCCCGGAGGAAGTGACGAAACCCGTACGTGGGGACCTCCCTTCAAAGAAGGGGTGAGTGCCTATTATTTATGTGCCAACCGTAATAAGAAGAGTTTGACGCTGGATCTAAAATCTCGTGAAGGAAAAGAAGTGTTGGAAAAACTCGTCAATGAAAGTGATGTCATCATCAACAACTTCAAGACGGGAACGATGGACCGACTTGGAATCGGCTATGCCCATTTGAAAGAACTCAACCCCCGCATCGTGTTCTGCTCGATTACGGGTTTTGGAGAGACAGGCCCCTACAAACACCTGCCCGGATATGACTTCATCATCCAGGCGATGAGCGGACTGATGAGCATTACTGGTGACGACCAGTCCGGTCCGCAGAAGCTGGGAGTGGCCATTACGGATATTCTCACCGGCCTGTATGCCTGTATCGGAATCCAAACGGCGCTGTTAGAACGGGAACGATCCGGAGAAGGTCAGAAAATCGATCTATCCTTATATGATTCTGCCGTCAGTTCCCTCATCAACATCGGGAGCAATTTTTTAATGACCGGCAAATTACCGCAGCGGCTCGGAAATCATCATGCCAACATCGTGCCCTACCAAACCTTCCGTTCCAGAGACGGCGAAATGGTTATTGCTGTCGGGAATGACCGTCAATTCGCTCAACTATGTGGGATTCTGGGACAACCTTTGCTTGCTGAGGACCCTCTTTTTTCTACGAATTCAAAAAGGGTGGAAAACAGAGAGACGCTTGCACGGATTTTACAGGAACGGTTTTTGAAGGAGAATACGGCTTATTGGAAAACGCAGTGTCGGGAAAAGCACATCCCCTTCGGCCCGATCCAATCGCTCGAAGACGTGTATAACGATGACCATTTGAAAGCCCGCGACATGTTCCTCAACCTTGAGCATCCGAAAGCAGGTAATGTGGAGATGATCGGCAGTCCACTGAAACTATCCCGCACGCCGGTGGATTACAAGCAGCATCCCCCGGAGGCGGGTGAACATACAGAAGAGATTCTTACAAGACTGGGTTATGACAAAAAAACGATCCATCAATGGCAGAAGGATCACAAGGTGTAAGGAGTGAACGAAATGAATTTCGATTTCAGTGATGAGCAAGTGATGTTAAGAAAAGCGGTCCGAAGCTTCGTCGACCATGAAATCATGCCTAACATCGGAGAATGGGATGCAAAAGGCCACTTCGATCAGCAGACATTGAAAAAGCTTGCGGAGCTTGGGTTGATGGGGGTCTGTATCCCTGAATCTTATGGGGGGAGCGGGATGGATTACAATTCCCTTGCGATTGTTTGTGAAGAACTCGAACGTGGAGACACGGCCTTCCGTACAGCCGTCTCCGTCCACACCGGCCTGAACAGCATGACACTCCTCCAGTGGGCGACAGAATCACAGAAGCAAAAGTACTTAATCCCGCAGGCAAAAGGAGAAAAAATCGGAGCTTTCGGTTTGACGGAACCCGCGGCAGGTTCAGACGTCGCGGCACTGCAGACGACTGCGACGCTCGATGGAAACCATTATGTATTGAACGGGCAGAAAACATGGATATCCCTCTGTGACGTGGCGGATCATTTCTTAGTGTTCGCTTATACAGATAAAAGCAAGAAACATCACGGCATCTCCTGTTTTATTGTAGAAAGAACCTATGAAGGCTTCTCATCGAAAGCGACGAAAGGAAAGCTGGGCATCCGCGCAGGCAACACGGGCGAATTGTTTTTTGACGGGATGAAAGTACCGAAGGAAAACTTACTTGGAGCCGAAGGGGATGGCTTCAAGATTGCGATGTCCGCCCTGGATAGCGGACGGTTCACGGTGGCTGCAGGAGCGTGCGGGCAGATCATGGCTTGCCTCGAAGCGAGCGTAGAGTACTGTCATGAAAGAGAAACATTTGGCAAAGAGATCGGAAAGCACCAGCTTGTCCAACAGATGATTGCGAAAATGGAAGCCGGCTTGCACATGAGCCGCCTCCTCGTTTACCGGGCAGGTGCATTGAAGAACAAAGGAGTGAGGAACACGAGGGAAACCTCCCTCGCTAAATGGCAGGCGTGTGATTTTGCCAACCAGGCGGCGGATGATGCTGTGCAGATCCACGGGGCGTACGGTTATTCAAATGAATATCCGGTCGAGCGTTATTTGCGAAATTCCAAAGCTCCTGTGATCTACGAAGGAACGCGTGAGATTCACACGATTATGCAGGCGGAATATGTCCTCGGTTACAGGAAAGACAAACCGCTCAGTCATATGCTTCCGGCTTGGAAAGGATGAGCCGGAGAAACATCAAAAAACGTGCGTGAATCCATCACGCACGTTTTTTTTGCTTATTATTGTATCGTTCTTTATCGTGTATAAATTCATTTCCGGGCTATTGAAGATCTCTCTCATAGAGTATCCCTTTTTTATCGAGATCTGCCTCCATCTCGTTTGCTAATGGAACATCTTTTCCAATGACGAATTTCCATTCCTGTTCCTTAAGAAACGCTTCCCTTTCCCTCAGCCTTCTTAATTCTAGCAAGTCTTCCATTGATCTTTGAACAGGTTCCGCATGACTCTTCGCTAACTGATTCCGATAATGTCTTGTAAAATCATTCTCTGAACATTCATTGACTTTCATAAAATGTTCCTTTAGTCTCCGCATGACAAAATCGCTGAACTTTCTATCTTTCATTCGATGTCCAACATGGTGCAGATGCTTTAAATCGTGACAGGACCTGCACAAAGGCTGGATCTTTTTTAAAATCAAGAGAAACTTATCTTCGTCATATTCCCACACTTCATGCGCATGAAGCTTCTCTTCATCATGAAAACCACAGATTTGGCATTGAAAATCGTTTTCCTTAAGAACTTGTTTGCGCACGGAATTCCATAAAGAACGGGAAATGGAATCCCTTACTGTCTTATTCTGTGCATAAGAAGGTTTGCGGATTTCTATGGTCAATGTGAAATCAGACATACCCACCTTCCTCTCCTTGTTGAGCTTTCAGTCATACTTCCACGTGAATCAAACCATTCATTTCCATATCAATATAACACTCTGAATCTGGTTCACCAAGATGTTCTTTTCCTTCTACATAAACGTTTAAGCTCAGAGTTGTGGACTCTGAGCTTTTTTGGACCTGCACCATTCATCAGAATCATCTTCTGAATTTGGATATTTGGATGAGCAGCTATGCCGTTTTATATTTTCGTGGGAGCATTTTATGTATCCTTCTGCATAAACGTTTAAGAAGGAGGCGATGCGTATGGGAGATTTGATTCCTTTTCCTAAGAAAGAGCCTGCAGAAGTCATTGTACTTACGACTGAAGAAAGACAGGAATTTGCCCACCTGACTTATGAACTGATGAAAGAAGACAGGCTCATTCCTTTTCTGAGGATCAAACGTCGTCTAAAAAAATTGATCAAAAGAGGCCTTGAACGTGCGAAGCAGGACGATTTTCATAAATGAGAAATTCCTCCCGCTGACTCCTACCCTTTCCAAATGAACGAACTATCATCCTGCATATCTATGCTCGGGTGCTGCTTCAGTTCTTCTACAAGACGGAACAAGGCTTCGTCTTTTTGTTTCGCTTCAATCATGCAGTCGATTTGATCTGTTGAACCATTTGTTTTCTTCACAAATTCAAGGAACATCTCAAGATCAATAAAATCCGCATGACTTTTAAAATCTTTTTCGCTTTTGGGACTCGAGATATGCATTTTCACAGGAAGAGGAGAATGACTCCATGTATCCACAACTCGCGGCCATTGTTCCTCCCACTTCTCTCCTTCATGATTCGCATAATGATGGTGAAGATCGAAGACGAGAGGAATGTTCAATTTTTCACAGACGTACAGACCATCCGCTAACGTGTAGGACGTATCATCGTTTTCAATCATGACGGTCTTTTGAATACCCGAGGGGACCAGCGCCCAATTTTCGATGAACCGCTCCAGCGACTTTTCTTTGTCTTTATATCTGCCACCAAGATGGAATACACATCGATGTGTCGGATCAAGTCCCATATGATGGAGAAGTAGATAATGATACTTGAGTACGCCCATCGAGGTCTTGAAAATTCCTTGGTCCGGAGAATTGATGACAACAAAATGATCAGGGTGAAAATCCAGCCTCATCTTGTTCTCCATCGCATACGCTCCCAGTTCTCTCAAATCCTCTTTGATTGGATTCAAATAATCCCATCCTTGCAATTCCTCATGTGTAGCAAGAGGAACAAGCCTGGAACTCAACCTGAAAAAGTGGATGTCATGGGCTTTATTATGCTTCAATAATCGAAGGCAGTTATGAAGGTTTGATTTCGCAATCCGTTCCAGCTTCCGTCTGGCTGCTTCTACATCACGAATCTCGGAAAAACGCTTGTAGGTCATCGTTTGAGATGGGGATGCGTTCTGCAAATTCACACTCATCGCTACATAACCGAGCCGGTACAACGTCATCGTTTCCACCTACTCCCTGTTTTCCTTAGCTTGTGCGAAAAGGATTTTCCTTATGTAGAAAACCCAGCTTTAAAAGGATAAGGAGATACATAATCCCATGACGACTAAAGGCAGAAACACAAAGAGCATAATCCACAATTTCACATTGCGCTCATCAGAAAAGAAGCTTTTTCTAGTGAGATAAACGTAAACAATCAACCCCAGGATACCTGCGATCAGAAATAAAACAGACATTCACATCCCCTCTTTCTTCATCAGCATTACATAGGGCTTCCTATACTTTTACATTTCATAGGGAAGGCTCCTCAGATAAAGAGGCTGGATTTTAGTCCGGGAATGATTCAGTAAGGACAACTCGTTTGATTCCGTTCTATTCTATTTCCTGAACATCGACCAACCTTGACTGTACAATAAACCTTTCAGGAGCGCTCCCTATGAAATCGAAAGGATAACATGTGGTTAGTGTAAGCGTAGGATCCTCATGATCGACGATGACGGACCGGTCGTCTTCGTCCGTCACCCAAGTTTTTTCCACTTCATACTTGTACCGTTTCCCTTCATACTCATAAAAAAGCGGTGCTCCTTTCTCAATTTCCCCCAGCTGTGTGAAAACGGTCTCCCGGTGACCGCTCAAAACCGTATGACGCTTTTCATCAGGTGTGGTCGTCCATTTACTAATGAACATGCCTACCCCTTGATGAAGCGACTGTTCGTCTGTACCCCAATAAGTGGAATAGCCTTTGTTTAATAAAGGGATGACCAACCTTCCCACTTTCTCCCCATTGTCAAACTTATGTAGTTCATTTGAATATCTAGGTGGTTTTGGTTTGTCATGATTTTTCACCACCACTGGATGCGGTTGCTCTGCCTGATCATGGGACTGCCATTCGTTTATTTCCTCTTCTGTCACTTTTTCAACAGCCTGGGTGGAGTCCCACCATTGAAAGGTGAAGTAAGCGGTACACGAAAATCCGATAACGACAAGCAGTAACAGAACTTTATTCAGCATAATGGCCTCCTCGTCAAATGAAGGATGAAAGAGCCAGGCCTGAGCCCGGCTCTTATTTTATTGCACCGATCTCTTTCTAAAGAATAGAACACTTCCAGCAAACAGCACCAGTGTTGCGCCAAGTAATGAATACATTAGATTCGGGCTTGCTGTATCAGGAAGTTCGCCTCCGATGGCATCTTCAATCGGTTGCGCCTTATCCAGGACCTCTTGAGGGATTTGGATTTCTCCGACACCATTAAAGTTTTCCAGTGTGATCTCTGTCTCTTGTGTGACAGGCATCGGCGGTCCTTCTTCCGTTTCTATTTCCATTTCCAATTGAACGTGGCTGGACGTTAAATAGTGGTTTTCTTTGTCTATCGTCATTTTATAGGTCACGTCATTGATTGTGATTTTATCAAGGATTTCTTCACCCAGTTCCTTTAACCCTTGCTCGCCTTCACTCGAACCCATTCCCTGCTGAAGCATTTTCATCGACATTTCCAAAAGTTTCTCTCCATCTCCCTCATAATGAAGGACATAGGAACCGTCACTTTCTTCCACACTCATATCCTTGGCTAGCGGAAGGGCCTGCGCCATTTGACCTTCTGCAAGCATCGATTGCATCATATCCTGGCTGGAATCATCGGATAGCTGAACCCACCCTTGCCCTGGAAGTTCACTGTAGTATCCTTCTTCTGCAAAGTAAGACTCGGTCGTCTCACCTGCCAATTCTGTCTTCAAATAAAAGGCGAAGGGATCCATAGTCACATCGGCCATGGTTTTTGTTTCCATTCCTTCCCCTTCATTCATCATCGGCATTTTCGATTTGGATACTTGTTTCATAGAATAGCTGTCCAGATTCTTCATCGCTTCATTCGATTTCTTCAACACTTCCTCTGCCGACATGTCTGCAGCGAATACTTGAAGCGGAAACAGGAACAACACCAAAACACTCAAAAACAGCAAGTTACACTTTTTGAACATCGAAACACTCCCGAAGTTTATTCGGTAAAAAAAGAGGCTGGTCTATGTAGAGACAGAGGCTGAATAGGACATCCCACTATTTTCCACCTAGCCTTCTATATCCTTCTCATCACAATAACAAACACATTTTTCCAAATTCTTTCAAAAAATTTTGATTCCACGCTTTTTTACTGGAAAGTTTTCATAAAGAGAACAGACAACGCAAGAAAATGTTGTCTGCTCTCTCCTTATTATTTTCAACTTCAATAACTATTGTGGATATTCGACGTAAATTAGCCAGTATGAGGCTGATTTCACATACGTACAGTAACGATCACTTTTCCTATTCCATTTTTTCGACAAATAAAGTCCCGTCAGCATTGACTTGGGCAACAAGCACCTCTTTGTGATCGGACACTCCATGTGACTGCAACCGATCCTCCAACCAGGATTCACTGTATCCACTCGCATTCAACTGATCCAGAAGTACTTTCCCCTGCACCATCACAACATGAGAATACGTGACAGGTTTAGGTTCAAGCTTCATATCACGAGGGGTTAAGGGCTCAACATCCGATTTTCTTAAAACGCTTACAGATCCGTCCGTTTCCAAAATGGCTGTCTGAACCTCACTGAACTGGAATACCCCCGCTTTCCTTAATTCAGCAATGAGTTCATCAATGTTGAAACGCACTTTTTTCATGTTTTTAATAATTATTTTCCCATTGTCCATTAATAGAGTGGGTTGACTGTTCACAAGTTTTCTTATTGTCAAACTTTTGAGTGTGAGATAGTCGATGAGCAGAACAAGGGCAGCGAAGGTAAGTAATCCAAGAGCCCCTTTTAAGAGCGTAACATTATCAGCAAGGAAGGTCGTTGCTGTCATAGACCCAAGCGTAATACCAGCAATAAAGTCGAAAAGCGTCATTTGTGAAATCAGCTTCTTGCTTAGAATCCTTGCTAAAACATACAATAGAATAAAAACGGTGACGCCTGTTCCGACGAACTCCAACCACTCATCCATAAGCTCCCTCCTCCTCTTCTGTTATTATTTCTTTTTCAGTCACATTTATGTTGAAATGGTAAACTTCATTGAAACGCTTCCACTGATTCCAATAAAAAAACAGTAACCCTTAATGGTTACTGTCCTCAATGCCTTAGCCTTCTTTAGGCTCAGGCAAATATTTGGTGAACATTGCACCGGTGATAAAACAAATACCGAGGATGAACCATGTGAAAATGCCTCCAAATTCAAATAGATAAGAGAACACAGCCACTCCAGGCGCCACAACAAAAGCACCTGGCGTCACATAGCTTTTCCATCCATAATCTTCTTTCAGATTTTTCCTCTTCTTATAGATCGTATAAATATAACCAGCTACTAAAACAGCTGTTATGATCAACATTAATAATTCCAGCATCGAATCCCTCATCACTCATGTTTTTTCAAAAATGGTTGTAGATAATCAAGATATTCCTTCGTTAAGCCGGCGGGGAGTTGGTTCCTAGAAAAGAAAGTGACTTCACGAGATTCATCCCCATCCACCTTTACTTCTTCGCGCCGCGCTGTATCCTCTAAACTTTCCCCAAGCTCCATGAGACCACCAGGAAGGCCCCACCCACCGTCCTTGCGGTGTTGAAGCAGTATTTCCTGCTGATCGTTCTCGATGATCACGACAGCCCCGGGCAGAATCAACGGCTTAGTTCCAACGTCCTTTCTAAGCTCTTTCACATAATCCATCCAGCATTCCTCTCCTTCATACATAGTCCAAAACGACATCTGTATTCTATATGTAAGCCAGTATTTCTAGACTTCCAGCCCCGATATAACTTTTTTATCTCAAACGAATAATCGGTTATGTATGTACCTGCCTAAGGAAAATATAAGGTGTGCCATCATCATTATGATTCGAATCGTAGAAAACGATCAAAAATGTCTTAGAGAAAGACAAAGGATATATAGTTCATTTGATTTATACACGTTTGTTCATCCCCAAGATCCCCTCTCCCTTTTCCCTCAAGGAATCAATAAAGCGCCGAGCACGAACACACCCGCAATGTAAAAGCCGATGAGCGATCCCCAGGACAATGGCTTCCTCATGAACTCCACGACCTTCCGCAACCAGCGGAACAAGGCATACATGACGAGGAACAAGATGCTGTAGCCGATGAAGCTCCAGCCCTCCCCGATAAGGACGACCATTGTGTTATGCGATAGCGTGAATAGAAGCATGAACAAAAGAAACCACAGTTCTTTGAACTTCGCAAAGTCGCTTTTTCTCTGTTGTTTTACATGATGCATGAAGTTATCTCCTTCCTTGTTAAAACGCTACCATCATGAGTAACTTTACCACTTCCAGTTTATGCTAGTCAAAGTGGGCTTTGATCACTTGTTTAAACTTCTGACCCTCTTCCAGATGAGGGTAGTGATTGCTTTGATGGAACCTGTAAAGAACAGCACCTGGGATACCTTCGGCGATTTCCTCAGAATAATAAGGCGGGCATTGAACATCATAGGAACCGGATATGACCATCGTTTTTGCAGTGATGAGTGCCAGCTTCCTCGTCACATCAAAGGTGTGAAGCTCCCGTGCTAAGAAGTTCATCCGGACGGCTGACATCTTCTTCTCGATCGATTTGTTAAAATAGTGTTCATACTTTTGAGGATTCCATAAGGAAAGCTTTGTACGTTCGACCGTTAATTCTTTTCTTTCTTCCTTAGACAAGCCCTCATTCTTCAACGCCTCGATAAGTGATTGCATTCGGTTGAACTTCGAGTGCGATTCATTGTAGATACAATCCTCTGAAAAAGTCATATACTCTCGCGCCGCGGCATTCGCAATGATTAGAGTTTCCAGGCTTTCCGAAAAGTAGATCCCGTAAACGACGGCAAGCATTCCTCCCGTAGAATGACCCGCAAAATTCCACCTTTCATATTCTAACTCGTTCCGGATGGCTTCGAGGTCTAAGGCGCTCTCAAGCATCGTCAGTTCATGAGGGAACGATGCCTTGTCCGTCCTGCCACACTCTTTCAGATTGATTAAATAGACCGTGTGAGTCTCCACAAAGGATTCTGCAAAATAGTCGCCCGTTTCATTGAACTCCGAATACAAATGAGTGACGGCAAGCGGAGGTCCGCTTCCTTTCTCAAAAACTTCAAAGTCGCCCCGGCCGGTTTCAATCATGGTTCGCTTCCAAGTCATTTCCCTATCCCTCCCCGAGCTTACAAGTATCTCTACGATACCATAAATGAAAGCGTTTCATATGTTTGATGAAATGCTTTTTTAATACCTCTTTTTGGTACCGTCTTTCTGGTACCGGGTACGGAAAATCGCGATCGGGTACCAGGTACACCGTTCCGAATGATCGTAACCGGTACACCGGCGTAAGGAAGGTGTACCGGCAACCAAACTGGAGAGTCCGGGTGCCAGGTTTGCTGCTCAGTCTTGAACATGAAAGGCATAACGTTTGATAGAAAAGACGTGCTCTGAAATAATAAGAAGAAAATCAATGAACGGAGGTTGACTTATGGAAAGATTTATCCGCTCCGATCAGTATCATTTTATTAAAAATCAGGCTCACAACCTGTTAAATGGACATATGACAACAAACGATGCCTCGGTCACCCAGGCTCTCCAATCGATTACGAACGAAAAAGTGTTGGATTTGTTTACGGATCTTTCGTCAGAGCAGGAACAATTGATTGCCCAAGCGAGTGATGTCAAAGATGAAACCGATGCAATCCTTTATTTCTCTCGTCTGAAGCAGTATGTGGTCCCTTTTCCAAAGCTGTCTGAAGCAGATATCCAAAGGTTGTTCCCTAAAGTGAAGAAACTGAGAGTTCCTGCGATCCCGGACGAAGAATGGGCCGAGCTCTCCTACATTGGATGGAACGATCCAGCAGCAAACCGAAAGTACCTCATAACTACGGTGGACGGTCAACTGACAGGGTTGTATGGCCATTACAAGCCGCTGCAGCAAAAGAGCATTTGTTCTCTTTGCCACGAGCATGAAAAAGTGGGCATGTTCACGGCCACCTTCAAGGGTGAGGAAGAAACCATCAGCCGCGGCAATTATATCTGCCATGACAGTAAAAAATGCAATGAAAACATCCAGTCCCGTGAACATCTCGAATCCTTTATCAAACGCATGAAAGCATAAAAAGAAGCAGGACCTATCCAAGACGGATAAGTCCTGCTTCTTCTTTTATTGTTGTTCTGGAGCATAATCCGGAGCCACGGCTTTTCTAATGAACAAAGCAACGACAAATGTGAGGATCGCAAGGCCTAAAGCAAACCAATAGGCGTGATGGACCCCTGCGGTCATGGCCCGGTCCATGACTTCCCCTGTCACTTCTCCTGATACATCATTCAAATAGCTTCTTTCTCCCTGACTCATGATGCTTACGAAAATGGAAACACCAAGGGCGCCACCGATCGGCTGGAGCGTATTGGCAATGGCCGTCCCGTGTGGATATAAATGTTTCGGCAGTTCATTCAACGCATTGGTCTGTGAAGGCATAAGAACCGCAGAAACTGCAAGCATGAGTAACACATAAGCAAGAATAAAGGACCAAACCGGAATCGAAGGATTGATACTGCTGAAGAAAATCATAACACCCACAAGTACTAATGTACCCGGTATGATCAATTTCCTCGGACCGAATTTATCAAAGAGTGTCCCCATCACCGGCGACATCAGACCATTTAATAGAGCACCCGGGAGCAGCAGCAATCCAGCGGTCTTCGCCGAGAACCCTAATGGCCCCTGCAGATACATCGGCATGACGATTTCTGAAGCGAACATCGCCATGATGACGATGACGAAAATGGTAATTCCTCTGGCATAGCTTTTATACGTAAACACTCGAACGTCCAATAACGGTTCTTCTAACTTCAACTGTCTTAAGACAAATAGAATTAAACTGAGGAAAGCGACGCTTAAAATGATGATGATATGGACCGAAGAGAATCCCTCTCCACTTTCCCCGGCGCTGCTGAATCCATAGACAATGCCGCCAATCCCTATGGATGACAAAACGATCGAAAGAATATCCGCTTTCGGCCGCGTCACTTCTCCGACATTTTCCAAATACTTTACCGCAAATAGAATGGAGAATAAGGCAAACGGAATGACGGTGATGAACAACCACCTCCACCCCAGCAAGTCGACGATGACACCAGAAAGCGTCGGTCCAATAGCTGGAGCGAACATGATGACAAGACCGAACGTCCCCATGATCCGCCCACGCACTTCCGGTTCATAAAGCAACAGGAGCGCGTTCATGATGACAGGGATCAATAAACCGGTTCCCACCGCTTGAATCATCCGCCCTGTCAAAAGCATCGGGAAATTCATAGCCGATGCTGCAATAATCGTTCCTGCTAAGAACACCGTCATGACCCCGATGAACATTTGTCTCGTCGTGAACCATTGAATCAATAACGCGGAAACCGGCATCAACACACCCATCACCAGCATGAACCCGGTCGCCATCCATTGGACCGTAGGCGCATCCAACCCGAAAACCTCCATGAGTTCTGTAAGTGCAATATTAAGCAGCGTCTCATTCAGAACAGCAAAGAACGCGCCGATCATAAATGTAACGAGTATGATTTTTCTATTGTATTGCTTTTCCATCTCTATCCCTCTACTTCTCTATATTTAAAATCCGAACATTTTACATCTTCCACTCTTCCACTAAAATTCCATAAATCGTGTGATCGACATAATGGTCATACAACCATTCTGCGCACCTGATTCTTCCTTCCTCCTTGAACCCAAGACGCTTAGGGATAGCCGAGCTCTTTTCATTTCCTTCGGCAACACGGATCTCCACTCGGTTCATGTTCATTTCCAATAAGGCATAATCGGTCAAAGCTTTCGCCACCCGTGTCATAATTCCTTTCCCCTGGAATTCCTGCCCGAGCCAGTAACCGATTTTCACGATTTTATTGGTGTGGTCGATTTCATTGAATCCTGCGGTACCAGCAATGGCACCATTATAGATTACCATAGTTGTCATGCTTTTGTTTTCTGAAAATCCCTGCCTTCCAGATTGAATGAATGATTTCGTATCTTCTACTGTTTTCGTAGAATCCAGCCATGGAAGCCACTTTCGCAAATACGTACGTGATCCGTCTGTCAATTGAAATAACGCCTCCGCATCCTCTGGACCGGCAAGTTTCAGTGTAAGTTCATCATCGACCTTATGTACAAACATACTTTCTCCCCCTTTTTTCATCATTTTACCATGAACCTTTGACAACAGAACAAGAATAAGGTAAATTACAAATATACGAACGATTAAATTAATTAACCTTTAAAATATTCGGTTTTAGGAGTGAAATCCATGGAAAACGTATTTGACTATGAAGATATTCAACTGATTCCCGCAAAATGTGTCGTAAACAGCCGTTCGGCCTGCGATCCATCCGTAAAGCTTGGCAACCATACATTCAAACTGCCTGTCGTCCCTGCCAACATGCAGACCATCATTGATGAAACGATCGCCACTCAATTAGCAAAAGAAGGTTATTTCTATGTCATGCATCGCTTTGAACCGGAAACTCGATTGTCTTTCGTAGAGAAGATGCATGCACAAGGATTGATCGCTTCTATCAGTGTCGGTGTGAAGTCGGAGGAATACGAGTTTGTTCAAATGTTAGCAACGAAAGAACTGGTCCCTGAATACATCACGATCGATATCGCTCACGGACATTCCACAGCGGTCATTGATATGATTCAACACATCAAACAGCACCTGCCGGAAACGTTTGTCATCGCAGGAAATGTCGGTACACCTGAAGCCGTTCGTGAACTTGAACATGCAGGAGCTGATGCAACCAAAGTCGGAATCGGACCAGGAAAAGTGTGCATCACAAAAATTAAAACCGGCTTCGGTACAGGTGGCTGGCAGCTTGCAGCCCTACGCTGGTGTGCGAAGGCAGCAAGCAAACCCGTCATTGCTGATGGAGGCATCCGCACACATGGAGACATCGCCAAATCCATCCGCTTTGGAGCGACAATGGTCATGATCGGCTCTCTGTTCGCCGGTCACGAAGAGTCGCCTGGCGATACGGTTGAAAGAGACGGTAAGCTTTATAAGGAATACTTCGGCTCCGCTTCTGAATACCAAAAAGGGGAAAAGAAAAACGTCGAAGGCAAGAAAATGTATGTGGAGCACAAAGGTGCGCTTCAAGATACGCTGACGGAAATGGAGCAGGATCTACAATCCGCGATCAGTTACGCAGGCGGATCCGATCTTGATAGTATCCGGCATGTCGATTATGTCATCGTCAAAAATTCTATCTTCAATGGAGATAAAGTCTATTAAAAAAGAGCCCCGAGCGGGCTCTTTTTCTATTCTATGCTTGAATTGGAATGTAAATATCAAAATGAGGCTCATCAAAATCCCTGTCGACCGGATACTTTTCAAATTTCAATGGCAGCCCATCGTAATATTTCGTTCCAGGTTCAAGGTAGGGCTTCGCATTTCCATCACGGAACCATTGGTAAATCGATGCATAGGTTTCCCCGATATCTCTGCCTTTTGGATGATGAACGTTCATATATGTATGACGCGGTACGTTCATTTCTTCATACGCGGCATCACTCTTCGCATCTTCCACCTCGAAACCGCTGAAATGGACAAAGCCATTTTTAATCGTATGAACAGATAATCCCCATTGGTAATCCTGGTCCACTGGTTTTATCTCTTCTTTTTCACTCCCAACCTTTTTGATCAATTCTTTTAAAGCAGGGACTTGTTCATAACTTCCTTCCCATTGACGTCCTCTAACTTTGAATGAGGGTAATGCAACAATATTGACTTCCACAATGTGACCTCCTTTCTTCTATAGATTCTCTATGCCTGAGGTTATTTCCTCCAGAAACGTGCGCCGCTCATCTAGAATGGAAGAATCCAAGGGAAGACAGGCTCCTAAAAGTCTTGAGATAAACCTTTTCTGTTCATATTTCCCCACGAGCTTTTTCTTTTTGACAGAAACAGGAACAACCCTTCACATCGCCACCAAACGAGTAGCGGACGATACCAGAAACTTTCTGAGAGAGCCCATAGATACAATAGAATCACGCTTTTGGGATCAGGGTTTTTATGGTAAGTCCACTCTTCCAGCAAGACAGCGAGAGAGGAGATCATCGAACCATAACAGACGGTTAACAAACCGACGACAATGGTGATTTCTGTCGATACAAAAGAAAAGAAAACTCCAGAAATGATGATGACGTATCCTAAAATCTCAAAGATTGCACTCAGCAATTCAACGAATAGATAATAAGGGAGCGAAAACATTCCGATCCCCTTGTAACGGGGATGGAGCATCATTTTTTTGTGTTTCCACAGGGTTTCGGCAAGTCCTTTCTGCCACCTCTTCCTCTGAGCTCTCAAAGATGAGAACGTAGAAGGAGCTTCTGTCCAGCAAACCGGATCTTGGATATACTCGATTCTCTGCCTCGACTTTTCATCTTTCAGCGACCGGTGGATCCGGACAATGAGTTCCATATCCTCACCGACGGTATTCGAATCATACCCTCCTGCTTTAATCACACGTTCCTTTTCAAAGACACCGAAGGCTCCTGAAATGATTAACAGGATGTTCAATTTTGAAAGGCCTAATCTCCCAATGAGAAAGGCTCGGAAATATTCAACGATCTGCATGAGGAGCATCGGCTGTTTGGGCAAACCGATCCGCTCGACCACCCCTTTGGTTATTTTAGAACCATTCGCAATTCTCACCGTCCCCCCTGTAGCCGTAACCGTTCCATTGGAATCGATGATCGGTTTCATCGTCTTCAAGAGTGCATCACGGTCCAGAATCGAATCGCCATCAATGGCTGCGAAATAAGGATATTTGGAAAAATTGATTCCTGCATTGAGGGCATCCGCTTTTCCACCATTCTCCTTTCTTAGAAGGTAGAGGTTCGGATGGGTCGTCGACTGATATCCTTCCAAGATGTCCTGAGTTTTGAAGTGACGCCTGACGGCTAGTTCCATTCGTTCCATGGCGAACGTATCGATCATCTTCTCTGCCGTCTTATCCTTCGATCCATCATCAATGACGATCACCTCGGACTGCGGGTAGTTCAATGCCAACATAGATCGGGCTGTACTGACGACACCGACCTCTTCATTATAGGCAGGGACGAGGATGGAGACCGGAAATGTATCCGTATTGATAGCCGTATCCTCAATGAGTTCTTCTCTATGAAGCCCTCGTTCTTTCCGAATATGAGGGCTGGCAATCAAAAATAACCAAAGGTAGACGATTGCTACAACGACCATATAAATGATGACGAGATAGCCTATGATTTCTAACATGCGATAAAATAGATCCACACTCATATCGATTCTCCCACCTTTACTGTCAAATGCTGCCTTGCCATGGAACGTGCAAATCGATCCTCATGATGGTGGTACGTATAATCCAATAATCGCTCACCATCCGGGAATTTCTTCATCGCTTCGCAAGCCGCATATCTCACCCACCAGTGAGAATCCCCAGCAAGGATGAGTAACGCACCCTGGGCAGATTCCAACTTCAGACTACCTGCAATCTTAGCCGCATACATCCGCTCTTCCCAAACCTCTGATATGTAGAACGGATCCAACTGTTCGGTATGGGTACAAGCTTTCAATTCCATAAGGCTTCGTAGGGCTTTGAGGCGAATCTCTTTTGACGGAAATTGAAGCATCCGCTCAACGAATGGAAGGTGATCCAAGGATCCTTTTTCACCACAAAAAGAAACAACGGCCAGATGCACCTGTCTGGGTACTCTTCCTGGTTCATCCTCTATGACCTTCATCATTTGTTGAGTGAGGTCCTCCTTGAAACGACGGAGGACTTGTTTTACAAGTCTTTGTGAAATCGTTTCTGTATTCAGGATTGAACGAATGACTCGCTCGTCTTGGAAGGTAGCCAGCACCCTCACCGCCTGCCGGTATTCTTCGTCCAGCACAGAGAGACGGTTGAAATATTGCCAAACATCAAGTTTCAAATCCACCATATCGAAGTCTTCGATATAATAAAGGGTGTTCACCCGCTGGGCCCAGCTTCCATTTTTCAGAAATAGGCGATAAGCATGAGCGAGATATTTCTGCGCTGTCTCTCGCACTCTCGTATACTCGATATCCACCTGCTTTTGATCCACAAAACGATTCAATACGCGTTCGACGATCAGTACACGATAACGAATGTCACTTGGGAGGTCAGGAAATTCTTCTGTTTTCCTCTCCAGATAGGTGAAGAACGGCTCTTCGTATGTTTCCATGTATGTGGAAAGGAGTCGCTCTTCCTTCAAACTTTGAATCTTTGAAATCACCAGGGCACTTAGAAGACATAGTTGAACAATGAATAAAATAGTCACCGTAAATAAGACGAAAGAAACCAACAGACATCCCTCCACATAACCCCATGGGCGATTATAATGAACACTTAGTCACTAACTCTCCGTTTTTTGGAAAATACTCGGTACCAATAGTATGACAGGGGTACTCACTTTTTTCTATCTTTAATCTTTAATCGTCAATCAAAAAAGAAGGACCTCCGTTAAAGAAGGTCCTTCTTTTCACTCTTCAGCGGCCATGGCATCTGCTTTCGTTTTATGAACCGTGCCGAATGGATGCTCTGGTGGAGCATAGATGGAATACAGTTTCAACGGCTGCTGGCCTGTATTGGTCAGGTTATGCCACTTGCCTGCAGGTACCATGATAGCGAAATCATCAGACACTTGCTGCTGGAAGTTCAGCTGATCCTTGGTATCCCCCATTTGGACGAGTCCTTGCCCTTCCTCAATCCTCAAAAACTGATCCACGTCAGGATGGAGTTCTAAACCAATATCATCCCCCACCGCAATACTCATCAACGTCACCTGTAGATGGTCCCCCGTCCATAAGGCCGTACGGAAGGTACGGTTTTGTGTGGTCGCTTCTTCGATATCGAGGACGAATGGCTGCCCGCCGTAATCTTTGATCACAACACGCCCTTCCCCTCGAGAAAAAGCGACGATTCGATTCGTCGTCACGGCTTTATCATGGCAGGCTCTGTAGAATACATCCCCCAGCTGATTGCCTTGGTTTTCTAAATAGGCTTTTTGATACTTCTCAAATTCTTCAACCCCATGATCATACCCGACTCTCAACCCTTCTTCAAACGTGTTGAAGTTCGCTTCTTCTCTTTCGTATTCCGGTTGCTCACCAGTGAATGATGTATATAAATTCTTAAAATGGTTCAAGTGCCTCTTCTCATTCTCCAGTGCCTGACGGATTTCATTCTTATAGGACTCATCAGGAGCAACGTCGGCCAATTGACGGAAGATTTGAATGGCAGAATCCTTCTTTTTGATTCCTTCTAAAATGTCTTCGGTGTTTTGCTCAGCACTTCTAAACGACCCAGCCTGCGGATATCCATACCCATACGGAATGTGACTCATACACCTCATCCCCCTCTCCAAACTATAAACATTTCTATGCAGGGAAAGGGAAAATCATACATGTACACCATTCCATATCATGGAGAAAGCAAAACAAAAACCCGTCCGCAGACGGGTTCTTATACGTTCGTATGAGTCGCTTCTTTTTCAACACGATCGAGGAATTCTTCGACGACACGTTCATTCCCTTTTTTGTTCGCCAGTTTCATCATCGCCTTACCGACGAAGTTCACCCCTTTATTTTGTCCGGAATACGTAAGTCTTGTGTGTTCCTCATCCACTTTCTCTAAAAGAAAGGAGGCCGTCACTTCGAACGCCTTTCCGATGACGAAAGCGATTTTTTTATACTTGCGCTCAGGAGACTCTTCATAAGCCAGCGTCTCAACCGTATACGTTTCCAGACGCTTTCCTTCCCGGTACGTTTGGCGGTGTTTCGCCCCTACTTCCGTTTCCGTTTTTTCAATCAATTCATGCTCTTCCACTTTCGGCATAATTCGTTTGATGTTGTAGTCTCTGAAAAGCTCCCATACTTCATCGATGGGTGCGGCAATCACTCGGTCGTTTTCCCATTGGATCATTTGTCTTCCTCCCTGCCTGATTCTAAAAATGCATCAATTTCAGCAAGTCTTTCTTGGAGACCCTGAATCTCTTCATGGATCTTTTTTCTTTTTTCAAGTAGCAGTTCTTCCATGTGTAAAAAGGATTCATCCTCCATCACTTTTACCATTTCCTGAATAGTGAACCCAAGCGCTCGGAGTTTCCCGAGCATGAGCGCCAAAAAGTAACTGCCATCATCATAATACTTGTACCGGTTATCCGGATGGATGTACGCAGGCTCAAGTAAGCCGACCTCTGCATAGTACCGGAGCGTTTCTTTACTGAGCCCGGTCAGTTCTGAGAATTCGCTGATTTTATACACGGTGTGTCCTCCCACTTCCTATAGTAAACCGTGGGGTGCACCACAGAGTCAAGTCCGTACCGTTTCCCAAAGTTCCATATGGAGTTGGTCCTTGTCCTGCCATGAATGGTAGACTTCCACATGCCAGGCCTCCAAATCCCTGGAATAACCCTCTCGATCCATCCACTCGTGCAGCGAGGCATAGGCTTCTCGAATTCTTTCGTTTGATTCTTTATATGTTGTGATGGCATACGTTTGTTTTTCGATATTCAAATGGTCCAGATCTTCTGGGACGGTTGTGTTAGGAGCGAAAGGCACGCCAATCCAATATCCATCATTTTCTTCCTTGCACTCTCCCGGGATAAAGGCTCCCACTTGCACGTCCGCTTCAGGAAAACGCTTGTGAAGTTTTTCAGAGGTCTTCGGAATTTCTACGATGTAATCTTCTCCATCACACACAACTCTGTAACCTATGAGAGTCAATGCTTCTTTTTCTTCCACCTTGTTATTCATTTTCAAAAAAATGACATCCTTTCATGTTATGGTAGAGTTATCAATTTTATAGGAGGGAACGCTTTGAAAAGTCCAATCGTCAACCGTCTCAATACGACATTCATCCCTGTCACTGACATCAAACGCTCCGTTCGATGGTACAGGGCATTGATCGGGGAGCCTTATAGCGAGGAAAAGATCCATCCCCCTGTTTATCAACTGCCGATGGCAACTCATACAGGCGTCATTCTTGATGCAGGGTCAGAAAAAGTAGAACCATCGCCTCATCCTCTTTTCAATTTTCATACGGATGATATCGATGCATCTTATCGCTTCGTCGAGCAGCTCGGATACACGATCAAGAGTGAAATTCAAAGATTTGAAGATATCTCTTTTTTCAATATCCAGGACCCCGACGGAAATATCGTTATGATTTGCACAGGATAAGACGCTAAGGAAAAACTATGACGGTGCTTCCATGTTTTACGGCCCTTCTTATGTAATCTCGACAGGTGTACAGAGCAACAACAGCCAGGAGAAGTTGAGCACCAGCGGCACCTGCCTATCCCATAGGTGTTCGATGCCGTACAACCATAGATAATGAATGCCGCACCAAAAGGAAACCTTCCACTCTATTGTCTCTCGCTCTCCGCCACCGACATCTGCAATCGAACCGTTCCCCTTTCACTTGTCTCATTCTTCGGTGAAAGATTTTTTGTACACATAGCTGACACGGTCGTAATCCACTTTTCCTTCATAAAATCGGTGGGCCATCAGTCTGCTGATTCCAGAAGAAAGAGCGATACTTTCCATTCCATGTTCTTGTGCCCAGTCTTCAACGAAAGTCAGCAACTCTTCGCCATATCCTTGAGAACGATGAGTGGATGATGTTACTAAATCACAAACCCAGACGAAACGACCATAATACAAGGTCGTCATCTCTTTGAAGCCCGTAACGGCAACCATCTCTTCACCCGCATAAAGAGCAAAAAGATGATAGCGATCCACGTCCATCGCCTCTTGCACCAATTCTACATACTGCTCTTCACTTAAGTGAGACCTCAATTCCCTCATTACAGGATAGGCAGATTTAATTTCCTCTGCAGTTTTCAACTCGATCACTTCCCTACCTGTCATACCTTTTCACTCCTCAATGATTAATCCCAGCAATAATCCATGGACATGCCAGAAGCAGCACCGATCCGAACACGATGATTCTAGTTACCCTTTGGGAAAGTTTCTTTTTCCCTTTCCCGTTGTACCAGCCAGAAAACTGCCAGCGGTTTCTGTAAATCACGAATAGTACTCCATATACACCAAGGGCGCCAAGCCATTGATACTCTCCGGATAATGGATGGGCGTTATAAAAAGGACCGATAACGACCCAGACCAGCGCACCTCCGAAAATGAACAGGAAAACGATCCGTAACAATTCTAATAAAACTCTCATACAAAAAACCTTTCTATCTAAATTAAAGACTCATACCGATGTAGATGACCATGGCCGCAACGAAGAAGCTCGACAGGAATAAACCTTTTTGAATGCGTGTCCAATTTTTCATCCATCCCCACCGTTTACGATCATGATCGAATCATAGGTAGTCTAGAAGAATGGCGATCGCTAAAATAATGATTATGCCTGCCGTTTCCACAGGATCCCTCCTTTATTCCTTTACATTTACAAGGATGGTCCCAAACGCCTCACCATCAACACTCGTATCCAATTTCCACTCGCCGCTCTCTGGCAAAGACATATTTGATGGAAGAGACGCATCGGCTCCATTCACCGGCCCCGCAATTTCTGAAGCTTCCAGAACGGTGACTGTTTCTCCCGTTTCCGTATGTGTGCCTGTGACTTTGAACGCGCCCTCCAGTTCTTCTTCACTTCCCCAAAAATGCCACATATACTTTTGCGTTTCACCTTCGATCCATGGGGCATCAATGAATGCGACTTTGTCAGGAATTCCTCTCATCGTGTAGGAGCCGGCTTCGAACTTTTCGGTTTTTGTGGTGACGACGGGCTCTTCATTTCCGGTCTGCTGACAGCCTACACACATCATGAATAAAGCCATCCATATGATTTTTTTCATAACATCCTCCTTTGCGACTTTCCATAAGAAAAGAAGCTCTAGTCAAGGGCTTTCTTTCTTTAACTCCATTTCAATAACTCATCTGAAGCATCTCATCCCCAGATGAAGGATCGTACACAAAACGCCCCCCCCTCGTTCAATTTGAAGCTTCTCTTCCATAAAGACGAAGAGTTCTTCCATCGTTTCTTCGTCATCCTCCCATGCCGATCGCTCCAAGTCTATGATGACATTGGGAACAAGGTTCAAGTCATGGAAATCAGGCAGCTCATCTTCCCGCTGGTACTTCGCAGGGAACCTGAGAATCCCTCGTTTCATAGATTAGAAACCTGACCCCAGTTTTCTTATGCGTTACTTTTGCAGCGTAATCGAATTCGTGATTCCCCATATTGTCATAGAGCACGTCGTAGACTTCGGCCTGTCCACCAAAATGCTTTTGGATATAATCTTCTCCCATTTCTTTTGCTTTCGTTTCCATACTCGCATTTGGGGTCATTTCATAAATGAAAAGTAAGATGATCGCTATAACGATGGTTCCGATACTTCCAAGAATCCAAAGGATTGCTTTCACCGTATCACCACCCTTTTTTTCAATTATACCAAAATATGGGTGTCTTTTTCTCTTATTGATGTAAACAGTGGAGCACCTTCCTCCTATTCATAGAATGAGAGGCTGCCCGATTTTTCCAATTCCAGGGAATAACATGTTCTGCCGGACACTAGTAAAATTGTGAAGATTAAAGACCATTCCCATCCCTTAATGAATTCCATACGATACGCGAGAATCCTTTAAGTAGATAACGATTCACCGCTCTTCCATGTCCTTGCTATGTGCGTCAAATGAACGAAACCATAGCATGGAATGTCGAAAAAATAATTACTTTTGACTAGAAAAGGGTATGGGGATGTATGAGCGATAAAAAAGAAAAGGGAGTGTCATTCTATGAGTTTTAAATTAAATCAACATGCCCCGGACTTCAAACTGTCTTCCGTACAGGGAGAAGAGTTCCATTTTTCCGAGGACTTAAAAGGGAATAACCATTGGTACTTATTCGTGTACTTCCGTGGATCGTGGTGCCCGGTGTGCATGAGTGAGCTGGACGAGTTTCAGAACACGTTGAGTTATTTTGAGGAACACGACATCAAATTCGCTGCGATTACCCATGAAAGCAAAGACAGTTTGGAAAAAATGGTGAGCGAACACGACTTCACCTTCCCGATATTGATGGATGAGAACCTTGAATTCCTCTCCCACTACCAGGTTCATTATCATGACGAGCACGCTCCTTACGAGGACCACGGAACCCACGGAGAACCTGCTTACTTTTTAACTGACGAGCAGGGACGTGTATTATACCAACAAAGACAGACGAGTCCGTTCGGCCGTCCGCACCCGGATGAAATCAGAAAGATCATCAAGTATATCCGAGAGAATATGAAATAAGGAAGAGCGAGCTTCTATCTTGGAAGCTCGTTTTTTTATGCCTAAAGAGCTCCTTCTGAATCAAGCATCCGATTCATATAAAAGAGTAGGATGGAATCAAAGAGGGTGAATCATTGTGAAAGAACAGATCCATGAAGCGATTGCTCAACTGGCTGCTGAGATTCATGCACATCAGACAGTCGACGGGAGCTTTCATTTTTGTTTTGAAAACAGTCTGATGACCGATGCCAATATGATACTTCTGCTCCAAACGTTCACGAAAGAAAAAGACCTGATCCAACAGTTGTGCGCGCGTCTCTCTTCCCTTCAAACCGAAGAGGGGTACTGGAAACTCTATGCTGATGATGCGGGCAACCTTTCCGCAACGATCGAAGCGGTTTTCGCTCTTCTTTATGCTGGATACTATTCCAATGAGGACCTCCCGGTTAAAAAAGCCAAAGCATTCATCCGGAGGCACGGAGGGCTGAACCGCGCTCATTCTTTGACCAAAATGACCTTGGCCATCCACGGAGAGTATCCATGGCCGAATCTATTCCATTTGCCTGTTCACATCATTTTACTTCCTCCATCTTCACCTATTTCCTTTTATGATTTCAGTAGTTACGCTCGTGTGCACATGGCACCGATCCTGCTCTTATCCGATCAACCTTTTGTGATGAAAAACAAGCAAATCCCCGATATGAGTGACTGCTTCATTCGAGAGGATCAAGAGCTGATTTCTAAGGAAAGCCGGTCGTTACTGACAAGTGTCCAGGATGCGGTCAAATCCCTGGCTGGACTTCCTCACAAACTCTATCTGCTCTCAAGGCAGCGTCTGCTTACCTACATGCTGCAGCGCATCGAGTCGGATGGGACATTATACAGCTATTTCACTTCCACTTTTTATATGATTTATGCTCTTGTGAGCTGTGGCTATCAAAAACACGATCCCATCATCAAAAAAGCCATTCAGGGGCTGATTCAGCATGCCTGTTCCACGGACCGTGGCCTCCATATCCAAAACTCACCTTCTGATATATGGGATACAGCATTGTTGAGCCATGCCCTTCAAGCGCCTCCCACATCCGATGTCCCTTTACATGAAGCTGAACAATTTCTTTTAAAACACCAACAGACCAAATTCGGCGACTGGATGGTAGCGACCAGCCATACAGAACCCGGGGGATGGGGATTTTCTAAAAGCAACACCATTCACCCGGATGTCGATGACACAACAGCAGCTTTGCGGGCCCTACGTAAAGATTCCTCTCTCCAGAGCCATTACACGAGAGGCTTGAAGTGGGTGCTCGCTATGCAGAATGAAGATGGTGGCTGGCCTGCCTTCGAAAAAGGGAAAACCAACCCTCTCATGACGTTTGTTCCCATGGACGGAGCCGAGTATGCAAGCCTCGATCCTTCAACAGCAGATTTGACAGGACGGACACTCGAATTTCTCGGTACAGACGCTCGTTTCCCACTGACGGATCCACGCGTTCAAAGAGCTTTGAACTGGCTGCGATCACATCAGGAAAACGATGGATCCTGGTATGGACGGTGGGGGATCACCTATATTTACGGAACCTGGGCCGCCCTCACCGGGATGCGGGCCGTAGGAGTAAGCAAGGATGACCGTTCCATCAAAAAAGGCATCCACTTTCTTGAAAGCATTCAGAATGAAGACGGCGGATGGGGAGAATCGTGTAAAAGTGATCAAGAGAAGAGCTACATTCCTTTAGGGGACAGCACCCTTTCGCAAACCTCCTGGGCTCTGGCGGCCTTGATGGCTGTGCACGAAAGGCGGACACCGAGCATTGAAAGAGGGATATCTTGTTTGCTACGAAAACTGGAGGCGAAGGATTGGACGTATGAATACCCGACAGGAGCAGGCCTTCCAGGGCACCTTTACATTTACTATCACAGCTACAACTACATTTGGCCGCTCCTCGTATTGAAAAAATACTTATCGCTCAGCTCTTAGTTACTGGAAGGAGAGTCATTTAGGAAAGTTGCCAATATAAATGCGAAAGTCGCCAATAAAACTCCGAAACCTGCTAATATAATCCGAGAAACTGCCAATAAAAGCCGGAAGTCGCTAATATACTAAAAGTCACAGTGTCTAGCGTACCAACTTTCACCTCTTTTTCCCGTGAATGATGCCTAAAAAGGAGGTTTGTACATATACATCATTAAGTGAGACTACCTGTGAAGGGAGCAGAATGAATGAATTCTCAAAACGTATCCATGAATTCCGCTATTGATCCATATGTGTACCAGACGCTTATGTCCATCCAAGGCACCCCTGTCGTCGTCCAGACGACGCAAGGGTCTGTACGCGGCGGACTGAAAACGGTTATGCCGGATCATATCGTGGTAGAAGTGAGCGGGACCCCATTTTTCGTACGGACCCAGCAGATTGTCTGGGTGTTTCCTGATCAACGATATAAGTAAAAGGAGGATGTCATGTTTAAGCGACTCGACCGGATGCAGATTGCTTTGACCATTCCTGAACACGGCGACGCGAATGCCGCTGCTGCTGTTCAAGAGCTATTAGGTGGAAAGTTTGGCGAAATGTCTACGTTGAATAACTACATGTTCCAGTCCTTCGCTTTTCGCCAAAAGAAAAAACACCGACCCTTTTATGATTTAGTGGCAAGTATCACAGCAGAAGAGTTCGGTCATGTCGAACTCGTAAACAATTCCATCAACCTGCTCACTCGTGGAGTGACTTTTACCGGGGATCCCGATATCGCCCCCCTACAGAATGGGTTGAATAAAAGGAACTCGTATCAATTCATTGCGACAGCCCAAACGGCACTCCCCGGCGATTCGATGGGACGAGCCTGGACGGGGGACAACGTTTTTTCCAGTGGCAACCTGGTGCTTGACCTTTTACACAACTTCTTTCTCGAACTTGGTGCCCGAACACATAAGATGAGGGTCTATGAAATGACCGATCACCCGACGGCACGTGAAATGATCGGCTACTTACTTGTCCGAGGGGGTACGCATGCCCTTGCTTATGCGAAAGCTTTGGAGATCGCCACAGGTGTCGATGTGAAAAAAATGCTTCCTGTTCCGGACCTCGACAACTCTAAGTTCGATTATGCCCGCCCCTACCTCGACCAGGGACTGGATAACATTCTGTACACATGGAGCGACTATGACTACCAGGAGATCAAGAAAATATGGAAAGGGACAAACCCAGAGAACGGCCAGCCGCTTCAGGTCATCCAAGGGACGCCGAAAGGAGCTCCGATTCCCGATCTCGATGACCTTCCGGAAGAATTCGCCCCTGGGATTGACCGGGATGATTATGAACGGATTGCCAAGAAACTGATGGAAAATATGTAACAAAAAAAAGAGCGTGATCCTCCGAATGAGGTCACGCTCTCAGTTGTTCCACTTCCTCTTGTTCTTCTTCCACCGGCGGTTTTTCCAATTTATAAACAAGCACCCCGCCAATCAACAAAGCGATCCCCGCAAGCTTCGTCACAGAAAGAGGAGAAGCATCGAAGCCGAACCATCCTCCCGTATTGATGACAAAAGCGATGACGATTTGTGATATGAGGGCGATGGAAATCGCATAGGCAGGACCGATCAGTGTTACTCCACGCATGAGGCAGAACACGATTCCTACCCCGAAAACGCCACTGAACAAAAAGATCTTGTTCACATCTCCGAAGTCAAACAAGCTCCTTTGTTCCATAGCATAGAAAACCGGCAGAGAACAGACTAGCCCTAAACCGAGCACAAGTGATGTCGTCGCCCAAGCTCCTGTTTTTTCACTGACACGTGCATTGAACACATTTTGCATACTGATCAAAATGCCTGCCACGACTGAAAATAATACGCCAAGCATAGAATCCCTCCTTATTCATAGATGTTTCCGTTCGCAAGGTCCCGGAGTTTAGCCAAATCTTTAATCTTAATCGATCCATTCGCTCGTTCGATAACCTCATCGGATACCATTTTCTTAAGCACCCTGTTCAAATGGCGGTAACTCGTCCCTACCCATTCCGCGAGCTCTGTAAGATTCGCCGTCCGCATCTCCTGATGAAAAAGTGTCCCCTCCCCATCTGAGGAGATGGATAAGAAATAACTGGCCAGCCGTACTTCGACAGGATAAAGCATATGCAGGCTTGAGGCCTGGGATTCGGAATAAAACTTGTGCGCCACCGTCTCCAGTAAAAAACGAATGAACGGCGGATGGTTCCTTTCGAGATCCCGCAAGTCCTCAAAGGATGCCGCAAGCATCACCCCATCAGAAACCGCCTCAACAGAATTGATGACCGAATTTCCTTTTACATATTCCACATCTCCGATCACACCAAGCGGCCGTTTAAAACGGTTAATGAGAGACTTCCCTTCGGGTGTCAGGGTGAAGATTTTGATCTTCCCTTCAACAAGTAAAAACATGTCAGCTAACGTTTCACCAGGTGCGAAAAGAACGTCACCCTTCGTGAAGGTGTACCCTTTGATTTTTGGTACGAATTCTTCGGGAAAGATCTGCTCAAGCTGATATTTCTCAATGTAAGGATGTGGATTGATTTTTTTGTTTTCTTTCATAACAATGATCTCCTTTTTACAACTGGAAAAGGATGACACCCACAAGCATCATAGCGATTCCGATGCCCTGCCTTTTCGTGACTGGAACCTTGTTCTCCCCGAACCAGCCTTTCGATTCGATGACAAAAGCCGTGCCGATTTGTGCGACGAGTAAAATAGCGATGGCACTCGCCGGTCCGATCATTTTAATTGCCGTCAATTCTGCAAATACGACGACAACTCCGAACGTCCCACCGATCAAATAAAGGGATGGCACTCTTTTAAAGCTTTTCCCTTTTCCGTCTCTGACATAAAAATATACGAGAATGGATATCGTGAAGGCGACCAGATGGACCATTGATGTGGTATGCCAGCCGCCTATGGAATCACTCATCCTCGCATTGAAGATGCCCTGCATCGTGATGCACAAGCCTCCGAGTAGTGAAAATAAAGCACCTTTCATCGTTCATCCTCCTGTTCTGAAATCCATTTAAAAGGATGACGGCGATTTCGGAAAGGACATATGTCCTAAACCCTTAAATTTATCACATATTCATCAATATGGCAGGGGGGTGTATGACTTGATTTCGAGACCTTTGTTGAGTGGATGGGGCTACGGGAAAAGGTTCGCTTTCCATGGGGCGGGCGCTGAGCCTCCTCAGGCTGCGCCTTGCGGGGTCTCAGCTGTCCCGCACACCCCATAGGAGTCTCACCGTTTCCCTCCGCCCCTTTACCATATTCAGTGACTCGAAAACACTTATCGGCTAAGTAGCTATCCAACTTGGTGGGAATGTAAGACTAAACTCTCCTAGGTTCATGAATACTGAAAGCTTGATACAGAGTGCTTTATACTTCCAACTCTCGGACAGTTGAAAACAACCCAACGTGGTGAAGGGGTTCGTTTCTCACATACATCGAACGGGGTGGTGGGGAAGCTGCGAGACTCCCGTGGGAGAAGGAGACAGGCGAGATCCCGCAGGACGCAGTCCGAGGAAGCTCGGCCCTCCCCCACAGGAAAGCGAGTGGCTTCCCCACCACCCCTCACGCCCGACACAGCAACGAATCCCCGGGAACCATCTCAAAACTGAGCCTTCCACAAAAGAGAGCTTTAGCAGAAGATGTATATCCATAAGAAAAAGACGCTTTAGGAGGAAGCGTCTTTTTCTTTCATGAGCTGTTCACTTTTTTGTACGCGCTGTTCCAGCGTTTTCTTGAGCTGTTGCTTGTACTTTTCTTCCACGAGAATGTACAGGAAGTCTCCGGCTTTGATTTCTGTCTCACCGTAAGGGGTGATGACTTCATTGTTGCGGATGATGGCGCTGATGTTGGCGCGGTTGGGGAAGCTGACTTCGTGGAGCTTTTTACCGACGACGGCTGATTCGGCATTGGTTTGGTATTGAATCATTTCCGCCTTGGCTTTCCCCATGGATATCAATTCAATGCTATGGTGCGGGATGTCTTTTTTCGGTCCGACCAAGTTCATTTTCTTCGCGACCAGCGAGATCGTGGATCCTTGGACGAGTGCTGAGGTCAGCACGACGAAGAAGACAAGATTGAATAAGGCCTGACTGTTTTGCAGTCCTTCCACAATCGGAAAGGTTGCGAGCACGATCGGTACAGCCCCACGCAGGCCGGCCCAGGATATGAACAGCTTTTCTTTTGTTGAATAGTTCATCTTGATCATCGATAAGAAAACAGCAATCGGTCTTGCGATCAAAATAAGCACGATCGACAGCAATATGCCGTTGACCATAATGGATGCGGTAAACAATTCACTAGGGAATACATAAAGACCTAGAATCACGAACATAAGAATCTGTGCCATCCAGGCAAATCCTTCATTAAACTGGAAGATCGAATAGCGATACGTCAGTTCACTATTTCCGATGACCAGTGCCGCTACATACACACCTAAAAATCCACTTCCTCCACTAAATGCGGTTATGCTGTAGGTGGCTAAAGCAAAGGCTACGGAAAAGATCGGATAAAGGGCGCTCGAGTCCAATTTGATACGATTGATGGACAAGGAGGCTAATTTTCCTAACGCCAGCCCGATGATCAGACCAAGTCCCATCTGCAAGAAAAACGTCGGGATGAGCATCCAGAACGACGCTTGCTCTGCAGTGATCAATTCAATGAGAGACAATGTCAAAAAGACGGCCATCGGGTCGTTCGTTCCAGACTCCGCCTCGAGGGTCGCCCCCATTTTCGCTTTGATGTTCCTTTCTTTCAATGCCGCAAAAACGGCAGCTGCGTCGGTTGATCCAACGATGGCACCGAATAAGAACGATTCCAACCAACTCAATTCGAACAATAAATAGGCAGCAAGTCCAACGATCAAAGAGGTGATCAATACTCCAAAAGTTGCGAGTGATAAGGAAGGTACAGCAACGGAGCGCACTGTCCCCCATTTCGTATGTAGACCACCTTCGAACAAAATGATGACGAGGGCAAATACGCCGATGACCTGGGCTGTGCCGGCATCACTGAAATAAACGATTCCGAGCCCTTCACTGCCAAAAGCCATGCCGACCATGATGAACAAAATCAATGCAGGGATGCCCCAACGGCTGGAAAACTTCGCTACAAGTACACCGCTGAATAACAATAATGCCGTCAATAATAAAAATGAATCCGTCCCAAAAGCGTCAAAAAACATGTAGGTTTCGATTCTCCTTATGCACTCAATTTGATTTGAATGAATTGGGTTTCTGTCTTAGAAAACAGTAGGTGGAGCGTGGATGGATTGTTTAAAAGTAGAATGTTCAAGATAGGAAATGTAAATGGTATATCCATCATTATCCTATATCCATGAGTTGAAATCAAAGAAATCACCTTGTATCTTTCAACCATTTGTGTATCCAGACAGCCGCCTGTGCCCCGTCCCCCAGGGCTGTTGTCACAAATTGAGAATGATCCACCACATCCCCCGCTGCCCATACGCCTTCAATATTGGTCATTTTCGTTCTCGGATGCACAACGAGGTGACCTTTGTCGGTGGCTTCAGCTCCAAGCTTGACCGCTAGATCCGATTGAACCCGATTCCCACTGAACGCAAGAAAAGCTTTCCCTACTTCCCAGCGATGACCGTCAACTGTTTGGATAGCCTCAAGTTGTCCGCGGTTATGTTCAAATTTTTCGACTTGCACCTGCTGAACAAGAATCCTGTGTTCCCGCAGCTTCCCTTGTACATCAAGGGATAGGGGTTCACCGTCCTGATTGAAAAAAATGATATCCTCGCTCCAGTCTTTCAACGTCAGCGCCATCTTGGCTCCCGATTCTCCACTTCCCACGACAGCGGTCTTTTCACCGATGATTTCATATCCATCACAGTCCGGGCAAACATAAATAGATAAACCAAGACATTCTTTGATGGATGGAATAGATGGGAGCTTTTCTTCAATCCCTGTAGCAAGCAAGATCGTCCGGGTCCGAATGGATTTCCCCTTTCCTGTTTCAACGATGAAGTGGGAATGGATATCCGTGACGTTGCCTTCCATCGTTTCCACCCCAAAGGATTGTGCTTGTTTTATCCCGTCATGACGGAGCTTTTGACCACTGACTCCCTCAGGAAACCCGAGAATGTTGTTATACCTGTGACAGAGACTGGACCGCCCCCCGCCACTATCGATCATTAATACGCGGTGCCGGTACCTTCCGAGCATGATTCCTGCCTGCAAACCGGCGATCCCTCCACCGATGATGACGCAATCATAAGACAAGGCCACCCACTCCTTTCCTCAACTCTTCCTACTTTTCCCCTATCGTTTCCCCTCATTCCCCTTTATAATATAGAAGGACGAATCTAACGATAGAAAAAGGTGTTAACGACAATGAGCTTACTCACAGTAAAAAACTTGAGCCACGGCTTCGGGGATCGGGCGATCTTTGATGACGTGTCTTTTCGTTTGTTAAAAGGAGAACACATCGGCTTGATCGGAGCGAATGGTGAAGGCAAGTCGACGTTTATGAATATCATTACAGGAAAACTCGAGCCGGATGCCGGGAAAATCACCTGGTCGAAGCGGATTCGTATCGGGTACCTTGATCAGCATGCGGATTTAAAACAGGGCATGACCATCCGCGATGTGTTGCGTACAGCTTTCCAATACTTGTTCGATATGGAACAGGAGATGAACGACCTTTTTGCCAAAATGGGCGAAGTCGATCAGGATGAGCTTCAGGATCTATTGGAAGAGACCGGAGTCCTTCAGGATATGCTGACGAATAACGACTTCTATACGATTGATGCCAAAGTGGAAGAAGTCGCGAACGGACTCGGTCTGAATGAAATCGGGCTTGACCGTGATGTGCATGACCTGAGTGGCGGACAGCGAACGAAAGTCCTGCTTGCGAAACTGTTACTGGAAAAGCCAGAAATTCTACTTCTCGATGAGCCGACCAACTACCTCGATGTCGAACACATCGAATGGCTGAGAACGTATCTGCAGGAATATGAGAATGCCTTCATCCTCATTTCCCACGACATCCCGTTCCTGAACAGTGTCGTCAACTTGATCTATCATATGGAAAACCAGGAGCTGAGCCGTTACCCTGGCGACTATGATGAATTTCTCCGCGTTTATGATATGAAGAAACAGCAGCTGGAAGCCGCTTATAAGAAGCAACAGAAAGAAATCGCCAATTTGAAGGATTTTGTGGCTCGAAACAAAGCGAATGCGGCGACAAGTAAGATGGCGATGAGCCGTCAGAAAAAACTTGATAAGATGGACGTCATCGAACTTGATGCCGAAAAGCCGAAACCACAATTCAACTTTAAACAGGCTCGTACACCAGGGAAATATTTGTTTGAAACGAAAGATCTTGTCATCGGATATGATGAGCCGCTATCCAGGCCTCTCAACCTATCGATGGAACGCGGTCAGAAAATCGCCTTGTCCGGGGCGAACGGCATCGGTAAAACGACCTTGCTGAAGAGTATCCTCGGTGAAATTCAGCCGGTCACTGGATCCGTTGAGCTTGGAGAGCATTTGCACATCGGTTACTTTGAACAAGAGTTGAAGGAAGTCGGAGACAACACGTGTATCGAGGAAGTATGGGAAGAGTTCCGTCACTTCACTCAATACGAAGTACGCGCGGCGCTTGCGAAGTGTGGACTGACTCGTAAACATATCGAGAGTAAAGTACAAGTATTGAGCGGTGGGGAAAAGGCGAAGGTCCGCCTCTGTAAATTGATCAACAAAGAAACGAACCTGCTCGTACTCGATGAGCCGACGAACCACTTGGATGTAGATGCCAAGGCTGAGTTGAAGCGTGCGTTGAAAGAATACAAAGGAAGCGTCCTGCTCATTTCACACGAACCTGAATTTTATGAAGATGTCGTCACAGATGTATGGAACTGCGAAGACTGGACGACGAAAGTCTTTTAAAAGTCGAAATTCCTCCATGCCGGGACTCGGTTTTCTTTCCAAATTTTTTTGATTGACCTATAAAATAATCGCTAATAAAATGTGGTCACGATTTAGAGAAACCCTCTACTCGTGACCACTTTTTTTATGGAAAGGAGGCATATGTCATGCTTTATCGTGCCACGGTTTACCTTGTCGGCATGTTCATCAATTTCTTCGGTGTCGCCCTTCTCATCAACGCGACGCTCGGAGCTGGATTTTGGACTTCGTTTTTCATCGGAGTCTCGGATCACTTCGGTTATACCGTCGGTTTTTGGTACGGAGCTTTTCAATTGATCATCATCTTCATCAATGCCAAATTGATGAACGCACTCCCTGAATCGAGGGCGGTTGTGCCTGTGTTTCTGGAAAGTTTGATTTTGGACTTCTGGTTGGAAGTTGTTTTTGCTCCAGTAAACTTATCCACCGCCCCATTTGCTTTACAAGTCGTGACGCTGCTTGCGGGAGTCGGATTCATCGGATTGGGAGTGGCGATCTATATCCTGCCACAATTCCCGAGAGCCCCCGTTGATCAGCTGTTCCTTGCGGTAAGTTCAAGGTTCCAATTGAGTCTCCAAACGGGTCAAACCTTGGTTGCGGTCGTCATGACTAGCCTTGCCTTAGCCATTGGTGGACCGGTCGGACTCGGAACCCTTGCTCCGATGCTCTTTCTTGGACCAGTGATTCAATACTTCTACACGAGGGCATATCCGATCTATTATCGTTTACATCCTGGTGGAGAAGCCGCTTATCAGGAAGCTGTGTAAAGCATAAATCATGAATTCTCTCCCTCCCCTGTGGTATATTATTTTGGAAATCAAAGAAGGAGGGAAAAAAAGATGAGTGACAAAGAAACGAAAAAGCAGGAAATTTTAAATGCGGCTAAAAGATGATTTCAGATTCATCCTTGAAGTCGGCCGTTTATCCCCTAGCTCGTTCGGTTTCGAACCGTGGCGGTTTGTCGTCGTTCAGAATCCTGAACTGAGACAAAAGATCAAGGACACGGCCTGGGGCGCGTATGGGAAACTTCCGGATGCGAGTCACTTCGTCATTTTCCTCGCAAGGACGAGGAAGGATACCCAGTATGATTCCGAATACTTGCAAGATCACTTCAAGAACGTGAAACAGCTGCCCGAAGATTTTATGGAAAAATATTTGGGCCGGATCGAAGAGTTCCAGAAAGAAGATTTTGAACTTCTTGAAGGCGACCGCCCCCTCTATGACTGGGCTGGAAAACAAACGTACATTGCTCTATCCAATATGATGACAGCCGCAGCTGAAATCGGCATCGACTCTTGCCCGATTGAAGGCTTCAACATGGAGAAGATGAACAATCTTCTAGAAGAAGAAGGTCTCCTCGAGGACGGGAGCTTCGGTATTTCGGTCATGTGCGCCTTTGGATACCGCGCCCAAGAACAGCCTGAGAAATCACGCCGGTCTTTCGAAGATGTTGTGAAATGGGTCTAATATATAAAAAAGGAACTTCCAGCGGGGAAGTTCCTTTTACTTTTTGCTCGGAAATCAGAAATCTACCAAAAATGGTTGTCGGCTTTCATCTAAACAAAGCTCGATTCTTTCCCGGAAGTTCCCCCATGTCACCATGTCCCGGGCTTTTTCCAAGGGAAAGAAACCAACTTCCAATGCTTCTTCTGTCGTCCTCAACGTTCCCCCTACCACTTTTCCTAAGAATAACGTGTTGCAGATGGAGCGATCAACATTTTGGAATACGCCGCAAAATCTTGTGACCTCAATGTCCAACCCGCATTCTTCTTTGGTTTCTCTGACGGCGGCCTCTTTCAAGGATTCGCCTTCCTCCACTTGGCCTCCAGGCATCTCCCAGCCACGCTTCGGTCCTTTGATTAGGAGCACTTCCTTTTCTTCATTCGTTATTATGGTCGCTGCTGATACAATGTGTTTCGGTGGTGTCATGATGGGCCCTCCTGTTTTTTTGAAAAAGCTTCAGAATCACTTCCTTACGTGGGAAGTCGATCCGATTCAAGTGTTCTAAATATGTATCCATTGGATAAGGTACTCGACGTTTAACAAATCGAACTTTTCTACCGTCAATTTCAATGATTCCATAACGGGCATAGGGCTCGTTGTAACACCCCAGGGATCCTGGATTAAAAAACACTCTGTCGTTCATGGAAAAATGATGGACGTCGTGGTCATGGCCAAAGCATACGACCGTCTCTGCTTCTAATTCATCTAACTGCGAAAAGTTTTCCCCATTCGGTGGTACTAGTTGATCGAATGGATCCTCACTAATGGGCAGCAGACTCGATTTCGTGTCCATCGGATAGTGTGCAAACTGAAAAGTACGCGCTTCAATCTTTGTATTGATCTGCCGTGGAAGACTTTCCAGCCAATTCGCATACCTCTTGTACAAGCGATCAGCGATCCACTGGTGATGCTCCTTCACATCGATCCTACTCTCAGGATAAGGCTCACCATTCATCAGAGCAAGCACAGCTTCATCATGATTTCCTCTCACAATTTCTGTATCCTTTAAAGAATAAAAGTATTCGCACACTTGATTGGAAAAAGGACCGATTCCGATGAGATCTCCCATACAAAAGAGATGATCCACACGTTGTTCCTTGATATCACGAAGTGCAGCTTTGAGGGCATACGTGTTTCCGTGCACATCCGTCAATACAGCAAACCGCTTCATCCTTTTCCCCTCCTTCTTTATTAAAAAGTTAGGTTACACTTGCGTCCAAGCCTCCCTTTCCTATTTTCATAGAATAGAGTATCCCTCTATGATGGAAGGAGGTGATGGATATGTTTCGTACAGGAGACCGCATTGAAGTGTTCTCTGCCGGAAGATCTATCGGCACAGGTGTTTTCATCCAGTTCAGCTCAGACAATGAAGACCTCAACCTCCATAACGATTTTCTCTTATGGGTTGAAGACAAAGACCAATCCGCTCATATGACAGATATGAGTTCCATTAACATCCGTAAGATCACTTGATCAGTATTGTAAACCGAACCGATACCGTTCGGTTTTTCCTTTATTTTATGCTTGATTCCCCTTCAGGATTCCCTGTTAGTGAGGAACACATCCAAGGTCTGATTGTACAAATCCGGCTGTTCTGCATGGACCAAATGGGAAGCAAAGGGAAGAACCGCTACATGAACGGAGTCTGATTGTTCTTTGTAAATCCTCACGCCCTTGAGTTCATGTTCCTGACCCTCCCCGATCAAAAAAAAGGACGGTCATATCCAGGTCCTGTATGGAACGCGTCGCTTCAAAAGGGTACCATCCTTCGTCCTGTCCCATATGAATAAACCTCTGCCAGCCTTCTTCGTGGAGAGAATCGAAGTAGGCACACGTCTCTTCGTCCTTTAAGAGATTCATGCGGAACTTGGACTCTTTCTCATTCAAAGTTTCCCAATTTTCCGGTTTGAGAGGGGTCACTCCTGAAATCGTTAACGTCCGCACAAGTTCAGGGTGGCTTTTTGCCAAAATTATCGCTACTAAGGCTCCAAATGAACACCCTGCCACATGAGCACTCGATAATTCCATGGACCTGAGCGTATCGGCCAAATCATCAGCCGCCTGGTTGTAATAGTCATTCAAGTCATCGGCCGAAGATTTCCCATGCCCTCTTAAATCAGGCGAAACCACCTGATATTTCGAGGAGAAATACTCCTGCTGCTCTTCAAAATCCGTCCTCCCCGTCTGTAAGCCGGTGTGCAGGAAGACGAGAGGTTCTCCTTCTCCTACCACCTCTGTATGTAAAATCATCGTTTTCCTCCTAGCATTGACAAATCATCAACAGATTCCCATCAGGATCCTTGAAATTGAAAAAATGGCCGAATTGAATCTCAGAGACCACATCGATCCCTTTTTCTTTCATGTACGTGTAAGCAGCCTCGATATCTTCTGTATTAAAATGAAAGGCTGGCGCGCCAAACACCGCTTCTTCAGAATAAATCTTGCTATCCAGCACGACCCCGGCATGCTTCATAGGCAAAACGTACAGGTGACCGCCGGGAAACTCTTCTTCCGCTGGCACATCAAGCAAATCGCAATACCAGTCGCGGGCTTTCTCGATGTCTTTGACTGGGACAAAAATGGCTCCGACTTCGTTTTGAATTGGGCTTTTCAATTCATTTTCCTCCTTTTTTATTATCGACCTAAAAATCCACCGTCTGAATGGATGACCTGCCCCGTCACCCATGAAGCATCCGGGCTCACAAGGAACCGAATCAGCTTGGCTGCATCGTCCGCCGTTCCCAACCGTCCTTTAGGGAATAAAGGCAAAAGCCCTTCCTTCGTTCCTGGATCCATCCAACCCGTGTCTGTTGGTCCGGGATCGACGGCATTCACATTGATTCCGATGGGCGCAAGTCCTGTGGCTAATGGCGGGGTGAACGCCTTCAAAGCCCCTTTTGTAGCTATATAAGCCAGATTATCCGGGTCCGGACCTCCGGATACTAAAAAGATGATGCTTCCTCCCTCTTCCGAGTGGAACTTTTTCTCATATAATTTGGCGAAGGCCTGCGTCAGCAGGATCGGACCTTTATTATTGACTTCATAATGGTCATCCAGCAATTCTGAAGTCAAATTCTTATAGTTCGAGTTCACGCTGAATGTTGCGTTATGGATAAGAATGGATGGCACTCCGATTTCTTTTACCACATTCTCTAATAACTTCTGCGGCAGATCTTTATCTCTCAAATCCGCTTCCATATGAGCGACACGAACACCTCGCTCATCCAGCTTTTTCGCGAGTGTGTCCGGCCAATGCTCTTCTATTCCTTCTCCATCTTTTTCATCATAAGGACAGTAATGAGTAAAAAAGATATCTGCCCCTGCTTCAGCGAGCCTCTCACACGTGCTTGTTCCGATCCCATGCTCGCGACTTACGCCCGTGACAATGGCCACTTTCCCTGTTAATGGCTGACTTTGAGTTTCGTTTTTCATGAAATTTTTCAACTCCATTGATTTCTGATGTATTGAACGATCCGTTCGGGACGATCCCAGTGCATCATATGAGAGGTCCCCGGAACCTCCACGACCCTGGCCCCTGTTTCTTTTTCAAAAATAGAGGCGGTCTTATTCCTTTGCTTCTCCATGTGCTCTGGTTGAGTGGCTCGTAATAACAGCAAATTTGATGGCAGGCGGTGATAAAGGTCTGCGGTTTCATCTTTGTGCATGGCTCTTACGATCGAAGCCGCGGTCCGCCCTCTGGCGTGCCAATAAAATTTACCGTTCTCTTTCAAAGCAAGGTCCACTCCAGCGAGCCTCAATGAATCGGAACGGCGTGCTCCAGGAGCGAAGACAGCGACATCAATGAAGGTTTCCCAGCTTTCCAGCGCTTCTTCAAAGTCCTTTTCATAAAAGGCCACTTCCTCTTCGACGGTTTGATTTCCGAGACGCTTCGTCTGATATCCACCGTCCAAAAGGATGCTGCCTAACACAGGGTTTGGAAAAGCATCTACATAAAATAAGGCGACGAAACTTCCCCATGAATGGGAGAGGAAATAGAATTTTTCAAGGTCCAACTCCTGGTGTACTTCCTTCAACCAGCTAGCCATTGCTTTCATTTCATACTCTTCCACTTCATCAAAAGGTTCCGTCTGGCCATGTCCAGGGGCATCTATAGAGATGATGCGATATTCGTTTTGCAAGATCTCCGCGATTTCGATAAAGCTGAGACTCGTCGATCCTAGTCCATGCAAACAAAAAATGACGGGGTGACTCTGTTCTCCCCATTCGGTCACACGGACTTTTTTATTTCGAATCTTTATAAAATATCGTTCCATACAGCCCTCCTAAATCTTGTTGTCCTATTCACTGGTTCAATATTTTTGGTTTCCCTCTAAAAACCTACTGCTGGGACTTGATTATCCAGCACATCATTGAAAGAGTCAGCCTCTATGCCATTTATTCAAAACGGATGCTTCTTGATCCCTTGTCAATCCTGCACCTCTTACACCTTCCACTCTTTGCTGATCCCAGCGATACGTGTCCAAAATGGTTTCTTTTAACGGGCGGAATTTCAATCCACTCTGAATCGCTTTCGTCGTATCCTGACTGAAATCTTTTTCGGTCGGAATCCAAACGGGAAGGTCTTTCCAGGGCTGGATACCTTCATCTGCCAAAAACTGTGCGGATACCCATGTAAATGACACCTCTTCATTCAGCGTTGATGCACACGTCTCCAGAAAACCTTGCATCGTCAGCTTGTTTTCCGGACCGTTAGCATTGAAGACCCCTGTGTGTTCAGTAGCAGACAGCTGGACCACCCACTCCGCTATATCTCTTGCATCAATGAACTGAACCTGTTGATCCTTCCTGCCGGGAGCGAGCACTTCTCCTCCCTCAGCGATTCTTGAAGGCCAGTATGTAAATCGATCGGTCGGGTCATGAGGTCCTACAATCAATCCCGGGCGGATGATGATGCCTCTATCTTTCATCCTGCTTTGGACTTCCTGTTCACAATGAGCTTTCAGAGGTCCATATAAGGATGGGTCAAAAGCTTCTGTTCGTTCCGCTTCTTCCAGTTCCTCTTGAGTCAACGTCATCGGTTCTACCGTTTCCTCCAGCTGGTCAACAGCAGTAAAATCCGGATAAACCGATATGGAAGAAATGAAGATGTACTTTTCTGTGCAGCCGGCAAGGACCTCCAGACTCTTGGATACGGTGGATGGTTTATACCCACACGTATCAATCACCGCGTCCCATTGTTGTCCGGCCAACTTTTCCAGATCCCCACAGTTTTCCCTATCTCCAAAGATATTGGTCACATCTTCAAACAAATCTGGATTGGTCTTGCCTCTATGAAACAACGTCACCTCATGACCCTCGTTCAAGGCTGATTCCACGATATGCCTCCCAAGAAATTTCGTCCCGCCAATGACAAGCATCTTCATGTACGATCCACTCCTTCCTTCTTTTTTGTCAGCATCTGGTTTAAAAAGGTCTGGTCTTCAGGAAAAGAGAGCGGCCATTCGTTCAGCTCTTTTTGTGAAACCCAGCGAATCTCATGGATTAAATGGTCAGGGTCCTGGATGTGCATACGACCACCCGTCACGATACAGGAAAAGTATTCAACATGGATATCCGTCTTCCCGATCCTTCCTCTTTTCGTTTGCAGCCGCTCGGTCACATGGACGAGATAACCCGTTTCTTCAAACGTTTCTCTCATGCAGCACTGTTCCAGACTTTCCCCTTCAAACACCCCTCCAGAAGGGACCGTCCAGGTTTTCTTTTCTCCCGGCTTCCCCTGAAGGACCATCAAAAGTTCGTTCTTTTCACTAATACAGATGGCTGCTGCACCTCGCCACTTATCCATCGTTCAGCACACTGAACAGCAGGGAATCACGACGCCCTTCTTTCATTTTCAAATGGTCACGTAGTCTTCCTTCCATCTCCATGCCGCACTTTTCCAGCACCCGGATCGATCCCTTATTTTCAGGGTGACAGGTCGCCTGGATACGTTTGAGCTGGAACGATTTGAATCCATCACGAATCAATCGATTCGCAACTTCGGTCCCCATGCCCCGCCCCCACTCATCCGGGTGTAAGATATAAGCGATTTCTCCAGTCTGATGATAAGCATCCAAAATCGTCAGTTCCGCAACACCAATGAGCTGTTCATCCGCCTCACGTAAAATGGCCCACGCATGTTTTTGGGGTTCGGGCTGCCTGATTTCATGGACCAAGTGCTGGACATAGTCCTGCGTGTCCTTCTCCGTGTTCGGCCCCCACGGCTGGTATTGAGAAACCTCCACTTTTGAAGCGTAGGTATGGATCTTCTTCCAGTCTTCTTGTTTCAGCTCACGGAACAACAATATGCTTTCTCTCCCTTCCTTTTGCGTATTCGATGATTTTTCCATGACGGACGGTAAAATGGTGATGGACTTCTTGATTCTCATTCAAAACCGTATGTAAATAATAAGGAATCATCGGACTGACCCCATGATTGTCTTCTGAAAGGATCCAGGACACGCTTTTCCAAGCTAGAATGCCCTCATCCATTTCGAAAGGCGCTGGGTAGAGGTCATCATCATTGATCCTCACGACAAACACTTCCATCCCACCTGAACCCTCCCCATCTATTGCCCAGGAAATCGTCCCTTTATATTCGAATAGATTCTTTTCAAGAAAAAGGTTCGTTTCTTCTGCCACTTCACGCTGCACACTAGACAGAGGCGTTTCCCCTTTCTCGATTTTTCCTCCGACTCCGTTCCATAACCCCTGAACGGGAGGGGAGTTTCTATTCAACAGCAGCAATTCTTCACCGCGCTTGATGAAACAAATGGTATATCCAATGTCCAAAATCTCCCCCTCCTCAGCGATAAGACTTGAATTGTTCATCCTCATAAAGCCCGGCCAAATAAGCTTCTAATAGATTGCCATCCAAATCTCTGAACTTGAAATGACCTTCACTACCGCCTTCTAAAACGACGACTCCCCGGTCCATCAAGGCTTTTTTGCAATCTTCCACGTTGCTTGGAGAGATGCTGAAAACAGGGTGAGTGCCATCAAGGTTATCGGGCAGCTCTGTGTGCGGAGGCTTTTCAATCAGACAAACCGGTACTCCTCCGTCATGCTCGAGAACAACGGTTTTCCCGTAATCTTTCAACACGTGAAAACCAAGGATCTCCTCATACCATTCCACAGCCTTATTGATTTCTTTTACTCTCACATTGATTTGATAGACTCCTGAAAAAAAGCTCAAGGGCTTTCATTCCTCTCCAAAATGATCCTTTTTATGTTTTTATAATCCCGTTCCGTCAGCATATAAACGGTATGGGTATTCTTTTGATTCATGATTATTCCTGATTCCAACCATAAAAAGTAAGACTCTTTCCCTAATGTAAAAGCAAGTTCGGGATCATCAAGATCAACGGCTCCAGATTCCTTTCCTGCGCCCCAGATCCCTGCCTGGAATTTTCGAATATCTTCTTTATCCTTAATGACGATTGACTCGGCTTGTATATTTTCATCAAAACTTTCCATTTCATGAACCGTAATCTTCTCAGGAATGCGTGCGGAAAGTGGTGAACACGAGGTTAGGAAAACAGCGAGAAACAGAAAAAATGATCTCACAACTTCCCTCCCTTTTGTTATGAATGGATACTTGTTACCTTCTACATTCTGCCAATAAAATCCTTTATTCCATAAGAAAAAGCACAATCCGACAAAGGACTGTGCTCTCCCTAACTATTTGACCGGAATCCAAATTTCCGAGTAATAATCTTTACTGTTCGGGTTCCCATTTTGATAGACTTCAAGCTCTGGACCCCCGGCATTTTCATAGCCGCTGGAAGGGAACCATTCGGAGTAGATTTTCTTCCATGTTTCCTGCATGGCGTGTGGCATCGGTCCATGAACACCGAAAACCGCCCATTTTGCTTTTGGAACATCTAAAGATTCCAAGCCCTCGACTTCTCCGCCTTCATGAGCGACTGCGATCCAATAATCGATGTGGTTCGGCTTATCCTCATTCTTATCCTCACAGACGCCAAGCAGACCTTTAACGGGACCATTGTTTTGCTTCAACAACTTCTGATCGGTTCCATCCCCATTCACTCTTTCCCACATTTCAGGGATGCCTTTCACATTCTCCTCGTCACCAACACACGAAAACTGCTCTTTCACACCGACAATTTGAAACGCTTCTTTTTCCACCACTTCATACTCCATCGGATCCGCTCCTTTTAGGTTCACCTGGATAACCAGGCGGTTGTATGCGGTCATCTTCCCACTGTAATTTCGCGCTTCCCTCGGTGAGATGCCATGCTGTTTCCGAAACGCCCGGGAAAAAGACTCGGGAGTTTCATAGCCATACGTGTAGGCGACATCAATGATTTTCCGCTCCCCTTTTCTCAATTCCTGAGCGGCCAACGTCAACCTCCGCCTTCGCATATATTCCGCAACCGTCGTGTCTGTAAGCAGGCTGAATATGCGTTGGAAATGGAATGGTGAGGTATGAGCAGCCTGTGCGATTTCTTCTATGGAGATGGCTTCCAATAGGTGCTGTTCCATGAAGTCAATCGCTTTCTGCATCGATTGTACCCAAGTCATGGCGTCTCCTCCCTTACTTTCATTCTATCCATACTTTACCATGAAAACCTGACCACGAGTGCTTCCTGATATCAGGTTTTTCTTCCAAATAGGAACTTCCATCATGGCAGAAATACCTTTTCCACTGTTCATCTAAATAATGTATAAGGTTCAGTTCAACGAAGATCCAACAAGTTCTTTTAAATGATGTAAAAATGTGGTTATCAAAGAAGAGAATAAGGGTACTACACCTTATGTAATTCTACTTTAGGAGGGTGAAAGATGACTGCAAAGAAAGTGTTGATCGTCACCGGAGATGCTGTCGAAGCTTTAGAAGTGTATTATCCTTATTTCCGCTGCTTGGAAGAAGGTTTTGATGTCGATATTGCCGCACCTCACAAGAAGAAATTGAATACAGTCATCCACGATTTTGAAGACTGGGAAACGTACACCGAAAAAAAAGGCTACATGATCGATTCAAACATGACTTTCGAACAAGTCGATCCGAATGATTATGATGCACTGATCATTCCAGGTGGCCGCGCCCCTGAACATATCCGTATGCACGATGACCTGCCAGGTATCGTCAGCCATTTCTTCATCGCAGACAAACCGATTGCCGTCATGTGCCATGGCAGCCTTGTTCTGACGACAATCGCTGATGTTGTAGAAGGACGTAAGATGACCGCTTATCACGCGTGTCGCCCTGAAGTAGAGAGTATCGGTGCCGAATACATGGATGAAATGAATTATGTCGATGACAATCTCATCTCCGGTCACGCGTGGCCAGATTTGCCTTCCATCATGAAAGAATTTGTGAAGCAAGTGAAAGGAACGACGGTTAATTCATAAAAAAACAGACCGCGCCTTCCCTTACCAACGGGAGGCACGGTCTTATTTTTTCCACTGTTGGACAATGGACTTGATGTTCGGTTCATCGCGCTGGTCGATCCGGTAAGCTGCGTAGAGAGCATTTCCTACCGATGCTTCAGGAAAAAGAATCTGGACTTTTCCTTCTTCCACAGCTTCTTCGATCAAATACTTCGGCAGCACACTGATGCCCATCCCTCTTACAATCGCCTTTAGGATCGACTGCAAGTTAGGAATGATATGTTTCGCTTTGATATCCGGGCGTTTGTTGAAATGTTCCCGCCAATATCGGCGAATAATCGGAAGGTCGAGTCCGTAACTCAGCCAAGCCTGCTCCTGCAGCCAGGCTTCAATGTCTTCCAGCTCTTCCTCCACCCTCATATTTTTTGGTGCCACGACTACGAATGACTCAACCTCCAGGCGAGTGTATTCAATCCCTGTAACCGTCTGTTTCTTCGGTGTCATGATCAAATCGACTTCTTCATGGATCAATTGATTCAAAAGCGTGGGCGCCGTACCGAAGTGGACAAGATACCGGATATCCAGAGACCTGACCTTCTCCAAGACTCTCCCTGTAAAAAATTCTACCGGTGAACCTAACTTGATCAGTGGCATCTCAGACGGATGGTTGGAGGTCTGCTTAATTTCCTGTGTCGTGCTTTCAAGGTTTTCAATGAGCGGCACAAGCTTTGTGTACAATTCCTTCCCTTTATCCGTCGGGACCATTTTTCTTGGTGCCCGTGTAAATAGCGGCTCACCGACTTCTGACTCCAGAGCAGCCAAATGCTGGCTCATCGCCGGTTGGGTCATGAATCGCGCTTTGGCAGCCCCAGATACCGAACCGTGTTTGTATATACCGATGAAACTGCGATACCATTCAAAATCGATCATAGCTTCCTATTCCTTTTATACTTTCCGCAGTTTATGAACCGTGCGTGAATCAGTCAGTTCTGATGTCGCCTGGCGGTACGCTTTATAATGTTCCGATTCAACATGCGCTTTCAACGCCGCTTCATCTTCCCACGTTTCATAAAAAACAAAGGTCCCATCTTCGTCCAAGGATTGGTGAAGCGTATATTCCACACAACCCGTTTCTTCCCTCGAAGGTTCAACGACTTTTTTCAATTCCATGAACAGCGCTTCTTCCTGCCCTTGTTTCGCTTGAATGATTGCATTTATTGTGATCATGATATCTCTCCTTTTCAGAACGAAAGAACCTGTAAGATGGATATCTCACAGGCTCCTCCAAACTTCATTATTTTTCAAGCTGGTTGATGACTTCTTTTGCAACGCTGATGGTTGACTGAGGGTTTTGGCCTGTGATCAAGTGACCGGAAACTTGCACATGGTCCGCCCAATTATCTGCACCGACAAAGTCTGCACCAAGTTTACGCAAACGTGTTTCCAACAAGAAAGGCATGTACGCATCCAATGTCGTCGCACGCTCTTCTTCATCGGTGAACGCCGTAACCGCTTGGCCTTTCACGATCGGCGAACCATCGGATAGCGTCACACCGACAAGACCTGCCGGACCATGACAAACCGCAGCCACCACTTTGTCCGCTTCATAAAGGTCACGGATGGTTTCATGCAGTTTCTTGTTATCCGGTAGATCGAACATCGTTCCATGACCACCCGGCAAAAAGATTGCATCGAACTTGGAAAAATCGGTGACCTCACCGATTTTCAAGGTTTCTTCCAAATACTTCGCCGTATCGAGAATTTCCTGAGGTGTTTCGCCACCTTCAAGACTACGATCATCCACTGGCGCTTTCCCGCCTTTCGGGCTTGCAACAGTAATATCATACCCTTTCTTGGCGAATTCTACATAGGCTTCCCCAAATTCAGAAAGCCAAAGACCCGTGTCCAACTCTTCATTCATTTTATCCGCCGTCGTAACGACCATCAGTATATGTTTACTCATTTTCCATTCCTCCTGAGAAAGTGAATTTGTTTACGAGTCTAATTGTAGAACGGCGGTGGGTATAATACAAATTAGTAAATATGAGATTATGTATAAATATATTTATATATTACTTTATTACCTACTTCATGATTATTATCCACCTTCAAAAAAGAGAAGGCTCAGCTTTTAACAGCCTGCCTTCTCAAAATTTTTATGCTAATTGACGCTCATAGACGACTTCTTCCGTATTCAAGTCAATGGCATCCACTTTCATATTCAATACTTCATCGGTTTCATTGTTTTTCGAACCAAAGAGGCGGATAAAGTTTTGGGAGTTTGTATCCAGGAAATTCACCTGGACTGTTCTGATTTCTTCCACTTGCTGATCCTGAATCCAGCATTCCTTAAACTCCATGGTGGCCTGACTTAATATGTAGTCTTCCATCATCTTTTTCAGTTCTGGGAAAGCTAATCCGTCGTTTTCCACACAGACGCGGTTAAAGTCGTTGGCGTCTGTGATGTGGAAGGTTTGTTTGGTTTCGTTAGGCATTGTGATTCCTCCTGAGTAAGTTTTATAGAGAGCATTTTCCCTAATAGGAAAAAGGAGAAACCTACTCTGAGTATAACTCAAGCTAAGAACGCATCTCTTGAGCAAGGATGGAAGGAACTCTGTATAAGACTAGGAACCACCTCTAATTCGCTCAACGGGGATTTCAACGAATATTTAAGTCGTTTATTGTTACATCCAGCAGGTCCATCGCATCCTTGACTCCATGGGAATATTCCTCCCATGATTCAGGTGGAAACCCACTTTCAAAGTTCCCCTCTAATACAGAGACCGCCACATATATATTTTCTAATTCCCTATTCAAATCCATGAGTTTTACAATCGTTTCTGGAAGAAGTTTGCTAGAATCTATTTCTTCCAGAAAGTTAAGTTTTTCTGCCAACCTCTTTATTCTCCATTTGAATCTTTCACGTTCGATCTTATTCCATTCGTATCCCTGTTCAATCATTTGGTGATTGTTTTCCAATGAAAGTCTTATGTTCTTTAAATTTGATTTTATTAATAGAAATTTTGGATACAGCATGAGAAGTGTTTTATGTTCATTCACTTCATCTTCTTGGTGTTTATTCTTTGTTTGGAAGTTTAATGTTATTAAGACACCCGCCAGAGTCATTAACCCTCCAATGATTCCTCCTAGGTAGCTTCCATAAAAAGCGATCCAAGTCTCCTCATCACCGATAACTTTGAACCAACGAAACGTCATAAGCTGGTTAGTTAGAATAGGGAGAGCCAAAATAATAATTCCAATGGTTATAGATAAAATCAGTCTTATTTTGTTAGGGTTTTTAATATTAACCACTTCCTTATTCCAAAAGCAAATCAAGTTATTGAAGTTGAAGCGCCTAAAATAGAAAAGCTTAAATACACATTTTGTGAACCAACTTAGTCAAATGAGGGCATACCACTTCCTCCTATGATTATATGTTTTCAAAATCTATCACAGAACGCTACAGTGCTTGTGCAAAGGTCTGCAGGCCATTTCATACTTCATAAAAAATAAATAACATAAAAAACCGCTATTCTACGATAGAATAGCGGTTTTGCTTCAATCATGATGTTTTACGTTCTTTTTCCTCAACGGATACAGGTACACTTCTTTCCGTAATCAGTCCTTGTTCCTTCGCCATCTTCTTAGCCACTTTCGGTGCCAGCCAGACAGGTGGTAACAGTAGAAGGGAAACCGGAACAGCGGTAACGACGATGAAGTTCTGTAGTGTTTGGATACTACTTTCGCCAATACCGAGAAGGGTTGCAGCGATTCCTCCAAACAACAGGGCCCAAAAAACGCGCAGGACACGTGGTGGATGGGTGTCACCTGTAATCGTAACCGCGACAGAATACGACATCGTATCTGCTGTGGTTGCGACAAAGATAACCGTCACAATTAAGAAACCAGCAGCCATGACCATTCCGTATGGCACTTGTTCCATAATCGCCATGACGGCGGCAGGCATTCCAGTGTCGTTCAAGGCTGTAGAAATAGCTCCTGGTGATTCCAATTCGTAAAACAGACCAGATCCTCCGACAACGGCGAACCAGAAATTACTCACAATCGGAGCAATGATCGCTACGGCAAGGATCAGCTCACGGATGGTACGACCTCTGGAGATCCGACTGATGAACATCGCCATCGCCGGTCCGAAACCGAGGAACCAGCCCCAGAAGAAGACGGTCCAATAACCGAGCCAACCGCTGTCTCCCCGATAAAGACTCATACGCAGGAAGTTCTGAATTTGAAAAGCTTCTGCGGCGATGAATGAATCGATGATGAACATGGTTGGTCCTAAAATGAGCATGCCAATCATGAGAATGACGGCAAAACCGACGTTCAGACGACTGAGCAGTTGAATCCCTTTATCCACCCCGGAAGCTGCAGAAATGGCAGCAATCGTCACTAGGAAAATAATGACAAGTGACTGGGTGAACATCGTATCCGGGATATTGAATAAATAATTGAGAGCATAACCGACTTGTAAACCTAAGAAGCCGATCGGTCCAATCGTTCCTGCGGCTACAGCAATGACAGAAACAATATCAGCTGCAGCACCAATGACACTTTTCTTATTGAAAATTTTCTCTCCTACCATCGGATACAAAATCGCCCGTGGCTTTAACGGGTATCCTTTATGGTAGTGCGCATACATCAGTACAATTGTAGCTACCGTACCTAAACAAGCCCATGCGGTAAAGCCCCAGTGGAAAAAGCTTTGGGCTAAACCAGGGACGACGGCCTGTGCACTTGTCATCCCCTCATCTGCAAAAAGCGGTGGTGTCGTTAAGAAATGATAGATCGGTTCTCCGGCTGCCCAGAAGACACCGCCACTCGCAAGCAATGTACAAAGAATCATGGAGACCCAACGGAACCAGCTGTTTTCCGGTCGATCCATTTTTCCTAATTTCACTTTTCCATATTTCGATAGAGCCAGCGAGACACCGACTACGAAAGTAGCAAGCAGCAGCAGTTGCCAAAAGGCACCAAAGAATGTAACAGAAAAGTCGAACGAGCTTGAGATCCATTCTCCCATCAGGTCTTTGTTCAAAAGAGACATGAGTAAAAATAAGACGAGAAAGCCTCCACTGATGCTGAATGTGACCCAGTCAATTCTCGTTCTCCTATTCGTTTTTTCGTTCATTATTTTCCTCCTAGGTTTGTTAACCTGTGATAGTTAATATATTTTCAAGTCTATGACGGATTTACAATGGTTTTGTTCTTTAGACGTTCAGAAAACGAATACTCCTCTTATTCTAAGACTTTTTCACACATAGGGATTAATTATAGAGATGTTCGTACAACTCGTCAAATCAAGATGAGGTAAGGATTGATAGGATGTTGTAGCATTTGACAGCTGAGGGACTCTAGTTAACTGTGAGAATAAATCTATGATGTGGCAGCTATTCGTACAATAAAACCACAAAAAAAGCAGCCCATGCTTTAGCACGAACTGCGTCAATTTATGTATGCTACCCCTAAAAATGCTAAGGTTCCATAAGAGATCTGTTCACTAAGAGTTCTCATCCGTGTGACATTCAAATGAATAATTCATAGCCAGAAAATCACTCTCCACTTTTGGCGTCCCGCCGATCTCATAACATTGGTCACTGGCATTCTCGATTTCTTTGTTATTAAAATAGGACTGCATGCCAAGTAAGAAAATACCCATGACTATCGTTAACGAACATAATGCTAATACAACCCATTTTGTTCTAACTTTCACATTCACTACTCCCCTCGATCATTAGCCCTTTACAACATTAATTCTCCCGTTCTAAAATATCAATCTCTTTTTCCATTGTATCATGAACAGGAATATTTTGGTTAACACACAAAAAAGATGACCCTGTAACCCGGGTCACCTTTTTCATCCGATTCATTTAACAAATTCATGGGTCAACTTCGTCTTTTTAACCCCTTTTTTATACTTCATCCATCCATCAATGATATTCCATACGGCGAAAATGATAAAGATAGCCGCAATTCTCCAAGCAAGACCGTTCTCGACTTGCGCTGCACTCACCCCGAAGAGGTCTGAGATATAGCTGATGAATGCTGGTTGAAATAGCCTTTCATCTGTAATGATCCAAACGAAAATCCCTATGGATAGGAGTTCCTGAATGGTATGGAACCATACTACGCCTTTGGTCCATTCTTTTTTCAATAACTTATAAAGGGCCAAAGCGATTTCAAGTCCAATCACCAGGACGACTCCAGGCCAATAGCTGAGCAGGACATCCTGGTTTAAAGCCGGGGTGATGAAGGTGAGCCCTTCCCCCTGGTTCTCATAGATTCCCAGCAAATGGTCGGCATGGAAGTAGACGGTTCCCCAAATCGCTGTCCAAAGAAAGGCACCATACACTTCCCATTGGGATATCGCACGTTTCTTAGGGACATGAGCGACTTTTTTCAAATCATCTGGAGTCCATTTTTTCCGTTGAGGCCCAGGATATTCGTCTTCCATGCCGAGGTCCACCCGCTCGATGATGGCGAAAATGATCGTGATCCAGAAAAAGACTTGCATGCCGACAGAGATCACCCGCCAGATGCCCTCACCGATAATGGTGAGGATCATCGTTATCAAGCTGCCTTCCTCGACAGATCCGATAATATTCTCAGCGACGAGGCTAATCAAAGAAATCGTGATCGCGATCGGCAGGATCATTTTTATAAGGGAGATATAGGTATCATAATAACGCGGACCGATCAGATGCATCGGTTTTTCACTGTATCCATGAGCAAGCGTAACAGGATCACCCAATTCCTGCAGGACATCTTTGACTTCCTTCTCCGTTGGGTCTTCTGGAAGCATATCCTCAATGGTCGATCGGATCTCAAGTAAGATGTCTTCCCGGTTCTTTTCCGGCAGTCGGCGTCCAACTTCTTGTAAGTAGACATCAATCCATTTCATTGTTCTCCTCCTCCAATAAACGGAACAATTCATTCGTCGCTTTTTTCCATTCTTTCTTCAACGTTTGAAAAACATCTTCCCCATAATCACTCAACACATAATACTTCCGAGGGCGAGACTCTGAAGTATCCCAACTGCTCGTGACCAGGTCCTTTTTTTCCAACCGGCGAAGCAGAGGATACAGCGTACTTTGTTCGATGGTGATGCCTGAATCTTCTAATCGTTTTACGAGAGAGTACCCATATTGCGGGGTACGCAGCTGACTTAAAACCGCTAACGTCAGATTCCCCCTCCGCTGTTCGGTCAGCAATGAGTTCAGTAGTTGACTCAAAATCTTCACTCCTCTATATACTGTACGACAAACACTATCTACACTTAGTATATGTCATACAGTATTGTATGTGCAACTGTATTTTCATATATCCAGAATGATTTTTCCCATAAAAAAAGCACCTCTTCGGTAAGAGGTGCTTTTGGATAGAAGCGATTAATCGAACAAAACACTCACGGAATGCTCGTGTTGGACGCGTAACAAGGCATCTGCGAGCAAAGGAGCGACTGAAAGAATAGTCATTTTATCAATCTGTTTTTCTTCCGGTTGGAAAATGGAATTTGTGATCACTAATTCTTTGATCGGCGACTGTTCGATTTTGATGACGGCAGGATCAGATAACACGGCGTGTGTTCCACAGGCATAGATATCGTTGACTCCATTCTGATGGAGAATATCAGCAGCGATGGTCACGGTATCCGCTGTATCCATCATGTCATCAACGATGATGACATTTTTGCCTTCGACATCACCGACGACATCCCGGATCTCAGGTTGTCCGGGCTCTGCTTTGCGTTTATCGATGAATGCGAGCGGTGCATCAAGGATGTTCGCCATTTTCCTTACCCTGTTCATACTGCTTGTATTAGGAGAAACGACAACAAGGTTTTGGATGTCTTTCGTTTTAAAATGTTCGCCAAGAATCGGAATTCCCTGCAGCTGATCAACAGGGATATTGAAGAAGCCCTGGATCTGTGGTGCATGTAAATCCAATGAGATCACTCTGTCTGCCCCAGCCTTTTCCAGGAGGTTGGCGATCAATTTCGCCGTGATTGGCTCACGGGAACGGGCTTTCCGGTCCTGGCGCGCGTAGCCGTAATAAGGGATGACGACATTGATCGTTTTAGCAGAAGCTCTTTTCAAAGCATCGACCATGATCAACATTTCCATCACGTGCTCATTGACGGGCTGGGATGTGGACTGGATCAAGTAGATATCATCACCACGTACACTTTCTTCGATATTGATTTGGACTTCTCCATCGCTGAAACGGACGACTTTGCTTTTCCCTAAAGGTACTTCAAGGATCTCTGATATTTCTTGAGCTAATGGTTCATTGGAGTTTAATGTAAAAAGTTTCATCTGTGATCGTGTATCCATATGTATCGCTCCTGTTTTGTAAAGGTTTCGTTAAGAAAAACTTATCACTCCAGGGGCTTTGTTGCAAGTTCGGAACCTCGTTTGGTAAGAGTTACCCATTTTTATAATTCGAGTCCAACTGATCGGTAATCAACATATGACCAGGGGCATGGGTAATCATAATTGATGGCTTCGCTTGAAGCGCAGCATTTTGTGGGGTAACTCCACATGCCCAAAACACGGGTGTGGCTTCAGCAGTGTCAAAATTGACTGCTTCCCCATAATCTGGTTTTTGCAAATCCTTGATGCCGATTTCTTCAGGTGATCCGATATGGACAGGGCTCCCGTGAGACTGTTCAAACCGATCCGAAATGGCAAGCGCCTGATCGACTAAATCGTTCGGCACTGCTCTCATACTGACGACCATATTCCCTTTGAAAATCCCTGCGGTCTCTAATGGAATGGTTGTATCGAACATGGGTACGACTTTTTTCTGCTCCTGGTGGAATAACGGAATGCCGCCATCAAGGAGCGCTTTTTCAAAAGTGAAACTGCACCCGATGAGAAAGGTCACAAAATCATCCTCCCACACGTCGGAGATATTCAGGGTTTCTTCAGAGAACTTCCCATTGCGATAAATGCGGTGCCGCGGCAAATCTGTCCGGATATCCGCATCCGCCGTTAGAGGGACCGTCTGCCCTGCTTCCATCACTTCGACGAGAGGACATGGCTTCGGATTTCTCATGCAGAACAATAAGAAATCGAAGGCATACGCTTTCGGCAGTGTCACCATATTGGTTTGAATATATCCTTCACATAGTCCGGAAGTTGTACCCGTATGTTCTTCCTTTCGCATCGCCGATCTTACTTTATAAGGTTCCATCATCATCTCGTCTCCTTTTCTACTTAAAACTTTCGCATTTACAGCCTCTTACGTTCTATTATACATGACACTTTCATCGGAAGTTTTAAAAGGATCCTCAACAAAAGATCAACAACAAAAATCATAAGGGTGAAGAGGTAAGGAAGCCTTGAACAGCCAGGCAGGTTCAAGATCTGGATCCTGCCAATGCCAGGCAGCTAGAGCGGCGGCGCATGCATCAATGGTATGGGATTCCTCGGCCATCACTTCCGGGACATCGAGTAATTGTTGTGTTTCGAACCATATCCGTATTCTTTTACGAATAGAGAGGTCCTGCTTGTAGTGGAGAACATCATCGATCGTTTCCATTCTTGCTCCAAGGGCCGCTCCGGGATGAACTTCCACGATATGAATTTTGTGTTTGGTAGAAAAACGTTCGATTTCTCTTGTCAAGCGTATTCCTCTCAACGATAAGTACACCATGCGCATCATCGTCGGCGGCATGATGGATGCTCCCTTCATGCCCAGCTTCGTTACGAATGTTCTCAAAGAACGGTCGCTTTCCCGGTCCCCTCCTCCGTCCTCATAGGATAAAGGAGCGTCCACGCCGATGGTGACGGAGTCTCTATTCGCGAGAGATTCTATGTATGTCATGAGAGCATAGTCATTCATCGGTGTTTCATGTTTTTTGTAATGAAGCTTGTCCTTCTCCTTGTGAAAATGAACGAGTACGGTGTCTTTGGTGTTACTGGGTCCGGACAAATCAATCCCTATGTATTGCATCTACCCGCCTCCTTCATAGTTGGCTAATAAGCCTATCTAATTTCAGAAATGAATGACAGACTCTTGATTCTTCCATTATTGTTGGAGAGTTGATTTATCAGTATTTCGAAAATGGTATCATTGTTTCCAGGGTGATATCAGCATTTCCAGCTATATCCCCGTATTTGAGCAATTATATCAGTATTTATGAAAGCAATCCGCTACAACGAACTTTCATCCAGAAAAAAACAGGCATCTATAAAAAGATAGATACCTGTTTAGCCTGCAGGATTCACATCATCTTCATGGACGGCATAGACGACCAGCCGTTCATCATGTGTTCCCGCTTCTCTATTGAATTCCCCTGTGCAAGTGATGAGGTTCAATTGTCTTCGGTACGAAAAACCAAAAATCTTATTCAATGGGGCGTTTTTCCGATCATAGGCTTCTAATTTTTGTACAATAAACGTTTGTTCTGTACCATCTTCATCTGTGACGATGATCTCATCGCCTTCTTCTAAATCTTCCAGGTTATAAAATACGGCAGGACCCGTGCGGCTATCTACGTGGCCCGCAAGAACGGCACTTCCTTTCGCTCCTGGCTGATAGCCATCTTTGTACCAGCCCACACCATCTACACTTTCCGGTTCGCCCATTTGCCCATTCGCATAACGTCCGACATTCTCAATATCTGCTTTTACCTCAATGGCAGGGAGGGTTATGGTAGACGGAGTGATGGCTGTCTTCTCAGTCGTTTCAGAAGTTGTCGAGGCATTTATTTTCTGGGAGTCATACGTATCTCTCAAACTTTCCTTTTCTTCCGTCTGCTTTGACGTATCCGTTGCCTTTTGTTCAGCATCTGCATTCGCTTCCGGCTCCTCGGCACTGGAGCAGGCAAACAAGAAGCAGAGCAACACCAGTGACATCCACTTGTACATCTCCATTCACCTTCCATCTATTTGAACTACCCCTGGAAATATCTGTATGACCAGGGGTAGAAATTTTTGGTAATTACCTTTTATGCATTGTTTTTGCTTTTGCGTACGCCGATGGCTGTTGCGAATAGGACGGCTGCCATGCTTGCGAAGGCGATCATCCAGGCATTCATTCCGTCATCCGCTGTGCCGCCGAGACCGGTTTTAGGCATTTCAGAAGGCATGTTGGATGCGAACATTTCTGGGTTTTGCGCTACAATGGCACCAGAAAGCCCTTCCCCTACGCCATACATATGAGCATACGCTTCACGAAGCTGGTCATAGGCCGCATCAAAGTCACCATCTACATAGCTGTCGAACGATCCAGTCAATTGGTTCACGTGCATTTGAAGTCCTTCCGCTGTTGCTTCTGCTTCTAATCCACCTTCTGTCGCTGTATCAAGGAACTCGGAGAAGTCTGCTCGGTAACCGTCCAAAGCAGTCAGCGCCTGTTCTTTGGCTTCTTCATCTCCTGCACCTGTCGCTTCTACATAATCAACGAAATAACCGATGTGCTCAGACCACATTTCTTCAAATTGTTGTCCAGCTTCCTCTCCATAGACAGAAGTGATGGCTGCAGAAAGATCTTCTGTATTGTTGCTGAGTGCAGCTGCGGCATTTTCAAAGTCTTCCGCACCGTCGCCGCCTTTTTGCATGGCAAGAACGGCAAGAGCTGCGTGTTCAGATAGCAAATGGTTCAAGTCTGCACGAAGGTCAGCAGCCGGGGTCGCTGGGTTCGTGTTTTCGAATTTATCCGGGAATTGGTCGGTAATCGCTGTGGATAGACCTTTTCCTACTCCGTACATGTGATCGATACTCGTACGAAGTTTTTGGTAGGCTTCATCAAAGTCGCCTTCTTCATAATTGTCAAAAGCACCCACGAGCTGATTGACGTGCATTTGAAGACCTTCAGCCAGCGCAGAAGCTTCTAAGCGTTCATCCGTTGCTGTCTCCAAGAACATGGAGAAATCTTCACGATAGTTGTCCAAATTGCTTAACGCTTCTTCACGTCCTGCTTCATCTTCTTCCGCTGTCGCCTTTACGTAATCAACAAAATACCCGATATGTTCAGACCACATGGATTCGAATTGCTGTCCTGCTTCCTCTCCATAGACGGAAGCAATCGCTGCGGTCAAATCTTGTGTATTTCCTTCAAGGGCTGCAGCTGCTGCATCAAAATCCTCAGCTCCCTCAATTCCTTTCTGCATAGTAACTACAGCAAGATAGGCGTGCTCGGAAAGGGACTGATCAAGTGTTGCTCGTAAATCTGCAGCCGGGGTTGATACCGTTACATCTGACATTTTTTCATTGTGATCTCCGTGATCATCTGCAAACGTAACCGTGGCTGTCGGCAACATAAGTGCTGCGGACATCGGCAAAGCGATCAAGGACTTTTTCCAATTGATTTGTTTTTTCATTTCCAACCACTCCTCTTAATTTTGATTTCACTAAGCTAACGAGAGGAGATGCATTTTGGATCACAAAAAAACAAAAAAAGTTTTAAAAAAGGATAAAACCCTTGTTATATCAACAAATATTTTCTTCAAAAAAATAGAAAACCACCATTTTACAGTGGTTTTCCATAGGTGCTTCCAATACCTGCATCACTTATTTTCAACTGGTGAAGTCGATCGGAGAGAAGGCAGTCTCTGATCCAACTCTTTAACTGTACTCACCTTAAGCACTTTATCTTGAACTTCCTCAAATGCTTGAAAAAAGTGCGGTTTCCCATTCTCCTCAAAATACTTGTTCCATTTGAACATTTTCAGGAAGATTCGGAAGGTTGGGGTGTAATGGGCCTTCTCCAAGCGTAGCTTTTGTAAAATGAACCGCTTGATGATCCGGTAGGTCCGGACGGAATATTTGGTATCAAGGAAGATGATGACATCCGCATGACGGAAACTTTCTTCCACCCACCACTCATTGTGGACCCCTTCCATGATCCACCCTTCCATCCCGACCACCTGCCTCAAGTATTCGGCCCGTTCCTCTTCTGTTCTTCGAATATCGCCTGTCTGGTGCCTTTCCCACACGACATTATCCAATTCATAATAGGGAAGTTCCAATTCTCTGGATAGTTTTCTTGCAAGTGTCGTCTTCCCACTCGCAACGGAACCGATGATATGTATTTTCTTTACGTCGTTCACCAGACTCCCCCTTTTAAATACCGCTTTTTATTCTGGATCCTTCATCATTACGTCAGTCCCTCGTCCCCGGTATTGAACAGGAATCCACACCTCTTCCACGGCTTCAGGGTCAGCCGGTCGATAATCTTCTGTAAACCGTTCAAAGTGCTCCCGATCATCCAAGGTGTAGGATGAAGATGGCAGCCACTCTTTGAATATGTATTGCAGCGTTTGGTTGAATGCACTTGCAGGACCACGATGCAGAAAGACCGCATAAATTCCACCACTCAAAAGATGGGTTTCCATTGCCGGCATTTCTTCAGGATCTAATTGATCAACCTCCACAGCCGCCCATTTAACAAAAGTTGTTGAAGAACTAAAATTCATTGGACCCAATCCCTGGTCAAATACCTTAAGATTGTAGAGCATTTCATCTGTTCGATGGGGGATGGAATGACGGTGTGGCATGAAACTTTTCCAAAGTTCCTGCGTTGAATCTTCCTCTAAAGACATCCGCTTCGATTTTCCAATCAACTTCTTTTCCTCCAGCGCTATGATTTTCGGATCCATTTTTTCACCTCCATAAGCATTTTTGATTCCACTAAGTGACATAGATGATGGTCATTAGACAATCTTTCCTCATCAACTTTTTCTCCACGAAGACCTTTATTCCTGCTTCATTCATAGGTTTCAGATCAGACCTTCCACAGAAATAAAGCACATAAGCTGTAAACGAACATCAGGATGAAAAAAAGTTCAATATTTATGGCTTTCTTGACTTAAGTCAATGTGATGTTTCTTCTGTGAAGGTAAAATACAATCAAACGAACAAGGAGGATCCTGATTCTGATGAAAAAACTGAATCGAAGTGAAGATTTCCAAAGACGACCAGCTATCATTGCTGGAGTGAGTTTAATTGTGATGACCCTTGCCGCGTTCTTCTCCTATGGCTACGCCCATAGCTCATTGGTGATCTACGAAGATGCTGCAAAAACGTATGATCTTTTGCAGTCCTCCCTTTTCTTATTTCATCTTGAAATTCTCGGCTGGGTGGTGATTATATTAACAGATCTCCTCGTATCCTGGGCGTTTTACAAAATCTTAAAACCCATTTACTCTTCCTATGCCTTATTGGCTGGAGGGTTACGCCTCATTTATACCATCATTCTTGCCACAGCTGTTTTCCGATTATGGATGGTCAACCCAGTCATTCAAAGCGACTCAGGCACAGCGTCACAAGTGATGGCCAACATTCTTAGTTTCGAAAAAATCTGGTCGATAGGATTAATGGTCTTCGGAGCTCACTTAATCATGGTAGGTTTTGTTGCTCTAAAAGCTGACTTTATCCCTAAGTGGATGAGTGCTTTGTTAATGATTGCCGGGGTCAGCTATCTGTTGGTCCATGCCATGTACAATGGACTTCCTCAATACGAAAATCTCACAGCCACCATAGAGACCGTTTTAAGTCTTCCGATGATGATTGGCGAATTAGGATTCGCGATGTGGTTATTGGTCAAAGCAATCAAAGGCAAACCAAGCACACGACCTTCATATTTGGGAGCTTCCTAATCGCTTTTTGATTCGACTCAAGGATTCAGGGGTCATGCCTAGATAGCTGGCCAGCTGATGCTGGGGCACCCTTTTCAATAGTTGTGGTCTTTTTTCAAGAAGGGATTGGTAGCGCTCCTCAGGTGTGGAAGAAATGAAGGCAGCAAATTCATCATGCATGGTACCCATGTCACCTTCCACCATCTTAAGGATCATGGTTTCAAGGCCAGGAGTTTCGTCATAGGCTGTTTGTTCGATCGATAAGTCACCAACGACCAGGACACAATCTTCCACGCATCCCAATGAATATTTAGATGATTGATTGGAGGCATGCGGGTTGAAGATCGTCACACTCTGTTCCTCTGTATAAAAATTGACCGTCGTTTCTTTTCCCGATTCACTCACTGAAAACTTCCGGATACAACCTTTTAAAATAAAGTAACAGTGTGTAGAGACATCTCCTTGTTGTAACAGAACGGTCCCTTTTTTGAAAGGAGTGATCGTCACTTCAGAGGCGATCTTATCCAGTTCAGCTTCATTGAGATCAGAATATTTCTTCATATAGTTGATGAGGATCTGTTTCATAAAACCTTTCCTCTCCGTCATTGTTTTCTTCTTTATTACAAATATAGCAAGTTCAGACTCTTTTAGGAAGATTCTTCATTTCCTTGGATCAAAAAAGAAGGCTATGTTATTGTTGATTGTTAGCGCAAAAGCACTGTTAGCGGATGTAGATCGGCTCAAATGTAATTAATAAGGTATTCATGCTCATATTATTTAATTGAACGAAAATGCACGCTTGATCAATTTTATTTAAGGGGAGATCCGTTTGGACCTGTTTTTATTTATTTCAGTCATTGTCGGTTTGACTTTTGTTTTTTTATCATTTGTTATCCATTATGACTTTAAAAAGAAAAAGTTGGAGATCGAAGAGAAGAAAGTAGAGTTGGAAGAAAGAAAGTTAGAAATGAACAATAATGATCAAGAAGAGCTTTAAAAGGTGAACGTTATCTTTTAAAGAGTTGAAAGTTCCTGTTAAGCTAACCGGTTCGTTCGTTGATTGTGGCTTTCAAAAAGATAGGACTTCCATATCATGGGAAGTCCTATCTTTTATGAAAAATCAAAACTACTTTCCTCTTTGGATATCCATGAACCAACAATCTTCAAACTTGCCCTCATGAAGCTCATGGCTTGGAAGAAGCTTCACCTTTCTAAACCCGGACTTTTCATAACATCTTAAAGCCCGTTCGTTTCTTACTTGAGGATCCATCACCACCCTGTCTGCACATTTAACCTCGAATAAATAATCAACCATAGACGTAACAAGCAAGGTTCCGATCCCCTTGTTCCAATACATCACTTCTCCAATAAATTGATCCATTCCATAAACGACTTCATCCACATACTCATATTGATCTTTCAACTTTTTATCTAATTGATAGAATTGGATATATCCAACCTTCATCCCTTTATATAGGACAAGGCCTTGGGTCTTTTCATCACCGAAGGAAATGAATTCTTTCTCCAGTTTACTCCGATCAAATGGCTGATCTCTTCCTTCATAAAATTGAAGTACTCTAGGATCTGAAAGCCACTTGGAAAGTACATCATGATCCTCTTTAACTATTTGCCTGACTGCTAAATTACCATTTTCAAACACCATTGAAGACCTTCTTTCTATTATGCTCTTCCTATCATGATCCATATCCAGTGCCCTCCAGTCCCCGCTGACTGCAATATAGTGTTGCAGCCTCCAGAAAAATTCACGGTCCTGAATCGACCATTTGAATCTTCTTGATCAACTCTACGATTTCCTCATTGGAAACAAGCTCAATCTTCACGTGCTTTGGATTCTCTATCACTTTTTTCGTGACTTTTTTTATCTCCTCTTTATCCACTTCCCCAACCAACTTCTCATTCCACCGTGCCGGTACATTGTAGACATTCACGGTGCCATCCCCGTTACCACTGTAAGTGACGGCCCCATCGACTAAGCGCGTACCTTCTAACTGAATCACATCCTCAGGGTAGACAGCACTCTCTTCATAGTTAGGATTAACTAGACTACCAGCGGAAATTTTTCTCACATACATTTTGTCGATCTGTTGGTTGGGAGCTAGTTGATACCAAACTCTTGCCACTTCTATTTCATTGGAGGTGTAAGGGGCCAAATCTACCGTATCTCCTTTTGATTGTTGATTAGAATTCTCGTCATTTGAAGGGCTAGCATTTGATTCGTCTTCTCCAGTTTCTTTTGACGATGCACTCTCCGATTGGTTTTTCGCAGTATCGCTTTCTGCTGACTCCGTGTCTATTTGTCGGTCGATACTAGACTCATTTTGCCCGATTGTTAAGGTGGTTTCCTTGCCCTTTGTTTCTTGACATCCAGCAGTTATGGAAACAATCAAGATTAATAGTACATGGAAATAAAAAAGCTTTTTAGAATGCTTCACTTTGTCCTCCCTTTCTTTTAATACACATGAAGGTACCTATATTTTCCTAAGTGCTCCATTTTCTTAGAAGCCTATGTAGATCAGCGCCGTTCATTTGGTCTTATGATATAAACACATTGGGTTTCACCAAAACGAATGAGGGTCTTGTCTAATTTCATCCCTGCTTTTTCTAAAAGTCTGCAAGAATACACATTGGCCATCTGCGTTTCGGCCGTAATTTTTTTAAGGTTGAGCTCATTAAAAGCATAGTCTATGACTTCTTTCACAATTTCAGAACCATAACCCTCTCCCCACCAACGTGGCAGGAGTTGATATGAAAGCTCGATATTCTCCCTATCATGATAAGGGTCTAGTGAAATTAACCCAATAAAATGATCCGTAGCTTTTTCTCGAACTACTAAATAGAAAGAATTTTCATCTGATGTCTGCATCCCTTCAAAAAGCGCAGCCATACTGTCCTCATCGCGCGGACCTCCAAGGTATTTCCTGACCACTGGATGTAAGTAGAGTTCCTTTACCTCTTTATAATCTCTAGTTTGAATCTCTTTCATAACGGTTCGTTTTGTCGATAACACGTCTATCTCCCCTTTTTCATCTTTTTATTTTACTTCTAGTGCAAATGCGTAATGGCCATCCCCTTCCTTCCACTGAGCTTTAATATAATAAAAATATAATCCTTTTTCGGTGGGAGCCGTTACCTCATCTCTCTCAAAATCAATTCCCTTCACATAACCATCTTCCACCCATTGTTCTATTATCATTTCTTGCGGAGGTGCCTGACCGAAACGAACGCTTACTTTTTGATTAGGGGCTACTTTGGTCGGTTCATATTGTTTTCCCATTTCTATGGGATCTGTGAACACTTTATCTACACATTCAGCTGATCGAGGTCCTTTCCAACAATAGGATCCTTCTGTAACAGGGAGACTCAATCCAGCTGATGTTGTGACAGTTGGAATGGGCTGTTCTTGAGGTATTGAAAAATAATAAAACACGCCGATGGCCAACTGTACGCATAATAGAAGTCCCAATACTCCTAGAATTTTTCTAATTTAGCATTCCTCCCTCTTCATTATAAGACGACCATATTATGGAAAAGTTTCAGTTCAAAACTAAAATACAAATATTTATCCTGGATGACTCTTCTCCGAACATAGAAAAAGAAGCTAAAGGTTCATAGGAACCTTTAGCTTCTAAGAATGATTGATGACTTTTATAAAAGAATGAGCTTCTTTTTGTTCTGCCCTGTCTCTTACGCTCACATCTTTGATTATGCACACTCTTAATTATTCACTGAATAATGCTTTTCTTGTTTTCGGTCCAACGATTCCATCAGCTACTAATCCTTTTGATGTCTGGAACTTCTTAACAGCTCTTAATGTCTGAGGACCAAAAGATCCGTCAGCCGTTATGCTGAGTTTTCGCTGAAGAATGGCCACTGATTCTCCCTTACTTCCATACCTTAACGTTTCATTAAATGTCTCATATCCTGCGACTGCTTTATTGGCTCCTACTCCATATTTTTGAGCTAATGTGGAAAATGAAAAGGAGGAACTCGTAATATAGACAGGGATGTTTTTATCCGCACGTTCATAAAGCCATACGACATCTTTGTTATGCATGCGGATACAACCGCTGGACGCGTAAGTTCCAATAGAAGACGGATTGTTTGTTCCGTGTACTCCGTATATATTTCCTGAGGTATGCCCCCAGTCTCCTGGGACATTTATGCCAAGCCACCTTGCGCCTAAAGGATTCCTTGGATCCCCACCAGGGATGCCTTCTTTATACCATGGCCTGTTTTTAACCTTATTAACGAGAGAAAACTTCCCTTCCGGTGTCATATTTCTCGTTCTTCCTGTTGCTACAGGAAAGACTTTTTGAAGAGTACCATTTTCATAAAAAGCTAGTTGGTTATTACTCTTGTTAATGATAATGGCTTCCTTCTCAGCTGCCTCTGCCGGCTTTACCCCCAAACACACACCTAATAACAAAATCCCCAGTGCAAACACAAGTTTTCTCATCTGCATCCTCTTTCCTTCATTACTCCCTTAGTTAACATGGAAATATTATACTCCGAGGAAGGAGGAAATAAATGTCGATTACGGCTGTCGAAAGGTGAAAATTTTCGTGTGGATCAAGCTGATATTTTTTGACCATTTCCTTGGGTATTAGAGCAGAATGATAAACGTGAGTGTTTCCTATTCCCTGGTCATTCATCTCCCGTTCACCCACATACCTGCCATTTTATAGGGAATGTATGTACGAAGAAGCCAGAATAAAAGGAAAAGAGGTCGGCATTATGAGCCGACCTCTTTCGCTTCTATCGTCTTATAATTCCGCTTGTAACACAACATCCCCTTCAGGAAGCTGGTTATTCGGTTGCGGCTCTTTCGTGATGGCGATGGCATCCCATGATTTTTGGTTTTCTTCATCAATCCGGAAAGTCACCGCACCATTACCCTCAGAATCTGTCGTAAATGCACCTGCGGGTTCGGGGTTTTCACCTTCGATCAGCCACACTTGATAGACCTGGTCCCCTTCGAGTTGACTCAATTCTTCCACTTGGACAAGCAGTTCAGAACCGATATTGCGGTCAACTAAGGTCGCGACTCCTGAGCCGGTTTCACCTGTTGATGCAAGCTGCGTCCGCTCGGTCGGGGTCATCGTATCTCCATTCTCACTTTCGCGATCTTCGAGTTCAGATAAAGCCACTTGAAGGTCAGAAAGATTCGACTCGAGATCTTCATTTTGTGAAGATAACTGTTGAAGCTGCAGACCTGCGAATATATTTCCACCGACAGATAGAAGGAGCCCTGCTGCTAATGCGCCAGCCCAAACCTTCCACTTGTTCGGCTTGTTAGGTGAGAGGACCGGCGTCTGTTTTTCTTCCGCTTCATATCCATGTCCATCTTCTTCCTCATTGAAGACACCATTTAAGACGCGTTCTCTCATACCGGCCGGAGGTGTCGCTTCTTTCATATAGGCAGGGATATCTCCCATCAGGTCTTCCAGCTCCTGGACTTCTTCCTGACAGTCGGGACACTCCCGTAAATGTTGTTCAAATTCGTCTTTTTCTTTTTCTGTCAACTGGTCATTCAAGTAATCAAGGACATTCTCGCATTGTTTGTCATTCATCGGTGGTCCCCCCTTTCTCATCCAAGTGCTCGCGCAACTTTTTCAATGCGAGCCGGACCCGTCCTTTGACTGTACCAAGGGGAATGTCACATTTTTCAGCAATTTCCCTTTGAGATAATCCCTGAAAATAAAAAAGGCAGATCATGCGTTGTTGTTCATCAGGTAAGGTGTCGATCGCTCTACGCAATTGGTCGCGTTCTTCTTTGTCAGTTACGACCTCTTCGACCCCTGGCATTTCTTCGTTCAAGGAATCTCGTTGATCCCACTCCACTTCCTGGACTTTCTTTTTTCTGATCAAGTCGATGGAAGCATTTCTCGTGATGGTCAACAGCCAGCTTGAAAACTTGCCGCGCTCCTTCACGTAATGACCTGCTCCTTTGCCTCTCCACAACTTTATGAAAACATCCTGCATCACTTCTTCTGCGGCTTGCGGATCCTTCATCATTCGATAAGCAAAAGAATACAATAATTTCTCATACCGGTTGTAGAGGGTTTCAAGAGCCGTTTTATCTTGATTACGGATTTGTTCGTATAGCTCATAGTCCGTGGGTTTGCTCATTAAAATTCCCCTTTATTTTTGCCATGTCTCTTTAGTATATCTGTTAAAAGGAGATCTTTCACGTTTCACAAAGTATACGAAAGGAAATAATATTTGGATCACCATTTCTCTTAAAATTTTCTTTCATACCAAGGCCTTTTCATTGACCCTTGAAGAAGAACATGCGATAAACAAGATACCATTTCAATATCTTGAAAGTGAGGGATAGTTCATGAGTTCTACCCATCAACCTGCAGAAATCGATCAGGACGGTTCTTTTAAGCGCCAGACCAACCGCTTCACTGCTCCATTCGGTGAAGAACTTCCGGTACAACCCGGCAAATACCGTCTCCTTTGGTCTCCCGCTTGTCCATGGGCACACCGTGCAGTCATCGTCCGGAAAATACTTGGACTTGATACTTCAATCAGTCTAGGAACCGCAAGCCCTCTTCGCCCGCAAATTGACCGTGTGGATTGGGAGTTTTCTTTAGATGAGAACCATAAAGACCCGGAACTAGGGATTCAATATGTAAGTGAGGTCTACTTCCATTCAGATCCAGACTACAAAGGGCGGCCTACAGTACCCGTGATGGTCGATATTGATGAGAAAAAAGCCGTGAACAATGATTATTTCACCTTGACTACAGATTTCGAAACGGCCTGGGCTCCTTTACATAAAAAAGGCGCACCTGATCTTTATCCTGAACATTTGAGAGAAGACATCGACCAATGGAGTGACGTCATTTTTCATGACATCAACAACGGTGTCTACAAATGTGGTTTTGCCTATTCACAAGAGGCTTATGAACAAGCATTCGATAAGCTATTTGCGCGTCTCGACGAGCTTGAAGGCCACTTGTCTGAAAACCGCTTCCTACTCGGTGATTTCATCACAGACTCCGACGTAAGGCTTTATACCACACTTGCACGTTTTGATGCCGCTTACTATAACGGATTCAATACAAACCGGAACCTTATTCGTGAGTTTCCGAATCTGTGGGGTTATGCCCGTGATTTGTATCAGACAGATGGATTTAGTAATACAACAGATTTTCATGCCATTAAACAACATTATCATTTATCCATTACCATCAACCCCGAACGCACGGAGGAAAAAATCCTTCCGAAGGGCCCTGACCTTTCTGTATGGGAGCTTCCTCATCATCGTGAGAAATTAAGCAAGACGAAAGAAAAGTTTCATGATAAAAGGAGAACGACATGACCATTATAATCCGCAATGCGAAGGAAGAAGAACTACTTGAAATCCGAAAGCTGAGAATCGCGGCTTATGAAGACCATATGACCGCTATTCCAGAAGAACATTGGAAAGCCTTGAAAAAAGCGATTTCCTCAGAAGCTGACCAACAACCAGGTGTCGATTTATTAGTCGCCGAAGTAAACGGGGATATTCTAGGAAGTGTAGCCCTCTTTCCAGCGAAGACAGACGCTTATGAAGGGTACGTAGATGAACTCGACTACCCGGAAATCCGAGTACTTGCTGTCATCCCACAAGCACGGGGGAAAGGGATCGCTTCTGCTTTGATTGAAGAATGTATGCAAAGGGCGAAAGCGAAAGGGTATTCCGAGATCGGCTTGCATACGGGTGATTTTATGAAAGACGCCATCGCCTTGTATGAACACTACGGATTCGAACGTTTACCAGAGCATGACTTTGAACCTGCAAATGACGGAATCATCGTAAAAGCTTTTCGGCGTTCCATCTAAAATGAATAAAAAGGTCCCTTTCTTTCAGAGGGACCTTTTTTACTCATTGATACTTTATATAGTTGTAATGTTCCGTAGGCACTTCCTTTATAATATTTCCATCACGGTCCTTGTAAATTTCATATTCCCGATAGGCTTCCACTTTAGAACCATCCACGACTTTCGTTCCCTCGTGAACGAGCTCCAACTCCATCGTCGTAAATAGGTCCTCTGTTTCTTGAGTAGCTACAGCTTCTGTTTCACGATCTTCCGTGCTAACAGGGGTTTGAAAATGGTCCTCAGGCTTCATGTTTGGTGACTCCATGTAACCGATCCACGCAAAAACACCTAAGAGCAGGAAGAAGGGATAATACTTTTTCATGACATCGCCCTCCCCAAAAGTCTCTGTACAAGCATCTTATGCATCCACACATAAAAAAAGGAACCCTCCCAATGGAAAGTTCCTTTTTTAGTGGTTGATTCAAATAATTCGCCGCGACGGTTATGATCGAATCGGACGCACCTTCCCTTTATGGATGATTAGTATGGACATCTCATATCCAAAGAACAATCTGTACACTCCGTATAAAGAAGACACGCTCCTCTAAGAAGAGCGTGTCCGACTCAATTATTTAACTTCCAGCTTTACATCATCGATATAGATGTCATGCGCACCTGCAAATTTACCCATTAAAAATTTCAGAGATGCTGTATCATCTTCTCCCATAACGAACTCAAACGTGTACGTTTCCATATCTTCACTCAAAGAGACAACTTCATTGAAATAGCGATGATAGGCAGCGTTCTCCAACGTGACTTCCATATCCCTAGCTACAGTAGAACGTGCATCGAATGATAAAGAATACGTAACCCCTTTGTTCAGAGAAAGGCCAGGTTGCTCCACTAATACACTCCACGTTTCATTTCCTGCATTTTCAATGTCTACATAAAGAGATTCGTCAGGAGTGGAAGTTTGAGCCTGCGCATCAAAATGAATGTAAGGAACCCAAGATTCTAGACCACTTGAAAAATCACCGTTTTTCAATGGAGCAGGATCGATCAGTTTAGAAGTTTGAATCATCCGGATATCATCTAGATAAACGTTTCCTTCTTCTCCACCCAGCAAAAATCTAAGCTGTCCATTGTCTTCTGAAATTTCCTCAGGCATTTGGAAGGTTACGGTATGATCGGTCATTTCTGTTGTCAAAGCTGTTTCTTCACTGACGTACTTCACAGAACCATCTTCATTGACGACGTCCAGTTGAAGATTTCTTGCTTCGGATGCTTTTGCCTGGAATGTCAGTTCATATTCTTGTCCCTCTACAAGAGGAATTCCTGCCTGAGTGAACATGATATCTTCCGGCTGTTCACCCTTATTTATTGTGGCAATCTCAGCTTCGCGTGTCTCTTCTGGTACAACGACATCAGCTTCCGCTCCATTCTGCAACAACAGTTCCCAATAGTTGAGGCGGCTCATATCCCCCTGGTCGAAGGTCCCGTTATAAATAAGGTTGCCATCGCCCAAAGCTGGTTTTGATGTATCCTCTGCGACTTCATCCGTAATGTCTTCCACATGCACATTTCCGATCCAAACTGGGGCTGTGTTCCCACCCATGTTGAATTCCAGACGGGCCGCTAAATCTGTATCCTGTTTCAACGTGAATGTGTACTCGTAGGATTGGACACTTTGACTCAAAGCCATCGTTTTTTCACCAGAATAATTGGCAAATCCTCTTTCCGCTCCACCAGAAACTTTCGTCATCAAGTTACGATTGGTATTGGACTTCGCATCAAACGTCACCTTGTACGTGTGCCCTTCTAAAATCGGCAGATGCTGGATTTGCTGCAGGGACCATAACGCATTCCCCGGATTACTTATTTCTGTCTTAGCGAAACTCTCTCCGTTTACTTCATCAATGGTAAGATTTCCTTCTCCTTCAAAGTCAGGAAGCTTATAGAAATTCCAGTCTGTTGGATGTGGCTCCTCTCCTCCTTCATCCACAACTGTGATTTCATTTTCATAGTCCTGATCATAAATGAGGTTTCCATCCTCTAATGGCTGTTTCGCATCTTCCGGCAGTGTCACTTCTTCTATGACTGGTTCCACTGGTTCTTTATAATCTCTTCTAGTCAATTCATAGACACGTACGTAATCCACTTCCATCTGACCAGGAAACTCTGTCGTTTCATCTGGATTGCCACCGTACCAGCCACCGACAGCAAGGTTCAAGATCATGTAGAACTCTTGATCGAATGGAGCTGGAAATGCATACTTTTCTCCTTGATTCTCACCTTTACTGAACCAATCATTCAGTGTTTGATAAAGTTCACCATCGACGTACCAGCGGATCTCACCCGGCTCCCATTCGACTGAATACGTGTGGTAGCCTGTGAAGTCTTCCCCTTCAGGGAAGTGATACTCTTTACCTGTGTACGTATTATTCGGCCATTCTTCACCATAGTGAATCGTTCCTCCGATGGTACTCGTGTCGCCTCCCGCCGCTTCCATAATGTCGATTTCACCGGAAGTCGGCCACGGTCCATACACATCATCTTCCGGCATCATCCAGAATGCCGGCCAATAGCCCTGCCCCTCAGGCAATTTCATTTTTGCTTCAAATTTTCCATATTTCTTACTGAATAGACCCTTCGTCTTCAACTTAGCGGACGTGTAATCGTAAGATCCGAACTCATCGGTAATCGGTTCTTCTTCCTTTTGCGCTTTGATTACCAAATTTCCATCTTCTATATAAGAATTTTCACTGGAGTCTGTATAATATTCGAGTTCATTGTTTCCCCAACCAGGTGAAACAGGTGCTCCCTGATCATCTACAATCCAGTTTCCGATGTCATAACTCCATTTCGTTTCATCAATTTCTTTAGCTAAAAATTCATCGTTCCAAACGAGCGACCAATCGGAAGCTTTTTCAGCAGCATCATATACGAGAACACGATTCAAATCTGAGTTCACAGTGGAAACTTCATTCTGAAGCTCTTCATCAATATAAACCGTTCCGTTTACAGTGACTTCGTTTAAAAGGATGTCCTTCCCGTTAGTAATGACTAAATCTCCATCAATGGTAGATTCAGAGATTGTAACGCCTGATGCATTGATCCATGCATTTCCTTTGATTTGTTGTCCTTCGAATTCTCCCGCTTCGTTATAGTAGGCATCAACGAAACCATCCAATAACTGGAGGAGGTCATTCCGCTTCAATGGTTTGTCCGAACCTTCCCATTGATCAAGAGGTTCTTCCAATTGGTTAGGAAGATATTCGGTAAGAATATTCTTCGCTGTCCCTTGTTTAATGGCAGAGCGTAAATGGACAGAATCATCCGTTACTTCTTGAGTTTTTTGGATGACTTCTTTCTCATCAACGCCAAACAGATGGCTTAACACTACGGCATATTCTTGATAGCTCATGGATGCGCTTTCATTTTTCTTATTGTTCAGCCCCTCAAATAGACCTTCTTCATACCACTGGATTCCTTCTTCTTGTTTCCCTTCGGACTTCTTGGCATGAACAGGGCTGAAACTGCCTAAAACGATAAACAGGACGATCAAACAATAAAAAATTTTCTTCAATCTGCTTCCTCCTTTAATTTTTCAGCTGTATGTAGTAAATCTGAGAGGTGTTGGTTGTTTATCTTTTTGTTCCTTGATCCTCAAGGACAGAAGACAATTTATAAAAAAGAAAGGGAAACGAGTATCTTCCTATAATGAATAGAACGAAACCGGTTTCCCTTTGGGTCAAAAAATTTTATCTTTCAAACTTGTGGTTCTTTACCGTGTCTTTGTACCAGTAGTAACTGTCTTTTCTCGTACGCTCGAATGTCTCGAAATTCACGTGGATGATTCCGAATCTCTTCTCATATCCTTCCGCCCACTCAAAGTTGTCAAGAAGGGACCAGACGATATACCCGACGATCGGTACCCCTGCTTCCATTGCACGGTTCAGAGCGGTCAAGTGTTGTTTGAGGTAATCTACGCGCTCTTTGTCGTGCACTTTTCCATCTTCCTCTACGCCATGGTTATAGCAGGCGCCGTTTTCCGTGATGTAAATCGGAACATCCCCGTACGTCTGATGAAGGTCCGTAAGGGTTTTATAAAAACCTTCCGAATAGATCGGCCAGTCGATATCGGTGCGGCGTTCATCAAGAGCGATTTCTTCGACTTGGAACAACCCTCCGTCTTCCTTGTAGCGGCCGAGACTTCCTGTATAATAGTTGATTCCCATCATATCAATTGGCTGGGAAATGATTTCAAGGTCACCCTCTTCCATGTTCAAGGTCGCGTCGTGTTCCGCAAACAATTTCACCAGAGTTTCTGGGTAGGTCCCTTTGAACACGGGGTCCATAAACCATTCTTTCTGCCACATCATTCCACGCTTACATGCATCAATGTCTTCTTGATTTGGGCTGTATGGCTCAAGCCAACCGACATTTGGTGCATACCCGATTTCTCCATCCGGTACAAGATCGCGGAAGGACTGAACCGCTTTTCCGTGTGCGAGCAACAAGTGATGGGAAACATCTACCGCCGCTTGCAAACTCGTTTTTCCAGGGGCATGGATACCTAGATAGTTAGATAAGAAGGATGCACACCAGGGCTCGTTGATCGTCAGCCACTTTTTCACCTGGCCGCCGAACTCCTGGAACATCGCATTCGCATAGGCTAAGAACGCCTCTGTCGTTTCGCGATTTTCCCATCCGCCTTTTTCCTGCAGAACTTGAGGGAGATCCCAGTGATAGAGCGTAATCATCGGCTCAATTCCGTTGTCAATCAGCTCCTGAACCAAGTTGCGATAGTACTCGACACCTTCTGGGTTCAATTCACCGGTCCCATCAGGAATGACGCGGGACCATGAAATAGAGAAGCGATACAAGTCGACACCGAGCTCCTTCAAGTGCTGCACATCTTCTTTATACATATGGTAACTGTTACACGCGTGATCGCCATGATCTCCGTTTTTAACATTGCCAGGAGTGTGGGAGAAGACGTCCCAAATGGATGCGGTGCGTCCTCCTTCCTTCGCAGCTCCTTCAATCTGGTAGGATGCGGTCGCTGCGCCCCATTTTAATTTGTCAGGAAATTGAATCGTTGTCATTGCCTTTACCTCCAGTTAATCTTTAGGAGTCTAGCGTTCTTTGGTAGATGCCCGCGGGACCAGCTCTGGGTCCACTTTGACATCCTGGATGTCGTGGTCGTCCTTGATCAAGTCTTCAAGCATATACGCCGCTAGTTTTCCTAGTTTTTGTTTGTCTTGCTTTACAGTCGTCAGTGGTGGATCACTGTACCGGCAAGCTTCGATATCATCGCAACCGATCAATTGGATATCTTCAGGAACAGATAATCCTTCTTCCTTCATGGCCTTTAATGCGCCAAGGGCCATCATATCGGAAGCTGCGAAAACCGCTTCAGGGAGCCGGTCTCCTTTTAGAATTTCTTTCATTCCTTCATAACCACTGTCTTCGAAAAAGTCGCCGTAGTAGATCCAGTCCTTGTTAATCGTAAGTCCGAATTGGTTCATCGCATCAATAAACCCGATGTTCCGGATACTCGATATGAGGGAATCTTGTTTCCCTCCGATGTAGGCGATGTTACGGACTTTGTTCAAATAAAGATACTCGACGACTTTTGCTCCGATTTTTGCGTTGTCTGTCATAATGTAGCTGGACCTCGGACCTTCCAGCTTCAAGTCAATCCCGATACAAGGAATCTCGCTTTTCGCGATGTCATGGACAGCCTCTTCGATTTCATCACCAGCGATAACCAGGCATCCATCGACATGGAAATGCTTACACCTCTCTAAATACTTGCTTTCCCCTTTATAAAATTTTTCGTTAGAGAATAATAGCAAGTCATAGCCTAAAGCCCCTACGGCTCTTTTAAATGAATTGACGACTTCATTGAAAAACGGGTGAGTAAAATCGACATTGATCTTACCCGCATAAATCAAACCGATCAAATTCGATTTTTTCGTAGCCAGAGATTTGGCTGAAAACGTAGGTTGATATTTTGTATCTTCGATAATCTTATAGACTTTCTTTCGTGTCGATTCACTGATGCCTCCATAATTGTTGATGATCTTAGAAACAGTGGCTGGAGAAACACCTGCCATTTTTGCTATGTCACGTATTGTTAAATCCATTTCTTGTTCTCTCCTTAAAAGCTAGCCGCTCTGTGATTACCATCTATTGTATCAACAATTACGAGTGGATGGCATAGATTTACTTGATCGACCCTTCTGTGATGCTTGAAATGAACCAGCGGTTGAAAATCAAGAAGATGATAATCAACGGAACAGTTGCCCAGAATACCCCGGAAAGCAGCATACCAAAGTCAACACGGAACGCGTTGTTCAATGATGCGAGTGCCACTTGCAATGTGTAGGACGCCGGGTCACGCAATACGGTAAACTGCCATAAGAATTCTCCCCATACAAGCGTGAATACGATGATACCTAATGTTGCAAAGGCCGGCTTGATGATTGGAAGCACAATGCTCCGGAAAATTCTGAAGTTCGAACAACCATCAAGTTTTGCTGCTTCCATCAGCTCGTCCGGTACAGATTCACTGATGTATTGGCGCATTAAGAAGATGCCCAATGGATTCAACAAGAACAGCACTCCTGCCCCAAGTAACGTATCCAACCATCCTAATTGGGAAACGAGATAGAACTGTGGAATCAATCCCAGCTGAGGAGGGATGACCATCGTCAATAGAATCAGGATGAAGAAAAAGTTTTTACCTGGGAACTCGAACTTCGCAAAGGCGAATCCAGCCAAAGAGCTGATCAATAATACAGCGAGGGTTACTGTGGTACATAAAAGGATCGTATTCCACATCGCCTGAAAGAATGGAATCGTATCCAGGACTTTCATGAAGTTATTTACAAGTTGATCACCCGGCAAGAGTGTCGGAGGGATCGAGTTGTAAGCAGCACTAGGCTGAGTCGCCATAACAAACATCCAATAGAATGGAAAAATGGATAAAATGGAAGCGATCCATAAGATGATGTAAACGGGAAGCGTCCCTTTTTTCAATCCTTTAGATTTTCTCATTTCGTAAACGCCCTCCTTTTCTGCTTACGACCGACTCCAGAAGTCAACCACGTATTCAATGCTGCGGCACCGACGATAATGATGAGCAATAATACAGCTGTTGCTGAAGCTGTTCCAAATGAACCTAAGTTGAAGGCGTCACGATAAAGATACATAACGACGGTCATGGCTTCATCTCGGTTGAAAGCGGAAGAACCTAAGAATACCGCTGGTTCAGCGAACAATTGCAGTGCTCCTACAGTAGACATGAAGACCGTCAGGATGATGAATGGTTTCAGCATTGGAATGGTAATGTGAAGGAATTGCTGAACCTTGCCAGCACCGTCGATGGTTGCTGCTTCATACAAGTCTTTCGGAATACTTTGCAATCCTGCTAGATAGATGATCGTGTTGTAACCGACCCATCGCCAGAAAACCATTAAGGAAATCGCGATTTTCGCTCCCCATTCAGACGTTTTCCAACTGACAGGATCGACCCCGAATAGACCGATTACATAGTTCGCCAAAGCTGTCTCACTACTACTGAAAAACACACCGAATACTAAAGCTACGGCTACCATAGATGTGATGTATGGCATAAAGATTGTCACTCGGAAAAAGTTCGTGAATCGGATGACGGCCATGTTCAGGAAGTAGGCCAAAATAATTCCGACGATCAATTGTGGTGCTGTCCCCATCAAGCCGATGATGACGGTGTTATACAGGGATTTCCAAAACAATGGATCCTGAAGGACGACAACAAAATTGTTCAACCCTACGAAGTCCATCTCTCCAAGTCCATTCCAATCCTGGAAGGCCAATACGATACTAAAAACCGCTGGATAAAGACCTATAATGCCAAAAATGATGAAAAAGGGCGCAATATATAAATATCCTGACAGCATATCTTTTTTCTTTTCAGACATTTGGGTAGTGGATTTTTTCACTTTTGAGGCTTGCTGACGTTTTTGTACATTCTCCACATGATTCCCTCCTTTATGTAGGAAGGCCGGATGGATCCCATCCAGCCCTTAAAACCTTTAGCGTTTCACTAAACCTTCAATACGTTCAACGGCCGCTTCCCATTCTTCTTGAGGATCTGCGCCTTCTTGAACATTTCTTAGAGCTGTCAATACTTCATTGTTTACAGTTACATATTTCGGTCCTTTGTAAACTTCAGGAATTTCTTTTGCCGCTTCTGCAAAGTAAGCAGCTGTGTTCTGTCCGCCGAAATACTCATCAGAGTTGTTCACGAATTCTTCCATTTCGTACACTTCTGGAGCAGATGGGAACAAACCACTTTCCACGAAGGACTCCAATTGGTTTTCAGGAGAAAGCATCCATTTAGCGAATTTGTAGGCTTCTTCACTATGTTTCGTTTCAGAAGGAATCGCTACGTAAGATCCTCCCCAGTTTCCGGCGAAGTCTGTTGGAAGTGTTGTCACTCTCCACTTTCCTGCGCCTTCTGGTGCGTTTTCAGTCATGTAACCTTTCAACCAAGCAGGAGCCATCTCAACAGCAAATCCACCTTGGTTCAAGGCATTCGCCCACTCTGGTGTCCACATTTCGAATGAACCTACGACACCTTTATCATGGAGTTCAACTGCATAGTCATAAGCTTCTTTTACTCCGTTATCTGCTTCACCAATCAATAGTTCACCATCACGGTTGAAATAGCTGACTTCAAGAGCATCCATGTTTGCACGGAACGCCATTTCCATACTGTCGACCATTGGTTTTCCTGTTTTATCTAAAACGGTTGTTGCTGCTTCTTTGAATTGTTCTGGAGTTGAAATCATTTCACTGACTTTATCAGGATCTGTCGGTAGTCCCGCTTCTTCGAATACTTCTGTGTGGAAGTACATCGCCTTCGGACCTATGTCTGTCGGCAAACCGAACAAGAAATCTCCTTCTCCGTTTTCAGCCATCTTCCATTTCCAATCTAAGTATTGATCCTGGATCTCTTCTGCTCCTAAGTCGTACAAGTTAACAAAACGATCTTGCGCTTCACGGTAACGGTCTAACTGGTCGACCTCGATCATCGTAAGATCTGGTGCGCCTGTCCCAGCTGAAATCGATGTGAACAAACTATCGTGGTGATCGCCAAGCTCAGAGTTTTTGATATTGATTTTGACATTCGGATTTTCTTTTTCATATTCTTTCGCTAAATCTTCATAGTTGGTAGCACCGAAAACCCAGAAATCTAGAGTGACTTTGCCTTCACCTGAAGCCGACTCTTCATCGCCACTGCTACATGCATAAAGGAACATCGATAAGACCAACAACATAACGACAGCTAAATTCTTTTTCACTTTCACCATTCCTTTCGTATTCCTGCCTAATTTCTCTTCCCCCCACATTAACGAAACCGGTTTCGTTAATGTTTAAAAAAAATCAATCGATTTATTAGGTTAGCTTGATTATATCGACTAATGTATCCGTTTTCAATGGTTTTTTTAAATTTTTTCACAATTAATTATATTTTTTAGTAAACCGGTTTCCTTATACTTCTTATAGAGGATTTATTTCGTTTATTACATTGAACAGTTCCTTAGACGCATTTCTTGTCATAAACCGCATGAAAACGGTTAGACGGGGAATAGGGTTAATGTAAGCCAAAAACATCGAGGAGGAACGAAACATGTTATGGCTCTTGCTATTGATTCCGATCGTATTGATTGGCCTAACCATCTATTTCGACCGTAAGCGAAAAGCCCAGCCTCATGTCAATATGGCACATGAAAATAAAGAAGCCTACGAAGAAATGTATTACGAAGAAGGAGCTGCAAAAAAATCAGCAGACCCTAAACATACGAAACCTTTTTAAAGGCATAGAAAAACGGAAGCTCCCCCGGCTTCCGTTTTTTTAATGCTCATGAGAGGAATGTTGTCCATCACCAAGCAAAAAGCTTTCCAAATCCTCGATATGTGACGTGCGGAAAACAATCTCCCTCGTATCTAAAACGATAAATTGCGGCAGCTCTTCAATGTTCAAAAGTATCTTATAATCATAGGGTTCATCAGGCACCCTCTTCAGGATGTTGAATGAGTAGAGCTTGTTCTCCCAAACTTCAGGATCATTGAACCTCTGATTGATTTCATTTTGAAACACTTCTTCAGAGTCCTTTTCACTTTTAAAAGCAAGAACACTGTAACGTCCATCCACCTCTGAGGTTATTTCATCCATCAGTTTCTCTTTTTCAGAACTGCACCCTGCAAGAAGGACAAACATGCCAAACGCAAAAATGAGAAACTTCCTCAACCTCTCTCCCCCTTATGCTCTGGAGCTTATTGAATCTCTTAACCTGCCTACGATTTGATGTTCGATTTGATCACTCATTTCCGCGTTCTCAAATGCAAGTTAGGAAGTCTTCTTTCTTTTCTGCTATGATTTGCTTGCCCTCACTCCTTCATATCTTCACTCCATTGTTGATTTAATAGATGGTTGATCCCTACCGTCCGTTCAACATCCAGCACAAAGGCAATGCCTCTTCCCGGCTCATCCAGTCTGGCTCCTCTTTCAATCGCATGCAGGACTCCATCACATTTTTCTTTCACGATCAATGTAAGCACGACTTCTTTTTCAGGTTCAATTAATATATTAAAGAGTTTCGCCTTTTCATGTATTCCCGTCCCTCGTCCTGTGAGGATGGTACCGCCCTCTGCTCCTGCCTCCTTAGAGGCGTCTACGACTTTTTCCGCATCCCCTTTATTGACGATCGTCACAATCAGATCATAGGATAATTTCTGCTTCTCCACCTGCATCACATCCTCACCTGCGTTCTGTTCTGCTTCAAGGCCCAGTCCGATCATATGATTGATGCCACTAATATTTTTCGTATCGATAACAAACCCGATGCCGTGCCTCGGCCGGTTCAATTTTGCTGAATCGATAATGGCTTCCATGACCGACTCATAAATAGAATTGGAAACGAGAGTTAAAATGACCTCCCGCTCCCTTTCTACAGGGATACCAAGAAAACGCTTCTTTTCATCCATTCTGAAGCCTTTCCCAAATAAAGTGGTCCCACCTTGGGCACCTGCAAGAGTCGAGGCATGGACGACTTTTTTTGCTTTCTCTTTTTTAACGATCGTTACTATGAGCTTTTGTCCGGAGTTGTTCTTTGTCATACTGCTCCTGCTCCTTTCTCCTGTAGATCACGCCTAAAGTAAGGACAGAAATAATCGGGGCCAAAGCTACGAGAGCGACCATTCCAAAACCGTCCAACAGTGGATCACGTCCTTCTGTGACAGAGGCAATGCCTACGAATAGACTCAGTATAAAAGTGGCGGTCATCGGGCCTGTGGCTACTCCACCAGAGTCAAAGGCAACCGATGTGAATGTCTTATTGGAAAATCGGACAATAACCAAGGCAAACAGGTAACCAGGGACAACAAAATACCAAATCGGGATCCCTATTAAAATGCGCACCATGGAAAGCGCTATTGAAAGTCCGACACCAATAGAAAGTGTATAGAGCAGTAATTTCTGCGGGATATAGCCGCCGGAGACTTTTTCAACCTGATGGGTAAGCACACTGACCGCTGGCTCTGCATAAATCGCAACAAAACCTAGGACAAAACCGATGGGTACAAGCACCCACGTGTGTTCTATCGTTCCAAGCTTCTCCCCCATCATGCTGCCAACAGGCAGGAAACCGATATGGACCCCTTGCAAAAACAGGGCCAAACCTGCATAGGTCAAAAAGAAGCCAATCATGATGTCCTGTAACTTTTTCCAGGGGAGCTTAAGAAAAACAAGTTGAAAGAGAAGGAATAAGAAGAATAATGGAATGAGCGCTGTCGCAACATCAAACAGGACGTGCCAGAAACCATCGAAGATTTTGATATTCACCCATAAATCACCCCCAAAAGGAGAACGGATAAAATCGGACCAATCGAAGCTAAGGCGACAAGACCAAACCCATCACCCGATGACGATTTCCCACGCATGACCGCGGCCACACCGACACCGAGCGAAAGGATAAACGGTACCGTCAACGGGCCAGTGGTCACTCCGCCGGCATCAAAAGATATTGGGACGAAAACACCCGGTGTAAAGGCTGCCAGGAGAAAGACAGCTGCATAGCCTCCTGCAAGCAAGTAAACAATGTTGATACTGAAGATGATCCGGAACATGGCGAGCGCTACAAACACACCTACTCCGATGGCAACGGAAAGGATAAGAATGTCCATAGGGATCTGTCCACCAGAAACCTGATCGACCTGAGAAGAGAGCACACGCACGTCAGGTTCTGCTATGGTCACCACAAGGCCGAGAAGAAATCCGAAAAAAACGATCAGCCAGACTCTTTTCGTTTTAGACAAGGCAGAGCCAATCATTTCTCCAATCGGTAACAATCCGATGTTGACTCCGAGCAAAAACAGCACCAATCCGGCCCCGACCATCGCTACGCCAATGAGAAATTGAAAGAACATGTCCAACGGAAGCCAGACTAAAGTGAATTGAAGGATGGTGATGACGATCGTGATGGGGAGTATGGAGAGGACGACTTCAAGAAACGTCTCTTTAATATTGTCCATCTAAAGCCTCCTTCGTAAAAGTTGAGGAGCTTGTATATAGATGTTCCGTTTCTAAAAAAAGTTTTTCTATCTCTATTATATCATTAAACATATCCAATCATGATAACGATCATTGTCTTACCTTTTTCTCATGGCTCGTCGTTCGGCGTAAGAGACACATGACCTGCAGACGAGCACCACTTCCCCCTGGTCATTCTTATACGACTTCGGGTCCACGGCCTTCTTCTTACAGATTGCACAAGACTTTCGGGTAAACAAGTTCTTCAAATGTTTGAGCATCTTCATCCCCCTTCATGGCGTTAAGCTAAACTACATAGTGGTTTCAATCCTCAGGTCTCTTTACGCTGAAAAAGATAGACCGCACCACCGACGAGAGAGAGGAAGCACACAAATAAGAACGTGCCAAGGATGAGATCGTTCCGCTCCACCGTCTCTCCTTTTTCCAAAGAAGAGCCTGAAACTGCTTGCCCTTCACTCACGTAAGTGTAAGCAGCTTCACGCTCTGCTTTTCTAAACACACCTTCACGTTCCTCAACGGCAATCACTTGTGTTGTGGGTTGGCCGTTGATTTTATAATAGGCCGTCCCTTTTTCAAAAACATTCGAGAAATTCCCCTCATACTGTTGCATATCCGAGTATGCCGTCACTTCCCCAATCTTTTCTCCCACTTGCACTTCTACCGCTGCTTCTTCAACGACATAAATGAAACCATCATAGACGACGAAAGGATAGGCCCATGAAGTGGCTGAAGCTGTTGTAGCTGAATAGCAAAATGGGAAAAGTAAACAACAGAGTGTAAGCAAGATTCTCCGCATCGTCTACCCCCTTTGGGAAATAGACGTCTGAATCTGGAATAAGTTTCAAACAAAATATTTTGAGACACGAAATACAGCTGATATGATAAGTGTTGTCATCCGAATGAAAAGTTATCGTGACCACTAATAAATTGAAGCAGAAAAGAGGTTATCCTATGTCTGTACAAGGTTTAGCAAATACTAAATTCTCGGTCCTCGACCTTGCCCCTGTCATTGAGGGTGGAACGCCGGCGGATTCTTTCCGAAACACGGTGGACCTTGCTCAACATGTTGAAAAGTGGGGATTCACAAGGTACTGGATGGCCGAACATCATAACATGCCTTTTATCGCCAGTTCCGCAACATCTGTTGCGATCAGTCATGTACTACACAATACCGAATCCATCCGCGTCGGTTCAGGTGGAGTCATGCTTCCCAACCACGCCCCACTCGTTGTCGCTGAACAGTTCGGCACACTAGAAACTCTGTTTCCCGGACGTGTCGATTTAGGTCTTGGACGTGCTCCAGGAACAGACGGAATGACAGCTCGGGCTTTACGGAGAAACCTGGACTCTGACCCCAATGAGTTTCCTGCGATGTTGGATGAGTTACGAGGCTATTTTGCAGGAGATCACCACATTCGCGCCATTCCAGGAGAAGGACTGGACATTCCAGTTTGGCTGCTCGGCTCTAGTGGATTCAGCGCACAACTTGCCGGCCAACTCGGACTGCCGTTTTCATTTGCCAGCCACTTTTCACCGAACAACACACGCGGCGCATTGAATTTGTATCGTTCAAGTTTTCAGCCTTCTGAAGTAATGGACGAACCCTACGTTATGGTGGGCGTCAATGTCGTTGCCGCAGATACGGATGAAGAAGCAGAAAGACTGGCCACGTCCCTGCAGCAACAATTCTTGAATCTTGTACGAAACACGAATCACTTACTCCAGCCACCCGTTGATAACATGGATGAAGTGTGGACAGCACAAGAAAAAGCTGCTCTAAGACAGCAACTTGGCGCATCTATTATCGGAAGTAAAGAGACGGTGAGAGAACAACTGAAGAAATTCCAGGAAGAGACCGAAGCTGACGAAATGATGGTCATTTCCCAAATCTACGACCACAGCGCACGTTTGCGGTCCTATGAAATCATTTCTGAGATCATAAATGAATGATTATGAAAGCATCCATGATAGAAAAGAAGTCCCTCTGCGATCCAGAGGGACTTCTTATTATATAATATATGTACAAAACAGAAAGACAAAAACGCCTGTAGCGGTAAGAAAATGTAGAATCGAATAGGCTCCTCTACGGTTTTCAATTTCAATCATTCCTGTAACAAACATCAGGAAACCTATCATCAATAGCATGAAAGGCAGGATACGAAAATCTTCTGTCCATAAACCATAGCCGCTCAAACTGATGACAAGCAGCCCAATAATAAAACGGATGATCGTTAATATTCGAAGACGTAATCCCGTCTCACTTCTCCATTCCACGTGAACTTCAACCTCCCATAAACCCACCAAGAAACAAAGCTAATGCGACACTCACCAGGGCCGACACAGCCCAATCTCTTTTTTTCGTAGTCTTTAATAATACATTCAGGACTGAACTGATACTAAAACAGATGACAAAAGCAATGAACACCATTAAAATACTGTCCATACCGCTCCTCCTATTTCAAAAGTGATTGAAAATAATACTACGTCATGCCATGCATGCCCCCATTCAATAGAAGCCGTAACCAGTATGTAACAGCACGAGGATGAACCTACTCTTTCAATCCTTCTGTTAACAAGCGAATGCCTTCCAACACGTGTGCATGATCCTTTTCGTTCTCTCTCGCATGAAGCAAAACAGGACGGACCGATTCCACCGAACGGCCGAATTCATACATCCAGTCATAACGGGGCACCATCCATAAATGGAAGTGGTGAGTCGTGTCCTCATTATAAAAATAATACACATGCTCAATCCCTAAGGTTTCCCTTTGTGCTTTCCTGATCTTTGTAAGGAAGGTGATATAGTCCTGTTGTTCATCTTCTGTTAATTCATCAAGGCCCTTGATGTGCCGTTTGGATGCTACAATGACTAACCCTCTGATAGGGTAAGCAACATCCTGATGTGCGTGGAAATGCTCGGTTTCTGCAATGACCCCTCCCTCGGGTTCAACTGTCCCACTTGTCAAAGCACAACTGAGACAGTCCACTTCCACCATGTCACCATTCGATAACGTTATCGTACGCATGTCATCCCTCTTTTCACTTTTACGTTTACATTATATAAGCTCCCTATTCTTGAAGACTCAGTTTCAAGACTTTTTCGAGAGTTTAGGGGCTGCGGGAAAAGGTTCGCTTTCCATGGGGCGGGCGCTGAGCCTCCTCAGGCTACGCCTTCCGGGGTCTCACCTGTCCCACACGTCCCATAGGAGTCTCACCGTTTCCCTCCGCCCCTTTACCATATAATTGTCTCGAAACCACTTCTCCCTAACATGATTAAAGGAGGCGCAGTAATATATACTTGCAAGGCAGGTATACTGTCTTGCAAGCTTGATATAGTGGTCTTTATGCTTAATACACATGGATTAGTTGAGGACACTCCTTCTGAGTAGAGGAGGTCATTACTCCATACATCGAATGGGGTGGTTGGGAAGCTGCGAGACTCCCGCGGGAATGGATTGGCTGGCACAGACACCAAAGAGCTTTAGCTCGAGGAGGCTTGCCGTCATCCCCACAGGAAAGCGAGTGGCTTCCCAACCTCCCCTCTCTCAATACAACAACGAGCCTCGGGTATCTGGAAACTGAGTCTTCAACAATCCTGCCATATTCTATAATCATTCACCCCCATGTTTAACAGAGGTATATTAATTGATATCGGAAATAAGACCGATGAACCTTCCGATCCCTCTCAATAACTAGAAGACTATCCGGATGGGGAAAATGATCAGCTCAGGTAACCAAAGCAATAGTTCAAATAAGAAATCAACCATACCGGATTTATCAGCATTCTGTGTGCGTCGTTTCAATGCTTCTCTTTTGCTTTTCAACCATTGTCTCAACCGGACCACCTCTCTGTAATTCTTACGTTTTTTTCTTATAGAAGGTTTCATGGATGAAAATTTTTCCTCGTTTTACTCTCCCCATTATATACAAACTATGCCCATAAGAGGAGGTAGATGTTGATGGGAAAAAGAACGTCACAAATGAACGCAGCGAAAACGAACAATAAAACACCGAAAGAAAGCCTGCCGATTGAAGAAGAGATCGGTCACCGCACCAATAAAAATCGCCCCAAGCAAGGACCTGGAGCGAATGAATAAACGATAAAAACCTGAGGGATGTCCCTCAGGTTTTTGTTTGATTTATTATGAATACCATTTGTGCCACATGTGGTCATTCGCTCCGCGGACAAAGCAGTCAATCCGGTTCCTTCCCCATGATACAGCAGCTGGCGAAGATCGCACGCCCCCTCTTGGTGATCCAAGGTTCTCCCAGTTCCTCCATCGTCTGCCGTCCCACCATTTATGCCAGAGTTGATTATTATCTCCACGCACAAAACAATCCAGACGGTTTTGCGCCCAGGAAGAAACACCAGGGGTTCCATCAAATCCGCCTCTTGGTGACCCCAGATCTTCCCACTCACTCCAACGCGTTCCGTTCCACCACTTGTGCCACATGACATCATTTCTTCCCCTGACAAAACAATCAATTCGATTCGGCCCCCAAGATACAGCTGCAGGAGAACTCCGGACGCCTCCACTTGGAGCACCGAGATTTTCCCATTGTCTCCACCTCGAACCATCCCACCATTTATGCCAAAGATTGTTGTCGTCTCCTTGGACGAAACAGTCGAGACGATTTCTCTCCCAGGAGGATACAGCTGGCGATCCATCAAATCCAGGAGGTGGCGAACCGAGATCTTCCCATTCTCTCCACCTTGAACCGTCCCACCATTTGTGCCACATTCGGTCATTGGTACCTCTTACAAAACAATCAATTCGGTTCGGCCCCCAGGAAACAGCTCCAGGCGAGCTTCTTACCCCCCCACGAGGGGCGCCTAAGTCTTCCCACTCCCGCCATCTTGAGCCATCCCACCACTTATGCCAGAGACGGTTATCGCTGCCCCTGACAAAGCAATCCAATCGGTTCGCTTGCCATGATGACACAGACGGGGACCCTCTGAACCCTCTAGGAGGTGCTCCGAGATCTTCCCACCTCTTCCAACTGTCCCTCCATTGATTGAATGATTGATTTACCTGATAAGGATAAGCTTGATAAGTCGGTTGCCCATAATAACCCTGTTGATAAGGAACGTATGGATATTGGACATTACCTTCCATAGGGTAACCCCTATACCCATAAAAATCCGGCGGTCCTCCATAACCATAATAATAAGGTCCGTTTGGATACATGATGCTGTCATCCCCCCTTCATGGTGTCCTATCAATTTTATGCTGAAAAAAAGTAAAACATGAAAAGGTTCAGATCGTTATTCCATCGTGGCGATTCTTGCATAAATCTCGCTCAAATTTGAAAACCCTTCTTTCTTTAATTCTTTTATACAGACCACCCATAATTCAGCGGTTGCCACACTATCATAAAGGGCATGGTGGCGTTTTTTTATATCAATTCCATAATGCTCACAACATTCATCCAGCGTGGTCAGCCCCTGCTGGTTATGAAGAATTTTTGTCAAAAAGGCTGTATCAACAATTCTATGCTGAAACCTTTTTCTCAAGGCAATCCATGTCGCATGATTCATGAATTGCTTTTCATGATTGGCATGATGAGCGACAAGCAAATCCGCTTTCACATATTCAAAAAAGCTCTTCAAAGCATCGCGAAGGGGAGGAGCATCTTCAATCATTTCCCTTGTAATTCCAGTTAAAGATGCAATCTCTTGAGATGGCTCAGCCTCTGTCCCTACCAACGTGTAAAACGTTTGGCTATCGACCATTTGATTTCCTTTCACTTTCACAGCACCTATGGATAAAATCTGATCGCCGTTGTATGGATAAAAGCCGGTCGTTTCCAAATCGAAAACCGTAATACTCAAATCATCAAAAGGAAGATCAAGCGTATCCTCATTCTTCATCTCTCTCTCCAGGTTCCTTAAATACGCCATATTCGATGGATCATTCTGATTCAACGAAGAAAGTCCACCACCGATTTTCCCGGACAAATCTTTAACAAACTGTACAAAGGGGTTCATGATTGACCTTCTTTAACAATGGATTTCGCCATTTGATATAGTTTTTGGGCACTTTTGACCTGGTTTTTTAACTGCTTTTTCTCCTCTTTTGATAAATGTTCCACTTTAACCACGTGGACATTTTGATAATTGGCAGCATCTTTTTTCAGTTCCAACCTTTGCTGAAGGAATTGCCGGAACCCATTCTCATATTCAGAAAGAGTGGGGTAGAGGGAACGCAACGCTCCGAATCTTGATAAGGTTGAAGATTTGGTGACCTGTTGAAAAAGGGACAGAATTCTCAAAGCATTAATATATGGAAAATAGACGGTTTGTTTGAGATTGAAATGACCTTTTTTCTCTCCACTGTAATCCGGCAGCAGCTGTCCAAAAACTCCTACACCCTTTTTCACGTAATTGACATTATTCATCAACCTCGTGAAAATTTCCGGTTCACCCTCGATAACTGCGAAAGAAGTCTCTTTAACTTTGAGCAGCAAGGCTGATTCGCCCACCAACACTCTAGAGTCGAAGAAAATAAGGAAATGCCTCAGAGACTGCCACTCCGCATCTTTCAACCACTTTGAGATTTGTAGCGTGAATACTTCCACGGATTGACACCATAAAGGGTTGGAAGCCATCACGTTTCCCTCACATCGTTCATAACCGACGACGGCCATCCCTTCTCTGATTTCTTCTCCCAGTGATAAAAAATAGTCCTGATGCTTCTCGTCCCCATCAAACAGAATGCCGTGATCTTGATCACTCCATAACGACTGCTCATATCTGCCCGCACTCCCCATCAGAAAAAATGCAAAAGGAGCAGGAGGGGGCCCCTGCTCGCGTTCAATCTTTTCTTTTGACAGATGGAAAGTATGGTGGATCAATTGATCGTGAAAAGCATTCAGCTGCAAATGATCACCACTCACCGATTCAATCATTTCTTCCCGCCACACTCTGATTTCTTCATATGTTTTGAACATCCATCCCATCCTTTATGATTCCGTCTTTTACGCTCCTGATTTTGTCTTTTGAGGAGGCGTCAAATTTTCCGGGTATCCATAACCGCCGTGTTCACTTAAGTCAAGACCCATGATTTCTTCCTCTTCCGATACACGAAGGCCACCCATCGCCTTATCCATAATTTTAAGAATGAGGAAAGAAACGATGAACGCATACAACCCACTACTTACAACTCCGAGCGTCTGCACCCATAACTGCTCAAATCCACCACCATAAAACAAACCAGGACGACCCACAGAAGCAAGTTCTGGTGTGGCGAACAAACCATTGGACAATGTTCCCCATACACCTACGACACCGTGGACAGAAAGAGCGAAAATCGGATCATCGATTCTTCTTTTATCAAAGAAACGCATGCTGAAGAATACAATCCCACCACCGATCAAGCCAATTAAAACGGCTGCCCAAGGTTCAACGAAAGCACAAGATGCTGTAATCGCAACAAGACCAGCGAGGGCACCATTCAGTGTTGTCGGTACATCTGCTTTTCCAGTCACTGCCCAAACCATCAACATCGCACCGATGGCACCAGCACCAGCTGCCAATTGTGTGTTAAGAGCGACATAACCAAAGAACGCATCCGCTACACCGAACGTGCTTCCAGCATTAAATCCAAACCAGCCGACCCATAGGAGGAGCACTCCTAATGCTGTAAACACTTGGTTATGGCCAGCAATCTCATTTGATGAACCATCTTTGTTGTATTTACCGATTCGGGGTTTTAAGATGATTGTTGCCGCTAAAGCTGCCATAGCACCTGTCAAGTGGACAACCGTTGAACCGGCAAAATCCTGCTTCCCGTGTTCACCTAACCAGCCGCCGCCCCAGATCCAGTGCGCAATCACAGGATAAACGAGAACAGAAAATAAAATAGCGAAAATCACGTAAGCGACGAGTTTTGCCCTCTCAGCAAAACCACCAAAAGCGATCGTCATCGCAATGGCTGCAAACGCCAGCTGAAACAGGAAGTCTGTAGAACCAGCTAAGCCTTCCCCCATCGTCGTTGCATCCCCATAAAAGAAATTAGAAAAGCCAATAAATCCATTTCCTTCCCCATAAATCAATCCGTATCCTAATGCCCAGAATACCACAGAAACGATGCCTATCGTAAAAACCGTCTTCCCTGCAATATGGCCGGCATTTTTCATTCGTGTCGACCCTGCTTCTAGTAGGATAAAGCCCCCTTGCATCAATAAAACCAGGATCGTACAGACGATGATCCAAAGATTGTTCATCAAAAAAGTAGCATCCATTCTCTTAACTCCCCTTATGTTAGATTTTATAACATCTTATGTTATTAAGCATTGTATCAAAGTCGCAATATTTACACAACTATAAATGTCAGGTTTCTTAACATAGGGTATGAATGCAAATTCTTAAGTTGCTTAAAAAGCCTTCGTCACAGTCTTTTTTAACATATTTAAATAAAAAAAAGATCCCAAAATTTTGGGATCAGGGATCATTCTACTCCATTAACACCATGAAGGAGGTTATATTTTGTATGTTTTTGAAGTAATTCTGATACGGTAACAAATTGGTATCCTTCATCTTTTAGTTTAGGCAGAATCTGTTTTAAGGCTGCAATCGTCTGTGAACGATCGCCTCCAAAATCGTGAAAAAGGACAATGTCACCATTTCTCGTATTGTTTAATACGGTTTTTACAATATTATGGACACCAGGGCTTTTCCAGTCCCGCGTATCTTGATGCCAGGACCACATGACTACCATATAACCTTCTTCATTGGCCGTATTGACAATAATATCGTTATAGACGCCTCCAGGTGGACGAAACAATCTCGGCGGTGCCCCGGTCAAACTTTCAAGAACTTCTGACGTATTGTCCATTTCATGGATCAGTTCTTCTTTCGTTATGCCCGTAAAGTCCGGGTGATGAAAACTGTGGTTGGCAAGCTCGTGACCACTCTTCACCATCGACTTGATGAGCGCCGGATTTTCCTGAGCTCTTGATCCTACTACAAAAAATGTCGCTTTGGCGTTATACTCCTGTAAAATATCCAATATTTCCGGCGTGTACTCTGAACTTGGACCATCATCAAAAGTGATCGCTATATACTTTGATGAAATAGGCACATCCCAAATCGCCGTTCCTTGTTCCTCATAATAATTCCTGGGATGATTATTAGCGTAAACGCTTACAACACTCATGTAAACAATAATCATCAGAAATAAAAGAGACAGGGTGAATGTCTTCAAGTGAAGCACCCCTTTCCTTTTTTCATTAGTTTGCGGGTAAAAAGCTCTCTTATCCCAGCTAAAAAACGGAAGTGAATCCACACAAAAAACCAGTACCCTGCAGGAACTGGTTTTACAGTCGTTATTTTTGAGGTTTCAATATCGTACGTTGCAAAGGAACACCACCTATAGGAACATTCCTTTCAAAAAAGACGTATGGTTTTTCATCCACGATAAAAGTGTAATCCCCTTCGTAATGAACATCGTGTCCTCTTTCAATCAATTCTTTTTCAATGGCCTCGACATACGCCTGATGATCGATATGCCTCTTATCAAAATCAATTTGTATATGGCCTTTCCGGTAACCCATCAACGTATTGAACAAAACCAACAATCCAATACCGACAGCTCCAACTAATATATATACCCATAACATATCATCACCTCTGTCCCCTACAAATACGAGCAGGCTGCACGATAAGTTTAGATAATAAAAAAAGACCAGATTCTACTGATCTTTTTCGTGAGGGAACATTGGTCACCCCCAAGCACTCATGCCACCTTTAACGTTGGTGATTTTATCAAACCCTTGCTTTTTCAATACTTTCGCTGCGTTCATACTTCTCATCCCGCTTTGACAAATTAAAACGATTTCCTGATTGCGGTCCAATTCGCCCGATCGTTTTGCAAGATCAGAGAGAGGTACATTTTTAAATGGCTTTTTGTGATTCGCTCGATATTCACCAGGCGTCCGAACATCAATCCATTGCACATTTTTTTCTTTCAAACGCTTCTGTGTTTCTTGGACAGTTATATTCTGAACCCCTTTTACTGGTAAAAGCTTTTTAATTATGAACCAACCGAGTAACACTCCAATGATCCATGGGAGGATAGCTTCCATTTGTTTCACCCCTTACTTTTCAATCATACAGGGCATCGCCCGGCACTCCTGGTGCTGAACCGGGATGGTATACCCAATCACTTCATACCCTTTTCTTTTCAGCAGTCTCGCTGCCAAATTCTTTTCAACTTCATCTGAACAGATCAGAACAATCGGGCGCTGTGGGATATCTTGATGGTGCCTTTCGAGATATGCCAGTGGCAGACAAACCGCATGTTCCATTTTATCATGAGATGACGTTTGATAATCCCTCGTATCAACAGGAACGACCATGTCATCATTTTTTGCAGTTATTTCGGACATGTCCATCTTCTTCACATGAGAGACCGGGAGATAACGGTGAAGGATAAAAAGCCCCGCTCCAACGACTAACGTTACAATTAATACAAATGACATGATGTTCCTCCTTTTTGTCTTGAACTAAAAACATTTTATACCCTATAAGGTATATATGTCAACAATAAAACCTCTTGTTTCCAATGAACATTTAAGCAGAGTATGACCTTTTTTTCCAGAACAAGGTCTTATGCCGTATGTTTTCATCTGCTGAATACAAATGCGGTTCCCGATTACACCATTTCATACGTTTACACAGCTGGGACATTTTAAAAATTCCCAAACAAAAAAAGCCTAAAGCGTCGGCTTTAGGCTAATGGAACCTTCTTTAATTGACCATTCGATTGTGGTCTTTCCAAAACTTCTTCCGAATGACGACTTTCTGGATCTTTCCAGACGCTGTTTTCGGTAATTCTTCGATAAATGTTACGCTTTTTGGTGCTTTGAAATGAGCCAGCTTCTCACGGCAAAACAGAATCACCTCTTCTTCTGAGAGGGTTTCTCCTTCTTTCACCACGACTACCGCATGGGGTACCTCTCCCCACTTTTCATCCGGAACAGCAACGACTGCCGCTTCAAGGATAGACGGGTGTTCATATAAGGCAGCTTCCACTTCAATGGAAGATATGTTTTCTCCTCCACTGATGATGACATCTTTCTTACGATCGACAATTTCTATATTCCCTCCGTCATCAACCACAGCCATATCTCCCGTATGAAGCCACCCATCTCTTATCGCTTCATTGGTTGCTTCCACATTCTTATAATAGCCTTCCATCACATTGTTTGATTTGGTTACGATTTCCCCTATAGATTTTCCGTCGCTCGGTACCTCTTCTCCCAACTCATCCACAACCTTCACTTGGCTGCCGATCATGCTGTAACCAGCTTTCGCTTTCAGTCGATAACGCTCTTCCGCTGGTCGGTCCACATCCATCGATCGCAGTTCAGACGTAGTGATTAATGGTGAAATCTCCGTCATCCCGTACACCTGAACGAATTTCCATTTCAAGTCTTCTTCCACTTTCCGCACGAACGCGGGAGGAGGAGCGGAACCTGCGATTACGACTCTTACGTCTTGGTCAATCGATGGCTGCTTCTCTTCGTACGCCCCGATGACCATGTTTAACACGGTAGGCGCCATATGTAGCACGGACACATTGTATTTCTCTACTTTATTTAAAATTAATTCTGGATCGGTTTTACGAAGCATCACTTGTGTAGCACCGTTCGCCGTATAATAAAAAGGAGATCCCCACCCATTCACATGGAACATCGGCAGGACATGGAGTAGAGTATCCTGGTCGGAAACCCTTAAGTGATGCATGGATGACAAAGCATGGAGGTAATTGGACCGGTGGCTTAGCAATACCCCCTTAGGATCTCCAGTCGTTCCGCTTGTGTAAAGTAAAGAGGCGATGTCTGTCTCCTCTACATTCTCCCGATCAAAAGTGTCGGGTGAAAATTGGGACAGCCAAGACTCATACCCTTCCTTGGAAGGATCCCCATGCACAATCACTTTTTCTATGGAAGGAAGGTCCTGGACAACCTCTTGTACTAACGGCAGGAGAGTATGATCGACGAGGAGCACTTTACTTTCACTATGCTCTAAAATGAAACGGTAGTCCGCCGGCTTCAACCTTGTATTTAACGGGGTCATGACGGCCCCCAGCTGGAAGACACCGTAGAACCCTTCAAGCATCTCTGTCGAATTCGGTGCAAGATAAGCGACCTTGTCCCCTTTCTTCACTCCTAAAGATTCAAGCCCTCTTGATAACTGGTTGACCCGAGCGTTCAACTCGCGGTAAGTCAGTGTCCAGTCCTCATCAATGATCGCCGGCTTTTCTCCATACAAATGTACCGCCCTATCCAGAAATTCAGTCAATATCAATGGAACATGCATCGGATACCCTCTCCCTTTTCGGAAAAATTATTAAGCGCTTACATTTAATTCTAATTGTTATTCTGTACTATATCAATAGATGTATGGATATTGTGTACACGAACAGATCATTATCTTCACAAAAAGAAAAAACTGCCGTTTGGCAGTTTTCTCACATCATCACCTTATCTGCATTAACGACGTCGATTTCAAATCCGAGGTCTTCGATCATTCGGTGATCTTCCGTACTTTCCTGTCCATCCGTTGTCAGGTAATCACCGATGAAAATGGAATTCGCGGGATACAAACTGAACGGCTGAAGGCTCCGTAAATTCACTTCACGACCTCCGGAGACACGTATTTCTTTCGTTGGGTTGATGAAACGGAACAAGCAAAGGACCTTCAAGCAGTAGGAAGGTGTCAGTTCATCCGTCCCCTCTAATGCTGTACCATCAATGGCATGCAAAAAATTCACCGGAATAGAGTCTGCATCAAGAGCTTTCAAAGCACGTGCCATATCGATGACGTCCCGCTTCGTCTCTTTCATCCCAACGATGACCCCGGAGCAAGGCGAAATGCCAGCCGCTTTGGCATGACTCACTGTCCCAACCCTGTCATGATATGTATGACTTGTCGTTATTTCATCATGATGATTTTCTGAAGTGTTGATATTATGGTTGTAGCGGTCCACGCCAGCTTCTTTCAATTGCTCTGCCTGTTCAGCTTTCAATAAACCTAGACACGCACATACTCTCATATCATACGCTTCTTTGATTTCTTTGACTGCTGATGTGACGATATCAAGCTCCCGCTTGGATGGACCTCGCCCACTTGCCACGATACAGTAAGTTCCCGATCCCATTCTAGAAGCCTTTTCAGCACCTTTTACGATCGTGTCCTTATCCATCATTCGGTATTTTTGGATGGGGGCACTCGAATCTCTGGACTGTGAGCAATACCCACAGTTTTCCGGGCAGAAACCGGACTTCGTATTGACGATCATATTCAGTTTCACTTTGTTTCCATAGTGCGTTTTCCTAACTTGGTAGGCTTGGTGTAATAAGTTTAGAAGTTCATCGTCTGGACAGTTCAACACATCAAACGCTTCCTGATCTGTGATTTCTTCTCCATTCAACGATTTTTCCGCTAGACGACTCCACATACAGATTCCCCTTTCTGATGACTCATTTAGTTAACCTATAAATTTATCGGTTAACAATTAGATTCAGAATACCATAAGCCATCAGAAAAATCACGATTCAATTTTGCTTTCCTTTTTCGATATAGACTCTTGGTTGATGACTCAGTTTCGAGATGTTTTCAGATTCGTTGCTAAGTGTAGAGTCTTCAACAATCCTGCCAAATAGTATTTGGAGAACTCACTATCCCTACTGCAGGTGGGCCTTATGTAAAGAGAGCTGTCATGCAGCTCTTATGATTCCTCAAACCGTGCAAGGCCTCGCCGGAAGGCTGCGAGATGGTTCAATGATGCATTCCTCAACTGTGTAAAAACAGTCCTCACATCCTCTGGCAAATCATACAATAAAAACTTCTCATACATGGATATGTTTTCAATTTCTCCCTGAACCCCAGCAGCATATGCCGCTTTTACACTATCAGGAGTGCTTACATACTGACTCGCATCATCGGATGGTATAGGAATCTGGTATCTTGTAAAAAGTGTATTCAGGGCAGAAATGTGGCGTTTCTCCGCTTCCTGAATTCGGACGAATGTCTGGATATCGCCAAATTCCCTTCTAATATCCTCATAACGGGCTTGAGCAAGGTACTCATCCTGAATGGCATACGTCAACATGTCTGCCAAGGTTAATGTAGAAGCGCTCAGGGCACCTGTCGCACCATAACCCTGCTGTCTTATCTGGCCCCGATCCCTTTTGGGAAATGAAAGAAAATAAAGAAACCATACGGCATGGTTCTGTTCATCAGCAGCCGCCTGACGGAAAGTTTCCTTGATGGAAAGGTCCTGTGCTTTCCGTTCAATTTCATAATAAAAGTCTGTCGTCTTTTGTTCATCGACAAACGCTGCTTCTATTCCATCCCTGTATTGATCGGGGCACGGTTCAGTGATTTTCGGGGATGGTTGTTTTCCTGTCAGTTGCTTATAAATATTGGTAAAGGCCTCATAGTGACGGATTTCATCCTGGCGAATCTCATAAATCTGCTGTCTTGCCTGCTGTGTAGGTGCTAAATCAGCTAACTTATTGTAGCAAGCAATCGCACTGTACTCGCCGTTAATCGCTCTTTCCATATCTTTTACGAGGGATTGATCATTTTGAATGCGAAAGTAACCATCATATCCATAAGGGTTGAATGTATATCCATACTGATTCCGATACAATGAATCCAACCTCCTTTTAGAAGTCATCAACCTATTCTATGATTAATGGGCGTTTTTGTGTGCACGTGGAATTCATCGTATCGTTGATCAACCTTATTTAACTGTTATCCCATGATTCCCAGTAAAAAAGCGTGATGAAGAATTTCTCTTCATCACGCTTTTTCGGTGATATGACATGAAACGTAAAAATAAATAACTGTACAGCTTTCAATAAAAACCACCAGACGAAGATGGGGCATTGGCTAGAAGAGGTTGTGGTTGTTTTTCCATCGTCCGGTCTCCTGTTGTCAACAGCGCTCTCCGTTCAAAGGCACCAGGATACTCGACGACCCACCCTTCTTCATCAATCACTATTGCTGTCTCATAATCCCTGCAACGGTATTGAAAGATCCTATAGCCGTCGTTGTCTCCCAAATACGTGTACACTTGCAGAAGTGGAAATACTTCTTTTCTTAATACATCGATAAAAACCATTTTGAACGTCCGTCGTTCTCCAATATGCCAGGTCACACGATTGATGGGCAAGGTGTTGGAAAAAGGCGTGATGGTCAAATCGACGTTCGTCGCACCATCCAGATTCTCATCGTACTTTCCATTGACCCACCACTTATCCTGATTTTCCGCCTGGACAACAAAAGGCTCGGTCTCCTGCTCTTGATAAATCTTCACTTTTTTGGTCTTCCAATCAAGTCCGAGCTTCAAATCATAAGTAAGATGGTGCGGCACTCCCTGATCGACAAGAAGTACCGTTCCCCGTACCTCCATATGATTGGTTAATTTTTTCAATGTTAAATGTTCCGCTCCAGCAGACTCCAGATGATCCCAAATCACACGTTGCTCCATATGATTCCCTCCTAAATGGATTTTGTGACAGACCCTTTCATCCGAATGACTTTCCCATCAAGTTCAGGACCGATCGTTTTCATCCCCGCCTTCTCATAAAATCGCCTTGCTCGATGATTATCAGGTGCAACACGCAAATGATATTCCTCCAGGTTACGTTTTTCAAAAAAATCGATTGCGTAGTTGTGGAGTGCTTTCCCCATGCCTTTCCCACGCGCTGAAGGGATCAGGTAAAACAAGTGGATGTAGCCGATCCTCCGATCCTTATCCTTTTTCACAGATAACTCCAGTTGACCGATCACTCCTCCGTCTACCTCTGCCATGACGAAACCATCGGGGTATTGCTCTACTTTTTCAATCACATAGAACAAATAGGCATTGACGTCAAAGCCTGAGGTGTTTCCAAAGCTCACCATAAACGAATCTTTACGGAAATCGATGATGGACTGCCGATCTTTTTTCAAATCAATCGTTCGAAACTGAACCACCTTTCCCCCTCCATTTCTTCGGTTGAATATCATAGAAGTATGGCGGGATGAATGACGCAATGACGCGGACTGACCTCGCTGGAACGTGCCAAAACTCCTCCTCTCATATGAAAAAGATCAACCTCTTTTATCAAGCTCAAAACCTTTTCTAGCAGCATGACTCATTGATGTTACGCTGTTGTTCGGGTCCTTGTGGAAGCTGGTATGTCATAGGTTACTGCTGCGATTTGTATAGGTAGCTCTCATCAATGGTTATCTTTTTCTTAAAAGACCATTCCATCTCGCTCCTCCTTCTCTTAAAATTCGCTATCTGAATTGAAATTCCTTCCTTTTTTTACATAGAGAATGATGGCAGACAAATACTAAGTTAATCATGTTGCATTCGTGTCGGAAATATATTCGTAGTAGGAGGTGAGAAGGATATGTTTTCATCCAAATGGCGCCGGCTGAAAAAAGACCTGAAGGCGGCGTTGAAAGCAACCTCAGCCCCGTTGACGACGCAGGAAGAAAAGCTGGTGAAAGAAATAAGGAGAATCACTCAGAAGAAGAATCGAAACAACGTCACGCGTACGATGGCGTATCTCCATTTTTTTGAAAAGCACCCCGAGATTCATTGGGCACTGCTCGCCCATCTCGTATCCAGAAACGCTGGATGGAACATGACAGACTTGAAGGGTGAATATTTGCCGAAGTTATTGACAGGAAAAGAAGGAATAGATTTTTTCGTTTTTTTAGAACGAGGAAACTGGCTCATTTTTCAGGATGCCTATCCACAACTATTATTGTATGATGCCAGTTTGAAACATGGCCGCCCTCTCTACCACCTGTTGGATGCGTTGAATGTTTCCAAATTCATGAGACCTTTTTGGGAACGCTTTTGGGAAAGCGGAAATAGTGAAGAATTGACCAAGGCTCTCATCGTCAATGAACAGCATTATATCGAAAATCGCGTGGTAAGAAACCACCTTTACATGGCGACCGTTATGGACAAAGTAATGTTTAAGCTTCAAGATGTGCTTTCAATGAATCATATCCTCTTCCCTTATGTGACTCCGATCCAGCAGAAAATCAAACTCGTAGGTGGAACCGTTCACCACTTTTCGGCCGTGGACGAACGCATTCTCCTCGGAAGATCTCTTTACGAGCTTCTTTATGGTGTGCGGTCCCGATTAGATCAAATCGTCCAATGGAGCTCCGCTCATAAACACACAGGTTCTCGTAAGGATTACTGGCCGCAACTATTCAATGATGTCAATGAAACCCCTCCAGGTCATGTCCATGAAATGACCGTGAGCCCGTGCAAACGAAAGCAGACCGGGCTCAAAATTTACAGCCCGAGACTGGAAATTGTGTGGGAGGACTGGGTCCATGCAGAAGCGGAGACGGGAGATTGGTTCCAGAGTGTACACGTCCTCGATATGATGAAAAAGAATGCAAAGGAATTCAGCGGAGATATTGAATCGGTGTATTGCCGTACATTAGAAGAAATCGAGTTCGCCTCCCAAACGAAGCATACTTTCTTTCAAAACTCAGAAGGACGATCCGAAGACCGTCCTTAACTATGTAACTGGTTTCTTTGGGACGTTTGTTGAATCAGTTTGAGAACCTGACGAACGATGAGGTCCGGGTTCTCTAGATGAACAGAGTGCCCGGTATCAGCGAAAACCTGCTCTGCACAGGGGCAATTCTGCTAATAACTGCTGATATTCCCGCCAATGTTCAGAAGGATGATTAGCGCTGATCACAATTACCGGCAGATAGGGTTGTAAGGTTTGGGTTTCTTTCAAAATCCCTGCACTTTTTCCTGCGTATTGATATTCTTCATACGCCTAAGACTGCAATCAAACCACGTACCCCTTTTTTCATCCGATCTTCATCTCCTATTGTCTAGGCGCAAACAACATGACACAAACACCGATCATACAGATGCCTGCACCAATCCAGTCATAGAAATCGGGCGTTTTCCGATCGACGCCCCACCCCCACAATACTGATAAAATGATGAACACCCCGCCATAAGCGGCGTACACACGACCAAAGGATGGGAAGCTTTGAAACGTAGCGATCACCCCATATAAGGCAAGCGCGAATCCTCCGGCGATTCCCCAGGAAAGCGGCTTTCCTTCACGAATGGCGAGCCAGATCAAATATCCCCCTCCGATTTCAGCCACTCCGGCAAATAGAAATAAGACGAATGCTTGAATCATTAGCGATCACTCCTGTAAAAACTATATCAATAGTTTACAGGAGAAACCATCTACTTGTCACAGACCAATAAATCATCGTCAACCTCGATAAGCAGGACTCAACTCGCTCCAGACATCCAACCGGTTTCCATTCAAATCTTCGAAAACAAAATTCAAACCAGGATGGCCCCTGTCTTCAATCTCGCCCACTTCTACGCCTTGATCTTTTAATTTTTTCTGTAAAGCCTTCAACGTCTCTTTTCCATCTACTTCAAATGTAATAGCAAAACGCTCGCTTCCGTCCTCATCTAAAAAGTTTGATGTTTGTTCCTGCGCTGATTTTACTAAGAAAATACTGATGCCTGCTAAAGCTATGATGGCTTTCTGGTTATCTTGATAATTGATGTCAGCTCCAAGCTTTTCTTTATACCAGACTGCGGATTTATCCACTTCTTGGACGGGTAAATAAATCGTCCCTACTCGGATTAATGAATGGTTCATCATACGCCCTCCTATCGTTCTATGTATTCCACCAAACGCTAGAAACTCCTTCTCTAATTTTCTCATTTTCTATAAGCTCCCGTTTGTGGAAGACTCAGTTTCGAGACTTTTGGGTTAGAGATTCGAGGCTGCGGGGGATAACTCGCTTTCCGCGGGAGCGCGGTGAGCCTCCTCGGACTGCGTCCTGTGGGGTCTCACCATGCACTTTTTTCCCGCAGGAGTCTCGTCATCCCCCTCCGCCCCTTTTGCCATATTCAGTGTCTCGAAACCACTACCACGAATAGCGGAGTTCCCAAGCTCTGTCGAAATGCATAAGTCTGTGGCTTCCCTATTGAAATGCTATTACAGCGCGCTTTATGACTCCTGGACAAGGAGGTTGGAAGACGCTCCTTCTAAGTGTAGGATTCGTTTTTCACACTCATCGAATGGAGTGGTTGGGAAGCTGCGAGACTCCCGTGGGAGAAGGAGATAGGCGAGATCCCGGAGGACGCAGTCCGAGGAAGCTCGGCACTCCCCCACAGGAAAGTGTTCAAATGCGGCATCGCCCTGGTAGACACGACTGGCATAAGCCAAACAGGGCAACGAACCCCGGAAACATCTCGAAATCAAGTCTTACACAACCCTGTCATTTACTTTAATAACACAGGAACTAAAGAAACAGGGCAGGCGTTAGTCATAACGCTGCCCTGTTCTGTCATTTTCTTCTTCCTCTTCCCTTTCTTCTTCATGAAAAGGCGTTTCTGTTTGCCCGCTCACATAATCGAATGGTGTATAGGAATTGTCTGGGTACTGTTTTTTCACAAACATGCGGTAGGTGGTGAGCATGACGACGGAAACAACTAACAAGAAGAACAACCCCGTTATGATCGTTGAAACCATAAATCGCTCCTTATACCTTTAACTTAACGGATCTTGTGGCAATCATTGTTTTGATATGGTGATCGATTGTTCTTCCACCACCGAAATCATCTTCATAGATTCCTGCAATGACGAAGCCTGCATCCGTCTGGCCTTGCAGTTGGTCTTCCAGTGTGTGGCCGAACTCGAGCGTCTCACCTTCGATCACTTCTTCCTCATCAAGCGCGGAGTATGGAATGGTATGGGCTACTTCCAACTGGCCCTCGTCCTCTTTTTCTGCATCAAACAAGTAAAGGACAGGATTCATAAAGCCTGAAATAAGCGTTCCTTTTTCCTTCAAAACACGTGCCGCTTCCCTCCAGACCGGGCGTACATTTTCGATGAATACGTTCGAGACAGGATGAACAATGAGATCGAATGTTTCATCTGCGAATGCGGATAAATCAGTCATGTCACCTTTAACGGTTTTCAAATCGAGTCCTTCCTGATCAGCTACACGCTTGTCCTGCTGGAGCTGTTTCTCAGATAAATCATAAACGGTAACGTCGGCACCTGTGGCAGCGAGGACAGGCCCTTGTTGACCACCTCCGGATGCGAGGCAGAGAATCTTCACCCCTTTTAACGATTCAGGAAACCAGATTCTAGGCACTTGACGATCGGCGGTCACACCGATTGTCCACTCGCCGCTACGAGCCTTTTCGATTGTTTCATGCGTGACACTTTGGGTGTAACGCACCCCGTCTTCCACTTTTTTGTCCCATGCTTTACTGTTATGTTCTGTCGTTTGGCTCACCTTTCTCTTCCTCTCTTCTTTTAGCAATAAGGTTATTTCCTTCTTCAAATAACGGTAGATCATGCCGGATGGTCGCTGGTGTGCATGCGGTTTCCATATTGGTGTTTAAGTTCGTCTAAAAGAGATGCTGCATCCTCATCGGATAAGTTTTCTAAGTAAATGTTCTCTTCCCCATCTTTGTCTGATTTTATGGAAATGACATCATCCATTTGCTGGATACGCTTAATTTCTTCATCTGTCAGGCGCTTGTTCGGATCAGCGATTCCAATCCGGATGTCAAGGACGTCATCCTCTAAACACACATAATTCCGTTCAGGCATTTTGTAATAGTGAATCATTTGCCAAAGCCCTAATAGAAAGACCACACCTGATCCGAAAACGATAAATGGCTCGACACGGCCGTGCAAATACAGTGAAATTCCTACCGGTAATACCCCTGTGAAAATGTTAACCAACGAACCCCGCGCTTTTTTTCTCCATAATTCTGTGTTGCTATATTTATAATTCAAGACATCACCCTCTGAAACCTCTCGCTGCGAGACTGATTTGTCGTATGCAGCGTTGAAATGATTGCTTCAAGGTTAAAAATCGACCTTTCTCCTCGTATTCTTCCAACATGACCCGAATGAGTGGCAAACCATAGAGTTTTTGGTTCCTTCGTTTATCAGATATTTTCATGCCCATTTTTTTATGGTCCTGGATTATGATGAACTCTTTTGAATAGCGCTTGATCTTCTTTGTTTTTTGTCCTTTGAGAAGAGAAAACAAATCTTTCAACAACCCCTCACTACTTATGCAAGACTTCCTCATCCGATAAGTGGATCATCAGCGGTTGGACGAATAGGACGACCAATAAAAGGAAGACGGCGAAAAACAAGGCTGACGTTAGGCGCATTTGGAACGTCTCTATTAAAAGCATAAACACTATAAATGACGAAACCGCTAGTATCCCTGAACGATGATAGGAGCGTTTCGTAGAATAATGTTCAATGCGGAGATTCTTTCTTGCCGCTGACTTTTATCGATGAAAGCAGTGCTTTTCCAAATGTCCAAGTGCGTCCGCATGCCTTACATCTCACTCTGTTCACTATCCTTTAATGCTTCCACTTCTTTTTCCAAATGCCTTATCCGCTCCGCCTCGCTTGGTGATCGAAGGTTACGTACAACCGCAAGAAAGCACCCGATGACAGCGAGCGTCACTCCTAACGTTCCAATGAAGAATACAAGGAAAAAATTGACCATTTTGTTCCCTCCTGGCTTGCTATACGGCCGGCAAGGTCCGAATGTTTCAATTTTTCCGAAAAATCATTAGACAGCGCCCTAACGGCCCTAACGAGAGGAAGTCACAAAAAATAAGCACCCCATTGTGGAGTGCTTATTTTTTGAAGGATTTCCAGTCGAGCTCACTTTCATTCAACAGTTCCTCAAAACTTTTGTTTGCTTCTGCCCGCTTGCGCTCTTCGATGCGACGCTGTTTTTCCTGTTCTTCACGCTCGACGGCCTGCTGCTTGAGCTCCGTCTTTTTGGATTTCAGCTTTGAAAGAACGTCGGCATTCAGCTGGTCTCCGAGAGATCCGGGCTGCGGCTTTTTCTTACTCATACAGTCGCTCCTTCTTTCACGTCTTTGATCGGGATGATCGGGTTCAAGATTCCGTCCGGGCTGGAAAGGCGGAAGGTGCCTCTCATGAAATCAAGCTTCATTTCTTTTTTGAAAAAAGTGGCTTGCTGATCGTCGATAATGACGGAATAATCATCATTTTCTACTTTGAGATCTGTAGAGCGTTCTTCTTTTTCCAAACGAATGGTTGGCAGTCCATTTACGCCGCATCCACATCCTTCCGTGTCATAAAAAAGACGGATGAGTGGACGCTCGGGATCCTGAATTTGTTCTAGCTGCTGCTTCGCTTCTTCGGTGATGCGTAGTTTCATCGTTCATCCCTCCTGTTTCTTCTATTGTAAGAAAACAGAGCTTCAGAGGCAACGGTTATGTTTATTCTGCGTAGTGTCCGCCGACGAGACGACTTCGGTGGCGGGCGGTTCCTGCATTTGTCCAGGATACGGCGCGGAGGAGCGTATCCTGCCCGTATCGTTCGCGAATCTCATCCATCACATAGCCAAGGTCTCTTTTTTTATCGCGGCCGTCATCAAACAAGTCGAGCTGGACATTGGCATCTTCCGTAATGTTTCCGAGGGTGACGGAGATGCGGCGGACGACCCCGCCGTTAAAAAAGCGGTGGAACAGGGTGAGGCAGGCATGGTAAATGTCCATTGTAATGCTCGTTGGATGCTCAATGGATACAGAGCGGTGAAATCCGCCCGATCCTTCGCTTTTACTGTAGCCGATCCCGAGAGAAATCGTTCTCCCTGCATGGCCTTTTTTCCGGGCACGACGGGCGACTTCTTCACACATTTCTAGTATGACGTACTTCACCTCTTCGGGATCTTGATAATCACGAAGGAGAATCTGACTTTTTCCATAGCTCACCTGACCGTGAATGATCGGAGCACCAGGGTCGGACAAATCGATGCCATTGGCGTGGTAGTACAGCTGGTTGCCCATCACGCCAAACGTTTTTTCAAGGCGATCGAGAGGGAACTTTGCCAGTTGCCCGACAGACCAAATGCCCATGCGGTTCAACCGGTGTTCAAGACGCGGACCAATGCCCCACATTTCTGACAGGGGGGCAACCGGCCACAATTTCTCTTGAAAGTCATCATACGTCCAGCGGGCGATGCCTTTCTTTTTTGCCTCAAGATCGAGGCAGAGTTTGGAAAGCAGCATGTTCGGACCAATGCCAATCGCTGCATCCAGATGGAACGTTTCTTTTAATTCATCGACGATCATTTGAGCCGTTTCTTCCGGCACGCCGAATTTCCCTTTGTTATCCCCTACTTCTAAAAAGCTCTCATCGACGCTGTACGTATGGATCTTTTCTTTCGGGACGAATTTGTGAAAAAGGTTCGTTACTTGGGTGGACACCTCTAAGTACTTCCTCATTTGCGCGGAGACGATGACGATTTCCGGTGCGGAAGGAATTTCGAACAGGCGGCTTCCCGTGCGGATGCCGTATTTCTTTTTCATCGCTGGGGTCGCAGCCAATACGACACTTCCTTTCCGGTTCGTATCCGCCACGACCGCAAGCGGGACCGTAAGCGGGTCGAGTCCGCGGTCAATCGCCGCACAGCTCGCATAGAAACTCTTCATATCCACACACAAAATCCCCCTGTCCGGGTACCTCCCATAATCAATGCTCGGATCACCCATGTCGTCTCCACCTCCTTTATCCTAGTATATCCCCATTATGCGAATATATGTTCGCATTTGCAAGTTCCAATTCCTTCTACCATTTCCTGTCTGACCAGGTCTTACAAATATTGGTGTACCAGGTCATACATATTTTCCCACTCACCCCATACAAAAAGCCTCTTTCCTGGATGGAAAGAGGCTTTGGTCTGGACAGGTGGATGGTATCATTTTTTGTTGAATTGTCTTTGCATGAGTTTTTCCATCGCGACTGGTGCGAGAGAATATACTTTGCTACCGGAATCCATCCAGGAAGGCATATTGACCTCCCGCTGTTTCGTAAATAAATGGTGGACGACCGTTCTTGCTACACGGTTCGGATCAAGCATGATCTTATCGACCGACTTCTCATACTTCCCGCTCGGGTCCGCCTGTTGAAAGAAATTCGTTCTCACAGGTCCGAGGTTGACAGAAGTGACATAGATGCCTAAAGGCTCTACTTCCATCCTTAAGGCATTCGTGAAGCCTATGACCGCGTGTTTCGTCGCGGCATAAACAGCTGATTTCGGGGTGGCGATTTTACCTGCCTGGGATGCGATGTTGATGATATGGCCCTCTCCGTGCTGCACCAAATGTGGCAGCAACTGATGCGTGGCGCGGAACAGGGACTTCACGTTAACAGACAGCATACGCTCGATATCCTGCCAATTCGATTCGGCCACAGGATCGAACACAGCGACCCCTGCATTGTTGATCAGTCCGTCGATGGATCCATGTTCATAACAAATCCGGTCAATTGTATCTTTCCACTCCGCATCATTCGATAAATCCGCAGGGTACCATGGACTTTTGACGCCAAAGGCTTCTTCAATCTTTTCTGCGATGATTTCCAATTTGTGTGCGGTCCGCGCAACAAGGATCGGGGTCCCGCCTTCCTGCGCGACGTGAATGGCAAGAAATTCGCCAATTCCACTCGAGGCTCCTGTGATAAGCACTTTTTTTCCTTTTACTCGTTCATTCATTCGATCACCTATTTGCTTGATAGAATTTCTCTCCGTCTACGTAAGAAACCTTAAGCTTTCCAACGCTTTCTAAGTAGTCCAGTTGTCCGATTGTTTCAGACATCGTCAAACCGAATTGATTCTCGATATGTTTCGGAAAGAGACGCTTGCATACGTCATATGCACGTAATGGCCCATCGCTAAACATCCGGAACACTTTTTCTGCACGATGTTCCTGCTTTTTCAAGCGTTCTGGAATCAGCTCGTGTGCATGATTAAACATTTCCCCGTGCCCTGGATAAACGGTACCGATCTCCCACTGTAACAACTTTTCCATAGACTGGCGATAATCAAGCAAAGGCCTTGGGCGTGCCTCTCCTTTGTTGTGAGGCGGCTCAAGTAGAGGGTTGGAAGAAATATGGGAGAGCAAGTGATCTCCACCGATGAGCGCCCCGTCCCCTTCTCTATAAAAGGATAAATGGCTTTGAGCATGGCCGGGAGTTTCGATCGTCACCCATTCTTCATGCCCCGGTAATCGGTCGCCTTCGGTCAATTCATGGGTAAGCTTTCCTTCCGACGTCCATTTCAATGTCTTCCTCAATCCCTTTAACAATGGAAAAAAGCGATCAGGCACTCCAGATTCCTTGTACATGCCTTTGAAGAACTCCTCATAATGAGAGAAATAATCTTCTTCCCGCTCGAGCCAAGGCTTCAATTTCGGGTGGCCGGCGATAACATCTACATTGGGCAGCCGTTCGACAAGCCCCATATGATCGGGATGGTGGTGAGTCAAAATCACCTGTTCGATATCTTCCGGCTCGTACCCCGCTTCCTTTAACTGTTCCACTAAGGCTTTCCAGCACTCTTCTGTTTTCACCCCTGCATCAATAAGGGACAGCCGATCTCCTTTTACTAAATAAACATGAACATCCCCAACCGCATAAGGGGTCGGCAACGTGAATTGTGTAATGGTATCCTTCAATGTTTTCATAACACTTCCTCCATACTGAATGATCATTCACTTTTCTATATTGTAGCATGATTGCCCTATCTTTTCCTCCTATATGACAAAGATTACAGCCGTCACATTATTCATAATTCTTTTTCTAGTGGGACTTTTTCCAAAAGACTTCAAATAAAAATTACTTTTCATTATACTTTAACGCGTCATTGTAAATTTAAAAGAAATGTAAAGGTCAATAAGGAGGAAGATCATGGAACAACAAGAAAAGAAAGGGTTGACAATGCGCATGCTCGACTGGATTGAGCGTGTCGGGAACAAACTGCCTCACCCTGTCACATTGTTCGCAATATTTGCACTCATGGTTGTCGTCGCTTCTTGGATCTTCTCCACGATGAACGTGGAAGTCGAAGACCCAGCGACCGGCGAAACGTTACAAGTCGTCAACTTGCTTTCCAGTGACGGCATTCAATACATGTTTGAAAGCATGGTAGAAAACTTCGTAGGCTTCGCACCGCTCGGTACCGTTCTTGTTACGATGCTGGGTATCGGTATTGCCGAACGGTCAGGGCTGATCAGTGCGATGCTTCGTGGACTCGTTACATCCGTACCACGTTCATTGATGACAGCAGCGCTCGTATTCGGTGGTATCATGTCCAGTATGGCTGCTGATGCCGGTTACGTTGTTTTGACACCACTCGGAGCGGTGCTATTTGCTGGTCTTGGGCGTCACCCGCTTGCAGGTCTTGCTGCAGCATTCGCCGGGGTTTCCGCTGGTTTCAGTGCCAACTTGCTGCTCACATCGCTCGATCCATTGCTTGGTGATTTGACGATTCAAGCGGCAGCAACCATTGATCCTGCGTATGCGGATACGATTCTTTATACGATGAACTATTACTTCATGATCGTCTCTGTTTTCGTCCTTACGATTGTCGGTACACTCGTAACAGACAAAATCGTCGAGCCTCGTCTTGGTGAATACAAAGGTGGCGTGAAAGAAGAAGTCAACTACCTTTCTCCACTCGAGAAAAAGGGTATGATCGGTGCGTTGATCGCGTTTATCGTGACCATCGGCCTGCTTTCCCTTCTCGTCGTACCATCCTGGGGACCATTGCGTAACCCTGATGATTTCTTAGCATCTCCATTTTTCCATAGCTTAGTGCCTGTCATTCTGATTATGTTCTTCGTCCCTGGTTATGTTTACGGGAAGATCACGAATGAAATCAAAAATGATAAGGACGTAGCCAATCAAATGTCTGAAACGATGGCAAGCATGGGAATCTACATTGTCCTTGCCTTCACGGCTGGTCAATTCGTTGCCTACTTCAACCATACCAATCTCGGAAAAGTCATTGCTGTCAGCGGTGCCGAATTCCTTGATTCCATCGGTTTCACAGGCATCGGACTCATCATTGCGTTCATGTTCGTGGCTGGTTTCATCAACCTGTTCATCGGAAGCTCGTCAGCGAAATGGGCGATTATGGCTCCCGTATTCGTCCCGTTGATGATGCAGCTCGGCTACTCTCCGGAGCTCACGACACTTGCTTACCGGATTGCCGACTCTACGACGAACATCATTTCACCATTGATGCCATACTTCGCAATCGTCATTGCGTTTGCCCAAAAGTATGATAAGAAGGTCGGTATTGGTACATTGATATCTACCATGCTTCCTTATTCCATTGCATTCTTTGCCATTTGGACATTGATGCTGTTGATTTGGATGCTGACCGGCGCACCAATCGGTCCTGGAGCAGGATTCGAATACAATGGTTAATCCATCATAAACAAAAGCGTCCGGGAATGATTTCCGGACGCTTTTTTATATCTAAATCCTGACCTGATGTGCCAGGATCATTAAACTTTTCAGACGATCGGCCGTTTCAGAGATGCTCACCTTTGAAGTATCGATCACCACATCTGCGCCGGCCCGCAGTTTTGGCAGCACATGAGTGAAATTACCAATGATTTCTTTTCTTTCAACTGGATGCTTTCCATAAGGATTCGTATTTCTTTTATTCACACGACCAAGCATAACATCCAAAGGAGCCTCCAGGAGGACAACATATTCAAAAGATTTATAAAACTTCCCTTGATTTGAATAACACCCGGACAGGATTAAATGAGTGTGCCTTTTTCTTTCGATGAGATGGGAAATTTCTTCTTCATCCCACACGATTTCCTCCCCTTCTCCTGTAGCGACTTTCTTCGTGTAGCCATGATCATCGGTATCCACCACATCGTAGCCTTCATTCTCCAATCTCTGCAGTACACTCGTTTTTCCGACACCAGATAACCCTGTCACAAAAATAACTCCCACTCTACCACCGACCTTTTAGAAAAGTTTGCTCAAAGACCTTTTACCCACGATCCCTCTTAAAGAACTCATGAATGACCCTTGTCAAAATCTGCGGCAGTTTTTCAAAGCTGTAGGATAATTCCAGGCGTTCCGTCCACTGGTGCGGGTCTCTTCCTAATGGTCCGATGTTGATAATCGGCATTGTGATCGATTCCATCACTTCTGTCGGCCACTCAAAACCATTGCCGTGAATCGGCATCTGCTTCGTCAAATCAGAGAGGGAAGAGGTGGAAGATGTCGGTCCGATAAAACTCAAATCACTTAACCCTGTAAAGTACTCCACCACTTCAAGTTCTTCACCGAACTTCTCCTTGGCGTAATCGATGGCCGTTTTGGCCCCATGCTGGATAAAAGGATCATCATTCGACGACACGGCCGGATAAAAAGGCGGGCTGTAAAAAAGGACGATCATCGGGCTGATGTCTTTGCATATGGATGCAAGACTTTGAACCAATGTTGTAGAGAAATCACGATCGCCCTGGTCTCTCAAATTGACTAACCGGTTCTGACGGCGATCGACTTCCATTTTCCCGTACCGTGCGACCGCTTCCTTGTATAACTGATCATAGGTCAGGATGGTGATATCCGGGTGGAAGGCGGATGTTTGGGTGCCTTCCAAGTAAAAAGACGCCTGATGGTGGTAATGATTGATGATCTTCGCTTTTGCCCGCTGGGCCGCCTGTAAAAGTTTTTCATTCAGTTCTGTAATTGACTGCTTCATATACAGGACATTGTACATCGCGACCGCTGCCTGGGGTGTCTGCACCGAATACTCAAATTTCAAGTCCCGCTGCATCAGACTGAGTGGGGGCGGCGTCCGTTCTCCTCCCACTTTTTCAATAAAGGCTTCGTTCAGTTCCATCTCCTGTGCTAAGTAGCTGACCATCAGATTGGCATTCAATCCTCCGAACGGTTCACCCGCGTGCGTTTCTTTTCCGTAACATAAAAAACCCGGCAGCGTCTTTCCAATGGAACCTGTGTACAAATAATAAGCAGGGTCTCCGGGATATTTGCTGAACATCGGCTCGCCATTCAGAGCCGCTTTATAGACAAGATCTTCCTTATCCCGAATTTCGGCAAGAGCAGGAAGAGCAGCCAGCATACCTTCGGAGTTCACTTCTTCATCAGGGACAGCTACGAGAAGAAGATTCCCATCAAACTCCCCGGCCATCGCTTTTTCCAAAAGGGATAGGTGGACGGTAAGGCCTGCTTTCATATCCATCGTTCCACGACCGAAGAGCCAATTCCCTGACTCCAGGTCACGGGCGGCTTCTTTCGGCAGATCATCAACATTCTTATGTAGCTCTTGAGTGAGCTCACGGGGATAGAAAGCAAGATTCTGATAAGAACCGTAATCCTCAATTCCTACCACATCGACGTGGGAAATCAATACAAGCGTTTCCTTGGCTTCGTCTTTCTTCACTAAGGCTGTCAGTAATTGACGCCCATCGTCCAGCGGATGCAAGTTGAGGTGGCTGGGCCGTTTTTTATAATAATCGCGATCTTCCAAAATATAATATAAGTATTCGATGATTGCGATTTCCTCATTGCTGTTCGTTATACTCGGATACTCTACCAAAGAACATAAGAGATCCGTCAACTGCTCTTTCGTCTGCCAAACTGTCATGGGGTCACACTCCTTATTGACTTTTGCTGGATTATCAAACACAATCAAACTCATAAGCTACTTGGAAGAGGTGAACGTCACGATGAAAACCCTTATTTACGCTCATAGAGGAGCGAGTAAGCTGGCTCCTGAAAATACGATGCCTGCTTTTGAATTAGCGCGTGCAGCCGGAGCTGACGGAATCGAGACCGATGTGCAGCTAACCAAAGACCAAATCCCCGTCCTCATCCACGATGAAAACCTGAGACGCACCACCAACGGAACAGGGTTCGTACAAGACTATACATATGCTCAGCTGCGCCTGCTTGATGCAGGAAGCTGGTTTTCTCCTAAATTTTCTGACACTTATATTGTAACACTGGACGAGTTTCTTCGCTGGTTTCGAGACCAGCCTATGTTCTTAAATGTCGAACTGAAAACGAACGTCATCGCCTACAAAAACATCGAGCGGATTGTCTATGAATCTCTAAAAAGATACCACGTCCTGGAACGGACCGTTATTTCCAGTTTCAATGCTGAATCCCTCACACGCATGAAAGAAATCAACCCCTCGATTCAGACGGCATTCTTGACATCAACGAAAATGCGGAACCTCCCTCAATACGCTAAATCCGAAGGGTGTGACGCTTTACATGTGAAACACCGCCTTCTGGATAAAAAGCTCGTGAAGCGCTGCCACAAAGAAAATCTCGAACTCCGCATATATACGGTCAACCGCCCTTCCATGATGAAGAAGTGTTACAGCCTGGGTGTAAACGGAATTTTCACAGATGTTCCTCATCAGGCCATCGAATATCGTGATCTTTATCGAAAACGGAGAAATCGTTAATATGTTTTGGGTGTTTTTCGGACTTCTATTTATATGGATCATCCTGCTCATAGACTTTCTTCAAGGAATTAGAAGAATTCCAAAGCTCGAACATACCGTTCCTTCTCAAGCGTCCGAGCTCATCTCTGTGATCATCGCCGCTAAAGACGAAGAAACCTCTATTCACGAAACGCTACAAACCCTTGCGAACCAGAAAGACGTGAGGTGTGAAATCATCGCAGTGAACGACCGATCCAGTGACCGAACGGGTGAAATCATCGATGAAGCAGCTGCCCTGCACTCTTCCACTCGAGCCGTTCATATCGACCACCTGCCAGAAGGTTGGCTTGGGAAAAATCATGCTCTGAAAAAAGGCGCCGAGCTAGCCGCTGGCGCTTATTTGGTTTTTACAGACGCAGACATTCAATTTGAAGAACAAACCCTCGTAAAGGCGATAACAGCCATGAAAGCAGAAGAGCTCGATCACCTCACAGCAGCACCGGACCTAAAGGCACGTTCATTTGCGTTACGAGGCTTAATCTCCTACTTTTTGTTCGGTTTCGGTTATTTAAAACGGCCATGGACGGCCAACCAGGAGAAGCGTAGAGGCGGGATGGGGATTGGGGCTTTCCAAATGATGACGAAATCATGTTATCAAAAGACAGGAACCCATGAAGCGGTGCGTTTCCGACCTGATGATGATCTTGCCCTCGGACAGAAAATCAAAGCGGCTGGATTCAGACAAAAACTCGTCACAGCCAAGCAGCTTCTCTCTGTCGAATGGTACCCTGACTTCAAGTCCGCTCTAAAAGGTTTCGAAAAAAATGCCTTTGCTGGATTGAATTATTCCATTCCCCTGTCTTTGTTTGCTCTTTTCGGTGTCCTGATTTCGCAAGTGTTTCCATTCATTTTCGTCTTTATCGGAAGTCCTTCCGTTCAAATCATTAGCGCAATCAACATCCTTTTGTTATTTTGTTTATATGGTTTAACCACCCGTTCTTTCACAAACTATCCATGGTGGATGATTTTCGGTCTGCCGATTTTTGCTCTTTTGTTTGTATTCATGCTTGCAAGAGCACTTATCCTGACATGGATTCGCGGGGGAATTGAATGGCGGGGCAACCGGTATTCAATCAAAGAATTGAAACAATTTTTCCGTAATTCGGAGGAGGATCATCGTTGAAACATAAATTATTTCAACCTTATACAGTAAGAAACGTTACATTAAAAAACCGCATCGTCATGTCTCCGATGTGTATGTACTCATCGGATAATCAGGACGGCTATGCTCAGCCCTTTCACCTTACCCATTATGAAAGCCGTGCAGCTGGACAAGTTGGTCTGATTATAACAGAAGCGACCGCTGTTTTACCCGAGGGCCGTATTTCCCATGAAGACCTTGGCATCTGGAGCGACGAACACATTGAAGGATTACAAAAAATCAATGAAGGCATTCACCGCCACGGGGCTAAAGCAGGCATTCAGCTGGCCCACGCCGGACGTAAAGCCAACTTAAGGGATGAAACTTTCGCGCCGAGTGCTGAAGCTTTCAGTGCATCCATGAAGGTTCCCACAGAAATGACCAAAGAAGACATTCACCGTACAGTCGAAGCTTTCCGTGAAGGAGCTGGCCGATCTAAAAAAGCCGGTTTTGATGTGATTGAACTTCACGGGGCCCACGGGTATTTGATCAACCAATTCCTCTCCCCTCTTACGAACAAGCGAGAAGATGAGTATGGAGGCACTCGTGAAAACCGTTACCGTTTCTTAAGTGAAGCAATCGAAGCCGTCAAGCAAGAGTGGGATGGACCACTGTTCGTCAGAATCTCTGGAGAAGAATATCATGAAGATGGAAACACCATGGACGACTTTATCTATTTTGCCCGTGAAATGAAGTCTCAGGGCGTGGACCTCATCGACGTCAGCTCAGGTGGTGTCGTACCAGCTGCCATCGATCCGTACCCAGGATACCAGGTCACCTACGCCGAACAAATCAAACAAGGCGCCGGCATCGACACAGGCGCTGTCGGTTTGATCACAAGTGGAAATCAGGCGGAAGAAATCCTGCAAAACGAGCGGGCCGACCTGGTTTTCCTGGCCCGGGCTCTTTTGAGAAACCCATACTGGCCGAAAGAAGCAGCCGATGAACTCGGCTACCCATTAGAAGGGCCGAGACAATACACTCGTGCCTGGTAAACACCTGTCAACTGCCGGAAACACATCCGGCAGTTTTTTTATGGCATTTCAAGTGTGTTCTCCCCCTTCTGGTGGTATCATGATAAGTGTAGGAGAGTGTTGGCAATGGAACTATTTTTTTTAGGAACGGGATCTGGTGTCCCATCGAAAGAAAGAAATGTCTCCTCCCTTGTCCTCCGCCTTCTTGAAGAGCGTGGAACGACATGGGTCTTTGACTGTGGAGAAGGCACACAACAGCAAATATTGAATACAAACATACGTCCGCGACGAATTGAAGTGATTTTTATCACCCACCTTCATGGGGATCACATATACGGACTGCCCGGACTATTGAGCAGCCGTTCTTTCCAAGGTGGAGAAACCCCTGTAACCGTTTACGGGCCGCGCGGTTTAAAAGATTACATTGATATCAGTCTCGAATTGAGCGGAACGCACCTTCGCTATCCCCTTTACATTGAAGAAGTGGAAGAAGGAGAGCTTTTCGAAGACGAACAGTTCATCGTTGAAGCCGTTAAGCTTGAACATGGACTTGAAAGCTATGGATATATCCTTAAGGAAAAAGATCAACTTGGCGAGCTCCAGCCAGACAAGCTGAAGGCACTAGGCGTCAAACCTGGGCCTATTTATCAAAGGATTAAAAACCAACCACGGACGGTCCTTGAAGATGGAAGAGTCATCCATCGCAACGAGGTGATTGGACCTCCTAAAAAGGGTCGAAAAGTCGCCATTTTAGGAGACACACGTTACCTTCAGCATCTTGCAGAAGTCTTAAAAGACAGCGACGTCCTCGTCCATGAGGCGACTTTTGCCGGGGATGAAGAAAAGATGGCTTATGATTATTTTCATTCTACCGTCAAACAAGCCGCCACCCTTGCAGAGAAAGCAAATGTTGGCGAATTGATTTTGAATCATGTTTCTTCCAGGTACCAGGGTGATTCGGTGGAGGAGCTCCTGGACGAAGCACAGACCATATTCCCGAACACAACCATCGCATACGATTTTTATCAACACCCCATTAAACGTACTTAATAAAGGAGGAGCTGTATGCACCCAACGGTGAAGCTACAAAAATCATGGTTCAAAGAAGGACATACGAAGAGCTATGCTTTCCGTAAAGAACAACTGTTAAAAATGAAAAAGATGCTGACGACCTTTGAAAAACCGATCCTCAATGCTTTGAAATTCGATATGAACAAATCGGAATATGAAGCGTACGCATCAGAGATCGCCTTTTTGAAAAGTGAAATCGATCACCATGTGAAACAGTTGAAAACATGGATGCAGCCGACCAAAGTGAAAACACCTCTTACCCATACAGGCTCAAAAAACTTCATTCGAAAAGAGCCCTATGGTACTGTATTGGTCATCGCTCCGTGGAACTATCCAGTCCAGCTCGCCCTTGCTCCGGTGATCGGTGCGATTGCGGCCGGAAATACGGTGATCATCAAACCCTCTGAACTTACACCGACCGTTTCGTGGGTATTGAAAAAAATGATTGAGCAATATTTCCCTCCCCACTTAATAGCCGTGATTGAAGGGGATAAAGACGTCACCCAGGAGCTGCTGGACCAACCGCTTGATTATATTTTCTTTACCGGAAGCGTGCCCGTTGGAAAGATCATTATGGAAAAAGCGAGCAAACAGCTTATCCCGGTAACACTGGAACTTGGAGGAAAGAGTCCAACAATTGTCCACAAAGATGCAAACATCGATCTTGCCGCCAAACGAATCGTCTGGGGCAAATTCACCAATGCAGGACAAACGTGCATTGCACCTGATTATCTTTACGTCCACCACGAAGTGAAAGCGGACTTGATCCGTACCATGAAAAAATACATTCAGCAGTTTTACGGAGAGAATCCTTTGGACAATGAAGAGTACACCAAAATCGTGAACCAAGCGCACTTTGAACGCGTATCTTCGTACCTCGATACCGGTACGGTTGTTGTGGGCGGCTCATTGGATGAATCCAAACACAAAATCGCCCCTACCATTCTCGATCAGGTGTCCTGGGAAGATCAAGTCATGAAAGATGAAATCTTCGGGCCTGTGCTTCCAGTTCTGACTTATCATGAACTCGATGAAGCCATTGATAAAATCAACAGCCGTCCAAAGCCGCTTGCCCTATATTACTTTGGTGAAAACGAAATCGAACAGCAGCGCATCCTTAACTCGATTTCTTTCGGCGGCGGATGCATCAACGATACCCTTTACCATATCATCAATCCACACCTTCCATTTGGAGGCGTCGGCGAGAGCGGCATGGGCAGCTATCATGGCAAACGAAGCTTTGATACCTTTACGCACGAGAAAAGCATCACAAAACAAACGACCCGGTTCGACCAGAACTTCCGCTATCCCGGCTCCCAGCTCGGAATGACAGTGCTGAAGAAATTCTTCGGATAGAAAAAAGCGAGCATTGCGCTCGCTTTTTTTGCGCGCGTTCCAGACTTCTTGCGCACGTTCCAGGCTTCTTGCGCGCGTTCCAGGCTTCTTGCGCGCGTTCCAGGCTTCTTGCGCGCGTTCCAGGCTTCTTGCGCGCGTTCCAGGCTTCTTGCGCGCGTTCCAGGCTTCTTGCGCGCGTTCCAGGCTTCTTGCGCGCGTTCCAGGCTTCTTGCGCGCGTTCCAGGCTTCTTGCGCGCGTTCCAGGCTTCTTGCGCGCGTTCCAGGCTTCTTGCGCGCGAAAAAGGACAGCGGCCTGGCCGCTGTCCTTTTTCTCTAGTCTTGCTGCTTTTTCAATGCTTCCTGTAACGATACATTCTTCAACTTTCGTTTAGACAGCCCAAGAGAAAGCCAATACGTAAGCAGGATGACAATAAATCCAATCACGACCATCCACCACGCTACATCTGTCGGCATAAGAAAACCGGTCTCTTGAACGAGTGTGTTCATCGTTTGCTGCAAGCTCAAACTTGCGAGCGGGATCGAAACAAAGTAAGCAATCAGTACGATAGGAGTGTACACACTCAAGACAAGTTTAGAAACTTCCTTGTCATGATAGCCCATTACTTTGAACAACGAAATCGAAGGTGAATTTTCCTCCACAATCAAATTAGTGAGCAAAGTAAGAACAATCACTCCAATTAATACAGCAAACACGGCCATTCCGGCCACAGAAGCTCTAGTTGCGCCTGTCGTCGATTCAAAGCTGTCGATCGCCTTCTGCTTATCTTCTACCATATAAACATTTTCACTATTTTCCGGAGACTGCTTTTGCCATGTTCCTGTATAAGCTTCGTCAGGAAAACCTAGGAAGCCGTTCAATTCCTCGCGAGGAAGATACAGGTTATTCCCAATATAAAGGTCAGCTACTGCAGCGACCTCTAACTGCATCGTATCCGAATTCAGTGAGTTTTTGAGGTTGATTTCATCCCCTTCTCCTACACCAAGTACCGCAGCTAGAGGAGCACTGATAATCGCTCCTTCTGAAAAATCGGATTGCAAACTTTCCCCTTCCGCACTCAATTGAATAAACTCGTTATCTTTTTCCATTCCGTATGCCGTAATTTTCACGTCTTCATCCACGACACCAAGTTCGTTCATAGTGAAAGGACTTTGTTCATCCTCCGTTTCTTCCGTCATCAACGATTGATAGTGGACAGCATAATCGTATTTCAAAATTTCCTTATACGTCGTTTCTACGAGCTGGTCCATGCTGTTGAACGTAATCAATCCAAACAATAATAAAACCGTGGAGAACATTACCCCGATAAAAATATAGAAGCTTCGTGCTTTGTTTCTCACCAGTAACCTCAATCGGAACCTGCGAATAAAACCTCCTTTTTGCAAAAGGGGAAGTTTTTCAAGCCAGGATTTTTTCCCGTTTGACATTTCTTTAGGCCTTAAAAGTGTCAGTGGTTCCGTACGCAATGTCCGACTGATGACGAAGGTCGTGAGTAAGATCAAAAGCAATAAAGGAATGACAAATCCTATGACAAGAACGAAAGGATCCCAGTCAAACATAGAGAGGGCTGGTAAATTAAAATAATTCGCATACAGGTTCGAAAGCGGTACAGACAGGCCAGCACCGGCAGTTAAACCGCCGACTGTTCCTCCCAATCCAATGAACCAGGCATACCCTAAATAATGCCGGACCAATTCTTTCTTACGGTACCCAAGGGCCATAAGCGTGCCAATTTCTTTTCGTTGCATTTCCATACGCCGCTTCATAAGCATCAATACCATAGCGATGGAGAGGGCAAGAATGAACAGCGGTAATGTCGTCGTCATGCCCTTTGCGCCTTCGATTTCTGTTTCCACGAAACCTATGCGCGGGTTATCTTCTGAGTTCACGAATTGCAAAAGAGCCGTTTCTTCACTTACCGATTCCCTAAACCCATCAGGGACGTCTCCATTCTCCGTCCATCCTAGAATTTCCGTCTGTCCATTTACCGAAAAACTCGAACCGGAAACGACTGCGACTCCGAATTTTTCAGCATCCGCTAGCAAATCTGTCATTTGTTCGACCATATAAATATAATCAGGCAAATAGACGAAGCCTGTAATTTCAAACTCGCGATCATCGAGTGTAATGGCGTCCCCCAGCTCATACTGATGTTTCTCAGCATACACTTTGGATATAGCAAGTTCTTGATCGCTCGTTGGCGCTCTCCCTTCAGCGATGTAAGGAATATTTACGGATTCCGTAGTCGTAAACACGCGTAACGTCGAATCCTCGACCTGAAAATCAGCATACTCACGTTTCTCTAAGGTCACATTGTACTCATCTTCCCATACAGAGAGTTTTTCATCTGCAACATCCTCACCTGCTACAAAATGAAAACTCTCCTGTTTATAGTCCTTCGAAAAAGTTTCATTTCTTGATTCAAGTGTCGTGATGGCCATGGATAAGGACACATAAAGCATAACTGCAAGTAAAAGAAGAACAGCCACCCCGGCATATTGGAATTTCTTTTCTTTTAATGTTCGGTACACAGATTTCTTTAGAATCATGACCATGTCACCTTCTCTGGATGGACAGGATTTTCGTTTTCATAAGAATCTACAATTTCACCGCTTTTCATTCGAATCACGGAATGGGCCATTTCACCGATTCCCTGGTTATGGGTGATGATTAAAACCGTCGTTCCGTACTGCTCATTGACGAACTTCAACAATTTCAATATGTTTTTCCCTGTTTCTTCATCAAGGGCACCTGTTGGTTCATCACAGAGTAAAATTTGCGGGTTCTTAATTAGTGCTCTCGCTATTGCGACACGCTGCTGTTCACCCCCGCTCAGTTGAGAAGGGAACTTATCTTTCTTATCCCACATGCCCACTTTTTCAAGTGTATCTTTCATATGAAGTGGCTGCTGGCTCAATTCCCGGCCTACTTCTACATTTTCTTCAACGGTTAGTGTTGGAATTAAATTATACTGTTGAAAAATGAACCCTACGAATTTCCGGCGGTAATCCGTGAGTTGACGATCCTTCAATTGATCAAGGACCGTGTCTCCTACTTTGATTGATCCTGAATCGTAACGGTCTATTCCCCCAATTACATTGAGCAGCGTTGATTTCCCCGACCCTGAAGGGCCAAGAATCGTTACGATTTTTTTATCTGGTACTTCCAATGACGCCTGGCGCAGCGCCTGAACTGTCACTTCTCCGCTCTGATACGTTTTATTGACTTGATTTGCGAAGATTGCCATTTCATCATCTCCAATTAAAAGTTTTGTAATGAAACACATCATTTATTTCATTTTTAGTGTACCTCAATAAAAAAAGAAGTCAATAACTTTTTGAAATATTTATATGTATATATTTCATTATTTATCATCCCGCTCACTATTTTTATTGCCGATAAGGGCAGGATTGTGGAAGACTCAGTTTCGAGATGTTGACGGGGTTCGTTGCCTAGTTGGGTGTCAGGGGTGGTTGGGAAGCTACTCGTCCAGCTCCATCGCCCAGACACTCGCGTCATAAGCAGAACAGCAAAGGAATGAAAAAGCACATTCCGTTGCTGTTCTGTTTATGCCATTCGTGTCTACCAGGGCGATTCCGCATTTGAACACTTTCCTGTGGGGGAGTGGCAAGCTTCCTCGGAGCGGGCTGAAGTACTAAGGGATCTCGCCTATCTCCTTTCTCTCACGGGAGTCTTGCTGCTTCCCAACCACCCCATTTAATAAGTGTGAAAAACGAACCCACTTTTCCCAGGATGAGTGTCTTCCACCATGCCTGTCCTAAATTGATAAAGCACTCTTTAGCAGGCTTTCCATGAAAAATGTACACTCTTTAGTATTTTCACGCTACTATTGGAAGCTCCCCTATTTTTTGAAGTGGTTTCGAGATTTTTATATGGGCAAAGGGGCGGAGGGGAATGGCGAGACTCCTGTGGGAAAAGAGTGCTTGGTGAGACCCCACAGGACGCAGTCCGAGGAGGCTCAACGCGCTCCCACGGAAAGCGAGTCATTCCCCGCAGCCCCCATCCACTCAACAAAAGTCTCGAAACTGAGTCTTCCACAATCGGGAGCTTTAACGAAAGAAAACCCAGGCAAGCGCGAGGCTTTGCCTGGGTTCTCTATTAAAAAGATGGAAGGTTGTCCAAGTTGTTGGATTGAATGCCATCCGGTTCACTGCGCAGATGGTCTTCTCCATCTTTACCTCGAATGAGGTTCACGTGTTCCAGTTCACCACTGCGCGCCATTTCATGTGCTCGCTTATAATCGATCACTTGTCCTGACGACAGTTGCATTTCAACAATGCTACCTTGCCCGTTTTTTCTAACGGCGACAATTCGTTCTGGCATCATTCTCAACCTCCTCAAGAATTATTTTGTCCAAGAACCCAAATAATATGACCATCATTCCTGTGGCGATAATTGGATGTTAAAAAATAAAAAGACAGCCAAATGGCTGCCTTTTCTGCTTACATATCGTGAGAAGATTTTTGTTTTTGACGCGAATGCTGTCTGTTTTTTACTTTATGAGATCCTTGAGCCGGTTCCCCGTATGCTTGTTGCGGCCCCAGGGGTAAGTTCGGTTGTTCTTGCTGTTTTGGACCCATACGTCTACCCATAAAAAATCCGCCTCCTTGATTATCTGCGTTTACGAGCTGCTTCTGGCCCCTCCATCGCGGTTGCACCCGGATAACTTAGGCGCTGATCACGATCGGACTCCACTCTGCCGGATTTTTTCAACTTTTTCTCTTGTCGATCTCTACCCATTCTAGAACGCCTCCCTTCTCTTTTAGTATGGAAAAGAAGAGGCAGGCTATGCCTGGGAATCATTTTTTGAAATCGTCGAGAAAATCCTTTTGAAAGCTCGTATTTACCTGAGGGTTCGTGGGATTACTGAGATCACGGAAAGGGTTTTTGCCGTATTTTTCAGTCAGATCATCAATCGTCTTATACAGCTTTTCCTTGCTGGCGTATTGTTCAAAATTAAAGAGGTCAAGCTGTTGACTGACTTCTGATTTTTCAGCGAGGTCACTAGCTGTAACGCCGAGAAGACGAACAGGCTGTTGATTCCAGTGATCATCGAATAACTGCATAGCCACCTGAAAAAGGTCTTCAGACGAATGGATGAATTCCTGTAGCTGCCGACTGCGTGTCACTGTTTTCCGATCATGATAACGAATCGTCAACTGCACATTTCTTGCAAGCACCTTTTTATTCTTCATCCGAACTTCCACTTTATTGGAAAGTCTGCGAATGACCGTTTGTACCTCCGTGTCATCGGTCGTATCTTGTGGAAGTGTTGTTGATGTGCCGATACTTTTAAATTCGTGAACCGCATCTGGATCGACGGGACGGTCATCGATTCCATTCGCCCTGTTTTTCAATCGCTCTCCATTGATGCCAAGAACTCCCTTCAACTCAAGGACAGGGTGTTCAGCTAAATCGCCAATGGTTTCAATGCCAATTTTCCTCAGTTTCTCTGCTGTTTTCGATCCCACTCCGTACATTTCTTCTATCGGTAAAGGCCATAATTTTCTTTCAAGATCTCTTTTCCGTAAGACCGTGATTCCCATAGGCTTTTTCATATCAGAAGCCATTTTTGCCAAAAATTTATTTGGCGCTATCCCGATACTGCATGGAAGATCGAGCTCGTCATGGATTCGCTGCTGAATACGTTCGGCTATTTCTGGAGGGGAACCTTGGTCCGCGCAGTTGGTAATATCCATATAACCCTCGTCTATCGAAACCGGCTGAACGAGCGGCGTCACATCAGCTAAAATTTTGAACATCTCTTTGGATGCTGTACGGTATCGTTCAAACGTTGGTCCCATGACAATGAGTTCTGGACACAACCGTCTTGCCTCACCTAAAGGCATCGTCGTTTTAACACCGTATTTGCGGGCTTCATAGCTGCTTGTGACAATGATTCCGCGTCTTTCTTCAGGGTTTCCTGCGATGGCAAGCGGCTTTCCCTTTAGGGTGGGATCAAAGGCTGCTTCAACAGACGCATAGAAACTGTTCATATCGACATGAAAAATGACGCGACCTTTTTTTGGATACCATTTGGACTGCATAACGTTCTTCCTCCATTGGAACATTTGTTCTCTATTATACCATGTTAAGCTTCGTTATTGTTCATCAACGCCCCAATTATTGTTTGTCTAAGTCGTAAAACTATCGTGTAGATCCACAAAAAAGACTCCCTGAAATCAGGGAGTCTTGGATTATTATTGTGCCACTTCTTCTACGATCGCTGTTACGAACTCTGTGATTTTTTCAAGCTCGCTGACAGGCATGCGCTCGTTCGTAGTATGAATTTCTTCGTATCCTACACTCAAGTTGACTGTAGGTACGCCGTGGCCTGCGATGACGTTGGCATCACTTCCGCCGCCACTTGTCAGTAGTTCACTTTCACGACCGATGCGTTTCGCTGCAGAACGCGCGACTTCTACGACTTGGTCTCCGGCCTGTTGTTTAAAGCCAGGGTACATGATTTCGATATCAAGTTCGACTTCGCCGCCCATTTCTTCAGCTGTTTCTTGAAACGCTTTTTTCATTTTTTCTACTTGCGCTTCCATTTTTTCAGGGTCTAGGGAACGGGCTTCGGCTAAGACCTCTACGTGGTCACAAACGATATTCGTTTTTTGACCACCTTCAAAACGGCCGATGTTCGCTGTTGTTTCGTCATCGATACGTCCTAATGGCATTTTAGCAATTGCGCGGGAAGCCAGTGTGATGGCTGAAATCCCTTTTTCAGGAGCCACTCCTGCGTGAGCGGTCTTCCCTTTCACGATGGCATTGATTTTCGCCTGGGTAGGAGCCGCTACGATAATGTTTCCGACTTGACCGTCACTATCGAGCGCATACCCGTATTTCGCTTTGAGCATGGAAGCATCAAGAGCCTTCGCGCCAACAAGCCCGCTTTCTTCTCCTACGGTGATCACGAACTGAAGGTCTCCATGCTCAACGTTTTGTTCCTGAAGAGAACGGATCGCTTCAAGAATCGCAGCGACACCCGCTTTGTCATCCGCTCCAAGGATCGTTGTTCCATCGGTCACGATATAACCATCTTCAACAGAAGGTTTCACACCGTTACCTGGAACCACCGTATCCATGTGAGAAGTGAAATAAATCGGTTCTGCGTCCTTTTTTGAACCTTCTAAATTACAAATAAGGTTGTTTGCTCCATGACCTGTAATCGAGGCTGCATCATCTTCAAGCACTTCCAAACCTAAGTCCTGGAATTTCTTTTTCAATACTTTAGCAATTTCAGCTTCCTGTGTTGTTTCTGAGTCGATTTGAACCAACTCTAGAAATTCGTTCAGCAAGCGTTCTTTATTAATGGCTACCATCTATGTCTGCCTCCTTCATATGTAAACCCATTCCTCTTAGTACGTTAGCGGAACGAAAGGACTGTGTCAATTATAGAGGGATGTTGCCATGCTTTTTATACGGACGTTCTTCGTGTTTATTCTTCAGCATATCCAGGGCTTTGATCAGGGTTGACCGCGTTTCTCTTGGGTCGATAACGTCATCGATCATCCCGAGGCCTGCTGCTACGTATGGGTTTGCAAAGCGTTCTCTGTATTCATTGATTTTATTTTGCCGTGTTTCTTCCGGTGTTTCGCTTTCTCTGATTTCTTTGGCAAAAATGATATTCGCTGCCCCCTCAGGACCCATAACGGCAATTTCCGCATTTGGCCAGGCATAGACAAGGTCCGCACCAATCGATTTACTGTTCAGCGCGACATAGGCTCCACCGTAAGCTTTTCTAGTAATAACCGTCAGTTTCGGCACTGTGGCTTCGGAGTAAGCGTATAAAATTTTCGCACCGTGGCGGATGATTCCCCCATGTTCCTGTTTGATCCCAGGGAAGAAGCCGGTCACATCTTCAAATGTAATGAGAGGGATATTGAAAGAATCACACGTACGAATGAAACGGGCAGCTTTATCACTGGAGTCGATATCAAGTCCGCCAGCCATGTACTTCGGTTGATTACAAACAAGTCCCACGGTCTTCCCTTGCAGACGTGCAAATCCGACAACAATATTCTTTGCAAAGTCCTTATGAATTTCGAAGAAGGAATCCTCGTCAACGAACTCATCGATAACGATACGCACGTCGTAAGGTCGAATCGGATCAAAAGGGATTTTATCTGTAATATCAGGTCTGAAGTCATCGTCAACTTCCACGTCGACTTCAGGGGTCAGTTCTTCATTGTTTTGTGGCAGATAACTGACGAGATCACGTACAGCATCCAATGCAGAAGCTTCATCAGGTGTTTTCAAATGAGCATTCCCACTCAAAGAATTATGGACGCCGGCACCACCGAGGTCTTCTGCGGAAATTTGCTCACCGGTCACGGTTTCAATGACTTTCGGCCCGGTAATAAACATTTGCGATGTTTTTTCCACCATGATGACGAAATCAGTGATGGCTGGAGAATAAACGGCTCCTCCGGCACATGGTCCCATGATGACCGATATTTGTGGTATGACCCCAGAATAAATGGAGTTGCGGTAAAAGACTTGTCCGTAACCATCCAAGGAAGAAACACCTTCCTGGATGCGTGCTCCTCCAGAATCGTTCAAGCCGATAAAAGGGGTTCCATTTTTCGCAGCGAGGTCCATGACAGCGGCAATCTTTTTCGCGTGCATTTCCCCTAAGGCTCCACCGTAAACCGTGAAGTCCTGAGCGAACAAATACACATCACGCCCATGAATTTTCCCAAATCCTGTCACGACACCTTCCCCAGGCGCTGATTTTCCGTCCATTCCAAAGGCATCGTGACGATGTTCAATAAAGGGGTTTAATTCTATGAAGGACCCTTCATCTAAGAGATGCTCAATCCGCTCCCTCGCTGTCCATTTCCCTTTATCATGCTGTTTATCAATTCTTTCATCACCGCCGCCTAGTTCAACTTGGCGACGCTTATCGTATAATTCATTGATTTTATCAAAAATGTCCACCCTTACTCCTCCTCCCCATGCTGACATAGTTCAAATAGGACACCATTGGCTGCTTTCGGATGCAAAAAGGCGATCTGGCTGTCATGAGCCCCTTGTTTCGGTTGTTCATGAATGAGACGGACCCCTTGTTCTTTATACTGCTCCAAACGCTTGGAAAGATCGTCTACTTCCAATGCGATATGGTGGACACCTTCTCCTTTTTTCGTCAAGAACGATTGGATCGGAGAGTCATCACTCAAAGGCTCCAACAATTCGAACATCGTTTCACCGATTCTTAGAAAAGCGACACGCACTTGTTCTGATTCCACAACTTCAACAGCTTCAAGCTCTAAGCTGAGGTTATGTTGATAGAACGGCAAGGCTGTATCGATGCTTTCCACAGCAATTCCGATATGGGCGATCCGTTTCGGTGCTTCTATCGTTTCCTTGTTCAGAAGCTGCTTAATATAAAGAGCGATGGCATCTGTGGGTGACCCGCTGGTGAAGATTTTGTTCACCCCTTTTTCCTCAAGAAAAGGAATATCTTCTGCAGGTATGACCCCGCCCCCTACGACAGGAATATCAGATGCTCCCTGCTCTTCCAGCGCTTGGACCACTTTAGGAAACAATGATTTGTGAGCACCGGAAAGAGACGAAAGTCCGACGACATCTACATCTTCCTGAATAGCAGCTCTTGCGATTTGCACGGCGGATTGCCGCAGGCCTGTATAAATGACTTCCATTCCATGGTCTCTGAGTGCCTGAGCGATAATTAAAGCTCCTCTGTCATGACCATCCAACCCTGGTTTGGCTATAAGTACACGTATTGGTTTCATCCTCATCATCCCTTCCTACATTCCGGTGTATTCTCCAAATTCCTCTCGTAAAACGTTCGCGATCTCCCCGACTGTGGCATAAACTTTAACCGCAGCCACAATATGCGGCATGACATTCTCCGACCCTTTCGCCGCTTCCCGAAGGGCTTGAAGGCATTGGTCGACCGCTTCCTGATCGCGGGAAGATCTCACTTCCTGTGTTTTCTTGATTTGTGCTTGTTCCAGCGCTTCATCCACGCGTAACAAGTCGGCATGTATCTCTTCTTCGAGTTTGTATTCGTTCATACCGACAACGATGTCTTCATTTGATTCGATCCGTTTTTGGGCATCATATGCGGCTTTATGAATTTCACGTTGCATATACCCTTCTTCCACCGCCTGGACAGCTCCACCGAATTCTTTGATGCGCTCTAAGTAAGAATTTGCCTCTTTTTCAATCTGGTCTGTGAGCGACTCTACATAGTAAGAACCAGCGAGTGGGTCTATGGTGTCCGCCACGCCGCTCTCATTGGCAATGATCTGCTGTGTACGTAACGCAATTCGTGCGGAATCTTCTGTCGGCAGAGCAAGAGCTTCATCCCGGGAATTGGTGTGCAAACTTTGTGTTCCTCCCATGACAGCGGCGAGTGCTTGTAATGTGACACGTACAATATTATTATCCGGCTGCTGAGCCGTCAGCGTACTTCCGCCTGTTTGTGTATGGAAACGGAGCTTCCAACTTTTCGGATTTTCTGCTCCATAGTGTTCTTTCATGATTTTTGCCCACATGCGACGAGCTGCCCGGAACTTGGCTGCTTCCTCAAAAAATTGATTGTGAGCATTGAAGAAGAAAGCAAGCCTTGGCGCAAACTGATCGACTTGAAGTCCAGCTTCGATCGCCGCATCTACATAAGCCATCCCATTAGCAATCGTAAAGGCGACTTCCTGAACGGCCGTAGAACCTGCTTCCCGGATATGATAGCCGGATATGCTTATTGTATTGAATTTAGGCAAATGCTCCTGGCAGTAACCGAAGATGTCTGTAATCAGTCTCATGGAAGGTTTCGGTGGATAGATATACGTACCTCGAGCGATATATTCTTTCAAAATGTCATTTTGAATCGTTCCTGTCAGTTTTTCAGGCGTTACTCCCTGCTTCTCACCTACGGCTATATACATCGCAAGCAGAATACTGGCCGGTGCGTTGATCGTCATCGACGTACTAACTTTATCGAGGGGAATCTGATCGAACAGCTGCTCCATGTCTTTTAATGAATCAATGGCAACACCGACTTTCCCCACTTCCCCATCTGCCATCGGATCGTCAGAGTCGTAACCGATTTGTGTCGGCAGGTCAAAAGCGACCGATAAACCGGTCTGACCTTGTTTCAATAAATAGCGGAACCTCTGATTCGTTTCTTCTGCCGAACCGAACCCTGCATATTGACGCATCGTCCAATAGCGGCTTCGATACATGGTCGGTTGAATACCTCTCGTATAAGGATATTGGCCTGGAAAGCCGATTTCCTCTATGTAGTCCTCATCCATCTGTTCCGGCGTGTATAATCGTTCGACCGGAATTTCGGAACTTGTATGAAACGCTTCTTTCCGTTCCGGAAAACGCTCCGTCGTTTTTTCTACATCTTTTTCCCATTTTTGCTTTGGGTGTTGGTCACTTGATGATCTGTTCATAAGAAAGGCCTCCTTATTCAGTCCATTCACACTACTAGCATACCAGAAATGAAGCGCTTACCTATCTAAAAATTGTTATCATTCACAATTTTATTGTAAATGATTTCACGCCCTTGTCCAATTTCTCTTTTTTAGGTAGAATGTCAGTAGGATTGACTGAGAAGGAGGTTACACACCTTGGCTACAAAAAAACGTTCAAAACGCGAACGCCGTATGAAAATTGTGATCTATGTCATGATTTTGTCCATGCTTCTATCCAGTGCATTGGCTGGCGCGAGTTTCTTCTTATAATAAATGAATGGAAAAAGCCGAAGGGATGGAACATCCATCCCTTCGGCTTTCTTACTTTCTAGAGTTGTTTGTGTAATTTGTTTTCTTCCCAGAAACGATATAATTCAGGCATTCCCTTTTCACTATCGACAATCAATACATCCGCCTCAGCAGGAACCATCTCAAATAGAGCCTCAACATCCTTGTTGTTCATCCGGATACAGCCTGCTGAGACTGATTTGCCGATGGAATCCGGTTGATTCGTTCCATGAATGCCATAAATTCTACCGTCAGTTCCTCTGGCATCAAACCCGATCCACCTGCTCCCTAGTGGATTTTTTGGATCTCCACCTGGGATGTCTTTTTTTCGATAGTATGGATCTTTGGCTTTCACTTTCACATTGAACTGGCCCTCCGGCGTCAAGTCCTTCGTCTTCCCAATGGCCGCAGGAGCCTTGAAGAGAACTTGATCGCTTTGGTAGAGCACAACCTCATGGGTCGCTTTATTTACAATGATAACGGGCTCAGCCGGCGTGTGAGGAGGAAGTAAAGGGTTTAATAAACTGAAAAGTAAAAGGAAGCTGTACAACGGGATCATCCTCTTTTATTAAGAGTTTCCCCTCACTGTTTCCCTCTATACATCACTCTTTTTGAACGATCGTTTAATGATGAGATAGTCTTCTATTTCATTTAATAAATGGAAGAGGCTCGCTCTTACTTCAAACTCTTCCCGCGTTTCCGGCAGTCGGTCTTCCCGGAATTCCTCTTTCATCTCTTTTAACATTCTCAAATAGATAACGGCTGTATTCCCGGGATGAACCGCATCAGCTAAATCATCGAAAAACTCCGCCATGCGAATGCCATGGATGTCAGAAGACGATATACGGCTCACGAGAGGGAGCATACGTTCCAGAAGTTCAAACTGTTTGGTTCGCATATGAAAATAGTGATAAAAATGATTGTGAGCACGCAGCAAATGATTTTCTACGTCCCGATAAGAGAGTGATTTCGCTTTCTCCAGAAGATTCGCAGTCTCCGTTAACTCCTTGCCTGTCCAATCATTATCTCCATTTCGTAAAAATTGAGCAATCTCTCTCAAAATAACGGAAAAGTTGCTTTCCACCTGCTTTCGATACTGATTTAACTTCTTCTCCAGACTGGGCATATATAAATTCAACAGCAATGCTGTTCCAATCCCTACTATGATCAATAACACTTCGTTCCATATAATACTCCACCCGATATCCCCTGAACCGTAGAGGTGAAGGATGATGACGGAGCTGGTTACGATTCCAGGTGTGATTTTGAACCAAACCGTCGCAGGAATAAAGGCAAACAGCATCAATCCGATTGAAATGGGATTGTATCCTAATAGCTCAAAAAAGGCGAATGAAAATCCCATCGCTAATAAACAAGCGGAAAAACGATGCCACGCACTTAAAAAGGAACGTTTTCTAGTAATTTGGATACAGAGAATGGTTAAGATCCCCGCTGAAGCGAAATTCTCCAGCTGAAGCATCTGAGCAATCCATATGGCAAATGGTGTTCCCAATGCCGTCTTAATGGTCCGATATCCTATTTTCAATCCTGTGTTCACCTCTATTCTTTCTATAGATCGCTGACCTAAGAAGACCAAGCGTTCAGTTATGTAATGGAAGGATATTACGTAAAAAAGGATCTTTGCTTTATAAACAAAGATCCTAAGCTTATTGTATTCTTATACTTCCTCGCAATACTCTTCAAAACTGCGTTGAAGCTTTCCGATGACTTCCATTGGTTCAAATCCTTCAATGTCGTGACGCTCGACCATTGTCTGGATTTTACCATCTTTCAAGAGTGCGAAAGATGGGGAAGAAGGTGGATATCCTTCAAAATATTCGCGAGCACGATCTGTCGCTTCACGATCCTGCCCAGCAAAAACCGTCACAAGGTGATCCGGGCGCTTATCGTAGTGAATCGCATGAGCAGCTGCCGGACGGGCAATGCCGCCTGCACATCCACATACAGAGTTAATCATAACAAGTGTCGTACCTTCTTTATTTAGTGCCTGATCGACATCCTCAGGTGTCGTCAGTTCTGTATATCCTGCTTGTGTAATTTCTTCACGTGCTTTTGAAACAACGTCGTTCATAAAAATATTAAAATCCATTTGACATGGCCCCTTTATAGAAATGCTATGAACATTTTACCAAGATATCTGACATCTTTCAATTGAATTGTCTATGATTTCGAGATACTTGAAAGAGCATAGAGACCTTTGGGAAGAGCTCACTTTCCTGCGGGAGCCTCCCTCTTCCCAAACGCCCCTTACCATACAGGGTTCTCGAAATCGCAAAAGTCATCTAAAAGTAGGTCCCACACACATTATACCTTCTATAAAAGTTTCGAAACGAATCACCTATGAGAGAAAAAGCCTTGATGAATAGGATGATAAAAAGCTGTCCTCCATGTTGGGGGACAGCTTCATTGCATTAGTACACAGATGTGTTGTCTTCTGACATTTTCTCTAGAATCTCTTTCACGCGGGCAAGGAAGTTGCCGGCGACGAGGCCGTCAAGAACACGGTGATCTAGGGATAGACATAGGTTGACCATGTCACGCGCACCGAACATGCCATTCTGATAAACCGGCTTTTTCACAATGGATTCTACTTGCAAAATAGCGGCCTGAGGGTGGTTGATCACACCCATGGATTGTACAGAACCGAAAGATCCTGTGTTATTGACAGTGAAGGTACCGCCTTCCATATCTTTCGATGTCAACTTGCCTTGACGGGCTTTGTTGGCAAGGTCGGTAATGTCTTTAGCGATACCTTTGATGCTCTTTTCATCAGCATCTCTAATGACAGGGACGAATAATTGGTCATCTTTAGCCACAGCGATGTTCAAGTTGATAGCTTTACGCTGAATGATCTTATCTCCTGCCCACATACTGTTCAACTGTGGATACTCTTTCAATGCTTGAGCGACAGCTTTTACAAAGAAAGCGAAATAGGTCAGGCTGAAGCCTTCCTGTTGCTTGAACTGATTTTTCTTGGCATTGCGGAGTTCAACCAGATTCGTAACATCTACCTCAACCATCATCCATGCATGTGGAATTTCCGTCTTAGACTTCACCATGTTTGCAGCAATGGCTTTACGGACACCTGTTACAGGGATCTCGATATCCCCTTCACTGGCTTGTACATTCGGTGTCTGTGGTGCAGAAGCCGAAGCTGGAGCAGCTTTCTGCTCTGCTTGTGCAGGTTGCTCGGCAGGCGCTTCTGCTTTTTCTTCTCCTGCTTTAGGAATATCTCCGCTCGCAATGATTTTCTCAATATCTTTACGCGTAATTCGTCCACCGCGACCGGAACCATCGACTTGATTCAAGTCAATATCATGTTCCTGTGCAAGCGTCATGACCGCTGGAGAATACCGCTTTTTATTGCCTTTGTCCTGTTTTTTCTCGGGTTTCTTGGAAGCTGAAGGCTTTTCTTCAGCGACCGGCGTTTCCTGAGCAGGAGCCTGTTTATTTTCTTCCTCCGCTGGTTCTTCGGCAGACCCTGCTGCGCCTTCTACTTCGATATGGCACATGAGTTCACCGACTTCAATCGTATCCCCTTCAGATGCGACGAGCTCTTTGATCACGCCGGAAAAAGAAGATGGGACTTCTGCGTTCACTTTATCTGTCATGACTTCTGCAATAGGATCGTATTTATTCACCTGATCACCAGGTTGGACAAGCCACGTGCTGATCGTTCCCTCTGTGACACTTTCACCAAGCTGAGGCATATTGATTTTTTCTAAACCCACAGGAAATCTCCTCCTTCAATTAAAATTCCGCGAGATCTCTCATCGCTTTTTCTACTTTATCGGGATTCATCATGAAATGCTTTTCCATCGTTGGTGCATAAGGCATCGATGGTACATCCGGCCCTGCCAGTCGCTGCACAGGAGCATCCAGGTCGAACAGGCAGTTCTCACTGATGATGGCAGATACCTCTGAGATGATCCCACCTTCTTTATTGTCCTCCGTTACAAGCAGGACTTTACCCGTTTTGGATGCTGCTTCGATGATTCCTTCTTTATCAAGCGGATATACAGTACGCAAATCAAGAATATGTGCATCAATACCTTCTTCAGCCAACTTCTCTGCTGCCTGCAAAGCAAAGTGGACACATAGCCCGTAGGTAATAACCGTAATGTCCGAACCTTCGCGCTTTACATCTGCTTTCCCGATTGGAAGCGTATAATCCTCATCAGGCACTTCCCCTTTGATCAGACGGTAGGCACGTTTATGTTCAAAGAAAAGGACTGGATCATTGTCACGGATCGATGCTTTTAACAAACCTTTAACATCATACGGAGTCGATGGCATCACAATTTTCAATCCTGGCTGATTCGCAAAAACCGCCTCAACGGATTGGGAATGGTAAAGAGCACCATGGACACCGCCGCCGTAAGGAGCACGGATTGTAATCGGAGCACTCCAATCGTTATTGGAACGGTATCGGATTTTAGCGGCTTCAGAAATAATCTGGTTGACCGCCGGCATGATAAAGTCAGCGAACTGCATCTCGGCTACCGGACGCATGCCGTACATAGCTGCACCGATCCCAACTCCAGCGATGGCGGATTCAGCTAGTGGCGTGTCAAGAACTCTGTCTTCACCAAATTCATCATACAGACCATCTGTCGCGCGGAATACGCCTCCACGTTTTCCAACATCTTCACCAAGGACGAACACTTTTTCATCCCGCTTCATTTCTTCTTTCAAAGCTTGAGTGACGGCTTGAATATAAGATATAACTGCCATTATTGCTCCCCCTCCTTACTCTTCGTACACATATTTCATGGCTGATTCCGCTTCCGCATATGCCGCATTCTCGGCATAGTCAGTCGCTTCATTGACGATTTCACTGATTTCGTCATTCATTTCTTTTTCCTTCTCATCCGTTAGGACACCTGTGTCACGCAAGTATTGGGCAAAGGTGACGATCGAATCCTTTTTCTTCGCTTCATCCACTTCTTCGCGCTCCCGATAGGTACGATCATCATCATCACTGGAGTGCGGAGTAAGACGATAGGAAACAGTCTCGATTAGTGTCGGTCCTTCTCCATTACGGCCGCGATCCGCTGCTGCTTTCACCGCTTCATAAACGGCTAGAGGATCATTGCCGTCTACTGTGAAACCTGGCATACCATAACCGATAGCGCGGTCAGAAACTTTTTCACAGGCCAACTGCTTCGATACCGGAACAGAAATGGCATACTTATTGTTTTCAACCATAAATATAACGGGAAGCTTGTGTACACCTGCAAAGTTCGCACCTTCGTGGAAATCACCTTGGTTGGAAGAACCTTCACCGAATGTTACGAGAGAAACGAAGTCTTTCTTCTCCATCTTCCCTGCCAAAGCAATACCTACTGCATGGGGAACTTGTGTAGTAACGGGTGATGAACCGGTAACGATTCGGTTTTTCTTTTGACCAAAGTGGCCTGGCATTTGACGGCCACCAGAGTTCGGATCTTCTGCTTTTGCAAAACCAGAGAGCATCAAATCTTGAGCGGTCATACCGAATGCCAGAACAACACCCATGTCACGGTAGTAAGGCAGAGCATAATCTTTTTCACGATCAAGAGCGTAGGATGCCCCTACTTGGGCAGCTTCCTGACCTTGACAGGAAATGACGAATGGGATTTTACCTGCGCGGTTCAATAACCACATCCGTTCATCAATTCTTCTTGCTAACAACATCGTACGAAACATGTCCAATACTTGATCATCACTTAAGCCTAGAGCTTTATGGCGATTTTCAGCCATGAGGATCCCTCCTTCTTATTTATCCGTGGATTTGGTTGCCGTCGACGGCCATAGCCGCTTCCCCGATCGCTTCAGAGAGCGTTGGGTGTGGGTGAATCGTTTCAGCGATTTCCCAAGGAGTCGCATCAAGAACTTGAGCCAAGGCTGCTTCTGAAATCATGTCTGTTACATGCGGCCCTATCATATGCACGCCTAATAGGTCATCCGTTTCTTTGTCGGCTACGATTTTGACAAAGCCATCGGTTTCTCCGTGTACGAGCGCTTTCCCGATCGCTTGGAATGGGAACTTGCCTACTTTCACATCGAACCCTTTCTCTTTTGCCGCCTTTACCGTCAAACCGACACTTGAAACTTCAGGGTTCGAGTAGATACAGGATGGCACTTGTTCCTGATTCATCGGATGTGGATTCTGATTAGCCATATGTTCGACAGCGATCATTCCTTCATGAGAGGCTACGTGGGCCAGCTGCATGCCTCCGATGACATCACCAATCGCGTAAATGTGGCTTTCTTTCGTCTGGTAGACATTATTGGTTTGAATCATCCCGTTTTCGACTTGAATATCTGTGTTTTCAAGACCGATATTATCAACGTTCGCTGATCTCCCGACAGAAACCAACATGCGTTCCGCTTCATAAGTAACCGTCTCGCCGTCCACTTCTGCGTTAACTTTTACACCAGCGTCTTTTTCAATCGTATCAGGAAGAACCTTGGCGCTCGTAACAATGTCGACGCCTTTCTTTTTCATCTGCTTCAACATTTCCCTGGAAATATCTTCGTCTTCGGTAGGAAGAATGTTTGGCAAATACTCAAGAACTGTCACTTTAACACCGAAATCTGCAAGCATAGAGGCCCACTCGATTCCGATGACCCCTCCACCGACGATGATGATGGATTCAGGTAGTTTTTCCATATGAAGAGCTTCATCAGAACTCATGACAACTTCACCATCGATTTCAAGTCCAGGCAATGACTTAGGACGCGAACCTGTCGCCACTAACACATTTTTAGGAATCAACATTTCGTTTTCTTCCCCATTGTTCATCTCCACAGAGATCGTTCCTGCTGTCGGTGAAAAAATAGATGGGCCCAAAATACGGCCAAAACCTTCATAGACATCGATTTTCCCTTTTTTCATCAATCCTTGAACACCTTTATGTAGTGTGTCTACAATCGATTGTTTCCGTTCTTGGACTTTCGTGAAATTCAAGGTTGTATTTTCTGTAGTAATCCCATACTGATCCGCTTCTTTTGTCTGTTTGAATACTTCAGCACTTCGAAGCAATGCTTTCGAAGGGATGCACCCTCTGTGTAAGCATGTTCCACCAAGTTCTCTTTTTTCTACAATCGCTGTTTTCAAGCCTAATTTTGAAGCTCGGATGGCGGCGACGTAACCGCCTGTGCCACCTCCGAGAATGACCAAATCGTATTCTTGTGCCACCTTGGATTCTCCTTCCTATTCTTGAAAGTTAGGATATTGTTTTGGAACTTCTTCTTTATTAAGGACACGCAGGGTCCCCTCATTCAACGCTTCCAGCTCATTTTCTCCAGGATAAACGAGGACATCTGCAATCCAATGCACGCGTTTTGAAATTTCTTCAACAAAGGCTTTCCCGTATGCAAGTCCACCCGTGAGCGCAATCGCATCTACTTTCCCTTCCATAACGGCACTCATACTTCCTATTTCTTTGGCAATTTGGTAAGCCATGGCGTCAAAGACAACTTTCGCTTTTCGGTCACCATTGGCAACCATCTCTTCAACTTCACGGGCATCGTTTGTATCCAAGTAAGCCATAAGGCCCCCTTGCCCGACCAATTTCTTCATCACTTCGTCGCGATAATATTGGCCGGAGAAGCATAAGGAAACAAGGTCACCAGCAGGAACGGTCCCCGCACGCTCTGGTGAAAACGGTCCGTCTCCATGTAAACCATTGTTAACATCAATCACTCGACCTCCAACGTGGGCTCCTACCGTGATTCCCCCACCCATATGAGTGACGATCAGGCGCGCATCCTTATAGGACAAGCGGAGGTCGGCTGCTGCTCTTCTCGCGACAGCTTTCTGATTCAAAGCATGGAAAATGCTTTTTCTCGGTATTTCAGGCACCCCAGAAACACGGGCTAATTCATGGAGTTCATCCACCACGACCGGGTCGACGATATAAGCTCCAATGTTCAACCCTTGAGCAATTTCATTGGCAATGATCCCGCCAAGATTTGACGCATGTTCTCCATTGTATCCATTTTTCAAGTCTTCAAGCATCGCGTCATTGACCTCATACGTCCCACCTTCGATCGGACGCAGCAATCCCCCTCTTCCGCAGACGGCACTCAGTTTGCTAATGTTAATGCCTTCGCGGTCGAGCTCTTCTAGAATGACCCGTTTACGGAATTCATATTGATCAATGACGCGCTTGTATGAACTGATCTCATCCGTTGTGTGACGGATGGTTTTTTCAAAAACGACTTCCTGATCATCAAAGACTCCGATCTTCGTAGATGTGGAACCTGGGTTGATGACCAGAATACGATGTGTTTGCAATGCCTAAACCCCCGTTAACCGTTCTGTCTTCTGCTTAAGATGTGTTGACCATTTTGAAGGAACTGACTGCGGGACCTGCGCATACGTTCAATCCGTTCTTCTGCCATACGGTCTGCGGCTGCATATGTTGGAATGTTATCGCGACGTGAAATTTCAAATACGCGGGTTACGTTGTCATAAATTGTTTCTACCCGCTTCATCGCACGATCTTTATTATATCCGTGAAGCTCATCCGCTACGTTGATGACCCCACCTGCGTTAATGACATAATCCGGCGTATAGACGATGCCTTTTTCATGAAGAATATCGCCGTGTTTTGTTTCTTTTAATTGATTATTCGCCGCACCTGCTACGACTTTCGCTTTCAGTTGTGGAATGGTTTCATCATTGATTGTTGCTCCAAGAGCACAAGGGGCGTAAATGTCACAATCCACACTGTAAATATCGTCCGGATCAACCGCTTTCGCTCCAAACTCTTCTACTGCACGCTGAACCGCTTCTTTGTTGATATCTGTAACAACAAGATTCGCTCCTTCTTCGTGGAGATGGCGGCAAAGAGTGAAGGCGACATTCCCGACACCCTGGACGGCTACCGTTTTCCCTTCCAAGGAATCCGTGCCAAACCCTTCTTTCGCTGCCGCTTTCATACCACGGTATACTCCGTAAGCAGTCACTGGTGAAGGATTTCCTGAAGAGCCGAATGCAGGAGAGATCCCTGTCACATAATCCGTTTCCTCATGGATTAGATCCATGTCCTGAACGGTTGTTCCTACATCTTCTGCAGTAATGTAGCGACCATTCAGTCCTTGAATATAGCGACCAAAGGCGCGGAACATCTCTTCATTTTTTTCTGTTTTAGGGTCTCCGATGATGACCGTTTTCCCTCCACCGAGATTGAGTCCGGCTGCAGCATTTTTGTAGGTCATCCCTTTTGCCAAGCGAAGGGCATCTTCCACTGCATCGTCTTCAGAAGCGTATGTCCACATACGTGTGCCTCCAAGGGCAGGCCCAAGTGTTGTATCATGGATGGCAATGATAGCTTTTAGTCCTGATTGTTCATCTTGACAAAATAACAATTGCTCGTAATCGTACTCTTGCATATAACTGAAAATTTTCATTTTGGTTCCTCCTATTGTTGACTGGCTTGTAAAGCTAAAGCCAGTGAATAAATTTTACTTTGAGCATCATCCGCTCGAGACGTCAATACAATTGGAGCTTTAGCCCCACTGATGACGCCCGCCACTTTTCCTTTGGCGAAATATATGAATGACTTATATAAGGCATTGGCCACTTCAATGGATGGCACGACGAGGATATCGGCCTGTCCCGCTACTTCGGATACGATTCCTTTTTGTTCTGCTGCTTTTGGATCGACCGCATTGTCAAAAGCAAGGGGACCATCAACGATACAGCCCTTCAGTTGCCCGCGTCTGTTCATTTGAGTAAGCATCGCAGCATCTTGAGTGGCTGTCATCGAAGGGTTCACCACTTCTACGGCAGCTAGTGGAGCGACCTTCGGGTTTTCCCAGCCTGCCCGAGTAGCTACTTCTACGGCATTATTGATAATTTGAACTTTTTCCTCCAGACTTGGCGCGATATTCATCGCAGCGTCTGTGAGGTAAATCAATTTATCCCTGCCTGGAATTTCAAACAAAGCGACGTGAGACAATACCGAACCTTTCCTGAGTCCGTATTCTTTATCCAGGACCGCTTTCAACAAAGATTTTGTATCAATATGGCCTTTCATGACGACATGAGCTTCGCCAGAGTGGACGGCTTTTACAGCCACTCGTGCACTATCCTTTTCACTTGCATGAATCACTTCAATGCCTTCCTGTGATAAATCCAAATCAACAGCTTCTGATTTCCTTTCAATCTCTGTTTGATCTCCTACAAGAAAGAACTCAGCTAGTTGGGATGCCCGGGCCATTCTTACTGCCTTCAATACTTCTTCATCTGCAGCTTGAGCCACAGCGACCGTTTTCGGTGAACGACGGTCTATTTGATCGACTAATTCATCTAACTTTTTCATGCGTCACCTCTTCCCCTCTTCTATACATGCAATATTCATGCCAACTCCAAGAAACATCAAATCAGGTGCACTTGGAGGTTTCACCACCTGCAAAATGCTGCACTACGAAAAATTTTGCATGCTATTTTTGTCTAATTGATATTTTTCTAATTTATAATACAAGTTCCGAATCGAAATCCCTAAAGCTTTAGCTGTTTTCGTTTTATTGAAATCATGAGACCGGTAAGCATCGGCAAGTAAGCTCTTTTCATATTCATCTACGGCCTGCTGCAAAGTTTCTCCCAGCCACGGCGCATTTTCCGTAGGCCTTCCAGATTCCGTTGTTGCCTTTTTCAGCCGAGGAAGGTGCTCCACCTTTATCGTATCTTCCATATTCTCCATATAAATCATCGCTCGGCCGATAATGTTTTCTAACTCTCTCACATTTCCCGGCCAATCATATTCTTTCAACATACGAAAAGCTTCCTCATCCACCGAGGTGACATGCCTTCCATAATCCTCATTCAACTTCTGAATCAAGTGGTCGGTCAAAAGCTGGACATCTTCAATTCTTTCACGAAGGGGAGGAATGTAAATCGGCAGCCGGTTCAGGCGATAATAAAGATCTTCACGGAAGTTCTTATTCATAATCGCTTTTTCCAAATTGACATTGGTGGCAGCAATTACACGGACATCCACATGGACAGGCTTCGTACCTCCGACACGGATGATTTCGTTCTCTTGAAGAACCCTCAGCAATTTCGCCTGCATCGGCAATGTCAATTCCCCGATTTCATCGAGAAAAATACTCCCGTGATTCGCTTCTTCGAACAAGCCCTTTTTACCGCCTCGTTTCGCTCCAGAAAAAGCACCATCTTCGTAACCGAACAATTCACTTTCCAGTAAAGATTCAGCTATAGCCGCACAATTGACACGGATAAACTTATTATGGCGCCGCTTGCTCTCGTTATGAATCGCGTGAGCGAAAAGTTCTTTTCCTGTGCCCGACTCCCCTCTTAACAAGACGGATGCAGGTGTGCGCGCCCCGACTTTTGCTTGTTCAAGAGCTAAGGTCATTTCCTGGGAATCCCCGATGATATCATCGAACGTGTACTTCGCTTCCAAGCTGCGAATGATTTGTCTCGCTCTTTTAAGTTCACTCGTCAACGCTTGGATTTCCGAAACGTCATGAAGGACTCCGACACTCCCCTTCAACTTTCCATCGACGATGACAGGAGCGACATTGACGAGCACGTCTTTTTTGGAAGGTCCCACCTTCATGCGCACCCCACGGACAGGCCTTCTTGTACGGAGGACTTTCATGTGCATACTTTCGCCTTCAGAAATATCGACCGTTGCCGGCTTCCCAACGATTTCTTCTTCAGAAAGTCCGGTAATCCTCGTATATGCAGGGTTAATCATTAAACCGCTTCCATTTTCATCGACAACAGAAATCGCCTCATCCGAAGATTGAATGATTGCTTCGAGCATCGTTTTCACTTCTTTAAGGTCTGTAATTTCCTCAGCAAGGTTGACGACTTCCGTAATGTCTTTAAAAACAGCAAAGGCCCCGATGACTTTTTGATCTTGGCCAATCATAGGAATCCGAGTGGTCACTACTTTCTTCCCATTGCCTAAAGTAAGCTTTTGATTCACTTCTTCTTCGCGGGAGGCTAGAACTTGAGGCAGCCTTGAATCTGGAATGATTTCATTTATGGGTTCGCCAATCATCGTCGAACGCCCCATACTTACAATGCGCTCCGCACTGCGATTGATGAATGAAATTTCACCCTTTTCATCTATAACAATCATTCCATCGTGAATGCTGTTTAAAATCAGATGCTGATTTTCCGTCTGCTGCTTCAATTTTTGCACGAGCGATTCCTTTTCTTCCAATAATTCTGCAGTCACATAAGCGACCGATCCTGGAATGACGACCGTCGAGCGCTTTCTCGTTTCACGGATTTCATTGAACACGTGTTCTTCCCCTGTAGCTTCGATCACGATATCAATTTCTTTATGTATCCAATCTTGCCACTGACGATCAGTAGAAATCCCGAAACTCTCAGCGAGCGCTATCCCCGGCGCCTTTGGGTCGATGTCTGTTACCGCAACCACTAACATTCGATCCATCTTCTTCAACAATTTCAACAGGGCGGTTCCACCTTTCCCCGCTCCGACAATCAACACACGTTTCATTTCACCACACCCTGCAACTTTTTGCGTAACTTTATCGTACCCTAATCTGCACATTTTAGCAAGTGTGTCTATAGTTCCCACCGGCCCTGCCATTTGATATACTTATTCATGGATTGAATTAAAGGAGTTACGAGTATGCGATTAATTGCTTTACTTTTATTAGTCACGCCAGGTGTCACCGCCGTTTATGGAATAAAATTGATTCGCGATGCTCTTTTCGGAGAATTTCACACCATCTTTTTTCACATCGCCATCCAAGGTCTTGTAGGGATTCTATTTGTAGTTGGAGGTTTGGCCTTTATTGGTGGCTTCATCCTCCACAGGGACAGAAAACGAAACTTGACCAAAGGACGGTTCAAACAAAAAGATTAGGCCATAGTGAAAACAACAACTGCATTGAAGGAGTTTTGCTCTGTGACAGAGTTTGAAATGTTTAGAAAGCAATACCCTTTCGATTTGCTTTCTGAAGAAGAGTTTGAAGAAGTATTTGGGAAAGCCATGGTCAGAGAATTTTCAAAAAACGAATTCATCATCCATGAAGACCAAGAAGATGATACGATCGATATCCACTTTATGGTCTCCGGACTTGCTAAAAACATCATGCATCGGTCGAACGGCCGACAGTTATCGGTAAGGTTCTATTACCCCGGAGACCTGGTAGGTGTGATGATCCTCCTCACAAGCGGAGAAATGCGATTCTCGGTTCAAGCTTTAGAACCAATCAAAACCATTTGTTTTGAGCGTGAATCCTTCTTGAAAGTGATGTCCAACAACAATCACTTTTCAAAAGTCGTGATGGATGGGATCAGCCACCTGATGAAAAGCTTATACGATGAAGTAAAATATAAGAGCTCTACGACAGATGAGCAGGATGATCGTGAACTGTACAAAAAACGTGCAGACGCTTATATGGAACCGCCTACGTTCATACATCCTGAAGCCTCGATCGAAAAAGCTGCCCGTATGCTCCAACAGCAAAAGATTGAGGCTTTGATTGTAAGTGATGACCAACAATCCATGCTCGGTATGATTGGATATGGTGAAATTCTGAAAGCTTACTTTGAGAACGATCACAGAAACCCAGTCAAAGCTTATATGTCTGAAGAAGCCTATGAAATTAATGAGCAGGAATTCATCTATGATGCTTTGAGCTATTTGAAGCACCACCCTACAGAAATTATCCCTGTTCTTCATAAGGATAAGGTCGTCGGAATTTTAAGACAGTCTTCATTTTTCACAATTAAGAATTCCGTATACTTCGACCTGACGTACAAAATTTCAAATGCTATTACTATTGAAGAAATCAAACCGTTGTCGCCGATTCATAATGAACGCTTCCAAAAATTCGTGGCGGGTTTGATTAAAGATCATATGTTTGCTTATGACATTGCAGAGTTGATGACGAACTACAACGATCGTATCCACAAACAAGTCGTGCAAATTGCAGAAGACGAAATGATCCGTGAGGGACATGGAGCTCCACCGATCAATTACTGTTTCCTGGTCATGGGCAGTGAAGGACGGAAAGAACAAGCCTTTTCCACGGACCAGGATAATGCCATCATTCTTGCCGACTACGAGAACAGTAAGCACAAAGCGAAAATCGAAGCATACTTCGAAATCTTCACCAATAAAATCAATGATATGTTGAACGATTGCGGCTTTCCTTACTGTACAGGCGGCATTATGGCAAAAGAACCGAAGTGGCGTCAGCAAATGAGCGATTGGCATGCGAGTATCGACCAGTGGATTAACAAAATGGATGCAGAAGAAATCCGTGATTTTACCATTTTCATGGACTTCCGTCCGATTACTGGCGATTATTCTCTTGCCTATGATCTAAAGAAATATGTAACCAAACGCGTTCAAAAATCTTTGAACCTGCATCAATTGCTTATGAAAGACACGCTTCGTTTCCGAGTCCCTGTCCAGCCATTCGGAAGAATTTCTGGTATCGGAAAAAAACGGACGCTTAACTTGAAAAAGTCAGCCATTATGCAAATCGTCAATGCCATCCGTATCTACAGTATGAAATATGGAATTGAAGAGATTAATACCGTAAACAGGCTGGAAGCATTAGCTGAACAGGAACGTTTCCACCCCCGGGATGTGGAAAATGCGAAAACAGCCTTGCATCGTCTCATGTTGTTTCGGCTGAAAGCCAATCTGCAACAGTTAGATGACGAAGAACCGTTGAGCAATGATTTAAAACTAGGACCTATGAATAAAGAAGAACGTCGATCACTTAGAGAAGCGCTCATTATCGCCAAACGCCTGCAGCAGGTACTGGAATTGAGCTATAACCGAAATCGGGTGGTCTGATGCTGCCAGTTGACTTACAAATTATCAAGTATCTGCTTTTTGAGAAACCGCTGTACTATTTCAAGATTAAACCTTATTTGAAATGGCACACATACAGTGAATTAGAAAAGCAGCTGACCATTTTTAATAAGAAGGAAAGTTTTCATCAGAAACCTTTAAAGGACTTGGACTTTACGATCTTTGACCTGGAGACAACCGGATTTTTACCGGAGATTGGACATGAGATCATATCTATAGGTGCAATCAGACTTCAAGGACTGCATGCTTGTCGAATGGAAAAGTTCCATCAGGTGATCCGACCGATTCGTCCTGTCAACAAACAAACCTTGCGTTTAACAGGGTTATCCCGTGAGCGCCTCAACAATGCCAGCCCTTTCATTGAAGGTTTCCAAAACTTCATGGAATTCAGCGAAGGATCTGTTCTTGTTGCCCACCCTGCAAAATTTGATATGCGGTTCTTAAAAGCCATGTTGAAAAGATGGAAGCTTCCTGATTATGAACCCCACGTGATCGATTCCCAGCTTATGGCGCAATGGCTCCTGCCGAATGTAAGGCACCAGCTCGACCCTTTGCTAAAGTATGTAGGCATTGATAAAAGGGAACGACACCACGCATTAAATGATGCCATTATGACGGCCGAGTTATTTCGATATTTGCTTTCTAAAACGATCGACTATGATGTTCACACATTGGAACAACTAAATAAAGTTTTAGCTCAACAGAAAAAAACGAAGCAGTGACAATCACTGCTTCGTTTTTCTGTCTATTTCACCTAAGCTCCCGATTGTGGAAGACTCAGTTTCAAGATAACCGGGGTTCGTTTGCCATATAGGCGGTCAGGGGTGGCTGGGAAGCTACTCGCTTTCCTGTGGGGGAGTGGCGAGCTTCCTCGGGCGTTCTGCCGCACTAAGGGATCTCGCCGATCTCCTTTTTCCCACGGGAGTCTCGCAGCTTCCCAACCACCCCATTCATTGTATGTGAGAAACGCCCCCCTTTAAAAAGTTGGATCTTCTTCCACTATCCCAATGTTAGAAGCAAAAAGCGCTCTACATCAAGCTTTCATGCTCAAAATGAACAGGGGGGATAGGTTATATTACTCGATTCACTTGAGTATATAACCGGAGTTGCCAAGAAGTGGTTTCGAGAAACTGATATAGCCAAGGGGCGGAGGGGAATGGGGAGACTCCTGCGGGAAAAAAGTGCATGGTGAGACCCCACAGGACACAGTCCGAGGAGGCTCACCGCGCTCCCGCGGAAAGCGACTCATTCCCCGCAGCCCCCATCCACCCAACATAAGTCTCGAAACTAAGTCTTACACAATCCTGCCATATACTTTAATAACTTCCTTCACCATTAAAGATAGGAAGCCTATTCGAAGAATGTTCGATACAGCGATTGGACGGCTTTGCCTAAACTTGCGGATTTGACACCGAACATCATGGAAACTTCTGATGAACCTTGGTTAATCATCTCAATATTGACCTCTGCCTCACGAAAAGCTACGGCTGCTCGACTGGCGATACCGATCGTCTGGTTCATTCCTTCCCCTACGATCATAATCATGGCCATTTCCCTTTCAATCAAGACCGTATCCACTTCCAACTCTTCTTTAATCCGACTTACGACCTTCTCCTCTTTTTCAGGTGGTAGTTGATGTTCACGAATGACGACCGACATGTCATCGATTCCAGACGGAGCATGTTCAAAGGATACTTCCTCATCTTCTAAAATTTGAAGCAACCGACGACCGAAACCGATCTCGCGGTTCATTAAGTATTTACTTACATATAAGTTTAAAAATCCATCATCACTGGCAATCCCGACGACATGACTTTCCCTTTCCGGTAGATCAGCCACAATCATCGTCCCAGGTGCTGATGGGTTATTCGTATTTTTTATGCATACAGGAATCTTTTCTTTAAATGCAGGAATGAGAGCTTCGTCATGAAAGACTGAAAAACCTGCATAAGAAAGCTCGCGCATCTCACGATAGGTTAAGGAGGTTAACTCTTTTGGTCGATCTACAAACATAGGATTCACACAATAGACGGAATCGACATCCGTAAAGTTTTCATACAAATCCGCTTTTAATCCTGCTGCAACAATCGACCCGGTGATATCGGACCCTCCCCGGGAGAATGTCACCAATTCACCCTCTGGTGTATAGCCAAAAAATCCAGGAATAACAAGGATTTCATTACGATGTCTCAAGCTATACAATTTTTCAAAACTTTCTTCTAAAACCAACGCGCCACCAGGTTGGTCCCGGACGAGAATTCCTGCTTCTTTTGGATTTACATAAGAGGCATCAGACCCACTCTTTTGTAAATATGCACTCACAATATGGGCAGAACCATCCTCTCCACAAGCCTTCAAGGCGTCAAGCGCATGCTCAAAACCATTTTTCACCAGTTCGATCGCTTCATCAATTTTATCTTTTACTTGCTCGACCACATGGAAAGAAAGATCCAGCTCCTCGGTCATCGATTGAAAGCGATCGATGATTTTTTTATAAACCGTCTCATCCATCTGATGCATTTGTATAGATGTACCTAAAGCGATAAGGAGATCCGTTACTTTTTCATCATTGCTATGGCGTTTTCCTGGAGCTGAGACGACAACTACGCGCCTTTCCTCATCTAAATCAATAATATTTTTCACTTTTTCAATTTGTCCGGCATCTGCGAGAGAACTGCCTCCGAATTTTACGACTTTCATTTATACAACACCCCATTAGAGAACGAAAGTAATTAATAATTAAGAATTGTATCACAAAAGAGGTGTATAGTTGAACAAATTTTAGAAAAAAAACAAATGATTAGCGAAATTTGGCGATAACATGGGAATTTTTACATTTATTCTATAAATTTGTTACATCTTTTGGTATTTTCAGATATGATGGATGATAACAGGAAGGGTGGTTCTATGGTTTTAAAAAGGGATGGATTTGGTGGATCCAGGTATTATCCCGAAAATAGCGAATTATCCATATTATGTACATACAAGGATCAAGGACACACCTTTGTCATTATTCAATATTTGGACCTTCCTTTCAGTTATCGGTTGATCAACAGAGATGGATTATTTTTATTAGAGGAAGAGCTCCTCAATTTTTTATGCAACCAACTTGATGAAATTGATGCAGGTATATATGAAGATGTTTCCCTTGCCAAAGAAATCACTGAATTGATGACAACACCAAAATAAAGCACGAAAGATGTTTTTTACATCTTTCGTGCTTTTTCCATTAGCTGGCTTTGTGCTCTAAACGCAAGCGGTCCGCCACCATGGCGATGAACTCGCTGTTTGTCGGTTTTGCTTTCGTGTTGGAGATTGTATAACCGAATAGAGAAGAGATAGCATCGATATTCCCTCGATTCCAAGCTACTTCAATCGCATGCCTGATGGCACGCTCCACTCGGGATGCCGTCGTGTTATATTTCGTTGCAATATCCGGATAAAGGACTTTTGTAATTGATCCTAGAAGTTCAAGGTCATGGTAAACCATTGTTATGGCTTCTCTCAAGTACTGATAACCTTTAATGTGTGCAGGCACACCCACTTCATGAATAATGTGAGTGATACTTGTATCAAGGTCAGGTTTTCTCGATTTGGTTGATGTGTAACTGTTCCCCAATGCACGATTGATCGGGTCACCGGCATGTTTAATCTGACGAACTTGCTCACCAAGGTGGTCAAGGTCGAATGGCTTCATCATGAAGTAAGCTGCTCCAAGTTCCACCGCTTTCTTCGTGACTTCTTCCTGACCGAACGCCGTCAACATAATGACTTCAGGATGCTTGTCCATGTCTTTCAATTTGTTCAAGACAGCAAGACCGTCTAAGTGCGGCATGATGATATCCAGAATCAATACATCCGGTTTCTTCTCCTCGACCATTTGAAGACAATCTTTCCCATTATAGGACGTGCCTACGACATCAATATCCGACGCATCATCAAAATATTCCTCAAGTAGCTTTACAAGCTCACGGTTATCATCAGCCAAACAGACTTGAATCTTTTCCATTTATTTTTCCTCCTTACAAAATAGTCCTTCTTTTTTCCGTAATACACATATTCGACATCCAGGAATTTAACCCTCTTTTATTATAACAAAAAAATTTCAATATTTGAGATTATCTTGAAAATGCTTTAAAATACTCATGAATTCGTACAAATTCGACATCTATTTATAGCGTCTGTCGAAATATGTCGAATGCATTTATCATCCATTTCATAAAAAAAAGAAGAGCCCTTAGGAGGCTCTTCTAACTTGCTTTTTGTTTATCGATATTATCTTCGTATAATTCAATTCCGGCTTCTTGTAGCATCCATTCAATGTGTACACCATACCCGCTTGTCGGGTCATTGACGAACACATGAGTGACTGCACCAATAATTTTCCCATTTTGAATGATTGGACTTCCACTCATCCCCTGAACAATACCACCTGTTTTATCAAGCAGTTCAGGGTCTGTGATTTTGACAATCATCCCTTTTGTAACCGCGGATTTTTTCGGCATGTTACTGACGATTTCCACATCAAAGGTCTGCATTTCTTCACCATCTAACACAGTCATGATTTGTGCAGGTCCTTCTTCGACTTCTTCTGCGAATCCGACAGGGACTCCTTTAGGATACGTTTCATTCTTCATATCCCCGTCCAATTCTCCAAAAATGCCGAATGGTGTGTTTTTTGTGATCGTGCCTAAACGATCATCGCGTAAAGAGAACTTTGCTTTTTTCTCGCCAGGAATTCCCTGACTTCCTTTTTCAATAGAGGTTACGTGGGAACGAACAATGGTTCCTTCATGGATCTCAATAGGTTTCTTTGTATCCATATCCGAAATCACATGGCCAAGTGCTCCATATTTCTTCGTTTCTGGGTCATAAAACGTCATCGTTCCAATACCTGCAGCTGAATCACGGATATAGAGACCAATTTGATATTCCTCTTCCTGGGCGTTAAAGACAGGGGTTAAAGAGGTGGAAATCATTTCTTTCCCTCGCTTGATCTTTAGTTCAATAGGTGTCTCCGCTTCGCCGGACTCTTTGACGATGGAGGACAGCTCTTCCATACTATTGAGTTCTTGACCGTTACCTTCAAGAAGAATGTCACCAACGAGGACATTCGCTTCCTCTCCCGGTGATTTTTGCGTCTCTTTTTCTCCCTTGACTAAATGGTGTCCGACAACTAGAACTCCTTTTGTATGCAATTCAACCCCCACCGACTGGCCGCCAGGAATTAAACGGATGTCACGCATTTGAGTAACATCCGTTTTCTTGAGCGGAACTCCGGCGAACTCATAAAATACTTGGTGATCATCAGTGGATGAAAAAGCAGTTAACGCATCTGTATCTTCAAACTCAGAAGAGACTTCTGAATCATTGGATGCACTGATTTTTACATCGGTAGGGATGGACAGATAATCATGAACAGGGGCGATCAAAGGTAAAATGAGCATAAACAGCAGGAGAACGGAACCACATATATATTTAAATGTCTGTTGATCTTTCACGGGTTCACACTCCTTATCACTCCAGTACCAACTAAATGGCTTACTTATAATGTGGTCTTCCACAAGCATTTTTAAACGAGCATAATCACAGTAATTATAGTACCCTTTCCCTTGTGTAGAAACATTCTCCAACGTATATGTAAAGATTGGAATATGAAATACAATTTTGCGAAGACTACATAATAGAAAAGATAAGCGTATGGATCTAAGATCCATACGCTTATCTTTTGTTCAATCAACGTTTCTTATGTTTATCAGCCATGAGTAGCAGTTCCCGCGCATGTTCAACCGTTGTTTCCGTAAGTTCTGCGCCTGTAATCATTCTTGATATTTCGTCCGCTTTCTCATCGTATGTCAATTCTTTTGCTGCTGTATGAGTTCGATCATTATCCACTCTTTTTTCAATTCTTACGTGAGTATCGGCCATAGCAGCTACTTGTGGGAGGTGTGAGATACACAGGACTTGTGAGCCTTCCGATATCCCGTAGATCTTTTCAGCAATCGCTTGGGCCACTCGACCGCTTACACCTGTATCTACTTCATCGAAAATCACACTTGTAACTCCTTGATGTCGTGAAAAAATACGCTTCAAAGCGAGCATAATCCTCGACATTTCTCCTCCTGATGCAACTTTATGTAATTCTTTTAATGGTTCTCCTGGATTCGTGGTTATTAAAAATTTTACGATGTCTATCCCATTCGGGAGCAGTTGCACAGGGTTACCGTCGAGTTCAGGATCGGATTTACGACCTTCTTTCAAGTTGATATCGACAGCAAAAGATGCTTTTTCCAAATATAAATCCCTTAACTCTTCATGGATATATTGGGATAAAGTCCCCGCTGAACTCGTCCTAATGTCATGAAGGGCTTTGGCCTCCAGCACAGCATCCTGACCCAGCTCATGAATTTCATTCTCCATCTTATTCAAGTGAGAATCCTTATTTTTTATCTCATCGATCTCTTCTTCAATTCTCGAAGCATATTGAAGCATATCATCGACGGTTGCCCCATACTTTTTCTTCAAACGGTTCAATTCGTTTAAACGGGATTCAATTTGATTTAAACGTTCAGGATCAAATTCAAGCGCCGCCATTTGATTACTCAATTGGAAGGTCAACTCTTCAATAATATAGTAGGAGTTCGACATTTCTTCTGAAAGTTTCGCCAGTTCCCCGTCCACATCTGCCGTACTCTCTAGAGATGTCATGGCATGACTCAGCCAGTCCAGCCCTTTTTGTTCGCCATATAAGGAGTAATAAGCATCATGGATTCCTTGATAAATCTTTTCGTAATTCATCAACTTTTTACGCTCTTCCGAAAGTTCGTCATCTTCAAGGGGCTGCATTTCAGCTTCTTGAAGTTCTCGTAGCTGGAATTCAAGCAAATCCAAACGTTGCGCCATCTCCTGCTCATTTTCACTTAATTCCTTGTAGCGTTTCTTCAGGACACGGTATTTATCATATACCCGTTGGTACTCATCCAAGGAAGGTTTCATATCGTCCCCTGAAAAAATATCCAAGAGTTCAATGTGACGGTCTGGATCCATCAGTGATTGTGTTTCATGCTGACTATGGATATCGATTAACGAATGACCGAATTCTTTCATGATCCCAAGGGTGACCAGCTTCCCATTGACCCGGCAAATGCTCTTTCCTTGATGGGTAATGGTCCGTTGCAGAACCACCATACCATCTTCATCAATATCTACACCAAACTCTTCTCCCACTTTATGAATGGGATGATCGCTTCCAATAGTAAACAATCCTTCAATCTCGGCTTTTTTTGTTCCATGACGCACGAACTCGACAGACCCTCGTCCACCAGATAGCAGTTGTATGGCATCGATAATGATCGATTTACCCGCACCTGTTTCCCCTGTGAGTACGGTGAGACCTTCTTTGAACGTAATTGAAATTCGATCAATGATTGCAAAATCACGAATAGACAATTCTGTTAGCATGAAACTTCCACCTCAGTTATAACATATTGAGCAGCTGCTCACTTATCGTTTCTGTTTGTTCTGCACTGCGGCAAATGATCAGACATGTATCATCCCCACAAATCGTGCCCATGATTTCATCCCATTCCAAATTGTCGACGAGCGCTCCTACCGCATTCGCGTTTCCTGGCAGCGTTTTTAAAATGATAAAATGTCCCGCCTGATCGATGCTGACAAACGCATCCATCATTAAACGTTTTAATTTCTCAAAAGGATTAAACCGCTGATCCGCCGGCAAGCTGTATTTATAACGCCCATCCATCATAGGTACCTTGACCAAGTGTAATTCTTTAATGTCCCTTGAAACTGTAGCTTGAGTTACATTATAGCCCATACCCTTTAATCGATCGACTAACTCATCTTGAGTTTCAATGTCGTCATTCGTAATCAATTCCCTAATTTTGATATGACGTTGTCCTTTGTTCATGACCATCCTCCGTTTCCAGTCCTTCCATAAGAAAAGGGCTTTTCATAAGCCCTTTTACGTTCATTATGCGTTTTTACGGTGCGCTTCATGCGCCTCTTCAACGACCGCTCCGATATTGATTTCTTCTGAAATTCCACCTTGTGTATCCCCATTCAAACGTAAATGGACAAGGAATTCGATATTCCCGTCTCCGCCTGTAATCGGCGAAAAAGTGAGTCCATGTACAGAATAGCCGTGTTGGGTTGCAAAATCAAGAATATTTTCAATCACCTGTCTATGTATGGACGGGTCTTTGACAATTCCTTTTTTCCCCACCTGTTCACGTCCAGCTTCAAATTGAGGTTTGATCAAGGCAACGACATCGCCTTCTTTATCCAAAAGCGTTGCTAATACTGGAAGAATGATTCGTAACGAAATAAAGGAAACATCAATCGAAGCAAACTGTGGTTGTCCTTCCTTCAAATCGTCTTTTGTCACGTACCTGAAATTTGTTCTTTCCATCACGATGACTTGTTCATGGTTACGAAGACCCCAGTCCAACTGGTTATAACCGACATCAATCGCATAACTTAGCTTCACTCCATTTTGTAAGCCACAATCTGTGAAACCACCGGTAGACGATCCGATATCAATCATCACTTTATCCTGCACGGTAAGGTCAAAAAACTTTAAGGCTTTTTCTAGTTTCAACCCGCCCCTGCTTACATAAGGAATAGCTTTGCCTTTCACAGTAAGCTCTGAGTCTTCCTCTATTTTTTGTCCCGGCTTATCCAGGCGGACTTGATTATGAAAAACAAGTCCGGCCATAATGGTTCTCTTAGCCTTTTCGCGCGTTTCCACGTATCCTTTTTCTACTAATAATACATCTAGTCTTACTTTTCTTCCCATATCCTTAAGCCCTTTGCTGTTTATTCGGTATCATTTGTTTCAAATTTCGCACGACATGATCGGTCGTTAAGCCGATTTCTTCCCAAAGCTTTTGGACACTGCCATGTTCGATGAAGCGATCCGGTACACCCATACGCTTGACCCATTGCGAGGAGTATTCATGTTCCTCTGCAAACTCTAAAACGCTTGAACCGAATCCACCCTGAAGCACTCCTTCTTCTATAGTAAGAATCGGCATACCCGCTTTCATGATGTCATGAAGCATCGCATCGTCCAATGGTTTGATAAACCGCGCATTCACGACTTTTACTGAACGGCCATCCTTTTTCAACTTTTCACTAGCTTCAAGAGCCATATCAATGGTCGTACCAAAGGTCAGGATGACGGCATCCGTTCCTTCTTTTAAGATTTCCCAACTTCCAATCGGAATGATCTCAGGCTGTTCATCTGTCTGAACACCTTTGGCATTTCCTCTTGGGTAACGAATCGCAAAAGGACCATCATCATAGTGGGTGGCAGTATGGACAAGGTGTTGCGCCTCATTTTCGTCCTTAGGCATAGAAATGACAAAATTAGGAACAGATCGTAGGAAGGCAATATCAAATACTCCCTGGTGGGTCTCGCCATCAGCCCCTACCAATCCAGCTCGATCGATTCCAAAGATCACATTCAGCTTTTGTCTTGCTACATCATGGACGACTTGGTCATACCCTCTTTGCAAGAAGGTGGAATAGATAGCCAAAAACGGTTTCATTCCCTGAGTAGCTAGACCTGCTGACATTGTTGTTGCGTGCTGTTCAGCTATACCTACATCAAAAAGACGATCGGGAAACTCTTCCCCGAATTTCTCTAATTTAGATCCGAGAATCATCGCTGGTGTTACAGCAACGATACGATCATCTTTCTTCGCTTCTTTGCGTAAAGCTTCACTGATGACAGAACTCCAAGCAGGTGGAGCATCCACAGGCTTAATTTTCTCCCCTGACTCCATTTTATAAGGTCCTACACCGTGCCATTTGTCTTTCACATCAGTCTCTGCCGGGTGATAGCCTTTACCCTTCTGTGTCATTACATGGACGATGACAGGTCCGTCCGTCTTTTTAGCGTAATTCAAATTCTCTATTAAATCATCGAAATCGTGCCCATCTACCGGACCATAATACGTAAACCCAAGCTCTTCAAAGAACATACCGGGTACCACAAAGTACTTCATGCTGTCCTTCAGACGTTCAGCAGCCTGCGCAATTCTTCCTCCGACAGCTGGGATTTTCTTTAATACCCATTCTAGGTCGTCTTTTACGCGGTGGTATTTTCCAGCGCTTCTCATCCTACCTAACGCACCGTGAAGAGCCCCCACATTTTTAGCGATCGACATCTCGTTATCATTGAGGATAACGGTTACATTCTTCTTCTCATGTCCGATGTGGTTCAAGGCTTCTAAAGCCATTCCACCTGTTAGTGCTCCATCACCGATGATCGGTAAAATGGAATGGTTTTCTTTTTTCAGGTCCCTTGCAATGGCCATTCCCATAGCTGCAGATAAAGAGGTGGAGCTGTGTCCTGTCTCCCATACATCATGCTCACTTTCGTCACGTTTCGGAAAGCCGCAGAGCCCTTTATATTGGCGGAGCGTTTCGAATTGACCACCGCGACCTGTCAAGATCTTATGGATATATGATTGGTGACCGACATCCCAAAGAAAACGGTCTTCCGGGCTTTTATATACTTTATGAAGAGCGAGGGTAAGCTCAACGACCCCCAGGTTCGCCCCCAGGTGGCCTCCTGTTGTAGCCAGGTTTTCTATGAGAAACTGCCTCGTTTCATCTGCCAATTGTTCAAGTTGGTTCGTATTCATATCCTTCAGAATTGAAGGGTCTTTAATTTTACACAGATCCATTGAAGGACCCCCTTGTATTTATCTTGATTTTTTAGTGGAAGACGGTGCACTTGTTACTATTCTTACTTTCAGCCGCTTTTCTAACCATGAAATGACCTTTGCAGCGAAGAAAATGATATCTGTGGACTTATTAATGGCAAAAAATTTACCAAGGGCTTTTCCACCGACAGTAAGTGCAGCCACAATACTTGTCAGGATCACAGATATGACAATTTGAACCGTTGATCCGTCACTATAGCCGAAGTTGTTGGCCAATTGGATGACCACAACTGCAGACGCCGTACCACTAACTATACCAGATATATCCCCTATTACGTCATTACAGAAACTTGCGAATCGATCCGCGTTTCTGACAATAGCAATCGCTTCTTTCGCTCCGTTCACTTTTTCAGACGCCATCGCATGGAAAGGCTGCTCTTGGGCAGCTGTGGCAGCAATGCCGAGCATATCAAAGATGACACCCGTAAAGACGATAAGGAATACAATGACGAGGCCGATGATCCATACGACTCCACTTAATACGGAAGAAGATATAACTGAAAAAATAGCCGCTAACACGAATGTGATAACGGCGATACTCAAACTGAATTTTAAAGATTTTTTTAATTTGTTATCCATATATACCCTCTATATCACTTAATTGACGTGTCTTATGTAAGGAAAGGAATGGTCATGATTCAAGTAAAAATTGCGGCTTAGGTCTAGTAGGTTTTCCCAGTCGAGTACCGAATGTCACCATTCTGGCGGTTCCCCTTTAAACTCGACTCAGCCCCGTCTCCGGCAGCTGGACTAGATTGCCACTTAGTCCGCACTATAATTCCTAAATCATGTCCTGGGAACAGTCTAGGGGATTTCCCCGACAGCCTTTAGCCGTTCCTTAGCCTCTTTTGCAGTTCTGATTTCATATAGTTTCCGCATCAGCACCTCAGTGGCCATCTGAAGCTGCGTGATGTTCAATGACTATAATCCCCTCAAGAACCACTCAAGGCAGGCTACGCTGCGCATATAGATGTTACTCCATATGCTGCAGGTTCATACCCCATTTCATAACAGCACCTGGCTCAGGTACCGTTACAAGAATGGGCCTCCGCGGAAGCAGGGTCAACGCCCACATGCCTTTGTGGATCGCCCTGCGACCTTAACTCCCAGCATCGACCCAAGGCTGGGCGCCTCAAGCCAACACAAGGAACTTCATCGATGTGCCCTTCGGCGGATTTTTAGGCCCGCCTTCAGGAACGGAGGGCCGACTAGAATACTGCACCATTCCTTTTGTAATCATAATATATCACATTTTGTCACGTGGCTCAATCGAAATCGTTCCGTTCAATGGTCACGGGTGCTCAAATAGTGAATGAGCTCAGAAAGAGTGGTTCCCTCTACTCCTGCATTTTTCAGAGCCTGTTGAGCCTTATGAACGTATTTGTCTTTTTGAGCGATGGCTCCCTCTAACCCTAGAAGCTGGGGATACGTACTTTTATGGTTGCCCACATCACTTCCTGCAGGCTTCCCGATGACCTCTGAGTCTCCTGTGATGTCCAGGATGTCATCTTGGATTTGGAATAAGAGTCCAAGTGCTTCAGCCATCTCAGTCATTTCTTCCATAACCCTTTCTGAAGCTCCACCTAAATAGGTTCCTGCAAGGATAGAGAACCTCAATAATTGCCCTGTCTTATTCCTGTGAATATTTTCAAGGGTTTCTAAAGAAACTTGAGTACCTTCGCTCAGCATATCCTGCATCTGCCCTTCAACCATGCCTCTAGCGCCGCTGGCTTTCGTCAATTCACGGACTAAAAAAACACGTTCAGCATCACTTAAAGCAGCATCTTCCGTAATCACCTGGGAACTAAGCGTCAATAATGCATCTCCTGCAAGAATTGCGGTAGCTTCATCGAAACGCTTATGGTTCGTCGGTTTGCCTCTTCTTAAATCATCATCGTCCATGGCAGGTAGGTCGTCATGGATCAAGGAATAAGTATGGACCATTTCGAGGGCTGATGCGACTCCCATCACTTTCTCTACAGGAACACGAAAAGCTTGAGCAGTCGCCATTAATAGGATTGGGCGCAACCTTTTTCCTCCAGCATGAATGGAATATAACATGGAATCCTGAAGACGTCCTGGCACCGTATAATCGCGGACAAGCATTTCCAGTTGCTGATTGATTCGTTGTTTTTTTTCTGTAAGATAGTCAGTTAAATGCACCGATCAGTCTTCCTCCTGGACAGAGAACGGTTCCAACTCTCCGTGTTCATTCATAATTTGTTGCATTTGAGTCTCCACATTCCCTAGTTTTTCACTGCAAAGCTTGGAAAGTTTCATCCCCTCCTGGTAATACTGAATCGCTTTTTCCAAGGGAACCTCTCCTGTTTCCAACTTCTCTACAATTTCTTCAAGCTGTTTCATTGCTTCCTCAAAACTGATGGTTTCCTGCTTATCTGTCATTTTCATCCTCCTTTACATCCATTACGTGACAATCAACCATCCCGTCTTGCATTTTCAAGGAGAGGGATTGCCCTTTCGTAATATTAGAAGTACTTTTTATGACATCTCCAGCTGAATCAAAGGGAACAGCGAAGCCCCGCTTCATAATGTCTAAAGGGTTGACTAAGGTCAATTTATCGACATTCGTATAGAACCGTTCCTTTTTCTGCTGAAGAAGGGATTCAAAACGCTTCTGCAACTGTTTCGTTTGACGCTCCAAAGATTCTGCGCCTTCTTTAATCTTCAATTCCGGCCCTTGCTGTCGTAACCTTCGAGACATGTTCCCCCAATGAACGTGGCTCGCTTGATGAAGATGCTTCATTTGGATCGCCATACGTTCGATGACCCGATCCAAGTCTTGCTCTTTTTGCTTCATCATTTGTTCAGGATATTTAAAAGCATAGGACTTTTTCAGACGTTCCAATTGCTGCTTGGCCTCTGTCTTTTTCACTTCCATTACCCTGTGGAGGCGATGATCCATCGACTTGACCTGATCCCTCAACTCTACAATGGATGGAACGGCAATTTCAGCAGCTCCTGTCGGTGTTGCTGCCCTTACATCTGCTACAAAATCACTGATGGTCGTGTCTGTTTCATGACCCACGGCTGAGATAACGGGTATTGCAGATTCCGCGATCGCTCTTGCAACCACCTCTTCGTTAAAACCCCATAGATCTTCAATAGAACCGCCGCCCCTACCAACAATCAAAACATCAACATCCATTTTTTCGTTCGCATACTGAATGGCATTGACTACAGAAGAAGCCGCCCGCTCGCCCTGCACGAGAACAGGAAGAACTGTGACTGGCACAATCGGATAGCGCCTTTTTATAGTAGTCATAATGTCTCGTACAGCTGCTCCTGTAGGAGACGTAATGACACCAATATGCTTGGGGTATGTAGGAAGAGGCTTTTTACGTTCAAGAGAGAACAAGCCCTCTTTTTCCAATCTTTCCTTCAATTGTTCAAAGGCATAGTAAAGAGCTCCGATACCGTCCGGTTGCATTTCTTTGATATACAGTTGATATTGTCCCATGGGTTCGTAAACGTTGATTTCCCCTTTGACGAGGACGTTCATTCCATTCTCAGGTACAAACTTCAGGGAACGATTATTCCCGGCAAACATGACGGACTGAATTCTTGCCTGGTCATCTTTTAAGGAGAGGTACATATGCCCACGACTGTGGTGTTTGAAATTCGAAATTTCTCCTCTCAACCATACCGTTTTCAAATGCGGATCCCCTGAAAGTTTACGCTTGATGTACTTCGTTAGTGCCGTAACACTCAAGTACTGATCCTGCATACCCATCCTCCTTACTGATTATGAATTCGCTTGGCCGCTTTAATCGTATTATGGAGGAGCATGGTAATTGTCATCGGACCTACACCTTTAGGAACGGGAGTGATATGGGAAGCTACTTCTTTTGCAGAATCAAAGTCCACATCCCCTGTCAGCTTACCATCTACACGGTTAACTCCAACATCAATCACAACCGCACCTTCTTTGATATCTTCACCCGAGATCAAGGAAGGTTTACCCGCAGCTACGATAAGAATATCTGCCTGCTTCGTATGCGACTGCATATCTTTTGTACGTGAGTGACAATGAGTAACGGTTGCGTTCTCGTTAAGCAACAATTGACCTACTGGTTTCCCTACCAAATTACTACGGCCGATGATCACCACATGCTTTCCTTCAAGCGTAATGTCTGCACGTTTAAGCATGACGAGTATTCCATAAGGTGTACATGGGAAAAAGGTGTCCTGACCTGTCATCATTTTTCCAACATTTGCCGGATGAAATCCATCAACATCCTTATCTGGATGGATAGCTTCAATGATCTTTTGGTCAGAAATATGGTCAGGCACTGGTAATTGAACAAGTATTCCGTGTACAGTGGGATCCTGATTCAATTTTTCGATCAAATCCAGCAGTTCCCGTTCAGAAGTTTCTACAGGTAATTCAATGAGATCAGAATCCATACCGACTTTCTCAGAAGCGCGTTGCTTCCCTTTTACATAAGACATCGAAGCCGGATCTTCACCCAAAATGACGACGACCAACTTCGGACGGATATCCTTTGTATGCAGTGCACTCACTTCTTCTTTCATTTCCTGACGAAGATCTTCTGCCAGTTGTTTTCCATAGATCACTTCTGCTGTCATGTCCCATTTCCCCCTTGTTTTTTTAAACCATTTTGGATAATACGCCGTTCACAAACTTACCTGATTCATCTTCCCCGAAAATTTTCGCAAGCTCAATTGCTTCGTTAATGGCTACTTGCGATGGGACGTCTTCTTTGTATTTCATTTCATAGGCAGCCATTCGCAGGACGGTCTTCTCTACCTTGGCTAACCTTGGAAACGTCCAATTGTCGAGATTATCAGAAATCCATTGATCCAATTCATCTCGATTTTGCATTACCCCATGTACGAGGTCATACAAAAACTCGTCCACTTCCTGGCCTTCGACTACATGAGCAATGGCCTCGTCGGTTTCAATATCACTCGTAATCGTTTGAAAAAGCGCCTGGAAAGCTTTTTCACGTGCTGTGCGTCGTTTCATCTTCATTCTCCTTTAAGGTAATATCCGTTAGAATAATAACATTTTAGCTTGATAAAAGCCATTGTAATCAAGTGATCCCAAAATTTTACCGCCCTTCAAACAAAAGGGCAGAGAAATAACAAAAAAATCAGAAAGGGAGCGGCCCCTTTCTGATTACTCTCACAATTCTTCTGCTTCTACTTCTTCCTCTTTCCCTGCTTCCATTTGTACGCCGACAATGTGGACATTGATTTCATTAATATCAAGTGCTGTCATGTTTTTAAGCGCTTGCCTTGTGTTGTCCTGAATCTTTTGTGCCGTGTCCGGTATGGAAATCCCATAGTCCATGACTACATAAGCATCAATTAAAATGCCATTTTCAGTGAGCTCCACCTTCACGCCTTTGCCGTGGTTTTTCTTACCCAAGCGTTCAGCTACGCCAGATGCGAAATTGCCTCTCATCGAAGCAACACCAGCCACTTCAGAAACAGCGATTCCAGCGATCACTTCAATGACTTCAGGAGCAATCTCGATGTTACCTAATGTCGATCCATCTGTCACATTCAACAATTGCTTATCACTCACAATGACCACTCCTTTTTATGATTCATCCTTCATTATAGTATATTTCTCTAAAAACTTTGTGTTAAAGTCTCCGCCAACAAATACTTCATGTTCCATCATCCGTTGGTGGAACGGAATCGTCGTATGCACTCCTTCAATGACAAACTCATCTAAGGCACGCTTCATCCTGCGAATCGCTTCATCTCTATCACGACCATACGTAATCAACTTAGCGACCATAGAGTCATAATAAGGCGGAATCATATAGCCAGGATATGCAGCTGAATCGACTCTGACACCGAGCCCTCCTGGTGGGAGATACATGTCGATTTTTCCAGCCGAAGGCATAAAGTTTTTGTGAGGGTTCTCCGCATTGATCCTACATTCAATAGACCAACCTTCGAACTCAATTTCCTCCTGCTTGAAGGAAAGTTCATTGTTATCTGCAATCAACAACATTTCTTTAATCAAGTCTACACCTGTAACCATTTCTGTAACAGGGTGTTCAACTTGGATTCTAGTGTTCATTTCCATAAAGTAGAAAGAATCATCTTCTTTATCATAGATAAACTCAACGGTACCCGCGCCTGAATAGTTGACGGCAAGAGCAGCTTTGACCGCTGCATCTCCCATTTTGGCGCGCATAGCTTCAGAAATAGCCGGAGACGGTGTCTCTTCAATCAGCTTCTGAAGGCGACGTTGAATGGTACAATCCCTTTCACCAAGGTGAACGGCGTTGCCGTGGTTGTCGGCAAGGACTTGAATTTCAACGTGACGGAAGTCTTCAATGAATTTTTCAATATAAACGCCAGGATTTCCGAAAGCCGTTTCTGCTTCCTGCTGGGTCATACGAATTCCTTTTTTCAAGTCTTCCTCATTGCGGGCTACACGAATTCCTTTTCCTCCCCCGCCTGCTGTCGCCTTGATAATGACAGGGTAACCGATCTCTTCCGCGACTTTCAAACCATCTTCTTCGTCTTTAATAATGCCCGCTGAGCCAGGAACAACAGGTACTCCTGCTTCTCTCATCGTTTCACGAGCGACGTCCTTCGTCCCCATCTTTTGGATGGCATAAGAGGAAGGTCCAATGAAAGTGATGTTGCACTCTTCACACATCTCAGCGAACTCTGCATTTTCGGAAAGAAATCCGTATCCAGGATGGATCGCATCTGTCCCCGTCAATGTCGCCACGCTCATAATGTTCGTATAATTCAAATAACTATCTTTACTGAGCGTCGGACCTACACAATACGCTTCATCAGCCATCTGAACATGCAATGCTTCTTTGTCAGCTTCGGAATAAACCGCGACCGTTTCAATCCCCATCTCTTTACAAGCGCGGATGACCCGGACAGCGATTTCTCCTCTGTTTGCTATCAGAACTTTTTTAATCAACGTCTCAAACCCCCGTTTACTTGGACTTCACGCGGAACAACGGCTGTCCATATTCCACTAATTCACCGTCTTTAACGAGAATCTCAACGATCTCCCCAGATACTTCCGCTTCAATCTCATTAAATAATTTCATCGCTTCAACGATACAGACGACGGAATCTTCTTTGACTGTGTCTCCAACTTTCACATACACATCCTCTTCAGGCGAAGGTGATGCGTAGAAAGTACCGACCATCGGTGATTTCACCTCTGCATCGTAATCCGCGTTCCCTTGAGCTTTAGGAGCTTCTTTCTCAGCTGTTTCTTCTTTGACATCTTGCTTAGGTGCTTCATCAACAGCTTCTTGTTTGGGTTCTGGTTTTGGTGGAGCTTGTACTGGTTGTTGAACTTGAACAGGCTCAGTAACTACCTGTCCCTGTGGCTTTTTCATGTGAACTTTTGTTCCATTTGCTTCGTAAGAAAACTCATCGATATTGGATTGATCAATCAACTTAATGATTTCTCTGATTTCTTGTACCTTTAGCATTTTGTGGCACCCCTCTTATGTAAAGTTACTTTTTATAAACTGGTACTAATACCTCTTCATATTCTATTATACATTACCACCTCCCTGCAACTCGCGACAAGAATAACCCCCAGTAATATTCTGACAACTATTCCATAGTAGCTTCCATTTGTGTAAGACTTAGTTTCAAGATAACCAGGGATCGTTTGCCATATAGGCATCAGGGGTGGTTGGGATGCTACTCGCTTTCATGCGGGGATGACGGCAAGCCTCCTCGATCTTCGCTCTTTGGTGTCTGTGCCAGCCAATCCATTCCCACGGGAGTCTCGCAGCTTCCCATCCACCCCATTCCATGTCAAGGAGAAACGAACCCCTTTACCAACTTGGTTTGTCTTCCACTATCCGACTGTTAGAAGCATAAAACGCTCTGTATCAAGCTTTCAGGATTCACGAACCTAGGAATGAGGCGTTTAACCTTACACTCCCATTAAGGTGGATAGCTACTTATCTTAGAGATGGTTACGAATCACTGAATATGGTAAGGGGCGGAGGGAAACGGTGAGACTCTTATGGGACGTGTGGGGCAGGCGAGACCCTACAGGACGAAGTCCGAGGAGTCTCATCCCATGCAAAGCGAACGGTTTCCCGGATCTCCTAAACGCACCCAAACATCTCGAAACTGAGTATTACACAATCCTGTCAGATGGCTAAATAATAAATGAAGGAAAACGATAAAAAAGCCTCACTCCTTTTTTGAAGGAATGAGGCTTTTGTTTTAGTTTCAGCCTGCTGGCTGGAATTGTACTTGGACTTCTTTTTGCCCGAATTCATCAGAGACCATTTGAATAATGTTGTTCGTTTCTGTTTTCGATAGCTCATCTGCTTTTACTGTAACGTGAACGACATCATCTTCCGCCCTTACTAGGACATCATCGTAGGAAGCACTAGCACGAATTGTATTTTCAATAATGGATTCTTTGGATTGATTTGCTTTGATTGTCTCCATCTTTTCTAAGGCTTCATTTTTTTCTTCTGTACTAAAGTCGCTGGAGGCGACGATTTCGGATAATTGTTCTTGAATTTGATCTCGTTGATTCTGCATATCCAGGCGGATGGCTGAGAAAAGTTCATCGGTGGAGATTTGCGAGATGACGGTACCATCGCCAGTGGTTTCTACACCCTCTTCTCCAGCAGCATCTTCGGTAATCTCTGCCCATTCATCTTCCTGTATGAAGGCCATTTCACCATTGTCCGGGGATGTCATGTAATATACACTTAGAACAATCAACAGACTCAACATTGTCAACAACCAAACCGTTTGTTTTTTAACCAAAGTAACCCCTCCTTATTGTTTAGGCAAAACAGAAATCCTGTGAGTCGGGACATCCAAAACTCTAGAGACAGCTTCCACCACCCACGCTTTCACCTGCATTTGATCGACCCCCTCGGCTGTTACGAAAACCCCGCTTACGTCCGGCTTAGATGTTTGCGTTAGCAGCGGAACTTCTCGATCGCCTTGGCGGACGAGAACTAGCTGCTGTTCTCTCGAATAATCCTCAATTTCACGTTCGCCTCCGTTCTTATCATTTTCCTTAGTGGTTTGTTTTCCGACGATTAAATTTTTATCGTACACTTTTTTATGTGTCGATGACAGATTGATCATAATGTCCACAGCACTCACCCCTTGAATGTTTTCAAGAAGAGGTTTTAGCTGTTTTTCATATTCTTTTTCCAACTGCGAAATAGAGTCCGTCATTTCAGGAGTTTGTTGAGCCGCTGCCCCTTCTCCCGATTGACTTTGGACATTTCCTTCATCGAGGGCAGGTGAAGGAGGATCGCTCGGCTGAAACCAATTGCTTGTTAAAATAATCAACACACCGATAATGCCAATAGCAATCAAATACTTCGTTTTATTCAGCTTTCTCCCCTCTTTGTTTGATAGAGGTTCCGTCAGCTTGTTCCACCATTTATTCATCCTCATCCTCCCAGCGGATAATGATTTGTTCTTTGTTCAAGTCAAGATAGTCAGCGACCCACTTTAATAATTCTGGATCTTGCTTTTCTTTTTCTGTCTCCCCTTCATCCATGACAGAGATCTCAACATCTTCGACCGACTGGGTCATTTCATCACGAGAAAGAGTGAGGGTCAGCTTGTCCAGCGTTTCCAAACTGTAGGGTTGTTGATGGAAGCTCATTTCAACATCGACGAGAACCAGGTTTTGTTCTTCTTTTAATGGTGTTTCAATTTCAGCTGCAAGAGCCTGGGTAACTTGTTCTAATTTATATGCATCTTGTCCCTCGAGTATTTCATTTTTCTTGGATTCTACATTTTCCTCAAAAACTTCTGCGTCCAATTGTTGCTGCATCGTCTGGTCTGCACGTTGGACAATACGCTCAGGATCAATATTTAAAATTTGTAAAAGTGGCCCCATAAAAATCAGTAATAGCAAAATAGACATGACCAGCCGGGCGTACTTCTTCATGACGCCAGACGGGAGAAGGGCATCAGCTACCATAGCTAATAAGAGAAACAGAACAATTTTTGTGATCCACTCAATGAGATACTCCATGTTCACCACCCTATCTGACCATCATCGTAATGTTACTCGCTGTCACCATGATGACGATGACAAGAAAGAACATCATGGAAACCATGAGTAGTGCTGCGAAAATATAAAGAATGTGCCTACTGACGACATCCATCGCTTGGATGATCGGCCCGTCCCCGAGCGGCTGAAGAAGAGCTGCTGCAATTTTATAGATGAGCGCAATGGCTAACACTTTGATAGCCGGAAATACTGCGATTCCAAGTAAGATGACGACACCGGCAATTCCTAGTGTATTCTTTAATACAAGGGAAGCCCCAAGGATTGTATCGGTAGCGTCCGTAAACAGCCTTCCAACCACGGGTACAAAATTCCCTGTAACAAAACGAGCCGTCTTCATCGTAATGCCATCCTGTACAGCGGTCACCGTCCCCTGAACAGAGATCACTCCAAGAAATATGGTTAAAAATACACCCATGATTGCCATCCCAGTTTTCCTCAGAAGTTCAGCCAGTTGGTCCACTTTATACGTCTCATTTAAACTCCCTACAATCAGTAAAAGTGCAGAGGATGCAAACAATGGGATGAGTAAATATTTAACTAACAGGCCACTGGATTGGACGAGTGCAATGATAATAGGATGGAAAAAGGAAATCGACATCAAATGACTGAAGGAGGCCATGATTCCAAGAAGAAGAGGAATCAACCCGATCATGAAGCTGCTCATCCGTTCAATGGCCCCTAATGTATATTCAATGACTTGCCGAAAACTCTCGAGAGCAAGTGTCAATAAAACCAGGTAAACCACCATGTATGCAATCTTACTTACGACAGAATTTTCGAATGCCGACTGTACCGAATGAAGCAAAGTACTGAATAGTGTTAAAAACAATAAGGAAGCAAGCAACTTTCCGTTGAGGAGAAGCTCATGAAAAAAGAACTCCAAAATTCCAGAAAACCAATCCGATGATTCTACAGAACTTTCACTTTGAATAAATTCACGAAAATTGTTGGTATGAAAACTTGGAAGATAATCCCCATACTGTTGATTTAATTGATTCCAATTTTCCTCCAACTCTTCTGTAGATACATGGTCGAGCATAGATATGTCGGCATCTGCAGGGGAGGGGGAGGGTGACGCAGCTACGATAATTGGAGAGTTCAAACAACCGATTACGATTAGGCAGCACAACAACATCCGTTTCATGGCATCCCTCCCGAGTTTCCTATGCCCCTGGAATGAAATTCAGAATGGTCTCGATCACAGCTGTCACAATCGGTATGGCAAGCATTAAAATAAACAATTTCCCTGCGAGTTCCACTTTTGAAGCCAGGGAGTTGAGTCCAGCATCTCGAATAAGTTGAGCTCCAAACTCTGCAATATAGGCAATGCCGATAATCTTCAAAATCGTTTTGAAGTACACAGGTTCAACCTGAGCCTTTCCTGCCATGTAAGACAATAGCGCAAAGATATGCCTGACCTGATCAAGAATAGTTAAGAACAGGATGATGACCGTGAATAAAAGGAGAAGAAAAGCGACCGAAGATTTGTGTTCCTTCAAGAGTAAAATCAATAGGGCCGCAACTAATCCTAAGGAAACAATTTGAATAATATCCATGGGTTACCCCTGGTAGAGAAAAACAGACTTGATTTGTTGAAACAGATCGGCGAGCCTGTGGAGGACGATAAATAATACAATGATGAAACCCGTCAATGTTACAGCCTGGGCGATCTCTTCTTTTCCCATCTGTTTCAGGATGCTATGGATCATCGCGACAATAATACCTACACCAGCTATTTGGAATAATATCGTTGCATCTTGGAGCACAATGTCTCTTCCCCCTTTTGTAAAATCCATAAATCCCTTGCTTAAAGTCCTAAATGATTAAAATAATGACGAGCAGTCCGCTTAATATCCCCATCCCTTTCGCCATCTTCTGATATTGATCACCGACTTCCAGTGCATCATGCAGTTCGCGATCCAGGTGATGAATGGTAAGCTGGATCTGCTTTTGCTGCTGTTCCAGATCGTGCTGTCCAAGCGTCCTGCCAAACTGCAACAGGATCTCAAATTCGTTTTTCGACATCGCGTTCAGCGACCAGTGTTTCTTTAACTGCTTGGACCATAAGGAATAAAAGTCATCCCAGACTCCATTTTCGTTCAGGATTCCTCCAAAGAACTGGTTAATGGGTTTGGGTAAATGGGTAGATAAATTCTCACAGACTTCCAACAGGGAAGATTGTCCAAAGACCATCTCTGCTTCTATCATCTGTAAAGCATTTTTCCATTGCCGGATATGTCCAGGGCGCTTTTTGAAGCGGGAAGCCATATCAAACCCTGCCCAGGTCGTAACGGTCAATACGATGACGGCCCCGATCCATTGCATTCAATCCCCTCCCCTTGCCATGACCCAGTATTTCTCCATATTGGTCGAGTACTGTCCAACTTCTTTCTTTTTGAGACGACATCCGGTCTAAAACAATATACCGTTGAAACACTTTCTCCTCGACCAATTGTTTTGCTGAGGGACGCTTCTTCACACCCGAAAAACTTTGCCCATGAATACTGCAAATGACTTCTACTCCTGTATAAGTCGCCTCCCGGACAGCTTCCGCATCTTTATGTCCACCTATTTCATCTACAATTAACACTTCTGGTGACATGGAACGGATCATCATCATCATGCCTTCCGCTTTAGGACAAGCATCCATCACATCTGTGCGGAACCCGACATCCAGCTGAGGAACCCCCCTCATACTTGCTGCAATTTCGGAACGCTCGTCCACTATGGCGACTTTTGCAGCGCGATATCCCTCTTGATTGGATCCAATATAGCGTCCCAATTCCCGAAGGAGTGTGGTTTTCCCTGAATGCGGGGGCCCGATGACCATCGTACTCAGCCATCGCCCGGATTGATAAAGGTATGGAATGAGAGGTTCAATATTTCCGGAAGTAGCTCTAGCAACCCTGATGTTCATAAACGATATGTGCTTTAACGTTTCTACATGATCTTGATGCGTGTTCGTCTTTCCAGCCAAACCTACCCTGTGTCCACCCTCAATCGTAATAAACCCCTCTTTCAGCTCTTCTTTAAAACGGTAGAGAGAGAACTGGCTGATCTGGTTCAGGACGAAAGAGAGGTGTTCAACAGTCATCACTGCAGTCTCAATGGAATCATGACGATTATTTTCAAGAATCTCTATCGGACGACCAATCCTTAAACGGATCTCCTGCACACTCTTCCACTGGACCTCACTTTTTAAGAGATGTTGGATAGAGGGTGGAAACAAACGTATAATCTCCTTCATCCTCTCCTACTCCTTTATTAGGTTTACTTCATATGTATGTGCTTCTTACGGGCTTATGACTGTGAAATGGTATAAAACTAGAAGATTTTGAGAGAGGAACTAGAGGGGTGATAGAGCGATTGATAGAAACTACTTGCCACACCCTTTTTAAACAATATGGCAGGATTGTGGAAGACTTGATTTCGAGATGTTTCGGGGATCGTTGCTGGGGATGAGCTTCAGGGGTGGCTGGGAAGCAACTCGTCCAGCTCCATCGCCCAGACACCCCATCTGTCGTATGCGGGTAACGAACCCCTATACCGAGCGAGACTGTCTTCCACTATCCTGGTATTATATGCATGAAACGCTCTATAGCAATCTTTACACACCCAAAATAGCCACCGTTGGAGTTAGTTTTTTTTGTTTTCACTGGAATAAAAGCTGCTTATTCTGAATGTGGTTTCGAGATACTTATATGGTAAAGGGGTGAAGGGAAACAGTGAGACTCCTATGGGACGTGTGGGACAGGTGAGACCCCAAAGGACGAAGTCCGAGGAGGCTCACCGCCCGCCCCATGGAAAGCGAACTGTTTCCCGGAGCCCCTAAACGCACACAAACATCTCGAAACTGAGTCTTCCACAATCGGGAGCTATATGGAACAAGAGTTATTCGCTTTGGGGTTTCTGGATGTTTAAGACAAAAAAAGAACCTGCCCTGTTTGGACAAGTTCTTTTGAAGATCAAGAGGATGCACGGGATACGTATTTGCCGTCTGTTGTACTGATGACCAATACTTCACCTTCATTAATGAAGAATGGCACTTGAACCGTAAGGCCCGTTTCAAGCGTTGCAGGCTTCGTACCTCCGCTTGCTGTATCGCCTTTGATGCCAGGTTCTGTCTCTGTAACTTCGAGCTCGACGTTCTTCGGTAGTTCGACACCGATCGTCTCACTTTCATAAGACTGGATATGAACTTCCATGTTCTCTTTTAAATAGTTTAATTGATCCTGGATGGTAGCTGTAGGAATCTCCACCTGTTCATATGTCTCCATGTCCATGAACGCATGCATGTCACCATTCGCGTAAAGGTACTGCATCTTCCTGTTTTCAATGTGAGCACGCTCTACTTTTTCACCGCCACGGAAGGTTTTTTCCTGGATATTCCCATTGCGAAGGTTACGGAGTTTCGAACGAACAAAAGCCGCTCCTTTTCCTGGCTTCACGTGTTGGAAATCCATCACTTGCCAGATATCTCCATCCACTTCAATAGTCAGACCTGTACGAAAATCGTTTACTGAAATCATTTGACTTCCTCCTTTTAATTACAACGTGATTAATTCTTTGGTAGACTTGCTTAATCGTTCATTCCCTGTTTTCGTGACGATTGTATCATCTTCGATCCGGCAGCCGCCAACGTTCGGAACATAAATGCCCGGCTCCACTGTAACGACCATGCCTTCTTCAAGCGTGACATCGGAACGGAAGGAAAGTCCAGGACCTTCGTGGACGTCCAAGCCAATTCCATGACCTGTGGAATGACCGAAATATTCGCCATACCCTTTTTCTTTAATATAATCACGCGTCAGCGCATCCGCTTCCTTGCCGGTGATGCCTTCTTTTATTCCTTCCATACCTTTTAACTGGGCCTGTAAAACGGTATCATAGATTTCCTTTAATTGATCATTGATTTCGCCAACAGCTACTGTTCTTGTGATATCAGAACAATACCCTTTGTAAAGGGCACCAAAATCGAGCGTCACAAGCTCTCCGGATTGGATTTCTTTATCGGAAGCCACTCCGTGGGGCAGAGCTGATCGGTATCCTGATGCAACGATAATATCAAAACTTGAAGAGGTGGCCCCTTGTTTGCGCATGAAGAACTCAAGTTCATTCGATACATCGATTTCCTTCACACCAGGCTTTATGTAACCAAGAATATGTTCGAAAGCATCATCTGCAATCTTAACGGCATCCTTTAATATACTAATCTCCTCATCCGTCTTAATCAAGCGTAATTTTTCCACAAGGCCTGATGTAGGGACGAGTTCTGCCTCTAAAGCTTCTTCATATTGTTCAAAAAGGGTGTAGGTGACATGATCTTTTTCAAACCCTATCCTCTTCAAACCTAATTCTTTTGCTTTTTCGGCTACCGTTTTCGGCATAGGCGTTTTATGTTCCAGGATCTCAAACTCTTTCGCTTGCTCTGCCGCTTGTTCTGTATAACGGAAATCTGTAATTAAAACAGCTTCATCCCTCGTAACTAAAAGAGCGCCAGAAGAACCAACAAAACCTGATATATACCTTCTGTTTTTCGGACTCATAATTAAGAGACCGTCTAATTCCTTTGAAGCAATCGCTTTTCTCAAATTTGAAAGTTTACTCACGAATGATTTCTCCCTTCACTTTCTATCTTTTGGATCATCCCCAATGTCGCTAATCGGTAGCCATCGATTCCAAATCCGACCACTTGTCCTGAGCATACCGGCGCTAACATTGAGGTATGGCGGAAAGATTCCCGTTCATGGACATTTGAAATATGAATCTCGACCACAGGCTTTGAGATGGCACTGATGGCATCCCGTAAAGCGATGCTTGTGTGTGTATAAGCTGCCGGGTTAATGATGATTCCCTCAGCGCCTTCTTCCGCCCGCTGAATCCAGTCTACAAGATCCCCCTCGTGATTGGATTGAAAAGATGTGACTTCATATCCTTGGTCGGCGGCCACTTGCTCGACCAATGTCACAACATCTTCAAGAGACTTATTTCCGTACGTATCCGGCTCTCTCTTACCTAACATATTCAAATTCGGTCCATTGATTAAGAACAGTCGCTTCTTCCCCATTCACCAATCCCACCATTTCCAAAATTGTCATACACTTTAAGTTTATCATACTCTCCCTTGATTTGAATAAGAATTCACTGTCTCATTGAACTCCCTGTATTCATAGGAAATGGAATACCCGATAAATACCCCGTATAAAATAAACAAACAGCCTGTTGTAACCCATGTATCACTATTCAATTCCATAAAAGCTGGAATGGCCGGAAAGATCGGGGTCAATAGAAAATAAACGATCGCCCATAATCCGATGCCATAAAAAACTCCGGGCCACATTCCATTCCTTTTTTTCAAGAGAAGGTAGTAAATGAGTGCCGTTCCTAAAGATAAAATACCGACAATGAGAACGGCTAAAACTTCAGCAAGCCATGTACCTGTCCAATCCGTTTGCCAGAATGAACGAAAAATGAAGGATGCAGGGGACACCTCTGTAAAATTGAAATAATAAGCGATTGCCCCTAACCCACTCCATAAAATCCCTGCAGTAAAACCTGTGACTAATGCTTTTGCTATGACACTTTGCTGTGGCTCCTGTTGTCTTTGATCTTTTTGTTTTTCAGCCATCTTCATCACCTCTATTCTCATTTTAACCAACCCCAATTTTTTCATGCTCTTTTAATTGTTGGGCTAGTGATTCATACAGATTTGAGGTAAAATAGAAGTCCAACCCATTTTAATAATCTATTGTTTAAAAAAGCCCGTGTGAAGGAAAGAGTTTACTAAAATGTACTCTTTCACACTCAAAAATAAAGATGGGCCTGCATATTTTATTCTATAAAGGAAACAATCTTAAATAGCACATAATAGCCTACAAACCGCCGCACCTGATGATGAAAAGTGTTGAAATAAGGGTATAGTTCAATAACCAGATATTCATAGTCGACCACTACGAGAAGGGAGGAAAATATCATGCGTAATTGGATGACTCCTGTCATTTACACATTGATCGGTTTAGCCATCTTCTTTGTTGGCATTCAGCTGTTTACGAACACGACTGGCTTTCTCACTTCGATCGTCACGATGATTGGAATCGCCGCTCTTATTTATGGAGCCATCTACTTCTTCTTCCTCCGCAAACGCGGCTTTGGAGGAGCGGCAGGTGGAAACAAAAATGAAATGAAAAAATATAAGCAAGCGGTCAAACAATCCAAACAGAAATACAAGCAACCCACCCCTGCAATTAAGAAAAGCCCTGTAGCTAAAGCACAAACCAAAGCCTCTCCATTAGGTAGAAAAAACCGAAAACGTACAAGTGGACCACAACTTCGTGTCATTGAAGGCAATAAGAGCAAAGGAAAAAATCGAGCCACCTTTTAATGGCTCGATTTTTTCATTTCATATTTTTCGTTCATTTGAAATCATCTGCTCCACCTTCTTAAAAATTTGCTCGCATGTTCATGACCTAAATTCATCAAGGCTTCTTTTTCCTCATCACTCATATCAAAATCCGTCGTTTCCACTCCACTAACTGGAATGAAGATAATATCCTTACTCAAAGCCTTGGAAATGTACCTTGCATCATGAGCTTGCTGCATCGTTTTAAAGAGGGCGTGGAACATTTGTATTGCATTTTTGATTTTCTGTTCTGGTATTTTATCGGGTTCATCACTTAATTTCATCCCAATCACCGGTCTGGTACGGCAGCCATCTTGTTTTTCCCAAATCCACAGAGGGAAATTACTTAATACTCCACCATCTACGATAATGGATCTTCCGCGTTTTCCATGGATTTTAACTGGAATGAAAAAGTAGGGAAGTCCTGAGCTCATCCTTACCGCTTTTGCTACAGAGAAAGTTGCCGGGTCAATGCCGTAAACTTTCTTCAAATCATCAGGGATAACGACGATTCTCCCTAGTGTTAGATCAGAACATATCACCTTTAATGACCCAGGCGGCAAGTCAGCGAAAGTTCGAACACCTTTTTCCCCCAGCCACTCCTCCAGAACATTTTCCAACTGATTCCCTTTATACAGCCCCATCCGGTAATACAAAAGAAGCCATTTCATAAATGGAAACAGGCGATCCGTCAATGGAACGTCTACTAAACTAAGAAAGGAAAGATTCATGAGTCTTTCCTTCAGTTCTTTAGCTGTGTATCCGGCAGCTGTCAAACTCGCTAATATGGCTCCAGCGGATGTGCCGGCCATTCGTTTGAATGTGTATCCTTGCTCTTCCAGTTCTTCAATAGCTCCAATAAAAGCAAGGGCCTTCACACCGCCACCGGAAAAAACTCCGTCCACTTTCATCCTGCTTCACCCCACTTTACTTCATTATAAACGCGGGTTTGGCAAATTAGAACGAAAGCAAACGAATCCAAATGTAAGGATATTTATACTGCTAAATCCTGTCTTTATCTGACACATAGTACCTCCCCTAATTGAATTAAGCTTCCGCGTGTGGAATGGGGTGGTGGAAACGCAACTTTCTCGAAACGACCTAAAGAACCAAAAACATCTCGATTGTATTGGGGAAGTATAAAAAAAGACACATGGAGATCCATGCGTCCTTTTACTCATCATTCTGTTCTTCATTCTTTTTTTGTACTTCTCTTAACGAATTCACACGCTCTGGTTTCTCATCGAAATATTGAACGAGATCACCGATACGGTCGATGGAATTCCAACTCATATGGTGCTCAATGCCTTCAACATCATCATAAATGTTCTCCTGGTCAACCCCGATAATCTCTAAAAACTGCTCCAATAGTTCGTGCCGGTAAACGAGACGTTTCCCGACTTTCTTACCTTTTGGTGTTAAAATCAATCCTCGGTATTTTTCATAGTTCAAGTATTGGTCTCGATCAAGTTTTTGAACCATCTTCGTAACGGATGACGGATGCACCTGTAGATTTTCAGCAATATCAGAAACTCGTGCATATCCTTTATCTTCAATCAAAATATATATTTGTTCAATATAATCTTCCATGCTAGGTGTCGGCATGTTGAACCCCCAATACCCTGTCTTATGTACACGCCCTACACGATATGACGGACGGTTTTTATAGCATATGTTTCCACATTAAAATGATACACCAGATTCCTACCAGTGACAAGCAAGGCCTCTACTCATAATTTTCTATCCATTGTCATTTTTCAAGCACGGACACCATTATGGACAAAGCAAGGACTGGCGAAACATGTGGAAAAAAAAATAAACCGGTCGTTAGAAACGACCGGTTATTCCCCTTACAATCCGCACTTCAATTGAGCGTTACAATTCGTACAAGTATTACAACCACCTATATCCTCTACTGTTCCCTGGCGACAGACTGGACAAGTATCTCCTACTTCAGATCCGATTGTAACCTTCGTCTTGTCAAGTTCATGGATGGTATCCATAAGAACAACACGCGGCTTTTTATCTTCTACTTCGAATAGTTCTGTTTGTTCTCCTTCAAAGTCATTCTCTTCTGCTTTCAAGGATAGTACTTGACTGTCCCGACTTCCATCCACATACACGGTACCGCCTTTGGCTCCTCCACGATACAGACGTTGATACACTCTCTCCACTTCTTCTACTGTGTACCCTTTTGGAGCATTGACGGTTTTAGATATACTGCTATCTACCCAGCGCTGTATAATACACTGAGTATCCGCGTGTGCTTCCGGGCTCATAGTCATTGCGGTAATGAACCAATCCGGCAACTCATTAGGATCTTGATCTGGATGAGCATCCAAATATTCCTGAAGGATATCTGCCTTCACCTCGATAAATTTACCTAAGCGACCACTTCGGTAATAAGAGAATGAAAAGTAAGGCTCCAGTCCTGTACTTACGCCCACCATTGTTCCTGTACTTCCTGTAGGTGCAACGGTTAAGAGATGGGAGTTTCTAATTCCATACGTCAGTACATCCTGGCGTATATCTTCTGGCATTTCCTTCATATAACCGGTTTGAATAAAACGTTCGCGAAGCTCTTTCGTCTCAGCATCCGTTTTTCCTGTCAGGAATGGGAAACTTCCTTTTTCTTTCGCGAGTTCAACGGACTCACGGTATGCTGTAGTCGCAATGGCTTCAAATATTTCATCGACTAATTGATTTCCTTCTTCTGATCCATAGGTTGTCTCACAATAGATCAACAAATCGTGCAGCCCCATAACTCCAAGCCCAATTCTTCGTTCTCCCAGGGCCTGCACTTTATTTTCTTCCAAGAAATATGGAGTTGCATCAATGACATTGTCCTGCATACGAACGCCCCGACGGACCGTTTTCTTAAGCTTTTCAAAGTCGACCTGCTTACGCTCTTTATCAGCAACATTTGCCAGGTTGACAGCAGCCAAGTTACAAACCGAATAAGGGGCAAGTGGTTGTTCCCCGCAAGGATTCGTAGCGACTACCTTCTGTCCATAGGCTGTTGCATTTGTCTTCTCATTGGCATTATCAATAAAGAATATACCCGGCTCAGCCGAATACGTAGCGCAAATGTTGATGAGGTTCCATAGTTCGCTCGCTTTCACTGTACGATACGTGCGTACACCGAATCCGCGTGCTTGCCATTCACGAACATCACCACTTTGATGCCATTCTTCATTATAAATTTCCATTTCTTCTGCTGAATAATTTTCAACATCAGGGAAGCGAAGGTCATAATCAGCATCATTTTCCACGGCTTCCATAAATTCGTTCGTGATACAAACAGAGATGTTGGCTCCTGTCAGAAATTCAGAATTATGAACGGTATAATTTCCACCCAAATGAAGCTTTTCTTCCGCTTCTTGTATGCTTTGGTCTGTAAATCCACCTTGTCCTTGAATGTGCTTATAATTGACCACACTCTGGTACAAGTCTTTCTCCGTTTCCGTGAGAGGCGTAAACTTCAATTTATCTTTAGCTAACTGCTTGATCGTCTCATCTTCGGTATTCTCAATGAGGAAACGAAGGATTCTCGTATTTTGCATCTTAGATATAATAAACTCAAGGATGTCGGGATGCCAGTCAGCTAACATGATCATTTGTGCCCCGCGTCTCGATCCGCCTTGTTCAACAAGATGTGTAAGCTTCGCAATATCATCAAGCCAGGAAACTGAACCTGAAGATTTCCCATTCACTCCTCTAGCGAGCGTGTTCCGAGGGCGTAACGTCGATCCGTTTGTTCCAACTCCACCCCCACGCGACATGATTTCCATCACTTGCTTACGGTGATCCGATATCCCTTCACGGGAGTCTTGAATGTATGGCATCACATAACAATTAAAATAGGTTACGTCGGTTTGCGAACCAGCGCCGTACAAAACACGTCCGGCTGGAATGAAATTCAACTCCGATAACTCTTCATAGAAGTCATTGAAACTTTGTTGTTTCTTTTCTGAATCTGTTTCTACTTCTGAGAGCCCCGAAGCATTACGAAGGGCAATCTGCTCGTAGTAGACTTCCAGAGGTTTATCGATGGTGTCAAGGTTACGCTTGATCAATCCTGTGTTTCGTTCCTCTTCATGTTCGAGAACATTTATGAATTCATTTTCCACTCTCACAATGGCCTGGTGGGACTGCCAATCAATGGAATGGATAAACCCAAATCCTCTGGCAGGAAACTTCGGATCGTCCTTAACTGTAAGAACAACGAAATCCCCCTCTGCAAGAGTCAACTTCTCAGTATCTTTAAACGCATATCTGTCCAGCATCACAAGTCTTGAAACGCCTTTGTGCGTAATCGTCATAGATTCAGTAACCTCATGGACCTGTGGAAATTGCCTTATATCTGCATTGAGGCGTTCCACATCAATTTTCGTGTGTACATCTATGGAGGTGGTCGTCTGCATTTTGCATCTCTCCCTTTAAACTAAAAACTAAGTAAATTTTCATTTGATATAAGTAACATACCACATCTGCAAAAAGATAATCAATATATTGTGTTGTGATAATTTTCAGTCACCATATATTGTGCTGTTGAACGAATATGTAGAAACTTGTCAATCGAAAAATCTTGAGATAACAAACGTATAGCCAAGAGATTAAAAGAAAAACCTGCTCCCTATTGTTTCTTTCAGCTTTTTCATCATTTGCATCACCCAACTTTCTACAATCCTCGACAAAATAACCATTTCACTCCAGTTTCGAAAAAATTTTTTTGAAATACTCCTCATTCCCTCCTATAATAGATAGAGGAATAGAGAAATGAGGGGGATGGAAAGATGGATTTATGGATCTTAATCGCAGCGATCCTATTGATTATCGCTTTCGGTTTGTATAGATTCTTCAAAGCAAGAAAAATTATGACCACATTACCGGAAGACAAGTTCCGCGAAGGCTACAGAAAAGCCCAGTTGATTGATGTTCGCGAACCGAAGGAATTTGATGGCGGCCACATCTTAGGGGCAAGAAATATTCCATTGTCTCAAATGAAAAACCGCCTTATTGAAATCCGCAAAGACAAACCTGTTTATCTATACTGCCAAAGCGGCGCCCGTTCCGCACGTGCCGCCATGATGCTCCACAAGCAAGGGTATGAAGACCTCAATATGCTTGAAGGTGGATTCAAAAAGTGGAATGGTAAAATCAAAGCGAAAAAGTAACCACCCTCCCGGTTCCCTTAGAACCGGGATTTTATTTTTTTCTTCCCATTAAACTATCGCTCCATTTAGTTTAAGAGATAAAACCCGGAGTCCATATGTAGGTGGACTCCGGGTTTTTGTTATTGTTCTTTTTGGTATCTTAAAACAGGTTTCCGCGCAGCTTGCGTTTCATCCATACGACTCACAATCGTTGTATGAGGAGCCTCTTGAACTTTTTCAGGATCATTCTCCGCTTCGTGTGCGATTTGAATCATGCGATCAATGAAATCGTCCAGCGTTTCTTTTGATTCCGTTTCCGTCGGCTCAATCATGAGTGCCTCTTCCACATTAATCGGGAAGTAGATCGTTGGCGGGTGATAGCCGAAATCAAGGAGACGTTTCGCCATATCCAACGTGCGGACTCCCAGTTTTTTCTGGCGTTTTCCTGACAAAATGAATTCATGTTTACAATGACGGTCGAATGGAAGATCGAATGCCTCTTGAAGACGTCGCATCATGTAATTCGCATTGATGACGGCGTATTCGCTCACTTTTTTCAACCCTTCTGGTCCCATCGTTCGGATGTACGTATAGGCACGGACGTTGATTCCGAAGTTTCCATAGTAAGGTTTCACTCTTCCAATGGAATGGGGACGATCATAATCAAACACATACAGATCATTTTCCTTCGTCAAAATCGGTGCTGGTAAGTATTCAGCGAATTCTGCGGTTACTCCGACAGGACCAGACCCTGGGCCTCCGCCTCCATGAGGACCTGTAAACGTTTTGTGAAGGTTCAAGTGAACGACATCAAATCCCATGTCCCCTGGTCGTGCATAGCCAAGAATTGCGTTGAGGTTCGCTCCATCATAGTAAAGCTTACCACCAGCTTCATGCACAATGGCTGCCATTTCTTCAATATCCTCTTCAAACAAACCGAGAGTATTCGGATTGGTAAGCATTAACGCTGCTGTTTGCTCATCGACGACACGCTTCAAGTCTTCTAGGTCCACAAGACCTCTCTCATCCGACTTGACCGTTACCGCTTCAAAACCGGCGACTGTAGCTGAGGCAGGGTTCGTACCGTGAGCTGAGTCCGGTACAATGACTTTCGTCCGGTTCGTCTCTCCTCTTGCTTCATGATAAGCACGGATCATCATTAATCCCGTCCATTCTCCGTGAGCGCCGGCAGCAGGCTGTAAAGTAACGGTATCCATTCCAGTAATCGCCGCCAGAGACTCTTGCAAATCATACATCAGATGTAAGGCACCCTGGACACTTTCTACCGGCTGGTAAGGGTGGATATGACTGAATCCAGTCAGCCTCGCTACATCTTCATTCATTTTCGGATTATACTTCATTGTGCAAGACCCAAGAGGGTAGAAGCCTGAATCCACGCCATGGTTCCTTTTGGAAAGGCCTGTGTAATGGCGCATAATTTGGAGCTCACTCACTTCCGGAAGGTCTGGTTCACTTTTTCTTACATAAGCTTCTCCGATCATGTCATCGACATTTGTTTCCGGTACATCAAAATCTGGTAAGCTATAGCCCGTACGACTTTCTTGGCTCAATTCAAATATCAATGGAAAGTCCTGATTAGACATGAAGATCCCCCACTTCCTTGACAAACGTATCAATCTCTTCTTTTGTCCGGATTTCTGTTACGGCTACTAACATACAGTTCTTCAGTCTTTCATCCACCTCACCAAGGTCATATCCTCCAATGATCCCTTGATCAAGAAGCACTTGGTTGAACTCTTTCACATCTCTGTCTAATTTCACAACAATTTCGTTGAAAAATGCCCCATCAAAAACAACCTCTACGCCTTTTTCTTGGAGTTGCTTTTTCATATAGGCTGCTTTTTGAATGTTCATCCATGACATCTTTTTCAGTCCCTGTTTGCCGAGTGAAGACATCGCTACGGATGAAGCGAGCGCATTCAAGGCCTGGTTGGAACAAATGTTTGATGTGGCTTTATCACGACGGATATGCTGTTCTCTTGCCTGCAAGGTCAACACGAAGCCGCGACGGCCTTCCTCATCCACCGTCTGTCCTACGAGTCTCCCCGGAACTTTTCTCATCAATTTTTTCGTCGTTGCAAAATATCCACAGTGCGGACCACCATATTGTGCGGGTATTCCGAACACTTGAGCATCTCCGACCACGATATCGGCTCCAAATTCACCTGGAGGTGTTAAGTATCCTAATGCGAGGGGGTTGCTTGATGTAATCATCATCGCTTTTTTCTGTGTATCTACAATAGCTCTAACCTGATCCAGGGGTTCGATTTGACCGAAAAAGTTCGGGTACTGGACCACAACACTTGCCGTGTCCTCATCGAGTTCTCTTTCTAATTGCTCAAGGTCTGTTCTACCGTCCTTGTGATCAATCTCTACCACTTCGACGCCCGGACCTTTGACATAGGAATGGATAACAGCTAATGATTCAGGGTGAATCGCTTTCGATACGAGAACTTTCTTTTTCTTTGTTTGTCCCGCAGACAGGTTGACCGCCTCAGCTAATGCCGTCCCGCCATCATACATTGAAGAGTTCGCCACATCCATCCCTGTCAATTCACAAATCATCGTTTGAAATTCAAAGATTGCCTGCAGCTCACCTTGGGAAATTTCAGGCTGATAAGGAGTATAGGCCGTGTAAAATTCTGATCTTGAAATCACATGATCTACAATAGAGGGAATGTAATGGTCATAGACACCCGCTCCAAGAAAAGAGGTATGAGATTTCAAGTTCACGTTTCTCTCAGCGATTTCCGTTAATTCTTTCATTAATTGAAATTCATTTTTAGGGTCTTTAATATCCAAATCGCCTTTAAAGCGGATCGTTTCCGGTATATCTGAAAAAAGATCATCGGAGTGCTGAACACCGATCACATCCAGCATTTCTTTTTTATCTGTTTCTGTCATGGGCAAATAACGAAACTCCATGCTTCCATCCCCCTCAAATTATCTTTTATAAAAAGGTGTTTTGACGACTTTCGCTTTTAGCTTCCTTTTGCGCACTTGAACCGTCACTTCTGTACCCTCATCTGTATACTCACTATTAATAAGTGCCAGACCAACGTTTTTCCCCAGTGTCGGTGACTGTGTCCCTGTAGTTACAAACCCAATGACTTCTTCTCCATCCAAGATATCGTAATGGGTACGAGGGATCCCCTTGTCGATCATTTCAATTCCGACTAGCTTTCGGCCAGGCCCCTCTTCTTTTTGTCTTTTCAAAACTTCTTTACCAATAAAATCTGCTTCTTTATTCACTTTCACAGCAAAATTCAATCCTGCTTCGATTGGTGTAATTTCTTTACTAAGCTCTTGGCCATACAGGGCAAGGTTCGCTTCAAATCGAAGCGTGTCACGAGCACCGAGTCCAACAGGTTTCAAACCAAACGGTTCACCAGCCTTAAGGATGGCTTGCCACAGCTGGGCGCCGGAATCTGCGTGCAGATAAATTTCAAACCCGTCTTCCCCTGTATATCCTGTGCGGGACACAAGAGCCTCTCCATCGACGCCCTTCAATGCCACACCTTGTTCAAAACGGAAAAACTTAATAGCTGAAAGATCCGTGTCCGTAATGGTTTGAAGCGCTTCTTCCGCTTTCGGTCCCTGGACCGCCAGCTGTACGTATTCATCAGAGACGTCTTCTACGGTTACATCGCCTTCCTGATGTTCTTTCAACCACTCATAGTCCTTTTGTCGGTTCGCTGCATTGACGACAAGGAGGTATTTGTCTTGGTCAAGGTGGTAGACGATCAAATCATCTACCGTTCCTCCGTCTTCATAACACATGATCGTGTATTGAGCTTTCCCGGGTTCCAGCTTAGACACGTCGTTCGTCAGCACTTTTTGTAGAAAAGGAAGACTGTCCGGCCCTTCCACCATCACTTCTGCCATGTGAGAAACATCAAACAACCCTGCGGCTGTTCGTGTGGCCTGGTGCTCCTCTTTGATACTGGAGAACTGCACAGGTAAATCCCACCCACCAAAATCGATGGTTTTAGCTCCGAGTTTCTTATATTCAGAGTATAACGGTGTTCGTTTTAAATCTGCCATTGGAACCACTCCTTATCACTGTTTTCGCCCATAAAAAAAGAGACTTCACCGCTTGCACGGGAGTCTCTGTCCGTTTCACCAGAAAGTTTCACATCAGGGAAACCTGACGCTTGCTTCTTGGGTGGTTTGCACACAAATTGCAAACACTCTCCAGAGTTGCGTCCTATAGAGGTCTTTTTGCCTGAGAGATTCACAAATGAATGCTTGCTCCTTCGGCGCCACGAGCGTGGTCTCTCCCTCTACAGTCATTCGCTTTCGTATTTTTCTAGATTTTACCGGGCATACTATGGTGTAACGTTCACACAATGTTTTGTATATTTTCAGCATCATTATATCACGCGTCTTTCACAAAAGACATGATAATTCTACAATAATTCGCAATCTTTTATCATTCCTATTGATGGAGGGCTACAAATATGATCGAAATTCATCCAGACCAGTCATTTATTGGGTTATTGAGCGAGAACCTGGAACACCCTGACAAACTCGCCACATGGGATGGTTTTAAGCTCGCTTATCAGGCCGCTCAATTTAAAACCGTACCAAAATTCGATGGCCTTCTTGCCCTTGAACACCTTCCCCATGTAGATTTTATGGATCATCAGGTTGAAGCAGCAGAAACAGCGGTCCATCAGATGAATGGACGTGCCATTCTAGCTGATGAGGTAGGACTAGGAAAGACATTGGAGGCAGGATTGATTCTAAAAGAGTATATGATCAGAGGAAGAGCTAAAAAAATCCTCATTTTGACACCTGCTTCTCTTGTAAACCAATGGATTCAGGAATTAAATGAAAAATTTTATATCCAGGCTGCATCCCCAAGAAAGAAAAATGCCTCCTGGAAAGAATGGGATGTGACAGTGACTTCCATCGATATGGCTAAGCGCGAAAACCACAGGGAAGTCATCCTGGATATCGACTACGACCTTATCATTATCGACGAAGCTCATAAGCTCAAGAACCACCAAACAAAAAATTACCAGTTCGTACAATCCTTGAAAAAGACGTATTGCCTTTTGTTAACTGCCACACCCATTCAAAACAAATTAAGTGATTTATTTAATTTAGTTTCCATTCTTAAACCGGGTTACCTCGGAAATTTGACCGATTTCAAGAAGAAGTATAAAGAAAATGCTGCCGATAAGGATAATATCCAACATATCCATTCCCTGGTCGGGCATTTAATGATCCGGAACCGGAGAAAAGACACCGGCCTCGATTCTTCCAAGCGAAAAGTCGTTAATGAGCGACTTTCGTTTTCGGATGAAGAAATGGAGATGTACAAAAAACTAGAACACTTGAAAGCAAATCACCCATCCTTTACTTGGCTTACGCTTGCTAAAGAATTATGTTCGTCTAGAGAAGCTTGTTACATGTCCCTAAACCAATTAAAGAAAAATGCTCCTGAAGAAAAAGCAGACATTTATGATGAGTACATTGAAGCGATCGGACAGGTTCCTCACCATGTGAAAGCAAAACGGATGACGGAACTCATTGAACAAACAGGTGAAAAATTCATCGTATTTACAGAATACCGTGCCACCCAATTTTATTTGCAGTGGTATCTTCAACAGAATGGAATCACCTCCGTCCCATTCAGCGGAAAATTCAATAAAAGTAAGCGGGACTGGATGAAACAATTGTTTAAGAACAAAGCTCAAGTGATGATCGCTACAGAAGCCGGCGGAGAAGGAATCAACCTGCAATTTTGTCATCACATGATCAACTATGATCTTCCATGGAACCCAATGCGCCTTGAACAAAGGATCGGACGCATCCACCGCTTCGGACAGGAGCACGACGTGAAGATCTTTAATTTTGCCATCAAAGATACGATCGAAGATCATATCATGAAGATGCTTTATGAGAAAATCGAAATGTTCAAAAATGCGGTCGGTGACCTGGATCATATTCTCGAGCAAATTCCAGGTGGGTCGTTCGAGCATCAAATCCAGTCCATTCTCAAACAGTCTGAAAGTCAAGGCGAGGTAGACATCAAACTCAACAATTTAGTCAGTTATGTCGAACATACGGTGAATGAAAGGAGAGAATCGAGTTGAATGCCCCCAATCCGCACAAATCATTCGTCAAGCAGTTCTTTTTATCCCATGGTTGTTCGATCATCAACGATGCTCCTTCCCATTTCACTGTTCAGCTTACCAATGAGATGGATGAGGAAATCATGAATCGACCTTTCTACTGGCATTACATGAAGAAAATGAATCGGGAAGGCGTCCCGATGAAATTGACTTTCAGCGATACAGACCAAAAACAAGCGGGAGGCATATACCTTCATGCAGGAACACCTAAACTTCACCGCTTGTACAATACGGCGATTTCAAAAGCACGAACAGCTAGACTTTATGAAGTCGTACATCAAACGACAGGACAAAACCGGGCCATGAGCCCCTGGTTGGTCGTTAATGGGCTTCTGCACTTCCGCGGCAAACATACTAAGGACGAACCCGTATCCATAGGAATCAACTTAATCCATGGAACAATGATGCTTGGAATGATGGACAAAATCATCAACATGAATTTTGAAACAACCGTTTCGGACTACACGTTTCCTATGAGGCCTGTCATTTCATTATCCCATGCTTATAAACGCATGGAACGCCATATTGAAACGTATGTGGGGTCGCTCGATCATCAATGGGCGAAGGATTCACTGCATCATCTTGAAAAAGAAAAACAACTACTTGAATCCTTTTATGAGTCTGAAGACATCGGTTTGGATTCTTTCACAAAAGAACGAGAACAAATCGACAACCGGTACAAACCTTATATAGAAATGGAAGTCATCAACGGAGGGTTATTTTATATTTCACAGGAAACCAGTAAATCTTGGATGTAGAACGAAGGCGCCCCCTAAAAGACGAATGCATAAGCAAAACATTTGGCAGAAGGTAAACTTCCCTCTTCCAATATGGCTGACATGTTGCGATTGTCATTGTGCCTTTTGACTCTCAGAACCTCCCATCCATTTATGAAAAAACGAAACGAAAAAAGCCGCTGACAACTCAGCGGCTTTTCTTATTCTTTCAATGATTGTTGATTCGTTTCCTTTTAAACATTTTCAAAGCGAAAGGAAGCAATCCGAACCAGTAAACGGAAGATTTTTTGGAGGGCTTGGATTCTTTTCGTTGCTGTTTCTCATCCTTAGACATGTGCATATACTTGACAACTTCTTCTGTCAAAAACTTGACATAATCATTCTGATTCATGAAAACCCCTCTTTTTCCATTGTTGCCTTTAGTATGCTCCAAAACCTCCTATTTTAGACGTTCTACCAGTTCTTCGGTGATTTCTTCAGGAGTTTTATGATCTACATCAATCACAACATCTGCCGCTTGTTCATATAATCCCAAGCGTTCATCAAACCGCTTTTTCTTTTCTGAGTCATCGCCTTTCCACAATGGCCGGTCGGTATCACCGGTCAACCTTTCCACAATCGTTTCCCATTCCGCTTTTAAGTAAACAACGGTCCCCTCTTGCATCAGTGCTCGATTTTCTTCTCGGAGAATGACGCCTCCTCCTGTAGATAGCACAACATCATTCTTTAAGTTCTTCAGGAATTCTGTTTCTTTATCCCGGAAGTACTGTTCTCCTTTCCCAGCAAACATATCCCGGATCTTCATTCCTTCCGTTTCTTCTATGGCCTGATCCATTTCTATGTATGGGTAATTTGTTTTTTCACTCAACATTTTTGCTATTGTAGACTTGCCACTTCCCATGAATCCTATTAAATAAATCACTATAATTTTCCTCCTTATAAATTTTTTGCAGGAATTAGGCCATCCATGTCGAATATAATAAAAGGCCAAATAATACGAAAGAGGTGGTAAATGATTGAAATCCATTGCTCAATATTCCCATGATCTTATCGTTTCAGCTATCCAGCAAACCGCGACAGACATCCACTTTTCCCCGTATGAAGAAACAGCCTCCATCCATTTCCGCATCCATGGCAACCGTATTTTCCACTCGACGACCCCAATTCCCATGTACAAGAAGCTTCTTTCCTACTTCAAATTCACTTCAGGAATGGATATAGGAGAACATAAACGACCTCAGAACGGAACAATCCAGCACCGCTCCAACCAGAACACATTTGACTTACGACTATCAACTCTCCCCATAACCGGCACGGAAAGTTTGGCCATTCGAATTCTTAGACCGATGGATCACACTCCGCTCGAACAACTTTTCCTCTTTCCTTACCAATTAAAAAAAATCCAACGTTGGTTGCATCATCGAAGTGGAATGATTCTCTTCACCGGACCGACGGGAAGCGGAAAGACCACTACCTTATATGCCTTGCTCCAATCCATTAATTCAACGAGTTCTTTTCAGGCCATTACCCTTGAGGACCCGATAGAAAAGAATTTAAATAACATCATTCAAGTACAAGTGAATGAGCGTGCAGGTGTAACATATGATACAGGATTAAAAGCAGCTCTAAGACATGACCCGGATCTCTTAATGGTCGGAGAAATTCGGGACAAATCAACCGCACAGTTCGCATTTCGTGCGGCGTTAAGCGGACACCTCGTCATCAGCACGATCCACGCCCGTGATGCCCATGGAACCATTCACCGTCTAAAAGAGATGAGTATTAAACAAACCGATATCGATCAAACCATGATCGCCATCGCTTCTCAACAGCTCATTTCTCTTAAAGGAGCCAAGCACTTACCAAAGAGAGCGGCTATTCTCGAACTATTAGAAGGAGCCCCATTAAAAAGAGCGATTGTTGGGCAGACCAAACATCAGCAGAATTTCCAATCGTTCAGGCACTTGAGGAGGAAAGCCTATGCACTTGGCTTCGTTGCAAAAAACGAAGTGGACTCGTTTTCGTGACCCGCCTTTACCTGTCAGTCAGCAGATTCTGTTTTTCAAAAGATGCAGCCACATTTTAGACAAAGGCTATCCGCTTCTAGATGCTCTGGAAATGACGGGTTGGGATACAAGTCTGAAATCCACGTGTGACATCTTGACACAGCACCTCAGCGCTGGTCACCCTATCCATGAAGCTTTTATGAAAGCCCGCTTCTCCCATTCTGTTACGAACTTCCTCTACTTCAGTCAGGTTCATCATAACTTGTCCAGGAGTTTTCACCAGTGTAAAGACATGTTGCAATTGAAAAAGGATTACAAAGAAAAATTTGTAAAGGTTATCCGGTATCCCGTTTTTTTATTGGTTTTCCTCATCATTGCTTGCACAATCTTACAAAGGACAGTGATCCCAAACTTTTTAAATCTATTTGAAGGTGAAAAAGACGGAACCTTCCGCCTGATGGTCATTATCATGCATGTCATGAACGGGTTAGGCATCCTCGTCCTTCTGTCTGGCCTTCTGCTTGTGGTCATTATGATTATCTTACCGCGGATGACATTAAAAAAAAAGCTGTCATTATATGAAAGAGTCCCTCTCTTGAAACTGTACCACTCCTACTCCGTCTCCTTTCTATTCACAACCCATCTCCACTCTTTGCTACAGGCAGGTCTTCCACTAAAGGATTCAATTGAGATGATCTGTCGTCATAAGAAATATGAGCTACTCTCTCATTACTGCAAGGAACTGTTGTATGAATTGTCCAACGGCAAAACTTTTGCTCAGGCGATATACAGCTGTCCTTTATTCAGACCGGAACTCACCAATATATTTCATCATACCAACGACATCAAAGCGTTGAAGGATGAACTTGAACTTCTTGCTGAATTCTTCATCGACTACCTCAATCAAAAGATCTCCGCATGGCTTCATATCATTCAGCCTGCTTTCTTCATCATTATCGCTACCGTCATCATCCTGATCTACGCATCCATCATGCTGCCTCTATACCAGTGGATGAACCAAATTTAAGCGAGGAGGAACCCTCATGGTAAGAAATGAAAAAGGTTTCACCCTAATTGAAATGCTGATTGTTTTGCTTGTCATCTCTGTCCTGCTGATCATCACAATCCCTAACATGTCTAAGAACAGTGATTCCGTAAAAGCCAAAGGGTGTGAAGCCCTTCAAAAAACCGTAGAAGCTCAAGCACAAGCGTACTTTATTGAAAAAGGAAATTTCCCAGACTCTACTCAAACATTAGTGACTGAAGAGTATATTTCTCAAGATACATGTCCGGACGGTACAAAATTAATCATTAGCTCAGATGGAAAAGTAAACGCAGAAGGAGAAGTTGTTGAACCAGAACCAGCAGCAGGAACATAACGGTTACACTTTCACAGAAATGATCATCGTTTTATTATGTTGGTCCATTCTCCTCTCCTGTTTCATTCCCTTACAGTACCGCACCTACCAAGAGCTTGAAGCGAAACACACCCTTCAACAATTAAAGGAAGACCTTCTCCTTATCCAACACCTTTCCATGAACGAACATGTTTACTATACGCTGAATTTCGACCAAGAATCAGGAGGCTATATTTTATATGATACAAAAGAAAGAAAACCAATCTTCCATAGGAAATTGCCCGAGAAATGGGTAATGCGTTTGACTACCCTCCATCCGACGGTGCGATTCAATCAAAAGGGAATCATTCAAAGAGCAGGAACGATGTACCTGTATGCACCTAAGAAAACATATAAAGTCGTTTTTCCTTTCGGATCAAGCAGGTTACGCATTGAAGAAATCTGAGGGATTCACGATACTTGAGACCCTCAGTGCTTTTACCCTTATGATAATCATCTCACTTTTTACACTTCCTTTGCTTACCGAATTAAGAGCTGCGCAGAAGGACCTTCAAATAGAAAGGGAAGCCATCACGCTGCTTCATAATGAATTCTTTGAACACAGGGTAAGGAATGGTCCACTTCCTTATACAGCAAACCATCTATTGACCCATGAAATCACTCTCGTCATTCAACCTGAGGAAGAATGGATCACAGGGTGTTCCCTATGGAAAAACCATAGAAATGAAAACAAGGAGTTCTGTTTGCATGACAAAAGGGAATAGGTCGAGTGAAAGAGCCTTCACATTATCGGAAGTATTGATCAGCCTAATGGTAACCATGATCCTGTTATCGATTTCCGTCCCCTTATTTTCTTTACTGAAAGGATATGACTATTACTCTGAATTAACGGTTGACCAGCTGAGCGCAGTCATCCAATGGGAAATTAACCAGTGCCGTTCGTACAACGTTTCAGATCATTCCATATCATTGATAGATAAGCAAAACCGCCATATTGTCATGGAGCAATATGGCGGAATATTCAGGCGAACCGTAGACGGATCTGGACACGAGGCCCTCCTACAAGATGTAGAAGCTGTTTCTTTCACACATGGATTTCCTTCAATTCTTATGGAGGTAGAAATTCATGACCAACCATACACGAGAAAAATCCATCTTCCATAATGTACATGGGATCGTCTTCCCTTGGGTGCTCATTTTTTGCTTTTTACTTCTCATTGTTACATTTACAACCATTAATCAGTATAAAAACCACCTTCTCCTTGTCAAAAGCCATCAAGCTTCGGTTGTGAAACAACACATTCTCGACACTTCACGAATGAAATTGGATGCAGAATTAGAAGCTCTACCTATTGAACAAATGCAATACTCTTCTGCCTTTCATACACCTGATGGTGAAAGCGTAGCAGATTGTACACGTGAAGAAGACAAATGGGTGTGTCTTTGGAATATAACTCCTGTAGTAAACGGTCATCAATCTCAGGTCAGAACGTTCCAAAGCCCATAAAGAAATCGCCCCTCACAGAGGGACGATCCTTTTATGAAATGTTTTGTTTATATTCCAACCGATTATCAGTGATCCCACGTAGTCCGTCCAAATCATAACCGATGACTAATTTATCTCCATTCGTCAGAATCGGACGCCTCAACAGCTTAGGCTTCTCGATGACCAGCTCTAGAAATTCATTCAAGGTTAAATCCTCTACATCTAGATCAAGCGTTTTAAATTCTTTGCTTCGTTTCGCTAAAATTTCATCAATTCCGTGGGTGGTTAGTGATAGGATTCTCCTCAATTCATCAGCGGTAGGAGTCTCACGAAACAGGTGCTGTTCGTTAAAATCCACCCCTTGACTCTTTAACCATGATTTCGTGCGCCGACAGGATGTACAACTTGGGTATGTGTAGAATTTTAACTTCTCCATGTTTAACGCTCCTCGCTTTTTTTGTATAACTTTATTGTATATTGATTGTATAACCTTTGTACAATATTTTAAACTCCTTTTTTCTATTAGACAAATAATTTTCACATCTTGGTGGGTTAAGGAATAAGGACAAGTGGGAATACAAATACTGAGAAATGAAAGATGAATACGTTTTATTTACAATTGTATCCGGGTCGTTTATAATATGAATGATAGTTTAACGATAGAAAAGGAGGGGGAAAAAAGCATGGATCGTATGTTTCGAGTAATGGCCTTTTGGACAGGTATCTTCGCTGTCATGTTCTATACAGGCGATATGATGGAAGCTTCCTTATTATCTCTAGTTCAAACGGCTTTTTTCCTTACTATTGGTTACCTTAAGCTGTCAGAACGTATGTATGTGTACATATTTTTCTCATACTTGACAGTCTTCATGATCGGTTTTACGTATTATTGTTCCTTTATCTTAGTACCAGGATTTGGTGGCCACTAAACAAAAGAACCTGTCATCCTTATAAACGGATGACAGGTTCTTTTTCTATTTCAGTCAATGATTAGTTTAAAAACGGATTTTCTTCCCGTTCTTCACCTATCGTGGTCGGCTGGCCGTGGCCTGGAAAGATGCGCATGTCATTACGTAAAGGGAGAAGCTGTTCCCTAATGCTTTTCTCAAGCTCTTCTCGACTACCACCAGGCAAATCAGTACGTCCGATGCCTCTTTGGAACAAGGTGTCTCCAGCAATCGTAAGACGCTGGTTCCTAAAGACAAAGGAAACACTTCCCGGCGAATGCCCCGGGGTATGGCGGACTTCAAATGGGAAGTCTCCTATCTGCATTTGACCTATTTCAAAGTAGTGGTCTGCGGGCCTTGCAGTGATATCGCCTAACCCGAATAAGGCGGAACCGTTCTTTTGCGGATCCCCAAGCCATTCCGCTTCTTTTTCATGTATGTACACTGGAGCATCATAAGCATCCCTTACGTCATCAACGGCACCAATGTGATCGAAGTGTGCGTGTGTTAACAGGACGGCAATGACATCAAGTTTCCTTTCTTCTAAATAGTTCTGTAACTTTTCAAAATCCCCTCCCGGATCAATGACCAGCGCTTTGTTATTCTCATGGATGATATAAGCATTCGTTGCTATCGGACCAAGTGGTAACCTCGTTATTTTTTTCAATCTTCACACCTCATTTAGTCATTTCATTTAAAATTATCTGCTTTATCGTACAATGTGTAAAAAAGATGTAGATAACTCGACATTTTTTTGTTTATACTATAAAATAGATGAGTACCAATAACTACATATAGTATAACATCTATCCTTTATGGATGATAATAATGAAAAGAGACTTAGGGGGTGCTGAACTTGGTAACAGCTATTCTTCTTTTACTCGTAACAATCTTGTGTGTTTGGGCAATTTTCCGTGAACTAAAAACAAAAAACTTCTTTGCTGTTCTTTTTGCAGGGGCATCAGCATTGATTTTCGGATGGTTCTCCGTTATGACTATCTGGTACAACTTATTCGGTTAAACGATGAAAGCAAGCAGACCTATTGGGTCTGCTTGCTTTTTTATGGAGGTAGGATCAGGAGCGGGAACTCCTGATCTCTTCATCCGTTTGCAATAACTGTTTGTTTTTGTTAAAGAAATACCTGTACATACATAATGTAATGAACATGGCACTCAGTGAAACAGAGGAAAAAATACTGAGAGAGATGACTAACTGATATTTGATGGCCATTACGGGTGAAACACCACCGAGAATCAAACCTGTCATCATTCCAGGAAGCTGGACAAGACCTATTGTTTTTAGCCGGTCGACATTAGGTATTAAAGACGCATGTAACGTTTTTTGAACGATCAGATGAGAGGCCTGTTTCGGTTCTGCACCTAAAGATAAGGAAGCAAGCAACCGGCCGTTGTTGTCTTTGAACTCATTTTTCATTCGTTCAAGAGCAAGCCCCATAGCGGTCATACTGTTGCCAATGACCATTCCACTCATCGGGATGACCTCAGAAGGTTTAAACTGGATCATGTCAAATAGGAGCCACAAGCTTAGCACCCCTACCTCAATGGCCAATAGTCCTCCAAAAAGAATAAACCCGACATAAGGCAGGTCCTTCCCCTTCTGTCTAGCATGAAAAGTTGCAATGATAATCATGACTGTCAACATAAACGGGATCCCGTAACCAGCGGGTAGATCAAAAAGGAATGTTAATATGTAACCAATAGCAAACAACTGTATCGTTCCTCTAAGCGTGGACCAAATGACATTTTTGCTCACACCCAACTGGTAATAATAAGACAATGCTAAAGGAACGATGACGAATATAATTAAAAAGAATAACGACTGATTCGAAATTTCTGGTTCCAAACCTTCTGCCTCCCTACTGCTCTAAAAACTTCGCAAGTTCTTCTGTTTTCGGTTGATCTAACATTTGTGGCATTTTTCCGTCTTCTAAGATCTGACCATCACTAATAAATAACCCCCGGTTCCCAAGCCTCCGTGCTTGACTCAAATTATGAGTAACCATAAGCATGGTGAGCTTATGTTCTTCCATCAAACACTCCAGAACTTCTTCGATTTCTTCTGCCGTGCGATAATCGAGGGCGCTGGTCGGTTCATCGAGCAGTAAAACTTCTGGCGAATTGGCCAATGTCCTTGCTAGCGATACCCGTTGTTTCTCCCCTCCAGAGAGCTGATCTACATCCCGATCCAAATAATCGGAAGGGAGTTGAACGTAATCCAATAATTCTTTGCCTTTGTGTTCTTCCCATTCACCAAATAAGGACGGTCCGTATTTAATATTATCCAATACGGTTCCCGGAAATAAATTCGGTGCCTGCAGGACGAGACCCACTTGTTTTCTCAAATCTGTGATAGAATGTTCTTCAATGGGTTTTCCGTTAAAATAAATGTCCCCCTGTTCTGAATCATTCAGTCGATTCAATAAAAACAATAGAGTACTCTTCCCCGCGCCTGAAGGGCCGAAGAGGATGACTTTATCCTGTTTTTCCATTGAAAAATTAATATCTTGAAGAACCCCTTGGTACACATGCTCAAAACGAAACATACCATTCCCTCTCTCTATAAAACGTTGTTTGTAAATATCATTACCCTTATATGTATGAATTTATGTGAATAGCGAAATATTGCTATCTTGATTCTATAATCGTTCCCCCTTTTCCTGACGCCTCGGTCACTAATCTTTCGCTTTAGAAGATGGGATTCTACCGTCCTCCCACTAAACATCCAAATACCCCGTATCCTCCTTCATAAAGCTTATCAGGTTTGAATTAAGATTTCTAAAAACTAACTCGCAAGCGACTGGGAATTCGCATCAGAGGTGGCTGTCGCTAGCCTTTCTTATGAAGTTTCTTATCTCTTACACCAAAAATAAAGCCGCTAAGACAAAACGTCTCAGCGGCTTTTCCTCATTTTTCTGATTGATCAAAATCGTAGAACCTAAATAAATCACCATAGATGATATTATCCGAGTAATTCATTTCTTTGCTCACTTTTTCTTTAATAGGATGGCATGCTTGTGCATTTTCTTCAGGAAGAGGTTCTCCTGTAGAGCGATCATAGCACGTTTCATTGGAATACAAATATTCTTCTGTAATGAAGCTGCCGTCTCTTAAAGCAACAAAGTCTTTATTCTTCTCGGCGAACATATTATCACCGAAGGTCAAATCTCCCTTTTCTTCAATCCCAAGAAGGTGAAGTAGTGTCGGTTTCACATCAATTTGACCGACTACTTTATCTTGCACTCCTCCATTTTCGTATCCTGGGATGTGGATCATGAAAGGAACTCGTTGAAGTTGTGTTTGCACATAAGGGTCTACTTCTTTTCCTAGGAATTGCCCCATTGCTTTATTGTGAAAATCACTAATCCCATAATGGTCACCCATCAGCACAATGATGGAATCTTCATAGATACCGGCATCTTTCAACTGCTGGAAGAACTGCTCTAAAGCCTCATCCGTATAACGAGCGGTTTGGAAATAAGAATTCAACGTTTTTGAATTGGAGTCGTATTTATCGATATTTGCTTTTTCTTCAGGAAGTTCAAATGGAAAGTGATGAGTCAAAGTAATGAACTTGCTGTAGAACGGTTTTTCCTGTGATTGCAAATATTTAATGGATTGCTCAAAAAACGCTTTGTCCTCAAGGCCCCAACCAAATGAGTTTTCAGGAGTGACTTCGTAAGATTTCTCATCATAGAACTGGTCGTACCCCACATTGTCATACATGACATCCCTGTTCCAAAAACTTGCGTTATTCGCATGAAAAACAGAGGTTTCGTACCCTTCTTCATTCAATATCTCAGGCAAAGCATTGTATTCGTTTCCTGCATGTGTGAAATACACAGAACCTCTACCCAAAGGGTAAAGAGAATTTTCAACAATAAACTCCGAATCGGATGTTTTCCCTTGGGCTGTCTGATGATAAAAGTTTTCAAATGTGATCGTGTCCTTGCTTTGTTTCAGATCATTAAGGAACGGTGTCGTTTCTGTCCCATTAATCTCTGAATCGAACAGGAAGTTTTGAAACGACTCCACACTTACAAAAATGACGTTTTTATCTTCAGCAATGCCATATAACTCCGAATCTTTATTTGCTTGATCAGGAGAGGTTTCTTTCAAATACGTTTCAATTTCACTGATTTCACTGCCATCAGCAAAGACGCGCTGAGCTTTTGTTTTCGTCTGCATTGTTGCATCATAAAGGTGGTAGTTGTAGATACCAATATTCTTCACAAGGTACTCGCGGTCAAAGGCTCGTACGAAAAGCATCGGGCGTTCAATCTCTGCAAGAACCACATTACCAGCCAAAAGCAGAAATGTAACAGCTGTAGCTGCTATTTTCCCACGTTTCGGGAGCTTTACAGTCAAATCGAACTTTTGACGGCTCAAGTACCAGACAAGTGCCACATCAGCGAAGATGAAAATATCTTCGATGTGAAGCAATGTCAAAAAGCTTCCTGTAAGGTCTGCGGCATTATTCCCCTGGAACAACACGGGGATCGTAATAAAGTCTGTAAAATTCCTATAGAAAATCAAGTTTAAGAATAAGACCAATGAACCGATCAACGTGGTCCAGCGTAAATATTTCATTTGATTTTTAGGTTTCATCCATACACTGATCGCGAAAATCAAATAGGCACTGGCAATCGGATTAAATAAAAGTATGAATTCTTGCATTGGATTCTCAATCGATAAATCGAACATGAATCTATACACGACATATGTCTTCAGACCAAATAACAATGTCGCAATGATAAATAATGGCATGTTCTTCATTCTCCATTGCATCATGGTTCCTCCTCTAGTACAATACTGGTCCATTTTTAACAATAATTAACCAGGTTCCTTATCTTCCTTAACAATTTCCACTTATAATCCATATTAAACTCTTTCTTCATATATGACGTAAATGGTCCCATAAAGGTTTCATGAAATTTCTAATTTCCATCATTTTCAAAATGATAGGATGGAGCTTTTCTTATCATAAGACAAAAACATGATAAAAAGAAGTCCTAGCGATTAAAATCTTTTTACAAATTTTATACAAATGAAACATAAAAAAGTTGGAGCCCTGAGGCTCCAACTTTTTTAATTATTCTTTTTCACTAGGAAAGCTCCACCAATGACACCGGCATCATTTCCTAACTCCGCTATACCGAAACTCGATGCTTCCGCGGTTCTTGGTAAAGCATATTTTCGATAAGCTTTTTCAAGAGGATCGAGCAACAAATCTCCCGCTTTGGAGACTCCGCCGCCGATTACGATTTTTTCCGGATTGATGGCAATGGCCATGTTTGCAATCGCCATTCCAAGGACATCTGTGATCTCCGCAATCACACCTTTTGCTGCTTCATCGCCATGCTTTGATGCTTCAAATACATCCTTAGACGTCAATGTTGCATCATTTAATAAAGCATTCAGTTTAGATTCCGGGTGTTTTTCCGCTGCTTCTTTTGCCTTTCTGACAATACCTGTAGCTGAAGAAACGGTCTCAAGACATCCGGTTTTTCCACAGTTACAAGGAGCTCCACCTTCTGGTACAACAGTGACATGTCCAAGTTCAGCTGCTGTACCATTAGCTCCATTAAGAATCTGACCGTTAGCAATAATGCCTCCACCTACACCTGTACCAAGTGTAACCGCAATCAGTTCTGTGCACCCTCTTCCGGCACCAAGCCAATTCTCACCTAACGCAGCCAAATTAGCATCGTTATCTACCCATACCGTCATTCCCGTCAACTCTTTAAGAAGGTTTCCGAAATCAATATCTTTCCAACCAATATTCACGGCCTCGTGAATATATCCTGTTGTTGTATCAACAAATCCCGGAGCTCCTGCGCCGATACCTACAACCATCGACGTGTCAATGGCCTCTTCTTTTAGAGTATTTGTTATGGACGACGCGATATCAGAAGGAATGGCTTCTCCCTGGTTGTCTGTGTTTGTCGGGATTTCCCATTTCTTAGTAATTGTTCCGTTATCTTCAATAATGGCTAATTTTACTGTCGTTCCACCGATGTCTGCACCAATATAGTAATGACCCATCACTTTTCCTCCCCTAATTGACGATCCTTTTGTTTCGCGATTTCACTTCTCAAAAGCAGAATGGCCATTTGATAGTCCTTTGATGGCATGCATTGGGCTTTGTACAACTCCCTTACTTCATCTTCCATCATTTCTAAATCGGCCAACCTGTCACCTATGTAAATGATCGTTCCGAATTTTTTCAAGTACTGCTGAATATCATAAATCGTTTTCATTCTTCATCACCACCATCCATTATACCAATACCTTTAAGACTTGAAAACGTAAAAACCCCGATCGATCAACGATCAGGGTCATTTGGATGTAGAAATGCCGGTCTCCGGTTCTTCAATGGTATTGGAGAACGCAGCAACACATCTCTCAGTGGTTTCCATGAAAAAGGTAGAAACGGCCATAAGTATGGCGTTTTGAATGACTTCATGCTGGAAATATAGAGAAGCCAAAGAGTAATTCCTAACACATACCCCTTCAGTCCGAAGAAGCCGGTTATGAGAAGAAGAACAAGCCTTGTTATTCGATCGGCCAGTCCAAATTCGTAACTAGGAGTAGCAAACGTACCGATAGCAGCAAGGGCTAAATATAAAACCACTTCGCTTGAGAACATGCCAACCTCTACAGCCACTTGGCCAATCAGTATGGCAGCCACTAAACCAAGAGCGGTCCCTAGTGTTGATGGTGTATGGATCGCTGCCATCCGCAGCATGTCGATCCCTATTTCGGCAATTAGAAATTGGACGATCAGTGGCAGAGTTCCCGTATCCGTGGGACCAATAAATGCGAGAGCTTCAGGAAGCAAATCCGGTCTCTTAGAAAAAAGGAAGTACAGAGGCAAAATAAAGATCGATGCAAAGAAAGCAAAAAAGCGAACGGCACGCAAATAAGCACCTACCAACGGTTTTTGCCGATATTCTTCTGCGTGTTGTAAATGATGCCAAAAGGTTGATGGAGTAATCATGACACTCGGTGATCCATCAATAATGACGAGAATATGCCCTTCATAAAGGTGAGCAGCGGCCGTATCGGGACGTTCTGTGTACCGGATAACTGGATAGGGGTTCCAATAACGACCGCTGATATATTCATCAATAGTTTTTTCGGCCATCGGAAGCGCATCGGTATCGATTTCCTGCAATACTTTCTTCAATTCTTCGACCCGGTCGGAATCTGCAATATCTTTGACGTAACAAATACAAACATCCGTTAATGACCGCCGTCCCACCTGCAAATATTCCATTCTCAAAGAACGGTCTCTGATTCTTCTTCTCGTCAAAGCCGTATTGAAAATAATGGTCTCTACAAATCCATCCCTCGATCCTCTCACGACTCTCTCGAGATCAGGCTCTTGCAACCCACGGACAGGATAAGTACGAGCGTCAATCATGATGATTTCATCGACGCCTTCAACGACTAACGCTGTTGGACCTGCCAGCACCCAATCAGCCGCTGCATTCAAATCTTTTTTCTTCTCTAACTCCACATAAGGGAGATGGGTTTTCAATAATTTTTCCAGAGGGTCCGGGTCCAGTTGATCAGGGTCCAATCTGGAGAGGAGCTTCATTAAATAGTGAAGAATATCATCTTTAACAAATCCGTCTACAAGGAATAAGGACATCCCTCTTCCAGCGTAGACAAGATCGAGATGAACCATGTCAAAGCTTTCTTCCACCCCAAGCCGATCTTTGAGATACGATACATTTTTTTCATAACTATCAAATAAACGTTGTTCTTCCAAAACGCATCCTCCTCTTAACCTTCTCCGCATAGTTTCTTCCAAATTCATTTATTCATACACAAAAGGAAGAAGCAGGATTATACGCATGTCCCTGGAAAAACGAACATATCCTGAACTATAGATCACCTATGCAGAGAGGATGTATGAGGAGATGATAGTTTGAGAAAAGTGTGGGTACATTGGGTACTTGTTCCTTTGGCCTTAGCCATAGTCATCGCACTATATACTCAATATTTTAATGAGGAATCGGTCATTAAATATTTCCCTTTAGATGAAGGAAGTGGTTTTCAATCTTTCGGGACTACCTTGAACTTTGCTTCTGAGGAAGATGAGGACGAGTATGAAATTTTATGGAATATGTTCTCTGAGAGTGACAAAGCCATGTACTTGAGACAGGACGTCTCCCTTTTATATGTAAACGGACGACTAAAAGGTGTGGTGAGCAAATGGGAGGAAAACACGGCAAAAATAAAGAAGGAAACGTCCTTACATGGAGAAGATAGTCAAAAATATCAGGCCATTTCTTTCCACCATGGGGAAATACATGAGGATAGTGGTCCGATTAAAAGCATCCAGGCAAGTTCTAAGGACGAGCTATACGTCATTGACTCTCCTCACTCTAAGCGGACCGCATTCAAAGAACCAGCAAATCAAGAGGAGGAAGAGTGGAAGAAGAGATTGGACCATTCCATTCAGCAACAACTCGAAGTCCAATGGGAAGAATTGCTGACATATTATGGCATCAAAAAAGAAGATTACACGCTTGTCCCATTGACTGATCTCGCAGACTATGAAGACAAGCCGCTCCCTGAAACAAATGAAGAGGACTCAGAACGAATAAAAGGACAACTGTGGGAAGGTTTGTATAAAAACTATGTGCTGGGCATTAGTGATACAAAATCCTCCCACCCGATCCAAAGTTATATTCCACTTATTCTTTTTGATAAAAAAGGGAAGCATTTGATCGTCCTTTATGAGGATGATACCGGAAAAAAACATCGCCTCATTCAGTCCTATTAGCGGAGGTTTTCATAGAGTTCTTTAAAATCCTCTTGATCAGGATTAATATCAGCGGCTCGTTCCGCATGGTCAGCCGCTTTATCTTCTTCTCCTACTTGTTGGTAGAGTAGGGCTAAATTATAATGTGCTTCTGCCATCTTAGGAGAGAGTTCCAGAACACGAAGCAAATCTTCCTCAGCCTCACTTGTTTCTCCTTTTTGTAAATATGCAAACGACCTGTTAAAAAGAAGAGCAGCTTCGTATCTCCCAGGGTCCGCCAAGGTTTCACTTGTAATTTCTATTACTTCATCATAGTCACCCGATTGATTTAAATCCTGTGTCTCTTGTACCTCACTAAAACCTTTTTCGTTATTGAAAAGCCCCTTATAGCCAGTAAACGCCATGCTTGAGATAAGTAATAAAAAGACAGCAAGAGCAGCCAGCTGCTTGGACTTATTCATCTGTTTAGGCATACGCACGGTTGCAGTGGCAATAAAACCACCGACCATTCCCCCGATATGTGCTCCATTATCAATTTGTGGAACGAGAAGTCCGAATGAAATATTGAGGATGACAATAAAAATGAGGTTCCAGCCCATTGTTCGGAAAAACAACTGTTTATGTTGGACACCGAAAAACAAAAGGGACCCAAACAATCCGAAAATGGCGCCTGATGCTCCGGCTGCCACATGAGGATTCAACATAAAACTCGCCACACCGCCAAACAAACCTGAAAGTACATAGATCCATGTAAAACGCCATGTTCCATACAATTTTTCAACGGCAGTACCTAAGTAATAAAGGGCGAACATGTTCATAAAAAGATGGAGAAACCCTATATGCAAAAACATAGAAGTGGCAATTCGCCACCATTCCCCGTCCATAATGGCTGGATTGAATTTTGCACCGTATTGTATGAGTGTATCCACCGAAGTACTCTCACCCACCCACTCAATGTAAAGAAAGATCAAGACATTGACTGCAAGCAAAAAGTAGGTTACTTGAGGTTTACCATAATCGAAAATTGACAGGACCTGTCTTCTTTGATCCTGTTGTTTTTTGACAAGCTGTTGCTTCAAGTAAGGAAGCATGGCCTCCATTTCACTTTCACTAACCTGCTGATCGATGAGAGGTTCTTCTAATTGAAAAGCCTCGTAAAGCTTTTTCTTTTCTACTGTTTTGTTTTCATCATCCATATAGTAAATGGAAATTGGATTATTTTGTGATGAAGAGATGTCACTTTCAACATTCTCCCACTCTTCCACAGGAGGGTATTCTGAAACATACAGAACATGGAACTGGACTTTTCCGCCTCGGAATAACTTTTTGTTCTGGGACAACTGTCGATATGACTTTTCCAGGTCCCTCCGCAACTCATTCCTCCAGTTGATTTGTTTATGAGATAAACGAATGACATGTGTTTGCCAGCCCTGTTCCTTCTCCAGCCAAACTTCCCCTCGTTCTGCACTCATATTAAGCACTTGAAAATCTTGTGCAACAACCAAGTCATAGGTAAGTTTCCATAAATAAAACTCTTGTTCAATAAACACGTTGCAACCCCCTCGATAACACCTACATCATATCATGCCCTTTTGTTAAGGAGCTAACTGAAAGCATTGAAAAAAGCTGCCAGGAACATACCCTGACAGCTTATTATACTCATAGCCCACGGAACATTTGAGAAAGAAATTTCTGCCTAACCCAAGGAATGTTCATGGACAACCGAACAAGGAGCTTACGAAGAAAAGGGATTTTCGTAACAAAGTCCAACGCTTTGTATCGATACTTATACACCGTTGCTACAACCGAGCTGATGATCATCACCCATCTGAAAAATTGACGCATCTCATCCACCTCTTCTTTTATTAGGTGAACTTATTTTTCACTTGAGTGGTCATCCTTATACACATAGTTATGAATGACAGGTTCCATCGTCTCCTTTAATATGGAAGCTGAAGAATGAAACTTTTTCAGTTCATCTTGATCCAGGTTCAACTCAATGATTTCTTGAATTCCTTTTCGATTTACGATCGCAGGTACACCTATATAAAGGTCATCCATGCCATACTGCCCTTGTAGGTAACCAGAGACAGTCAAAACTGCATTCTCATTGTGGAGTATCGCCTTCGTTAAACGAACAAGCCCCATTGCGATTCCATAATGAGTGGCTCCTTTGCGTGCGATGATGTGATAGGCAGCATCCCTGACCTGTTCAAAAATACCTTCCAGGTCCTTTACATCATACAGATCAGGATGGTCTTGGATACGATCGAACACAGAGCGGCCAGCGACATTTGCGTGACTCCAAACCGGTAGCTCAGAATCTCCGTGTTCACCCATGATATACGCATGGACATTACGTGTATCGATATTGAAATATTCGCTGAGTTTGAAACGCAGTCGAGCTGTATCCAGAATCGTCCCTGACCCAATGACACGTTCAGCAGGAAGGCCGGAAAACTTCCACGTCATATAGGTTAGGATATCAACAGGATTCGTGGCTACAAGGAAGATCCCATCAAAACCACTTTCCATAACAGAATCAACAATGGACTTAAATATGGCCGTGTTCTTTTCAAGCAAATCCAACCTTGTTTCCCCTGGTTTCTGGTTCGCCCCTGCCGTGATAACGACAAGATCCGCACTTTCACAATCGGCGTAATCCCCGTACCATATTTTCTTGTTCGCTGGTGCAAAGGCAAGGCCATGATTCAAATCCATCGCATCGCCTTCCGACTTCTCTTTGTTCAGATCAATCATGACCAACTCATCTGCAACTCCCTGGTTCAACAAAGCAAAAGCATAGCTGGAGCCCACAGCACCTGTACCTATTAACGCTACTCGATTGAGATGTTCCAATCCAATCCCTCCTCTGTTAATCTAACCCCATTATAACTTGAAAAGATTGCTCATTACTTCACAATGAATGAATGTTTTGTGACATCCTCACAATTAAATCTGGTATGTAGATCGTATGCCGTTTTCTGTGAGCACATATTCCACTCTCTGATCAAATTCTTCATAAGGGAGTGGTGAGTATTTTTGTCTAACGGAAGCGATCATTAAGGTTTTCCCTCGATACCCTTCAATGAAACGATCAAAATATCCTCCGCCATACCCTATTCTGTACCCTTTTTCATCAAACAATAGCCCAGGTACAACAAGAAGATCAATATCATTTTTCTTCACTAATGCTGATTCCTCAGGCTTTGGTTCCCTTAAACCAAAATAAACTCGCTCCAACTGATCATACTTTTCCAGGTGGTAAAATTTCATCTGCCTATTCTCGGGAATACATTTGGGCACCACCATCTTCTTACCGGCCCGCCACCCTTCCTCGATAATAGGTTCTGTAGACCATTCATGTGTTTGAGATAAAGTGATACCAACCACACTGGCGTTTTTCCATATTGCACTTTCAAACAAACTCTCATGCATTTTTGCTTCGATTTGGAGTCGCTCTTTCACACTTATTTCTTGAAGAATCTTCTTTCCTTTAAATCTGAGTTCGTTCTTTTCCAACCTCCGCACCTCCTCATCTGTCCTTTAAATTAATTTATTTCATAAAAAACCCCTATTCTTGAAGGCTCAGTTTCGAGATATTTGTTGGAGCTTAGGGAATCTGTGAAACAGTTCGCATTCCATGGGGAGGCAGTGAGTCCTCCTCAAGATACGCCTCCCGGGGTCCCCGCAGCACGCATTTCGAGGAAGCTCGGCGCTCCCCCACAAGAAAGCGAGTGGCTTCCCAGACACCCCTTACGCTCAACATGGCAACAAACCCGGAAACATCTCGAAACTGAACCTTCCATTTTCCTGCCCTATTGTTCAATAACAAATTTAGTATAGCTTCAGATATAAAAAAAACAGTAGGAAATAATCCTACTGCTTACTTTGTTTCACGGTGAAGCGTGTGCTTCCCTACGCGTGGGCTGTATTTCATAAGCTCTAGACGCTCTGGGTTTTTACGCTTGTTTTTTGTGCTAATATAATTGCGGTCACCAGTTTCGGTGCATGCAAGTGTAATGTTTACGCGCATTATTATTCCTCCTAATCATAAAAGCTATTCACTGTCTCATTCACATTATCAGACTAATTCATAATACCAAAAACGAGAGAAGCTTTCAAGTAGTTATTCAGGTAAAAACGGTGAAATATCCCATAGCCACGCATCTCATTCTATGATATAAATAAATGTGGACAACCAAAGGAGTGATACAGCTTGATTTATGTGATTGGTACATTGGCTGCTGTTGCGCTCGGTCTTTTTGTTCTTTCATTCTTCATGAATGACCGCATGAAAGAACTTGAAAACCAAGTCGAACAGGTCAATATGACAATGATGCAAAGCAACTACCAGCTCAAAAAGAAAATGAAGGTTTTGGAGGAAGAGCTTCTAGCTGAAGATTTAACTCAAGAAATCATGAAACAGCATCCGAAGAAAAAAGAAGCTCCTAAAACCCTTCCATTAGTCGATACAGTTCGATCCATGTATCAAAAGGGCTATAAAACCCACTACATAGCAAAACAGACGAATCTAAGTGAGCATGATGTCCACTCGATGATTCAACAGCAAAAAAGTGGCGGTGTTCAAACATGAAACAATGGATACGTTCCTACGCCCTGGGTTTACTTACAGCTGTCCTTGTGTTTTCTATATCCTACTGGAACACAGGTGACACATCTTCGAAAGTCGTAAAAAAGGAATATGAAACGGAAGAGTTGATCCAACAACTCGAAAGTGAAGGATATCAAACTTTAACCATGGATGAGTGGAATACCCTCAAGGCAAGAGATAGCAAAGAGGTCTCAACTCGCACCTCTCCCAAGGATCCTGTAACGACTTTTTCAATGGACATCGTTTCAGGTACTACTACAAATGATATCAGTGAAAAGCTGATACAGGCCAATATCATTGAAGATGCTGCCGAGTTTGAATCTTTCATGAAAGACAATGACTACAGTCGTTATATACAGATTGGTCAGGCTACACTAAATTCAGGAATGTCGCTTCAAGAAATTGCTGAAGCCATTACATCTAAGTAGAAAAGCTGCCCTATCGCGGCTTTTTTCTTTATATTTACAGGATTACTTTATAAAGAAATAAATAATCTATATAGATAAGCCGAGGATTTCTCAACACTAAAAAGACATGAATCGAAACAATCGATTCATGTCTTTTATTTCCATTATTTATTCAAATCGTACGTTCTTCCCTTAACCAGATAGAAGATACTTTCGCCAATGTTTGTAATATGATCAGCGAACCTCTCAATATACCTGGCTACATAAGCCATCTGCATGATGTGCTGAATCTGTTCTGGATTGATCGCTGTCAATTCCAACATCTCTTTTACAATCGATCCGTACTTTTTGTCTACAACGTCATCCATTTCAGCAAGCTTCTTCGCTAACGATATATCTTCATACTCGAAAGATTTAATAGCCAAATCCACCATATCCATAGCAAGGACAGCCATTTCACGCAATTCAGGATCTATTTCAATCCCATGATGCTCACCTAAGTGAATGGTTGCCTTCGCAATATTTGTGGAGTGATCAGCCATACGTTCCAAATCGCTGGAAATTTTGATAGCAATGATGATTCTTCTCAAATCCCTCGCTACCGGCTGTTGCTTAGCAAGCATTAAAATAGCATCATCGTTTATCTTTTCTTCCTTACGATCAATAACTGCGTCATTTTCCAGGATTCTTTTCGCAGCCTCTACATCCCTTTGATATAGGACATGGATCGCTTGGTCCAGTGAATCTTTCGCATTATGAGCTAACTCTTTAATCTGTTTCTTTAAGTCTTCGAGCTCTTCTTCAAAATGAACACGGATTGACATGAATATCCCCCCTAAAAAATTAGCCGAAGCGTCCAGTAATATAGTCCTCTGTTCGCTTATCGTGAGGGTTTTGGAACAAGTTATCTGTGTCAGCGAACTCGATTAATTCTCCATTTAAGAAAAAGGCTGTTTTATCTGAAATACGCGCGGCCTGCTGCATGTTGTGTGTAACAATAATAATGCTGTATTTTTCTTTCAGCTCCTGAACAAGCTCTTCTACTTTCGCTGTTGAAATCGGGTCTAATGCTGAAGTCGGCTCGTCCATTAAGATGACGTCCGGTTCAACCGCTAATGCACGCGCGATACAGACACGCTGCTGCTGACCACCAGATAGACCATAGGCATTTTCATTCAAACGGTCTTTCAGCTCATCCCAAATCGCCGCACCTCTTAAACTTTTCTCAACGATTTGATCTAATACTTCTTTCTTTTTGATCCCATGGATTCTTGGTCCGTAGGCTACGTTATCATAAACACTCTTAGGGAACGGATTAGGTTTTTGGAAAACCATCCCTACCTTCGTGCGAAGGTATTCTTCTTTATATTTACTGCTGAAGATTTCCTGGTCACGATATTTAATGGATCCGGAAGTCTTTACAATCGGGACCATTTCAACCATGCGGTTTAATGTTTTCAAGAACGTCGATTTCCCGCAACCTGAAGGTCCGATAATCGCTGTCACTTGTTTTTCTGGTACTTCCATGCTTACTTCATATAAAGCTTGATCTGAACCATACCATAAGTTCAAGTCATTCACTTCAATGATGCTATTGGTTTTCTCTTTCATTTTTCCCTCTTTTTTAACCTCTGGCTTCGCTGTTCCCTGGTTTACCTTTTTATTTGTTTTCTCTTCCATTACTTTATTCATATTGAAACCCTCCTCATCCTAATTAAAGACGACGTTGATATTTGTTTCTGATTAAAACAGCAATTGAGTTCATGAGTAGTAACACAGCTAAGAGAACAATAATTCCTGCTCCTGCCACGTACTGCCATTCTTCTTGTGGTCTACCTGTCCAGTTGTAAATCTGAATAGGCATGACGGTGTATTTAGCCAGTAATGACTCTGGTAATGTGTAGATCGCAGTGGCTGCGCCAACGATAATCAAAGGCGCAGTCTCACCAATTGCACGTGACAAAGCGATAATTGCACCGGTAAGAATTCCTGGAATAGCAGCTGGCAAAATGACGCGGGCAATGGTTTGCCATTTAGAAGCTCCCATTCCGTAGGATGCTTCCTTGATTTCAGCTGGAACCGAACGGACAGCTTCTTGAGCAGCTACTACGATGACGGGAAGAATCAATAAGGCCATCGTTAATCCACCAGCAATAAGCGTATAACCAAAATTAAACATATAAACGAAGAAAGTTAATCCTAATAGTCCGAATACAATGGAAGGTACACCAGCTAAATTTTGAATGTTTACTCTGATAAAGTCCGTGAACTTATTTTTAGGTGCGTACTCTTCCAAATAGATCGCTGTCGCAACACCGATAATGACAGCAAAAATAGCAACGATAATCATCAAGAAAACTGAACCGATCAAACCAGCGTAAATACCCGCTTCTTCTGGATATGGTGCTGGGAAGTTCAAAATATAGTCAAGACTTAAATAACCAATTCCTTGAGTCAATACACGATAAAAAAGTAAAACTAGAAAGACTAATCCTACTGCGGTAGCCATACCAAACAAGACCATAAGGACTTTGTTGAAGGCTACTCTCCCTTCCATACGTTTCCTGATATTTTGTTCATTTTGACCAAGCATCAATATTCCTCCCTGAACTTACGAGAAATGTACTGAGCAATAAGGTTCATGGCGAGTGTGAAGACAAACAACGTCATCCCTACTGCATACAAACTGTAATAAATGGTAGACCCGAATGTGGTATCACCTGTGGCTGCCTGTACAATAAAAGCAGTCATGGTTTGGATCGATTCTGTCGGATTGAATGTCAGATTAGGTGTAGCTCCTGCCGCGATCGTTACAATCATTGTTTCTCCAATGGCTCTTGAAATAGCAAGAACGATGGATGCGATAATTCCGGATAGAGCAGCTGGTAGAACCACCTTAAATACAACTTCTAATTTTGTTGCACCTAACCCATAAGCTCCTTCCCTTAAAGCATTAGGAACAGAGTTCATAGCATCTTCTGAAAGAGATGCGACCATGGGAATAATCATAATACCGACTACAAACCCACCACTAAGGGCGTTAAAAATTCCTAAATCAGGAATGAAGGATTGGAACATTGGTGTAATGAATGTCAAAGCAAAATAACCATAAACGACCGTCGGGATACCTGCTAATACTTCAAGCACAGGTTTGATAACACGTCTCACTTTATCATTTGCATATTCACTCAAAAATATGGCAGACATAAGTCCTAATGGTACAGCTACAAGCGTAGCGATCAATGTGATGAGTAATGTACCTCCAATCAACGGCGCAACTCCATACTCACCTGACCACGGTGACCAGCTTGTTCCTGTATAAAAATCAACTAAAGACACATTGGAAAAGAAGCCAATAGACTCTCTCAACAAAGTAAACAATATCCCCACAGTTGTTAAAACACTAACTGCAGCACAAAGAAGTAAGAAAAAAGGAATGATTCTCTCTATTCTTTCCCCAAAACTTTTTTTATTCTTATTTCTTTCAATCATTTGTTGGACGTCAATCATTTTCCCCTCTGATTGTAACCCCTTGTCCATGTTAAAAACTCCTCTCATCCATAAGGCAAGGTGAGACTCCAAATTAAGTCTCACCTTCCTTGTTAGGTTTTCAAATCAATTACTCTGCCCAGCTTTTTGCTGTTTCAAGTTGCTCTTGATACTTGTCTTCAGGAAGTGCTACATACCCTACTTCTTCAGCAGCTTTTCCAGCATTGTTCAATGTGTACTCTACGAAATCACGAACTTGTGCTTTTTCTTTATAAGCATTCACGTTTACATAAGTGAATAGTGGGCGGGAAAGTGGTGTGTAAGAACCATCTTGAATTGTTTCAGGGTTTGGTTTTACAGCTTCGTTGCCGCCTTCAGAAATTCCAAGAACTTTCAATACATCTTCGTTTTCAGCATAGTAAGCATATCCGAAGAAACCAATAGCGTTTGGATCATTTTCAATACCGCGAACAAGGACGTTGTCATCTTCAGAAAGTGTTGTGTTAGATCCTTCTTTCATTGGCTCTTCTTCAAGAATTACTTCATTGAAGTAATCGAATGTACCGGAATCATGTCCAGGGCTGAAGATTTTGATTTCTTCTTCTGGCCATTCTGGATTGATATCAGACCACATTGTAGCGTCTGAAGATTCAAGGAAGATTTGTTTCAACTGTTCAATTGTCAATTCTTCAACGAAATCATTTTGTTGACTAACTACAACAGAAAGACCATCATAAGCTAGTTCTAGTTCTTCTAATTGAATGCCGTTTTCTTCAGCAGTTGCCATTTCTTCTTCTTTAATAGGACGAGAAGCGTTACTCAGATCAATTTCACCTACTGTGGATTTTTTGAATCCACCGCCGGATCCGGAAGAGTTCACTGTTACGTTCACATCAGGATTTTCCTGATTGTAAGTGTAAGTCAAGTTTTCCATGATCGGAAAAACAGTAGAAGATCCATCAATAGCGATTGGTCCGGATACTTCTTCAGAACCTTCAGCATTGGTGCCTTCTTCTGAATTGTTACCTTCTTCAGCTGCTGGTTCCTCTTCGGATCCTCCGCATGCAGCAAGTACACCCAGCACTAGGATGAACATTAGCATTAGTGCAAAACTTTTAAAGTTTTTCATTTCTTTCTCCCCCTATATTTGTGGTTATGTTTTGTGTTCGACGGCTTGGCCATCTCACATTTTATATATTAACGAGAGAGTTTTAATGACATATGAACCAAACGTAAAGGTTTTGTAAATTGGCGTTTTTTGTTGAATAAACACCTTTATGTTTGGATATATCTCAATTTTTCATCCGTTAATATATAAAAAAGGAGTGATACATGTCGTATCACTCCTCAGTTTCTGCTTCTTCCTCTGAATTATTCGTAGTTATTCCGTTCTTCTGCCGTTCCTCTTTCAGTTCAAAATACGCTTGTCCAATCCGCGCACCAATTTTGTTGCTGATATCAAAAGTACTTGTTGCGTTTTCTCCTAAATAAGGGGAAACGATGGAAAAAGCAATTTCCGGGTCATTCGAAGGTGCATATCCAACCAAGGTTTTATTTAATAGTTCGCTGTAGGTTGTTCTTTCACCATTTTCATCAAACACGGCTTTGAATGATTGTGCCGTTCCTGTCTTTACAGCCATGTTGTATTTCGCATAAGGTTCTTTAGAGAACACATGACTTGCTGTCCCCTGATTTGTTTGAGCAACTTGCCTGAACCCTTCTTGTACTCTTTCAATATAAGATTGGTCCATCTCTAGCTGGTTCAATACTTGTGGACTATAATCTTTGTACAATGGACCCAGCCCATCTTTCAGCGATGGCTCATGAACACTTTTCACCAATCTTGGCCTCATTCGGTCACCACCGTTTGCAATGGTGGATACATATTGGTTCAACTGCATCGGTGTATAGGTGCTGAATTGGCCGATGGAGAAGTCCAGGATGTGTCCTGGGTTCCGAGGTTCGCCTGTAACCCCTAAACCTTCATACGGAAAATCAATACCCGTTTTCACACCAAGTCCGAGCTGGTTAAAATTATAAATAAAGTTGCCAAACGTGCCTTGTTCTAATGATAGTGAATTCATATCATAGTTGTTGCTATAATTCCCTCCTAAGTACATAGCGAGGAAGTACATATATACGTTCGAAGACTGCTGAAGTGCTGCAATATCATTGACGGTACCTATATTAGATGTGTAAGAACTTTTTTTAGTTGGCCCTATGGTGACTGGTTTGTCATTGATCCATGTATTAGGTGTCACAGCGCCTTCATGTAATCCTGTTAACACGGTAGCTCCTTTTACAATCGAACCAGGCATATAGGAATTATAAAGAGCCTGATGGGAAGTATCAGAGAATCGAGATTCCCCATCTTCAGGATTTCTGTTGTAGGTTTGACCTGTAATCGCCAAAATTTCACCTGTGTTTGGGTTAGAAACGACTGCCACAGCATTCTCCAGGTGTCTGTTTGGACCAGGGGCTTTGCGAATGGCTGCTTCCAGTTCTTCCTGAACAATCTTGTTGACTCGTTCTTGCAACTCCATGTCTATCGTCAGGACGAGATCTTTACCTTTCTCCCCCTCACGAATTACCTTGGAATTAATCACATTATTGTTCTTGTCTGTTTCGTATTGGACCTTTTCTTTCGTGCCTCTTAAAACATCCTCATACTGTTGTTCTAGCCCGCTTGTTCCCACACGATCATTACGGCTGTAATCCAACGACATGAAATAATCCAGTTGATCTCTCGGAACACCTTGTTCTTTCGAAGTAATGCTTCCGATATAACTGCGGAAGACAGAATCATACGGATATGTACGCTCCCAATCCGATGTCACGTTAATCCCGGGTAACTCAGCTAAGTGTTCAGCAACAACCGAATATTCCCTTTCAGAGATATCTGTATTTTTCAAAACGTGAGGTGCAAGAGCATAGGCTTTGTCTAATTCCTTCTTAATGGCTATGATTTCCTTCGTTTGGTTGTCATAGCCAGCAATTTCGTCTTTTTTAATGCTATCTAGTTGAAGTTGGTAGACTTCACCATTATCCAATTCTGATGTATCCTCATTTTCAATACGCGCAGCAACCTCTTCCTGGTTTAGAAGAAAGAAGTACTCCTTAAGGTCTCTATCCGTTAACTTCCCTTCAAATTCCATATCTATATACTTAGATATTTCTTCAGCTAATTGCAGCTTGTCATTAGGTTGAACACCTTTTGGAGGTGTGTAGGTAATCGAATATAACGGCTGGTTATCAACCACTACACGGCCATATCGATCGTACATTTCTCCCCTAGGTACTGGTATGCTGGTCGTTGTGTTTTCTGTACGGTCAATTTCTTCCTGGGCCTCTTCCCCGTTTAGAATTTGAACGACCCCTAGTTGAAGTATGATTCCAGCAAATATTAGGAATACAACAAAAAACACCACGTTCAATCGGAAAGAAAGGTGTGACTTGTACTTCGATTTGTTTTTTTGCTTCTTTCCCATGAACTCCTCTCCTTCTTTACATGCTTCATTCATTATAGCATTTATTATGCATCATAGAATAGATGAAGCTCATGGGTTATTGTGTTCAATTATGTGACGATTCTGTGCACTGCGTGTCAATACCCTTCACAAAGAAATAGATAAAGAAATGACCGCCTCCAACAATCAACAAAATATAAGGAATTCCAGTTTCCGGCGGGATGAGCGTTATGGCAATAAGGAAAATTACAATGGATAACACTCTTCCTAGATTAAGAAAAATCTCCCTGACTACAATGTATTCAATTCGCATTTCAGCTGCATTCCACGATTTTCCTATGACGTCGTACGTCAACGAAATATATGGCACATAAAGCATTGGGAAAAACACCCCTGCAACCCCTGCATAGATGAGCAACAGAGCCATCGTATCACTGAAAAGTAAAATCAAAACACTCAAATATAAAGCCAATCCTGATATAAGGATCGCCTTCTTCCTCCGCCTGGGCTTAACCCAACGACTGACTAGAAAGTAGAATAGAAAAGAAAAACCAGAATAAACCAAATTGAATACACCTAAAGACAACTCATTTTCAGTCAATAAAAAAATCCAGATGGAGACCGCAAATAAGAAGGTCCCTTCTCTAAAGCCTTGCGAAACATGAGCATTCAATATTCGTCGCCAATTTGAGTTATTCCTTCTCTCTGATACAATCCTACGGAACGAAAAATTACCTTTAGCCTTTCTTCTCGATAAACCAAAACTTACAAGGACAGCAACTATGAACAAACCGAAGGAAATCGTGAAAATCACAGTATATCCAGTAAAATTGTTCAACCTGGAAATGATATAACCCGCAAGTATCGGACCGGTCATTCCACCTAGAGATTGCAGCACACCAAGAAATCCATTGAAAAAATCGCGGGTATCAGGTTCAGTAATCTCAAAGGTCAACACATTGTAAGCAAGCCAATAAAAGCCATACCCTACCCCCAAAAGTGACCCCAGCATAATATTAAAGGTAGCTGCCCGTTCACCCACAAGTAACACAGTTAAAAAAAACAAAGAGAGAACGGTTACGCCGGTTCTCAACACGATGACACGATCTATTCTCTTCGCGCACTTGCCCGCTAATATGAAAGTTATTGGTTGCAATACATAAATGGCTAAATTATAGAGAGCTATGTCAATGTAGCTATTGGATTGTTTCCATAAGTATATGTTCACAAATGTACTGGATAAGAATATACCGAGAGAGTATAAGCCTCCAATGAGAAGTAACAGCAGTAAATCTTTTGATACATTTTCGTGGCTGAGCCACACACGCAGCTTACTCACCATATCCATGTCTCCTTTGTGTTCACCTTTAGTGTTTTCAGAACAAAAGGAGATATACAAAAAGAGAGGCATGGATTAATATCCATGCCTCTCAGTAATTTTCAATTATTTAGCTGCGTCGAAACGCTTTGCTACTTCATCCCAATTTACAACGTTCCAGAATGCTGAAACATAATCAGGGCGACGGTTTTGATAGTTCAAGTAATACGCATGCTCCCAAACATCAAGACCTAAGATTGGAGTTTTACCTTCCATAATCGGAGAATCTTGGTTAAGAGTATCGATTACTTCAAGGTCACCATTATTGACTACTAGCCAAGCCCAACCAGATCCGAAGCGGCCTTTTGCCGTTTCTTCAAACTTTTCTTTGAACTGGTCGAAGCCACCGAATGTATCATTGATTTTCGTAGAAAGATCGCCTGTTGGCTCACCGCCACCATTCGGAGACATAATTGTCCAGAAAAGGCTGTGGTTTGCGTGGCCGCCACCGTTACGGCGAACCGCTGTGCGGATATCCTCAGGTACAACAGAAAGATTATTGGAAAGAAGCTCTTCCAAGGACTTATCTTGTAGATCTGCATGTCCTTCAAGTGCATTGTTAAGCTTTGTTACATATCCGTTGTGGTGCTTCGTATGGTGGATGTTCATTGTTTCCTTATCAATAGTGGGTTCTAATGCATCATAAGCATAAGGTAGTTCTGGTAGTTCAAATTTAGCCATAATGTAACTCCTCCTTTAAAATAATATGTAAAACAGAAGCATTCCGCTTCATATTTTACATTATCAAACGGAAAAATGATTAGCAAATGTTTTGCATCACGATATTAAGAATTCCCTGAAAGCAAATTTTGAAACATAAAAAAACAACCAAGCATCACTTGATTGTTTAAAAAGAGTGGCTCGGGACGGAATCGAACCGCCGACACACGGATTTTCAGTCCGTTGCTCTACCGACTGAGCTACCGAGCCATGTTTATATTTGTTTTTATATTATTGACCATATCGTCCATAATTTCGTTAATTAAGTATCATGGCGGAGGAGGAGGGATTCGAACCCCCGCGGGCCGTAAAGCCCCTGGCGGTTTTCAAGACCGCTCCCTTCAGCCAAACTTGGGTACTCCTCCGAAACATGTTGTGGTGGACCCTGCAGGACTCGAACCTGCGACCGATCGGTTATGAGCCGATAGCTCTAACCAGCTGAGCTAAGGGTCCACATGGGGCGGTTGATGGGAATCGAACCCACGAATGCCGGAACCACAATCCGGTGCGTTAACCACTTCGCCACAACCGCCACGTTTTTTTAATTATGTATGTTTGGTGGCGGTGGAGGGAATCGAACCCACGACCTCACGGGTATGAACCGTACGCTCTAGCCAGCTGAGCTACACCGCCAATTAATATCGCTTGTGAGCGACTTTAATAATATAACATTTCTATTTCAGAACGTCAACTGTTTTTTCTCTCTCAAATCAGCGACAAAAATAATATATCACGCCCTTCTGCTCCTTTCAAGGGTTTTTTAACAAAAAATATCTTGAATATACTTTCATATAAGTTCTTTTTTCTTAAAGATTTAGTTTCGAGAAACTATTAAGGTAAAGGGGCGGAGGGAAACGAAGAGACTCCTAAGGGGTGTGCGGGACAGCTGAGACTCCACAGAGCAAGCTCGAGGAGGCTCAGCGCCCGCCCCCATGGAAAGCGAACCTTTTCCCGTAGCCCCTAAATCCCAACAAACATCTTGAAACTGAGTCTTACACAATCCTGCCAACTTCTTTCATAACACTTGTTGTGTCAAACATCCCATAACCACAAAAAAGGCGGCTGAGTCAGCCGCCTTTTTCTTTATAGACTTTCTTTTTCTCCTAAAACTTCTTCAGCAATGTTCACGGCATGGTCACCGATACGTTCTAAGTTGCTGATCATGTCGACAAATACAATTCCTGCTTGTCCTGTACATACACCCTCGTTCAAACGGATGATGTGCTTCTTACGATAACTACGTTCCATACGATCCAATTCATTCTCTTTTTGAACGACGGCCAGTGCTTCTTCGCGACTCATCGTTTCAAGAGATCTTGTCGCCTGTTTGACGGTCATTAACGTAAGGTCAAACATTGTATTCAAATCCTCAATGGCCTGAGGAGTCAGGTTCACTTTATTTGAGTTCTTATAATCGATCAGCTCAATGATATTCTCAAAGTGGTCACCAATACGTTCTAAATCTCTGACAGAATCCATTAGTGCCGAATGCTTGTGACTTTCCTCATCTGAAAGTGAAGCTTGAGAAAGATCCACTAGATAATCTGTTATTTTGCGATCAAGGTTGTTCAAAGCATCTTCAATTTGCATAGCAAGTTCAGAGTGCTTTTGCTGTTTATTGTTTAAATAAAGGCTTGTCTCTTCAAGACCTTTATAAGCATATTCACCCATACGAACAACTTCTTCTTTTGCTTGGTCTAAAGCAAGGGATGGAGATTGTTCAATAAAGATCGGATCCAAATGCTGTGGTTTATGATCAATTTCTGAATCCTTTCCTGGTACCAGTTTAATGACAATCCATGCGAGGACTGCAATAAACGGGAATTGGACAACCGCATTAGCAATGTTAAAGGATCCGTGGGCAAAGGCAATGGTCATTTCAGGCTCTAAATCCATACTCGTTTGTAACCAGTTCACATATCTTTCAAATGGAACTAAGAAAATTAAAAATACGGTAGCACCTAACACGTTGAATATGACGTGAGCAAAAGCAGCTCGCTTCGCCCCGACACTCGCACCGATGGATGCAAGAACAGCTGTAATCGTTGTTCCGATATTATCACCAAACAATACAGGAATAGCTGCTTGTAAATCGACAAGCCCTTCTCCCAGTAACGTCTGCAAAATTCCAATTGTGGCACTGGAGCTTTGTACAATAACTGTGAATAAGGTACCTACAATAACACCCAGAATCGGGTTATCACTCATGCTTACCGTCAAATCCTGGAAAGCTTGTAATGATCGAAGTGGCTTTACTCCTCCACTCATTACTTCAAGTCCAAAGAACAAAGCACCTAGACCGAAGATGGTCTGACCAAAGTTCGCGACTTTTTTACTTTTGAAAAAGAATAGCAAGAAAGCACCAACAGCAAGGATTGGTAATCCATAAGCTTTAATATCTATACCTATAATAAATGCAGTCATTGTTGTACCAATGTTGGCACCCATAATAACACCAATCGCTTGTCTGAATGTCATGAATCCTGCATTGACAAGACCTACAGTCAATACGGTAGTCGTACTACTACTCTGTACAAGAACCGTAACGACGGTACCCGCGATCACACCCATAAATGGATTGCTCGTGAAACGGTCTAATAGTTCCCTCAAACGATCTCCCGCTGTACGTTGTAGTCCATCCGCCATATATTTTAAGCCGAATAGAAAGATACCGAGTCCACCGATGAATTCAAATATCATCTGTTGCACATCGATTTCCATGTTCTCCACCCTTTCTTCATCCAAGTTTCTTCATTTTTCTCTTTATTAAAACAACCTCACTCATATTAACCATGGAAAAAGCTTTTGTAAAGGCAATTCATGAATCTTAACATTAAATTTACATTCGCATAATACTGAAGCAACTGTTGTGTGTTATTTGAATTTTCAAATAAAAAAAACCCCGTGATTGGGACCTTTCATGAAGCTTTCTCTTCAACTGTAGAATCATCTTTATGCTCATCATTGCCAGCAAGATTCAAATTTTCCTTTACTGCTTCTTCATTTTCAAATTGATTGGAAGCAATAATACTGGATAACTCCTGTGTAAGTCCAATCAGATCATTAGTAAATGCATCGAAAGTTTCCATAGTGAATTGTTGACGTACGGATGTTTCGGCTAATTTTTCTGTAGAACGAGCCTGATTTGAGGTAACTTTGTTCATTCCTTCAATAACATCCTCCATACGAGGCATGACCTCTTTGCCTTCATTCAACTGGTGTTTAGTGGACTCTAATTGTAAGTTAAACGTGTACATACCTTCCGATAAATTCCTGAAGGCATTTTTTGAAATATCCATTTCATGCTGCCTTTCCTGAATTTCACGTTCCATTTGGTCAAATTGTGTGGAAAGGTCACCACCGAGAGACATGACATCCTTCATGCGCTGGTCGACATCAACAGCTGCTATTCTAGATCGGTCAGCCAGTCGTCGAACTTCCTGGGCGACAACAGCGAATCCTTTTCCGTGCTCACCAGCACGAGCGGCTTCAATAGAAGCGTTCAATGCAAGCATTCTCGTCTGCTCTGCAATCTCTTGAATTTTGGTGCCAGAATCCTGAATATTTAACATGTAGTTTTGAAAAGTTTCGATTCTTGAAGTCATTCCTTGAATTCCTTTTCTAAAACTATGGAAAGATTGTTCGACCTGCTCCACTCCTCCATTCCCAGAGTGAACAGCGCCATTCATTCGTTCCTGTTCGCCAAATAGGTTTTCCAATGTTTTTTGCAACTGACTGAATACCATATTCAATTCGTCAAAAACTTCTTTTTGGCTATCCATATATTCTGAAGTTTGCTCACTTTCACCTTGGACTTGATTTACACTTTTCCGAAGATCGCGGTGGACAAGTTTTAGATCCTGAGAAGAATCATCCATCTGTTCACCACCTTTTTCAAGTTGATTAACAGCCCCTTGAAGCGAAGAGAGAATATCTGCAATTTTATGTATAAGCTCTTCAAAACTTTTCCTTAACGACTGGATCTCAGGGAGGCTCGTATTAATGGAGCTTGCTTCACTAAGAACCCCATTTCTCGCTTGCTTCATAACACGTTGCATCTGTTTCACTGGATGAACGCTTTTCCCTACAACCAAATAAACAATTATACCAATCGCTATTACGGTAATGAGACCTAATATCAATGTGTACATGGCCATTTGGCGCACTCCACTCATAAAATCAATCTCTGGGACTCCAAGAACATAAATTCCTTGTAATTCTTGGACAGGTGCATAAGATAACACAAAACTTTCCCCATCCAACTGCACGGTTTCTGTACCATTCTCTTTGTTCAGAAGTTTCTTCGCAAGAGGTTCAGGAAGAGGAGCTTCATCCATTGTAGGGTACGAATAGATTCCCTCGTTATTAATGAGATAAGCTTCAGAGGATAAACCATCTTGTTGGATTTGCGCCTGTTGAGCATTTGAGTATCCTTCCATGCGTTTTGTGAATTCTTCCTGGTCTCCAACGAAGGCGTACATCAATTGTTCTGCTACATCCTGAGCCATCAACAACTCACGTTCCAGGCGATCATGGACTAAATTCATTTGATTTTCCTTAGCCTTCGTGTACGAGAAGAAACCAATCATGGAAACTGAAATAAGTACAAGCGCACAAACGATGACTGTCAGCCTTATTTGCAAGTTGAATTGAGGCCATCGCACGTTTAAAGCCATCGGTTTGAGTCGCATCTTTTTATTCATAAAATAAACACTCCATCTCTTTGAATGATTGCACAAACAAAGTATGACGACAGAGTGTTAAGGGATTGTTAATGATCTTTTAAGGTTTGGTAATTTCACAACTTCTTGACCAGGATTTTTGTCCCATCCACTTTTACGACCTTAATTTCATCACCGCCGGTAATCCACTGGCCATTTGAAACAGCACTGTATTCTTCATCATCAATTTTTATCGTACCTACAGGCCTCATATCTGTGAGAGCTTTTCCTTGTTGATCCAGTAAGTACTGGTACTTTTCATTCATTGAATTGTACCCCATCTCTGAGGACAGTTGGTCATTGAGAGCCATTTTCGACCACATCTTTCTGTGTTTAAAAACTTTCAGGAACAGTAGAGAAGCCGCTCCTCCTAAAATGACCCCTATCACACTGTACAAACCTGCTACCCAATTAGGCGCACTGAAGCCGACGGCAATAACCATCGTAACAGCACCGATTACCGCCAGTGTCCCATCATTCAGGAGTTTACCATCAATAATCATAAGGATGATTCCCAGAAAATACACAAGCATCATGACAATAAACATTTCTGTCTCAAGATAACCTGAAAAATAGACCGTAATGAAGCCAAAACCGATAATAGCGAACACTCCACGCATATTAACGAGTAATTCCCCAATTAAAAACATGGTACCCAGAAAAGTAATAAATAAAGCGATCCAATCATAAGTAAACATGATGGTTCACATCCTCTCCTTAATTACTATATGTACGTTCGTAGATGTTCTTTTGTTTCAAAGTTCCCATTATTTTTTCTCCATTAACCCCATGATATAATGATGACAACATTTATGAGTTTACACAAATTTAACTCACAAATGTGCATATTTAAGGTTCCTGACTTCTCATTTATAAAAATAGCCCTTATAATGAAGATTGGAATTCATCTTGCATACCTTTTTGTGAATATACAAAGGAGCGATATTAATGGCAATTACGCACAGAAAAGATACTCGTCCCGTAAGAGTCGGAGACGTTACGATAGGTGGATCGGATGAGGTTGTGATCCAATCCATGACGACCACCAAAACACACGATGTAGAAGCAACAGTCGCTGAAATCAAGCGACTAGAGGAAGCCGGATGTCAAATCGTCCGTGTCGCTTGCCCAGATGATCGAGCAGCTGACGCCATTCCTGAAATTAAAAAACGTATCAACATCCCGTTGGTTGTTGACATTCACTTCGATTATAAAAAAGCTCTGAAAGCCATTGAGGGTGGAGCCGATAAGATTCGTATTAACCCCGGGAACATCGGCAAACGCGAAAAAGTCGAAGAAGTCGTGAAAGCGGCCAAAGCAAAAGGCATTCCAATCCGAATCGGAGTCAACGCAGGTTCCCTTGAGCGTCATATCCTTGAAAAATACGGTTACCCGACCGCAGACGGAATGGTCGAGAGTGCTTTGCATCACATCAAGATTCTCGAGGACCTTGATTTTCATGACATTATTGTGTCCCTTAAAGCTTCTGACGTGAAATTGGCTATTGAAGCGTATGAAAAAGCTGCTGCAGCTTTCAACTATCCGATTCACTTGGGAATCACTGAATCAGGCACTCTTTTCGCCGGTACAGTAAAAAGTGCTGCAGGGCTTGGAGCTATCTTGAGTAAAGGAATTGGAAGTACCGTAAGGATCAGCTTGAGTGCTGACCCTGTCGAGGAAGTAAAGGTAGCGAAAGAACTTCTTAAATCATTCGGCCTTGCATCGAACGCTGCGACGTTAATTTCCTGTCCAACATGTGGACGGATTGAAATCGACTTGATCTCCATTGCCAATGAGGTTGAAGAATATATCCAAACCATTAAAGCACCAATTAAAGTAGCTGTTCTCGGCTGTGCTGTTAATGGTCCTGGTGAAGCGCGAGAAGCAGACATCGGAATTGCCGGTGCCCGCGGGGAAGGTCTACTCTTCCGCCACGGAGAGATCATCCGTAAAGTACCTGAAGACATCATGGTCGATGAACTGAAGAAAGAAGTCGACAAGTTGGCTGAGGAACATTACGAAAAAGAACGTAAAGAAAAAGAGAAACTAAAACAAGAACAAGAACAATCCTAAAAAAAGGTGACCCTGATTGGGGTCACCTTTTTATTTATATCAAGTTATACATCGGAGCGAAAAATAATGAAAATGCGATGGAAACGATACTGACAATAATCGCCATATTTCCTAGTGTATCGGCTCCCCGTCGCTTACCAATGATCCCGAGAACAATCCCGGCCGCACCGAGAATTAACGGAGCAAAAAAGAAAGAAAGGATTGCGGCGGATAATCCCAACCAGCCCATCCCCACTTTTACATCTTCCTCTTCTTCCATGGTTGTTTCCTTTTCCTCGTTATTCATCGGCTCATCGATTGGCCCTACGGCCGCTTCCTGAGCGAATTCTTCCTCATAACTATCACCATAAACAGGCTGATCTGATTCACGACCGTGATCATCAACAGTGACAACGTCATCAAAGTCAGAAGCTCTGGCTTCGCTGTTGCCAGGTTCTTGTCGTAAATCATGGTCTTGGATTTCCTCAAAGGCTTCGTTCAACACTTGTTCTGTCGACGGCTCCTCATGGTCATCCACATGCACTTGCTCTATTTCATCTCCGTGCTCAGGGGCTTTTTGTGTTTTATGATTCTCAACAGTATCTTTCGGATCATGCATTAGAATACCCTCACTTTCTGTTTAAAGAATCATGATTATTATATGGAGAGTCCAAGAAATTACATGAGGGATTTGATGGTAAAAAAAACGCCTGACATCGTCAGACGTTTCCAATTAATTCGCTAATACTACTGCCGTATGATTTTCTGCTTTCTCTTGAATTTCTTTTGCATACCAGCTTTTTGCGTGGCCATTTTCTTCTTTATATTCCTTCATACCGCCCATACCTCTGTGATAAGCTGTGAGTGCTTCGTCCCAATTATCGTATTTTTTTTGTAAAAAATCTAAATAAACTAAAGATAATTGCATGGAATAATAAGGGTCGAAAAGCAACTCTTCTTCATAAGGTAATCCAGCCATATCAGCAATCCACGGAGCCGTGTTTTTCATAAATTGTGACATCCCATAAGCATGTCCATATTTCGTTTCAGGTCCTACAAGCTCAGGATTAAAGGTTCCTCCTGTTTCCACTTTGAGCAGCTCATAAACAAGAAATGGGTTGATTTTATAGCGCTCTGCTTCCTTAACCAGGTACATGGCCCAGGATTTTTTAAAATTACCATCACTTTCTTTTACAAGGCGGTCAGCCTTTTTTTCAATTTCCGGCCACGTATGATACCCATTTTCTTTTTCTTCTACTGAAGGCTGTTCCTTCAAATACTCATTCGTGGACTGTAACCGCTCTATTTCCGTGGATAGCTTCTCGTTTTTATTTTTCAATTCCTGCTTTTGATCAGCCAGGGCCTTTTCCTGCTTCTGGTTCCATTGGTTTACAGTAAAGAATGTCGCCACAACGAGCAACAATGCAATACCCGTTGTCCAAAGAGGTTTTTGATCCTTCATCATTGTTTCACTCCTTCACTTTCTGCACATTGGTACTTTTGACCAGTCCCACTCTGAATCCATTGGCTTATACTAAACGATTGATATATGTAATTCAATTGAAATACTTATAGACGTAATTTTTTAAAAACACAAATCCTTCTCAACATTCATATGGTGTAGTAAATATGGAGAGAGGGAGTATAAGCCTATGAAGAATGTGGCACAACAGTTAATTACCCAGAAATTGAAACAGTTAACCGTAAAAGAACTTCTTTTTTATAGTCAGAAGTATCAAATTCCGATATCAGAGGATGAAGCTGCTGCCATAGTCAAAGCTTTGAAAAAAAACAAGGATAACCCCTTCGACCCCGATGGACGGAAGCGGATGCTCAGCAAGCTCGCGAAAATTACATCTAAAGATACGGCAAGGTCTGTATATAAATTGCTCATGAAAATGGCAAAAGAATACGGAGTAGAGCATTGGCTAAAATAAAAAATACTAACCAATCTACATTCTTAATTCAACAAACGCTCCCTATTCTTGAAGACTCAGTTTCGAGACTTTTGTTGAGTGGATAGGGGCTGCGGGAAACCGTTCGCTTTCCATGGGGCGGGCGGTGAGCCTCCTCAGGCTACTCCTTCCGGGGTCTCACCTGTCCCACACGTCCCATAGGAGTCTCACCGTTTCCCTCCGCCCCTTTACCATATAAGTGTCTCGAAACCACATCCAGAATAAGCAGCTTTATTCAGTGCAAACAGAAGGAAAACTACCTCCCCCGGGAGCTATTTTGAGTGCGTAAAGCTTGCTGTAGAGCGTTTTATGCGTATAATACCAGGATAGTGGAAGACAGTCTCTTCCGGTGTAGGGGTTCGTTTCTCCTTTACATCGAAAGGGGTGGCAGGGAAGCTGCGAGACTCCCGTGGGAGAAAGGAGATAGGTGAGATCCCACAGGACGTAGTCCGAGGAAGCTCACCACTCCCCCACAGGAAAGTGTTCAAATGCGGAATCGCCCTGGTAGACACGACTGGCATAAGCCGAATAGCAACGGAATGTGTCTTTTCATTCCTTTGCTATTCGGCTTATGACGCGAGTGTCTGGGCGATGGAGCTAGACGAGTAGCTTCCCAGCCACCCCTGACGCTCATCCCAAGCGACGAACCCCGAAACGTCTCGAAATCAAGTCTTACACAATCCTGCCATATACTTTAATAACTGATAAAAAAAGAAGGAGCCCGGGGCTCCTTCTTTATTGTTGCATGATTTTTTCTTTTAAACCTTCATCAAACACGCCTTCTTTGACCATATCAATTTCATAGCGATACGGAGGCTTTTTATTTTTCTTATCTTCCCCTACATATGGCGTTTCAAGGATTTTCGGAAGCTCCTTTAGGGTCGGGTGATGGATGACTTTATGAAGAGCATCGAAACCGATATGACCGAATCCGATATTTTCGTGGCGGTCCTTAGCTGCTCCTTTGATATTTTTACTATCATTCACATGGACCACCTTCAAACGATCGAGTCCAACGATTTTATCGAATTCATCCAGTACCCCATCAAAGTCCTCTACGACATTATAACCCGCATCATGAATGTGACACGTATCCATACAGACAGATAATTTCTCATTGAAGGTCACGCCATCCATGATTTTTGCCAATTCATCAAAGCTCCTGCCGATTTCAGAACCTTTTCCTGCCATCGTCTCAAGAGCGATTTGAACCTTTTGATCTTTATGAAGAACCTCATTCAATCCTTCAATAATTTTTGGCAACCCTTTTTCTACCCCTTGGCCAACATGAGACCCTGGGTGAAGAACGATTTGCCTTGCACCGAGAGCTTCTGTACGTTCGATTTCATTTCTAAGAAAATCAACCCCAAGCTGGAACGTTTCTGGCTTGGTTGTATTTCCAATGTTGATGATATAAGGAGCATGGACCACGATGTCGTCGATGCCATTCGCTTTCATGTGCTCCGTCCCGACTTCAATGTTCAATTCTTCGACGGGGCGGCGTCTTGTGTTCTGCGGGGCTCCTGTATAGATCATAAATGTGCTTGCACCATAGGAAATTGCTTCTTCACTGGCGCCGAGCAACATTTTTTTCCCTTTCATAGATACGTGTGATCCAATCTTTAACATACGATCTACCCTTTCTTATTTCTTCTTGAAACGACTCTGTTTCAGCTTTCTCATATTTTTATCTGTCTGCTGCTTCATTTTTTTCTTATACCCAGGCTTAACTTTTTTAGGTTTCCGGACCATCTGCTTCGCTTTTTTCTCTAGATCGGAAGCATGCCGTTCCCGGTTCTGTCTCTCGTTGTAAGCATTTGTTTCTTTCCATTCACCATTTTTCACTTCATAAAATTCAAAAGTAAGCCCCTTTTTCTCGAGCTTCTGAATGAGAGGCAGGTCGGATTCCTTATACAAATTGATTGCTGTTCCTTGCATTCCAGCTCGAGCTGTTCGTCCGACTCTGTGAATGTAAAATTCTTCTTCCTTCGGCATCTGGGCGTTGATAACATGGCTGACGCCTTGAATATCAATTCCTCGTGATGCAAGGTCTGTGGCTACAATATACTGATAGCGCAAGCTTTGCAACTCTTTGAGCATTCTTTTTCTTTCTCGCGGTGAAAGCCCACCGTGAAGAATTCCTGTTTCCAGGCCTCTGCTCATCAATTCACCCGCAAGCTCATCGGCATGATTTTTGCCATTCGTAAAAATGATGGCCAAATAAGGCTGGATCGCCTTTGATATTTCAACAATGACATCGGCTGGTTCTTTATGTCTTAGCGGGATAAGACGATGCTCCATCGTTTCCGGCGATGGTTTGTCATCTTCAATCTGAATGTGGGTAGGGTTCGTCAAATATTTCTTTAAAAATGGTTGGAGCCGTTCAGGAATGGTCGCTGAAAAGACGAGCATCTGTACATCCTGGTCCATCCTTACAAGAATTTGGTCTACCTCTTCAATGAAACCTAAATCCAGCATCAGGTCTGCTTCATCCAGTACAAATGCTTTGGCATGGTAAAGGTCAATCGCTTCCTCTTTGACCATGTCTAAAATTCGTCCCGGTGTTCCTACGACGATATGAGGAGGCCGGGATGACAGTTTTCCGACCATTTTCTGCTTATCCGTACCACCTATAAGGAGCTTGGAACGCCAAACCTCCTCTTTTCCAGCCATCTGAATGGCTTTTTTCACTTCATCCTGAATTTGGATAGCTAATTCTCTAGTAGGCGCTGTAATCACAAACTGTACATGGTCTGCCTCTTCATCCATCTGATTGAATAGTGGAAGTAAATAGGCATGTGTCTTCCCTGATCCTGTATGGGATTGTCCGATGAGACTCTCCCCTCTTAAAGCTGCAGGGAGCACCTGCTTCTGAATAGGGGTTGGTTTCTTAAAGCCTAATCCCTCTACAATTCGACTGACCGTAGAAGTAATGGCGTATTGATCAAATGTATGCTTACTCATAACCGTTCTCCTTTAATGTAAAATGTTCCTTCCTCATTATAATAGAGCAGAAGGCAAATTGCACGATAACCTTGTTTTAGAACGTCTTTCTTTGTCATCTTTCCCTTTACCCTTTATAATGATAATGGTATCTTTAAAGTTATTGGATTGGATTTATAGAGGAGGACGTTAATCAATGGAAGTCATTAAAATCGCCCCTCGCGGTTATTGTTATGGTGTAGTAGATGCAATGGTCATTGCTCGAAACGCAGCTAAAGACCCGAATCTGCCACGTCCTATATATATATTAGGCATGATTGTCCACAACTCACATGTAACGGATGCCTTTAAGGAAGAAGGAATCATAACTGTAGATGGAAAAAATCGCAGTGACATGTTAGAAGGCATTCATGACGGTACGGTCATTTTTACAGCTCACGGCGTTTCCCCTCTCATAAAGGAACGCGCTAAAGAAAAAGGTCTCACCGTCTTAGACGCTACTTGCCCTGATGTGACCAATACTCACAACTTGATTAGAAAAAAAGTGGCTGAAGGATTTGAAGTCATTTACGTAGGGAAAAAAGGTCATCCAGAACCGGAAGGCGCTATGGGAGTAGCACCAGGGAAAGTCCACCTCGTCCAGACGGAAGAAGATGTGGAAGAACTCAATCTTGATCATGACAAATTGATGATAACCAACCAGACGACGATGAGTCAGTGGGACGTCTATGATGTCATGGAAAAAGCGAAGGAAAAGTACCCGCAGCTAGAAAAGCAGCAGGAGATTTGCATGGCAACCCAGGTACGTCAGGAAGCTGTTTCCGAGCAGGCTGGCGGAGCAGATTTGACACTGGTTGTCGGTGACCCGATGAGTAACAACTCCAACCGACTTGCCCAAGTCTCTATGGAAAAAGCAGGAACCACCGCTTACCGAATTGCTGATGTTACAGAAATTGAATTAGAATGGTTGGAAGGTGTCGAAAAAGTGGCTGTTACAGCAGGTGCGTCGACACCGACTCCTATCACAAAAGAGGTCATCAAATTTATCGAACAATTCGATCATAACGATGAAAGCACTTGGATCCGGGAGTCAAAAGTGGAACAGAAAAAGATTTTGCCACCCGTCCGTGCGAGAAAAAAAGTGAAAAGATAAAAAAAGGATGAAAGCCTCCGCTTTCATCCTTTTTTCATACAACCGAAAATGGCTCCGTATCTGCTTCAGAAACGTAGATGTTCAAATCTCCTTGTTTATTACACTTCTCTTCAAGATATTTTTTCACTTTGGGACAAACAACTTTTTCAACGTGATGACCAGGGTCAATGATGGAAAGCCCCATTTCCATTGCATCTTGTGTCATATGAAAAGTCATGTCTCCCGTAATATAAACATCCGCACCACTTCTCTTAGCCTTATGAATATACTTTTCACCGCTGCCACCAAGAAGGGCGACTTTTTTCACTTTTTCATCCATCTTTCCGGATACACGCACATGAGGGACATTGTATTGCTTCTTGATCAGCTCTACAAGCTCCCGTAAAGTCATTGGGTCGTCAAGTTCTCCTACACGCCCAGCTCCCATTGGTTCCCCTTTATTTAATAATGGATAAACATCATAAGCGACTTCCTCATACGGATGGGATTCTTCCATCGCTTTCAAAACTCCGGATAGGCGTGATTTTGGAACAATCGTTTCGATACGTTTTTCGTCTACGATTTCAAGTTTCCCTTGTTCACCGAGATAAGGATTCGTTCCCTCTTCCGGTTTGAACGTCCCTTGTCCCGAGAGTTGATACGTACAATGGCTATAATGACCGATATGACCTGCTCCTGCCTCACTGATGGCATTCCGTAAGTCATCTGCGTGATTTTCAGGTACAAAAACAGTAAGCTTGACGAGAGAATCGCTTCCTGTTTCGATCAGTGGCCGGCTATTCGTTACTCCAATCAGTTCAGCCATGACATCATTCACCCCGCCTGTGGCAATATCAAGGTTCGTGTGAGCAGCATAAACCGTAATGTCATGTTTAATCAGTTTTTGAACGATTCTCCCTTTCGGTGTATCCAAATTGATTTGATTCAATTTGACGAAAAGCAAAGGGTGATGAGCAATGATCAAATCCACTTTTTTTTCAATGGCTTCGTCTACAACGTTCTCCAACACATCCAGGGTAACCATGATATTTTTCACTGGTTTATTGAGGGTGCCGACTTGGAGGCCCACATTATCCCATTCAAAGGCTAACCCTTTGGGCGACCATTTTTCAAATTCACGGATGATGTCCTGGGCTGTGTACGTGTGATTCATAATTGCAATACCTCCTCTAACCATTCCATTTCCTTTTGGTGTTGTTTCAATTTCTCTTCATCAGGGGATGATGCTTGCTTCATCTGTTTTATAATGTATTGTTTCTTCTTCCATTCCTCATTACATTTCTGGATAAACGGCTCTGGTCGTTTCTCTAATAAAAACGGCCCCAGCCACATTTCTTTTTCTATAACTTCCTCGTTGTAACAAACAGAAGGGTCACCTTTTTCTGCCACCAGAATTTCGTAAATGTGTCCCCCTTCCTCTACAATGGTCTCATCGACAAGCGTATAGTCATGCTGATAGAACCACCTTCTAAGAGACCTCGAGTCGATATTGGGTTGAACGACAATCCGATTGACGTCAGAAAGCTTCTCTTTTCCTCCCTCAAGAATATCACGGATTAAAGGGCCACCCATTCCAGCAATGACCACCTGTTTGATTTCTCCAGGATCAACAACAGCGAGCCCGTCACCGAGACGTACATCAATGCGACCCTCAAGCTTATGTTTTTCCACTTCACTTTTGGCACTATCATATGGTCCTTGATTCACTTCACCCGCTACTGCTCTTGCTTCTGGATCTTTCATACATACAAAGCATGGAAGATAGGCATGATCTGAACCGATGTCCGCAAAATGGGCTCCCTTAGGTAAATAATCAGCAACAAGTGCTAAACGTTGAGATAATTGATATACATTCATAGACTCTTTCCTCTCATAAAAGAAAAGCTTTCTGATAGCCAGAAAGCTTTTCGTTCTTCTTCTTATTGTTATTTCTTTTCAGCTAGCCATTCGGCCAATTTAGTTGCTTGTTCTCCTGTGTAAAGACCAGCAGGCATGGCAGAACCTTTACCATTTACGATGATGTCATTGATTTCTTCAGCTGAATACCGGCTTCCTACTTCTTGAAGGTTAGGGCCAGCTCCACCGCCAAGGTCTCCACCGTGGCAACTTGCACATTGGTTCTGATACAACTCTTCAGGACTTGCGCTTGCGGTTTCTTCTTGCTTCTCACCGCCGCCTTCTTCTTCATTCTGAATAGCTTCGCGTTGATTAATACCTGCTGCAGATACGACGATCATAACGACGATCCCCAGCACAGCAATAATTGCGAATGGAATCACAGGGTTCTTTCTCATTTGTTGCAACCTCCTTATGTATTCCCTCATATAGAATTTTCGTGTCTATTCGACTATATTTATTTTACTTGAAAACCGTTACTTATTAAAGAGATATCATGTGAAAACTTATGAAACAATGTAAATAATTAAAAAAATGAAGCCAATGACCCCTGTATAGAAAAGCGTTTTCACCTTCCATAACCATCCAAGAAAAATCCATAAGACCAAGTTGAAGGTAAGCGTTATGTAAAAGGACAACCCGGAACCTATCATATTCTGATCAAGATGAACAGTCAAAAGCAGAAGAATTAAAGCACCGTTGATAAGCGGAACAAAAAGCCACTCCGACTTTTTATATTGTAACCAACGAATATGAATCCATACCCCGATTACAAAACTCGACAAAACCACTGTTTGCATTATGATTCCCATTTCAGTAAAATAAATGACAAGAAATGAAAGGGGTAACAAAAAAGCATTCAAACCCATGAACATATAAAAGGCGAGGCTTTGAAAACCTTTCGCACTCTCATCGTTCTCCTGGCTTTCACCTTGAGTATAAAGCGCTAACAAGAAATTGCAATATTCATCTGGAAGCAAATGATTTTGTTTCCAGTACCTAATTTCATCAACGATGGTTTTTGTCCTTTCATGTTTCATAGCAGCCTCCAAAAGAAAAGATAACTCAGGAGCCCTCCCGCATCCATTTGCGAAAGGATCCCTGAGTCAGAAGAATCTTTATTCCATGAAGTCCTTCAAACGTTTGCTCCGGCTTGGATGGCGGAGTTTACGTAAAGCCTTCGCTTCAATTTGACGGATTCTCTCACGAGTTACCCCAAACACTTTCCCTACTTCTTCAAGTGTTCTTGTACGTCCATCGTCTAGACCGAAACGGAGTCTGAGTACATTTTCTTCTCGATCTGTCAATGTATCAAGGACATCCTCAAGCTGTTCTTTCAACAGTTCATAAGCTGCATGATCTGAAGGAGATGTCGCTTCTTGATCTTCAATAAAGTCGCCTAAGTGAGAATCATCTTCCTCCCCGATCGGTGTTTCTAGAGATACCGGCTCCTGGGCTATCTTCAGAATTTCACGGACTTTATCTGGAGTGAGGTCCATATCCTGTGCAATCTCTTCCGGCGTCGGTTCACGACCAAGATCCTGAAGGAGTTGACGCTGGACACGAATCAGTTTGTTGATCGTCTCCACCATGTGGACAGGGATACGAATGGTACGCGCTTGGTCAGCGATCGCTCTTGTAATTGCCTGGCGGATCCACCACGTAGCATAGGTACTGAATTTATAACCTTTACGATAATCGAATTTTTCTACCGCTTTGATCAGACCCATGTTACCTTCTTGGATCAAGTCAAGGAAAAGCATACCTCGGCCTACATATCTTTTAGCGATACTTACGACGAGACGCAGATTGGCTTCCGCTAGGTCACGTTTCGCTTCTTCGTCACCATTCTCAATGCGTTGAGCAAGGCTGATTTCATCTTTCGCAGATAGCAGGTTCACACGGCCGATTTCTTTAAGGTACATACGCACCGGGTCATTAATTTTGACCCCAGGTGGTACACTCAAGTCATTAAGGTCGAACTCTTCCTCTTTATTCAATTGCTTCATACTTGGATCTGATTCAGAATCCCCGATTACTTCTACCCCCTGCTCATTCAGGTGTTCATAGAATTCATCCATTTGATCAGAGTCCAGTTCAAAGCTCGATAGTTTTTCCGCTACCTCTTCATATGCGAGGATCCCTCGTTTTTTCCCTAACTCTACCACTTGCTCTTTCGCTTGCTCAAGTGTCAATTCTGTTTGGTTCTCATTTTCTTTAGAACGTGATGGCTGCTGTTGCTTATCTGCCATAAGTCCCCCTCCTTCCAACAATCTATACAAACTCTACCTAGTTATGTTTGAACTCTTTCTTGCGCTTGATGATTTCCATTGCAATTTCTGCTGCTCTGATCGGCTCGTTTTGTTGTTCAGCCTTTTTCAACTCAGATTCAAGGTTCCTAATATCCGTTCGATCCCACTGTTCTGATCGAATCCTTGTGATGTAATCGTGGATTTCCTGATCAGAAACTTCTTCGCTGACAGGGGCCATTGCAAGCTCGATCGCTAAATTTTTGATGGAAGCATCTTCAATCATCTCGACGAACTGACTGATATCCGATTCATTGCCGTCTTCATAATATGCATAAAGATGGGTGACAATGACCTGATGGTCTTCAATATTGAAAGCTCCTCCGATTTCCTCTTGAACTTTATCAGCGATATACGGATCTCTCAGCATATACGCAATCAGTTTTCTTTCAGCATTATGAAAAGCGGGTAAAAGTTTTTTTTGAACCGTCGGCTGCCTCGTATCATTAGTATATCGGTTCTTGGGCTCATTATCCTTTACACCGCTTTGTGATCGAATCCGCTGAACTTCTTCTTTCAGAGTTTCTACGGAGAGCTGAAATTCTGTAGCTATTTCATTTAAGTAATGCTCTCGTTCGACAGCACGGTCAAGCCCTGCAATCTCTTGTAATACCTTTTCGATATAAGTGATACGATCTCCTTCTACTTGCAGATTATAATCTCTGCGCAAGTAATTCATCATAAAGGAAATGTACGTGTCACTAGTATCGATGATTTCACGCTTGAATCGATCCCCGCCATACTTTTGGATGAACTCATCTGGATCAAGTTCATCAGGTACACGGGCGACGTAGGTTTGACAGCCCACATTCTTTAAAAGTTTCGCTGCCTTGACAGCTGCTTCGATTCCAGCGCGGTCACCATCATAACAAATGATGATCTGTTCTGCGTATTTCTTCAAAAGATTCGCCTGCATGCTTGATAAAGAAGTACCCATTGTACCTACGGTATGGTGAATATCTGCCTGGTCTGCAGAGATGACATCTCCGAAACCTTCGAACAGGATCACCGTTTTTTCTTTTCGAATGGCGGAACGGGCGAGGTCGAAGTTATAAAGGAGACGACCCTTATGGAAAAGTTCTGTCTCAGGGCTGTTTAAATATTTCGGTTCCTGTTGTCCAAGAGACCTTCCCGCAAAAGCCACCGTCTTCCCTAAATGGTTCCTCAGTGGAAAAATCACTCTCCCACGGAACCTGTCCGCATATTCTCCATGATCATTGGTACTGAGCAATCCCGCCTTGACCATCGTCTGTGGATGATACCCTTTCTTTTCAAGAAACGTAACGACAAAGTCTTTGGAATCCGGTGAATATCCAATTTGGTATTTCTGGATCGTTTCATCCGTAAAACCACGGTCGATTAAATATTGATAAGCTTCCCGGCCATCTTTGGAATTCTTTAACAAATGATGGTATAATTTAGTCAGCCATTGATGAGCTTCAAGCATCGCTTGGGATTCCTGGCTCTTTTCAGACGGGGCTTCATCAGTTAATTGATCAGGAAGATCGATAGCTGTCTGCTCAGCCAGTTGTTTCAGTGCCTGGATAAAACTAAACCCTTCAATCTCCATCAGGAAGGTATAGACATTCCCTCCCTTTCCACAACCAAAGCAATGAAAGATCTGTTTATCTTGAGAAACGGAAAAGGAAGGAGTGTTTTCCCCATGGAATGGACAGAGGCCGAAATGATTCCTGCCTTGTTTCTTCAAATCGACGTAATTGCCGATCACTTCTACAATATCCGTTGACCTTCTGATTTCATCGACTTTTTCTTCTGGTATATGTCCAGCCATAAGATCACCATACTACTCAATTATTCTCGTTCAATGCTTAAATTCCTTCATGTTCTGACAACATTTTTTGGAAGACAGACCGGAACTTTTCACGATCACTCGCTGTAAATGCCGATGGGCCTTTCCATTTCTTTCTTTTCTTCATTGTCTGCTGCCTTATGAACTTTTGATTCATGATGTTGTCTGCATCATTTTCTCTAACCAGTTTACCTCTTGGAGTAAGTACATAAACCCCTTTGGAAGTCAATAATACAGCAAGGGAAAGATCTTGGGTAATAACGACATCGCCTTCGCCTACTTGATTGAGGATATACAAATCGACAGATTGCGATCCGTCATCGACGAACATCCATCCAGCGTCTGCTTTCTCCCGACTATAATGGTTGACGGTTGCGATGAAATAAGGGTCAAGATCATATTGGGCACAAACATCGATGATTTCCTCTTGTACTGGACAACTATCTGCATCGACATAAATATGGACATTTAAATTTGGCATAGTATCAATATTTCTACAATAAGCGGTAGAATCCTCCTTAAAAGCGAATGTTTTATTTTTCTGAAAAGTATGTGCTTTTTACGACATCTTATCAGAAAAACTTCGTAGGAATGGACATCCCTTCATTATAAGGATTTTTACCACAAATAGATATTATAATACATTCCTATCATTTACGCTATGTCTAATTGTACCTATTTTCATTCTTCCCAACAAAAGTCGCGCTTAATCAAAGCGCGACTTCCGCTATTTGTACTATTCTTGGGCATTCTGGCGTAATTTGTTCATAATGACATTGGCAGTCTCTTCGACGGCTTTGTTCGATACATCAATCACCGGACAACCGATCCGGTCCACAATCCGATTGAAGTGATCGATTTCCTGCTGAATGCGATTCATATTCGCATAACTTGCTTGATCTCCAAGTCCTAATGACTTTAATCTTTCTTTTCTAATATCATTTAGTTTTTCTGCACTGATACTCAAGCCTATGCATTTATCAGGATCGACACGGAACAATTCCGATGGTGGTTGTACTTCCGGTACAATCGGCACATTCGCAACCTTGAGGCGCTTGTGAGCCAAATACTGAGACAATGGAGTCTTGGATGTCCTAGAAACACCAATCAGCACGATGTCCGCTTTGGAAATACCACGTGGGTCACGACCGTCATCGTACCGGACAGCGAATTCAATAGCCTCTACTCTCTTAAAGTAATCTTCATCCAATTTATGAACGAGACCCGGTTCGAGACGAGGTTTAATTTGCAGATGGCTTTCCATGACCTCCATCATCGGTCCCATAATATCAACACACTGAATGCCATGCTTTTCCGCTTCTTGCTTCAAATGTTGCCGGAACTCTGGAATCACTAATGTAAAACCGATCATAGCCTTATGTTCTTTGGCTTGCTGCACGGCTTCGTTGATTGTCCCCTTATCTTCAACATATGGGATTCGCTGCAGGTCAAAAGGCCCGTCATCAAACTGACTGAGACATGCTTTTACGACCAGTTCCGCGGTCTCCCCTACCGAATCCGATAAGACATAAATTAAAGGTTTCTCCATACAATCCCTCCTCCCCTCTAAAACTACAAGTGTTGGTCCCTAGCCAATTCCACAAGTGCTTTCGTGATATTTGTTTTTGTCAGTCGGCCGACTACTTTCATACCTTCTTCACTAGGCTGAACGACAGGCAGACCATCAATCTGTTTTTCAATTAACTTCTGAGCGGCATCTAATAGTAAATCTTCAGGTTCACAAACGGTGATGTTCGGCATCCTTGTCATAATGATATGGACAGGAACGGAAGTAAGATCCTGATTGCCGATACTCGCTCTCAGAAGATCTTTTCTTGATAAAACCCCTGTTAAAAAGGAATGTTGATCCGTTACGAAAAGCGTCCCTACGTCTTCTAAAAACATCGCACAGATGGCATCGTAAACAGATACATCTTCTTCTACAACAATGGGCCGGGATTGATATTCATCCACTTTGAACTTCTTCAACTTTTCAGTAAAAAGCTCTGACCCTGTTTTACCCGTAAAGAAATAACCGACACGCGGGCGGGCGTCCAAGAAGCCTGCCATTGTCAAGATGGCTAAGTCTGGACGCAGCGTGGCCCGTGTCAAGTTTAGCTGATCTGCGATATTCTCACCTGTAATCGGTCCGTTATCTTTCACAATTTGAATAATTTGCTCTTGCCGGTTTGATAGTTCCAATCTTTCTTCACCCCGATCACTAACTGTGACATACTATTTATCAATTATAGCTCATTTTTAATTATCGGTAAAAGAAAGCTGATTAGAACTGTTGTTTCCATTCAATGGCATTCAAGTCGGCGAACGCATAAACATCGTTAGAAATCTGTTTCAATAGACCTAAACGGTTCCGCCGTATGCTTTCGTCTTCAGCCATAACCATCGTTGCATCAAAGAAGGTATGGATTGGGTCTGCAAGCTTGGATAACTGATCCAAAGCAAGCTTCAGATGAGGCTCACTTAATGCGTGTCGATAATCTTCATGTACTTGTTGATAAGCATCATACAACTGTCGCTCTTGATCATTTTCAAATAATGATGGGTCGACATCGGCAGCATCTGCTTTCTTTGCTAAATTCAATACACGACCGAGTGCTTCATGCACAGATTTGAAAGAAGGATCCTGGCGTTTTTCTACTAATAGTACCGCTTTTTCCTTCGTGGTTGGATAGACGCCGATCCCACTTGCCAACACAGCTTCCACAACATCTGGAGCGACCCCTTCTTCTCTCATTAAGTAAGCCGCACGTACGCGGAAGAATTCATGCAAGTCGTTATGGACTTCTTTTTCATCACGTGTCGGGAGTTCCAGTTCATAATAAAATTGATGTACGAGATCAATCAATTTTTCAACTGGAATCGACCATCCATGTGCTGTCAAGGTTTGCAAAATCCCTAAAGCCTGTCTTCTCAATCCGTAAGGGTCCTGTGAACCTGTTGGAATGATGCCGATGGAGATACTACCGACGATCGTATCCAATTTATCCGCTATACTGACTAGAGAACCGATGGTTGACGAAGGTACGGCGCCATTCGCTTGACGCGGCATGTAGTGTTCATTGATAGCTACGGCTACCTCTTCATCCTCACCAAAAATACGTGCGTACTTTTCGCCCATCGTTCCTTGCAGTTCTGTAAATTCATCGACCATCTGGGTCACAAGATCAAACTTACAAATTTCTGCTGCACGTTTCGCTTTTTGGAGTTGGGGTCCTTCAAGACCGATCCATTCTCCCAGTTTTCCAGTTATTGCTACGATTCGTTGGACTTTATCAGCTAACGTGCCCAGCTCCTCTTGATAGACCATGCGAGAGAGCTTCTGCATTTTTTCATCAATGCTCCCTTTCTGATCTTCTTCATAAAAGAATTGAGCATCCTTAAGACGCGCCTTCAGAACTTTCTCGTTTCCTTTAGCTACTGTCTCAATGTGCTGGTCATCCCCGTTACGAACCCCGACAAAATGAGGTTTCAACTCTCCGTCCAGAGAACGTACTGGAAAATACCGCTGATGCTCCTTCATGGAAGTAACCAGGGCTTCTTCAGGAACTTCAAGGAATTCTTCAGAGAAAGTCCCGCTGAAAACTGTTGGATATTCGACTAAGTGCGTCACTTCGTTCAATAAATCTTCATCGATCATCAGCTTCCACTCATTTTCACTTTCAAGCTTCTTCAGCTGATTCACAATCTCCGCTTTTCTTTCCTCTACGGAAGCCATAACATACTGTATTTTCAACGTTTGTTCATAAGCATCCGCTTCCGTTACTGTTGTTTCGGATCCTAAGAAACGATGCCCGTACGTCGTTTTTCCTGTTTCCACCCCTTCGATGGTAAAAGGAATGACTTCTTCCCCGAAGAGGGCGATCATCCAACGGATCGGACGTGCATAACGAAGGTCACGATTTCCCCATCTCATATTTTTAGGGAAAGTAAGCGATAAGAAAACATCCCGGAAGTTTTGAAGAAGGTTTTTGGTTGGTTCTCCTTCAATGAACTTATTGACATGAACATATTCCGTGCCCTTGATTTCCTTGAAATAGATATCCTCTACATCTTTCCCTTGCCCTTTAGAAAACCCGATGGCCGCTTTTGTCCAGTTTCCTTCTTCATCAAGAGCGATTTTTTTAGCTGGGCCTTTCGCTTCCTCTTCAATATCCGGCTGCTTTTCTTCAACATTGGTAATTTTAACAGCCAATCTCCTTGGAGTCGCAAAGCCTGTGATGTCTCCATAAGGAATCCGGTTATCCTTGAACCATTGAGCTGTCTTTTTCTGCAACTGATCTAAAGAATCATCGATAAAACGAGCGGGAAGCTCTTCCACACCTAGTTCAAATAATACAGTATTACTCATGATGACCCTCCTCCTTCTTCAACATCGGGAAGCCAAGACGCTCCCTTTCCTCTACATAGGTTTTAGCAATTTTCCGTGCGAGTTTTCTTACGCGGGAGATATACCCGGTTCTTTCCGTCACACTGATGACACCTTTCGCATCAAGCAGATTAAATGTGTGAGAACATTTCAGCACATAATCATAAGCTGGGAAAACAAGTCCTTGTTCCATAATTCTCTGTGCTTCCTTTTCGTAAGTTGAGAAAAGATCGAACAACATCTCCTCATCAGAAGCTTCGAAAGTATAAACCGAATGTTCATATTCCGGCTGTGTGAAAATATCTCCTACCGTTACTCCGTTGGTCCATTCTAATTCAAAAACATTTTCTTTATCCTGAATGTATGAGGCAAGTCGTTCCAAGCCATACGTTATTTCAGCAGAGACTGGCTTCGCTTCAAGACCGCCGATTTGCTGGAAATACGTAAATTGAGTGATTTCCATGCCATCAAGCCATACTTCCCAACCAAGACCTGCGGCACCCAGGGTTGGGTTTTCCCAGTTATCTTCGACGAACCTGATGTCGTGCTTCTTCGGGTCAATCCCAAGTGCTTCCAGTGACTCTAAGTACAATTCCTGGATGTTATCAGGAGAAGGTTTCATAATGACCTGAAACTGATGGTGTTGATATAAACGGTTCGGGTTTTGGCCATAGCGTCCATCAGCAGGACGGCGGGAAGGCTCTACATAGGCAACGTTCCACGGCTCAGGTCCGAGGCTCCGTAAAAGAGTCATGGGAGACATCGTCCCTGCCCCTTTCTCTGTATCGTAGGCTTGCATAAGCAGACACCCTTGTTTTGACCAGTGATTCTGCAAAGTTAAAATCATGTCTTGAATATTCATACGTTCCCTCCTAGAAAATGATTGGCTCGAAAGAAAAAAGACCCCGTTCCTACGTCTGCATCCAGACATAGGGACGGGGTCTCCGCGGTTCCACCCTAATTGCTTCCCAAAAAAGGAAGCCACTTTCATCATCGCTCCAGAACGCCTTCACCAGCCGGTTTCCGCTTGTCTCTCACCGTCACAAGCTCGCTATTGGAAACAGAAAAACTGGTTACTACTCTCCTTCACAGCAACACGTTATTTAGTAATAGAATCATACTCTAATTCCAACAAAAATGTCAAACCTCAGTCTGAAAACAAATCCAGCTGTTTTAAAAATTTCTTTGATTTAATGAAGTATCCACCATATCGATCATAGTACTCATCCATGATTTGACGCAACAATTTTTTATTCTCTTCTTTCATCGTAATCTGACCAAGTCGCTTCACATCCATATGTAAGAAGACTCTCAGCAATTTTGGTAAAGGGTCCGGTAAACCATAGGCTTGGGGGTCACGCTGTTTACAACGAAAACATAATAGACCACCCTCTATCATAGAAAATGCAAAAGGTCCTTCCTGCCTGCCGCATTGGATGCAGTGATCAACCACAGGAGCGAACCCTGCTTTTTTGTACATTTTCAATTCATACATCAACGTGAGAATGTTTGGATCCTTGCCTTCATTCATCCATTGGAACGTTTGAAGCAACTGTTCATAAAGAAAAGGATCCGGCTGCTTTTCTTCAATGAGCTTGTCTGTCAATTCTGCGATGTAAGAGGCATAAGCCGTTTTTACAATATCCTCGCGAATCGACCTAAGGGAAGATAACATCTCCCCTTGACTCATTGATCCTAAGCCGGACCCTGTCTGAATTAAAAATGTGCCGTGGATGAATGGTTGGGTGATTGAGGACATCCGGCTCTTTGGTTTTTTAGCACCACGAGCCATTACACCGATTTTCCCTTTTTCTCGTGTCATCATCGTGACGATTTTATGTGTTTCACCGTAATTATTCGTCCGGATGACGACTCCTTCCACCTTGTCCATCAAATGGCTCACCTGCTCCGTTTACGAATGAAGATCATCCGTAGATATTGGTTCAGTAGGGGAAGCGAGCTGCTCTTGAGACTGCTGATCTTGAGACTCCAATTCTTTCATCAGTAAATATGTTTCCACACTACCTGTTTGACTGAAAACGTTCCATGAAAGCTTGTCGCGCACAAGAAACACCGCCTTTCTTATCATCGCTAAACGAGTGTACATTAGTAGAATGCTTCCCCTGACTGAAAACATAAGGCTTAATTTTTTCCAACCTTTAATATTCGTCTTCGCGATAGCCGAAATCACTGAGTTGGATTTGTTTGTTTCTCCAATCTTTTTGAACTTTGACCCAAAGTTCCAAATATACTTTGCTACCTAACAGGGACTCGATGTCTCTTCTCGCTCTCTTACCGATTTCTTTTAACATACTGCCTTGCTTACCGATAATGATGCCTTTTTGAGACTTTCGTTCCACAATGATGGCCGCTTGAATTTCTACCTTATCATGTTCATTTCGAGGCTCAATCCCCTCAATGACAACAGCAATGGAATGAGGAATTTCCTCACGAGTCAAATGTAACACTTTTTCCCTGATAAACTCGCTGATCACAAAACGTTCCGGATGGTCTGTAATTTGATCTTCTGGATAAAATTGTGGCCCTTCAGGTAAATGCTTTTTCAGAACGTCCAGTAAATGATTGACGTTGTTGCCTTCAAGTGCTGAGATTGGAATAATTTCTTCAAAATCAAGCTTCTCTTTGTACTGGTCAATTAAAGGCAATAAGTCATCCGGATGGACCCTGTCAATCTTATTAATGATTAAAAATACCGGTTGGTCGACTCGTTGCAGACGGTCCAAAATGAATTGGTCCCCTCTGCCGTATCCTTCTTCTGCATTGATCATAAAAAGGACGGCATCCACTTCGTTCAATGTATTTTCTGCGACGTTCACCATATAGTCACCAAGCTTGTGCTTTGGTTTATGGATTCCAGGAGTATCAATAAAAATGATTTGCGACTCTTTATCTGTCATGACTCCCTGGATTTTGTTTCTTGTTGTTTGGGGCTTATCACTCATGATGGCGATTTTTTCACCGATCACACGATTCATAAACGTCGATTTGCCCACGTTCGGACGACCGACGATCGTAACAAAACCCGATTTGAAATTCTCTGTCATAACTGTTCCTCCAATAAATGTTCACGCAGTCGTTCTGCTCCATTTTACTATATCATCTTCTTACGTTCATTCCCATTCTCATATCAGCTTAGGGAGGAAAATGATGATTCCTATGATGACTGATCCAATACTCGCTACAAGGACCGCCCCGGCCGTAATATCTTTAATGGAACCGATGACGGGGTGTTGTTCAGGGTGGTAAAAATCCAGCAGTCTTTCCATAGCTGTATTCACCATTTCCAGGCTGAGAACCATGCCTATGATGAGGAGGATAGTCATCCATTCCCATTTAGATAAACCGAGTACAAAGGCTGCTATGATGACTAATAAAGCAACCGAGAGATGAATCCGAAAATTCCGCTCCGACTGATACACTTCTTTTATCCCATTCCAAGCGAAGCGGAAACCGATCCTTGTCTTCTTTTTACGATCTTTGAAGTCCGAACTCATGTAAAATTTCCTCTTGTCTGCCGAACATCTTCTTTTCATCTTCTTCATTCATATGATCATAACCAAGCAAATGTAAGAACCCGTGCAACGCCAAGAAGCCAAATTCTCGTTCAAGAGAATGATTGTAGTCTTCGGCTTGTTCTTTCGCCTTATCAACAGAAATGATGATATCACCTAGCATGAGCGGCATATTCTCATCCAACACATTCATTTCGTCTTCCCCAAGTTCCTGCATGGCAAAAGAAATCACATCTGTCGGTTCATCTTTTTGACGGTAATTGCGGTTGATCTCCTGAATTTCCTTGTTATCCACGAAGCTGACAGAGACTTCCGCATCCCCTGTAACTCCTTCTTTTTCTCCTGCAAAACGGATGATACGCTGGATCATATCAACAAATGCTTCATCTACTGAATTGGTTTCATCTTGAAAATCAATGGTAATCATATTATTTTGCCTCCTTGACTAATGGTTTGGTTTCCGGGTATTCGATTCTTGAGTGAAAGATGCCATGTAACGTTTCACATATGGCTTTTTCCATCGTCTTCAACTCATTAAACGTCAGATTGCTGTCATCCAGCTGACCATCGAGCATGCGGTCTTCCACAATGGATTTCACGATAATCTTGATCTTTTCTTCTGTCGGGTGGCTTAATGACCTGACCGCCGCCTCTACAGAATCGCATATACAAACGATCGCAGCTTCCTTACTTTGAGGTTTTGGACCTGGATACCGATAATCTTCTTCTTTGGTATCTTCATTCCTTTCCTTTGCCTTAAAATAAAAATATTTCAAAAGCGTGGTCCCATGGTGTTGTTTAGCAATAGCAATGATCTCTTCTGGAAACTTATTTTTCTTAAGCATCCTTGCACCATCATATGGGTGATTGATGATCATTTCAGCGCTTTGTTCAGGTTCCAGAAAATCATGCGGATTTTTCATACCCAATTGATTCTCAATAAAATAACGGGGCTGGACGGTTTTCCCGAGGTCATGGTAATAGGATGCCACACGTGCCAGAAGACCATGAGCTCCAATTGATTCACACGCCGCTTCGCTTAAATTGGCTACCATGACACTGTGATGATACGTACCTGGTGCTTCCACAAGTATTTTACGTAAAAGCGGGTGGTTAGGACTCGCGAGTGTCAACAATTTCTGATCAGAAAGGACTCCGAAACCTGTCTCTATGAAAGGAAGAAAGCCAAGCGTCAAAACTGCCGAAAGAAAGGCGCCCATGATTCCATACCCACTATACAAAAAGACTTCCGACCATGAGTATTTTTCAAAAGAAATGAATAGGAAGAACAGGATCGCACATATATTGGTAAAAGCAACCCCTGCACTTGCCCGAACAATGGACAACCTATCTTTACTTTGTGTAAGGAAAAAGATGCCTGCCAGTTGGGATAGCAGCAAATACATTCCTGCGGTTGCATGAAGAGCGCCAGCTAACTGTCCGTTGAACAATAAGCAAGCCATTAAAGCATAGACTACCGCCAGTACAATCGCAAACCGTTCAGAACAGAGGATTTTAACAATCATGACACCTGTAACGGCTGGGACGAGATAGTACACAGGTTGTTCCATGGATCCGAATAAACTGAACACTTTCAAGAGCGTAATCATCAATACGGATACAAACGTGGATATGAAGATATGACGTCCATTCCAGTTGTCCTTTTTAACAGCCCTTCTGCATTCTACGTACAAAATAGCGCCTAATAATAAGGCGAACATGGCAAGCCCAATGGATGGAAGTATATTACGCTGTTGATCAAGCAGTCCGGTCAACAGAAGATCATCATAGATATCCCCTGTTATCGTAGATCCCTCTGATACAATCACTTCTCCTGCTCTAATCATGACCGGCTCGACAGTAGCAGCCGCTTTTTTAATGGCTCTATCTGTTTTTTCAGGATCGAACAAGGAATTTTCAACAAGGGCATACGTCCCTATATCCGAAATGACTGGTTTCAAAGGCGTTGGCGTTTCTGAATATTGAACTTCCAGATCAATTCTTCGTTCTAGTCCTTCAACTTCTGATCCTTGTACCCCTTCTTTAAAATAGTTATGTAAAAGGGTTTCAAGCATCCGCTGACTCTCATTCAACGACTGTTGATCCGACCTCAGCAAGGGAAGGAAAACTTCTGTAGGAAGATCTTCAGAAAGTTCATCAGACAAAAGTGATTCGATCATCGTTACTTGTTCGTCTTTCGTCAGATTCTCTCCCTGGCTTTTCGTTTCTTTTACCACATCATAAATTTCACTTACCATACTCAGACGTTCTTCCGCAATATCTTCAGAAATCGTATACTGATCTTCGACGGCCTGGGTAACTGCTCTCAGCTGCTGCTCTGTCTTTTCCTTGTTCTCTATGGTGATGGGGGAATGAATCGTTTCTGGTGCCGTGCTGTATTTCTCAAGCTCATAGGTTTGCGTGTAGACATTTGGGATGGCAAGCGCAAAAAAGAAAACAGCAACAACGAACGCGGGTAATGCAAGCAACAGCTTTGACTTTTGCATGTTAAGTTTTTGAAGCTGTTGAAAGAAACGCGCCTTCAAATCACCCCACCTCCTCCTAATTTATTCCAAGTAAAGACAATAAATAAGACCCAATGGCTGGGTCTTATTTACGTTCCTCTTCATATGCATCGATAATCCGCTGCACAAGTGGGTGCCTGACTACGTCGGATTGATCCAAATGAATGAAGGCAGACCCTTTCACTTTAGCTAACCGCTCCTCGGCGACTCGCAAACCGGACTTCACGCCTTTAGGAAGATCCACTTGCGTGATATCTCCCGTGATAATCATTTTTGAACCGAATCCTAAACGAGTCAGAAACATCTTCATTTGTTCAGGTGTCGTATTTTGAGCTTCATCCAAAATAGCGAATGCATCATCCAACGTCCGCCCTCTCATATAAGCAAGCGGAGCAATTTCAATTGTGCCTCTATCGATCAAGCGCGCCGTATGTTCTGCGCCAAATACATCGTGCAAAGAGTCATAAAGCGGTCTTAAGTAAGGATCGACTTTCTCTTTTAAATCCCCTGGAAGAAAACCTAAACTTTCTCCTGCTTCCACTGCCGGACGAGTCAGGATGATCCTCTTCACATCTCCATTTTTCAAAGCATTGACGGCCATTATCACAGCAAGGTAGGTCTTTCCTGTACCAGCAGGGCCGATACCGAATACAAGGTCATTCTTCTTGATCGTTGCGATATAATTTCTCTGACCAAGAGTTTTGACCCTGATTGATTTCCCTTTCGAGTTTTTCGTGATTTCATCTTCGAACAATGCTTCGAATTGATTAATTTTCCCTTTTTTAGCGAGCTCGACGGCATATACGACATCTCGTTCTGTAACAGTCAAGCCTTTACGAATGATCGCAAGAACACTGTTGAGTATTTCTTCAACAAGCTGAACATGTTCCGCTTGACCAGATACTCTGACTTGCTCTCCACGTGAAATGATCGTAACTTTCAGCTGTTCCTCAAGTTGCTTGAGGTTACGGTCTTCTGTACCAAAAAGGGCTAATGCTTCTGTTGTATTATCTAATTGAATGTCCATTGTTTTTAAATCTTCTGGCATACTCAATCTCCTTGACTTACATACTTGGTCACTGCAATATTTTCATAAACTTTGTACAATAGGATTAATTTTACTTTACCATTCTCCTCACTGAGGTGCAAAACTTTTTCATCCTTAATTTGCGCATCAGTATCAAGTTCCTGCTGAAGGTTGCTCCTTGCTGATGAAATCCCTATTTTCTCAATATTCTTCCGGGATGATTCATACGCTTTTCGGTCAATGGAATAGTAATCGATCGTCTTCATGTTCACTGGAATATGGAACCCAAAAATACTCCAGTCTGATGTATGTGATTCTTCCCTGAAGTCTCCCTCTTCTCCACGCCAGAACCCCCAAATAGGAATCGCAAACTTCCCGATTTTTAAGTGATATTCACTTTCGACAGAACCATCCGTTAAGGAAAGCACTTGTTTCATGGGAAGGTTTTGAGCGACGCGGTACCATGTTTCTGCAATCACATCTCCTTCAGAATGTATAAATAGATCCTCTTCTTCCACCAACTGACCTGTGGCAAGGATTTGACCTTTTTGTACAACATCGTAGACCGATACCATAGGACGACCCTTTTTTATAAATGTTTCAATAATCATCCCTTTTTTTGCTGCTACAAGGTTTGAAGGTCGAGTGTTCATTTCGGTATCGTATCTCGTTTTTTCCACCCCATACAAATGATAGCTCGTCCCTTGCTTTTTCACACCAATCCATAACAAGTCCGGGATATCTTCCAACAACTGTTGTTGTATTTCAATGGGATCCTTCATCCCTATCGTTAGTTTTCCAGGAGAGACGCCATAACTATTCAATTTACTTTCAACATTTGCTTCAAGTTCCGGTGAAAGGCCGTCCACCTTAATGGACCACAACGTATTCGCAAGAACAAATATGATAACAACCGCTGCGATGAAGGCGAGAAGAACCGATAGCCTCCCAATCATATGCTGAATAAGAAACGGCAGCCCTTTTCCATCTTTGATGGAAATTTTACACCGGTACTTCTTCCTCAATTGCCTCAAAATCTTCCAATCCTTTAATCGAATCGTTAAAATGACGAGAGAAGCATCCAATCTTTTCATATTTGTAATGTGACAGCCACGTTTTGTGCATGCTTGCAAAAAAGGTTCGATCAACGGTCCCTCTACTTGTACCGTCATGATTCCCTGAAAGAAATCATGCTGGTTCTTCATCGTCTCACCCCCCTTTGGATTCCGGCAAAAATTCTACGGACTTGAGTTCTCCTTCCAGTAATAACTCTTCCTTCAGCATCATTTTCACACCAAGGTCTTTTCCTAATATTCGAACCTGACCTTTTTTGTATTGAATTCTAACTTCTTCATCAGAAAAATGAAGGAGGCCTGTATGATTTTCTATGTACACATGAATGGACCCTATTGTCGTTATTCTAGGAAGATCCAACATGACATCAGATGGTAAATCAAAGTAACGACTGATCCAAGTCCGTATTTGCTGCTGCCATTTTGACATGTGACGCCCTCCCCTCTTTTCATTTATACGAAAAACGCACGAATTGTATCACTACAATTCGTGCGTTCTGCTTATCTTTTTCGTGGGTGGGAGCTGTGAGGCTTGCGAGCACGGGGTGGACCGAGCACTTCAGCCATTAAAATCCCTTCAGCTAACCGCTTTTTATCCCACTTTCTTGTTTTTTCTATGAGCGGACCATTTAGATTCAACTCAGAAGATATTTTCTGTTTTTTTCTGGACTCCGCCCGAAGAGAATACGTTTCCTCATCTTCTTCTTGAAGATCTTCAGAACGAGCCGTCTCGGCTTCAGCAAGCTTCTTCTGTTTGGTCTCGTAGTAATCCCTTAACCTTTCTCCCCCAGATTTATCCTTCGTTTCTGTTTCTTGAAAATCCCGGGAAGGACCACTAGGGTAGGCGGGAGGAACTGGAGATGTTTTCTTTTCAGGCCTTTGTTTATTCTCATTTTCTTTAGTCATCCCGCTAAACCAGCTGATAATCCCGCCAATTATAGCAGCAAGAATAAGGAAATTGCTGAAAATGAGTTCAATCAGATCTCCCATACAGATTCTCCTTTAAGTTAATCAAGGATTATTTTTCTTCTTCCTCTTCATCAGACATTTTACCAAGCGTGTTTCTCATATCCGTATCCGCATTGATGTTCTGATAATTCATGTAATCCATGACACCCATCTTACCGGAACGCAAAGCTTCGGCAAGGGCTTGAGGGACTTGAGCTTCTGCTTCGACCACTTTCGCCTGCATTTCTTGTACGCGGGCACGCATCTCTTGCTCTTGAGCAATCGCCATGGCACGACGTTCTTCCGCTTTCGCTTGAGCAATATTCTTATCAGCTTCTGCTTGATCTGTTTGCAAGATAGCACCAATGTTCTTCCCGATATCAATATCTGCAATATCAATAGAAAGAATTTCGAAGGCCGTTCCAGCATCTAATCCTTTCCCTAATACATTCTGTGAAATCCTATCCGGATTCTCTAGTACTTTGTTATGGTTTTCACTGGACCCGATCGTGGATACGATACCTTCGCCAACACGAGCAATGACTGTATCTTCACCCGCACCACCTACAAGGCGGTCGATATTGGCTCTTACAGTAATACGCGCCTTTGCTTTCACTTCAATTCCGTCCATCGCTACACCTGCAATGAATGGTGTTTCAATTACTTTTGGATTAACACTCATTTGAACAGCTTCCAGAACATCCCGGCCAGCGAGATCAATGGCTGCGCAACGTTCAAAGCTAAGTTCGATATTTGCTCTTTGTGCTGCAATCAGAGCATTTACTACACGGTCCACATTACCACCAGCAAGGTAATGACTCTCTAGTTGGTTTGTATTTACATTGACTCCAGCTTTATGAGCCTTGATCAACGGATTGATCACACGTGAAGGAATAACCCTTCTTAATCGCATCCCTACTAATGTGAAAATACTAATTTTTACACCTGCAGCTAGAGCACTGATCCATAGCATGACAGGAATAAATGTAAATAACACCGCTACTACGATAATAATGATACCAATGATGATAATTGGCATTAATTGTTCAAGTGTCACTTTGTTTCCTCCTCTTGTTCTGCTTTTTTAATCTCACGCACGACAATACGTGAGCCTTCTGTTTTTAAAATCTTCACTGCTTGATGAACAGGAATGAAACCACCTTCTGTCACGACATCTAAACGTTCACCATCAAAATCAGCTGTACCAGAAGGGCGGAGAGGTGTAATCGTCTCCCCTTCCATTCCGATTAAATCCAAACGGTTTTGGGAAGATACATATCCTTGTTCAGATGAAGTGGAATCATTCAAAATGATATGACGAAAGAACCCTCTTTCCAAACCAACAAATTTAAATAGCACAACAGATACAACGATTGTCACTAATAAAGCAATTCCTATACTCATGGCCATATGTCCCATATCTGCTGATGAAAGCATCAATGAGGATACAATCGCGACAACACCCGCTATTCCTGCAATCCCCCCTGGTAAAAAGAATTCAGCTATCACTAACCCAATCCCGAGGACCAATAGAATAATCGCTTCATACCCGGCCAGGCCAGCAACAATGTGGCCATAAAAAAACAGGACAAGCGAGAGCGCTCCCATTGTTCCTGGTATGCCAAAGCCAGGCGAATACAATTCAACCACGAGTCCAATACTTGCGACGGATAATAAGATCGGAATAACAACAGGATCTGTCAGGAATCTGGCAATATTCTCAGAAAGGGTAGGGTTCTCCTCTATGACGGTTGCATCAGACAAGCCAAGGACACTGAGAAGCTCATTACGATCGTCTACAATTCCTTCCGCATAGCCTACCTCTTCCGCATCCGTTGCTCCCAATGTCAAAAATTCTCCCTCAGGAGCTCCATAATCTTTCAAATCAACGGATGAATCGGCCATAGCACGCGCATATAAAGGGTCACGTCCTGTAGATTCAGCAGCGGCTACCATTGCTGAAATCCAGGCCGATTGTGCCTTCTTATCAGCAGCCGTTCCATCAGAATTGATGACTCCGGATGCGCCCATAGTCGCTGCCTGCTTCATGTAGATTTCATCCGCGTTTAAAGCAATGTAGGAACCAGCCGAATAAGCCCTGTTCGTTACAAATGCACTGTTCGGAATATCTAAATCTCGAAAGATTTCTCCGATATCACCCGCTGCATCCACTCGACCTCCTGGCGTGTCGATTTCAAATATGATATGGTCCGCCCCATTTTCACGGGCTTCTTCTGTCGTTCGGTTAAGAAATGCAGCCATCCCCCGCTCCACTGTATCTTTTACGGGAATGACATAAACTGTCTGACCTTCCCCGTCCGCTTGTACCGATGATTGGAGATGGAAGAATGATAAAACGCTTCCTAAAATAAGGAGTATCCCCCAAACACCTAGACGTAAAGACCGCTTCATTCATTTCACCTCCTTTACAGGTAGCTTTCCCACCATATAATACGTTTACGAATCAAAACCATGGTTGGTTTCAAAAAAGTTCAGTTCTTTCATAAACGCACCGAAGAGATGTTTAGCGTATGTAAAAAGGCCTCCCTTAACAAAGAGAGGCCTTTATATTTACGATAGTTGCTGAAGAACGAGCTTATTGACCTTGGTTCCGTCGGCCTTGCCCTTCACTTTAGGCATGACGGCACTCATGACTTTACCCATGTCACTCTTAGAAGTAGCGCCTACTTCCTGAATCGTTTCATCAACGACTTGCTTGAGTTCTTCATCTGTCAGCTGTTTCGGCATATATACTTGTAAAATCTCAATTTCACGTTCGAGTCCTTCTACAAGATCTTCACGTCCAGCTTCTTTGAATTCATGGAGGGAATCATTTCTCTGCTTTACCTCACGAGATAAAACAGTCAATTCTTCTTCTTCAGATAATGAGTCTTTCCCCAGTTTAATGGCTTCATTTTGCATAGAAGCTTTCACCATGCGAATCGTCGATAGTCTTTCCTTATCGCGGGCTTTCATGGCTGTTTTCATATCCTGGGTGAGACGGTCTGTAATTGTCATCTCTTCAACACCCTCTTTAATTACTTACGCTTTCTAGCCGCCTCAGACTTTTTCTTACGGCGTACGCTAGGCTTATCGTAATATTCACGCTTACGATATTCCGCTAATGTACCACTTTTTGATACATCACGCTTAAAGCGACGAAGAGCATCTTCAAGAGACTCGTTTTTACGAACGCGAGTTGTTTTTGACATGCTAATTTCCCTCCCTCCGAAGCAAACAAAACTGTTTCTCTTGTATGGGAACCCCCCATACCTTTGACAATTATATTATATGCATGTCATATGGTCAACTTTTTTTGAAAGATAAAGGGTCATTAACTTCCTTGACCTCTACCCCTTCATTCAGCCTCATGTAACTTGAACGCCCAAGGTAGAGCGGAATATTCAAATCTTCAAAGTTCGGTAACCCATTTTCAAGAAATTTTTCTTCCTTGTAGTGACAGCCCACGATGTCACCAATCACCCAGTCATGATCGCCGGTAGGAACGATCTGATGGACCTGGCACTCATAAGCGAGATAAGCATGTGCAAGCAAAGGAAATCCATTCCGCTCCATTTCCCATGGTTGATCGTACATTTGATTTTTATCAACATCCGCACCTGAAGCAGTGCCGCTGTATTGGATAAATCCAGCTTCATCAAAAGGTAGGAAATTGATTGTGAATTTCTTTGATTGTTTTACTAAATCATATGTATGCCGCTCTCTCCCTATGGCTACGCCGTACATAGGCGGCGACATGGATAAGTAGGCGTGCCAGCCGGCAGCCATAAAGTTGACCTTTCCTTCGTGGAACACTCCCACCACAGCTACCATACCAGGATAACTATGCATCTTAACATGATCTTTCCTTTTCATCTCATCCCTCCTCTTCTATACAATCTTTCAAAAAATCTTTAAAGTCAAATTTAGCTACCCTCTCTTCCGATATAGCTCCCGATTGCGGAAGACTCAGTTTCAAGATAACCGGGGTTCGTTGCCATGTTAAGCAGCAGGGTTGGCTGGGAAGCTACTCGCTATCCTGCGTGAAGAAAGTGCTTGGTGAGACCCCGGAAGGCGTCAGCCTAAGGAGACTCACCGCGCTCCCGCGGAAAGCGAGTTATTCCCTGTAGCCCCATCCACTCAAAGAACACCTCAAAACTATGCCTCAAGAATCCTGCTATATTCTTTAATAGTTATAAAAAGAAGCCATCCCCTTTTGGAGATGGCTTCTTTCGCTTTATTAATAATCAGAAGTTCCTTGTTCGCCGTTTACGATGGCAATTCCTGAGCTTGCGCCGATGCGAGTGGCACCAGCTTCAATCATTGCTTTTGCACCTTCGTAGTCACGGACTCCGCCAGATGCTTTCACGCCCATGTCTGGGCCGACTGTTTTGCGCATTAGGCTGATATCCTCAACCGTTGCGCCTCCACCAGAGAAACCAGTTGAAGTTTTTACAAAGTCTGCTCCTGCAGCTTTTGCAAGCTCAGATGCAGCTACTTTCTCATCTTCCGTAAGAAGGGAAGTCTCAATGATTACTTTAACCAAAGCTTTTCCTTCCGCTTCGCGAACGACTGCTTCGATATCTTGTTGCACAAGTTCTTTGTTTCCTGATTTCAACTCACCAATGTTGATGACCATATCAACTTCAGTTGCACCTTTTTCGATGGCTTGCTTTGTTTCAAAAGCTTTTGTTTCTTTCGTTGTCGCCCCTAATGGGAAGCCGATGACTGTACATACCTTCACATCTGTACCTTCTAGTAACTCGGCGCAGTAAGATACCCAGTGAGGGTTGACACAAACAGAAGCAAAATTTTGTTCTTTTGCTTCCTTACAAATTTGCGTGATCTTATCTTTCGGTGTATCGGGTTTAAGCTGTGTATGATCAATCATTTTTGCTAGGTTTTGTTCCATTTGCAGATCGTCCTTTCAAATTTAAGTTGTTCGTACATCTCTTCTATCTTAGCATGAAAGCGATTAAAATGCGAGCTTGCCTACGCACTTCATACTTCTTCCAATTTATAAGATAGACTGGAAAGAAAATAAAGAGGGGCTGTTTCCATTCGTAAAATCCGCGGGCCTAACCGAATCGATGTGAACCCTTCTTGTAATAGTTTTTCCACTTCACTTTCAGAAAATCCACCTTCAGGTCCGAACACCACTAAAACAGATTCCTCATGCTTGAATGATTCGAATACCTCACTCAACGAACGGGACTTTTCTTGCCTTGCCTTCTCTGCATACCCAAATAAACAATGATCATAGTGCTCTTTCAATTCCAAGAGCTGATGAAGAGTATGGACAGGTTGAACCTCAGGTACGATGGTTCGTTCGGACTGTTCACTCGCTTCTTTGGATATTTTCTGCAATCTTTCGATCTTCTTGGACGCTTTTTTATTATCCCATTTGGCAATGGATCGATCGGCTTGATATGGAATGAAAGCAGACGCTCCAAGTTCTGTCCCTTTTTGGACGATTTGCTCCAGTTTATCCCCTTTTCCAAGACTAGCTACGATCGTCACATGGACAGGAAGTTCCCGTTCTTCCTCCATCCAGCTGACAACAATACAATGAACAACGTCCTGAGCCACTTTAGTGATTTCGCATAAGGCGGGACCTTTTTCTGGATGGATTGCTACTAGGTTGTCCCCTTCCCTCATCCGCATCACTCTTACCATATGATGGGTATCTTCCCCGCTCACATAAAGGGTGTCATCGTTCCAACATTTTTGATCCACAAAATATCGTTGCATGGAATCACTCCGGTTTTTTAGCGATAATGCTGACCCAGTCTTCCATCATGTTCGTCTCTACAATTTCAAACCCTGATTGAATCAATTGCTCTCGGACCATTTCCTTACGTCCAGAAATAATTCCACAAGTAATGAAATATCCTCCAGGCTTGACGACACGATAGGCATCATCTGTAAACTTGACGATAATCTCTGCGAGAATGTTGGAGACAATTAAGTCCGCTTCCCAGTCTACCCCCTCCAGAAGATCATTAAGTTTAGATGTGACTTTATCTTCTACACCATTTAAAGCAGCGTTATTTCTTGTACTTGAAACAGCTACATCATCTAAATCATAAGCATACGCATGTTCGGCACCTAAAAGGACCGAAGCTACACTTAGAATTCCGGATCCAGCGCCGACATCGATTACCTTATCTCCTTTTTCTAAGTACTGCTCCAAGGCTTGTATGCTAAGAACTGTAGTCGGATGCGTACCTGTTCCAAAAGCCATGCCAGGATCCATTTCAATAATGATTTCATCACTGGATACCGGTGTGTAGTCTTCCCATGTCGGGATGATTGTAATTTTTTCTGAAATTTTGACTGGTTTATAATATTTTTTCCACGCGGTTGCCCAGTCTTCTTCATGAATTTCACTGATCGTCACATGATTATGCCCGATATCAATGCCGAATTCTGTCAAGTTGGATACGGTTTGTTTAATTCCATCAACGGTTTCACCAAGAAAACTGTTCATAGGCAGGTAGGCTTTTACATACACGCCTTCTGCCGGATAATCGTCTGGATTCAATTCATAGATTTCTCCAAGTTTCGTTTTCTTTCTTTTCATATCTGACGGGTCTTCGATGACGACGCCACTTGCTCCTGACTCATGGAGAATGTTTGATACCGGTTCAACTGCTTCTGTTGTCGTATGGACACATACTTCAGACCATTTCATTGATGATCCACCCTCTTCATAATTTTTTCTAAGTACCTATAACTTGTCAACTAGACGCTCAAGATAAAAAGTGCCTGCACGAGAGAACGGGAAATTCCATGAACTACCCATCAACCAATCGTACAGACACCTTCCTGTTAACCTTTAGCTGTCTCCCTTAAACGCACGTTTCATACGTTCGAAGAAGTTTCCGTGCTGCTCATCTGTTGCTTCATTGCCACTAATATCATTAAATTCACGAAGCAATTCTTTCTGTCGCTCCGTCAAATTCTTAGGCGTGATGACTTTCATCTTCACATGCTGGTCTCCTTGTCCACGGCCGTGGACATTCGGTGCACCTTTTTCTTTCAAACGGAATGTTTTTCCTGTTTGTGTTCCCGCAGGCACTTTCAACTTCACATTCCCGTGTACGGTAGGAACTTCAATTTCATCACCAAGTGCTGCCTGTGCAAAGGTAAGAGGAATTTCACAGAAAATGTGATCGCCCTCGCGTTGGAAGAATTCATGAGGCTGAACGCGGATAACTACAAATAAGTCTCCAGCTGGACCTCCATTGACCCCTTCTTCACCTTTTCCTTGCACACGAATTTGTTGACCGTCATCGATACCTGCTGGGATGTCCAGATGAATTTTCTTGCGCTTTGTCACACGGCCATCGCCGCCACAGGTGTTACATTTGTCTTTAATGAATTTCCCTGTGCCCTGGCAGTGGTGACAAACACGACGGTTGACCACGCGGCCGAACGGTGTGTTCTGTTCTTGATTGACCTGTCCTGAACCTTGACAGTGGGAACAAGTTTCAGGTGTTGTGCCTGGCTTAGCACCGGAACCATCACACGTGTCACAGTCTTCCTCCATTGGAATTTCGATATCGGTAGACTTACCGAAAATAGACTCTTCGAAGTGGAGGGTCATCGTATATTGCAAGTCTGCACCTTTACGTGGTGCGTTCGGGTCACGGCGTCGTCCACCGCCACCAAAGAACATGTCGAAAATATCGCCGAAGCCGCCGAAGTCTTCGGCGCCTCCACCGAAACCGCCAAAGCCGCCCTGGTTCGGACCAGCATGACCGAATTGATCATATTGGGCACGTTTCTGCTGATCGCTTAATGTTTCATAAGCTTCTTTCGCTTCCTTGAACTTTTCAGAAGCATTTTCTTCCTCACTGACGTCAGGGTGATACTTACGCGCCAGTTTACGGTAGGCTTTCTTTATTTCGTCTTTTGAAGCATCCTTGGACACGCCAAGGACTTCATAATAATCACGTTTACTCACTTGTCGATCACTCTCCCGGACGCTATTACATAAGGTTTATATTAACACTGAAATTCTAGGCAGGCAAACGTCACCGATTTGCCTGTTCATGAAAAAAGTCAAAGTCAAGAAGAACCTGACTTTGACTTTTTTTCTACCTATTCTTACTTCTTATTCTCGTCTTCGTTGACTTCTTCATAATCCGCATCAACGACATCATCGTCAGAGCCGCCTTCTTGACCTTGAGCAGCTTCAGCCTGTGCTTGTGCCTGCTCATAAAGCTTCACAGAAAGAGCTTGCACTTGTTCTTGAAGTGCTTCTTTCTTCTCTTTAATCGCTTCTAGATCTTCGCCTTCAAGGGCCGTCTGAAGTTCTTCTTTCGCAGATTCAGCTTTTTGTTTTTCTTCTTCACTTACTTGTTCGCCAAGATCTTTGATCGTCTTATCTGTTGTGAAGATCAGCTGGTCCGCTTCGTTACGAAGTTCAATCGCTTCGCGTTTCTTCTTGTCTTCTTCAGCGTTTTCTTCCGCCTGACGAACCATTTCTTCGACTTCCTCATCAGAAAGACCGGAAGAAGACTTAATTGTGATGGATTGTTCTTTGTTTGTACCCATGTCTTTCGCACGTACGTTAACGATTCCGTTAGCATCAATGTCGAAGCTTACTTCGATTTGAGGCACACCGCGTGGTGCTGGTGGAATATCTGTCAACTGGAAACGACCAAGTGTCTTGTTATCTTGAGCCATCTCACGCTCACCCTGCAAGACGTGTATATCAACAGCCGTCTGATTGTCAGCAGCCGTTGAGAACACTTGAGAGTGGCTTGTCGGGATTGTCGTGTTACGTTCGATCAATTTCGTCGTAACGCCACCCATTGTTTCGATTCCAAGGGAAAGTGGAGTAACGTCAAGAAGTACAACGTCCTTCACATCTCCTTGAAGTACGCCACCTTGGATGGATGCACCAAGTGCTACAACTTCATCAGGGTTTACACCTTTAGAAGGTTCTTTTCCGATTTCTTTCTTAATGGCTTCTTGTACAGCTGGGATACGAGTAGATCCACCTACAAGAATAACTTTGTGGATGTCGCTTGCACTCATGTCTGCATCTTTAAGTGCTTGACGAGTTGGTTTCATAGAACGCTCAACAAGGTCAGATGCAAGCTCTTCGAATTTCGCACGAGTCAAGTTCATTTCAAGGTGAAGCGGCCCCGCTTCTCCTGCAGTAATGAATGGAAGAGAAATTTGTGTCTGAGCAACGCCGGAAAGGTCTTTCTTCGCTTTCTCAGCCGCGTCTTTCAGGCGCTGTTTTGCCATTTTATCCTGGGACAAATCAATGCCGTTTTCTTTTTTGAATTCAGCTACCATGTGATCAATAATGACTTGGTCGAAATCATCTCCACCTAGACGGTTGTCACCGGCTGTAGAAATAACTTCAAATGTTCCATCTCCAATTTCAAGAATGGATACGTCAAATGTACCGCCACCAAGGTCATAAACAAGAATCGTTTGATCTTGGTCTTCTTTATCAATGCCGTATGCAAGGGCAGCTGCTGTCGGTTCATTGATGATACGCTCGACTTCAAGACCAGCAATTTTACCAGCGTCTTTTGTAGCTTGACGCTCAGCGTCGTTAAAGTAAGCTGGAACTGTGACGATCGCTTTATCTACTGTTTCTCCAAGATAATCTTCTGCATAGCTCTTGATATACTGAAGAATGATGGCAGAAACTTCTTGAGGCGTGTATTCTTTACCTTCTACTTCTACTTTGTAGTCTGTTCCCATATGACGTTTGATGGAAAGAATCGTGTTCGGGTTTGTGATCGCCTGACGTTTAGCGACCTCCCCTACTTGACGTTCACCATTCTTAAATGCAACAGCCGATGGAGTGGTGCGGTTTCCTTCAGGGTTCGGAATTACTTTCGCTTCTCCACCCTCCATTACTGCTACACAAGAGTTTGTTGTACCTAAGTCAATACCAATGATTTTACCCATGGTTAAATGTCCTCCTTTACGTACTCGTTCATAAGATAATTTTTTACTGGTTCACTTTTACCATTGACGGGCGGATGACCCGATCTTTCAGACGGTATCCTTTTTGCAACTCTTCTACGACAATATTACTTTCATAATTTTCGTCTTCGACTTGCATGATTGCCTGATGCATATGAGGATCGAATTCTTCCCCTTTAGCAGGAATTTCTTCGACACCCTCTTTTTCCAGAGCTGCTTTAAATTGGTCATAAACCATTTTCATTCCATTTGCGAAGTTTTTGGCGGCATCGCCATCCACTTCTACTTGGAGAGCTCTTTCAAAGTTATCCAGAGCAGGTATCAATTCCTCTACAAGGCTCTGGGATCTATATTTCCTGTCCGCCTCTTTCTCTTTTTGAGTACGACGGCGGAAATTATCGTAATCCGCTTGCAAACGAAGCAGTCGATTATTGATCTCTTCTTTTTCCTGACGAAGCTGTTCCACCTCATCTGTCTCTTCCACTACCGTTTGTTCAGATTCCTCATTTTGAGTTTCATCTTTTTCATCAATGATCTCTTGTTTGTTCTCTTCCACGACTTCCACCTCCTACTTTCCATTACACCGTTACTGACTATAACATGAATCCTTATCCTGAAAAAGCATGAGACGATGGAGCAGTAGCCCCGTTTCTTTTTCCCGCGCTAATACCAGCCACGCAATGTATCAGTCATATGCTTGGATAAGACGTTCATCAATGAAAACATCCGGTTATACTCCATGCGAGTCGGACCCAAGAGGGCAATCGTACCCACTTGATCATTGCCGAGCTGATAACTTGCTGTAATCAGACTGCAGTTTTGCATAGCATCAAAAGGGTTTTCTTGTCCTATTCGGACTTGAATCCCTTCCTTACCGGTCCGCAGTAAGTCAGCCATCTCACTTTCTCGCTCGATGGTGGCATATAAAGACCTGACTTTATCAAGGTCCCTGAATTCAGGTTGCATGAGAATGTTTGTCTTTCCGCCAATGTACAGTTTCGTCGGATGCTCATCCACAAGAGCTGCACGCAAATACTGGAAAGCCTCTTCGTGATGATCCGTATGTGTTTTTAATAGATCATTGATCTCAGAATAGAGTTTTTCATGCAATTTTACTAACGGGACTCCTTGGAGCCGGCTGTTTAAAATGTTCACCATCTTTTCCAGATCTACACCCTTGATCTCAACAGGAACATTGAAAGCGCGATGCTCCACATGACCGGTATCCGTAACTAAAATGGCAATCGCAGACTGATCCGATAATGGGACGATCTGCAACTGTTTTAATTTTGTTTCGAACACTTCCGGTCCGAGAACAATGGATGTGTAATTCGTCAAATCGGATAGAATCCCTGCTGACTTTTGAACCACACGTTCAAATTCCATCATTTTATCATCAAACGCTTCCCGAATGGTCACAATTTCTTGGCTGGAAAGGCGCAATGGAGAAAGAAGATGGTCGACATAGAAGCGATACCCTTTTTCAGAGGGGACTCTTCCGGAAGATGAATGAGTTTTTTCGATAAAACCCAGTTCCTCTAAATCAGCCATTTCATTCCTTATCGTTGCTGAACTGAATGTTACAGCATCTTTTTTGGCTATTGACCGTGAACCTACAGGTTGTGCGGTCAGAATGAAATCATCAATAATGACTTGCAAAATGAGCAATTGTCTATCTGTTAACATCGATGATCACCCCTGTTAGCACTCGTTTACAGTGAGTGCTAAATCTAATAATAAATTATCAAAAGGGTTGGGGGATGTCAACGGATAAAGCTCTTTTTTTTAGTCGTTCCTCCAGGTCCTTCTTCTCTTTTGGAAAATATCGCTTTTAAACGCCGGTGTTCCGTTCCCTAAAGCACCCTTTTGAAAACAGGAAATCTAACTTCTATCGTAGAGAGATAAGGTTGAAGGAGGGAAGCCTCATTCAATCTGACAAGCACCTCCATCCCTATCATGTTAAAACCACCTATTTTTAATGATGAGAACGTTTATAGGATTATTCCTCCAATAAGAATTCTTGGAATACTTCGTTACCAAGAATTCGCCCCTTGGAAGTGAGATAGATATGGTCGGTGTCTTCTGCTATCAACGAGCGCTCTTTTAGCTCCGTCAGCTTGTTTCCAAACACATCGACTAGTGTTTTCCCATACTTTTGATGGAAGAGTTCTTTCGAAACCCCTCTAGTCTTTCTCAACCCTAGAAACATTTCTTCCTCCAACTGTTCTTTGAGACCAATAGGTTCCTCATGGAGAACAGGCTTCCCATCCTCTGTGGCTTTTTTCACATAGGCAGGCAAAGGGCGAATATTAATCGTCCGTTTACCCGGCAGGTACCCGTGTGCACCCGCTCCGATACCATAATAATATTCATTATTCCAGTATGTCAGGTTGTGTTTACTTTCAAACCCGGGCTTTGCGAAGTTGCTGATTTCATATTGCACAGCACCAGCTTCTGCTAATTTACGCTGTAGCAATTCGTACATTTCCGCCTCATCATCTTCCTTAGCCTTGGAGAGCTTACCCTTTTTATACCGTTGATAAAACACGGTTTTCGGTTCAATTTGAAGAGAGTAGGAAGAGTAATGAGGCAAGCCGAATTGCATGGCTTCATCAATGGTTTTTTCAAAGTCTTCAACCGTCTGCCCAGGGAGAGCATACATCAGATCAATACTCACATTCGTCAAACCTGCTTGAACGAGACGGTCGATGTTCGTATAGACATCTTTCACTTTGTGTACACGGCCGATCTTTTCAAGCATATCATCATCGAAAACTTGAACACCGAGAGATATGCGATCTACGCCATATGCCTTCAGCAAACGTACTTTTTCAACATCTAAATCACCAGGGTTTGCTTCAAAGGTGTACTCTTCACAACCAGCAATATCAAAATGGGCATCAATCATTTGTAAAAGCTTTTCTAACTGCTTGTGATTTACAGCTGTCGGGGTCCCGCCACCTACAAAAATGGTTCGTACATTCGCTTTTTTTCCTGGGATATACGTGTGAATTTCTTTTTCCAGTGCTTCTAAATAGTCATCTGCCAGTCGCTCATTATAGAAAAACTTCGTAAAATCACAATAGTGACAAATCTGCTGACAGAATGGGATGTGAATATATGCGGATGGGATTTTCATGGATGTTACCACCTTTCATAAGGAAAACCGCAAGAGAAAAATCTCCTGCGGTTTCAACTGTCTTCCTTTAACTTTAGTCTTCGTTCAAGTCAAGGACGGACATGAAGGCCTCTTGAGGAACCTCGACAGATCCGACCATCTTCATGCGCTTCTTCCCTTCTTTTTGCTTTTCAAGCAATTTACGCTTACGGGAAATGTCTCCACCATAACATTTGGAAAGAACGTTTTTACGCATCGCTTTAATCGTCGTTCGAGCAACGATTTTATTTCCGATCGCGGCTTGGATAGGTACTTCAAATTGCTGTCTTGGAATTAATTCCTTAAGCTTTTCAGCAATGAGCTTGCCACGTTCGTACGCAAAGTCACGGTGTACGATGAAGGACAAGGCATCAATAGTATCTCCATTCAACAAGATATCCATCTTCACAAGATTAGAGACACGGTAGCCAATCAACTCATAATCAAAGGATGCATACCCTTTTGTTTGGGATTTCAAGGAATCAAAGAAATCATAAACAATTTCAGACAATGGAATTTCATAGACGATATTGACCCTGTTGTCATCTAGATACTGCATATCCATGAAATTGCCGCGCTTTCGTTGACAGATTTCCATGACTGGACCGACATAATCGTTGGGTACCATGACTGTTGCTTTAACGTAAGGTTCCTGAACTTCTTCAAGTTTCTGGTTATCCGGCATCATGGAAGGGTTATCGACATCGGTGACAGAACCGTCTGTAAGAGTCACCTGATAAATAACACTTGGAGCGGTTGTAATAAGATCGATCTTATACTCCCGCTCAATGCGTTCTTGGATGATTTCCATATGAAGCATTCCTAAGAAACCACAACGGAACCCAAAACCAAGAGCTTGGGAAGTTTCAGGCTCGAATTGAAGGGAGGAATCATTAAGTTCCAAGCGCTCGAGAGCATCTCTAAGGTCGTTATACTTGCTTGCATCGACCGGATACATCCCACAGAACACCATCGGATTCATCTTTTTATAACCAGGCAGTGGTTCGGCAGCAGGGTTATTGGCAAGTGTTATGGTATCCCCCACACGGCTGTCGCCAATGTTCTTGATCGATGCCGTCAAATATCCGACATCCCCAACATTCAACTCTTTCAATGGGGTCGGGGTCGGACGGAACACACCTAGTTCGTTCACTTCAAACTCTTTGCCTGTGGCCATCATTTTAATTTTATCGCCAAGCTTGATAGACCCTTCACGAACGCAGGTATAAGCAACGACACCTCTGTAAGAATCGTACAAGGAGTCGAAAATCAGAGCCTTCGTCGGATCTTTCACATCGCCCTCAGGAGCCGGAATATCGCTTACGATCCGTTCTAATATCTCATCGATCCCAACTCCTTCTTTAGCAGAAGCAAGAATGGCATCAGAAGCATCGATCCCGATAACATCTTCGATTTCTTGTTTAATCCGCTCAGGATCTGCACCAGGCAGGTCGATTTTATTAATTACCGGAATGATTTCCAAATCGTTTTCCAGTGCCAGATAAACATTGGCTAATGTTTGTGCTTCTATCCCCTGGGCAGCATCTACAACGAGAATCGCCCCTTCACAGGCCGCTAAACTACGAGAGACCTCATATGTAAAGTCGACGTGGCCTGGGGTATCAATTAAGTGAAACGTATAATCCTGTCCATCGTTCGCTTCATAAGACAATTGTACGGCATTTAATTTAATCGTAATTCCACGTTCACGTTCAAGATCCATCGCATCGAGGAATTGTTCCTTCATTTCTCTTTGGGTTAATGCTTTTGTTTTTTCTAAGATACGGTCAGCAAGTGTCGATTTCCCGTGGTCGATATGGGCAATAATCGAAAAATTGCGGACCCTTTCTTGTTTGGATTGTGCTGTCAACTTAAATCACTCCTACTGAATTCGACACAAATATCTAGGTTGATTATAGCAATACGGCAAGCATTATTCAATGTAAACCCCAACAACATCTGAATCTTATTCTCCCGCCTGGATGATTTCAGACAAAACAACGATCACTCCATTGAAGCTCGAAGCCACCCCTTCCCCCATCCCTCCAGCAAGTTGTGAGATCCATGGAGCTTTAGCATCTAGTTTAGGAGGGGCGCAAAAATCATTCGAAGCTGGTGATGTGGTTGGTTGCTCTTCCACTCTATGATCCACCTCTGGCTCTGATTTTTGAGTCGTCACCACAGCGGGGCGGTCATCCAGCTTTTCGTTTGTTTTATCAATGCCATAAAAAGCTCCTGTCACAAAAACAATGACAACGATGAGTCCCCCAGCCAACCATTTCATTGTGCCCCTCCTCCATTACTCAGTAGATACTTTTTCATCTTCGAAGTAATAATCACTAAAAACTTCAGCCATAACATCAGCCGAACGATACAACTCATCTAAATGATTATAAACTCCGCCAAACTCGATAAGGATGGCATTCGGATGTAAGTCCTGGTTATAGATGCCGTCTACCCCTGAACCCTTCTTCGTTATAACCCCGCGGCTGATTCCTGGATATTTCTCCTCCAATAGCTGGTGAATTTTAGATGCGAGTTGTAAGTTCTGTTCATATTGAGGGTGTTCAGCTCCTATGACAAAAGCAAAACGCGCGTAATTTTTTCCGTTGATCGTCGTTGTGGTGTGCTCCTTGGAAAGAGAATCCCGGTGAAGGTCAAACAGGTACTGAATACCTCCGTTCTGACTGATGGCTTCTTCCACCACAGGTCTCATCGCATCGTAAGATTGATAATATTTCATACCTTTTTCATTTCTTAAAGCAGCTACATCTGTTGTATCCACAATGGTTCCAATCCCTCTTTTTTCTAACCCTTCGCCAAGACGTTCACCGATAAGAGTAATATTCACCTTTCCATCATGGTCCGTGGACTCATCCGGTAAATGTGGATAAAATGATTCAGTGTTGTGGGTGTGGTAAATATAAACACGATCTTCACCGACTGGTTTTTCTTCCGGTTTATCATCTTCTTCGTTCGTTTCTTCCACATCCCCTTCCTCGCCGCGGTCGTCTACAATCATAGGAGGTTCTGACTCAATTGGAAGTGTGGAGTAGTCTGTCCCTTTACCAGCGATGATTATTTGACTGTTGTAAGAAGATAATCCAGGGATTTCTCTTCCCAGAAGGCTTCTCGGATCATTTGGTGTAAGACTCGTGAGTAATTGAAAAGATAATGTCGTCAAGCTCGGAATGCGGTTCCCTTCCGGATGAGCATCTTTGAAGGCGCGGTTTTCCATTTCAAATAGATACAAAAACGAACGGCCTTCAAGCTTGGTTGTCCACTCCTGGATCGTACTTGAATAAATACGGTAGGTCGTCTTCGCCCCTGTAAGGATACCGATGCCAATAAACAATAAAAGCAGAACGGTGACTGTGATGATCGTCCATCTTGTCCCCTGCTTCATATAACTTTTCTTATTTTTCTTCATGATCGGGTAACGAGACATGAAAAATCCTCCCCCTCATTCCACTATCTAGTAAATGGTATGAGAGAGAGGAATTTAATAGAACCTCTCTATTAAATCATTATTTAAAATAAGATTGGGCTTCTCCATCCTCTATGCCCGGATGCAAGGCTCCATTGATCCCCTTCGCAATGACATGAGCCATGTCCTGGATGAAGCTGTCTACCTCTTTAGGTGTAACCATCAAGTTATGGCCAAGGGGTGTCAGTACTTCTTTAATCAATTGTTTCTTTTCTGCCTCTTCTAATTGGCCGAACATGCCCATGACGGCTTTGCTTTGCTCTTCGTTCGGGTGGTCTTCAGCCGTAAGTGTCTTTCTCTCAAACGGGTTCATGGCAGGTGATAAGGCATTAGACGGACGATCTTTTTCCCGCCACTCTCTGCCAAAATGCTTTAACACATAATCAATCGCATCACTCGTGATGGTCACGGCATCGACTACTGTTGGTACTCCGATGGATATTACAGGGATTCCGTATGTCTCTCGGCTGATTTCTTTCCGCTTGTTACCCACACCAGACCCCGGATGTATCCCTGTATCTGAAAGTTGTATAGTTGCATTGATCCGATTAATTGACCGTGAAGCAAGGGCATCGATGACTAGAACAAAATCCGGCTTTGTCTGTTCAATAATCCCGTGCACCATATCACTGGTTTCAATGCCTGTTACGCCCATTACCCCCGGTGTAAAAGCAGAAACAGGTCGATAACCATCCGATACGGTTTCCGGGTGAAGCTCAAATAAATGAGTGGTTACATAGATTTCTTCTGTTACCAATGGTCCTAATGCATCCGGGGTTACATTTGCATTACCAAGGCCGACAATTAACCCCCGGTCCATTTCTTTTATTCCACACTCATTCATTAATTTCCTTAACTGTCCCGATAACGTCTTGGATAAATTCACTTGCAATTGGTGATCCTGCTTTCGAATAGCGAGTGACTCCAACGTGACATAATGCCCCGCCTTTTTCCCGATTCGCTCAGCACCTGCTTCATCTACTGTTACATAGGTGATTTTGATATCGTTTTTCTCGTTTTCATGCACCTCGACCCCATCACCATCTGAGGATCCGGGTTCATCTTTTACATTCATCTCCTGTGCCTCAAGCGCCAAGTCCGTTCTCAACGTGTAGTCGAAATTTTCCTCCATTCACTTCAACCTCCTTAAGAAAATCTTCTCCCAAGCAGATAAAAACTATGCAAATGAAGGGATTGGTATTGAGATAAGTATTGAAAACAACGCACCGCTCTGGTAAAATGTCTCTTGTTCGATATGAATGAGTCTTTTGTTTTTACCTAGGAGGTGAAACTATGCCTAATATTAAATCAGCGAAAAAACGTGTACGTACGAATGATGACGCTCGTTCTTTGAATGCAGCTTTCAAATCTGACATGCGTACAGCGGTTAAACGTGTAGAAAAGCTTGTTGAAAGCAAAGATGTAGAGAACGCTAAAGAAGCACTTCCTACAGCTGTTAAGAAAATCGACAAAGCTGTTCAACGTGGTGCCCTTCATCAAAACACAGGGAACCGTAAAAAATCCCGCCTAACAAAACTAGTCAACGCATTATAATTCATTCGTAATTTATGACCAACAGACGATCCTTCTTATTTGAATGGGTCGTTTTTACATGAACGAAGCCCTCCGATTTATCGGAGGGCTTCTTTTCATATTCTCTTGAATTCAATTCAGAGAATTACGATGATACCGGTGTATTTTGTTTGATATTAATTAAACGGTACAGAAGCATTTCAAAAGCCAGGGCTTTCTCCATTTTCCCCTGCTTCAAATTGTAATCCGTTTCTGCAAGTTGATTCATAATTTGATCCAGTTCCTGTTGGGAGAAAGCACGCTCCCTTTTTAACGCCATTTTTATGACGTATGGGTGGGCCTTAATATAGCTTTTCATTTGATTCTGGCCGTACCCTTTCTGCTTGAGTACCTTCGCCTGGCTGATAATCCTGAATTGAGAAGCGAGAAGAGCAGTTAAAGCGATCGGCTCTTCATTCAGTTTTTCCAGATCCTTATAAATCCGAATTGCTCGACCTAAATCTTTTTCCATGACGGCATCGACAAGTTTAAGCCCGGAAGCTTCTGCACTGTGGGAAAGGAGCTGCTCTGCAATTTCTCGCGTAATAACACCGCCTTCTCCGACATACAAAGCCAGTTTTTCCATTTCTTTTCTAAGCGCCATAAGGTTTGCACCAATTTCTTGAGTGAACAGTTCATGAATTTCTGGAGGAACGGTGATATGTAAATCATTCGCTAATGTTTGAATCCATTTGTCAACGTCCCATTCTTTAACTGGCTGACAACTAATGACTTCTCCGTTCTTTTTTAATTGTTTGAACACCTTTTTCCGTTCATCAAGCTTTTCATAAGGGGCAACTAAAATAAGCACCGTGTATTCAGCAGGGTTTTGAAGGTATTCCAGAAGCACCTCCGTGTCATGATCGAACGGAAGTTTATCCGGTTTCCCCTTTAAAAAGACGGGTTGGTTGGCAATGACAACTTTCCCCTCACCAAGAAACGGAAAGGTTTCTGCATCTGTAATAACATCCTCAATGGGAGTTTCTTCTAAATCATACTGAGAAATATTAAACTCTCGATCTTCTTTCTTTAATGTTTTTTCAATGATTTTATTCTTATGTTCTTGAATTAAATAGGATTCTTCTCCATACAATAAGTACACTTGTGATTGTTTTACATTGACCATAAAGTGGTTGTCCTTCCTTTTTAAAAAAAGAGTACGGCGCCCCAAAAAGGGGAACTCAGTGTCACCATTTTATGTTTCTTTGGAATTTCTGTCAAAATGGTGTGCTGATATCGCCGTATGAACCATCTATATAAACGCCATTCCAAAAGCCCCGGGAGCTCTTGGAGAGGACGATGTTGTTCCTCTCTTGCGTTTAGTTTGACCGCTTACGTAAGAATTATCTGTGACAAGTCTTGCTAGGAGTGGGAAAGGTATGAATCATCGATAAAATTCGTTTTCATGCCCGGTACATGTAGATTTTTGGTTAAAAATGGACTATACTTAGTAATTGATATAGGAGGGGTAACAGTGAACGAGTTCAAAAACGATATTCAATCCAAAACTAATGATGTGATCGACTCTGGGTTAGGGTTTGTATTTTCATTTGTTTTCTTCTTCGTCATCTTTTTCATCGGTGTTTTGTTTTCTTTTCTTGGACAGTAATGGGATACAAAACCGGAAGGCTGCTGTTTTCGGCAGTCTTTTTTTATTCTCTGCTCGCATTATACGGGATAAACGTTGAAAACGTTCCACTTTGCCCTGAAAAAAAGTATTGCACGGCCCCGTGGCGATTGGTTTGAAGTAATACAACCCCGTGCTCAGATAATCTTCCTACAACTTCTTCATGAGGATGACCGTAACGATTGTCCACGCCCGCAGAAATCAAGCCAATTCTTGGGTTTAATCCATTCAATAGCTCCTCTGAAGTGGATGTATGACTTCCATGGTGGGCGACTTTTAATACATCCGTCTGTAATGTCGAATTCCTCTTTACGATGTCCCTTTCAATCGGAGCCGATATATCTCCTGTAAAGAACCATCGCTTCCCTCCAATCGAGCTGTACAATACGAGCGAATTATCATTCGGATCTCCATGGTTCCTATCCATTAATGGATGCACCACGTGAAATTCATGCCCCTTGAACCGAATGCTCTCGCCTGCGCTTACTTCCTCAACCTTAACTCCATTTTCGTATTTTTCTGTATGATATGGACTGACATAGATCCGACTAACTTCCATTTCCTCAAGTACAAAAGGAACACTTCCACTGTGATCAGAATCTTCGTGAGAAATAAATAGTGCATCAATACGATGTATTCCCCTTGACTTTAAAAACGGTAAGATCACCTCATTCGCAGTCTTCTCCTTATTCGTCGTAAAAACCGGCGGCCCAGCGGCATCAATCATAATGATTCCCTCCCTATGTGGCAGTTCTATGACAAAGGAATCCCCCTGAGCCACATCCAACATGGTTACGACTCCTTCTTTAGATAAATAAGGAATCGAACTATAAAAAATAAATACAAAAACAACGGCTAGAGAAGCGAGAAACGCCTTCACTTTTTCCTTTTGTTCCCATTTCATCATCATAACGACGAAAAAGAATGCATACAAAACGATGTAAAAAGAGGGAAGTTCACCAATGACCCAAGGGTAATCAAGGGATTCAGATTGTGTGATGAAGATGGATAAAACAAATTCATGAATGAGGGAAAATGCACGGGATAGAAATAAGCATATGGATGGTACGATCAAAGATAGGAGAAAAATAATCATCAATAAGGGGATGACAAAGAAGGAAAAATAAGGGACAGCAATCATATTGATCCATAAAGAAAAAGGCTGAAATTCATAAAAATAATGGACCTGTAAGGCAAGAAGAGAAAGCTGACTGACCAACCCTATAATTGCAGATTGTATCCATTTACTCTCATATTGCTTAAGGATTGGTATCGTAAGCAACAAACTGAAAGTGACTAAAAACGAAAATTGAAAACCTAGATGGTGAAAATAGGAAGGGGAAGAAATTAATAAGAATAGACAGGTGAAGGATAAGAGGTCAATAATAGGGATCTTTTTTTGGAAAGAACCTGTGAATATAAGAAGCACGCCCATTAGTCCTGCGCGCATGACTGATGGTGCACCACCAGATATGAACATGTAAAAAGGCAAAAGGGCAAGTAAGAAAAGCTTGGCCTGCTTCTTTGTAGCTATGCCTGTGCGGTAGAGTAGAAAATAAGTCCCCCCTAGTGTAAGGCCAACGTGCAACCCTGATATGGCGAGGATATGTGATAAATTAAACTCTCTAAACCATTCAACTACTGAAGAATCGATAAGGCTTGTATCTCCAAATATTAGAGCCTCCATCCATATATAAGTCCTTGGATGAACACGTTCCTTCACAGTCATTTTCAATTGTTTCCTTGTGTCGTACAAATGGCTGAACCACGATTCTCCCTCACACTGTAGAGACGATTCACCTTTGATAAGAATTTGAGTATAAATTCCTTTACCTTCCATATAAGCACGATAATCAAATTGACCTGGATTGCGGGCGCCATCAAAAAGATTCACCTCACCTTTTACCGTACAGGCGGCCCCATGTTTCATCATTCCAGGAAGAGGATCACTTATATTCTCTTTCAAATACCTAACAAGCACTTTCCCCTCATCCCCTTTTAATACTATCGAGAAGGATTGATCACTTTTCGTCACATCCGATACAATTTTACCTTTTATGGATTCAATTTTTATGGATTCATTAGGGAGGGGGTGAAAGGGAATGGGATCGAGTGAAAGATGGATATACCCACCTATCCCAAATAGAAGGAGAAGGAAGAGGAACTGGGGATTTCGGCGGTAACTGAGCAACCAATAAAGAAAAATAACCCCAACGACATAAAAGGGAAAACCTTCTTGGATAGATAACACCCCGCCAAGCACAAAGGCTATGACGGGAATGTGCCAAGACCCCCTTAAGAAGTTCACCGGTTTTCCATTCTTAGCAGTTGAGATGCTTCATGTACAAGTTGCTCTGCCTCAGGGTCGTCACTGGACTCAAGTTTCTCAATCATTTGTCGTATGAGAAGCTGCTGTTCGTGTTGAAGCGGTTCCTTTTCCACAGGAACCTTTTGCATTCGTACACCTGACTGTTGCATCAATTCGATTGCATAGGGGTCATTTTTATAATCTTCGCTATAATAGACAGCATTCACCCCCGCTTGTATAATGGCCTTCGTACAGTGCAGACAAGGGAAATGAGTCACGTAGATCTCAGCCCCTTCTGTAGCAACACCGAACTTTGAGCATTGAAGGAGGGCATTCATTTCCGCATGAATGGTACGGACACAATGTCCATCTACGACATAACACCCCTCATCGATACAATGAACGCCCCCCGAGACACTCCCATTATATCCCCCGGCGATCATGCGTTTATCTCTTACTATGACCGCGCCGACAGCTAACCTCTGACACGTACTACGTGATTTTAATAAATAACTTTGTGACATAAAGTATTGATTCCAAGTAATCCGCTCCATTATGTACCCCCACTTTTTTTAATCAAGTTTACTCTCACGTTTCCATTCCGTCAAACTTACGGGACAGTAATCAGTTCTTTTAAGTTTTCCAACGTCTTTTCACCTATTCCAGGAACATTAACAAGATCTTCCACAGAAGAAAATGGACCATTCTCTTCTCTATACTTGATAATACTCTCAGCTTTTGAAGGTCCAATTCCATTCAATGTTTCCATCTCACTAGCTGAAGCACGGTTGATACTCACTTTTTCTCCAGCAAGCGAACCCCCTTCACCTGCTTCAGTAGACGACGATTGGTTAGAGGCTACAAAGATCACCATTTCATCCTGTATTCTTTGAGCCAGATTCACACTAGTGGGATCCGCCCATTCTGTCATTCCTCCAGCTTCTTTAATAGCATCATCCACTCTCGTTTCTTCTGTCATTGTATAAACACCGGGGTTATGCACTTCTCCTTTCACGTCGACTTTTACGGTGCTAGAAGAAGCGTTTTCTTCTACAGTTTCCTGAATAGCCACTTCCTCTACCTTCGACATTTGGGTCTCCCCATCCATTGATGGATTAAAAAAATAAAGGACTCCAATGATTACGAGGACCATAATGATCCAAACGTATCTTTTTAATACGCTCATGTTTTGACCTTCTTTCATAATTATATATTTTCAGAATAAGGATATATAGGTAATCATTAAGGAGGGATTCCAATGAAATGGGGAATCATCGGCACAGGGAATATGGGAAGTATGCTCATCTCTACGCTTATTAAGAGCGGGGCCGTACCTGCTGAAAAGTTGACGATTTACAATCGGACGTTAGAAAAAGCGGAGAAAATTCAAGAAGAATTTCCAAAGCTCACAGTAGCAAGGGATTTAGCAGCACTACAGGATAGAAGCGATATCATTTTCATCTGTGTGAAGCCACATCACTACCGTACCATCATTGATGCACTAGAAGGAAAATGGTCTGAAGACCAATGTCTTGTTTCCATTACAAGTCCAATCGCTGTTGATCAGTTAGAAAAAGTGACTCCTTGCCAGGTCGCAAGAATTGTTCCTTCCATTACAAATCATGCTTGGTCTGGTGTAAGTTTGTTCACGTTTGGATCAAAAATAAAGGACGAAAATCGAGAGTTATTAAAGCAGACGTTCCAGCATATCTCTACCCCCATTGAAGTGAAAGAAGAACACATTCGTGTAGCGTCCGACATCGTATCATGTGGTCCTGCATTCATAAGTTATTTGCTCAGTCAATGGATTGAAGCTGCTGGAGATGTTGCGGGACTTCCCAAAGATAAAGCAACCTCGTTAACGGAAAATATGATGGTTGGGCTGGGAGAACTTCTGGCACAAAAAATCATGACTTTAGAAGAATTGATGGAAAAGGTTACGGTGAAGGGCGGGGTTACAGGTGAGGGATTGCAAGCCTTAGAAGATCACATCGGGCCTTTGTTCCAAAAGATGTTTGAGGCTACCCAAAATAAACATAAAGAGGATAAAAAACACATTGATTTATAATTCCTATATTCGACAAAAAGTACAATTATCCTGCAAAAACCCAACCTGAGTTCAACGTTTTTATAAAACTCGGCTTAAAGCACAATAAAAATAAAAAAGAGTCCGGCATCTACGGACTCTTTCATGACTTTCATTCCTTTGTACAAACAAATAACCAGCGTTCTCCGTGAATGGCTGGAGTTTCACTGAAATCAGAAAACAATCCTTGCACCTTGAAGCCTGTTTGAGAGAGCCAGGACTTCAAATCTGTATGGTCATATCCTCGCTGTTCATGAATTTCATCGAAACGTTGATACTTTCCATCGTCCTCAATAAAAAATGTCAAATCATGTACGAGGCTGTTTTCCAATTCCCCTGGATCACAAAACCAGATAAAAGATAGATCATCACGGACTTCAGCAAATGTTGCACCACTGAGATCCTCGTGAATATGATCTATAGAGTGCACATCAAACAAAAACACTCCCCCTTGGGTAAGGGCTTGGTAAATGGAATGAAACGCTTGCTTCACTTGCTGTTCATCGGTCAAATAGTTGATGACATCACAGTAACTGATGACACAATCATATTCTGATAATCCTTCTAATGAAGTCATATCCTGTTGGATCCATTCGATTGCAGCTCGAGGATTTTTCTGTTGCGCGATGGTCAACATATCAGAGGACAAATCGATACCCGTCATTTGATACCCGTCATTATGAAGACGATGGGTAATTTCCCCTGTACCACAACCAATATCAAGGATGCTTTGACCTTCAGAACGATATCGTTGAAGCATTTTCTTCGTAAAGTCCACCCATTGCTTGTATGGTGCATCCTGCATGAGGAGGTCGTATACACGCGCCATATCCCCATAACTCATTTTAGTTCTCTAACCCTTCGACAGCGACCGTGTCTGCGTCGCCCCAAAGCCTTTCCAGGTTGTAGTAATGACGTTCATCTTTGTGGAAGATGTGACAAACGATGTCATTAAGATCGACAAGTACCCAGCGTGCTTGCTCAAACCCTTCCATTCGCTTCACTTCTATCCCGTTTTCTTCCGCTTGATTTTTCAACTCTCTAGCTATTGCCTGCACTTGGCGTTCATTGGACCCTTCGCAAATCAAGAAATAGTCCGCGATTAATGAAACTTCTGACATATCTAAAACAACGATATCTTGTGCTCTTTTTTCATCACATGCTTGTGCTGCTAAATTTACCAATTCTTTACTTTCCATGGGTTTCCTCCCTATTTCATCTCTATCTTTTCCATGATCAAATCATCATATTAAATCATTATATGCATGAAACGTGTCCGGATAAACGGTCCTTTCCTTACCAATAAGAAAAATGATTGTATTTTTCAAAGCTAAGGCACATGCTTCATCCAAATTTTCAACTGCTTTCTCTCGTACTTGATCCACTCCAGGGAATTCCCGGCCGGGTTCTATATAGTCAGCTAAAAATACAATTTTATCTAACATAGACATGTGCTTTTTCCCTGTCGTGTGACAGCTGATGGCAGAAATGACTTCAGCATCCGTAAGCCCAACCTCTTGTTCAAGCATCAAAGCACCTACGGGTCCATGCCAAAGCTCATGGTGATAATCCAGTAGATCCTTAGGAAGTCGACGATCACTCTCAATCCAACGTTCCATGAGCTCTAGCGGTTTATATTTCGCGTAATCGTGGAAAGCAGCTGCCAGTTCCGCCTTGTTAACATCTGCTTGAAACCGCTCAGCAAGTTCTACCGCCTGGTCTGTCACTCTTACTGTGTGTTCGTATCTTGAAGTTTTTAAAGCAGGCCTCACGTATTCAAGCGCCTTTTCACGACTCATTTTCATACAGGTGATGCTCCTTTATAAAAGAATCAACAACTTCTGGCAATAAATACCGAACACTTTTCCCTTGTGAAATACGTTCGCGTATCATCGTGGAAGATACATCGACTGAAGGGATATCAACAAAATGGACAGGAATTTCATTATTCCACCCATACCCAGGCCTTTCAACTCCAATAAATTGGACCATTCTGGAAAGATCTTCGACACGGTGCCATTTCGGTAAATGCTCGACCATGTCTCCTCCAATGATGAAGTAGAACTGATCGTCTGGAAATTGCTCGACCAGATCAGTCATGGTATCAATCGTAAATGATGTTCCCTTGCGGACTAATTCAACATCACAAATACGAAAGTGCGGATGCTCCTTGATCGCTTTCTCCACCATGGCAAGTCGTGTCTCTGGACTAGTTGAAGATTCCTGTTTATGTGGTGGGATATAGGAAGGCATGAACCATACCTCATCAAGGTCCATGGCTTCACGGGAAAACTCACCCATAATTAAATGACCTTGGTGAAGAGGGTCGAACGTTCCACCAAGAATTCCGACTTTTTTCATTGACCTTCCCCTTTATGGTAATTCGATTTGTTTATTTTCTTTGGACTCTTTATAAAGGATGATTGTATTTCCAATCATCTGGACAATATGAGCATCTGTCGCTTCAACAATCTCATTGGCAACAACATGATTGTCTTCAAAGCAGTTTTGTAAAATGCTTACTTTTATCAGTTCCCTTTTTTCAAGAGCTTCATCAATTTGTTTCGTCATATTTTCATTCACGCCGGCTTTCCCTACTTGAAAAATCGGCTGTATATGATGGGAAGCCGCTCGTAAGTGCTTCTTCTGTTTACTTGTTAACATTCTATACCCCTCTCAATTTCTGTTCGAATTCATCGAGCAATAGCGAAGACTCAGGGTCAGTATCTGTCCATATTTGAAAAGCATAAACGGCTTGCTGCAACAGCATTTCATGTCCAAAATGGAGACGTGCCCCTCTTTTTTCCGCTTCTGTTAAGAATTTCGTTTTCATAGGACGGTAAACAATATCGCTTACAACGGTCCCTTTTGTCAAGTGATCCAGTGATACGATCATTTGGTCATGATCAGGGTTCATCCCGACTGTCGTCGTTTGGACAATTAAGTCATAATCCATGAGGGTATTTTTCGCCTGTTCTAGCGTCAGAGCGCCAGCATGCGCCTTTGAAGGTATATCCTGAATGAGATCCTCTGCTCTCTTCATCGTACGATTCGCTATATCTACACGATTGATTTCAGTTGTTGTAAGAGCTTCAAATATCCCTCTCGCTGCGCCTCCGCTTCCTAACAATAGGGCTTTTGAATTTTCATGAAAAAGATCGGGGAAACGGTTCTTCAGAGAATGAACGAACCCTCTGCCGTCGGTGTTGTAACCGATCCACCCTTGATTGGTGTGGTGAACAGTGTTCACAGCGCCCAAGTGCCTGGCGCTTTCATCAAGACCATCAAGGTAAGGAATAATTTTCTCTTTATAAGGCACGGTTACATTGAAACCATCCAGCCCTTTTTCTTTCAATAAATTGACTTTTTCATCAAACTCATCCGGTTGAATTTCTAAAAGTTCATACTTTCCTTCAATCCCGTGTTGTTCCATAAGTTTTTCATGAATCCATGGAGACATGGAATGACCAATCGGGTGGCCGATCAACCCTAGTTTGTACAAATGATCCCCTCCTATATGAGTGACTCTCTCAAGGACACCTTCACTCCTTCTGGCACGTGTGCCGTAACCGTAATGCCACCTTCTGGTACAGTTACCCAACCGAGTCCAGAAAAGACGATATCCGTTTTATCTTCTTTAATTTTTAACGTGTGACCTTTCAATGGAGGAAGCTTCTTGATTGTAACTTGGTCTGGTGGAGTTAATAATTCTCCCACATGATTTTTATAAAGTTCGTCTGCTTTTTCCAATTTTGTTCGATGGATCGTCAATTCATTTGAGAAGTGACACACAAAAGAACTTCGTTCGCCTGCTTCAAAATCAAGTCGGGCGAGCCCACCTACAAACAGCGTCTGCTCTTCATTTAACTGATACACTTTCGGCTTGACTTCTTTTCTCGGTGTAATCAGCTTTAAATCCTTATCCGATACATAGTGAGCCATCTGATGCCGCTGGATGACTCCAGGGGTATCATATAAAGAGCTCTTTTCATCTAGAGGGATATCGATAAATCCTAAAGTTGTACCAGGGAAATAGGATGTCGTAATCGCATCCTTAACGCCAGATGTATTTGAAATAAGGGTATTGATAAAAGTTGATTTCCCAACATTCGTCGTCCCAACAACATAAACATCTCCATCTTCACGGTAGTGATCGATGGCTTGTGATAATTGCTGGATCCCTTGATTCTTTTCCGCTGAGATTAAGTACACATCTTCAACCTCTAAACCATTCTCTTTAGCTGAACGTTTTAACCAATGTTTGACTTTCCCGTGATTCACTGACTTCGGTAGTACGTCCATTTTGTTCCCCACAAGAATAACAGGGTTGTTTCCAGTCAAACGCTTCAACCCTGAAATAAAACTTCCATTGAAATCAAAAATATCTACAAGCTGAACGACCAGCCCTTTTGTATCACTGATTTGGTTCAACATCTCCAAGAAGTCATCATCTTGAAATGGTACATCCTGGACTTCATTATAATGTTTTAAACGGAAGCATCTCTTGCAAATGATATCTTCCCTTTCTAGTGCTGAAGCAGGTGCATAGCCTGCTTCTTCCGGGTTTGTCGTTTGAATGACGGCTCCGCATCCTTGACATTGTATTTCAGCCATCACTGATCTCTCCTCTGCCATGTAATCTTTCCTTTTCTTCGCATCCAGTTTAATATCCGTCTTTCAATCTTTCTGTTGAACTTTGTAAAGAATCCGTCCGTTTCAACGATAGGAACAACTAAGATTGTATGGAAACCAGCAGAATTCCCGCCCAGGACATCCGTGAGCAGTTGATCTCCAATAACAGCGACTTCATCCTTCTTAAGCTTCATCTGCTTCTGAGCCTTTCTGAAAGCCTTTGATAATGGCTTCCTGGCACTATGGATAAATGTTGTATCCAGCGGCTCTGAAAAAAGCTTAACTCGAGCTTCATTATTGTTAGAAGCAATGGTTACCTGGATGCCATGTTCACTCATCTTCTTAAACCATCCTTTAATGTCTTCCGTGGCATCAGGTTCATCCCAGGCGACAAGAGTATTATCCAAATCTGTGATAACACCTTTGATTCCTTTATCTTTTAATTGGTCCGGGTCGATATCAAAAACGCTCGGCACATGTTCATCTGGTAAAAAGTTTTTTAACATCTATACAGTTCATCTCCTCATACAACGGCAAAATCTCCTTCACCATCATATACAAAATCGAAGCATGTTTCAAAAAGACTTATAATAAGAACAGAAATCGTTCGACAAATATCGACAAAGTTAGGTTGTGGATAAGTTTATACACATATTCCACACAGTAACTTCTTTGTTATCACTCATCTAAACCTCTTTTTACCAAAAGTTATCTACAATTTTATGTAGATAACTTCCATATTGTGGCGAAATAAGGGTCGTGATAAGGTAAGAATACATTAAAAATTGAGACGTTCAGTGATCCAAATTAAGCGGGAGGTGACTGTCACATGTGTGACAGCGGCATGAAGCAATTATCGGATTCCCTACTAATACAATCTTACCACAAAGCCATTGAACTCAATCTTTCAGATGAGTTTATAGAACAAATCAAACAAGAAATAAACGCGCGATCCATCCAGCACCTTTTAGATAAGCATATCTCACAGGTAGGCTGAATTTTACACTTTATGACAAATGCTGACTTTCATATTCGAGAAACGCTCGTCCATCCATCGAAGGACGAGTTTTTTTATGACTTTTTTTATTTGGTTAAATGATGTCTTCCTTCTTATTTATAAGGACAGACTAAATAAAGCCTATCCCCGCATATCCCCGGTATGCTACAGTTGAATAATGAACCTTTTTTTGATTACAATTGAGTGAACACATTGTTACAAACATCCAAAATCCAATTGAAAATAGAGAAAAGTTACGTCAAAGGAGGAACATACCACATGTTGGTGGCTGTATTATTGCCCTTTATCATTGCTATCCTTATTCCATTGTTAAGTAAATGGAAAGAAAAGATTCACACAGGATTTTTCGTCACAATTGTACCTGTGTTGATTTTTATTTATTTTGCGAGCTTTCTAGGTACTGGTTTCGAACCGGTCGTCCATGAGTACTCCTGGATCCCATCCCTGGATATGAATATGGTCTTCCATCTGGATGGACTGAGTTTACTTTTTGTTTTATTAATTAGCGGAATCGGCGCCCTAGTTGCCTTTTATTCGGTTTTTTACCTACATAAATCCGAGCAACTGGGACATTTTTATGTGTACTTCCTCATCTTTATGGGCTCAATGTTAGGAGTAGTATTATCTGATAACGTTTTTGCCCTTTATACCTTCTGGGAGTTCACGTCCCTATCATCTTTCTTATTGATCGGATTTTGGAACTATAAGAAAGAGTCTAGATACGGTGCATTAAAATCGATGCTCATCACTGTCTTTGGCGGATTGAGCCTTTTAGGTGCCCTGATTTTCATGAGTGTGCTTACAAATACGTCAAGCATACGAGGAATGATTGAACAGCAACAATTAATTCTTAACAGCGAATTTTTCCCGTTGATCCTGATTCTATTATTGTTGGGTGCTTTCACGAAGTCTGCTCAGTTTCCTTTCCACATCTGGCTGCCAGATGCTATGGAAGCTCCAACTCCGGTCAGTGCTTATTTACACTCAGCAACAATGGTGAAAGCCGGCATCTATCTGGTTGCCCGGTATTCCCCAATGCTTTCTGCAAATGAATGGTTCTTTATCATTGTATCGATTGCAGGTATTGTCACATTATGCTGGGGATCTTATATGGCAGTAAGGCAAACAGACTTGAAAGGTATTCTGGCTTTCTCCACAATCAGTCAGCTTGGAATGATTATGGCTATGCTCGGATTCGGCACGAAGGCCGCAATCTTTGGGGCTGTTTTCCATATTCTTAACCATGCCACGTTCAAAGGAAGCCTATTTATGGTCGCTGGTATTGTTGATCATGAAGCAGGAACAAGGGACATTCGAAAACTAGGCGGTCTCATGACATTCATGCCTATGACGGCTACACTAGCATTATTTGCCTCGTTCTCTATGGCTGGTGTACCCCTACCATTCTTAAATGGTTTCTATAGTAAAGAAATGTTCTTTGAATCTTCCCTTCATTTAGAAGCAGCAAGCACCGGAATCGCCGGGCTGCTTCAAACAGCTGTTCCTTACTTAGCTGTTTTCGGTAGTATATTTACTTTTGTGTACTCTATGTACTTTTTCTTCGGGACCTTCCGTGGTCGTTCACACTTGAGTGAGCTACCAAAAAAACCGCATGAAGCTCCGATTGGTATGCTCATCTCACCTATTGTGCTGGTGGCTGGCGTCATCCTTATAGGGTTGTTCCCGGGGTTGATCAATGAACCTTTCATCGCCCATGCGGCTGAAGCAGTCAAGGGGGCGGCTTTGGAAGGAAAAGAGATATACTTTTGGCATGGGTTTATACCACCATTTATCATGTCACTCACTGTCCTGGTGTTCGGAAGCATTCTTGCTCTATCCAGGAAGGTTTGGGCCCCGGTGTACAACTTCGTTCCAGGGGTTCTAAGCATGAACAAAGTTTATGACGGCACCGTTGATCGAGTGGAACGATATTCTGCTACGATCACTAAAGGATACATGAACGGTTCTCTAGGACGATATGTAAGGTTGATTCTAGCAGCTATTGTTGTCATTTCTTTTGCCTTTATGGCAATGACGGGTGGGTTTACATTGGATACATCCAATGTAGCGGAAATTACGGCTCCCGAAATACTCGTCGCTGTTACGATGGTTATTGCGGCCATAGGTACCGCCCTTACCAATAACCGAATTGCCGCAATCCTTATTCTGGGAGTTGTAGGTTATGGATTATCGATGCTTTTCGTCATATACCGGGCGCCTGACCTAGCTCTTACTCAGTTGATTATAGAAACTGTAACCGTCGCTTTGTTTTTGCTTGTCTTTTATCATTTACCGAAGCTACGTAAAAAAGAAGAACCTGTAAGTACCAAAGTGCTTAACCTCGTCATATCTATAGGTTTTGGTGCGTTGATGACAATGGTAGCCATCTCTTCTCACAGCAGTAAGTTCTTTGAGTCTATTTCTAAGTACTTTACAGACAATTCATACAAGCTTGGCGGAGGAGACAATATCGTAAACGTCATCCTCGTAGATTTTCGTGGTTTAGATACTTTGTTTGAAATTGTTGTACTGGGAATTGCCGCTATGGCAATTTACGGATTGATCCGTTTTAGAAAGAACAAGGAGGAGGAATAATACATGGAAATTATTATGGCCGTTTTAGCCGGCATTCTCTTCACTATGGGTGTCTACAACCTCCTTCAAAAACAATTGTTACGTATTATCATTGGGACAGGCCTCATTTCTCATGGGGCCCACCTCTTCATCCTGACAATGGGAGAGTTGAAAACAGGGGCACCGCCAGTCCTGACTGAAGGAGTAGAAAATTACACGGATCCACTCCCACAGGCATTGATATTAACTTCAATCGTCATCAGTTTCGGTGTTACAAGTCTACTACTTGTATTAGCTTATCGTGCTGCAAAAATTAACGGCACCGATAATATGGAGCAATTAAGGGGTAACGATTATGAGTAATTTAGCTGTATTACCTATTCTGATGCCTTTAATCGCAGGCATCATTGTAGCTTTCATTCACAATAAGATAACGATTGTAAGAAATGTATCCAAAGTGTTTGCGGTGCTGAATCTCCTCATCACAGGGTACGTTTTCATGCAAGTGAGAGATAACGGGAACATTGTTCTTGAAATGGGTAGCTGGGAGGCTCCTTTCGGCATCGTACTTGTCGCTGACCTCCTCGCAATGACGTTGGTTCTGACGACAAACATCATTGCTGTAGCCAGTGTTTTCTTTGCACCTCAGTCCTTATCAAAAAAAGAAGAGTCTTTTTACTTCTACACATTCTTTTTCCTTTTGATCTCCGGAGTGAGCGGTGCATTTCTAACCGGTGATTTCTTCAACCTTTTCGTATTTTTTGAAGTGCTTTTGATGGCTTCCTATGGATTGATCGTACTTGGGAACGGTAAAGCACAACTTAGGGAATCACTCAAATATGTATTGATCAACTTGTTTTCTTCCATGCTGTTCGTCACAACCATCGCTTTTCTTTATTCGGTGGTAGGAACTGTCAATATGGCACAAGCTGCTCAACGTGTCCAGGAAGTGGATCAGCAAGGAATTCTAACGACGATTGCCATTTTGTTCTTCTTTGTTTTTGCAACAAAAGCGGCGGTCTTTCCTCTTTATTATTGGCTGCCACGACCGTATATATCTCCAAACCCTGTCGTCTCTGCTTTATTCGGAGCCCTATTGACGAAAGTAGGAATCTATTCGATCTTGCGGACATTCACTTTGGTTTTCAATCACGAGGTCGGTTTGACACATACCTTGTTCATATATCTAGCAGCCCTGACTATGATTTTTGGAGTTGTTGGCGCTCTATCAACGAACAATATTAAGCTGATTGTTGCGTATAACATCATTCCAGCTGTGGGCTTTATGCTTATGGGGATCGGGATCTTTACAGAGGTATCCATTAGTGGAACCATTTATTACCTTGTTCATGATATGGTAATTAAAGGTGCTCTCTTCATCCTGGTCGGAGCAACTGCTTATGTAGCAGGAACATCTGACCTACGAAAAATGGGTGGATTGATTCATCATTACCCCGTTCTCGGATGGCTCATGTTTCTGGCATCCTTGGTATTGGCAGGCATACCACCATTCAGTGGCTTTATAGGGAAACTATTACTATTACGCGGTGGATTAGGAGAAGAGGAAATTTTCATTGTCATCACCGCTCTTATTTCAAGTCTACTCATTTTATTCTCGATGATTAGAATTTTCATTAGAGGGTTTTGGGGAGAAAAAATGGATATTCCTGTACCTGAGCGGGAAAAGACAGGGAAACGAATGGCCCTTCCTGCAGCCGGCCTTCTTACAGTTTCCATTCTCCTCGGTGTAGGTGCTGAATCGTTTTTCCCGACAATAGAAACCATCTCTCAATATATGATGGATCCAGAACTCTATATTGATTCTGTGTTAAAGGAGTAGAAGCGAATGCCTTTACAAATCTTACTGAACATCATCATCGCTATGATGTGGATGTTCCTGAGTGAAACATACAATTTCACAACCTTCTTTGTCGGTTATATCTTAGGAATCATACTACTCTTCGTCCTGCAGCGTTTTGTACCAGATTCATTCTATATGAAACGGGCGTGGAAATTTTTCCTTCTCATTCTTTTGTTTATACGAGAGCTTGTCTTATCCAATATCGACATCGTCAAGCATGTCTATAAGCCAAAAATGGATATGCAGCCAGGAATATTCGCACTTCCGATTGATGTAAAAACAAACTTTGAAATCACTCTTCTCGCCAACTTAATTTCACTGACTCCCGGGACCTTATCTGTCGTAGTAAGTGAAGATCATACGAAGATCTTCATCCACGCGATGGATATGCCGGATGTGCAGGAATCCGTGAGCGAAATTAAAAATTCATTTGAAAAGCGTATCATGGAGGTGACCCGTTAAATGGAAGACATCCTTGATGTGACACAAACATTGATACAAATATCAGCTACCATTGCTGTTATAGCTGTTGCTATCTCCGTGATCCTCCTTTTGTATCGTGCAATCCTCGGCCCAACAAATCCGGACCGTGCGGTGGCCCTTGATATCATTGGAATAAATCTCATGGCCTTAGCAGGACTAATCGCCATCCTGCTCGTAACCACAAGGTTTAATGACGTCGTCCTACTGATTGGTATTCTACTCTTCATCGGTACGGTCGCACTGGCGAAATTCTTAGAAAAGGGTGTTATCATTGAGCGGGACATGGATTAATTTAATTTTTGACATCACTATATGTCTGTCTCTATTGATCGGTGCCTTTTTCCTTATCTCTGGTTCCATAGGGATTTTGCGTTTTCCTGATGTGTACACACGACTTCATGCGGCGACAAAAAGTTCAACCCTTGGAGTGTCAGGAATTATGATCGGTGCATTTCTATTCCACTACGTAGAACATGACATCGTAAGTGGTAAACTGCTTCTTGGAATATTTTTCGTCCTGTTGACCGCGCCGGTCTCCGGACATATGATCTCAAGAGCGGCTTATCGTGCCGGCGTACCTCTTTGGGAAAAGAGTGTAAAGGATGAATACGCAGAAGTTCTAAAAGAAGAGCAGAAGCGACAAGCATCAGATTCATAAAACGACATGCCTCCATTCTGATGGGGGCATTTTTTTACCTTTATGAACATTATTTTTAACCACAGACAAGCACAGACGACTTCTCAAGGACATAAGTATGTTGTAGGCATTTGCCTAATCCTTGAGGAGGTGCGTCCTATGAGCAGTCTCATCGCTTCCATCCTTTATTTTTTCAAAGAGTCTCTCTTCTTCATGTCTTATGTAAAAAACCAGGCTTTTCCGAATCCCCTGCCTCCAGAAGAAGAAGCCAAACAGCTTCAATTAATGGCAGAAGGTAGTCATGAAGCCAGAAACAAACTGATTGAACACAATTTGCGACTTGTCGCACACATTGTGAAAAAGTTTGAAAACACGAAAGAAGACTTTGAAGACCTTATTTCTATTGGGACAATCGGATTGATCAAAGGAATTGAAAGTTATTCAACAGGAAAAGGGACGAAACTTGCCACGTATGCCGCACGCTGCATTGAGAACGAAATTCTCATGCACCTCAGGTCTACGAAGAAAATGAGTAAGGACATTTCACTGCAAGATCCGATCGGGCATGACAAAGAAGGAAACGAATTGAACCTTCTTGATATTCTACAGGCGGATGTCACTGATATTGTGGAGGAAATCCAACTTCATATGGAATTGGAGAAAATCAAGGATTTCATCACTGTGTTAGATGAGCGGGAAAAAGAAGTCATTATTTTCCGATATGGACTGAATCAGACGGAAGAGAAAACGCAGCGGGAAATTGCCAAAGAACTTGGAATATCGAGGAGTTATGTATCAAGAATTGAAAAGCGTGCGTTAATGAAGATTTTTCATGAGTTCTATAAACAGAGCAAACAAGGGAAAAATGGATAAAAAACAGCCACTACCATCTTATAAGAATGGAGTGGCTGTTTCATTCAGTCCTCTATGAGTTGTTGTTTCCATTTTCTAATTTTTAATGTCATGATGAATGCTGTCATAAGGGCTATGCCGATGACAGGGTACAAAAACAAGTAAGATTTTGTACCATATTCATAAAGGCTGATCAATGTACCTATATAAAGATAAGTGCTCATGATTAAGAGCGTCATCACGAACCGTTTAAAATCCATTACTTTTTTCTTTAACCATTGGGAAGTATCCAATACAGTCCACCTCCTACTATGAAATCTTAACATATGAGAATCATAGTGTCGGTGGAAATGATTGTTATTCGTAATTTTTCACCATTTCCATGATCATGACAGCTGCATTTTCGGCAGCTTTCGGTAAAAATTGATCAAATGAAATAGACGATTCTTTACCAGCGATATCGGACAACGCCCGAATGACTACAAATGGTGTTCCGTACTTATAACAAACCTGGGCGATCGCAGCGGCTTCCATCTCTGCTGCAATCATCTCAGGAAACTTACCTCGAACAAAATCTACCCTGGATTCCTCTTGCATAAAGGAATCACCTGTAGCGATGATGCCTTTCGCTGCTTTAGCATCTGTCTTCTCGACAGCATCCATCGCTTGTTTAACAAGGTTTTCATCCGCAGCATACATGTCAGGCATCCCTGGGACTTGTCCATATTTATATTCAAAAACCGTCACATCGACATCATGGTGTGTCACTAGGGAAGAAATGACCACATCCCCGACTTCAAGATCTTTGGCAAAACCGCCAGCCGATCCTGTATTGATGACAGCATCAATTTCATACTGCTCATGAAGAATAGTCGTAGCCATGGCTGCATTGACCTTACCAATGCCCGACTTTAATAACACAACTTCCTTCCCGTGCAATAGTCCATCGACAAACAGACTGCCAGCCACCTCTTTCTCTGATGCTATATCCATATTCGCTTTTAGTAATTCAACTTCTTCATCCATAGCTCCAATGATTCCAATAGCCATAACCGAACTTCCTCTCTCAACCGTTTTTATTTTTTAGAATCTCAAGTTTGACTGGTTTATACCCTTGTCCTTCAATCCAGTCAATCTGTACCCTGAGGTATCCTGTCTTATTTTTGTCAGAGACCGTTGCCTTGGCTTTTTGATGATGACCTCTATTACTTACATCCCAATAGATGATATTGTCCTCAGAAAGGCCTACAGCGCTTCTGATTGCCTCTTGTAACTCTTTATAGTCCTGGGAACCTGATTGATAAGTAATCCGATGTTCACCGTTCGTCTCCATTTCTGTCGGAATAACCGGCCAATCCTTTGTGATGACACGTTCTACATTAGGGTCATCACTTTTTTCTATTTTCAATCCTTTTTCGTCTTCGATCGGCTTCAACTCTTCGAATTCTTCAATGGAAACCTGATGCTTATCTGATTGTTCCTCCGTATCTTCACCTTTTTTATCCTTTGCTTCTTTATCTTTTTCCTCACTGTTCTCGTTAGCTTCCGCCTGAGAACCTTCATTCGGACCTTGAGCTTCCTTTGTAACCTCTTCACTTTGTGTATCCTTTGCTTGACCCTTTTGGTCCTCTCCACCGAAGACCAACAATCCAATGAGTAACACCATGAAAACACTGCCTGCCCCTACAAGCCAAGTCAACATCTTCGTACCACGACGTTTTTTCTCATAACGACCTGAGCGGGAATACGGGGATTGTTTGTTTGACATGATTTTCTGCCTCCTTTTTACTCGCCGTTTATTATACATGAAGTTTTGACTGTTACCAATGCTTTCTTTTACCTATCTCATTTCCCGGGCTATATTAAACAATCGCTCCCTTTTCTGGAAGACTCAATTTGGACCATTGTAGAACCGACGAGTGGGAATACGGGGATTGGTCTGGCAATGGCGAGACTCCTGCGGGAAAGAATGATAGGTGAGACCCCGCAAGGCGTAAGCCTGAGGAGGCTCAAGAGATTAGAGGAAGTTCGATTAAGTTCGGCACGTCCTGTGCCAACATCGAACGACCCCACTTCGTGTGCGGCCCCGCGGTAAGTGAGCTATTCCCCGTAGCCCTCATCCACTCAATAAAAGTCTCGAAACTGAGTCTTCAAGAATCCTGCCATGTTCTTTAAGATGAGGAGTATGTAAGCATAAAAAAAGACAGGAGAGACCCTGTCTTTTTTTATTATTCGACTGTGATGATTTTTACGTCGATTTCTCCACCTGGTGTCGCGACTTTGACTTTGTCACCAACAACATGTCCAATCAAGCTTTGAGCCATTGGAGAGTCGTTTGAGATTTTGCCTTCAAATGGATCGGCTTCAGCACTTCCGACAATCGTGTACGTCTCTTCGTCTCCCTCCGGAAGCTCTTGGAACGTTACTGATTTACCCAAAGATACGGTGTCAGGGTTTTCATTATCGTTTTCAATGATGACTGCATTTCGAATCATGTTTTCTACTTGTGTGATTCGTGCTTCTACAAACGCCTGTTCATCTTTAGCTGCATCGTACTCAGAGTTCTCTGATAGGTCACCAAAACCGCGAGCGATTTTGATCCGTTCTACTACTTCTTTGCGTCGCTCTGTTTTTAAATGATGCAATTCTTCTTCTAACTTTTGTTTACCTTCTTCCGTCATATAATAACTTTTTTCTTCTGCCATGGTCCAAATACACTCCTTTAAATACAAGAAAAAATGATGTCCTTAATATAGGAAATGAGCAGTACGACTGTACGCTCATTAAAGATGATTTACTATACTTTACCCGAGGACATTATGTTTTAGAACTACTAGTGAAAACTATGCCAGATTTTTGGTAGTATTTCAACTATTTTCTTTCGTCACTGTTTGTCCTTTTTCGTAAAGGACCGTTTGGATTTTCGTTGCCATAAGATCAATGGCCACGTGGTTTTGTCCACCTTCTGGGATGATAATATCTGAGTATCGTTTGGTTGGTTCTACGAATTGTAAATGCATAGGACGTACAACATTAATATATTGTTCGATGACAGAGTCGAGCGAACGGCCTCTCTCATTAATATCTCTCATTAATCTACGGATAATTCTTACATCTGCATCTGTATCTACAAAAACTTTAATATCCATGAGATCTCTGAGGCGTTCGTCTTCTAAAACAAGAATACCCTCAACGATAATCACTTCTTTCGGTTCAACATGAATGGTTTCATCTGAGCGGGTATGCATCTTATAATCATAGACCGGTTTTTCTACAGACTTTTGTTCAAGCAATTGCTCTAAATGCTCAATGAGAAGATCATTATCGAAAGCTAGAGGGTGATCGTAGTTTGTTTGTAACCGTTCCTCGAATGGCACATCACTTTGATCTTTATAATAATAATCTTGTTCTAGCATTAATAAGGTCTTATCTGTAAAGCGCTGGATGATCGAACGAGTCACACTCGTTTTGCCTGATCCTGATCCTCCCGCTACTCCAATCACTACTGGTTTATCACTCATGCTCCTGGGTGCTCCTTTCATCCATTCCAATCTTATCTATCATTGCTTTTGTGTTTCCTTCTTTTTCGTTATAGCAACTCCGTCTCCAATTGGGACAATGGTTGTATAGTAATCAGGATGTTGGAAAAGCCATTCATTAAATCTCCTGATTTTATTAGCGATCTTCGCCATTCTTGGGGTTGCTTCTGAGTCATCAGCAACAAAACCCTTAAATAGAACATTGTCAGAAAGAATGACGCCTGTGTCGGATACCATCGGGGAATACATATGGAAAAATTCTTCATATTTCCCTTTGGCTGCATCGATAAATAATAAATCAAACGGGCCTTCTTTTTCAATGGTAGATGCTACCTCTAGGGCATCTCCGTGTATGACATGAATCCGTTCCTCGGCATTCATATCCTTAATATTTTTCAAGGCATCTTTGTACCGCTGTTCGTCACGTTCGACTGTTGTTATTTGACTACCTGGGCAGGCTTCCAGCATTCGAAGGGCTGAGTAACCAATAGCTGTACCGATCTCCAGGATATTTTTAGGTTGTTGGATCCTGAGAAGCTGCATGAGAAAATCAATCCCCAACGGTTCCATGATTGGTACTCGCTGCTCTTCTGCATCGGATTCCATTTTCTTTACAGCTTTGGAAGGCTTTGAAAGCAATGACTGTAAATATTTTTCTTGATTCACCGAGTTTCACCCTTCCCACCATTTTTACATCCGGTTTACAACCCCATTATTTTAACATAAAAAAAAGAAGGAATGCGAGTATCTTTTTGCATTCCTTCTAAAAACATGTTAATTAATATATTCACTTTTCAGTTGGTTATGTTCTTCAAGGGAACTGGCGTAATGAATCTCTCCGCTACTATCAGCAAGGAAATAGTAGTAATCATGCTCCTTCGGTTTAGCAGCTGCTTGTAGAGAGTTCTCATTGAAGTTTGAAATCGGCCCAACCGGCAGTCCGGTTATATAATAGGTGTTGTATGGGGATTCGATTTCCAGATCTTCATACAGGACTCGGTCTTTATGCTCTCCGTGGGCGTAAAGCACGGTCGGATCTGTTTGAAGCTTCATATCTTCAACCAGACGGTTTTGGAACACGCCGGAAATCATTTGACGACTTTCTGGTGTTCGAGCTTCATTTTCCAGAAGGGAGGCCATTGTAACGAGATCATGAACATTTTCAATTCCTTCAACGTTTCCCAGCTGGTTGACATATGGTAGCACAACCGCTTTGGTTTTATCCAGCATTTTCTTCACGATCTGATCGATGGTTGGATCCTCGACATAGACGTCATAAGTCGCAGCAAACAAATACCCTTCTAAGGGGTGGCGGATATCTTCGTTCAGTATATCCTCTGTTAGCAGCTGAGGATATTCAGACATCTTTTCTTTCACATAGGATTCATCATCCACTTTTTCCATGAATTCTTCCTTAGTAAATGGTAAGTCTTCTGCGTAAACCTCTGCAATCTGCTCCAGGTTACGTCCTTCAGGAACCGTCACTTTGTAAACCGATTCTTTCACAAGCTTACCTGTTTTTAACGTCTCAATAATTTCATTTAGCGTCATGGAAGATGTAAATTGATAATTCCCCGCTTGGAAACCCGATTCATTCTTGAATTTTGTATAAAAGCGGAAGATCAAATCGTTTTTGATGACCTCATTCTCTTCGAGAATACCTGCTATCGAAGATGTTGAAGATCCCAAAGGTATCTCGACATTGATCTGTTTATCATTTCCTGGCTCTACAGGCTCTAAAGCAGACTTCACGTAAAGATATCCTGTAACTCCTCCGATCAAAAGAGCAAGGACCAAGACCGTAAGTATGATCGACACTATTTTTCTCACTTTACTCGCTTCCTCTATTCTATTTTTCAATCTTTTTTTATATTGATTTTTAAAGTCAGAATTAGACAACGGACTTCCCCCTTTCATCCGGTTCATTATACTATAAAGTGAAAGAATCTTTCTACATATTCCCTTAATTTTCTACAAGGATGAATGAGTCTATTGCCTCAGATCATAATAAAAGCCTGCAGCTGATCGCTGCAGGCGGAAAGAATCACGTTAAATCTTCATCTGTCAACGTGTTCAACATTTCTTCGACCATTTCCCATTCATCGTCGGATTCGATCTGGAATAGAGCTAGGTCATCCTCTTCATTCCCTTTTTCTTCGTAACGGAAGGCGAAGACTTCTACTTCTTCTCCATCCTTTTGTTCAGCAGGGACCACTGCGATATAAGAATGTCCTGTTTGTTCAACATCAAAGGTGAACAACACTTCAAATAAATGCTCTTCCCCATTTTCATCAGGAATGATGATGCGTTCTTCTTTTTCTAGTGCCATATCAAACGTCCTCCTTATTGTTTCGAATCCAGATAACTTTGCAAAATCATGACAGCAGCCATTTTATCAATGACTTTCTTCCGTTTTTTCCTGCTGACATCTGCATCCAGCAGCACGCGTTCGGCTGCCATTGTTGTTAAGCGTTCATCCCAAAGGTGTGTTTGGAGATGAAATTCTTCTTCTAGCCATGTAGCGAAAGTCTGACTCGCTTCTCCTCGTGGGCCGACCGTACCATTCATATTCTTCGGAAACCCTACGACAGCTTCCGTCACGTCATGGTCACGGATGACTTCTCTTAGCGGTTCTTTCGCCGTATTGTAGTCCTGTTCGTCCCAACGGAGTGTGGTGAGGCCCTGAGCCGTCCAGCCGAAAGCATCCGATATAGCGATGCCTATCGTTTTTTCGCCAACATCCAAACCTATTTTTTTCATTCAATGCCCTCTTTATTCTCTTTGATGTAAGATTTAACCAGCTCTTCAATCAACTCATCACGCTCAATTTTGCGGATCAAGTTTCTGGCATCCTGATGACGAGGAATGTATGCAGGGTCGCCTGATAGCAAATATCCGACAATCTGGTTGATCGGATTGTACCCTTTCTCTTGTAATGCTCCGTAAACAGATAGAAGTACGGATTGGACATCTTGATCAAACGGTTCTTCAGAGAAGTTGAACCTCATCGTTTTATCCATTGAACTCATTACATTCACCTCGCACTTTGTAGTATTTACTCTATTATATACCTAATTCTTCTATAGGAAAAACTAGGCGTTTTGACTTGCATATTCTTTTGCATATTCGAGTGCTTCTGGAATTTTAGAAGCGTCTTTACCACCCGCTTGGGCCATGTCTGGACGGCCGCCACCGCCGCCACCACACCGGGTCGCTGCCTCTTTGATCAATTGACCCGCATGATATCCTTTTTCTACTAAGTCCTTCGATACTCCTGCAATCAATTGAACTTTATCTCCATTTGGAGCGGCTAGAAGGATCATTCCTGAGTCAAGTTTTTGCTTCAGATCATCAACCATCGTCCTGAGAGCATTCATATCTTTGACATCTACTTGCTTAGCAAGAACCTTCACACCATTGACTTCCTCCACTTCATCCAGAATATTGGAGGCTTCCATGTTTGATAATTTAGCACTTAGCGATTCATTTTCTTTTTGAAGGTCTTTCATTTCTTTATGAAGGACTTCAATTCGTTCTGGAACCTGCTCAGGCTTCGTCTTCAATTGCTCCCCAGCTTTTTTCAGCAACGCTTCTTTGCCATTCATATACAAATAAGCGTCCTTAGCTGTCACAGCCTCGATTCTTCTCGTGCCAGCGCCAATTCCAGACTCTGAAATAATCTTGAATAAGCCGATTTCTGCTGTATTCATGACATGACAACCTCCGCAAAGCTCAAGGCTGTATTCGCCGACCTGGACGACTCTAACCGTGTCACCATATTTTTCACCGAACAACGCCATCGCGCCCTTAGCTTTTGCTTCTTCAATAGAATTAAGCTCGATGGAGACCGGAATAGACTGCCAAACTTTCTCATTGACGATAGCCTCTATTTTCTCCATTTCTTCGTTCGTTACAAAACCGAAGTGAGAAAAGTCAAAACGAAGGCGATCTGGAGCTACAAGAGAACCAGCTTGATTGACATGTTCACCGAGGACATCTTTTAAAGCTTGATGCAGAAGGTGTGTCGCCGTATGGTTCTTAACAATAAAGGACCGTCCACTTTGATTGACTTCTGCCTTCACTGTGGCTCCTTTTTCAATGGAACCTTGTTTAACGACTGCTTCATGCATATGCTGACCATTCGGTGCTTTTTGAACATTGGTAACTTCAACTACTGCGGATTCCGTTCTTAGAAAACCGCGATCGGCCATTTGACCGCCACTTTCGGCGTAGAATGGTGTTTGGGATAGGAAAAGGTAAATGGTGTCGCCCTCTTCTGCATATCCACTGAAATCTTTTCCTTTAATCAATTCTACGATTTCCGTTTCGACTTGAAGTGTGTCATAGCCAATGAATTCACTTTCGACGTGAACGTCACCGAGTACTCCATCCTGGACTTGCATGGAATCCGTCTTTTGACGAGCACTCCGTGCGCGCTCCCGTTGCTTTTGCATTTCGTTTTGGAAACCTTCTTCATCAATGGTGAATCCGGCTTCTGCTACGTACTCTTCTGTCAATTCTTTCGGGAAACCATACGTATCATACAAACGGAAAACTTCTGTTCCAGGGAACACATTGCTTCCTTTCTCTGTTTCCTGTTTGATGATGCTGGAAAGAATCTGTAGCCCATCATTCAATGTTTCATGGAAACGGGCTTCTTCTGTCTGAATGACGTTTTGAATGAAAGCTTCTTTTTCCTTCACTTCAGGATAGAAGTCGACCATGATTTTAGAGACTTCAGGAACTAGTTTATACATGAACGGTTTATCAATCCCGATCTGCTTTGCAAAACGTACAGCTCGACGCAACAGACGACGCAAGACGTAACCACGACCTTCATTCGAAGGCAGGGCTCCGTCACTGACAGCGAATGTCACGGTTCTCATATGGTCTGCAATTACTTTGAAGGAAGCATCTGTATCGAAGCTATCTCCATAATTTTTATCAGCCATTTTTTCCGTTGCTTCAATGATGGGAAGGAATAGATCTGTCTCAAAGTTCGTTTCCGTTTCTTGAATGACGCAGACAATACGCTCAAGCCCCATCCCTGTATCAATGTTTTTCTTAGGAAGTGGTGTATAAGTATCGTCAGGGTTGTGATTGAACTGGGAGAAAACAAGGTTCCATATTTCCAAATAGCGTTCATTTTCCCCGCCTGGGTAAAGTTCTGGATCATTCAAGTCATTTCCGTATTTTTCTCCACGGTCATAAAAGATTTCTGTGTTCGGGCCACTTGGTCCTTCTCCGATATCCCAGAAATTCTCTTCGATGCGGATGATGCGCTCTTCATCCAGTCCGATTTTATCTTTCCAGATTTGGTATGCTTCATCATCTTCCGGGTGCACGGTTACAGATAACCTTTCTGGGTCGAACCCGATCCATTGATCACTCGTAAGGAATTCCCATCCCCATTCCATGGCTTCTTCCTTGAAGTAATCTCCAATAGAAAAATTACCGAGCATTTCAAAGAAAGTGTGGTGTCTGGCCGTAAATCCTACATTTTCGATATCATTTGTACGGATTGATTTTTGTGCATTCACAATTCTCGGGTTTTCCGGAATGACGCGACCATCGAAATATTTTTTTAATGTTGCCACACCACTATTGATCCATAGAAGTGTAGGATCTTCGTGGGGGACGAGTGACGCACTAGGTTCTACGCTGTGTCCCTTTTCTTTAAAGAAGTCAAGAAACATTTGACGGACTTCCGCTGATGTTAATGATTTCATTTTCAATAACCTCCTCAGTTTCATGGATATTATAGAGACCGTTCCGGACGAAGAAGGAACAAAAAAACCCCGTCCCTGCCTTTAGATCGGCAGGGACGGGGTTTTGTTTCCGCGGTACCACCCTGGTTATAGACCATACACGGTCTATCAGCTTGAATGCCTGTAACGGGGCATGACCCCGGCGGGAATTAACCGCACTCCGGAATAGCTTTCAACAACCTCCATGCAATGCGTTTTTCAGCCTGGAACGCACCTCTCTGCTCATGAAAGAATCGCCTACTTTTTTCCTTCATTGTGTTCTTTCGTCCTTATAGTCTTTGCTAAGCGTAATTATAGATAACTGGCGTTCATCTGTCAATGTTTAACCTTCCTGTACGGATTTCAGCCGCTACAACTTTAAAACAAGTCAATACCGGAACGGCCAAAATCAGCCCGGGGATGCCGGCTACTTCTCCACCGATCAGCAACGCCAAGATGATGAACAAAGGGTGAATATGGATGCTCTTCCCCATGATATACGGAGAAAGGAGATTTCCTTCAACCAGTTGAATGACCAGAATGACAGCCAATGTAAATAGGAGTGTATTCACACTGACAGTAAGCGCAACGATAACCGCCGGACCCGCTCCAAGAAGTGGACCGAAGTAGGGAATGATATTGGTCAGACCTGCAATTAACCCTAAGACTAAAGGATATGGAAGGTCAATCAACCAAAATCCTGCGGTAGCTAATACGCCTACAAATAAACTGATCAATAGCTGCCCTCGAATATAGCCCCCTAGAGAGTGATTCAACTCTCTGACCAACCTCTTGGATTCTTCATGCCATTTTGAAGGGAGAATGGACACTAGCGCTTTCCCAATGCTCTTATAATCTTTAAGAAAATAAAAGGTCATGACGGGCACGACAGCTAAAAGAACAATCATGTTAAAGATCCCGCTGAGACCTGCTAGTAGGGCCAGCACTCTCCCGCTTACCCATTCTTCAAAACTTGCAAAACGCGCATCCACTTCATGATGCAGACCATCCGGCAATTTTTCTGTTTGAGCATATAGCTGCTTCGTCCAACCCTGATACGACTCCACCAAATAAGGCAAATGCTCATTTAAAAGCTTCAATTGATCAAGCAAACGTGGAATACCCTTATATAAACCAAAGGCCGTCAACGAAAAAAACAGCACAAATATCACAAGTATACTAATCGTACGAGATAGACCGAGATCCTCAATCACGTGCACGAGTGGTTGCAATAAAAGGGACAACACAAGAGCAAGCAAAAACGGTAACAGCACTTTCCCCAAGACGATGAGGACACCATCATAATAAGGGAACAACCAAGCTAGCAATAAGAGAGAAAGTAAGATGATAAAAAAGATGGTGAATCTCCGCAACCATTTTGAGGAGCGATCACTCATAAATCATCAAGATCCTTGCTGATAAAAAATATCATTTAAAGAACTTAAACTACCATCTTCCTCAATTTGGTTGATATTCATTTTCCCATCTTCAATCGTTAACTCAAGGCAACAGTTCCAACAATAGTATTGTTCGTTACCAATTTTCCCAAGGTTCTTATTATTACAGTTCGGGCATCTCATCGGACATACTCCTTTTTTTACCAAATAGTATGTCCACGAAAATGAGATTCATACATTACTTGAGTTGTTCGATCACCCATTCAACTCCTTCATCCACCTCTTCCTCAGAAGGGTTGGTATGTGGTGTGTGCTCAAGTATAAAATACTTGTCCCTTCCTTTTGCCAGTAACTCTATACAAGGAGCCATGTCAAAAGCTGTGCCCTGCTTCTCAAAGTCCGGATGAATCAGTGTCCAAATATACCCCTGATTAGTAAACTGGACATTATGCATATGTACGACTTTGGTATATGGAAGAAGCGGCTCTATATACCTTCTCCAATTGTCTCCCACCGCAATTCTATAATCACCGATATCGACACAAATATGTAACCCGTATTTCCCCCACAGATTCATAGGAAAATCATAAAGGTACTGAATGCCTGCTGGAGATTTAAGTTGACCGAGTTTTGGTTCACACACGATCGGAACCCCATACGATTCCTGCAAGTGATGTAAAAACTGGAGCCCCTCCTCTATCTTTTCAAGTGTGTAATCTGTCTCGCCTTTGAAGTAAGGAAAATGGACAAGTACATAGGAAGCTCCTGATCGAGCCGCTTCTTGCACTTCCTCTACAAACAATTCCCTGGCGAGGGAAGGTTGCATTTTCACTTCCTCTAAAAGATCATATTTGCTGTTTTCTCTGAAGTGTGGAACATGAATGCCAAAACTCACTTTGTTCTCTTTGACTAATTTCAAAAAGGAGAGATAAGAGTCCATATCTCCAAACTCTCCGATTTCCACATGAGGCAATCCTCTATTAAACAGCTCTGGAAGACGGTTACGATCGGACAATATGGTACTTCCAGACATCCCGATAGAATGAGCCAAAACGTTACCTCCTACATAAAATCATATGGTGACAACTGTTCTTCCTCTTCTTCTGTGTCTATTTCAGTGACGGTTTCTTCTTGCAATTTCTCCTTCAACCTTGTGTATCTTGTATTGGTATCTGTCGTACCTACCCCGTCAAGGAAAGCTTCCCTGTCGCCGCAAATGATAAGAGATTGTTTGGATCTTGTAATAGCCGTATAGATCAAATTCTTTCTTAACATTCGACGGTAGCTTCTTACGATTGGGAGAATAACAATCGAAAACTCACTTCCCTGCGATTTGTGGATGGAAGTACAATAAGCGTGCATGATGCTGTTCAAGTCTTTTTTCGGATAGACCACTTCTTTCCCTTCAAAGTCGACAACCACCTGTTCAACACCATCGACATTTTCTTCCGCGCGGAAAATCGCAACGATCTCTCCGATGTCTCCATTATAAACGCCATCTTCTGGCTGATTCACTAATTGGATGACCTTATCCCCTTTTCGATAGGTGACCTCGAAGTGTCTTAAATCACGTTTTTGTTTACTTTTTGGATTCACGGTCTGCTGGATGCTCTCATTCAACTTATGGATCCCTACATCTGTTCGATACATCGGAGCAAGCACTTGAATATCTTTCAGTTCGTTCCCCTTTTCCAATGCCTTTTGGACAATGTTTGTCACGAGATCACTTAACTGATGTTCTCTTGCCGGGATGAAGTTGAAATCATGGTCCTTTTCAAGGGAGGCTGTCGTACAAGCATCTTTCTTAATCTCATGGGCAAGCTGTATGATTTTGGAACCTTCCTTTTGACGATAAACTTCTGTTAGCTTTATGGAAGGAAGCGTGTTGGAAGCCAGGAGGTCAGCAAGCACTTGGCCGGGGCCTACCGAAGGCAGTTGATCTTCATCTCCAACAAGCAAGACTTGCATATCATCAGGGATGGCACGGAACAACTGATTGGCAAGCCAAATATCGACCATTGAAAACTCGTCAATGATCAAAAGACTGCCTCCAAGTGGATTATTCTGGTTGCGTTCAAAGGAGTCATGCCCATCCCAGCCAAGCAAACGGTGGATCGTGCTTGCAGGCAACCCCGTAGATTCTGTCATCCTTTTTGCCGCTCTCCCTGTAGGTGCTGCAAGGACGAATGGAAAAGGTTTATCACTATCATAATCTTTCGGATCGGTAGAAAAATCGTTCAATTCTGCATACGTATGGATGATTCCTTTAATGACTGTTGTCTTCCCCGTCCCCGGTCCACCTGTCAGAATCATCAATTTGGAATGAAGAGCTTTTTCGATGGCGTTGAACTGGTCTTCCCCATAACTCATCGCTTCTTCTTCTTCTAAATCTCCGATGATTTTCATTAAATCTGCTTGCGTATGCGCGACCTCGACCTCTTTCTCTTGAATGCGATCGACATGACTGCAAAAGCCATTCTCAGCAAAATATAGAGTTGGAAGATAGATGCGTTCTTCTTCTATATATACAAATCGTTCCTCACCAAGGTGGATCATTTGCTCAGATAATTGTTCAAAAGTAATGGCCGGATCGGAACCCTGATTTAACAGCTGTTCTACCTGGACAAGGCACTCCTCTGTCGGCAGATAGACATGTCCTGCACTCATACTTTTTTGCATCATATACAAACACGCTGCCCGTATTCTTGTCGGATGATCATGGGAAAGGTTTTGCATCTTTGCCATTTCATCTGCTCGATGAAAACCGAAACCATCCACATGGAAGACGAGCTGGTAAGGGTCCTCTTCAATGATAGCCATCGTTTGATCCTTGAAGGCTTCATAAATTTTTTGTGCAAGCTTCAATCCAAACCCATATTGGGATAAGTGAATCATGACATGTTCGAACCCTTGATGCTCTTTCAAGGCCTCATAGAGTTGATCCGCTTTTTCTTTAGGCAGCTTAGGAACAGTATCTAACACATCACGGTTTTCCAATATTCTCGAGATTGCTTGTTCTCCTAACTCATCCACGATCCGTTCGGCTGTTTTTTTTCCGATGCCGTGGAAAAGATCACTGGACAAGTAGAGAACAATCCCATCTTTCGTTTCCGGCAAAACACGATTGTACATATCGACTTCGTACTGCAGCCCGAATTTTTTATGGTTTTTGAATTCTCCATAAAACACATAGGTTTCGCCTTCCTCCAAAGGAGAAAAATGTCCCTTGATCACAAGGGACTTCTCCTCGAAAGCTTCATTTGTTTCCTTCACATGAATGGAAGCGATCGAAAAGTGCTCGGATTCATTGTGAAAAATCATCCGGCTCAATTCCCCTTTGACATACGGACGTTCTTCATTCGATTCTTGAAAGAGCGATTGTTGAGTCATACCCATCGAACTCCTCTACTCGTTTAACGCTTGTTCCACTTGCCCTTTGGCATGAGCTGCCAGCATATGCTCAGGATTGATTTCCAATGCTTTCGAAAAATGCTCGAGTGCTTTCCCGGCGTTCTCCTGATGAAGAGCAACGACACCAAGATTGTAATGCGCATCACTGTGTTGTTCTTCTAATTGTAGCACATGGTTCATGACTAGTTCAGCTTGATCAATCTGTCCATTCTGAGCCAGGCATAGCCCATATTGGAATTGGACATCCACGTCCTCCGGCGCAAGTTCCGATGCTCTCAGAAGATAAGGGAGAGCAAGCTTCACGTATTCTTGATGAATGAATGTCATCCCCAACATGAAGTGGACATCTGCTTCATCCAACCCTTGCTGAATCGCCTGGATAAACTGCTCCTGTGCTTTTGTATACTTTTCCTGTTCATAATACACATTCCCCAAACCATAATAGGCGGTTGCTGCCGTATCATCCAGTTCGATGGCACGATGAAAGAAGCGCTCGGCTCTTTCATGGTCATTCATATGTGTAAGCAAATTACCGAAATTGATATACCCCACAGGCTCTTTCGGATTCTCATCAATGGCCTCCGTAAATAGTTTTGCCGCTTCCTCATAATTGTGGTTTTGCATCTGTTCAATACCTTGTTTTAACTTATCCATTCTTAAAAATCTCCTTTCCTGATTCTCTTCTAACGACACTTAGGTCTCATCAGCTATATTTCTTTGGGCGTTTCCTTGCCCTCCCAATTGGACTGAAACCGTTCTACTCATAAAAAAGTCATGTCCAAAAAATACGGACATGACTTTTTCATTCTATCCTACATAAGTGATCGCTTCATCTTGTTTGAGCACAACATCAATCGTCGCCCCACCAAGGCAAACGTCTCCATCGTAAAAGACGACCGCCTGCCCAGGGGTGATGGCACGTTCAGGTTCGTCAAACCTGACTTTCCACTTTCCATCTTCCATCGGGTGTACCGTAACTCCGCTGTCTTCCTGACGGTAACGGAATTTAGCCGTGCATTTGAATGACTCTGTCGGTACGGACCCTTTTGTCCAGCTCGCTTCAGAAGCGATGAGACCATCAGAGTACAGCGCATCATGATGGAACCCTTGTCCAACGTAGAGAATATTATCCGTCACATTCTTGCCTACGACGAACCATGGGTCTCCAGCGCCTCCAATACCTAATCCTTGACGCTGACCTAATGTATAGTACATCAATCCGTCATGCTTGCCTTTCACTTCACCATCCAGCGTTTCCATATTGCCTGGTTGTGCAGGTAAATATTCACTTAAGAATTCCTTGAAGTTACGCTCCCCGATAAAGCAGATTCCTGTAGAATCTTTCTTCTTCGCAGTGGCAAGACCATGCTCTTCCGCAATCCTACGCACTTCTTTTTTCTCAAGATGACCCAGCGGGAACATCACCTTAGAAAGCACTTCCTGTGATAGCTGGTTCAAGAAGTACGTTTGATCTTTATTGTGATCGACTCCACGAAGCATTTCATATGTGCCGTCGTTCTCACGGACTTGCGCATAGTGGCCCGTCGCCAAGTAGTCAGCTCCGAGAGACATCGCGTGGTCCATGAACGCTTTGAACTTGATCTCTTTGTTACACATCACATCAGGATTCGGTGTGCGGCCTTTTTTGTACTCATCAAGGAAATAAGTGAACACTTTGTCCCAATACTGTTTCTCGAAATTCACTGCAAAATACGGAATATCCAACTGGTTGCAGACGCGGATGACATCTTCATAATCTTCCGTAGCTGTACAGACACCATTTTCATCGGTATCATCCCAGTTCTTCATAAAAATACCCACAACATCGTAGCCTTGTTCTTTCAATAGAAGAGCTGCGACAGATGAATCCACCCCGCCACTCATTCCAACGACTACCCGTGTATCTTTAGGATTTTTCATTTCTTTCACCTTCCTTTATCAAGCCAGCCGTTTAATAATTTGGCTGACTCTCCTTGCTGCTTCTGTTATATCTTCTTCATTATTTGCGAGTCCAAAACTGAATCGGATCGAATTTGTCGTTTTCGGATGGTCGGATCCATACATCGCAGAAAGAACATGAGATGGCTCTACAGAACCTGCCGTACAAGCACTTCCGCTTGAAGCAGCGATGCCTGACAAATCAAAGTTCGTGAGCAGCGTTTCCACGTTCATTCCAGGAAAACTGATGTTTACGATCGATTCTATTGTTTTTTCATGGAACCCGTTCACTTCGAATGAAATGTTCTCTTCCTGCAGTGTTTGAAGAAAGAGCTGCTTATAATGAAGGTATTTTTCTTTATACGTCGAACGTTCAGCCTCCATAATCTCAACAGCTGTCTTCAGCCCTTGAACGGCTGGAATGTTTTCTGTACCTGCCCGCCTTTTACGTTCTTGTTCTCCACCATATTGAAGAGATTCAATCACCGTACCTTCACGGATATACAAAAAACCGATCCCTTTCGGACCATTGATCTTATGACCGGAAACCGCCATCAAATCGACTCCCAGTTGCGAAACATCCATATCCATCAGACCGTATGCCTGGACAATATCAGAATGAAAATAAGCCTGGTGTTCCTTTAACACGGCAGTTATCTCTTCAATCGGCTGAATCGCTCCTGTTTCATTATTGACCATCATGATGGAGACAAGAATGGTATCTTCGCGGAGAGCAGCTTTTACATCCTCCACTTTTACAATCCCATGCTCGTCGACAGGCAGATAGGTGACTTCAAAGTCATGAGACTCCAAGTATTCGACTGCATGTAATGTAGCATGATGTTCAATCGAAGTGGTAATGATATGCTTGCCCTTCGAACGATTGGCTCTCGCCGTACCAATGATCGCTAAATTATCCGCTTCGGTCCCCCCGCTCGTAAAAACAATTTCCTTCTCATTCGCACCGAGGCCACGTGCGATTCTGCTGCGACCTTCATCTAAGATCCGACGGGCTTTCCTTCCAAACTGATGAACACTTGACGGATTACCAAATACATCTTTGTAAACAGGCATCATTTCTTCAATCACTTTGGGGTGGACTGGTGATGTCGCCGCATGATCCAAATAAATTGACTTCATCTTTTCACCTCCGACCATTAAATATAAAACATATAAGCATCCTGAGTCTGGTCATCGACATGATCTTTCAAGTCTTCAAGAGTTGTGGTATCAAGGACATCTTTCACTGCATCCCTGACCCTCTTCCACAACGCTTGTTTGGCAGGCTCTTCATTTTCAATCCCTTCAACTGGTGTGATCGGCCCTTCTAAAACACGGATCACATCTCCTGCTGTAATTTCATGAGGAGCCTTCGTGAGCATATAGCCCCCATAGGCACCACGAACACTTTTAACAAGACTTGCGTTTCGTAATGGTGCAATCAACTGCTCCAGGTAGTGTTCGGATAAGTCATTGTCTCTGGCTATCTGTTTCAAAGAAATTGGTCCGTCTCCATATTTCCTTGCCAGTTCAATCATGATGGTTAGCCCGTATCGGCCTTTGGTAGATATCTTCATACATGTCACCCTTCATTAATAAAAACTGTAGCCATGTTTTTGCCTGTGGTAAAGTGTATCCTACAAATGTACCTAGAAACAGGGCGATGAATACCGTCCCTGCCCCAACAGGTCCACCAAGGGCAAAACCTGCAATGGCTACGATGATTTCAATTCCATTTCTTACTGTCGATACTTTCCATCCAGTCGCCTTCGTAATCAATAACATCAGACTATCACGTGGTCCTGCCCCGATCTCAGGTGCAACATAGACACCAATCCCAAAAGCAATGACAAACGTTCCTGATATAAAAATGAATAATTGCATAACCAAAGTTTCAGGTTCTGGTAAAAGCCAATTAAAGAAATCAATAAAAACACCGATAAGAATCATATTTAATATCGTTCCTGCTTGCGGCCACATTTTTTGAAAAACGGAACTCGTCAGAACGATCAGCAACCCGGCGATAATCGACCAGGTCCCTACGGTGAGACCTAGTTGAAGAAACAGACCATAATGAAACACATCCCATGGTCCTATTCCAAACTCTTTCACCTGCATCGTCATTGAAATACCGAGGCCCAGGATGACTAAACCAATAAAGAAAAAGCTCCAGCGAATGAAGATTTCACGCTTTTTCTTAGTCAAATGAGTCATGGTCATCTTCCTCTCTCTATTATACCAAACGCTATTATAGCATGAATGGCAAGTCCCTTGCATTTTCCTTGGAATCATTCTACGCTTACATTCATAACTGCCAAAAGGAGAATGTTCTATGAGTCAGCAGCCACTTGCTTTTCGATTGCGCCCAGCTAATATAAATGAAATTATCGGACAGTCCCATCTCGTTGCCGAAGGAAAAACCATCAACCGTATGATCAAGGCTGAACGCCTGGCATCGATGATTTTATTCGGGCCACCTGGGACAGGGAAAACTTCGATGGCAACCGCACTTGCCAAAAGCTTGAATATCCCTCATAAGACGTTGAATGCGGTAACGGATAAGAAAAAAGATATGGAAATAGCTGTGGAAGAAGCGAAGATGCACGGGCAGCTTGTTTTAATCCTTGACGAGGTCCACCGTCTGGATAAAGCAAAGCAGGATTTCCTTCTCCCACATCTGGAAAGCAATCGTTTAACCATGATTGGTTGTACGACAAGTAACCCATACCATTCTATAAATCCGGCGATTCGTAGCCGTTGTCATTTATTTGAGCTGTACAGGTTAGATGACGATCACATCAAACAGGCGGTTCACAGAGCGTTGGAAGATCGTGAAAAGGGTCTTGGTCACATGAACATCCAAATGACTGACGAAGCTCTTAACCACTTTGCTCAATCTTCCAATGGAGATCTGCGCGCCGCCTTGAACGGGTTGGAACTAGCCGCTTTTTCTACACCTGCGGATGAAAATGGGATTGTGGACATCAACCTAGAGGTGGCAGAGGAATGTATGCAGAAAAAAAGCTTTTCACATGATAAAGATGGAGATGCTCATTATGATGTCCTCTCAGCCTTTCAAAAATCGATTCGCGGCAGTGATGTGGACGCTTCCCTTCATTATTTAGGCCGACTGATCGAAGCTGGGGACCTTGATAGCATCGCTAGAAGATTAGTAGTCATTGCATATGAAGATATTGGTCTCGCCAATCCTCAAGCAGGTCCTAGAGCTCTTTCTGCCGTGGAAGCAGCTGAGAGAATCGGATTTCCTGAGGCCCGCATTCCATTAGCAGTAGCTGTGACGGAGCTTGCTCTCTCCCCGAAATCCAACAGTGCGTACAAAGCCCTGGATGCGGCTCTATCTGATATTAGAAATGGAAAAAGCGGAGAAGTTCCTCAACATTTAAAAGACTCTCATTACAAAGGTGCAGAAAAGCTAGGAAGAGGGATCGATTACAAGTATCCTCATAATTATGAGAATGCATGGGTGGACCAGCAATACCTCCCTGACCTCATACAATCACGCCAATACTATCAACCGAAACGGACAGGTAAATTCGAACAAGCCCTTGAACAGGTTTATAGCAAAATCAAAAAGCAAAAGTCTACTTGAGTATATTTCCACTTCTTCTTGGCTACACTACTACTAAATCTGACAAACTATTATCTTTAAAGATAAAATTAGGAGTGGTGAATATGCCTAAAGTAAGACAAGATGCCTGGTCTCATGAAGATGATCTATTATTAGCTGAAACCGTTCTGAGACATATACGGGAAGGTAGCACACAATTGAAAGCTTTTGATGAAGTCGGTGATATTTTGAACCGTACTTCCGCGGCCTGTGGGTTTAGATGGAACGCAGAAGTCCGCCAAAAATATGAACAGGCCGTTGAGCTTGCCAAGAAACAACGAAAAGAGAAAAAACGTAAAGAAGCGAAGCAGCAACCTGTCTATCAGAGACCTCAGGCGCCTGTTGTTTATCAAGCAGAAATAGAGGAAGAAGATTACTTACTTCCTGAGCCGGTTACCGCAGAAATCCATGAGGAAAAGCGGGCTCATCAAGAACTCGGCTTAGAAGACGTCATTTCTTTCTTGAACAACCTAAAACAAGAGAGTACAAATTCCGGTTCTCTACAAAACCGCCTATCGGAACTAGAGCGTCAAAATAAAGAGTTAGTCGAACAAAATCAGCAATTAAATGGTCAGCTCGAAGCCATGACAGAAGATTACCAGGCTTTGATTCAAATTATGGACCGTGCTAGAAAAATGGTCATGTTTGATGACTCTGATCATGCTTACAAGCCTCAGTTTCGCATGGAGAAAAACGGAAATCTCGAGAACCTTGCACGCTAACTAGCACACAGGTGGGTGTCTTATCATTTCATAGCCCATTAAAAAAAGCGTTTCCCTAAGCGGGAAACGCCTTTTTTGTTCAATTTTTAATCATTCATTTTTAAGTAAAGAACAATTAAAAAAACCAATCCCAATTGTGCCGTCGTATCATGAGTTTTGAACCCGCTCTAGGCAGGTGGGTGCCCTGTTCCACATTTCTTGCGTCCTCCCATCAGTGATGGTTATGAGGCATGCATTCCATGTGGAAACACCAGGCTCCCGTTTCAAAAATGTTCGGTCAAAACGTACATTCGAACAACGTACACATCAGGATTGGTCTTTTTAATTTTGTAATGTAATCTTAGCATATAACCATAACAGAATCAACAATTAAGCGAGACATTTATTCAACTGAGTCAGACTGACTAGATGGCTTCAACTGAAGGTGAAGTTCATCCAATTGAGCATCACTGACAGGTCCCGGAGCGTTTGTCATCGGGTCTTGTGCTGATGCTGTTTTCGGGAACAAGATCGTGTCACGCAAGTTTGTACGGCCGGCTAAAAGCATGACGAGCCTGTCCAGTCCAAAGGCAATGCCTCCGTGTGGCGGCGTACCGTATTCTAGTGCTTCAAGAAGGAATCCAAACTGTTCATTCGCTTCTTCCTGGCTGAAGCCAAGGACTTCGAACATTTCCTGCTGCATTTCTTTTTCGAAAATACGCAAGGAACCTCCGCCAAGTTCATAACCATTGAGAACGATGTCATAGGCTTCTGCACGGACGTCTTTTGGATTTTTCTTCAGTTCATCCATACGTCCGCCTGCAGGCATCGTAAACGGGTGGTGTGCCGCATGATATCGGCCTTCATCTTCATCATACTCGAATAACGGCCAGTCGGTAACCCATAGGAAGTTGAACTTGGACTCATCTATCAAGTCTAAACGACGGGCAAGCTTTTGACGTAAAGCTCCTAGACTATCATGAACAACGGAGGTCTGATCCGCTACAAAGAGAAGAAGGTCCCCATCTTTTGCAGCCACTTTTTCTTTAATCGATGCCGCCTCTTCTTCAGAGAAGAATTTCGCAATCGGTCCATTGAACTCCCCATCTTTCACTTTTAACCATGCCAATCCCTTGGCTCCATAAACTTTGACATCTTCTGTCATTTTATCAATATCTTTGCGGGAAAATTCGTCGGCTTTCCCTTCCACGTTAATGGCACTAACTTGGCCGCCGGAAGAAACCGCTCCACTGAAGACCTTAAAACCGGAATCCTTCACATCTTCAGAAAGATTCACTAGCTCAAGACCGAAGCGGGTGTCAGGCTTATCTGACCCGTAACGTTCCATCGCCTCATCATATGGCATACGAAGGAACGGAGTTTCGATTTCCTTGCCTTTCACTTCTTTCATGACGCGCTTCATCATCCGCTCTGTCATTGCCATGATATCTTCTTTTGTCATGAATGATGTCTCAATATCGACCTGTGTAAATTCAGGCTGACGGTCAGCGCGCAAGTCTTCATCTCTGAAACAACGGACAATCTGGTAATACTTCTCGAATCCTGACATCATCAACAGCTGCTTGAAAAGCTGAGGAGATTGAGGCAGTGCATAGAATTCACCTTCATGAACCCGGCTCGGAACAAGATAGTCACGTGCGCCTTCTGGTGTACTCTTCGTCAGCATCGGGGTTTCCATATCCAGAAATTCTTCTCCATTTAAGAAATTGCGAATCGACTGGGTCGTTTGGTGACGCATTTTAAACGTCTCCTGCATTTCCTTTCTTCTCAAATCCAGGTAACGGTATTTCAGACGAAGGTCTTCGGATACCTCGGATTGATCTTCAATCATGAACGGTGGCGTCTTCGCTTTGTTAAGGATCGTCAATTCCTTTGCAGCTACTTCAATCTCGCCCGTGCCTAGGTTGCTATTGACGGTTTGAGCGTCGCGGGCAACCACAGTCCCCTTAACTTCAAGGACATATTCACTGCGAACATTCTCAGCTTTCTCCAAAGCTTCCCCAGAAGTCTCAGGATTGAAAACGACCTGAACTAAGCCTGAACGGTCTCTTAAATCAATAAAAATCAAACCACCTAGATCACGGCGTTTTTGTACCCATCCCTTAAGGGTGACTTCCTGTTCCAGATGTTCTCTGCGCAAAGATCCGCATTTTGTTCTTTCCATCTTATTTGCCTCCTGTCAGTTCTTTCTGCATATGTTCAATGATTCCATCAAGAGCCACCTCTTGTTGCTCTCCTGATGCCATGTTTTTCACGTTAATGACCCCATTCTCAAGTTCCTGATCACCAAGGACAAGTACAAATTTACTTCCAAGACGATCAGCTGCTTTAAACTGGGCTTTCATTTTCTTTCCTAAGTAATCTTTGTCCACTTGAATGCCAGCACGGCGTAATTCGTCTGTTAGCTTTACAGCTGTACGATTCGCTTCATCACCTAGGGAAACAAAGAATACATCTAATCCCTCATCCGTAGGGAGTTCAACATTTTCTGCTTCTAAAGCCATCAACAAGCGCTCAATACTCATAGCAAAGCCGATTCCAGATGTTTCAGGACCGCCCACTTCCTGAACTAATCCTGTATAACGACCACCGCCGCTCAATGTGGTGATGGCACCGAAGCCTTCTGCCTCACTCATAATTTCAAAAGCGGTGTGGTTGTAATAATCGAGTCCACGTACGAGGTTTGGATCGACGACATATTCAATGTCCATCACATCCAAGTATTGTTTGACCTGTTCAAAATAATCTTTTGAATAATCATTCAAGTATTCAAGAATGGAAGGAGCTGTTTCCATTGCCGGATGTTCACGGTCTTTTTTACAATCCAGGACTCTTAGTGGATTTTGATCAAGCCTCACTTGACAATCCGCACAAAGTTCCTCACGGTGTGGATCGAAGTGACGGACCAAAGCTGCTCGGTGGGCCTCCCTGCTCTCTTGGTCACCAAGACTGTTCACGACTAGTTTCAATGATTTCAGCCCTAGTTCTCTGTAAGAGTTTAAAGCAAGTGAAAGTACCTCTGCATCAATAGCTGGATCGTCACTGCCTAAGGCTTCGATACCAAACTGCACAAACTGCCTCATTCTTCCCTGTTGAGGTCGCTCATATCGGAACATAGGCCCCATGTAGAAGTATTTGGTCGGCTGGTTCGGTAAACCATAGACTTTATTCTGTACATATGAACGAACGACAGAAGCTGTTCCCTCTGGTCTCAAGGTGATGCTTCTTCCTCCTCGATCTTCAAACGTGTACATTTCTTTTTGGACGATGTCAGTACTATCCCCGACACCTCGTTGGAAAAGCTCGGTATGTTCAAAAATCGGCGTTCTGATTTCTTTATAATGATAGCGACGGCATAGGTCAGCTAATTGTTCTTCTACATACTGCCATTTTTCAGATGTGCCAGGCAGAATATCCTGCGTACCACGAGGGGCATTCATACTCATTTCTAACTCCTCCTAACGAAATAAACCATTTTTTACCACAAAAAATCCCGTCCCTTTTCCGCGCTTGCGAAAAAGGGACGGGATTACCCGCGTTGCCACCCTGATTTGAGGCTGTGAGAGCCTCCACTCAAAACAGTTAACGCCTGTGTACGTCTACACCTACTCTCATTTCGATGTAGAACCTAAGAAACGTCTTTCATCAGAATATAACGATCGAATGCTTTCAGCCTAAGGCATTCGTTCTCTGTCCGCATGGAAACTGACTACTTTTTTCCTCAATGGTTTTGTTCGAATCATTTTAGAATTGATTATAATCATATAATCTCTGTCAACCTTATGTCAAGTTTATGGCCACAAATTAATAAGATCAATCTTTTTCCTATGGAGAAGGATATTTACAGCATTTGTCGAATAGTGAAAGGAGACTGTTGAGGAGGTGGAATATTTTTTGAAAAAAGGCATAATTTTCTTCATTTTTATTCTGGGAGTTCTTACTTTTTATGAAACTCCCCCCGTGTATGCCGACAAAGCGGTGATCCAGGTCGATCACTTGAATGTAAGAACCGGACCTGGAACGAATTACGACCGTATCGGCAAGGTACATACAGGGGAAACGTACACAATTTTACAAGAGAAAGAAGATTGGCTCAAAATCAAGCGGAGAGGGACAGACGGCTGGGTTGCCAAATGGCTGACAAAAGTCAAAGCCGAGCAAACATCCAGCGGCCGCCATTATTCCAAGTATGATTATCTCAGAATTCGATCCGCTCCGAATCTGGATGGGAAAATCGAAGGCTATTTGATGAAGGGCGATGCCATAGAGCCAACCAAGACGGATGGGAAGTGGGTCTATGTAAAAAAAGGAAATACGAAAGGCTGGGTCCATGGGGACTATCTGACAAAAGAAAATAGAGACACTCATGAACCTCCCAATGAAGAGAAATCAGATGAGGATCAACCCTCTACCGTCAAAGGAAAAGTGGAAGTTGGAACAACCGTTCTAAATGTCAGGAGTGAAAACTCGACGCGAGGTCGCATCCTCACAAGAATACGTAAAGGTGAAACATATGAATACATAGCGAAGAAAGACCGCTGGTATCAAATTAAATACAGCAGCGGAAAGACAGGTTGGGTAGCTGGTTGGCTTGTAAATGAAACAGACAACGATCAAACGAACACTCCTACTTCGAAAAACACCTATGTATCTTTGAACTATAACGGCACGAATCTAAGATCAGGTCCATCCACCAATTACAAAATCATTGGTCGTGGGCATAAAGGCGACCGATTTGAAGTATTAAGCAAAGAAGGACAATGGTACAAGATCTCATATGACAGGAAAACAGCATACGTTGCTGGGTGGATTGTCGAAGAGGTGAATAAGGAAAGTGTTGCCACAACACCGGCAACTTCAAATTCCCTCAAAGGAAAAACGATAATGATCGATGCTGGTCACGGAGGACGCGACCCCGGGGCAGTTGGTAGAAGTGGAAGCTACGAAAAAACATTAACGCTGGATACGGCTTTTCTTCTTCAAAGCCAGCTGGAAAGCAAAGGAGCCAAAGTGCTGATGACCAGGACAAAAGATCAGTACATCTCGCTTTCCATCCGTTCCTTCCATGCAAACCGTTCCAATGCCGATGCTTTCATCAGTCTGCATTACAATGCGGCACCACTCAGTGTTATTGCTAGAGGACTTAATAGTTACTATTACTCTCCAAAAGACAAAGCACTCGCGGATCCTATACAGACATCCATGGTTGCACATACAGGATTGCGAGATCGAGGTACGAAAAAAGGTAACTTCCATGTCATCAGGGAAAATAATAAGCCTTCTGTTCTATTAGAACTTGGTTTCCTATCTGATGCTAGAGAAGAACAAACGGTCAAAACGCGTTCTTATCAAATGAAAGCCAGTCAAGGAATCACCGAAGGCTTGATCAATTACTTCAACTAGTATGTAAGATTCATTAAAAATTCGACGGTGCCAAATAAAAAAGCTGTACTCGATATCGAGTACAGCTTTTCTTATCGTTCTTTACTGTCGATAATTAATGTGACAGGTCCTGAATTGGTCAGTTGAACGTCCATCATGGCACCAAATTGTCCTGTTTCCACTTTAACACCTTCATGTTCCACCATCTGATTAAAGGATTCATACAACTCTTCCGCTTGATCAGGCTTCGCTGCATGCATGAAGTTGGGACGGCGCCCTTTCCTGCAGTCCCCGTATAATGTGAATTGAGAAATAGATAGCATTTGGCCGCCTAAATCGACCAGTGAATGATTCATTTTTCCATCTTCATCTTCAAAAATCCGCAAGTATGGAATCTTTTTAGCTAAATACCGTGCATCTTCCTCTGTATCCTCATGAGTCACACCTAATAAAACGACAAGGCCCCGATCTATGGTACCTACGGCGTTTTCCTCAACGGTGACAGAGGCATTTACAGCTCTTTGAACCACTGCTTTCATCGTAGATTCCCCTTTACACTTCTATTGCATGACACGACGAACCGTGTACACTTCTTGAATTTGTTTGATCCGTTCGACAATCTTCCGTAAATGGCTTGTGTTCTGTATTAAAATGGTAATATGAATGGTCGCCATTTTATTACGGTCTGACTTTCCAGATACGGCGGTAATGTTCGTTTTCGTTTCATTGACGGCTTGTAGCACTTCGTTAAGCAGTCCACGTCGATCATAACCCCATATTTCAAGATCCACATGATACTGCTTGGAATCTGTGACTGAAGTTTCCCATTTCACAGGTAATAGACGTGTCTGAGCTTCTTCTGTATGGACATTAGGGCAGTCGCTTCTGTGAACAGAGACTCCACGTCCTTTTGTGATATAACCGACAATTTCATCGCCAGGTACTGGGTTACAGCATTTGGATAGACGGACAAGAAGATTGTCCACCCCTTCCACTCGTACTCCAGAATCCTTCTTACCTGTTTTTGCAGGAGTTTTGATTTCCGTAGTATTTACATCAGCAAGTGTCTGCTCAAGGTCTTGTTCTTGCTGCTTCTGCTTCCTGATTTTCTCTGTTAATCGAGTAGCAATTTGAGCGGCTGTAATTCCCTGATAACCGACAGCAGCGAACATGTCTTCTTCGTTTGCGAAATTGAACTTTTCCGATACACGGTTCAAGTTATCTGTCGTGTACACATCTTTCGGTTGAATACCGAAGTTGCGAATTTCGCGCTCGACAAGCTCTTTCCCTTTAGATATATTCTCATCTTTTTGCTGTTTCTTGAAAAATTGTTTAATCTTATTTTTCGCCTGTGATGTCTGAGCGAGCTTAATCCAGTCTTTGGAAGGTCCATACGCATGCTTAGACGTCATGATATCGACAATGTCCCCGGTCTTCAATTCATAATCCAAAGGTTCCATTTTGCCATTCACTTTTGCGCCAATGGTTTGATTTCCAACTTCCGTATGAATTCGATAGGCGAAATCTACGGGCACTGAACCAGATGGAAGCTCAATCACGTCTCCTTTTGGTGTGAAGACATAGACCATGTCTGAAAATAAATCCACTTTAAGGGATTCCATGAATTCTTCAGCATCATGCGTTTCACTTTGCCATTCAAGAATTTCACGGAACCATGTAAGCTTCTCTTCAAACGATTGTTCAGCTGAGGTCTGCCTTCCTTCTTTATAAGCCCAGTGTGCTGCGATTCCATACTCTGCAATTTCATGCATTTCGTGTGTACGAATCTGGACTTCAAGAGGGTCTCCCTTTGGTCCGATTACTGTTGTATGCAGAGATTGATATAGGTTAGGTTTCGGCATGGCTATATAATCTTTAAAACGGCCAGGCATCGGTTTCCAACACGTGTGTATGATACCGAGTACGGCATAACAATCTTTGATACTATTGACTGTAATTCTAACGGCTAACAAGTCATAAATTTCGTTGAACTGTTTATTCTGAAGAACCATCTTCCGGTAGATGCTATATAGGTGCTTCGGCCGTCCAAATAGATCCGCATCAATGTTGACTTCCTTTAATTGACCTCGGATTTCATCAATGACTTCCTCAATATAATGCTCCCGTTCATTCCTCTTCTGCTTCATCAAATGAACAATCCTGTAGTATTGCTGAGGATTCAAATACCGAAGGGCGGTATCTTCAAGCTCCCATTTAATTGTAGAAATACCAAGCCGGTGAGCCAGAGGTGCAAAGATCTCCAGCGTTTCATTTGAAATCCGGCGTTGTTTTTCAGCTGGAAGATGCTTTAACGTGCGCATGTTGTGTAGTCTGTCCGCAAGCTTAATTAAAATGACGCGCATGTCTTTCGCCATAGCGACAAACATTTTCCTGTGGTTTTCCGCCTGCTGGGCTTCTTTGGATTTATATTTGATTTTACCTAATTTCGTAACGCCATCAACCAGCATCGAAACTTCTTCATTGAAGGCTTCCTCAATTTCTTTAAGGGACACATCTGTATCCTCTACGACATCATGAAGAAAACCGCCTGCGATCGTTTCAGGATCCATCTCTAAATTTACAAGAATACCTGCTACTTGAATGGGATGGATGATGTAAGGCTCTCCTGACTTTCGGAACTGGTTGCTATGAGCCTTTTCAGCAAATTCATAAGCACGACGAATAAACGCCAGATCTGACTCGTTCAAATACTGACTCGCTTGTTCTATGACTTCTTCCGCAGTTAGAACTGTATCTTTCGCCATTCAATCACCCTAGTTTCTTTAGAACTTTCAAAATATATTTGATTAACATTATCAAAAAAAGGACTCTTCTTGTAAAGGGAAAAGCCCGATCATCAATTGTAAAACAAAGAGCGCCCCTGAAAAGGGCACTCTTTCCATTAATATTGCATTAAAGTAAGGACGTCATGTCCGTCCAATTTGCTGCGGCCATCTAAGTATGTGAGTTCGATCAGGAACGCACACCCAGCTACTTCCCCGCCTAACTGCTCGACAAGGTCGATGGTCGCTTCAATTGTACCACCAGTCGCAAGAAGGTCGTCGACAATCAGCACTCGTTGACCTTGCTTAATTGCGTCTTTATGAATGGTCAATACGTCTTTTCCGTATTCGAGACCATAATCCACTTTAATTGTTTCGCGTGGAAGCTTTCCTTCTTTACGCACAGGTGCAAAGCCGATTTCCAATGCATAAGAGACAGGGCATCCAACGATGAATCCACGTGCTTCCGGTCCTACTACAATATCGATTTCTTTGTCTTTTGCGTATTCTACAATTTCATCAACCGCTGCTTTGAATGCCGGGCCATTGTCCATCAATGGAGTGATGTCCTTAAATTGGACACCTTCTTTCGGCCAATCTTCAACGATTGCAATATGCTCTTTATAATCCATTCGTTACTTCCTCCTTGACTTGCTTAAAACGCTGGTTCATATATTGGTCAAACCAACTCTTCAATTCTTTATATGTGGAATAATATAAGGTACGTTCAATTTTCAGCTGTTCCTCCCGTTGAAGATAAAGCGAAGATTCCCGCAAATCTTTTTGAGAAGGTTCGGATTCCGCTGTAATAATCCCGTCTTTTATTCTAACAAAGTCGAGTTCAAAAAACACCTCAGAAATAAATTCCACCATGGACTTGTCCCATCCTTTACGATTGGCAAGTAGATCTGCTTCTTCATGAAGGTTGAACCGACCACGCTTCAATAGCATACCATAAAACCATTTGAAGTGGTCCCTTGAAGGCCATGTTTTTAGAAAAGTACTCTCCTGTATATGATAACAGACATAAACTTTACGAGTTTCCAGTTTAGATAAAAGCTTGGTCATATCCGACATGCGTTTAGGAAGATCGATAATCAGAAGACCATCATAGGAATCCCCGTGCTCCACTGTCTCTGCCTGGATGACAGGAACATCACATGGGGCTTGTTCTTCCCCTTGAAAGCTGACAGCTGCAAACGTTTGATTCGGTGGAATGATCAAGTTCTTCTCTATATGTTTAGAACCTCTGTGATCAAATAGCTGCCATTCTTTTACACGGAGGTCCTTGATCATCACTTGTAAGTTTTTGCGTCCGTTCCATTCATTAATCCCAAGTTCTCCTACAACGTCCAATGCTGCTTGAGGGGATATCTGCTGATAAAGGTCCCCCATCCCGAATGCAATTCCATCCAAACGGGACTGCTGACTTTGAAATTGGAATTTCAGATGATTTTTTTTACTTCCGATCAACCGTACTTCTTTCGGGGTATGATTAAGATGAAACAACGGTTTCGGGTTCCCCATTCCAAATGGACGGAGTTGGTTGACTTCTTCGATTTGTTTCAGCGATATGTCTTCCAATTCAACCGTGGTTTCAATATCAAGGACTTGTTGATAGTCGTCATCGGATAGTTTTTCCTCGGCTAAGGAAATTAAATCGCTTCGCAAATCATCAATTTGGTCAATGGCCAGTGTCATACCCGCCGCTTGGGCATGACCACCGAAGTGTATAAAACGAGGCCTTATTTCCATACAGTTCGAGAATAAATCGAAAGCATCAATACTTCGTGCTGAACCTTTCGCTTCCCCTTTTTCTTCATCAATGGCGAGGACAATCGCCGGACGGTCAAATTGACGGACGAGCTTGGATGCTACGATGCCGAGCACGCCTGGGTTCCAGCCTTCCTTAGCAACTACAATCACATTCTCAGCTTCCCCATTTTCAACAGAAACCATTTCTTCGGCTTCTTTTGCGATCGCCGCAACGATTTTCTGCCTTTCCTGGTTCAACTGATTGATGAAGGTAGCGATTTGGTCAGCTTCTTCCAAATCTTCTGAGAGCAATAAATCGACCGCAGGAGTTGCGTCTTGCAGTCGCCCTACAGCATTGAGACGAGGCCCAATCGTAAAACCGATCGTCTCTTCATTCATATCTCCCTCAATACTGCAAACTTTTCTCAACGCCTGAATCCCGGGGCGGGTCGAGTGAGAGATTGCCTGCAGACCAATGGAAGCAAGGACTCTGTTTTCCCCCTTCAAAGGGACAAGGTCTGCAATTGTCCCAATCACAGCAAGGTCAAGAAATTCTTTTGGAAAACGACCTAAAAGAGCGTGAGCAAATTTAAAAGCCACACCGACACCAGCTAATTCCTGAAATGGGTAATCGGCCGAGGTCTTTGGATGGATGATTGCATACGCATCCGGCAGCACCTCCTGGACTTCGTGGTGGTCCGTAATAATCAAGTCAATGCCCAGCTCCTTCGCAAAAGTCGCTTCTTCCATAGCAGCTATCCCTGTATCTACCGTAATGATCAGAGCATAACCGGAATCATAGGCAAATTGGAAAGCCTCTTTATTAGGTCCGTATCCTTCCGTGAAGCGGTTAGGAATGTAAAAGTCGCAGTCCGCGCCAGCTTTTCTGAGCGCTTCGACCATGACGGAGGTAGATGTAACTCCGTCTGCATCGTAGTCACCGAATACCAGAATGGACTGGTCGGAAGCAATGGCTTCCTTCACCCGAGCCACGGCACGATCCATCCCCTCCATGAGCATTGGGTCGTGAAGCTGATCAATCGAAGGCCTTAAAAAACGGTCCGCCGCTTCCGCATCATGAATCCCTCTTTTTTCAAGAAGCTGTTGGGTAAGCGGAGTAACACCTGGAAGGCCTGCCGAATTCTCTTCCGGATTTCTATATGTAAATTTCCATTTCATCTTGCTTTGTATCATAAGTTCACCCCTGACCCATCTATTATACAAGAGCGGACCAGGGGTAGCAAACGCAATTATGTGACTTTTGATGAAGAACTTTCCTCTTCAGGCGCTCTTTCTTTTTCATCAGGACCGTTACTATTTTTATCCGTGATACGGTCAGTGGAGGCAGATGTCTCAGACTTCAACCGGCTGTTTTCTCTTTTCAACTTGTAATAACGTAAAGCGCCGACGGATGCTGTAGCTAAACCACCTAGCAGAACAGATATAAGAATGACAAGAATCAGTGGCGCTTCACCTGACCCGAATAAGTAATTGACTTGAACAGGATCTACATTAATGACTGCGAATATAGCAATGACTAATGCAAAAATGAAAGCCAATATAAGATAGCTTTGTCCTTTCATCACTTCAACACTCCTTCAATAGATAAAGATATCTTTATAGTCTTGATATACCCTGAAATAGACGGTAATAATCAAAAAGACCACCCTCTTGGAGGATGGTCTTTGGTATCCAGCACCTCTAGTTTTACACTTGAGGACCGTCTGTTTTTTTCTTTTTCACGTAGTTGATCGGGTTATCTTTAATGTTACGCCCTCGCCATATGAGCCATAGTTGAGAGGCAATGAACAGGGACGAATACGTTCCTGCTATTAGTCCAATCACTAGAGCGAATGAGAAGTTCGTAATCGATGACGCTCCGAAGAATAACAGCATCACAGCAGCGAAAATGACGGTAATGACTGTATTGAAACTACGGGCGAGCGTCTGCATCAAACTGTCATTGACGACTTTTGCAAGCTCTTTGAAAGATTTGACTTTCTTCTTCATCCTCAGATTCTCACGGATTCGGTCGAAGGTTACAATCGTATCGTTCACCGAATAACCAACAATAGTTAGAATAGCTGCAATGATCGTAATGTCAAATTCGAGCCTGGTTATACTGAAGAACGCAACGATAAAGAAGGCGTCATGCAGCAAGGCGATAATGGCTGTCAAAGCAAAGAAGATTTCAAAACGGATCGTCACATAGATGATGATTCCGATCGATGCATATAAAACAGCCAGGGCTGCGTTTTTAGCGAGCTCTTGACCAACAATCGGTGATACAGTACTAACGTTCGGCGTATTGCCGAACTCTTCTTCATAGTAGCTTTGAATTTCACCGATTTTATCTTTACTCAGTTCATCATCGAAACGGGCGACTGCAATCTCACTGTTGTCCCCGGATATGATGACCTGTTTCGGATTGACATCAAATTCTTCTTGCATCGTTTGTTCCACTTGTTCTGATGTGATGTTCCCATCAGACAAAATCGACACTCTGGAACCACTAGTAAAGTCAATCCCTAAGTTCAAGCGGAAGAAAGCAAGAGCTAGAATTCCTGCCAAAACGAGGGCGATGGAAATCGTGAAGAATCGTTTCCGCAGTCCTACGAAATCGAATTTACGTTTCATAAAGGTTGCTTCGACTTCTTCTCCTTCAGAAATATCATGGATATCTTCTGGTTTCACCCCAAACCACTTCGGCTTCTTATTCAAGTAGCGGCTCTTCACCCATAAACTCATGAATAGACGCGTACCATATACAGCTGTTATGAAGCTGACGAGAATACTGACAATCAACATCGTCGCAAAACCTTTGACAGAACTTGTTCCGAAAATGAATAGAACAGTGGCTGCGATCAGCGTGGTTATGTTCGCATCAAGAATGGTTGCTAAAGAACGTTTGTTTCCTGCCTTATAAGCTGAAAGGAGCGATTTGCCTGATTTCAATTCTTCCTTAATTCGTTCATACGTAATGATGTTGGCGTCTACGGCCATACCCACCCCGAGAATCAAAGCGGCGATTCCAGGCAGTGTCAAAACGCCATTCATCAGTTCAAAAACAACGAGAATCAAATAGATGTACACACTAAGAGTAAGTGTTGCAATAACCCCAGGGAAACGGTAATACGCAATCATAAACAAGAAGATCGCTGCAATTCCGATGAAGCCTGCTAGGATGGTTTTGTTCATCGCTTGCTCACCGAATTGAGCACCGACAGATGTTGAATAGGTTTCTTCAAGATTGACCGGTAGGGAACCAGCATTTAGAATATCTGCCAACTGTTTGGCCGATTCCTGTGTGAAATCTCCACTGATCATAACTGAATTACTACGAACCGGCCCGTCTGAAAACCCTGGTGCAGAAATATAAGCCGGGTCTTCTTTCCCCCACTCTTCAGCGAAGGAAGTCTCTTCAGTATAATCCAACCAGATCACTAAAAGATTGTCAGGATATGGTGTGTTTGGATCATTCGGAGTGTTGTAAATTTCCTCTGAAACATCATAAAACTTTGAAGCACTCTTAACCTTCAGCGTTACGACGGGTTCATTCGTATCTGGATGATAAGACTGCTGAGCACTTCCCTCAACTAGGTCGGACCCATCCATATACAACTTTCCATCCGTGCCCCGGAAAGAAAGTTCAGCGGTTGTCGAGAGCAGTTCTCTTGCTGTTTGCTGATCTTCCACTCCAGCAAGCTGTACTCGAATTCTTCCCCCATCTTCAATAGTGATGTTCGTTTCACTTATACCCAGTGTATCCACACGTTCCGTCAATGAACGGGCCGTAGCTTCGAGGACTTGTTCATTCACTTCCTGGTCCTCATCTAACGGCTCGACATCGTATAAGATTTCAAAGCCACCCTGCAAATCTAAACCTAACTTAATATCTTTCGTAACTCCTGTTATGGTCGTCCCTATCGTAGCAGCAAGTAATAAAACTACGATAAAAAAGGCGACGATCCGCCCTCGCTTCACCATACTGTCCTGTTCCTCCTTTATGTACGATCACATGCGATGATCCATCGACTATATGTATAAATGCTAATAGACAATATTTGATAATCCCCGTACCTATTCTACTACTTTTTCAAACTTTCGCAACAATAGGACAAACTTTAAGCTGATCTCCGTAAAGGCATCTTCCTTTATTCATATTCTGAAGTTCCCTTCAGAGCTTCAATGGAAGCAAGCAAATCATCATTCTGATAAGCCTCTGTTGTCAGATAACTCGTATATGTATGTGTCTGCAAATGTAGGATATCCTGGACCATTTGGTGCAGTCTCTTTTCAGGTTCGCCATTCCATACTTTTTTTATTAAACAATCCCACACTTCTTCTTCGGTCGCACGGTTATAGCCTAATAGGTGGAACTCTTCTACTTTGCTTTGTAAAACAATGTTCAATTCTTTTCGCCAGCTCGTTACCGCTTTTTTCTGATCCATTGGGAAGCTCCTCACTCTAAGGTTTTCGTAAACGGGTGTCATGCCTTGTCCATCCTTACGCATATACTTCATTGTAGCGGAATTTCATTTCTTTGAGAAGGCGGATCAATCATATGTCAAAACAAACTTTTTTACATGGTGCACTGATTCTGGTTGCTGCTGGACTGATCACCCGTTTACTCGGTTTCATTAACAGGATCGTCGTTGCGCGCGTCATGGGACCTGAAGGTGTGGGGCTTTACATGATGGCTTTGCCTACGTTGATTTTAGCCATTACTATTACCCAATTCGGTCTTCCCGTAGCCATTTCAAAGAGAGTTTCAGAAGCTGAAGCAACTCGGAACGAAAGTAAAATCAAGCGTATTCTATTAGTTTCTCTTGCGATTACCGGATCCTTAAGCATTCTGTTTACCATTGGACTGTTCCTATTAGCGCCCGTTGTAGCTACTTATTTCCTTACCGATTCTAGAGCCTTATATCCATTGCTAGCTGTGACACCCATTATCCCTATCATCGCTATATCGTCTGTGATTCGTGGATATTTCCAAGGCAGACAAAACATGAAACCCCAGGCAATTTCTCAAGTTATTGAACAAATCATCCGGATCGGTTCAGTCGTGATCCTTACAAAAATGCTTTATCCCTACGGCGTTGAATATGCAGCCGCCGGTGCCATGGTTTCTGCTGTCATAGGTGAATTCGTTTCGTTGATGTACATGTTGAGACAATTCAATGTCCACAAAAGCTTCCGCCTGCGAAAATCCTGGAAAAAACATATCAGCGAGGGAAAAAAAACACTCAACGAATTGATGACCATTGCTCTTCCAACAACAGGCAGTCGTTTCATTGGTTCCTTAACGTATTTCTTTGAACCAATCCTTGTCGCACAAAGTTTGGCTATTGCAGGAATTACTGCTATAGAATCGACCAAGCAATATGGTGAACTTACAGGATATGTACTGCCCTTGCTATTTTTACCGACTTTTTTGACACACGCCCTTTCTATCGCTCTTGTCCCTTCAATCAGTGAAGCTGCAGCACAAGGAAAAAACGAAACCATCGCTTATCGAATCATGCAGTCAATCCGATTATCCATTGCTTCTGGAGGATTGATCACCATCGTGTTCATGATCTTCCCTGCTGTCATCCTTATGACTGTTTATGGGACAAGCCAGGCTTCCTTCATGCTGCAATTTATGGCGCCATTCTTTCTACTTCACTATATCCAGACGCCTCTACAAGCAACCCTGCAAGCTTTGGACCTTGCCCGGCCAGCCATGTGGAACACATTGATCGGGGCCATTATCAAGTTTATTGTCCTTGTCGGGTTAAGTTCTCGTCCTGAATTCGGGATTCATGGAGTTGCCCTTGCCATCGTAGTGGGTGTCGTTGTTGTTACACTCCTGCATCTTGGGGTCCTTATGAAATATAAAGTCATCAATTTCCCTTTACAGATGTTCTTTAGATTTGGCCTTGTAATCGGCATCATCGGAGTTGTAGGGTTTCAATGGAAACATAGCTGGCTTCTTGAAAGTAAACCACTTTCTCAGTTGTTGACGATGGGGATGGGGCTTTCTGTTTTGTACATTGTGCTGTTGTTCGTATTTCGTTTAATCCGATTGGAAGAAGTGAAAATGATCCCTTGGAACCGCTTGTTCCACAAAAAATAACCGCCTGGAAGCGGTTATTTTTTATACCTTTTTTTATTTTCATAACCCCTAACTTCACTAAAGCTCCCTATCCTTGAAGACTCAGTTTCGAGACTTTTGTTGTGTGGATGGGGGCTGCGGGGAATAGCTCGCTTTCCGCGGGAGCGCGGTGAGCCTCCTCGGACTTTGAACTGACCCCCTATTTTTGGACACTATGTAATTAAGCTGCTTTCTCAAATTTTTCACGGTATTGAACTGGACTCATCCGAAGTTTTGACTTGATCCGTTCGTTGTTGTAATCATCCATGAAGACG
>NZ_WMEZ01000019.1 GCF_009856415.1 Halobacillus litoralis | reverse complement strand
TGAGATTTCCCTTTGCTTTAAGCAAATAAGATCCCTCAGAGACGATGAGGTTGATAGGTCCGAGGTGGAAGCGTGGTGACACGTGGAGCTGACGGATACTAATGGATCGATGACTTATCTATCTGATGATAATCATTCGTGAGTGACAATTGCTTTTCATAAAAGATGTTTCCTTATCCAGTTTTGAGGGTTTTCAAAAAAACTTGAAATTACCCCTTGAAATTTTGTTCAAAGGACAATATAATATATCTTGTCCTTGAAAAAAGGTTTGGTGGTGAAGGCGAAGAGGTCACACCTGTTCCCATGCCGAACACAGCAGTTAAGCTCTTCAGCGCCGATGGTAGTCGGGTTTACCCCCGTGAGAGTAGGACGCTGCCAAGCCTTGATCATAATTTCATAATAATCCGGAGGATTAGCTCAGCTGGGAGAGCACTTGCCTTACAAGCAAGGGGTCGCAGGTTCGAACCCTGCATCCTCCACCATTTCTTATCAAGTTAGCCGGCCTAGCTCAACTGGCAGAGCAACTGATTTGTAATCAGTAGGTTGGGGGTTCAAGTCCTCTGGCCGGCACCATTAGTTGCTTGCGCTAACATTCATTGATAGGAGCCATTAGCTCAGCTGGTAGAGCATCTGACTTTTAATCAGAGGGTCGAAGGTTCGAATCCTTCATGGCTCACCATTTATTTGCGGGTGTGGTGGAATTGGCAGACACGCTAGATTTAGGATCTAGTGCTTCACGGCGTGGGGGTTCAAGTCCCTCCACCCGCACTTTATGCGGAAGTAGTTCAGTGGTAGAACACCACCTTGCCAAGGTGGGGGTCGCGGGTTCGAATCCCGTCTTCCGCTCCATGATTTAACCGAGCTACTTAATAAACAACAACGATGTTAAACATAAACTTGCCAGGCCGGGGTGGCGGAATTGGCAGACGCACAGGACTTAAAATCCTGCGGTGGGTTTCCACCGTGCCGGTTCGAGTCCGGCCCTCGGCACCATAAACAAATATGCGCCCGTAGCTCAATTGGATAGAGCGTCTGACTACGGATCAGAAGGTTAGGGGTTCGACTCCTCTCGGGCGCGCCATTTTTAACGGGAAGTAGCTCAGCTTGGTAGAGCACTTGGTTTGGGACCAAGGGGTCGCAGGTTCGAATCCTGTCTTCCCGACCATTCCTAATATATTGGGGCCTTAGCTCAGCTGGGAGAGCGCCTGCTTTGCACGCAGGAGGTCAGCGGTTCGATCCCGCTAGGCTCCACCAATTTATTTGATCTTTGAAAACTGAACGAACCAACCAGTACGTCAAAACATTTCTTCTTTTATAGAAGAGATTTGAAACAAAGCACATTCGGTGTGCAAATGAGCAAGTCAAACTTAACTTTTATGGAGAGTTTGATCCTGGCTCAGGACGAACGCTGGCGGCGTGCCTAATACATGCAAGTCGAGCGCGGGAAGCGAGTGGATCCCTTCGGGGTG
>NZ_WMEZ01000017.1 GCF_009856415.1 Halobacillus litoralis | reverse complement strand
TTGATGACAAGACATCTAATTGAAATTGTAAACGTCTTTTCACGAAGATAGTTAAGTGAATAAGGGCGCACGGTGGATGCCTTGGTACTAGGAGCCGATGAAGGACGGGACTAACACCGATATGCTCCGGCGAGCCGTAAGTAGGCTTTGACCCGGAGATTTCCGAATGGGGAAACCCACTGTTCGTAATGGAACAGTATCCTATACTGAATACATAGGTATAGGCAGGCACACCCGGGGAACTGAAACATCTAAGTACCCGGAGGAAGAGAAAGCAAACGCGATTTCCCAAGTAGCGGCGAGCGAAACGGAATCAGCCCAAACCAGAAAGCTTGCTTTCTGGGGTTGTAGGACACTCCATTGGAGTTATCAAAGAGGAAGATAGGCGAATCGATCTGGAAAGGTCAGCCAGAGCAGGTAACAGCCCTGTAGTCGAAATCTTTCTCTCTCCGGAGTGGATCCTGAGTACGGCGGAACACGAGGAATTCCGTCGGAATCCGGGAGGACCATCTCCCAAGGCTAAATACTCCCTAGTGACCGATAGTGAACCAGTACCGTGAGGGAAAGGTGAAAAGCACCCCGGAAGGGGAGTGAAAGAGAACCTGAAACCGTGTGCCTACAAGTAGTCGGAGCCCGTTAATGGGTGACGGCGTGCCTTTTGTAGAATGAACCGGCGAGTTACGACCGTATGCGAGGTTAAGCAGCAGAAGCGGAGCCGCAGCGAAAGCGAGTCTGAATAGGGCGAGTGAGTATGCGGTCGTAGACCCGAAACCGTGTGATCTACCCATGTCCAGGGTGAAGGTCAGGTAACACTGACTGGAGGCCCGAACCCACGCAAGTTGAAAATTGCGGGGATGAGGTGTGGGTAGGGGTGAAATGCCAATCGAACACGGAGATAGCTGGTTCTCTCCGAAATAGCTTTAGGGCTAGCCTCAGAATAGAAAGTCATGGAGGTAGAGCACTGATTGGACGAGGGGCCCCTATCGGGTTACCGAATTCAGTCAAACTCCGAATGCCATAGACTTTGTTCTGGGAGTCAGACCGTGGGTGATAAGGTTCATGGTCGAGAGGGAAACAGCCCAGACCGCCAGCTAAGGTCCCAAAGTGTGTGTTAAGTGGAAAAGGATGTGGAGTTGCTTAGACAACCAGGATGTTGGCTTAGAAGCAGCCATCATTCAAAGAGTGCGTAATAGCTCACTGGTCGAGTGACTCTGCGCCGAAAATGTACCGGGGCTAAACACACCACCGAAGCTGCGGATTGATCTTATGATCAGTGGTAGGAGAGCGTTCTAAGGGCCGTGAAGTCAGACCGTAAGGACTGGTGGAGCGCTTAGAAGTGAGAATGCCGGTATGAGTAGCGAAAAAAGAGTGAGAATCTCTTTCACCGAATGCCTAAGGTTTCCTGAGGAAGGCTCGTCCTCTCAGGGTTAGTCGGGACCTAAGCCGAGGCCGAAAGGCGTAGGCGATGGACAACAGGTTGATATTCCTGTACCACCTCCTTTCCGTTTGAACGACGGGGGGACGCAGGAGGATAAGGAGAGCGCGCCACTGGATGTGCGCGTCCAAGCAGTGAGACGGTCGGATAGGCAAATCCGTCCGGCAACGTCAAGCTGTGATGGGGAGGGAAATAAAGTACCGAAGCTCCTGAGTTCACACTGCCAAGAAAATCCTCTAGTGAGGAAAGAGGTGCCCGTACCGCAAACCGACACAGGTAGGCGAGGAGAGGATCCTAAGGTGAGCGGGAGAACTCTCGTTAAGGAACTCGGCAAAATGACCCCGTAACTTCGGGAGAAGGGGTGCTCCTCTGCCGAGGAGCCGCAGTGAAAAGGCCCAAGCGACTGTTTACCAAAAACACAGGTCTCTGCGAAGCCGTAAGGCGAAGTATAGGGGCTGACACCTGCCCGGTGCTGGAAGGTTAAGGGGATGCGTTAGCTTATGCGAAGCGTTGAACCGAAGCCCCAGTAAACGGCGGCCGTAACTATAACGGTCCTAAGGTAGCGAAATTCCTTGTCGGGTAAGTTCCGACCCGCACGAAAGGTGCAACGACTTGGGCACTGTCTCAACGAGAGACCCGGTGAAATTATACTATGTGTGAAGATGCACATTACCCGCGACAGGACGGAAAGACCCCGTGGAGCTTTACTGTAGCCTGATATTGAATGTTGGTACAGCTTGTACAGGATAGGTAGGAGCCTTAGAAGCCGGAGCGCTAGCTTCGGTGGAGGCGCTGGTGGGATACTACCCTGGCTGTACGGACATTCTAACCCAGGACCGTGATCCGGTCCGGAGACAGTGTCAGGTGGGCAGTTTGACTGGGGCGGTCGCCTCCCAAAAGGTAACGGAGGCGCCCAAAGGTTCCCTCAGAATGGTTGGAAATCATTCGCAGAGTGTAAAGGCACAAGGGAGCTTGACTGCGAGACCTACAAGTCGAGCAGGGACGAAAGTCGGGCTTAGTGATCCGGCGGTTCCGCATGGAAGGGCCGTCGCTCAACGGATAAAAGCTACCCCGGGGATAACAGGCTTATCTCCCCCAAGAGTCCACATCGACGGGGAGGTTTGGCACCTCGATGTCGGCTCATCGCATCCTGGGGCTGTAGTCGGTCCCAAGGGTTGGGCTGTTCGCCCATTAAAGCGGTACGCGAGCTGGGTTCAGAACGTCGTGAGACAGTTCGGTCCCTATCCGTCGTGGGCGTTGGAAATTTGAAAGGAGCTGTCCTTAGTACGAGAGGACCGGGATGGACACACCGCTGGTGTACCAGTTGTTCCGCCAGGAGCATCGCTGGGTAGCTACGTGTGGTCGGGATAAGTGCTGAAAGCATCTAAGCATGAAGCCCCCCTTGAGATGAGATTTCCCTTTGCTTTAAGCAAATAAGATCCCTCAGAGACGATGAGGTTGATAGGTCCGAGGTGGAAGCGTGGTGACACGTGGAGCTGACGGATACTAATGGATCGATGACTTATCTATCTGAT
>NZ_WMEZ01000016.1 GCF_009856415.1 Halobacillus litoralis | reverse complement strand
CGTCTTCATGGATGATTACAACAACGAACGGATCAAGTCAAAACTTCGGATGAGTCCAGTTCAATACCGTGAAAAATTTGAGAAAGCAGCTTAATTACATAGTGTCCAAAAATAGGGGGTCAGTTCATAGCCTGAGGAGGCTCACCGCCCGCCCCATGGAAAGCGAACGGTTTCCCGGAGCCCCTAAAATTCCAACGAACATCTCGAAACTGAGTCTTCAAGAATAGGGTGCGTTTGTGGATTGAGGAATAAAAAATCCCCTTCCACGGAAGTTGTGGAAGGGGATTGATTTTAGCCTTCGAGCAGAAGGTCGAATGGATCTTCAATCATTTCTTTGATCCTGCGCAGGAACTGTACCGCATCTTTTCCGTCTACGATTCTGTGGTCGTAGGAAAGAGCAATGTACATCATCGGACGAGCTTCAATTGTGTCATCCGGCATGACTTTCGCTCGTTTTTCAATGTTGTGCAAGCCAAGGATACCTACTTGAGGTGCATTCAAAATCGGTGTAGAAAGCATAGATCCAAAGATTCCACCGTTCGTGATTGTAAATGATCCACCTTGCAAGTCCTCGAGACCCAGCTCTTTGTTACGTGCTTTAGTCGCAAGATCAGCAATTCCTTTTTCAATACCAGCAAAGTCCAGACGGTCTGCATCACGGACAACAGGAACGACGAGACCTTCGTCTGTAGAGACTGCCATTCCGATATCGTAGAACTGTTTCTTAATGATTTCGTTTCCTTGTATCTCTGCATTCAGTAACGGGAATTCCTTCAATGCTCCAACCGCTGCTTTTGTGAAGAAGGACATGAAACCTAATTTAATGTCATGCTTCTTCAGGAAGGATTCTTTACGTTCACTTCTAAGCTTCATAACATTGGTCATGTCTACTTCGTTAAAGGTTGTGAGCATCGCAGATTCCTGCTGGGCTTCAACGAGTCTCTTAGCAATCGTCTGGCGTCTACGGGACATTTTCACCCGTTCGACTGGCTTATCGAATTCTGTTTTCTTCGTTTCTTCTTTTTTCTTCTCCTGCTTCTTAGGTTTATCTTCAGAAGAAGGCTTGGAAGAACCTTTAGATTCTTGCTTGCTTTCTCCTTTGGCAGCAGCATCGACATCTTCCGGACGGATGCGGCCAAGGGGATCGCGGGCAGAAATCTCGCTCAAGTCAATTCCAAGTTCACGCGCACGTTTGCGGGCAGCTGGAGTAGCAATCACGTCTTTAGAATCCTTGCTGGAAGACTCTTTCTTTTCTTCAGAAGACTGTTTTTCTTCTTTCTGAGATTCTTCTTCTTTGTTGGATTCCTCTTCTTTTTCTTTTGGTTCAGATTCTTCCTCATCAGAAGAAGTATCTTCATCTGAACCTTCCGCTTCGCCGTTTTCATCGACTTTAGCTATTACATCGCCGACTTCTACGTCGTCTCCTGCTTCTCTCAACAACTCAGCAATAACTCCACTGGCATCTGCATTCACTTCAACGTTTACTTTATCTGTCTCAAGCTCGAGAATCGGGTCGCCTTTTTCCACTTGATCCCCTTTTTTGACGAGCCATTCTGATATTGTACCTTCTGTTATGGATTCAGCTAATTCAGGAACCTTAATTTCCTTCATTTGTTTCTCCTCCTTTAGACATCTGTAGCGCTTCATGAATGATTCGATTCTGCTCCGTTTTATGGATGTTCGGCTCTCCGACGGAAGGTGATGCACGGTGCGGACGACCGACAAAGCGGTGAATCTGCCCCTCTTTCAACAGTTTGTGCAAAATCCCTTCGACGAAGTACCAGCTACCCATGTTCTGTGGTTCTTCTTGGACCCATACTAATTCTTCTAAATTCGGATAAGTCTCTAACATCTCAGCTAATCGTTGTTCAGGGAATGGATAGATTTGTTCGATTCTTACAGCATCGATCGTCTCAAAGGTCTGATCGGTACCATCAACCGTATCCTCAATATCGACCATGATCTTCCCACTTCCGAGAAGGAGAGTTTTCACTTTTTCTTTATCTTTGTTTTCAGATAAAATTGGTTGCTTCATAATCGGTTGGAATCGCCCTTTGCTGAATTGTTCACCTGAAACAGCTACTCGTTGATTTCTCAAAAGACTCTTCGGTGTCATCAAAACAAGAGGACGTGCTTCTTCCTGATTACTAATGGCTGCTTGTCTTCTTAACAAGTGGAAATATTGAGCTGAAGACGTGACATTGGCTACCGTCCAGTTGTTTTCAGCCGCCAACTGTAAGAAACGCTCCAGGCGTGCACTGGAGTGCTCCGGCCCTTGGCCTTCATATCCATGAGGAAGCAAAAAGACCATATTGGATTTTTCTCCCCATTTGGCACGGCCAGCAGATACGAACTGGTCAAAGATGACTTGTCCAGCATTAGCGAAGTCACCGAATTGAGCTTCCCAAAGCACGAGGGATTCGGGAGCTTGGACACTATATCCATACTCAAACCCAATAACCCCAGCTTCAGACAATGGGCTGTTATGAATGTCGAAGGACGCATTCGCCTGCTCTAAACCATGCATTGGACAGTACGTTTCCCCTGTTTCCACATCGTGAAGAACAAGGTGACGGTGGGCGAATGTTCCGCGCTCCGTATCTTGTCCTGTAATTCGGATCGGACGTCCATCCTCAAGAATCGAAGCAAATGCCAAGGCTTCTGCTGTCGCCCAATCAACTTTTTGTCCATCATCAAGCATTTTACTGCGTCTTTGAAGAATTTTCTCGAGCTTTTTAAAGCCATTAAATCCTTCAGGACGCTTCAGCATACCTTCATTTAAACCTTTTAGACGATCAATATCGATGGCTGTATCGATTTCGTCGAGATTTCGTTCAACTCCACTCGGACGCTCTTTGACGTCAGGAGAAGACGTTTCATGCTCCTTCATATTGTTATAGATGTCGCGGAGTTTTTGTTCCACTTCCTTTTTCATGTCTTCAAGAGCACCGTCACCTACGACTGATGCTTCCTGGAGCTGTTTTTCAAATACAGCTGCAGCCGTCGGATGTTCATCAATTTCCTTATAGAGTCTCGGTTGTGTAGAGCGTGGTTCATCCATTTCATTGTGACCGAAACGACGATATCCGACGAGATCGATCAAGAAATCTTTATGGAATTTCTGACGGTACTCATACGCAAGGGCCATCGCTGATAAACAAGCCAGCGGATCATCAGCATTTACATGAACAACAGGAATTTCGAATCCTTTGGCAAGGTCACTCGCATAACGTGTCGAGCGCCCGTCTTTCCTATTCGTCGTGAAACCGACAAGGTTGTTAGCAATAATGTGGACCGTTCCACCCGTGCGATAGCCAGGGAGGTCACTCATGTTCAAGGTTTCTGCTACAACACCTTCTCCGATGAAAGCAGCGTCACCATGAATCAAAAGGCCGAATGCCTCGTCCTCATCCATTTTTGCATAACCCGGCTCTGAGCGGTCATCCTGAGCTGCACGTGTGAATCCTTCAACTACTGGATTGACGTATTCTAAATGTGAAGGGTTATGGCTTAGAGTCACACGCGTAGCGGACTGTTCTCCATTCTCAATTTCTCTTCTCGCACCAAAGTGATATTTAACATCACCTGTCCAACCGTAGTTGATTCCCATGGAACCTTCAGATGGCATCAGCTCCTTATCTGGGGAAAGGTGGAATTCAGAAAAAATGCGATCATAAGGCTTGCCAAGGATATGAGCAAGTACATTCAAACGCCCACGGTGGGCCATGCCCATCATGATATGTTTGATTTTGTCTCCGGAAGCCGATTGGATAATATGATCAAGCATCGGCACCATCATGTCCAAGCCTTCAATAGAAAATCGTTTCTGTGCAACGAATGTCTTTGCCAGGAAGTTTTCAAAGCCTTCGACTTCAGCCAGACGGTATAGCAATTGCTTCTTCTCTTCATCTGTGAGTGACACAGTATAAGAACCAGTGTCGACTTTATCTTGGAGCCATTTTCTTTCATCTTCGTTATTTACATGACCGAATTCAAAAGAAATGGTCCCTGCATATCGTTCTTTTAATGTTTTGACTACTTGAAGTGCATTATCCAGTTTCATGGGGGCATCAGGCCACACCCAATCAGCCGGGATTTCTTTTAAATCCTTTTCTTGTAGTCCATATGTTTCCAATTCAAGCAAATTTGTTTTAGGTCGCTCATCACTGCCTACCGCATAGATATTTGCCTGCAGGTGACCATGACGACGAATAGCCTCAACAAGTTTCAAAGCTGAGGTAATTTTAGCTATGTCCCTCTCAGAAGGTGAAGCAGATCCAGTGGTTTCAGCAACCGCATCGCTTCCCATCCATTCAGGAGCCCCGTGCTCATCAAAAATTTCCTTCAAAGAAGGATCGACAGCACTAGGATCGTTTTCATATTGTTCGAATTGTTCTTCGATGTACCCCATGTTGGGGCCATGGAAATTTTCCCAAAAGTTTTGAGTGGAGCCTTGTTTAGACACGTAGAATACCCCCAAGTAGTTGTTGGCTAATGTTTCCTCGAAAACGTTTCCAAGTCCATGTACTATTATAGAGTTGAAACGCTCCCGTATTCAACAAATTTCGCTTATTTTTTTAATGAATGATCAAATCCATTCCATTATAACAAGAAAGACGCACCGATGGGTACGCCTTTTTCACTTTTTGCCTCTAAAGTGATATGTCGTTGTTATTCTTCGTCCTCTAAGACCCGGTAAGCCATATCATAAAGTTTCATTTGGCTGTTGATAGGTTGCGCATTTTCAGGACGTTTGACATGTTCATAGGCTCCGTCATTCTTTTGTTCCCTCGCTTTGACATTATCATTCAGCATGACAGATAGTATCTTTTGCAATCGATTTTTAATCTCTGGTTCATGGATGGGGAACAAAAGCTCGACACGCTTGACCATGTTTCTTGTCATCATGTCAGCAGAGGATAAAAAGACACGGTCATCTCCATTATGGTGGAAATAATAAATCCGGCTGTGCTCCAGGAAACGACCGACAATACTAATGACACGAATGTTATCACTGAAACCCTTGATTCCAGGGCGAAGGCAGCAGATCCCACGCACGATCAAATCAATTTGCACGCCTGCTTGAGAGGCTTCGTAAAGCTTCATAATTATATTTTTATCTGTTAGGGAATTCATCTTTGCTATGATGCGGCCGTTGCCATGTTGCTTTTGAAAACGGATTTCATTATTAATATAACGAATAAAGTCATTTCGTATATCAAACGGGGCCATCGACAGGTGATGAAATTGAGGTTTCTCGGTAAACCCGCTTAGATAATTGAAAAAGTCTGTGGCATCAATCCCGAACTTCCGCTTCGCTGTGATGATTCCCATATCTGTATAAAGCGATGCTGTCTGGTCATTGTAGTTCCCTGTCCCCAGGTGAACGAAACGTTCAATTTTCTCATTCTTCTTTCGGACAACCAACGTGATTTTGCTGTGGGTTTTCAAATAGGTCATTCCATAAATGACATGACAACCCGCTTTTTCCAGTTCTTTTGCCCATTGTACGTTGTTTTCTTCATCAAAACGTGCTTTCAGTTCGACAAGTACGGTTACTTGCTTCCCTTTTTCCGCCGCACGCTTGAGAGCCTCAATGATCGGTGAATCTCCAGAAACCCGGTATAAGGTCTGTTTAATAGCCAGAACATGAGGATCATCTGCTGCATCTGCTACGAAGTCGACAACAGGTTCAAACGATTCATAAGGGTGATGGAGAAAAGCATCGCGTTCCATTACTTGTTCGAAGATATTTTCATCACTACTAAGATCTCGAGGGGGTTGAGGCATTAATGTTTCGTAATAGAGATGATCCTTCACATCTTCGAAGGTTTTATGGAATTTGAATAAGAAGGTTAAATCCAGCGGTCCGTCTGTGATATATAAGTCATCTTGGTGGATTTCTAGGACTTTTAATAAAAAGCGGACCAATTTATCGTCATACTTACCATCCCTGACTTCCAGCCGGACAGCCGCTCCCCACTTCCGTTTCTTCAGTTCTTTTTCAATCTCTTTTAGTAAATCCCGGGCCCCTTCTTCATGAATCGTCATATCGGCATTTCTTGTGATTCTGAACTCTGTGATCGATTCAACTTCATACCCTTTGAACAACTTGCTCATGAAATGACCGATGATTTCTTCCAATAGGACATATTGATATTTCTCTTCATGATTCACAGTTACGAAACGATTCAGTACAGACGGAACTTGGACAATCGCCGTTTTGGTTGCTCCTTCTCGATCCAGTTCGTCTCGAATGACGACTGCAAGATTGATGGACTTATTCAAGAGCATTGGGAAAGGACGATAGGCATCCACCGCCATCGGGGTCAACACTGGAAAGATTTCTTCATCGAAATAGGTTTCAAAACGTTGGATCTCTTCTTTTGTCAAATCATCAATGGACAAAATCGAGATTCCTTCGCTTTCCAATTCCGGTTTCATCGACTGATAGGCCGCGTATTGTTTTTCCACATTTTTGTGGTTAATCTCAGCGATTTTCCTCAGCTGTTGCTTTGGAGTCAAACCGGCTTTGTTTTCCGGTTTATTGAAACCAGCTTTGACTTGGTCCTTCAACCCTGCCACCCGCACCATAAAAAACTCATCAAGGTTGGAAGACACGATAGCTAAAAACTTCAACCGTTCGAGCAAAGGGTTGTCCATATCAAGAGACTCATCTAATACCCGCTCATTAAATCCAAGCCAGCTGAGCTCTCGATTGTTATAAAAAAGTGGATTGTCCAATTCTTTCGTCTTTTGTTCTGTTGACATTACGCACACCCTTTACACATGTATTCACATTCAGGTTAGTACATCAATATATTCCACATTTAAATGCAGAGTTAACTTTTTGTAAAAATTTGATTAAAAATGTCGAACGATGCAAAACGAAAATAAAATGACAAAAAAAGCAGCCCGGAACGGACTACTTTTTATTTTCCACAAAGGAGAGCTCGATAGTCTTCTTTAAGGATTTTTCTAGATGTTTTTTCTGCTTTTCTGTTTGATATTCTTCAGGCATGTAGGCCCCGTTACAATAGAGGGTAACACGAAGGTCGTCCCCATCATTGGATAGTTCCAGCTTTTCCACCGTCTGCCTACGAGTACTGTCAAGACTGTAACAAAATTTCAACATCGACCCGAGAAGGCGGATTTTTTTCCGTTCATCCTTCAAGAACCACTCTTTGTATGGATCTAGGAATTGCTTGAAGACCGTTTTGTTTTTGAAAGAGGCCATTAAAGCCATCCGTAACCTTTCCATATGCATCAGTCCGTCAATCGTCCGGTTAGCGAGGAGGTAAAAAGTGTGCTGAGAGGATGATTCATTGTCAATATATTCACCAAGGTTGAACACATAACTCGCCCTTTTCACTTCCTGCCAGTCTTTTTTCCTCAAAGCGCCGATTCCACGGTCATGGAGCTGATGGAACAAATCATGAGCCAGGTGCTGTACATGTTGGATGTGTTTCACATTCAACTCATAATCACTGATCAGTTCCTGAATGCTCTCCTCTAACACATTCGGAAAGAGGGCTGTCCCCATTTCACTCGTCAGCTGCTCGAAAAAAATACCGTCGCGCAACCCTTTTCTGCTTAAGATGAAACCTGAAGCATGGACCGTATCATACAAAGAATGAAACACTTCTGTTGCAGGAAGGATGATGTCCGCACGGTCCTTCGATAACCCCTCAACCTTCTGCAACTTCTTCATATTCAAGGTGAAAAGATAGTTCTTGATAAAAGCGAGGTCACTGTCCTTCATTTTATATTGATGTAGGCCTGCAAGAGGATATTCTTTCAAGTTCTGATCAATTTGAACGAGGTTACGCGCGCCTCCCCCAATTCCAATCAACGGAACGTTCTTTTTCTTAAGCCATGGGAGCGATTGGAATTGTTCAATCAAATAATGCCGAAGGTCGGACATTTCTTCCTCTGTAGGAAGATCCTTTTTGAAGAAATCTTGTTTAAGCGTCAGCGCTCCAAATGGGAAGCTATGGGATTCGATCAATTCCCTCTCCTTGAAATATGTAACTTCAGTGCTTCCTCCACCGATGTCGACAGTAATTCCTTCTGTTACAGGCGTCGAATTCACCACAGCCAGATAACCATAATAAGCTTCTTCTTGATCAGAAAGTATGCGCATATCAAAGCCTGTATGTTCTGATACCTGGTGAATGATTTCGGCTTGATTCTGCGCTTGTCTGATGGTAGCGGTCGCTACACAAACGATCTCTTCTAAAGGATAAGACTCTGCCACTTGCTTGAAGCTTTTTAACGTGGTCAAAAGGATTTGGATCCCTTCTGTTGATAAGAGGCCGTCGTCCATGAGGTGATTCCTCAATCTGGCAACAGCTTTCACGTTCTCAACTTCCCGAAGACGTCCACCTTTTTCCCTCAAATAAATGACTAGACGCATTGTGTTCGATCCGACATCAATAATTGCATAATAACTTTTGGCCATCGTCTCACCACACTTCATTTTTTGCCATTATACCACAAGAAACCGCCCTCTTAATAGAATAAGAGAGCGGTTGGGAGTTTGTAATTATCTATTCAGTAAGCTACCCACATACTTCAATAATTCATTAGCAGAGCTTGAGTTATAGCCGTGCTCATCGATAAGAGTAGCGACAACTTCATTGATTTTCTTAAGTTGCTGCTCATCCGGTGTCTTCGTAGAGGTCGTGATTTTCACAACATCTTTCAGGTCTGCGAACAACTTCTTCTGAATCGCTTCGCGTAACCGCTCATGAGACTGATAATCGAACTTCTTGCCTTTTCGAGCATAGGCAGAAATACGGATTAAAATCTCTTCACGGAACGCCTTCTTCGCATTTTCTGACACGCCGATCTGTTCTTCAATGGAACGCATGAGGCGCTCATCTGGATTCAACTCTTCTCCTGTCAATGGATCTCTAAGCTTGGCTTTATTACAGTAGGCCTCTACATTATCCAAATAGTTATCCATCAATGTGACAGCAGACTCTTCATAGGAGTAAACAAAAGCCTTCTGTACTTCTTTCTTCGCAATTTCGTCGTACTCTTTTCTAGCAAGTGAAATGAAGTCAAGATAACGTTCTTTATCTTCGCTGGAAATGGAAGCGTGACTTCCGAGACCATCTTTTAGCGAGCGCAGAACATCCAGTGCATTGATCGACGTCAGCTCTTTCTTAATGATGGTAGAGGAAATGCGGTTAATGACATAACGAGGGTCAATGCCACTCATTCCTTCATCCGCGTGTTCTTTTTTCAATTCCTCCACATCTACATCGCTGAACCCTTCTAAAATCTCACCGTCATACAGACGCATTTTTTTCAATACATCAACCGACGCTTTCTTAGACTCTTTGAGGCGAGTCAAAATCGTAAACATCGCAGCGACCCTCAGCGTATGCGGAGCAATGTGAACATCCCTGATGTCACTCTCACGGATCATTTTTTCGTAGATCCGTTCTTCCTGACTGACCTTCAAGTTGTAAGGAACAGGCATGACAATCATCCGGGAATGCAAGGCCTCATTTTTCTTGTTGGCAATAAAAGAACGATATTCCGCTTCGTTCGTATGGGCGATGATCAGCTCATCGGCAGAGATGAGGGCAAAACGTCCAGCCTTGAAGTTTCCTTCCTGAGTTAAACTGAGCAAGTGCCATAAAAACTTCTCATCACACTTCAGCATTTCCTGGAACTCCATGATGCCTCGGTTCGCTTTGTTCAATTCACCATCAAAACGATAGGCCCTAGGATCTGATTCCGAACCATATTGGGCAATCGTAGAAAAGTCAATCGAACCCGTCAAGTCTGCAATATCCTGGGACTTCGGATCAGAAGGGCTGAAGGTTCCAATGCCTGTACGCTTATCCTCTGAGAAAAAGATACGTTCAACTAAAACGTCTTCAATCCTTCCCCCATATTCTGTTTCCACTCTCATCGTGTTTAAAGGAGAAAGACTGCCCTCAATACGGATCCCATACTCTTCCTGGAAATCTTTGCGCAGGTGGTTCGGTACAAGATGTAAAGGGTCCTCATGCATCGGACAACCCTTGATAGCAAAGACAGCCCCTTCATCGGTATGCGTGTACTGCTCCATCCCTCGTTTCAGTAAGTTAACGAGCGTTGACTTACCACCACTGACAGGACCCATCAGTAAAAGAATACGTTTTCTAACATCCAGCCTTCTTGCTGCCGGGTGGAAATATTCTTCAACAAGCTTCTCCATGGCCTCATCCAAACCATAGATGTCCTCATCGAAAAACTTGTAACGCTTATGATCGTGCTCTTCTGCTACTCCCGCACTTTTAATCATATTGTAAACGCGGGAATGGGCGGATTGAGCTAAATACGGACGCTCTTTCAGTAATTCCAAATATTCTGAGAATGTACCTTCCCATTTCAGTTCCTCTTCTTGTTCCCGGTGGTCTTGTATTTTCTTTAAAATGTCCACTTCGCGACCTCCCCCGTCGTAAGAGACGAATTTTAATACATCCTATGCCTGGCTACTGTAAAACATGTGTAAATGAAAACGAAATGCGGAGACGCCTTGGGAGATGCGACAAGCATAAGACAAGGTTCGGAGTGAAGCGTTCTTCTTCACGTAGAACATTGACTTATGTCTCGAGCATCTAGGCGTCGGAGCTGGACACTGTGACACGAAATGCGGAGGCATCCTGATAGACGCGACAAGCATAAGACAAACGGTGCAGTGGTGCGTTCTTTCACCACGGAAGCGGTTGACTTATGTCTCGAGCGTCTGGATGCCGGAGCTGGACACTACACGAGAAATGTGGAGGCGGCCTGCTTAGACACGACAAGCATAAGACAAACGGCGCAGTGGTGTGTTCTTCCACCACGGAGGCGGTTGACTTATGTCTCGAGTGTCTGGCCGCTACAACTGGACCATGAATTCGAAATGCGGAGGCATCCTGATAGACACGACAAGCATAAGGCAAACGGCGCAGTGGTGTGTTCTTCCACCACGGAGGCGGTTGTCTTATGTCTCGAGTGTCTGGCCGCTGCAACTGGATCATGAAAACGAAATGCGGAGACGCCTTGGGAGATGCGACAAGCATAAGACAAGGTTCGGAGTGAAGCGTTCTTCTTCACGTAGAACATTGACTTATGTCTCGAGCATCTAGGCGTCGGAGCTGGACACTGTGACACGAAATGCGGAGGCATCCTGGTAGACGCGACAAGCATAAGACAAACGGTGCAGTGGTGCGTTCTTTCACCACAGAAGCGGTTGACTTATGTCTCGAGTGTCTGGGCGCCGGAGCTGGATACGAACGAAGAAACAGAAACTCGGAACCACAATCATTAATAGACAACTGAAAAGTGAGGGAAAAGCCCTCTTATCCACCCTATGCCTCCCTCGCTCATTCATGACAGAAAAAAGAGGACCAACATGAAAGTCAGTCCTCTTCGTAATCCTTTTCTTGAATATACCTGCGCCTTTTGGACAACCCCATCACCAAAAAAGCAATAAATAGAAACAAGTTAAGCCACCTAAAATCATCATAAAATATAGCTAATAATGCCCAAATGGCCGCACTGATTAAGAAAAGGATGCTGGAAACTAAAGTTTGGCTCACGGTCATCCCTCCTTCCTTTATTATAAAGCAACAAAATTGAAATGTATGTCCATTTTTTTGCAATGAGCAAGTAGTCCTAAAAAGCGAATGAACCCCCTGTTAGTAAATTTTGACACGATGATATCCCCTTGTTAGAATTGTTACGAATATTTTAATAGGATAAAGTGCTACAAAATAGAAAGAAGGACTGCATATGGAAACATGGTACTTTGTCGATTCAGGTCATTGCACTCCTGCTATGAACATGGCATTGGATGAAACCTTGATGAATTGGCACCGCAATGGAGACATTCCTCCGGTACTCCGTTTTTATGGATGGGAGCCTGCTGGATTATCTGTAGGATATTTTCAAAAAGTCAAAGGGAAAATTGATTTGGAAGGCGTCCAAAAGCATGGTTATGAACTTGTTCGCCGTCAAACGGGAGGACGAGCTGTCCTACATGACAATGAACTCACATATAGTGTAATTGTGTCAGAAGATCATCCCGATATGCCGGACTCTGTGAAAGAAGCCTATCTTGTTCTATCCAAAGGTTTGCTTGAAGGATTCACAAACCTTGGCATACAAGCAGAATTCGCTGTTCCTGAAGGAAAATTAGATGTCGCAGGATCCGCCGTATGTTTTGAGGAACCTTCATGGTATGAATTGATTGTCGAAGGTAAAAAAGCAGCTGGAAGTGCCCAGACAAGAAAGAAAGGGATCATCCTTCAACACGGATCCATCCCCATTGATGTCGATGATGTTAAACTATTCGATATGTTTATCTATAAAAATGAACGGATTAAAGAACGTGCAAGAAAAGCCTTCGGTGACAAAGCCGTAGCGATCAACCAAATCGTTGATCAGCCTGTAACTTTCAAAGATACTAAAAAAGCTTTTAAAAATGGGTTTGAAAAAGGACTCAGAATCAACCTAGAACCTTTTGAGCTTACAGAAGCCCAGTGGAAAGAAGTCAGAAAGATTGCAGAAGAACGTTATGAGACAGACGAGTGGAACTATGCTCGTTAATGAATAAGGAGTGAACAAAATGGCCAAAAACCAAGACTACATAAGAAAACCAGAATGGCTGAAAATTAAAATCAATACCAATAAGTCCTACACTGGCTTAAAAAAGCTGATGCGTGATAAAAAACTCAACACCGTATGTGAAGAAGCTCGCTGCCCGAACATTCACGAATGCTGGAGTGAGCGGAAAACAGCAACGTTCATGATCCTTGGAGATACATGTACGCGTGGGTGCCGTTTCTGCGCGGTCAAAACAGGTCTCCCCAACGAGCTGGACTGGGACGAGCCAGAACGTGTCGCTGATTCTGTAGAAATCATGGGACTTAAACACGTGGTCGTTACCGCTGTAGCACGTGACGATCTAAATGATGGCGGTGCAGCCGTTTTTGCTGAAACAGTAAAAGCTATCCGTCGCCGTGTACCAGGATGTACCGTTGAAATCCTCCCTTCTGATATGAAAGGGGATTACGAAAGTCTTCACACGTTAATGGCCGGAGAGCCGGATATTTTCAACCATAACATCGAAACCGTCCGCCGCCTGACGAAAAAAGTGCGTGCCCGTGCGATGTATGATCGTTCTCTAGAATTGTTGAAGCGTGTAAAAGAAATTCGTCCGAATACACCAACCAAATCAAGCATCATGGTGGGCCTAGGTGAAACGAAAGAAGAAATCGTCGAAGCCATGGATGACCTACTCGCACACAATGTTGATATCATGACAATCGGTCAATATCTACAGCCGACGAAAAAGCACTTGAACGTTGAGCGTTACTACCATCCGGATGAATTTGAAGAGCTTAAGAAAATTGCTCTTGAAAAAGGATTCAGCCACTGCGAAGCAGGTCCAATGGTCCGTTCTTCTTATCACGCTGATGAGCAGGTCAATGCAACATCTGCCCAGCGCCGGATCAAGTACATGCAAGGATACGAATCCCAAGGGAAAGAACTAGATACAACAAACTTCTAAAAAATGGCCCCTCATGAAATCATTCATGAGGGGCGTTTATTTTACCATGGACCTCCGTAATAAGGAGGTCGGTTATATCCATATCCTGGTCCACCGTACCCTGGTCCTCCACCGTAGTAAGGTGGTGGCGGAGGTCCAAATCCTCCATAAAAACCTGGCGCAAGAGCTCCACCCAGGAACCCACCGAGCAGTCCACCAGCAAAAGGCCCTAAGAAGAAGAAACGTTCATCCTCGTTGCGGAAATCATCTTCGACTTGGAACGGATCATAATAATATTGGTAATGGTTCATTCATGCTCCTCCAATCCATCCTTGGTTATTCACCTACCCTTCACTCTATGTAAACGCCCGCCCTGACGTATAGGCATGTGTCATCAAGCAAAGGATAATTTTAACTGGACAAACAATTCACATCCACCCATAATTAGGGTATAATAAACTTAATCATGCTTGTCTGGCTACATAAAGGAGGACCACTCATGAATCTTACATTAATTATTCTTGTCTGTGTCGCATTTCTTACTGCTATTTTTAGTGCCGGATATGATACAAAACCAGGTACGCCAAAAAAATAAGCAGCAAAAACGCATCCAGTATGGGTGCGTTTTTTGTGTTGTTTTTGATGCTACGTTTTTTGGTATCACCTTTTTGGTCCCTCACTTTTTGGTCCCTCACTTTTTGGTGCCTGGCACCATTTCCTTCACTCGGGTGCCAGGCACCAAAATGACTCCCCGAAGTGCCAGCCTTTATGTTCACCTCTTCACATAAAATAAGAAGACCCTCACCTCTTTATTAAGTAGCAGGGTCCTCTACATTTTGAATTTTCATAAATTCTTCGTAAGATACCAGCAAATAACCTCGCAACATTTCCGTATCTACTAGTGGATCTGAGGCTTTATTCATATATGCAGGGTGTGATGTCCACAACCGATTAGATAACAGGCGTTTTAAATTCGCTCTTTCAGGGTTCTTGTGTACATACTTACAAGCCGTCAAAAAATACTCATGATTAAGGATAATTTCATCATGATACCTTCCTTGAAATAAATGACCGGTGTACTCATATTTGGAATTAAAATACTTGGAATATTTAGTGTGGAGTTGCTAAAGGATAGCACTCGGTGGGGAATGATTGATCTCAATAATTAAATGGACATGATTACTCATTAAACAGTAAGCATGTAATTTAAATCTATGAACTTCTTTTACTTCTTTCAAATAACCTAAATAGGATACTCGGTCTGTATCATTTAAAAAGATGTTTTGCCTTCGGTTTCCCCTAGCAGTAATATGAAAGATTGCACCTGGGAACCAAAAGCGTTTCTTTCTGGCCAATAAGACTACTCCCTCATGAAATTTTATATAAAATACAATTCGACATATTCCTATCAAATCCTCTTTTTCCCTCAATCTTACATGGGGGTTTCCGCGTTGATATAGGTGTACCATTTGGATGTCTGGTACCCTCCTAACACTGCTCTCCGGTGACTGCCCCCCCCAACAACGCTCTCCAGTGCCTGGCACGAAAAAGTGACCAACAACACTGGACCCAAAAACCAGAAGGCATACAAAAAAAGACGACCGCTTCCGGCCGCCTTTCGCTTCATTTGATTAAATTCGGATGCCCTTGTTGTCTGAGAGCCTCAAAAAGAATGATGGAGGCTGTATTTGACAAGTTCAGTGATCTCACTTGATCGGTCATCGGTATTCTCAAACAACGGTCCTCCAACCCTTCTAACAAGTCCTTAGGAATCCCGTCACTTTCACGCCCGAAAACGAATAAGAGATCCTGTTCCGTATCGCTAAAATCAAAGTCCACATAAGACTTCGTTCCGAAATTCTCAATATAGTAAAATTCACCTTCCGGAAAAGCCTCATAAAGTTCTTGAATCGAGTCGTAATAATTCACATCAACTTTATGCCAGTAGTCCAACCCTGCACGGCGCACCATCTTATCATCGGTCGAAAAACCGAGAGGGCGAATCAGATGAAGGACAGAATTGGTAGCAAGACATGTACGGGCGATATTTCCGGTGTTTGCTGGGATTTCCGGTTGAAAGAGTACAATATGGTTAGGCATGCGTTTCACCTCAGTCTAATCTTAGTCAACTAGACTATTATACCATACTCATCAGTCATCGATTTTATAAAATTTGTACTGAATATCAGGGGTGTAAGCGGTGGAGTCTTCATACGCCCAGTAGCGGTGCCGGCTGTTGGATGTGTGAGCATTTACAAGTGGCATGCCATTGGCATCTTTTTTGACGACAAAGGTGTTGTGATCAAATCTTCCATCTCCCTGAAAATCATAGCAAATGATATCACCGGGTGAAAGTTGATCGGCAGAGGAAACTTCTGTTGCTGTCAGACCTTTCCTTGCTCCTCCTAAATACCACCGGAGCGCATGTGCGACCGTCCAACTGTAGCTCCAGGTCCCGCTTCCATACCACCAGCCTCTCGTACGGTTAGGTGCTCCCCAGGTGGTCGCTCCACCTGCTCGTATACACTGGGACACATAATTCGTACAATCCACATCAAAACTTCTATAAGCTGGATTATAACTGTCCCACCAACGGTCAGCATAGCGAACAGCTTCTCTGCGGTTATACGTGAATCGTGAAAGCTCTCGATCTTGATCCATCGTAAAATCCAGAGGCAAAGGCTTGGAGATCTGGTTTCCTTCAAACATCTCTGTTCTCACTTTGTGGTCCAATAACTCTTCCCCTATGAACCGTGCATCGCCATGATAATGCCCTTCTTCTAAAAAATCTTTGCGCCCTGATTTAATAAGCAGGGATAAAGTCAAAAGATACTGGATGTGGGTTTGATTATCATACGCGACGCGATGATAAGGATGTATGTTAAAAGTCAGGCGCTGAAGGCGTTGTCCGCGTTCTTCAATGCCGTCTACTTTTTTTCTTAACCAATGATGGTCTTCCTGCTCGAACAAGCGATCCATGATTCTTTCCCAGTAGACTTGCAGTTGGTATGTATGGCTCATGCCTCTCCCCTCCTCTTACATCTTATGAAAAGCAAAGAAGGACATGAACATCAAAAAAGCAGCCTCCATTTAATGGAGCCTGCTTTACTGGTTTTGTTTGATTGTTTGGTGCTCTTTTTCAAATTCCAATAGTTTCTGCTTTTTATCTAACCCGCCGGCATAACCGACCAACTTGCCGTTACTTCCGATAATCCGGTGACAAGGGACAATGATGGAAAAGGGGTTTTGGTTGACCGCGCCTCCTACAGCTCTGATCGCTTTCGGAGCATGCATGGAAGAGGCGATATCCTTATAGGACCTGGTCTCCCCGTAAGGGACATGATGGAGAAGCGTCCTCCATACTTGTCTTTGAAAATCTGTGCCGTAGCAGTTCAAAGGCACATGAAATTCATTCCGATGTCCTTCAAAGTAGTCGGAAAGTTCTTGTTTCGTTTGTGCTACATATTTGTGTTCGGGGTCATACACCAGTTCACCTTTGAGAAAATGCTTCTTTTTCCAAGATTGATAGGTAGCGAGCCGGTCTTCATAATGACCATAGTCAATTCGGCAGACGCCTTCATCATTCGCTAGTACAGTCATTGGGCCCAAAGGAGTTTCGAAAGTGTCATAGTATAAGAACGATTGATGGTTCATATTCAACCCCTTCTTCTTTAACAGTTTTTTCTATTATACAAGAGCTTTCTTATGTTGAAAAGGTACATTTGGTTACTGTTCTTGAAATTGGACGCCCTTTTCCATTTCGTAAAGCACTTGTTCATCCTTTTCTTTTGCCATCGCTTCTTCAATGGCTGTAAAACATTCGGGTTTTCCAATCTTTCCGAGCCCCCAGGCAGCCGTTCCACGAATAACCGGACGTGGGTCTTCCTTCATCAAACGAATCAACTCACCAATCGCGGTTTCATCCCGGTAATGCGCCAGAGCAAGAATAGCGTTTCGTTGGATCGGCTTCTTTCCGCGCCATGAACCTGAAATAAAACCGAATTTCTCCTTGAATTGTCGATTTGAAATGGATAGCAATGGGGTCAATCTCGGTTTAACGATTTCTGGATCGGGTTCGAATTCTTCGTGATTATGAAAATCCTTCTTCCGGTTTTTGGGACAAACGGTTTGGCATGTATCACAACCATAAAGACGGTTTCCGATTTTCGTCCGGAATTCATCCGGCAGGAAATCCTTCGTCTGGGTCAAAAATGCGATACAACGATTGGCATTTAGCTGACCACCCTGGACGAGGGCATCCGTTGGGCAAGCATCAACACAGATATTGCAGTCTCCGCAACTGTCATCCACCGGTTCATCCGGAACAAATGGGATGTTCGTAACCAGCTCTCCAAGATATACATATGAACCAAATTCAGGAGTGATCACGGCACAATTTTTCCCACTAAAACCGATGCCTGCCCGTTCTGCAACGGCACGGTCCGAAAGCTCGCCCGTATCCACCATCGATTTCAATTCCACTTCCGGGAATTTTTCCTGTAAAAAAGAGCCCAGACGGTTGAGGCGGTCACGAACAACATCATGATAATCCTGCCCCCAGGAAGCCCGGCAGAAGATTCCCCGCCGGTCACCTTTTTTACTTTTAGGAGCATCGTGCATTTTGGAAGGATAAGCCAGGGCGATGGAAATAATGGATTGAGCACCGGGTAACAGACGGCCGGGATCTGTCCGCTCCTGGACAGATCCTTTTTCAAAGCCGGACTGATAACCAAGTTCTTGCTGCCGTTTCAGCCGCGCTTTTAATTCACCAAAAACATCAGCAGAAGCAAACCCGATTTTATCAATTCCAATTTCTTTACTATATGCAATGACTTCCTCTTTGAATTGATGAAAATCCACCCTGACGCACCTCCTTTCTATCTTATATCTTTCACTTTCGCTGTCCGGATCCGGTTCAGCGTAGCTGCCATTTCAAAACGTCTCGGTCTGGCCAGTTCACCTGGGTGCTGGTCTTTGAACGGGGCGAATGAAGCGAGACCTTCTTGATCCAATTGATGCTCAATCGTATCAAGCAGTTCATGAAGAGAATTCTCACGCTTCAACACGCCTTTTTTATCTAAATGAAGCAGGATATCAGCGATCATCCTTGTCTGAGATGCATCTACAAGCTGCTCCACGTGATCCAGTGCGATATCTTCATGTCCCATTAGAATCTTATGCATCCCTTTAGCCTGCACCTTTTCTTTCTTTCCTTTACGTGTCTGCAAACTTTGAGGTAAGAAAGAACGTTTGGGTACAGCTCCGAAAGCATCACCTTCCGATTCCATGCGGCCATTCGGATACTTACTCGCGATTTGCTTTGCTTTTTCAGTTACATTGTGTGGAATATACTGATCCATCATGATAACATCATCAGCCACATGAAAATAATCCCCTGAACCACCCATAACAAGAATCGTAGAGACTTCTAGTTCATCGCGCATCTGTTTAATTTTGTCGATGAAAGGGGTGATCGGTTCTTTCTCTTTCACGACGAGCTCCTGCATGCGCTCATCCCTGATCATGAAGTTTGTCGCACTCGTATCTTCATCTATCAGTAAGCTCGATGCACCTGCCTCCAAGGCTTCCATGACATTGGCTGCTTGTGACGTACTGCCACTGGCATTCTCTGTAGAAAACCTTGTCGTATCTGTCCCATGGGGGAGGTTTTTAATGAATGGAGAGATGTCTACCGTGGATACTTGACGTCCGTCTTCCGATCTAACTTTTACAGCAGAAGGATCTGTCAATACATATTCACGGCCATCCCCTTCCCTATGAGGATACACGCCACGCTCCATGGCATTCAACAGGGTACTTTTACCATGATAACCGCCACCCACGATTAATACAATTCCTCGCTTTAAAGCCATTCCAGTAATCGGTTCCTCCCTGTGAGGAAGGTCTATCGTCACCCGATTTGATTCAGGGCTTTCAAAAGGGACAGCATCTCGCATAGGTCTTTGACTAATGCCACTTTCTCGCGGAAGAATGGCTCCGTCAGCAACGAACGAAATCCAATCATTCTTCTTCATTTCATCAAGGATCGTTTCATGCTGGTCGGCAAGTTGGCAAACCGATTCGATTTCTTTATCTTTTATAGCAAAAATAGATTGGTTTATGATTTCTGGAAGAATGGAAAAGAAAAGCTTTTCCGCTTGTTTCCCATTGATCCTCCTACCATTAGCCGGCAGACCGACCGTAAGACAGACGGTTGTATCCTCAGAGTTCAAAGAAACAGACGTCCGTTCCAAAATTTCCTGTCCCGGTTGATCAATCGCAATCATTCCACTCTTTCCGGAACCTTTCACACTGGTTTGCGTTTTATGAATGGTCTTTGCAATCGCTCTCGTGACCTGATCTTCTGCATAATACTTCCTGCGGGAATTTCTCTTCCACTCCGGAGAAATTCTCCGCTCAGAATCAGGAATACGGATGCGGATCTTAGAAGGAGCCGCAAACGGGTCTCCCTGTACATAATCGATCATCAAATCATATCTCTCGAATGAATAGGTCCCTTGAATTTGTTTATAGGCTTTATAACTTTTTCCATCCATTTGTTTCAAATGTTGCTGCAATTTTTTCATCATGGATTCCTCCCTTGAGCGAATAGGTCTATTATAGGGTTTATCCAAATTTCATCAATAAAAAACGCAATGCTTCGTTACCCATTTAACGAAACACTGCGTTGGTTCACATAAGTATAAAAATAATAGCATTGGAGCGGGTGAAGGGAATCGAACCCTCGTCATCAGCTTGGAAGGCTGAGGTTTTACCATTAAACTACACCCGCATAGATAAAAAATCATTATTCTTGTTTTGCTGAGGTCCAATCATGCCCTTCCTCTTGTCGATTATTAAATAAAGCAAGGCCTGTCGGGGCTTGAGTTGTTCGGACAACTCTCATCGTTTACATGTGTAATCATAACATTCGAAATCTAGCGACGCAACATGAAATTTACGATTTTTTGTCGAAAATTTACTTCTTGTTTACTTTATTAGTTTCATAAGCACGTTTCCACATCGCACACCAGAAATCTCATCCACCTAAACAACCCTTACCGTTCCCTTCATTCTGTAGGGTGGACGGGGGATGACTCTCTTCTTGCAGGAGTCTCCCTTTCCCCGCCGCTACCTATGGAAATCGTCTTGTTTTTCCAGCAATCCTTCTGTATAGCTGAAAGGTACTTAAACAACATAAACCGTAGGAAACTTCATAATGGTTTAACTTTTCTTAGACTGATAAACATAAATCATGGAGAAAACGAGAAAGGCAATGAAGTGAATGGAATCGATAAACAGTTTAAAGAGATCTATGAGTGTAGTTGAATCCATAAGTCTCACCCCCAACAGCTAATGAAGTCATCCGCGAAACATCGTTACTATGAAAATGGTAGCGTTTGATGGGGTTTACTAGTTTCAATTTTGCAAGGAAGAAGACGCTTTCCCTTACCATGCCTCATTCTCACTTCATTATTCTAAGATTTTTCTTTTTAAGACTTTCGGCTGGGTGGTCATCACCACCCCAAGGATAACAAGCAGCGCTCCAATCACTTGTGCGACGCTTACGTTCTCTCCTAACAAGAAATAGGCCCCAGTCATTGTCACGACAGGAAGGAGATTAAGAAATACAGAAGCTTTAGAAGCTCCTAAACGTTCGACCGCTGTATTATAAAACAATAAGGCGATGAAAGATGGAAAGACACCCAAATAGATAAGTCCTAAAATAGTTGTTAGATTCCATAAAGGTGGAAATCCGTAAACCAGCCATTCAACTGTAACAAAAGGGAGTAGAATGACTAATGACAAACCTGTCATGACCAGAATCGTTCCTAATGATGGAAACATAGGCATCACTTTCTTTACGACAAGGGAATACACCGCCCAACAAATAATTGCACCGACCATAATTCCATCACCTATGTTCCACCCTAAATCAGCGATATAGAATAGATTTCCGTTCATCACGACCACCAATGCTCCTAGAAGCGATAAGGCTATACCTGCAACTTGTAAGGCACTTATATTTTCTTTTAGAATCAACGTACTCAATATCACTGTTAACACCGGGATAAGAGTTTCTAGCACAGATACATTGGTGGCCGTAGTAAATTTTAGAGAAGCATAAATGAACGTATTAAAAAAAGCCACGCCAGTCACAGTCATGACTAACAACGGCTTATAATATTGGAAAAAGGTGGGTGTGGCTTTTCTCGCACTTTGGTAACCGACTGGAAGTAGGATTAAAAAGGCTACAAGAAGCCGAAGATAAGCAATCGTGAATGGCGGAAGGTCATTCAGTGCTTTACCCGTAAGTATATTCCCAGCATAAAAAATGACGACGAAGATGAGCAGTATGTATGGATACACTTCTCTCCCCCTGACTGCTAACCATAAATTAATACACACATAATACACCGGGATTGAGCTAAGCCACCCCCGGTGTATTGAACTTCTTTTGCAATTATAAAATAACCGTACTCTTCAATGCAGCAATTAAATGTTCGAAATCTTCCTGAACTTGTCTACCAACATCATCCCGTTGGTAATCTTTGTTTTGTTCTTTGGAGTTTTCAGGCTCAATCAAAATCGTGCGTCCCTCCATAAAGGTGATTTCAATCTTACGCGGAGGGGTGTTTTCTGACAAACTGTAGTCTTCGAAGTATTCCTTCATAGAAATAATACGATCTGTAAACAAGGTTTCTTTTTTCAAGGCCATGTCCTGGGAAAGGCTGAGCACCGTTAACGTCCGGTCATTGCGATTCACAATAAACAACTGTTGTTGATCCGAGTCGATGACCTCTAACAAACGGTATTGGTCTGATTCGAATAACTCCTCCGTAAACTCAAGAATTGCCGCGGTCTTCAAATGACTTAACTCTTCCGTACCCAATCTTTCTTTTAGATTAATGGACATGTATTGGTAACCTCCTTAAGAATATGTTCATTCTACTCATCCCCCTTCCCTTGTAAGTAAAAACGTGAAACGAGAAAAATAAACAAATTTTACCACCTCAAAAAGGGGGTGGGGTTCCAAATGGCTGATTCATTCGACAAACCTCCACTTTTTATGTATCAGAAATGTTCATGGTGGAGTTGAATTTGTAGCCATCGCTATGGATCGTCTACGGCAAGAGCCACTCAAGGTAAAACGAATGGGCACCGTCGCGAAGTCGTCCGAGTTGCCTTCTACCTTAAATGTTTACAGCCGTTCTGACAGAGCCCTAAAGGACTCAACTGCTTCTTTATAGTAGGTAAACTGACGATTTTGAATAGTTTGTTCCAGTTTCTTGAAAGCAATGGAGGCTAATTGTTTTAAATCTTCATGATTAGTCATCTCCATCAGTTTTTTAATCATCACTTGCTTTTCTTTCGTGTCTTCCTCTAATTCCTTCCATTCTTCATCCGTATCTACGTGATGTTTCCCTAAGTCTGCTTCTACTCCCCGACCAAGTCCATCGATCAACTGTTTCATTTCCTCATTCTCATCCATACTTTCCCGAATGGAACGTAGTGTTCTGGTGTCCACTGGTTCTTCTTTTACGACCGCTTCCATTTCTTCAGGCGCCGCTTTATCTATTATCACCGTTTCATAGGATTGTTGATCATCACTTGGCAAGGCTTGAACATCCACACTCTCTTGCTGGTCTAATTCCGTTATCTGCCACACTCCAAACCCTAGTGCTAGTACACCAAGAATGGAAGTTCCTTTTACGAACTTACTCATTTTCCAACCCTTTCTTTTATGGTTTTCAATAATTTTATATTTTCCGACATTTAATTGTAACGCAATTGTAACATTCTATGAAATAACAGTAAATAAAAAAAAGAAGCTATGTGTAAGCTTCTCCTTTTGATCAATCTATAAGTTTTCTAAGAATAATCGAATGACGTCCGCACCGCCAATAAATGTCCCTAACGAACTTCCGATATTCGCAAGAACAACGACTAGTAGGATACGAGTCACCTTATTGTTCCAAAATCCTTTGACACTTGTCACATCATCAGACAACGTTTCAAAGTCCGCTACATTAGGACGACGAAAGTAGGCTTGTACAATGCCCGCAAACCACCCTGCCGCAATCAATGGATTCAATGAGGTAATCGGAGCCATGATAAATGCTGACACAATAGCTAACGGATGGGCGAGGGCTACAGCTGCTCCTATTGCTGAGAAAGACCCGTTCCAAAGCACCCAGCTGATGGTTTGTTGTGTTCCTGCTGCTGGATTTGAGAAGAAAGTGTAGAGAATGATGGACACTATCAACACCGGGATACTCCACCCTATGATTTTCGGTACTTTTGATTTTGGCGGGCGCTGTTTGAGCTTTTTCAAATCGTGTTCTTTATGGATTTCTTCCTTAATTCCAGGTACATGGGCCGCTCCTAGAATAGCGACGATCTTCTCTCCGGGGGCATCTTTGATTTTCTGTGCCAGATACTGGTCACGTTCATCAATCAAAGGTTTCTTCAACTTTGGAAAATTATCCGTCAAGTCCTGAAGCATCCCATCAAGCATATCCTGGGATTTCATCTTTTCTAACTCTTCTTCAGAGATTTTATCGTTACTGAAGATGCCATAAAAGATGGACAATAACAGTTTCATCTTTCCTCCAAAGCCGATGTTGCCCCATATTCTTGAAAAAGTGATCTGGATATTCCGGTCAGCCAACACAAGCTCTGCACCGATTTCCTCAGCTGACTCAATTCCCTGAATCATTTCCTGACCTGCTTGTATACCAAACTGTTTCGCCATCCGCCGTTGAAAAGAGGATATCGCTAAGTTAACAAGCAATAAGGTCGCTTTTTTGTTCTTAATCACTTCAAAAATATCTGTGTTCTTCCAACGGTCACCATCTTGGATGGACTGAAACCTTTGCTCATCGAGTTCGACACACACCGAATCCGGGCGTTCTTCTTCGATGACCGTTTTGACTTGTTCAGCACTTGCTTTTGAAACGTGAGCGGTGCCCACAAGAACGTATTCCTTATCATCTATGTGAATTCTCGTAATGTTTTCTTCCAATGCAGACATCTGAACCTTCCTTTTTCGCTTCCCGTTTATTTTCTCTCCCCTCTAATATTAAACTAGATGAGGCCAAATGAGAATGCTTTCGAATAAAAACATGTCATTGACAAGCAGCTGGAGGAAGGATAGAATCTCCTATAATTATATAAACCATTCAACCTTGCGTATAAATTTGGAAATAAGGTCCAAATGTCTCTACCGAACCACCGTAAATGGTTTGACTACGAGAGGGATTTTCTAATCCTTCTCTTGTTTTCTGCACACGCAAAGGCTTTAAAAAGAGGAGGAACAGAACGATGAATATGGAAGCACTAACGAAAAAGATAAAGGTAGCAAATAAAGAACTTCCAGCTGACTTAGTCATTAAAAATGCACAAATCGTCGATGTATTTAATGGGGAAATTATTCATAAGGACGTCGCAATTGTCGATGGGTTCTTTGCAGGTATAGGAGAGTACGAAGGAAATGAAGTGATCGATGCACAAGGACAGTACATGGCACCTTCTTTCATTGATTCTCATGTACACATTGAATCATCCATGGTTTCCCCTTCGGAGTTCGCTAAAGTCGTCATTCCTCATGGTGTGACCACGGTTATTACCGACCCTCATGAAATAGGAAACGTCCTTGGAAAAGATGGCATCCAGTTTATGCTTGATGACGCGCGAGGTCTTCCTATGGATTTTCATTTTATGCTTCCTTCCAGTGTTCCAGCCACCCCTTTTGAAACGTCTGGGGCAGAATTACAGGCATCTGACTTACAACCTTTTCTTACTGACTCACAAGTCCTGGGACTCGGAGAAGTGATGGATTATTCCTCACTCCGAAACGCTGACCCCCGTTTGTTGAAAAAAATTATACAAACAATGCAAGCGGGTGGTTATGTGGACGGACATCTTGCTGGATTGAATGACAATGCAGTCAATCTGTACTCGAGTGCAGGGGTTCAAACCGATCATGAATGTAATACACCGGAAGAAGCCCTCGCACGCCTTCAACGGGGCATGTATGTGAGTATCCGTGAAGGTTCCGCTGCCAAAGACCTGCAAGCCCTTTTGCCTGTCGTGAACGAAAAGAATGCCAGACGTTGCCTTTTCTGTACAGATGATAAACACATCGATGATCTTTTAAATGAAGGAAGCATCGATCATCACATCCGTTTAGCGACCGGCCAGGGCTTCGACCCAATCACCGCTATCCAAATGGCTACTTTAAATGCGGCCGAGTGTTATGGACTTCGTGATAAGGGAGCGATTGCACCAGGCTACATGGCCGACTTCCTATTTTTTAAAGACTTACATGCACTGGAAGTGACACAAATGTTTAAGAAAGGGGAAAAAGTGGCTTCCCAAGGAGCATTAGTGAAGGCTCTACAATCACCTTCAAGTTCTTATAAAATCACAAACAGTGTTCATATTCCAAACCTTTCAAAAGAACAATTGCGTGTACCTATAAAAGACTCACAAAAAGGAAACATTATAAAAATAAACAAAAACCAAATTCGGACGGATCACCTTATTGAAGAAGTGGAGGTAAAATCAGGATCCTTTCAATCTTCTGTGAGCAAAGACCAATTAAAGTTAGTCGTCGTAGAGAGACACCACCACACGGGGAACATCGGCCTTGGGATTGTAAAAGGGATGGGGCTTCAAAAAGGAGCGATTGCTACAACCATTGCTCATGACTCTCACAATGTCGTAGCTGTAGGCACTAATGATGAAGATATCATCAAAGCTATCCAACACTTAAGGGAGATGGGCGGGGGAATGACCTTATTTCATGAAGGGACATCCCTCTCTTCTTTGCCCCTTCCCATTGCTGGCTTAATGTCAGATCAAGGGTACGAAGAAGTAGCCCATCAATTAATAGGCATTCACAAAGATTTATCTACCCTTGGCTTAACGAATGACTTCAATCCATTTCTCACCCTCTCGTTTCTAACGTTACCCGTCATCCCAAGCCTGAAGCTTACGGATAAAGGTCTTTATAGCACTAAAGAGGCGAAACACATCTCCGTATCGATTTAACAAAAAATAAGAAGCCGGGCCTCAGCCTGGCTTCTTATTTTTTTCTAACTGGAGTTGGACTTACCCGTCATCTCTCGGCTCACTTTTTCAACAATACGGGAAAGGTCTTCATCGATTCTCGCACCACTGAACCGCATGACGGTCCAACCATGATTTTTAAGGTAGGACTCCTTTTCCCACTCTTGTTCCCATACATCGGAAGAAATGAGAAAATCATGTTCTACAGCTTCCACCGCAATCTTCAATTCTGGAAAAGCGACATCAATCGTGTACTGATCCACCCTATACCCCAATGTAGGTTGTAATCCATACGCAAGAAAACCCTCATATAATCTTCGGACTAAATTTGAGCTAATTCCATCAGCTCCCATTTCCTCTGGCTGCTCCTCGTTTCTGACTCTTAGTGTCAGCAAAACGGCAAGGAGCAATAAGGTCATAAAAGCCGCATACTCGATAAACATGGTTATGTTCATATTCATCACCCACTACTATTCTATCCAATTGCCCCCTCTTCTTATTCATACGATTTACAATCTATGACCTTTTCATTTCAAACATAAAAAAGAAGCTGCAGAACCTACAGCCTCTTAGAGTCTTCAAGACACACAAAACTTCCGTCTGTTTATCTCAGATGTATGTGACTCTTTTTATATAATCGTTTCTATTTGACTCATCACTTAATATGTATAGGTGTTTGGAATCGATTGATTCATATCCCCGATGCGGCGCATCCCTTCATAAAAAGATTGGTACCCTTCTTCCCATCTGGATTGCTCCATCAAGTCTTTGTTTTGCATAAGGATAGATCCCCTATATTCGTCTAACTACTTAATTAAACGAAAAAAAAAGACGCTATGACTTTCATCACAGCGTCTTTTTTCGACTATTCTTTTAGTACCGGTGGCCGGGGTCGAACCGGCACTCCGTGAGGAACACGATTTTGAGTCGTGCGCGTCTGCCAATTCCGCCACACCGGCATGTGACTATGGAGGCGGCAACCGGAATCGAACCGGTGATAAAGGAGTTGCAGTCCTCTGCCTTACCGCTTGGCTATGCCGCCATATCACGTTCAATTACGATTGTATCATATTCAAGTAAGAAAGAATATGTGATTTTTTTGGAGCGGGAGACGGGATTCGAACCCGCGACCCCCACCTTGGCAAGGTGGTGTTCTACCACTGAACTACTCCCGCAATTAAAGTGGCTGGCCCAGCTGGATTCGAACCAGCGCATGACGGTACCAAAAACCGTTGCCTTACCGCTTGGCTATGGGCCAATGTATCTCTTGCTTTATTATTATAAATGGGGCGGCTGATGGGAATCGAACCCACGAATGCCGGAACCACAATCCGGTGCGTTAACCACTTCGCCACAACCGCCATGATAAAAAGCAGGGGTAGTAGGAATCGAACCCACATTGACGGTTTTGGAGACCGTAGTTTTACCATTAAACTATACCCCTATTTGATTAAAATATAAATGGTGGAGGGAGTAGGACTCGAACCTACGAACCCGATGGGAGCGGATTTACAGTCCGCCGCGTTTGGCCAACTTCGCTATCCCTCCACGCTGAAAAACTTTCAGATGGTGCCGGCCAGAGGACTTGAACCCCCAACCTACTGATTACAAATCAGTTGCTCTGCCAGTTGAGCTAGGCCGGCTTAATGGTGGCTCGGGACGGAATCGAACCGCCGACACACGGATTTTCAGTCCGTTGCTCTACCGACTGAGCTACCGAGCCAAACTATGTATTTACTAAATTTAAAAGTGGCGGTCCGGACGGGACTCGAACCCGCGACCTCCTGCGTGACAGGCAGGCATTCTAACCAACTGAACTACCGGACCATTTTGGTTGTACTTATTAGTAATACTATTTTCATTTAACTAGGAAGATCACTCGACGTAGCCAAATGAATTATTTGGTTGCGGGGACAGGATTTGAACCTGTGACCTCCGGGTTATGAGCCCGACGAGCTACCAGACTGCTCTACCCCGCGATGTTGTGAATTCTTTTAAGAACTCATTAAATTTAGTAATGGTGGAGGATGCAGGGTTCGAACCTGCGACCCCTTGCTTGTAAGGCAAGTGCTCTCCCAGCTGAGCTAATCCTCCGATAAGTGGTGACCCGTACGGGATTCGAACCCGTGTTACCGCCGTGAAAGGGCGGTGTCTTAACCACTTGACCAACGGGCCAATGTTAGATGGCGGAGAGTGAGGGATTCGAACCCTCGAAACCGTGGTAACGGTTTACACGAATTCCAATCGTGCTCCTTCGGCCAACTCGGACAACTCTCCATATGGCTCCAACGGTAGGATTCGAACCTACGACCGATCGGTTAACAGCCGATTGCTCTACCACTGAGCTACGTTGGAATATTGTTGAAACCTGGCGACGTCCTACTCTCACGGGGGTAAACCCGACTACCATCGGCGCTGAAGAGCTTAACTACTGTGTTCGGCATGGGAACAGGTGTGACCTCTTCGCCTTCATCACCAGATCTCTTTATGTCTCTGTTTTTCAAGGACAAGATATATTGTATCGCCCTTCAGAGGAAAAATCAAGAGGTAATTTCAAGTTTTTTTGAAAACCCTCAAAACTGGATAAGGAAACATCTGGTTTGAAAAAGTAACGTTCTTCACGAATGATTATCATCAGATAGATAAGTCATCGATCCATTAGTATCCGTCAGCTCCACGTGTCACCACGCTTCCACCTCGGACCTATCAACCTCATCGTCTCTGAGGGATCTTATTTGCTTAAAGCAAAGGGAAATCTCA
>NZ_WMEZ01000015.1 GCF_009856415.1 Halobacillus litoralis | reverse complement strand
CGGGATAACTGGAGGAATCTTGTTGTTAGTCTTTTATTTTTCATCTCGAAAAAAGTTAAATATCGCATCAGTTGAAGAGGGAAGTGATGTATCCTGCCGCAACAAAGAGTGCGAATAGAACGATGAAAATGAGAACGATCGTTAAGATGATCCCACGTACTTTTCGAAGAATCTGAAGGAAAGTTTCCAAAACATTCATGGCCATCACCTCTTCTCTGAGTTTAAGTACTAGTTCATTTCCTATTTTTTGAAAATATAAACACGAGCACTAAAGGAAAATGAAATGAAAAAGAGAAAAATATAAGAATAGAACCTTCACCCAGACACCTGTCCAACTTTTACCTAGACAGGTGTTTGTTTTGTCGAAAGAACGGGAATAAGTTAGGGAACGATTGGTAAGGGGGTAAAAAATTGGGGACGAGGTCGTGGCAGATTCATAGATTTCAAGAGAGAGAATGGTCCTCTGAAGAAGATGAAGTCGCTATCGAGTATCCACTCACGGTGACCGTCAACGGAGAAGAATTCGCGACGATGGTCTGCACTCCGATGGACAAAGAGGAAATGGTCATCGGTTTCCTCGCATCCGAAGGTCTGATTCGGAATGTGAAAGAGATCAAAAAGATGACCATTGATGAAGACCGTGGGTTCGCTTACGTGGAAACAGTGAAGAGCCTTCCGCAGATGCAAAGCGGTCAGAAAAGGTGGCTCGGATCCTGCTGCGGGAAAAGCCGGGCGTTTTATTTTCAAAGCGATGCGGCTACGGCCCGGACAGCCATGGATGAGAGTACCTTCGACCCGGATGTCTGCTACAGACTGATGGAAGAGTTCCAGTCCCAGGCGGGTATGTTCCAGCGGACGGGCGGGGTGCACCAGGCAGCCATCGCCGCGGAAGATGGAATATTGAAAGCGTATGCGGACATCGGCCGCCATAACGCGCTGGACAAATTGTATGGATTTTTATTGAAAAAAAACGTAAGCAGAAAAGGGAAGATCATTTTATTTACAGGCAGGATTTCTTCGGAAGTCCTTTTGAAAATATCGAAAATGGGGTTTGGTGTCTTGTTGTCCAAGTCGGCACCGACAGATTTAGCCCTTCAGCTTGCGGATGATTTGAACATAACGGCTGTCGGATTTTTACGGGGGGAGCGGATGAATGTGTACACTCATCCGAGGCGTATTGCTGCAGCCCGTGGAGGAGGAGTAACGATTGAATGAACACACAGTAGTAACGATCAATGGAAAAGAATTTCTGGCGGAACCGGGTCAGAATCTGCTCAAACTGATGAACGAGGCGGAAGAACAGGTGCCGCAAATCTGCTACAACGAATCGCTGGGGCCGATCCAGACGTGTGATACGTGTATCGTCCAGGTCGATGGCGAATTGACGCGCGCGTGTGGCACGAGTGTGAAAGCAGGTATGAAAGTCCAAACGAAACTTCCTCATGTACATAAAGCACAGAAGGAGTCGTTGGACCGAATTTTGGAAAAACACGAACTGTACTGCACGGTTTGTGATTACAACAACGGCTCTTGTGAGATTCACAATACGATGGCGGAGTTTGGACTGGAGCATCAGTCTCGTCCGTTCCAGCCGACCAGTTATGAAAAGGACGATTCTGGCTCTTTCTACCGCTATGATCCGGATCAGTGTATCCTTTGCGGGCGCTGTGTTGAGGTCTGTCAGGACGTCCAGGTGAACGAGACGTTGACGATCGACTGGGATCGTAAAGAACCGCGTGTCATTTGGGACAATGATGTGCCGATCGACGAATCCTCCTGCGTCAACTGCGGGCAGTGTTCCACTGTATGTCCTTGTAACGCGATGATGGAAAAAGGGATGGAAGGCGATGCCGGATTCTTGACGGACACCGAGCCTGGCCTTTTGAAGTCGATGATCAACTTGACGAAGAAAGTAGAGACAGGATACGGACCGCTTTTCGCTGTATCGGATACGGAAGCAGCGATGCGTGAAGAAGTCATCGAAAAAGAAAAAACGGTCTGCACCTACTGTGGTGTCGGTTGTTCCTTCGATGTATGGACGAAGGGCAGAGAAATCCTCAAAGTCGAACCGAGTGCCGAATCTCCGGCAAACGGCATTTCCACATGTGTGAAAGGGAAATTCGGCTGGGATTACGTCAATAGTGAGGAACGTTTGCAGAAACCGCTCATCCGTCGCGGCGACCATTTTGAAGAAGTGGAATGGGACGAAGCGATTGCTCACGTCGCCGATCGGATGACTCAGATCAAGGAAGAAAAAGGCGCGGACCACCTGGCGTTCATTTCTTCATCGAAAGCGACGAACGAAGAATCATATGTGATGCAGAAATTAGCCCGCCAAGTCATCGGGACGAACAACGTCGATAACTGTTCCCGCTACTGTCAGGCACCGGCAACGAAAGGGTTGTTCCGTACGGTCGGTTATGGAGGGGACTCCGGTTCCATCGATGATATCGCCGCAAGTAAACTTGTCTTGACAATTGGCTCGAATACAGCAGAGTCCCATCCGGTTCTCGCTTCGAGAATCAAGCGTTCTCAAAAACTATTTGGGCAGAAGCTGTTCGTCTTCGATTTGAGAAAGCACGAAATGGCGAAACGCGCCGACCGTTTTTATCAACCGAAAACAGGCACGGATCTCGTCTGGCTTTCTGCAGTAGCGAAGTACATTCTTGATCAAGACTGGGAAGACAAGAGCTTTCTCGAGGAATGGGTCAATGATTTTGATGAGTATCGTGAGAGCCTTGAGCCGTTCACGATGCCATATGCCTCTGATTTGACCGGCATTCCTGAACAGGAACTGAAGGATGTGGCGAAAGAAATCGCCCATTCGGAATCCGTCGTCGTCTGCTGGGCGATGGGTGTCACCCAGCATATGCTTGGAAGTGATACGAGTACCGCCATTAGTAACCTGCTTCTTATTACAGGGAACTACGGCAAGCCGGGCACAGGGGCTTATCCACTCCGGGGCCACAACAATGTTCAAGGGTGCAGTGACTTCGGAAGTATGCCGAACTTCTTCCCTGGGTATGAAGCGACATCAGATGATGAGGTCCGTGCCCGCTATGAAAAGGCATGGGATGCGACGATTCCGAAAGAGCCGGGCATGGATAACCACGAAATGATCGAGGCGATCCATAACGGTGAGCTTTCCATGATGTATGTCATGGGTGAGGATACAGGGGTTGTCGATTCCAACATCAACTACGTGACTGCCGCTTTTGAAAAGTTGGACTTGTTCATCGTACAGGATCTTTTCTTAACAAAAACTGCTGAATACGCAGATGTTGTGCTGCCGGCATCTCCTAGTCTTGAAAAAGAAGGTACGTTCACGAATACGGAACGCCGGATCCAGCGTTTGTATCAAAGCTTCGATCCGCTCGAAGGAACGAAGCCGGACTGGCAGATCATCCAATTGATCGCCAAAGAACTGGGACGTGATTGGAATTACCAGCATCCATCTGAAATCATGCACGAAGCGGCAGGTCTTGCGCCGTTGTTTGCGGGCGTGCACTACGATCGTCTTGAAGGCTACAAGTCCTTGCAATGGCCGGTCGCAGAAGATGGATCGGATCAGCCGCTGTTATTTACGGAAGGGTTCCCTTTTGAAGATAAAAAAGCGAAACTGTTCCCGCTCTCGTATGAGCTGATGTATGATACCAATGAAGAATACGATCTTCATGTGAACAATGGCCGTCTGCTCGAGCACTTCCATGAAGGAAACATGACGTATAAATCTGAGGGAATCAGACGGAAAACTCCGAACGCTTTCATTGAAGTGTCGCAAGAACTTGCGAAAGAACGCAACATTGAAGAAGGCGCTGAAGTGAAGCTGATCTCAGAAGCAGGAGAAGCGACAGGAACCGTTACCGTCACAGACCGTGTCCGTGGCAATGAACTGTTCCTGCCACTTAATGACAATGGCAAGTCAGCCATCAACTATTTGACAGATAACCGTGTGGATAAAGATACGGATACACCGGCGTACAAAGAAATCGCGGTGAAGATGAAAGTGTTGAAGAAAAAAGGAAAGTCGCCGATTCCACACAACAACCACCGCCGCGGAAATCCTGTCCCGCAAAAAGGTGTCAAAGTACAGGAAAAATGGAAGCGTGAAGATTATATTTTCCCAGGCAAGGGGGGACGATGATGGCCAAAGCCATAACGAAGATCAAAAGGTATGAAGTATCCCGGGAAGACCAGGTCGAGCAGGACGTCCGCGAAGTGAAAGAGGCCGTCGCTGACAACAAAGATTCCATCCTTAAAGGCATCGAGTTGTTGAAGGCACTCGACAATGGGGGAACCCTGGATTCTATGACGGCTTTTGTAAAAGCGAAAGATGAAGCGCTGGCGAATGTGGTGAAGGAAATTGATAAGGATCAATATGAACCTTTGCTGCGCAACCTGCCTGAACTCGTCTTCCTCTTGGGAGAGATTAATGTGACCGGCATCCGTGATTTGAGTTCACGCTTGAATCACGGGCTGGAAGCTATGGAAGGGGAAGGGACGACCGACAAGACGTCGTTCTTTGATCTTGCCAAAGCTTTGAAAGATCCGGAAATCAACCGCAGCATCACGATGCTCCTTCATTTCCTGAAGGGCATGGGAAGGTAACAAACGTAGAGGATGAGCCATCATGGTTTCATCCTCTTTTTAAATGTTCTCTTCACCCTCTATGTTTTACAAAAGCTCCCTATACTTGCGGACTCAGTTTCGAGATGTTTGTTAGAGTTTAGGGGCTCCGGGAAACCGTTCGCTTTCCATGGTGCGGGCGGTGAGCCTCCTCAGGCTACGCCTTCCGGGGTCTCACCTGTCCCACACGTCCCATAGGAGTCTCACCGTTTCCCTCCGCCCCTTAACCATATAAATGTTTCGAAACCACATTTAGAATAAGCAGCTTTTATCTCAGTGAAAATAAAAGAAAAACTAAGTCCAACGGCGGCTGTTTTAGGTGCGTAAAGCTTGCTATAGAGCATTTTATGCATATAATACCAGGGTAGTGGAAGACAGTGTCTCCCGGTACAGGGGTTCGTTTCTCCTTTACATCGAAAGCGAGTTGCTTCCCAGCCACCCCTGACGCTCAACTCAAGCAACGAACCCCGAAACTTCTTGAAATCGAGTCTTCCACAATCCTGCCATATTCTTTAGTATGCAAAAGCTTCTTAAAAGCGGAAAAAAAGAATTGACATTTTTCTGAAAACTCATTATGATTGAGTTACAGTCAACGAGTAAAGACTGTGCTCTGTAGAGCTTATATAACTCCAAAGGGGAGTAGCTTACAGCTATGTCGTCATTACGTGGCCCATCCGGCCTCCGGCATACCTGGCAACGTAACGTTGTTCGCGAGACCTTTGCCATGATGGTGAAGGGATAGGATGAAAACTCTCAAAAACCTTTACCATCTCTTGGTAAAGGTTTTTTTATATTCATAGGAGGGATTTTCATTGTTAACGAAATGGATAAATGGATTAAGGATCGGTACTCCAAAAGTGGATCTAGTTTTGGACTCGCACACACAGGATCCACATCTTCTTTCAGGTATCTTTAAACTTTCTGGAAGTTGGAGGAAGCGGAACATCAAGCGTCTCGAATGCGATTTGGTCGTCGTTGAGCGAGGAGAAAAGCCTGTATTGATAGAGCCGGTCACTACTGTCCTCATGACAAGGACGATGGAGGCGGGTGGTTACGATGAATACCCTTTCCGCTATGAATTGCCACGAAACCTTCCTCTATTATCAGAAGGAAGATCTTATAAACTGCAAACGCGTCTAGTCTATGAAAACAATGCTAAAAGTTTTGATCACGATGAGATCATCGTAAACTAAAAAACTTAAAAATAAGGAGAAAAGAAAATGGACTTCGGTTTAGTTATGGAATACAGCTGGGTGTTGTTGATTTTGATCGGTCTTGAAGGAATACTTGCTGCGGATAATGCACTCGTTATCGCAACCATGGTCAAGCACCTTCCTGAGGAAAAGAGAAAGAAAGCCTTGTTTTACGGTTTAGCTGGTGCCTTTTTGTTCCGCTTCGGTTCTTTGTTCCTCATTTCATATCTCGTCAACATTTGGCAGGTCCAGGCGATCGGAGCCCTCTATCTTATTGGTATCGCTACATACCATTTGTTGAAAAAACATGTGCTGAAACCTAAGGTGAAGGAAACCAAAACTTCAGTCAAAAAGGGATCCGGTTTTTGGGCGACGGTCATAAAAGTGGAGCTCGCGGATATTGCCTTTGCGGTGGATTCGATTTTGGCTGCGGTTGCTTTAGCTGTAACCTTACCTTTAACAAGTCTCCCACAAGTCGGAGGTTTGGATGGTGGCCACTTCGCTGTCATTCTAGCGGGTGGAATCATCGGTCTTGTCATCATGCGGTTTGCGGCCAGTTATTTTGTCGGTTTGCTCGACCGTCGTCCAGGTCTTGAAACAGCGGCTTACTTGATCGTCGGATGGGTAGGCGTTAAGCTTGCGGTCTATACGATGGCTCACCCGGAAATCGCAGTTTTATCCGAAGGTTTTGCAAAAAGCGCTCCTTGGAAAATCACGTTCTGGTCGATGCTATTGTTGATTGCTGTTGGCGGCTGGTTCTTATCTAAGGAAAAGAGTCAGGATAAGAACAAGTCTGCGGTAAAAGACGTTTCATGAAATGCCCCTATATCTACGAAACGAATGTAAAAGAAACAACAGGTAGATAAACATCACGCACAAAAAATCTCAGAGCCATAAACTCTGAGATTTTTTTATTGTACTTAAATGTCAAAGAAAAACCAGATAATGAGAATCGCCTGAATAATGATCTTGGCAACCGTCCCGCTGAGAAATCCGAACAGAGAACCGATGGCTGCTTTGAACGCTTCTTCCGACGATCGTTTTTGTACAAGTTCCACAATGATGACAAGCACGAAAGGAATGACGATGATGCCGAACGGCGGAATAATGAACGATCCAATGATCACACCAATCGCCGCCGATCGCTCGCCCCATTTGCTTCCACCGTATTTTTTCACGAAGTAGCTGTTGGCGATGATGTCAGAGACGATGAGCAGTATGGTTAAAACGACCGCTCCGATCCAGAAGAAGACCGAAAGTCCGCTGCCATTGATGAAAAACGCGTAAGCAAGGAATCCGATCCACAGCACGAGCGGTGCCGGTATGATTGGAAAAATGACGGATGCAAAACTAGCAATGAAACAGGCGATGATGATCACCCATATCAAAATATCCATAAACGTGTACCTCCTGAGTTTCTGTTTCTCTCCTTTATACGATTGACGAGAATAAAAGTTTCTAAACTTTTATAGGTTTTCTCAGCCTGGCAGGTATTGTCCTCTAACACCTAGACAATGCCCCCTGACTCTATATCAATGTCCTGTAACGTAAAAACGGACCCTCCACGAGGGAGGGTCCGGCCATCCATTATTTTAATCCTAATTCCTGACGGTCAGGGGGAGCCATGAACTCCGGTCCCACTGGATCGTTGACGTGTTTCAGTAAAATCTCATCAATGTCGCGTTTCGTTTCTTCATCGATGGTAAAGCTGTCGACGTCGTCAACCGGATTGAGCTGATCCGGACGGCGGCCTCCCATAAGGGCAATGCCGGATCCTGGCTGGTCAAGGACCCAGCGGATGGCTAGCTGCAGCACGCTTTTGCCGAAACGGTTTTCAGCGAGCTGTTCAAGTTCGCTTACGGCGTTCAAGTACTGCTTAAAGCGTGGCTGTTGGAATTTTGGATCATTGTTTCTCAAATCGTCGCCTTCGAACTCACGGTTCGTCGACATTTTTCCTGACAACAGTCCACGGCATAAGGAGCCGTAGGAGATGGTCGTGATGTTATGGTCCTGCACGTAAGGCAGTGTTTTCGACTCGATGTCCCGTTCGAACAGATTGTACGGCGGTTGCAACGTGTGCAGCGGTGCCGCTTCCCGGAACGTATCCATCTGTTCTGGTGAGAAGTTGCTGACACCGATGGCGCGTATTTTTCCTTGTTTGTACAAGTAGGACAGAGCTTCCGCTGTTTCGTGGATCGGTGTGATCGGATCCGGCCAGTGGACCTGATAAATATCGATGTAATCGGTTTTCAATCGTTTCAGTGAATCTTCGACTTCCTTATGGATGCGCTCTTTGCTGTCATTACGGAAAACGGAGTCTTCGTTCCAGTCGATGCCCACTTTCGTCGCAAGCAGTAGGTCTTCGCGTCGTCCATATTGTTCCACGGCTTTTCCGATGATTTCTTCTGAGCGTCCGAACCCATAAGCAGGTGCGGTATCGATCAAGTTGATGCCCTGGTCAAGCGCGGAGTGGATGGTTTTCACGGATTGTTCTTCATCCGTGCCGCCCCACATCCAGCCGCCGATCGCCCATGTGCCAAGGCCGATGCGGCTCGCTTCCATGGATGTATCGCTAATTTTGATTTTTTCCATTTTTTACACCTCCATAATCAAACACATTCGTCCCATTCCCGTTCCGAATTTTTTTAATCTATTTTCTCGAAAATGAGATATAATGGAGAAAAGTTCTGGAGGTGGGGGAATGGGGACAGCTAGACAGATCGATCCACAGAAAAAAAAGAGACCACGGTGGAAAAAGGCGACCTGGATGACGCTCGGAATCATCGTGTTATTGATCGTTAGTGCTGTGATTTTTGTAAACGCTTACACATTAAGGAGTTTACCCGAGACCGAAGGGGAGGCATCACTTGCCGCACTGGAAGCTTCTGTAACCGTGACGAGGGACGACCAGGGGGTGCCACATATCCAGGCTGAAAACGAACTTGATGTCTTCCGTGCCCAGGGCTATGTCCAGGCGCAGGACCGGCTTTTTCAAATGGAGCTTGCACGCAGGCAGGCGTCCGGCCGGCTGAGTGAAGTTGTCGGGGAGGCCACGGTCGATCAGGACCGGTATTTCCGAACGCTCGGGCTGAGGCGTGCAGCCGAAAAATCGCTGGCCGTTTATTCTGATGAAGCCAACGAACGGCTGGAGGCGTTTGCAGAAGGAGTCAACGCGTTCATGGAAAACGAACCATTGCCTCCTGAGTTTGCGATGATGAACATTGACCCGGAACCGTGGACACCGCTCGATTCGTTGACGATCGGGAAATACATGGCGTTCGACCTTGGCGGCCACTGGGAGCGCCAGGCCTTCAACTATTATTTGCTGCAAAATTTTTCAGAAGAGGAAGCGTATGAACTGTTCCCGACGTATCCAGAAGACGCCCCGACGGTTCTTGCTGAAAAAGACGCTGTCGATATTGAAAAAAGCTTTGCCAATGTCATCATTCCGAACGAGTTCAATGGCAGCAACAATTGGGTCGTGAGCGGAGATCGGACGGCATCGGGTTCTCCGATGCTTGCGGATGACCCTCACCTTGGAATGGCGACTCCATCCATCTGGTATCAGATGCATTTGGAAGCACCCGGTTACAACGTTTCCGGCGTCATCTTCGCAGGTATTCCTGGCATCATCCTCGGCCATAACGACAATATCGCCTGGGGTGTGACGAACGTCGGTCCTGATGTACAGCAGTTATACTTAGAAAAAAGGCATCCTGAGAATCCGCACCAATTTTTATACGAAGATGAATGGGAAGAAGCGGAGGTGTTCACAGAAACGATTGACGTGAAAGACGGCGATCCTGTTGAACTTGAAGTTGTGGAGACCCGTCATGGGCCGGTGATCAGCGACTATGCAGGGGAGTCTGGAAAAGATACGCTGCTCTCGTTACGATGGACCGCTCTTGATGCGACAACCGAACTGGAAGCTGTGCTTGAAATGAACCGGGCTGATGATTGGGAGTCGTTTGAAAAAGGATTGGAAAAATTCCTTGTCCCGACACAGAATTTCGTTTTTGCAAGTAAAGACGGAACGATTGCCTACAAGGCGAATGGCCAGGTGCCGATTTACAATGAACCAGATGATGCGTTGCTTCCGATGCGAGGTTGGGAATCTGAGGATGAGTGGCAGGGGTTTGTTCCTTTTGATGAACTGCCGCGGGTGGTCAACCCAGAAGAAGGATTCATTGCGACCGCGAACAATAAAATTACGACGGAGGACTACCCTTACCATATCAGCCACAATTGGGCCCAGCCTTATCGTTATGCGCGGATCAGCCAAATGCTTGAAGGAGAAAATGAGTTGACGCCCGAACAATTCCAAGCGATGCAGATGGATGTAAAAAACCTTCAGGCAGAAGAGTTTTTACCCCTTTTGATGGAACGGGTGGATCCTATGACATCCCTTGAAAAAGAAACCCTCGCACGGATGGAAGAATGGAACAGGGAGGATGATCGAGCGCTCGCCCAGCCATTGGTTTTCCACCGTTGGATGGCGAATATCGAGGATGAGCTATACAACGTGGATCTGTCCAGGGAAATCCAAAAATTTTTCGAAGGGTCCGGGCAGACGACGGATGAGTTGCTGAGGAAAGGCGATGAGTCACGCTGGGTCCAAAAAGCAGGAGGCATGGAAACATTGGTTACCGATGCTTTTCAAGCGACTGTAAAGGAAGTGTCGGAAGAGTATGGGGAAGATCCTTCTGATTGGGCATGGGGAGAAGCGCATGCTGTTGAATTTACTCATCCACTTTCAAGCATCGGATTCCTGGATCGCTTCCTGAATTCGGGCGATCCTCATCCAGTCAGTGGCAGCCGAGTGACCGTCCGTGCCGCTGGTTTCAACAGCGAAGGGCTCGTCAATCACGGGGCATCGTGGCGTTTTGTCATCGATATGGATAATCCGACCGAATCGTATCATGTGGTCGGACCAGGACAATCCGGTCATTTTAGAAGCGACTGGTATCATGACCAACTGGAGGATTGGGTGGAAGGGGAGTATCACCTGACCTCCACAGATGATGTGAAAGGTGATGTTCTGACCATTAATCCATAACGAGTTAAGGCTCAGAGTTCAACTCTGGGTCTTTTTCGTATTCCGCCATTTTTTTCAATTCATGGGCACGACGTACGATAAAACCTTTCATATATTTTTCTAGGAAAAGACGGTCGGCAATCGAACCAAGGGGGCCGAGTGGTGATCGATAGTCGAACGTATCCACCATCACTGTGCCTTCTCCTTGTTCAAAGAACTCATGGGTATGGGTGAACGAATGGAAAGCGCCTTTCACCATCACATCAACAAAATGATGCGGCCGGTCCATTTCTGTGATCCGCGCCGTCAGCCGTTGACGAATGCCAAAGTGTGTCGCTTCCCACGTTACTTCGTCTCCTTGTTCCATCCAACCTTCTGTCACTCCAGCCACTGCTATTTCATTCGTTTTACTGGTGGTCTGTGTGTGCACATCCACATTTCTCGCGAGATCGAAGCACACATGGGGAGGTGCTTCGATATATGTTCGATGAATAATCACAGGCACCTTCACCACTCCTCTTCCCTGACTTTTCTACCATTATACCTCATCTCCATACTTCCAGATAAGCTCCCTTTCCGGAAGACTCAGTTTCGAGAGTTTTGTTGAGTGGGTGGGGCTGCGGGGAATGAATCGCTTTCCGCGGGAGCGCGGTGAGCCTCCTAGGACTGCGTCCTGTGGGGTCTCATCATGCACTTCGTTCCCGCAGGAGTCTCGCCATTCCCCTTCACCCCTTTGCCCTATCAGTGCCTCGAAACCATTCTAAAAATAGCAGAGCTTTCTGGATCTGTCGGGATGTAGAAGTCTGTGGACGTTCTATAAAAAATTGCTGCTACAGCGCGCTTAATGATGACTGTAAAAGGAGGGTGGAAGACGCTCCATCTAGGTATAGGGGGTCGTTTCTCAAACATCGAATGGGGTGGTTGGGAAGCTGCGAGACTCCCGTGGGAGAAGGAGACAGGCGAGATCCCGCAGGACGGAGTCCGAGGAAGCTCGGCGCTCCCCCACAGGAAAGTGTTCAAATGCGGAATCGCCCTGGTAGACACGACTGGCATAAGCAGAACAGCAACGGAATGTGCCCTTTCATTCCTTTGCTGTTCTGCTTATGACGCGAGTGTCTGGGCGATGGAGCTAGACGAGTTGCTTCCCTGCCACCCCTGACGCTCAAATCAGCAACGAAGCCCGAAGCATCTTGAACAGTTAATAAGGAAAATGGAATACGAGAGGAGAAATCGTGCCACCCTAGAGGAAAGGAGTGTGCGCTGATGACGGAAGAACAAATGAAAGACGTCTTTGAAACCTACGGATATGGAGAGGTGTACAGCCGCTTTCAAACCCCTTTGTATGTTACCGGTCTGCTGGATGAGGTAGAGGAAGAGGTGTTGGAGGACTTTTTCGACAACATTGAATTGACCCCGGCCGTATTCTTTGATGAATTCCGTTTTTGGTTTCAATACTTTTCAACAGCTCAACGATATTTGTGAGGTGACGAACATGAGTCAGGATGGTCGTATCGTTCCACTAACATCAGGTGAAATCGGGGTCTTATGGGCTGGATACATAGGAGAAACGATGCTTGATGTGGTTATGGAAAGCTTCCAGCATCATGTCTTGGACAGGGATGCGAAACAATTGCTTGGAGAAAACGCGAAGCTGATCAAGGAAAGAATTTCAGCTTATCAAGAAATATTTACTCAAGAAGGGATGAAAGTTCCCCATGGTTTCGGCGAGCAGGATGTTTTTCTGGAAGCGCCGCGGATGTTCTCAGATAAGTTTTATTTGTTCTACCTGAAAGAAATGAGCCGGACGTCCATCATCAATTATTCCAATGCGCTCTTTGCTTCCCACCGGAGAGACATTCGAATGTTTCTTAAGAAAAACATGGAGGAATATGTGAAGGTCTTCAATGATGCGGTTGAAGCACTACTTGAAAAAGGGATCGTCATTCGTACACCGAGCATTCCGATTCCGACAGAGATTTCTTTTGTCGAAGATACAGCCTTCCTTGGGAAATTAAGAGGGAAGCAAAGGTCAGTCTCTGCGCAGGAAATCAAAGAGCTTTATGTGAATTTGGATACAAACATGCTCGGGAAATCTTTGATGATTGCCTTCAGCCAGTCGGCAAAATCAGAGGATCTGAAGCAATACCTACATCGAGGGAAGAAGATCTCCCATAAGCATATCGATATTTTTATCAATCAACTGACAGATGAGGATCTGCCTGCACCACAGCTGTGGGATCCGGAAGTGACGGAGTCAAAAATCCCTCCTTTCTCTGATCGTTTGATGCACTACCATACAGGTATGGCCTCAGCGAGCGGGCTGGCCAATTACGGAATGGCTTTATCACAAATCGCAAGAAAAGATTTATCCCTGTCATTTGCCCGTCTCGTATGGGAAACAGCCAAGTTTGCATCCGACGGAGCGGTTCTGAGTATTAAAAAGGGGTGGCTGGAACAACCGCCGCTTGCTCCCGATCGTGATCAACTTTCCTGAGAAGTCTTCTTGTCTTAAAAGGAGACTTCTTTTTGCATGCTCTTCCTTGACGAAAAAGTGATTTCCGTATACGATTAATTGAGAATGATTATTACTATCTACACGTGAACGGATATAATTTTTGTAAATCGCAAAGGTGAGGTGCACAAAAATGGTGAGAATGTCCATGAAGGACTTAGGCATTGCCTATGGTGAAGTGAAAATTGTTGAGGATTTGAACTTGCATATCCCTGAAGGGGAGATCACAACGATCATCGGGCCAAACGGCTGCGGGAAATCGACAATTTTGAAAACGATGTCGCGCTTACTTGAACCGAAGTCAGGTGTGGTCTATCTGGATGGAAAAGCGATTCATAAAGAATCGACGAAGGAAATTGCCAAGAAGATGGCGGTTCTGCCTCAAACCCCTCAGGCACCGAGTGGATTGACGGTCTATGAGCTCGTTTCTTACGGGCGTTTCCCGCATCAGCGAGGGTTCGGTAAATTGACGGATGAAGACCGTGACATCATCCGATGGGCGCTTGAAGTCACGGGTGTTCAACAATTTTCTGAACGTCAAATTGATGCGCTGTCCGGTGGGCAGCGGCAAAAGGTATGGATTGCGATGGCCTTAGCGCAGGGAACAGATTTGCTGCTATTGGATGAACCGACGACCTATTTGGATCTTGCTCACCAGCTTGAAGTCCTCACCCTTTTGGAAAAGTTGAACAAAGAAGAAGGACGGACGATCGTCATGGTGCTTCACGATCTAAACCATGCCGCTCGTTTCGCTGACCATCTGGTTGCCTTGAATGGCGGCAAAATCATGAAGGAAGGGACCGCACATGAAGTGATGACTTCGGCTGTCCTTAGACGTGTATTTAACATTGATGCGGCGATTGTCACCGATCCCCGCACCCATCGACCGGCCTTGATCACATATGATTTGATCGGGCAGGAAATGGAAGCGGGACAGAAACAACCGGTCAGTATATATGGATAAACGCCAAGCTTGGAGAATTTCTCCAGGCTTTTTTATTTGCCTGAAAAAGGGACGGCCATCCTTTTCCTCTTCCATGTATTTCTTTGCAGGAGAGAAGCGGTGTGTTATGTTTTGATGGAGAATGATTACCAAAATAAGGATAGACCAATGTTGCCAATCGTTTGAAGTCGGTGATGAACTTGAAGAAAAGAGGAATCCGAATCATAGGCATACGAGGAAGCGAAAGAAGCTCTTCGTGCAATGAAAAGGGGCTCATCTTGCTCCCGGTTGAACAGATGAATGGAGAAGCCAAGCCTTATTCTACTCAATGATGGATGATTTTCATATAGGTGCCGCTAACGTGGAAGAAGATACACAAACGAATAATCAAATGAAACTTTTACATAAGCAAGATAGAAAGTCATTGATTTCATAGATTTTGAAGGATGATTAGTCAAGAGACTTACGTGATACTATGATGGGAGGAAACGGTATGAATACCACGAGGACTGCTGAAAGGTTCCATGATTTTGCCGTGAATGAGTGTGAAGGTTCAAGTGAACTGTACAAACATTTATCACTGAAAGTCGCTAAAGACGAGGAACTATTGCGACTTTGTCTCGAAGCAAGAGAAGGTCAGCCTGTTCCCAATCTTTTCTTCGCTGCTGTGCACGATTTACTATTACGAGGTGCGAACCATGCACTCGCAAGTTTCTATCAAAGTGTAACGGATAATCCAGACAGGGAGCGGGATCCTTTTCCAACCTTCAAGGCGTTTTGTATGGAAAATGTGGATGCCATTTTTCATCGACTACAAACTAAACGAGTCCAGACCAATGAGGTCCGCCGGTGTGCTTACCTTTACCCTGTATTTTGCTCCATTCATCAGCGAACGAAGAAGCCTCTCTCGCTCATCGAAATCGGTACGAGTGCCGGGCTGCAATTATTGTGGGACCAATACAGCTATTCCTATGGCGATGACCAATTTTACGGAAACCGAGATTCCTTTGTTCATCTCACATCCAAGGTAAGAAAAGGAGCGCTTCCTTTAGATGTACTTGAATGGACACCTTCAGTAAAAGAGCGGGTAGGCATCGACCTTCATGTCAGTGATTTAACGATAGAAGAAAATGTTCAATGGCTGAAAGCGCTCCTATGGCCTGAACATGAAGAACGGAGAAAGAACTTTGATGCGGCGGTCCAACAACTGAAAAAGGCTCCGCCTCATTTAATAGTAGGGGATGGAGTTGCTTTGCTTCCTGAAGTCGTTAAAGATATTCAGGATGATTCTACTCTATGTATCTTCCATACTCATGTCGCCAACCAGATGCCGGAAAGCGTGAAGGATGAGCTTCTTCGTAGAGTTGCTGATCTTGGACAGGGAAGAGATGTCTTCCATATTTATAACAATATGAATGATCGGAAGCTTCATGTTGATTCTTATGTGAAGGGCTGTTTTAAGACGGAGACGATCGGTGAAACAGATGGGCACGGACGTTGGTTTGATTGGGAGTTGGAGATGCAGTGAAATTATGGGGAGTGGATAACGGTTTTATTTATACACCTGAAACTTGAGAATAATAAATAATACTCGATCAAATGATTTTGGAAGGAGACGATTTATGAGAATTCACATCAGAAACGAAAAACTACAAGATTACAGAAGAGTGGAAGAAGTGGCGAGAGAGGCTTTTTGGAATTTATATTTCCCTGGCTGTCATGAACACTTCGTCATCCACAAAATGAGGGAACATGAAGACTTTATCAAGGACCTCTCATTTGTGATCGAGGTTGATGGGGAGGTAGTCGGTGGGATTTTCTATACGCACTCTAAAGTAGTGACCGAAGAACAAAAAGAATACCCAACCATAAGCTTTGGGCCTGTTTTCATCTCTCCTGACTATCATGGAAAAGGACTCGGGAGAAAGCTAATCACGCATTCGATACAAGCAGCTAAAGAAGAGGGATACCGCGCCATCCTGACCCTCGGTTTTCCCTATCATTATGAACCTTATGGATTTGTAGGCGGGAAACAATACAACATCTCCATGCCGGATCAAAAGTTCTATAAAGGGTTGTTGGTCCTGCCGCTTTACAAAGGGGCGCTTGAGGACATTTCCGGTTGTGTCGTTTTTTCTGATGCGCTGGAAGTTGATGATGAGGAAGTCCAGGCTTTTGATCAATCGTTTCCTCCAAAAGAAAAGAAGGTTCAAGCGAGCCAACGTGAATTTGAAAAAGCAGCATCGATGCTTGATGAATAAGAATGTTTGATTGTGCCTGACTGGCCACTACGATGATTCTTTCGTACATGGAGGTCAGGCATTTTATCATTCCTTAAAAGCCAAAGGATAGAGGGGTAGCGGATGGTCAGCAAGAGTGGTGGTTGTTTTTTCGGATTGAACCACTCTTCCTTTTCTGCCCCTGTTCGTGACCGATTTTAGGATTATTTAAAAAGCAGGGATTATTCAGGCCACAGCTATCCTTCCATTCCCTCCTCTCGCTTGTCAGCACTAACTGAATAGTAACAATCTCTAGGCATTCTTCATACGTTGTTGTGAACGTAGTGCTTTGTGTTTTTTACGCCCAGAGGATGGAAATATGGAGGGGAAAGCAAAGTGAATGAATTTCAAAATCAAATTCAAAATTTAGACGTCGGTGAATATCGGGCTCAACAACTGGTCCCGAGTCAGCAGCAAGAAGCTTATTCGAATGATGCACGTCTGTGTGTGGGGCTTGGGTTCGGATTCGGAGGATGTTTCGGCTGTTTCAGTTGCTTTGGTTGTGGTGGATGTGGCGGCTGCGCTCGTTGCGCGGGATGTGGCGGTTGTGCGCGCTGTGCAGGATGCGGCGGATGTGCTCGTTGTGCAGGATGCGCACGTTGTGGGGGCTGCGGTCGCTGCGGAGGACGCTGATCCATCGACCCGGACGGACATAATGAACGAGTATGCTCACCCCTGTTGGATATTCCGACAGGGGTTCTCAATGTTGTCCACGCATAACTCCGATGTCGCCATACATAAAATCGGTTAGGAAGTCACCTTAGTTGGCAAGGAGGAACGTCATGACAAAGGTCCAACCTTCCATGTGTTTAAAAGTCAAAAAGGGTACGTTTTTCATGCCGGAGACCGATCGTGTTTATTTCAGAAACAATGCGGGTTCTTTCCGAATGGAAGGCCCGATGATCCAGCAATGGATTGAAAAACTCATCCCGATGCTGAACGGAAGCCACTCTATGGAAAGTCTGACAGACGGCCTGCCGAATCCTTATCGCGAGCGGCTTTATGAGATTACCGACACCCTTTATCAGAACGGGTTCCTTTTAGATGTCAGACAGGAACGGTCACACGACTTGAAAGATCAGGTGGTGCAGGCCTTCGCTCCCCAAATCGAGTACTTAGAAAGTTTTGTCGATTCTCCTGCTTACCATTTTCAGCAATTCAGGGAGAAAAAAGTGTTGGCGATTGGTGAGGGGACGATGGTGACTGGTCTTGTTTCCGCTCTGCTTCAAACGGGGTTGGCGGACGTTTCTGTCTTTCTCACGGATCCCAAGAAGACAAACGTCCACCGGTTATCGGAATTGGAAACAGCAGCAAGAAAAATAGACCCTGACGTATCGGTAAATCTCTTTGCTGAAAAGGAGTCCTTTTCCTGGGCGGATGAGATCGATCCTTATGATGCGGTTCTCTACGTATCTCAAGAAGGAAAGGTGGAAGAGCTTCAGAGCATCATGAACCATTGCCTGGAAAAGAAGAAAGGTTTCCTGCCTGCTGCCGTTCTAGGGGCTTATGGAATCGCAGGGCCTTATATCGATGAAGCGTCTGAAAAAGGCTGGGAATCGGCCTGGCGGAGCCTGCCCGATCATATGAAAAGCGAATCCCCGTCTTTGAATGCCTCGAGTCCCGCTCAATCCATGCTTTCTACGATCCTGGTATTTGAACTGTTCAAGAAGATAATAGGAGTCCAGGAGCCTCATCAGAACGATCATGTCTATCTGATGAACATGGAAACCCTTGAGGGAAGGTGGCACCCGTTTAAACCGCATCCACTGGCCACAAAGAATATGACAACGGAAAAAAGGAATCCTCAAGAAGAGGAAAGTCTGAATCCCAAAAAAGACCAGAACGAATTTCTTTATTATTTTGGTGAATTAACGGCAAGCCCTCTAGGGATTTTTCATCATTGGGAAGAAAAAGATCTGGAACAGCTCCCCCTTTCCCAATGTTCTGTTCAAGTCGTTCATGTCCGGTCACAGCAGTTGAGTCCAGAGATCATTGCCGGTGGGAGAACTCATGAAGAGGCAAGACGGGAAGCAGGTCTCCTCGGGGTGGAGGCGTATGTGAAGCCACTGAAACGGGAAATCTTACAAAATTCAGGCCCGCATACGGTTTCTTATGACACCTTCCACATCGGGGCCGGAGAAGGTCAAACAGAAGCCTGCCTTAGAGCACTGCAAAAAGCGGTTGAAAATCATTGGATGATCCAGGATCATCACAAAATCAAGAAAGCAAGGAAGGTCACTTTAAACAAGATCGAAGATGAGCATTGCCGCTATTATTGGCAGGTTCTCAAGACGATGGATAAGGAACCGCAGCTTGCCTTTTCAAAAGATGGTTTCGGCTTTCCGGTCGTTTGGGTGAAAACGCTCGACAGCATATGGCGGGGGACAGTCGCGCTGGATCTGACACTGGCTGTCCGCCAGGCGTTATTCCTTCTCCTTATGGAACAGCAAAATCATGGCCTCCCATCCGCCTATTCCTTCCTTTCTTGTTCCGAGCTATATTTTGAAAGAGAAACGATGAACGCTTTAGAGATTCCTTCTATAGCAACTGGAAACAACATACAGGTTCTTGACCAGGCAATCACGCAATTGGAAAAACGACAGCACCAACCTTCCTTTGTCAAAATTTCCATGGACCCTTTCGAGAGAGACGGGATGATCGACCTTTATGGGGTATGGATGGAAAGGGGGGATGGTCAATGAGTGCTTTCATTACGGTTGTAGGCGAAGGCGTCCTGGTTGAGCGTGTCGTCAAGGAACTGAAGCCGGACTATGAAATGACCTGTATCCGGAGTTTTGAAAAAAACGTACCCGAAACCACGGATTTACTTCTCGTATTAGAGGACGGTTGGAATCCGGGCTCTTCTCTCATGGGGGAAAGGGTCGCCCGGGAAAAAGGCATCGATTGGCTGAGAGGTTTTGTTGCCTTTGGTGAAGGCGTCATCGGCCCGTTGGTCAGCCCCGGAAGTGAAGGATGTTCACAGTGTGCGGATTTGAGAAGACTCATGACAGCGAGCGATCGCGAAGACCTATGGAACATTCACCAGACGCTTGTGGAGAGTACACAGGCGAGACCGGATGAATGGGTATCTGTAAACGGGGTTCTACAGATGACTACTTTCATAAAAAATGAGGTCAAACGTTGGAGCGAAGGGAAACGCGTCTTTACAGATCAGGCGGTCCACCTGGTTAACATGAGGACATTGGAAAGCTCGCGGCATCACTTTTTGCCAGATTCCCAGTGTCCGTATTGCAGCGGAATGGTAGAGGATTCCGCTCATCGTGCTGAGATCGTCCTGGGACCGAGTATGAAAATCAGTGAAGGCAGTTACCGCTCAAGGTCGATGGAGGAGTTGAGCACCTTCCTCACCAAAGATTACCTCGACCCGCGTACAGGACTCCTCAATCATAAAATGATCGATTTTGAGACCCCGTTCGCGGATGTGGTTGTTAATCTCCCGCTCATGAACGGCAATGAAGGGTCGGCAGGGAGGACGAATTCCTATGCTGCCAGTGAAAGGACCGCCATCCTGGAAGGCTTGGAACGTTTCTGTGGGATGGATCCGAAAGGGAAAAGAACACGGGTATATGACAGGTACAGCAACCTCCGTTCAGCGCTACACCCTCTCGATGTCGGCGTTCATTCTGTTGAACAGTATAGAAAAAAAGGTTTTCCTTTCTCCCCTTATCATCCCGACAAAAAAATGAACTGGGTGTGGGGGTATTCGTTAGTACAGGAAAAGCCAATTCTAGTTCCGGAAAGGCTTGCCTACTACAGCATGGGCTGTGGAGGCGGGTACATTTTTGAGACCTCCAACGGTTGTGCCATCGGAGGCAGCAGGGAAGAGGCGATTTTCCACGGGATGATGGAAGTCCTGGAACGAGATTCTTTTCTCTTATCCTGGTATGCGGAACTTCCTCTTCCTCGTATCGATCCTTATTCTTCCGGTGATCAAGAGCTGCACATGATGATCGATCGGATGAAAGAGATCGCCGGCTACGACCTCTATTTGTACAATGCGACGATGGAACACGGCATTCCTTGTATCCTGACCATCATCAAGAAAATCAATGCGGATTCTGGAGACTTGAATCTGATCTGTGCCGCAGGAGCCCATCTCGATCCCGTCAAAGCTGTGAAAAGTGCGGTATTCGAAAGCGTCGGTATGATCGAGCCCTTGAATAAAGAGTTCAAAAAGAACAAAAAGTCATATGTGAAGATGCTTCACGATTCTTCCCTCGTGAAAAAAATGGATGATCATGGGATGGTGTACGGACTCCCGGAAGCAGAAGAACGCCTCGGATTTTTGTTGAATCAGGACCGGCCGATGCAGACGTTTGAAGAAGCTTTTCAGCGGAAAAGGGCTCATCCGGACCTCACTGAGGATTTGAAAGACCTCTTGGAAGTTTTCCAGAGATTGAACCTGGATGTCATCGTTGTCGACCAGACAGCGGGCGAGTTGGAGAGGAATGGACTGCACTGCGTCAAAGTGTTGATTCCTGGCATGCTGCCAATGACTTTCGGTCATCACCTCAGGCGACTCGAAGGGTTGAACAGAGTCTTGGAAGTTCCTCATAAACTCGATTATACCGATCGTCCGCTGACTCCAGGTGAGCTTAACCCTTATCCGCATCCATTCCCTTAATGGCTGAAGGAGGCGTGTGATGGATCTTGACCGGTTCCTATATCAATTGCAATTTCAAAGTGAGCGGGTCATTCCTGCGGATTGGAAACCCGCCTGGGACGATGCCCCGCTTCCATTTAAACTTTACCAGCATCTGCAGGAGATCCCGCTTGACGGGGACCTGCCGTTTTCGTTAAACGCAGCCTCTTTGGCTTCAAAAAAGGGGCTTGCGAAGCTAGGTCCTCTCCTTTGGTACACGTACGGCCAGACCCGGTACAGCGAAACAGCGACCCCGTCCCAAGAAGGCTTTGGCGTTGAAACCATGCAGGCGTTCCGCCGTTTCGTACCCTCGGGTGGCGGATTGTATCCGAGTGAACTCTATATCTATTTGAAAATGGAAGACGTCCCAAACGGAATCTACCATTATGATGCCGCCCACCACCGTCTGCTTTTGATTCGAGAAGGGAATTACGATGCTTATCTTACGAGAGCTCTCGGTCATCGCTGTGATGGATCTCAAGCACAGGGTTTCTTATTTGTGACGACGATGTTTTGGAAAAACTTTTTCAAATACAATTCCTTTTCCTATCGCCTTCAAGGCTTAGATGCCGGTGCGCTGCTCGGCCAATGGCAGGAAATAAGCTCTCGTGCCGGATTTTCTTCGACCGTCCATTTTCAATTCCTTGACCGTCCCATCAATCATTTGCTTGGATTGGATGAACAAGAGGAGAGCATCTACGCCGTCGTCCCTTTTACTCTTCAGGACCATTCCTTTCTGGGAAAGAACCATGTTTCCTCATCAGAATGGAGCGGAAACATTCCAGAAGTCAAAAACAGCCATTATCAACGTTCCATCAATGTCCTTGAATACACCTTTATTGAAAAAATCAATCAGCAGGCCATGTTTGACTCTCCTGATCAATTCGAGCTCTTAAAACACAAAGAGGACGATGACCGGAATAGGTATCCTATCCAGCCGTTACCGGAAGTTGAACCTTTAGCCTATGACCTGGCTGAAGCTTGCCGGAAGCGGCATTCACCAGAACTTGATTTTATAAACCAAACGATTCCTCTAAAGCAGCTCGCTTTGCTCCTGAAAGAAACAGTCCAACCATTTTCTACGGACCTTTATGGAAAAGAGGACCGCTCCTCCTTATCAATCTATGGATGTTTTCATGGTGTGGAAGGATTGCCCGATGGCGCTTACCGCTATGATGCTCACACTCATTCCTTGATTGAAATCGGTCGGGGGGATTTCCGCCTTTCCTTGCAGAAGGCTATGAAAGTCGATAACGTCAATCTGCACCAAGTGCCGATCTGTCTTCACATCACCGGGGAACGGACCCATTATAAAAAAACGTTCGGGTACAGGGGGTACCGGATTCAGCAGATGGAAGCAGGGATGCTTCTGCAAAGACTTTTGTTAACCGCCAGTGCCCTTGGGATGAACGGGCATCCGCTCCTTGGGTATGATGGGAAGGCTTGTGATCGGATGTATCAGTTGGAAGGCTCTGGAGAAACGACGCTCATTCAAATCCCTGTCAGTTATTATCAACCGAGGAGCTGGCTTGTAGGGATGCTTACTTAATATAAAGGCCATCTACCTTTTCACAGAGGGAAATCTCCTGATCGATAAACAGGAGATTTCTGTTTTTTTAATCTGGAAATATAGCGTGTGGTCTCTTGTATTTTCTGGAACGGCCATGGTCTCTAGCCCGAGCAGTATAGTTGTGAATGGCAGGGGAGGTAGCTAGAATAATAGGGAAGAAGGGAGATGGTCATATGAATGAAGAACAGCTGTTTAAACAAATCAGTCTTGTAAGACAAGCGACGCTGAAGTTTTTGGAAAGTGTCACAGAAGAGGAGGCAGATGAACAACCAGAAGGATTTAAAAACACGATCCGCTGGAACCTTGGACACATCTATGTGGTGCAAAATTCATTGCTGGCTAAGTTCGGAGGCAAACCTGTCGAAACCCCTCCTCGTTACATAGAGTTGTTCGCTCCAGGAACAAAACCATCCAATTGGAAGGGGGAGATCCCGTCCCTTGATGAGCTGAAGCAGGAGCTCAAGGAACAGCCGGAGAAACTGAAGGAAGTACTCGCTGGACAGCTTGATGACGAAGCGGCACAAGCTTTCCTATCTTTACCCACGGTAGGTGAAATCCTGAACTTCACGGTATACCATGAAGGGGTACATACCGGTACGATGAAAGCATTGAAAGAAAAGGTAGCAGAGTGAATGAATGGGGGAAGCTGACTTGATGGATGAGTCAGCTTTTTTTAGTTGCGTCCCGCTTAAGGAGCTTCCATTCGCACGTGGACAGGACTATGTATACCGCAAAAGAACGTCTCGATCCCTAATAGAGGATCGAGACGTTCAATCATTAACTGCGGATCAGGTTGTGCGGGTCGAGGACAAACTTTTTCGCTACCCCGCTATCGAATTCATCATAACCACGTGGGGCGTTTTCTAAACCAATGACCGTAGCGTTCACGGCTTTAGCGATGTTGGCTTTTCCTTTCAAAATCGACATCATCAAACCATGGTGATATTGCATGACGGGTGTCTGGCCTGTAGCGAACGATTTTTTCTCCTCCTCAAGGGGAAATTCAAAACCAAACGCTAAGGTCACGACACCTAAACTATGAGTGATTAGGACAATGGTTAGGATATTCCCTTTATTTGTCATAAAAAACACAATCGTGGTAATTATTTCCTCTCTGTCGCCTTTCCTGGTCTAGCAGGAACGGCTGCGTTGCCATTTCACTTCTCAAAATAAAAGAAGAAATGGTAAAATAGTAAATGGAAATGGGGACTTTTCTCTCACTGCCAATACTTATTTGATTTAAAAAAATTACTAATCGTAAGGAGTAAACCTACGATTTGAGAAAGGGTGAAAGCATGGAAGTCACTTACCATTACTCCGATCAATTAAAAGGGTTCTTCGAGAAAAACAGTCAAATTTTCGAACAAACATTATTGAACGAAGCGGTGAATGTGAAAGACAAGATTGACGATATTCTCACGGTGGGGAACATCGACCTTGTGAACAATGCCCACCACTTGGTTTTTTATATTATTGATGGGGAAGATGAAGAATTGAGGAATTTTGCCAAAAAAGAAGGCATTGCCTGGGCCACGCATGCCATTGACCTTTCATTCAAATTAGAATGGGTCCAGGCGATCCGGAGAACGCTTTGGATCATGATTGAAAATTATTATGAGATGAATGAAAATAAACAAATCCGTTATTTTTTCCAATTGGAACATGCGATCAATAACCGCGTCGACGAATTTCTGAATTCGTTCTTCATCAATTATTCTACATACAAAGATTCTCTCCTCACCGCTCAACAGGAATTGGTGAAGAACCTTTCTGTTCCGATCATTCCCATCGATTCGTCCATTTGCGTCCTTCCACTGATTGGGGCGATGGACACCAACCGTATAGAAACACTAAAAGATAAAGTGTTAGTCAACGTATCTGAATTAAGGATCGAGATCTTGATCATTGATTTATCCGGGATTGCAACGATGGATAAAGAAAGTACAGTGGAATTAATGAAAATCATTGATGGTATAGCGATGATGGGATGTAAAACGGTTATCACGGGGCTGAGGAAAGAAACGGTAAGAGAGATTACAAATACGGGTGTGAACTTCAATCAGCAAACGGAAACCCTGGCTACATTGCAGCAAGCGTTAAGTGAATATTTTCTTCTAGGAAAGAAGTAAACAGTGAGAGTTTAGAATGAACGAGGAGAGGGGTTTTTCCTCTTCTCTCTCCTTTTTTTGCGTTTGTGTTTGATTCTTCTTCCTCAGGGCTTTCATCCGGAATCCCAACGAGCGGGAATTTTTCTGCCTTTGTGTGAATCTATGACTGGTTGACCGAAACGGACGGGCCCATCATAGACTTCCTGCTCGTACCGAACTTCTACGACGTGGGGGAAAATGAAGTTGTGACATAAATCAGAAAAAAGTGAATTCCCGAACATTTATGATATTCATTGACCGCTGTCTATGGGATTGTTATGATTCTCCCTATAATTCAAAACAGCAGCACCTTGTATAAGTTCAGGAATACGGCCTGAACGTTTCTACCAGCTACCGGAAATAGCTCGTCTACAAGGGATGGAACGTCTATGTTCCTTTCCTTATGTATGAGCGCCGGTAGATTGCCGGTGCTTTTTTTGTGTATAGGAGGGGACATCATGAGAAACTTTTTTCAATTCAAAGAACGTGAAACGAACTTTCAAAAAGAAACGCTCGCTGGAATTACGACGTTTCTTTCTATGGCCTATATATTAGTCGTCAATCCAATCATTCTAAGTCAGGCGGGGATGGATAAAGGAGCGCTTTTTACGGCTACCGCTTTATCTGCCATTGTCGGGTCGCTGTTGATCGGGCTTCTGGCTAACTTCCCCGTAGGGATCGCACCGAGTATGGGGCTGAACTCATTTTTTACCTTTTCTGTAGTCATCGGAATGGGGATTGAGTGGCAGGTGGCTTTGACCGGCGTCTTTATTGCTGGGATTATCTTTATGATTCTGAGTCTTCTTAAGATCCGGGAGAAAATCATCAATGTGATTCCGAAAGATTTGAAGCATGCGATTGCAGGGGGCATCGGCTTTTTCATCGCATTCATCGGCTTGAAAAATGCGGGCATTGTCGTTGGAAGTGAAGAAACGTTCGTATCGATCGGACAATTGACCTCACCGACAACGGCGCTTGCCGCCTTCGGATTTATCGTTACGCTGATGATGCTTGTGCGTGGCATTCGTGGAGGTATTTTTTACGGGATTGTCCTCACGAGCATCATCGGCATGATCGTTGGCTTGGTGGATGTGCCTAAATCTGTCGTGGGAGAAATTCCAAGTCTTGAGCCAACCTTCGGCGTGGTATTTCAGCATTTAGGGGATATCTTCAGACCGGAAGTCTTAGCGGTTATTTTCACCTTCTTATTTGTCGCATTTTTCGATACGGCAGGCGCGCTTATTGCTGTCGCCAGTCAGGCTGGCATTATGAAAGACAATAAAATTCCAAACGCAGGCCGTGCGTTGCTTGCGGACTCCACGTCCGGAGTGGCAGGAGCAATTTTCGGGACATCGACAACGGCTTCCTTCGTCGAATCTTCCGCAGGTGTTGCTGTCGGCGGCCGGACAGGATTCACAAGCGTTGTTATTTCCATTTGCTTCTTTATTGCGTTGTTCTTTTCACCTGTCCTCGGTGTCATCACACCAGAAGTGACGGCCCCTGCGTTAATTATCGTCGGTGCTCTGATGGCGACAGAAGTGAAAGAAATCGACTGGAGCCGATTTGAAATCGTGGTGCCGGCGTTCGTCACGATCATCATGATGCCGCTCACCTTCAGTGTTGCTACCGGTATTGCACTTGGGTTTATTCTTTATCCATTCGCTATGATTGCGAAAAGAGATTGGAAACAGGTACACCCAATCATGTACACGCTTGGCGGGCTGTTTATTATGTACTTTGTATTTTTGTGAACCTTATCCTATAAAAAAGATCTGCCCTGGCTTTTATGAAGCGCGGGGCAGATCTTTTTCATTCCGTTAGAATGTGGGTCTTACCTTCTCTTAAAAAGGACCGAAGAGCTCTGGTCCTTATCCCTTTTTAATCCAGAACTTCAAGACATCGTTTTCCTCTGTGTCTTTCAACAGTTCGTGACCACCGGATTTAACCCATGCGGCAATGTCACTTTTCGCTCCTTTGTCCGTCGCCTGGACTTCCAGAACTTCGCCGCTCTCCAGTTTCTCTATCGCTTTTTTCGTTTTAACGATAGGCATCGGGCATGCCAATCCTTTTGCATCCAACACTTCATTTGCTTCCATTTGTAATCCTCCTTTTATTGGTGTCACACGTACTCATTGGAAATAACCATCGGTTGTGCGGCCATGTTTCTGCATTCTTTATTTTTCGAATTGTTCGCTCCATGCGTGCATGCCGCCGTCTAAAGAGTACACATGTTCATATCCTTCTTCATCCAGCATTTCAGCGACCATTTGAGATGAATTCCCTTTTGCACACACTACGATTACCTCTTGGTTTTTCGCCAATTTCCCATCAAGGGTTTCGACATCATCAAGCAGGTTGAAGTAAGGTTCATTGATGACATCCACTTGACTACCTTCGATCTTCCCCTTATCAAAATCATCGGTATTACGTACATCCAAAATCACTGTTTTCTCCTGGTTGTTCTCCATCTTTTCAGCTAAGTCACTTGTCGATAAGTGTTTAACGGTCACTATTCAAACTCCTTTGCTTAGAAAGTTAAGGAAATGTTTGCATCTTTCGCATATTCAATGAAAGAAGCAGCGCCGCCGACTTCGATGCCTTCTACGAAATCTTCTTTTTCTAAACTCATGACATCCATCGTCATTTGGCAGGCGATCAGTTTGACATCCATCTCTTGAGCGATGCCGACCAATTCTTCAATGGAAGGGACATTCGCTTTTTGGAAACCTTCTTGGAAGTGTTCTTTTCCTTCAGGTAAAGGCAGGTTTTTGTGCCCTTCTTTATGAATTAAGTTTAACCCTTCAAAAGTGAAGAAGATGCCTACCTCTGCATCAGAAGCTGCTGCCGCTGAGGCGACGTTAAATACTTTATACGCATCAAATAAACTTCCATTCGCTGCAATGATAGCCACTTTTGTATTCGCCATTAGAATTCCTCCTTGAAAATGGTTGATCTCATTCCATAGTTTGTCTTGTATAGTCTTTCTTATGAAGATGACCTAGTAGTCAGAAAATGGTGCGTAATGAAGAACATGATTTTAGAACGGTCGGATTTCGTTCGTTCTCCATATGGACACGGCTAGGATCGTTTCTGTTTAGGAGTTGATCTCCTTTTTGCAGAAGTACCAATCCACGCAGTCATAATCTGAATCATCCAGACGTGCTTTGGCATCCTCCGTCGTTTTTGGAGGAGAAGCAACGACTTGATCTCCTTTTTCCCAATCGGCCGGAGTGGATACGCCATGTTCATCCGTCGTTTTCAGTGCTTCTACAAGGCGTAGAATTTCTCCCATGTTCCGGCCTGTGGTGAGTGGATAATAGATGACGGAACGGACGGTCCCTTTATCATCAATCACAAACACAGCTCTGGAGGTTTCAGTGCCATTGCTTTCCGGCATGATCATCCCGAACTTTGTAGCGACTTGTTTATCCAAATCAGCAATGACGGGGAATTCAATGGTCGTATTGAAGTTCTCTTCAATATTTCGGATCCAGGCAATATGGGACGTCACACTATCGACACTCAAGCCGATCAATTCCGTATCCAAATCACGCAGTTGATCATAAATTCCCTGGAAAGCCACAAACTCCGTCGTACACACAGGTGTGAAGTCAGAAGGGTGAGAGAAAAGGATGAACCATTTTCCTTCGTAGTCGTTTAATGAAATTTCCCCATGCGTCGTTTGTGCCGTAAATTCAGGTGCTTTTTCACCGATTCTAGGTAAGCTGTAGGTTTGTTCTTGTACCTGGTTTTCTTGTTCCATCTGAACACTCCTTTTCGGGATTTGAGTATGTAGTAGTTCCATAACCGATTTGCATCATACCTAAACGGGTATGTTCGGAAAATGTGTATATTCGGTAAATAGTAGGAGTGATATGATGGATTTAAAACCCGATGAATACACGACTTCTCCCGTATTCTCTATCATTGGACAGATTTTGAAGGAGTTTCATGAACAGAAGAAGAGATTCAATTTTTGTAGTAAGATAGAAGGTGCATACACCATCTTATAAAAATTCAAAGGAGGAATGAGGGTGACAAAGGAAACGAGGAATAAAGAAGTGCTATCACGAGATGAGAAGGAAGAATTATTAAAAGGCTTAAAAGCACGTTTTGAGAAAAACATGGGACGCCATGAGAAGCTGGAATGGGCGGAAGTACAGGCCAGACTTGATGAACATCCTGAGAAACTTTGGTCCCTGAACGAAATGGAAAGAACCGGCGGCGAACCGGATGTTGTCGGATACGACCAAGAGAAGGACGTCTACATCTTTTATGATTGTTCAAAGGAAAGTCCGAAAGGCCGCAGAAGTGTGTGTTATGACCGTGCTGCCTTGGAAGCCCGCAAGAAATATAAACCTGAAACGAGTGCGTTGGATCTGGCGACTTCGATGGGGATCGAAATGTTGACGGAAGAACAGTATCGCGCTTTACAGGAACTCGGCGAATTTGATTTGAAGACCTCGAGCTGGGTTGCCACTCCAGAGAAAATCAGAGAACTGGGCGGAGCCCTTTTTTGCGATCGTCGTTTTAATCACGTCTTTTTGTATCACAATGGAGCAGAGTCCTATTATAAGGCTAGAGGATTCCGGGGGGCGCTGCACGTCTGATCTTTCCAATGGAAAAAGCCTGCACCTCGAACGAGTTTATGGATGGGCAGGCTTTTGAACTTGAAAATGGTTTTTATCCTATTGGAACATCTCTTCCGGGAGCTGTTTGCTTGCATCAGGCACTTCATTCGGCTCGATATTGATCACTTCAGAAGAATACACTTTGACCATCATCTGCCCTCCATACACCTTCGAGCGGATCAATAGAGGTTGATTGTAAGGGTTTTTAAATGTGAAATCAGGACCATACCAGCTCACCGTCGCATCACGTCCTTCCGGCACATAAGGGACTCTCTTGCTATGTGAATAGCGTTCCATAATCTTCACGCCGGCTTTATCTACGGAGTTGAACAATGTGGAAGAAAGCTGGCAGATGCCACCCCCAATGCCTTCTGTCACTTCTCCTTTGACGATGACCGGGGCTTTCTTGTAACCCTTTTCTACTGTTCTTTTCCCGACCACTTGATTAAAAGAAAAAACTTCGCCGGGAAAGACGACATGACTGTCCAGGGCTTCTGCGGCCAGACGGATATTGTGGGCGCGTTCCTGATTGTTTTTATTGAAATAAGTCACGTATTGGCCGATCTGTTTCGTGCGGATGGTCGCGAGCAGTTCACTGTCGACTCTCGGGTGAACGGGGAGGGTGGGGGTTTGAATGGCAGCGGCCCCGTTGCTATTTAAATAACGGTAAAATTCTTCGGTAAACCTTTTTTGATCGACTTTGGTTCCCGGTTTGCCTGGGAGGATCTCCTCTGTTTCCCCGATTTTTGCAGGAACGGGTTCACGGTTAATTTTAGATTCCAATGCCGCCATCAACTGTGCGGTTTTTTTCGTATCGACAAAGGGCCTTCCCAACATCTCATCCTTGAAGTCCTCACGGTTCACGTTCATTATTTTTTCACCTTTATAGGTGATGGATGCGTCCTGTTCTTGAATGAACGGTGCAGCAATTAATAAGCATAGCGATAGAATGGCAATTTTCATCCTTGACTCCTCCTGAAGTTAGTATGAGTTGGTGTTGGGGGAATCATGTGAATGACTTTTCTATATATCGTGGAAGAGGGGCCACGTTTCCTTTATGACTGCGGAAAGAGCGAAAGCTGTTCATTAACAAGACTAAGGCAAAACAAGGAGGTGTTCTCAATGAGTATCAGAACATGTGACCGAGGTCATACGTATGAAAAGAAAAGTGATTGTCCGACCTGTCCGATTTGTGAGAAAGAGCGAAAGCCTGAGCGTGGGTTTCTTTCGACGCTGTCCGCTCCGGCAAGAAGAGCGTTGGAAAATCAAGGCGTGCACTCTTTAGAGGAGTTATCTGCTTACAGTGAGAAGGAAATTTTGAAACTTCATGGTCTGGGTAAAAGTTCAATACCCAAACTTCGTGCAGCTTTGGGCGAGAAAGGGTTAACGTTTAAGGATTAACAAAAGTGGTCGGGACCTCCCTTTGTACCAGAGGCAAGTTTGAAACGATTTTTTGCTGCACTCGTATAAAGAGTAAGAGAAGAACATTTAAAAGGAGAGGGAGGTATGATTATGGGTGAAGAGACGTTGAATAAAATCAGACGCGTGCTTCTTTATACGGCGTTTTTGTTGGCCGCATTTTTCTTGTCCTATTTTGTCGCTTATCCACTGGGGTATTCCCCGCTCGGTTATGAAGTGGTGGAAAAACAGGAAAATACGGTCGTCGTACAGTCATTGAATACGTGGGGATTTGAAGAAAAGAGGATTACTTATCAGCCGCCTGAAGAGGAGGAATGGAGACAGGCAGCACTGGTCGATCGTATCGAGGGTCAAGCTATGGAGTATCACCTCTTTTTCACAGCCATCATGGTAGCGATCTTCTGGGTGGGGATGGATGTCATGAAAGGGAAGCCATTGGGCAAAGTGCTTGTCCTCAGTTGTTTTTACGTATTTTTCTCAGGGCTTTCCCTTATTCAACACTTGGGTGATATTAATGAAATTTTAGAAGGTTCCTTTTATTGAGGACTTATCATAGGAAATCATCCGCCGTGGTGTCTTCTTTTCGTACGTTCTTTTTCTAAAGCTCCCGGCTTATACTGGCTGCTTGTGAAAATTCCGTTTACCAAGATGAATAAGCCACAAATCAAAAGCGCTATAGCAGCGACTGCACCGAAAGCGCCACCGCCGATTCCTCCTAAAGCTGCGCCTGCAACAAATACGAGCGTAGAAAGGAGTATGATGATGATGCCTGCTGAAACACGGGAGGTTCTGCTTTCAGGTAAAAAAGCGAGAATGCCGACAGTTAAAATGGCTGCAATCGTAAGGAAAAAGAGTATAGCTAAAAGAATTCCAATGGATCATCTCGGATTTTAAAAAAATTCCACTTACATATTTACCCATGATGATCAGGGAGTATGCAAAAATGAAACCTTTAAAGCTCCTGGACGTAAAGAAGGAAACGAAACGTTGTGGGAGGGAGAAGATATGGGTATTGGCTCATGGATCATTCTGTTCTTCGTCATCTTCATAGCTATCGGTGGGTTTAATAAGATGAAGAAATAAGCAAAGGAACATTCTGGGAGCTTTCCCTTCATGGGACTTTCCATTCAAAGAGGCTTTTCTGGAGCTTCTTTTTTTCTGTTGAGATTTTTCCAATGTGTAACCAAGGATTGAAAGATCACCCTTTAGAAAAAGGTCGAGAAGCAGCCCGTGGGCAAAATCTAAGGGTTGAATTCAAGAAGGGAGGAACCTTTTTGGTCAACGAACGTTTGCGCAAAGCATGGCTTATCAGTCTCCCGATCATTGCAGTAGCGACGCTGATCATTGTTGGATCGTCAGGCGCATACTTCAAGGAAGATTTGGAAATAGGAAATGTCGCTTTACTGATGGGCTTGATAGGAGCGGCTGTTTTAGTCTTTTTATCATTACTTTTCAGGAAAAAGGTGGGCCTGGTGACTGGAATCGTGCTGTGTTTTATCATTCTTACGCCTGTTCTGTTTTATTTGATTAACAAACCAACAACGACCACATTCGGTGAAGCCCTTCCGGATCATATACACGCTGCACAAATGGTCACAGAGATCAGGATTCATACGGAGATGGGGAAACCCTTCAAAACCGTCACTTTGGAAAATCCGGAAGAGATGCAAAGCATGCTCCAGACCGCCTCAGATATGACTCTAGTGACCTCAGATGAAGGATACTCCAGACATCTCTATTCGATTTGGTTGGAAGGGGACTCTTATGGAGATGGGATTCAGATTGTTGTCGGAAAGGATGGCCTCCGTATTTGGGGGAGTATGGGTGGAGAAACTGTGGAGGGTGAATATAAAATTGAGGGAGAGAATCGGCTTTTACAAGTGATTGAGAATGGTGAATTTGAATGGGAGAAAGGGTAAATGATGGGTAAGACTTATCGTTTAAAACGCTCCACAACAGGTGGAGCGTTACGTTTGCTAGTCTTGATATTCCTTGATCGCGTCTTTCATTGCTTCTACATAATTTTTAAAAGCTTCGGTCTCGTTGGTAGAATCCTTCCTCGATGAATAACTGATATCCCCGTTTTTATAGAAGGCTTTTCTCTGTCCTCGGGTAATCTCAAGCTGCACCCCTTTTTTCGTCTTTGTTTTGTTGACATAGTTGTCGGGATGATCGCCATCCAGGTGTTCAGGTGCTTCTTCGACAGCAAATCCTTTCTCTTCTAAATGACGCTTCACGATTTTCTTCAACTGTTGATCCCGACCACCGATCAGTGTCTTAGGTTCTTCACCGCCTGCCCCGTGTATGGAAATATGATGATCGGCCTTTGAGGCCATTTCAAGTGCTTGAGGCTCATCAAAGTTTGTGGAAGTAATATGTAAGTTTCTAAAATTATTTGATGCTAACCTTCCTTTGAATGCGTAATAGGGATAGTCCTCTCCTGCAATCGCCTCGGCTAAGGATGAGGTCGTCTCTTCGATCCCGCCGCCATGGATCGCGCTGATCAACCAATTCTGGTTCCCCTCGGTCCTTGTCGCAATGACCCAGTCTTCTCCTTCTTCATAGACGTTTTTGAGCTCTTCAAACGAACAGAACCGATCGCCGGAACAGTCGTCTTCCGCTTTTTGTGAGATTTTCTCTTTTTCTTCATTTAAATACCATAGCACTGCTGCAATGGAAACAGCGATGGCCAGGGTGAGTTTCAGCTTCATATCTACACCTCTTCCTTCTAAAGGTACTCTATCAATGATGGGGTCATTTGGATAACAATATGCTTGATCAATGAAGGAGATGAACGGGATATGGATGCGTAAGCCCTGCGGGTGATGAAAGCACAGAGGATATCACTTGGAAGGCAGTAAAAAACGAGAGAAAGTTACAAAATCTGTCTGCTCTGCTACTATGAACGTAGGAAAGATTTTTTAGGAGGCCTGTACATAAAGATGTCGACACCAAAGAGAATGCAGCTATCATCCCTTTTCTTACCATCATGAAGATGTTGGTTTTTAACTCCACGTCGGATGGAGAAAAGGAGGTCTCGGAAGGGGAAACGGCATTGAAAGATAAAATTGATGATTTACTGGAGGATGAAGCCCTTCACGGGGCGATGGCAGGGGTGAGCATACGCCATGCCGACTCAGGAGAGGTGGTTTATGAAAGGAATGCTCATCTAAGATTGACCCCTGCTTCGAATACAAAATTGTTCACAGGAGCTGCCGCATTGGAAACGCTTGGACCTGAGTACGTGTTCACAACAGAATTGTGGACAGACGGGGATATGGACGACCCTACCTTAAACGGAAACCTATATTTGAGGGGAAAAGGAGATCCGACTCTGACGGCAAAAGACTTGGCGTCCATGGCGGCTTTTTTAAGGGAGAAGGGAATCAAGGAAATTACAGGAGATGTCATAGCAGATGATACGTGGTATGACAATATCCGTTTATCTGATGGGATTCAATGGTCGCAGGAAAGTGAGTACTACGCGTCGCAAGTATCTGCACTGACGGTGTCTCCGGATCAGGATTATGATGCAGGGACGGTAATGATCCGTGTTTCTCCTGCAAATAAAGAAGGACAACCGGCGACGATCGAAGTCACCCCGGATAATGAATATGTGGAAATTGTGAACAGGACAAAGACCGTAAAGTCAAAAAAAGATGATGAATTAAAGGTTGAGAGGAAGCACGGAACCAATACCATCATCGTACAGGGGGCGATGGAAACCGATGAGCCTGTTTCTGAGTCGTGGATCGCGGTTTTTGAACCGACAGGGCTCGTGAGTGAACTTTTTCACCAGTCGTTAGTGAAAGAGGGCATCCGGGTACAAGGATCACACACTAAAATCGCTGAAACGCCTGAAGAGGCCACCCGCTTGTATGAGCATTCGTCCATGGCTTTAAAAGAGTTGTTTCTTCCCTTTATGAAACTGAGCAACAACGGCCATGCGGAAGTATTAGTAAAAGAAATGGGCAAGGTCATCCACGATGAAGGAAGCTGGGATAAAGGGTTGGATGTTATCGGAACGGAAATGCGCCGTTTGGGTGTAAACATGGATACCGTACAGCTGAATGATGGATCGGGAATGTCGGCGACAAATTTCATACCTGCCCATGAAATCTCCCAATTGCTTTTCCAAGTTCAAGAGAAAGAATGGTTCCCTGAATTTCGACGATCGCTTCCTGTTGCCGGGAATAAAGAAAGGTTTGTAGGGGGCACGTTGCGCGATCGTATGCAGGGGACTGAGGCTTTGGAAAATGTCAGGGCGAAAACAGGGACGTTGACTGGTGTTTCCTCCCTCTCTGGGTATGTAACAACCAAAGCCGGGGACCCACTGATTTTTGCGATGGTGTTCAATCATTTCTTGGCGGAAGATGTGGATGAGATCGAAGACCAGTTGGCGATCATTCTTTCAGAGCATCAGTTTTCCGTTAGAAAATAACGGCAGTGCGGACGTTACACACGTCCGTTTTTTTATGGGTAAGGGGAGACCAAGAAGGGAAAGACTAACTGTAGCGCATTTCATACTGGGAGGGTTTCTCATGCACGGATTTCATGATGTTTTTATTCAAATTCTATTGTTGCTCGCCATCTCCGTCACCGTGATCGCGATCGCAAAACTTTTGAAAGAACCAGACTCGGTAGCCTTGGTTTTGGTCGGTCTTGTCCTCGGCTTAACCCAGCTGCCGTTCATAGAGGAAGCGGAGAGCTATATCACACAGTCGGAAGTGTTCCAGGCGACTGTCATCTCGCTGTTTCTTCCGATTCTCCTTGGGGATGCGACGTTGAAACTGCCTTTTCACCATCTGTTCTCACAAAAGAAAACGGTCATGGGGCTCGCGTTTTTAGGAACCTTTATATCGTCGCTCAGCATCGGAGCAGCGGCCTATTTCTTCTTGGACCTGCCCCTTGCCGTGGCGTTTACATTTGCTGCGCTCATGAGTGCAACGGATCCCATCAGCGTGCTTTCCATCTTCAAGTCGCTCGGGGTGAAACAAAAAATGTCGACGATCATGGAGGGAGAGTCACTGTTCAATGACGGGATTGCCGTCGTCCTCTTCAAAATCGCCAGCATCTACTTGCTGACCTACATTGAAATGGGCTGGGCCGGACTCGGCAGCGGGGTATTCATGTTCTTGAAATTTGCGGTTGGTGGCGCCCTGATCGGACTGATCTTAGGCTATGTGTTCTCTCAAGTGATTCGTGTCTATGATGATTATCCGTTGGAGGTTGCCTTCAGTGCCCTGCTTTTTTTCGGCAGTTACTTTATTGCAGAGCACTTCCATACGTCAGGGGTCATTGCCGTTGTTGTCGGCGGATTCGTTTTTGGCGACTACGGGGCGAAAATCGGAATGTCGGAAGAAACGAAGACGAATCTCAATACGTTCTGGGATAGTGTTACCTTGCTTGCCAATGCGTTGATTTTCCTCATGGTCGGTCTTGAAATTCGAAACATCGATCTTGCTGGAAACTGGGGATATATCATCGGGGCAATTGCCATTGTGCTCGTCGGTCGTACGATCGCGGTTTACATCGGAACAGGCTGGGTGAAAGAAATTTCTTCGAAAGAAAGAATCCTCATCAACTGGGGCGGGTTAAGAGGAAGTCTTTCCATCGCTCTCGCCCTTAGTCTGCCGATGGATTTTGACGGCCGGGAACAAGTGTTGTTACTCACCTTTTCCGTCGTCCTTTTCTCACTAATCGTCCAAGGACTCACCTTGAAGCCAGTAATCAAAAAACTCGGGCTGGCTTAGTTTCCATATCCTGGTGTACCAGGTCATACAAATAATGGAAAAAGACCTCCTTCGATGTAGAGTGACCTAATAAAATGAGACTTAATAAAACACCTTCAAAGTTGTAATACTACTTACACTTGGAGGTGTTTTTCTTATGGGTAAAAAAGTTCATTATCCTGAAGAAGTTAAGAAGAAAGTTGTT
>NZ_WMEZ01000014.1 GCF_009856415.1 Halobacillus litoralis | reverse complement strand
CACCCCGAAGGGATCCACTCGCTTCCCGCGCTCGACTTGCATGTATTAGGCACGCCGCCAGCGTTCGTCCTGAGCCAGGATCAAACTCTCCATAAAAGTTAAGTTTGACTTGCTCATTTGCACACCGAATGTGCTTTGTTTCAAATCTCTTCTATATAAAGAAGAAATGTTTTGACGTACTGGTTGGTTCGTTCAGTTTTCAAAGATCAAATGTTTTGTTCGCCGCTTCAAAACAGCGACTTAATTAATATATCATATGTAGTTGTTTTCGTCAACAACTTTTTATGATTTATTTTGTTAAGCCGTTTGCGGCTTGCCGCTCTCTTAACGCGACAAGTAATAATATATCATGGCATTTCAAATGACGCAATAGGTTTTTTAATACTTTTTTAGTTTTCCAGTGTACTAGAATATCATTGATCTTTTTCTTCCTTATTATATAGAAGAAAAATAAAAAGCGAGCAGATCTCTGCTCACTTTTAGTACCGCCCTCTTCGTTTTCTCATGAATTTTTTTATGAGCGGATATACCACAGGTCCATATTTGAACACTCGTTTTAGTAGTCGTCCCATGTTGCACTCTCCTTATTAGTTGTTGGTTTATCTATTCCCTTTTCTCTTAATGAACAAACCACATCAACCACCCACAATTTTGTGGTACAACGTTTTCGCTTCCTTTATATCTTTTGTCCCGTGAATTAACACGCGTCCGTCCCGGAAGAAGACCATGCGGTGCAGCGATGTTTTATAAGATAACAAGAAAGGGTTCTCCTGAATGTCTCCATCTGGTAATCGCTCTTTCAACGCTTCCAAGTCTCTTTGTTCCCTAATACCTGGACGTATCTGTACAGTGTCCCTTCCACATAGAACGGCAACCTTGGTCATTTCGTTTCCTAATAGGTAAGGATAAGTCGGTTCTTCCCCACAAGACGGACAGTCTTTCCTTTGAATACGTCCGGTTTTGATCGACGTATAGTCGTTCGTCCAAAGATCGAAGGTAACAAGACCTTTGCGTACGGAATGAAAGTCTCCGACAAGGACTTTCAACGCTTCCGTCACCTGGTGGGCGGCGACCATTTGAACCGCTGGACTGATCACACCAACCGTATCACAAGTGGCCGCACCGAGAGGGATACTTCTCATCAAACATGATAAACAAGGGGTTTCACCTGGGATAATGGTATAACTCATTCCATGACTCCCTACGCATCCACCATATATCCAGGGGATTTGGTGTTTTTGTGTAAAATCGTTGAGGAGCATACGTGTCTCGAAGTTATCCGTGCCATCGATGATCAAATCAATGCCGTGTGAATATTCCTCAAGTTCTGCTGCTTGTACATCATCCACTACAGCATGAATTTGAACCTCACTATTTACTTTTTCCAAACGATCTTTGGCAGCCATCGCTTTAGGCATTCGGTTTTCAGCATCTTTTTCTGTGAATAGCTGCTGCCTCTGCAAGTTACTGAATTCCACATAGTCCCTGTCAATGACAGTTATTTTTCCGACTCCTGCACGTACAAGCTGCTCTGAACTGCTTGTTCCTAGTGCACCAGCCCCTATGATGAGCACATGTGATTCGTTCATACGGCGCTGCCCTTTCTCTCCTATTGGTTGGAAGAGCTGTTGTCTTGAGTATCGTTCTCCTGGCAAAGGGCCCACCTCCTTTTTTCCTTATCGCATGACGCTGCCTCCGGATATTTTCAAAGATTCCCCGACAATATTGGTCGATGCCTCCGATAAAAGGTAGACAATGGACCGGGCCACTTCATCCGGTTCACTCAATTTCCCTGAAGGAATCCCTTTTTCCGCTGTTTTTCTTTGTTCTTCATAAGTTCTACCTTCCCGTTCCCCTTTTGAGCGAATGGCTTCCTGCCCCATCGCTGTATCTACGTAACCAGGACATACGGCGTTGACGCGAACACCATGTTCAATGGCTTCATGAGCGAACGACTGGGTGAAGCCTGTAATCGCAAATTTCGAAGCGCTGTAAGCCGTACCGGAATGCGTACCTCGCAAACCAGAGAGGGATGATAAATTGACGATACTTCCGTGCCCGTTAGCTTTCATATCTTGATAGACTTCCTGAGTGAAAAGAACGGTAGAAAAATAATTGAGCTCCATCACTTTACGTAAATCTTCCTCTTTTAGATCTTCAAGCGGTCCGCCACCGATGATACCAGCCGAATTGACAAGCCCTGTCACGGGACCTATCGCCTGCCTGGCGTCTTGGACTACTTTTACACGATCCGCTTCATCGTTTAAATCAGCAGTGCTTATAAAAACTTTCACTTCTTCATTTATCGTAGCACATTCTTCTTTTAACGAGGCCAGTTTCTCCTCGTTCCTTCCTGTGATGGTCACCTGACCTCCCGCACGGACGATTTCCTTGGCCGTTTCATATCCGATTCCGCCTGTCGCCCCCGTAACTAGAATGTGTTCGCCTTTTAACGCGTCGTCAGAAAAAATGTTCATACTTTCGCCTCCTTAGCGGATACGATAACCGAACCCTTCTGTATGTAAACCTTCTGGATATAAAAAATCAGCGCTTCATGACTGATCTGTCAATGAAACGCTGATCCACGGGACAATTTGTTTTAAAAAGTCGACCATGTTGATTCTTTTTTTGTTACTTCTCATAGCTACCTCCACGACTTCTAATGCTATTTCCGCTTGTTGGTCTGCTTACGGAAAGAGAATAGAACCTTTCCACTCCGTGTACGCTTTACGCCTTTAGCCTTGGATTGAACCTGGGCTTCCGGACTGTTTTTATAATCCTGATCGAATAGCTCACGGGCTTTTGAGTATAGCAGAGTCATCGTGGTGTCCTCCCTTCTTTTTTAGTATATAATACGATTCCCCTTGATATTATTAGTAAAACTACGTAAACGCAAGAAAAAATTATGTTTTATACGTTTTTTTCTAACTATAGAGCTTATTTAAGGAATCATCATTGCTTAACAATATCCGTGCGGGTTGATTTTAAAACGTATTTATGTGGAAAAAATGTCGTTTTTTCATCTTTCACTACGATTACATCAGCCATATGAAATGAAAAATTTAATTTGTTGTCTTTTTTTCTATCGGGGTTTTATATGGTTTGTCAGCGGTAAAACAAAAAGAGACGACCCGCAAAGGATCGTCTCCATCTATATTATTCATATACTTTTACTTCTACACTTTTACGTCCGAAGTCCAGAGCATCAGAACGATCTGCCATGAATACATCGATACGGTCGCCTTGGATGGCACCACCGATATCTCCGGCGATTGCTTTACCATAGCCTTCTACATAAACTTCAGAACCTAGTGGAATTACGTTCGGGTCTACGGCAATCACTTTTTGATCTGGATTTGCTCTCAAATCGATACCTGTATAAGTTGTACCGGAGCAGCCTTCACAGAATGCTGTATAAGCTGTCGCTTCCATATTCAATGTTTTAACGACACCATCTTCTGCTGGTTGGCTGGATGTTTGCTCTGCTTCTGCTTCTTCATTGCTTGAGTTATTTTCAGACGTGGACTGTTCTGCAACTGCTGCTCCATCAAGAGTTAGTTTTTCTCCCGGATAGATAAGGCTAGAGTTAAGATTGTTCCAAGCTTGCAGCTCTTGCACGCTTACGTTATTTGCTTGTCCAATGCTGTAAAGAGTGTCCCCGGATTGAACCGTGTGAACGCTGCTGGAAGTTTGGGATTGAGCTTCTGCGTTTTGTCCTTCGTTAATAGAAAGTACTTGATTAGGGAAAATCAGATTAGAGTTCAAACCGTTCTCTTCTTTTATATCACTCACAGATACTCCATTGTTTTGAGCAATGCTCCAAAGAGTATCTCCTTTTTCTACTTTAATTTCATCTGCACTTACTGCTGTTGCTGTTACTGCCGAAACCGATGCGACCGCCGCCAAAGAAACCATTGTTTTTTTCATCATGTTTAATTTCCTCCTTGGTAAACAGCTCTCGCTCAGCCCTCGGCTAAGCGCTGTCTCAAAATCACAATTCCTACTGTAACACGCACAGCTCATATGCCAATAACAGGAACACAACAATAACTTTTCAAACATTACATCATCTTTACTACGGTGTAATAATACGGTTGTAATGGATAAATGTACCTAAGTTAACGAGAGGTCTTTCTCATTCGAGTTCTATTCCAGGTTAACGTAAGAGGTATTGGGAATATCTGTATGACCTGGTACACCATATAATGTAAGACCAAGGCATACAAATAATGGTCCAATTTTAGAGCAGCAAATATTGTAAACGTTTACATTAGCGGTTATAGTTGTACTAAATGATATGGAGAGGTGATCGGTCCATGTTAGGAGAAGCGGCGGTCAAGGATGTGAGGATACCCAAGCCCTATAGTGAGAAGCATATGGACGAAACGTTTTCCCACCCGCAATACCGTGTCGACCTTAGACGATATTCAGAGAAAGAGTACAACAAGTTTGTTCGCTTGAACACGGTATCGGATTGGTCCCTTTTGTCATGGAAAGATGTAGGTAAACCCTTTGAGGTCACGAATTATTCGATAGAGCGGACAGAGTGGGAGCGAAAGAATGATCAAGTGATGGATCCGCACACTTCATGGACCTATTTCAACAAATCCTTTCATGAGTGGTTCATCAAAGATGTCCCTCAGGCAAAGAACCATGGTAAAAAGCAGTTCATGCGAAGCCTCACTTCATTTAAGCCTGGACAAGTAAAACAAGCGATTGGTAACCTTGTTCAATTGCAGTTATGGAATTATGTCCATAGAATCCAAGATGGAATTTGGGACCCTCGCGGAAAGAGGGCTCTTTTTGAAGGGTTGCATGTAGATCGTCCCCGTATTCTCTTCCTGGGAGCTGCGGAAGGTTATGAAGCCATGCAGCTTGGAGCCATGTATCCAGGAGCAGAGATTGTCATGGTCGATTACGATAAATTTTGCAAGACCACACGGTTTGGCGAATTCCCAGAACATTATCCTTTCTTAGGTGAAAACCCTAGAACAGGACAGTGGAAAGTCATATATAAAGATGACTTGAACATTGAATATGTGGTTGAGGATATCCGTAACCTTGATTTCGGAAAAGAATTTGATATCGTCCTTTCCGTCGGCCTATTGGAACATTTTCCTGATCAATACAAGCCGGAAGTCGCTGATTGGCACCGGCGTTTTTTGAAAGAAGGGGGCTATGCGATACTGACCACCCCACGCAACCAGCTTCGATCCCGCCTCTACTATCATGTCATGGCAGATGTGATGAACCATACCTATCGTGAACTCATGACTGTCGAACAAATGGGACTCTATATGTATGAAGCAGGATTCGACATCCTGAGACACGGTTACATCAAAGTACACAACGGGCTTATTTGCCAGCCGCGTTAATATGGGAAAATCTGTATGACCTGGTACAGATGAAAAAGAAACGGAAAGATTTAAGACACACACCTCTAAATAAAACCAGCCTCTACAGTCTTTTTGACTGTAGAGGCTGGTTTTTACTTAATGGAAATAATTGTATGACCTGGTCATGCAATTATTTCCTCCCCTCCTGTTGGTCGCAGTAGGTGTGCATGGCTTTTCTAAGGAATTCGGCGTAGCCTTCTTTCCATTTGTCGATATTTTTTGTGAAACGAGGGTCGTTGACGTACATGTCGGCTAAACCTCTGAATATCTCCAGGTTGCACTCATAAAAGTGATCGGTGATGTGCTGACGTTTATTATCAACCAACCGCTGAACATTTGGATCAGATGGGTCCCGATCCATTAATTTTACAAGTTCCCGATCAATGGCATCTCCCTCTTGTTGAATCTTCTTCCAATCTTCCTTCGTGTACTGTGATGTTTTCTGTTTGGATTGTTTGTAAGCGTCCGTCTCTCCCCAACGCTCTTCCACCTCTTTCTCGTACTTTTTCTGATGGGCTTCAATCTCACTCTTATCAAACGGACGGAAACGGTCTTCACTTTTCATATGATCTTCTCCTTCCAACGTTTGGAGCGTCTGATCTACGGATCGGATTAATCGCTCCAATCGCTTTTTCTTTTCTCTCAAAATCTCACGGTGGCGCTGCAAGGCATCGGCTTCATCGAAATCAGAGTCATCCAGGATCTCCTTGATCTTTTTCAAAGAGAATTCCATCTCTTTAAAGAATAGAATCTGCTGAAGACGCGACAACTCTTTTTCACTATATAAACGGTAGCCTTTTTCACTTACAAAGCTTGGTGACAACAAATCGATATGATCATAATGGTGCAGTGTGCGCACACTGACCCCTGTCATCTCCGCCATTTCTTTTACTTTATACATCGGTGATCACCTCATATGTAACGATAATCTATGACGTAACGTCAGAGTCAACTCATCTTCTTAAGAAATTCACAGCTTTCATATGTGTGTAGGTCTTTCTATGCAGGAGTCCAACCAAACCTTAGGGCGATTTTCGTCGTTTCATGTAGTTTTTCGCTTTGGAAAGGGATTTAGTCGAACGTCGGAGAATAAGAGGAGGAATAACAATTTTAATAAGGTTGTGTTCCTATGAATATGTACTGTCAGAGCGCTTTTCATCAATTAGAAATCGTCATTGCATCCATTTCCGAAATGGTCGGTCAGTTATCAGAAGAAGATTTGACCCTAAGACCCACGGAGGGAAAGTACTCCATCGGGGAATTGCTCGAACACATTGCAGCAATCCCTGCGGCTGATGGTCACATCGCAGAAGGGGCTTCAAAAGCAGAGATGGAAGACTTCTACGAGACGGTATCAATGAAAACAAAAGATGAAATCTTAGAACGTCTCTTTGAAAACTTTGCGCAACTAAAAACACAATTTGAAAACTACACCGAAGAGCACCTTTACACAGAAACCACGTCCTGGTGGGGTGTGACGAATACACGCTTTGAATGGCTCATCCAAACGGTCGCCCATATGTACCACCACCGCGGCCAATTGCATGCCATGTTAGTCCACACCTATAAAAAAGATCCGGAAATCCTGTTGTTCGAATAGCCACCAAAAATCACCGTACCAGGTCATCCATATTATGGATGACCTGGTACACCTATTTCTTCCACACACTCTACTGACTAAAAAACACCCTCGTCCTGAATTTCCAGCACGAGGGTGTTTCTTCAGCCCAGGTATTCCATTTCCAGCTCATTTTCTTCAACTTCTCCAGCTTCCACTCTTACATAGTAGCCTTTTGCCCCTGTACGCGAACTCACATGTTTCACTGGGTCCGTGTTTATAAAATGAACAGCCGCTCCGTCATCGAGCGCATAACCCGGCCGAATCGATCCATCTTTTATAAAAGAGGTATACGCCGGTTTCCGCTCTTCCTCCCCATCATAATGAGGGCAACAGCTTCCCGGGAGAAAACCAAGGCATGCTAAGGGTTCCAACTGATCGCCGTAGGAATCCGTCACCCCTTCATCAAACCAGCAAATGGCCCCTGCACTGATGCCAGCAAGGACGACTCCTTGTTCCCAGGCTTCTTTCATGATTTCATCCAGACCCCATTCCCGCCAAAGAACGAGCAGGTTTTTCGTCGATCCTCCACCTACGTAAATGATGTCCTGTTCGAGCAAAAATTCTCGTAAATCTCTCGTCGGTGGTTTGAACAAAGATAAATGGGTCGCTTCCGCTTTCTCTTTGAACGCTTCATAGAAACGTTCGATGTAACTATCCGCATCCCCACTAGCCGTGGGGACAAAACAGATTTTCGGTCTTTCTTTTTCCACTTGATCCAATACGTAATCATCCAACAACGGGTTGTCGGGCTCCATTGAGAAGCCACCTCCACCCATAGCTATGATTTGTTTCATTGTTTAACCCCCTTCTTATTCTTATTTCTCCCAAGGGAGGTTTGAATGTCCTCTTTATAAGCATAAGAGAACAATAGCGATACCAGGATGGCTCCGCCAATCAGGTTTCCGATACTGGCAGGTACAAGGTTGAAAAAGATATATTCATACCATGTGTATTTATCAGAAGCTAAAAACCCCATACTGAAGTACCCCATATTCGCTGCACTGTGCTGGAAATTACCCGCTACAAAAAGAACGACGGGTAAGGTTGTTCCAAGGATCTTACCTGTCAAATCCCTGGCTGAGGTCGTCAGAAAGGCCGCCATTCCGATAAGCCAGTTGGCAAGCACACCGGAGATCAGAACCTGAAACCACCCTTTGACTCCATGGTCCATGAATTTCATTTTATGGTCCAAATACATTTCAAGCTCTGGATAGAATGTACTGGCGAATGAGCCTGACCACTGAATCAATACAGCTACCAGGAAGGCTCCAATGATGTTTCCGATATAAGAGGACATCCAGAATTTATAGATGTTCGTTTTCATCAACCCCGCCTTGTTAAACAAATAGGAGGGCAAAAGAACATTGATTTCCGTAAAAAGAACGGCTCCTGATATGAAGACCATCGAGTACCCTGCTGCGAACCCTAGCCCTGATAAAAGGTGATAGATTCCTTTCGTCTCGACTCCAACAGCAAGAAGTATGGAAAAGACGGCTCCGAATGTCATAAAAGATCCTGCCGTCAGCGCGAGTAAAAATTGAGCACGGAAAGGCTTGTTTAAATGATCCCTTCCCTTTTCACCAAATTCATCTACAATTTGGGACGGAATATAAAACTGACGTCCCGGACGATCTATTTTCTGATTCGATTCATCACTTTCATTCACATCTGTTTCTTGATTTTCCTCATTTGCCATGGTCATCCCTCCAATGATTCTCACATTCCCGATTCTTTAAAAATATAATCTCCTCTGTATAACCTGACGCGTTTGAGAAATGGTAAGAAAAACAAGGAAAAGAGGAATGCAGATGGCTAGAGATGAATTCTGCCTCGCTTGTGATGGAGAAGGCCTGCTGATGGATGATGAAGAGTGGCGCTATACATGTAAGGTTTGTGGCGGCAGTGGTCTACGGCCGCAGGAAGGAAGCGTCTATGACCGTCAAAGTGCAGATGTGGATGCAATGAATCGGTACTTGGATTAACTGCCAGGGTTTCTGTCTCCGCTAAAAAGCGCTCAGCTTCTGCCGAGTGCTTTTTTTCGTTTAAATCATGTGTCTGAATACTTTTAGTCCATGATCAACAAAAAGACGCGGCTCTAGAGCCACGCCTTTTCCCACTAGTAACTGATCGCTTCGTCGGTTGCGGTCTTCTTCGGTTTACGAACGAGCGCAACAATTCCGGCAATCAAATAGGCTACGCCTCCAAACAATCCCATAAAGACTGTAGCAAACGTAAAGATAATGGCGGAAATGATCAAAATGATTCCGGCTGCTTTTGGCTTTTTATTCCCTTTAAGGAACACTGCTGCCAGAATACCTAACCCAATCGCAATTAAAGAGGCGATTAGCACGAACATTGCGAATGACCCCATCATTTCGAACATCTGGGTCATATCTGTGGAACTCATTTCCCCTTCCATCTGTATTTCCGGGGAATTCATGAAGTTTTCAATTTCTTGTTGTATTTGCGGATTATCTGCAGAGTTTAATAATACACCACTCAACAGAACGGGAAGTCCAAAAAGAACAATTCCAATGATGGTAAGAACGATTTCTACCGTACGTTTCAATTCCTTCTCCTCCTTTTTTATGCTCCAGCTACGTCACGCTTCGTAAAGAATCCCCATGATAAAACCATGAATACTACATAATATACCGCTAAAACTGCGATGGAAAACCCAAGCGAAGTTCCTGATACGAATGGTGTCCCAGACATGTATTGAGTCAAGTCCGTATTGGCAAACAGGATATATTTGGCCCACTCTTTTTCCATGAAGAAAACGATGATTGAGCTTCCAGCCATCATGAGGAAGATCGCCAACCCGATCGCAAGGGATGTATTCCTGAATACAGAGGCGATCATGAAAGCGAACGTAGCCATCATAATTAATTCTACAAAACTCAATAAGTATTGTGAAACAGTAAATGAAAAGATACCAGCATCTTTGATTTCACCAGCCTGAGTATATACATACGTCTGCGAAAAGCTGCCCATTCCAAACAATAAAGCTCCCACTAAAAAGGACAAGATGTATAAGGCAAGAAGCATAGTCAACGCATACATGACAACAGACACATATTTCGCAAGTAGAATTTTCGACCTTGATATCGGGCGAATCAATAAGAGCTTGATTGTACCCCAGCGAAATTCATTGGCTGTAATACCTGCGGCAACTATAATTGTGAATAAACTCACCAGCGCTACAAATGTCCGGTTGTCTCTGACAAAATCCCAACCATTATAGTCGGTTGGTTTCAAGTCATTCTCAATGCGATATTGATTCATTTCAACATTGGTATATGCCGGATATTCAATTTCTGGCGGCTGTTCTCCCGCGGCCATCAATTGTTCGTTCTGCTGCTGAAGTTCCTGTTTCCAATTATCACCAGTAGGTGCTTCCCCACCAGTAATGGCCGCATCGATTTTAAGCAAAGCCCCTATCCCTACAATTAAAACGACTAAAAGAATAGCCATGATCCACGTCGCCTTTTGATTATAGAGCTTCATTTGTTCATTTTTGATCAGTTGAAAAAAGTTACTCAATGGCTCCCTCTCCAATCAAATCTAAGAATTTATCTTCAAGCGTTGAGCGGTTGACGTTGACACTGTAGATTTGAATACCTTTTTGTACCAGATCTGCAACAACGGTTGGGATTTTTTCCTTTTCCACTGTGAAGGTCAGGAGCTCTTCCTTACGGCTCACATCCTTGCCCGTCATTTCTTTAAGAGCGACCATCGTTTGATCCAAAGGCGTCGCTTCGATCGATACTTCCTTTTCTTCCGTTTGCTGCAAGGCATCCTGAACGGTCTGAATGGAAATTAATTCTCCATTCTTAATGATGCCAATTCGATCACACATCATCTCCATTTCAGAAAGAATATGACTCGACACAATTACAGCTACCCCTTCTTCTTCCGCCAGCCTCCGGATGTACGCACGGATTTCCCTGATCCCGGATGGATCCAACCCGTTCGTTGGTTCATCAAGGATAAGGACGGATGGTTTATGTAAAAGGGCTTGAGCAATCCCAAGACGCTGACGCATCCCAAGTGAATATTTGCCGACTTTTTCCTTCATCCGCTTTTCCAATCCGACAAGCCTTACGACTTCCTTGATACGATCCTCTGTCACACCAGGCATCATACGGGCATAATGGACAAGGTTTTTCCAACCGCTCATGAAAGGGTACATTTCAGGGTTCTCTACGATTCCACCTACGTGACGAATCGCTCCTTTAAAGTTGTTCTGCACACTTTGTCCCTGAATGATTACATCCCCATCCGTCATCTTCATCAACCCGACCATCATTCGGATTGTTGTCGTTTTCCCGGCTCCGTTAGGCCCAAGGAAACCAAACACTTCCCCGCCGTAAATATCGAAATTCAAACCTTTAATGATCGTTTTATTTCCAATTGTCTTTTTGACATTCTTCAACTGCATGACAGGCTCTGACATTCTTCCCCCTCCTTTTTATCAACACATCTAATGTACGACACAAAACCAATCTGGTTTCACAATTCATGAAAAATTTTACAATGTTCAAGTATTTGGCAGGATTGTGTAAGACTCGATTTCGAGATGTTTGTGGGGTTCGTTGCCTGGGACGAGCGTCAGGGGTGGCTGGGAAGCTACTCGCTTTCCTGTGGGGGAGTGATGAGCTTCCTCGGACTACGTCCTGCGGGATCTCACCTATCTCCTTTCTCCCACGGGAGTCTCGCAGCTTCCCAGCCACCCCATTCGATGGAGTTGAAAAACGAACTCCCTTTACTTAGAAGGACGTCTTCCAACCTCCTTGTCCAGGAGTCATAAAGTGGTGTATTAGCATTTCAATAGGGTAGCCAGATTTCTGGATTTCAACAGATATTGGAAGCTCTGCTGATGGGGGAGTAGTTTCGAGACACTCATAAAGTAAAGGGGCGGAGGGAAACGGTGAGACTCCTATGGGACGTGTGGGACAGGTGAGACCCCGGAAGGCGTAGCCTGAGGAGGCTCACCGCCCGCCCCATGGAAAGCGAACCTTTTCCCGGAGCCCCTAAACGCACACATACATCTCGAAACTGAGTCTTCCACAATCGGGAGCTTTAGTGGAACAATGGAGGGTGGGGACGGATGCGTGGATGAGCTTGGGAATTTTTGATAAGATGGAAGCATGGAATGAGGGCAGATCCCTCAGAACCGGATGAAAAGATGATTAGACTGTTAGGGGGTTAGACTCAGTGAAAATCGTATCCATTGAACCGACACCTAGTCCGAATTCAATGAAGATCAACTTAAACGAAACCTTGCCGGATGGCGAGACACACAACTATAAAAAAGATGATGAACTCAAGGGTGCGCCTGACTTCGTCCAGCACCTTTTTGAAATTGAAGGTGTCAAAGGTCTCTACCATGTGACTGATTTCATCGCCTTAGAAAGAAACGCACGTGTTTCTTGGGAAGCGATCCTTCCTGAAGTAAGGAAGGTTTTTGGATCAGAGGAAGCCGAAGAAGCATCCTCTCCAAAACAGGAAGAGCCGGATGAACACTTCGGGGAAGTCCGTGTTTTCGTGCAGATGTTCCGCGGCCTGCCGATGCAGGTAAAGCTTGAGGAAGGCGAAGAGGAAACACGCGTCGGGCTTCCTGAACGTTTCATGGAAGCAGCAATGAAAGCCTCTCCCGCTTCTCCGAACATGATCATGGAGCGTAAATGGGTGGAGCACAACCCACGCTATGGTGACGTGGCTGAAATTGGGGAACAGATAAAAGAGGAACTTTCGGCGAGTTATGATGAAGAGCGACTGGAATCCCTTGTTAAACAAGCGTTTGACCAAGAATCGGTTGATGTCGAACCGAAGGAAGAAAGGACGAAAATCAGCTTAGAAACGCTGGATCATGACGATTGGAAAGTTCGCTATGCGGCTTTAGACCGAATGGATCCGACGGCAGAAGATTATCGCCTGCTTGATAAAGCACTGGATGATGACAAGGCATCGATCCGACGTCTGGCTACAGCCTATCTCGGTATGATCGAAGAACTTGAAACACTGCCATATCTCTACAAAGCTCTTAATGACAAATCAGTCACCGTACGACGCACAGCTGGCGATTGCATTTCGGATCTCGGTTTCAAAGAAGCGATGCCGAAAATGATGGAATCACTTTCTGATTCCAACAAACTTGTTCGTTGGCGTGCCGCGATGTACTTGTATGAGCTTGGCGACGAAACAGCTCTCCCTGCCTTGAAAGAGGCCGCTGATGACCCCGAATTTGAAGTTCGTCTGCAGATCAATATGGCGATTGAAAGAATTGAAGGCGGCGAGGAAGCTAAGGGATCCGTATGGCATCAAATGACTCAAGCGACTAAGAAAAAACAACAATAGGAGGCTACGATTTATGAATCCATATGAAGCATATATGAAAGAAATTTCCCAGCCGATGCGTGATGAATTGACGAACGCAGGCTTTACTGAATTGACGACCCCAGAGGAAGTAGACACTTTTATTAGCGAAACGAAAGGAACGTCCCTTGTCGTCATCAACTCGGTCTGTGGATGTGCAGCTGGACTGGCACGCCCTTCTGCCCGCGAATCGCTCAAAAATGAAAAACGTCCCGACAACATTGTAACTGTCTTTGCTGGCCAGGATCGTGAAGCTACATCACGCATGCGTGACCATTTGGAAGGCTATGAGCCATCCTCTCCATCCATGGCTCTTTTGAAAGATGGACAGGTTCTCCATTTCATCCCGCGTGAAGAGATTGAGGATTATGAAGTAGAAGAAATTGTAGCCAATCTTACGAACGCTTATAACCAATACTGTTAACAAAAAGCGCCTTCCATCATGATGGAAGGCGCTTTTTCATGCGGTCTTGGTTTGATCCCCGCTTTTTTCCGGCTTAATTAATACGAGAACAAGGAATAAAAGAAGACCACCTAAGGCACCGCTTGCAATATAGCTGATATTCAGATATTCCTTCATAAGGAGTGACATCAAAGGCGGACCTGCCGCTACCCCTATGAATCTTGATGAACTATAAAAAGAAGTGATCGTACCACGCTCTTCTTTTTCTATTCCTTCTGTAATGAGTGCATCGAGAGTCGGGAGCATCCCGCCGATTGCCGTTCCTAAAATGCTTGTCACAACTAGGAGCAAAAACAACTTTTCATTGACGTACCCGACAAAAATGACGCTTGCTGATACCATAATCAACGCAATGACAAGCACCCATTTCATGACAGTCGTGTCTCCTTTAATTTTCTTCCCAGTCAAAAACGCCGACACACATAACGTGAACAGCGGAATGGCGAGCACGAATCCTTTCTTCACGCCTTCAATGTTATGGGTTTTCTCAAGAATGTCGGACATAAAGAACAACACCGCAAACAAAATGAGCATGGCATAAGCCCCTAGTAGAAATACAGGATACAACCATTTCCCTTCCTGTTTGAATATCTCTTTCGTTTTTTTCAGAAATTGCTTGAACGGCTGAGGCTCTTCTTTTTTCCCTTTAGGAACTTTTATAAAAAAGAAAACGAGAACGATGGAGATCAAACTGAAAAAGGAAATAGAAAAGAACGGAAGAAACCATAAAAATACAGCAAAAAGGGAACCTAAAATGGGACTTAGTACTTTTCCGAACGTATTGGATGTTTCAATAATGCCGAGACATGAGCTCGCTTTTTCATCGTCATCTTTATATAAATCTCCGACCAGCGGCAGAATGATCGGGGTCGCCCCGGCTGCGCCCATTCCCTGGAGGATTCGTCCAATCGTAATCCAGAAAAAGGGGTCTTCCAATTTCCATGAAGAAAATCCCGCGATCAATCCTCCAATGAAAGCAAGGACTAGACTGGGAAGGATAATTAACTTTCTGCCAAAACGATCGGATAAGTATCCGGCAACAGGAATAAGGATAATGGCCGCTACGGAATAGCTGGTGATGATTGTGCTTGATTGAAAAGATGTGATGCCTACCTTTTTCTCGAAAATCGGCAATACTGGGATCAGCATTGAATTTCCGAGCGTCATCACAAGGGGAATCGAAGCCATACTGACCAGGCACCAACGGCTAACTTTGTTTTCCAATGCAATTCCTCCTACGTATTCATAAACGTAGGATGCCCGATTCCAATGGATTCACGATGAGAAAAATTTGGATATATTCACGTCGCTTTCATGTAAACTTTTATGGACTCACCAGTTATCCCAAAGGCTTCCCCTTCCTGTTTCCACCCATACTTCTCATAATATCCTTCAAGGTCTGTAGCCAAATGGAGATTTTCGTAACCTAACCTGCCCACTTCCTCAATCGCATGATTCAGCAACTGTTTCCCGACCTTTCGTCCTCGATGATCTGGATGAACGTAAAGACACGCAAGCCATGGGCAAAGATCCTGGCGACTGTTCATATCATTTCTGAGCAGAGCATACGTGCCGATGATTTCATCCTCATTCAACAGGATATAAAACAATGGCAGCTCGTCTCCGTTTTTCAATGATTGACGGATGCAGTCTTCATACAGCTTAAAGTTATCCTCACTCCCCCACTGTTCCCAAAAAACGTCGATGGCAAGGTCAATCAAATCGGACCCCTCTTGCAAGCGTATGATTTTCATTCCTTTATCCCCCTCCTTTGACCCAATTTATCTGTTAGGAAAATAGCCATAACTATAGGCAGAACCATCGTAAGCGCAGGCATGGCTTTAACAAAAAATGAAGGGTCTTCCCCGCCATTTACGATCCACGGATCAACGTCATGAAGAAAGGTCAGAACCAAACCTGTTCCCCAAGAAACGAGCCCATAGCTTAGAATCAACGTAAAAATGAACACAATATATATCTTCACAAAATCACCTCTGTCTTTTATACGAAGACAATAGTCTCAAGTTTCAAACTTTCGTTTCATAGATGTCATCACCGGGGATAAGGGTTACAAAAAGGAAGGAGTTGGAAGAAGATGAAAAAATGGATGGTGATCTTTGGTATCGCTACTGTATTTACTTTAGCCGGATGTGGTGGAGAGGACGGCGGGGACATGGAAGAAGATCAGAACGAAAACCAGGAAGAAATGGAAGACACAGATGAGAATTCGAATGATACAGAAAGTGATATGGGTGAAGATGGTACAGAATCCGAGGATAACATGGGTGAAGAAGATGGAAATACGGAAGGAGACGATTCCACAGATACCGAAGGCAATGGTCAAGATGATGATGCCATGGATGACGAAGAGCAATAACAGTTGATTTCATTACCATAAAATTACACCACATTCACTTCCCCTTAACAAAGGACGGGTATCTTTTATACGTAACTCACTTTGGAAAGGGGATTTTTATATGTTGAAGAAATGGATGTTGGCGTTAGGTTTGGTATCTGTTTTGACCCTTGCTGCTTGTGGTGGAGAAGAAGACGGTGAGATGGAAGAAGAACAAACGGAAGAGCAGGAACAAAGTGACACAGAGAGTGAAGACAGCGCAGAATAATACATGAAAAACAAAAGGCGGATCCTTTTTAGGATTCGCCTTGTTTATTTGATTCGCCATTTCGTCTTCACTTGCTGACGGGGAGAAGGATGAGCTTCAAGGGAAGATGAACAATTCGGGCAGATGATGGCTTGAGTCGGAATCGGCATACAGCAATAAGGGCACTCTTTTTTCGTCATCCCATGCAAAGGGTGCTGATGAGGTTTTTTCCAGCGGTTGATTTGGCGGACGACGAGGAACACCGCGAACAGGATAATGATAAAACGGACGGAAGCCGTTACAAAAAGGCCATAATTAATCGTAGCCGCTCCTGCTTCTTTTGCGGCGGCAAGCGAAGGATAGACCGACCCATCCAGGCTGAGGAACATATTCTCAAAGTTCATTCTTGTGTACAAAACTCCAACAGGCGGAAGTAAAATATCCGTCACGAGGGAATCAATAAATCCACTGAAAGCGGCCCCCAGGACCATCCCCACTCCCATATCGACGGCACTCCCACGGACGGTGAACTGTTTGAATTCATGAAGCAATCCCAAACCAGGCTCCTCCTCTCACCCATCATCCTATGAGCGAAAAGGACAAACTATGATTCAGAAGGTAAAACCTTCATACCAGGCACCGTTTTTCCACACTTTGGTACCAGGTATGCGTATCCTTCTCGATGGTACCTGGTACGTCTATTCACCAGCTCGGTGCCAGGTACAATCATAGAAGCTGAAATATCATGACCGAGCCACGGTGGGCTTACGTAACCCACTTAAAAACAGGGCCAGTTTCTCCACCTGGTCATTCGTCTGGTGATGACTGAAAGAGAGACGAATGAAAGACTTGGCCTCTTCTGTATCATAGCCCATCGCTAGCAGTGTACCTGGCGGCTCGGGGTTACCTGTACGACAGGCACTGCCCGTAGAAAAATGAAATCCGTGACGATTCCCTTCAAGCATCGCTAATTGTCCTTCCATTTCAGGCAAAAGCAGACCGATGATCGGTACAGCACTATCCGCTGTGTGACCGACCAGCTTCCACTCTCCAGCTTTCAGAAATGTTTGTTTCAGTTCCATAATCTTCGACTGGTTGTGATGTCTTTCTTTCACCATTTTTTCAGCGGCAACCGTAAATCCAGCAATGCCTGGTGTATTCACGGTCCCTGCTCTTACTCCTCCTTCATGCGTGCCTCCTGGAGTTTTAGGTTGAAACGAAAGGGACGGCCGGATGTAAACCGCCCCTACCCCCTTCGGTCCGTATAGTTTGTGTGCACTGACCGAAAGACTATCGACATAAGGAGCCACTTCCTCTACTGGCATTTTCCCAAAAGACTGGACACAGTCACTGTGAAAAAGAATGCCGTGCGTCCGGCAAAGTTCAGAGAGATGCTGGACCGGCTGCACCGTACCGATATCGGAATTCACATGCTGAATCGCCATGACGACGGTATCCTGTTGAATCGCTCTTTGAACATCTTCCACATTGATGATTCCCGCTTCATCCAAAGGCACCCTTGTTACTTTATAACCTTCTTCTTCATAGCTGTGAATAAGGTTCCGCACAGAAGAATGTTCAGCCTCCGTAGTAATGATGTGATTCCCCTTCCCCGCTTTCAAAAGAGCCTCCAGCGCAAGTTCATTACTTTCCGTGCCCCCACTTGTAAAATAAACACCCTCTTGTTCGATCCCCAGCAACCCTGCCATTGTATTCCGGCAATGTTCCAATAACGCATGAGCTTTTGTTCCGGGATCATGTAAACTTTTCGTATTCGCAAAATAGTTACGAGCAGCATGAATATAAGCCTCCAGCGCACCCTCATCCATAGGGGATGTGGCCGCATAATCAAAGTACCCTTCCATATTTCTCTCTCCTTTTTGACTCAAATCTCTTGTCAATAGTTTAACATTGTGTAAATATAAGTGTAAATACACATGTATAGTTACGGGGGATATATTCATGATACGGACCGCAGATCTCATCATCATTGGTAGTGGCGTAGCGGCCTTACAACTTGCCCGACAATTTACTGCGGACAAAAATGTGATTATTATCACAAAGTCCTCGCTCGGTCATGGGAATTCTCGTTTAGCTCAAGGTGGAATTGCTGCAGCCATAGGCGACAATGATCATCCTTTTTATCACTTCGTCGATTCAGTCATCGCTGGCCGTTCGATGAACAACCATCAAGCAACACTCATGATGACTAAAGAGGCACCTCAAATCATAAGAGAATTGGAAACAGATGGATGTGCTTTTGATTATGAAAAAAAGGACACCCTCGCTCTTGGAAAAGAAGGCGCCCATACCCAGAACCGCATCGTTCACGGAGGTGGAGACCAAACTGGAAAAGTTCTAATGGATTACTTGATGCAATCCCTCCCTCCTCATGTCGATATTTTTGAAAACCATTATGTATTCGAATTGATGACCAATGAGGACGGAAGTTGTTTTGGAGTGAAAAGCAAGGATGCCTCTGGAATTCATGAATTCCACGCTCCTCATACCGTCCTTGCTACAGGAGGGTGCGGACAATTATACTCATCCACATCCAACGCCTCCTCGGTTACCGGTGACGGTATGGCTCTCGCCTATCAAGCAGGCGCGGAACTCACAGACATGGAATTCATCCAGTTCCACCCCACCCTTTTGTACATACAAAAAAAGCCGGTTGGGTTGATCTCTGAAGCGGTGCGCGGAGAAGGGGCTGTTCTTATTGATGAAGATGGAACGCTAATCATGGAAGACGTCCATCCTCTGAGAGACCTCGCCCCGAGGCATGTGGTTTCCCAAACGATTTATCAAAGAAGGAAAAACGGGGAAAACGTCTATTTGGATATAAGGAATGTAGTCAAGTTTGAAAAAAGGTTTCCCCATATCACAAACTTATGCCTACAGCACGGAGTGGATATAGAAAAAGGACGAATACCAGTAGCGCCCGGCTGTCATTTTTCTATGGGTGGAGTGAAGACGGATATGGTTGGGAGGTCGACAGTCGAAGGTTTATATGCGATTGGAGAAGTCGCTTGTACGGGTGTGCACGGAGCCAACCGACTGGCAAGCAACTCCCTGCTTGAAGGGTTGGTTTATGGAAAAAGATTAGCCAACCATTTAAATAATCGAGGGACTCCTCACTTTCCATCAACGGAAGCCAATGAGAAAAGACCCCCCCTTCCTTTCCGACTTCCATCCAAAACCGAAATTCAAGAGCGGATGATGGAAGGTGTCGGCATCGTAAGAGATGGAGAAATGCTATTCAACCACCTCCAATGGTTAGAATCATTCCTCCCGCCTTCTGCATGGAGGGAGTATGACTTAAGTATGCTCACATTCGAGCAAATGACAAGACTGTTCATGCTGCAAACGAGCTGGTTAATTACACGATCCGCCCTTGATCGTGAGGAAAGCCGCGGCGGCCATTATCGCAGCGATTTTCCTGAAGAGCAGTTGGACTGGCAAAACAAACAAATCATCAGGCAGAGAACATTAGAAATGGGGGAATTCCATGAATCAGTGGAGACGTAAACAACAGTTAGAGGCCTTTTTCACAGAGGATATTGGTGAGCATGATTATAGTACCGACTTTTTATTTCCGAAAGATCATCATGGGAGATTGACCTTTACCTCTAAAGCAGAAGGGGTTTTTTGTGGGGAAGACGTCATCACCGATGGCTATCAGATGCTCGACTCTACCATTACGGTCGAACTCTATATTCATGACGGAGATTGGATGCGTACAGGAGACACGATCGCCACCATCGATGGTCCTGTGGGTGAGCTTTTAAAAGGGGAACGCGTCATCCTCAACCTTATTCAACGCATGAGTGGGATCGCCACACTGACACACAAAGCCGTAAAAGCCTTGAATGATGAGAACATCAGGATTTGTGACACCCGCAAAACCACCCCAGGATTGCGGTCTTTCGAAAAGTATGCCGTCCGTACCGGTGGAGGTTACAACCACCGTTTCGGCCTTTACGATGCCGTCATGCTGAAAGATAACCATATCGCATTTTTTGGTTCTGTTCGTGAAGCGATCGCCCGGACGAAGGCATCTGTAGGTCATACCGTCAAAATTGAAGTGGAAACAGAAACGGAAAATCAGGTCGTGGAGGCTATAGAAGCAGGTGCCGATATCATTATGTTCGATAACCGGACACCAGCGGAAATTAGATCCTTCACTTCATTGGTCCCCTCTTCGATTACAACAGAGGCATCTGGAGGCATCACTCTCGAAACCTTACCCGATTACCGAGGCCTTGAGATTGACTATATTTCCCTCGGATTCTTGACCCATTCCGTGAGAGCCCTTGATATCAGCGCCCGTGTAGCCACAACAAAGGAGGAAGTACAATGAACCTTTTTGAAACGATTGAACAGCATACGCTCCCTGACCGGTATAAGACAATGGAAAGAACGGAACTTGAGCGGATAGTGCTCCAAGTAAAAGAAGAAATGGGAGAGAAACTTTTCTTACCTGGTCACCATTATCAAAAAGATGAAGTCATCCAATTTGCTGATGCTCGTGGAGATTCTTTGAAACTTGCGCAGCTGTCCGCCTCCCAACACGAAGCGGAAGCCATCGTTTTTTGCGGCGTCCACTTCATGGCGGAGACAGCAGACATACTGACGCGCGAGGACCAGCACGTCTACCTTCCCGATATGCGTGCAGGATGTTCGATGGCAGATATGGCGAATATCCAACAGACGGAGAAATCATGGGGGCGCCTCATGGAACTTTTTGATGATACCATCCTTCCTCTCACCTATGTGAATTCAACAGCGGCCATCAAAGCTTTCGTTGGCAAAAATGGCGGAGCCACCGTCACTTCTTCGAATGCTGCAGATATGCTGAAGTGGGCATTTTCCCAGAAAGAACGGATCCTTTTCCTCCCCGATCAACATTTGGGAAGAAATACTGCGTACGATCTCGGCATCCCGCTCGATCAAATGGCTGTCTGGGATCCGATTATCGAAGAACTCCTGTATGACGGTCCTTTAGAAGCGGTCAAGGTGATTTTATGGAAAGGACATTGCTCCGTTCATGAGAATTTCAGAATAGCCAATGTTGAACAAGTTCGTACGGACCACCCGAACATGAAAATCATCGTCCACCCAGAATGCAGCCGCGAAGTCGTGGAGCTTTCCGACCTCTCAGGGTCCACTAACGCTATCATCCAGGCGATTGAGAACGCTCCACCTGGAAGTGAGTGGGCAATCGGAACTGAAATGAACCTCGTCAACCGCATCATTCAGGAACACCCGGAACAGCATATCATTTCATTGAACCCGAGGATGTGTCCATGTCTGACGATGAACCGCATTGACCTCCTGCACCTAGCCTGGTCTCTTGAATCGATAGCCGAAGGTCAGCCTCAGAACTTAATACGGGTCGATTCTTCTGTTGCTTCTGATGCACGCAAAGCGTTGGATCGAATGTTGATTCGGGCTTGAATGGAGGATGAAAGTGCCCTAACTCTCATTGAAAGTGACCCAACGCTGAGGGTAAGTGCCCTAACTTTCTCCAAAGTGACTTAACGCGCTCCCAAAGTGCCCTAACTCCCAACGAAAGTGACTTAACGTTTTTTACGGAGAATACCGCAGCCCTTTCTTGCGAATATTACGTTTAAAAGGAGGGTTGCTGAGATGAACAAAGAACGCGCAAAAGAAATCTTCAAATCTGAAGACATGATCCCGGTTATGCACGAAGACCGTGAAATTTACATCGAAGAGGTTATCGAACGTAACGAAATGGCGCGCATTCATCCGACGGATCAGCCGAATATCGTTCAAAAGGTTCCATTATACGAATTGAAAGAACAAGAATAAGTCAGAAGCCGCACTCAGAACTGAGGCGGCTTTTCTTTTTAGGTGTGTACATCTTCGACCACATATATGATAATGGAAATATATTACATTAGGTGAGGGGATTTTATGAAAAAAATACTTTGGGGGTTAGGCATACTATTCGTAGCTGCATGTTCTGAAGGGGAAACGGAAGAACCTTACACCATTGAGGATGCGAAGAAAGATGGCCATGTCATCGTTGAACATCAATCCGAACAATTTGATCAAATCAAGAATGGGGCACTGAAAGTTGAAAATATCAAAGACATGACCGCTTTTATTCATAACGTAGAGCAAGGAGCGGAAGACGAAATTGCCGTATCCATCTTCAATCCGGACGGTTCCCATTATCAAAACTCCTTCTCTTACGATGGAGAGACCATCCGTTTCGTTAATAATTATGGAGCCTATCCGTCCTCTCCTGCTGGGACATTCGATTGTGAATACATGACTCAACGCGGGCCTATGGTGTATGTGAGCAATTGTGAATCAGAGGAAGGAGATATTTCCACCCTCCTCAGCTTTGTCGCAACCGAAAAAGCGTTCAGAGAAACTGGAAATTAAACAAAGCCCGGATCATCATACACATGATCCGGGTTTTCTTTTAATTTTGGATATACTTCTCAAACACCTCATCAAAATCTTTGCGGGTATTTTCTTTGTATTTTTGTGTGAACCAATCATACGCGAAGTTTGCCGCTTCACCGAATTCTTTGGATATATCATTCTCATGGAACCTGTTGTCATGGATGAGATCCTGAGCCATTCCGATGCTGTCTTTGGCAAAAGCCGCCTGCCGCTGGTTTTCCTCTTGGATATGAGAGATCGATACAAGGGATTTATACAAGTCCGCGATGGCTTCTCCTTCGTCCTTTGCGATATCAATGCTCATATACTGATCGCCGATGTAAAACTTGATTTCTAAATCCAAATCGATCGTCCCCGCCGTCTCCACAGATACATTGCGAATCGGGTGCTGATAATAGTCATAGCGTTTGATGTTACGTTTGCTGCTTGTCGCTTTTTCACCATCGAGGTGGATGAGCGCGCGGTTCGTAAAGCAGTATTCATCACTTTTTGACTTGATTAAAAAATGGATGTTCTCCCCGTCTTCCGTCAATACAAAATCATCAGACTGGGCTTTATCGAAGTCTTCTTTTTTGATGATTTTTCCGATGTCACTCAACCCTAATGCATCACTCGCCATTTTTTTGAACATGGTCATACCTCCTGAATAGTTGTACTCATTAGTTTATTTCGATACAACAACCTCAAATCCTTTTGAAAATCAGAAAGGCCTGAGCACAACATGCTCAGGCCTTTCTCTTTATTTTTGAAGCGCTAGTTTCAGCTGGTGGTCACCGACTGTGTACTCTTTCATCGCTTCTTTTTCACCGACCGTCAAATCATTCACTAGAACATTCTCACGGATCAGCTGTTCATTTTGTTGGATCGCTTCTTTTACGTCTGCATCTCCATCAAGGGCGATGTCGACACGAAGATCGATCGGAAGGTCCTGCTGTTTACGTTCATCCTGGATGACGCGGATCACTTCACGCGCGAGGCCTTCAAGACGAAGCTCTTCTGTGATGTTCGTATCAAGCACAACGTGGAAGTCCTGGTTGGACCCCATGGACAGTCCAGCATCCGCGACGCGTTCTACGTTCAATAGATCCATCGTCACTTCGACTTCTCCGTCTCCTGTCGGTACAACGGCTTTTTCGTCCTGGACAATTTTCGCTGCTTCTTCGTCTGAAAGCTTTTCAAGGTAGCCTTTCACGACGCCGACGTTTTTCCCTAGGACAGGTCCTGCCGCACGGAAGTTCAGCTTCACTTCATAACGGACAAGATCATCAGAAGATTGCTTCACGACCACTTCTTTGACGTTGATCTCATCACGGATGATGCTGCTGTATTCTTCGAGCGCTTTTCCTTGATCCTGGTTGACCGGGATGACGACAAGCTCAGATAATGGCTGCTTCGTTTTGATGGACTCTGTATTACGGACTCCACGAGCAAGCTCAACGACTTGCAGTACAGCATCCATATCTTTTTCAAGCTGTGTGTTGACAACCGTATCGTCTACTTTCGGGAAGTACGCCAAGTGCACACTTTCACCCGTCAAGTTTTGATAGATATCGTCAGCAAGGAACGGCGTGTATGGAGCCATCAGCTGACTCAGCTGTGCCAACACTTCGTGAAGCGTATGGTAAGCTGCTTTCTTGGACTCCGTCATGCCTTCTTCCCAGAAACGGTCGCGGGAACGGCGGATGTACCAGTTACTTACTTCATCGACATACTTCTCAAGAGCTTTAGCAGCTTTCGTGAAGTCGTAGTCGTTCAAGGCTTCTTCTACGACTCCTGTCACACTGTTCAGGCGGGAAAGAACCCAACGGTCAAGCAAAGTCTTTTCGCCTTCTTCATTTTTATCGAACGTGTAACCATCGATATTCGCATACAACGTGTAGAAACCGTGCGTGTTCACGAGCGTGTCGATCACTTTCGATTTCGCTTCGATGACGACACGTTCGGAGAAACGCTTGTTGTTCCAAGGTGCACTGTCAGCAAGCAAGGCCCAACGGAAAGCGTCGGCACCGAATTTTGTAACAAGATCCGTCGGGTTCAAGGCATTTCCTTTACTCTTGGACATCTTGCGTCCTTCTTCATCAAGGATGTGACCTGTAGAAAGGACACGCTTGTATGGTGCTTTACCAGTGAATAGTGTAGAAACAGCAAGCAAGCTGTAGAACCATCCACGCGTCTGATCGATTCCTTCACAGATGACGTCTGCAGGGAACTGCTTCTCGAACTGATCCTTGTTTTCAAACGGATAGTGCTGCTGGGCAAATGGCATAGAACCAGAGTCGAACCATACGTCGATGACCTCTGGTACACGGTTCATTGTGCCGTTACATTTTTCACACGTTACCTGCACGCGGTCAACATAAGGCTTGTGAAGCTCGACATCACCGATATCGCCGATCGCTTTTTCTTGTAGATCCGCTTTGCTGTGCGGTGCGTACTGGTGGTCACAAGAATCACACATCCAGATCGGAAGTGGTGTTCCCCAGAAACGGTTACGGCCAATGTTCCAGTCAACCATGTTTTCAAGGAAGTTACCGAAGCGGCCATCTTTGATGTGGTTCGGATGCCATGTGACTTCCTGGTTGTTTTTGATGAACTGATCTTTCAGTTCGGTCGTCTTGATGAACCAGCTCTCAATTGCGTAGTAAAGCAATGGAGAATCGCAACGCCAGCAATGCGGGTAGCTGTGCTCATATTTTTCTTTATGGAAAAGAAGTCCTTCGTTCGCCAAGTATTTCACGATATCGACGTCGCAGTCTTTGACGAATCGGCCTTCAAACGGAGGGATATCCTCTGTATATCGACCTTGACCATCAACGACGTTGAAGAAGGACAAGTTGTTTTCTTTCACCAAATTGTAGTCATCTTCACCATAAGCCGGTGCGATGTGAACGACACCTGTACCGCTTTCGGCGTTAACGAAGTCTGCTTCGACTACGAAGTGACCACGTTCAGGCTTAACGAACGGGAATGGCGGCTGATATTCAACATCCTTGAATTCGCTCCCTTTATGCTTGGAAACGACTTCGTACTCTTCCCCAAGGTTCTTCTCAGCAAGAGCTTCTGCAACGATGTACACTTCGCCATCTTTCTTCGCCTTGATATAGTCAAGATCCGGATGAACAGCTAGCGTTACGTTGGCTGGCAATGTCCAAGGCGTCGTCGTCCAGCCTAGGAAGAATTCATTTTCAGAACCCTTCACTTTAAACTTCGCCGTCGCAGAAAGGTCTTTGACATCTTCATATCCCTGCGCCACTTCGTGAGAGCTTAATGTCGTCTGACAGCTCGGGCAGTATGGCGTAACACGGTGGCCTTTAGAAAGCAGATCGCGCTTGTGAAGGTCACTCAAGATATACCAGACACTTTCGATATAACGGTCCTGAAGAGTGACATACGGATCATCCATATCCAGCCAGTAGCCGATGGATTCCGTGAATTCGCGCCATTCTTTTTCGTAGTTGAAGACACTTTCCTTACATTTCTCAATGAACTTCTCTACGCCGTACTCTTCGATTTGCTGTTTTCCGGAGATGCCAAGTTGTTTCTCGACTTCAAGCTCAACCGGCAAACCGTGTGTATCCCAGCCGCCCTTACGAAGTACTTGATAGCCCTGCATCGTTTTATAACGTCCGACAAAGTCCTTGATCACGCGGCCAAGCACGTGACCAGCGTGAGGAAGGCCGTTGGCTGTCGGCGGTCCTTCATAAAAAACAAATGTTTCTGCACCTTCGCGCTCGTTCATGGAGCGACGGAAGACATTTTCTTTATTCCAGTAATCTTTGACACGATTTTCGCGGTCTAAAGCCGCTTCTTTCGTATTGACACTGCGCATTTCTTCCACCTCTTACCCTTTGATTTTTTGTATAGAAAAATGATTACGAACTTCCTAGTGACGGCAGGAACAAAATAAAAAATCCGCCCCTGCTATAAAAACAGGGACGGATTTGATTCCGCGGTACCACCCATATTCCGCACACGTTGTGCACGGCTCTCGGTTCACATAACGGATAACGGCCGCCCACCGGTTCCACTTACTCTGTATCATTTCAGCAGAACTTCTCAGAGATGATCTTCAGCTATTATCCGCCATCGCTTCCCACCTGCCAGCGACTCTCTTGAGACAGAAATAAAAGCCTACTCTTCTCGTCAACGAAACTATACGTATCTTCTCCATATCCTACAATGTAATCTTTTGTATGTCAAAGTTTTCTTATCCTCATCCTCGCCCATTTTTTAAAAGCTTATACGTATTCACTTTATCTTATCACTTTCTATAAAAATCCCATATTATCGCCAATCACCTGTTTTGATTACAATAAAAATAACCCCTGTTAAATATTGAAGATAAGCTCCCGATTGTTGAAGACTCAGTTTCGAGATGTTTGTTGGAGTTTAGGGGCTCCGGGAAAAGGTTCGCTTTCCATGGGGCGGGCGGTGAGCCTCCTCAGGCTACGCCTTCCGGGGTCTCACCTGTCCCACACGTCCCATAGGAGTCTCACCGTTCCCCTCCGCCCCTTTACCATATAAGTGTCCCGAAACCGCATCCAGAATAAGTAGCTTTTATCCCAGTGAAAACAGAAGAAAAACCAACTCCCACGCTGGCTATTTTGGGTTCGTAAAGACTGCTATAGAGCGCTTTATGCATATAATACCAGAGTAGTGGAAGACAGTCTCCTTCGGTATAGGGGTTCGTTACCCACATAAGACGGATGGGGTGGTTGGGAAGCTGCGAGACTCCGTGGGAGAAAGGAGATAGGTGAGATCCCACAGGACGTAGTCCGAGGAAGCTCACCACTCCCCCACAGGAAAGCGAGTAGCTTCCCAGCCACCCCTGACGCTCATCCCAAGCAACGAACCCCGAAACATCTCGAAATCAAATCTTCCACAATCCTGCCATATTCTTCAATAACTGCAAACACAAATCAGCATTTAACAGAGCGGAATATTAGGAAAGAAGGGATCACGGATGTCAGATGATGTGAAACGTCACGTGCAGGAAGTATTTTCGAAGAACAAACAGGCGTATGTCGATAGCTCGACACATAAAAAACAATCCGACCTTGATGCAATCATTGAGTGGCTGGAGCCCTCCCCCTCCGACAAAGCACTGGATATCGCTACGGGAGGCGGTCATGTCGCGAAAGCCTTAAGTCTTCATTGCGGTACAGTTTTCGCTACAGACCTCACAAAAGACATGCTGCAAAACACCGCCCGTCACTTAACTTCCCAACAGAATATCGAATACGTTGTCGCGGATGCTGAACAATTGCCTTTTCTCGATGGGAGTTTTGATCTTGTCACTTGCCGTATCGCCCCCCACCACTTCCCTTCGCCGCACCAATTCATCAAGGAGGTGGCACGCGTTTTAAAAGATAACGGCAGGTTTTTAATGATCGACAACGTGGCACCTGAAGATGATGCATTGGATGAATTTTATAATCGTTTTGAAAAGAAACGGGATTACAGCCATGTCCGCGCTCTAAAAATCAGTGAATGGAAAAAACTCTTCCGCAATAACCATTTGAACGTCAAGAAGCATCTGACACGCAAAAAGGCCATGCCTTTTCCAGACTGGGTACGACGTACATTAGACAACGAAGAAGACCAAAAAGCCGTTGAAGAACTTTTTCAACAAGCACCCGCTGAGGCAAAGAGCCACTTTGAAATTAATGAAGAAAACGATCATGTGCAATCTTTCGCGATTGATGAGTATATGGTAGTGGTAGAAAAACATTCCTCCTGACGAATAATCCACCATCACATTGGAAAAATAAGCGAGGTATTGAATTTGTATGTGAGGTGGAGATCAATGGATATCGTCGTAATGGCCCGGGCTTTGTTCGGAACGTCGCTTGGGTTCCATATTATTTATGCAACGATCGGTGTTGGACTTCCGGTCATGATCATCATCGCGGAAGTCCTGCACTTTATAAAAAAAGACCCGGATTATGCGTTGATGGCGAAACGATGGACGAAAGGTTTCGCTATTTTATTGGCTGTATCGATTGCTTCAGGAACCATTGTCGGTGTCATGATCTCACTCTTATTTCCAGATTTCATGGAAATTGTAGGACAAGTCATTGCTCTGCCATTCCAAATGGAGATTTTCGCTTTTCTCATTGAAGCTGTGTTCATGTCCATCTACTTGTATGCGGCCGATCGCCTGCCGCCAACACTGAGACTCGTCAGTATTATCTCTGTCGCGCTAGGTGCTACAGCATCAGCTATATTAATTACTGATGTTCACGCATGGATGAACACACCTGCAGGTTTCAACATTACACCAGATGGTGAGGTCACAGATGTAAATACGTGGGCTGCCTTTTTTAATCCAAGTTTCGGAGTCACCGCCATTCACGTGACATTGTCTGCTTACATGACGGTTGCCTTTCTCGTCGCATCGATTGCCGCTCTCCGGCTCATGAGAAGGAAAATCACGAAAGCTGAGCGTGCTTACCATAAAAAAGCACTGACCATCGCTCTTTACTTCGGTGCGCTCATGTCTCTTGCAACAGCGGTCAACGGGCACGAAACAGCACAGATGCTTCATGAATACAATCCACGTAAATTGGCAGCTGCGGAGGGACTTTTCGAAACTCAACGATACGCTCCGTTATCCGTTGGTGGATATACTTCTCTGGAGGATCAACGAGTGAAATATGCGGTCGAAATCCCTTACGCACTCAGTTTTCTTGCTGGTGATCGTTTGGATACAGAAGTGATGGGACTCAATGAATGGCCCGAAGAATTATGGCCGCCGCTCTATGTCCACATCCTCTTCAATGTCATGGTCGGGATTGGTACGGTCCTCATTCTCGTTGCATTCATCGCTTTGTTCTGGAAACACGTCCTAAAAAAAGAGTTTCCAAGCTGGATCTTGGCTATGCTCGTTGTAAGTGGACCGCTCGCCATGCTTGCCATTGAAGCGGGCTGGTGCTTCAGTTGTATCGGTCGGCAACCATGGACCATCAATGAAGTACTGCGTACAGATGAAGCGGCGACCAAATCCAACAGTGTTGGTTTTCTTTTCTACCTGTTCATGACTCTTTACATCACGTTGCTTTTTGTCACCGGTTTTGTCATGCGTTATTACTTCAAACGGAACCCAGTCCGTAAAGATTTGGATGCCCGGGAAGCGTAAGAAAACATCATCCCAGAAAGGACGTACAACCTATGGAAGCATCAACATTAGCGATTACGATTTTGTGGAGCTTGCTTTTCGTCTATTCCATCCTAGGGTCTCTTGACTTCGGTGCTGGATTCTGGGGCATGATTTACGGAAAGAACGAAGAAAAAAGCGCCTCCCAAATCGCCAACCGTTTTCTTTCTCCCACATGGGAAGTGACGAACGTCTTTCTCGTCATTTTCGTCGTATCTGTCGTCACCTTTTTTCCGTTCGCAACGACCCTGCTCAGTAATGTATTGCTTGTTCCTGTAGGACTTGGGGTGCTGCTTTTGACCATCCGGACGACGTTCATGGTTTTTCAGCATCATGCTGATCGATACAAGGACCTGCTCCGGTTGACTTCCGGTTTTACAGGATTGATCATTCCGGCGCTTCTGGTCAGTATTCTTCCAATAACTTTAGGCGGTTTCGTCAGTCTTGAAAATGACTATCCTCGCCTGCAATACGGAGAACTACTCACCCATCCGACCTTGTACATGCACATCCTGTTCGGATTATCGACCGAACTGTTCATCTCGGCCATTTTCCTGATGGACTACGCTAAAGAAGCGGAAGATTGGAACGCGTACGATACCTTCCGTAAGCATTCCCTTTGGCTTGGACCTGTCAGTATCGCCATTGCCATGCTGACCATCGGCACATTCCCTGAAGAAGCTTCGTGGATCGTCGATAACATTCAAGAACATTGGGTGGCGTTCGGATTGTCCCTGCTTTGTTTTATCATCGGGTACGCTTTTCTCTTCATCAAGAAAAAAGACGGTCGCCGTGGTCTGGCAAGAGCTGCTGTCATTATGATCGGACTACAGTATGCCATCGCTATTTATGCTTATGGGGCTGCCCACCTGCCTTACTTAATTTATCCGGATATCACCATCACAGACGGGTTTACAAACCCTGATACGTTCTATCAGATGCTGATCGTCTATGCTGTCGGGTTCGGTATTCTCATCCCAGCCTTCTTCCTTTTCTGGCGCCTCTTCCTCAAAGACCGCCGCTACTTGAAACAGGAGTAACACATAACGGCACCCACCTCATGGGTGCCGTTTTTCATGCTTCGGAATGGATGCAGCCTTTTGTTTATCCCCTTTTCAAAAAAGGTACATAACTACCATATTCCATTGATTTCATAGAAACTTCTTATAGAAAAGGAGCAAAGATATGCAGGAATTGACGAACGATTATCTCGAAGAAGCTATTCAAGACAGCCGCCCGTTCGCTTCATCCGGGAATGTGAATATGAGCCTACCTGAATACGACGAAACGATTAAAGATTACCTCGGCGTAACCATCATCACAACAGACGGGGAAAGCTTTTCAGCGGGTGATAATGACAAATATATTCCGATGCAGAGCACCTCGAAAATCATCGGCCTTATGCTTGCTTTACAAGACTTTGGAAAAGAGCGTGTGTTCCAAACGGTGGGCATGGAACCGATGGGGGACTTTTTCAATTCCATCAGCCAGTTGGAGTCTTACGATACGAGTAAGCCTTTCAACCCAATGATTAATGCTGGAGCCATTGCTGTATCTGCTTTGATTAAAGGGCAAACCGTGGACAAACGTTTCAACCGTTATATGGATTTCCTGCGTCAGGTGACGAATAATGAGCAGCTTGAAATGAGCAAGGAAGTATATGAGGCCGAAAAAGCGAACGGTGCACGGAACCGCTCCCTTGCCTACTTCATGCAGAGTACCGGTACGTTGGTTACGGATGTGGAAGAGGCGCTCGACCTTTACTTCCGGATGAATTCTGTCATGATGTGCTGCCACGATTTCGCCCGTGTCGGTCTGTTTTTAGCCAAAGGAGGGCTGGACCTTGAAACAGGCGAAAAGCTCATCCCCTCCCACCACTTACGCACGGTGAAAGCGATCATGATGACCTCAGGGATGTACAATTCATCCGGCCATTATGCAGTAGAAGCCGGCTTCCCTTGTAAAAGCGGGGTATCTGGAAGCATCATCGGTTCATCCCCTGGCCGGATGGGAATCGGCGTCGTAGGACCAGCCATTGATGAAAAAGGGAACAGTACTGCCGGAGGCGCTTTGATCAAAAAGCTCTCTCAAGACCTTGAACTTAATATGTTCGGTGTCGAGAACACAGAAAGGAAGTATGAAGATGGCGTTTGATTATGACCTAGATTTTGATAACACTGATTTTCGGAAAAACCCCGAGAAGTACCGGGTCGGACGCGGAGAACAAGGCGTATTACTTGTCGAACCATACAAAAGTGAAATCCTGGCCCACTGGCGCTTCAAGACACCTGAGATCGCTAGGGAATCATCAGAAAAAATCTATCAGATGTTCCTCGATTATAAAGAAGCAGATGACTTCGTCGGCATGGATATGGCTAGGAAATTCCTGCAGATGGGCTATACCCGCTCGCGGAGATACGCCAATTATAGGGGTGGGAAAAAGTATGACAAAAACGGGGAGGTGAATGATCGCGACATCGACCAAGAGAAAGCAGAATCCGCAAGAATTTTCGAGGAAAAATGGATTCTGGCCCGGGAGGATGAAGACTATTTAAAGAAAAAGAAAGCCCATCAAAAAGAATATGGCTAAAACGTTGACAATTCTAACTGATGAACGTAGGATAACATTAAACCAAGTAAACTAATCGGATTAATGAAATGAGGAGTGTACACTTGAAAACCTACCCACTTCTGATTAACCTGCTGTTCATGATGACCTCTTGGTCCATCGGGGTTTATTTCCTATCTGTCATTTATACTCCAACGATTATCATCCCCCTTTTCAATGACTTCATCTGGATCCGCGACTATAAAGGACTTCTCGGATTGACGACTATTTTCACCGTTCTGACGGTTCCTTTGGTGGCCTTTCTATATAAAAAGCGTGGCCAGATGAAGAAAAAGACGACCTGGTATGGGATGAATGCCGTCGCTCACCTGCTCTGGATCGGTACGCTTGCTCTACAAGTCAAAACGGTTCTCTACAACTTAGGTATCTGTCATTAATTGACAGGATTTCCACCTTCTCTGTCGAACCCCTTGAGGTAGAGGAGGAATAGCTATGGATTTTCAAACGTTTTATGAAGAGTACAAACGAAGAGCAAGCCAACATGATTTGGATTACTTAAAAAAAGTGACATCACGGAACCTCGCAGCAAGAGAGATCCGCCAGGGTGAATGGGTCGATTATTCTTATGAAGAGTCGATCGAAGGATGGCATCAAGCTTTTGACCATTTCCAGGATCAAGATATGTCCTGGATCTACACCAACCATTCCGAGACCCAACTCAATGAAAACACACACCTTGCCGCCTTCTGGGTCTCCATCCGTTTAAACGGAGAGCTCCTGGGTACATCCAACCTCTTTTTTGATACGTTCGAAAAAGTGGATGGAGAATGGCAGCTCGTCCGCTGTTACATCGAAGCTGGAGTACAAACCCCCCCCCATCTAAGCCTGCTCTTTCAAAAGGAGGCTTTTTTCTCATCCCAAAAAAGTTTTCAGAAAAATTCTTACCAGCATATTGTCAAAACTTTCTGAGTAGTGTAGAGTAATCAGCAATTAGAAAAAAATACAATTGAATCTCTTATCAAGAGAGGCAGAGGGACTGGCCCGACGAAGCCTCAGCAACCACTGGTTTGACCAGAAAGGTGCTAACTCCAGCAAGTTGTTTGACCAACTTGGAAGATAAGAAGAAGAACCGTACCCACAAAAGTCTTCTTCTTCAAGAAGGCTTTTTTTATTTTTATTTTAGATGCTGATGATTCGTTATTAAAGAATATGACAGGATTCATGAAAACTAAGTTTCTAGACATTTGTTGAGTGGATGGGGGGGCGGGGAATAACTCGCTTTCCGCGGGGCCACACACGAAGTGGGGTCGTTCGATGTTGGCACAGGAAGTGCCGAACTTAATCGAACTTCCTCTATTCTTTTGAGCCTCCTCGGACTGCGTCCTGTGGGGTCTCACCAAGCACTCTGTTCCCGCAGGAGTCTCGCCATTCCCCTCCGCCCCTTTGCCATGTAAGTGTCTCGAAACCACTTCTTGAAACAGTTGATTTCCAACTTGATAGAGGTGGGTAGTTTAAGCGCCGGTTCAAGTATTTAGATTAAAAAGCTTGATATAGAGCACTTTCTAGGTACAGACAAAGGGATAGTGGAAGAAAGTCCTTCTGTCTGAAAGGGTTCGTTTCTCACTTTATAAAGGGGTGGTTGGGAAGCTGCGAGACTCCCCTGACGCCCAACATGGCAACGAAACCCGAAAACATCTCGAAACTGACTCTCCCACAATCGGAAGCTTATGTTTAACAGGGCGTTTGATTTTGAACCATTAACTAATAAAGGATGTGTTGTTATGTGTCCGCATACAGATACGAAATTCGTTCAGACGGGGAATCAGCGGCATGAACCTACAGGAGCGATCAACCCTCCCGTTTATTTTTCCACCCCTTACCGCCACCCTGGTCTAGGGGAGTCAACAGGCTTTGATTATACAAGAACCGGTAACCCTACCCGTCAAATTCTAGAGTCTTCGATTGCTGATATCGAAGGTGGGGATGCGGGATTTGCGTTCAGCTCCGGGATGGCAGCAATCCAGACGGCTTTATCCCTTTTTAAAAAAGGGGACGAAATCATCGTCTCTGAAGATTTATACGGCGGGACGTTCCGCTTGTTTGAACACATGGAAGAGCGTTACGACCTCCGCTTTCATTACTGTGACAGCAACAACCTTGATCGCATCCACGACTACATCAACGAAAGGACGAAAGCCATTTATGTGGAAACACCGACGAATCCGTTAATGCATACGGCAGACATCAAGCAAATTTCAACGGTCGCTAAGACCCACGACCTTCTATTGCTTGTCGATAACACGTTGTACACTCCGGTGTTGCAACAGCCGATTACCGAGGGTGCAGATGTGGTCATCCATAGTGCCACAAAATATTTAGCCGGACATAATGATGTTCTTGCCGGGATTCTTGTGAGTAAAGGAAAAGCTGTAAGTGAAAAGCTCGCTTTTCATCAGAATACATCTGGAGCTGTTCTCTCTCCTTTCGATTCATGGCTTGTGATGAGAGGGATGAAGACCCTCCCCCTCCGGATGCGACAACATGAAGCGAATGCGAAATCTGTGGTTGCCTTCTTGGAGGACCACCCGCACGTGACGGACGTTTTCTACCCAGGAAAGGGTGGGATGGTGTCGTTCAGACTTCAATCGGAAGAATGGATCGATCCATTTTTGCGGAATTTGAACCTGATCAGTTTTGCCGAAAGCCTCGGAGGGGTGGAGAGCTTCATCACCTACCCCGCGACCCAGACGCACGCCGATATTCCTGAGGAAACCCGAATCAGCTACGGGGTTTGTAATCGTCTGCTCCGTTTCTCTGTCGGTGTCGAACACATCGATGATTTGATTCAAGATCTTGATTATACCCTTGCGCAACTACCAAAGGAGGAATCTGTACGATGACTGATCATTCTTTGCAAACCCGATTGCTGCATAGTGATTATAAGTTCGATCCGCACACCGGCGCGGTCAGTGTCCCGATCCAACAGGCATCCACTTTCCATCAACAGGATTTTGACAATCCCGGAGTCTATGATTACAGCCGCTCTGGTAACCCGACCCGGAAAGCTCTTGAAGATACCATTGCGGGACTTGAGAGTGGAAGTCACGGCTTTGCTTTCGCTTCTGGAATGGCTGCGATTTCTACGGCCTTCATGCTTTTATCGAAAGGTGACCATGTTGTCATCACCCAAGATGTTTACGGAGGGACTTTCCGTATGATTCGTGATGTCCTCGTCAGATTTGGAATCGATCACACATTTGTTGATATGACGGATCTCCATGCGGTAGCAACGGCGATCCAACCGAATACAAAACTTTTATATATTGAAACACCTTCCAATCCGACGCTTGAAATCACAGATATCCGTGCCGTCGCAAAGTTAGCGAAAGCGAACGATTGCTGGACATTCGTCGATAACACCTTCATGACCCCTGCCCTTCAGCGTCCGCTCGAATTGGGTGCGGACCTTGTCCTGCACAGTGCGACGAAATTCATCGCCGGTCACAGCGATGTGGTCGCAGGTCTTGCCGCTACTAACGATAGAGAAATCGCTGAGCAACTCGGTTTTTTACAAAATTCATTCGGATCCATACTGGGCGCACACGATTGTTGGCTCGTGCTTCGCGGCTTGAAAACCTTGCATTGCCGAATGACGCAGTCTCAAGCTTCGGCTGTAAAGATTGCAGAAAAATTGAGCGCTCATCCACTCGTGGAGCAGGTTTACTATCCAGGCTTCCGTTTTCATCCGGGGAGCTCGACGCAAGCCTATCAAGCGGAGGGTTCCGGTGCAGTATTGTCCTTCCGCCTGCGAGATGAAGATGCGGTTAGGCAGTTTACGAAACATGTAGAACTCCCTGTTTATGCCGTGAGTCTCGGAGCAGTAGAATCGATTTTGTCCTATCCTGCCCGCATGTCCCACGCCTCCATGCCTAAAGAAGAGCGCGAAAAGCGCGGAATCACAGATGGATTGCTCCGCTTATCGGTCGGTCTTGAGAATCCGAATGACTTAATCAAAGATTTTCACCAGGCTTTAGGAAAAATCGAATCCGAAGCATTTTTACAAACAGGAGGTTGAACGATGGATTTACGCGAAGCTCTAAAACACAAGACACTGATCGGGGACGGAGCGATGGGGACCCTCCTCTACTCCTATGGCATTGATCGGTGCTTTGAAGAACTGAACCTCTCCCACTCTGAAGAGGTGTTGAACGTCCACCGTGCTTACGTGAATGCCGGCGCAGACGTGATTCAGACCAATACGTATGGAGCGAACTATATTAAACTTGAACGCTACGGCCTTCAGGATCAGGTAAAAGAAATCAATACCGCCGCGGTTAAGCTTGCGAAACAAGCGGCGGGAGAGGCTCCATATGTCGTCGGCACAATCGGGGGCGTCCGCGGTGCTCGTAAACAAGCAATCTCAACAGAAGAGATCAAGCGAAGCTTCAGGGAGCAGTTGTACTGTCTTCTTTTTGAACAAGTCGACGGCCTCCTGTTTGAAACCTTTTATGATTTAGAAGAGTTGATAACCGTTTTAAAGATTGCCAGAAAAGAAACAGACCTGCCAATCATCGCTCAAGTATCGATGCATGAAGCGGGCGTATTGCAAGATGGCACCCCTCTTCCTGACGCATTGGAACAGCTGGAAGGCTTAGGCGCTGACGTTGTTGGCGTCAACTGTCGGCTGGGGCCTTATCACACGATACAATCCTTAGAGGACGTTCCACTTCCGGAAAAAGCGGTGTTGTCGGCTTATCCGAATGCCAGTTTACCAGCCTACCAGGATGGGAGGCTCGTTTACCCGACAGACCCGGTATATTTCCAAAAAAGCGCCCAGTCGCTTTTTGAACAAGGGGCACGCCTAATCGGAGGCTGCTGCGGGACCACCCCTGAGCACATCGAAGCGATTGCCGCTCGCGTAAAAGGCAAGCCTCCGATTAAAGATAAAGTCGTCCCGATTAAAGAAAAAACCGAAGTTCGCGCTTCCGAGACGAAAGATGGACGTCCCCATCTCCATGAGAAAGCTAAAAAGGGACGTTCTATCATCGTTGAACTGGATCCACCCAAAAAATTAAAAACGGATCGCTTTTTAAAAGGTGCCAAAGCCTTGCACGAAGCAGGTGTGGATTCGGTCACCCTTGCAGATAATTCCCTCGCCTCCCCGAGAATCAGCAACACAGCGATGGCTTCCATCATCAAACAACGATATGGGATCGACCCGCTCGTCCACATCGCTTGCCGTGATCGGAACTTACTAGGGTTGCAATCTCATTTAATGGGTCTTCACGCCCTCGGCATTCGTCAGTTGCTTGCCGTGACGGGCGATCCAACAAAGATTGGGGATTTCCCTGGAGCGACTTCGGTTTATGACTTGAACTCTTTTGATTTAGTTCACTACATCAAGCAAATGAACAAGGGGATTTCTTTTTCCGGAAAAAATTTAGGCGAAAGCACCTCCTTCTCTGTAGCCGCTGCGTTCAACCCGAATGTACGCAACTTGAACCGTGCGGTTGGACGACTGGAGAAGAAAATCAAATACGGAGCTGACTACTTCATTAGTCAGCCTGTGTTTAATGAAGAACAGATTATAGAAGTTTATGAAGCAACGAAACATATCGACGCGCCTATTTATATTGGAATCATGCCGTTGACGAGCGCGCGGAACGCTGAATTCTTACACAATGAAGTACCTGGAATCACACTAGCTCCTGAGGTTCTTGAAAAAATGGAGCTTGCCGGTTCAGATAAAGAGCAAGCACAGGCAGAAGGTCTCAGCATCTCGAAATCTCTCATTGATACAGCCCTGGACCTGTTCAATGGCATCTACTTAATCACACCATTTCTACGCTATGAAATGACCGTTGAATTGACGAACTATATTAAACAGCAGACAGCAGAACGAGAAAGGAAGATTTCCAATGGCATCCACATTGTTTAACGAACAACTCAAAGAACGCATTCTCATTCTCGACGGTGCCATGGGGACGATGCTGCAGGAAGCCGACCTCTCCCCTGATGATTTCGGCGGAGAAGAATACGATGGTTGTAACGAATACTTGAACCTGACCTACCCAGACCTGCTCGATACTATCCACTCTCGCTACCTTGAAGCAGGAGCGGATATCATTGAAACAAATACATTTGGGGCGACTGACCTGGTCCTGGACGAATATAACCTTGGTCACCTGGCTGAAAAAATCAATATCGAATCCGCTATGATTGCAAAAAAAGCCGCTTCCCGCTTCCATACGCCAGACCGTCCGCGTTTCGTCGCTGGTGCCATGGGGCCGACAACGAAAACTCTCTCTGTAACCGGTGGAACGACATTTGAAGCATTGGCCAAGGGTTATGAAGAACAAGCCCGAGGGCTCATCAAAGGCGGGGTCGACCTCCTTTTATTAGAGACTTCCCAAGATATGCTCAACGTCAAAGCCGCTTTTCTCGGCATAACAAAAGCTAAAGAAACGCTAGGAAAAGCGCTGCCCCTGATTGTTTCCGGGACGATTGAACCGATGGGAACGACACTCGCCGGTCAAAGCATCGAAGCCTTTTATCTTTCGCTTGAACATATGAACCCAAGTGTTGTCGGACTGAACTGTGCGACAGGGCCTGAGTTCATGCGAGATCACCTGCGTTCATTATCAGATCTCGCCACGTCCGCCGTCAGCTGTTATCCCAACGCAGGCCTCCCAGATGAAGAAGGCAACTATCATGAAACACCAGAATCACTCGCTGCCAAGGTCGCTGGTTTTGCTGAAAAAGGCTGGCTGAATGTCGTCGGTGGCTGCTGTGGGACGACACCGGATCATATCCGTGCCATTGCAGAAGCGGTCAAAGGTTTCAAGCCACGAATAGCACCTTCCGGCCATGCCCACGCCGTTTCAGGCATCGATCCATTGATTTACGACGACCCCGGCGATCGACCGATCCTCGTCGGTGAGCGGACGAATGTCATCGGTTCCCGCAAATTCAAACGCTTGATTGCCGAAGGGAAATTTGAAGAGGCGTCCGAAATAGCCCGCGCCCAAGTGAAGAAAGGCGCCCAGGTCATCGACATCTGCCTCGCCGACCCGGATCGGGATGAGATCGATGATATGGAAGCTTTTATGAAACAGGTTGTCAACAAAGTCAAAGTCCCACTCGTCATCGACTCGACCGACGTAGATGTCATCGAAAAAGCGCTCACGTACTCTCAAGGAAAAGTCATCATCAACTCCATCAATTTGGAGGACGGAGAAGAGCGTTTTAAAGAAGTGCTCCCCCTTGTGCAACAATACGGAGCGGCTCTCGTTGTCGGAACGATCGATGAAAAAGGAATGGCTGTAACGGCGGAAAGAAAGCTTGAAATCGCCAAACGATCTCACGATATTCTCGTTGAAGAGTACAACATCAACCCACAGGATATCATTTTCGACCCGCTTGTCTTCCCTGTCGGCACGGGTGATGAGCAATATATCGGGTCAGCAGAAGCGACCATTGATGGGATCCGACTCATTAAAGAACACCTGCCGTTCTGCCAGACGGTCCTTGGAGTCAGTAACGTCTCATTCGGACTTCCTCCTGTCGGCCGCGAAGTATTGAACGCCGTTTATTTGTACCACTGTACGAAAGCAGGGCTCGACTACGCCATCGTCAACACTGAAAAGCTTGAGCGCTATGCCTCCATCGATCAGGAAGAAATCGATTTGGCGGATGAGCTGCTTTTCAAAACGGATGATGAAACGCTCGCTTCTTTCACTGCTTTTTACAGGGGAAAGAAAAAAGAAACCAAAGTCCCGACGTCGACAATGACTCTTGCCGAGCGCCTCGCTCATTATGTTGTAGAAGGTACGAAAGAAGGCTTGCTGCCTGACTTGGAGAAGGCACTCTCGGAATATGATACGCCACTTGCCATCATTAACGGACCCTTGATGGACGGCATGGCGGAGGTCGGGCGGCTCTTCAATGACAACCAGCTGATCGTAGCCGAAGTTTTGCAGAGCGCGGAGGTCATGAAAACATCGGTCGCTTACTTAGAACCTCACATGGAAGCAGATGATTCCTCGAACAAAAAAGGAAAAGTCCTGCTTGCCACTGTCAAAGGTGATGTACATGATATTGGCAAAAACCTCGTAGAGATCATTTTGAGCAACAACGGTTTTGAAGTTGTCGACTTGGGCATCAAAGTGACTCCTGCTGAACTGATCCAGCAGATTAAAAAGGAACAACCAACAATTGTCGGACTATCTGGATTGCTCGTCAAATCCGCTCAGCAGATGGTGCTCACCGCCCAGGACTTGAAACAGCAGGACATTTCTCTTCCGATTCTTGTTGGAGGGGCTGCGTTGTCACGGAAGTTTACGCACACGAAGATTTCGCCGGAATATGATGGCCCTGTTCTGTATGCGAAGGATGCGATGGACGGTCTTGCGATCTCCAATCAGCTCAGCAACGATGAGCAGCGGGATCAATTTTTACAAGAGCAAGAAGAAAAACGAACGGCTGCCCTTACCCGTGCGGCAAGTGACGCTCCCAAAGGCCGTGGTGGAACCGCTGTGGCTGTGAAACCAAAATCGACGGTGTCCACAACCGTACCCGTATTTAAACCGCATGATTTCGATAAACACATCATTCGAAATCACCCAGTCGCCCACATTGAACCGTACATCAACATGCAGATGTTGATTGGACACCACCTTGGGTTGAAAGGAAGATTTGATAAACTGCTCGTAGAAGGAAACGAAAAAGCCGTTCACCTGAAAAGTGTCGTGGATGGTTTGCTCACACGCGCCAAAGGGGAAGGATGGATTCAGCCCTCCGCCATGTACCGCTTTTTCCCGGCCCAGTCTGACGGCGATGGCGTGCTCATTTATGATCCGCGAGATCACCAGACAGTCGTTGAGCGGTTCACTTTCCCCCGCCAAAACAAAGAACCGTTCCTTTGCCTTGCCGACTACTTGCGTTCTGTTGAGAGTGGTGAAATGGACTATGTCGGATTCTTTGCGGTTACAGCAGGAAAAGGCATCCGGAATCGTGCGGTGGAACTGAAAGAGCAGGGAAATTACTTAGAAAGCCATGCGCTGCAGGCACTTGCTCTTGAAACTGCGGAAGGACTCGCCGAACAGGTCCACCAGAAGATCCGAGATAAATGGGGATTCCCTGACCCGACGGACTTCACGATGCAGGAACGCTTTTCTGCTAAGTATCAAGGTCAGCGCTACTCCTTCGGTTATCCGGCCTGCCCTGAGCTTGAGGATCAGAAGAAGTTGTTCGAGCTCATTCGTCCGGAAGAAATCGGCATCGAGCTGACTGAGGAATGCATGATGGAGCCGGAAGCGTCGGTCACGGCAATGGTTTTCGCCCATCCGGAAGCGCGTTATTTCAATGTGATGTAAAGGATGAGAGTTGGAATCTAAGTTTATCAGTGACATAGAAGCATTTATCGGCGAGTTTTGGTCTTTTATCGGTGGGTTGGGTGCTGTCTCTTATAC
>NZ_WMEZ01000013.1 GCF_009856415.1 Halobacillus litoralis | reverse complement strand
CAAACTTTATATTGATGTGGTGGTGAAGGCGAAGAGGTCACACCTGTTCCCATGCCGAACACAGCAGTTAAGCTCTTCAGCGCCGATGGTAGTCGGGTTTACCCCCGTGAGAGTAGGACGCCGCCACGTCATTTAAAAAACCTTCAGGATTTATTCCTGAAGGTTTTTTGTGGTTTTTATTAAAACTCATCCTTTCTCTTCTATATCAAAATCTATTTTCTTTCATTTCAATGTATAAGGTTGATAGATTCGGAGATACTAAGTGTAAAGACATAGAGACTAAAGAGAGGAGGAGAACGAATGAGCCGTAAAGATCATTGCAGTATATGTGAGAGAGAAACAGAAAAGGGAATTTATCTATTAAGGGTTTTTATTTGTGAAGATTGTGAGGGAGAAATGATCGACACACCAGCTGATGACCCGAAATATGATTACTTTGTGAAGCGTATGGCCAAAGCCCATCGTTCTATGATTCCGTCTTAATATAAATAAGCGTAGCAGCTATGAAGAAGAATACACATCCATCCTCATATCTAGGGTGGATTTTTTATTGTTTAGGAAATGTAAATTCCCATACTGCGAACGCGGAGACTTACTTCAGCCACATTATTTACATGCTACTGTTCGCCAAGGGATATTCTATTGCCGAATCGTTTATTGCTTGTCTGTGGCTCTTTATGTAAGCTTGAACATGGAAGAAGGTGATTCATATGAACCCTACATATATGCCGCTGTACGAAGCGCTTAAACGGAATATAGATCGAAATCCTTTATCTTTTCATGTTCCAGGCCACAAATATGGAAAAGTGTTTGAGAAGCAGGGTTATGAAAAGTTTCAATCCATTTTACAATTGGATGCTACAGAAGTAGAAGGTTTGGATGATCTGCATGCTCCAGAAGGTGTGATCCAGGAAGCACAGCAGTTAGCGAGTGAATTTTTCCATAGTGACCATACCTTTTTCTTAGTAAATGGTACGACGGTTGGCAACATGGCTATGATCTTATCTGTGTGTAACTCAGGGGAAGAGATTATTGTGCAGAGAAATTGTCATAAGTCTGTATTGAATGCTCTGGAACTTTCGGGTGCATCTCCTGTATTTATCTCTCCAAGGTATGAAAAGGAAACAGGACGACATAGTCACGTATCTGTAGAAGATGTCGAGCAAGCTTTAAGGGATCACCCTGACAGTAAAGCCGTTTTTTTAACGTACCCGGATTATTTTGGAAAGGTTTATGATTTGGAAGAAATCGCAGAGGTCGTTCATAGCTGGCGTATCCCCTTACTGGTTGATGAAGCCCACGGGGTTCATTTCCAACTCGGGACCCCTTTCCCAAAGGCTGCCTTAACTGCAGGCGCAGATGGTGTAGCTCAGTCTGCACACAAAATGGCTCCTGCCATGACTATGGCTTCGTTCCTTCACGTACAAGGGGACAGGGTCGATCTGAACCGGATTCATCATTATTTGCAAATGCTGCAGTCGAGCAGTCCTTCCTATCCTCTGATGGCGAGTTTAGACGTGGCGAGGGCTTATTTAGCTTCATGGAGTCCCTCTGATAAAGAGGAATTGTTTTCTTTCTTAGAAAAAGCGAAGTCCTTGTTCAGGTCGTATAACTATTGGGATGTGAGAGCAACGGATGATCCGTTGAAGCTTACGCTGGAGGTTACAAGCGGAACAGGATTTGAGTGGGCGGATGTCTTGGATGGTGTTGGTATCGTACCGGAACTTGCGACAACGAATCAAATTTTACTCGTGTTTGGTCTCGCCCCGAGTGTGGATTTGCTGCTATTGGAAGAACGACTCAAGACCTTGGATTCCCAATTAAAAAAGCATACAAACCGTGCTACAATAATAGAGGATCAAATCCAATTTCCGCCGGTTCAGAAGCTGGAATACAGCTATTCGGTCATGCAGAGAATGGACGTGGTGAGGTTGGATTGGCAAGAAGCTGCAGGACGTGTGGCAGCAGAAGCAATTATCCCTTATCCACCAGGCATTCCTTTAGTCATGAAGGGAGAGCGGTTGGATGAGCAACACATAGCTCAGGTGCATGCCTTGTTGAGTCAGGGTGCACGCTTTCAAAATACAGGTATGGAACAAGGTGTTCTTGTTTTTAAAGGAGAATAGATGTGAAAGGATTGTTTGTATCATTCGAAGGTGGTGATGGAGCTGGTAAATCCTCCATCCTGCGTGAGATTGGAAAAGAATTGAGAGAGCAAGGGTATTCCGTATTGGAAACGAGAGAACCTGGCGGGATCCGCATCGCGGAAAAGATACGAGAAGTGATCCTTGATCCTTCTCACACAGAGATGGACGGACGTACAGAAGCTCTGCTTTATGCGGCTGCACGTAGACAGCATCTTGTAGAAAAAGTCATCCCGGCATTAAACGAAGGGAAAGTTGTACTTTGTGACCGGTTTGTAGACTCCAGTCTTGCCTATCAGGGAGTGGCCCGCGACCTTGGTCTGGAGGAAGTACTTAAAATTAACGAATTCGCGATCGATGATCATATGCCGGATGTGACTTTGTTGTTTGATATCAAGCCTGAACGAGGGTTGGAGAGAATTGCTGCGAACCAGGGAAGAGAGAAAAACCGTCTGGACCTTGAACATATCGATTTTCATGAAAAAGTCTATGACGCCTACCAGCGACTGGCCGAACAAAATAAGGAGCGCATCAAGGTAATCGATGCTGATCAGGAGTTCGAATCTGTAAAAAGAGATGCGTCCCACGTTTTAAGCGGTTATCTCTCATCATAAATTCCAGCTATTTGTTATAATAGGAGAAAACACCCAACAGGAGGGTATGATTGCATGAAGATGATCATTGCGGTCGTTCAGGATAAAGATAGCAATCGTTTGACGGATGCCTTAGCAGAGAATGATTTTAAAACGACCAAACTATCAACAACAGGTGGGTTTTTACGAGAAGGAAATACCACGTTCATGATCGGTTGTGATGATGATGATGTGGATGATGCGTTAGATATTATTAAAGATAATTGCAGCCAACGGGAGCAGATGGTTGCTCCTATATCCCCGATGGGTGGAAATGCAGACTCTTACATTCCTAAACCAGTCAAGGTTGAGGTAGGGGGAGCCACTGTATTTATTTTGCCGGTCGATTCCTTTTTTCAGTTTTAACTTAGAAGGGGTACAAGTATGAAGATCAATCAAGAAATACGGACACAAATGGATGCGGCAAAAAAACATTCCTCTCATCAGACGAACGGGAAGCCTAGTTTTGATGCGATGGTGCAGTTCCAATCAAGGCAGCTTCAAGAAGCCCAATTGAACCGGCTGATGAATCATATAACAGCACAGGGGGAACGGGTGGCAAGGGCTCGGTCCTTCCGTGATTTGGCTAAATACAAGCGTCTCATCAAAGACTTCATGAAAGAATCCGTTCAATATGGGATGAACTTGAAGCATTCTCATAGTTGGAATGTACACGGGCAGACCCGTAAGTTGACGATTGTAGAATCTGTCGATGAGAAGCTATCTGAACTGACAGAGGCAGTCATGGATCAAGAAAAGCGAACGGTTCATCTGCTTGGATTGATTGGTGAAATCAAAGGTTTGCTCATTAATTTATATACGTAAGGACGGAAGTAGTATGCAGACTTGGACACAAATGAAAGACATCCAGCCTCTAGCTGCCCAAATGCTGATGAACAGTTTCAAAAAGGATCGGATTTCACACGCTTATTTATTTCAAGGCAACCGTGGGACCGGTAAACGGGAGATGAGCATCCTTTTTGCGAAAAGCATATTTTGCAAAAATAAAGAAGGGGCGGAACCTTGTCAGAGCTGCAGGGACTGCCACAGGATCGATTCAGGTAACCATCCTGACTTGCACTGGATTGAGCCTGAGGGACAATCCATTAAAAAAGAACAAATTCTTCATTTGCAAAAAGAATTTACTTATACAGGGTTGGAGTCAAATCGGAAAGTCTATATCATCGTTGATGCAGAAAAAATGACGGTCAACGCTTCGAACCGGTTATTGAAATTTTTAGAAGAACCGAGTCAGCAGACGACAGCGATGCTTCTGACAGAGAGTGGACCGACCATCCTCGATACCATCAGGTCCCGCTGCCAATTGCTCGCCTTTCAACCTCTGAATCCCTTGCGTGTCCAGGAAAAACTGGTTGAAGAAGGAGTCTCTGAATCAAATGCGAGACTTTTGTCCTCGTTAACGAATAACTTGACAGAAGCCCTCGAGATGAATGAAGATGAGTGGTTTGCGAATGTGCGAAAACTAGTGATACAATTAATTGAAGTGCTTCAAAATAAACCAAATGAAGGACTTTTGTTTATCAACCATCAGTGGATGCCTCATTTCAAGGAACGAACGCAGCTGCAGCGTGGTCTGGATGTATTGATGCTCTGGTTTCAAGATGTGATCAACCAACTTTTGGACCGGGAAGAATCGATTATTTTCACGACAGAGAGAGAAAATTTGAACCAGGCAGCAATGCGTTGGTCACGTCAGTCAGCCGCGCGAAGCTTAACAGATATTCTTGAGGCGAAACGAAAGATAAATCAAAATGTCCATCCTAATTTAGTGATGGAACAACTTACCCTTCAACTACAGAGGTGATGATCGAATGATCGAAGTTGTAGGTGTCCGATTTAAGCAGGCGGGTAAGGTATATTATTTCGATCCGGGGGGACTGCGGATGACGACGGATGATTATGTCATCGTCGAAACCGTACGCGGAATCGAATTCGGAAAAGTTGTCATTGCTAATAAATCCATAGATGAAGAAGACGTTGTTTTACCTCTTAAAAAAGTCATCCGTATGGCAGATGATAAAGATAAAGTGACGGTGGATGAAAACAAAGACAACGCCGCAGAAGCTTACCGGGTTTGCGAAAAGAAAATCCGTGAACATAAATTGGACATGAATCTTGTGGATGTCGAATATACGTTTGATCGTAACAAAGTCATCTTCTATTTTACGGCTGATGGCCGTGTGGACTTCCGTACATTAGTCAAAGATCTTGCGTCGGTCTTCAAGACGAGGATCGAACTGCGCCAAATCGGCGTCAGGGATGAAGCGAAAATGCTCGGGGGGATCGGTCCATGTGGACGGATGCTTTGTTGCTCAACATTTTTAGGTGATTTCGAACCTGTTTCTATAAAAATGGCCAAAGACCAGAACTTATCCTTGAACCCAGCGAAAATTTCTGGACTTTGCGGCCGCTTAATGTGTTGTCTCAAGTATGAAAATGATGATTACGAAAATGCGAAGAAAGAGCTTCCTGACCTCGGTGAAAGCATTGCGACATCCTTCGGTAAAGGAAAGGTCGTCGGGCTTAATATGCTGGAGCGTATGGTACAGATTGAATTCCGCGACAAAGAGCGCGTTCTTGAATACTCTCTGCAAGAATTGATCGATGAAGGAGTTCTTCAAACCGAAGCCTCAGAATAAAGGGTGGAGTCGAGCGTGAAGAAGAAAGCCATATTTGAACAAGTATCCCATTTCGAAAGTCAAATCGGTGAGCTCTATGAACAGCTCGGCGATTTAAAGAAACAGCTGGCCTATCTCTTAGAAGAAAACCAGCATTTATCGCTTGAAAATCATCACTTGCGACAACGGTTGGAGAAAGAAAATGAAAAGGATCAATCTTCCTCAGGATCCAAACAGGACAAGGGTGCAGTCGTTGGGGAAGGCTATGATAACCTTGCGAGGCTCTACGAAGAAGGCTTTCATATTTGTAATCTTCACTTCGGCAGCCCGAGAGACGAAGATTGTCTGTTTTGCTTATCTTTCTTGAACAAAAAGAAATAATTCCAGGTCCAAGCCTTTCCTTGCTCGTTCGAGGAAGGGCTCTCTTTATATCATGGCGATCGTGTAAGAGTGGATTTCGAGATGCTTGCGTGAGTTAGGGGTTACGGGAAATGATTCGCTTTCCGTGGGGCGGGCGCTGAGCCTCCTCAAGCTTCGCTCTGCGGGGTCTCAGCTGTGCCGCCATCCCCGCAGGAAAGCGAGCCGTTTCACAGCCACTATAAACTCATACGATAGTCTCGAAACTGAGTATCAAACTTATATATCATAGAAAATAGAGTGAAAAAAGAAAGGAAAGCGGAAATGGTTCAATTATATGGAGATGAACGAATTGATTTTTTATTAGCGAAAGAAAACATGCGGATCATCCAAAGTCCGAGCGTATTCGCTTTTTCGTTGGATGCGGTGTTACTCGCTGACTTTACTTATGTACCAAAAACACGAGGGAAAATCCTGGATTTATGTACAGGGAATGGGGTCGTCCCTCTTTTTCTTTCCACCCGCTCAAGCGTTCCGATTACCGGAGTGGAGATTCAGGAGCGGCTCTATGATATGGCCCTCCGTAATATCGAGCTGAATGAACTCGGAGATCAACTTGATATGATACATGGGGATCTAAAGGACATGCCCGGGCATTACGGTAATGACAAATTCGATCTTGTCACATGCAATCCTCCTTATTTTCCTACTCCGAAAGCGGATGAACAAAACTTGAATGAGCATTTGGCGATCGCCAGGCATGAAATCCATTGCAGTTTAGAAGACGTGGTAGAGTCCTGCAGCAGACTGGCGAAGTCCGGGGGAAAAGTATCGATGGTTCATCGTCCTGAGCGCATGGTGGAAATCATTCAATTATTCAAGAAGTATAAGTTGGAACCGAAACGTATGCAGCTTGTATATCCGAAAGAAAGAAAAGAGGCGAACATTTTACTGATTGAAGGAGTCAGAGACGGAAAGCCCGGACTGAAAATCTTACCTCCGTTATACGCTCTTACGGATGATGACGAATATACACCAGAACTAAGGGAAATTCTTTATGGAGAATAGTCATTTCGTCTATATGCTCAAATGTAAGGATGGGACCCTTTATACCGGTTACACGAACAACTTGGAAGCTAGACTGGAAAAGCATCAGAGCGGCAAAGGGGCTAAGTATACAAGAGGTAGGGGGCCGCTTGTGCTAGAAGCATATGAAGTGTATAAAACGAAGTCAGAAGCCTTACAACAAGAATACCGGCTGAAACGGATGACAAGGAAAGAGAAAGAAGGCTGGATTGAAAAAAGAAAGGAAGGAGTGAGCGTGGATGAACGTACAAAAAAGTTTCATGGATCATGAACAAGGAACGCTGTATATTGTACCCACTCCAATCGGGAACTTAGAAGATATGACCTTCCGAGCCGTCCGCACTTTAAAAGAAGTGGATATAATTGGTGCTGAGGATACGAGGAATTCTAGAAAATTGCTCAATCACTTTGAAATCTCTACGACACTTATCAGTTACCATGAACATAACAAACAGACGAAAGGGCCGGAGTTGATTGAAAGACTTCGTGATGGACAGAACATCGCCATCGTCAGTGATGCCGGCATGCCTGGGATATCAGATCCGGGAACAGATCTCGTTCAAAAAGCGGTGGAAGCGGATGTTCCAGTCGTTGTTCTACCAGGCGCGAATGCCGCCTTGCCTGCGCTGGCTGGATCCGGGCTATCCACAGAAGGGTTTTACTTTCATGGATTTCTACCTAGAAAAAAGAAAGATCGCGCCGCCGTTTTACAGCAACTTCAATCCATCCAAGCCACTCTGATTTTTTATGAATCTCCCCATCGATTGAAAGAGATGTTAAGCCATGTCCATGAAGTGCTTGGAGACAGAAAAGCCTCACTAGTCCGGGAACTCACGAAACGGTATGAAGAATATGTCCGTGGTGATTTGGGAGAATTAGTTGATTGGGCTCATGGTGAACAAGTGCGTGGAGAATTTTGTGTAGTGATTGAAGGATCCGACGATGTAGAACCTGCGGATAGCCAATGGTGGGCAAGTTTATCGGTCGTCGATCACGTCCAGCACTATATTGAAAACGATGGCATGAGGAATAAAGAAGCAATCAAGCAGACCTCTCTAGACCGGAAGCTTCCGAAACGGGATGTCTATCAGGCCTACCATGTAGAAGAAAAATAAAAAAGCATGAAAAAACCCCTTACTGTCAGGCCTGTGAACAGTAAGGGGTTGCTTTAACATATGTCTTTTTTCTCTCTATAACCAGTAAATCGTCTCTTATCTATTTATCTCTAAATCTGATTTATTTAAGGTTGTCTTGTAGTTCTGAAAGGAGCATTTGCGCGCCTTCCTTGCTTAGGACTAGATTGCCGTTTGCCAGTTTCATATTTTCATCTGAAACTTCCCCTGTGACATGGCAAGTCATGTTGGGCTTATATTTTTTTAGAACGATGCGATCATCGTCCACATAAATCTCCAACGCGTCCTTTTCGTTAATGCCTAGTGTGCGGCGAAGTTCGATCGGAATAACCACCCGGCCGAGCTCGTCGACTTTACGTACGATACCTGTAGATTTCATATTTCTGTCTCCCCTCAATCAAAAGTTTAGCTGTCATGTTTCGACATATGTCTCGACAATATAGTACCAACCATTCCCAGACGTGTCAATTACTTAAAAAGGGATAAGAATTTCCAACTCCATATACTGGTGCAGGTATTGAAAATGGGTGAGTGGAGCGTTTCATCCAGGCCTCTTTCCAACTCAACCCATCCCTTTCATCCCAAATCTGGTTGGTTTATCCAACCTGTCTATATACATTTTATTTTACCAGAGTATTTACAGATGTGAAATTATAATGTTTGGTTCTTTTGACAGTTTTACGTAAAATTCGGTATATTTTAATGTTAGGAATGGAAATAAAGGAGATAAATCGATAGAATGATACCATGACCTTTTATGACTTATGGTATGAAGATTTTGAGGAGGGAACAGGATGCCTGAGGAAAATAAGACGTTTTATATAACGACACCTATTTATTACCCTAGTGGTAATTTGCATATTGGACATGCCTACACGACCGTAGCGGGTGATGCGATGGCACGCTACAAACGTTTGCGAGGATACGATGTCATGTATTTGACTGGAACGGATGAGCATGGTCAGAAGATCCAGCGGAAGGCTGAGGAAAAAGGAGTCTCCCCCCAAGCTTACGTGGATGATATTGTGAGCGGAATTAAGCAGTTATGGGATAAACTCGACATTTCCTATGATGACTTCATTCGTACAACACAGGATCGCCACAAAGTAGTGGTAGAGAAGATTTTTGATTACTTAATGAAAAAAGGCGACATTTATTTGGATGAGTATGAAGGCTGGTATTGTACGCCGTGTGAATCCTTTTTTACAGAACGTCAGCTTGAAGACGGTCGCTGTCCGGACTGTGGCGGTGAGGTAGAAAAAGTAAAAGAAGAATCCTACTTCTTCAAGATGAGCAACTATGTGGATCAATTGCTTGAGTTCTATGAAAAGAACCCGACATTCATCCAACCTGAAAGCCGTAAAAATGAAATGATCAACAACTTCATCAAACCAGGTCTTGAGGACTTGGCTGTTTCCCGTACGACGTTCGATTGGGGAATTGGAGTGCCAGGAAACGAGAAGCACGTCATTTACGTATGGATCGATGCGTTAAGCAACTATATTTCAGCGCTTGGCTACGATAGTGATGATGATTCCAAATACCAAAAATACTGGCCGGCCGATGTTCAACTCGTCGGAAAAGAGATTGTACGTTTCCATACCATCTATTGGCCGATCATGCTGATGGCTCTGGACTTGCCTTTGCCGAAGCAGGTATTTGCCCATGGGTGGATCTTGATGAAAGACGGAAAAATGTCCAAATCCAAGGGGAACGTCGTGGATCCGGTCCAACTGAGCGATCGTTATGGTCTGGATGCTTTACGCTACTACTTGCTTCGTGAGGTACCATTCGGTTCTGATGGGGTGTTTACACCAGAAGCTTTCGTTGAGCGTACAAACTATGACCTTGCGAATGATCTCGGGAACCTGTTGAACCGTACGGTCGCGATGATCAGTAAATATTTCGATGGTGAAATTCCAGCCCTGAAATTAGGGGAGGACGAATTTGACCAAAGCCTTGAAAAACTTGCCCAAGAGACGAGAATCTCTGTCGAAGATTCACTCGAGAACATGGAGTTTTCTGTGGCTCTTGCCGATCTTTGGAAATTCGTCAGCCGTACGAATAAATATATTGATGAAACACAGCCATGGGTGCTGGCTAAAAATGAAAACCAAAAAGAACGCCTTGGTAATGTCATGGCTCACCTGGCTGAATCACTTCGTCAAATTGCCGTGATGCTTCAGCCGTTCTTGACACAGACTCCTGAGCGTATCTTCCAGCAGCTCGGAGTCACAGCAGATGAGCATAAAGCATGGGAGAGCCTCAGTGAATTCGGAATCCTTCCTGCTGGAACGCAGGTACAAAAAGATCAGCCGATTTTCCCGCGCCTTGAAGCGGAAGAAGAGACTCAAATCATCAAGGACATGATGAAGAAATCAGCTCCTCAAAAAGAAGAAAAGAAAGAGGAGAAAAAGGATCAAGCGGAAGAAGTAACGATCGACGATTTCATGAAGCTTGATTTCCGTGTCGCTGAAGTCCTGAAAGTCGACAAGGTGAAAAAAGCAGATAAGCTGTTGAAAATCCAATTGGACCTCGGATATGAGCAGCGCCAAGTGGTTTCTGGCATCGCTGAACATTACACTCAGGAAGATCTTGTTGGAAGAAAAGTTATTTGTGTAGCCAACTTGAAGCCGGTCAAACTTCGTGGAGAATTGTCTGAAGGAATGATTCTTGCGGGTGAAGATGACAATGGCCTTTCTTTAGCCTCCGTGGATCAAACGTTGAAAAATGGTACGAAAGTGAAATAACACACCAATAAAAAGGGAAAGCTCTCCATAGTGCTTTCCCTTTTTTTACATGACGATTATTTGATGAAGGTGGGAAAATGAATGTTGTTTGATACGCACGTCCACTTGAATGCAGATCAGTTCGAGGAGGACTTGGAAGAAACAATTGAAAGAGCTCAAGAATCTGGTGTCCAGTATATGACCGTTGTAGGCTTCGACAGGAAAACGATCCCGAAAGCAATGGAAATTGCCGAGCGGTATGAGAACATCTATGCCGCTGTAGGCTGGCATCCGGTTGATGCCATAGATATGACGGATGAGGACCTTCAATGGATCGAGGAATTGTCTCAGCACCCGAAAGTCGTAGCAATCGGGGAAATGGGACTCGATTATCATTGGGATAAATCACCGAAAGACGTGCAAAAAGAAGTCTTCCGTAAACAAATCCGTCTGGCAAAGAAAGTGAAGATGCCGATCATCATCCACAATCGTGAGGCGACTGATGATATCGTTGAAATTCTTAAGGAAGAGAATGCATCGGAAGTCGGTGGAATCATGCACTGTTACAGCGGTCCTGTCGAAACAGCGCAGGAATGCATTGATATGAATTTTATGATCTCCTTAGGAGGTCCTGTCACTTTTAAAAATGCAAAATTACCGAAAGAAGTGGCGAAAGCGGTGGATCTTAAGCATTTGTTAGTAGAAACGGACTGCCCGTTCCTTGCTCCGCATCCGAACCGCGGGAAACGAAATGAACCGGCGTATGTGAAGCTCGTGGCCGAACAAATCGCCGAGTTAAAGGGAATTTCCTATGAAGAGGTCAGTGAAACGACGACCTCGAATGCTCTCGAATTCTTTGGAATCCAGTCGTAATAACGAAGACCTTGGAGGGTATATTACAAAACTCATCCAATTGTATGGGAACTGTAACATGTTTGTTATGTTAATCATCTAGGTAAAATAGCATAATAGAGGAGTCAGTGATGGTCATGCTGGCTCCTCTATTTTTGTGTAAAGAGGATCCATTTGACATGAGTTTGTCACTTGACTACAATAAAACGCGTGCTTTAGAAAGGAGGCCAAAGGATGAAAATAGGAAACTTGTTAAAATCAGCCATTAGTCACATAATGGTATGGGCAACTGTGATTGCCGTCCTATGCATCGCCTTTTTAGTAACCGTTTCGTATGAAGCTACTAAAGCTTCTGTGCAAGTGACACAAAATGGGCAGAAAGAACTAATACGCACTCATGCTGATACAATCGATGAATTATTATCAGAGCTCGATGTCACGGTCCAACAACATGATGAATTATCACATAACTTATCCGATCCGGTTGAGTATGGAATGGATGTCACGTACATAGCATCTAAGTCTATCAATCTAGCCATCGATCGTAACCATACAGAAGAATACTTTACAACAGCCTCGACGGTGGAGGAATTCTTTGAGCAGGAGGGTCTAGAGTTCAAAAAACGGGATGAAGTTTCCCATGATCCGGATGCTCTCATTGAAGAAGGCATGGATATCGATGTCCAGCAGGCCTTCCAAGTGACCGTCAATGATGGTGGGGAATCCGGAAAAGTCTGGACGACCGCATCCACGGTTGACGAATTGCTTCAAGAAGAGGGAATCACTCTGAACAAACTGGATGAGTTGAATCTCAGTGAAGAAGAAGAACTCTCCGCCGATAAAAAGGTCATGATTACAAGAGTTGAAAAAGTGACCGATATTGTAGAAGAGGAAGTTGATTTCACAGTGGAAACAAAGAAAGACGACTCTCTTCCAAAAGGGGAAAAGAAAGTCGTTTCCAGTGGTGAAAAAGGTTTGATTACGAAGGAATATGAAGTCATCTTGAAAAACGGTGAGGAAGCAAGCCGTGAACTGGTCAAAGAAACAGTGGAACAAGAGAGTAAGACGGAAGTAGTTGCTCTTGGAACGAAAGTAGAGAAAAAAGCGACAGTTGCTGCTACAAGCTCCTCCAACTCGTCCGACTCGTCCAGCTCTTCCCGTTCTTCTTCTTCAAGTGAAGCTTCTACAACGGTTTCGCGAAACGATACAAGTGGAGCGAAGACCTTATATATGCATGCAACGGCCTATACGGCGAACTGTACAGGCTGTTCCGGTATTACAGCTACAGGTATCAATTTGAAAGCCAATCCTAACCAAAAAGTCGTAGCCGTCGACCCCAGCGTCATTCCGCTTGGAAGCCGCGTCTGGGTAGAAGGATATGGCTATGCCATTGCTGGGGATACAGGCGGAGCTATTAACGGAAACAGAATCGATTTATTCGTTCCTTCCAAAAGTGAAGCCCTGAAATTCGGATCTCGTAATGTAAAAGTAAAAATATTGGATTGATGGAGATAGCAGAGGAATCGTTCCTCTGCTTTTTTCCGTGTATAGAGTCATGGTATGCTATGGAAAGATGATGAAGGGAACGCAACAGGAGGAAAGACAGTGAAAATTAAAGAAGTGATTGTCGTGGAAGGGAAAGATGACACCGCCCGAATTAAATCAGCCGTGGATGCAGATACCATTGAAACGAATGGATCTGCGATTGATGAGAGCGTTCTTGATCAAATTAAACATGCCCAGGATAAAAGAGGGGTCATCATTTTTACGGATCCTGATTATCCTGGGGAACGGATCAGACATATCGTAAGCCAACATGTTCCTGCGTGCAAGCACGCCTTTTTACCAAAACATTTAGCACGGGCGAAACATGACAAGGGGATCGGAATCGAGCATGCGACGGTTGCTGATATCCAGGAAGCACTTTCTGCGGTTTATGAACTCGTAGATATCCAGGAAGGTGAAATAGCAAAAGCTGATCTCGTCAACTACGGGCTCATCGGAGGACCGAGAGCTTCCAAGCGACGTGAGAAATTAGGGATCGCCCTTCAAATAGGCAAGACGAACGGAAAACAGTTATTGAAGCGATTGAATATGTTTCACATTACATCTCAGCAGCTAAATGAAGCGATGGATCAGATCATACAGGAGGAAAGAAATGAACAATAAAGCAGTAGCCACACCGACAAGAACAAAAGAAATCTTGAAGAACTACGGGTTCTCCTTTAAGAAAAGCTTGGGGCAAAACTTCTTAATTGATGTGAACATCTTAAAAAATATCATTGCAGAGGCGGGGATCGACCGTTCGGCGAGTGCGATAGAGATTGGACCAGGGATCGGGGCGCTAACCGAACAGCTGGCTCAGCACGCCGATCGTGTCGTTGCCTTCGAAATTGACCAGCGTCTCCTTCCGATTTTGGAAGAAACTCTTGGGAACTACGACAATGTAGAAGTGATCAACCAGGATATTCTCAAAGCGGATGTCGCCCGTGTGATCGCTGACCATTTCACGCCTGGTCAACAGGTCCGTGTCGTAGCTAACCTTCCATATTATATTACGACACCAATTCTGATGAAACTTCTGATGGATCGGTTACCCATCGACAGCATCACGGTCATGATCCAAAAAGAAGTAGCCGATCGTATGGCTGCTGAACCGAACACGAAAAGTTATGGTTCTCTTTCCATAGCCGTCCAGTATTACACCGAAGCAAGTGTGGTCTTGAATGTACCTAAGACCGTCTTTATGCCTCAACCGAATGTTGACTCTTCCGTTCTTCATCTGGAAATGAGGGAGAAACCACCCGTCGATGTTGAGGATGAAGAGTTCTTCTTCGATGTCGTAAAAGCGACATTCGGTCAACGCAGAAAAACGTTAATGAATAACTTAGCCCGTCATTTCAAAGGGGAAATGGATAAGGAAGAGCTCAGAAGTCGTTTGGAAAAGGTCAACATTGATCCTTCAAGAAGAGGAGAATCCTTGTCGATGCAGGAATTCGCCGATCTAGCCAATGTTTTATATAAGTAACGGGAATTAGACACAAAGCCCATGTTCACACATACACTACAGTAGTGTATAGAGTGAGGTGGGGAAGTGATGATATCAAGTGGAGACCTTGTAACACGGAAATCCTATCAGCACGACATCATTTTTCGAGTGAAGTCAGAGAAGGGACCGCTCTTAAAATTGATGGGCGAACATGTACGACTCGAGGCCGACGCCCCTCTCGATGATCTTGAAAAAGTAACTGGAGCTGAGTATCACCGTAGAAAAAGTGAAGTGGATGAGAAGGAAGCCTATTCCTACCGTTTGTTTCGTCAGGATTACAGGCTCCTCAAAGAAAAAAGGGAAGCAGAAGCGGGAAGCGGGTATGCAGATAAGAAAGAAACCAATTACTTTCAAATACCGCCCCGTATTCTTCATATAGATGGAGATCCATTGTTTTTGAAAAAGTGTATTGCTTTATATGAACAACTTGGTTTGCAAGTCCATGGACAATATCTCCACGAGAAAGAAATGCCGAACCAAGTCCTGTCTCTAATCGAAAAAGTGCACCCGGAAATTGTCGTTTTGACGGGACACGACTCTTACTCCAAAGCGAAAGGAACCATCAGGGAGTTAGAGTCTTATCGTCATTCCAAATATTTCGTAGAAGCTGTCCGAAACATAAGGAGGAAATACCCGAATTTCGATCAAATGGTCGTCTTTGCGGGTGCCTGCCAATCCCATTTTGAATCGATTATAAGGGCCGGAGCCAACTTCGCGAGCTCCCCAGCCAGAGTTAACATTCATGCCATCGACCCGGTCTATGTCGCTGCCCGTGTGGCGTACACTTCGTTTATGGACCATATCAACATATGGGAAGTTATTCGCAATACCATAAGCGGAGAAGATGGCCTTGGCGGAATTGAAACCAAAGGGTTGCTCCGTATTGGCATGCCCTATACCGAAAACCAAACGGAAGAAACCGAAGAAACATAAAACCAAGCCGTCATCACGCCATGACGGCTTTTTTATATTCATCTTCAACTAATGGCAGGATTGGGGAAGACTCGATTTCGAGATGTTTGTGTGGATTTAGGGGCTCCGGGAAAAGGTTCGCTTTCCGTGGGCGAGTGATGAGCCTCCTCGAGCTAACGCTCTGCGGGGACTCATCTACCACGCACTTCCCACAGGAGTCTCACCTTATCCCTCCGCCCCTTTGCCCTATGAGGTTCTCGAAATCCCTCTTATAGTACCTTGCCTGAAACTGTTTTAAATCCTTCTTAAAAACCGCGTTGATATAGGATTCTCAACCAAAAAAGCTCCTAATGCTGGAAGGTAGTTTCGAGAATTCCTTCCGGTAAGTGGGCGGAGGGGAATGGCGAACCTCCTGCGGGAAAAAAGTGCATGGTGAGACCCCACAGGACGCAGTCCGAGGAGGCTCACCGCGCTCCCGCGGAAAGCGAGCTATTACCCGCAGCCCCATCCACTCCACAATAATTTCGAAACTGAGGCTTACCCAATCAGGAGCTTTAGTGGAAGAGGGATATGTACGAATGAGAAGAGATGAAAAAAGTTTACATACTTTTCCTTGAAATGGATAAGCTAACCAGGACCGATTATTTATATCATTCTGTTGCATTGTTAAGACGCAGTTGGTATAATTAATAATTTTATTTGACTTTGTCCCAGGTCTGTGATAAACTAATTTACAGTGAGGTGGAGTGCAGTGGCTAAAACGTTAGTAGAAATCAAGCAATCCCTTGAAGGGCAAATTGGTAAACGCCTAACTTTGAAAGCAAATGGCGGACGCCGTAAAACAATTGAGCGATCCGGTGTATTGGCAGAAACATATCCTGCTGTTTTCATTGTAGAGCTGGATCAAGAAGAAAATGCTTTTGAACGTGTATCTTACAGCTATGCAGATGTACTTACAGAGACAGTCGAATTAAACTTCGACGACCTACAGACTATGGCACTTGAGCAGTGAACCCACCGTTTACTGCTTTTTTATTTTGTCTGCAAAACGGAATACCATTCACAAAGATTAAAGAAGGAATCATTACCATCCTTACATACAACTCCCTTGCTTGTCCGTGACATGTTTCGCACATACTAACATTGTCGTAGCTGAGTGAAAGCGAAAGGAGCTGAAGACGATGGGACGTAAGCGCAGCATGATGTCCGATTCGTTGAAAGAAGAGATCGCGAAAGAACTTGGGTTTTACGACAAGGTAGAAAAAGACGGATGGGGCGGCATTTCTGGGCGGGATGCCGGCAATATGGTAAAACGAGCTATTCAAATGGCAGAAGAACAAATGGTGAACAACCAGCAGTAAACTTTCCCCCTGGCGCTTGATGCTCCGGGGGCTTTTTACATTCTCATCACCTTCACCAACCCATCAAGTATGGTACAATGCTTTCAGAATCATATGGAAGATGAGGTGCTTGCATGCAAATACTTGAAAAAGCTCCTGCGAAAATTAATTTATCTCTTGATGTTTTACATAAACGTGCGGACGGGTTTCATGAAGTAGAGATGGTCATGACAACTGTGGATCTAGCTGATCGCATTGAATTGACCCTCCTCTCTGAAGATGAAATCAAAGTGGAATCGGAAAGCCGTTTTGTCCCGAATGATGAGCGTAATTTAGCCTACCGAGCGGCTCAATTGTTGAAAGATCGTTTCCGGGTGACCCAGGGAGTTAAGATCTTTATTGAAAAGAACATTCCTGTAGCTGCTGGGCTTGCTGGAGGAAGCAGTGATGCTGCAGCTGTTTTGCGTGGTGTGAACCGGATGTGGGAATTAGGTTTGAGCATGGATGAATTAGCTGAACTCGGGTCGGAAATTGGTTCGGATGTGTCTTTCTGTGTCTATGGAGGAACGGCTCTTGCGACCGGACGAGGAGAAAAAATCCAACACCTGCCTGCTCCTCCTCCATGTTGGGTTGTCCTTTCCAAACCTACGCTCGGCGTATCAACACAGTCGGTCTATAAGAATCTTGATTTGAGTGCTGCTCAGCATCCGAATACGGAAGCCATGGTAAAAGCCTTGAAAGAAGGTGACTACTACGGCATTTGTAAGAACGTCGGCAATACACTCGAGGGTGTGACGCTCCAGATGCATGAGGAAGTTGGTCAAATTAAAGAGCAGATGAAACAAGCAGGAGCTGATGCGGTTCTCATGAGTGGAAGTGGCCCAACCGTCTTTTCTCTTGTTGAACACGATGCACGAGCTCAGAGGATCTATAATAGTTTAAAGGGTTTTTGTACGGAAGTTTTCATGGTTCGTATGCTCGGTTACAGAGAACCACTTGATAAATAACGTACGAATTTGTTATATTTAATGAAAACATTCGGATTTAGAGGTGTCTTTGTATGAAAAGAAGCGAAAGACTTGTGGCCATGACTCATTATATTCTCGATCGACCCCGTGATCTTATTTCTCTTCCTTTTTTCTCAGAAAAGTATGATGCTGCCAAATCATCCATCAGTGAAGATTTGGGAATCATCAACAAAATGTTTCAACATGAGGGAATCGGCTATTTAGAGACGATTTCTGGAGCGGCAGGGGGAGTAAAATATATCCCTGCTTTCTCAAAAGAAGAAAGTCATCGTTTTGTTGAAGAGTTGTGTGAAAAGCTGGAGGACCCGGCACGACTCCTACCGGGTGGTTATTTATTTATGAGCGACTTGCTCGGAGATCCGGAAACGACGCGTAACATCGGCAAACTGTTCGCTTCTGCTTTTCGTGATAAAGACATTGATGTAGTGATGACGGTAGCAACGAAAGGGATTCCTCTCGCTTACGCCGTCGCTTCCTACTTGAACGTTCCCGTAGTGATTGCCAGAAGAGATCCGAAAATTTCTGAAGGATCAACGGTGAGCATTAACTACGTTTCCGGTTCGACACGGAAGATTCAGACGATGGTTCTAACGAAGAGGTCTCTTCCTCAAGGATCAAGGGTTTGCATCATTGATGACTTCATGAAAGCTGGTGGAACCATCAATGGAATGCGGAACTTATTAATGGAATTTGATGCTGAATTGGCAGGAATCGGCGTTCTTGCTGAAGCGGAAGACGATGAAGAAGATCGTGTCGTGGACGATTATTTGTCAGTTGTACAAATTATGAATGCAGATGAACGTAAATCCTCCATAGAGGTCCGACCGGGCAATTTATTGGAAAATATATAAAAATATAATTGTGAAAAGAGCCCTCATCCTTTTGTATGAGGGCTTTTCTCATGGTTTCACACCCGAATATACAGAATCATAAAAATTTTTTAGAAAAATTAGCAGGATTTTTTCCCGTTTTGTGGAATTTGTTTTACATAAGTTCTTTTGTATAAAAGGTGGTGAATCTAATGGAAGTAACTGACGTAAGACTGCGACGCGTGAATACTGATGGAAGAATGCGAGCAATTGCTTCTATTACCTTGGACCAGGAGTTTGTTGTCCATGACATACGGGTGATTGATGGCAACAATGGACTGTTCGTGGCGATGCCGAGCAAACGTACTCCGGATGGGGAGTTTCGTGACATTGCACACCCGATTAATTCAGGTACTCGTGGAAAGATCCAGGACGCTGTACTTGAAGCTTATCACCGTGCTGGTGATGAGGAAGAAGCTGAGGTGGAATTCGAAGAAGCCGGCGCTTCCTAATACTTACGCACAACAAGAGTCTAACCGAACCAGGTTAGGCTCTTTTTTTGGTCTTAGACCTTGGTCGGATTTCCGTCCGTGTTCCTCCTCTAAATGTTGAAATACGTGTAGTATTGAGATATGATTCAAAGTGGATATTTAGGATGGAGGTACGTTCATGACTAATCGATATGCTGTCGTTCTAGCCGCTGGCCAAGGTACACGTATGAAGTCAAAACTTTATAAGGTGTTGCATCCCGTATGTGGAAAGCCGATGGTCCAGCACGTTGTCGACCAGTTGAATACATTAGATTTGCAAGAATTGATCACTGTAGTAGGTTTTGGTGCTGAAAAAGTCCAGGAACAGCTTGGTGAAGATAGTCATTATGTTATCCAGGAGGAACAGTTGGGAACAGGCCACGCTGTACTGCAAGCGGATGATATTTTGGCGGATAAAGAAGGGACGACCGTGGTTGTCTGTGGCGACACGCCATTGTTGACCGGGGAAACGCTTCAAAAGCTTCTGGATCATCATGATGCAGAAGGAGCAAAGGCGACGGTGCTGACTGCCCATGCCGAAGACCCGCACGGCTACGGACGCGTCATTCGTGGCGGAAATGGCCAAGTGGAACGAATTGTTGAGCAAAAAGATGCGTCTGATGAAGAACAGGCGATTCAAGAAATCAATACAGGTACGTATTGTTTTGATAATGCTATGCTGTTTGATGCACTTAAGAACGTCTCTAATGATAATGTTCAAGGCGAATATTACCTGCCGGACGTCGTTGAAATTCTGAAGGGTCAAGGGGAAACCATCAGTGCCTATCAAACACCGGAGTTTTCGGAATCTCTTGGTGTTAATGATCGTGTTGCTTTATCAAAAGCAGAAAAGCTAATGAAACAACGGATAAACGAGCAACATATGAGAAATGGGGTTACGCTTGTCGATCCTGAACAAACGTATATTGGTCCAGATGTGACTATAGGAAGAGATGTTGTCATCTATCCTGGAAGCGTCTTGGAAGGGACAACGACCATTGAAGATGATGCTCTTATCGGCCCTCATTCTACGATCACGAATTGCCATGTGGGCAGTGAGACGACAATTAAACAGAGCGTCGCTGCTGATAGTAAAATCGGTTCCCGCGTTCAAATTGGACCATTTGCTCACATCCGTCCGCAATCATCTCTAGGCGACGATGTGAAAGTTGGTAACTTTGTGGAAGTGAAAAAGGCTTCTTTCGGCGATGGAAGCAAAGCTTCTCACCTAAGCTATATCGGGGATGCTGAGGTTGGAAGTGGTGTCAACATCGGTTGTGGTACCATCACGGTGAACTACGATGGGGAAAACAAGCATTTGACGACGATTGAAGATGATGCATTTATCGGATGCAATTCAAACTTAATTGCTCCTGTCATCGTAGGAAAAGGAGCTTATGTAGCTGCGGGCTCCACGATCAACCAGGATGTCCCGTCCGAGGCTTTGTCGATTGCCCGTTCCCGTCAGACGAACAAAGAAGGCTATGCAAGTAAAATGAAATCGATCAAAAAAGATTAACGGAGGGTTCCATCCATGGCAACTGGATATAAGGATTCAAAACTGAAAGTATTCTCACTCAACTCAAATCCTGAGTTAGCGAAAGAGATTGCTGATAACATCGGAGTAGAGCTAGGTAAATGTACAGTCACGAGCTTTAGTGACGGAGAGATTCAAATCAACATTGAAGAAAGTATCCGTGGGTGTGATGTGTATGTTGTCCAATCCACATGTGAGCCCGTCAACCAACACATCATGGAACTCCTAATCATGATCGATGCTTTAAAACGTGCGTCTGCTAAATCAATCAATATTGTCATGCCTTATTACGGCTATGCAAGACAAGACAGAAAAGCGCGTGCCCGCGAGCCAATTACAGCGAAATTGATTGCGGATCTTCTTGAAACGGCAGGAGCTTCCCGCGTATTGATGCTTGATCTGCACGCACCACAAATTCAAGGATTCTTCAACCTGCCAATCGATCACCTTGTCGGTGTACCGATTCTATCCGACTATTTTGAGGAGAAGAATTTTGAGGATGTTGTCATCGTTTCTCCTGACCATGGAGGCGTAACGCGTGCTCGTAAAATGGCGGATCGTCTAAAAGCTCCTATTGCGATTATCGATAAGCGCCGTCCACGTCCAAACGTTGCAGAAGTCATGAACATTGTCGGTAACATTGAAGGCAAGACCGCGATTTTAATCGATGACATTATTGATACAGCAGGAACCATTACACTGGCGGCCAATGCCCTTGTCGAGAACGGTGCCAAAGAAGTGTTCGCTTGTTGTACGCACCCAGTGCTATCTGGACCTGCCATTGAGCGTATCGATAATTCGAAAATTAAAGAGCTTGTGGTTACAAACACAATTCCACTTGGCGAAGAGAAATCAAGCGAGAAAATTACAGAGTTGTCTGTAGCTGGCTTGATCAGCGAAGCTATTGTCCGTGTGCATGAACGTCAATCCATTAGTATTTTATTTGATTAATTTTGAATGATTAGGTTTAACTCTTGTTTTTAACGGGAAACTGAAATAATGATTGGTAAATTACTGGAGGTTGATTAATTTGGCTATTACATTAAAAGCAAATCAAAGACAAAATCTCAAGCAATCTGTAACCCGTGAAATTCGACTCGAAGGTAACATTCCTAGTGTCGTATACGGGAAGGATAAAGAACCGATCACGGTTGCTGTTAACAGCATAGAGTTACTTAAAACCGTTCGTGATGAAGGTAAAAACGCGATTATCTCTCTTGATATTGAAGGAAAAGACACCGTGGATGTCATGTTGCATGAATATCAAGTCGATCCATTGAAAGATGAATTGATCCACGCAGACTTCTATGTTGTAAACATGTCTGAGGAAATGGATGTCGAAGTTCCTGTACACTTAGAAGGTGAAGCAGCAGGAAGTAAAGAAGGCGGCGTCGTCCAGCAGCCGCTTTACGATTTGGCTGTACGTGCGAAGCCACGCGATATTCCTGAGGAAATCGTTGTTGACATTTCAGAATTGAACATCGGTGACAGCATCATGGTTGGTGACTTAAAAGAGTCCCGCAAGTATGAGATTACCGAAGATGAAAATACGACGATCGTATCTGTTACTCCACCGGAAGAGATGCCGGAAGACGAGCCGGATACAGATTCTGATGCTGAACCTGAAGTTATCAATGAGAAATCAGAGGATGCAGAAGAAGATTCTGAAGAAAAAGAAGAGTAAGAGGAAACACCCAAAGGGCGTGGCCAAGAAGGCGCGCCCTTTTTAATCGTTCGTCTTTTATATTCCTGGGGTCATAAGTCAATCAATGGTGGTAAAGAAGCTTTATATCTGTTGATGGGCTTATGCTCTTGCTGTACCCAATTTTGGTGTCCTGCGGTTTAAGAACCAGTGTTGAGGGGATTGTATAAACACCCGACAGATTAGGAGCAAGTTTTTGCATGGGTGGAACGCATTTTGACATCTTTCCGCGTTTCCATTTGATATAATGAATCAATAGTATAAAGACAGAAAAGGAAGTTATGTATGAAGTGTATTGTAGGACTTGGTAATCCAGGGAAAAAGTATGAAGAGACCCGTCACAATATCGGGTTTATGATTATAGATGAATTAGCTTCTCGAAATCAGTGGTCCTTGAGTCAGAAAAAATTTAACGGTTTATTCACAATGGAGCGCTTCAACGGGGAGAAAATCATTCTTTTGAAACCTCAAACGTACATGAATTTATCTGGTGAATCACTACGGCCGTTGATGGAATTTTATGATATTGAAGTTGAAGATGTGTTGGTGGTCTATGATGACTTGGATTTGCCGCCAGGGAAGATTCGTTTGCGCAAAAAAGGCGGCCATGGCGGTCATAATGGCATTCGCAACATTATCGATCAATTGGGAACAAAAGAATTCAAACGGCTGCGTGTCGGTGTAGGTCGTCCGGAAGGTTCAAAAACAGTCATCGATCATGTGTTAGGTGGCTTCTCTAAAGAAGAACAAGGACCAGTAGAAGAAAGCATTGATCATGCGGTGAAAGCTTGTGAAGCATGGATCGAGCAACCATTTAACGAAGTGATGAATGATTTTAATGTGAAGTGACGGGATTACTGTGTTCGTATAACAGTCCCGAATGACGGTAAAACTATCTACCATCAACCCCTCAAGGAGGATGGAAATGAAAATACGTTATTTTTGCCGTCATTGTGAAAACCAGGTCGGAGAATTAGATGCGAAACATGTGGATGTGTCCCAGTTGGGCTTTGATATCTTAAATGATGCGGACCAAGAACAAATGGTTCATATGACAGCGAGCGGCGACATGGACATCAAGACCATTTGTGACTCGTGCAAAGAATCATTAGACGACAATCCACATTACCATGAGCTCGACTTTTTTATACAGTAACTCTTGATTTCTGACCAATCGGAAATCTGGGTGGTGGAGGAATTCGTTATGCAAGGTATTAAGGATTATTTATTTCCGCAGGATGATATTCATTCTGTTGTCGAAGGCTTTAAATCAGGGATGAAGGAACAGATGGTGGCCGGATTGTCCGGGGCTTCGAGAAGTTTGATGGTTTCCATGCTTCAAGAGTCCTTGGAACGACCAGTAATCATCGTGACTCACCAACTGATTCAAGCACAACAATTGTATGAGGATATGCAAGAATTGGCCGATGCTGAACATGTTCATCTGTATCCGGTCAATGAACTGATCGCATCGGAAATCGCTGTTGCGAGCCCTGAACTGAGAAGTCAGCGTATCGACGCATTAAGTCAGTGGCTGTCTCAGGAAAAAGGGATTCTGATTGCGCCTGTGGCTGCACTAAAACGAATGATGCCACCGAAATCTTACTGGGAGCAAAGTCAGCTCCCTTTTCGTGTTGGGGAAGAAATCAACCTCGACCAATACTTAGAACGCTTGGTGAACATGGGTTATGACCGAACAGAAATGGTTGCGACACCAGGAGAGTTTTCTTTGCGTGGGGGGATTATGGATGTGTACCCACTGACCGCTGAGTTTCCGTATCGGATTGAGCTGTTCGATACAGAAGTGGATTCAATTCGTACGTTTGATTCCGAGACGCAGCGCTCGCATGACAAACGGGATGCGGTCCAAATTGGGCCGGCAACGGAATTGCTGCTCAAGGACGAAGATTTTGCAAGAGCCCATGATCGTCTGGAGAACGCCCTGAGCCATTCTTTGAAGAAATTAACGAAGCAGGATGCGAAAGAGACACTCGCTCAAGTGGTCGAGCATGATTTGGATCTCTTGAAAGCCAAAGAACATTTCCAGGAAATTTATAAGTATATAGGATATTTCTATGAGGAACCTGTCAGTCTACTAGACTACCTGCCGGAAACGGGCCTCGTCATTCTTGATGAAATGAGCAGGATCCAGGAAACGGCTAATCGTCTCGACCAGGAAGAAGCAGAATGGCATAATAGTATGCTGGAAGCCAACCAGACCGTACGAGAGCTTCATCTTTCTTTTGACTGGCAGGATGCCTGGATGAAGATCCGGCATCCTCGTCTTTATCTATCCGTTTTTATGAGGCACATTCCCAATACGCAACCACAGAATATTGTGAATATCTCGAGTCGACAGATGCAGCAATTCCATGGGCAGATGAATTTATTGAAAAATGAAATGGACCGCTGGGAAAAGCAGGATTTCTCTGTCGTGATCCTCGCTCCCGATGAAAACAGAAAGTCCAAGATCGAAGGTGTCCTTCGTGACTATGATATGGAAGCGGTCATTGCGGAAGGTGAAGTCCAGCTTCCGTTGGTGAAACCGACCATTATCACAGGTAACATCAGTCATGGGTTCGAATGGCCGATGCATAAGCTTGCGGTCATGACCGAAAATGAGCTGTTCAAGAAAAGGACGGCCAAACCGAAACGCAAACAAAAAATGTCGAACGCCGAGCGGATTAAAAATTATCAGGAATTGAAGGTCGGCGATTATGTCGTCCACGCCAGCCACGGAATCGGAAAATATTTAGGAATTGAAACGCTGAAAATGGGCGGTAACCATAAAGATTTTCTTATGGTCAATTACTCCGGAAATGACAAGTTGTATGTACCGATCGACCAAATCGATCTGATTCAAAAATATGTAGGCTCAGAAGGGAAAGAGCCGAAAGTTTATAAGCTTGGCGGCAGTGAGTGGAAAAAGGTGAAAAGCCGAGTCCAATCCTCGGTCGAAGATATTGCTGATGATTTAATTCAGCTCTATGCCGAACGTGAAGCTTCCAAAGGATTTGCCTTCAGTGAAGATGGAGAAATGCAAAAAGACTTCGAAGCGGCTTTCCCTTACGAAGAAACGGAAGATCAAATTCGCTGTATTGAAGAAATCAAATCGGATATGGAACGTGTGCGCCCGATGGATCGTCTGCTTTGTGGAGACGTTGGTTATGGGAAGACAGAAGTTGCGATTCGTGCAGCTTTCAAAGCGATTGTTGATGGGAAACAGGTGGCTTTGCTTGTGCCTACGACAATTCTTGCTCAGCAGCACTATGAGACCCTTCAAGAGCGTTTCCAGGGTTTCGGGATTAATATCGGCCTTATGAGCCGCTTCCGTACGAAAAAGCAGCAGAAGGAAACGACAGATCGTCTAAGGAAGGGTCTCGTCGATGTGGTCGTAGGAACACACCGAATCTTATCCAAAGATATGCAGTTCAAGGACTTAGGCTTGTTGATCGTCGATGAAGAGCAACGTTTCGGAGTGAAACACAAAGAGAAAATCAAACAGTTGAAAAACAATGTGGATGTGCTGACGTTGACGGCTACTCCAATCCCAAGAACCTTACACATGTCCATGCTTGGGGTCAGAGACTTGTCTGTTATCGAAACGCCACCTGCCAACCGTTTCCCGATTCAGACGTACGTGCTTGAATATAATCCGATTTTCCTTCGGGAAGCGGTGGAACGAGAAATGGCCCGGGGCGGACAGGTGTTTTTCCTTTTCAACCGGGTAGAAAACATTGAGCGGATGGCTCAGCAAATTGCCGAACTTGTCCCTGAAGCGAGAGTCACTTTTGCTCATGGACAGATGAATGAGACCGAGCTTGAGAATGTCATGTTCTCCTTCCTGGAAGGCGAATTTGATGTGCTCGTCAGTACGACAATCATTGAAACGGGTGTCGACATTCCGAATGTGAACACACTTATCGTCTATGATGCTGATCGCATGGGCTTAAGTCAGCTGTATCAACTGCGTGGTCGTGTCGGGAGGTCGAACCGGGTCGCCTACGCATACTTTACCTATCAAAAAGACAAAGTGCTGACAGAAGTTGCCGAGAAACGTTTGCAGGCGATTAAGGAATTCACGGAGCTCGGGTCCGGGTTTAAAATTGCCATGCGTGATTTGTCCATACGTGGAGCGGGGAACCTTTTAGGAGCACAGCAACATGGATATATCGACTCTGTCGGGTTTGATATGTATTCCCAGATGCTGAAAGATGCCATCGAAGCGAAACGACAAGGGAAAGAACCGGAGAGTATCCAGCCATTCCAACCGGAGCTTGATATGATGCTTGATGCTTATATTCCAGATGAATACATCGCTGATGAAAAACAGAAAATCGACATGTATAAATTGTTCCAGGCGATTGAAACGGTCGAGGATATCCATGACTTGCGAGATGAGTTAATCGACCGGTTCGGTGATTATCCGCAAGAGGTGGATAACTTGTTCCGTGTTTCTTCTATACGTCTGCAAGCGAAACGTTCAAGGATCGAAAACGTGACGGAGAAGAAAAAGAAAATCGAAATGCTGATGGAAGCCGAGCAAAGCCAGCGAATCGATGGAACCAAACTTTTCGAATTTGCGAATCAATACGGTCGTATGGTCCAACTGGGCACAGAGGATTCCCAATTGAAGGTGACCTTTACATGGGATCGTAAGACAGAATTCAAACGATATGAGCTTGTCGAGGAATTTATTAGCAAGCTGCCTGAGATGATGAGAGAAGTATCAACGGCTTGATGATTGTACCTCATCCCTGGATAGGGATGAGGTTTTTTTATCTATTTAATCCATCTTCAGATCCGATGAGATCCAGTTCCGGTGCCTAGCTTCTCGAGGTCATAGGCCTCACACGATGTGGGGTCGTTCGACGTTGCAACAGGACGTTACGTTCTTAGTCGAACAACATCCATCTTTTGTGAGGGAAAGCGCCTGACAAAAGATGCTCTGCTTATGCTTTTCGAAGCTGCCCAAGGCACCTCCACATTCCAAGTCGTCCAATTCCGGCTCCCAGACACTCGAGACATAAGTCAATCCACTCCATGGAGAAAGACCACTCCATTACGTGTTTTGTCTTATGCTTGTCGTGTCTAAACGGTCGCCTCCACATCCGGTGAGATCCAGTTCTGGTGCCTAGCTTCTCGAGGTCATATGCAAATCATCTTTGTGAGAAAAAAGCACCTCACAAAAGATGCTTCGCATATGCTTGTCGAAGCTGCCCAAGGCACCTCCACATTCCAAGTTTACATTTTTTATGAAAAAATCCATCCAAAGGGTGTATAGGTTTTTATTGCTGTATCATACTATCTTTAATCACCCGCTTGTTCTGCTTGCGCTTCAACAGGTATAGATAGGCAGTCATCACAGAAAAGGAGGCAGCATAAAGAATGAAAGCAACTGGTATTGTACGCCGTATTGATGATTTAGGACGTGTTGTTATCCCGAAAGAGATCCGCCGTACGCTCAGGATCCGTGAAGGTGATCCTTTAGAGATTTTTGTAGACCGTGAAGGTGAAGTCATACTTAAAAAGTATTCACCTATCAACGAGTTGGGTGATTTTGCAAAAGAGTACGCAGAAGCGCTCAGTGAGTCTTTAGAAGCTCCTGTGTTGATATGCGATCGTGATGAATATATAGCGGTGGCGGGAAGTGCGAAAAAGGATTATATGAACCGGTCGATCGGATCTAAGATTGAGGAAGTCATGGATTCTAGAACGATGTCTTTTGAGAAGCATCCGGAGCCGGTTGAATTGACTCGGGGGCAGGAAGAAGATGTGATCTCATATCTTATTTATCCTATCATTGCGCAAGGAGACCCCATCGGCTGCGTCGTCGCCTTCAACAAAGAAGGTTCTCCATTGGAAGACGGGGTCAGCAAAGCTGTCCAGACAGCCGCTAGCTTTTTAGCCAAACAAATGGAGTAGCAAGTAAGGTCAGATCCGAGCGGGTACGGGGTCTGACCTTTTCCTATGATATAATGAATGTTCTGAATACATATAAATTAGAAAGGGTCCAATATGACCAAGTTACATTCACGCTCTGTTTTACAAGGAGCATTCATTCTAACACTAGCCGGATTAATCAGTAAGGTCATCAGTGCAGGGTATCGCGTCCCGCTTCAGAACTTAACCGGAGATCTTGGCTTTTATGTCTACCAACAAGTGTATCCCATTCTCGGTATTGCCTTAATTCTTGCCTTGTATGGGTTTCCAGCAGCCATTTCAAAAATCGTGTCAGACATAGGCGATGAATCATCGCCTCTATCCATTCCGTCGTTTTACCTGCCTGTTTTCTCGTGGGTGATGATGGCATCGGGATTGATTTTTGCTGCTGGATTTCTATCTTCCTCGTGGATTGCATCTGTGATGGGAGATGAAAGATTAACCGCTTCCTTGCAGACGGCATTCTCTGTCTTTCTGTTTGTTCCATTTGTTTCAATCGTTCGAGGCGCGTTTCAAGGACGCAATGATATGGGCCCTACAGCTGTATCGCAGATCATTGAACAAGTTTTCAGGGTCGGAATTATCATAGGTTCTGCTGTTTTAGTCATGCAGGGAACGGACGTTTATACAATAGGACTAGGGGCGTCACTCGGGTCCATGGCAGGTGCGGTCGCCGCGTTTTCATTCCTTTTTTATTGGTTGATGAAAAAAGGGGACATGTGGACATGGCGAAGGTGGGACAAACATGTTTCTTATAAGCGTACGATTTTTTTGCACGGCATCCTTATTTGTTTAAACTACATGCTGCTTTTGTCTTTGCAGCTCGTTGATGCTTTGACATTGGTCCCGCATCTTTTAAAAGCAGGAGTAGAGCTTGAAGATGCGCGTATGTGGAAAGGGGTATTCGACAGAGGACAGCCGCTCATTCAATTAGGGACGGTGCTTGCTTCTTCGCTGGCTCTCGCTCTGATTCCTTCTGTCACTAGATCAAGGTTGAATCAGAATCCTGAAAAAGTGAAAAAGTCGGTGGTGAGCGCTGTGAAAATGACTGTTTTCCTTTCTGCTGGAGCAACGGCGGGGCTGATTTTCTTATTTCCTGCCATCAATCAGTCCTTTTTCCAGGACGATCAAGGAACGAGTGCGTTAAGAATTCTGATGCTCGTCATCCTTGGCAGCTCCCTCTCTATTACGTTCTCTTCCATATTGCAGGGGCTTGGCTATATGAAACAAACCGCCATGATGATTGCAGGGGGGCTGATCATTAAATGGGTGGGAAATATGTTCTTGATTCCTTTTTTGGATTTACATGGAGCAGCAATCGCCTCGGTGATGGCTGTCGCTTTTGTTTTGATCGGAAATATCGTAACCTTAAGACATGAAGTTCCTTGGGAAAAATGGACCAGCCTTCCCTGGAAAGGGATCCTAATCTCTCTTATAGGAATGATGTTCGGACTATGGCTCGCTAAAATGCTTGCCTTCCTGGTTTTTGACTTAAATGCAAGGTTACCTTTATTCCTATACACATTGTCTGTGACAGGACTTGGTGCTTTGATTTATGCCGTCCTTCTTATAAGAACGGGCAGCTTCACAAATGAAGAATTACATGTCATACCTTTTCGTAAGGTCGTATGGAAACTTTCGCCGAAAGGAATGGACCAATGAACACCATAACAATCATCGGACTTGGGGCTGCGGATCTAGAGCAGCTTCCGCTAGGGGTCTACCGCGAATTGACACAAAACCAATCCCATCTCTATGCACGAACGCTCGATCATCCGGTCATCCAAGCGTTACAAAAAGAAGGAGTCACATTTGAAAGTTTTGATTCCGTATATGAATCACATGATCAATTTGGAGATGTGTACACAGAAATCGCCTCCCGTCTTCTTGCTTTTTCCCGTCAGCAGGATTTAACCTATGTTGTCCCTGGACATCCGATGCTTGCTGAACGAACGGTTCAATTGTTGATTCAAGCGAGGGACAGAGGGGAAGTCGCCCTTGACATCAAAGGCGGGCAAAGCTTTCTAGATGCTACGTTCACCGCGCTTGAAATCGACCCGATTGAAGGATTTCAGTTTGCGGACGCTACAGATTTGAAACGGGAAGAGCTTCAGTTTTTGAATCATCTGATCCTCTGTCAGGTTTACGATTCTTTGATTGCATCGGAAGTTAAATTGACATTGCTCGAAGATCTACCATCCGATTATCCTGTAACCATAGTCACAGCTGCCGGGAGTGAACATGAAAAGATTGTGACGGTTCCTCTCGAAGAGCTGGACCGGCGTGTGGAAGTGAATAATTTAACGAGTGTTTATATCCCGCCTATTAAAAAAGAGGCTCTCAATCACCATTTTTTCCGCCTGAGAGAAGTCATCAAGATCCTGAGGAGTCCGGAAGGCTGCCCTTGGGATCGCAAACAGACGCACGAATCATTAAGGAAATATATGATTGAAGAAGCCTATGAGTTTATTGATGCCGTCAACCGCATGGATGACGATCATATGGTAGAAGAGCTTGGCGATGTGCTGCTTCAAGTCATGCTGCACAGCCAAATTGGGGAAGATGAAGGATATTTTACAATCGACGACGTAATAGTATCCATAACGGAAAAAATGATCCGCAGGCATCCCCATGTGTTCGGTGAAATGACAGTGGATTCTTCAGATGAAGTGGTTACCAACTGGGAGGCCATTAAAGCAGAGGAAAAAGGGGAAAAGCCTGATTCTATCCTTGATTCCGTACCCGAGAGTTTCCCAGCTCTCCTTCAAGCGGAAGAGTTGCAGAAGAAAGCGGCCAAAGTAGGATTCGATTGGGATACTGTCGCCCCTGTCATTGAAAAAGTGGAAGAAGAGTGGCAGGAATTTAAGGAAGCACGCGATGCCGGAGACCGTGAAGAGATGGAAAAAGAATTCGGAGATTGGCTCTTTGCCATTGCTAATCTTGCCAGGCACTACAAAATAAGTAGTGAGAATGCGCTGCAGCGGACGAACCGTAAATTCAGAACCCGTCTTTCATCTATGGAAAAGGATGCACAAACAGAAGGACAGCAATTAAAAGATTATGATTTGGATTCACTAGAAGAATTATGGGTAAAAGCGAAAGCAAAACATAAAGGAGCGGAATGACACATGCGTTTGGATAAATTTTTGAAAATCTCCCGTTTAATCAAAAGACGTACGCTTGCGAAAGAAGTCGCTGATCAAGGGCGTATCAGTATCAATGGTGCCCAAAGTAAAGCGGCAAGTAACGTAGCGGTCGGAGATGAACTGACCATTCAATTCGGACAGAAAGTACTGACGATTGAAGTGAAATCATTAAAAGAGAATGTCACGAAAAATGAAGCAGCGACTCTTTATGAAATAAAAAAAGAAGAGCCTGTCAATCAATCGTGACAAAAACCACTGCCAAATTCGGCAGTGGTTTTTTCTGCTTTTATGTCTTTCTTTTATATGCCTGACCCTGGCATAGCTCTCGTTGGTGCCAGGCACCGCCCGTGTGTAAACGGGTGCCTGGCACTGAATAGCATTTAGTCGGTGCTAGACACGGCATACATTGGTTGGCGTTTATGTTTTATGCCTGTCGTGTCTCGGGTCGCCTCCACATTATGTGAAGTTCAGCTGCAGCGCCTAGCCCCTGGGGCTGCCTAAGGCGCTTCCGCATTCTAAAGTTCCAGTTGCGGCTCCCAGACATTCGAGGTCATAAGTCAATCCACTACGTGGAGGAAGACCACTCCACTACGTGGCTTGTCTTATGCCTCTCGTGTCTCCCGGGCCGCCTCCACATTACGTGTTCTAATCTCCTCTTTTTTCTCATAGCTTGTACTAGAGAAGGGGGCTGTGATGAGATGGAAGGTTATGAAAAGAATCAAGGGATACGCAGTCAGCAACCGGTGGAGCATAATGTGAAAGTATGGAATAGAAGAAATATAGAGATCTCAGGTGTGAAAGAGGTGGATAGTTTTGATAGTGAAGAGTTCCTCCTCCAGACATCGATGGGATATCTTGTTGTCCGGGGGCAAAACCTGCAAATGAAAAACTTGGACCTGGACTCTGGAGTTGTATCGATCAAAGGGAAAATGTATGAGATGACTTACTTGGACGAGCACCAAGGGGAGAAAGCTAAAGGCCTGTTTAGCAAGCTGTTCAAATGACCCTCACCACTCAGTTCATCACGATCCTTGCCATGATTGGGGGAGGGATGTTTGTCGGCGCTTCATTGGATACGTTTGAGCGCTTTTTCGGAAAAAGAAAGAGGGGCTGGCTTGAAATCATTTATCAACTGAGCTTTTGGCTCTTTCAAGCCTCTTTTCTCTTCTATTTATTGTACCTTGCCAATTATGGAGAGTTGAGGGTTTATGTTTTTGTAGCTATCGTTTGTGGCTTTGCTGCGTACCGTGCATTGTTTCAGAACCTTTACTTAAAAACACTTGAAATGTGGATTCGGATCAGCATGGCTGTTTTCCGTTTTTTGAAGAAGACCGGGTATTATTTAATTTTCATACCCTCGAAATCCATCATTTTCCTTATAATTTCTTTACTTCTTGGCGTTTATAAGATACTTTTAAAGGGTACCATTATATTGTTTCTTGTCGTATTTTATCCAATCCGGCTAATTTTTCAAATCATTTGGCGACTCTTGCCGAAAAACATGAAAAACTACTTAAGGGATTTAGCAGGGTTTTTGGATAAAATGAAGAATACAATGAACAAATGGATGAAACGAATCAAGAAGTAAAGGAGGCTTACTTTCATGGCAAAGAGACAAACGGAGTCTGTGGCACGTCTGGATTCTACATACATGAAGCACTACGATGCCTATATGGACAGACACCAACGTAAGAAAAAGCGATTAGTCCGCCGTCTCGTTATGTTTGCCCTGTTAGTGTCGATCGTTGCTGGCTCCATGGTGTTTTATTCTATGAAACAACAGTCCTTGTATGCAGATAAGCAGGAGAAATACGAACAGTTGCAGCAAGAGATGACCGCTTTGAAAAAAGAGGAAAAAGGTTTAGAGCAGGAAATTGAACTTCTTAAGGATGAAGAGTATGTGCTGCAGATTGCGCGGACGAACTATTTCTTCTCAAAAGAAGGAGAAATTATATTTAAAATGCCTAATGAGGACCCGTCATATTGACACTCTTTTCAAAGCTTATATATAATATATAAGAAGGATAATTTTTTTATCGAAAATTTAAGGAGGAGCATTTTTTTTATGTCAATTGAAGTAGGCAGCAAGCTGCAGGGTAAGGTAACGGGAATCACTAATTTCGGAGCGTTCGTCGAGCTTCCAGATGGTAAGACGGGTTTAGTTCACATTAGTGAAGTTGCCGATAACTACGTAAAGGATATTAATGAGCACTTAAGCCAGGGAGACCAGGTGGATGTGAAAGTCATTAATGTCGGAGATGATGGAAAGATTGGTCTTTCCATTAAGAAAGCAAAAGAGAATTACGGTCGTCGCCCACAGAAACCTCGTAAGCCGGCTGAATCATTCGAACAGAAAATGAACCGTTTTATCAAGGATAGTGACGAGCGTCTAGCATCACTGAAGAAGCACACGGAATCCAAACGTGGAGGTCGAGGTGCTAAAAGAGGATAGCTTGCTGTCTAGGACAATGAGTAAAAGGTGCACGTCTTCATAAATAAAAAGCAGATCCGTCACGGATCTGCTTTTTTGTATGCCATCATCTCCTCCATTAAAGCTTTCTACTCTTGAAGACTCGGTTTCGAGACTTTTGTTGGGTGGATGGGGGCTGCGGGGAATAGCTCGCTTTCCGCGGGAGCGCGGTGAGCCTCCTCGGACTGCGTCCTGTGGGGTCTCAACAAGCACTTTTTTCCCGCAGGAGTCTCGCCATTCCCCTCCGCCCCTTTGCTATATAACTATCTCGAAACCACTTTCCAATCTTCAGCTTTTCAGTTTGATGGTAGTATAAGGATGAAACTCCCATGCGGGATGATTGAACCCTCAAAGCTTGATACAGAGCGTTATATGCCTACAACAATCGGGATAGAGGAAGACCTTCCAACTTGGCAAAGGGGTTCGTTATCCCCTTTATCGAATGGGGTGGTTGGGAAGCTGCGAGACTCCCGTGGGAGAAAGGAGATCGGCGAGATCCCGCAGGGCTTAGCCCGAGGAAGCTCGCCACTCCCCCACAGGAAAGCGAGTAGCTTCCCAGCCACCCCTGGCGTTCAACCCGGGCAACGAACCCCGGAAAGTCTCGAAACTGAGTCTTACACAATCCTGCCATATTGTTTAAGAATAATAAATAAAGAAAAAAGTCGCGTCTCTGTAATAGAGACGCGACTTTTTTAGGACAAGAATGTTTCTGATGACCCGTACGGGATTCGAACCCGTGTTACCGCCGTGAAAGGGCGGTGTCTTAACCACTTGACCAACGGGCCAATATGTATGGCAAAAAATAATGGTAGCGGCGGAGGGGATCGAACCCCCGACCTCACGGGTATGAACCGTACGCTCTAGCCAGCTGAGCTACACCGCCATTTGATTGAATGCTCTCTCGGAAGCACAAAAAATATATTACACCATGATAATTAAACTGTCAACAAGAAATAAAAATATCAGATAACTCTGTCTATTTCGCTAGGGAATGAGGAAGATTTTTGGTAAGTAGAGGGGTTCGGATGGGGAGATTTTGTAGAAACGACCTTTGTTCCTGTGAAAAGCATCGAAGTTTTTGTTTCTGCTCTCCTGTTGTTTTGACAAAATGCTTGTTCTGGGTGTGGTTTAATAGGTTTCACAAAGAAGGAGTGATGAAAATGTTAGGAACTGTATCAAAACGAGAAAGTCGTCAATCAGCCGTCCGAGGATCCGGGATCGTGAGAGGGTTACAAAAGGCTTCATTCGGTACGTTTTCCTTCATGGCAAACAAAGGGGTCTTCCACATGGTGCTGGCGTTATTATTAGGACGAGCCATCATTTTATCTTCCATGGCCCCTTTTGGCGTAGCATTTTTAGCGGTGATCTGGTGGCTAAAGCGTCCGCTTGTCATACCCGTCACAATTATGATGGCCGCCGGGGCTTCTACATACAGCTACGGTCATGCGGGTTTTATTGTAGGGGCGTCGACGACTTTTTTGCTCTTAAGTCTGGCATTGCGCAAAACAAGTCACCCCCAGAAATGGCTGCCGATGATCGCGTTAATGGCAAGCTTGATTCCGAGAACGGCGAGTCTCGCTTTGCTGGATCGTTGGCAGCTGTACGAACTTACTTTGATGGTGGCAGAAGGAGTACTAGCTTTTATCCTTGTACTCATCTTTATGCAAAGCATTCCGCTTTTAACACCACAAAGATATCAACCATCGTTAACAAATGAAGAAATTGTTTGTTTAATCATATTATTGGCTTCTGTATTAACAGGAATGATCGGCTGGCAGGTCCAGGGCGTTGCCGTCGTCGATATTTTTGCTCGGTACTTAGTCATTTTGATGGCCTATACTGCCGGAGCTGCAATTGGATCAACGGTCGGTGTAGTGACCGGAATGGTTTTAAGCTTATCCAATATGGATCATATCTATCAAATGAGCCTGCTCGCTTTCTCAGGCTTATTAGGGGGGTTATTAAAAGAAGGGAAAAAAGCCGGGGTGAGCGCTGGACTCATCGTCGGTACTTTACTGATCGGTTTCTACGTGAGTAGTGGAGCTGATCTTCCATCTTCGCTGTGGGCTTCGGCCTGGGCGGTGGCTTTGTTCATGCTGACTCCGAATTCGTGGGTCAAGCAATTATCAAGATACGTTCCGGGGACGGATGAACACCATTCGGAACAACAAAAATACTTACAAAAAGTGCGAGACGTCACGGCTGTCAGGGTCGGGAAGTTTTCGGACGTTTTTCAGGCTTTATCGAAAAGTTTCACTCATTTAGAGTCTCCAAAGGAGGATAGCGGGGAAGCAGAGGAAGTGGACTATTTTTTAAGTCATGTCACGGAAAAAACCTGCCAATCATGCTTTAAGAAAGAAAAATGTTGGGTCAATCAATTCGACGACACCCATAACTTAATGACGGATCTTATGCATGAGTTGGATGAAAGAGGGGAACCCAGCCGTGTCATGCGAAAAAACGTCGATCAGCATTGCGTCAAGCCGCAAAAGTTGATTGATACGATGAATCATGAACTTTCTTTTTATCATGCCAATAAAGAATTGAAGCGCCAGGTGCACGAAAGCCGGAAATTTGTAGCGGAGCAGCTCCAGGGCGTTTCTGATGTCATGAATAATTTTGCAAAAGAAATTGTGAAAGAGCGGGAGCACCATGAACACAAAGAACAGGTGATTTACCATGCACTTGAACGAATGGGGATGGTCATTCAAAAATTAGAAATCTATTCCTTGGATGCGGGGAACATGGACCTCGAATTAATTGTTGAGATAGATAATTATAGAGGGGAAGGAGCGAAGATCATTGCACCTGTCCTTTCGGATATTCTGGGAGAAACCATCGTTGTCACGATGGAAGAAATCTCTCCATATCCAAACGGAAGGTGTTATTTATCATTTGGATCAGCGAAGCATTACTCGATTGAATCAGGGGTTGCGCATGCAGCTAAGGGAGGAGGGTTCGTTTCAGGGGACAGCTTTACAATGATGGAATTGGGAAGGGGGAAATATGCATTAGCGATTAGTGACGGAATGGGTAACGGGGAACGTGCTCATGAGGAAAGTATGGAAACGCTGAGGCTGTTAAAACAGATTCTACAATCGGGCATACAGGAGTCCGTAGCCATTCAGTCGATCAATTCCATATTGTCTTTACGGACAAATGATGAAATTTTTTCAACGTTGGACTTAGCGGTGATTGACCTGCATCAGGCGACGTCCAAGTTCATTAAGGTCGGCAGTACGCCGAGTTATATAAAACGAGGAGATAAAATTTTCACTGTCGAAGCCGGAAACCTGCCGATGGGAATCATCCCGGATGTCGACGTAGATATGAGGAGTGAACAATTGCAGGCAGGAGACTACTTAATTATGATGAGCGATGGGATCTTGGAAGGTCCAAAGCAAATTGGGAACGTAGACATGTGGCTCAAGCGGAAAATCAGGGAAATATCCGACGAAGATCCACAAGCGATGGCTGATCTTTTATTAGAAGAGGTGATACGAACACAATCTGGAACGATCGTGGATGATATGACGATCATCGTAGCGCGGATCGATCGTTATATGCCGGAGTGGACGTCGATTCCTTCGGTGAAAAAAGAGGCCTGATGATAGTATAGAATTCCTCCTTTTCGGCGATGATGGAAGCAACGAATCAGGAGGGATATGCACAATGAAACCAGGCCGATTAAAGCAGATTCTTTTATTGACGGATGGATGCTCGAACCATGGAGAAGACCCTGTCGTCGTCGCAGCGCTTGCGAGGAATCAGGGAATAACGGTCAATGTGATTGGCGTTCTTGACGACCGGCAAAGTGGCAAGCCACAAGGGCTTGAAGAAGTAGAATCGATTGCCGAAGCAGGTGGAGGCGTCAGTCAAATTGTATATCAAAAAAGTTTGTCCCAAACCGTGCAAATGGTGACGAGACAAGCCATGACCCAAACGATTCAAGGGGTTGTTAATAAAGAATTACAAGAGATACTCGGTAAAAAACAGACCATTGAAGAACTTCCTCCGGAGCAGCGGGGAGAAGTGGTGGAAGTGGTGGACGAACTCGGAGAGAGCTGCGACCTTGAGGTGCTTGTGCTCGTGGATACTAGCGCCAGTATGCACCATAAGCTTCCGACGGTGAAGGATGCTCTTTTCGATTTGTCCCTCAGCTTGAATGCGAGGTCAGGATCAAACCAATTCAGTGTATATGCTTTCCCTGATCCGAAAAAAACCATTACGAAAATGGTGGGATGGACGCCGGAATTGGGTGAAATACATGGGATCTTCTCCAAATTGAACAGTGGAGGATACACGCCGACAGGACCTGCGCTCAAAGAAGCGCTTTATGCGTTTGCAGGGAAACCTCTCGATGAGCGGTTGAGAAATGAGGAAGATCCATATGAAGAAACAGGTTTTTGACTTACCCCCTGGAAGTCGAGTAACCGGTAAATGGAGCGGTCGTACTTATACCATCATCAAAAAAGTGGGTGCGGGAGCCTGCGGGACTGTTTTTTTATGCCGTTCCCATCAAGGGGACACGTATGCCCTTAAGGTTGGGGAAGATAGTTCACGCATGATGTTGGAAGTGAATATGCTCAAAAAATTCAGTAAGGTCCAAGGGGTGAAACTTGGACCTTCTTTTGTTGATGTGGATGATTGGGTGGATCGGTCAGGGCGGACGCACCCTTTTTATGTAATGGAGTACGTAGAAGGAACTCCCGTGACATATTTTTTAAAAGGGAAGACGAAGGACTGGATCGGCATTCTGGCTATTCAATTACTTGCGGACCTTGAAAACCTCCACAAAGCGGGGTTTGTATTTGGTGATTTGAAGACGGACAACTTATTAGTCTCCGGTTCAAAAGTCCGCTGGATCGATGTGGGGGGAGTAACGGCTTTAGGTCGTGCCATTAAAGAATACACCGAATTCTATGATCGGGGGTATTGGAACATGGGCTCCCGTAAAGCAGAACCGACGTATGATTTATTTGCCCTCACAATGATCATGATGGAAATGGGCCACCCCAAGAGGTTTGAAAAAGGAAGCCATCCCAAAAAAACGCTGGAAAACAAACTGGCAACATCGCCTATCCTGAAACCCTATCGGCGGGTGATTCAACAATGCTGGAAAGGGAATATACAAAATGCGACACAAATGAAAGACCACCTTTCTGGTGTACTGATGAAACGGAAAGACCCTCCTGCTTTGTCCCGTCAGAGGCGAGTCTATAACAAAAAAAGTGAGAATGCCGAACTTGCTGCTTTAACTTTGACCTCCGGTGTGTTTTTGGCGGTGTCGATCGTGAGTTTCTTCTTCTAATTCGAATACCTTGTAAAGGTAAGAACAGTTGGGAAAGGGAGAGGATGGCAGCTCCTTTTTAAAATTAACGAGGAAATGGATGCTTATCTTTTGAAGTGCTTACGAATAGTGATACGATAGGAAGAGATATACAGAGAGACAGGGGGAACACACCTGATGGATCATGCTGTCCAGACGTTCATCTCGAAACATCAAATGATCCAGCCACATCAGACCCTGTTGGTGGCTGTGTCTGGAGGGCCGGATTCGGTCGCTCTTTTGCATTTTCTGTGTACGATGAAAAAAAGTTTTTCTCTTCGTTTGATTGCCGTTTCTGTCGATCATCAATTAAGAGGAGAAGAGTCCGAAGAAGATCTTCGCTTTGTTGAGAGCCTTTGCGAAGAATGGGGAGTCGAATTTGTCGGAACCTCTGTGGATGTCCAGACGTATAAGAAAGATACAGGGAAAGGTACGCAGGAAGCGGCCCGGGAGTTGAGGTATGCGTTTTTTGAAAAGATGATGTATGCCTATGAAGCGGATGCTCTTGCAATGGGACATCACGGTGACGATCAGGCGGAAACGATTCTGATGCAGCTCATGCGCAGCGCACGACCGGAAGCGGTCCAGGGGATGCCAGCAAGCCGCCCGTTTGCTTGCGGTAAAATCATTCGTCCATTTCTTGCGGCCTCTAAAAACCAAATTGCTTCTTACCTGGAAGCACAAGCACTAGAAGTGAGGATGGATCCATCCAATGAGGAAACCGAGTACACTCGGAATGCAATCAGGCAGTATCTATTGCCTTTTATGAAAGAGAACAATCCCCAATTTCATAAGCACATGCAAGTATGGAGCGAGAGAGCGAGAGAAGAAAGGTCATACATAAATGAGCAGGCCCAAAAAGTCTTGGAAACTGTCCATTTTTCTTCAAATGTTGAGAAATTCGTACAATTATCAAAACAAACTTTCAAAACATTCCCGCTTGCTTTACAAAGGACAGCCTTTCATCTAATATTGAACTATCTGTATGTGAACCAAAACGAAGACATTTCTTACTTGCATGAAGAAATGTTCATGAACCTTTTAAATGATGAAAAACCGAATGCTTCCCTGGACTTTCCGGAAGGGTTAAAAATCATCCGTGCCTATGATGACATCACCTTTTCATTTGCGAAAGTACAAGAATGGAAAGAGTACTCCTACATTCTCGAAATGGAAGAGGAACTTCAACTTCCTGATGGATCACAAATCAGGGCGGATTGGTTCAGCGGGGACGGCACAGAAGATGCTTATACGTATCTATGTGATTCGCATCACGTAAAACTTCCTCTCGTCGTTCGCACGAGACAGGAGGGAGACAGAATACGTTTGAGAGGGATGAACGGCTCGAAAAAAGTAAAAGATATTTTTATCGACCAAAAAATCCCGGCCCGTCTGCGCCCAACCTGGCCGATCGTTACAGATCAAACAGGAAAGATCCTTTGGGTCGTCGGTTTGAAAAAAGGCGGGGAGCGTACCAGCCTTTCATCAGGTCCATGGCTTCGGTTACATTATAAAAACAAAGCAGACACGTAGGAGGAGCAATCATGCATAACGAAATTGAAAAGGTCTTGATTTCCGAAGAGGAAATTCAGGCGAAGTGTAAAGAGCTGGGAGCGGAACTTTCGAAAGAATATGAAGATCGTTTTCCTTTGGCGATCGGGGTACTGAAAGGCGCCCTTCCGTTCATGACTGACTTGCTGAAACGCATGGAAACTCATTTGGAAATGGATTTCATGGATGTTTCCAGCTATCACGGAGGTATGGAATCTTCAGGAGAAGTCAAAATTGTTAAAGACCTTGATACGAAGGTTGAGGGTCGCGATATTTTGATCATTGAAGATATTATCGATAGTGGTCGAACACTTGCCTATCTCGTCGACTTGTTCAAGTACCGGAAGGCCAAGTCGATCAAAATCGTTACTCTGCTTGATAAACCGACGGGACGAACCGCGGATATCAAAGCAGATACAGTCGGGTTCGAAGTTCCTGATGAATTCGTTGTCGGGTATGGCCTGGACTATGAAGAAAAGTATCGTAATCTTCCGTATGTCGGAGTGTTGAAGCCTGAGGTTTATGGAGGCTGAGGGGCAACCTGCGATGGCAAGTTTGAAAGTGTCTATGTCAAGGGTAATTAGTTGTGTCGGCCGTTTTTGGTATGGTAGTATTTACTATAGTTTTTCTCGTTTGGGAGGAGGTAGGCAATGAACCGGATCTTTCGTAATACCATATTTTACTTACTTATCTTCCTCGTGGTTATCGGCGTGGTCGGTCTATTCCGAGGTCAAGGTGATCCGCAAACAGAATATAATGTCGATGAATTTTATGATAAATTGAATAATGGTGAAATTCAGGAAATGACGATTCAGCCTGTCAATGGGGTGATTCGTGTAACTGGTACAGAACAGGGAGCCGAAGAGGGCGAAACTTTCGTCACACAACTTCCTGCTAGTGATGAAGTGATTGCTCAAATTACACAGACAGCTCAAGAACAGAGCAATCTGACGGTTGAGCAAGAGGAGCAGCCTAGTGCATGGGTGACTTTTCTAACGTCCATCATCCCGTTCGTCATTATCTTTATTTTGTTCTTCTTCTTGCTTAACCAGGCGCAAGGCGGCGGAAGTCGTGTCATGAACTTTGGTAAGAGTAAGGCGAAGATGTACTCAGAAGAGAAGAAGAAAGTGCGTTTTAAAGATGTTGCCGGAGCAGATGAAGAGAAGCAGGAGCTTGTGGAGGTCGTTGACTTCCTGAAGGATCCTCGTAAATTCTCTGCTGTAGGTGCCCGTATTCCTAAGGGTGTCTTGCTGGTAGGACCTCCAGGTACAGGTAAAACATTACTTGCACGTGCCGTAGCTGGTGAAGCGGGAGTACCATTCTTCTCCATCAGTGGTTCTGATTTCGTTGAGATGTTCGTCGGAGTCGGTGCATCACGTGTCCGTGACTTGTTCGAAAATGCGAAAAAGAACGCACCAGGCATCATCTTCATTGATGAAATTGATGCCGTCGGTCGTCAACGTGGAGCGGGTCTCGGTGGCGGTCACGATGAGCGTGAGCAAACGTTGAACCAATTGCTTGTTGAAATGGATGGTTTCGGTGTCAATGAAGGGATCATCATCATCGCTGCAACTAACCGTCCTGATATCCTGGACCCAGCCCTTCTACGTCCAGGTCGTTTTGACCGTCAAATCACAGTCGATCGTCCAGATGTCAAAGGTCGTGAAGCGGTACTTGCTGTACACGCGAAGAACAAACCGCTGTCTGAGAACGTGGACTTGAAGACAATCGCGCTCCGTACACCAGGTTTCTCTGGTGCCGACTTGGAAAACTTATTGAACGAAGCTGCTCTAGTAGCTGCGCGTGGAGATAAGAAGAAAGTCGATATGGATGACGTAGATGAAGCGATTGACCGTGTCATTGCAGGTCCAGCCAAGAAGAGTCGTGTTATTTCTAAGAAAGAGCGCGATATTGTTGCCCACCACGAAAGTGGACACACGGTGATTGGCATGGTGCTTGATGATGCGGACATGGTTCATAAAGTTACAATTGTTCCGCGTGGGCAGGCGGGCGGATATGCCGTCATGCTTCCTAAAGAAGATCGTTACTTTATGACGAAACCAGAATTGTTCGATAAGATTACAGGATTACTCGGTGGTCGTGTAGCCGAAGAAATCATCTTCGGTGAGGTAAGTACTGGAGCTCACAATGACTTCCAGCGTGCAACAAGCATCGCACGCAAAATGGTCACAGAGTATGGCATGAGTGAAAAACTTGGTCCGCTTCAGTTCGGTTCTAATTCGGGTGGGCAAGTCTTCCTTGGACGTGACATCCAGAACGAACAGAACTACAGTGACCAGATTGCTTATGAAATCGATCAGGAAGTGAAGAACTTCATTCAGTACTGTTATGACCGTGCGAAAACGATCCTTACTGAAAATAAAGATAAGCTTGAGTTGATTGCGAAGACACTATTAGATGTCGAAACACTGGATGCAACTCAAATCCGTTCTCTATTTGATAAAGGTCGTCTTCCGACGGATGAAGAGCTTGAAGAAATCGCACGTGAACACAATGCGAAGATCAAGAACAACACGTCTTCCAACAATGAGGATGTCCGTGTGACGATTCAATCCAAAGAAGATGAACAAGCAGATGAGACAGAGACTCATGAAGAAACGAAGGAAGAAACAAAAGAGGAAGGTCCATCTGATTCAGAGGATCGTCGTTCTTAAAGGTTCATGAGCAAAGCCACATCAGCCCTGAAAACGGGAGGTGTGGCTTTTTCTGTTTCTTTAAAGAGCGAAACATTGGGTTCTTGTGATATGATGGTAGCCGAAGGAAATGACACGGGAGGCTTCATGTATGAATTTTGTCCTTGATGTGGGAAATACCAATACTGTGTTAGGCGTATTTGAAAATAACTCTTTGAAGTACCAGTGGAGAATCAAAACCGATCGTCATAAAACAGAAGATGAGTTCGGAATGTTGATTAAATCACTTTTCGATCACGAAGGATTGCGTTTTGAAGATATGGACGGCGTCATTATCTCGTCCGTCGTACCACCGATTATGTTTGCACTTGATCGTATGTCTCGCTATTATTTTAAAAAGCAACCGATGATCATAGGTGAGGGAATGGTGGATCACGGATTGCCGATGAAATACCCGAACCCGAATGAAATTGGAGCAGATCGAGTGGTCAATGCGGTAGGTGCCATTGATGAGTATCCCCTTCCTTTAGTCATTATCGACTTTGGAACAGCTACCACATATTGTTATATTAATGCTGAAGGGGAATACCTTGGGGGTGCCATTGCCCCGGGGGTTAATATTTCGATGGAAGCTCTTTACGCGAAAGCGGCCAAACTTCCAAAAATCGAAATCAAGAGTCCGGAACATGTGATTGGTCAAAGCACAGTTGAAGCCATGCAGTCTGGCGTCTACTATGGATATGTAGGTCAGGTCGATGAAGTCGTTCGTCGTATGAAGGAAACATCCGATCAGACACCGACGGTCATCGCTACAGGTGGTCTTGCCAATTTAATCGCCGGTCAATCAAGGACGATCGATCATGTCGATCCCTACTTGACGTTGAAAGGTCTTCATAAGATATATCAAAGGAACAAAGAGAAAAAAGCGTTTAAAGGAGAATGAATAGCATGTCAGATTATTTAGTGCGTGCCATAGGTTTCGACGGACAGGTCAGGGCTTATGCCATTCAGTCAACAGAAACAGTCGAAGAGGCAAGACGCAGACAAGATACGTGGGCAACGACATCAGCAGCACTAGGACGTACATTAACCATCAGCGGTATGATGGGAGCAATGCTTAAAGGGAATGATAAGCTCACAGTGAAGGTCGAAGGAGACGGCCCTGCAGGAGCCATTATTGCAGATGCAAACTCTAAAGGGGAAGTCCGTGGATATATCAAAAACCCTCATGTTGATTTTGAATCCAACGCCCAAGGGAAATTGGATGTGGCTCGTGCGGTAGGAACGTCAGGGACGTTGAGTATTGTGAAGGACTTAGGTATGAAAGATCACTTTACAGGTCAAGTCCCACTGGTTTCTGGTGAGATTAGTGAAGACTTCACCTATTACTTTGCAAATTCTGAGCAAGTGCCTTCAGCTGTTGGAGCTGGGGTGCTTGTAGATACGGACTACTCTATTCTTGCTGCTGGGGGATTCATTGTCCAAATGATGCCAGGAGCTGATGAAGAAACGACGAGCCAAATTGAAAAGAGACTTTCAGAAATGCCTGCGATTTCTTCTCTCGTACGTGATGGCAAAACCCCTGAAGAAATTCTGCACACGGTTCTTGGAGAAGACAATGTGCGTGTACTGGACACGGTGCCCGTGAAGTTTCAGTGTCACTGTTCACGAGAACGAGTGGAAATGGCCATTGCCAGCCTTGGAGATGAAGAAATTGAACGCATGATTCACGAAGATCAGGGTGCAGAGGCGAAGTGCCACTTCTGTAACGAAGATTATCAGTTTAATGTAGAAGACCTAAAAGAATTGCAATCCCAAGACACGGATTCCACATCATAATATAATACCGAAAATGATAAAATAAAAGGCGAAACCACGGTTTCGCCTTTTCCTTTAACGATGCATGATTGAAATGTTTGACAATTGTATTCTTATTCAGTACATTAGGTTTAAATCCTATTAAAATACTTGGTTTTGGGAGTGAGTGTATTGAGAATCGTAAATAACGTAAGCGAATTAGTCGGGCAAACTCCATTGGTCAAACTGAACGGAAGCGCGGATGAGGACAGCGCAGATATCTATCTTAAGCTGGAGTACATGAATCCGGGCAGTTCTGTTAAAGACCGTATTGCTCTTTCCATGATTGAAGAGGCTGAAAAAGATGGAAGTCTCAAAGAAGGGGACACCATTGTAGAACCGACGAGTGGGAATACGGGGATTGGTCTGGCTATGATCGCAGCGGCCAAAGGTTACAAAGCCATACTCGTTATGCCGGATACGATGAGTCAAGAACGTCGTAACCTGTTGCGCGCCTATGGAGCAGAACTCGTTCTCACTCCAGGGAGTGAAGGGATGAAGGGCGCCATTAAAAAGGCAGCTGAACTCCAAGAGCAGAAGGGCTATTTCATGCCTCAACAGTTCAACAATGAAGCAAACCCACTCATTCACGAAAAAACGACCGGACCGGAAATTGTCGAGCAGATGGGTGACCAACTAGACGCTTTCGTTGCGGGTATCGGCACAGGCGGAACCATTACGGGTGCAGGTAAAGTGTTGAAGGAGAAATACCCGGATATCAAAATTTATGCGATTGAACCAGAAGAGTCTCCGGTCTTATCTGGTGGAGATCCTGGTCCACATAAGATCCAAGGAATCGGGGCAGGCTTCGTACCTGGCATCCTGAATACGGAAATTTATGATGAAGTCATTAAAGTGACGAAAGAAGATTCGTTCGAAGCTGCAAGGGAAGCCGCCAGAAAGGACGGAATTCTGGGAGGAATCTCTTCCGGCTCCGCTATTCATGTGGCGAAGCAGGTGGCCAAAAAGCTTGGCAAAGGGAAGAAGGTTGTAGCGATCATCCCTAGTAATGGGGAGCGTTATCTATCTACTCCTCTTTATCAGTTCGACGAAGAATAAGGATAGACAACTGCACCTCTATGGGGTGCAGTTTTTTATTTATGTTTTCAACCGTGCACGTGTGATAGAAATTTTGAAATGATGTAAGATAGGGGAAGAGAATGATGGAAACGAGGGAAACCTATGAACACCAAATTAAGAACTTCTGAAAAAACATTCGACCTAACAAAGGAAACTCTTGTGATGGGGATACTTAATATTACACCAGATTCTTTTTCTGATGGTGGGCTTTATTTTGATCTCGATCACGCTGTAAAACAAGCGAAGATGATGGAGGAAGAAGGCGCGCATATCATTGATATCGGCGGTGAATCCACACGACCTGGGCATCAACCTGTAACGGCTGAAGAAGAACTGGCTCGAGTCATCCCTGCGATCCAGGCAGTCAAAAAGGCGGTTCCCCTTCCTATTTCCATTGATACTTATAAAGCAGAAGTGGCTGAAAAGGCAATGGAAGCAGGAGCGTCGATCATCAATGATGTATGGGGAGCGATTAAAGAACCCGCCATTGCTGAGGTTGCTGCCCGTTATGTTGTACCTATCATCCTTACCCATAACCGGTCAGACAGAAATTACGAGTCTTTATTGGACGACATGAAAAATGACCTCCGAAAAAGCATTAAGATAGCCAAGTGTGCAGGTGTTATAGAAGAGAACATTATCCTCGATCCAGGTATCGGTTTTGCGAAAACTCAAGCACAAAACTTGGAAGTCATGCGAAACCTAGCAGATTTAAAGGGACTTGGTTACCCTATTTTATTAGGTACCTCCAGGAAATCATTCATCGGTACAGCCCTGGATCTTCCGAAAGGTGAACGGATGGAAGGGACAGGTGCAACCGTCTGTTATGGAATGGCACAAGGCGTGGATATTGTGAGGGTGCATGATGTAAAGCCCATTGTACGAATGACGAAAATGATGGATGCTATGCTCGGGAAGGGTGAAGGAATTGGATAAAATATATGTGAATCAAATGGAGTTCTGGGGTTATCACGGTCTCTTTCCGGAAGAGAACAAACTTGGACAACGGTTCTATGTGGATCTTGAGCTCGAGTTGGACTTGAAGCCAGCAGCCGATTCCGATGATATGACAAAATCGATCGATTACGGGGCCATCTACGAGGTCACTAAAAAAACAGTGGAAGGAAAACACTACAAACTTGTCGAAACGGTGGCTGAAAAATTGGCTCATGAACTCTTTGGTGAGTTTCCACTGTTGCAAGGGTGCCTTGTAAAAGTATATAAGCCTGACCCTCCGATTCCGGGTCATTATAAGTCGGTTGCAATTGAAATTTACCGGAGACGGGAAACATGAATATCGCGTATATTGCTTTAGGTTCGAATATTTCACCACGTGGATCATTTCTGAAAGACGCTATTTCTCTGCTGGATGAGCATGAGGGGATAACCGTCCAAAAAAAATCGGCGGTCTATGAAACAGCCCCTGTCGGATACACGGAACAAAACGATTTTTTAAATATGGCCATTCAAGTGGAAACAGATTTGTCCCCTTCCTTATTGCTGGAGTACTGCCAGGGCATTGAACAGGGACTGGGGAGAAAACGCGTGATAAAATGGGGGCCGCGCACGATCGACCTCGATATTTTGCTTTATAATCAAGAACATATGAAAACAGAGCTATTAACGATTCCCCATCCTCATATGCACGAGCGGGCATTTGTAATGGTGCCTTTAGCAGATGTGGATGCTCAAGCTTATCTCCCTCATTTACAACAAACCGCGGGAGAGATTCTTAGGTTGCTTCCTTCAGAAGAAGTGAGAAGCATGAAGAAGTGGGGGAATATTTAGTGCCATCGGGTATGGTCAAACCGATGATGTACAAGATATTTGTATTCGGTGGATGTTAAATTAGAGGGTGTAAATGCAAGAATCCTTACCCTTTCAACATTGACACGCCCATAGTACTTTTTTATACTAAACGATAGTTAGATGCTGCCAGTCCCACGCTGGCAGTTTTTGTTATTGTAACGGTAAGTACCCAAAAAGATCAGGGAATGGAGTGATAGCAATGACAGAAGAACTCAATGAACATATGCGGGTGCGTCGCGATAAGATGAATACTCACCGCGAACAGGGCATCGACCCATTCGGTGACAAATTCGACCGTACGGATTACGCCCAAGAATTAATAGAGAAGTACGATCAATATACGAAAGAGGAACTCGAAGAAAAGCAGTTCCCAACAACCATCGCTGGACGTATCATGACAAAGCGTGGAAAAGGAAAAGCAGGTTTTGCACATATTCAGGACGTGACTGGCCAAATTCAACTTTATGTTCGTAAAGATGAAATTGGAGAAGAAGCTTACGACAATCTATTCAAATCTGCTGATTTAGGAGATATCGTAGGAGTTTCCGGTGTGATGTTCAAGACAAACGTAGGTGAACTTTCCGTAAAAGCGGCAGACTATCAATTGCTTACGAAGTCTCTACGTCCACTTCCTGAAAAATTCCATGGCCTGCAAGATGTCGAGCAGCGTTATCGTCAGCGTTACTTAGACCTTATAACAAATCCTGATAGCAGAGACACGTTCGTCCTGCGCAGTAAGATCATTCAGTCTATGCGCCGTTATCTAGATGGGTTGGGTTTCTTAGAAGTAGAAACTCCATTGATGCACGGGATTGCAGGTGGAGCTTCCGCCCGTCCTTTCATTACACACCACAATGCGCTTGATATGCAGTTGTATATGCGTATCGCTATTGAGCTGCACTTGAAGCGTTTGATTGTAGGTGGATTGGAAAAAGTATATGAAATCGGCCGTGTATTCCGTAACGAAGGAATCTCTACTCGTCACAACCCTGAGTTTACGATGATTGAGCTGTATGAAGCCTATGCGGATTATCATGACATCATGAACCTTACCGAAAACATGGTTGCACATATCGCTAAAGAGGTTCTCGGTACAACGAAAGTCTCCTACAATGAACAGGAAATTGATCTGGAACCAGAGTGGACACGTCTCCATATGGTAGATGCTATCAAAGAACACACAGGTGTAGACTTCTGGGAGCAGATGTCAGATGACCAAGCGAAAGAGCTTGCTAAAGAACATGGTATTGATATTAAAGATACGATGACATTTGGTCATATTGTAAATGAATTCTTCGAACAGCGCGTGGAAGAAAAGTTAATCCAGCCTACCTTTATTTATGGCCATCCAACAGAGATCTCTCCTCTCGCGAAGAAGAATCCAGAGGATGGAAGATTCACAGACCGATTTGAGTTGTTCATCGTTGGTCGTGAACATGCGAATGCTTTCTCTGAGTTGAATGACCCGATTGATCAAAGAGAACGATTCGAATCTCAGTTGAAAGAACGAGAAGAAGGAAATGATGAAGCTCATATGATGGATGAAGACTTCCTGGAAGCCCTTGAATATGGAATGCCTCCAACGGGTGGTTTGGGAATTGGAATCGATCGTCTAGTCATGCTGCTGACAGACTCCCCTTCTATTCGTGACGTTCTGCTGTTCCCGCAAATGAGAAATCGTGAATCATAAGCTTTTCAATCCCTCCGGATTCTCTGGGGGGATTGTTCTTTTATCCATAGGTTAATCATTATATGAAGGGCAATAATCTGAATTATCTTTTTACGAAAAACCTATTGCGTGGTTTTATATCCCGTGATATATTATTACTTGTCGCGTTAAGAGAGCGGCAAGCCGCAAACGGCTTAACAAAATAAATCATAAAAAGTTGTTGACGAAAACAACCACACATGATATATTAATTAAGTCGCTGTTTTGAAGCGTCAAACAAAACATTTGATCTTTGAAAACTGAACGAACCAACCAGTACGTCAAAACATTTCTTCTTTTATAGAAGAGATTTGAAACAAAGCACATTCGGTGTGCAAATGAGCAAGTCAAACTTAACTTTTATGGAGAGTTTGATCCTGGCTCAGGACGAACGCTGGCGGCGTGCCTAATACATGCAAGTCGAGCGCGGGAAGCGAGTGGATCCCTTCGGGGTG
>NZ_WMEZ01000012.1 GCF_009856415.1 Halobacillus litoralis | reverse complement strand
TCACCTCAAACTTTATATTGATGTGGTGGTGAAGGCGAAGAGGTCACACCTGTTCCCATGCCGAACACAGCAGTTAAGCTCTTCAGCGCCGATGGTAGTCGGGTTTACCCCCGTGAGAGTAGGACGCTGCCACGTCATTTGAAAAACCAGAAGAACATTCTTCTGGTTTTTTTCTATATCAACTTCCTTAAACATAGACATAAAGAAAGGAGGGATTGCTTGAACTGGTCATATTTCTTTCATGATGACATTCTATTGTTTATATTCCGCTTATTTTTTGCACTCATTCTTTCAGGATTGATTGGTTTTGAAAGGGAGGTCAAAAATCATTCGGCAGGCTTCCGTACCCATATTCTTGTGGGAGTGGGGGCATGTATGATGATGCTGCTTTCTCTGTATGGATTTGAAACGTTCATTGATCAATATGAACAAGTACGGTTCGACCCAGCTCGTATCCCTTCCTATGTCATTAGTGGTATCGGGTTTCTAGGAGCGGGGACAATTATCGTCAACGGGATGACCATTAGAGGGTTAACGACAGCAGCTTCCATTTGGACGGTGGCTGGCATCGGTCTTGTTGTTGGTGCAGGGATGTATGATGTGGCGACGGTCACAACAATCTTTGTGCTTATGAGCTTAGTTTTCCTAAATAAGATTGAAAAAGAAAAGTTCAATGGGAATCGAAAAAATATTTATCAAGTGACCATTGGTAAGGATGCCCCGGTCAATAAAGTATTAACAGTATTTGAACAAATGAAGCTGGATGTCAGGAAAATAGATATCGTTGCCTTGGATCAAGATCAAAAAAAGGTTGTCGTAGAACTTAATAAAGGGCAAAGGTATGATCGATCCCTACTTTTGGAGCGTCTGTCTTTGATGGATGGTGTAGAAGAATGTGGACACCAGTATTAAAAGGCTGCACAGTTGATTCTGTGCAGCTTTTTTGTTTTATTTCATGATGAAAAGGGGAAACATAGAAGATGTAATTCTTATAAACAAACAAGTTGCATGACAAAAGAAAATGAGTATAATAAAATTAAAGTCAAAGATAGTCAAAGTCAAAAGAGGGGGAGGGAGCATGCGGAATATCTCTGATGTTATCGAAGAATATCTTAAGGGGATCTTGGATGAAAATCGTCACCAGGCGATTGAAATCAAGCGTAGTGAGCTTGCCGAGAAATTTGATTGTGTACCTTCTCAGATCAATTATGTGATTAAGACACGTTTTACTGTGGAAAAAGGATATATAGTGGAAAGTAAAAGGGGAGGAGGCGGATATATACGTATCAGCCGAATCCAGCACCGTAAAGGTTCAGAAATGATTGAAGAGGTGATGGAGCTCATCAACCCTCATGTTTCCCAATCGAAAGCCATCGATGTTCTTGAAAGGCTGGTAGATTATGAGATCATCACTGATCGGGAAAGTAAATTGATGGCAAGTGTCATCGATCGCGACGTCCTTGCTTTTTCTTTACCTCTTCGCGATGAAGTTCGCGCGCGAATCATGACAGCCATGCTTTTCACCCTTAAATATAAATGTTGAGTGAGAGAAGGGAGAGATTCAGATGGAGTGTCAGAAATGTCATCAGCGTCCTGCTACTGTCCATTTGACGCAGGTGATCAATGGTCAAAAGTCAGAAGTCCATGTATGTGAAAAATGTGCGAAGGAAAATGGGTACATGAGTTATGGGGAAGAGAACTTCACCTTGAATGATCTCCTTTCAGGTCTGTTCCATTCAGAGGGACCTTCTCCTTTAAAAGGACAGAGCGCTCACTCATATACTCAAAAGCCGAAGCTGAAATGTCCTAATTGTGGGCTCAGTTATGAGGAGTTTGCAAGGATAGGTAAGTTTGGTTGTGCAGACTGCTATAAAACGTTCGATGAACGATTGAATCCCATTTTGCGTCGTGTTCACAGTGGAAACACAAGGCATGACGGCAAAATTCCGAAGCGTGAAGGTGGCAATTTGCACCTAAAAAAAGAGATGGAAGAACATAAAACTAATCTTCGACAATTAATTGAGCAGGAAGAATTCGAAGAGGCAGCGAAAGTTAGAGATAAGATTAGATCTTTAGAAAGTCAATTGCATCATAGGGAGGAGGATGACGAGTAATGTCCTTACAGCAATTCATGAATGAAGCCATTAGTCCATGGATGAAGCAAGAGGGCCCGGACAGCGATATTGTACTTAGCAGCCGTATACGACTTGCTCGTAATTTCTCACAACATCCTTTTCCTATCATTGCTTCTGATGAGACTTTGAATAAAGTGTTGGAATTCTTCCAACAAGAGTTTCAAAAGGAGTCTTTTAGAGATTATAAAGATTTTGAGCTGGTCCAGATGAAAGATTTACAGCCAATAGAAAAGAGAGTACTGGTAGAAAAACACTTGATCAGTCCACACTTGGCTGAAAGGGCTGAGAAGTCGGCCTCTCTCATATCACAAAATGAGCAAGTTTCAATCATGGTTAATGAAGAGGATCATATTCGCATACAGTTATATTTCCCTGGCTTTCAGTTGGATCAGGCACTAGAACAAGCCAGTCAATTGGATGATTGGCTTGAAGAAAAAGTAGATTATGCTTTTGATGAAAAGCGGGGTTATTTGACTGCCTGTCCGACGAATGTAGGTACGGGAATGAGAGCCTCTGTCATGATGCATCTGCCTGCTCTATCCATGACGAACCAAATCAACCGGATGACACCGGCCATTAACCAACTGGGCCTTGTGGTAAGAGGCATTTACGGGGAAGGTAGTGAAGCACTGGGGAATATTTATCAGATATCCAATCAGATAACTCTTGGTAAATCGGAAGAGGATATCGTCGAGGACCTTCACAGTGTCGTCAAACAGCTGATTGAACAGGAGAGAAAAGCAAGAGAAGCATTGATGGCCCGCTCAAGCATACAATTGGAAGACCGTATCTTTCGTTCCTATGGTGTTTTGACCAATAGTCGAATCATAGAATCTAAGGAGGCGGCAAAATGCCTTTCTGACCTGAGATTGGGCATCGATTTAGGTTTTATCGATCATATCCCGCGCACGATTTTGAATGAATTGATGGTTCTTACACAGCCAGGGTTCTTACAACAATACGCTAAGACTACTTTATCCCCTGATGAAAGGGATGTAAGAAGAGCATCTTTAATCCGCGAACGACTTCAATTAGAAAATGAAGAATAATGTTAGGAGGGAATGTCCATGATGTTTGGGCGATTTACAGAAAGAGCACAAAAAGTATTGGCGCTGGCACAGGAAGAAGCTGTTCGTTTAGGTCACAATAACATAGGTACAGAGCATATCCTTTTAGGCTTGGTTAGTGAAGGGGAAGGCATAGCTGCTAAAGCTCTGACCGCATTAGGCCTCGAGTCTTCAAAAATCCAACAAGAAGTAGAGAAGTTAATCGGTAAGGGAGAGAAAGTATCCCAAACGATTCATTATACGCCTCGCGCGAAAAAAGTCATTGAGCTTTCGATGGATGAAGCTCGTAAACTGGGACACTCTTACGTGGGAACAGAACATATTCTTCTTGGATTGATCCGTGAAGGAGAAGGCGTCGCTGCCCGTGTACTGAATAACCTGGGTGTAAGCTTGAATAAAGCCCGCCAGCAAGTTTTACAATTGCTTGGGAACAATGAGTCTACAGGTGGTCAAAACCGTCGTGGTGGCGGATCAGGGGCTCAGGCGGCGAATGCGAATACACCGACTCTCGATTCACTTGCTCGAGACCTTACAGCGATTGCAAAAGAAGGCAACATCGACCCAGTTATCGGTCGAAGTAAAGAAATCGAGCGTGTGATTCAAGTATTGAGCCGTCGTACGAAAAATAATCCAGTTCTTGTCGGTGAACCTGGTGTTGGTAAAACGGCCATTGCCGAAGGTCTGGCTCAACAGATCATGAATAATGAAGTACCAGAAATCCTTCGCGATAAGCGGGTAATGACACTTGATATGGGTACCGTCGTTGCCGGAACCAAGTATCGTGGTGAATTTGAAGATCGTTTGAAAAAAGTGATGGAAGAAATCCGTCAGGCGGGGAACATCATCCTGTTCATCGACGAACTTCACACGTTGATCGGTGCTGGTGGCGCAGAAGGTGCGATTGATGCATCCAATATTCTTAAGCCGTCCCTTGCCCGTGGGGAATTGCAATGTATCGGTGCTACGACACTTGATGAGTACCGTAAATATATTGAAAAGGATGCTGCCCTCGAGCGTAGGTTCCAACCTATTCAAGTGGATGAACCGAACCTCGAAGAATCCATCCAAATCCTGCAAGGTCTTCGCGATCGTTATGAAGCCCACCACCGTGTGACGATTACAGATGATTCCATTGACTCTGCTGTCCGTTTCTCTGATCGTTACATCACGGACCGCTTCCTGCCGGATAAAGCGATCGACCTGATTGATGAAGCTGCATCCAAAGTGCGCCTGCGTTCCTACACAGCTCCACCGAACTTGAAAGAGTTAGAGCAAAAGCTTGAGGAAGTGCGAAAAGAGAAGGATGCCGCTGTACAGAGTCAGGAATTTGAAAAAGCTGCTTCCTTAAGAGACAGTGAGCAGCGCTTGAGAGATGAACTGGAACAAACGAAAGATGAGTGGAAAGAAAAGCAAGGGCAGGAAGATTCCGAAGTTACAGTGGAGGATATTGCTTCTGTCGTATCCACTTGGACGGGAATACCTGTATCCAAAATGACGAAAGATGAAAGCGAACGCCTCCTTCATCTTGAAGATACGCTCCACAATCGTGTCATCGGCCAGGAAGAAGCGGTCAAAGCAATTTCCAAAGCGATTCGACGTGCCCGTGCCGGACTTAAAGATCCGAAACGTCCAATCGGTTCGTTCATCTTCCTTGGACCAACAGGTGTAGGTAAAACAGAGCTTGCTCGTGCATTAGCAGAGAGCATGTTCGGAGAAGAAGATGCGATGATCCGAATCGACATGTCCGAGTATATGGAAAAACACAGTACGTCCCGCCTTGTCGGTTCACCTCCAGGTTATGTCGGCTATGATGAAGGCGGACAATTAACAGAGAAAGTACGCAATAAGCCTTACTCTGTGGTCCTGCTTGACGAAATTGAAAAAGCGCATCCGGAAGTATTCAACATTTTGCTTCAGGTTCTTGAGGATGGTCGTCTAACCGATTCCAAAGGACGCGTCGTAGATTTCCGTAACACCGTGCTGATCATGACATCCAACGTCGGTGCTCAAGAATTGAAACAGAACAAATATGTTGGCTTCTCCATGGGTGATACCGATCAGGATTATAAAGATATGAAATCGAAAGTGACAGATGCTTTGAAGAAAGCGTTCCGTCCTGAGTTCTTGAACCGTATCGATGAAACGATTGTTTTCCACTCCCTGGAGAGAAAACACATGAAAGATATTGTGACATTGATGGTCGAAGAACTGCGTAAACGTCTGAAAGAACAAGAGATTGACTTCGTCTTATCGGATGCCGCTATTCAGCATATTGCAGAATCAGGGTTCGATCCGGAATACGGAGCACGTCCATTGCGCCGTTCTATACAAAAGAATGTGGAAGACCTGCTTTCAGAAGAACTCTTGAAAGAAAACATCGCCAAAGGGCAAAGTGTGAAAATTGAGCTTGATGATGATAAGAACTTTGTGGTTCATACCCAGCAAGAGTCTACGAATTAAAATAGTTGTATAGAAGCAGGAAGACTCGGATCACACAGATGGTGGAAATGACGAGGATGAAGGGCTGCTCCCCTTCTTCTATTTCATAGAAATTCATCATATAGTGAACAGAGCCTAAGAAAAATCGGAAGGGTTTGCCTTCCGATTTTTTTCTTCTTCCGCTATGATTTTACTAGAATGATTTAATACAATTGATAAGATCGTGAAACTGATTCACAATCTTTTACGTATAGAATAATAAGAATAAGGAGCGAGATAATCTTGGCAAAAAGGAAAACGAAGTTTGTTTGCCAGGAATGTGGGTATGAGACACCTAAATGGATGGGAAAATGTCCGGGGTGTAATCAATGGAACACGCTGGTTGAAGAAATGACAGCTGCTCCGGCGAATTCCAGACATGTGTTTCAGACAAGCTCCACTTCCGCAACAACGAAACCTGAAAAAATCACACAAATAAAGTCGCAAAAAGAACCACGTATGCCGACAGATATGCCTGAGTTTAACCGGGTGTTAGGTGGAGGAATCGTGGCGGGGTCTCTAGTTTTGATTGGCGGGGATCCGGGAATCGGTAAATCCACTCTTTTACTTCAGGTCTCTGCACAGATCGCGAAAAAAGACTTTCCTGTCCTCTACATATCCGGGGAGGAGTCATCGCGACAAACGAAGCTTCGGGCCGAGCGTTTGGATATTACATCCGATGAACTCTATGTTTTACCGGAAACAAACTTACAGGATGTCATCAACCAAATTGAAAACATTGAACCAAAATTTGTGGTCATAGATTCAATCCAGACCATTTTCAAAGAAGATGTGACCTCTGCTCCGGGGAGCGTTTCCCAAGTTCGTGAATGTACAAGTCACTTGATGAGAATCGCTAAAAGCAAAGGTATCCCTATTTTCATCGTGGGGCATGTTACTAAAGAAGGTTCCATTGCCGGCCCACGTCTGCTTGAACATATGGTGGATGCCGTCCTTTATTTCGAAGGAGAGCAGCATCACACATTCAGAATTCTAAGAAGTGTGAAGAACCGTTTTGGAAGTACTCATGAAATGGGAATCTTTGAAATGAAGGAGAAAGGCCTGGAAGAGGTTCTGAACCCTTCAGAAATTTTCCTGGAAGAACGTTCGCAAGGGGCTGCGGGTTCAATCGTGGTGGCTTCCATGGAAGGGACAAGACCGGTACTTGTAGAAATACAAGCCTTGATCTCACCGACGGCATACGGAAACCCGAGACGGATGGCTACAGGTCTTGATAACAGCCGTGTACCGCTTTTAATGGCTGTTTTGGAAAAGAGAGCAGGGCTCCTGCTTCAGAACCAGGATGCTTACGTAAAAGTCGCTGGTGGCGTGAAATTGGATGAGCCGGCGATTGATTTAGCCGTTGCGATCAGCATTGCCTCAAGTTTCCGGAATCAGTCTCCAAATGGAGATGATGTGGTCGTTGGGGAAGTTGGCTTGACGGGTGAGATACGAAGAGTTGCAAGAATTGAGCAAAGAGTCCAGGAAGCGGCGAAGTTAGGCTTCAAAAGGGTCATCATTCCGAAGAAGAACATGGATGGCTGGACGCCTCCTTCTCAAATCGAAGTGATCGGTGTCAGCACCGTTCAGGAGGCGATGAAGGTTACACTGGGGGATTCATAAATGGAATGGCATGAAATCAAAGAAAATGGAATCGGAGAAATTCTCCAGTTGGTGGCCCCGGGTACACCTCTGAGAGATGGAATTGATAACGTCCTGCGTGCTAAAACGGGTGGGCTGATTGTGCTCGGATACGGGGATCATATGAGGGACCTCGTGGATGGCGGGTTCCATATCCAGTCTGATTTCACTCCCGCTCACCTTTACGAACTGGCGAAAATGGATGGGGCATTAATTTTGAATGATGAAGGGACCCGGATTCTTTTTGCTAATGCGCAATTGATGCCGGACCCGGATATCCTATCCACAGAAACGGGGATGAGACACCGGACGGCAGAGCGTGTGGCTAAACAGACGGGTGCTCTCGTCATTGCTATATCCCAGCGTCGAAATGTGATTACGTTGTATAAAGGTTCTCTCCGTTACTCACTGAAAGATATTGGTGTCATTTTGACGAAGGCCAACCAGGCGATTCAGACGTTGGAAAAATATAAAAATGTGCTCGACCAAAGCGTGACGAACCTCGGTGCGATGGAGTTTGAAAACATGGTATCCTTTTCTGAAGTCGTTCAGGTCGTCCACCGGATTGAGATGGTACTCCGGACGAAGACAGAGATTTTGAACTATGTGAATGAACTAGGTACAGAGGGGCGTTTGATTCAGCTGCAATTGACGGAATTAGTCTCGAATATTGAAGATGAAGCGACATTGCTTTTACGCGATTATAGTAAGCGTCCGGATTATGAACCTTATTATATTTTGAGAAAAATGCAGGAAATCACCAATACGGAGCTTCTTTCAGATGAGCAGGTATTGAAACTCATGGGGTATTCACCGAATACGAAGTTGTCGGATCCTATCGTTCCAAGAGGATACCGGATTTTAAGCCGGATTCCAAGACTTCCCGTCCTCATTATTGAACACTTGGTCGAAAGGTTCGGTACGTTGGAAGAACTGATTCAGGCTTCTCCTAAAGAGCTTGTGGAAGTCGATGGTGTCGGAGAAATCCGTGCTATGAAAATCAGGGATGGGCTTGATCGCATACAAGAACAATTGTTCGTGGACCGACATATATAAGAACATTGACTTATTTGTGAACAATATGGTATGATAATTTGTTTACTCATTGACTTAATTTGGAAGTTGTGCTAAGTTAAAAACCATCATTCCTTTTTTATATGGTTAATGGTTGTTAGGTTTGGTCATACTGTGTTTGAGGAGGTGAATACAAGTGCTTAAACGTATCGTACAGTTGTTTATTGTCATAACCGGCGGAACCATCGGTTACCTCTATTTCCCAGAGCTGTTTACAACCATGGGGCTGACTTGGCAGAATTGGATTCAATCTGTCTTAGGGGCCGTACTAGGAGCACTTATATTATTTTTATTTACTTTTTGGATTGTGGATTATATTGTCGATTTTTTAAGGTGGGTCGAGGATACACTCGTTCGGGCACCGGTAGCGGATTTGCTGTTTGGTAGCCTCGGTTTGATTGTCGGGCTGATCATCGCCTACTTGATCAATATCCCTGTACAAGATATCCAGATTCAAGTGGTTAACCAGGTCGTCCCGATCTTTTTAACCTTCTTATTAGGTTACTTCGGTTTTCAAGTTGGTTTTAAGCGGAAAGACGAATTCTTGAACTTGGTTTCAAAGAAAGACAAGAAGCCGGAAGATGAACTTCAAGGAGATTCTACGGTCGATCCTGCTTTGGTACCGAAACGAAAGATTTTGGATACAAGTGTCATCATTGATGGCCGCATCGCGGATATTTGTGATACACATTTCCTTGAAGGAACGATTGTGATCCCACAATTCGTATTGGAAGAATTGCAGCACATCGCCGATTCATCCGATGGCCTGAAAAGAAACCGTGGTCGCCGTGGATTGGACGTTTTGAACCGTCTTCAAAAGGATCTCCCTGTGAATGTTGAAATTTACGAAGGAGACTTCGAAGACATCCAGGAAGTAGACAGTAAGCTTGTGAAGCTTGCGAAGGTCATGGACGGAATTGTTGTAACGAACGATTTCAACTTGAATAAAGTTTGTGAGTTTCAAAATGTCCAAGTCTTGAACATTAATGATCTTGCGAACGCTGTTAAACCGGTCGTGCTTCCAGGAGAAGAGATGACGATTCAAGTGATCAAAGACGGGAAAGAGCAAAATCAAGGGGTCGCCTACTTGGATGACGGTACAATGATCGTGGTCGAAGAAGGAAAAGACTTTATCGGGAAGACGATTGAAGTCGTAGTTACAAGCGTGCTGCAGACATCAGCCGGCCGTATGATTTTTGCAAAGCCGAAATCACTTGAAAAAGCCTTGTAAAAACGGTATAAACAAATAGAGAATGACAAAAGTGATAACATGCGTGTTATCGCTTTTGTTGTTTTATGAACGTCTAAACAAACGTAGGATGGATACGCATGAAAAAATATACAGCCATTATACTTGCGGCAGGACAGGGCAAGCGGATGCTCGCTGGTCGCAATAAGCAGTTCTTGAAAATCGGTAACCAGCCATTGATCTGTCACACCCTTTCCGTCTTTGATCAGGATGAGTGGTGTGAAGAGTTGATCTTAGTAACGAATGAACGCGAACGGTCTCAAATGGAAAAACTTCTAAAAGAATATCCACTCCGCCAATCGGTTCAACTTGTTGATGGGGGAGCAGAACGTCAGGATAGTGTGTTTGCAGGGCTGCAAACCGTTCGAAACAGAAAGCTTCCTGTGTTTATTCATGACGGGGCGCGCCCGTTTGTACCCCAGGAGCTCTTACACGAACTGTCTGCAACGGTGTACGAAAAAGAGGCGGCTCTTCTTGCCGTACCTGTGACGGATACAATCAAGCAGAAGTCTGATCATGGTTTGGATACACTGGATAGAAGTACGTTATGGGCAGCTCAGACACCTCAAGCCTTCTCTTATGATTTAATTTATGAAGCGCATGAACGAGCGAGGAAAAGCAGATACTACGGCACAGATGACGCTTCCCTCGTGGAGCGGTTGGACAAAGAAGTGGCAATCGTAAAGGGAAGCTATGACAATATCAAGCTTACGACTCCAGAAGACTTACATAAAGCCCAAGCTTACTTGAATAATCAAACAAATGGAAAGGTGGAGGATGGCCCTATGTTTCGTGTCGGCCAAGGATTTGATGTACACCAGTTGACGGAAGGACGTCCATGTATCATTGGAGGTATTGAAATTCCACATGAGAAAGGGCTGCTTGGCCATTCAGACGCAGATGTTCTGCTTCACACCATTGCAGATGCCTGTCTTGGAGCAATTGGCGAAGGAGACATCGGTAAACATTTTCCAGACACTGATCCGGCATTTAAAGATGCAGACTCTGGCAAATTGCTGCAGCATGTGTGGGATATCGTGACAGAGCATGGGTATGAACTTGGGAATATGGATTGTACGGTCATTGCCCAGGCACCAAAAATGGCTCCATACATTGAACAAATCCGTGAAAACATTGCTTCTCTCCTTAGGGTTGAACCTGGACGGATCAACGTGAAAGCAACGACTACGGAGAAACTCGGCTTTACGGGCCGCAAAGAAGGGATTGCTGCTCAAGCGGTTGTCCTTTTGCAAAATAAACAGCATTCCTAGACAAAAAATGATAAAATAAGTCAAGGATATAGACCGGAATAGGAAAGGAGAACAATTATGTCTAACGAAGTACGGGTGCGTTATGCACCAAGTCCGACAGGGCACCTTCACATTGGTAATGCAAGGACTGCCCTATTCAACTACCTTTATGCGAAAAATGCAGGTGGAAAGGTAGTCATCCGTATTGAGGATACAGATGAAAAACGAAACGTCGAGGGTGGAGAAAAGAGCCAGCTCGACTACTTGAAGTGGTTGGGAATCGAATGGGACGAGAGTTCAGAAATAGGGGGCGAATACGGTCCCTACCGTCAGATGGAACGTCTGGATATTTATAAGAAATATGTCGACGAATTGTTGGAACGTGGTCTTGCCTACAAATGCTATATGACATCCGAAGAGCTTGAAGCAGAACGGGAAGCGCAAATGGCACGAGGCGAAGCGCCGAAATACTCTGGGGCGCACCGCGACCTTACAGAGGAACAAATCGCAGCATTCGAAGCGGAGGGCCGTAAGCCTAGTATTCGTATCCGTGTTCCTGAAAACCATACGTACACGTTCAATGATATCGTCCGTGGCGACATCACTTTTGAATCCAGCGATTTTGGAGATTGGGTCATCGTTAAGCAGAACGGAACACCAACGTATAATTTCGCTGTTGCGATTGATGATTACTTAATGAAAATTACACACGTCCTTCGTGGAGAAGAGCATATTTCCAATACACCGAAACAAATGATGGTGTACGAAGCGTTCGATTGGGAACCTCCGAAGTTCGGTCATATGACGTTGATCCTCAATGAAGAGCGCAAAAAACTGAGCAAACGTGATCAACACATTCTTCAGTTTATTGAGCAGTATAAGAATCTTGGTTATTTGCCAGAAGCTCTTTTCAACTTCATCACTTTACTAGGCTGGTCGCCAGTTGGGGAAGAAGAAATTTTCACACAGGATCAGCTTGTTGAGATCTTTGATGCGGACAGACTTTCCACTTCACCAGCTGTCTTCGATCCTGCGAAACTGAAATGGATGAACAACCAATACATCAAAGCCTCTGATTTGGACCGTGTTGTCGATCTTGCTCTTCCTCATTTAGTTGAGGCTGGACGTTTGTCTCAGGATATGAGCGAAGAAGATCGCAAGTGGGCACACGAACTAATCAGCCTTTATCAGGAACAATTGAGCTACGGAGCAGAAATCGTCGAGCTTACCGAATTGTTCTTCAAACAGGAAATTCAGTATGATGAAGCTGCGATGGAAGTCCTTGAAGGGGAACAAGTACCTGAAGTACTGGAAACGTTCAAGAAGAACCTTCATGAGCTGGAAGAATTCACACCTGAAAACATTAAAAAGCAAATCAAAGCGGTTCAGAAAGAAACCGGCCATAAAGGGAAGAAGCTGTTCATGCCTGTCCGTGTAGCTACAACAGGTCAAACCCACGGCCCTGAACTTCCGAACGCGATTCACTTGCTTGGGCTGGAAACCGTAACGGTCCGTCTGAATGATGTATTAAGCAAGTTGCAAGCTTAATTCGTTCACAAGTGGGAAAGAATATCATATAGTAGAGATACCTATACGAAACGTTGATGAGGAGAAGTAAGAGGCCCCCTCTTCTACAGAGAGAATCACCACGGCTGGAAGTGATTCGTTGAGAAGCCTTTGAAATGCACCTCGGAGTCTTCGGCTGAACGAAGTATGCCGAAGCGGGTACCTTCCGTTATCAAGGGTGAAGCGGGGAAAGGCAAAAAAGCCGATCCCAAACAGAGTGGAACCACGTTCGACGCGTCTCTGTGCCATTGGCACAAAGGCGCGTTTTTTATTTTTATTGGAACTGCTTCTGTTTCAGTACAAGGAGGGGAGCAAGTATGGGGCTGTTCAAAATGTTTAAAGAAGATGTCGATGTGGTGTTCGATCAAGATCCTGCTGCTCGTTCTTATATTGAAGTGATCCTGACGTATTCAGGACTGCATGCCATATGGGCGCATCGGGTGGCCCATGCTTGTCACAAACGGAAGTTTTTCTTCCTGGCTCGGCTCATTTCCCAATGGAGCCGTTTCCTGACAGGCATTGAAATCCATCCCGGAGCGAAAATCGGGCGTCGTTTCTTCATCGACCACGGCATGGGGGTCGTCATCGGGGAAACGTGTGAGATTGGAGATAATGTGACGATCTTTCAAGGAGTGACGCTCGGAGGGACGGGAAAAGAAAAAGGCAAAAGACATCCCACTCTCCTTGATAACTCATTAGTAGCCACAGGGGCGAAAGTGCTGGGGTCGATCACAATCGGGGAAAACTCTAAGGTAGGGGCCGGTTCTGTGGTGCTCCACGATGTTCCGAACAATTCAACAGTCGTCGGCATCCCTGGTCATGTCGTCATTCAAGATGGCAAGAAAGTCCAAAAGAAGGACCTGGACCATCACAAACTTCCAGACCCTGTGTACGACCGGTTGAACGAGATCGAGAAGGAAATGGCGGAACTGCGCAAACAAATGGAGGAAACCAAAGGAGTGAACCAACATGGCAATTAACATATACAACACACTGACAAGAAAAAAGGAACCGTTCCATCCGCTGGAAGAAGGAAAAGTGAAAATGTACGTTTGTGGTCCTACGGTCTATAACTACATTCACATCGGGAATGCAAGACCGGCGATCGTTTTCGATACGGTGAGAAGATATTTTGAGTACAGAGGTTATGATGTACACTATGTGCTCAACTTTACAGATGTCGATGACAAATTGATTAAAGCGGCGAATGAAATGGGCGAGGGAGTCACAGATATCGCCAATCGTTTCATTACGGCTTACAAAGAAGATGTTGGTGCACTAGGTGTGAAAGAAGCAGTGGATCATCCGCGTGTGACGGAAAACATGGATGAGATTATCAGCTTTATCCAGGGGTTGATCGATAAAGGATTCGCTTATGAAGCGGGCGGGGACGTGTATTTCCGTACGCGCTCCTTCGATCAATACGGAAAGCTTTCTCACCAGTCCATCGATGAGCTAAGATCCGGGTCCCGCATTGAAATCGGGGATAAAAAAGAAGACCCGCTTGATTTCACCCTTTGGAAAGATGCAAAAGAAGGCGAAATCACTTGGGAAAGTCCTTGGGGAAGCGGCCGACCGGGGTGGCACATCGAGTGCTCCGCAATGGCGAAGAAATACCTTGGAGAAACCATCGATATTCATGCGGGTGGGCAGGATTTGACCTTCCCACACCATGAAAATGAAATTGCGCAATCAGAAGCTCATAACGGGGAATCTTTTGCGCGCTATTGGATGCATAACGGGTATATTAATATCGACAACGAAAAAATGTCGAAGTCCCTCGGAAACTTCATCCTTGCCCATGATCTAGTGAAAAAGCATGATCCTCAAGTGATCCGCTTTTTCATGCTGAGTGTTCAATACCGTCACCCGATCAACTTCAGTGATGAGTTGTTGAAAGGGGCGAAAAGCAGCTTTGACCGTATCAAGAATGCGTATGAAAACATCCAGCACCGAAAAAATTCCACGATGAGCTTGGAGGAAGATCAAGGCGAGTGGCTTGATAAGGTTGCTGGTTTTAAAGAGCAATTCATTAAAGAAATGGATGATGACTTCAACACGGCGAATGCGATTTCTGTCCTGTTTGACTTGACTAAGTCGGCGAACTTATATTTACAGGAAGACCAGACCCACGAAAAAGTCTTAACGGCTTTTGAAGAGTTGTTTGAAGAATTGACAGGTGTCCTCGGCATTCAACTGCAGGCGCAGGAAGAATTGCTTGATGAAGAAGTGGACGCCCTGATTGAGGAGCGTAAGCAAGCTAGAAAGAACCGTGACTTTGCGCGTGCCGACGAAATACGTGATGAGTTGAAAGATCGCAACATCATCCTTGAAGATACATCCCAAGGCACGAGATGGAAGCGGGGGTAAGACGATGACAATCGCAAATGCGAAACAGATGAAGAGTCTTGCCCTCGCTTACATGGGCGACTCTGTTTATGAGCTTTATGTCAGACAGCACTTGCTACAAAAAGGAGAGGTGAAGCCTCAACACCTTCACCAGACAGCCATCCAATTCGTGTCGGCTGTATCGCAAGCGGATGTGGTCCGTGTATGGCAGGAAGAAGGAAAGCTCACGGAAGAAGAAGAAGGGGTGCTTAGGAGAGGACGGAACGCAAAATCGGGATCCGTCCCTAAAAACACCAACGTACAGACCTATCGTTATTCGACCGCGTTCGAAGCAGTGTTGGGATTTTTGTATTTGGCCGGACAGACGGAGCGGCTGGAAACGTTGATACAACATGCAATTCAAATCGTTGAAGAAAGGAGTGAAGCGTAATGAATGGAGAATGGATCATCGGAAAGAATTCGGTCCAGGAAGCCATCCGGTCAGGCAGACCGATCAATAAAGTGATGGTATCGGATCAGCTGCAGCACCAGGCATATAAAAAGCTTGAGCAGCTGGCCAAAGAAAATGGGCTCATTGTTCAAAAAGTGCCCAAGAAGAAAATTGATCAGCTCGTTGATGGAAATCACCAGGGGGTCATTGCTTCGGTGGCTGCGTATGAATACAGTGATTTGGAAGATTTATTTGCGAAAGCGGAAGAAAAGGACGAGCCTCCATTTTTCATTATTTGTGATGAAATTGAAGACCCTCATAACCTTGGTTCTATTCTTAGGACGGCAGATGCGGCAGGAGCACATGGTGTCATCATACCGAAGAGGCGTTCTGTGTCTTTAACAGCAACCGTTGCGAAAACGTCGACAGGTGCGATCGAATATATTCCAGTTGCACGTGTAACGAACCTTGCCAGGACGATTGATGAGTTGAAGGAAAGGTTCGTCTGGGTGGTGGGTACAGACGCTGTAGGCACAGAAGATTACCGGGAGCTTGACGGGAAAATGCCGATTGCCCTCGTCATTGGAAGTGAAGGTCGCGGCATGAGCCGATTAACGAAAGAGAAGTGTGATTGGACGGTCAGTCTGCCGATGGCTGGAGAAGTAACTTCTTTGAACGCATCTGTAGCCGCTTCCCTTTTGATGTACGAAGTCTATAGGAAGCGCCATCCGTTAGGGGAATAAGGCATGAATGTCTTAATTGTCGATGGATACAATATGATTGGCGCTTGGCCGGAATTGAAAAATCTGAAGGAGAAAGATCTCGGGCAGGCCCGGGATCTCCTTATAGAGATGATGGCGGAGTATCAATCCTACACCGGGGACCGGATCATGATCGTTTTTGATGCTTACCATGTCCGGGGAGTTGAAAAAAAACAAAAAAATTACAAAGTGGAAGTTATCTTTACAAAAGAAAACGAAACCGCTGATGAACGGATAGAAAAACTGGCTGGAGAATTGAATGATGTTCGTACACAAGTCTATGTAGCAACCTCAGACTATGCAGAACAACGCACTATTTTCGGGCAGGGAGCCTTCAGGAAATCAGCAAGAGAGCTGTATATCGAATTGAAGAATATTGAAAACCAAATAGAGAAAGATGTCGAAAGCCAGAATCAATATCCCTATCAATCTAAAATACCAATCAACAAAGAGGTACGGGAACTCTTTGAAAAATGGCGCCGAGGAGATAAATAATTCTGACAACTTGTTGACGCTTTTCAGAATCGTACTGTATAATATTGCTATATTGAGGTAGCACGGTCGGAGGGATCCTGTGTGAGCATCTTACAAACGGAGAAAAGCACCAACGATTTGGATCTTAGCAAGCTTGATGACGAAGAAGTCGTTGAACGGATTAATCAAGGGCAAGTCCAGGCGCTAGATTACTTGATCAATAAGTACAAGAATTTTGTGCGCGCGAAAGCTCGGACTTACTTTCTTATTGGCGCAGACCGGGAGGATATCGTCCAGGAAGGGATGATCGGTCTTTACAAAGCCATCCGCGATTACAGAGAGGGTAAATTGTCATCCTTCAAAGCCTTTGCAGAATTATGTGTCACCCGTCAAATTATCACCGCAATTAAAACCGCCACGAGACAGAAACATATCCCATTGAATTCCTACGTTTCTTTGGACAAGCCTATTTATGATGAGGAATCAGATCGGACATTATTGGATGTTATCGCTGGTTCAAAAGCGATCGACCCACAAGAATTGATTGTGAATAAAGAGAAGTTTTCAGACATGGAAGAGAAAATGTCAGAGTTATTAAGTGATTTAGAAAAAAAAGTGCTGACCCTCTACTTGGACGGACGTTCCTACCAGGAGATTTCGGTTGAGCTTGATCGACACGTGAAATCTATTGATAACGCTTTACAACGTGTGAAGAGGAAGCTGGAAAAATACCTGGAAGTCAATGAAATCACTCTATGAAAGCTGCATTGACAGTAATCGGTAAGAGTGCTACATTTAGTGAGTATGTGTAAACCTCTCTAGATTGAGGTGACGGATAATGAGAAAAAAAGTCATTTTAGCTTGTACAGAATGTTTAAGTCGGAATTATAGTTCATATATAAATCGATCCAACCAATCCGAACGTCTTGAAGTCCGCAAGTTTTGTAAAAAATGCGGAACGCATACTTTACACCGCGAGACGAAATAGAGAAGGAAGCCAGTTGGCGCAAGTTTGGGGGTATTACAGCATGTTTAAGTTCTTCAAGAATGTAGCACGAGAGATGAAAAAGGTTAGTTGGCCTAAAGGTCAGGAACTGTGGAAGTACACGGTTACGGTTATTTTGACTGTCACTTTCGTAGCTGTATTCTTCGCTATTGTAGATCTTGGGATTTCCCAGGTGCTTGAACTCATCGCTCAAGAATAGTAGAGTGGATTTTATGCTATAATAGGAGATAGACTTACAAAAAACCCGTCCAGCGGGTTTTTTCATGTTGGAGTAATATTCATCAACTCTAGTATAAGGGAGGGAAGGGCAAGCACTTGTCCTGCGAATATGGAAAAAAGATGGTATGTAGTGCACACCTATTCAGGTTATGAGAACAAGGTGAAAACAAACTTGGAGAAGCGTGTGGAATCAATGGGAATGGAAGACAAGATCTTCCGTGTTCTTGTTCCCGAGGACGAAGAAGCAGAAATTAAAAATGGCAAGAGGAAAGTGGCGAAGAAAAAAGTATTCCCTGGTTATGTTTTGGCCGAGATGGTCATGACAGATGATTCCTGGTACGTGGTACGTAATACGCCAGGTGTCACTGGTTTCGTCGGATCCACCGGTTCCGGATCCAAGCCGATCCCTCTCCTGCCTGAAGAAGTAGAAACGGTTCTTAAGCGTATGGGCATGAACGAACAGCCGAAAGCAGAGGTTGACTTCGAGGTTAAGGAAAGTGTTAAAGTAACAGACGGACCTTTCGCAAACTTCACAGGATCCATTGAATATATTGATACGGACAAACAAAAAGTGAAAGTCCATGTGAATATGTTCGGGCGTGAAACGCCGGTAGAGTTAGACTTTACCCAAATCGAAAAATTATAAAATTTATCTCTCCCCTTGCATATTGGGAATAAAGATGCTAGAATTTTTATGTTCTATATGCGCCCCAAAAGAGGGCGATTGCGTAGATATCGCAATGAGTGGGAGGGGTTGAACCCTATTACCACATCACGGACTTTAAGGAGGTGTGTCTCGTGGCTAAAAAAGTTATTAATGTTGTAAAGCTTCAGATTCCTGCAGGTAAAGCGAACCCAGCACCGCCGGTTGGACCAGCACTAGGTCAAGCAGGTATTAACATCATGGGATTCTGTAAGGAGTTTAACGCTCGTACACAGGAACAAGCAGGTACGATCATTCCAGTAGAAATTACGGTTTATGAGGACCGTTCCTTTACATTCGTTACGAAAACTCCACCAGCTGCTGTTCTTCTTAAGAAAGCGGCAGGAGTTGAATCAGGTTCCGGTGAACCGAACCGTAACAAAGTAGCTTCTGTTAAACGCGACCAAGTGCGCGAAATCGCAGAAACGAAAATGCCTGATTTGAACGCTGCTGACGTTGAAGCTGCAATGCGCATGGTTGAAGGTACAGCGCGCAGCATGGGAATCACGATCGAAGATTAATCCCACAGCGTCACATGGAGATAGGAAAAGGTTGCGGAAATGGAGCTTGTGACTCTTTCGCAACCTTTATTCGTGGGAGGAAAATCCGTTAAAACCACAACGAGGAGGAAATTAATAATGGCTAAGAAAACGAAAAAGCAACAAGAGCTAGCGAAGCTTGTTGACCGTACAAAAGCTTATGATGTGCAAGAAGCCATCAAGCTTGTAAAAGAAACTTCAAAAGCGAACTTTGACGAAACTGTCGAAGCAGCATTCCGTCTAGGTGTAGATCCTAAAAAAGCGGACCAACAGATCCGTGGCGCGATGGTGCTTCCACACGGTACAGGTAAATCTCAGCGTGTGCTTGTTTTCGCTAAAGGTGATAAAGCGAAAGAAGCAGAAGCAGCAGGTGCTGACTACGTAGGTGAACAAGACCTAATCAACAAGATCAACCAAGGTTGGTTCGAGTTTGATGTCGTAGTAGCAACTCCTGATATGATGGCTGAAGTTGGTAAGCTAGGTCGTGTACTAGGACCAAAAGGTCTTATGCCGAACCCTAAAACAGGTACAGTGACATTCGAAGTAGAAAAAGCTGTTAACGAAATCAAAGCAGGTAAAGTAGAATACCGCGTTGATAAAGCAGCGAACATCCACGTTCCAATCGGAAAAGCTTCTTTCGATGAGAACAAGTTGGCTGAAAACTTCGCAGCAATCACTGAAACACTTGTTAAAGCGAAGCCACAAGCATCTAAGGGAACTTATATGCGTAACGCTGCTGTTTCATCTACGATGGGGCCTGGAATCAAAGTAGACGTTTCTGGTTACACGAAGTAATAAAAAAGTGTTGACTTTCCGTTATCTACGATATATACTAGGTAGCGTTGTATAAATAAATACGTTATACCGTAGACAGCAGGTGCGGATCTCCGCTTAAAGTCCTGCCGAGGTGTGTGATATAAATAGAGCAGCGCGAACTGCCCTGCTCTATGAAACACCTCCATGTCTATGTGGAGGTGTTTTTTTTATGAGTAAAACCTTCGAACGGTATGATGAAAAGTCAATAGGAGGTGGAACAATGAGCAGTGTTATCGAACAGAAGAAACAGATTGTATCTGACTTGGCTGACAAGTTCCGCAACAGTAAATCTGCAGTCGTTGTAGACTACCGCGGACTTGATGTAGCAGAAGTTACTGAACTTCGTACCCAGCTTCGTGAAGCAGGCGTAGATTTCAAAGTGTATAAAAACACAATGGTCCGTCGTGCTGCTGACGAAGTAGAACTATCTGATCTTAAAGAAGTCCTTCAAGGACCGACAGCTGTCGCATTCCATGAAGACGATGCTGTAGCTGCGGCTAAAGTATTGAACAACTTCGCTAAAGATCACGAAAGCCTTGAAATCAAAGGTGGGGTAGTTGAAGGACAAGTTGCAACTCTTGAGCAAATCAAAGAACTTGCAAACCTTCCAAACTACGAAGGTCTTGTATCTATGTTCCTAAGCGTACTACAAGCACCTATCCGCAACTTCGCTTACGCTACGAAAGCGATCGCGGATCAAAAAGAAGAAGAAAGCGCGTAAGTTAGCGTTCGTTTAAACTATAACAACAAAAACTAAGGAGGAAATTTCTCATGTCTAACGAACAAATTATCGAAGCGATTAAGGAAATGTCTGTTCTTGAGCTTAACGACCTAGTTAAAGCAATTGAAGAAGAATTTGGTGTATCTGCTGCAGCTCCAGTTGCTGCTGGCGCGCCTGCTGCAGGTGGCGAAGCTGCTGAAGAGCAAACTGAATTTGATGTAGTACTAGAATCTGCTGGATCTTCTAAGATCAAAGTAGTTAAAGCAGTACGTGAAATCACTGGTGCTGGTCTTAAAGACGCGAAAGAAATGGTTGATGGTGCTCCGGCAACAATCAAAGAAGCTGTTTCTAAAGAAGAAGCTGAAGAAATCAAATCTAAGCTTGAAGAAGCAGGCGCTTCTGTCGAAGTTAAGTAAGAGAATGTTTAAAGTAAAGCTCGCTGATTTATCGGCGGGCTTTCTTTTTCTTAACAGGCATATTTAGCAAGGTTCTACATGTTTTGCTAGATTTGCTGTGACCAGGATTAAACCTTGCCATTTCAATAGATGAAAAAGAAGGTGTTCGGATTATGTCGGAGCATTATTATTCAAAGAAAACAACGACGAGCAGTGAAGAAAAGGTGTGGAACTTTGAGTTGCTTGGTCATGTGTTCACATTCACGACGGATCATGCCGTCTTTTCTAAAAAAGAAGTGGATTTCGGATCGCGTTTATTGATCGAAACCTTCCAAGAACCGGGAGTCCAAGGGAACATTCTTGATCTTGGTTGTGGGTATGGGCCAATCGGTTTGTCTCTAGCTAAAGCTTACGAAGACCGTCACGTATTCATGGTCGACGTTAATGAGAGAGCTTTGGGACTTGCAAAGAAAAATGCGACGGACAATAATGTGGGGAACATTACGATTCAAGAAAGTGATCGTTTTAAGGGGATAGAAGATCGGAAGTTTGCTGCTATTCTAACAAACCCGCCCATTCGAGCCGGAAAACAAGTCGTCCACAAGATGTTTGAAGAAGCGAAGGAAGCTCTACTTGTTGAAGGGGAGTTGTGGGTCGTGATTCAAAAGAAACAGGGGGCGCCGTCTGCGAAGCAGAAACTCGAAGAATTGTTCGGAAATGCAGAGGTCGTGGATAAGCGGAAAGGGTATTACATCCTTAAAGCTAAAAAGTTTGACTAGCCCTATTGGTTGTGCTAGTATTGAAAAATGCCAATATATCTGAACTCTGTCAAGTCTTTTTTTAGAAATGTGTATAAAAAGTTGATAGATGGTCAGAATGGTAAAATCGAACACTGAAAGTAAATGAGGTTTTTATGTATGAAAAGCCTTTTTCTTTTTTGTCTAACGTTAGAGAGAAATGAAGAATCACCATTCGTTGTGAAACGGATGTTTAAATAGTGCTTGTGGCAAGATCAACCGCAAGCCTGTTCGGCATGTCTTGCCGGACCCTTTTTTCGTTATTAAAATGCTTGATTTGAGGGGTGAATCAGTTGACAGGTCAACTAGTTCAGTATGGACGACACCGCCAGCGCAGAAGTTACGCACGCATCAGTGAGGTATTAGAATTACCGAACTTGATTGAAATTCAAACCGCTTCTTACGATTGGTTCTTACAAGAAGGTTTGAAGGAAATGTTCCAGGATATTTCCCCAATCGAAGATTTCACAGGTAATTTGTCATTGGAGTTTGTGGACTACAGTCTTGGCGAACCAAAGTATCCAGTCGATGAGTCAAAGGATCGCGACGTAACATATAACGCACCACTTCGTGTGAAAGTACGTCTCTTGAATAATGAGACAGGAGAAGTGAAAGAACAAGAAGTATTCATGGGAGATTTCCCACTTATGACAGACACAGGTACCTTTGTAATCAATGGTGCAGAGCGTGTTATCGTTTCTCAGCTTGTTCGTTCTCCTAGCGTGTACTTTAACAAAAAGATTGACAAGAATGGTAAGAGAGGTTACACAGCTACCGTCATCCCGAACCGCGGAGCGTGGCTTGAGTTTGAAACCGATGCGAAAGACGTGGTGCACGTCCGTATCGATCGTACTCGTAAGTTACCGATCACCGTGCTTTTACGTGCTCTAGGATTCGGAACAGACCAGGAGATCATTGATCTTATTGGTGATAACGAATACTTGAAGAACACGTTGGAAAAAGACAATACGGAAAACACAGAGAAAGCGTTGCTTGAAATCTACGAGCGTCTACGCCCTGGCGAGCCGCCAACAGTGGAAAATGCGAAAAGCTTGCTTGTTTCCCGTTTCTTCGACCCGAAACGCTATGATCTAGCTCGTGTTGGTCGTTATAAAATGAATAAAAAGCTTCACATCAAAGATCGCTTGTTCAATCAGACGCTCGCAGAAACGCTAGTGGATGAAGAGACAGGCGAAGTGATCGCTGAAAAAGGGGACAAGATCGATCGTCGTCTATTGAATAAGCTGATTCCACATTTTGATGATGAAGAGGGAACATTGAGTGAAGAAACGCTAGACCCGGTAGACGGAGTCCTTGAAGATCCTATCCAGGTTCAGTCTGTCAAAATCGTTGATCCGACGGACCCAGAAGGTGAACGTTCCATCAATGTCATCGGCAATGCAAACATTGACCGTGACGTGAAGAACATTACTCCTGCGGATATTCTTTCTTCTATCAGCTATTTCTTCAACTTGTTGCACGATGTTGGTGGAACAGATGACATCGACCACCTTGGAAACCGCCGTCTGCGTTCTGTTGGTGAATTGCTGCAGAACCAGTTCCGTATCGGTCTTTCCCGTATGGAGCGTGTGGTTCGTGAGCGTATGTCGATTCAAGATACATCTTCCATCACACCACAACAATTAATTAATATTCGTCCTGTTATTGCATCCATTAAAGAGTTCTTTGGAAGCTCGCAATTGTCTCAGTTCATGGACCAAACGAACCCGCTAGCAGAACTGACGCACAAGCGCCGTCTTTCAGCATTGGGACCTGGTGGTCTGACTCGTGAGCGTGCAGGATTTGAAGTTCGTGACGTACACTACTCCCACTATGGTCGTATGTGTCCGATCGAAACGCCGGAAGGTCCAAACATCGGTTTGATCAACTCCCTTTCCTCCTATGCGAAAGTGAATGAGTTTGGTTTCATCGAGACACCTTACCGCCGTGTTGATCCAGATACCAATAAAGTAACAGCTCAAATCGATTATCTGACAGCTGATGAGGAAGACAATTACGTTGTAGCTCAGGCGAACGCCAAGCTTGAAGATGATGGAGCTTTTACAGATGAAGAAGTTATCGCTCGTTTCCGTGGTGAGAACACCGTTGTCAGTCGTGACCGTATCGACTACATGGACGTATCACCGAAGCAGGTTGTATCTGCAGCGACCGCATGTATTCCTTTCCTTGAGAACGATGACTCCAACCGTTCCTTGATGGGTGCGAACATGCAGCGTCAAGCTGTACCATTGCTCAAACCTGATGCGCCGCTTGTCGGTACAGGTATGGAGTATGTGTCTGGTAAAGACTCTGGCGCTGCGGTCATTTGCAGACACGAAGGAATTGTTGAGCGCGTAGAAGCGAAAGAAGTTCGTGTCCGCCGTATTTCTGAAGTAGATGGCAAAGAGGTTGAAGGAGATCTTGATCGTTATCGTCTACAGAAATTCATTCGATCCAACCAGGGAAGCTGTTACAACCAGCGCCCGATTGTTTCTAAAGGAGATCGCGTGAAGCAAGGTGAAATCCTGGCTGATGGACCTTCCATGGATATGGGTGAACTGGCATTGGGTCAAAACCCGCTTGTTGCCTTCATGACATGGGATGGTTACAACTATGAGGATGCGATCATCATGAGTGAACGTCTCGTCAAAGATGATGTGTACACGTCCATTCATATTGAAGAATATGAATCTGAAGCTCGTGACACGAAGCTTGGACCAGAAGAAATCACTCGTGACATTCCAAACGTTGGGGAAGATGCTCTTCGTGACTTGGACGACCGCGGAATTATTCGCGTAGGTGCTGAAGTAAGCGATGGAGATCTGCTTGTTGGTAAAGTTACGCCAAAAGGTGTGACAGAACTATCTGCAGAAGAACGTCTTCTTCACGCAATCTTCGGTGAAAAAGCCCGTGAAGTTCGTGACACTTCCTTGCGTGTGCCACACGGTGCAGGCGGAATTGTCCTTGATGTGAAAATCTTCAACCGTGAAGACGGTGACGAACTTCCACCAGGTGTGAACCAATTGATTCGTGTCTACATCGTTCAGAAGCGTAAGATTTCTGAAGGTGATAAGATGGCCGGTCGTCACGGAAACAAAGGTGTTATTTCTAAGATTCTTCCAGAAGAAGATATGCCTTTCCTTCCGGATGGTACACCGGTAGACATCATGTTGAACCCACTAGGTGTTCCATCGCGTATGAACATCGGTCAGGTACTAGAGTTGCACATGGGTATGGCTGCTCGTTTGATGGGTGAAAGAATTGCTACCCCAGTATTTGATGGTGCACGAGAGGAAGACGTTTGGGAAACATTACAAGAAGCCGGTATGGCTCGTGATGCTAAGACGATCCTATATGATGGACGTACAGGTGATCCATTTGATAACCGTGTATCCGTTGGTGTCATGTATATGATTAAACTGGCGCACATGGTTGACGATAAACTGCACGCTCGTTCTACTGGACCGTATTCCTTGGTTACACAGCAACCGCTTGGTGGTAAAGCACAATTCGGTGGACAGCGTTTCGGTGAGATGGAGGTATGGGCACTTGAAGCATACGGTGCTGCTTACACTCTTCAAGAAATCTTGACTGTTAAATCAGATGATGTCGTCGGACGTGTGAAAACGTACGAAGCCATCGTTAAAGGTGACAACGTCCCTGAACCTGGCGTCCCTGAATCATTTAAGGTTCTGATTAAAGAGCTTCAGAGTTTAGGTATGGATGTGAAGATCCTTTCTGCTGATGAGCAAGAGATCGAAATGCGTGATATCGAAGAAGAGCAAACCAAAGAATCCGAGAATTTGAACTTAGACGATTAAGATAGAAACACTGCTGCTGCTCGTGTTCTAAGCTTAGGGTAAAACCTGGATACTGAAAGGGAGGTAGGCCCCTTGCTAGATGTAAATAACTTTGAGTATATGAAAATAGGCCTGGCTTCACCGGATAAGATTCGTTCTTGGTCCTACGGTGAGGTTAAGAAGCCAGAAACCATCAACTATCGTACGTTGAAACCAGAAAAAGACGGTCTTTTCTGCGAGCGAATTTTCGGCCCGCAGAAAGACTGGGAATGTCACTGCGGAAAATATAAACGCGTCCGCTATAAAGGAGTCGTTTGTGACCGCTGTGGCGTAGAAGTAACAAAGGCGAAAGTTCGCCGTGAGCGTATGGGGCACCTTGAACTAGCTGCCCCTGTCTCTCACATTTGGTACTTCAAAGGAATCCCTAGCCGTATGGGTCTTGTGTTAGATATGTCACCGAGAGCTCTTGAGGAAGTTATCTATTTCGCAGCCTATATCGTTACGGACCCAGGTGAGACGGCTCTTGAGAAGAAGCAATTGCTTTCTGAAAAAGAGTACCGCTCTTACCGTGAGAAGTTCGGACAAGGATTCCAGGCAGCTATGGGTGCGGAAGCCATCCGTAAGCTTCTATTCGATATAGACCTTGATGGTGAAGTAGATACGTTGAAAGAAGAGCTGAAAACAGCTCAAGGACAACGTCGTACACGTGCAATCAAGCGTCTTGAAGTATTAGAATCCTTCCGTAACTCAGGAAACGATCCATCATGGATGATTCTTGACGTTCTTCCGGTCATCCCACCGGAACTTCGTCCAATGGTCCAGCTTGACGGTGGACGTTTTGCAACTTCTGACTTGAACGACTTGTATCGTCGTGTGATCAACCGTAACAACCGCTTGAAGCGTTTGTTGGATCTTGGCGCACCGACAATCATCGTTCAAAACGAGAAGCGTATGCTGCAGGAAGCTGTCGATGCCTTGATTGACAATGGTCGTCGCGGTCGTCCTGTTACAGGACCAGGGAACCGACCGCTTAAATCCCTTTCTCACATGTTGAAAGGTAAGCAAGGACGTTTCCGTCAGAACTTGCTAGGTAAGCGTGTCGACTATTCCGGACGTTCTGTTATCGTCGTAGGACCATCCTTGAAGATGTACCAATGTGGTCTTCCAAAGGAAATGGCCCTTGAATTGTTCAAACCATTCGTTATGAAAGAACTCGTATCCCGAGGTCTTGCTCATAACATCAAATCAGCGAAGCGTAAGATCGAGCGCGTACACCACGAAGTATGGGATGTCCTTGAGGACGTCATCAAAGAACACCCGGTTCTGCTCAACCGTGCACCAACATTGCACCGTTTGGGTATCCAGGCCTTTGAACCGACTCTTGTTGAAGGTCGTGCCATTCGTCTGCACCCGCTTGTATGTACCGCATACAACGCTGACTTCGATGGAGACCAAATGGCCGTACACGTGCCACTATCTTCAGAAGCTCAGGCGGAAGCGCGTATCTTGATGCTTGCTGCTCAAAACATCCTTAACCCTAAGGATGGTAAGCCGGTCGTTACACCTTCCCAGGACATGGTATTAGGTAACTACTACCTGACTCTTGAGAGAAAAGGTGCCATCGGAGAAGGCATGTTCTTCAAAGACTTGAACGAAGCTCTAATGGCTTACCAAAATGGCTATGCTCATCTGCACACTCGTGTAGCTGTTCAGGCTAGCTCATTAAATAACGAAACATTTACGGAAAAACAGAATCAGCAGCTTCTACTGACTTCAGTAGGTAAGTTGATCTTCAACGAAATGCTGCCGAATTCATTCCCATATATCAATGAACCGACGAAAGAGAACTTGGAAATCAAGACTCCTGATCACTACTTCATTGAAAAAGGTACAGATATCCGTGAAGAGATTTCTAAGCGTGAAGAAGTATCTCCATTCAAGAAAGGGATCCTTGGTGATATCATCGCAGAAGTGTTCAAGCGTTTCTCCATCAGTGAAACGTCTAAGATGCTTGACCGCATGAAGGACCTTGGGTTTGCTTACTCAACGAAGGCCGGTATTACTGTCGGTGTATCCGACGTTGTCGTACTTCCAGAGAAGCAGGAAATCCTTGATGAAGCACAGGAGAAAGTGGATAAAGTCTTGAAACAGTTCCGTCGTGGTCTGATCACAGAAGAAGAACGTTACGATCGCGTCATCGAAATTTGGTCTGCGGCTAAAGATGATATTCAGAACCGTCTGATGAAATCCTTGAACCCGCGTAACCCAATCTTCATGATGAGTGATTCTGGAGCCCGTGGTAACGCCTCTAACTTTACGCAGCTTGCTGGTATGCGTGGTCTGATGGCTAACCCGGCTGGACGAATCATTGAACTTCCGATCAAGTCAAGCTTCCGTGAAGGTCTGACGGTACTCGAGTACTTCATCTCTACACACGGAGCCCGTAAAGGACTTGCTGATACGGCCCTTAAGACAGCTGACTCCGGTTACTTGACGCGTCGTCTTGTAGACGTAGCGCAGGATGTCATTGTTCGTGAGGATGATTGTGGAACAGACCGAGGTCTTCCTGTAGCAGCATTGACAGAGGGAACCGAAGTGGTCGAACCATTGATTGATCGCCTTATCGGACGTACAGCGTTCCAGACAGTGAAACATCCTGAAACCGATGCTGTTATGGTTGAAAGAAATGAAGTCATTTATGAAGATGTCGCACGTCAAATCGTTGATGCTGGCATTGAAGAGATCGTGATCCGTACGGCATTCACATGTAATACGAAACATGGTGTTTGTAAGAAGTGTTATGGCCGTAACCTTGCAACAGGTGATGAAGTTGAAGTCGGTGAAGCAGTCGGAATCATCGCTGCACAGTCCATCGGTGAGCCAGGTACACAGCTTACAATGCGTACCTTCCACACAGGTGGTGTAGCCGGAGACGATATCACGCAGGGTCTTCCGCGTATCCAGGAGATCGTGGAAGCACGTAATCCGAAAGGTCAAGCCGTTATCTCAGAAATTGATGGTACGGTTCATGAAATCAATGAAGTCAAAGAGAAGCAGGAAATCGTCGTACAAGGCGCAGTAGAATCACGTTCTTACACAGCTCCATATGGTGCACGTATGAAAGTGTCGGTTGGAGATGAGGTCAAAGCAGGTGAACCTCTGACTGAAGGTTCGATTGATCCTAAAGAATTGCTGACTGTACAAGGCCTTGATGGCGTTCAAGAATACCTTCTCAAAGAAGTACAGAAAGTTTACCGAATGCAAGGGGTGGAAATCTCCGATAAGCACGTTGAAGTTATGGTACGCCAGATGCTTCGTAAAGTACGTGTCCTTGATTCGGGTGACACCGATGTACTTCCTGGTTCTCTACTTGAAATTCACCAATTCAAAGAAGCGAACCAAAAAGCGCTTATGGAAGGTGGCCAGCCGGCAGTCGGCCGTCCAGTCATCCTTGGTATTACCAAAGCGTCTCTTGAAACAGACAGCTTCCTATCTGCTGCATCCTTCCAGGAAACGACACGTGTCCTTACAGACGCAGCGATTAAAGGTAAGCGCGATGAGTTGCTAGGATTGAAAGAGAATGTTATTATCGGTAAGCTTGTTCCTGCAGGTACGGGTATGACTCGTTACCGCAAGATCCAAGCGCAATCCGAGCAACAAAGACAAGAGGTTCCAGAAGTGACGGAAGAAGTCACACATTCTTAAAATAAAGAAGTAGATGTTAACAAGGTGTAAAATTAAAGGAAGCACAAAAAACTCACCCGGATGCAGTTGACATGCATTTGGGTGAGTGATAATATAATCAAGGTGCTTCCATTTATCCTTGTTACTTTGGAGGATATGAAGATGTCTTATGAAAAAGTAGCACAGGCTAAATCCGATATAATCATTGGAACCAAACAAACACTGAAAGCCATGAAAAATGGCGAAGTGGTTGAAGTCATAACGGCTGACGATGCTGATCAGTCGATGACACTTAAAGTAGCTAAATTAGCCCAACAACTGAACATTCCTCACACACGGGTACCTTCGATGGAGGAGCTCGGGAATGCATGTGGTATTGATGTTGGTGCGGCTACAGTGGCGATAAAGCAATAAAGTTTTGGCGTTCTGCGCGAAAGCTTTGTTTTTTGCCTTTTTATGAACCACCTGGATGTGTGGTATTAAAAAAGTACGAAGGGAGGATACAAACATGCCAACAATTAACCAATTGGTACGCAAAGGACGCGTGAGCAAAACAAAGCAGTCTAACTCTCCAGCTTTGAACAAAGGCTACAACAGCTATAAAAAGCGTATGACTGATCTTTCATCTCCACAAAAACGTGGGGTTTGCACTCGTGTTGGAACAATGACACCTAAGAAACCGAACTCTGCCCTACGTAAGTATGCACGTGTTCGTCTTACTAACCAGCTTGAGGTTAACGCTTATATCCCTGGTGAAGGCCACAACCTTCAAGAACACAGTGTTGTTCTTATCCGTGGCGGTAAAGTTAAAGACTTGCCAGGTGTACGTTACACCGTTGTACGTGGTGCTCTTGACACAGCAAGTGTTGATGGCCGTATGCAAGGTCGTTCCAAATACGGTACGAAAAAGCCAAAAGCTAAAAAATAATCGATATGCAAATATCGCTTAAATAAAAACATCGAAGAAGGGAGGGGAACATATGCCACGTAAAGGTCCAGTAGCTAAACGTGATGTGTTACCAGATCCAATGTATAACTCTAAGCTTGTTACTCGCTTGATCAACCAAATCATGGTTAACGGTCAGCGCGGTAAAGCACAGAAAATCCTTTATAAAGCATTTGAACTTGTTCAAGAACGTAGCGGCAATGACGCTATGGAAGCATTTGATCAAGCAATGAAGAACGTAATGCCTGTATTGGAGGTACGCGCTCGTCGTGTAGGTGGTTCCAACTATCAGGTACCTGTTGAGGTTCGTCCAGAACGTCGCCAGGCACTAGGCTTGCGTTTCATCGTAAACTATGCGCGTCTTCGCGGAGAGAAAACGATGGAAGAGCGCCTAGCTAACGAAATTCTAGATGCTGCTAACAACACAGGTGCATCTGTGAAGCGTCGCGAAGAAATGCACAAGATGGCGGAAGCGAACAAAGCATTCGCTCACTATCGCTGGTAATCACCAAAAAATAAAAGGTTCAAACAGGAAGGAGAAAGATGCATGGCTAGAGAGTTCTCCTTGGAAAAGACTCGGAATATCGGGGTAATGGCTCACATCGACGCTGGTAAAACAACGGCGACAGAGCGTATTCTTTTCTACACAGGACGTATCCACAAGATTGGTGAAACTCACGAAGGAGCTTCCCAAATGGACTGGATGGAGCAGGAACAAGAGCGCGGAATTACAATCACTTCCGCCGCTACGACTGCTCAGTGGAAAGGTCACCGTATCAACATCATCGATACTCCAGGACACGTAGACTTCACTGTTGAAGTTGAACGTTCCCTGCGTGTACTTGATGGTTCCGTAGCTGTCCTTGACGCACAATCTGGTGTTGAGCCTCAAACAGAAACTGTTTGGCGCCAAGCTACGACATACGGTGTTCCTCGTATTGTCTTCATTAACAAAATGGACAAAATCGGAGCTGACTTCATCTACTCCCTAGGTACGTTGCAAGACCGCCTAGGAGCAAATGCAGCAGCTGTTCAACTTCCTGTCGGTGCGGAAGATGAATTCGAAGGAATCATCGACCTAGTAACGATGGAAGCATACTACTACATGGACGACTTGGGAACACGTGCTGAAGCACGCCCGATTCCTGACGACTACAAAGATCAAGCTGAAGAGTACCGTGGCAAGCTAGTAGAAGCTGTCGCAGAACTTGATGAAGACTTGATGATGCAGTATCTAGAGGGAGAAGAAATCACAAACGACCAGCTTAAGGATGCCATCCGTAAAGCAACTCTAAGTGTTGAATTCTACCCAGTATTCTGTGGTTCTGCCTTCAAGAACAAAGGAGTTCAACTTCTAATTGATGGTGTTATCGATTATCTACCATCTCCACTAGATGTACCTCCAATTGAAGGTCACGTACCACAAACAGAAGAAGAAGTTGTACGTAAGCCTGACGACAACGAGCCATTCTCTGCATTGGCATTTAAAGTTGCGACAGACCCTTATGTAGGTAAATTGACTTTCTTCCGCGTGTATTCCGGTACTTTGAATGCTGGTTCATACGTGAAAAACTCCACGAAAGACAAGCGTGAGCGTGTAGGTCGTATCCTGCAGATGCACGCAAACTCTCGTGAAGAGATCTCCACTGTGTATGCAGGGGATATCGCAGGTGCGGTAGGACTTAAAGATACAGGTACGGGTGATACGCTATGTGACGAAAAGAGTCTTGTTATTCTTGAGTCCATGGAATTCCCTGATCCGGTAATCTCTGTTGCTATCGAGCCTAAATCTAAAGCTGACCAAGATAAGATGTCCATCGCTCTTGGAAAACTAGCTGAAGAGGATCCAACGTTCCAAACTGAAACAAACGTTGAAACTGGTCAAACGATCATCGCAGGTATGGGTGAACTTCACCTGGACATCATCGTTGACCGTCTGAAGCGTGAGTTCAAAGTTGAAGCGAACATTGGTGCTCCGCAAGTTGCTTACCGTGAAACATTCCGCGGTAGTGCACAAGTGGAAGGTAAGTTCGTACGTCAATCCGGTGGTCGTGGACAATTTGGTCACGTATGGGTTGAGTTCGAGCCAAACGAAGAAGGCGCTGGTTTCGAATTCGTTAACAAGATCGTCGGTGGTGTTGTACCACGTGAATACATTCCATCTGTAGAACAAGGTATTAAAGAGTCTATGGAAAACGGTGTATTGGCTGGATACCCTATGGTAGACATCAAAGCGACTCTTTACGACGGTTCTTACCACGATGTCGACTCCAACGAAATGGCCTTTAAAGTTGCCGCTTCCATGGCACTTAAAGAGGCGAAAAACAAGTGTAAGCCTGTTCTACTTGAACCAATGATGAAAGTAGAAGTTGTTATTCCTGAGGAATACATGGGCGACATCATGGGTGACGTAACTTCCCGTCGTGGACGTGTAGAAGGCATGGAAACTCGTGGTAATGCACAAGTGGTTAAAGCATTCGTTCCACTATCTGAGATGTTCGGTTATGCAACTGCGTTGCGTTCCAACACTCAAGGCCGTGGTACGTACACAATGCACTTCGACCACTATGAAGAAGTTCCGAAGAGCATCTCTGAGGAAATCATTAAGAAAAATGCTGGTGAATAATTGATTTTTTAGACGAGTTAAAGTATAACTTGTATTGTAAGCTTAGGAGTGACTATTGCTTACTCCTAAGCTGCATCATAAATCTTGAAAACCAAACTTGTTACTTATCTAAAGGAGGAAATATACAATGGGTAAAGAAAAATTTGACCGGTCCAAGTCCCACGTTAACATTGGTACAATTGGACACGTTGACCACGGTAAAACAACTCTAACTGCAGCGATCACGACTGTACTTCACAAGCGTTCTGGTTCTGGTGAAGCAATGGCATATGACATGATTGACGGTGCTCCTGAAGAGCGTGAGCGTGGAATCACAATCTCCACTGCACACGTTGAGTACGAAACAGAAAGCCGTCACTATGCACACGTTGACTGCCCAGGTCACGCGGACTACGTTAAGAACATGATCACTGGTGCTGCTCAAATGGACGGCGCGATCCTAGTTGTATCTGCAGCTGACGGTCCAATGCCACAAACTCGTGAGCACATCCTACTTTCTAAAAACGTAGGTGTACCAGCTATCGTTGTATTCTTGAACAAAGTTGACATGGTAGACGACGAAGAGCTTCTTGAGCTAGTAGAAATGGAAGTTCGCGATCTTCTTTCTGAGTACGACTTCGATGGTGATGACGTACCAGTAATCAGCGGTTCTGCTCTTAAAGCTCTTGAAGGTGAAGAGAAGTATGAGCAAGCAATCTACGATCTTATGGACGCAGTTGACGAGTATGTTCCAACTCCAGACCGTGACACTGACAAGCCATTCATGATGCCAGTTGAGGATGTATTCTCTATCACTGGTCGTGGTACAGTTGCAACTGGTCGTGTTGAGCGTGGAACAGTTAAAGTCGGTGACGAAGTTGAAATCATCGGTATGGCTGAAGAGTCCAGCAAAACTGCTGTAACTGGTGTTGAAATGTTCCGTAAGCTTCTAGATTACGCTGAAGCTGGAGACAACATCGGTGCACTTCTACGTGGTGTTAAGCGTGAAGACATCAACCGTGGTCAAGTACTAGCTAAGCCTGGTTCTATCACTCCACACACAAACTTCAAAGCTGAAGTTTATGTACTAGCTAAAGACGAAGGTGGACGTCACACTCCATTCTTCTCTAACTACCGCCCACAGTTCTACTTCCGTACTACGGACGTAACTGGTGTTATTCAACTTCCTGAAGGCGTAGAAATGGTTATGCCTGGGGACAACGTTGAAATGACTGTAGAACTTATCTCCCCAATCGCGATCGAGGACGGAACTCGTTTCTCCATTCGTGAAGGTGGACGTACAGTAGGTTCTGGCGTAGTTTCTGAAATCACTAAGTAATTTCAGTACTATCCTATATAGAGAGCAACAGCTTGCGGCTGTTGCTCTTTTTTAATGAAAATATATGTTTCTACGACTCATTCCTCATCTCGCATGATATGATTTGTTCGTTTACTATATGGAGGCTTTAGGACATGAAGGGTCAGGGTCTTACTTTTCAACGTCATAATTTTCTAATCATACAGGACGGCGTGCCGAATATGTTCCTGTTCAGTTAAATGCGACTACTTATACTATTGAAATTCTATTAAGGACAGGCGCGGAGGCTTTGAGTAGTGAGGTAATTGTAGATGGGAGAATTGCTAGTCCGGTTGTTTCGAAATACGTATATCATCTTATGTGGACTTGGAATTAAATAGATGCGGTATTTCATTAAGGTCTTTCAATTTTCAGAACATCATTCTTAACACAGAGATGGTTGATAATCTTACGCAAATTTGTTTTAATGGACAATGGATTTCAAAGAGGCAGTCAAAGAATCTCAGCGGAAACCCTATGAATACGTGGTTTCCCCTTGAAAAACGTCCTGAACGCTAGTATAATATTTTAAGTGTCCGTGATGAAAATAATTATGGATTTATCCTTGCAATGACCGCATTTCTTCTATATAATAAGTAATGTTGGTCATAAAAGGCGATGAAGCGAAAGGTTGTTGACACACCCGGCCCCTTTGCCATGGCTGGTGGTCAAGTTTTTTTCGCGGAGAATGTCTATTTCAAAAATGGGCGAAGAAGGAGGGAAAATAATGGCAAAAGAGAAAATTCGTATTCGTTTAAAGGCGTATGATCACAGAGTACTTGATCAGTCCGCAGAAAAGATTGTTGACACTGCGAAGCGTTCCGGAGCTAATGTATCTGGTCCGATCCCGCTTCCAACAGAGCGTTCTGTTTATACTGTACTTCGTGCGACTCACAAGTATAAAGACTCTCGTGAGCAGTTCGAAATGCGCACACACAAACGTTTAATCGACATTGTTAATCCAACACCACAGACTGTTGATTCACTTATGCGTTTGGATCTACCATCTGGTGTGGATATCGAAATCAAACTATAAATAAATCGTAAAGATAATAGGAGGTGTAACGGATGACGAAAGGAATCTTAGGACGAAAAGTCGGCATGACTCAAATTTTCTCTGAAAATGGTGAGTTGATCCCAGTAACAGTCGTTCAGGCTGAGCCAAACGTTGTTCTTCAAAAGAAAACAACAGAAAACGACGGTTATGAAGCGATCCAACTAGGTTTTGCTGATGAAAAGTCAAACCGCTTGAAGAAAGCTGCCCAAGGGCACGCTGATAAAGCAAGCACAACACCTAAGCGCTACGTTCGTGAATTCCGTAATACAAACCTTGATGACTTTGAACTAGGTCAAGAGGTTAAAGTTGATATTTTCGAAGCTGGTGACGCAATTGACGTTACAGGAACTTCTAAAGGTAAAGGATTCCAGGGTGCAATCAAGCGCCATAACCAATCTACTGGACCTAAAACTCACGGTTCCCGTTTCCACCGTCGTTCCGGTTCTATGGGACAAGGTGCTGACCCGTCCAAAGTCTTCAAAGGCAAAGGCCTTGCAGGACAAATGGGTGGCGAAACAGTAACTCTACAAAACCTTGAAGTAGTAAAAGTGGACGCTGAGCGTAATCTACTACTTATCAAAGGTAATGTACCAGGCGCGAAAAAGTCTTACGTTAAGATCACAAGTGCAATTAAGGCTAGCAAATAATAAACGAAGGGAGGATATGTCATGCCTAAAGTAGCACTATTAAACCAAAGCGGTTCTAACGTTGGTGAAATCGAACTGAATGAATCCGTTTTTGGAATTGAACCGAATACTCACGTATTACACGAAACTGTGTTGATGCAACGCGCGAATCTTCGCCAAGGCACACACAAAGTAAAAGGACGTTCTGAAGTTAGTGGCGGCGGACGTAAACCATGGCGCCAAAAAGGTACAGGCCGTGCACGTCAAGGATCCATCCGTAGCCCACAATGGGTAGGTGGCGGAACTGTATTTGGTCCTACACCACGCAGCTACAGCTACACAATGCCTAGAAAAGTACGTCGTTTGGCACTTCAGTCTGCTTTCTCTTCTAAAGTGAAGGAAGACAACATCATTGTTCTTGAGAGCCTATCTCTAGATGCTCCAAAAACAAAAGAAGTTGCAAACATCCTAAAAGCCCTAGATGTTAACGAGAAAGCATTGATCGTTACTGCAGAAGCAGACGAAAATGTAACTCTTTCATCTAACAACATCCCTACAGTGAAAAGTCTTCCTGTAGAACAAGTAAGTGTGTTAGACTTGCTAACGCATGACAAGCTGATCCTTACTAAGGAAGCAGCTGAAAAAGCAGGGGAGGTGCTCTCATAATGAAAGAACCACGCGATATTATCAAGCGCCCCGTCATTACTGAACATTCTGCTGATCTTATGGGAGAAAAGAAGTATACGTTTGAAGTTAGCCCGAAAGCTAACAAAACTGAAATTAAAAAAGCAGTTGAAGAAGTCTTTGGTGTTCAAGTTGCATCTGTCAACACAATGAACCTAAAAGGTAAATTCAAGCGTATGGGTCGTTACGGCGGCTACCGCTCTGATCGTAAGAAAGCAGTCATCACTTTGACTCAGGACAGTGAAGATCTAGAAATCTTCGAAGCATAAAATATACGAATTGAAATATGAAGGAGGGAAATAAAGATGGCGATTAAAAAGTTCAGACCAATTACTAACGGTCGTCGACACATGTCAGTATCTGATTTCGCTGAAATCACAACTGACAAACCTGAACGCTCCCTTGTCACTCCACTTCATAAAAAAGGTGGACGTAACAACCAGGGTAAGCTGACAGTTCGTCATCAGGGCGGAGGCCACAAGCGTCAGTATCGTATTATCGACTTCAAGCGTGACAAAGATGGAATACCTGGACGCGTTGCTACAGTCGAATATGATCCGAACCGCTCCGCTAACATTGCACTAATCAATTATGTTGATGGTGAAAAACGTTACATCCTAGCTCCAAAAGGCGTGAAGGTTGGAACGGAAATTATTTCTGGTGAAGGTGCAGATATCAAACCAGGTAATGCACTTCAGTTGAAAGACATTCCAGTTGGTACAATCGTACACAACGTAGAACTTAAGCCAGGACGCGGAGGACAGCTTGTCCGTTCTGCAGGTGCTTCTGCACAAATCCTTGGTCGTGAAGAAAAATACACGCTTGTACGCCTGACTTCTGGTGAAGTTCGCTTGGTACTAAGCACTTGCCGTGCAACAATCGGTCAAGTTGGTAACCTTGAGCACGAACTAATCAGCGTAGGTAAAGCTGGACGTTCTCGTTGGAAAGGTAAGCGCCCTACAGTACGTGGTTCCGTAATGAACCCTAGTGATCACCCACACGGTGGTGGTGAAGGACGCGCACCAATCGGTATGCCATCTCCAGTATCTCCATGGGGTAAACCAACTCTTGGATACAAAACGAGAAAACGCAACAAGCCGTCTGATAAATATATCGTGCGTAGACGCGGTAAAAAATAACGGGATTGTCGGGCGGGCAATAACACCCGTCTCTCAATCGCGAAGGGAGGTTTATTCATGGGCCGCAGCCTGAAAAAAGGACCTTTTGTAGATGATCATTTAATGAAAAAAGTCGAGAAGTTGAACGAAGATAATAAGCAGCAGGTCGTAAAGACTTGGTCTCGCCGTTCTACGATCTTCCCTAACTTCGTCGGACACACAATCGCCGTTTATGACGGTCGTAAGCACGTACCAGTTTATGTGACTGAAGATATGGTAGGTCATAAACTAGGTGAATTCGCGCCATCCCGTACGTTTAAGGGACACTCTGGCGACGACAAGAAAACAAAACGTTAATATAGAGAGGAGGCACTCTAATGCAAGCTAAAGCAGTTGCTAAAACCGTTCGTATCGCTCCTCGTAAAGCTCGTTTGGTAATTGATTTAATTCGAGGAAAAAATGTAGGTGAAGCTCTAGCTACACTACGTCTAACACAGCGTGGCGCATCTCCAGTAGTTGAGAAACTTCTTAACTCCGCGATCGCTAACGCAGAACACAACTATGAAATGGACCCGGAAAACCTATACGTTTCCGAAGCGTTTGTAAACGAAGGCGTAACTCTTAAACGTTTCCGTCCTCGTGCAATGGGCCGCGCAAGCCAAATCAACAAACGCACAAGCCACATTACAGTGGTCGTATCAGAAAAAAAGGAGGGATAATCAGTGGGTCAAAAAATTAATCCGGTAGGTCTTCGTATTGGCGTCATCCGCGATTGGGAATCCAAGTGGTACGCTGGCAAAGACTATGCAGACTTGTTACATGAAGACATTAAGATTCGTGAATATGTTGAAAATCGTCTTAAAGATGCTGCTCTTTCTACGGTAGAAATCGAACGCGCAGCAAACCGTGTAAACATCACTGTGCACACAGCTAAGCCAGGAATGGTTATCGGTAAAGGCGGTTCTGAAGTTGAAGCACTTCGTAAAGCTCTAAACCAACTAACTGGTAAACGCGTTCACATCAACATCGTTGAAGTGAAAAAGCCAGATCTTGACGCTACACTTGTAGCAGACAATATCGCACGTCAATTGGAAAACCGCGTATCTTTCCGTCGTGCTCAAAAACAAACAATCCAACGCTCTATGCGTGCAGGAGCTAAAGGTATTCGTACCCAAGTATCCGGTCGTCTAGGTGGCGCGGATATCGCTCGTGCTGAATATTACAGTGAAGGAACAGTACCACTACACACACTTCGTGCAGACATCGATTACGGAACTGCAGAAGCTGACACTACTTACGGTAAGCTTGGTGTTAAAGTGTGGATTTATCGTGGAGAAGTCCTTCCAACTAAAACTGACAAGTAAGGAAGGGGGAAAAGCATTATGTTAATGCCTAAACGTGTTAAATATCGTCGTCAACACCGTACTAGCTTAAAAGGCCGTGCAAAAGGCGGTACTGAAGTAGCATTCGGTGAATATGGTTTGCAAGCAATCGATCCAGCATGGATCACAGCCCGCCAAATCGAGGCAGCGCGTATTGCGATGACTCGTTACATGAAGCGTGGCGGTAAAGTTTGGATTAAAATCTTCCCTGATAAGCCTTATACTGCTAAGCCCCTAGAAGTACGTATGGGTTCCGGTAAAGGTGCTCCAGAAGGTTTCGTAGCTGTTGTGAAGCCAGGGAAAATTATGTTCGAGATCGCAGGTGTATCTGAAGAAGTTGCACGCGAAGCGTTGCGTCTTGCTTCACACAAACTGCCGATCCGTACGAAATTCGTAAAACGTGAAGAAATTGGTGGTGAAATCAATGAAGGCTAATGAGATCCGTGAATTAACCACTGCCGAAATTGAACAAAAAGTTAAGTCTCTTAAAGAAGAACTTTTCAACCTACGCTTCCAATTGGCAACAGGTCAACTTGAGAACACTGCACGTATCCGTGAAGTTCGCAAGTCCATCGCACGTATGAAAACTGTTGCTCGTGAACGTGAGCTAGGCGTAAATAACTAATAGATGAGAGGAGGTCACCCTCACATGACTGAACGTAATAATCGTAAAGTTTATACTGGCCGTGTCGTTTCTGACAAGATGGATAAAACCATCACTGTACTAGTAGAAACTTATAAGTTCCACAAACTTTACGGCAAGCGCGTAAAGTATTCCAAAAAGTTCAAAGCTCATGACGAAAACAACCAAGCGAAAAACGGCGACATCGTAAGCATCATGGAAACTCGTCCATTGTCTGCTTCTAAGCGTTTCCGTCTTCTAGAAGTTGTTGAAGAGTCTGTCATTATCTAAATAAAGTTCGCTCGGAGTTAATCCGAAGGGAGGTTACATTGTATGATTCAACAGGAATCTCGTCTGAAAGTCGCAGATAACTCTGGTGCTCGTGAAATCCAAACGATCAAAGTATTGGGTGGATCCGGCCGCAAAACAGCTAACATTGGTGATATCATCACTGCTACTGTGAAGCAGGCAACACCAGGGGGCGTTGTTAAAAAAGGTGAAGTTGTTAAAGCTGTTATCGTACGTTCTAAGAGTGGAGTGCGCCGTAAAGATGGTTCTTACATCCGTTTTGATGAAAACGCAGCAGTAATCGTGCGTGATGACAAAGGACCACGCGGTACTCGTATCTTTGGACCGGTAGCTCGTGAACTTCGTGATGCTAAATTCATGAAGATTGTATCTCTAGCTCCAGAAGTATTATAAAAGCCTGAATGAAAAGCCTTGTTAAGGAGGTGCGCGAAGAATGCACGTAAAAAAAGGTGACAAAGTAATGGTGATTACTGGTAAGGATAAAGGCAAGCAAGGAACAATCCTTGAAGCTTATCCGAAGAAAGATCGTGTTCTTGTTGAAGGTGTGAACGAAGTGAAGAAGCACGCGAAGCCTTCTCAGGAAAATCCACAAGGTGGAATCCTAACACAAGAAGCTGCGATCCACGTATCCAACGTAATGCCAATCGACCCTAAGACTGGTGAGCCGACACGTGTTGGTTACAAAGTCGAGGACGGCAAGAAAGTTCGTATCGCGAAAAAATCTGGTGAAGCACTAGATAAATAAGCCATAGAAGAAAGGAGGGCCACACGATGAACGAACTAAAGAAACAATATCAAGAAGAAGTTGTCTCATCTTTGATGAACAAATTTGAATATGACTCCATCATGCAAACACCAAAAGTTGAGAAAATCGTTGTCAACATGGGTGTAGGTGATGCTGTTCAAAACGCGAAAGCACTTGACACAGCTGTAGAAGAACTAACATTGATCACTGGACAGAAACCAGTTATCACTAAAGCGAAGAAATCAATTGCAGGATTCCGCCTACGTGAAGGTATGCCAATCGGTGCGAAGGTTACACTTCGTGGAGAGCGCATGTACGAATTCCTCCAAAAACTGATCGCCGTATCTCTTCCACGTGTGCGTGACTTCCGTGGTATTTCTAAGAAAGCTTTCGACGGTCGTGGAAACTACACGCTTGGTGTTAAAGAGCAATTGATTTTCCCAGAAATCGATTACGATAAAGTAAACAAAGTGCGTGGTATGGATATCGTTATTGTCACTACAGCTGACTCTGACGAAGATGCACGTGAACTTCTAGCTCAGTTCGGTATGCCGTTCCAAAAATAATGAGCTAACTATAAGGAGGGAAAATAGTGGCTAAAAAATCAATGGTCGCGAAGCAACAGCGTAAACAGAAGTACAAAGTCCAAGAGTACACTCGTTGTGAACGCTGCGGACGCCCGCATTCCGTACTTCGTAAGTTTAAGCTTTGCCGTATTTGTTTCCGTGAACTTGCATATAAAGGACAAATCCCTGGTGTCAAAAAAGCCAGCTGGTAAACCCGAATTCGGGAAGGAGGTAAATGAGTTATGACAATGACAGATCCAATTGCAGATATGCTGACGCGTATTCGTAACGCAAACATGGTACGTCACGAGAAGCTTGAACTACCAGCTTCCAACGTGAAGAAAGAAATTGCTGATATCCTTAAGCGTGAAGGTTTTGTACGTGACTACGAATTTGTTGAAGACAACAAACAAGGAGTTCTTCGCATCTTCCTTAAGTACGGTCAGAACAACGAGCGTGTTATCACTGGTGTGAAACGTATCAGTAAGCCAGGTCTACGTGTTTACGCTAACGCTGAAGAACTTCCGAAAGTTCTTAACGGTCTAGGCGTAGCCGTCGTTTCCACTTCAAAAGGTGTATTGACAGACAAAGAAGCTCGCGAACAAGCCATCGGTGGCGAAGTTCTAGCTTACGTCTGGTAAAAAAACAGATCAGACAGGAGGTGCAAAAATATGTCTCGCGTAGGTTTAAAATCACTTGAAATTCCTGAAGGTGTAGAAATCACCCAGGATAACAACACGATTACAGTTAAAGGTCCTAAAGGGGAATTGACTCGTACATTCCACAAGGACATCACAGTTAAAGTAGAGGACAACGTTCTTACTGTAGCTCGTCCGAGCGACCACAAAGAACACCGTGCTCTTCACGGTACTACCCGCAGCCTGATCGGTAACATGGTTGAAGGTGTTTCTAAAGGCTATGAGAAGAGTCTTGAAATCATTGGTGTAGGTTACCGTGCGCAAAAACAGGGGCAAAATGTTGTAATCAACGCTGGTTACTCTCACCCTGTTGAAGTCGATAACCATGAAGGTATCGAAATCGAAGTTCCATCCAACACGAAAGTAACAGTTAAAGGGATCGACAAAGAACTTGTTGGTGCTGTCGCTGCGAAGATTCGTGCGATCCGTCCTCCAGAGCCTTATAAAGGTAAAGGAATTCGCTACGAAGGCGAATATGTACGCAGAAAAGAAGGTAAAACAGCTAAGTAAGGTTCGTAGCTAACGTATAGAAAGGAGTGACCCTGATGATCACGAAGGCAGATAAAAATGTCGTACGTAAAAAGCGTCATGCACGCGTTCGTAAGAACGTCTTTGGCACAGCTGAACGCCCACGCTTGAACGTATATCGCTCTAACAAACACATTTATGCTCAGCTAATCAACGATGAAAGCCAAGTAACAGTAGCAAGTGCGTCTACTGTCGACAATGACTTCAACCTTGATGCTACAGGCAATGTCGAGGCTGCTCAAAAAGTCGGTGAATTAGTGGCTAAGCGTGCGATCGACAACGGTTTTAAAGTTGTTGTATTCGACCGTGGAGGTTACTTGTATCATGGACGTGTGAAAGCACTAGCTGAAGCCGCTCGCGAAGCCGGCCTAGAATTTTAATAGTTAAAGGAGGGACATAAATGATTACAAACATCGACCCTAACAAACTTGATCTTGAAGAACGCGTAGTTACCATCAACCGTGTAGCTAAGGTAGTTAAAGGTGGACGTCGTTTCCGTTTTGCTGCTTTGGTTGTAGTAGGAGATAAAAATGGTCATGTCGGATTCGGTACAGGGAAAGCCCAAGAGGTACCGGAAGCGATCAAAAAAGCCATTGATGATGCTAAGAAAAATCTAATCACAGTACCAGTGAAGAACACGACAATTCCTCACGAAATCAACGGACGTTTTGGTGCAGGTAACATTCTTATGAAACCAGCAGCAGAAGGTACCGGAGTTATCGCTGGTGGACCTGTCCGTGCGGTACTTGAGCTTGCAGGTGTTCAAGACATCCTATCTAAGTCACTTGGTTCTAACACGCCAATCAACATGGTACGTGCTACAATCACTGGACTTAGCGAGCTTAAGCGTGCAGAAGACGTCGCTAAACTTCGTGGTAAATCAGTAGAAGAACTGTAGGATAAGGAGGGAAATAAAATGGCTAAACAGTTAGAAATTACCCTCACGCGCAGTGTTATTGGTAGACCGCAAGATCAGCGCTCTACTGTCAAGGCGCTAGGTCTGAATAAGATCCGTCAAACTGTCGTACTTGAAGATAACCCAGCGATCCGAGGTATGGCTAATAAGGTGTCTCACCTAGTTTCGGTAAAAGAAGTTTAATTCTACAAAAGATATAAGGAGGTGCAACGCATGAAACTGCATGAACTAAAACCTGCTAAAGGTACTCGTAAAGAACGTAACCGCGTAGGTCGTGGTATGGCATCTGGTAATGGTAAAACTTCCGGCCGTGGTCATAAAGGTCAAGGTCAGCGTTCAGGAAGTAAAACTCGTCCAGGTTTCGAGGGTGGTCAAATGCCACTTTTCCAACGCCTGCCTAAGCGTGGTTTCACTAACGTTCACCGTAAGGAATTTGCGATTATCAACCTTGATGCACTGAATCGCTTCGAAGAAGGCACAGAGGTTACTCCTGAGCTATTGCTAGAGTCTGGTGTGGTAAGCAACCAAAAAGCCGGAATCAAAGTACTAGCTAAAGGTTCAATCGAAAAGAAACTTACAGTGAAAGCTCACAAGTTCTCTGCTTCCGCGAAAGAAGCAATTGAAGCAGCGGGCGGTCAAACTGAGGTGATTTAATGTTCCGGACAATCTCCAATTTTATGCGCGTGGGTGATATTCGACGGAAGATTATTTTCACTTTATTGATGCTCATTGTTTTTCGCCTGGGAACATTCATCCCGGTTCCTTTTACAAATAGAGAAGCCATCAATTTCATGGATGAACAGAATGCGTTCGGTTTCCTGAACACGTTCGGAGGCGGGGCATTACAAAACTTCTCCATCTTCGCTATGGGGATCATGCCCTACATTACAGCTTCCATCATCATGCAATTGTTGCAGATGGACGTCGTTCCTAAGTTTGCGGAATGGAAAAAGCAAGGTGAAGTCGGCCGTCGAAAATTAGCTCAGTTTACCCGCTATGGAACGATCGTGCTCGCTTTCATTCAAGCCATCGGCATGTCTATAGGGTTTAATGCACTGGCTGGCGGTCAATTGATCGCTGATCCAGGAGTTACGAAATTCTTAATCATTGCTCTTGTCTTGACAGGCGGTACAGCGTTTCTTATGTGGCTTGGTGAGCAAATCACTGAACACGGCGTTGGAAATGGTATTTCCATCCTGATTTTTGCAGGAATTGTTGCTGCAATCCCGACCGGTGTGAACCAGTTGTACGATCAATACATTTCCGGTGCCGGAGAAGAATTGTTCATCAACTTGGTCATCATCGCTCTGATTGTACTTGTTATTGTTGCGGTTGTTGTGGGAGTTATCTTCATCCAACAAGCCCTTCGTAAGATTCCTATTCAATATGCAAAACGGTTGGTTAACCGTTCGCCAGTAGGTGGGCATTCTACTCACTTACCACTGAAAGTGAATGCTGCAGGAGTTATCCCGGTCATCTTTGCGATATCTTTCATTATCGCACCAAGAACCGTCGCTGGACTTTTTGAGAACAGCGAAGTCGCCTCCGTCATTCAATATATATTTGATTATCAAAACTGGCCTGGAATGATTATCTATGTTGCGTTGATTATTGCTTTCACTTATTTCTATACATTTGTTCAGGTAAATCCAGAACAAATGGCTGAAAACTTGAAGAAGCAAGGCGGGTATATCCCGGGGATTCGTCCTGGAGCCAATACGGAAACGTATTTGACTCGTGTGATGTACCGATTGACGTTCGTAGGATCCATCTTCCTTGCAGCTGTCTCTATCCTGCCGATCATCTTGGGCTCTGCCGCTCAGTTGCCACCAAGTATCCAAATCGGAGGAACCGGCTTGCTGATCGTTGTAGGGGTTGCCTTGCAGATCATGAAGCAGCTGGAAAGTCAGCTTGTGAAGCGCCACTATCAAGGATTCATTAAATAATTAGCGTGAAAGCTAATGAATAAATGAGAGCGAGGGGAACACGTTGAATTTAATTCTGATGGGTCTCCCTGGTGCCGGTAAAGGTACTCAGGCTGAGAAGATAGTCGAAAAATATGACATCCCTCATATCTCAACTGGAGATATGTTCCGTTTAGCTATCAAAGAAGGAACAGCACTGGGCAAAGAAGCCAAATCCTATATGGACAAAGGTGAATTGGTTCCCGATGAAGTGACCATTGGAATCGTTCGCGAGCGTCTAAGTAAACCCGATTGTCAAAAAGGATTCCTTTTAGACGGTTTCCCAAGGACAATCGCCCAAGCAGAAGCCCTTGAGAACCTCTTGACTGATATGAAAGAGTCTTTGGACTATGTCCTTCATATCGATGTTCCTAAGGAGCAACTCATCGAGCGTCTTACTGGACGACGCATCTGCCCGACATGCGGTGCTACCTATCACGTGGTCTTCAACCCGCCGAAAGAAGACGGCAAGTGTGACCACGATGGCTCTGAGTTGATTCAGCGCGAAGACGATCAACCTGACACCGTAAGAAAGCGCCTGGAGGTCAATGTTGAGCAATCACAACCTCTACTTGATTTCTACCAAGAGAAAGGCTACTTGGTATCATTCGAAGGTGACAAAGATATCAACGAAGTATTCCAAGACATCGATCAAAAGCTGGGAGAACTAGCTGAATGATTATTTGTAAGACTTCACGGGAATTAGATATTATGCGTGAAGCAGGGCGGATCGTCGCCTTGACGCACCAAAAGTTGGAACAAAACATCCAACCAGGTATAACAACCGGGGAATTGGATAAGATTGCAGATGAATTCATACGCAGTATGGATGCAATCCCATCTTTTAAAGGTTATAATGGATTCCGTGGAAGTATCTGTGCATCTGTCAACGAAGAACTCGTTCATGGCATCCCTGGAGACAGGGTGTTGAACGAAGGTGATATCATCAGCATCGATATTGGTGCCAAATATAAAGGTTATCACGGAGATTCGGCTTGGACGTATCCGGTCGGAACCGTCGATGACGAAACCATGGAATTGTTGAGAGTTACTGAGCAATCATTGTTTAAAGGACTTGATGAAGCAAAACCAGGTGTACGCCTTTCAAATATATCCCATGCGATCCAGAGCTTTGTTGAGCCTGAAGGCTTTTCAATTGTAAGAGAGTATGTGGGACACGGAGTAGGTCAGGAGCTGCATGAGGATCCTCAAATTCCTCATTACGGTCCGCCAAACAAAGGTCCACGTCTTAAGCCAGGTATGGTATTGGCTGTAGAACCTATGGTGAACGCAGGCTCTCGCTACGTGAAGACGCTCGGAGACCACTGGACGGTAGTCACTCAAGATGGTAAAAGGTGCGCTCACTTTGAGCACACGATAGCAATTACGGATGAAGGATATGAAATCCTTACAAAATCCTAAATGAAGGTGATCGTTTTTGAACGAATCTGAGTCGAGTCCGCGAATAGGTCAAATTGTTCGTATTGTGCAGGGGCGTGAGGCAGGACAGTACGCGGTAGTAATCGATGTACTGGATGGCCGCTTTGTGCTGCTTGCCGACGGAGAGAAACGTAAGTATGATCGACCAAAGAAAAAGAATTTGCAACATGTTGAGCTTATGGATTTCATCTCTCCGGAAGTCCAGGACAGCCTTCTGGAAACTGGTCGTGTCACAAATGGCAAGCTTCGATTTGCCGTATCAAAATATGTCAATGAAGCAGTGACTGATTTGAAGAAGGGAGATCAACTCGATGGCGAAAGACGATGTAATTGAAGTAGAAGGGACCGTCGTTGAAACCTTACCGAACGCACAGTTCAAGGTTGAACTCGAGAACGGTCACTCCGTTTTAGCTCACGTTTCCGGTAAAATTCGCATGCACTTCATTCGAATCTTACCAGGAGACAAGGTAACGGTAGAACTTTCCCCTTATGACTTAACTAAAGGACGTATTACGTACCGTTATAAATAAAACTCCGATCTTAAAGGAGGTATGGATGATGAAGGTAAGGCCTTCTGTAAAACCAATTTGCGAAAAATGCAAAGTCATCAAACGTAAAGGTAAAGTCATGGTTATCTGTGAAAACCCTAAGCATAAACAAAAACAAGGCTAAAACTGAAGGAGGTGCACGTAACTTATGGCACGTATTGCAGGTGTAGATATTCCTCGTGACAAGCGAGTAGTCGTATCCCTAACTTACGTTTACGGTATCGGTAAATCCCTTGCCAAAGACGTACTAGCTGAAGCTGGCGTTTCTGAAAGCACTCGCGTTCGCGATCTTACAGAAGACGAACTAGGTAAAATCCGTAAAGCAGTGGAACAACACAACACGGAAGGTGACCTTCGTCGTGAGAACTCTCTTAACATCAAGCGTTTGATCGAGATCGGTTCTTATCGCGGAATCCGTCACCGTCGTGGACTTCCACTTCGCGGACAGAAGACGAAAAACAACTCTCGTACACGTAAAGGCCCACGTCGTACCGTGGCTAACAAACGTAAATAATAAGCAACACAAAGGAGGTAAGCTAACTATATGGCACGTAAAGGAAACACTCGTAGTCGTAAGCGTCGCGTGAAAAAGAATATAGAGACCGGTGTGGCACACATCCGCTCTACTTTCAACAACACAATCGTAACGATCACTGATGTTCAAGGTAACGTTATTGCGTGGAGCAGTGCTGGATCCCTTGGTTTCAAAGGTTCCCGTAAATCTACTCCATTCGCTGCTCAAATGGCTTCTGAAGCTGCGGCGAAAGACGCTATGGACAACGGTATGAAAACTCTTGAAGTAACAGTTAAAGGCCCTGGTGCTGGTCGTGAAGCAGCGATCCGCTCTCTGCAGGCAGCAGGTCTTGAAATCACGGCAATCCGTGACGTAACTCCAGTACCACACAATGGTTGCCGCCCACCAAAACGTCGTCGCGTATAATAGTTCTGAATAGAATTTGTCACCCTGTCTATAATGGGTTATGATAGCTTTTATATCAGCACCGCAGTAGACAGAGAAAATATGCAGTTGTCTTTTTATCGGGACTGCCTACCTGAGGAATTTCGGTTAGACCTATTGTCTAACCGGGGTTTCGACGTTTTGAAGGAGGGTTTAGTGTAAATGATCGAAATTGAAAAGCCAAAGATTGAAACGGTCGAGATCAGCGATGAGTCTACTTTTGGTAAGTTCGTCGTAGAACCGCTTGAGCGTGGGTATGGTACAACTCTAGGGAACTCCTTGCGTCGTATCCTATTATCCTCACTTCCCGGCTCTGCTGTCACATCAGTTCAAATTGACGGGGTCCTTCATGAGTTCTCAACCATTGAAGGTGTCGTCGAAGACGTAACCACAGTCATTCTGAATCTGAAGAAACTAGCTTTGAAGGTTTATTCCGACGAAGAGAAGACTTTGGAGATTGATGTACAGGGTGAAGGAAAAGTTACAGCGGCTGACATTACGCACGACAGTGATGTAGAAGTTCTGAATCCAGATCTTCACATCGCAACATTAGATAGCAACTCCAGCTTCCGTGCACGTATTACAGCAGAACGCGGCCGAGGATATCGTCCGGCTGAAGGAAACAACCATGAGGATCAACCAATTGGCGTCATTCCAGTTGACTCTATTTTTACGCCGGTATCCCGTGTAACGTATCAAGTAGAGAACACTAGAATCGGTCAAACATCTAACTTTGATAAGTTGACGTTGGATGTATGGACGGATGGCAGCATTCGTCCGGAAGAAGCGATCTCTCTTGGGGCTAAAATCTATATGGAACACCTCAACATCTTTGTAGGCCTTACAGATGAAGCTCAAAAAGCTGAAATCATGGTTGAAAAAGAAGAGGACCAAAAAGAAAAAGTTCTAGAAATGACGATCGAAGAACTTGACCTTTCTGTCCGTTCTTACAACTGCTTGAAACGCGCTGGCATCAACACAGTGCAGGAACTTGCGAATAAGTCTGAAGAAGACATGATGAAGGTACGTAACCTTGGTCGCAAGTCACTTGAAGAAGTGAAGCACAAGTTGGACGAACTTGGCTTAGGTCTAAGAAAAGACGATTAATAGATAGAACACATCTAAGAGTTTCAGATAAGGGAGGGATTATCAATGGCTAGAAAACTAGGACGTACAAGTGATCAGCGTATGGCGCTACTTCGCAACTTAGCGACAGACTTGATCATTCACGAACGTTTGGAAACAACAGAAGCTAAAGCGAAAGAGCTTCGTTCTGTTGTAGAAAAAATGATTACACTAGGGAAACGCGGCGATCTACATGCCCGTCGTCAAGCTGAATCATTCCTTTACAACGCGCAAGCCGACGAAGAAGGGGAGCAAACAGCTTTGCAAAAGCTATTCTCTGACATCGGCCCACGCTATGAAGACCGTCAAGGTGGTTACACTCGCGTGCTTAAGCTAGGCGAGCGTAAAGGTGATGGAGCGAAAATGGCGATCATTGAACTAGTTTAATGAATACCATGAGGGTTAAAGGGCAGGACTGAATCTCATCGCGAGGTTACATCCAGCCCTTTTTTTATATCCAAATAGTTGAAAATACCGTCAGGATGGGGTCGACATTTAGGTGTTCCATCCTTCGGTTGATAGGAAATGGTGTCATATTTCCTGGGAAATAGTCAGTTGAGCAGAGGAGGAACACAGATGGGAGAGAGACAAGTCGAGTTTCGTCATGTGTCTTTTAAATACCAGGAAGACATGCCCTGGGTTTTAAAGGACGTGAGTTTCACTATAGGTCCAGATGAGTGGGTGGCCATCATCGGTCACAATGGTTCTGGCAAGTCGACGATTGCTAAATTAATGAATGGACTTTTATTTCCTCAAGAAGGGGAAATTTTTGTTGATGGAATGAAAGTGACGCCTGAGACCGTATGGGAAGTCAGAAAACAGGTTGGGATGGTTTTTCAAAATCCGGATAACCAATTTGTAGGGACCACGGTCAGAGATGACGTCGCATTCGGAATGGAAAACCACGGCATGCGTCGAGAACTTATGGTTGAGCGCATCAAAGAAAGCCTGAGTTCTGTACGTATGGAAGCTTACGAAAAGCATGAACCCCACCGATTATCGGGCGGTCAAAAACAGCGGGTGGCTATCGCCAGCGTTCTTGCTGTATCACCCGAATTCATTATTCTTGATGAAGCAACCGCCATGCTTGACCCAAAAGGTAGAAAAGAAATCATGCAGACCGTAAGCGACGTCCAGCGGGAAAGAGACCTGTCATTAGTGACCATCACCCATGACCTTCAAGAAGTGACAATGGCTTCAAGAGTGATTGTCATGAATGGTGGCGAAGTTTGGATGGAAGGGTCACCGCGTGACGTATTCTCTAGAAAAGAACAGTTGACTGAAATTGGCTTGGATACTCCGTTTGTAAGTAAAATGGCTGATCACCTTAAAGCAGAAGGTTTGAGCCTATCTCGTGAGCCACTCAATCACCAGGAGTTGTTGGAGGACTTATGCACATCTCGTTTGACCACGTAAGCTATACCTATCAACCGAACAGTCCATTCGAACACAAAGCGCTGAAGGATATGAGCTTCTCAATCGAATCTGGATCTTTTGTAGCTGTGATTGGCCACACAGGTTCAGGGAAGTCGACGCTGATCCAGCACTTGAACGGACTGCTGCAGCCAACCGAAGGGAAAATACAGCTGGGTGACTATACCATTGAAGCTGGTGTTAAAAACAAGCAATTGAGAGAACTTCGTGAAAAAGTCGGCGTTGTTTTTCAATATCCTGAACACCAATTGTTTGAAGAAACAGTTGCTAAAGACATTGCTTTCGGTCCGCAAAATTTTGGCGTTCCCCAAGATGAGATCGAGCGCCGGACGAAAGCAGCGGTTAAAGCAACGAAGCTGCCTGAAGAGTTGCTCGATCGTTCGCCATTCGACTTGAGTGGTGGTCAGATGCGCCGTGTAGCTATATCGGGGGTGCTCGCGATGGAACCTGAGGTCCTTGTTTTAGATGAACCCACCGCAGGACTCGACCCAAGCGGCCAAAGAGAAGTGATGGACATGTTTTATGACCTTCATCATGAAAAGGGACTGACAACCATTCTAGTTACTCATAGTATGGAAGATGCCCTTGCCTACGCCGACTACATTTTGATTATGAACCAAGGGGAACTTTACAAAGAAGGGACACCACTGGAGATCTTCCGCCAGAAGGAAGACCTTGAGAAAGTTCAGTTGGATGTTCCGGAAGTCATCGCTTTTTTGAGTAAAGCGGAGAAAGAATTTGGAATTGAACTTGAATATAAAGGTGAAACCATAGCGGAGTTAGCAAAAGAATTAGCCCGCAAAGTGAGAGGGGGCAGCGATCATGAGTAGCTCCTTGATAATCGGTCAATATATCCCGACAGATTCCGTGATCCATCGCCTTGACCCTCGTTCGAAAATCGCTATCATTTTCTTTTATGTTGTGATCGTATTTTTTGCTAACTCTGTTATGAGCTACGGGGTCCTTGCTCTCTTTGCTATCGGAAGCGCCTTGCTTTCGCGTGTGCCATTTCGATACATTATGAAAGGTTTGAAACCGGTCTGGTTCCTCATTGTGTTTACTTTCCTCCTTCATTTGTTTGTGACGAGGGAAGGGGATGTTGTTTATTCCATATTTGGCTGGGATATTTACAGAGAGGGTCTCGTGCAGGGAGGAGCTATTTCGTTAAGATTCTTCCTCCTAATCCTTGTAACCTCACTGCTTACGTTGACAACAACGCCGATTGAAATCACTGATGCGATCGAGGAGCTGTTAGGTCCCTTGAAAAAAGTGAAGTTCCCTGTCCATGAACTGGCGTTGATGATGTCGATCTCTCTCCGCTTCATTCCCACATTGATGCAGGAGACAGAGAAAATTTCCAAAGCCCAGGCCTCTCGAGGTGTAGATTTTCGCACAGGCGCTTTAAAGGACCGTGTGAAGGCGATTGTACCTCTTCTAGTCCCTTTGTTCGTTAGCGCCTTTAAACGCGCAGAGGAGCTCGCTATGGCGATGGAAGCACGCGGGTATCAAGGAGGAGAAGGCCGTACAAAGCTAAGGGAGCTGAGGATATCAAAGCTTGATATTTCTTTGTACGTCCTGTTTGCTCTATTAGTCATCGCCCTATTCATGATGAGAAGCTGATGTGGAGGAACTTTCTATGAAAAGAATTCGAATGGTCATCCGATATGATGGGACGAATTACGCCGGCTATCAAGTTCAGCCCAATGGGAATACCATTCAGGCGGAGCTTGAAAAGGCGTTAAGAAAAGTGCATAAAGGAGATCAGGTGAGAGTGGTCGCGTCAGGACGGACGGATGCTCGTGTGCATGCGATCGGTCAGGTCATTCACTTTGATACGCCCCTCCATATTCCTATGGCTAATTGGAAAAGAGCATTGGACTCGCTTCTTCCGGATGATATTCAAGTCGTTTCTGCCGATCAGGTTTCTGAAGAATTCCATGCAAGATATGATACGAAAGGGAAAGAGTACCGCTATTATGTCCATCAGGCTCATGAGCCGGATCTCTTCCGCCGTCATTATACTCACCACGTACGCGCAGAACTTGACATCAACCGGATGAGAGAAGCGTGCAGGCATCTTGAGGGAGAGCATGATTTCACCTCTTTTTGTTCACCGAAGACAGACATCAAAGGGGCCAAGGTTCGGACGATTTATAAAGCAGAGATAACCAAAGAGGGAAATGACATGGTTTTTGTCTTCCGTGGCTCAGGCTTTCTCTATAACATGGTTCGAATTCTTGTCGGAACTTTGCTGGAGATCGGCAGAAACGAACGTAAGCCTGAAGATATAAAACGGATCATCGAATCGAAAAACCGTAACGAAGCAGGGAAAACGGCACCGCCACAAGGATTATTCCTATGGGAAGTGTTTTACTAGAAGGATTTGAACCAAAAATGTGCACTCCTTTTTAAAAAAACAACGAATCCAGGTGTGCATGCCCTTGACATATAGTTACAAGGTGTTATATTATATTCTATGGCATTTTATTTCTGTACCACGGTTAGCCCCGGAAAACTAATCGTATTTGAGATAAATGATAAAGTAGTAACGAAGTCTATGAGAAATCAAACATTTCAGGAGGGAAACCGATATGCGCACAACTTTCATGGCAAATGAAAACAACGTTGAACGTAAATGGTATGTTGTGGATGCTGCAGGGCAAACACTCGGCCGTTTAGCGAGCGAAGTTGCTGCGATCCTTCGCGGTAAAAATAAACCAACATACACACCACACGTTGACACAGGTGACCATGTCATCATCATCAATGCTGGTGAGATCCAACTTACAGGTAACAAAATCAACGATAAGATCTATTATCGTCACTCTAACCACGTAGGTGGTTTGAAATCCCGTACGGCTAACGAAATGCGTACGAAATACCCTGAGCAAATGCTAGAGCTTGCTGTTAAAGGGATGCTTCCAAAAGGAAGTCTTGGACGTAAGATGGGCAAGAAACTTCATGTTTACGCTGGTGCGGACCACAAGCATGAAGCACAAAAACCAGAAGTTTACGAACTTCGCGGATAATCAAAGGAGGTAATCTTAGTGGCACAAGTACAATACTCAGGTACTGGTCGTCGTAAGAGCTCAACAGCTCGTGTACGTCTTGTTCCAGGAACTGGTCGTGTAGTAGTAAACAAACGTGATGCTGAAGACTTTTTCCCATATGAAACGCTTCGTATGATTCTGAAACAGCCTCTAGCTGTTACAGAAACTGAAGGTAACTATGATGTATATGTAAACGTAGATGGCGGTGGATTTACAGGACAAGCAGGTGCGATCCGTCACGGAATCGCTCGTGCATTGTTACAAGCGGATCCTGAATACCGTACACCATTGAAGCGCGCTGGTCTATTGACTCGTGACGCACGTATGAAAGAGCGTAAGAAATACGGTCTTAAAGGTGCTCGTCGCGCTCCACAATTCTCCAAGCGTTAATCAATGCTTATACCAAAGACTCTCAACCGACTCGGTTGGGAGTCTTTTTTATGCTTTTAGCTCATGGTAGTGACCTTCGGCTGCTGATAAGTGGTGTCAGATAAGTGGTGCCAGGCACTGAATCTTGTGGACCGAGTGCCTGGCACCAATAGAAGCAAAGCCGGGGTCAGGCATACGTAAAAGCATATGAATACCTGTACAATTCCTATTCCGATATACTGAGGGGAAAGATATACGTATGGAGGGGTTCACATGCTTTTTCATGAAAAAGAAAACATCCATGTTACTCAAGTCACATTAAGAGTCATGGATCTGAAGCGGTCGTTGGAGTTTTATACAAACATCTTCGGGTTTCAAATATGGGAGCGTTCCAGTAATACCGTCTCCTTAAGTGCAGGGGAAGAAAAACCGCTTCTTGTTCTTGAAGAGGATAAGGATGGTATACCACCAAATAGAAAAGCAACGGGGCTGTATCATTATGCCCTCCTTTTGCCGGAAAAGGCAGACCTTGCAGATTTGGTTAAACACTTGATCAAGAACAACGTCCAGGTGGCTTCAGCTGATCATCTCGTTAGTGAAGCGATCTACTTTTCTGACCCTGATGGAAATGGTATTGAAGTGTATATTGATCGTCCCTCGTCCTTATGGGAATGGACGGGGGATGAGGTGAAGATGACGGTCGACCCATTGGACTTTGAGGAGTTGTTCCGTTTCGAAACCAACGCCGGCTGGATGGGTCTGCCCGGACGCACGGTCATGGGACATATTCATCTCCATGTATCTGATCTTGAACAAGCGAAGCAATTTTATTGTGACGGTCTAGGATTTGATATAGTGAGCCGTCTCGGTGACCAGGCACTGTTTATATCAGCGGCCAAGTACCATCATCATATTGGACTTAATACATGGAAGGGCGCCGATGCCCCGGCTCCAGAAGATCAGGAAGCAGGATTGAAATGGTTTGATATTCATTTTCCTCAGGACCACTCAAGGAAAGAAGCGATCCATAGAATCCGGAAAATGGGAGCTTCTGTCGATGAGAAAGAAGGAGTCATCTACACCATGGACCCATCAAATAATTGGGTTCGGTTGCATGTGTGAATTTGATAGATAATGATTTCCAGGATTCCTAACTGTTAAAAAGCTTTCTCATGCCTTCACATATTTGTCCACCCTGTCCCATATAGTGAAAAAGGGAGGAGTATAAGGGAGTGTGAGGCATGCGGAAACCTAGGTTGAAAACATTTTTATGGTTAGCAGGAATCATTGTACTGGTGTGCGCCGTGTCCTATCCGATTCAAGAAGCGAAGGATGCGTGGACAGTTTGGTCGTCCCCTCTCTCCGGGAAAGTGATTGTACTGGATCCGGGGCATGGGGGACCTGATGCTGGTGCTTCTGGCAAAGATGGGACGGAAGAGAAGGTCATAACCCTGCAAATGGCTGAGTACCTTCGTGATTATTTGCAGCAAGCGGGAGCGCTCGTGTACCTTACCCGTGATGATGACAATGACCTTGCTTCAGATGAAGCGGAAAAGGCAAGACGCAGGCAGGCGGAAGACGTCCGTAACAGGGTTCAGTACATTGAAGAAAAAGAAGCGGATTTATACATCAGTTTACATTTGAATGCTATACCATCTGAGAAGTGGAGCGGGGCCCAGACCTTTTACTATCCAAAGAATGAGGAAAGTAAAACCTTGGCCAAGTTCATTCAATCCGAAATCAAGGAGAATATAGGGAATACGGATCGCGGAGCTTTTGGTTTATCTAATATTTATATACTTAAACACGCAAAAGCCCCAGGTGTTTTAGTGGAAGCCGGGTTTTTGTCGAACCCAGGGGAGCGAGAATTGTTAAAGGATAATGATTACCAAAGGAAAATGTCAGCCTCCATCTATCAGGGAGTGCTCCGGTATGTCACAGAAAGAGAGCTTCCTTCTGAAGACTGATTGAAGCAAATCACTTAGAAAGCGTTTCATATATGTTATACTAGCCATAGTGAAACATATTTCTAAGGATGGTGAACCGGCTTGATGACAGAAGGAAAAGTACTAGAAATCCTCCATTCAATCGAAGACCCGTTTTTACATAAAACGTTGGAAGAAACCGGTGGAGTTGAAGAGATAAAAATCAAGGAAGAAAAAAATCATGTCAGCGTAAAAATATTGATCGGAAAGACAAATACGGCTGAACAGATGGAATTGCAGCAGAAAATTGTCAATGCGCTGAAAAGCGGGGGAGCGGCAACGGTTGGCTTGCGTTTCGACCAGCTTCCAGATGATGTTATTCAAAGGTTCCAACCTGAAGCGGAGCAGGAACAAGAAGCCTCTCTTCTAGGTGGAAATACAGAAACGAAATTCATCTCCATTGCGAGTGGTAAGGGTGGCGTAGGTAAATCTACGGTCACGGTCAACCTTGCTGTAGCTTTAACACGCCTTGGTAAGAAAGTCGGGATCATTGATGCAGATATTTATGGATTCAGTGTGCCCGATATGATGGGGGTAGAAGAACGACCAGTCGTACGCGGGGAGAAGATTATTCCTGTAGAACGGTTCGGCGTGAAGCTTGTATCGATGGGTTTCTTTGTAGAAGATAACTCTCCAATCATCTGGCGTGGACCTATGCTCGGAAAAATGTTGACGAGCTTTTTCAAAGAAGTGGAGTGGGGTGACCTCGATTATCTGCTTCTTGATTTGCCGCCAGGAACCGGTGATGTGGCATTGGATGTCCATTCCATGCTTCCATCTTCTAAAGAAATCATCGTTACGACTCCGCACCCGACGGCTGCTTTTGTAGCTGCACGTGCTGGGCAAATGGCGCTGAAAACGGAACATGAAATTCTTGGTGTCGTTGAAAACATGGCTTATTTTGAAAGTAAAGAGACCGGAAACAAAGAGTTCGTCTTCGGTAGAGGTGGCGGCGTAAAGCTCGCGGAAACGCTGCAAACAGGTGTTCTTGGACATGTGCCGCTTCAACAGCCTTACGAAGAAGAGGATGTTTTCGCTCCATCTGTCTATCAGGCAGATCATCCCATCGGTGTCATTTACCGTAATATGGCTGCAAAAGTAATCGATAAGTATTAATATCAAAACACGCACTTCTTAAAAGAAGTGCGTGTTTTTTTTGGCATGTGGTTAACCTTGCTGACTCTTTTCACCTTCACCGCTGCTCCCGCCGCCGGATTGTTCTTCACCACTACTTTGTCCGCCTTCGCTGGAGGAATCGGATTTACCACCGCCACCACTCTGCATTTTTTCCGCTGCTTTCAATAAGGTTTCACTCATTTTCGCTTGGAAAACAGGACTGTTCAATGTCTCATCAATTGTCTTCTGCAGATGCGAACGGAATTGCTGCCCTTCCATGACGGTAACCATTTCCTTCATCATTTCAGGGTTTTTATAAAGCTCAATCATCAATTTTTGGTACTCAGCATCTTTCATTAACCCTTTCATCAGCTTTTTCTGCTGATCTTCAAGGACTTTACTGAACTCTTGGACGAACTTCGGATCGGAGAACAATTTACTCCAAAAAGCTTTTCCTTCTTCAGATACGAGTGTCTGTTGGACCGCCTGCGAGACAACTTCTGACTCAAGAGCCATCTGTTGCTGCATTTTTTCATCAGAAAGGACTTCAGTCATCGCTTTTTTCCCGTCGTCCGATTTCAGAATATCAACGATCATCTTTTTCGTTGTATCATAATCCGTCTGTTCACTTGCACCTGATGCGCCGCTGCAAGCAGCGAGGAGTACAAGAAGCAGGACGGGACATAAGAATCGGAGTTTGGACATTTTGCATGTCCCCTTTCTTAAGTTCTCCTTACGTTTACTATTTGCGATTCGACAGAAATTATACGAAGACTGGAGGAAAAAAGCTCGACTTCGTGGTAAAATACGGTGGAAAAGTCTTTTGTATAATAGGGGGAACTTTCGTGAATAGTCGTAAATGGGTAAGGTTGTTTTTAACGACCTTATGGATCGGCGGTTTGACGACGTTGATCATCAGCTTTATTTTTAAATATGATTCTTATGCTGAAGTGCTTAAGCCGTTCCAACTCTTTGAGCTCTTTGGCTTATTGTTATTTTTTGCGGGCCTTGGATTTATATTCAGCATCATTAGTCAAATGGGTTTCTTCGCCTATTTGACAGTCAATCAGTTTGGGAAGGGAATCTTCCGTTCGTTATGGATCCCGGTTCAACTCTTCTTAATCGCTTTTACGCTCTTTGACCTTGTGTACTTTAGATATCAAGCCGCAGAAGGGGCATCCATCTGGCCATTTTTATGGACAGCCTTAGGACTTCTTGGTCTTTCAGTCATCGTTGCTTATATAAAAGCAAAGGAAACGAAGTGGCATGCATTTATACCTGCTCTGTTTTTTATGATCGTTGTCACGAGTGTGGAGTGGGTCCCCGCTTTGAGAGCTCAGGGCAGTGATTATGTATGGCTGATGATTATCCCTTTGTTCATCTGTAATGCTTATCAACTCATTTTACTGCACCGTATAACGAAAACATCTGAAAAAGCTGCATAAAAAACAACCACCGCATAGGAAGAGCGGTGGTTGTTTTTTATTTGTTATTCAATTTGAGTGGTCTCTGATTCACCACCACTGACTAGTTCAGTAATGTTTACGAATTTCAGTCCTTTTTGTTTCAATCCGGGCAAGATGACCTCAAGTGCTTTCGCTGTCTGTTTCACCGAGTCAGAAGCATGCATTAAAATGATATCTCCTTTAGACCCCTCATTCAGAACAGTATCTATGATGGTGTTTGTTCCTGGATTTTCCCAGTCCCTTGGGTTGATGCTCCATTGCACCGCTTGCATCCCCTCGTTTTCGATCATCTTCAATACCTCTTTGTCCATATGACCATGAGGGGGACGGATCCATTTGATTTCTTCAAACCCCAATTTCTCAAAAGCTTCCTTCGCTTGGTTCAAATCTTGTTGTACTTGTGCGGGCTTCTGTTCGAGGTAACTTTCGTATTTATATCCCATCATCCCGATTTCGTGGTTCTCTTCATGAATAGCCTTAATAATATCGGGGTGACGCTCTGCCCATTCACCACTAACGAAAAAAGTTGCCTGAGCCTTGTTGGCTTCTAACTGCTTCAACACGTCGTGAACCTTTTCTGTCCCCCAACTTATATTAAATGTCAGTGCAACGTTCGAATTTTTATCACTTCCTTGTGTCAATGCACGGGGCTCTCCTTCATTAGAAAAGACGGGGAGTTGGCTCCACTGTCCGATCCACAAAAAGAGGGCACAGAAAAATGCCAAAGCCACCACAATTCCATAGCGTTTCATCCGCTCAGCTTTCCAAGTGTAGAAACTCATTGCACGATTCACCTTCCTTCCAATATGTTCTATACATATGAAAAAAAGGACAACCTATGCTAAAAACACAAGATTTAGGGTAAAAATATAGAGAGTTGTTCAAGGGAGGTCCTTTAAGGTGCATGGTTTAATGATTAATGAACAGGAACGTCGTGAAATTGAGTATTTGTTAAAGAGAGAAATGGAAGAAATCACGTTTGACCTCGGAGACCACAGAATCGACCAAGGACTGAAAAAAGCGATGGAAGAAAGGTATGAAGTGCTTTTTCAAATCTTCCGCAGATTTGCAACAAGAGAAGAGTGTCTACAGTATATGCCCAGGAAAAAGAAACAAAATTAATGCTATAATCATTTCAGCTTATCAATAATGCTAAAGGTCAAAAACTAAGCCCTGAATGTAGATCAGGGCTTTTCATATGCACGTTTTCTCATTGGAACAACTTTTTTTAAATGAATTTCTAAAAAAGCATTGCTTTTCTTTTTTAGGCTGTGATATATTATTAAACGTTGTCGGAAAACAAAACAACGCAACAAAACAACAGAAATTCTTTCGGGAAAAGTTGTTGACACTGCGAGGCAGGCATGATAAATTATTACTTGTCGCCAAAACGACATCGAAAAAACATCACAAAAAAGTTGTTGACACAAACAACCGAAAGTGATAAACTAATAAAGTCGCTGATAAAGCGGCGGGCAAAACATTTGATCTTTGAAAACTGAACGAACCAACCAGTACGTCAAAACATTTCTTCTTTATAGAAGAGATTTGAAACAAAGCACATTCGGTGTGCAAATGAGCAAGTCAAACTTAACTTTTATGGAGAGTTTGATCCTGGCTCAGGACGAACGCTGGCGGCGTGCCTAATACATGCAAGTCGAGCGCGGGAAGCGAGTGGATCCCTTCGGGGTG
>NZ_WMEZ01000011.1 GCF_009856415.1 Halobacillus litoralis | reverse complement strand
TCAAACTTTATATTGATGTGGTGGTGAAGGCGAAGAGGTCACACCTGTTCCCATGCCGAACACAGCAGTTAAGCTCTTCAGCGCCGATGGTAGTCGGGTTTACCCCCGTGAGAGTAGGACGCCGCCACATTGATTTATTTTCTATAATGTAGTATAATAGAAAATAGTCCACAATTAAATCTTATGGGAACTTATTAAAGTAATCCCACATTATCGCGGGGTAGAGCAGTCTGGTAGCTCGTCGGGCTCATAACCCGGAGGTCACAGGTTCAAATCCTGTCCCCGCAACCAAATTTCATTTAAGTCATTTGACTTTATTTTTTTATGAAAAATTTTGGTCCGGTAGTTCAGTTGGTTAGAATGCCTGCCTGTCACGCAGGAGGTCGCGGGTTCGAGTCCCGTCCGGACCGCCACTACTTAAAATTAAACGTTCAGCCTTAGGATGCTTTCCTAAGGCTTTTATTATGGAATTTTTTAAATATGCTTCTCTCTTGGTATAATAGTAAGACTACGATTATACGGTCGACCAATTTCGTGTTAAGAAAACGGTCATAAGAGAAAGGGATATACACATGGATGAGTTTTCATTTATACGATCAATCAAACCAGACCATTATCGCCAATCCTCCTTGATCAAAGGTATTGATGATGATGCGGCAGTATTCCGGCCATCGGGCCATGATGTCGTCACAGCTGTGGATACGATGGTGGAAGGTGTCCACTTTACAAGGCAGACGATGGAACCTGAGCAGATTGGGTATCGTGTGCTGGCAGCAAATATTAGTGACCTGGCTGCGATGGGAAGTACGCCTGCTTTTTATATGGTTTCTATTACTATTCCTTCTGATTGGACTCACGAGGAATTAGAACGCGTTTATGAAGGAATGAAGAGACTCGGGGATTCTTATCAGATGGACTTGATCGGCGGCGATACTGTTTCAGGAAGTGAACTTTCGTTAAGTGTCACTGTCATTGGGATGGTCCAGAAAGGAAAAGCCCGGTATCGTTCGACAGCGGAGGCAGGAGATGTATTATTTGTAACGGGCACTCTTGGAGACTCCAGGGCAGGTTTGGAATGGTTGTTGAATCCAAAAGGACAAGCGTCCGAAGATCATACATATCTTGTGCAGCGACATCAAACCCCTGTACCAAGGGTGATCTTCGCTTCACATTTGTCTCATCTAGAACGGTTGGCCTTAAACGATGTGAGTGACGGGATTGCCAATGAGGCAAAAGAAATTGCCGAAGCGTCTGATGTTGATCTGTTCATTGATTTAAAAGCTCTTCCTTTTTCTGAGCCGATTCGAAATGTCTTCCCAGAACACTATGTAAACTGGGGTTTATCAGGGGGAGAAGATTTTGAATTACTTGGATGCGTACCTGAAAAGGACTGGTCACAAGTGATAGAAGCTGCAGAACATGCGGGTGTTCCTGTAAGTAAAATCGGCCATGTTAAAACGAAAGAGGGGCCGGTACCAGTGGTGATGGTAAATAAGAGCGGAGAGTGGGAAAGATTAACCTCTTCCGGTTATACTCATTTGAAGGAAAAGGGTGATTGAATGACGACATTTGAATGGAAAAGTTCTTCTACAGAAGAAACGCAGCAGATGGCGGAAAGTCTCGGGCAACGTTTGCAGCCTGGAGATGTGCTGACGTTAGAGGGAGATTTGGGAGCAGGTAAAACGACGTTCACTAAAGGACTTGGAAGAGGACTTGGTGTGAAACGGACAATCAACAGCCCGACCTTTACCATTATGAAAGAATACCAGGGCCGGATTCCTTTTTGTCATATGGATGTGTACCGTTTGGAAGAGAGTGATGAGGACCTCGGTTTCGATGAGTACTTTGAAGGAGATGGGGTAACCGTCGTAGAGTGGGCCCAGTTCATAGAAGAGTTTTTACCGGATGAACGGCTGGACATTACGATTCGTTATTTGGACGACTCCACACGTGTGTTCACCTTCGAGTCTTCATCTGAACATTTTGAAGCGTTATGTAAGGAGATTTTAGTATGAATGTACTGGCGATAGATACATCGAATTATGTCATGGGAGTTGCGGTCATCAGAGATGGTGCTGTAGCTGGGGAATACGTGACGAATATCAAAAAAAATCACTCCATCCGTTTGATGCCTGCGATCGATCAGGTGATGAAAGAGACGGGAATGAAGCCCGACGACTTGGACAGAATTGCGGTTGCTCACGGTCCGGGTTCTTATACGGGTGTACGGATCGGCTTGACGACGGCAAAGACGATGGCGTGGTCGCTCGGCATTCCGGTTGTAGGTGTATCAAGCTTAGAAGCTGTCGCAAGGCAGGGAGCCTTTTTCCAAGGATATGTCTGCCCGTTCTTTGATGCCCGGCGGGGACTCGTCTATACAGGACTGTATCGGTCAGACATGACGCTTGAAAAGGGTGAGACGAACGTCTTAATGGAGGATTGGCTTCATCAATTGAAGGAACTGGACGAACCCGTTCTTTTCCTCAGTCAGGATATAGCTGTGCATGAAGAAAAGATTGTCGAGATTCTTGGCGATCAGGCGATTCTTCCGAAAGCTCCTTACCACTATGCACGTCCTGTCTTCATCGCTTCTGTAGCAGAGGAAAAGGAACCAGGGCCGTTGCATGACCTAATCCCGAACTATTTGCGGATCCCTGAGGCGGAAGCCAAATGGCTGGAGCAGCAGGAGAAAAAGTGAGATGGTGACGATTAGGAGAATGACGAAGGATGATGTAGGAGCTGTCATGGAAGTCGAAAAGGCTTCTTTTGCCGTACCATGGTCGGAGGAAACTTTTGAAAAAGAGATGGAAGACAACCCTTATGCGCATTATTATATCGTAGAAAAAAAGAACGAAATCATTGGATACTGTGGTTTATGGTTGATCATTGATGAGGCGCATGTCACGAATATCGCCATTCATCCGGACCATAGAGGAAACAAATATGGGGAGCGATTGTTCCGTCATACGTGTAACGAAGCGATTGAACATGGAGCGATCCAGCTATCGCTTGAAGTGAGAGTTTCAAATACAGCCGCGCAGCATATGTACCGGAAGTTCGGAATGGTACCAGGGGGCATACGCAAAAGGTATTATTCGGACAACGGTGAAGATGCGTTAGTGATGTGGGTGGGATTAAAATGAAGGAAGATCAATACATTTTAGCGATTGAGACGAGTTGTGATGAAACAGCCGTAGCGATTGTCAAAAACGAAACAGAACTGATTACGAACATTGTCGCATCTCAAATTGAAAGTCATAAGCGTTTCGGTGGGGTGGTACCGGAGATTGCCTCCAGGCATCATATCGAACAGATGACGATCACACTTGAAGAAGCCCTCGAGGACTCGGGGATGACCCTCGACGATATGGATGCCATTGCAGTGACGGAGGGACCAGGACTGGTCGGCGCTCTTCTTGTCGGTGTCAATGCAGCGAAATCGATCGCTTTTGCAAAACAGAAGCCGCTTGTGGGCGTGCATCATATTGCAGGCCATATCTATGCCAACCGTCTGGAAAAGGAATTTGAATTTCCGCTTCTTTCCCTAGTGGTTTCCGGCGGGCACACAGAGCTTGTGTTGATGCGTGAACATGGATCCTTTGAAATCATCGGTGAAACGCGCGATGATGCCGCAGGGGAAGCGTATGACAAAGTGGCGCGGACGCTGAAGCTTCCCTACCCAGGCGGACCTCAAATCGACCGCCTCGCTCAAGAAGGGGAAGAGACGATTGATTTCCCTCGTGCCTGGCTGGAAGATGGATCCTATGATTTAAGTTTCAGCGGATTGAAGTCAGCTGTGATCAACCGTCTCCACAAAGCGAAGCAGCGGGATGAACATCTGAAGCCTGAGGATGTTGCCGCAAGCTTCCAAGCGAGTGTTGTGGACGTGTTATCCACAAAAGCTATTCGCGCTGCGGAGGAGTATGGTGTGAAACAGATGATTGTCGCAGGTGGTGTCGCTGCTAATAAAGGACTGAGAGCAGCGCTTCAGGAGAAGTTCGAAGGCAGCGAAACAGAACTGCTCATTCCACCGCTTCATTTGTGCACAGATAATGCCGCGATGATTGCTGCAGCTGGAGCCGTTGCATACAATCAGGGGCACCGGGCCGGATGGGACCTGAATGCCAATCCAGGGCTGGATCTTGAAGTTTTCGGTGCACGGAAAAAATAAGGTCGTGAACAGGAACGATCCAAGCTCTCCTTGATCATCAAGGAGAGCTTTTCCCTTTTTCTAAGGGATGTGTATAAGTGAGGTATTCATCAAAAGAAAGGTAACTATCCACATGTGTATAAACATACAGTGGATAAACGAGTAGTGGATAAGTAGAAACAGGAAAGAAAACGGTACCATTTTTGTGGATAAGTCTGTTTAAAAATGTGGATAATGTGCATAACCCTGTTGAAAACTGTTAATAAAGCTATTCAACTGTTGAAAACTATGTGGATACTGAATCAGCATTCATACAAGCTTATGCATGAACTTTATATTCATCCTTAAAAGTAGATATCAATTAAACTTTATAACTGTGGAAAAAAATAGTGTACCAGGTCATCCATATAATGGATGGTCTGGTACACCTGTTTCTGTCAGTTATCAGTCATGGAGGGTTTCCCATTCTTCCATGAGGGCTTCGAGTTGGGTTTGGAGCTGGGTGTTGTCTTCTGTGATTTCCAATGACCTTTCGTGGTCCTGATAGATGTCAGGGTCACAGAGGAGTTCTTCGTTTTCTTCGAGTCTCGCTTCCAGCTGTTCGATCTCTTCTTCAATCTCAGCAATGCGGCGGTTTTTCTTGCGTTCTTCACGCTTGGCAGCTTTGTCTTCTTCAAAGCTGTTCTTCTGCTGCACTTCCTGCTGCTTCGGTTCGTTCTGGAGTCGTTCTGCTTCCTCGATTTGCTGCAGCTCGTACTCTTCCCGCTTCTTATCAACATAGTAATCATAATCACCAAGGAACAGGCGGGTCTCTTCAGGATTCATTTCCACAACCTGTGTCGCAATCTTGTTGATAAAGTAACGGTCGTGGGAAACAAATAAAAGGGTGCCTGGATAATCCACAAGCGCTGCTTCCAACACTTCCTTACTATCAAGATCCAGGTGGTTGGTCGGCTCATCGAGAATCAAAAAGTTCGCTTCCTGCATCATCAATTTTGCTAAGGACAGTCTCGCTTTTTCGCCACCACTGAGCGCGGAGACAGGCTTCAGCACATCTTCTCCTGAGAAAAGGAAGTTGCCGAGGATGGTGCGGATATCCTTTTCGTTTTTCATCGGATATTCGTCCCAGAGCTCGTTCAAGACTGTTTTCGTCGAGTTCAGCTTTGTCTGCTCCTGATCGTAATAACCGATTTGCACGTTCATTCCGATCAGCTTTTCACCTTTCGACTGTTCCAAATCTCCGATGAGCGTCTTCAATAATGTCGTTTTTCCGACACCGTTCGGTCCGACAAGTGCCACAGAGTCGCCACGGTTCAAATCAAGGGATACATGATCGAATAGGTAGTCCTTGCTGTCATCGTAACGGAACGCATAGTTGCGCAGCTTCAGCACATCGTTACCGCTTCGTTTCGCTGTCTGAAAGCTGAACTTCGCCGATTGGTTGTCGTCCTTCGGCTTTTCAAGCTTGTCCATTTTCTCCAGCTGCTTGCGGCGGCTTTGTGCTCTTTTACTTGTCGTCGCCCGGACGATGTTCTTCTGAATGAAATCTTCCATCCGCTTGATTTCTTCCTGCTGCTTTTCAAAGCGTTTGAGTTCCTGCTCATAGTCCGCTTCTTTCTTTTTCAAATAGTCGCTGTAGTTGCCGTGGTATCGCTTCGATGATTGAAACGCGATTTCGTAGACAGTGTTGACGATCTTGTCCAGGAAATAGCGGTCGTGGGAGACGATGACCACAGCTCCTTGATAGCCTTGCAGGTACCCTTCAAGCCAGCTCAGTGTATCGATGTCCAAGTGGTTCGTCGGCTCATCGAGGATGAGGACATCCGGACTTGTGAGCAGCAGCTTTCCGAGCGCGAGGCGCGTTTTCTGTCCGCCACTCAAGGAGTTGATCGGTGTATCCCAGTTGAAGTTTTTGAAATTCAACCCGTTCAACACGCCGCGGATATCTGCTTCATACTGATAACCGCCAGCCGTCTTGAAGTATTCCTGTTTGCGATCATAATCCGCTAACAGCTGCTGGTAGCGTTTCTGGTCGTCGAGTAGGTCGGGGTCCGCCATCTGCACTTCCATGGAGCGGAGTTCTTTCTCCAGGTCCTTCAGGTGTTCAAACACCTTCTCCATCTCGTTCCAAATGGTTTCCTCTGACTGCAGCCCTGTATTTTGGGCCAGGTAGCCCATCGTGGTTTCTTTCGGTTTGAAAATATTGCCCTCATCGTGGCTCATTTCACCAGCCATCATTTTGAGCAAGGTCGATTTTCCTGCTCCGTTCCGACCGACGATGGCGATCCGGTCGTTCATCTGTACTTCCAATTTGATATTCGATAAAATCAACTCGGCGCCGAAACGCTTCGTCAATTGGTTCAATTGCATGAGAATCATGTCGTTTCACCTCAATAAAATCAGTGTATCTCATAGGCGCGTCCCCTAGCAACACAATGCTCCTGAAGTATGTGAAATCTTTAACGACTTCCGTTTGATTTTTTGGTAGAATAAGAGTAGTGTTTCAATCAGTACAGTTAACAAAAAGGGGTAGAAGAAAATGGCGGAATTCAGTCATTTTAATGACCAGGGCCGCGCCCGTATGGTGGATATATCAGACAAAAAAGATTCCGTACGGACGGCCGTCGCAGCAACAAGTGTACAAGTGAACGAAGAGATTTATCATAAAATCACCAACCATGAGATCGGAAAAGGGGACGTACTATCCGTGGCCCAGGTGGCAGGCATCATGGCAGCAAAAAAGACGTCCGACTGGATTCCGATGTGTCATCCGTTGTCATTAAAAGGCATTGATGTATCCTTCGATTGGGAAACAGAAGACCAGCCGACATTGAACATCGAGGTTTCTGTGAAGACGAAGGGGAGCACAGGGGTGGAAATGGAAGCGCTAACGGCTGCTTCAGCCACAGCCCTCACGGTTTACGACATGTGTAAAGCGTTAGATAAAGGGATGGTCATCGGCCCGACCTATTTGAAAGAAAAAACAGGCGGGAAAAACGGCGACTATACGAGAAACAGATAAAGGAGTCCGGTGCTAATGGATATCGAACAAACGAAGATTCCACAGGCGACAGCGAAGCGGCTGCCGCTCTATTATCGCTTTTTGAACAACCTTCATACCCAGGGCAAACTGCGTGTGTCTTCGAAGGAACTTAGCGATGCGGTCAAAGTCGATTCAGCGACGATCCGCCGCGATTTTTCCTATTTCGGAGCACTCGGGAAAAAAGGGTACGGCTACAACGTCGAGTATTTGCTCTCCTTTTTCAGAAAGACCCTGGACCAGGATGAAACGACACGTGTCGCTTTGATTGGTGTCGGAAATCTGGGGACGGCTTTCTTGAACTATAACTTCACGAAAAACAACAATACGAAGATCGAAATCGCCTTCGATGCGAACGAGGAGCGGATCGGGTCTGAGGTGGGTGGCGTCGGTGTCGAGCACATTGACGATTTAGAGGAAAAACTAGGCGACATTTCTGTTGCCATTCTCACGGTTCCGTCATCTGCCGCTCAAGGGATTGCGGACAGGCTTGTGAAAGCGGGGATTTCCGGAATCCTCAACTTTACACCAGCAAGAATCAGTGTGCCGTCGAATGTCAGGGTCCACCATATCGATCTTGCCATCGAGCTACAGGCGCTTGTTTATTTCCTTAAGCATTATCCACTGAACGAAGACGATGTGGAAGAAGATCAATAAGATAGACAAACGGGTGTGAAATCATTTTGGTTTCTCACTCTTTTTTTAGGGGGAAAGGGTTTGGAAACATTAACGTTTGGTTCAGAAACAGAAAGATTGGTCATTAGACCGCTTGAGAAAAGCGATTATGAAAGCTGGCTTCAAGGATATGAGGGTCGTTTTCCGTCAAAGCGCCGTCATGATGAAGGCCGTCTTGATATGAGTGTTTGTACGAAAGAATGGTTTGATGAGCTGGTGGAGAAACACCAACAGTTAGCGATGGAGGATACCGCGTATATCTTCGCTGTTTTTCTAAAAGGAGATCAAACCCACGTGGGAATGATTGATTTCTCTACTTTAGTAAGATATGACTTCCAGTGGGGAAGAATCGGGTATGCAATCCATAACCAGCATTGGGAGAAGGGTTATGGGAAGGAAGCGGTGGCTGAAGCATTAAGGATCGCTTTTGATCAACTGAGTTACCACCGGATCGAGGCCCATATCAATTTGGATAATGACCCTTCCATCAAGATGGCAGAGAGCATAGGTCTTGTGTATGAATGCACCCGAAAAGGGTTCATCCACGAGTTTGGTGAATGGACGGACAACTTGATCTACTATAAAAACGCAGAATAAAAAAGAAGCTCAGCCTAGTGCTGAGCTTCTTTTAATATTATTCCGTATTTTCTTTCCAGCTTTTATCCATGAGCATCTTGCCAGGCCACGTGTAAGCCATGATGCCGCCATCCGCGGTAATGTCTTCTCCTGTCACATACGAACTCTCGTCAGAAGCAAGGAACAGGGCGACATTCGCCATTTCTTCCGGACGTCCCAGCCGTCCCATTGGCGTGACCCATTTATTCGCTTCGCGGAACTCTCTGCCTTCTTCCTCCTGCTTGGTACCTGCAAGTTCTTGAACGAGCGGAGTTTCGATGGTACCTGGGGAAATCGAATTGACCCGGATGCCTTCACGCGCATAGTCGATCGCCATCGCTCTTGTGAAGTTGGTGATGCCGCCTTTCGCTGCGTTGTATCCGGAGCGGTCAAGATCCGCGGCCTGGCCGGACATGGATGATGTATTGATGACAGATCCTCCATTTTTAAGCATGAGCGGGAGGATGTATTTGCTCGTCAAAAACGTCCCTCTCAAGTCGACGGCGATGATTTGATCGAACAGTTCGACCGGATATTCATGGACCTTTCCACCTTCTTGATCGACGCCGGCATTGTTGAACAGGATGTCGACCTTCCCGTAATGCTCTTCTACGTAGTTCGCGAACTGCTGGACACTATCGACATTGGAAACATCAAGCTCCACAGCTTCTGCCTTTCCACCTTCGCTTTTCACTTCATCCACGGTTTTCTGTACTTCTTCTACATTGATATCCCCGCAAACGACCGTCGCACCTTCACTGGCGAATCGTTTTACCGTGGCCGCACCAATTCCTGTCGCGGAACCGGTAACGACAGCAATTTTATTTTCTAAACGTCCCATATTAAAGACCTCCTTATAATCGTTGCTATAGCACATACCCTCTTCCAGAATCGTCGTAAACCTTTGTCAGCACAGAAGGCGCTTACAGTCGAAACATGCGGAATCATGGTTAATGAACAGCTCAGGTGGTATAGTAAATAATAGTTCGCGTATCGAAAGAAAGCGGGTGAGACAATTGAGTAAACTGCCTCATAAATGGCTCGTGGTCGTGTCTGTCCTGTTCGGGACGTTTACGGTCATTTTGAACAATAGTATGCTGAACCCAATCCTGCCGCGGTTCATCGAGATTTTTGAATCGGATGCCGTTGCGGTCGGGTGGATTTTAACGATCTTCATGGTATCGATGGGAATGACGATGCCGCTCACCGGCTATTTCGGAGACCGGTTCGGTAAAAAGAAGGTATACCTCGTCGGTCTCTGTATCTTCCTTGCAGGTTCCACACTCGGATTCTTTTCATCGACGCTCGGTATGGTCATCCTATCCCGGGCAATCCAGGGGATGGCCGGCGGATTAATGATGCCGATCGCCATGGCGCTCATCTTCAATTCGTTCCCACGTTATGAACGGGGACTTGCGGTCGGAGTTTACGGCGTCGCCGCGATGGTTGCACCAGCCATCGGACCGACCATCGGTGGATTTCTCATTCAGTATCTCGACTGGCCGTGGTTGTTCGCCTTCAACATACCGTTCGGACTGACTGGACTTATTTTATCTTCGAAATTTCTTGAACGGACCGAAACAGACCCGACGAAGCGGTTTGATTTGGTTGGTTTCCTGATCATTGCGACCGGCATCGGTTCGGTGCTGTTTGCCTTAGGAAGGGGACGGACGCTTGAGACGTTGTTCGATCCCTTGAACATTGCACTGATTGCGGGTGGTCTGATCGCCATCGTCCTTTTCGTCTTTTACGAAAACCGCCAGGAGGATCCACTGTTGAACTTGTCCGTTTTCAAAGTGCCGACCTATTCCGTTTCGATCGTCGTCACTTCAGCCGCATCCATTGGCTTGTTCTCAGGGATTTTTCTGCTGCCATTACTGATTCAAAATGTGTACGGCCTGAACGAAGTCATGACTGGACTGTTGTTCCTGCCGGCCGCTGCTGCAAGTGGGGTATTCATGTCCATCGGAGGACGCATTCTCGATAAAAAAGGACCGAAATACATCGTGCCACCGGGTCTCACGATCATGGCGCTTGCAACTCTCGGCTTGAGCTTTTTGCAGTTGTCCACTCCGTACTGGTTGATTCTTTTATTGAATACAGTGAGAGGCCTTGGAATGGGAATGGGGAATATGCCGGCAACGACATCAGGCATGAACAGTATTCCGGAACATCTCGTTGCGCAAGGGTCAGCGATGAACAACATCATCCGGCAGATTTCTTCTTCGCTGGGGATCGTCTTTTTCTCCATTTATTATGAGGTGAGACGGGCTCAAGTGTCAGCGAATCCGGATATCGATATGCAGGCAGCGACCCTGCAGACGTTAAATGAAGCGTTTCTCGTATCTGCGATCGTGCTGATCATCGCGATTCCGTTTTCATTCATATTAAAAGGTGTGCAGGATGATAAAGAGGAACAGGAAGCATAGAAAAAAGCAGGTCCACGAGCGAGGACCTGCTTTTTTTTTGCGACATTATTTCTTTTTTGCGTTTTTAATCTTGTTGTGAAGATTGAAAAGCCGAATCGCTACGGCAATGTTGAATGTCGCGACAATGGCCAGAATGATGGTCATCGCATTCCATACCGTTTCTTCTGCCGACTGGGCGGCGATGTAAGTGAATGCGACGCCCATCATCATGTAAAGAAAAGCCATGAATAAGGGTGATGTTCTCATATTATAAAAAGCCTCCAATAAAGATGGTCTCCAGCTGTTCCTGCATGCGGCGGATATCCTCTTCAGTGAGGAAGTACTGCGAAACGACAACAAACGAGTTCATCGCCATATGAGCCACGATTGGTGTAATAATTCGTTTTGTTTTGACATAAAGGAAGGCGAAAACGACTCCCATGGAGAAGTAGACTAACATGTGGCTGAAATCGAAATGGAACGCTCCGAAGACGAGAGCGGATACGAGAACGGCCAGCCAGAAATTCGTCCGCTTATAGATCGAACCGAAAATGATCTTACGGAAAATGATCTCTTCCGTGATCGGGGCGAACACGACAGGAAGGAGGATGAACAACGGCGATTCACGGGCAATTTCCATCAGTCCCATTGTATTCTCAGACCCCGGTGATACACCGAACAATTCACGTTCAATCGTTGCGGCAATGGCTTGGGCGAATAAGGCTAAAAACACACCGGCAATCGACCAAAGGACGACTTTACCCGGCCCTGCTTTATCCTCGCTCCGGGCTAAAGCATCCTTTGGATCGCGGCGGAGCAGGAGAAGGATGATGATGGTTGCAATTGTAAAACTGAACACAGACCAAACGGCAATCGCATCGAAGCGGGACATACCCGCAGCCTGGACGAGAACCGGGACAGCCGCAATGGCAGAAATCTGTGTGATGAGATAGGTCACAATGATGTACCAATAATGTTTCGGCATAAAGGCACGACTCCTTTTATAAATACCTTTTAATAGCTTCAATATACATACTTTATGTATTCTATCACAGTTTCAAAACCAGACGTAAGGAATAAGGGTCAGTGTAAGAATTTTGTCGAAAAAGAAGTGCAAAATTTCTATAGTTTCTACTTGAAAAACGATAGGGAATTGCTTATTATAATAATTGTGTTAGCACTCATCATCAACGAGTGCTAATAAACGACAAAAATTTGAAACAACCATATCAAGGAGGGTGTCCTAATTGTTAAAGCCACTTGGTGATCGTATTGTTATTGAACTAGTTGAAGAAGAGCAGACTACTGCGAGCGGAATCGTACTTCCGGACTCTGCGAAAGAAAAGCCACTAGAAGGTAAAGTTGTTGCTGTCGGCACAGGCCGCATCACAGACAACGGTGAAAAAGTAGCACTGGAAGTCGCACAAGGCGACCGCGTAATCTATTCTAAATTCGCAGGTACAGAAGTGAAGTATGAAGGCAGCGAATACTTGATTCTGCGCGAATCAGATGTACTAGCTGTTATCCAGTAGTCACTATTCCTATAAAAATACTTAAGAGATACGATTTTAATGAGGAGGGCATTTTAAATGGCTAAAGAAATCAAATTTAGTGAAGACGCACGCCGCTCTATGCTGCGTGGTGTAGATACATTAGCAAATGCTGTTAAAGTTACACTTGGACCAAAAGGACGTAACGTCGTACTTGATAAGAAATTCGGTTCTCCACTCATCACTAACGATGGTGTGACAATCGCTAAAGAAATCGAACTGGAAGACCACTTCGAAAACATGGGTGCACAACTTGTTTCTGAAGTTGCTTCTAAAACAAACGATGTCGCTGGTGACGGTACGACTACTGCAACAGTTCTTGCACAAGCGATGATCCGTGAAGGTCTTAAAAACGTAACGTCTGGTGCAAACCCAGTCGGCATTCGTAAAGGTATTGAGAAAGCGACAGCTGTAGCTACAGAAGAGCTTCGCAAAATCTCCAAGCCGATCGAAGGCCGTGATTCTATCGCGCAGGTCGCAAGCATCTCTGCTGCTGACAATGAAGTCGGCCAGTTGATCGCTGAAGCGATGGAGCGCGTAGGTAACGACGGTGTTATTACAATCGAAGAATCTAAAGGATTCAACACAGAACTAGAAGTGGTTGAAGGTATGCAGTTCGACCGCGGCTATGCTTCTCCTTACATGGTCACAGACCAGGATAAGATGGAAGCGGTTCTTGAAGATCCATACATTCTAATTACAGATAAGAAGATCAACAACATCCAGGAAGTCCTTCCTGTACTTGAGCAAGTGGTCCAACAATCCAAGCCACTTCTATTGATCTCTGAAGATGTTGAAGGTGAAGCACTTGCAACAATTGTTGTGAACAAACTTCGCGGAACATTCAACGCAGTAGCTGTTAAGGCTCCTGGATTCGGTGACCGCCGTAAAGCAATGCTTGAAGATATCGCAACACTTACTGGTGGCCAGGTGATCACAGAAGATCTTGGGCTAGAATTGAAGAATACAACAATCGACCAGCTTGGACGCGCGTCTAAAGCAGTCATCACAAAAGAAAACACAACAATCGTCGAAGGTGCAGGAAACCCTGAGCAGATCTCTTCCCGTGTCGCTCAAATCCGTGCACAGTCAGAGGAAACAACTTCTGAATTCGACAAAGAGAAACTACAAGAGCGCCTTGCAAAACTTTCTGGCGGCGTAGCTGTCATCAAAGTCGGTGCAGCAACAGAAACAGAATTGAAAGAGCGTAAACTACGTATCGAAGACGCCCTGAACTCTACGCGAGCAGCAGTAGAAGAAGGAATCGTTGCCGGTGGTGGTACAGCCCTTGTCAACATCATCAACTCTGTCGAAGGCCTTGGCCTTGTAGACGACGAAGCAACAGGTGCAAGCATCGTTCTACGTGCGCTTGAAGAGCCGGTTCGCCAAATCGTTCACAACGCAGGTCTTGAAGGATCCATCATCGTTGAGCGTCTGAAAGCAGAAGAAGTCGGCGTAGGCTTCAACGCAGCTACAGGTGAATGGGTGAACATGGTTGAACAAGGAATCGTTGACCCAACAAAAGTTACACGTTCTGCGCTTCAAAACGCAGCTTCCGTAGCCGCTATGTTCTTAACAACTGAAGCGGTAGTCGCTGATCTTCCAGAAGAAGATAACGCTGGCGGCGGCATGCCTGATATGGGTGGCATGGGCGGAATGGGCGGCATGATGTGATAGCGCCCTAAACCCTTTCAACATAGGGTTAGATAGCGATTTGACTGGATTTTGACTGGTTTTTTAAATCGTCCATTAAATCTTACGAGCCTCTCAAGAGTCTACAAACTTTTGAGAGGCTTTTCATTTATTCTTAAATATGGGCCGGGGGATACATTTGGTTACACCAAGATTAATAATTTAGGGACGTTGAAATATGCATGTGACAAAGGTTGATTTTAAAAAATTGTTCTTAAGTGATAAGACGGTTATACCGAAGCGGAGTCTTCATGAATAGGTGCTCAGTTATAACATAAAATTATTAAAAGTCAGGTTGTTGTTTCTAGCTCACTTCGCTTAAAACGTGGCAAACCATAAAATAAAAAAAGCTGATTTTCGGTTATGAAAATCAGCTTTCCCTACTTCAAACTTTTATGCAGTTCGTTTAAGAACTTTTTCGGGTTAGGGCATATTAAAATGAGTATGATTGTCCATCATTAGGCACTGAAACCAGAGAGGAGATCCCTTTTTCGTTAGCAAAGTTTTTTAATTCTTCCCTTGATAACGTCCAGTGATTTACAGCTTCCATATGGACAGCAATAATTTTTGCGTTAGGGGCAGCTTTATTTACTTCATATACGTCATCTTTACCCATTACGAGAGAACCACCTATATTAAATTGATTATCTCCAGCATTTACGACAATAACTTCAGGCTTATGTGCGTCAATTACTTCCTGAACTGCCTCATACCAAACCGTATCTCCAGCAATATATAATGTTTTCTCCGAGGAGTGTTTAAAAACAACTCCACAAACGAGCCCAGCCGCTTTTAAGATTTCGCCTCTTCCGTGTTCGCCCTTTGTTTTAATCAATTGGATATCATCAAACACGGTATTCTCTTGTAATACCTCTACATTTTTGAACCCAGCGTTGCGTATTTCTGTTGCATCTTCTTCGTTTTGGGAAAATAGTTTAATGTCTTTTGGCAATGCTTCAATAGCTGCCATATCCCAGTGGTCAGGATGCAGGTGAGTGACGATGACCGCATCAATATCTTGGATGACATCTTCAATGGATGTCGGCAAGCCTACCAAAGGATTGTTCTGATCTTGTCTTGGTGCTTCAGGTAACCCTACCTCAGGCCCAAAAGCAGGCAAAGTCCCTTTTTCAGCTAGCATTGGATCAATCAAAAACTTCTTCCCTGCATATTCAACGGTGATTGTTGCATTTCGAATTAGTTGTATATTCATATGAAATAACTCCTTTTCTTTAAAAATTGTTTCGTACCATGTATATTCTAAACTACGACTCACTGACGAATACATAGATTAAATAAAGTCTTTTGGTCGTTTGACTTTATTTATGAAAGGAGTTCCAGAAATGTTAGATAAAACGGATATTGATATTTTAGACGAACTATCCAAGAACAGTCGGATTACAATGAAGGAATTAGGTGAGAAAGTCCATTTGACTGGACCAGCTACTTCCGCAAGAGTGGCAAAATTAGAAGATAGTGGAGTCATTGAAGGTTATTCCATTAAAGTGAATCAAGAAAAAATGGGGTATTCCATTCACGCTCTCCTGCACATTTTTCTTAAAGACACTAATCACCGACCTTATTTGTCGTTCGTGCAAAAACAAGATCCATATGTCATAAACAATTATAAGGTCAGTGGTGAAAGTTGCTATCTTCTTGAATGTAAATTTCCATCCAATGAAATATTGGACGAATTTTTGACTGATATAAGTAATTATGTAAGTTATAAATTATCGATTGTTATTAAGTAATATATTTGTATTTGTAGAAACGAATGATTGGGATCAAGTAAAGTTTAATAAATGGCTTGCGACTTTCCTTGCTTTAATTGTGGGCATCGGTCCTGGAATCGTTGGCGGAGCCGGTGCATTTTCATGTGCAGAGGGGTCTGGTCTTGTAAATCGGTAGACAGATTCTCCTACAATTTCCGTCGTTTCTTTCAATTTTTCTTTACTAAATTATTTAGTGTATCTTCAGGGGAATGGTACTACGGCTCAAGAGGAGCATGGATAAATAATGCGGCAATCCCCTTCAGATAAAACGGCACATGGTCGCTGCGGACCAGCTGTCCGTATTCGACCAGAAAGTGACTCCCGATATTGCCGAGTTTTGGGAATCGGGACTTAGTTTGAAAACCGTCCAGGAATTTGTAAGAAAGATGGCTAGCAGTAATTCCATGAAAGAAGGCAATGATTTGAAAAACAGCGTTCGCTTTAATGAGAGGCCGAAATAATGCTGGTCGATGAAAAATTAGGCGATTATTTTAGGAAAGGTGGAGCCTGCATAAGTTTCCATCCTTCTTTTTTACAACTCTGTAAAAAGCCTTTAAACACTAATGCTTTGTAGAAGTGAATAATTTGAGAATAAAACCCCTTTTGGATACGATAACCAAAAGGGGTTTTACATTGCTTAAATAGGAGGTACGATTTAATGAGAAATCAAATAAAAAGATTCGAAAACAAAACAGCGCTGGTGACAGGGGGACGTTCAGGCATCGGCCGGGCTATTGCTCGCCGGCTTCATGAAGAAGGAGCCACAGTGATCACTGCCCAGCGCGGCGAGGATAAAGATTTCGACTGGATTGCGGCTGATTTCTCCGATCCGTCTACACCGGAACGGATAGTAGAAGAAGTCATTTCCCGGACAGGGCGACTTGATGTGTTGGTCAACAATGCGGGTATGATGATGGAAGCGGGTATTGAAGAGATGAGCCTTGAGGATTGGCAGCGTAACCTCACCGTGAATCTCACGGCGCCCTTCCTGTTGATTCGCGCGGCTCTCCCTTACCTCCGCAAGACAAAAGGTAGCATTGTCAACACCGGTTCAACAGAAGGGCTGGCAGCCAATCCTAAACATGCAGCTTATTGTGTCTCTAAGGCAGGGCTTCATGGATTGACCCGCTCTGTGGCAGTGGATCATGGGCATGAAGGCATCCGCTGCAATGCGGTGGCCCCTGGCTGGATCGACACCGACCTGAACCTCGACCTCATTGAAAGTTCACCTGATACAGAGGCTTTTCGGCGTGACATTGGCCGTATTCACCCTGTAGGGCGCACAGGTTCCCCTGAGGAGGTGGCGGCCCTTGTTGCTTTTCTTGCAGCAGATGAGGCTGGGTTTATCACGGGACAGGTTTATACAGTGGATGGCGGCAGAATGACCAAATTGAGTCTTCCTTAAACACTCATATTGCTTACTTGCATGTGTAGTGGAAATCAGGGAATAGGAAACTTAACTAGATAGAATAGCAACTTTTTCAATAAAGAAGGAGGAATGTTGATAAAACATTCCTCCTTCTTTCAATATTTCTGTGCTTGTAAATCCTCTTTTAAAGCTTTGTTTAGTGAAAAAATCATAATTAATAAAATAAACATGAAAGGAAATGCGGAAACAATGGACGCCGTCTGCAGGGCTCCAAGCCCCCCTGAAGCTAGAAGGACAGAAGCTGTGGCTGCTTGAATCACACCCCAGGTGAGTTTTACCGTACTAGGAGGATTAAGACTGCCATTTGTCGTTTGCATGCCCAGGACGAAAGTGGCAGAATCCGCAGATGTGATGAAGAAAGTACTAATTAACAATACAGCTAGTACTGTAGCGACGGTGCCGAACGGAAGCGAAGAGAACATTCCAAACATCGCTTCCTCTTTCGCCAGTTCAGTTAAACCGGTGTTAATTCCTTCAAGTTCCTGGTGAAGGCTTGCCCCTCCAAATACAGCAAACCAAACGATACAGAAGATGGTGGGTACAAAAAGCACGCCCATTACAAACTCTCGAATGGTCCGTCCCTTTGAAACTCTGGCAATAAATGTTCCTACAAATGGAGACCAGGCAATAAACCATGCCCAATAAAACACGGTCCAATCCTGAATCCACTGATTATAATCTGAATCATAAGGCGCAACCTCAAAGCTATCTTTAGGTAAATGCTTCAAATAAGAAAATGTAGCCGAGAAAAATTGGTCGAATATAAACCCTGTTGGTCCAATTATTATTGTCAATAAGAGTAAAATAACGGCTAGAATGATGTTAGTATTGCTCAAATACTTAATTCCTCGACTAATTCCACTCCAGGCAGATACCATAAATAACACAGTCACTATAAGGATAATTATGAATTTGGTTGTCATTGTGTTTTCAATATCACTAATAAACGCTAGTCCCCCGGCAATTTGAGAAGCACCTAGTCCAAGAGAAGTCGCCACACCAAAGATAGTAGCGAAAACTGCTATGATATCAATGAGCTTCCCGATGGCGCCATTAGCTTTATTTCCAAGGAGCGGTTGGAAGGTTGCACTAATCACACCAGGGATTTCCCTTTTGAATTTAAAATAAGCGATGGCTAGTGCGATGATTGTATAAATCCCCCAGGTTTGGAGTCCCCAGTGAAACACAGAGTATCTTAAAGCATTTACGGCGGCCTCCTGGGATTCTGGATCAGCGTGTGGAGGAGAAGCAAAGTGGACAAGAGGCTCGGCTGCTCCCCAAAAAATGATACCGATTCCCATCCCCGCACTAAATAACATAGCAAACCATGTGATTCGGTTGTATTCGGGTTTGTCTCCGTTTTTACCTAATTTAATTTTTCTGTAAGGACTGAAAATCAAATAGATCGAATAAATGAGGAATATCGATACAGCAAAAATGTATAACCAGCCAAACTTATCTGTTAAAAAGGATTGAATTCCAGAAGACACCGTGTTTAAGTTTTTAGGTGCCCACGCTCCCCAGACGACAAAAACAATCGATATGGATAATGATATCCAAAAAACGCTTGTTACTTTTTTCATAAATCATTCTCCTTTTAAGTATCTTAATTATTAGATAGAACGTTCATTCTAATTCTTGCATAATCACATTGAATTTATCAACCGAAAATACTCAATCATGTTATCCATTGGACATTTGGATTTGCTACATAAGGGCCAAATTGATAAGATTAAATAAAATGAATGTTCTATCTAAAGGAGAAGTAGCTGATATGGGTCGATCAACAAAGAAAGATACGATACTCCAAGTAGCTGAACGATTATTTTATGAGCACGGATTTCGCGGAGTAGGATTAAAGCAAATTATTAATGAAGCTAATGTAGCCACTATGACGGTATACAATCATTTTTCGTCCAAAGATAATTTAGTGGAAGAAGTATTAAAACAGAGAGAAGAACGTTATTGGTCTTATTTAGATTCTCACGTGGAATTGGAATCTGATTCACCATTCATCCTTGCTGTGGAAGCTCATGGCCGCTGGTTAAAAGAACAATCCTACAGGGGAGATATGTTTTTAAGAGCCATAGAAGACTATGCGGGAACTGATAATGAAATTGAAAGCATTGCAAGAGGGCATAAATCCAAATTGCTGAAGTATTTTCAATTATTAGCTCAAAGGAAAGGGAAAGACAACGAACGAGATTTGGCAAATCAATTTACATTGTTGCTTGAAGGTACTACATCGATGACTACTTTGATCGGAGCGGAGAAAGCAACGAAACATTCTATTGCGATGGCTAGGACACTTGTCCAACATACATCGTAATTTTTTTTAGTGAAAATTAGAAAGGTCGTTCTATCTAAATATGAGAGGTGAGAGATTATGAATTTTTCGAAGTTAGTATTTCCCGGTGCTACCATGATTGCGGTCACCTATGGGCTGGCAAGGTTTAGTTTTGGACTGCTTCTCCCTGAGATCAATCAAACACTTAATATGTCAGAGTTGGTTTCTGGTCTGATCTCTTCACTGTTTTATTTAGCCTATTGCTTCACAATTATTCTATCCACTGTAATTACTACAAGAGAAGGTCCTAGAAGGATGATACTTTCAGCAGGACTTTCTGCTTTTATTGGTTTGCTGTTCATGTGCATATCTTCAAATGTCTGGGTGCTTGCCTTAGGAGTGTTATTAGCTGGAGGAAGCACGGGTCTGGTCTCTCCGCCTTATGGCGCGGCGATAGCGTTTTGGATTAAAGAAGGGGAGCAAGGTAGAGCGAATACCTGGATTAATTCAGGCACTAGTTTCGGTATAGCTCTATCTGGATTAGGAGCAATTTTACTAACGCCGCATTGGAGACTGACGTATTTGATTTATGCTACCTTGGCGTGCTTGATATTTTTGTGGAATTTTCAAGTGATTCCAAAAGAGGAGACGAGTTCTGCGCAGTTGAGGTTTAAAAAAGGGAATCTCACTATACGTGGGGTGAAAGGATCCATCCCTCTGAGTTTAGCCTCACTTACTCTGGGAGTTTCTACAGCGGCTTTCTGGACTTTTTCCAGATCGTTTATTGAGATAACTGGGGACTATAGTGAATGGCAACTTTCTGGATTTTGGGTCATTATAGGGCTGTTTGGGGTGTTAGGTGGGTTTTCTGGAAGTTTAATTGAAAGAAGAGGTTTGCGTTTCTCTTATACGTTAGGAAGTTTGTCAATTGGGTCAGCTTCTACTATTCTAGCAGTTACATCTGAGAATTGGTTATTGTCGTACTTAGCAGCTGGGATTTTTGGTTGCTCTTATATATTTTTAACCGGTGTTCTTCTTGTCTGGGGAATCCGTGTATTTATAACGAATGCGTCCTTAGGGATTGGTGTTCCATTTCTACTTTTGGCAGTGGGGCAAGTCCTGGGATCTATAATTGCTGGTTGGTTTATTGGGACATGGGGGTATATTCCTTCTTTTACACTTTACGGGTTGATTGGTATGGTAGCTTCCTTGATGGGACCAAATAAGAATTAGCTTTGAAGAAGGATTGGAGGGAGGAGGTAATAACTCCTAAGTTGTAACCTTTACAAAGTTATATAATAGAAATCCCAAATGGGTAAAGATCTATTTCTTTTATTCTGAATTCTAAGTGGTGTTTTTAGTGACTGGATTATGACTGGATACTTGTTCATAGAGTATTAAAACTTATTGTTGTTTATAAGTTCACTTTGCGATGGAAACCTTGGTTTAACAAGGTTCTGTGGGTCTTATTATTGTCCTATTAAATAGCCGAGTGAATGGGCGGCATGATGTGATAGCGCCCAAAACCCTTTCATCATAGGATTTGAGAACAATTTGACTGGATATTGACTGGTTTTTAAAATCGTTTACTAAATTCATAAGCCTCTCAAGAGTTCATAAACTTTTGAGAGGCTTTTTTTAATAGGTGATCGGCTCATCTCTCTTTGGAAGATAATTAAGATAAGCTAGAAGTGAAACAAAATAATCTATTAGGATTGGGGGAGACAACAGGGTTAGCCGGCTCTTTTACTAACTACTAGTTCTTCTCTTGTATAAACCAATTAACAAGAATTTTATAATAGTTTTTTAGAAATGTACCTATTTTAAAAGACTTAGCTCCTATTTATTGCAAGAGATGCTTGTGGCAAAGGGTTGATTTCGAAATAATAGTTATTAAGTGACTGGACGATTATCTCGAAACTGAGCCTCCAAGTATAGGGCAGGTATGTGTAAGACTCAGTTTCGAGATATTAGAGTAATCTGGTGCAAAAGTAAAGTTGAGCTTATGGAGGTTTTTTGAAATAATTGGTTCTAGTTGGGGATTGAAAGAACAGGGGATGTAGATGATAACAGAAGGTATTGGTATCATGTTATTCCTACATATCAGGAAGTTAGAGACATTAACGTGAAAACTGTAAATAGGGATGGGACTGAAAAATTCGTTGGAAATACTCAATGACCCTTATTAAAGATAAGGGGACAAATTCTGAAAACCATGAGGAGCAATTATTAATTATGGTTAAGTCTTTAAAAGGGCAGTTTTTCTTGATCCTATTAGCTGCTATCTGTTTTGTAATTAATTCATTTTCATATATTGAGTTTACTGGTGAAGAAAGGTTTTTGTTCAATCGGAGACTCTTCTATTTATTATGATTATATCGGTTTTTAATGCAGGAATGATCACACAAAAGTACATACACTCAAGAAAAAATCCTCGGTGATATCTTGATATCGAGTTTTCATGAATCGGGGGCATATCTTGAACAACCCCTGGTTCCTTTTTCAATTTTTCGGATGAAAGTCTTGAACTAAGGGAGGATAAGTTGAGTAAGATCAGGCGCAGAAATTATAGCTGTATTAATATAAATAATTAAAATCTGACTATGGGTAAAGGAAGAAAAAAATGAAGAATCAATTTTCGATCGGAGAAATGGCAAAGCTTCATAATACGACTATCAAGACTTTAAGATATTATGATGAAATTGGTTTATTGAAGCCTATTCAAATTGATAAAAATAACGGATATAGATACTATTCAACCGAACAATTTGAACAGTTAAACACTATTCATTATTTAAAGGGATTATGTTTTTCTTTAAAGGAGATCGGGGAGCACTTAGTACAACGGGACATTGAAAGCTTTTTAGATTTATTAGAAAAACAAAAAGAATTATCAGAAAAAAAAATCAAGGAATTAGAACGTGTTAACCGTAAATTTCAAAACCGAATTAACGACATAAAACATGCTCGAAGAATAGCGGAATTTGGAGTTGCATCGGTAGAGCATTTTAAAGAAAGAAAAATAGTAAGGTTAATGGGAAAAATAAGTTCAGAACCAGAGCTGGAGGTTTCCCTAAGACAATTAGAAAATATGTCTAATATGAAAGCTTCCGTTTTTATAGGAGGTGTTGGGCTTACTGTAAGTTTGAATAGTATAAAGGAATCTAAGTTCGATGAATATAATTCCATATTCATTTTAGCCGAGGAAGAAGATATTAAAAGTCCTTTAGTGACAAAGCTACTGGAAGGAACATATGCCTGCATTTATTATAAGGGAAGTCATAATGATTCCCTACAATATTACAGGATACTCCTAAACTTCATCCAAGAAAACGGTCTTCAAATGGTTGGCGATGCCATTGAAAGGACAATCATTAACCAGTATGTTTCAAAAAGAAAGGAAGACTACCTGACCGAAATACAAATACCAGTAAAGTATTGACCCTCCCCTTACAGGAGGGTTTATCTTATAAAAAAGGTATTTTTGAAGGAGGTCTTCTCATGTTTGATTTATCAACACTTTTACTTTTTATGGGTACAGCAATCATTTTAGTTGTCATCCCTGGGCCAGATTTGGTATTTACGGTAACTCAAGGAATGGCTAATGGCAAACGAGCTGGTGTCATCACCGCAATGGGGTTAAGTACGGGTAATATCGTTCACACTTTAGCCGCAGCACTGGGTTTGTCGTTTATTATTAAAACCTCAGTAGTTGTATTTACTATTTTCAAAATAGCAGGAGCCTTGTATTTATTTTATCTTGCATTTAAGTCTTTCAAACGTAGAAATGTAATCATTCGTTTGGACAATGAAGGTAATAATGGCTCTAATGGTCTGTTCCTTAAGGGGGTACTAATGAATATCTTAAATCCAAAAGTGGCCATCTTCTTTCTAACGTTCCTTCCTCAATTTGTAAATTATAAAACGTTAAATGTACCACTGCAAATGGTCGTCTTAGGGTTGATTTTTATTATCTTGACTGCCATAATATTTAGCTTATTTGGTTATTTTTCAGGAACTTTCAGGGAACAGTTTTTAAAAAAACCTCGTTTCAATGAGTATATGAACGTAACAGCTACAATTATTTTTGTCGGATTGGGTTTAAAACTTCTAACAACTACAATGTAACACAGCAAAGTTGCGTTACAAAAAACCTTTTAGAAGAATGTCGGTGAGGGGCAAAGAGAACGTTAAAAATGAATTTGGTTTCGCTTTCCTAGCCATGAACTTGAGGAAGTAAGGAATGGAAAACGCCATATCAATGAATAGATCCAATCTATAAAAAAAGGTTCCGATTATCAAATTTGATATTCGGAACTTTTTTTTCTTATAATTTTCCGGTCAGGAATTGAGCCTCTCCATTTCCGAAGCTCCAATCCGCATCCCCATTGTTTGCAATGGACACCATAAGATCTTCAGGGGAGATGCCGCAACGTTCCTGAAGATACACAGCAAAGTTTTTATATAGCTTTTCTTTTTGTTGTTCTGTTCTAGGTCTGCTTGTGAGAGATATGACTACTACATCTTTGCTGCGCTCAAACCCTAGCCCGGTATCCTGTATGATCATCTCGTGAGCCGGGTGCTGGTGCACTATCTGGTATCGATCACGTTCTGGTACTTCAAAAGCATCTACCATAGCTTCATGAGAGGCGTCTAATAAAGACTGTAGTTCTTCATTAGATCTCCCTTCTACAATATCAAATCGAACTAATGGCATTTCTATTTTCCTCCTTTGAGTAAATTTATCAAAATATATCATACAATTCAAAAAAATCATACACTTTTTCTATAAATAATCCAAAAAAATGATGAAGTTTTGAGTGTATTTTGGTAATATGGAGGAAAGAATTCAAAATAAGATACAAATATAAAACAAGATTGGGGACATTTGCAATGATAAAGAATAAGCGGATTAATGAGTTACTTCAGTATGTGCAAAAGATGCAAACAGTCTCGCTGGATGACTTGGTTAAAGAATTTAAAGTATCTAAAAATACCATCCGGAGAGATGTTCAAGAGTTAGTGGATCAGGGGAAGCTTCAAAAGGTTTATGGAGGCGTGTCAGCAAATAAATCTTCAACTGTACCTTACCATGATCGGAAAGTGCAAAATGAAGAAGGAAAAATTAAAATTGCAGAAATGGCAGCTTCCTATGTGAAAGATGGAGATATTATTTTTCTTGATTCAGGTACAACAACAGTAGAATTGCTGGAATTTATAAAGGATAAAAACCTAATTATCGTTACGAATAATCTGGATTTCACGATTGAAGCCACTCCCTACAGCAACTTAAGAATTTATTCAACGGGCGGGATGTATGAGAGGTCCACGAAATCATATGCAGGATTAGAAAGTGCAGAGGCGGTCAAAAGCTATAACTTTAGTAAAGCATTCATGGCTTCTACAGGCATCTCCTTAACGAATGGAGTAACGAATTCTTCCCCTCAAGAAACGCAAATTAAAAGTACGGTGGTCGAGAGAAGTGAAGAGGTCTACCTTTTAGTGGATCACAGTAAGTTCGATCATTACTCTCTAACCACTTATTGTGATATGGAGGATATCGACTATTTAGTAACAGATGAAATGCCGGAAGATAAATACAAACAGTTTGCTGAAAAGAATAATGTAAAGCTGATTTTCCCCTAGTCTAATACGAGTTTAACAAATTTAGTGGGAGAAATATTCTGAAAACGGTTGACTGAAAACGCTTTTAGTAATATGATTGATTCAGAATTTAACAATAAGTTAACCAAAAGTTAACACTAAAAGTTTAATAAATGAAAATAACCCCCTGAAATATCTATTTAAGGGTAACTGTTGGTTAATTATTTTGTAAGCGTTTGTTAATGAAATGAATTAATGGAGGGATGGAAATGAGCCATTTGCTTAAAAAGCCCCAACGTGTGGTGAAATCTGAAGGAGTAACCATAGTACACGACATTACAGGAGAGCAAAGCAACTTAGAATATGTAGGGTTTAAAGTAGTGGATTTGGAAAAAGGTTCATTCTATGGTGAACAATTGAATGGTTTGGAATGCTGTATAGTTGCTTTAACAGGCAGGGTTGATATCAAGGAAGGGAAGGAAACCTTTGAGAATCTCGGTACCCGTGACAGCGTGTTTGAACAGAAGCCTACGGATAGTGTGTATGTTTCTAACGATCGCATCTATGAAGTGAAAGCGGTTACTGATGCTCGTGTTGCTTTATGCTATTCACCTTCCGAAGAACAGCTTCCCACTAAGCTGATTAAAGCTGACTCGATTGATGTAGAACATAGAGGGAAATACAACAACAAAAGAAGAGTTCATAATATTCTTCCTGACTCTGACCCTTCAGCAAATAGTCTTCTTGTTGTTGAGGTCTATACAGAGAGCGGAAATTGGTCATCCTATCCGCCGCATAAGCATGACCAGGACAATTTACCTGAAGAATCCTTTTTAGAGGAAACGTACTATCATGAGATGGACCCTCCACAAGGGTTTGTTTTTCAACGTGTGTATACGGATGATCGCTCATTAGATGAAACGATGACAGCTGAGAACGGGGATGTTGTCATTGTTCCAAAAGGTTACCACCCAGTTGGAGTACCTGATGGATATACATCCTATTATTTGAATGTTATGGCTGGACCTGTCCGGAAGTGGAAGTTCAATAATGATGAAGACCATGAATGGATTGTAAATCGCGATTAAGAATCTATAAGAATATGAAACCTAAAGAATATAAAAGGTGGGCCTCATATGAAAGAAACGATTCGTTTAACAACCTCTCAAGCACTAATTAAATTTATAAATAATCAATATATTCATGTGGATGGAGAAGAGTTTCCCTTTGTAGAAGGTATTTTTAATATATTTGGGCATGGGAACGTTCTCGGTATCGGCCAGGCTCTTGAACAAGACTCTGGTGATTTAAAGGTCATCCAAGGGAAGAATGAACAAGGAATGTCTCTTGCTGCTATTGCTTATAGCAAAGAAAAACTTAGACAAAAAATTTATGCTGTAACAACGTCCGTAGGTCCTGGTTCTGCAAACACGGTTACCGCAGCAGCAACAGCGCTGGCGAATAACATTCCGGTGTTGTTCCTGCCAGGTGATACATTCGCTACAAGGCAACCAGACCCTGTTCTTCAGCAGTTTGAGCAAGAAAACAGTATATCAACAACAACCAATGATGCCTTGAAGCCTGTTTCAAGATATTGGGACCGTGTAACACGGCCGGAACAGTTGATGAGCAGCTTGATTCGAGCTTTTGAAGTTATGACAGATTCTGCCAAGGCAGGTCCAGCAACTATCTCAATTTCTCAGGACGTTGAAGGGGAAGCGTATGACTTTGATGTAGACTTCTTCAAGAAACGGGTTCATTATATGGACCGCCCAATTCCACGTGAACGTGAGTTGAAAGGCGCGGAAGAGCTAATCCGCAATAGTAAAAAGCCTGTCATTCTAGTTGGTGGAGGTGCGAAATATTCTCAAGCCCGTGAAATTCTAATGGAGCTTTCTGAAAAGCATAACATTCCTTTGGTAGAAACACAGGCAGGAAAGTCTACAGTAGAATCAGACTTCAAAAATAATCTAGGGGGCCTGGGTATTACAGGAACCCTTGCTGCTAATAAAGCAGCCAAGCAATCAGACCTCATTATCGGGGTAGGCACAAGGTACACGGACTTTGCAACCTCTTCAAAAACCGCTTTTAACTTCGAGAATACTCGTTTTCTCAATATCAATGTCAATCGAATGCAGTCCTATAAAATGGATGGATTTCAAGTAGTGGCCGATGCGAAGCTTACATTAGAGCAATTGCAGCCGCTATTAGAAGGATATGAAGCGGAATTTGGCTCAGAAATACAAGAGCTGAAAACTGAATGGCTAAAAGAACGCGATCGTTTGAGTGAAGTGGTTTACAGCAGAGAAGACTTTGACCCTGAAATTAAAAATCATTTTTCACAAGAAGTCCTGAATGAATATGCGGATGCTTTGAAGACAGAGCTTCCTCAGACAACAGCCCTATTAAAAATAAACGAAACAATTGACCCGAGCAGTGTCATTATTTGTTCGGCAGGTTCTCTACCAGGAGACTTGCAGAGACTTTGGCATTCTACTGTACCTAATACTTACCACTTGGAATATGGTTATTCCTGTATGGGATACGAAATCTCCGGAACACTTGGGTTGAAGCTTGCGAACCCGGATAAAGAAGTATATTCCATTGTTGGAGACGGAAGTTTTCTAATGCTTCATTCAGAATTTATTACTTCGCTTCAATATAATAAGAAAATCAACGTGCTTCTGTTTGATAATTCTGGTTATGGCTGTATCAATAATTTGCAAATGGATCATGGCAGCGGTAGTTATTATTGTGAATTTAGAACAGATGAGAACGAGGTTATGAATATTGACTATGCCAAAGTGGCTGAAGGTTATGGCGCGAAAACCTATAAAGTACATTCATTAAAAGAGTTAGAAGAAGCTTTGGAAGACGCGAAAAAACAGGACGTCTCCACACTGATCGACATGAAAGTGTTACCAAAGACTATGACAGACGGCTATCAAAGCTGGTGGAATGTCGGAGTAGCGGAAGTTTCAGAAAAGGAAAGCGTTCAAAAAGCACATGAGCATCGAATGAAGATGCTTGAGGAAGCAAAGCAGTATTAGACCTTAACGGTAAAAGTTAATGATGGGAGGGTGGAAATCTCCACTCTTCTGAATATTAATAATTTTGGCAAGCGGTTACAATTTAAAATTTTCTGATTTTTAAAAAAGTGATAACCTGGAGGCCGAGGTAATGAAAAAAAATATGACCCCACGTAAGTTTTTATTTATTATCATTGTTTGTTCGACATTTGGTGGGCTTTTGTTTGGTTATGATACAGGCGTCATTAATGGTGCATTGCCATACATGTCTAAAGAAAGTCAGCTTAACTTAACTCCATTCCTTGAAGGTTTAGTTACTAGTTCCCTCTTATTCGGGGCAGCTATCGGAGCGATTATTGGAGGTAGGGTCTCTGATAGTATCGGCCGCAAGAAAACCATTATCTTTTTAGCGGTACTTTTCTTTTTTGCAACATTAGGGGTATCTTTTACGCCTGGTGTGACATTGATGATCATCTTCCGTTTCTTGCTTGGTCTTGCGGTTGGAGGAGCATCCGTGACAGTTCCTACATACTTAGCGGAAATGGCTCCATCTGAAAGTCGTGGCAGGATGGTAACACAAAATGAATTGATGATTGTAACGGGACAACTACTAGCCTTTACGATCAATGCTATTTTAGGAAACATGTCAGAAGGCAACGACAGTGTCTGGAGAATAATGTTATTAATTGCTGCTGTTCCTGCGGTAGCATTATTCTTTGGTATGCTGCCGCTACCGGAAAGTCCAAGATGGCTAATGAAAAATGAGAAAAAAGACCAGGCCATGGGCGTGCTGCACAAAATCCGTGAAAAATCTAAAGTGCGTGGTGAATATAACCAAATTGATGCTACCGTCATTATGGAGGAAAAATTAGATAAGGCCACGTATAAGGATCTAACGGTTCCATGGGTTCGCTATATTTTGTTCCTTGGTATAGGGATTGCTGTTGTTCAGCAAATCACAGGGGTTAACTCCATTATGTACTATGGAACAGAGATATTGCGAGATGCGGGTTTTAGTACTAATGCGGCATTAACAGCAAATATTTCAAATGGGGTTATATCCGTTCTAGCTACATTTGTTGGAATTTGGCTTTTGGGAAAGGTCGGACGCAAACCGATGCTCCTCGTCGGCCAATTCGGAACTTTAACGGCATTGCTTTTGATAGGTATTTCATCTTTAGTTCTGGAAGGGACAGCCGTTTTGCCCTACGTCGTTATTTGTTTGACAGTTATGTTCTTAGGTTTCCAACAGGGGGCAATTTCTCCAGTTACCTGGCTGATGCTTGCAGAGATTTTTCCATTGCGACTCCGCGGACTGGGTATGGGTTTATCAGTATTTTGTCTCTGGATGGTTAACTTCGGGGTCAGCTTTGTCTTCCCTATTCTGCTTGCTGGAATCGGATTGTCTTCCACATTCTTTTTATTTGCTGCTCTCGGAGTGTTAGCAATAGCATTTGTTATCAAATTCTTGCCTGAAACCAAAGGTAAAACATTAGAAGAAATCGAATCATATTTCAAAAAGCGAGAAAATCAAAAAGAAAATGTAAAAACAAAAGCCTTATAAACTAAGAGGAGGATGATTATGACAATCAAAATAGGAGTTATTGGAACAGGTGCGATTGGAAGAGAGCATATCGATCGAATAGAAAACATTCTATCTGGTGGGGAAGTTAAAGCGGTTACAGATGTGAACCAAGAGTCTGCTTATAAAGCTGTAGAGGATTATAACTTGGATGCTACGGTTTATCCTGATGATGTAGCTCTTGTAGGGGATCCAAACATTGACGCCGTTTTTGTGACAAGCTGGGGACCTGCACATGAGCAAAGTGTTCTTTTAGCTATTGAAGCTGGGAAATATGTATTCTGTGAAAAGCCGTTAGCGACATCTGCTGAAGGGTGTATGAGAATAGTCGATGCGGAACAAAAGCATGGGAAACGTCTTGTCCAAGTTGGTTTTATGCGCCGTTACGATGAAGGATATGTGCAGTTAAAGGATGCTCTGGACAATAACGAAATCGGCGACCCGTTGATGATCCACTGTTCCCACAGAAACCCAGGTGTTGATGGAAATTACAAAACCAATATGGCAGTAACGGAAACATTAATCCATGAAATTGATGCCCTTCACTGGCTTATCGATGACAACTATAAATCTGTAAGGGTAGATTTCCCTAGAAAAACAAAGCATTCCCATGCGGAATTACAAGACCCACAGGTATTTACACTTAAAACACAAGGAGGCGTGCTGATCAATGCAGAAGTCTTTGTGAACTGTAAGTACGGTTATGATATCCAATGTGAAGTCATGGGAGAAGAAGGGATTGCTAAACTTCCAGAAGTAGCTAGTGTAGTTGTTCGTAAAGACTCCAAGGTGAGCTCTAACATTCTGAACGATTGGAAAATAAGATTTATGGATGCTTACAACAAAGAACTGCAAAATTTCATTGATTCACTCGATAAATATGGAGAACCTCAAGGGCCTACATCATGGGATGGATACATCGCAGCTGTAACTGCTGATGCTTGTCTGCAAGCTCAAGACACTGGAGAAGAAGTAGATATTAAGCTTCAAGATACCCCTGATTTTTATAAAAAACAAGTGGCTGTAAGTAATTAATCTAATTGGGGGAGTTTGGTGCTTATATGAACATACCAAACTTCCCTTCCTAAAATAGTAAGAGGACTAACCTTCATAATTCCTTGAAGATTCATTTTCAAAGCTTGCCGGTTATGAAGCCGATTAAATCCAAACAGTTAAAAAAGGAGATGTTTCCATTGCGTTTAGCATATGATCCGTCACATTATCGTGATAATACAAATTTAAAAGATACGATCGACGCAGTTGCTAGATTAGGGTACGAATACGTTGAGTTATCGCCACGTAAAGACTTTATTTGGTTTAATGAATACCCAAAAGTTGATAAGCAGTTGATCAAAGATCTAAAAAGATATTGCTCAGATGCCGGTGTCAAAATCTCTTCTGTGCTTCCTGTCCAACAATGGTCCTCACCCATTGAAGAAGAACGCCAAGCTGCCGTGAGAAATTGGAAGCGTTGTATAGAAGTCACTTCTGAATTAGGGGTGGACTTAATGAACAGCGAATTTGCCGGCGACAAAAGCCGTCCTGTTCAAAGTGAAGCTGCTTTTGTGAAATCAATGGATGAGCTCATGCCACTGTTTGAAAAAGAGGGAATTAAACTCAATTTGCAATCTCATCCTCATGATTTTATTGAGTTGAACACGGAAGCTATTAAAATGATTCGTGCACTAGATAAAGAGTGGATTAAGTTGGTTTACTCTGTTCCCCATGCTTTCTTTTATGACGATGGAATTGGTGATGTAGAACAACACCTAGAGGAAGCGGGAGATTTACTTGATCATGTCCTAATTGCGGATACTCTTAATCATAAAGCGGCATTTGGACTACGATATATTGTGAATCCACCTGATGCAAACGTGACGGTTCACCAACATTTGAACCCTGGTGAAGGGGAAGTGAACTTTGAAGCGCTCTATCGGAAATTAAGAGAAATGGAGTTTGATGGAATTGTAACAAATTCAGTCTTCTCCTACCCTGATAAACCAGAATGGTCCAATGAAATAACACTTAAATCCATTAAAGAGGGATTAAATATTTAATACCTCATCCTTTTTAATGATAAGGAAAATACGTGAGGAATTAAACATCTAGTCATCATCAAGACAGAGTGCGTCACATAGACCGCCGTTATGTGACGTAACTCTTCTAATGATTAAGGAGGAATAGAGGATGAAGTTATGTTTTAATCAGGCGACTACGCTTGAAAACTCAAACCTCGAGAAAGACTTAAAATATTGTGACAAGCACGGATATGATTATATTGAAATACGTTCAATGGATAAGCTTCCGGAATACCTGGAATCTCATTCTTTGGAAGAATTAAAAACTTTCTTTCAGGACCATCATATTAAACCGTTAGCCCTAAATGCTTTGGTGTTTTTTAATAATCGTAATGAAGAAGATGTTTTAAATGAATTCAAGCAAATGGTAGAAACAGGCAGTGAACTGGGTGTTCAATATATTGTCGCCGTTCCCCTTGTAACCGAAGAGAAAATTTTACTGAAGGACATTGAAGAAAGTGCTGTAAAAATGCTGAGAGAATTCTCAAACATTGCAGAACCATATGGCATCAAGGTCGCTCTCGAGTTTGTAGGCCATCCAGAATGCACGATCAATACATTTGAGCAGGCTTACGATATTGTCCAAAAGGCAAATCGGGAAAATGTAGGACTTGTCTTTGACTGCTTCCATTTTCACGCTATGGGCTCAAGCTATGAAGCTTTGAAAGAAGCAGATGGACAAAAAATCTTCATTCTTCACATTGATGACACAGAAGATTTTCCAATTGGTTTACTAAGAGACGAAGACCGTGTCTGGCCTGGAGAAGGCGCGATTGATTTAGATGGTCTTTTATCTACGCTGAAAGAGATTGGTTATGAAGATGGAGTTGTATCTGTAGAGTTGTTCAGACCTGAATATTATGAAATGGATGCAGAAGAAGTGATTATAAAGGCTAAGGATACAACACTTGATGTAGTATCCAAGCACTACGATACTCAACCAATATAAATAAGAGGATTGATACCTATGAATACAAAGGAAAACGTGCTGACGCCCTTGGTATCTATGAAGGAAATGTTGTTAAAAGCAAAACGGGAGAATTATGCTGTCGGCCAATTTAATATTAATCACCTGGAATCGATCCAAGCTTTTCTAGCTGCAGGAGAGGAAGAGGAATCTCCATTAATTTTGGGAGCGTCTGATCGATTAATCGATTATCTCGGCGGGTTTCAGACGGTTGTCTCGATGGTGGAGAGTCTTGTGAAAGAGATGTCCATTTCTGTACCGGTTGCCTTGCATCTCGACCATGGCAAGAGCGTGGAGCGCTGTAAGGCTGCTGTGGATGCGGGTTTCACATCCGTAATGATCGATGGTTCACATTTTCCCATTGATGAAAACATCATAATGACAAAAGAAGTAGTGGATTACGCTCATTCAAAAGGGGTTTCCGTAGAGGCAGAGGTTGGATCAGTCGGCGGAACAGAAGATGGTGTAGTCGGTGGGGTCAAATATGCCGATCCTAATGAATGTTTGAAGCTAGTTGAGGAAACGGATGTTGATGCGTTGGCGGCTGCTCTCGGATCTGTGCATGGCCCTTATCAGGGGGAACCGAAGTTAGGATTTGAAGAGATGAAACAGATCTCTGAAATGACCCAAGTCCCACTAGTGCTCCATGGTGGATCTGGTATCCCAATTTATCAATTACAAAAAGCGATTCACTTTGGACACGCTAAGATAAATGTCAATACAGAGTGTATTCAAGCATGGACAAATGCTGTAAGGAAAGTTCTTAGTGCTGATGCGCAAGTCTATGAACCTAGAATCATTCATACGCCGGCTAAAGAGGCGATGAAAGAAATGGCTAAAAGTAAGATGAGAGAGTTTATGAGCAGTAAAAAAGCATGAAGAGGAGGGGGCGATCATAGGTCGCCCTTTTCAAACGAATATAAATATTTTTAAGAAAGGGGAACATAGAAATGGCTGAAAAAACTAGAATTGGACGAACGGATTTATATGTGAATCCCATTGGACTTGGTACAAACGCAGTCGGCGGCCATAACTTGTATCCAAATCTTGATGAACAGCAAGGTGTGGATATGGTAAAAGAAGCAATTGAAAATGGTGTGGATTTTCTGGATACAGCTTTTATATATGGACCAGGTTATTCGGAAGAGTTAGTAGGAAAGGCTATCAAAGAAATGGGAAATCGCAGTGAAGTTGCCTTAGCTACGAAAGGTGCCCAAAAGTTCGTTAATGGTGAGGAAGTTTTGGATAACTCTCCTGCTTTTCTTAAACAATCAGTAGAAGATAGTTTGAAGCGTCTACAGACGGATTACATCGATTTGTACTACATTCATTTTCCTGATGAAGACACTCCGAAGAGTGAAGCTGTAGGGGCTCTCAAAGAACTAAAGGACGAAGGTACAATACGTTCCATTGGTGTTTCTAATATGAGCCTGGATCAGCTGAAAGAAGCCAATCAAGATGGGCATGTAGATGTATTTCAAGGCTTATACAATTTGCTACAGAGAGATGCGGAAAAAGAATTCTTCCCATATATTCTTGAAAATGAAATTTCGTTTGTACCGTTTTTCCCATTAGCTTCAGGTCTCCTTGCTGGGAAATACGATAAAAATACGAAGTTCCCAGAATCTGATTTGCGCTCAAGCATGCCTCATTTTCAAGGAGAGGCATTCCTTCATAACCTTGAAAAAGTAGATCAATTGCGAACGATCGCGAATCGGAAAGGTGTCGAAGTTCCTCATTTAGTACTTGCCTGGTACCTGGCACATGAGGCTATCGATACTATTATTCCGGGAGCAAAAAATGGAGAGCAAGTAAAAAGTAACTTGAAAACGCTCCAAGTGGATATGAGTAAACAAGAATTCGATGAAATTGACCAACTATTTGCCTAGCTTCAAGTAAAAGGGGGGGGAAGGGCCCCTCCCTTATGCATAATTGTTTATTCATACTCCTGACACATTGGAGAGATCTTTATGAAGCGAGGGTTGTCTGATCAACTGTTTATTCTCTATTCCGTAGTTTTAGCTATATACTTTGTAAATGTTTTCCTGGACCTTTCATACCTTGAATGGATCGTAGGAATTTTAGCTGTTCCAACGTTTTTGGTTTCATTTATTTATGCGACCCGTTTGTTTAAAGTCTTGGGAGGTATATTTCTAACTACTGGAAGTTTTATGTTTTTTTCAGCAGGGGTTCATGTTTACAATTTTCCTTTGTACCTTATATCTAATATGAATCTCCTTGTTTTTTTAAGCATGTTACCGTGGATTAATAGTGCTGCCTATATTGGACGTTATGAAAAGAGTATCAAAGGGCTTATGAAAGTGAATGTTCGCCATCTGGGTGATTTGTACCCTAAAAGTGTATTTACAAGTGGAACCTTAATGACTTTTTTAAACTTGTCAGCTGTAAATTTATCTCAGGGAATATTGATAGATTCATTAAAGGGAGTAAAAAAAAGAATCCGTGATCGGTTTATTGCAAGGTCCACAATACGGGCTTATGCATTGACAATGATATGGAGTCCAATGGAAATAATGGTCGGTATTGTTGTTGATGCTACAGGGGTCAGTTATTTGAGTTACCTTCCGTGGCTTTTGTTGGTATCGTTCACAGTTCTGATCCTTGATTTGCAGATGGAAAAACGTTCCTTTCGATCCATTCCATACAAAGGTCACAAAATAGCGGATGGGTACCAGACTAAGAAGAAAATCTATCTGAAAATGTTCAAGTTGTTAGTGATTTTAGGGTTGTTTTTAGCCGCGGTGATGATAACGAGTGAGTGGTTGCAATTTAGTTTTATTCTTGCTGTCACACTTGTCATTTTTCCGTTTTCTTTCGTTTGGGCGTTCTTCATGAAAAAAGTTTTTCTTTTCTTGAGAATTGGATACAAAACATGGCGACAGAAAACAAATCACTTACAGAACTTTTTCGTGCTTTTTATTTCTCTATCACTTTTTTCGAAAAGTCTTAATCAAACAGAAGCCCTTACGTGGATTCAAAATCCGTTTACTGCATTTAAAGAATACCCTGTGATCATACTGGGGTTAATTTTATTTACCTACATAGGACTGGGTCTGTTGGGAGTTCACCCCATTGCTACGGTGGGTGTATTGCTTGAAATCTTACAGCCGTTTTTTGAGGTATTCAACCCTATGGGAATCGGCGTGATGTTGATTGTAGGGGCTTTGGCCACGGCGAGTTCTGGAACTTATGGGATTGTTGTTACCCTGACATCTATAAATACCCAGCAAAACCCATATGCCATTACAGTCACCAACTTACCCTTTACTTTAATTTTTGGATCTATCGGAATAGTGACGGCTTATTTTCTATTATGAGTAAGTTTAGAGAAAAAGAGCTTAATAGATCGTCTGTAGAGATAATTTTTGAGTATCTTAAGGTTAATTTTTGATTATATTTTGTAACTTTATGTTGCAATTCTGTTCAGAGTATTATATTGTAAGATTAAGATATTTAAACGCTTTCAAATCTGAAAATTAAAAGATAAGTCTACTATTCTTTAAAGTTAAGAATTAATGGAGGGGATCACGTGTATAACTTGGAATTCAAAGAAGGTCGACCCTTAGATCTTATTGGAATTGGAAGACTGTGCATTGATTTAAACGCAGATCAATTCAATCGTCCAATGGAAGAAACAAAATCTTTTACAAAGTATGTAGGAGGTTCCCCGGCCAATATTACAATTGGTGCTTCGAGGCTTGGTCTAAAACCAGGGTTTATAGGTAAGGTTTCAGATGACCAAATGGGACGTTTCATTGTGGATTATTTAAAAGGGGACAATATTGATACAACAAACATAGCTGTTGATCATACAGGAGCTGTTACAGGCTTAGCCTTCACTGAAATTAAGAGTCCAGAGGATTGTAGCATCTTAATGTATCGCGATAACGTGGCAGATTTGAAACTAAGCACAGATGATGTTTCAGAGGATTATATAAAAAATGCAAAGGCCCTCCATATCTCTGGGACGGCACTTGCGGCAAGTCCATCGAGAGAAGCTGTCTTCTTAGCACTGGAATACGCCAGGAAACACGAGGTGGTTGTTATTTTCGACATTGACTACCGTCCGTACACTTGGAACAACGATAAAGAAACAGCTACGTATTATAACCTTGCTGCGGAAAAGTGTGATGTCATTATCGGCACAAGAGATGAATTTGACATGATGGAACAGTTTGAAAAAGAGAAGAAATCAGATGAAGAGACTGCTTCAAAGTGGTTTAGTCATAACGCTGAGATCGTAGTGATTAAACACGGAGCCAAAGGTTCCTTCGCTTATACAAAAGACGGAAATTCCCATACGAGCGGTACTTTTAAAACAAAAGTGTTGAAAACCTTTGGTGCTGGTGACTCCTATGCATCTGCCTTCATTTATGGTCTATTCCAACATTGGGATTTATCAAAAGCGATGGAATACGGTAGTGCTTCAGCCGCTATTGTCATTTCAAGACACAGTTGTTCAGACGCCATGCCGACAACGAAGGAAATTGATGATTTTAAAGCAAAAGCTGAAAGACAGGAAATTTCCTGATTTCTCTATAATGGAAAGCAACTTATATAAATATCATCACTATTTTAAGGAGGAAGATTAAATGAGTAATGTCACAAGTGAAGTGAAAACACTAAAAAACTATATTGGTGGCGAATGGGTTGAGGCGAAAAGTGATCAGACAGAAGAGGTTTATAACCCTGCAACGGGAGAAGTCATTGCTAGAGTACCAATTTCCTCAAAAGAAGATGTAGATTATGCAGTTAACGTTGCTAAGGTAGCTTTCGAGGATTGGAAAGAAGTACCGGTGCCGAAAAGAGCGCGAATTTTGTTTAAATATCAGCAACTTCTTGTTGAACACTGGGATGAACTAGCAGAATTGATTACTCTTGAAAATGGAAAAAACTTAAAAGAAGCTAAAGGTGAAGTACAACGAGGAATTGAAAATGTTGAGTTTGCGACAGGTGCCCCGACTCTTATGATGGGTGATCAATTACCATCTATTGCGAAAGGTCTTGAATCGGGAGTGCAACGCTATCCGATCGGTGTTATTGGGGGAATCACACCATTTAACTTTCCTATGATGGTTCCATGCTGGATGTTCCCAATGGCGATTGCCACAGGAAACTCTTTCGTCATGAAGCCGTCTGAGCGCACACCACTATTGGCCAATCGCCTGGCTGAACTTTTAGATGAAGCAGGGTTGCCAAAAGGCGTATTTAATATCGTTCATGGCGCGCATGATGTTGTGAACGGACTGCTAGACCATAAGAAGGTTGCAGCTATTTCTTTCGTTGGATCTCAACCAGTAGCAGAATATGTATATAAGCGCGGTACAGAAAATCTGAAGCGTGTTCAAGCTCTGGCTGGAGCAAAAAACCATTCCATCGTTCTAAATGATGCTAACATGGACAATGCTTCTACACAGATTCTTAATGCAGCATTTGGTTCAGCCGGGGAGCGTTGCATGGCTGCCTCTGTAGTTGCCGTTGAAGAGTCTGTAGCTGATGAGTTTATTGAGCAGCTTAAGAAGAAAACAGATGAAATCAAGATAGGTAACGGTCTTGAAGACGATGTCTTTTTAGGACCAGTTATTCGTGAACAGCATAAAGAACGTACGCTCGGTTATATTGAAAAGGGCGAACAAGAAGGTGCGAAGCTTATAAAAGATGGCCGTCAAGTTGAGACATCCCAAGAAAATGGTTACTTTGTTGGACCAACCATTTTCGATAACGTCACAACAGAAATGAAGATCTGGCAAGATGAAATTTTTGCACCTGTTCTTTCTATTGTACGTGTTAAGGATTTAGATGAAGCTGTAGACGTTACGAATGAATCGCCATTTGCCAACGGAGCATGCATTTTTACAAAGGATGGCGGTAGTGTGCGCCAGTTCCGTGAAACGATTGATGCAGGTATGCTCGGTGTCAATATTGGAGTTCCAGCACCGATGGCATTCTTCCCGTTCTCTGGTTGGAAAAACTCTTTCTATGGAGACTTGCATGCGAATGGCAAGGATGGGGTAGAATTCTTTACTCGTAAAAAAGTTATGACCACTCGGTGGGTATAAATATAGAATAAGAGGAAAAGGGAGGCTGCCTCCCTTTTCCTTTATATATTATAAAACGAATTTTCTCTTATAATGAACGGGAGGTAAAGAGGGTGTTTAAAGATAATGCTGTTAAACTTGGAATATGCCCCATAGGGTGGACAAACGATGATATACCGGAATTAGGCAAGGAAAATACGTTTGAACAGTGTGTGAGTGAAATGGCGCTCGCTGGCTTTCAAGGGACAGAAGTAGGAAACAAGTATCCTAAAGATACGAAAGACCTAAAAAAGGCTCTTGAATTGCGACAAATGGAAGTTGCCAGTGCCTGGTTTAGTTCTTTTTTAACCACCCGTCCGTATGAGGAAACCGAAATGGCATTTATCGACCATCGTGATTTCCTTCACGAAATGGGGGCTAAAGTAATTGTCGTATCGGAGCAAGGGCATAGTATCCAAAAAGAAGATGTACCTTTGTTTGAAGATAAACCTCACTTCAGTGAGCAGGAGTGGGATTTATTAGCGAAAGGCTTAGAAAGGCTTGGCGACCGTGCTCAGGATAAGGGAATGGAAATTGTATTTCATCACCATATGGGGACAGGAGTACAGACGAAGGAAGAGATTGATAAACTAATGCAAATGACCGATGAGAACAAGGTATCTCTTCTTTTTGACACTGGGCACCTTTATTTATCCGGAGAAGATCCGCTTGATGTATTAAAGCTTCACCTACCACGAATTAAGCACGTTCATTTGAAAGATGTTCGTGACCCTGTGGCAGAACAGGTCCGAAATGAAAATTTAACTTTCCTCGACGGTGTTAGAAGAGGAATGTTTACCGTGCCAGGTAACGGTGATATTGATTTTAGTTCAGTATTTGAAACATTAGCTCACCTGGATTACCGTGGATGGATGCTGGTCGAAGCTGAACAGGATCCTGCTAAAGCGAACCCTTTAGAATATGCCATCATTGCACGAAATTATATTCGTGAAAAAGCCGGTGTATAAGAAAGTTTTTATTTTACAGTTACTTACGAACTAAACTGATGTTTTAGGGGAAGGTTCTTCTCGAAATTTTTGAGAAGTGCCTTTTTATTTTACTTAGACAATTGGCTAGGGTAGCGATCCGCAGGGTCTTCTATCATTATGTATTAAATTACAAGGACAAAATGATAGCTTGGAAAACTCACTATTTTTATTGAAAAATAATCCTTATAAGTTGAAAGGACGGTACCTTATGATAGAATCAAAAGTTTGGTTTATTACAGGTTGTTCTACTGGGTTTGGTCGGGAAATTGCAAAAAGAGTAATTGCAGAAGGATATAAAGTAGTGGCTACTGCTAGAAACCCAGCCCAAATAGAAGACTTAGTTACGGATAATCAAGAAGATGTATTGGTACATAGACTAGATGTGACAGACCCAGATCAAGTTAGAGAAGCAGTTAACCAAGCTGTGGAGAAATTCGGCGGTATTGATGTATTGGTAAACAATGCAGGGATTGGTTATTTTAGTTCTGTCGAAGAAAGTATCGAAGAAGAAACAAGAAAGATGTTCGAAATCAACTTCTGGGGATTGATGGCTGTGACAAACGAGGTCTTACCTCATTTAAGAAGGCAGCAATCAGGTCACATTATTAACCTATCTTCTATTAGTGGATTATCATCCTCTCCAGCAGTCGGCTATTATAATGCAACTAAATATGCAGTTGAGGGGATTTCAGAAAGTCTCGCCACAGAAGTCGATTCTCTAGGAATTAAAGTCACTCTTATTGAGCCAGGTTCTTTTCGTACAGACTGGGCTGGTCGTTCAGCTAATCGAACACAAACCTCCATTCCAGAGTATAAAGAAACAGCTGGTAGAAGGATAAATTTGCCAAGTGGTCAAGAGGCAGGAGACCCAGCAAAACTAGCGGAAACAGTCATCACTATAGCTGAATCAGAAAAACCACCATTGCGTTTATTATTAGGTAGAGAGGCTTACGAAATAGCTCGTCAGAAATTTACTAACCTGCTAGATGAAATAGAGGATTGGAAAGAAATAACTATTGAAACGGATTTTACAGAATAAAAGACCTTTTGACAACGAAGAGTGGGCAAAGACCTATCGAACAATATTAGAATGCCAACTATGGGTCTATGCCATATTTTAATATTATAGCTGACACCGAGTTATGTGCCTTGTTTGTGGACAATAATCATTGGTGATTTTTCTTGTATAAAAGAAATGGAGATGGAAACCAAAGTCCCAGCTCGTGGAGCATATATACCGAAACATGGCCAAGGTTCCTCAGTTAATAACGAAGCATTTTCTGAAGAGTATGGAGAAAATATATTTTTCGATACCTTCTTACCACGTGGACCATAGTCTTTAAGGGTGAGAAATGGACTATGCATTTACCATGCATACACTAGAAAGCTGCTTGGGAGTTGGAACAGAGACTCAGTATTCTATTAATGAAAACTACATTTGAAAGCGGTTTAATACCCTGTGGATCAAACTCATTAGAGTCTCTCGCATATGTACTGGGTGATGACATTTATATTCGGTTTAGCCAATATAGGTACAGTTATCTGGTTTGTGATATGGTGTACGAAGATGTCAAACCAGAACATCCAAAGATAAGGGAAAACATTTAGCTGAAAAGAAAGCTCGTGTATATGTGAATAGCATAGCTACAAGAGGAGAAGGGTTCTATGGAAAAGTAATAAATCTTAATACTGGTAAACATCAGAAAACAGAAGCACACTTCCGAGATTGTGAATTGGTAAAACAACTTACAAGTGGTTTGATGGAAGATTACATTGATAGTAAAACCTAACTCATAGGCAACTCTGCACCAAAGTAAAATGACATACTTTTTGATATACAATTGTTCATTTATATTTATATCCTTTTATTTATGGTATGTGGTTTGAGCCTAATAAACGTCGCCTTTCCCAAATAAACTGGGTACTATTTTGCTTTATTTACCTAGAAGAATCCATGGGCGGCATGATGTGATAGCCCTCAAAACCCTTTCATCATAGGATTTAAGAACAATTTGACTGGTTTTTAACTACACTTACAAGTCTCTCAAGAGTTTATAAACTTTTGGGAGGCTTTTTTTTTCTTTGTAAAAATGCATGTGGTAAAGGGAGGATTTTTTGAAAAATGGTTATTCAAGACAATTAATCTCAATACTGAGTCTTCAAGTGAAGGGTAGGATTGGACAAGACTCAGCTTCCAGATAAACGGGCTCCGTTGCCTTCTTCAGAGTCAGGTGTTGGGGGAGCCACTCGTTGTTATCCTGCGTAGATGACAGCAAGCGTCCTCATACTTGCAACCTCCCTGTACATAAGAAAAGATGGCCTTTTCACTTGGGTATCTATTGAATACTTATCTATATAAAACAAGTATTTCTCTTGCTCTATCTTTAACTTTATCAATTAAATTCAATGGGGAAAGAATTTTTACTTGATTACCAAAACCTACTATAAAATTAACAGCTTCATCTTCAGTATTGAAAGTCAATTCTAATTCTGTCCAGTAATGGTCTCTAACTTTCACATCATCTGCTTGAACGAAGCGTCCAGTAAACCTAATCCGTTCAAGAGCAAAAGGAGAAACTGTCACTTTCACACGAAACTCAGGTAGACTTTGCACGAATTGCTTTTTGGAGTTCTCCCAATGGTCAAAAAGTTTAAAGTCACGAGGCCTGTTAAACTGTTCATCCATTAATTCACATTCAGTAATTCGAGTGATTTTATAGCTGCGAAATTCATCATAGCTATTCATTGATAATACATACCAAGTGCTTGATTTGGCAACTAGTCCAAGTGGTTTGATTACATATTCTCTTGTTTCCGCATTTGCTTTTTGGTAAATAATACTCACTTTTTTATTATTCATAACTGCTTCTTTCATTACTTTCATGCCAGGGTTTATTTCAATTTTATTATTCCTCCATGTCTCCATATCCACATGGACCCTTTCCCAAAGTTTTTCCGCACTTTGCTTGGTTTCTTCTGGTAAGGACAATAGTAGTTTATCCCTGATATCCTTTGAGGAAGGACCCATATTTAAATCATTAATAATCTTTTCAGCATGAGGCAAAAATAGTGTTAGCATTTCTTTTTCCTTCAACCAACTTAATTTTTGTTTCCAGTTATCGACAAGCCGCCACCCTCCTGCTTGTCCTCTTTCAGCCTAAATAGGGATACCAGCAGCACTTAATGCCCCCATATCCCTATGGATGGTCCTTTCGGAAACCTCAAGTTCTTTTGATATTTCCCGAGCAGATACGACTTCGCCATGTTGTAAAAGAAGTAAAATCTTAATTAACCTTTCAGCTCTCATCAGCTATTCTCCTTAATTTTTTTAATCATGACATTAGATGTCATATATCTAATTTAATATATAGGTACATGGAAAGAAAGGATGGGAGGAACTAAGAATTTAGACAATCACACAACTATTTTAATAATAAACTTTTGCCAGATGTAATAGAAGCATAAAGGGAATTATAAGCTTATGAAAGGATGAAGAATTGTGACCAATAACGGAAGACAAAGAAGAGTACTTTTAGATTTAGCAGTCACTTTAGATGGTTTTGTGGAAGGGGAAAATGGTGAAATAGACTGGTGTATTATGGATCCGGAGATGGAGTTCACAAATTTTTTAAATAGAATTGATACAATTTTATATGGTAGAAAAAGCTATGATTTGTGGGGGGAGTATCATCCGTCAGAAGAATCTGAGGCAGAAAAAGAATTGTGGGAACTAATCCAGAGTAAAGAAAAGTATGTGTTTTCTAGAACACAAAAAGGGCCTCATAATAAAGCAATATATATAAACGATAATATTCTTGAAGAAGTGAATGAATTAAAAAATATGCCAGGAAAAGACATCTGGCTTTATGGAGGAGCTAGTCTTATTACAACTTTTGTGAATTTGGGACTTGTTGATGAATTTAGATTATCTGTTCATCCTGTTGTTTTGGGAGAAGGAAGACCTTTATTTGTAGATATAAAGAAGAGGTTCAACTTAAAGTTGGTTAATTCAAGGACGTTTTCATCTGGAGTTGTACAACTGATTTACGATATTGATGAAAAGTAATTGAAAAGTAATTGTAGTAATGTATTTTATATCTAAATAAATTATCATTAAAGATACTTCAATAGTTCCTATATTTCCAATACGGGAAGCAAGGGGACGGTTCTAGCACTTCCGAAAAAGGGATATGAACCCCCTTGGCTTTGATTATCTTGGATTCGAGTCTTATAAAAAACGGGGGCTTTGGTTAGCTTTGGTTCTGGTGTAGTTAATAAGGGTCTCGATAGCTATCCATTTTCTGGTTGGGGGAAGTGGAGAGGAAAACCTATAATAGATAAGATGGACATATGCTATAATGAGACAAAAAAGAGGAAGGGATATTATGGGATATCCTGCAGATTTACGGGAGCAAATTTTACAACAATTGAAATCGATTTTGAATGAACAACTCGCCAATGAAAAAGCACGTGTTTTCTTATTTGGTTCTTGGGCTCGACAGGAAGAAAAACGTAGCTCGGATATCGACATCGCTATCGAATCGTACTCCCCGATCTCTCCTTCTAAATGGAATAAACTGATCGAGCAAATCGAAGAGTCTACCATTCCTTACAAGGTAGATGTGGTGGATTTACATGATGCCAAAGAAGCTCTAATCCAACAAGTGAAAAAGGAGGGGATCTTATGGAAAGATTACGTCAACGATTAGAAGCAGCAGAAAAAGCGTTGGCTTCCTTTGAAAAGCTAGCTAACCTTAAAAACCCGAACGATGTGGAACGAGATGCAGCGATTCAACGATTTGAATTCTCTTTCGAGGCTAGTTGGAAAGCGGCTAAGCAATATTTATATGACATAGAAGGGTTGGATGCCGGCTCTCCGAAGAGCGTCATTCGCAGTTGCAGGGAGGTCCACTTGTTAGAGGATAAAGAGGCCGTACTGGCTTTGGAAATGGTAAATGATCGTAATTTGACCGTCCATACCTATAATGAAGAAGTGGCCATTAAAATCCACAAAAATTTGCCCCGGTATAATAACCTTCTCCATCAATGGGTTGAACGTATGAATGGTAAAGTGATGGAATAGCCATTAAAAGATAAAGCCCCAGACGTTAGCAACTATTCCTGGTTTGTGAACTCAATACTTTAAAAATGCATTAGCCCCAACGACTAAAGGTCCATATCTTTTAGTCTGAAATCTAGTTGCTTAGTGACTGGATTATGACTGGATACTGTTCATAAAGTATTAAAACTTATTGTGGTTTATAAATTCACTTTGCGATGGAAACCTTGGTATAACAAGGTTCTAGAGGTCCTGTTATTGTCTTTTTAAGTAGGCGAGTGAATGGGCGGCATGATGTAATAACGCTCAAACCACTTATGTAATAGGTTTTTTCCGCATTACAAATAAGTTTTGACTGGATTTTTCTATAAAAAGTTTGAAACACAAAAAAGTCTCTGGAAACTCTTCAAGTAATGTATAAATAGTTAGTAATTAAAGGACTACTTCCTAAATAAAGGAGATAGTCCTTTTTTGCTTTTAAAATTTGCATTTCAGGTTTTTTAGAAGACCGTAAATTCTAGCCAACAGAAAAAAATAGCAAATAGTATTTAGATCTAAAGTCCCCATAGCCGAATGGTTTATACATTCAAGAAAACTAGGTGTGGAAAGGCACTAATGCACACCTCTTTTTCTGATAGTTCTTTTATTAGTTTTTGTTCAAAGTAAAGAATCTATAACTTTTGACAATACGACAGCCCTTGATGATGTGGTATTGTACCTGTATGGAGACGAATATTTTACGACGAATTTTCTTTGATGAACATCAACATTGGGAAGCCTTTAAGAACAAATGTGGAGCTAAGATCCGGCCAGTCGTGCAAAAGAAAGTGGAGAAGTTTCGAGATTGTGGAAATTTTAAAAAGGGTTTTAAGCTTTTAGTATAGGAATAGACACACTAAACATACTGTAATACGAATTGAGGTGACAGAGTGGAGCGTACAGAGGACTTGATTGAATTATGTTTATTAATGGGGAAGATCATGCAACAAAATGGAGCGGAAACCTATCGTGTGGAAGATACGATGACGCGGATTGCCCAATCTTTCGGACGGGATGAATCCCAAAGTTATGTAACACCTACTGGGATTATGTTTACGATTAGCCCTGGTGCCCATGCAAAATTAGTAAGAGTTTCGGCACGAGAGACAAATCTCGAGAAAGTGAACCTTGCGAATAATGTCTCCAGAAAGATCGCAAGTGGGGAAATGTCTACTCACGTAGCGTATAAAGAGCTCAGAAAGATTGAAACCAGTCCTACAGACTATTCCATGCTCATGCAAATCATCTCTGCCACGTTAGCGAGTGGTTTCTTTACTATCATGTTTCAGGGGAGCTGGTACGATTTCCTGCCAGCCTGCTTAGCAGGAGGACTGGGGTTTATTGCATTGATTAACTTTATTCGATTATTTGAAATTAAATTCGTTGCTGAATTCGTTGCTTCGTTGTTGATCGGTTTTACAGCCTTCTCCCTTTTTTCATTCGGTATTGGGAAAGAAGTTGATAAGATCGTTGTCGGTTCAATCATGCCGTTGGTCCCTGGTCTGCTCATCACCAACGCTGTAAGAGATTTGATGGCAGGTCATCTTATCTCAGGACTCGCCAAGGGGGCGGAGGCTTTTTTAACAGCTTTTGCAATTGGGGCAGGTATTGCTGTTATGTTTGCACTATTTTAGAGATCGTGAGGAATGACTATGTGGATTGAATATGCCATAGCAAGCTTTTTTGCATCAGCTGCCTTTGGAATCATCTATCAGGCGCCAAGAAATACGCTCGTCAAATGTGGTCTCGTCGGCATGGTTGGTTGGATGATTTACGCATTCTTAGTATGGAAAGAAGTCGACAGTGTCCCGGCTACACTCATCGCCTCCTTTGTTATTGCCCTGGTCAGCCAGACGCTGGCAAGGAGATTCAAAACGCCTATGATTATATTTAGCGTACCAGGGATTATTCCTCTCGTACCAGGAAGTCTCGCTTATGACGCGATGCGGAACTTTGTACAAAATGACTACAGTGCCGCTATCTCTATTGCAGCGAAAGCTTTTATGATATCCGGTGCCATTGCATTTGGGCTCGTGTTCTCAGAAGTGCTTAACCAGATTATAAAAAAGGTGAAACAGACAAAAGCGCAAGTGAGGTAATGGGTGATTCTCACTTGCGATTTTGTTTGTCTTTATAATCCACTGGATTAATCCTTGTTTTGGCATTTAGCTATAAAGTCATTTGCCGTGATATAAAGGGTTGTATGGCCTTGTGTAAGGACTTCTACTGTCATGGAAGTGGCTAAATGCGTTTTCCCTACACCAGTTGGGCCTAGGAGGATAATATTCTCACCATGATGTATGTATCGCCCGGTTAGAACTTCTTTAATACGCTTCTTATCTATACTTGGTTGAAAAGCAAAGCAAAATCAAACTCGGCCTACAAATCAAACAGTACTCCTCTCAAAGTAGTGTTAGATTGCTTCCAGAGACATGAAAAAATTATTTAGGTGATGTTAGGGAGACTGGATTATGACTGGATACAGTTCATAAAGTATTTAAAGCTATTGTATTTTATAAATTAACATTGCGATGGAAACCATAGTATAATTAGGTTTTGTAGGTCTTATTATTTTCCTATTAAATAGCTGAGTGAACGGGCGGCATGATGTAATTACATCATCCCCTATTCTATAAAAAGATGACGAGCATTTGCTCGTCATCTTTTTTTGTAATTCTTTTCTTCTAAAACAATACATAGTTTTAGTCCCTTTTTCGGATTTTTCAACCTCTATTAAAGGGGAATTAAACAAATTAGACGAATGCATAGAGTAATAGAGTGGAGGATGCTTAACGTTAACAAAAAGTTTGCATAGGTTTGATTTTATTTAATTGTTATACACAAGCAGCTTGGACCAAAAGAGGTGGGTAACAGTCTGAAAAAAATATTGGAGGAGGGATGAGTGGATGGATAAAATGATCAGCGAGGCGATTTCCGTATCTACGGACCCAAAACGAATAGATGCAATAATCAAACAAGCGAAGAAAAATAAAGTAGCGATTGATAAGGATCAAAAGCTCTACTTTGATGAAAGTAAAAACGAACAAACGAAACAAGAATATTATGCGTCTGTTGATTTTTCAGATCCTGCCAACAACACGGTGATAGAAAGGATTAAGGAATTAATCCAGTCGACTCATAACAACTTTTTGCGCTACGACCCGAGTTCATACGTTTATCCTTGGGTAGACCTGCGGCCAGATGGTAAGTTGCAGAGCATCTATTCAGGAGAAGTAAGAGAGCCGGAGGACATCATACAGGAAGATTATGCTACTTCCAAAAAGCGTGAACAAAAAATAAGAGCAAACAAAGATGGGGAGAATCTGCTGAAGGTGATGGCAGAGGCAGTGACCACCTTTAAATACAATTGTGAACATGCCGTTCCTCAATCCTGGTATAACGCACAAGAGCCCATGCGGGGGGATCTGCATCAATTATTTACGTGCGAGCCTCTCTGTAATTCAATCAGAAGTAATTTTCCTTATCATGATTTTCATGATTATCCAGTTGAACAAGAGGCGGGGGTTCTTCGAATAGAAGACCAATGCGGGAAAGCAGAGGACGAATTATTTGAACCGGAATATGCTAAAGGCACGGTGGCGCGTGCGATGCTTTATTTCTTGTTGAGATATCCGGATGATTTGGAAATGAATCATAGAGAAAAAATAGATGTGGATCTTATGCTTGAGTGGCATAGGAATGAACCGCCTGAAGTTTATGAGCTTCACCGGAATCAGGCGATTTTTGAGCTTCAGGGAAATCGGAATCCGTTTATTGATTATCCGGTTGAGATGGCTGGTTTATTCAGTATTAAACAATGATAAAAAAATGCCTGACCCTTACTTCGCTAAAGTGTTAGCGCAGTGGAGGTAGGCATTTTTTTATCATTTCTTATGCTGATTTATTTGTGGTTTTCTCGTCGTTCTTTTGAAGCGCTGCTCGATCAGCCCGCAATGCTTTAAATAGCGAGTAGACCATCAGTAGCATGATAAACGAGAAAGGGAAGGCGGCAGCAATCAAAGCATTCTGTAAGGCAGTCAGTCCGCCGGTGTATAAAAGAACAGCGGCAATGGTCGACTGAGCAACCCCCCATATGAATTTCACGGTTTTCGGTGGGTTAAGGGAGCCATTAGTTGTCTGCATCCCAAGAACAAAGGTGGCTGAATCCGCAGACGTGATGAAAAATGTCCCAATTAACATCATGGCTATAATGGACAAGAATACGCTCATCGGAAACTGCTCAAAGACTACGAACAATACCTGCTCGTCTGGAAGGCTGGCAATATCAGCACCATTTTGCTGGGTTTGAATACCTGTTGCCCCAAAGGCTGTCATCCAAAGAAAGCTGACTACCGAAGGAACTAATAGAACACCGGATAAGAATTCTCGGATGGAACGTCCTTTGGACACACGGGCGATAAAAATCCCTACAAAAGGTGACCAGGCGATCCACCATGCCCAGAAGAATACGGTCCAATCCATCACCCATTGACGCTCTTCATCACTGTTAGGATTCAGGCGTAAACTCTCTGTAGCAAGGGTTTGAATATAGGAACCAAGTGTATCTGTGAAGGTATTGGCAATATAAACCGTCGGGCCAATAACCAGCATCGTTATAAATAGAATAGCGGCAAGTCCCATATTGGCGTTACTTAAATATTTAATGCCTTTACTAAGACCTGTATAGGCAGACAGCATAAACAAGCCAGTAACCACAACGATAATCACGAGCTGAACCCAGAATTGTTTTTCGATATCTAATAAGTAAGTGAGCCCTCCATTAATTTGAGCAGCACCGAAACCCAGCGTAGTAGCGACACCAACAATGGTCGCAAATACGGCAATTACATCGATGGCTTTTCCCCACGGGCCTTTCATTTTATCCCCAAAGACAGGTTCTAAAGTAGCACTGATCAATCCAGGTTTTCCATGCCGGAATTTAAAATAGGCCAGGATTAATGCGACAATCGCATAAATGGCCCATGCATGAACCCCGTAGTGGAAAAAGGTAATCCGCATAGAGTCGCGGATGGCTTCCGTTGTTCCGGGTTCTGCAAGAGGGGGAGTTTTTATAAAGTGGGAAACAGGGGAAGCGGCACCGTAGAATACAAGACCTATTCCCATGCCGGCGCTGAATAACATGGCAAACCATGTAGAATAGCTGTAATCAGGTTTATCGTTTGGTTTTCCAAGTTTAATTTTTCCGTAAGGGCTGAAAATTAAGTATAAACATACGATGACGAATAAAGATACGATCAGTAAGTAGTACCACCCAAAGTGAATGGAAATGTAGTTCTTTACATTCGCTGAAATTGTTTCGAAGTTCGCAGGAGCAAGGGATCCCCACGCTGATGCAAACAACGTAATAGCCAGCGTAATCCAAAATACAGATGTCAGCTTTTTCATTTTCCTCTCCTTCCAGAATTCTACCTATTTATATAGGTAAGATTCGATGATATGTATCATCTATACCCCTGGAAAATGAATGTAAACAATATCGATCCGAGCAGCCCCAAGCAAAAGTTATCACAATGCTAATGAAGTTTTTTCCTGTATAGTTAAAGCATAATCCAGGAAAAGTGTACCAAGGCTTAAATATAACCGAGGGGGAAATAGAATGCGAAGGATTATCTTATCTACCGAAAGCGGTGCTGACTTACCGGGTGATTTAGCAGAAAAGTACGAGGTTCAAGTTGTCCCCATGCACATCATTATGGATGGGAAAGATTATATGGACGGTTCTTTACCGGTCCAGGACATTTATGATTATCACAGACGTACAAAGAAAATACCTTCTACGACCTCCACGAATGCTCATGAATACCAAGAGTTTTTTACAGCTATAAGAGATAAATATCCCAATTGCATCATTATCCATATTGGTTATACCTCAAAAGCTTCTTCTTCTTTTCAACATGCTGTCATTGCTGCGGAGGATTTTGAAAACATTTTTCTCATTGATGCCTTGAATGTTACTGGAGGGTTGGCTGCGGTCGTATTGTATGCCGCAGAGTTACTAGAAAAAGAACCCGGGATTGAACCGGAACGTTTAGTAGAAAAAATAAAGGCAATCGTTCCTAAATCAAGGCTGGCTTTCATCCCTGGTGATCTGGAATTTCTTAAAGCGGGGGGACGGGTAAGCAATATGGCTTCTCTGATAGGATCTCTGTTGAAAATAAAGCCATGCATAGAGTTGAAGGATGGAAAACTTATATCTACAAAGAAGTACCGTGGGAAAATGAGTAGAGCTACAGAAAAACTCTTCTTGGATTACTTAAACGAATTCAACATCCATAGACAGCAGCTTTATTTAATCTACTCCATCGGACTTGATGAAAGGATCAAGGAGCGGATGGAGGAAGTTGCGAAAGAGAACGGATTTCAAAATATAAGATGGATCCAAGCGGGTGGGATGATTTCAACTCATTCTGGACCTGGCGGTTTCGGAGTAGCAGGGTTAGAGTATTAGTGGAATTGGAGAGTGTGGGGAGAGGATTGTCCTATAACTTTCATCATTGATTCTGTTGTTGAACTAAATAGCTTATAAGAGAATTCAAAAGGTGCTTCCCTATGATGAGAAGCACCTTTTTTATGCAGAATATTTCTTGACTGATAACGTCCCTTAAAACCATCTTAAGTTAAAAAGTTATAGTGGACGATCGTCAAACTCATAATGAACAGGACCAGGAGCTACTCGTGCATTTTCAAGCGCAGGTGTATCTGGCCTTGCGATTCGATAGACGGCTGCTCCTACGATTTCTGTCGTCTCTTTTAATTTCTCTTTACTGATTTTATCTAACGTATCTTCAGGGGAGTGGTACCACGGCTCAAGAGGCGCATGGATAAACAGTGCGGCAGGAATTCCTTCCAGATAAAACGGCACATGGTCGCTGCGGCCAAGCTGTCCGTATTCGACCACTTCTGCTACTCTTGCACCTGCAGACGCTCCTAAATCTGTAACTAGATTTTTCTGTCCATCCGGTGTGAACATAATCAGGTCCCCGGAGTCGCGGCTACCGATCATATCCATTTGGAAATGAGCGGAGATTCGATCGATTTCATTATCGCTTAGTGTACTGACGTAGTGGTAGGAGCCGACTAGACCTTTTTCTTCCGCTCCAAAGGTCATAAAACGTAACTCCGTGTCCGTAGGAGTTTTCGCCATGATTTCAGCTAATTCCAGCACACCAGACACACCAGAAGCATCATCATTGGCTCCTGGCCCGCCTGCTACGGAGTCGTGGTGGGCACCAACCGTGACAATTTGTCCTGTATCTTTATTTTTATGTGGTTTCATGGTTGCGATTACGTTATAGGATGTTTGGTCGATGGTTCCTGCATCTTGGACCGATACCTCTGCCGTGACTGCTTCTGACTGAAGTTGATTCACGAGGGACAGGCCAGCTTCGTGGTCAATCGCAACAGCCGGGATGTCCTGGCCTTGATATGTATAACCGAAATTGTTGTCTTCTGTCCCTTCCTGGTTAAACATAATGACGCCCACAGCACCTTTATCGATCACGTTTTGGACCTTTTCAAAAAAGCTGATTTCTCCTCTTTCGATCAAAGCGATTTTGCCAGAAACGGTATCCGGAACTTCCTCAGCGGAAGCCAGACCTACGTACTCCAGTGGAGCCTCGACAGCGCCGTTTACAGACCCATTAAAGGTATGAACATCATCAGCAAAGTCCGAGCCATTGACGGAAATGGAGGAAGTTCCTCCGTCCCACGCTTGGAAGGTGAAAGGCTGCAATTCTGTTTCATAACCGTAGCTTTCAAATTCGCTTTTAATGTACTGAACGGCATCATATTCGCCTTGGGTTCCTGCTTCCCGGGGTTGTTTAGACAGCAAGTCTACCCGTTCGTAGAGTCGCTCGGCATTAATTTTTTTAATCACCTTATTATCAAAAGCGTGATCGGCTTGTTCATTTGGAGCAGGTGGGTCAGCAAAAGTTACAGCGGGTGCAGAGCCTAAAACTAATCCAGCGGCTAACATCAGGGGGATGGCTTTTTTAGACAAATCAAATTCCTCCTCTTAAATTGTAATAGAACCTTACAATTGGTAGTTTATCAGAATTGTAATTATTTGGTTATTGTGGAGAGTGGAGGGATAGTCGGCATAGCTGTCCTTTCTTACCTATGAAAAAACGAAGAAAATTGAGGGAGTTTGTCGAATATATAGTCCGTCGTAAGGAAATGGAGGATTCATATAGAGTGGTGTTTAACAGAAGATGTTACTTAGGATTCATTTTTTTATCATCGTATATTTGTAGATGAATATTGCTCCAACCTTTAAACGCTTAACCGATTAAGGAGTGGTATTAGAAACCTTTCTTTAACCCCTCTGTTCTAAGTGAATCCCTAAAATGTATAATTAATGAAGTTCTTAAACCCTCTCCTGTTTAAGAGGGTGAGAAATTAACGGAACTTTTAATAGATTAAAAACAAAGTGTAATGTTGCATTTGCCTGGGAAAAGAAAGACAAAAGGAAGTAAATGACTTTATTTTTTGGAAAAAGATAATGCAAAGGAGGGAAACATATATGGCGGAGCAACTCTCAGAGAATCAGGAAACCGTTAAGAAAATCAAAGAATTAATTAAAGATGAGAAGGTAGCGATGCTGACTACAATTTCCCCGGAAGGTAGATTGATGTCCCGACCGATGCAGACGCAGGAAGTTGAAATGGATAAGGAAGAGATTTGGTTCATCACAGAAAAAGATACCGAGAAGTATAGGGATATTAAACGTAATCCTGCGGTTAACTTGGCTTATGCTGGAAAATCCTATGTATCAATCAGCGGCAAAGCTGAGTTCGTCTCAGATGAAGAGAAGAAGAAAAAGTACTGGAATAAGATCATTGAAAAAGTATTGAACACTTCCGCTGATCACCCCGATGTTGTACTTGTGAAAGTGACTCCGGAAATCGCCGAGTTTTGGGAATCAGGTCTTAGTGTGAAAACCGTCAAAGAATTTGTAAAGAAGATGGCCAGCAGTAATTCCATGGAAGAAGGCAATGATTTGAAAGACACTGTCCACTTTAACGAGGGGACGGAATAATACTGGTCGATGAAAAATTAGGGGATAATTTTAAGAAGGATGGAGCCTGTTGTGGGTTCCATCCTTCTTTTTTTCAAATCTACTTTGTGGGAGTGAATAATTTGAGAAGCCCCCCCTTTTGGATACGATAACCAAAAGGGGTTTTACATTGCTGAAATAGGAGGGGATTTAACGAGAAATCAAATGAAAAGGTTTGAAAACAAAACAGCGGAGATCAGGTATTAAGCCGTGCCATTGCTCGACGGTTGCATGAAGAAGGTGCCACAGTGATTACCGCCCAGCGTGGTGAGGATAAGGAATTCGACTGGATCGCGGCAGATTTCTCTGATCCGCACACACCGGAACGGCTCGTGGAAGAAGTTATTTCCCGAACAGGGCAGCTTGATGTGCTGGTCAACAACGCGGGAATGATGATGGAAGCGGGTATGAGGAGATGAGCCTTGAGGATTGGCAGCGTAACCTCACCGTGAATCTCATGGCCCCGTTTCTGTTGATTCGTGCGGTTCTTCCTTACCTCCGAGAGACAAAAGGAAGTATTGTTAATACTGGTTCAACGGAAGGATTGGCTGCGAACCCAAAACATGCGGCTTATTGTGTGTCCAAAGCCGGGCTTCATGGTTTAACCCGCTCAGTGGCTGTGGATCATGGGCATGAAGGGATTCGCTGCAATGCGGTGGCCCCTGGCTGGATCGACACCGACCTGAACCTTGACCTCATTGAAAGTTCACCTGATGCAGAGTCTTTCCGGCGTGACCTTGGCCGTATTCACCCTGTAGGGCGGACAGGTTCCCCTGAGGAGGTGGCAGCGCTTGTGGCTTTTATTGCAGCAGATGGGGCTGGTTTTATTACAGGACAGGTCTATACAGTAGATGGTGGCCGAAGGACCTAATTGAGTTTACCTTAAACAATTCTATCGCTTAATATAGAGAAGAAAAACAATCATTGATAGCGATGAATAAGTAAGGAAGTAATTTTCCATAAAAAGGAAGGGTCGTCTTTAGAGATGCCCCTTCCTTTTTAATAGTTTTGTGCTTCTTCTTTCATGGTTTTGCTTAGGAAAAAAACTTCATTAATAAAGTGAAAAGTAAAGGAAATGTGCGAGGTTCATCCATAAATGAATCTGGCTACCCTAAGGAAGCACATTACTGATTTGAATTAGAAAGGAAATAGAAAAGGCTGGACAGGGAGATGATCTCCCTGTTTTTTTATATCCACAGTAGGAGGTGGTTGTTTTTGGGGGGGCGATTAGGAAGTGATGGGTAGGCTAATAACCTGAGCACGAAATTGGAACTCAAACAAGCTTATAAATCCCTTCTTTTATGGAAAGGAATAGAGCGAAGGTCAGATAAAGAACATGGAGGAGGGTGTTATGGTCACTATAGCTTTCTTATTCATACTTGTTTCATCAACTCTTTTATCCATTCTATTGGATATGCATTTATATGATCTCTCATTTTTCCAAACCCTTCACTTCTCCTTAACTTTGGATGCTGGAACAAGGAAAACGATTGTGTTTACCGCATTGATTACGGGCCTACTTGCTTCCTTTATACTTGACTATCGAATGAGTAAAGAAGAATCAGAGAAAAAAGAAGCTAGGTGAACCCTTTATGCAAAAAGAATTGGTTGAAAAAATTTCATTAACCCAACTATTTATTCTAGTTAGTGCCTTTTTATTTGGAAGTGCCATTGTAGTAGGAATTGGAGGGGAAGCCGAACAAGACAGTTGGATTGCGATTATTGTAGCCTGCTTGTTAAGTATTATTCCTGTATGGTTTTACATTTTCTTAGTATCAAGGATTCCAGAGAAGAATCTATTTGAAATTATGGAGATTGCTTTTGGGAAAATGATCTCAAAAGTACTTATTCTATTGTATATCCTGTATTTCTTCTACATTTCGGCCAGAGTCCTAAGAGATTTTGGAGAATTGATCGTTGGAGACATGTTAGTGAACACTCCAATTGAAGTGATCTCCATCACCTTCATGTTGTTTGTCGCCTATATCCTTTACCTTGGTTTGGAAGTTTTGGGTCGTTTTTCAGAGATTTATGCCCCTTATTTGATGGGATCAATCTTAGCGGTTGGTATTTTGCTTTTATTTAGTAGAGAACTCCACGTTAAAAATGTCCTGCCCATTCTGCCCGAAGGAATAGGGCCCGTGATGAATACAGTTTTTCCTAAATTGATTACTTTTCCGTTTGGTGAACTAGTAGCCTTCATGATGATTCTTCCCTATGCCAGCAAGGTTCGATATGCCGGGAAAACTACCATTCTTGCTTTAATGGTTAGCGGTCTCATCTTGGCTTATTCGTCCTTTGTGCAAATAGCGACTTTAGGTCCAGAAGCAAAATTAAGGTCCAAATTTCCACTTTTAACTGCCACGGGGGAAATTTCTTTATGGAATTTTATTGAGCGTGTCGACTTAATCATCATTTTTGTTGTGATGTTTGGCATCCTGGTCAAAATCAGCATTTTCTTTTATGGCGGGTTAAAAGGATTAGAACTAGTTTTCAATCGACCTTATCGTGCTTTCATTTACCCCATGGCGATGATCATTGCTTTTATGTCTATTATCATCAGTAAGAATTTTGCTGAACATATAAGTGAGGGAATTAGCATGGTACCATGGATCATTCACATTCCGTTCCAATATGGGATCCCATTACTCCTTTTCCCTTTTGTTTTATGGAAATCTAAAGGGTTAAGATCCGAAGGGAAGAAAAGATAATGGGTTGGATGAAAAAAATCATACTATCGCAAAAATCATACAATCAAGACAAGTCTCTGAAACATGAACAGTTGTCGCTTGGGAGAGAGGCCCCTCCATTATCAAAAGATTTACAAGAAAACCAGTCGAACATTGAAAAAGCATTTGAAAATGCAACGGATTTTCAAATGGAAAATATTCATGTAGGGAACAGAGAAGGAATTATATGTTATTTGAACAGTATGACTGACTCATCTTTACTAGCTGACAAGATAATGGTCCCGTTATCTAACTCTTCTCAACAAGACAGAAGCATAGCCGATCTAGAGGAATTTGAAGCTTACCGTAAAGAATTTTTTTCGGGAGTAGGCTACCATTTTCATGATACCCTTCATGAACTTATTGATGATGTTCTGGCAGGGTACGCAGGGGTGATCGTCGATGGACAGCCAAAGGGCCTTTCCCTTCATGTCGGGAATATTGAATATCGGCCGATTGAAGAACCCAGCACACAAACTGTAATTCGTGGACCTAAAGAAGGATTTACAGAATCGATGGATACAAATATAAGTTTAATTCGCAGAAGAATCCAAAATACTTCTCTCAAATTTGAATCCATGACCGTTGGTAAGGACACTCGTACTTCGGTAACGATTGCTTATATAGATGAGGTTATGAACAAAGGGATCTTAGCCGAAGTAAAGAAACGGATAAAAAAGATCAGGACCCATGCTATTTTTGACTCTGGAAATGTGGAGGAATATATTTCTGATAAAAGCATGACAGTTTTTCCGTTGATCTATAATACAGAAAGACCGGATAGTGCTGCAGCCAATTTATTAGAAGGGAAAGCAGTAATTATTGTAAATGGAAGTCCTTTCGTATTAATCGCCCCTACTGTATTTAGTGATTTTTTTGAAGCAACAGAAGATTATTATCAATCATTTTTTATTGGTTCCTTCATACGATTGATTCGCTATGCTTCATTCTTGATTGCATTAACATTGCCTTCTTTTTATGTGGCGCTTACAGCTTTTCATCACGCCCTCATTCCGACTGATTTGCTTTTTAGCTTGCAGGCTCAGCGGGAAGGTGTGCCTTTTCCTGCTGTGATCGAACTGTTAATAATGGAAATCACTTTTGAAATTTTAAGGGAAGCAGGAATTCGAATGCCACGGGCAATCGGGCAAACGATATCCATTGTAGGAGCTCTGGTTATTGGGCAGGCTGCTGTAGAAGCGGGCCTTGTATCGAATGCTCTTGTCATTGTGATCGCATTGACCGCACTAGCCACATTCGTATCCCCTATTGCAAGCTTTACAGCGGCTGCACGTTTGTTGCGTTTTATATTTATATTTATGGCAGCGGTATTTGGGCTGTATGGAATTTTGCTTTGTCTCTTTTTCATGGTCGCCCACCTTGTAAGTTTACGATCATTCGGTGTCCCTTACCTTGCCCCTATTGCACCCTTCATTGCGGAGGATCAGGAAGATGTATTTCTTCGTTTTCCTTTCTTTGCTAATAAAAGAAGACCACACTATCTGAAGACTGAAGCGCCTTTGAAGAATCCGGAGTCTAAATCTCCAAGTCCCCCCGCCAGCAAAAAGGGGGACGGATCATGAAGACGATGAAACTTCTCCTGACCAGCTTGTTATTACTTGGATTACTTAGTGGCTGTTGGGATACAAAAGAACTGAATGAAGTAGCTTTTGTTACAGGTGTTGCTATTGAACAAGGGGAGGATGCGAAATACAAAGTAACAGTAGGAGTCGCAAATGCAAGTCAATTGAACGTTCAGAAGTCTGAAGGGAATACTCCTTCAGTTACCTTTAGCTTAGAGGGAAATTCAATTTCCGAGTTATTAGATAAAATGAATGTAGGATTGACGAGGGAATTAAGGTTTTCGCACACGAGAACATTAGTCATCGGGGAAGAAGTCGCCCGGGAAGGGATAGCTGGTTTTTTAGATTACTTAGAAAGGTCAGGGCAGTTTCGTAATAATTTCACTATGCTTGTGGCTAAAAATATCTCAGCGGCTGATATACTGAAAACCACCTTTCCAATTCAAAAAATACCATCCCTGAAGATTCATAATCAGTCGTCCACCTTATTTAAAGAGTGGGGGGGTGCGCCTGATATGAAATTATCAGATTTTATTGCGGCTCTTAGTTCTAAAGGGCGTCATCCTGTTGCTGAGGCACTGACGATTGTTGGTTCTCCTGAACAAGGCGGGAGTGTGGATAACAATAAAAAACTGGATCCTGAATCGCTAATCACCCTTGTAGGATTAGCTGTATTTAAAGAGGATAAACTTATTGGCTATCTGAATCTCGAAGAAACACGCAACTATGTATGGACACAGGATTTAATACAAACGACTCTGACAGTACCGTGTGGGGAAGAAAAATATATCGATGTCCGAATTGTAAACTCCAAATCCTCCATCCATGCCAATTACAACAGGGAAACACCAAATTTCCAAGTAGAGATCATTGCAGAAGCACTCCTGAATGGGACGCAGTGCAGGGATGACCTGGAGAAGGTCGACACGTATAAAAAGTTTGAAAAAGATATTGAAGTAATGTCAGAATCCATGATCCTCAATACTGTAACAAAGGTCCAAGAAGAATACGAAGTGGATATTTTCGGGTTTGGGGAAGCGATGAGGAGACAGCATTACCAAAGGTTTCAAGCGGTGAAAGATCATTGGGATGAAGAATTTAGTAAAGCAGACATTGATATAACAGTAAACATTTTCTTACGAAGGGCTGGAACGTCTAACAAAAGCTTTTTAACCGAAGATGAATAGCAGGTTCACAGGAAGTAGATCCACCACTAGGTTATATAAACAAGAAATAAGAGCATCTGCCTCGCAAAGTGCTTCTGCGACTGGGGGCAGGTGCTTCATAAGATTCCGGCAATCGCTTCCTACATAACCTCCCTTTCCTGAGTCATGATTTTTATTCGAAGGAATATATTTCAAGGGAAGGAGGGCTGGTATGATTCTAAAAATGATAGATTTAAGTTTAATGGCTGAACACTTAGCTGTTCATAAAGCTGAGTTAGCCAAGTTAGGTTCGCTGATTTGCAGCCTGGAAGAACAAGAGAGTAAGCAGGTTGCGACAGAGCAATATATGATTATGAAAAATCATGTGAAAGTTATGGTTGCACTTATGGATCCAGATCAAAATGAAAAGATCGGCATTAATGATTTACATAAATGGGGGTCAGTACAATTAAATTGTTAAAACACATCCATAGGTATGACTTCTGCCGACATTTTGACAGTCCTTAAAACTTCCGCAGAAACGATGGCGAATAAAAACTTCTATTCAGGGTTAAGGATGAAAGCTGAAAACGTCCGCAACATTCATATTCATATGGCCTTGCAGCGAATGATGATCCTCAACCGTTATATAACCTTATTGAATAAATTCATGAAAGAAACGGCCCCTGCGAGTTCACGGGAAAAACAGATGCAAACGTATGAGACATTCAAAACTTTGTTCGACTTGTAATTCTCATAATCCTTTCTTACTTCATCGTTGTTAATATGGGTAAGAAAGTGTATGAGTTGTTTTTTGAACGATAAGGTTGAAGTTGCCGGGTCTCTTTTCTGTCTTTTCGTTAAAGTAAATATAGGATTTCTCTGGGAAGTGTCTGACCTCCGCAATGCTGAAGCATTGCGGAGGTCAGACATTTCTTTATTTGAATTTACTTTTGACAGCCTCCAAAAGACATGTTAGTGTTAAAAACGTTAAATAAATTCTTAACAAACTTAATTCACTTCAGAATTGGAGTTGATCAAATGAATGTAAATTTAAAACTTAAACAATACATCAATGGGAAATGGGTAGACGCGAATTCCGAGGAAACGCGTACGATTATCAATCCATTCAACCAGGAAACAATCGCCATCGTTCCAGAAGGCGATGAAACAGATACAAGAGCAGCCATCGCTGCAGCACGAGAAGCTTTCGATCACGGCGAATGGCCGACGACCCCGGCAACGGAGCGTGGGGCAATCGTGCGTAGAATTGCTGAATTGATTGAGAGAGATAAAGAAGAACTAGCGAATCTAGAATCCTTGGATACTGGTAAAACAGTAGAAGAAAGCCGTGGAGACATGGACGATATCGCTGGAGTTTTCCGTTATTATGCAGAGATTGCGGATAAGAACGGCGGCGAGATCATCGATTCTCCAGTGCCAAACTCCATTAGTAAAGTCGTTCACGAACCGGTTGGTGTTTGTGGGCAGATTACCCCTTGGAATTATCCTCTACTTCAAGCGTCCTGGAAACTGGCTCCAGCGCTTGCAACTGGTAACACATTAGTTATGAAGCCAAGTGAAATCACGCCGCTTACGCATATCAAAGTATTTGAACTGATCGAAGAAGCGGGTGTACCTGCAGGTGTTGCGAACCTCGTCCTTGGTGCAGGTGCGACAGTAGGTGCAGAGTTGTCCAGCAACGAAGATGTTGATCTTATTTCTTTCACCGGCGGTATTGTGACCGGGAAGAAAATCATGCAGGCAGCAAGCTCGAACGTGAAGAAGCTTGCTCTTGAGCTTGGTGGGAAAAATCCGAATGTCATTTTCGCAGATGCTGATTTCGACCTTGCTGTTGATCAGGCGATGAACGGAGTATTCTTCCATGCAGGGCAGATCTGCTCCGCTGGTACAAGATTGATCGTAGAAGAAAGCATTCACGATGAGTTTGTCAATGCGCTTGTTGAGCGAGTGAAGAAATTCAAACTGGGAAGCGGGTTTGACGAAGATACCCAAATGGGACCACTGATTTCCGCTGACCACCTTGCGAAAGTTGAAAAGTATGTAGAAGCAGGGATTGAAGAAGGGGCTACGTTAGCCGTTGGCGGTAAGCGCCCGGAAGACCCTGAATTGCAGAACGGATTCTTCTTCCTGCCGACGATTTTCACGGATTGCACAACCGACATGACCGTTGTCCAAGAAGAAGGCTTTGGTCCGGTCATCACAGTTGAGAAGTTCACGAAAGAAGAAGAAGCGGTAAAACTTGCGAATGATTCTATCTACGGACTTGCTGGCGGTGTCTTTACAAACGATATCGCAAAAGCAGAACGCTGTGCAGCGAAGATGCGTATGGGTACGGTTTGGATCAATGAATTCAACCTGTACTTCCCACACGCGCCATGGGGTGGATACAAGCAATCCGGAATTGGACGCGAACTAGGTAAATTAGGAATTGAAGAATATACAGAAACGAAGCATATTTTCCAAAACCTTAAACCAGAACAAATCAACTGGTTCTAAGCTGACTATTTATTTTTAACATTCATAATCAAACTCAGATAAAGGGAGAAGGAGGTACTTTGACCTCCTTCTGACCGAATTTAACATCAAGGAGGAACAGTGTATGGCTATGATTGAATCATATGATTACGTAATCGTTGGAGGCGGTAGTGCAGGTTCTGTAATGGGAAACCGCCTGAGTGAAGATGGCAAAAAAAGTGTACTTGTATTGGAAGCAGGACGCAGTGACTATTCTTGGGATCTATTGATCCAAATGCCTGCTGCTCTGCCGTTCCCTTCAGGAAAAAACCTCTATGACTGGCAGTACGAATCCGATCCTGAACCTTATATGAATGGACGCCGTATTCCTCATGCGCGAGGAAAGGTACTTGGAGGTTCCAGTTCCATTAACGGGATGATCTACCAACGTGGAAACCCTAAAGACTATGAACGTTGGGGTGCCGACGAAGGCATGACGAACTGGGATTGGGCTCACTGCCTTCCATACTTCAAGCGTTTGGAAAATGCGCTGGCATCACCGGATGATGATATGCGTGGTCATGATGGTCCAATCAAATTGGAGCGCGGTCCAGCGAAGAACCCTCTATTCCAAGCCTTCTTTGATTCAGCTGTAGAAGCTGGTTATAACCGCACACCTGACGTTAACGGATTTCGTCAGGAAGGGTTCGGCCCGTTTGATAAGCATGTGTACAAAGGGCAGCGCTTGTCCGCATCCCGTGCTTACTTGCACCCGTTCATGGACCGCGAAAATCTGACAGTCAAGACACGTGCATTCGTTACGAGCATCGACTTCGATGGCACAAAAGCAAAAGGACTAACGTATAAGCGAAACGGAAAAATGCATCAAGTGGAAGCGGGAGAAGTCATCCTTGCCGGTGGTGCGATCAACACGCCACAGCTGCTTCAACTATCTGGGGTAGGAGATGCGAAGCACCTTCGTTCCCTTGGCATTGATCCAGTTGTCGACCTTCCAGGTGTCGGAGAAAACCTTCAGGATCACCTTGAAGTTTATGTCCAGCACGCGTGCCCGGTTCCTGTTTCCGAACAGCCGAACCTTCAGAAGCGCCGCATGCCTTGGATCGGCCTGCAGTGGATGCTTGGCCGCACAGGCCCAGCTGCGACGAACCACTTCGAAGGCGGAGGTTTCGTCCGTTCCAACGATGAGGTGGACTATCCGAACTTGATGTTCCACTTCTTGCCAGTAGCGGTTCGTTACGATGGACAAAAAGCACCGACAGATCACGGATTCCAAGTACACATCGGACCAATGTACTCTGATGCACGCGGATCATTGAAGATCAAATCCAAAGATCCGAAAGAGCATCCAAGCATGGTGTACAACTACCTTTCTACAGAACAGGACAAACGTGAATGGATCGAAGCGATTAATATTACACGTGAAATTATGTCCCAGCCTTCTATGAAGCCTTACAATGCTGGTGAAATTTCACCTGGTCCTACGGTTCAAACCGAGGAAGAAATCCTTGAATGGGTAAGAGAAGATGCGGAAACGGCTCTTCACCCGTCCTGTACAGCGAAAATGGGACCTGAGTCAGATCCTATGGCTGTCGTAGACCCTGAATCCATGAAGGTTCACGGACTGGATAACGTACGCGTAGTCGATGCCTCTGCTATGCCGTATGTTACTAACGGCAACATCCACGCTCCTGTATTGATGTTGGCAGAAAAAGCAGCAGACCTGATTCTTGGACGTAAACCACTGGATCCAATCGACGCGGATTACTACCAGCACGGTGTCCACCCAGCTGATGCAGGGACAGTTCCTAAATCTAAAGCTGCAACAAAATAAAATTTGTATAGAGAAGGCCTCTTCAAAATGTATGGCACACGAAGCGTACATGGATGAAGGGGAGCCTTCTTCTGAATAAAAAGCGTTCCATCCAAATAACGGATGGAACGCTTTTTTACATTTCAGGGGAGAGAACGGAGCATCACTCCATTAACTGTACTGTGGTTCTTTTCTGGACTTCTTCCGTTCGCTGCGAATGGTTGCCTGAGCAGCTGCAAGTCTTGCTGATGGAACACGGAAAGGCGAGCAGCTGACATAATCCAGTCCTAAATCAAAGCAAAATTGAATGGACTCTTTTTCTCCTCCGTGTTCGCCACAAATCCCTGTTTTCAGTGCAGGATTTGTTTCTTTGCCAAGCTTCACCCCATGTTCTACAAGTTTCCCGACACCATCCTGATCTAAGGAAACAAATGGGTTTCTTTGCAGCACATCGCTATCAACATAATGTTGGAGGAACTTACCTTCTGCATCGTCACGACTAAATCCAAACGTTGTTTGTGTTAGATCATTGGTTCCGAAAGAGAAGAAATCTGCTTCTTCTGCAATTTGGTCGGCGGTTAGTGCCGAGCGCGGTGTTTCAATCATGGTCCCGATAAGGTAATCGTCGAAAGTTTGACCTGTTTCTGTCTGAACGTGTTGGCTGATTCGAATGACCAATTGCCGCATTTCTTTTAGTTCATTCACGTGGCTGACTAACGGAATCATTATTTCTGGTTTAACGGTGATTCCTTTTTTTATGACGCTAGACATCGCCTGAAAAATGGCCATGATTTGCATTTCGTAAATTTCAGGATGGATCATACCTAAGCGGCAGCCACGGAGGCCTAACATAGGGTTTGCCTCTTCCAATAACCGTACTTTTCGTAAAAGGTTTTGTTTTTCCTGCAGTTCGTTGGAGTCAGGGCTTGTGATTTGCAACCTCGTCACATCAACGAGCAGCTCTTCTTTGTCCGGCATAAATTCGTGAAGCGGAGGATCTAGTAAGCGTACGGTGATGGGATGTCCTTGCATCGTTTCAAAGATTTGTTCGAAATCCTGTTGCTGCATCGGCAGGAGTTGATCGAGCGCCTCCTTCCGTTCGGTAATCGTTTCAGATAGGATCATGTTTTGGACCGTAGGGATGCGGGAGCTATCCATAAACATATGCTCGGTCCGGCAGAGTCCAATGCCGCCGGCCCCAAATTCCAGAGCTTTTGCAGCATCTGTGGGATTATCCGCATTCGCCCGTACTCCGATCTTTCTCTCTTCATCAGCCCAGCGAAGCAGCAATTGGAAATCATCCGAAAGTTCTGGTTCAATCATAGGAATTTCACCAAGGAAGATTTCTCCTGTCGAGCCGTCAATCGTAATCGTATCCCCATGGTTCACAGTCGTATCTCCTACGGTGAACTGTTTGGAGTCCAACTGAATTTTCAAAGAGTCACAGCCGCATATGCAGGCTTTCCCCATACCTCTAGCTACGACGGCGGCATGGCTGGTCATTCCACCCCGGCTAGTAACCGTAGCTTGAGAAGCGACGATTCCATGGATGTCATCAGGTGTCGTCTCAGGACGGACGAGGATGACCTTTTTTCCATCCTTAGATAACTTATCGGCTTCATCCGCATCAAAGACGACTTGGCCAGTGGCCGCTCCAGGGGAAGCGGGTAGGCCTGTAGCCAATTGCTTTCTCTTATGTTCAGGGTCAATCCGGTGGTGGAGCAGCTGGTCGAGCTGATCTGGATCCACCCGTAAAAGAGCTTCACGCTGATCCATAATTTTTTCTTTCACCATTTCAACCGCGATTCGAATGGCTGCTTGAGCCGTCCGTTTCCCTGTCCGCGTTTGGAGGATGAACAGCTTTCCACGTTCAACTGTAAATTCAATATCCTGCATGTCTTTGTAGTGGTCTTCTAATAACTGACAAGTTTCAACCAATTGTTGAAAGACGTCCGGCATGTCATCTTTGAGACTGGAAATTGGCTGAGGCGTACGGATTCCCGCGACAACGTCTTCTCCCTGCGCATTGATTAAATATTCGCCATAAAGTTTAGACTCACCGGTGGATGGATTGCGTGTGAAGGCAACCCCCGTTCCGGAATCTTCTCCCATATTTCCGAATACCATGCTTTGAATGTTGACAGCTGTCCCGAGGTGTCCGGGAATTTGATGGAGGCGTCGGTAGAGAATAGCCCGCTGGTTGTTCCATGAATCAAACACGGCCTTGATCGTAAGGAAAAGCTGTTCTTTTGGATCTTGAGGAAAGCTTCGCTTCGTATTTTTGAACACAATCGATTTAAACTCTTCAATGACTTGCTTCCAATCTTCGGCTATTAATTCTGTATCGGATTGGTAACCTTTGGCTTCGCGGATCTCTTCTAACCGTTGTTCGAAAAGGTAGTGATTGACATCGAGGACAACATTGCCAAACATTTGAATAAACCTGCGGTAGGAATCATAGGCAAAGCGAGGGTTATCTGTAAGTTCTGCTATTCCTCTGACCGTTTCATCATTCATTCCAAGGTTCAAAACGGTATCCATCATACCTGGCATGGAATGTACAGCGCCTGAGCGAACTGAAACAAGAAGAGGATTGGTTGGATCTCCTAATTTTTTGTCTGTTTTGGATTCAAGAACTTGGAGAGATTGTAATACTTGCGATTCTACTTCTGACGATATGACTTTCTCAGCATCATAATAGGCGTTACAGGCAGCTGTCGTAATTGTAAAGCCGTAAGGAACGGGTAAACCGATGCGGGTCATTTCCGCTAAGTTCGCACCTTTTCCACCTAGGAGTTCTTTCTTGTTCTTTCCAGATTGATCAAACATGAATACAAAATTGTTTTCCATTAGGCAAAGCTCCCCCTTTTATTAAACATAGCCAGGATGATATCGGCTGTCTCTTCAATCGCCTTATTGGAGACATCGATCACTGGACATCCAATTTTTTTCATAATGTCTTCCGCACACGTTAGTTCTTCAAAGATCCGATTCAATGAGGCGTAACTGGCTGAGTTTGTTAGCCCCAGTCTTTTCAATCGCTCTCTGCGAATTTCATTCAATTTTTCAGGTGAGATGATTAATCCGATGCACTTTTTCCTTGGAATCTCAAAAAGTTCTTTAGGAGGTGGGACCTCCGGGATCAGAGGGACGTTGGCTACTTTAAATTGTTTATTCGCTAGATACATAGAAAGAGGAGTCTTGGAGGTTCTCGATACTCCGACGAGGACAATATCCGCCTGTTTCAATCCTCTTACTTCCTGCCCGTCATCATACTTCACCGCAAACTCAATGGCTTCCACCCGTTTGAAATAGTTCTCATCCAATTTTCTCATCTGGCCGGGTTGACGGTTGGGCTCCATATTGAATTTTTGAGAGAATGCATTCATCAGAGGATGCATCAAATCAACAGCAATGATTTGTTCTTCATCCGCTCTCTGGTCAAGGTAATCCTTCAAATCAGGAAGGACGATGGTGTAGGCAATGATGGATGGGCGGTACTTCGCGACAGTGATGACATTATTAATGTCCTGTTCGTCCTCTACATAGGAGAAGTGCTGGATCTCAACATCCTTGCCGAAAAACTGGCTTGCTACAGCTTTTACCATTAATTCAGCTGTTTCACCGACGGAATCGGACACGATATAAACCATTTCTTGAATAGTCACAATCCATCTCCCTTACTCTTTGTCCTGGAGGAAAGGTATGAAATCGTTGGTATATGTACAGGTTCCAACTCTTTCATACCTTCCAGATTATTATGCCACACTAATATAGTGTATTTGGGTTAATGTGACATACTATTACTGAGTAGTATAGTATCATTGTTTGCGAGTAGATACAACAAAAAGATGGTTGATGATCGTGACCTTTGTTAGTAGATTCGTTGGCTTAACTGCGAAATATAGCCATATCCCGGTCTGTTGGGTTTGAACCAGAGCAAGTTGTCTAAATTTTGAAAGCGTATTATAATGGGAATCAATCTTGTACATAAAGGAGGGAAAATCATGCCTGCATTCACCTTAGACATCAAAAGTGAGGATAAACACCTGCTTTTCATGATGTCTATTATTGGAAATTCAGCCGTCCAAGGGACAAGTGTGTCCTTTTTCAGCTGAATTCCATAGGGTGAACGTATGATTTCCTTCAAATAGCGGAAGCTGCCACACGGGGATGATTTGGAGTGACACAGTTAAATAAGACTCAATAAAACACCTAGGCTGCCATTACTCTGAATTCAATTGGAGTTTGGCAGTTTAGTTTTTTAAATGGTCGACAATAATTATAATAATACATGTACGTTTC
>NZ_WMEZ01000010.1 GCF_009856415.1 Halobacillus litoralis | reverse complement strand
GTTGGGTGGGTTGGGCTCTTTTGTCACTATCCTCTTGAAAACTTATTAGCGACTTTCTCACTTTTATTAGCAGCTTATGGACTTTTATTGGCGACTTTACAGCTTTTATTGGCAACTTTCAAACATTTATTAGCGACTTCGGACTTTTTATTAGCATCTGACCACCCAGCTCGCAAACTCTCTAAAAAACGCCGAACGACAGCATCAGCTGCGTTCGGCGTTTTTCTTATTTATGCTTGTAAATGACGGTACTGTACACTTGTGATTTCGCTTTTGGATTCAAATGTTTGGCGGCGCTGTTCACCGCTGCCATCGCTTCATTGAACCCAGAAGCAATGAGCATCGTTTTTGCTGGATATACAGCGGCGTCACCAGCGACAAAAACTCCTTCCATGCTCGCACACATATCTGTCGAAACGGGGATTCTTCCTTTGTCCGTTTCCAATCCCCATTCGTCATATAAACTCTTATCAATTTGTAAGCCTTCATAGACGAGGATATGATCGACCTCTAGCACGGATCCGTCTTGAAGGATTGCTTCCTTCAGCGTTTCATCCCCTCGCAGCTCTTCAATCTCCTTATTTTTATGGATATGAACAGAAGAGCCTTCGACCTTCTCGACATCCTGCTCATAAACCGCTTTGAATTCGTCGCCGCGATTCAGAAGGTGGACTTCGTCAGCAACCCCTTCGAGAGCGAGCGACCAGTCAATGCCGACACGGTTTTGCGAAACGACCGCAACCTTTTGCCCGCGATACTGTTCAAGGTTTTGTATCGTGTAGTGAATTTGCTTGCCGTCATAATGCTCGCTGCCTTTTACTTCAAGCGGCTGCATTTCAAACGTGCCAAGACCGGAAGCCACGATCACCGTCTTCGTATAGTGCGTTTGTCCGTCATCTGTTTCCAGGACCAGCGTCCCATCTTCCTTTCTTTCAAAAGAGGTCACTTTCACACCCGTCACAAAAGCAGGATCGATCATTTCCGCCTGTTCCTTGACGTTCGTGACAAGGTCCTCTCCAGTGATCCCCGGGAACCCACCGACGTCATAGATTTTCTTCTCCGGATAGAAAAAGGAAACCTTGCCCCCAACTTGAGGCTGGTACTCGATGACTTTTGTCTTCAAATCTCTCATTCCACTATAAAAAGCAGCATATAAACCTGTCGTTCCTCCACCAATTACGGTTACATCGTACAACTCTTCCATGGACGTGAACTCCTTTTTCTATTGGGTTTTCATAAGCAAATAGACAAAATAAGGGGTGCTGACGATCGACACGACGATCCCCACAGGAATCTCTGCAGGGGCAATGATATTTTTGCCGATCGTATCAGCAACGACTAAAAATATCGCTCCGATCAATGCAGCAGTCGGAATCATCCGTTGATGCCCGGGTCCGACGATTCTGCGTGCGATATGCGGGGCCACAAGCCCAAGGAAGGCAATTCCTCCCCCTGCCGCTACAGATAATCCGGCTAGACCGACAGCAAGCAGTAAAAACGTCCGACGCGCTTTTTCCACTTGAATCCCGAGTCCCATCGACATTGAATCTCCTAAATTCATGATGTTCAGCGTACGAGATTTATAGATCGTCCACCCGATCATTAAAAGGATGGGAGGCACAATGGCCAGCACGAGGTTCCAATTTCCCATCCATAGATCCCCGGCCAACCAGACGAGCGCCTGATTGAAATCCTGAGGGTTCATCTTCACTTGAAAAATGATGAGTACCGCACTGAAACCTGCATTCACACCGATTCCAACAAGAATAAGGCGGATAGGATTGACTCCTTTTTTCCAAGCCAGGGCATACACAAGGAAAGCTGCGAGGAACGCACCGGCGAGTGCAAACAATGGCAAAATGTAAATGCCAAAGCCGGTCACCATCGCCATCGACTGTTGGAAAAAGAAAATATATAATATGACGGCGAATCCTGCGCCTGTATTAATTCCGAGGATCCCAGGGTCGGCAAGGTCGTTTTGCGTGACGCCCTGGAGAATCGCTCCAGAAACGGCCAGGCCCGCGCCGACGAATAAAGCAAGGACCATGGACGGAAGCCTGAAATTGAAAAGCACCAATTCCTGCCGGGCGGTCCCTTGTCCGATGAACGTTTTTAGAACGTCCAGGGGTGCAATTTTAACGACACCCATATTCAAACTGATGAGGACCATGAAGCTGAGGAAAAGAAAGAGCACAGCCATCACGAAAGAAAAACGTGTCTTTTTCATAAGGACCCCCTCCCTTCACCACGAGCAAGGTAAAGGAAAAATGGGACCCCGATACATGCCGTAATTGCTCCGACTGGGGTTTCGTAAGGAGCGTTGACGAGCCTTGCTCCGATATCTGACAGCACAAGCAGCAAGCTGCCGAGCACAGCAGAGACAGGGATAATCAGCCGATAATCGGATCCCACGCAGAAACGTGCCACGTGCGGGATGACAAGTCCGATAAAACCGACCGTCCCAGCAACAGAAACAGCCGCTCCTGTTAATAAGAAAACGACGATAACACCGAGAGCTTTAACTAGGAATGTATTTTGTCCAAGACCTTTGGAAACCTCATCTCCAAGACTCAAAATCGTGACGGATTTAGAAATGAGGACAGCGAGGGTCAATCCAACTGCTCCGGCTACCAGCAGGATCTGCACAGAAATCCAATCCGTTGCGGCTAGTCCACCGGCATACCAGAAGCTCATTTGTTTGGCCACCTGAAAGTGTAAAGAAATGGCCGACGACAGTGAACTCAGCATGCCACCAATGGCAACTCCTGCAAGAGCTAACTTTGCCGGGGTCAGTCCACCTTTAGAAAAGGATCCTACGGCAAAAACGAGAACCACTCCGAGTCCTGCCCCAACAAAAGCGGCTGCTGTCATTCCGATGTTACTCACGGCAGGGAAAAAGACGATCGTCAAAATTAAAGCAAATGCCGCACCGTGCGTGACCCCCATGATGGACGGAGAAGCAAGAGGGTTTCTCGTCAGCCCCTGCATGACGGCACCGGACACAGCTAAAAACGCACCGACAAGAGCGCCCGCTAAAGCCCGGGGCATGCGCAGCTCACGAATGACGGCATGGCTCGTAGACTCCGGAGCAAAAGCGAACATCGACTCCCAAACTGTACGGATGGAAATGTCAGTGACCCCGACAGAAATCGATAAGGCCATCGTTACAGCTAAAAGAATCATGCCGCCTGTAAAAAGAAAGGCCGCACGCCATACTTTTCTGGTTACTTCATTCCACTCTTTGTTAGCTTCTCTCGTTCGTTCTTCCACAGCCAGCGACCCTCTCTACCTATGTATCTACTATAATGAATTGACACATCCGATGATAATGATTATCATTATCTTATCACAAAATTATTAGGAGGAACAAATAAATGTCGAAAAAAGTAACCCTTTACATAACTGGTTTACTGCTTCTCGTCCTGTTGGCTACAGGATGCAGCAGTGACGGTGAAGATACATCATCAACCAATGACGAGTCTGATGAAGCCACGAGCGAAGAAAACAGTGAGGAAACAAGCGAACGTACACTCACCCATGCGATGGGCGAGATTACACTCGAAGAGAAGCCTGAGCGCATTCTTGCTCCTTATTTAGAGGATTCACTTGTAGCTTTAGGTGAAAAGCCTGTCGCCCAATGGTCCATCGGTGAATCGGTGCTAGATTATTTGCAACCAAAACTTGAAGGCGTACCGAAAGTCGGCTGGGATTTGCCAGTAGAACAGGCGATTGAACAAAATCCTGATCTCATTATCTTCAGTTCCCCTTCCGCATTGCAAAACGGAAGCTACGAAGACTATTCCAGCATTGCCAAAACGTATGTCTTTGAAGAGGAAACAGGTACGGATTGGCGAAAACAGCTGACAACGATGGGAGAAATTCTGAACAAACAGGACGAAGCGGAGCAAGCGCTGTCTGATTTTGACCAAAAAGTAGAAGAAGCCTCTGCGACAATTAAAGAGAACATCGGAGATGAATCCGTTGCGTTTGTCTGGACGATGGGCGAGCAGTTCTATGTTTTCGATGAAAACCGTTATGGCGCAGACATTTTCTATAATGAGATGGGCATCGCTAAGCCAGAATTTCTGCAAAGTCTTCCTGAAGAGGGAGAACAATGGAACCCTGTGGCCCTAGAAAAACTTGGGGAGTTGGATGCGGATCACGTATTCCTCATCGGAAACGAAGGCGAGCCTGGATTCGAAATTCTTGAAAACAGCTCCGTATGGCAGAACACCCCTGCTGCTCAAAACGGCCAGGTGTACGAAATGAACGACCCGAGTCACTGGACGATAGACGGTGTCATCGCTCATGAAATGAGTATCGATCAAATGGTAGACACGCTAAGTAAATAGAATGTAAAGATTCGCGCAAACTTCGTAAAGTTTGCGCGTTTTTTATTGTCTTCCGTTTCACAATATCGTATATTGATATCGGAATCCGATACAGGGGGTGCTTCCCGTGCTGAGAGATTTTTTCTTAGGCTCGATTAAAATCCACATTCTCTACCACGCAAGCATTGAACCGATTTATGGAGCATTTCTTATGGAAGAGCTGGCTTCCCACGGCTACGATATCAGCCCAGGAACCCTCTACCCTACACTGAAACAGCTCCATAAAGACGAATTGCTTGAGAAATACGAAGAAAAAGTGGAAGGAAAGATCAGGAAATATTACGTCATTACGGATAAAGGCAGGCAAGTGCTTGCTGAAGGAAGAGAACAGGTCCGTGAACTGGCAGAAGAAATTTTAGGAAAAGATTGGAGGAATCTCGACAATGAGTAAACCAAAAGGTTCTCTCTTAGAAATATTCAAAGCGTCAACAAAGCTTGGATTGACATCTTTCGGTGGTCCGGTTGCCCACCTGGCTTACTTCAAAGATGAGTACATCGACAGAAAAAAATGGTTGGATGATAAAACATACGCAGATATCATCGCCCTATGTCAATTCCTGCCCGGCCCTGCAAGCAGTCAGGTCGGAATCGCGATTGGTATGCTCCGTGGTGGATTGCTCGGTGGCATCATCTCATGGATCGGTTTTACAGTACCATCGATTATTGTTCTCGTACTTTTTGCTCTGTTATATCAATCGTTCGGCCTCGCCGATGCGAACTTCATTCACAGCTTGAAGGTCGTAGCCGCAGCAGTCGTCCTTCACGCCTTGATTGGCCTTGGGAAAAAACTGACGCCGGACCGTCCGCGGATCGCCATAGCGTTAGTGTCTGCACTGATCCTGCTCCTTTATCCATCCGCCTGGATGCAGTTATTGATCATCCTCGCTGCTGGATTATTCGGGTGGAAGATGTTTTCAAGCATGGTGGAATCCAAGATCCAGCCATTCCCTGTGACGTTTTCCAAAAAGATCGGTGTCGCTTCTCTTGGCGTGCTGGTCGCTCTTCTTGCCTTATTACCGATTCTTGCAAGAAACACGGAAAGCATGCTGATTCAACTCTTCGATACGTTCTTCCGTGTCGGTTCCCTCGTATTTGGCGGCGGCCATGTCGTCTTGCCGATGCTTGAGCGTGAAGTGGTGCCGACCGGATGGCTGACGGCGAACGAATTCCTTGCCGGTTATGGAATGGCACAGGCTGTTCCGGGGCCACTGTTCACATTCTCCAGTTACCTTGGGACGATGATTGAAGGCGTTGCAGGTGCCCTTGTGGCAACCGTAGGCATCTTCCTGCCATCCTTCTTGTTTTTGATGGCGGCTCTGCCATTTTTGAATGAATTGAGAAAGCGTCCAGCCTTCCAGGGCGTCCTTACAGGAGTGAACGCAAGTGTTGTGGGTATTCTGCTTGCTGCTTTTTATGACCCTGTACTGAAAAGTTCGATTATGGAAGGAGCAGACTTTGCTCTTGCTGCCATTCTTTTCGCTCTTTTACACTTCTTCAAAGTCCCAGCCTGGGCCATCGTGTTGATTGGTGTCGGTGCCGGCGCTGTTTTGAATTTATTGTAAGAAAACAGGCGCAAAAGTCCTCTTTTGTGCCTGTTTCTTTGTTTTTTTGTAAAAGTTATGCTTCAAATGCAGGAAGTTCGATATAAGAGTCGAACTTTATCAAAATATGACAACTATGGAGGTTTTTCAATGGCTGAAGAACAAACGAGATATTCTCGTCTCGCACAAATCACACAGCTCATCAATACGGAGCATGATTTACGCGATGTATTAGAACACGTAGTCACAGCCATATCTGAAGAAATCATGCGGTGCGATTCTGTCGGCATTTACCTGCCTCGTGAGGATGGTACCTATCAAGGCTATGTCGGAAAACCGGCCTTGATCAATGGAATGACCCTTGATATGCACATCGTGGATCCGGAGTACGATCTCCTCGCGAAAGAGGTCATCGAAACAAGAAAAACCATTTACATACCGGATACATCCAAAGATGACCGTCCCGATCAACGGGCCATACAGGCGTTTAAAATCAATTCCCTGCTCGTTGCTCCGATTTCTTATGAAGATGAACTCTACGGCCTCGTGTTTTTATTTGATTATGGGACACCGATGAACTTGACAGAATCGGAAATCGAATCCGTGAAAGCTTACGTCAACATGGCCGCTGTGGCTATCAGAAATGCAAACAACCTGACACGTAAAGAGAAATTGATCAGCGAAAAGCAACTGTTGCTCAATGTCACCCGTGACCTTTCCTTATGTTCCTCTTTGCAAGAAGCGCTGGACAAATGCTTCTATTATCTAGGAGAAGTCCTGGATAACCCGAATATCGGCGCCCACTTCATAGACCCCGTTGCAGAACACAAGCTAAAGCCTGCGAGTCTCAGTAAAGAAAGTGAATGGACGGAAGAAGATTGGAAAGAGACCCACCAAAAAGCTCAGTTCAACCATAGGGAGGATCCTGTTTTTCAAGAAGTGATCGATACGAAGACATCGATTCTCGTTCCGGATGTTTTGACTGATGACCGGACGAACAAGGAGATCTGTGAAAAGTTTGGAATCAAAGGCTTATATATGATTCCTCTCGTCTCCCTTGGGGAAGTACTTGGTGCGATTGCCATCGTAAATCTGAAAGAAACCGGGCAGGTCTACTCTGACTCTGCCTGCCAATTGGCTGAATCCATCGTGGATACAACAGCACCCGTCCTTTTCAACCTGCTTTATATGGAGAAGCAGGAAATGATTATACAGGACCGCACATCCGAGTTGATTCAGAAGAATGATGAGCTCGAAGAGGCCATTTCTGAACTGACACAAATCAGTCGTGAGAAGTATTTGATCTTGAATTCTGCAGGTGAAGGGATTTTCGGAATCGACCTGGATGGCCACATCACTTTCGCCAACCCTTCGGCAACCGAATTGTTGGGTTATGAGAATGAGAAGGAAGTGATAGGTGCACCTTATTCCCATATCTTCGATGATCAAAAAACGTTCTTAGAACATTACGAACAAAAAGACGGACATACAGACAAGGATCATTTTTTCTTTAAAAAGTCCGGGGGTACTTTCCCCGTGGAATATGTCATCACTCCTAAACTGGAAAACGATCTGACCACCGGTTACGTGGTCACTTTTAAAGATGTAACCTCAAGAAAACAAATGGAAGAAAAAATTAAATACCACGCCTATTATGACAGCGTGACAAATGTACCGAACCGTGTACTGTTCCAAGACCGCCTCAACCAGGCCCTTCAATATGCGGAAATGGCGGATAAACCGATCGCCATTCTCTTCCTTGATCTTGATCGTTTCAAGAAAATCAACGATACGTTCGGCCATAGTTTTGGAGACAAAGTCCTGCTGAATGTGGCCGAGCGCCTGCAAAATGCTGTGCCTAGCGGAGCGACCGTTTCGAGACAGGGCGGGGACGAGTTCATCATCCTTCTGCCGACGATCGACCGGGAAGAAGGAGCCGTGAAATGTGCGAAAAGAATCCTTGAAGCCTTCAATGATCCTTTCGTCATTGGCGGTCATGAGATTTCCATCAAAACCAGTATCGGCATCAGTCTTTTCCCAGAAAACGGGGATACCGTCGAGACGTTGATCAAACATGCGGATGTCGCAATGTACAAAGCGAAAGATCTATCTGGTAACCAATATCAGCTGTTTTCACCAGAAATTGAGAGTCGCACGTTCGAACAAATCCAGCTCGAGAATGACCTTTTCAAGGCATTACAAAAGAATGATGAATTTGAGCTGTATTACCAGCCTAAATTCGATGTCCGTACAGAAAAACTCATTGGCATGGAATCGCTGATCCGGTGGAATCACCCACAGCTGGGCACCCTCCCTCCCGGCCATTTCATTCCTCTCGCAGAGGAAACCGGCCTCATTACAAACCTTGGAGAATGGGTCATACGTGAAGCGTGTCAGCAAATGAAAACATGGGTGTCTTCTGGATATACGGAATTGATCGTATCCGCTAATTTATCTCCTCAACAATTCAATCAACAGAACCTTGTGCTTACGGTGGCAAACATTTTAGAAGAAACCGGCCTCCCCGCTAAGCACCTTGAGCTTGAACTAACGGAGAATTTAATCATTCATAATACGGAGCACACGTTAAGGACAATCGGCCAATTGAAAGAGCTCGGTGTCCAAATTTCCATCGACGATTTCGGTACGGGCTATTCTTCTCTAGGCTATTTAAAAGATTTTCCTGTCGATACTTTAAAAATAGACAAATCCTTTATTAACGACGTCACGACAAATCGGAACAATGCGGCGATTACAAAAACCATCATCACCCTTGCTGACAGCCTGCAGCTCAACGTGATCGCAGAAGGCGTTGAAAAAGCAGATCAGGCTGCTTTCCTCGCCGAGCACGGTTGTCATTGGATCCAGGGGTTTTATTATAGTCATCCGTTACAAGTGGAAACATTTGAAGATCATTTTTTAAAATCATTCATAAAAAGGGGATAAGGCTATGAAATCTGTTCGTGCTGTGTTGGATTACTTGGTTGCTGGTGAGGTATCTTATATTTTTGGAATACCAGCAGGATCTGTGAATGCTTTCTTCGATGAACTTTATGATACTCCTTCGATCACACCAATCGTGACCAAACATGAAGGAGCCGCGTCTTATATGGCCGCTGCTTATGCAAAGTATTCGAGCTCTCTCGGTGTATGTATCGGAAGCAGCGGGCCAGGAGGAACAAACCTTGTGACAGGAGCAGCGAATGCCATGCGTGAGCACCTCCCTGTGCTGTTTTTGACAGGAGCCGTTCCCGTAGATACTGTCGGTTTGAACGCTTCTCAAGAATTACATGCCGATCCACTCTATCAATCAGTCACAAAATACAGTCAGAGGGTCGACCGTGCAGAAGACTTGCTCCCAGAGATTCACAAAGCCGTGGAGATCGCTATGACAGGCGTTCCAGGTCCCGTCCACATCGCCATGCCGATTGATGTTCAACTGACAGATATTCTGGAACCAGCCATTCCGACGTTCCCACAACGAACGCCTTTGCTTCCAACAGACGAAGTTGTCTTAGAAACAGCCAAAACGCTCGCATCAAGTAAGAGTGGCTACCTGTTCGTAGGACAAGGGATTCGCGGTGCCGTGGATGACGTTATTGAACTTGCCGAAACCTTAAATTGGCCGATTGTCACAAGCCCTCAAGCCAAAGGGTTCATTCCTGACCATCACCCTTTGAAGAGAGGGATCTTCGGTTTTGCCGGACATGAAGAGGCTTCTGACCTGATTAATCATGGAAAGGAAGAAACCGTGCTTGTGCTCGGCTCAAGTCTTGGGGAAACAGCTACGAATAATTGGAATCCAAATATTACGAAGAACCGGACACTGATTCAAGTCGATTACGACGCGACCGTTTTCAACAGGAAATATCCCGTCGACCAGCCGCTTCATGGCGACATCGATGTAACGGTTTCCTCTTTAATCACAGCCTTGAACGGATTAGGTATTAAACGGGCACCTCTCCCGGCTATGGATCCTGCGGTTCCAGATGTGACCGAAGAGTTCAACTCACAAAACGTTTTATGGTCCTTGCAGGATAAGCTTCCTGACGATACTCGTTTCACCATCGACATCGGTGAATTCATGGCTTACGTCGTCCACTACATGGGAGTGAAAAGTGAAGATTCCTTTGATATCAATGTCCATTTCGGAGCGATGGGAAGTGGAATCGGAAGTGCCATCGGAGCGAAATTGGCAGACCCAGATTGTCCAACTGTAAGTATTACGGGTGATGGCTGTTTCTTCATGCACGGCATGGAACTTCTGACAGCCAAAGAATACGACATCCCTGTTTTATTTATCGTCATGAACAACTCACGACTCGGCATGGTCCATCACGGTCACACGCTTCAATACAAACGCGCGCATGAACGCTTTGGACAGGAAGAGGTCAACATCTCCCAGATGGCTGCAACTCTCGGTGTGCCAAACGCACGTATTGAATCGATGGAAGACCTAAACGACATGAACCTATCAGCCATTCTAAACGTTGAAGGTCCAGCAGTCTTAGAAGTAGCTCTCGTCGATGACAACGTCCCTCCTATGGGCGACCGCGTGAAATTCTTATCTTCTTTCGGAAAATAAATGTGACTGATGAACGAACTTTTTGAAAAAGCATTGAAACTTCATACCACCCTCTTTATGATGAAACTATCAACATGAAGAGGGTGCCTTTTTATGAAAAAATCACTATTCCTTATCCTTACGCTTTTGATCAGTACCGCCCTAGCCGGGTGCTCTTCCGAATCCGAAGAGGAAGCTCATGTCGAACACGTCAACGGTGACATCAGAGAAGAGACAGCCTCTGTGTCGACACTTCCATCATTCATGGATGACAAACCGCAGGAAATGCACGACATCTATATGGCTGCCGCCCAAAGTAAAGAGTTGCTTGAGAATATCCCTTGCTATTGCGGATGCGGCGAGAGTGTAGGACACCGCGACAACTATGACTGCTTTGTAAACAAAACCAATGAAGATGGTAGCATCGTCTGGGATGACCACGGTACAAAATGCGGCGTTTGTATGGAGATTGCCGCCCAATCGATCATCGATTATCAGGATGGTAAATCAATCAAAGAAATCCGCGAAACGATTGATTCTACGTACGAAAATGGCTATGCAGAACCAACCCCTACGCCTGCATTATAATCAAAAAAGACCAGAGTTTTCTGGTCTTTTTTCAATTCCTCTATGATTCATTTAAAATTCCCTATTCCTTATTTTCCATGACAGCGAAATACTGATCTTCATTGTCCGCGAAGTTAAATACCCTGCCCATCGGCATATGAACGATTTCTCCTACGGTCACTTTCCGATTGATCAAATCGCGGTGAAGCTGTTCAAAACGATCCGTAAAAAACATTAAGGAAGGTGGATCAAGGTTTAGGTCCGGCGACATCTTTGCAACCATTTCTTTATCGTGAAGGACTATAGATGTTTCCACTCCATCCTTGGGAGCAACCTCAATCCATCTCATTCCTTCCCCGTTATTTTCTTCAGAAATGACTACGAACCCTAATTTCTCTGTCCAAAAGTTTACGGCTTCGTCCTGGTCGTTCACATACAGCATGATTTGACCTACTTTACTAAGCACAATTCTTCACTCCCTAACAGTGATCCTTAACTATTCGCTATTTGGAGTTGAAATCCCTCTTATTAAAGAAGCTCTCTACCTCAACCCAGACTTTAGCGGGTCGCTTTTATGTAAAGAAGAATAGCCTGATCGCCATAGCAATGACGGCGACGACAAGGAACCGTTGGATCCACTTGTCCCCATGCTTGACCGCAAATTTGCTCCCCAAGAATGCCCCAAGGCTCGTACCGATGGCCAATGTAATTCCGTAGCCCCAATGAATTTGATCATTGACGACGAAAACCACCAGGGCTGACAATGTGTAAACGGCAACGACAAACACTTTGATGCTATTAATCTTCACTAAGGATAAGCCAGTCACCAAGGTCAGTGCCGCAATGATTACAAAGCCTACTCCAGCTTGGATGAATCCTCCATAAATGCCGATAAAAAAGAAGATAAGAACCAAACCTACCTTTTTCATTCGGGAGTCCTGGCTGCTTGCCGCGGACAGGTTTTTGTGAGGTTTCCATATCATGATCACTAGGACCACAATCATTACAATCGATAGGATACGATTGAATAGATCATCCGGGATATTCACTGCAATTTGTGCGCCAACAATTGAACCTATGAGAGCAGGTATCGCTAATAGGAGACTGAACTTACCATCAAAATAGCCGTCTTTCCGATAAGAGATGATGGCGACGATGTTCTGTGCCATCAACGCAATTCGGTTTGTGCCATTAGCTACGGCGGAAGGCAGGCCGAAGAAGATAAGTATAGGCAGCGTTAAGAGAGACCCCCCACCTGCGATGACGTTTATGAAGCCTGCTCCGATCCCTACCCCTAAAATAGCGAGAAAAGACAGAATGGTCACGAGCGAACCTCCTTTCTATTTAATCTGCTTTGCCTGCACGATTGATATATTCTGCTACTTCATCCAAGTTCGTTGTCTTCAACACAATTCCTTCCCGATTTAAGATGAAATAGGTCGGGAAATGAACAATTTCTTCCCCGTGTGCTTGAATGGGAGCTTCTTTTTTCACTTGAACATCTACTTGAGTAAGATCAATCGCTTCGTTCGCTTGCATTTTAGCTACTAGATCATACATCCGTTCATATTCTGGATCCGCCTCTCCTTCTGTTGGAACTTCCTCCACAAAGGCCTGAAAGTGAATGTCCCCTTCCCTCTCCGGTAAAGGCAGGGACTGCTGATTACTTGTACACCCCGTCAATACGCATAATAAAACGATGAAATACCAAAGATACGTATTCTTCACACCATCCACCTCCTTCTTCCTCTCTCATCATACAGAAAAATATAACATTCCGCGTCAAAAAAAGCAGAACCTCAGCATTTGAGGTTCTGCTTTTCAAACTATGCTGTAGAATAATGATCCATTTCTTCTCCCAACTTCCCTTTCATGGCCTGTCTCGCCCGGTGAAGGCGTGATTTGACGGCCGCCTGTGTGATGCGAAGGGTTTGGGCGATTTCCTTTTCCTGCAGTTGTTGATCGTAACTTAATTGAAACACCGCACGAAGCTTAGGGGACAATGTGCTGATCCGCTTCTTGATGTCTTCTTCTAGATGACGGCATTCACATATATGTTCAACATCAGATGCTGTATTCTCGTAGGTGGGTTGAGGCACCGGCATTTCCTCAATCGGCAAAAGAACCGCTTTCTTCTCTTTGCGTAAAAAATCGATCGCTTTCCGGTGAGCGATGGTGGAGAGCCATGCCCCCACCTTCCCTTCTTCACGGATTTCATCGAGTTTATCGTACGCTTTGATAAAGGTTTCTTGAAGGATATCTTCGGCTGAACAAGGGTTCTTTGTCACTTTTAAAGCGGTGTAATAGACACGATGATAATACTGTTCATACATCTCACAAAAGTCCATCTTCCTGTATCTCTCCCTTTATTCGAAGTGTTCCTTAATAAATTCCGGGGCGTCACCTTCATCGAAACTCAAGAGATCATAGTGATTGGTGTTGCGATCATCAAAATAGAAAGCGATGATATACTTTCCATCTTCTTGATTTTCTCTCCCTTGCAGGAGGGATTCAATCTGATCTTTATCAGTGACCTCCAGGGGTTCTACACCACTTTCTTTTAACCGATCAAACACGTAATGAACATAGTCATGAGGATAATCTCGATTCTCAGGCCACTCGTAGACTTCAACTCGATGAATATCTTCTGGTTGAATCATCATTTGTTCATAAACCCCTTCTTGCTTCATCCACTCGATGGTATTTTCATACGAGGGGAAGAGTTGTGCATGATATGGATTCTCCCGCATTCCATCCACAGTAAAGGATACTCCTGATGACAAACCACGCGGCGCAACCATCTGGTCATAAGACAGTTCGTTAATGTCCTGCTTCAGCGCTTCCATAAAGGCCGAGATTTTTTCCGGGTCGTACAACTCTTCTCCTCCAGGAGCTGCGTTCGGGTGGATCAACAACTGATCGATGTCAGAAGAATCGAGACCTAGGACTGGATATTGAATACTCTTGTATTCTTTCGTTTCATACACGGCTTTCTTCTCTTTACGTACGCGCTCTTCACTTATTTGATATTGGCGATAAACTTCATCGCCATTTTTCAATTCATATACGAAAAAGAAAGAATCCTCTCCATCTTTCAAAGGGTTACTTACCTCAGTAAGCTGATCATGAAGGTTTAAAGCAGATTGGACTCCTTCTTCCGAGGTGATGTAAGGCACATCAAGTTCATGATCAATAAGCTCCTGATAAGACCAATAACCACCACTGATATAGACCTTTTCTACTTCATTTTGTTCGGGAACATAGGCTTCGTAATTTTGCCAAAGGAGAGGAATAACCGCAATGATTACACCAGCAGCCACACCATAACCCAGCCAACCTTTTACGTTTTTCAAGTTGAAAACTCTCCATGTCTTTTCAAGAAGCATGGAAGCTGCGGCAAAACCGAATGTTCCGCCAATGAAATAGCCTGTAATCATCCAACTATACGTATTTTGCGCCACACTGAAATACATGCCTCCGAATAAGGCGAAGCAGAACGTGACCCCGAGTTTGAAAACAGGATTCAGGGCCCGTACAGCTAACGCACGGCCTGCTGCTTCCAGCGGACGTTTTTTATACAGCCACACGGATACCACGTAAAAGAGAATCGCAATCCCCCCATAAATGAATAGGGATAAAACTTCAACAGGGACACTTACTTCCTCCGGACCATAACTCTGGTATTCTAAGAGATCCACCAGTGGTGAAAAATACTGAAGGGAACGATCCAACACCATGTCACCTGAATATCCTTTGATATAAGCGCTCAGGTGAAAAGCGATCAAACCGTATAAGCCAACAGGTAAAACCAAAAGGATATAGGTCAGAACCCCCTGGACGGCGGATAAACCAGTCAATGTCCCGACAAAAACGCCTGCCACAAAAAGAAGAAGGCTCATCGTCGTAAACAGCCACAGCCAATAACTTGCATTTGCCAAAGTATAGTACTCTGTGACATCTGTTACTCCAGCCGTAATAACGAGAACCAAATAGTTCAGTAAAATCGGCAAGATTAATAGAATAATGCCTGAGAGAATATGGTGATGAAACAGTTTCCCTCTCTTCATAGGAAAGCTGTGAGCAAAATCTGAAGCACCTTTTACATGCAGGTAACGGAATAAAAACACCGCCATCTGCACAGGCATCACTATTAAAAATAGTGACTGAAGCTCATAAGCAAATATGCCGCCAAATAACCCGCGATCATCTGTGATACGAGGTTCATCTCTACCGAATTCCATGAATAACTGCATCGGTACAATGAAGAACAACCCTAAAAAGTAAACGATACTGATCCATCCGACATTCCGGAAATCCTGCTTGATAATCTCTTTATTAAACGAGGATGTTTTCGAACGCATACCCGACACCTCCCATTTCATAAATAAAGATCTCCTCAAGCGTAAGTGGAAGCCTGTCATAAACGAGCGGGCGGTGCATGTTGATTTCAGCTGATACGTCAGCTTCATTCCCACGGACGATCAGCAGCCAGACACTGCCTCGCTTTTCTTTATGGAGAATATCAAGGTTCGTTTCTTCCGGTTGAAAAGAATCTTCGTTAAAAGCGACCTGGATTTTATGAACGTCTGCTTTTAAATCATCCAAATCACGTTCAAGGAGAATTTCACCTTTATGTAGGATGCCGACATGATCACAGATATCTTCGACTTCCCTCAAGTTGTGGGAAGAAATCAATACCGTCATCTCCCGTTCCGCCACATCCTGAATGATCAAGTTGCGGACTTTCTGCCTCATGACAGCATCGAGTCCATCGAATGGCTCATCGAGGATCAATACATCAGGCATCGCTGACATCGCCAGCCAAAAGGCGACTTGCCGCTGCATCCCTTTGGAAAACTGACTGATTTTCTTTTTTTCATCCAGTTGAAAGACTTTCTTTAATTTTTCATATCGTTCTTCGTTCCAACTGTCATACATGGACCGGTTATAATCTGCCATCTGACGGGTCGTGTATTGGGGTAGAAAGTAAAGACTGTCTGGGATGAAGACCATCCTTTGTTTGACGGATTCGTTCTCAAAGACGTCATCCTCCAAAATATGAACCTGTCCATTATTCTGTTTGAGAATACCAGTAAGAATTCTCATTAACGTTGTTTTTCCTGCACCATTGGAACCAAGAAGACCGTAGATGGAACCTTTACCCACTCGAAAAGAAACGTCTCTGAGAATCTTGGTTCGATCAAATGATTTGCTGACCGTATTCACCTCAATCATCCTGATGACCTCCTTCAACTTCACGGAGAAGAGCTGCGATCTCTTCTGAAGTCATCCCTAAATAAATCGCTTCCGCAAACAGCTTCTTCAACTCTTCTCTCACTTTTTTCAACTCCTCTTCGTTATCGACTTTTCCAGAAGGATGGACGAAGCTGCCCTTTCCTTTTAACGAATAGATATACCCTTGTGACTCTAACTCCCGATATGCTTTCTGAATCGTATTCGGATTAATCGTCAACTGCTGGGCAAGTTCCCTCACAGAAGGTAGTTTTTCGTCTTCCTTCAGAACGTCATTAATAATCAGTTGCTTCAGCTTTTCCACGAGCTGCTCGTAGATCGGCTTTCGGCTCCTGACGTCCAACTCAAACATCCAGCCACCTCCAACGGTGTGTTCTACCTGTATTAACTGTATTATTACTTCTAGTACAGTAGTATATAGGAGGATCTTCCATTTGAGAAGCCCCTTTTTTTATTTTTTCCAAAGAATTTCAAATGCTGCTTTTATAGACATGACTCTTTTCATGAAGAAAACAAGTCGTGAATAGGATGAAAGGGATGACCTAAGAAAAAAGAGGGTGATGAACGTGAAGAACTATGCAGAACAAGCGAATTTTGAGCATCTGTTCTGGTTGCAGATTCTTGGGGACCATGCCCGTTTTATCCGGGATTCTTTGTACGCCTCCGAAGAGGAAACGTTAAAACAAGCGCGGGATTACGTCACTCAATGGGATAATCTTTTGAATGAAGTTCGTGATGGCAGCATTCAGGACATGGCTGAGTTTTCCAAGCAAGTCGGTGAAAAAACAAGAAGGTTTCACAAGTTTAAACTCAACCTAATTGAACGTTCCCTTTTTGGAAAAGTAAAGATCCATTTGAGTCCCACCTTCCTCAACCATATGGTCAATGAAGTAGAAGAATATTTGCTTGTGCTTGGCTTTTTAGGAAAAGGTGAGGTTCCTCCGTTATTTCATGAACTGCACCATCATATGTTGTGGCTGATGGATGCTTCAGGGCATGCAGGAGCCATCCATGATGAAATGGATGCTGTGGAAAAAAGGTTGAGAGAAAAGAGCGACACGTTCCGCCAACATTTCGATCAGTTCTACATAAAAGCCGTCGAAATGAAAGGATACCTCAGAACGAATCAACACTCCTTCCCTGCCCTGAAACGGTTCAATGATGAAGTGGATTTAGAAATGAAGATTTTCCGGACGTTCCTGAATGAATTAGAGGAGATGGAAATGAATGAAGTTGTACTCAGCACCTTCTCCCCCCTCATGGCTGACCATATGGCAAGGGAAGAATGCTACTACCTTTACAAATTAGCAGAGACCACAAACGGTGAATATCCCGCCTGCGACCCAACCAAACCACGGGTGGAGTGAATTGCCAAATAATGTATGACCTGGTACACCAGTAAATGTAAAAAAGCCGCGGAGCCTTCAATGAAGGCCTGCGGCTTTTTTTATTTGGGAAGGTCGCTGTTAGGGAGTGAGAAGAAGTCACGGATGTAGCTGTAATCTCCAGCCATTCGTCCGACAGGTTTCAGTTTATCCGGATTCACTTTGTCCGTTTCTTCGTAGACGTCATCCTGGATGTGGTATCCGACCAATCGTCCTAAAACCAAATTCCCTTCACCGATTTCAATGACTTGATGGAGCTCGCATTCCATGTGAACAGGGGATTGTTTCACCCTTGGTACGGAAACGAAATCACCGTCTTCGCTAGCTGTACCTGCCAACTCAAATTCATCGACATCAGGACCATACCTTCTGCTGCTTTCATGCATCTGATTAGCCAAAGATTCAGAAACAAGATTGATAATAAACTGTTTTGTTTCCTTAATATTCTTCAGAGTGTCTTTATCGCTGTCCGCACTTCCTACAGAAAAACAAAGCGTAATTGGACTCATGGATGCTACCGTAAAAAAACTGAAAGGCGCCAAATTACGGATCCCATCCTTACTTATTGTTGATACCCAGGCAATCGGACGTGGAACCACTGCCCCTTTGATTAATTTGCTCATGGAATGGTTTTGAAAATCTTCTTCTCTAATAATCACATGATCCCTCCTTTACTTCTCTAGTGTACGGCTTTTTTTCCTAAGGCTCACCTCTCCTGCACATTTTATGCGTTTAACATTTAATGTAAAGGGAATATATGGGTATCTTACAGTTTGTCGAAAGGGGACCTTTCATTGGGAGATTTATGGAATAGTATTAAAGAAGGAATCACAACGATTTCCGACTTTTTATGGACGTATCCATTAGCGATCATATTAATTCTAGGTGGAATCTTCCTCACCATCCGAATTAAGTTTTTCCAATTCCGCTTCTTTGGACACGTTCTCCACCAAACCATCGGACAAATTTTCAAGAAAACAAAAAAGAAAGGAACCATCACCCCATTCCAGGCTTTCACTTCAGCACTAGCCTCTACAGCGGGGGCAACGAATATCGTCGGGGTACCTGTCGCAATTTCTTTAGGTGGGCCAGGGGCTTTGTTCTGGATGTGGATTGTCGCTTTAATCGGAATGGCCACAAAGTACAGTGAAATATTATTAGGCATGAAATACAGGGAAACCAACGAGAAAAATATTTGGGTCGGCGGGCCGCAATATTACATAAAAAAAGCCTTGGGATGGAAGTGGGTCTCCACCGCCTTCGCCTTTTTCCTAATGATTGAGTTGATTCCGAGTACGATGGTACAGTCCAATTCCATCGCTACTCAGACGGAAGGTGCTTTCGGGTGGCCGGTTGAAATTACAGGGCTCGTCATGTGTGCAGCGATCGCCATCGTCGTTTTCGGTGGCATCAAGCGAATTGCCAAGGTTACAGATAAGATGGTCCCAGGAATGGTTCTCATTTATCTCGCTGTCTGTTTTTACGTTATTTTTGCCAACATTGATCAAATTCCCAACGTATTCGGACTAATTTTCACCCACGCGTTTACACCGATTTCTGCAACTGGTGGTTTTGCCGGTGCGGCCGTCGCCCAAGCATTACGCTGGGGGATCGCGCGCGGTCTGTACTCAAACGAAGCAGGTCTTGGAACAGCATCAATTGCCCACGCAGCAGCTAAAACAGACCACCCTTCCCGCCAAGCGCTATGGGGAATCTTCAGTGTTTTCGTTGATACGATTGTCATTTGTACCGTGTCCGGCTTAACCGTCCTCGTAACAGGGGCATGGGAGGAAGTCGGAGGCAGTGATGCATCCAATATGATTAACGTGGCCATCGGTGCCGAGTTCGGGGATGCGTTCGGAAGCAGTTTCATCACTGTCTTTTTACTCTTTTTCGTCATTACGACCATCGGTGTCCTCGTCTTTTATGGGGAAAAACAAGCGGAGTACCTGTTTGGTTTACGCGCGGCCAAAATCATGAGAATCGTCTACATCATAGCCGTTTTCGTAGGTGCGATTGGAGGACTTCAATTCGTCTGGCAGTTCCTCGACTTGATTTTAGCCTTCGTCCTGCTCACCAACATCATCCCGTTACTGTTCCTGCATAAGGAAATCGCTGCCTTAACGGACGACTACGTAAACCGTGTGTACAAAAAACGGACGAAGAAAAGGAAGGTCCAATTATTTCATGAGGAAGAAGATGCGAGTTAAACGTATAGATATAAAAAAGGAGATTCCTGTCTAGGAATCTCCTTTTCCTTTTTCCCATTTCCCTTCTTTGACCAACTGTTCCTTAAGTACATGGAATAGATTGTCATGAACGCGTGCGTATGGAGCACCATTCGCCTTCGTCCGCTCCGGGTGTTTTGAGGAATGCTCAATGGTCGTTACATGATGGGGCTTTTTTCCTTCTTTCACATTCAAAACATAGACTTGGATTGTATGTTCATCCCGTTGATGAATGTTCATTTCCATGCCATAGATCATTTGATTACTCATAATCCCTCTCCTTCGCTTATGTAACAACGCTCCTTCATTAGTACGATCCATTGTAAAAAAAGTTACAAAAAAACAAGCACCTAATCAAAGGTGCTTGTTCAGATGGTTTATCTCAAAAAAACGTGGTCGCCGATGACTGTCGTTACTTCTTTACTGCTCAAATAATCACTTTGCGCTTTATCAGGGTTGTAGAAAAATAGAGACTCGCGGTCATATCCTTGATAAGCAATAGCCTCGTTAACTGCACGTTTTGACTCTGCGCTTGCCGGCTGATTGATCGTACCATTCAGAACAGGAGAGAACTGAATGCCGTCATAGACTACGCCATTCAATGAATCTGGGAAAAGGTCACTTTCGACACGATTCAAAACGACCGTGGCAACCGCAACTTTACCAGCATAGCTTTCACCCTTCGCCTCTGCCTCTACTAGACGGGCGAGTAGATCTTTTTCAGATTCACTAAGAGCAACTGGAAGCTGCAACTGCTCCCCAGGGTGAATGTCTGCATTCGATTTGTTGTTCATGGCTTGCAATTGTTTAGCAGAAACACCATGTTTCATAGCAATTTTATAAATAGAATCGCCCTTTTGGACGGTGTGAGTATTGGCATGTGCAAAACTTTCGACAGGGAAGGAGAAAGCGAGCAAACTAACGGTAGCTATTCCTGTCATCATCAATTTTTTGAACATTTAAAATCTACCTCCTTATCAGGTTCGTTAATAAGGTAACATAGGAGGTTTGGGAGATTCATTATTAATTCTTTCCATCGTTTCCATGGGAATTTTCTGTATAAAAAGAGGCCCCTGGAGGAGCCTCTTCGTATTTGTTACGCTTTTTGCCACTCTACATTCAGTGTAATCCCTGCTGCTTTCAGTGTCGTGAAAACAGGACAGCGTTGGTCAACGATTTCTTGAAGTTCTTTGATGCGCTCCTGGGATTCCGATGTTTCTACTTCAGCTTTAATGTTCACCGTGTCAAAGTACGGTTTTACATCTGCCGTCCCCATCAACCCGCGCATATCCAGCGTCCCATTAATATCAAAGGAAATGCTTTGGAGATCAAACTTCATTTCCTTCGCCACCATGTTCGCCACGACCGTTTCACAGCCTGCGAGCGATCCTAACATCGTTGCAAGTGGATCAGCACCTTCATCTGTGCCACCCATTTGCTTCGGTTCGTCAATCGTCAATGTATGTTTTCCTGCCTCGATTTCCGATTTCATCCCTTGAGACTTACTCGTGATGGATACTTTATGTTCGGACATGAACGATTCCTCCTTGTTGTTAGTTACAGGGATACTATACACCCTGTTCGTTTACTACAAACCTCATGTGCTCAACATTGTAATCTACCTTACACTAGAAGCAGGGTGATTCTATTTCAAGGGAACATGTGCTATCGTCTAAAGGAATGACAATTGGGGTAAAGTGGTAACAAGACGTTGATATTATTTGCTAAAGCAGGTGTTTTTTATGCTCGATACGCACGCAAGAAAATTCGTCCAACCGTCCATTGAACGGACCGCTTCTTACTTTCTACAAAAAGGGCGCTCTGCCAATGAGATTACAGTGCTCGCTTTGTTCATCGGGCTGGGTACAAGTGTACTCTACGTTTTAGGATTTCCGATTTTAGCAGTCGTGTTTTTGTGGCTTTCCGGTTTTTTAGATGCCGTTGATGGGACGATGGCCAGGAATACAAAAACCTCCCCCTTTGGAACCGTGATGGATATTACATTCGATCGAATCGTTGAAATCGGGATGATTATCGCTATTGCTTATGTTCATCCAGAGGTCCTATGGCCGCTCCTTCTTCTCAGCGTTTCAATCATCGTCTCCATGACGATTTTTTTAGTCGTAGGGGCTGTATCGGAAAAGGCAGGAATCAAATCCTTTTACTATCAGGCTGGACTTGCCGAACGAACAGAAGGCTTCGTTTTGTTCAGTGTGATGATCTTATTCCCTTCATTCCTTTTTTGGTCCACGCTGTTGTTTTTTGCTGTAGAATTGTTTACAGGAATTCAACGGTTCATGGAAGCAAAACGGATATTAAAATAAAACCCACCTTGGCTTATGTAACGACTAAGCCGAGATGGGTTTTTGCTTTTTCTGCATCGATGGATAATACTTGGTTCTTTTTCAAATAGCCTTCCTTTTTTAAGCGGCTGATTTCCGCACTCGTCGTTTCCCTCGTCGCCCCGATCATCGTTGCAATGTCCTGATGGGTCAACTTCATCTCAACGGTCTGCCACTCCTGATGACGACGGCCGCTTTTCTCACTGAGCATAAGCAGTAAATAAAGAATTCGTTCCCATACCTCACCTAAAGCAATCTTCTCACTTCTCCTGTAAAAGTCGTTCAACTTTGACGAAAGCAATTGAACGAGACGAAGAGTGATTTGCGGGTACTTTTTCATAAATCGCTCAAACTCTTCCCGGCTCATTAGACAGACATATGTATCGGTCATTGCCTCGGCGTACATTTCATAATCCGTCAGGGTCAGCGTGGATGCCTCTCCAAACAGATTCCCGTCTTTCAAAATATCCAGGGTAAACTGTTTCCCTTCTTTGTTTGTCCGATATAACCGGATTTGTCCTTTTTTCAATATATATAAATGCTCCGCTGGATGGTCAGGGGAAAGGATGATTTCACCCTTCCCTACTTTTTTCATTTCACTGATCGCATCAACATCCATCAGTTCTTCTTTTGTTAATTCTTCAAACAAATTGACTTCGGATAAGAGGGTCTGTTTATCCATCCTTACACCCCTTTCACTACCAACAATATACTTGATTGGAGCACGCGCATGCAAAGTTAAACGTCCAAAGTCGCTTCCCCTACTCGTTTCACCCCTCGGATTTTTGAGAAGTCTTCGACAAGATTCGAAAGGGCGCGATCCTTTTCTTTCGCTTCAATCATAAAGTCTACATGTGTGCCGAGAGCCTTCAATTCTTTCAGGAGAGGCCGAATGAAATCAGCATCCACAAAATCAGCATGACTCCTGTACGCCTTTTCCGACTTGGGCGACGAAATATGAATCTTCGGTGGGAGACCAAGCCTGTCCCACGTTTTATAAAAGCGCGGCAGGATTTCAGACAGTGGCTCATCTTCGGTATGATTTGCCATGTAGTGATGGTAATCGAACATCATTGGGATATCCTCTTTTTCACAGACATCAAGGGTTTCCGTGGTCGTATAGGTTTTATCATCATTCTCAAGCGTCATCTGTTTCTTGATTGGACCTGGGAGCTTCTTAATATTTTTATGAAAACGAGCAACGGCCGCTTCTTTATCCCCATACGCTCCTCCCACATGCAAGTTGATATGAGATTCGTTGTGAAGCCCCATCGCTTTTAACATCGCATAGTGGTACTCCATATCTTGTACGGCATTGTCTGTCACGTGAGGACGGTCACTCGTAAAAAGAGTGAATTGGTTCGGGTGAAAACTTGTACGCATATGATGCGCCCGTACCAGTTCGCCAATTTCCTCGAAGAGATGGCGGAATGGCTTAATATAATCCCACTCCACCTCATCATGGGTTGCAAGCGGGATGATCGATGATGAAAAGCGGTACAGATGGATTTCCCTCGCAATGTTGTAGTGGATGATCCGCCGTGTGCGCTGCAAGTTCATTTCCGCAATATTGTGGAGCTGCTTTATGGCTGCTTCATGGCCTAATTTTTTATATCGTGCAAATGTCGTCGTCTTCGCAGGTGTCGCTTCCCATAGATTGAGCGCATGCGATACGTAACCGAACCGGATGATCATACAAAAGCTCCTTTACCGAAAAAATTGATACCTTTATGTTCCCCATATTTGGTGGGAATAACATAAGGGTCGGTTTGTGGAGTTTTGTGTGCGAGGTATTCGTACCTTACGCGCGTTCACAGCTTCTTGCGCGCGTTCCGGGCTTTCTTGCGCGCGTTCCGAGCTTCTCGCGCGCGTTCCGGGCTTCTTGCGCGCGTTCCGAGCTTCTTGCGCGCGTTCCGGGCTTCTTGCGCGCGTTCCGAGCTTCTTGCGCGCGTTCCGGGCTTCTTGCGCGCGTTCCGGGCTCCTTGCGCGCGTTCCGGGCTCCTTGCGCGCGTTCCGGGCTTCTTGCGCGCGTTCCAAGCTTCTCGCGCGTGTTGAGCTATCCCCCTAGAGCAGATACTTGATATATTTCCCTCCACCGACTGTACTTCTTGCATATTCAGAAAGAATCCGATAAACCACATGCCTAGAACTTATCTTAAGGAATTCCTGAGCTTCTTTATTACTAATTACCTTTGATACTAACGCCGCATATTCTCGCAAAGCTTGTTCATGTGCACGGTAAGAGCTATAAGAGCACATGGAGCATTTCCATTTTTCCTTGGCCCTCTTCATAAAATACTTGCCACACTCCGGACACCTTACCCCTTTCTGCAGATCAGAGTAATTCAGGTTGAACCGTTTCGTATAATCAGGGACAAGTTCTTGGTGAGCATCAGCAAGCGCACGCTCGACACGAATCAAATCAATCCGCGTCAGAACTTTTTCCTGATAAAACTCTTTCTTCCTTTCAATCGCACCAATCAACGATGTGGCACGTACCACTTTTTCATGAATCTGAGAGTCAGACGAGTCAAATTCAAGAACACACCTTCGATTCGTAAAAACAACTAGAAAATTTACCGGCACCCTAAGCCCCATATGCCGCAGCAACCATTCTTCGAGCAAATCTTTTTGCCTCTCTGCTTGCTCCACGGGGTCCTGAAACCCTTCCAGGTCGCGACGCATTTCTTTTTTCTCGCGGTGAATGATTATTTGACCTTTCATATTCTTTGCTTCAATGATCAGGATGAATGTAGGGAACAAGATCAGGGTGTCGATTTGGAAAAAGTGGTGGTCATCATAGAGGCGGAGGTTGTGAAGGATGGAATGAGGTTCATCCAAGTAATCGAGGTGAAAATCAAGGGATTGTTCGCCGTTCCAGCCGGCTAGTTTCGTGGAGAGCATTTCTTCCAATTGAGGGGTTACAGGGTGGTTAGGTTTGAGACGTTGCAGCAGCATTTCTAAATGGTTAATGTCAGGTGGGATGACGCGGGGTTTTATGTTCATGAGTCCACTCCTTTCTTCTTTATTAAAATCCATCCTCACTCCTTTGTCCATAAAAAAAGACTGCCACCGAAGGGCAGTCTTTCTCTATTTATCGCACGTTCATTTCAGATGGTTTCGGGCCTTTGCGCTCGCCGCGGTCCAGCTTGTTGATGGCAGCCATATCGTCGGCTGTCAGATCAAAATCAAACACGTCGAAGTTCTCTTCGATGCGGGATGGCGTGACAGACTTCGGAATAACGACCGTGTCGTTTTGCAAGTGCCAGCGGATAATGACTTGCGCTGGTGTTTTGCCATGCTTTTTAGCGATGGACTGGATCGTATCATTTTTCAATACTTCTCCACCTTGCATCAATGGGCTCCATGCTTCAAGCAGAATACCATTGTCGCGGCAGAAGTCTTTCAGTTCGTTTTGTGCCAGGAATGGGTGGCACTCGACCTGGTTGACCGCCGGCTTTACGTCACATTCATCAAGCAGACGCTGCAAGTGGTCGATATCGAAGTTACATACACCGATGGCTTTGACTTTGCCGTCTTTTTGCAGCCGTTCGAGCGCTTTGTATGTTTCTACGTAATCATCATATTCTGGTGTCGGCCAGTGGATCAAATAAAGGTCCACATAGTCTAACCCAAGTTTATCGAGGCTTGTTTCAAAAGCCTTCAATGTATTTTCGTATCCTTGGTCTGTGTTCCAGACCTTTGTCGTAATGAACAATTCGTCACGAGCTACACCACTCTGGCGGATCGCTTCACCGACTTGTTTTTCGTTCCCATAAATCGCTGCTGTATCAATCGAACGGTAGCCTGTTTCAATCGCTTTTGTAACGGCTGGAACCGCGTCTTTTTCTTCGACTTGCCAAACACCAAAGCCTAATTGAGGCATTTCAATGGTGCTATGTAGCGTAACTGTCTTCATTGATCATTCTCCTTTTCTTGTAAAGGTTTTACATGGGTAAGTGTAGCACAGCGCGTCCTCCCAAGCTTTTATTTTGCTCATAGACAAGAAATAACTCCTCGCAGAAGCGGGAAGTTATTTTTCAAAATGGATCGTCCAATTCGATCCTGTTCGGATGTTGTAGGCCCTGGCGAATGAGCCTTGATTGATCGCCACCGCTAAGTTATCAAGACTGTTCACATAGACGAGCGGTTCACCTTTATGGGTATCTGCGAACGAGCGTCCGAAGGTCATGGAATTATGATAAACTTCATCTCCGTTATGCAAAATGGACACGTTCAGAGTGTCTCCATAATGGACCCCCATTTGATTGAAAAAGTCACGCGGAATGTTTGTCCAAAGGTTGCCGAACCGGATATCAAGGATATCTATGATGCCCGAGACCGTCGATTCTTCAATAGTGGGGTCTTTGACGGAAATACGCTCAATGGAGTCTGGATCAAGGGAAGGTCCGACTTCATCAAAAGTGATGACTCCGGCCGCCAAACGTGCTCCGGTAAAGGCGTAAACATCCCGGCCATGAAAGGTGTAGGATTCTCCGGATCTTGGCAGGCGGTTCACTTTTTCATCAATTTCCCTTACTTCAACGATTCCCTCAGTCCTGGCGACATGAGTCAGTGTTCCATTATCCGGTGTGATGATAAAATGACCGGAACCTGTTTTCACACCAATACTTTTTCGTGTGGACCCTACCCCAGGGTCCACGACGGATACGAAGACCGTCCCTTCAGACCAGTAGGCCATCGTCTGCCACAACCTGTAAGAACCTTCCCAAATATTGAAAGGTGGGATGTCATGCGTCAAATCGAAGATCGACAATTGATGATCAACAGAATGCGCCACCCCATGCATGGCACTTACAGCTCCATCACTAATTCCAAAATCTGATTGCAAAACTAACGCTCTTGTCATCATACCCCACCTTTTTTCATTAAATAATGAATATTCTAACATATAAAAAAGACAAATAGAAAAAGTACCCGCGAGAACTCAAGGTTTCGCTGGTACTTTTGGATAAACCGTAATCATTCGATACATGTAGTAAACGAAGATCGCCATAAAAATAAGGGCGCTGATGGCGTTGGGTACGGTCAAATATTTTAATAACACGCTCAAAATCAAAGGCAGTGTACAAGCATAGGCGGTCAACTTCCACAGCTGCTGGTACGCAAGCTTTCGTGAAAGAGCTTTGCGCATAAGCAGGCTTCCGCCGGCAAGAATGGAGACTCCGACAAGGATGAGAAAAACGATCAGCAGAGGGTAGAAAACGAGAAATTGTGCCATGTACATCCCCCGCGATACCTCTGTCAGGTTCGTCTCTAAATACAAGATCGAGATCACCATGTCCGGTAAAAAGAGCAATAGCAGCAATACGAACAAATAACCGATCGTATGGGTGATGCCTTTCCGGTTCAAGTGGAACATCGCTTCTTTTTTCGGCAAACGCAAGCTGTTGATCAGTGAATCAAAAAAAACCATGGTCTTCTCCTGCCTTATTCAGCGTAAATCGCTAATTCTTCTTCGATTTTTGCGCGGATTTTCTGCAATGCTTCTTCGGGTGTTTTACCAAATACCCGCTGGTTATTGACAAGGGCGTACGGACGGAGGGCACACATGCCGCAGAAGGAAAGGCATTCACTAATGAGTACCGCCACTTCCGGGTATTCGGATTCAATAATGCTTTCGATATCCATTTCATTGATCAAGTTACCATCACAAACTTCAACAACGACAATTCCCATGGTGCTTCCTCCTTTCTAAGATGTCAGTATGGTTTATAAGCCTAAAATCGCACGTGCATTCTTTTCATCCTGGTGCATTTGTTCAATCAATGCATCCATCCCGTCGAAATTCTCTTCATCGCGCATGTGGCGCAGGAATTGGACGGTTACTTTTTGGTCGTACAGGTCACCGGAAAAATCCAGGAGGTAAGCTTCAACCTTATAAGAATCCCCGTTGACCGTCGGACGATAGCCGGCACTAATTAACGTGTAATAGTATTCAGGCGCTTCCTGGACTTTTTTCACAAGGCCGAGGTAGACCCCTGGTTTCACTTTGACATATTCATCAATCCCTCCAACATTCAATGTTGGAAAGCCTAATTGTCTGCCAAGCTGCTCGCCTTTTTCCACGACCCCTGTGATTTCAAAAGGTCGTCCAAGCATCGCTTGAGCGGCTTCCATCCGTCCTTGCGTCACATGTGTGCGGATATCCGTACTGCTCACTTTTCTGTCGTGAAGCTGGACACCGGGGACAATTGAAACACCTGCCCCGATTTGCTGACAGAGTTCTGCCAGCCCTTCAGCATCGGACCCTCTCCCTTTGCCGAAACGAAAGTCCTCACCGACGATCACATGACGGACGTTCAACCGGTTCAAGTGCTGAAGCACGAATTCTTCAGGAGATGTCTTTGCATATTCTTTTGTAAAATGGACGTGATAATAACGATCGACACCGAATTGCTCCAAACGGGTTTGGCGATCTTCAGTCGTCGATAGTGAATATTTGAATGATTCATCGCCTCTCAGCACCCATTTCGGGTGATCAGAAAAACCGTACACAGCAATTTTATCTTCGTCTATCGCCAGCCTTTCTGCCTCCTGGAGGAGAGACTGATGCCCTAAATGCACACCATCCATCTTCCCGATGATTAATACGACGGGCTCTGAGTTGTGAGGCGGTTGTCCTTGTACTTCAATCATTTCCATTTGCAAAGCATCCCCTTCAACCTGTTGATTAAACCTATTAATTATATAATATCCATTCTTATTTAATCAACCTTTATCACTTTTTGCAATCATTCTGCCCCTTTATTTGTTATGATGAACAAAAAAAGGAGCGTGTAGTCGATGATTGAAAAAGCGAAAGCATTCGCAGCCAAAGCCCACCATGGGCAAAAGCGGAAAAACTCTTCGGAAGACTATGTGGTCCATCCCATCCGGGTTGCGGATCTCTTAAAGAATGCAGGGTTCCGTGAAGAGCTGATTTGTGCCGGTTACCTTCATGATGTGGTCGAAGACACCAGCTACACCCTCCGGGATATTGAACGTGAATTCGGTATGGATGTCAGAGATCTTGTAGCCGCTCATACAGAAGATAAAAGCAAGCCATGGCAAGAAAGAAAACAGCATACCATCGACACCGTCAGGGAAGCCTCGTTTGAAGTGAAGGCGTTAATTATAGCCGATAAACTGGATAACTTACGCTCACTGCAGAAAGATATTGAAATTTACGGTGACGATGTTTGGAAAAACTTCAACGCAGGTGCTGATGCCCAGAAATGGTACAATCAATCCATCGTTGCCGTGATGACAAACGGACTGAATCCTGATGAGGTGCCGGAATACTTTTACGAGTACAAACGATGCGTTGAACAAACGTTTGATTAACAGAGAAACATCCAGTCTCAAGAGCTGAGACTGGATGCTTTTTTATTGAGCGACCGATGGGAAAAAGCTCTCTATGATTTTTTCGTCCGAGTGAGGAATTTCTTCACCTTTGACGATTTGCGAATTGTTGATGCAGCCACTCGTCAAAAGAATAATATCTCCTTCTTCTCCCAACTGCATGGATTTACGAACGCCTTCTTCCCTCGTCAATGTTGGATGAATGTTCGAAGCGTTTGGATTAGTAAAGCCAGTCATCACCTGATCGACCACGGCTTGTGGGTCATGATAGCCAGGGTGATCGACCGTGACGATCACTTCATCTGCTTTTCCTTCAATCGTTTTTGCCATCTTGGGCATTTTGTTGAAATCCCGGATGCCAATGCCTGCAATCATGACGATCAAGCGTTTGTGATCAAGCTTCTTGACCTCCTCCAGCAACCTGTTCAAGGCTACGGGTGTATGCGCGTAATCCAAAATCACTTTTTGATTCAGAGGCGTTTCAATGACCTGGAATCTTCCTTCAGGCCCTTCCATATTTGGAAGCACGTCCAACACTTCCTCCCAAGAATAGTCTAGATGGAAGGCTGTAGCGATTGCGGCCAGTACATTCGCGACATTGTAGGTGCCATAGACGGGAACGAAGACTTTTTTCGTGTCTCCCTCATAGGAAAGATCGAAAAGAGACCCTTTTTCCATAACCTCAATGTTTTCTGCGGACAAATCGGCCTGGGGGTGTCCTTCAATACTGTATGTCAGAAGACCATCCTTCCCCATTGCTAACAGCTCAGAAGCCATTCCCTCATCATCAATGTTGACAACACGGTGGTTCGCCTGGTTGAACAAACGCATTTTACATTCCCTGTAATGATCGATCGTCCGGTGGTATTCCAAGTGTTCTTCAGAAAAGTTCGTATGAACAGCCACATCATATTGAATGCCCTCTACCCTGCACTGATCAAGAGCAATCGAAGAAACCTCCATGACTGCGCCTTCATCATCCAAGTTTCTAAGGTCTCGGAAAATCCGGTGCAGATCCAGGGACTCAGGCGTTGTTGGCGTACTTTTCTTATATTGTAATTTCCGTTTCGATGACCAGATCCCTGTCGTGCCGATCGAACCAGTCGGAAGGCCAAGCAAAGTCAATAGTGATCGGATATAGGCCGTGACAGTCGTCTTGCCGTTTGTTCCGGTTACGCCAATGGTTTTCAGTTCTTCATCTGCAAATCCGAAGAAATCCTTAGAAAAAACAGACATAACGGAACGGACATTGTCTACAAGCAAGAAGGTGGTACGGTCGTAGATCCTTGAAAGATCCTCCAGCACCTTTTCATCACTGCCGATGATTGTGGCAGCTCCCAGACCGATGGCTTCTTCGATATATTCATGACCATCAAAGTTTTCCCCCTTTAAACAAAAAAAAGCGGCTGCTGGTTCGACTCTTTTGGAATGAAAAGCAAGAGTTCTCACCTCTTGTTGAAGGGGGCCGTAAATATGTTTGATATGAAGTTTTTTTATATGTTCGAATTGTATCTTCATAGCCATTATCCTCACTCTTTATATATGGTTTATCGTCGTCTTTTCGTAGCAAAAGTATGTATGTCAGACAGATGGTTTTGACGGAAATAAAGCCACTATTTACCGTACGACCATGAGAGACATTTCCCTTTATGCACCTCATCACAAACGCAAAAGTCACACACAAAACAAAAACGGTCCACTCAGCCTATATTTCTTCCAAATAAAACCACACCAGGTCATCCAGTATTTGGATGACCTGGTGTGGGGGTTATATCCATTTATTACTCATCTTTCATGAGGAGGATGGTCAGGCTAATGAGCGTGACGAGGATCGTTGCGCCCATATCGGCAAGAATGGCGAACCAAAGGGTGAGCCATCCTGGAATCGTGAGAAGAAGGGCAATGACTTTCAACCCGAGCGCGATACCAATATTCCATTTGACGACGGCATTCACCCGTTTCGCGATCCGGAAGGCGTTCGGCAGTTTGCCGAGGTGGTCCTGCATGAGAACGATATCAGCGGTTTCAATCGCACTATCCGTTCCTTTCCCCATGGCTATCCCTAAATCAGCCATCGCAAGAGCAGGGGCATCATTGATCCCGTCTCCAATCATGGCGAGTTTGGAATTTCTTTTTAATTCGTCGACTTTTTCAACTTTTTGATCTGGCAACAGCTGTGCATGGACATCAGTGACGCCAATTTCCGCAGCCACTTTGCCAGCCGTCTTTTCGTGGTCACCGGTCAACATGATCGTATGCTTGATCCCTAAGGAATGGAGACGCTTCATCAGCGTACGACTTTCTTCCCGCACTTCATCCGCTACGCCGAACATCCCAAGCACTTCTTTTTCATCAGAAACGATGACAAGGGTGAATCCATCTTCCTTAAGCTTGTCGATGTCTGCTTTTATACCCTCTGAAAGAGTTACATGCGTCAACGTCTGTTCGCTTCCCACATAATAGGTTTGATCTTCAATGACCGCACGGACGCCTTTTCCAGGAATCGTATCAACGGAAGAAGGTTCCAAAGAATCCGCCTGTTGGACACGTTCATCTTCTAAGATCGCTCTCGCAATCGGGTGGGAGGAATTTCTTTCAACGGCATGGGCCACCGAGAAGAAACGTTCCTCTTCATAAACGTTCACCGCATGCACTTTTGGCTCACCTTTTGTCAGCGTACCCGTTTTATCAAAAGCAATGCTTTCAATTTTTCCAAGCTGTTCAAGAAAAGCTCCACCTTTGACGAGAATGCCGTTCCGTGCGTTTTTCGTAATTCCGGAGAGAATCGCAATAGGGGAGGACAAAATCAAGGCACAGGGACAACCGACAATAAGAACCGCCAGTCCCTGGTAAAAAGAACCTCCCCAGGTTGCAGAGAAAAGCAGTGGTGGAAATACCATGACAAGTCCGGCAATGACCATGATCAACGGTGTATAGTATTTAGCAAAGCGGTTGATGAAGAGCTCTGTCGGTGTCTTTCTCTCCTGCGCTTCTTCCACTAACTGAAGAATTTTAGCGAGCGAAGAGTCATGGTAAGCTTTCGAAATTTCGACTTTCAACAGACCTTCATTATTGATGCTTCCCCCAAAAAGCTTTTCACCAGGCTTTTTGTCCACGGGCAGGGATTCTCCCGTGATCGCTGCTTCATTTACGGAGCTGTAACCGGCCATGATCACACCGTCTGATGGGATTTTCTCGCCTGCTTTAACAAGGACAAGATCTCCCTCTTGTAAGTCTTCAATTCCGACGACTTCTTCCGTACCATCTGCCAGGAGGCGTGTCGCTTGTTTAGGAGCAACTTTCAGCAATTGCTCCATCGAACTGCGTGCCTTTTCCATGCCGAGACCTTCCAAATATTCATTCAGTCCGAATAAAATGGCTACAAGAGTCGCTTCTTTCCATTCACCGATAGCCACGGCTCCGATGAGAGCAATCGTCATCAACGTATCAATGTTAAACTTCAACCGGGTTAAGTTTTTCAAACCTTTCCAGAATGTCTGATAACCACTGATCGCAATGGCAGCCAAATACATGCCGATCATGACGAACGGGGCAACCATTCCTTCCAATAAAAAGGTCGCACCAAAGATGAGCGAGGAAATAATGACGAGCTGCTTCATGTTTGGCCCATGACTATGATCATGGGATCCCTCATCATCGACAAGAGAAGCTCCGTCGGATTTCAATATCCGGCGTACCTTTTCCATATCGACGCCATCTTGGACTCTCAATTTACTCGATGAAAACTGAAGCTCAGAGTCTTCCCCATGATTGAGCTTGCGAATCTCCTCTTCCATTTCTGCTGCGCAGTTCGCACAGGATAAGCCTTGCAGTTTGTATTCCTTCATTCTCTTTCTCCCCTTTAATGGTGAAGAGCGTGATTGATGGTTTGTTGCAAAAGATCGATGACGTGCTCATCGTCGTGAGAATAAAATAATGTGGTACCCGCTCTTCGATACTTCACCAAACGTAGATTCTTTAAAAACCGCAGCTGGTGGGAAACGGTCGATTGGCGAAGTTCTAATGTATCGGCAATTTGATTGACGGACATTTCTTGTTCACATAGTAAATGTAGGATTCTGATTCGTGTCGGATCGGACAACGCCTTAAATGTCTGGGAAACGACGAACAATGTCTCTTCATCCAGTTCATTGGCGTGTTTTTTCTCCTGATCTTCTCGTTTATTTTTATCTTCACTCATGAAATCGACACCTTCCTTATATGCGCATATATTCATATATACACTTATCGTATGCGCAGCATTCCATTTTGTCAATGTATGCTCGCCCATGTTTTATAGTTTTTAAAACGGGAAATTCAATCTATGTGCGCCAAAGCAGAATGTTTGTCACTGTTGATTTTCACATATTAAAATAACATTCACTACCAAAGGAGGAGTACAATCATGTCTAAAAAAGTACTAATGGTCGTTACGAACCACGAAAAGATTACGGATGAGCAGCCGACAGGAATTTGGCTGTCCGAATTCGGTGAAGCCTATAACGAGTTTCAAAAACATGGCTATGAAGTGACCGTAGCAAGCCCAGAAGGCGGCCGGGCACCTGTTGATCCAGGTAGTGTCAGCGAAGATGAACCACAAGAGATTCTAGATACGAAACCACATTTAGAAAATACAACACCGATCGCAGATGTCGAAGCGGAAGATTACGATGCCATTTTCCTACCAGGCGGTCACGGAACGATGTTTGACTTCCCGGATAATGAAAAGCTACAAAAGCTGCTTCGTAATTTTTATGAAGCGGATAAAATTGTCGCAGCCGTCTGCCATGGCCCTGCAGGCCTTGTCGGCGCTACCCTGTCCAACGGTGAACCATTGGTCAAAGGAAAACGCGTCAATGCATTCACTGACGCCGAAGAAGTGGAAACGACGCTCGATCAACACATGCCATTCCTGCTTGAAAGCAAGCTGAATGAACTGGGAGCAACATTCGTGAGCGGTCCTAACTGGTCGGAGCATTTTGAAGTGGACGGCAACCTGATTACCGGTCAGAACCCGCAATCCACAGAAGTCGTTGCCAAAGAAGTCGTCAAACAACTAGATTAATATGTAAAGGGGTCCTGTGCCACAGGCCCCCTTTTTCTTATTCATCGTCGTCTTTCCAACGGCCGAACAAATACGCGTACAGCTTTTGGGCTACACACACAAATGAAGCAAGCCAGAAAATCAACAATCCGATGACGATCAACCCTTTTATCCACGTCAATCCAGTAACTATGGTGAAGATGGATGTTCCGAATAAAAGGAGAGTTACAACTCCGTGCAGTACAGCGGATGACAGGATTTTGAAACTATTGCTGATCCAGGCAGGCATAGAAAATCACCTCCTGCTCTACTTTATGTGATAGAGCCAAATCAGCTTGTACGTTTTGATAGATACTGTGAAAATGGGCCTTTAATGAGGACCCCCAGACCATTTGCTGGGCGTTCGTATGTTAAAATGGTTCTCAGAATGGCAGCAGAGGAGAATGAACGTGGAAAAAAGACTGGATCATATTGGAGTCGCTGTCCGCAACATCGAAGACAGCATCACTTTTTACACCAAAGTCCTTGGCGGAACTTTGATTGACCGTTATCGAAGTGAAGCAGAAGGAGTAGAAAGTGAAATCGCGATTATTGATATCAAAGGCGATCGTACAGAATTGTTAATGCCTACAAATAATACAACCTCCCCCATCGCTCGCTTTATTAAGCAAAAAGGAAAAGGGGTCCATCACATTGCCTATGATGTCGGGGATTTGGATCAAGCATTGAATGAACTAGAGGAGCAAGGCATCCGGACCCTGGAATGGTCATTACGGACTAACAAACACGGCCGACGTCTCATTTATTTGAATCCGGCCGATACCGAAGGAACAATCATCGAGTACTGTGACTACCCTGAGAAATAATGAAAAATCCATGCAGCCTCATGAGGCTGCATGGATTTTTATGTGGAGACATTTATTCAGACCCAAGCGCTTCGGATACATCATAATCCGCTGGATCAAGCTCGGTTTCTTTTCCTAGGACCAGACGAGCAAGTTCAGCGCCAACGTAAGGGCCGGATGTGAGTCCGGAAGCCCCTAGGCCATTGGCGACATATAAGTTCGACCATTCAGGGATGCCACCGAAAACAGGCAGGGATCCGGGCGTAAATGGGCGGAATCCGACACGCGTTTCAGCAAACGTGCTGTCATGGAGTCCCGGGGCCACTTCGAGTGCCTTATCAAACACATAATGCAGACCACCTACAGTAGACCTTCCATCGAAACCTGCATCGGTCTCATGTGTGGCACCAATGACCACACGGCCGCCCCCGAAGGAAAGCATATACTGATTGTTCGGTGGCATGATGACAGGCCAATCTTCCGTTTCCATATTCGGCAGGTCCAAATGAACGATTTGTGCTTTTTGAGGGTGAACGAGAAAATCAATCCCCAGTGGCTTGAGGATCGGTTTCGCCCACGCACCAGCTGTCACAATCACTTCATCCGCTTCATGACGTATGCCTTCCACTTCGACAGCGGTCACTTTCTGTCCTTCATGAATAAGACTAGCATCTCCATGAATCCTTTCCACCCCATGTTTTTCAGCTACACGAAGGAGCGCATCTCTCAACTCACGGCCATTGACGCGTGCGGCACCGCTGACATGAATCGCATCGTACCCATCCGCTAGCGGTGGAAACATTTTTTTCGCTTCTTCCGATGAAATCCTTGTGATTTCACCGATTTCAGGAGCGCCATCTTCTCGACGCTTCACTGCGCGTTCAATCGTTTTTTCTAATTTCGCTTCATCTCTTTGAAGACTGATCGCTCCTACGCGACGATAACCCGTCTTGGTCTCTCCTTCCGCTTCAAGCTGGCGGATCAGTTCGGGATAGTAACGAGCGCCGCCTTTGACGAGCCGGTACCAGCGCTTGTTACGGCGTTGAGCGAGCCACGGGCATACGATTCCAGCTGCCGCCTCTGTCGCCTGTCCGTCGTCTTTTCGGTCAATGATTTTCACGTCGACGCCTTCTTTTGCCAAGTGGTAAGCGACGGATGCGCCAAGCACTCCCCCGCCTACTACGATATATTTCTTCATAGGTAAACACCTTTTCATTCGTATTTTCATTACCATGACCATTGTATAAAAAAAGAAACCTCCACTCAAATCCCTATTCAACAATATGGCAGGATTCTTGAGTACTCGATTTCGAGACTTTTGTTATGAGGGTTGGGGCTGCGGGGAATGAGTCGCTTTCCGCGGGAGCGCGGTGAGCCTCCTCGGACTGCGTCCTGTGGGGTCTCTCCTAGCACTTTCTTCCCGCAGGAGTCTCCCCATTCCCCTCCGCCCCTTTACCAAGTGAGTGGCTCGAAACCACTTGTTGGAAACTCTACTTGTATGCTCAAATGAATGGAATAATATAAAACTCTATTCGGTGGTCATTACGAGCATGAAAGTTTCGTGTTGAGCGCTTTATGTATACTCCTGAGTGAAGGTGGAAGGCGGTCCCTCTGGGGATAGGGGTTCGTTTCTCTCCGGTATCGAATGGGGTGGTTGGGAAGCTGCGAGACTCCCGTGGGAATGGATTGGCTGGCGAGACCCCGCTGAGCGAAGCTCGAGGAGGCTTGCCGTCATCCCCACAGGAAAGCGAGTAGCTTCCCAGCCACCCCTGACGCACAACTCAGGCAACGAACCCCGTCGAAACTGAGTCATCCACAATCGGGAGCTTTAGTAGGAGATAAGGCAAAGGCAACCCCCGGAGTTTGGACTCCGGGGGTTGCCTTTAAAGTTATTTATTTAAGTTACACAAATACTTGTAGCAGGCTTCGATGTTGCTGACGCAATCATGAATGCCGTCACTTTCAATTTCAATTAAAGCAAAAGGATTCAACGTAATGGTATAGGAGGCGATGCGTAATCTCGGGTTCTCCTCCGTTAAAGTTTGCAGTGCTTCATAAACCGGATCCCGCTCTTTTTCAACGAAATCAAACCAGCTCGCTTGCTCCATACCGCCACTCCTTTGCGAATGTTCTCCTTAAGAACTATTCGCCATAAGGAAGAAAAATCCTCTTATTCTGTGATCACTTCTACTTCCCACTGATCGTTTACATATAAGCCGATGGCATCCACATTGAAGCCCCATGACTTCACAAGGTCTACAGATTCCTTGATTTGGCCGGCTTTCACATCACGATCAACAGGGTTTCCGGCACAATTGTAGTGGCCGACAACAGCCACAACGCCAGACCCGTGCTTGTCTACAGAAATGCCAATTTTCGTTTTTACAGCCTCCAGCTGATCTTCAGAGCCTTCCAACAAGAACTTCGTCGGACCGGCTTCTGTAATCATGTCGATGTATTCCGTCCTGTAACGTTCCTGCATCCAGTGGATGACCGGTAGTTGCACACGTCCATCCATACAATTAATTGCTGTTGCGAATGTTTTTTCTGCCATAAAAAATCCCTCCAACTATTAAAATTCTATATTTATTTTATCATAACAAAAAAGCAGCAGGTGCGGGTGCCCTGCTGCTTTTTGTCAATTGATGCCTTGAATTTGCATTTCTTCTACGGTGGCTGTGCCATTCTCGCGGATACGTGCTTGAATATCCACTTGATCTCCTTCTTTTAGGAAAATGGCAAGTGGGGCTTTGCTGGTGTTAACCGTATAGATGGTCGTTTCGCCTTCTAATAAAAATTGGACAGACTGCCTGGAGTCAGTAGAGGTGACAAGAACACGGTTAATCGTTCCTGACTTCTCTGTCAAGTCGACACCCTGACTCCCCTCCACGCTGCTAGGATCCTGAGCTATTTGCAGACGGTAGGCGTTCAACGTCTGCTTAGCCGTATCTCCAAAAACAGCAAAATCTGAATCTGCTGCCTTGATGTACGCATACTGCTTGAACAAGCCATTTGGATCAAGTACGTTTACAATCCATGTCGGGTGGCCGTCCACGTTATAGAGAACCGGCATCGTTCCTGTCCAGTTTTTCTCAGGATACTGTTTGTTTACAATCTGCACAGCTCCTTTACTATCCATGATCCCCTGATTTTGCTGACCATTGTAGTAGGTGAGGGCCCCTGTCCGGGCATTGATCAACGTATAACCAAGAGCAGAATCAATATTTTCTTTCGGTGATGCCATATCAGTGAAGTAGAACATTTCACCCGCTTCATTGAAAATCGGTGTAACACTGCTTTCAGTCCCCGACTCATTCGGGATCTTGACATCTTTTTTCCCAAAGATTGAATTTAACCATCCATTCACATATTTACCAAAGTACTCGTTTTCGATCGCTGCAAGCTCAGAGCTGACCGACCCTTCGACGAATTCAGGAGCATCAGAAGAATCATAGGTCTCGATCTCACCTGAAACCGGATCGACAATGGCCACTTTGATATCATTCATGTCCGGGCGGTTGGAAAACAGCAGCGGCTTATAGATCGTTTGGACATACCACGGCTTTCCTTCGTCATCGACTTCAATCTGTGCGTCTCCACTTTGAATATAATTTGGATGCTTCCCATAGACGACACGTTGCACATTGTGATTGAAGAAGCTTGAGTTCGTGTACCTCATCTTGCTCTGAACGAATTCCGGCTGTGCATTGATATTCGTAGCCGTAATCGTAAAGTATCCTTCCGTCTCTTTCCCTCGCAAATAACGCCAGAAGCTCGAAAACTCTACCGGTGCCACATATGCGATTTCACCATCAATTTGCTGGGCTTGCAGCTTTCCTAAATCATAGAACTGCGTATTCGGAACGACACTCATCGCTTTTTGCACCTTGTTCCGTGCAGATTCAGGCGCTACAGAAATGGGTGTGTTTTCCTCATTCAAAGGACGTGCTTCCTCTTCCTCTGATTTAGAAATGCTCTCATAACTGTCTTCCAAAGCTAGAATGCTGTAAATGAAAACACCAATCACCGCGACCGCCACGCCTAAAATAACGATTCCTGAAAGCGAGCGGTGCATCGTTTGATATTGCACCGGCACTTTGGCTCCACCATACACTAACGGAACAAACAAAACAGCGACAATCACATTGAGAATCAACATATTCGGTACCGTAATCGTCGGCATGAACGCATAAACGACGAAAAACATGACGATGATACCGAAAATCAGGACTTCCACTGTCGTTTTCATGATTTTCTTTCTTCTCATTCGATTCTTTACATAGACGATGATGGACAACGCCAAAAATAATAGAAAAGATAAGACCGTTGTCATTACTATTCCAATCATTATGTATCCCCCTTCTTTCTCCATAATCCATACGTTCAAGTACGGCGTTATGTTTCAATTATATGTGCAATCATGAGAAAAAGCAGAACAATTATGTTCTGCTTTTCTTCTTCAAGTAGTCGGCAAGGCCCATGGAACAAACATCGATATCCAATTTGAGAATATCATAGACCTTATGATCCTTCGGAATTCCTCTTTCATCTAAATAAGACGATACACGATCATGAAGCCGCTGTTGTACGCCCTCCAACCCTTGGCCTTGCTCTAAAGCATCCTTCGCTTCACTCACAAAAACAGGGACCCAGCCACTGACTTGGTCAAACGTTTGATCAGGATCCTCCGTCTTTCCGAAATGACCGAAATAGAGACAAGAAGGATTCATATCGCGAAAACGACGGATGCACTCAAGCATGGCATCCGGATCGAACTGGTTCGGTGAAGTCGTTGGCAAATAAAACGTCAGTCCATGATCTTCGGTTTGATGATAGCGAATCCCTGCCGTATCCCCTGTGAAAATCCCGTTACTCTGTGAATCATGAATGCCAAGATGGTGCTTGGCATGTCCGGGAGTATCATAGAATGTGAGTTTACGTTTCATTGAAAGCGTCAGCGTGTCTCCGTCTGTCTTTGTTTCCAGCTTCTCTTCTGGTATAGGAAGAATTGGGTCGAACAATTTATCAAACGCTTCTCCATATACCGCCTGCGCTCCTTGAATCAAACGTGAGGGATCTGCGAGATGCCGCTTCCCTTTTTCATGGACGATAACCTTCGCATTCGGGCACTCCTGCAAAAGCAGCCCTGCCCCACCTGCATGATCCAAATGGATATGCGTCAAAACCACGTACGCTACTTTTTCTTTCGGAATCTCCAACTCTTCCAAACCCGCCAGCACTCGCGGCACAGAAGGACTCGGACCCGTTTCCACAAGCGTAATGTCATCCCCTAACAAAACATATGTACCTGTACGTCCTTCAAACCCCATATCATAGCCATCAATCAAAAATACATCATTACCTAAATCCATCGGCGCTTTATTCTTCAATTCCTTCACCTCACCTTATGAATTATCTCTAGTGTACTAGAATTTAACAAATAATGATAACGCTTTCTTAAATGGCATGTCCCTATCTTGCCTACCTCCTTCTCCCCCAGGAGTTTCATAGCTTCCACCCCAAACTAGAGAAGCAGTCATAAAGTGCTTTATATCAGGATTTCAAGCTTATAACTACCAATGGAGAGAAATTTATATTATTCAATTCGCTTAAGCATACAAGGAGAGTTTCTGAGAAGTGGATTCGAGACAATTGCATGGCAAAGGGGCGGAGGGGAATCAGGAGACTCCTGCGGGAAGAGAGTGCTTGGTGAGACCCCACAGGACGCAGTCCGAGGAGGCTCACCGCGCTCCCGCGGAAAGCGAGCTATTCCCCGCAGCCCCCACCCATTCAATAAAAGTCTCGAAACTAAGTCTTCAAGAAACCTGCCATATTCTTTAATAACTCATATGAAATGGATTGTCACACTTTTAGGCTGGGTGAATATCATGGATTCTGAGGAGTTGGTTAAAATGACAGAAGAACGAAAAATGCACCAACAAGGTCATACACAGCCTTCCTATGAGCAGTGCAATAAAATGAAGTACTACCATGTCATGGTCCAGACCAAGGATGGACGCAGCTTTGATGGAGTCATCACTGACGTGAATCACGATAAGATGACGATCTTAGTCAGTGAAGATGTGATGGTCGACGAGGACGGGAACGCAATGGATGACCAACGCCAATATGGATATGGCCGCCGCCGTGCACGCCGCTTCCGTCGCCAAGTATTGCCACTAGCCGGTCTTGCTACATTAGCACTATTCCCATACTTGGCTAGTCCTTACCCCTATTACTATCCGTACGGCTACGGCTACCCTTACTACTACTAAGAAATATCCCAATCTACGTATCCTGATGTTCACTTATCTCAATTACATGGAAAAAATTACCGTACCAGGTCATCCATATTATGGAATATCCGGTACGGCATTTTTTTATGTGCTGAAGATGTTTTTTTCGATTTGTTTCATTTCGTAGAAGTATCCTTGTTTTTGCATGAGCTCGTCATAGGAACCTGCTTCTGCTACTTTCCCTTCAGCCATGACGATGATTTGGTCCATCTTTTCGAGACCGCTCAAGCGGTGACTGATGAGAACGACGGTATCTTGAGATGCGCGTTCATACAGGTGATCAAAAATCATTCGTTCGGTCAGGGCATCGACAGAGGATGTGGGTTCATCGAGCAGCCAAAGGCGCTTTCCTTTCAGAAAAGCTCTTGCTATGGACAGGCGTTGACGCTCCCCACCCGAAAGGTTCTCTCCTTTTTCGAAAACCGGTTGGTCCAGGTCAAATTCCAATCCCACCTCATTCAGCACGAGCTCCACCTCTTCATCTGAGAGGTCTTCACCAGCAAGCTGGAGGTTTTCACGTATGGTCCCGTAAAAATAATGGTTCTCTTGAAGGACGACGTTGCTGTTCGCCCAAATGCTCTCTTCTGATAGATTTTTCATGTCCATACCATTGACCATCAGCTCACCCGAAGAAGGAAGTTGGAATTTCATGAACAGTTGCAGGAGTGTTGATTTTCCGGATCCACTGGCTCCGACAATAGCGGTTTTACTGCCTGCCGGTATGGACACGGTAACACCTGTAAGTGCCTCTCTTTCTTCGTCTGGAAAACGGTAACTGACATTAGATACTTGGATATCAGGAGCCAGCTCCCCATCAAGGTTGTAGGTTGCAGACCCACGATCTTCTTCCTCTACAATGGAAAAAAGCCGTTCCGATGCTCGTTTGCTGTCATCAAGGTGGCTGGGTAGAACAGCCATCGGTGCTGCGTTTTCAAAGACTGTCAAAGAAATCATTACGAGCATGGCCAGAAACAGCCCATTCAAATCTCCCTCAGCCACAAGAATAGCGCCAAGACCTGTGACGATCCACGAGACGAGGAGGGTCGCAAACGTGTTCCATGAATGACTGGAAAGCACCTGGCGGCTGTCCCGCTCATCCTCTCGAATATAATCATCTGACGACTGCTGCAGCTTTTCTTTCCTATCATCAAGCTGCTGATAGATTTTAAGGTCACGGAAGCCGTACAGCCATTCCGCAGCTTCGGTCGATAACTCCCCACGTGCGTGTCTTAAGCGGCTGGCTAGTTTCCGTTGCTTCACCGTGTACCAGGCTGGAATCAACAGCCCCGTAACGACGAGGCCCAAAAGAAGAACGATGGCTACGGAAATAGAGAAGATGGATGTGAAAACAATCGTCCCTAAGAAAATGATGACAAGGACGACCGGTGGATAATACACACGCAAAAAGAAGTTTTGCAGACTCTCCACATCGCCTACAATCCGTGAAAGCAGATCTCCACTCCGGTATTTCTGAAAAATTCTCGGTGCATGAGGTTCTAATTTTTTATAAAAAGCAAGCCGCAGGTTACTTAAAATCGTAAAGGTTGCCCGGTGTGAGAAATACCTTTCCGCATAACGCCCGAGGGCTCTCGCAAATCCGAACAGCTTTAAAAAGGCAATGAGCACCGTCAAAGCATACAACGGAGGGATGAGCGCTGCTCTAGATATCAAGTATCCACTGGCACCAAACAGTCCGACCGCTGACATTCCGGCAAGAAAACCGAAAACGATGGAAAGCACTATGTCCCTTTTCTCCAATACGACTAAACGAATGACTTCCTTCAATTCTTTCATGCGGAGTCCCCTCCTTGCTGGACGGTCACCATATCTCTGTACTCCTTCACTGTTTTCAGCAGCTCTTCATGCGTACCTTTTCCAATAAGATGACCACGATCGAGCAGCAGGATCTGATCGGCGTTCTTGATGGTATGCAACCGGTGGGCAACGGTGATGATCGTCGCTGTTTTCGCAAGCTCTTCCATGGAGGCTTGTAACACCCGCTCCGTTTTCAGATCCAGACCTGTCGTCGGTTCATCAAACAAAATGACAGAAGGCTTTTTTAGAAACGTGCGCGCCAGAGCAAGGCGTTGTTTCTCGCCTCCAGAAAGTCCGCGTCCCGCTTCTCCAACAGGGGTGTCGTAGCCTTTTTCCAAGGATGTAATCAACTCCGCGATCCCCGCTTTCTCAGCGGCCTCGTGGATTTCTTCCTTAGAATGATTCCCTCGCCCGCCAATCGCAATGTTCTCAGCAATCGTTCCGGAAAATAAATACGGATGCTGAGAAATGTAGCTGACCTGGGAAAACCACTCCTTCTCCTCATAGTCAAAGAGGGGGCGGCCATTAATTTCGATCGCTCCAGAGGACGGTTTAGCAAGTCCGGATAAAAGGTGCAGGAGCGTCGATTTCCCCGAACCACTTTTACCGACGATGGCGACCTGGCTATAGGAATGGATGGTGGCCGTCAACCCTTCCATCGCAAAACCTTCCTCATATTGAAAACTCAATTGATCGAGCTTGATCTCAGGGGGCTGGTCACCTGCAAGCTTTCCACTTCCCCACTGAATGCCTTCCTCTTCTTTTTCAAGCTCTTCCGCCAACAAATTGGCAGCACCTGATGCGCCTCTCCCTGTATGAAAAGCACTCCCGAAGTCTTTCAGCGTCAAATAAAACTCAGGAGCAAGAATAAGAATGAAAAACGCGGTGAAAAAGGAAACACTCTCATACACGACGAGCCGAATCGCTATCTCCAATGCAATTAACCCGATGCTGAGCATGGAAATGAATTCAAGCATCAAAGAAGAGACAAAGGCGACTTTCAACACTTCCATCGTCGCATCACGGAAGCCTAGGCTGCTCGATTCAATTTCTTCCTTTTGCTGCTTGGAACGTCCGAAAAGCTTTAAGGTCGTCAAACCTTGAAGCGTATCAAGAAACTTTCCGGAGAACGTATTCAACTTCTCCATCTGTTCTTCCGATTTCTTTTTTGTCATCACACCGATGATCGCCATAAATAACGGAATAAATGGAGCGGTGATAATCATGATCAGCCCAGAATAGAGATGCTGGGTGAAAACGACAACAAGGATCATCAAAGGGATGATCATCGTCTGGATCATTTGTGGAATATAACTGCTGAAATACCCGTCAATCTCGTCCACGGAATCCATCAGCACACTGACCTTCCGCCCCGATTGGCCTTGTAAGGAGGCTTGAACGGGATTACGCGCGTATTTCTCAATGATGGACTGACGGTAATAACGCTTCGCTTTGGAAGCCAGCATGATGCCTGTACGGCCATTCAACCATGTAAACAGCGTTCGTCCAGCGAGCACCAAAAGCAACCCTACGAGAAGGGGCAGGATATCCTGAAAACGTTCCTCACCAAGGAAAATCCGGTCGACAATCGCCACGAAAAAATAGGATTGACCAATGATTGCGGCACCAATCAACACGGAGGTGAGGACCAACAGCATGAAAACTTTTCGATCTGAGAAAGCTAGTCTGCTGAGGTGCTTCATTTATATAAAACTCCTTATAAGCCATTTTGTGAAAAAATTCACATTACCATTATTATAATTCATGAAGCAGATGATTGCTAAAATTAAAACCGATGATTCTATGACAATTCTATATCATCGTCTCCTTAATAAACAGCTATCATACGTTACCCTTTGGACACTGGTTCAAGGCATCTTTTCTATATCATTTCCCTCTATGTAAAGATAAAGACATTCTGGTAGGTATGAAAAAGCATTCGTGATCCCTTGTCTTTTTACTGAATCACAATTTTACCTATTTGTACCTTTGACTCTACCGAAAAATGGACACGTTAAATGCAAGTCTCCAGGAGCTTAATGAAATAAAAAAACCCACAGGATTCATTTCCTGAAGGCTTACGTGAGAGGTTTATAATGTTGAAGTAACGCTTGTACGGCTGGTTTGTTTGCTGATGTTAACGGCTCATCTACAACTCTATCTCACGAAACGTGCACTGTGGTAGCCAGCCATAAGGTAACAAGTCCTGTACGACTAAAGAGGGGATTCAGATTTCATGGTCTTCTAATCATGATAGAAGCTCTCGCTGCTTTAACGGGTGAATGTCCTGTATCTTTTAACCAATGTCCCATATCTTTGATTCAATTTCCTCGTTCTTCTTTTCCCCAAAACACTCAAGATTTTGTGTACAGAAGTCGACAGACCGAAGCGGATCCTCCTGCTACAAATTTTGTTTTTTCACGTTCGCTTGACCAGTGAGAACCAGCCAGACCATATATAGTAGTGTGAGCAAGCAAAACGGCCTCCTCTTTATTCTTTAAAATTCCAATCGTCAAGACAGGCTAGGACGTCTCGTTTAAAACGATATGGACCATCTTCAGGTCGTCCATTGTGGAGATTCAGTAATCTCTCCCCGAGGACTTCCTTCTTTTTTTATCTTCCACGCTGTCCTCATAATTTTCATCAGTGATCCTACTGAACATATGCGTCCTTACAGAAGCGATTGAATTCAATCCTTTATGGAAAGCTGTCACGGTCCCAGTTCCGAATGATTTCCCCCGCGAGCATATTCTTCTCAAATTAAGAGTAGATGGATTCCATACGTCCTCCAATCCCCTAATTGCTCTCTTTTCCGACATCGTTAATTTTGTTAATAAAAAATTTAACTTTTTGAATACTTTTTACGTTAACAAGCCTTTGGAAGCTTGTCAAAGCGAAAATTTTTTTAAATCGGCTATAACCTATGAGATGATAGGGCTTAAGGCGATTTTTTTCTAAAATGGATTTTGACAAGCGATTTTTATTCGTTAAGATAAAGTCTGTAAAGAAAAAATTTAATAAAGTTAATTGCTTTTACGCCTGTGAGGAGGTTTTTAATGACAAATCATCATGAAGAAAGCTCCCGACAGACCATTGAGCACGCGAAAGGACTTGTGATCGATTCCATTGCGGAAACGATGGATTTGTATGGAGTGACCCGAAGTGCAGGGACCTTATATGGGACGATGTACTTTGAGGATGATATGACGTTGGATGAAATGCGTGAAAAACTCGGAATGAGTAAGCCGAGCATGAGTACAGGAGTGAAGAAGCTCCAAAATTACAATATTGTCAAGCAGACATTTCGAAAAGGTACACGCCGGCAGACTTTTGTCGCTGAGAAAGACTTCTTTAATTTCTTCTCCAACTTTTTTACGAAGAAGTGGTTAAGAGAAGCTAAAACCAACTTGGACGCGATCAAAGATGCCCAGAAGGAATTGAAAAAGGTAATGGAGGATTCCGAAGCGGACGAAGTTGTAAAACAAGAAGCTGACCAAGTCTATCAGCAACTAGAAGCATCCAAACCTTATTACCATTGGTTACAGAAGCTCGTTGACTCTATTGAGAGCGGAGAAATTTTTGATTTCCTTCCTGTTGACCAAGAAAAATAGGATACTGCCTCTCTAAATAACATTTCAACTGATTGTTATTCTAGGGAGACGTATGGACTTTATAATTTACAGAATATTCAGATAATAATAAAAGGAGTGATGTCATTGCAATCGAATCAACAACCATCTTTTTTCGCCAAAAACAAAGCCGCAATCATGCTCGGGACGCTTCTAGGTGTTTTCGTCCTCTACATGGCCTTCACAAATGAAAACATTCAATGGGGCGGATTTATCGCCATGATTGTTTTCTATGCCCTCGTCTATTACATCGGTGCAGTCTTCGCTACAAATAAATCCGGAACTCTAGCAGATATGATGGTCGCAAACCGCAGTTTACCCCTTGGAATCGCCATGTTTACAATGGCTGCTACATGGGTCGGCGGTGGATATGTCAACGGTACAGCAGAATTCACATACAGCGACGGTCTAGTATGGGCTCAAGCCCCGTGGGGATACGCATTAAGTCTGATTATTGGTGGTATTTTCTATGCCCGTAAAATGCGCCGCTATGAATTCCTCACCATCATTGATCCACTAGAACAACGTTTCGGTAAAAAAATGGCCGGGGTCCTTTACATCCCTGCTTTACTTGGAGAAATGTTCTGGAGTGCCGCGATTCTAACGGCTCTTGGCACAACCTTCGGTACCATCCTGAACATCGACTTTACAACATCGATCATCCTTTCAGGAATTATCGCCATCGCCTATACCGTAGCTGGAGGCATGTGGGCCGTCGCTTATACGGACGTTTTCCAAATGGCCATTCTATTAATTGGACTCATTCTCGTTGTGCCATTCACTTTAGGTCACGTTGGTGGTCTTGAAAACGCATGGAGCAACTATTCAGTAGAATTCGGTTCTTACGCTAATCTATTTCCACCCTTGAATGGATGGCAGGATCCCGCCTGGGGAAATTGGTTCTGGAACTGGATCGACTATGCCCTCCTTCTCATCTTTGGTGGTATTGCTTGGCAAGTGTATTTCCAACGTGTCCTTTCCGCTAAAAACGAAAAAACAGCGATGTGGTTATCCATTACCGCAGGAATCATCTGCATCATTGCAGCCATCCCTGCCGTTCTAATTGGAATCGTCGGCGTAAATATGGACTGGGCAAGCATGGGACTTCCAACTCCTGAGAACCCAGCAGTCATTCTGCCGCACATCCTCAGGTATTTGACACCTGAACTCGTATCCGCCATCGGACTTGGAGCTCTAGCGGCGGCGGTCATGTCCTCTATGGACTCTTCCATTCTTTCTGCCTCTTCCATGGCATCCTGGAATGTGTATCGTCCATTGCTTAAACCGAACGCAAGCTCTGAGCAATTGAAAAAAGTGATCAAGCGCACGATCATCATCGTCGGTGTCGGAGCGATGATCATCGCATTGAACGTCAAAAGTGTTTATACGCTGTGGTATTTAGCCTCCGACCTTGTGTACACGATTCTTTTCCCACAGCTTACGATGGCTCTCTTTTATAAAAATGCGAACCTCTACGGATCCATCGCCGGATTCTCTGTAGCGTTATTCCTTCGTCTAGGAGGCGGAGAACCAGCAATGGGACTACCGGCGTTCCTGCCGTATCCAATGATCAACCCTGACGGAATCGTCTTGTTCCCGTTCCGTACACTCGCATGTATTGCGGCCTTCGTTATGATCTTCGTTGTATCCGAGTTAACGAAGAAAAAATGCCAGCCTCAGCCACTTCTCATACCAGAGGAAAGAGAAGAAGAGGAAAAGGCTTCCTAATAGATGCAAAAAGCGCTCCAAAAAATTGGAGCGCTTTTTCTATGTCAGGATTTCAAATCTTTTCTATGACAAATGATCAAGAAACTCTTGTATATCTTCTTTTGACCTTAATTGAATGACCCGCTTCTCACGACCGATCTCTTGAAACGATAGAAGCCTCTCCTGCATATTCTTTTTCCGCTTTCGATAGGTCGTAATGATAAATTTCAAAAAGTCTGCTTCCATTCTTTCACTACACCCTTCCCCCAGGTCTGGGCGTGTGCTCCCACGATGGGTCCACCAGCGCTTCAAGACCCGAAAGAAACAAGTCGTTAAAGGTAATTCTAAGTAAATGATCGTATCTGCCTTCTCAGCTCGTATCTCATACGTATTTCTATAATTCCCTTCCATAATCCACTGGTCTTTGTCTACAACGGCTCTCTGCCTCGCTGAGAAATCTTCAAGGGTCGCTTCCTGCCATCCCGGCTCCCAATAAAAACGATCGAGGTGATACACATCTATATCAAGCTTCTCTCCTAGTTTCTTTGCAAACGTCGATTTGCCTACACCTGCAGAAACACCCAGCACCATGATTCTGTTCACTGGTCTACCTCCTTTTCGATTTTCCAATTGAAAACCCTTCGAACAACCGACCTCCATATGGATTCAGCACCTCTTCCACTAACACAACGACGCCTTCCTTCTCGTCATTTTTATAAAAATGATCAAAACGCCGAATCAATCGCTCTGCAAAAACTTCATCATAGTTTCGTAGTGACCGTGCCATCCATTTCGACGATCCGCTCCATCGTCCATTCGCTCGCAGATAAAACTCACTTGTCTGCTCTGCTAGTTTTGCTGCTATGAAAAGAGCTTCCCCACGGTCTGTGCAGCCAACGAAATCGTCCAAGGCATCCGTAAGGAAATATCGCTTAAGCAAGAGGGTTTCCTCTGACCAAGGGGTTGGCCCCTTCTTCAATAGATCCGCCGCTTCGCTTTTAACAGCTTCCAAACGATCATCCCACTTCAGGACCTGCCCCTCTGTCACCATTCGCGGCATCGAAGGCTGCCCTCTCTCACAATCACTATTGAAAAAACCACGATAAGAAGACCAATTATGTACGAAAACCTCGACAGGCCAATGGCCCGTATAAAAAGACTCACGAAAAGAAGACGTTACTTTCGAATCGAAAACCACGATGTCCAAATCCGATGTGTTTGTCGCCTCTCCTCTGACAATGCTTCCTGCAAGAAGAGCGGCATCACAATCAGGGAAGCGCTCTGCAATCATATCTTTTGCAGCCTCAAATGCCTTCATCCGCTCACCCTTTCCAGAATGATTCGTGCCCTCTTATCACTATTGTGCGGGAGAGAGTCACGGCTGAAATACCTCAAATCCAACGTTTCTTTGGAATTCACTCTGAGTTCTCCATGAATCTCGGAAGCTATAAAACAAGCAATGACATTATAAACCTCATCCCCATTTGGGTACCGGTAAAAAAAGTCTTCCCCTGAAAACGTGGCGACTTGCCTCACGTGTCCAGCTACAAGTCCCGTTTCTTCTTCCAGCTCCCTGACCGCTGTCTGCTCCAGGGTCTCTCCAGGCTCCATAGCCCCTCCAGGCAGCCCCCATTCTTTTGTATCCTTTCGATACTGAAATAGCAGCTCACCCTGCTCATTCTCGACGAGAACCGTGGATCCTGCAACGACAAGCGGCTGTGTACCAATCTTTTTTCTTATTTTTTGTACATAGTCCATGTCACGCCCCCTAACTCTGAATATTCAGTATATCAAATAAACCACCAAATCTTGCTAACAAACTCACCAATATTGATGAAGAACCTGAACAGCTAATGAGCTAAGATTCAAGTATATGGCAGGATTGTGTAAGACTCAGCTTCGAGATATTCGGTGTTCGTTTGCCGTATTGAAAGTCAGGGGTGGTGGGGAACGGTGAGACTCCTATGGGACGTGTGGGACAGGTGAGACCCCGGAAGGCGTAGCGTGAGGAGGCTCACCGCCCGCCCCATGGAAAGCGAACTGTTTTACCGGAGCCCCTAAACTCCAACAAACATCTCGAAACTGAGTCTTCAAGAATAGGGTGCTTTACTGAAAAAGGAGGAAAGTTCATGTATCGATCCTTATGGAAACAAAAGAATATACGCTATTACTTGATGGGGGGAGGTGTTTCGAGGCTTGGAGATGTGCTGTCTGCGATGGCTTTTCTTTTCCTCGCTTATGACATGACAGGGTCAAACGTCCATACGACTGGAGTGGCACTGGCCGAAACCGTGCCGTACTTGCTCTTCGGTTTGATAGGCGGAGTAGTTGCTGACTCTTTCCCACGTAAAAAATTACTTATCCGGCTGGATTTGCTTCGTGTGCCTCTCCTGTTGTCAATCAGCCTCTTACATGGCTTCACCCTGCTTACCTACCCCGTATTGATCATCGTCAGTTTTTTAGTACAGACGATCGGATGCTTTTTTAATCCTGCACACCGCGCTGTTCTTCCAATGGTAACGACAGAAGACGAACGGTCAGCAGCTAACAGTCTCTACGACACGATCACACGCGGGGTAACGATTCTAACTCCACTCATATCTATTACTCTATTGAACACGGTCGGTGTCATCCACTTTTTCACTTTGGATGCCTTCACATATTTGATTAGCGTTTACTGTCTGTCTCGACTCACCTTGGAGGAGCCTTTGAAGAAGAAACAGACGATTCGGTTCATTTTTCTATCCATTAAAGAATTCTTTCTATGGATGGTGGAACAATCCACAATTCGGAACCTGTTTTTCTTTACATTTTATACGGTTTTTCTCAATACCTGGGTTTGGCAGGTAGGATTGCTGTTAGCTCTTGAAGATGTAAGCACGAAAAGTGAAGAGTGGTACAGCGGGATTCAAGGTGTTTTCGGAGCTACGGTCATCCTTACGAATATGGTGCTTCCTTTTTTTATTAAACGATTTTCGCTCTACCATTATGTCGTCGGGGCTGCAATCTGGGGGTCTGGAATCGCTTATTACGGCTTCTTTTATGGCGTGGGACACTTTTTCATCGGTTGTATTATCGTGGGCATCGGCATGCCGGTGGCAAGTCTTGCTCGTGTGTTCATCATACAGTCTTATGTTGCGGAAGAAAAAATGGGAAGAGCGTTCAGCACGAATGCTGTCCTTTTATATGCTTCCAATACGCTCTCCTTGATGCTTTACGGGTTTTTATCCGCCTACATCCCCATCCAGTGGCTGATGTTTTCGAGCGGAGCGATGATCGTCTTGGCCTGTCTGCTTCTAGCGACGGTTCATTTTATAAAACTCTCGAAACTGCGTCGGCGTTTTCTGATAGATTCTTTTAAATAGATGATTGTATGTCGTCATACTGGAAAATCCATGTTCCAAGGCAATGGATAATACGGAATCCTCCTTATTCATCAAAGATGACTGGCTTCGGAAGAGTCGATAAACCTGCAGCCATGAATAAGGGGAGAAGCCGGTCTCTTTTTTAAAAGCATGAGAAAACTGATACTTGTTCATATGGGCGACGGCAGCCATGGCATCTAGAGACCAAGCTTCTGAATAGCTTTCTCTCATCGCGTTCATTGCCCTGTGAACAGGTTCCCGCCCGTGAACAACCGGCCATTCTACCTGATGAGAGCCTGGACCATATTCCATCAATAAAACCGCGAGCTGTGTAAGACTATGATCCAAAAAGAGATCCGCTCCCTCTCCCTTTTGGTAGAAAAAGAAATCCCGCACGAAATGAGCCCACTGGTTCAAGTGTGGGTGTTTATAACTTAGCGTAGCGAATTCGACCTGTGATCGTGTAGCAGAGCGCTCCGTCACCGCTTCCTGTAACAATTCCGGGCGAATTTCCACAAGGAACTTTTCCTTTGCCGCACTAAGCTGTTTATGTTTATGGCAAGGATTGAAAAGAAGAAACCCCTCTTGCTCTATTGAAACATCCCCTTGGGGCGTCTGATAGAGACCTTTTCCAAAGGGAGAAAAGATCAGCTTGTAGCAATCATCCGTCCGCCAATCCCTTTCTCCAAGATAATCCGTCCGTTTCAAGATTAACCCTTGATCATGACTCCAAATCAATGGGGCACCTCCTCTCGATCTATCTTTTTCAAAGAAGGATGCAAGTATATGAAAGAAGCGATGGTGGAGACACTCCCGCCAATAGCGATGGTCATGGTTGTGCTTATGTATTCTCCGGTGATACCAGCCACCAAAGCAGCTACCGGCATCAACGCCCACGTCATGAACCGGCTTGTCGCCTGCACCCTTCCTAGTAAGTGTTCCGGCGAAAGCTTTTGTCTTAACGTTACAATACATGGACTGCTGATGGAAGCACAAATCGTTCCGACAGCGTTCAAAAGGGCTAGAGCAAGGAAAGATTGATAGAAGCTGAACAGGATAATGGAAAGGCCTCCGAGTGCGCCACACCCAAACAATAGGGTGCGATAAGCAACCCTGGTCCTGAGAATAGGAGAAAGCACCGCTCCTCCAATAGCCCCTAACCCGCCAATGGAAAGAAGCCAACCGATCGAGATTCCTGAAAAACCAATCTCAGCTTTCAAATGAACGATCAACATGGTCAAAAAAAGAGTTGTACCAAATACAGAAAAAAACATGGCGATATTTGTATAGAGAAGAGGTTTCTGTCGAATCACAAAGCGGAACCCCTCCCTCATGTCCTGGGTGAACGAACGCTTTTCCCTTTGCATCCGCTCCGCTTCCAACCGCAAACTCCAAACGACCAGAAAACCGATGAAGAAGGAAAGACTATTTAAGATCATCCCGACTCCGGGATTGTAAAGGGCCACAATCCAACCGCCGAGACCCGGAGCAAGGAAAACCGCCGTATGAAACATTCCTGTATTCAGTGAATTCATAAGGTCGAGATCCTGCTTTCTTACGAGTTTCGGAATCGATGCAAACTGAGACGTCTGATAAAGCTGTCCAAGCACACCAATCATGAAGGCCGCCGCGTAGATAGCATGGATGGTAATCATTCCATAAAGAAACAACACCCCTATGCTCCCGAGTAATAAAAAACGGAAGAAGTCACAAAAGAGTAGAATCCGCTTCCGATTCAGCCGATCAGCAAGCACCCCCGCGAGCGGCTGTAACAAAACTGGTACCCGTTCAATCGCAGCAACAATCCCCATACTGAGAGGAGAACCGGTAAGAGCCAGCACCATCAAAGGGAGCGCAATCAAATAGATCTGATCTCCGAAAAAGGAAACTAGATTTCCTCCGATAAAACGTAAGGCCTGATGATTGGACTTGAATGACGTTTTCTCCTTGGACTGCCATACTTCCGTACCGTTCATTTTTCTTCTCCCAAAAATAACTCCAGTTCCTTCGGCAGCATTTCCCACACCCGTGGGCTAACGTGATAACGCGGACCATAAGCGACGATAAGTCGTGCGGATTTCAACAACTTCAAATGGTGGTAGACGGTTGTTTTACCCATCCCAATCTCCTCGGTCATCTCCTTCAGGGTGCGCCCTCCATCCATCAAAATCTTCAGCATACGTAAACGACTCTCATCTCCAAGCGCCTTGAACTTCTGAACGAGCATTTGATCCGGAACATACGGGTCATTCGGATGGATGCTTTCATTGGCTACAGGGTAATAGAAGATTTTTGTCCCTTCAATATCGGCTTCCACATTCCACGGACGGTAGATGAAATGAGGAATCATGATAACTTTATAAACACTGGGTTCCGGTACGTAACGAATCCCATGCGTTGCCCATTCCACAAAATCCTCCGCTTCAAATTTCTCCAGCCGCTTATTCTTGAATAGAGCATCACGTTCTAGAATGCCTTTAAGTTTCACCTTATCCGGCTCGATCACCGATTCATACCACCCTGTCATCACCTCTTGGATATGGTTCTTTAAGTAACTCACTTCCACCTGACTTATGTAGGCAATGTAACGTGGATAAAAAGCATTATCTTTAGATGCATCCTGAAGCCGCGCCACAGCCTCCTGATTTCCTTGAGAAGCAAGCTTTCGATCTTCTTGATACTCTTTCCCTAGATAAGGAATAGCGATGTAACGTAATTCCGCTTCATCTAATTCATTTATAAAATCATTGAATTCCTCAACCGAATCCATGTCCCTTTCATGAAGCAGAAGCAAGATTGTTTTCCAAGTGTTCTTTTTCTGGACCGTTTCTAAATGAGTCAACATTTGCTTAGACAACGTTGATTTAAGAGTCTTCCATTGTTTATCGGTATAGTCCAGCGTGTCCAGCAACTGTTCGTTCGTGATAGCAGCGATTCCAAGTGCCGCTTCCCACAAAAGGGAATGCTTCACTTCCACCTGATACGTTTCTCTTTTTCTTGAACTCATAGAAAATACTTCCATTTCATCACCTCTTGCAATCATTCTATATTTATAGAATGATAAATTCAATATATATTGTATAAGTTATCAGATTATTATCACAAAAAACTTCCACAATAAAAAACCACCTCGAAAGGTGGTTTTCCATTATCTGTATGACCTGGTACACCATTATTTAGGAGAAAGCATCCCATAGGTGTATGCAAGGAGCTGAAAGTCGAGTCTTTCTAATATGGGGCGGCTCATCGGTCTCGCATCAACCGTAAGGAAAGAGTAACCGTGCGCGTGTGCTTTCTTTGCCCTGGCCGCTACAAGATCTTTGTAGTACCCTCGTCCACGGTAGTCTGGTTGTGTGGCACCACCCCATAAGGAAGCAAAGGAGGAGCCTTTCTCCAAGTACATCCATGCACCACTGACAAGCTGACTTCCATCATAAACCCCATATAAAAACAGTTCATCCGGTTGGTTTTGCTTATCTTGCCACAGCCTTTTACCAAGTGACCCATGCTTATCTTGCCAAATCTCATCCATCAAGTGGACGATATCTTTCACACCGTTCTCGTCCGTCATCTCTTTAAGCTCAACAGGGATTTGCCTATTTAATAAACTCTTATCCTTATTCAGGTCCAAGACAAGCAATGCTTCCTCTTCGTCTTCTTCAAATCCCTCTGCAATTAACAGTTCCTTTAGATTAGAAGGAGTATCATAGCTGAATAGCTTCCATTCAAAAGACTGACCTATTTGTTTGAAATACTCCTTCTCTGCCTGAATGACGGACCTTGCGTTATGGTCTGTCAATGCAGAGGCAAGAATAAACCCCCGGTCATCATATTCAGAGATGTGACGCACCACATGAGCCGTTTCCTCTCTTCTAAAACCCGTCGTTTGTGCATTCACTCGAAGCTCCATGTGATACTTGTTCAACAAATCGTGATTCATCTTCCATCCCCCTTATTTTCGGTCATTCACGATTACATTGTATCACCTGCCCATACTTCAGGGATTAACCTTGGCGAAAGTGACCTAATCTGAGAGTACAGTGCCCGTTTCATTGAAAGTGCCCTAATTCCAGTGAAAGTGACTTAACGCAAGGGGAAAGTGCCCTAACGCCCTTCCAAAGTGACCTAACGTATTCCTGGTACAAAAAAGCACCGACCTGTAAGAACAGATCGATGCTTATTCGAGTCTTAAGATAAGTTTTCGCTCCAGTCAATCGTCGCTTCTCCTTCGAGGAAACGCTCCGTATCCATTGCTGCCATACAGCCCGTGCCTGCAGCTGTAATGGCTTGGCGATATTTCTGATCCTGTACATCCCCACAGGCGAAAATGCCTGGAATATTCGTATTGGTTGTACCGGGATCAACGAGAATATAACCTTTTTCATCCATGTTCAGTTTCCCTTTCACGAAATCCGTGTTCGGGTTGTGACCGATGGCAACAAAAATTCCATCTGTCTCGATGATTTCTTCTTCTCCGGACTCATTGTCCTGAACTTTAATGCCACTGATTTTCATGCCATCGGACACCATTTCGACCGGTGTTTTGTTCAGCGCCCAGGACACTTTATCATTCTCTTGTGCTCGTGTCTGCATGATTTTCGATGCGCGGAGCTCATGCCGACGGTGGATGACTTGCACTTCGCTCGCAAATTTCGTAAGGAAGGTCGCTTCTTCCATCGCGGAATCTCCTCCACCGATGATGACGACTTTCTTCCCTCGGAAAAAGAACCCATCACAAGTCGCACATGTGCTGACACCTTTTCCTAGGTTTTCTTTTTCACCTGGAATGCCGAGCATTTTTGCAGAGGCACCGGTAGAAATGATTAACGTTTCCGTCTCCACTTCACCTAAGCCATCGACTTGAAGCTTGAATGGACGTTCTTCCACCTCTACATCAGTCACCCATCCACGCTTGAAAGTCGCGCCAAAGCGTTCGGCCTGCTTTTTCATGTTATCCATGAGCTCAGGCCCCATGATACCATCGGGGAAGCCGGGAAAATTCTCAACTTCCGTCGTAAGCGTCAATTGCCCGCCTGGTTCCGGTCCCTCAATGACGAGCGGTTCCATATCCGCCCTTGCTAAATAAACAGCTGCCGTCAACCCGGCAGGGCCTGTGCCTAAAATAATGGATTTATAAGCCATTCAAACTCCTCCTTCAGCAAAAGGTCTCCTCCTTAGAGGTATAACCCTATTTCCCGCGAGTCATGCCTATTTCCACTATATTTTGCTTCGTTACCGATGTTTTTACTTACCTGTTTCAGCGAAATCCTGGATGCGTGCTTCGATTTCGTCACGCACACGCTGGAAGAAGGCCCACTTTTCTTCTTCCGTACCTTCCGCTTTCGCAGGATCATCGAATCCCCAGTGGAAACGAGTAACGTGTGGAGGCGTCATCGGGCACTTATCGTTCGCATCTCCACAAAGAGTAATCGCATATTCAGCATTGTTCAGAATATCAGGGTCGATGATGTCCGATGTTTGATCGTTAATATCTACATCGACTTCGCTCATCGCCTTAACTGCATTCGGGTTCAAACCGTGCGCTTCAATCCCTGCTGATTTCACCTCATACTTATCGCTCAAATATTTCTTTCCGAACCCTTCCGCCATTTGGCTGCGGCAAGAGTTCCCTGTGCATAGAAAATAGATGACTGGTTTGTTAGACATGTAGCATTTCTCCTTTTTGTGAAAAAATTATAGAATTAATAACCATAAATAAAGTCCGACGAGTGTGATGAATAAGGTCGGTACGGTTAAGATGATTCCCACTTTGAAATAGTATCCCCATGAAATCTTGAAGCCTTTCATGGATAAAACGTGAAGCCAAAGCAAGGTCGCTAAAGACCCGATTGGTGTGATCTTCGGCCCGAGGTCTGATCCGATAACATTGGCGTAAATGAGTGCTTCCCTCATCGTTCCTGACGTATTCGTGTCAGCAATGGCAAGAGCATCAATCATTACAGTCGGCATGTTATTCATGATGGAAGAGAGAATGGCCGCAATGAATCCCATGGAAACGGTCGCCGTAAACAAGCCTTGATCTGCTGTGTACTGGATGACATTTGCAAGGATATCGGTCAAGCCGACATTACGAAGACCGTAAACGACGACATACATTCCGACTGAGAAGAAAACAATGGCCCAAGGCGCTCCTTTAATCACTTCTCCTGTCTGGACAGCCGCACTCCTTCTCGCCATCCATAGGAAAAAGATCGCGACGATTCCGGCAATGATGGATACAGGAATCCCCAAAGGCTCGCTTGCGAAATATCCGATCAACAGAACAGCAAGAACGCCCCACGACATGCGGAACATCTTATCATCCTGGATCGCTTCTTTCGGCTTTTTCAACTGAGATAAGTCATAATTGTCCGGAATACTTTTACGGAAAAATAAGAACAAAACAAGAATACTTGCAGCGAGTGAAAACAAGTTCGGAACAATCATCCGTGACGCATACTCTATAAATCCAATATCGAAGAAGTCTGCAGACACAATGTTCACAAGGTTACTGACGATCAGCGGCAAAGATGTTGTATCAGCAATGAAACCACTCGCCATAATGAACGGCAGAATCATCGCTTCCTTAAAGTTTAAATTTCTGACCATCGCAAGAACAATCGGCGTTAAAATCAATGCCGCTCCGTCATTTGCGAATAGTGCAGCAACCACAGCTCCTAGCAAGGTCACATAAACGAACATACGCTTCCCGTCACCCTTGGCTACACGAGCCATGTGAAGAGCCGCCCATTCAAAAAATCCAATCTCATCTAGAATCAATGAAATAATGATGATGGCGATAAAGGCTAACGTCGCGTTCCAGACAATGTCTGTAACAGCGAGTACGTCCTGAAAATCGACGACACCAAAAATCAAAGCGAGGATGGCCCCAGCACAAGCGGACCAGCCAATCCCAAGGTTTTTGGGCTGCCAAATGACAAAGACGAGTGTAAGTACAAAAATTATCGTAGCAATAAGTGCTAAACTCAAAAAACAATCCCCCTAGCTATCGCATTGGATCCGCAAACCTGCTTTTTCCAATGCTGTCAATTTCTCTTTTTGATCCGGTATTTGTTCCAGAACCTGTTGGATGATAGGGTATGTTGCGTGCTCCCTGTTCAAGGAGTAGAAAATCCACTGCCCTCTTCGTTGCTCTTTAACAAGCCCAGCATCACGAAGCTTTCTCAGATGCTGACTGATCGAAGGTTGACTCATTTGCAACACTTCCACAAATTCACATACACAACATTCACTATCTTTAACCAAACCAAGAATGGTCAGCCTCGTTTTATCTCCTAAGAGCTTCAACGTCTGTGCGGCTTGTTCCAACTCAATGATTGTCTTTTCCATCAGAATCACCTCACCCTTCATCATAATATAAGTATATGCTTATATGTGCAAGAGGAAAACTCAAACCCACTTAGAACATTCAGATGGGGACTTACACCAAATCCTCCCTGAGACGACCTTTATGTCCATTTGAAACACTTCCGAAATCTTATTCATAAGATGGGAAGAAGGATAAATCTTTTCGCTTTCCAATCGTTCAATGAAACGAACATCCTCTCCCAATAGAAAAGCCGCTTGTTCCTTACACATTGACTTAGATTCTCTTAATCGCAGAAAATCTGCACCGTAACCCTTACATGGATGAAGATCAATCATTTCCGTCACTCCTTTGTGTTTGAATATAAGAATATACTTATACAATAATTCCCTAATATAAATTCCATATTAAGAGAATGTGCTTTTATCATTAAATCAAAATTATTTGATTTATTACTTGCTTTTCAGAAAATTAACCCTTACGATTATGATTAATCAACTAATTTTGATTTAAGGAGGACTGTAAAATGAAAGAGATACCCGTTCAGGATTTATACCTGTCAAAAACTTTCCAAACCTACCAGAAAAAATTTAAAGCCTTAGCTGATGATCGTCGGTTACAGATCATGCACCAAATCACCCAGCAAAGAGAAGTGTGTGTCTGTGATCTTTCTGACACCATGGCTCTGCCTCAATCAAAGCTTTCCTACCATCTGAAGATTTTACTGGATGCATCCCTTATCAAGAAAGAGACCAGAGGGACCTGGAGCTATTATTCCTTAAATGAAGAAGAAGTGAATCACTTGTTGTCTGAAGAGTTGTGCTGTCTATTCCGACATGATTGATACAAGGGGCATAAGCCTTTGAGCTCACCCTTGTGTTGGATAATTAATCAAAAAAATTTGATTAAAGGAGGTGTTATTATGTTGTTTACGATAGAAGAATGGAAGCTTAAAAATAATGAAATTATATCGACTGTAAAATCTTTTAACAAGCAATCCCCTTCTCGTATTAAAAGATGGGGGCGGAGCTTTCCAACTCGAAAAAGAAAACCAGAAATCTGCTGTACCTGTTGCTAACTATCTACAATAAATCAACTTTTTTTGATGAAAGGTGCAGGAACTATGTTACAAGAGACGTTACTTAGTTTTATTACCATCGCTACAGAATTAACCATTCTCTTTTTAGGCATCTCTTTTCTTATCTATCTTTTCCAAGGGTTTATACCATATGAGCATATGGAATCGCTCATGGATAAAAGTCCTCCGCTCATAAGTGCAGGAATTGCTGTACTTTTTGCATTCGTTACTCCTTTTTGTTCATGTTCAACCATTCCAATTGTCGTTCACCTCTTAAGAAATCACATCCGCTTCCCTATCGTCATGATTTTCCTTTTTGCATCCCCTGTCTTAGACATCACGATCCTTACTCTTATGACGGCCATCCTAGGATGGAAAGTTGCTTTGTTTTACACACTCATCACGACCACTATATCCATAATCATCGGGTTCCTTTTGCATGGGTTAGGATTTGAAAAACAACTCAAACCTGTAATTTTAGAGAATTATGAGCCTCCCACTTCGACAAATAAAGTGAACATGAGTCAGGCGATTTCAGAAACATGGGTGCTAATGAAAAGTGTCTTTCCATTTCTAATCATTGGAGCAGCCATAGGTGCCTTCATACATGGTGCTGTCCCTGAAGAATGGATCACTCGTTATATGGGAGGCGAGCATTGGTGGCTCGTACCCGTTGCAGCATTATTAGGCATTCCATTATACATTCGTTTATCTACCATGATTCCAATCTCGCAAATGATGATCGCTAAAGGGATGGCTCTCGGACCCGTGATGGCTCTGATGATTAGTTCAGCAGGGGCCAGTCTCCCAGAGGTAACGCTGCTTCACAGTATTTTTCACAAGAAATTGGTCTTCACTTTTGTAGGTTCAGTCATTGCTATGTCTACCCTATCAGGATTTCTTTTCTACATGATTTAAAGGAGGTGAACCTATGAATTTGATTAAAAAACTCTTTGGACAGAAAAAAGAAAAACCTTGCTGTACAGTCGTAATCCAAGAACAAAAAGAAGATAAATGTTGTGCGAAATAAAAAAAGGCGGCCTCTTAATCGCGAGGCCGCTCTTTTTTTATTTATGCAACCTGTTTACAAGCTTCCGCACATTCATAGCAAGCTTTGGCACAATCCTGGCAGTGCTGATGATCATGTTTCTTACATTCATCTCCACAAGCCTGGCAGATTTTCGCGCAAACCCCTGCTAATTCAGATACAAATGGAGAATTTCTAGAAATCGCTTGTTCTAAGTATCCGCAAATATCGGCACATTCACGATCGGTACGAATACATTCGGCCATCATTTTTACGTCTTCCTCTTTTAAACAAGCATCATAACAATGGTTACACGCTTCCATACAAGCATGAAGCTTCTGAATTAGATCTTGATATTTTTCGTGTGACATCAAATCTCCTCCTTGAGTGGTGTTAATTATTATTTATCTCATGAAAGGTTTTTTTAAACATAGGAAGGGTATGTGACCAAGCAAAAAACAGCGCCTCGTCATAAACTATTCTTAGCCAATCTTTATGATGGAGGAGAATCGCATGTATAGAAGAAGAGGACCGGTACGAAGACCCGGATTCTGTGTCTTCCCCGGCTATAAGTACTGTGGACCTGGGTGCAGCGGCCCAGGCCAACCCGTCAACGCCGTAGACGCCGCCTGCAAAGCTCATGATGAATGCTACCGTTATCACAGAGATTACTGCGCTTGTGACCTTGCTTTCATTAATCAGCTTGAAAGATTACAGAGCCCTTATACCCAAGAAGGTCGTCACGCAAGAACATTATATAAATACATGAGAATCCAGCGACTCTTCACCTGTTTCTAAAATATGCTACAACCCAATCACCGTTCTTTTGGTGATTTTTTTATTTGAATGTAAACGATCTTGGATGTGAGTTATTAAACTATATAGCAGGATTGTGCGAGACTCAGTTTCGAGGCTTTTGTTGAGTGGGTGGGGCTGCAGGAGAAAGGAGAAAGGAGATATCCCACAGGACGCAGTCCGAGGAAGCTCGCCACTCCCCCACAGGAGAGCGAGTAGCTTCCCAATCAACCCTGACGGCCAATAACGGCAACGAACCCCAGAAAGCATATCGAAATTGAGTCTTCCATAAAAGGGAGCTTATTCGATACATAAGTGTTACATTTTCATGTCCATGACTGAAAAGATTGCTTTATAATTGAAGAATAAGGAAGAGTTCACTTTTCAAACGTGTTACATGTGCTTATAATAGTCAACAGCACGCTTTTTTTGCTTCGCCAACATGAGAGGATGTATAACCAAAAATGAAATTCGAAGAAAGATTCGATTGGCAGCTCTTTTTTATTATGTGTTGTTTCATAGCCGTCAGCGCAGTCGCTCTTTTCAGTGCCCAGCAAAGCACGCAATATAATGATAACTTTGTACTTAAACAGTTGGTCTGGTATGGACTCGGGGGTATCGTCATCGGCTTTATGCTCCTTGTCGATCCAGAAGATTTCAAGAAGATCAGCTGGTATTTATATGGATTCGGCATCATTCTATTAATCGCTTTGATCGTCGCTCCACCATCCATCGCCCCCGTCATCAAAGGTCAGAAGAGTTGGTTCGCCATGCCGGGATTGTCTTTACAACCTGCAGAGCTTGTAAAGATATTCACCATTCTTGCCCTTGGAAGGATAGCCGTCGATCATAATCAAAAGCACCGCTCCTCGTTGAAAATGGATTTATTCCTGTTGTTGAAATTAGGTGCAGTTACCGGACTACCGGTTCTTTTGATCATGCAGCAGCCCGATTTAGGGACAAGCCTTGTGTTTATCGCCATACTAGCAGGATTCGTCCTGATCTCAGGCATCTCCTGGAAGATTATTTTACCGATTTTCACCTTCATCTCAGCGCTTGGAACGGGGCTCATCTGGCTTGCACTAAAAGCACCTGAACTCCTTGACCGCTATTTAGGTGTGAAGGAGTACCAGCTCGGTCGTATCTACTCCTGGTTCCAGCCGACCAAATATGAAGACTCTTCCGGATATCATCTCGTCAAAGCAATGAGGGCAATCGGTTCCGGACAGCTGTATGGAAAAGGGTTTGGTGAAAGGGAAGTTTACTTACCAGAAGCCCAAACCGACTTCATTTTCAGTATCATCGCAGAAGAATATGGCTTTCTCGGATCTTGTATTGTCATCATCCTGTTCTTCCTGTTGATCTACCGCTTCACGACCATCGCTTTTAAAGCGAATAGCAATTACAGCGCGTATGTAATGGTTGGGATTATCAGCATGATCGCATTCCACGTTTTCCAAAATATCGGAATGTCAGTCCAGCTACTACCGATCACGGGAATTCCGCTGCCATTCATCAGTTATGGAGGAAGTGCTTTGCTCGGAAACTTGATGGCGCTCGGAATTGCTTTTTCAATATCCTATCACCATAAGACCTATATGTTTGGAGAATAGCGAAACACCATATAAAAGGGGACGTTCTTGGAACGTCCCCTTTTGTTTAACCTTAAAGGATACCCTACTCCCTTGATCAATCACTGTCGATGGAATTGGCGATTTCAACTAACTGATCAGGGAAAAATTGATTTGAAACGCGTTGATCCATACTCAACCTATACTGCCATTGCTCCGTTTCAAAAATAAAAACGTGAAAACCGGGGACTTTCACGAAAACCCCTTTTTCTCCAGTCTTCAACCTCACCTGTTCTATGATCCGCTTTTCATGAATAAATAGCTTTTGTTCTGCCGGCCGGATGTCCACATTATAGTGATTCTCAGGTACATGTTCATTCAAGTACTCCACATTTAATTCCACATTCTCGTTCCCACCTAACCGATGAACCCTGGCTAATACGTGTGTAAATGCCAATGACGGAAGTTTCTTAGGGAGATACACGTTCATTTTCGTATGTTGTTCAAATTCTTTGACGGCCTCATCCAGAGACTTATATCCATATTCAGCATAGAAATCTTCAAGGGGTTGGGGCTGATCGACTTGGGCGTGCAAGGGCGTATGGACCATCCACAAGCAGGTGATGAACACTAAAACCATGGCATATTTTTCCATAAAACAAACACCCCTAACGGCATCGAATAGACTTATTTTCCCCAGGTTGTCTTTCCCCCATACAGATTCAAGAAAGTTAAAAAAGCTGACATCCTCAAGGGGATGCCAGCTTTTCAAGTCATTATTCTACTGTAACACTCTTCGCAAGGTTACGTGGTTTATCAACATCACAGTCACGGTGAAGCGCTGCATAGTAGGAAATCAGCTGCAATGGAATGACAGAAACAAGTGGTGTCATAAGGTCATGCACTTGTGGAATGACGAAAGCATCGCCATCTTTATTCAAGCCTTCCATGCTGATAATCATACTGTTTGCGCCACGCGCCTCTACTTCCTGGACATTTCCACGGATGGAGTAGTTGACGTTTTTCTGTGTTGCAAGGGCAATGACAGGTGTACCATCTTCAATGAGAGCGATCGTACCGTGCTTCAATTCACCACCAGCGAAGCCTTCCGCCTGGATGTAAGAGATCTCTTTCAACTTGAGAGACCCTTCCAATCCGACATAATAATCGATGCCGCGGCCGATAAAGAAGCAGTTACGAGTCGTAGATAGATACTCGCGTGCCAAGTCTTCCAACTTCTCTTTTTGATCAGTCAGGGCTTCCATCGTCGTCGCCACGATTCCAAGCTCCTGCATTGGGTCGAAATCAAGTTCTATGCCCTTCGCACGCGCTGTATCAACAGCTAGAATGGCAAGAACAGCCATTTGTGCTGTATAAGCTTTTGTAGAAGCTACAGCGATTTCTGGTCCTGCGTGCAGGTGCATCGTATAGTCTGCTTCACGGGAAAGGGTGGACCCTGGCACGTTTGTAATCGTCAGTGCCGGATGACCAAGTTCTTTTGTCTGGACAAGGACAGAACGGCTGTCTGCCGTTTCACCACTTTGAGAAATGTAAACAAACAACGGTTTCTCAGAAAGAAGTGGCATGTTGTAAGAGAATTCACTAGCTACATGAACTTCTACTGGAATGTTTGCGAGTTTTTCAATGAACTGTTTACCTAGAAGTCCGGCATGGTAACTCGTACCTGCAGCGATGATGTAAATACGGTCGCAGTCTTTCATCGCTTGGCGGATTTCAGGATCCAGCTTGATCTCGTCATTCTCATTTTGGTATTCTTGAATGATTTTACGGATGACGAACGGCTGTTCATCAATCTCTTTCAGCATAAAGTGAGGATACGTTCCCTTTTCGATATCCGTTGTATCCAATTCTGCTGTGAATGGTTCACGCTCAACTTTTGTACCATCGGGCTTTTGAATTTCAACACCATCACGGCGAACGATGACGGTTTCTTTATCCTCAAGCTCAAGGAATTGATCGGTTACGTGAAGAGCCGCCATGGAATCACTGGCTACAACGTTGAAGTCATCACCGATTCCAACTAACAGAGGGCTCTTATTCTTAGCGACAAAAATCGTATCAGGATTTTCGCGATCGATCATTGCAATCGCATAAGAACCAGTCAGAAGTTCGACAGCTTTACGGAAAGCTGCAGCTACATCGTTCATCTCATTATTCAGCACTTCCATCAGTTGGACGATGATTTCCGTATCTGTTTCACTCTTGAACTCCACGCCGCTCAAGTACTCGTCGCGAACGTCCACATAGTTCTCAATGACACCATTGTGAACGATTGTGAAGCGTCCGGAAGTACTTTGATGCGGGTGCGCGTTTTCTTCACTAGGAGCGCCGTGTGTAGCCCAGCGTGTGTGTCCGATGCCGTGTGTCGCTTTGACACTTTGATCGACAGCTTCTCTAAGAGAAGCGATACGACCTTTTACTTTCGTCACTTCTACACCATTCTCATTTAATGTCGCAATACCAGCTGAATCATAACCGCGGTATTCAAGCTTTTCCAAACCATTCAATAAAATCTCTTTCGTATCATCCTGTCCGATATATCCTACAATTCCACACATAATTGTTGTCCTCCTGTTATTGGAGAAGGGCAACGAATGCTCCGTAGATTTCAAAGGGGCTTTCCGCTGCCCCTCTCCCGTTATTCTTTCTTTGATCACTTCGTCCTGAATGTTTTGTTCGGAAAGTCACCTTCCCGTTTTACATTCGGACATGCGGTTGAAGTGTGGCAACCGGGAGGCATCCGCCGAAAACTCGATGAACCTCCACCTCGTCAACTGTGTTCATTTTCAGGCGTAACACACAGTCCTGGCGCTTTATAAACAAGGAATGACCTCGATCCTCCTTAACTATTTCAAAATAAAATCCTTTTGTCTCATTTCCGATTAGAAGGCTTCTCAAACATGGAAAACGACAATTTTTTCAAGGACATGTTCAATTGTACACAGACCTCTCAGATCGGTCAATAAAAATTGTAACCGTTACAGAAATGTAAGGGCTCTGTAATAGGATATGCGCAGATCACCTCCATGTGCGACCTGCGCAAGCCCTGAAACTATTCCTTTAAGCCAAGCTCTTCTTCAACGACTTGGACAACTTTATCACAATACTCTTCGCATTGTTCTTCCGTGGGTGCTTCCACCATAATCCTAACTAGAGGTTCTGTACCAGAAGGACGTACGAGAACACGTCCGCTATCTCCCATTTCCTCTTCTACGGCTTGGATAGCTTCCTGGATTCTAGGATGAGTTTGAACTTTATTTTTATCAATGACACGGACATTCTTCAATACTTGAGGGAACTTTTCCATTTCACTGGCAAGCTCTGAGAGTGGTTTGCCCGTTTCTTTCATAACATTGACCAATTGAAGAGCCGACAGCATGCCATCGCCCGTCGTGTTGTGATCAAGGAAGATGATATGTCCGGATTGTTCCCCACCAAGGTTATAACCACCGCGACGCATTTCTTCCATGACATAACGATCCCCAACGGCCGTTTTATCACTCTTCATGCCATTCGCTTCTACTGCTTTGTAGAAACCAAGGTTACTCATAACTGTAGAGACCACTGTAGAGTTATTCAATGTACCATTTTCATTCATGTGCTTGGCACAAATGTACATGATTTTGTCTCCGTCCACGATGTTCCCTTTTTCATCAACCGCAATTAGGCGGTCGCCGTCTCCATCAAAGGCAAGTCCTACATCCGCTTTCTTCTCTTTCACAAGGTCCTGCAATGGCTCAGGGTGTGTAGAACCGACACCGTCATTAATGTTCAGACCATCCGGGGATGATCCAATCGAAGAGATGTCCGCTTCAAGATCTGCGAATAAGTGGGAGGCTAGTGATGAAGTCGCTCCATGGGCACAGTCGAGTGCGATGTGGAGTCCTTCAAAATCATAATCCACGGTTTGCTTCAAGTGCTGCAAGTACTTCTGTCCGCCCTCGAAGTAGTCATTAATCTGACCAAGATCCGATCCTGACGGCCTCGGAAGATCATCTTGCTCTGCATCAATCAATGCTTCAATCTCCTGCTCTTGATCATCGGTCAATTTAAAACCATCTGGACCGAAGAATTTGATGCCATTATCTTCAACAGGGTTGTGGGATGCGGATATCATAATTCCCGCTTCCGCCTGCAGCGCTTTCGTTAAAAAGGCTACCCCTGGTGTAGAGATGACACCTAGACGCATAACCTCTGCTCCAATCGACAATAACCCGGCAGCCAATGCGCCTTCAAGCATCTCACCAGAGATCCTCGTGTCACGTCCAATTAAAACTTTCGGTCGCTCGACACCTTTTGTTACGACATAACCGCCGTAACGGCCAAGTTTGAATGCAAGTTCTGGTGTTAATTCCTTATTCGCGACGCCTCGTACGCCGTCCGTGCCAAAATATTTACCCATAATCATTCGACCTCTCTTTCTATACTTTCCATTGATCTATGTTTTCACGATATATACGTTATGGTTGATCTGTGTCGCTTCCGTCATTTCCTGCTTCACCTTCAACGACTTCAATATCCACTTCAATCGTTTCCGGTTGGACGGAAGTGACTCCTTCAGGAAGCGGAATATCGACTTCGACGGTTTGATTTTCTGTCACTTCTGATACATCGACTGGTACTTCAGGAAGTGACTCAATGCCATCAAGTACTTCCTTAGGTCCTGAAATGGTGACTTCCTCTGTTTCCGTACTGACCGATTCAATCAGTACCCCTTCTGTATTCCCCCCACGAGCGGCAACATTCAATGGGACGGTTTTCGTGCGGGTGGCGATCGGAACGGATACATTCACAGTCGTTGGATCTACGAGAACATTCAACTCATTCCCCTGATTATCATAAACCTTAACAGGAGCTTCCTGCGCTTCAATCGACTCCGTGGCCCCTCCGACATCAATGATCGCTTTCACAGAGGCTACTCGCTCAATGACCGACGAGGCCCCCGTTATGGCAACTTCTGAAGGATCCACTTCTGGTTCACCAAGCTCAAGCGCACTATCCAGGTTTCCTTGGTTGATATAATCAATGTTCACTTCATATTCTTCCGTCACTTTTTCCTCAATCGTCACTTCAATGATTTTAGGGTCGAGCGTGACTGCAAGCTGATTGGATATCCCTGAGTGCTGTAAGGACACCTCATGTGTACCCGGTCCGAGACCATTCAAATCTACAAAAACCGTAAAGTTCTTTTGTCTGGAAACAGGAGCCACAGCAGAGGTCGGCCCCTCAACAGAGACGGATACTTCTTGCGGGATTCCACTGACCACGTATTCTTCACTATCAAACCTGATTTCGAGTGGGATGTTTTCCATTACTTCCATATCAGAGGATGACTGGTTGAAGAACAAAGAATCAGAGTCCATATTGTTATCGACATTCACCGTCACCCAAAGAAGACCAGCAAGCATAAGGGATATAATTCTTATAAACCAAATACTTTTAAACCAATTATCCATTCTTCTTCCCCCTCCAGTTCCAGCTTTTCACCGCAGGGGCGGAATAATCCAATTCTGTACGCAAGATCTCTTCCAGTTTCACTTGATCAAGGTCTCGATGCAATTCCCCGTTCTTCGTACAGGAAATCGCTCCTGTCTCTTCAGATACGACGATTGTTAATGCATCTGTCACCTCACTGATTCCCATGGCTGCTCTGTGCCTTGTACCGAGCTCCTTCGAAATGAAAGGACTCTCTGAAAGCGGGAGGTAACAAGCAGCAGCAACAATTTCATCATTTTTAAGTATAACCGCTCCATCATGGAGAGGCGTGTTCGGTATGAAAATATTCGTAAGCAATTCACTCGACAAGTGTCCGCCGACACGGATGCCTGTCTCTACGTAATCCCCCATACCTGTATCACGTTCAATCGTAATCAATGCACCGATTCGCCGTTTGGCCATATAGTTACAGGACTTGATGATCGCCTGTAAAGTTTTCTCGGTGTCTTCTTCTTCTGAGGTATTCCTGCTGAAGAAGCTTCCTCGTCCAAGTTGTTCTAAAGCTCTTCTGAGTTCAGGCTGGAACAATATGATAATCGCGAGGAAACCCCACGTAATCGCTTGTGACATCAGCCACCTTAATGTGGTCAGTCCAAATAAATTACTCAATAACCATATACCCAGAATAACGAAAATACCTTTTAATAACTGAACGGCCTTCGTTCCCTGGATCAGCATGATTAATTTATATACAACAAACCAGACAAGGGCGATATCCACAGTAATCAAAAAATAATCTAAAACATCCAATCCCCCATCAAGCATGCCTACACTTCCTTTTAGATATAATAAACCTTAAAAATTCACATTTACCATTATATCACATAACCTTTCCTGTATATATGGAGAACATACCATCCTAACGACAGACCTACCAGTTCTCCACCAATTTGGTTTGTTTCAGGGAAGCTTATGCTCATTCTATTCAAAAAAATAAAGCAAGGAAGCGCAGGCTTCCTTGCTTTCTAATCCGATTCAAATGAAAAGATCGCTTTGAATGTCTTCTTCGTATGATACCAGACCCATTCGTAAACCTGGTTCACTTCAGTCAATTCCCCTGAATAGGCACGGAGGTTATTACGGTCCAGCCCATCATCCGTTTCCACATTTTCAGAAGGATCATTGATGATATCCCCATTGATAAGGGTGATATCCCCATCGACTTTCCCGTCGATCCTCAAATCCCCGTTTCTTACGACAAGATCCCCTTCAACGGTAACGCCTTCCGGTACAATGACCGTGTGATCACGTATTTCCAGATTCTCTTGCTTGGATACCGTCACTTGCTGGTCCTGATTCCATTCGGTAAATATACCACCGAACATCAATAAGAAAAAGACGGCAGCAGCTGTAAGCAGCGGATGTCTTTGCAACTTACGAAGGTAGTTCTTCCTTTTCTTCTCTTTTGGCAAATTCGCCATCACATTGGCAGTAAATCGTGGCGGCGCAGATACAGGTGTCGTGTTTTTGATCAATGTCGTCGTTTTCTTTAGTTCATGAAAGTGATCTTGGCAGGATTGGCAGCTTTGTAAATGATCTCTCAGTCGTCTCTCTTCTTCTTTATTTAATTCGCCATCTAAATACTTATGCATAAGTTCAACGGCTTCTCTCTTGCAATTCATTCCCTCTCAACTCCTTCACACATGTCGAAGCCTCTTACGTAAAGCCTCTCTACCTCGGTGAATCCTCGTCTTAACAGTCCCTACTGGAATCTCCAATACCTCTGCAATTTCTTGAAGAGCAAGCTCATCTAAATAACGAAGCACGATGACGCTCCTATACTTAGGTGGAAGTGCTAATATTTCCTTGTGGATGTATGACTGTAGTTCAAGGCTTTCTACTTCTTCTTCCGGTAGAGCTTGGTCGGCAGCTAATTGCGAATACATGTCTAATCCTTCCGTCCCCTTCACTTCTGCATCCAGATGATAGTCCGGCTTTTTTTTACGGATTCGGTCAATCGACAGATTCGTTGCTATCCGATACAACCAAGTGGAGAATTTCCTTTTCTCATCGAACGTATGGAGATTCGTGTAGGCTCTGATAAAGGCTTCCTGGGCCAGGTCTTCAGCTTCATACGAGTTCCCAACCATTCGCAGACAAATATGAAAAACTTTATTCTGGTAAAAAGAAACAATGTCTTCGAAAGCGGATTGATTGCCCTTTTTCACTTCTTTTATTTTTTGCTTAATCATGGTTTCCATCTTTTCATACCTCCGCTATACGTGCGGTCGATAACCTTTACGGATGACCTCGCCACAAAGTTTCATAAATTTAATATTTTTTTAGCTAATATAAGTTTAACTTTTTTTAGTATCGGTTATAAAGCTGTAAATGTAAAAAATTTCTTAGGAGGAAATTTAATATGAAGCGAGTGACCGCTTTGAAGAAAGAAATCGAAGCTTGTCGTGTGGAAATGATTCGTTTAGCCAGTCTCCATAAGTTGAGCTCGCCGGAAGTCGTACGAATGAGTGTGAAATTAGATAACCTGTTGAATGAATATGATGAAGTAACCCATAAAAAACAGCAACCCACTTTACAAAAAGCGGGTTACTGCTAAGAACCGTTCATTTATTTCAAGCTCTCACCAAATAGAGAACCCATCAAACCTACCGCTACGCTAGCGGTTTTATTTTTTTCATCAAGAATTGGATTTACTTCTACGAATTCCGCCGATGTGATCATCCCTGACTGATGAAGCATTTCCATCGCTAAATGGCTCTCACGGTAGCTTAGGCCACCCATAACAGGTGTTCCTACGCCAGGAGCTTCATTAGGATCCAATCCATCAAGGTCTAAGCTTAAATGAACCCCATCCGTACGGTCTTTCAAATAATCCACCGTTTCTTCCATCACTTGCGTCATCCCCATACGATCCACTTCGTGCATCGTATAGACTTTGATACCCTTCTCTTCAATCAGCACTCTTTCTCCTTCATCAAGAGAACGAGCTCCAATAATCACAATATTTTCTGGTTTAATCTTCGGCTCATAATCATGGATACTCGTCAGTTTTTCGTGGCCGACCCCTAAGCTTACAGCAAGTGGCATTCCATGAATGTTACCAGAAGGCGAGCTGTCGGCTGTATTCAAATCGCCGTGAGCATCATACCAGATGACACCAAGGTTCTCATAATGTTTCGCAACTCCTGCCAGAGTCCCCATAGCAATACTATGATCTCCTCCGAGCACAAGTGGGAAACGTTTATTTTCTACTACTTCATCAACCGCTTTTGCAAGACGGCGACTACCCTCAGCAATTTCATTCAAGTTACGTAAATTATCCTGTTTTTCATCTGTATTCTGTTTTGGACGAGGAATCTCAATGTCCCCTAGATCTTCAATGTTATATTTCAATTGCTCTAGACGTTCAACCATACCCGCATAACGAATAGCACTTGGTCCCATATCCACGCCTCGGCGCATCTGCCCAAGGTCCATAGGTACACCGATAACTGAAAGCTGTTTATTCATCAAAGTTCCTCCTTTTTTCTCTACTATAATTGTATCCGTTTTTCCTGTTATGACTCAACTGGACATGATTGTGTATATATATACGATAAATAGTATGAAAACGTATGTAATCATGCATGTTTACAAGGTTTGAAACCTTTTCCCATATAATGGGACTTAAGCTGTGCATAGGGGCAACGTCACAAATTTTTTTGACTATTAACCAGATGAGAGTGTCGAACCTTTTGAAATGTACAGCGAGAAATATAGAAATGATAAAACCAGGATTCTAAATGCAAGAGGAAGAAACTTAAAAAAAACCTGACATCAATCGTTGATGTCAGGTTTATAGAGTGGAGCCTAGCGGGATCGAACCGCTGACCTCCTGCGTGCAAAGCAGGCGCTCTCCCAGCTGAGCTAAGGCCCCATATGGAGCGGGAGACGGGATTCGAACCCGCGACCCCCACCTTGGCAAGGTGGTGTTCTACCACTGAACTACTCCCGCATATAAAATTAAAAGATGAGCCATGAAGGATTCGAACCTTCGACCCTCTGATTAAAAGTCAGATGCTCTACCAGCTGAGCTAATGGCTCATATGAAAAATGATGCTCGTTATCTTATAAGCAAAGTGCTCGTCACGTTGATAGATTTTCTCGGTGAAGCATACGCTCCTCGCAAAGCCTACAATGAAGAAATTCCAATGATGCTTACGGCTTCTCTACCAGCTGAGCTAATGGCTCATAATATAATAACATCTAGTATAACATCTTTAAAAAATGGCTGGGCCAGCTGGATTCGAACCAGCGCATGACGGTACCAAAAACCGTTGCCTTACCGCTTGGCTATGGCCCAACAGTTACAAAAATAGTATATACCATCTAAAGATCATTATACAAGGAATGTTTATTTTCATAAAAAATAGCTGATCATGGATGTCAGCCGTTATAGTCAATGAAATAAATGGTGGAGGGAGTAGGACTCGAACCTACGAACCCGATGGGAGCGGATTTACAGTCCGCCGCGTTTGGCCAACTTCGCTATCCCTCCACTTTGACTAAATAAGTGGTGCCGGCCAGAGGACTTGAACCCCCAACCTACTGATTACAAATCAGTTGCTCTGCCAGTTGAGCTAGGCCGGCTTATGAAATTAATGGTGGAGGATGCAGGGTTCGAACCTGCGACCCCTTGCTTGTAAGGCAAGTGCTCTCCCAGCTGAGCTAATCCTCCGATAAGTGGTGACCCGTACGGGATTCGAACCCGTGTTACCGCCGTGAAAGGGCGGTGTCTTAACCACTTGACCAACGGGCCATGTGTTTGATAGTTTCTCAGAGCTTCCAGCCGGATTTGAACCGGCGACCCCTTCCTTACCATGGAAGTGCTCTACCACTGAGCTATGGAAGCAAGTGGCTCCAACGGTAGGATTCGAACCTACGACCGATCGGTTAACAGCCGATTGCTCTACCACTGAGCTACGTTGGAATAATGTTCATTCATCAAAAGCATCAATAAGGAAAGAGAATCAATGTGGCGGCGTCCTACTCTCACGGGGGTAAACCCGACTACCATCGGCGCTGAAGAGCTTAACTGCTGTGTTCGGCATGGGAACAGGTGTGACCTCTTCGCCTTCACCACCACATCAATATAAAGTTTGAGGTGAACCCTCAAAACTGGATAAGGAAACATCTTTTATGAAAAGCAACTGTCATTCACGAATGATTATCATCAGATAGATAAGTCATCGATCCATTAGTATCCGTCAGCTCCACGTGTCACCACGCTTCCACCTCGGACCTATCAACCTCATCGTCTCTGAGGGATCTTATTTGCTTAAAGCAAAGGGAAATCTCA